>NZ_CP100604.1:4131273-6730046 GCF_031202265.1 Bradyrhizobium sp. Ash2021 | reverse complement strand
TTGGTGGAGAAGTGGAGGCGTTGAACACCCCCACGATATGCCGCCTTCCCGATTCACGCCGTCACCAACTTTGGGCCATAGCTCTCGAGGAGCTTCGGATCGTGCAAGGACTCGTGCGACGTGAGAATGAGCAGCGGACCGCTCGCCGTAAGCAGCAAAAGCGATTTCATCGGACTCTCCTTCGCGGTTGGACTGAATTCACGCGTCATATCCAGTCTGGTTGGACAGTCTCGCCGACGCTCCCAGTATAAGCCAGTTCACCGTTGATAACGATTCCGGGGGCGGACATGATCTGGTGCTCTTGCACGGTCCCGGGATGCTCGGTCGCATCGAGCTAATGTCTGGAAATCGAGCTCACCATTCCGCCTTCGCTGCCCAGTTCGCGCTGACGAGGGGATCGTGCGTTCACTTCCGCAAGTGGCACTGAACTGACCTCCAGCGATGTCCGACTTGAGTCCGCTATCGGGGGCGTAGCGGACTATATGTGCTCCCGTCTAGGGTGATGTCTTCATCCGCCGCCTTCGGGCGATGGGCATTCGGGATCGGGCCAACCGCCGCGCGATCGCCGTGGCAGAACGGGTATTGTGAAAGGGCGATCGGTTCGATCCGCCGGGAATGTCTTGACCACGTTGTCGTGTTCGGCGAGCGGCATCTTCGCCATCTGCTGCGATCTTACACAACAAGGACGCGCCGTCGCCGCGAACAGTACATTCCGTTGGTCGCATTTTGCCTACGCCAGTTCTCGGCGGACTTCATCATCTGTGTGTGCGAGTTTGATTTCCGACAGGCACAACTCGTCACCGAACCCATGGGCAGCTAAGTGGCAGGAAGTGAACATCGACGCGACGGGCGGAATCCGAAGCGTTCCGCGAGGAGAAGCGGGTCAATCCGATCCAGGATTGACAGCGCGAGTGCTTCGTCGCCGACCAGCATGGCTGGCCATTCGCTGATTGCTTTTGTTCGAGGTGATAATCATCTCCGGGCCGCCTAAATTTCTGAACTCGAACCACGCGACTTGAGAAACCGTCAGACTGTGCTATGCTTTTGTCTTGACGCATCGCCACCTTGGAATTCCGTGTTCACGATCCAGGGGAGCACTATGGTCGCGAAAGAAATCCGGCTCAACGTCAACGGTATCGGTAAGATGGCCCCCGGTGGTGATAGTGCGGGGGAGGGAATGCCCGGCTCATCGCGCTCTGGTCCCGGCGTGCGCCGCCGCGAATTACTCATAACCACCGCCATGACTTTGGTGTTCTCGGCGACCTCCGCCCGGGCGCTGGTTGTCAAGGGCAGTTTGCCGTGGGCAACAAATGCCGGCACTCCACCAACAGCGGTGCACCCTGGACCATGGGCGTATTTCACTCCGGAGGAAGGCGCTGCGATCGAAGCGCTCGTCGACCGGCTGATACCGCCGGACCCGCAGACGCCAGGGGGCAAGGATGCCGGCTGCGCGGTCTTCATTGACCGACAACTTGCGGGATCCTTTGGCAGCGCAGAGGGGCTCTACATGCACGGGCCCTTCGCCGACGGAACGCCGCAGCAGGGCGACCAGTCTCCATTGACCCCCGCAGCTCGGTATCGCCAGGCGTTGGCCGCATTGGACAAATATTGTCGCGCCACCTACTCGGCAAAATCTTTCGTCCAGCTTTCCGACGACGAGAAGGACAAGGTCATCGTCGGGCTGGAGAAAGGCCAGGTGCAGCTGGAAGGAACGAGCGGTCGGACGTTTTTCGAGTACCTGCTGCAGAACACGCGGGAGGGGTTCTTCGCTGACCCCGTTTACGGCGGCAACCGCGACATGGTCGGCTGGAAGATGATCGGATTCCCCGGCGCGCGCTATGATTACCGCGACTGGGTGGAGCGGCACAACGAGCGGTATCCGCTGCCACCCGTCGGCATTGCGGGCCGACCCGAATAGGCTGCCAAAGGCGCAATAAGTCTCGTCCGGAGTATCGGGAATATGACGCGCAAATTGCCAGCAACTGATGTGGTGATTGTCGGGCTGGGCTGGACGGGCTCCATCCTGGCGCATGAGCTGACTGGTGCCGGATTGAACGTGGTGGCGATCGAACGCGGCCCGTGGCGCGACACGGCGACCGATTTCCCGCCGGCCTATGCGCAAGATGAGCTGCGCTACCGCATCCGCCACGATCTGTTCCTGCGGCCGGAGCAGCTGACGATGACTTTCCGTAACAACGCTAATCAGACGGCGCTCCCGATCCGCAGCTGGGGATCCTTCATGCCGCCCAATGGCGTTGGCGGCGGTGGCGTGCATTGGAATGCCGAGACGTGGCGCTTCCTGCCCAGCGACTTCGAGCTGAGAACGCATCTGGTGGGGCGCTATGGCGAAAAATTCCTGCCCGAGGACATGACGATCCAGGACTGGGGGATTACCTATGATGACCTCGAGCCCCATTACGACAAGTTCGAGTATCTGTGCGGCACGTCCGGCAAAGCCGGAAACATAAAGGGGCGGATAGAGGCGGGCGGCAATCCTTTCGAGGGAGCCCGCTCGCGCGAATATCCGACGCCGCCGCAGAAGCAGCCATACGGCCCGACGCTGTTCGCACAGGCCGCTCAGGAGATGGGCTACAAGCCCTTCCCGCAACCTTCCGGGAATCTCTCACAGGCATATACGAACCCGCTCGGCGTCACGATAGGCCCTTGTACCTATTGCGGCTTCTGCGAATGGTTCGGCTGCGGCAACTACTCGAAGGCTAGTCCGCAGACCACGATCCTGCCGGCACTCATCCGCCGCCCTAACTTCGAGGCGCGCACGCAGTGCGAGGTGTCGAAGATCAACCTGGATAAATCAGGAAAACGCGCCACCGGCGTCACCTATGTCGACACCAGTGGCAACGAATGGGAGCAGCCAGCCGACCTCGTGCTGCTCTGCGCCTTCCAGTTGTTCAACGTGCACCTGCTGCTGCACTCGGGAATCGGCAAGCCCTACGATCCGCGCGCGGGCGAGGGCGTGATCGGGCGAAATTATTCCTACCAAGTCACATCCAGCGTAGACGCGTTCTTCGACGACAAGATCTTCAATCCCTTCATCGCGTCGGGCTCGATCGGAATGTGCATCGATGAGTTCAACGGCGACAATTTCGATCACGGACCGCATGGCTTCGTCGGCGGCGGCTATATGGGCGCGGTGCAGACCAATGGCCGGCCGATCCAGACTGCGAGGACACCACAGGCAACGCCGAGATGGGGCGCCGAGTGGAAGAAGGCGGTGGCGAAGAGTTACTTGAGCAGCTATGAGGCCGTCACGCATGGCGGCTGCTACAGTTATCGCGACGTGTATCTCGACCTCGATCCGACCTACACGGATCGCTTCGGCCGCAAGTTGATGCGCCTGACGTTCGATTTCCACGAGAACGAGCTCAAGATGTCGACATACCTGACGGACCGGCTGGCTGAGGTCGTGCAGAAGATGGGACCGCGGCAGCTTGAGAAGCACCCGCGTCGCGGTCATTACGACGTCACCGTGTACCAGACAACGCACACCTGCGGCGGTGCCATTATGGGCGTCGAGCCCAAGACCAGCGCGCTCAATCGCTATTTGCAGAGCTGGGACGTGCCCAACCTGTTCGTCATGGGTGCCACGGCCTTCCCGCAGAACCCCGGATATAATCCCACGGATACTGTGGGCGCGCTCGCCTATTGGGCGGCAGACGCGATCGTAAACCACTACCTGAAGAGTCCCGGCCCGCTCGTGCAGATTTGACAGCCAGCACCCCGAGGTATTGGCATGAGAATGCGTAATCTGGTGACTCTTGCGCTCGCGGCCTGCGCGATCGGCCTGGCTGCCGCGCGCGCGGCGGAAGACAACCAGGCGTTCGAGAAGATTGAGCGCGGCCGGTACCTCGCCGTGCTCGGCGATTGCGTCGGCTGCCACACTGCGCCGGGTGGTAAGCCTTTTGCCGGCGGCGCTGCGCTGGAGACGCCATTCGGAGCGTTGGTCGGTCCAAATATTACGCCGGATGTTGCGACCGGGATCGGTGCCTGGTCCGAATCGGATCTCTGGCGGGCGATGCATGAGGGCATCGCAAGAACGGGGGCTCGCCTCTACCCAGCCATGCCCTATCCCGCCTACACCAAAGTTACTCGCGAAGACGTATCGGCCATCTGGGCCTATCTGCGCACATTGGAGCCGGTGCACAACGAGGTTCAGCCGAATCAGCTGGCGTTTCCCTTCAATGTCCGCCGGCCGGCAACATCCACCTGGGATTTGATCAATTTCAAGCCCGGCGTGTTTCAATCCGATCCGGCAAAGTCGGATGTGTGGAACCGTGGGGCCTATCTGGTCGAAGGCCTCGGCCATTGCGGAACCTGTCATACACCGAAGAACATCACCGGCGGCGATCGGAGTGGAGAAGCCCTGCAGGGGGCGTTGTTGCAGGATTGGTATGCGCCCGATCTGACCGCGGATCTCCGTACGGGCATCGGTAATTGGTCTACGGAAGACATCGTCCGCTATCTCAAGACCGGTGCCAACTCTTTCGACATTGCGTCCGGGCCGATGGCCGAGGCCGTTGAGAACTCCACCTCTCATATGACAGATGCCGATCTTCTCGCGATCGCCACCTATCTGAAGGATCGTGCTCCTCGAAGCGCGAAAACGGCGATTGCGCTGGCGCACGATGACCCACGCATGGTCGCGGGCAAGGCAATCTATGAAAACCGTTGCGCGGCATGCCACATTTCCAGCGGCGCCGGCGTTCCAACCCTATTCCCGCGCCTGGCACAAGCGCCTCTGGTCCAGTCCACTGATCCGACATCCTTGATTCGCGTCGTTCTGATCGGCAATCGCGCTGCCGCCACTTCAGCTGCGCCAACCGCACCCGCCATGCCCTCCTTCGGTTGGAATCTCAGTGACACAGAGATTGCGGACGTCCTGACCTATGTTCGCAATACCTGGGGAAATGCCGCGTCAGCAGTCCAGTCTACGGATGTCACTACGCTGCGTGGCCGTGTGTCTCGATAAGATCGACCCGTGCCTGTCACAAGTCAAATCCGGATGAACTGGTGATGCAGTCCGCCCAATCTTGGGCGGACTGCGTCACCGATATGCCCGGATTTAATTTACGAGAAGCACACCAAGGGCAACGTCAACCCGCCTAGCCAATGCGTTTTCCAAAAGTTCGAGAACTATTGCCACGCTACAAGCGTGATGAAATTGAAATTTCAAACTGAGACGCTTGTCCCTGTCGGAAACCTAATCCGGCTGGCAAGTGAGGCCGAATCGCGCAATGTTTCTGGCTTATGAGAGAAGCTTGCAGCCTGGTCTGGTCGGTGCTGGTCCTATTGTTCCAGTCGCGGGCCTCGTTGGGAGCTGAGATCCTAGTCCTTCGTCATCAGCTTAACATCCAGCGACGGCACCTGCCAAAGAGACTGACTTTCAGTGCCATGGATCGCCTGATCTTTGTTGGGCTGTCTCGTTTGGCGCCAAGTACCCTCAATGCGCTGACGATTGTGAAGCCGGAGACTGTCGTCCGTTGGCATCGTGCCGGGTTCAGATCTTACTGGTGCCGGAAATCACGACCTCGTTCCGGCCGACCGACAGTTGCGGTCGAAATACGACGGCTGGTCCGCGAGATGAGCATTGCCAATCCGCTGTGGGGAGCGCCTCGGATCCATGGAGAACTCCTCAAGCTCGGCGTCGATATCGGACAGACCAGCGTGGCCAAGTACATGGTCAGGCGACGAGACCCGCCGTCCCAGGGCTGGAGGACATTCCTCCGCAACCACGCGGACGGGATCGCTGCGATGGATATGTTCGTCGTGCCGACAATCTCGTTTCGCCTGCTCTATGGATTGCTGATCATGGGGCACGGCCGGCGACATATTCTGTGGTTTGGCGTCACAGCGCATCCAACCGCAGAATGGATCGCAAATCAGGTCACGGAAGCATGCAGGTGGGAACAGGCTCCCCGCTATCTCATCCGTGACCGGGACAGGGCTTATGGTGAGGTCTTTATCCGCAGACTCCGATCGATAGGCATTCGCGATCGACCGACGTCGCCGCGCTCCCCTTGGCAAAATGGATATGCTGAAAGGCTGATCGGTTCGATCCGCAGGGAATGCCTTGACCACGTCCTTGTATTCAGCGAGCGCCACCTTCGTCACCTGCTACTCTGTTGCATGAAATATTACAATGGAACCCGCACGCATCTATCCCTGGAGAAAGACGCACCGGTCTCACGCGCCGTCGATCGCGCCGGGCACATTCTTTGTCGCCCAATCTTGGGCGGACTTCATCACCGATATGGCCGGATTTAATTTACGACAGGCACAGCTCTACGGGCTGCTGCTACTGCATCACGATCGCCGCCAAATCCTGTGGCTGGGAGTGACTGCGCACCCAACGGCTGAATGGATTTCGCACCAACTCACCGAGGCCTATGGTTGGAAAGTAGCGCCGCGATACATCATTCGTGACCGCGACGCCGTCTACGGCGACGTCGTCATCCGCCGCCTTCGGGCGATGAGCATTCGGGATCGGCCAACCGCTGCACGAGGCTCGCACGCACCTTTCGGTCAACAAGGACGCGCCGTCGCCGCGAACAGTACATGCCGTTGGTCGCATTTTGCCTACGCCATTTCTCGGCGGACTTCATCATCTGTATGTGCGAGTTTGATTTCCGACAGGCACAGCCGTCTCCGAACCATGCTCAAAGCAATCGAATAGGCAATCAGCTCAGATGGTGGGCCTTCTGGAGACCGTAAACCGGTGTGGGAATGCCTTCCAATCGCGCTTTCAACTGGAGGGACAGAAACTGGGAGTAGTGACGTGACTGGTGCAGGTTACCGCCATGGAACCAAAGCCCCTCCTGCTGCGTCGGCTTCCACATATTTCGCTGTTCGCCTTCCCATGGGCCCGGGTCTTTGGTCGTATTTGAGCCTAGTCCCCAGACCTTGCCTACCTTGTCGGCAACTTCCCTGGAGATCAGGTCCGCGGCGAAGCCGTTCATCGAACCGTAGCCGGTGGCGTAAACGACGAGATCTGCCGGCAGCTCGGTCCCGTCGTTCAAGATGACGGAATGTTCCGTGAGCTTTTTGACATCGACGCCGCTCTTCAGCTTGATGCTGCCATTAGCTACCAATTCCGAAGCACCGACGTCGATGTAGTACCCGGATCCACGCCGCAGGTATTTCATGAACAAACCGGAATCGTCGTCACCATAATCGAGCAGGAAGCCTGCCTTCTCGAGGCGTTTGTAGTAATCGGCATCGCGTTCCCTGATCGCGTTATAAACCGGGATCTGGAACTCGTGCAGAATCTTGTAAGGCAGTGAAGCAAAGATCAAGTCGGCCTTAGCCGTCGTCATGCCAGACTGGACCGCCTGTTCGGAGTAAAGCGAGGCCAATCCGAGCTCCATCAGGGAGTCCGACTTCACAACATGGGTCGTCGAGCGCTGAACCATGGTAACGTCCGCTCCGGCTTCCCAAAGCGCGGCACAAATATCGTGGGCGGAATTGTTCGAGCCGATCACAACGGCTTTCTTGTTCTTGTATTTGTCCGGCCCCGGATGCTGCGACGAATGGTGCTGATCGCCCTTGAAAATGTCCATGCCTTCGAATTTCGGCATATTGGGCTTGGCTGACATTCCCGTCGCAAGTACGAGCTGTTTTGGCTTTAGGACGACTTCCTTGCCGTCGCGCTGCACGATAAGGGTCCATTCGCGGCTCTTCTCGTCGTAAGACGCCTTCTTGCATTCGCTTGAGCCCCAGTAATTGAGCTCCATCACCTTTGCATACATTTCGAGCCAGTCCCCGATCTTGTCCTTCGGCGAGAAGACCGGCCAGTTCCGCGGAAACGGCAGATAGGGCAGATGATCATACCAAACCGGGTCATGCAGGCAGAGTGACTTGTAACGCTTGCGCCAGCTGTCGCCAGGCCTTTCGTTTTTTTCGACGATGATCGTCGGCACATTGAGCTGGCGCAACCGGGCTCCGAGCGCGATGCCGCCCTGACCGCCACCAACGATGACGCAATAGGGCTGGCGCGAGTAGCCGAGTTCGGCAGCTTCCGCCTCGCGTTCTTCCTTCCATGTCTTTCGATTGCGTTCGGCGCCGTGTTTTGCCCCCATCGGACGATCGAAGCCCACCGGCTCTTCGTGTCCCTTAAGTTCGCTCATGGTCGTCAGCAACGTCCAGATCCGGCCGTCCTTCAGGCGCAGATGGCCAAAGCCGCGTGCGACCCCGGTTTCGAATTGTATCCAGCTCTCCGTAATTCCATCCGCTTCAGAAGCGTCCTCATTATCGGCAATTTTCCAGTTCGATGGCTTCGTATCGGCGAGCCGCGCCTTGAGCATGTCGCGAACCTGTTCCTTGCCCTCCATGGTCTTGATGTTCCAGGTGAAGGTCACGAGGTCGCGCCAGTAGCAGTCTGTCTGAAAGAGGTCGACAACGCGTCCTACCTCGCCAGCGGACAGTGCCTTGCCGAGCGCATTGAGAAGATCAGATACTTTTCCGTTTGGGGCTTTGTCGAGCATGATGATGTCCTCCCTTGTGCTGATGGCGAGAGCCTGCGCTCTTTTTCTTTGTTCAACGAACCGAAGCCGAGGCACTCGCGAACGCGACAAGCTCATGCGGCGTCATTCGATCTTTCAGGACAGACTTGAATTTAGCACTTTGCGGCGAAGAGGCGAGGGAGAAACAGCCAATCGGGTTAAAATGCGGGCCAGGCGGGTCGCTGGTCTCTGCCGACAGAACGTACACGCATGACGGTTCCTCCGCCACCCCGCCCTCCGCGTCGCTCTATCGCGAGCGTATTAATTGTAACGACTGAACAGTCTGACTCTCCCCAACGGAATTCGCGATCGACCGCTGTTGGGCCCCGCGCAAAGCGGACGTACGCAAAAGAACACTCCAATACATAACATGGTCAGGATAGAAAACTCATCGGATCGTTCTCGCGATATTCTTCCATAACCGCTCATCGGCGAAATTTTGGCGTGCCCCAAAAATGCCTAGCGGCCAGAAGGGCGAGCCGAACCGCGCCCGAGACGGCACTGACTGCAACCATATTGGTCAGGTTTTGCGTGGCCATCGAGACCATCGATGCTGCATAGGCCGGCGGCGGGCTGTTCCTGGATCTCTTGCGTTTCGCCGTTTGTGGTCTTGTCTTTGTACCCATTGCATTCCCCGAAGGATGGCGGGTCAGGCCGCTTGGCAACCTGACCCTGACGCTTTCCCTGTCGAGGTTTTGCCCCCGATCTGGAAGCCACCATGTTATGGGTTCGGCCGTGAAAGCCTTAGTGCCGTAGTCTGTCTAGCGAGGCAGGCACCCGCCGCAGGTGGCGAGCCGCGCATACTCGAGCGCGAGCGAAAAGGGCCAACAACTGTCTTTGCAGACGCTGCTATTGCCGCCTTCACTGCGTCGGAAGGACGAAGATCTGCCCGGGATAAATCAGATTGGGATTGCGGATCTGCTGGCGGTTCGCCTTGTAGATGACGGCGTAGCGCGTCCCCGCGCCATAGGTGAGGTGGCTGATGCGCCAGAGGCTGTCGCCGCGCGAGACGGTGGTGGTCGCGATCTTAGGCACAACCACGGTGGAGGGCGGCGAGCCTCCGGGCAGAACGGTGGTCCCGGCGGCGGCCAGCTGCGGCTGCTGTGCCGCGACTATGTCCGCCCGCTTGGACGCTGTAGCCTGCGCCGGCAGGGACCCGGTGACCACCGTGTCGGGAACGTTGAACGGCACTTCGGCGCGTGAGCGCACCGCGCCGGAACTTGACTCCAACTCGTCCAGCCTGACGCGGTAGTTGCCGGGTGCGACTCCTTGGTTGATCGTGACAGCAAAGCGTCCATCCGCGCCGGCCGTTACCGACGCAACAAAGCTGTCATTGAGATAAAGTCCCACTGCGGCGCCCGGTTGCGAGCGACCGCTCACATGGAACTTGCCGTCCGGCTCGATCTCGACCGCTTCCACAGCCACTGCGCCGGCCATCGGCTTTGGCGCAGCCGGCTGCGACAGCACGACGGTGGGTTTGTCCGGCGCCATCAGCGCCACGATGGGCCGGTCGGTCGGTCCCGGCTCAAGCGCTACCGCCACGCTCTGTTTGGACGTAGCCTGCTTGCCGTCTGGCTGCTTGGAGCGCAACGTCAGATCGTAAGTGCCTGTGGGAAGGCGGGGCGGGACCATAACGAATTGTCCGGATTGATCCGCGACCGCGCGATCATGCAGTTCGCCGTTGCGTAGCAATTCCACCGTCGCGCCCGGCGCCGCCCGGCCCGCGATTACGGCTTCGCCGGTCGGCTCGATACGCGCGATGTCGAAAAGTGGCGCGCCGTCTCCGCTGTCCGGCGGTGGGGGCGATCCGGCCAGCCCGGCCGACGCGGCCGTGGCTTCAGCTTGCGCCGCCGCGAGCGCTGCCGGACCCGGATCTCGTACGTCCGCTGTCGGCTTTGAGACCACCGGCGCGATGGCTGCGACCCTGGTGTCGCCCGGCGGTTCGCGGCGGACGTGCTGGACGGCGAAGACAAGCGCCACGCCACAGGCCGCAACAGCTATGAACGGCACGACCATTCGGCTCACAGCTGTGGCAGTCATGATGTTCATCCGTCGGCCGGAACGTTAGCAAGTCAGCATTATACAGCGTTTTCCAGCGAGAAGTAGGTACCGGTCAGACACCGAAAACGGGACGTTAGAGTTACCCACACCTGAAACTAATAGCGCCGCGTGTTTTGGCCTAGAAAGGCGCTTGTTGTCGTCCTTTCGGGTATTGCCTCCATCGGGCGAAGCCCCTGGCAGGGCGGTTGCAGGCGCTCCGTACGCTGGGTTACTTATCGTCGCGTGGGCCTATGTGGAGAAGGTTCGAACCCAGTTCCTCTCCCTCCGCCAGCTTGGCCGAAGCCGCGTGTTCTCTGCGTGAACTTGTTGGGAATAGGCCCAGTAGCAGCACAATTTCTCATTTGAACTCCCGACTTCTAAGGCTGCGTCCGGCCTGTGATTGGCTTATCGTTTGACGGCAGTATGTGTTGTGCAGCAACCGCCAAGAGCTGCCGTACGGTTTGTGTGTTGGCGCGTTCAGCGGCGATCCGTTGGCAGCGATCGATCAGCTCGAGCAGTCGCACTTTCTCAGCATGATCAGGCGACGATATCATGCTCAGTATCCCGAACCGACTCCGTCGCCACCTGCCGCCGTGTCATCCAACGGTCGATAGTCATCACAACGGCAGTTAGAGCGGCCTCCCGTGTCTTACGCTGGCCCGACTCTGCTGTGTCTCTATCTAGATCGACGGTCCATCTCCAAGTGTCCCGATCGACATCCTGGGTGACGGCATAATCAATACCGCGATAGTTCATGGGAAAAACTCCAACGATACTGCTTTGGTCGAAATTCACTGGACTGAAAGCGCTAATTTAATTCAATCTATTAAAGGAAATCAATGGTGAGCACCAATGCGGGCTGCTGCACTGCACCCAAGTCTGACCAACGCGCGGAGCGATTATCGTCAAGGCCATGATGCGGCTAACGCAGCATCACAGCACGCATCCGCATCGGGCAGATTTGGCGTAGGTCAACAGCCTAGGATCGGCTTCTGGAGAGGCCTCGCAAAAGTTGTCGATGATCGCGGCAACCCTCTCTTCGTACTCCGGCTGCCAATGCCCAAGCCCGTGCAGGGCACTCTCTTGGCAGGCGAGTGAGTCGAGGTGAAGTATGCGCTCCATGGATTTCAGCGCGGCATCATCGAGAATTGGCAAGCTAGGATCGCTGGCGAGTGCGAGAGATGGAAAAACATCCCACCACATATAGCAGACGCCGCAGCGGCCGGATATCTACAATCTCTATGCCGGTCACACGGTCTTCAATCGCTGGAGCAGCGCCGACGAAGTCGCGACCGCCGTCGTATATCTGGCTTCGGATGCGGCGAGCTATGTCAGCGGCAGCACCTTACAATGACGGCGGCTGGACCGCCATCGACGGTCCGCCGACGGGCTTGACGCAATTGTCGCGTTAAGTCTCGGTTCACTGGGTGAGGCTACTTTGGTCCGCTGACAAACCCTGCGCCCTTGCGCTGCTCCTGTGCTTCGGCGGCTGTCAGAAGATCGATCAGCCGCTGCGCCTGTTGCGCTGACGTGGCCTGCGTTGTGACCGCAGCCGTGTACATGGTCGCAAGCGCGCAGCCCGGTGGCAGCGAGCCGGACAGAACGACGCCGTCGGTGCTGATGATTTCGGTCGATTGCGTGCAGCCGATCGGGTGTCGCGCATCCGACTCGGCCAGATGACGCATCGCGGTGGCGCCGTTCGGAAAGATCTTCAGCCGATCGGCAACTTTCTCGGCAAGGCCAAGTTGCCCAAGCACCTTCGCGACATGAATCCCAGCCGTGGAAACCTTGGTGTCAGGCACAAAGATCGCGTCCGAGCCAAGAAATGCCTCCCGCAAGGCTGCGGCATCGGTGACCGATATCTTGGGGTCGCCGGCGCGAACCGCGAGCGCGGTTTCGACCAGGCCGATATCGCGGATCGATGCCGGGACTACCAGCTTCTCCTCGGCAAGTTGCGCGACGATCGCCGCGGTCAAAATCACCATGTCGGTGGGCGCGCCTTTGCGCAGTTTGTCGGCCATGGCACCGACCGCGCCGAACTCGCCGCCAATTTCGAAGCCGGTCTGCGTCCTGAGCGCCGGCGCCACGCTTCCGACCAATCCCTGCGCCGCGCCGCCGCTCAGGATGTTCAAGGTACTCATGAGCCCAATTCCATGGCTGCGATCAGGCTGTCGCGCGTGATCGGTAGATCGCGGACGCGCACGCCGAGGCAATCGAACACCGCATTGGCAATGGCTGCCGTGACGGGCCCGTGGGCGGCTTCGCCGGCGCCGACCGGGTCCAGTTCTACCCGTTGGATCACTTCAATTTCCACCTCGGGCACCTCGCTGAAACGCAGGATGGGATAGTCCGTCCAATTCGTGCTGGTGATGCGCTGCCGGTCGAAGCGGACCCGCTCCTTCAACACCCAGCTCGTGGCCTGGATGGCGCCGCCCTCGATCTGGTTGATGACGCCATCCGGATTGATGGCCTCGCCGACGTCGACCGCGAGCGTCAGCTTCCTGACACGGATATCCTTCTCGCCTTCGATCTCGGCCACCGCCGCGCAATAGGCGCCGGTGTTCTTGTAGCGGGCAAAGCCGATGCCGTAACCTATGCCGGCTTGCTTGTCCGGTCTCCACTTCGCGCGCTTCGCGGCCGCGCGGATCACGTCCTTTGCGCGCTCGTCGCGGAGGTGGCGGAGCCGGAACGCGACCGGATCTTCATGGCGCTCGGCCGCGATCTCGTCGAGAAAGGATTCGATCGCAAACACATTGCCCTGTGCGCCGAGCGTGCGTAGCGCGGAAGTGCGGACCGGCATGGTCTTCAGGCGGTGGCTCTCGATATTCCACGACGGGAAATCATACAGCGGAACCGAATTGCGATCAGCGCCGCCGCCATTCGCCTGTGGCGGATTGCTCGAGATCATGCGGGGGAACGGATTTTCCAGTTCGAAGGCCGCAAGCAAGGCAGGCTGCGCCGCGCGTCCCGGCCTCGCGGCATGGCCGTTGCTCCAGACCGAATGTCGCCAGTCCACGATTTCGTCCTCGGCATCGAGACCGGCCTCGATCTCGATCGCCATCGCGGCACCGAATGGCGCGTGTGACATCTCGTGCTCGCGTGACCACATCACCCGTACCGGCCGGCCACCCGTGGCTTTCGCCAGCAGCACGGCGTCGAGCGCGACGTCGTCGGCGGCGTTATGCCCGTAGCAGCCGGCGCCTTCCATATGTTCGACGGTGATATTCTCGACCGGCAGTCTCAGCACCAGCGCCAGATCGGCGCGCAAGAGATAGACGCCCTGGCTATGGGTCCAGACATGAACGCGGTCGCCGTTCCACTGCGCCATTGCGCAAGATGGCGCAATCGAAGCGTGAGCTATGTAGGGCCGGCTATATTGCCGCCGGATGGTGCGCGTCTTTGCAGGAGCGGCTGGCGGCGTTCTGTCGTCGATGATGGTCAGCTCGGACGGCTGGGCTTTCAGGAATGCCGAGAGGTCGCTTTCGTCAGGCAATGGCTCGCCGTCAGACCATGTTGCGCCCTTGCCCAAGCCGGCGAGCGCCGCCTCCGCGCCATGCTCGGTCTCGCTGACGACGCCTGCGAAACTGCCGTCGCGCACGACCGCGACGAGACCGGCAATCGCGCGAGCGCCATCTTCTTTCAGGTCGGCGAGTTTCGCGCGCGAATTCACCGGCCGTAGCACGCGGCCGTGCAATATTCCCGGCAGCGCGCAGTCGTGGATGAAACGCGGCCGCGCGAACACCTTGTCGGGAATATCGATACGCTGGACCGAATTTCCGGCCAGCGCGCGTCGCGTTGCCAGTTTGGCCGTCGCGCCAGGCGTCGCGTCGCGATCGAGCCTGATGTCACCGGCAAGCTCCCAATAGCTGGTCCTGACATTGCCGGGTCCCGAGATGGTGCCGTCCTCGATAGCGAGCGTGTCGATCTCCACACCCAGCCGTTCTGACGCCAGTTCGAGAAAGATCTGGCGAACCTCGGCGCAGACGTGTCGCAGCGCGCGCCCCGATTGCTGAACCGAGAGGCTGCCCGACGTGACGCCCTCGTTGGGACTGGTGGCGGTCGACGCGCGGACCATCTGCAGACGCGAAATATCGACATCGAGTTCGTCGGCGGCGATCTGCGCCAGCGCGGTGACGATGCCTTGCCCGATTTCGACCTTGCCGGGCGTGACAGTGACTTGGCCCTGCGCCGAGAATTTCAGCCAGGACGACAGTTTCGGGTTTGCCGCAAGACTTACGGGCAATTGGGCCGGCGGCTGCGAGGGCGTTTGCGGGCTCATCTCGCCGCCATTTCGTCTGCCGCGCGCAGCACCGCCCGCACCATGCGGTTGTGCGAACCGCACCGGCAAAGGTTGCCGTCGAGCGCTTGCTTCACCTCCTGGCTGGAGGGGGTGGGATTTCGCATCAGCAAGGCGGCCGCGCTCATCAGGATGCCGGAAACGCAATAGCCGCACTGCAACGCCTGCTCGGCGATGAAGGCGCGCTGCAGCGGATGCGGTCGCTCGGCGGTTCCGAGCCCCTCGGGTGTCGTGACGTCCTTGTCCACGATCGACCATAGCGGCGTATCGCAGGCGGCCACCGCGCGATCGCCGATAATGACGTTGCAGGCGCCGCATTCGCCGGCGCCGCAGCCGAAATGCGGTCCGGTCATGCCAAGCGGCCCGCGCAATATATCCAGCAGTGATCGATCGGGATCGGCGTCGACATCCATCTCGGCGCCATTGAGGCGAAATCGAACGCTCGGCATCGAGGCGGACCTTGGTTGAAGGATCTCTATTGCGGCTTATCGAATTTCTTGACGACTTCAGCCCATTTCACAATATCGCCGCGGAGGAATTTGTCGAATTCCTCAGGAGTCATCGACATCGGAACTGCGCCCTGCGCGGTCCAGAGTTTGACGATGTCGGGCCGTTTGATTGCGGCATTCACGGCCGCATTGAGCTTGTCGATGATCGGCTTGGGCGTGCCCGCCGGCGCCATCAGTCCGAGCCAGATTGTGGCCTCATAGCCGGGAATGCCGGCCTCGGTCACCGTCGGCACGTTGGGCAGCACCGTCGAGCGCGTCTTGCCGGTGGTCGCGAGTGCGCGCACCTGATTTTCGGCGATATTGGGCGCCATCGCCGGAACCGCGTCGATCATCATCTGCACCTGGCCGCCGATCACGCCGCTGCGCGCCTCGCCGCTGTTGCGGTAGGGTACGTGCAGTACGTCGATGCCGGCCATGGCCTTGAAGAGTTCGCCGGCCATGTGGTACGGCGTCCCCTGGCCGGAGGAAGCATAGTTCAGCTTGCCGGGCTGGGCCTTGGCGAGCGCAATGAATTCCTGCAGCGTCTTCGCCGGCACGGCGGGGTGGACCACGATCACGAGGTCGGAATAATTGACCGGCGCGATTGGCGCTAGGTCGCGCATCAGCTCATATTTGCGCTGCGGCACCAGCGATTCATTCGCGGTCTGGGTGTTCGACATCATCAACAGCGTATAGCCGTCGGGCGGCGACTTGGCGGCCTCCAGCGTGCCGATCACCCCGCCGGCGCCGGTCCGGTTCTCGACCACGAAGGGCTGGCCGAAACTTTCCTGTAAAATGCTGCCGATCTGGCGGGCGGTAACGTCCGCCGGCCCGCCGGCGCCGAAGGGAACGATGACCCGGACCGGCCGCGCCGGATAATCTTCCGCGGGTAACGGCGAGTTGAGGATCGGCATCACCAGCAGAGCGGCCGTCAGCGCCAGCGCAAACCTTGAGCCCGTCATTTCTCTCCCTCAAACTTTAGTCTTGTTCCTTGCAGCGAGTTTAGCTGCAATGCAAAGCCACTGTCGACGATAGACTCTGCATACGGCATCGGAATAAAAGACTAGAACCGGTGTACCCAACTTCGCCAACAAGCGCGGGGAATGAAATGATGAAACACCAAGGGATCTCTCGCCGCGCGGTGCTGCGAGGCACCGGCGCCGTGCTGGCAGGCGCGGCATTCTCGACCGGCGTCATGGCCGACGCGCCGCCGGCGGAATCGGTCACACCGGCGCTGATCGAGGCGGCGAAGAAGGAAGGCCAGGTGATCTACTACACCTCGACCGACCTGCCGGTCGCGGAAAAACTGGCCAAGGCGTTCGAGGCGAAATACCCGGGGATCGCGGTTCGCGTCGAGCGCACCGGCGCAGAACGGGTGTTCCAGCGAATCGGTCAGGAATATTCCAGCAACATCCACGCCGTGGACGTCGTGAACTCGTCGGATGCGGCGCATTTCATCGTCTGGAAACGCGACGGCATTCTGGCGCCGTATGTGCCTGAGGATGTCGCAAAATTCTATCCTGCCGACCACCGCGATCCCGACGGCCAGTTCGCAAGCTTCCGCGTCTGGCTCTCAATCATCGCCTACAATACCAATCTGGTGAAAGCGGAAGACGCCCCCAAGAGCTTTGCCGACCTGCTCGATCCCAAATGGAAGGGCAAGATCGTCAAGGCGCATCCCGGCTACAGCGGCACCATCATGACCGCGACCTACCAGATGCAGCGCGATCTCGGCTGGAGCTTCTTCGAACAGCTCGCCAAGCAGAACATCATGCAGGTGCAATCGTCCGCCGATCCGCCGAAAAAGCTCGAGCTCGGTGAGCGCGCCGTGATGGCCGACGGCAACGAGTACAACATTTTTCAGATGAAGGAATCCGGCCGCCCGGTCGAACCGGTCTATGCCACCGAGGGTTCGCCGCTGATCATCGGCCCGAACGGCATCTTCAAGGGCTCGCCCAATCCGAACGCGGCAAAGCTGTTTCAGTCGTTCAGCCTTGGCCGTGAGGCCCAGCAGCTTATCATCGACGTCGGCGGCCTGCGCTCCGTCCATGCGCAGACGGCCGAGAAAGCCGGACGCAAGCCGCTGAAGGACATCAAGACCATGAAGGATGACGCCGCGGCGGTGGAAAAAGAGGGCGATTCGATCAAGGCGCGCTACACCAAAATCTTCCACGTCTGATCCGAATGACCTCTGAACTGCCCAGGACGTCTGTCGCCGAGACGCTCGCTGCGAAGATTGTCGCGTTGCAGCCGGGCGGTTTGCCGGCCGCCACCACGCGCAAATGCGAGGATTTGCTGATCGATGTCGTCGGCCTCTGC
This sequence comes from Bradyrhizobium sp. Ash2021, assembly GCF_031202265.1. Classification (NCBI taxonomy): domain Bacteria; kingdom Pseudomonadati; phylum Pseudomonadota; class Alphaproteobacteria; order Hyphomicrobiales; family Nitrobacteraceae; genus Bradyrhizobium; species Bradyrhizobium sp. Ash2021. Next base: position 6,712,386 of record NZ_CP100604.1, on the reverse strand, counting down.
GTCACCGCGCGCAACGAGGACTATATCAGGAGTGCGCTGGCGGGTTGCGACGATGATGGACCCTGCACGGCGATCGGGCACACGCGCACTCTGAACGCCGCCGGCGCCGCGTTCGTCAACGGCACGGCCGCACATGGCGAGGATTTTGACGATACATTCGAGGGCGGCCCGGTGCATGCCGGGGCTGTCATCGTGCCGGCGGTTCTGGCCGCCTGCGAGCGCCATAACCCCGATGGCCGCATGGCACTGATCGGGATTGCGGTGGGGACCGAAGTACTCTGCCGCTTAAGTCTCGTGGTGCCGAAGGCCGTCCACAAGGCGGGCTTCCATCCGACCGCAATCTTCGGCGCGATGGGGGCGGCGGCCGGTGTCGGTGCGGCGCTCGGCCTCAACGTCAGACAAATCGTCGATGCGCTCGGCATTGCCGGCAGCATGGCGGGCGGCATCATCGAATATCTCGCCGAGGGCGCCTGGACCAAGCGGCTGCATGCCGGCTGGGCGGCGCAATCGGGCATTCGCGCGGCGCTGCTGGCGCGAGGAGGATTCGTCGGCCCGCGCACGGTGTTCGAAGGCGTCCATGGCCTGTTCCACGGCTTTGCCCACACCGTCAAAGGCGACTACGACGCGCTGACCGGCGATTTCGGCGCGCGCTGGGTGACGGATACGCTGGCGTTCAAGCCGTATCCCTGCGGAACGATGGCGCAGCCCTATATCGATTGCGCGCGACGGCTCGCCGCGCGCGGTATCAAGCCCGAGGACGTCACAGGAATCGCCTGCGAGGTCGCAGAGGGGACGGTGCACCGGCTGTGGGAGCCGCTGGCCGACAAGCAGTGTCCGCGCAACGGCTATGCCGCCAAGTTCGCCACGCCCTATCTGCTGGCAACCGGTTTCGTGCATGGCGGGGTCGGGCTAGGCGCGTTCACGGAAAGCGCGATCCGCGATGCGCGCGTGCTGGCGCTCGCGGCCAAGGTGAAATTCGTGATCGATCCGGACAATCCCTATCCAAACAACTACACCGGCCATATCCGCGCCACGCTCGGCGATGGCAGCGTGATCGAAGAGCGGCAACCCTATCTGCGCGGCGGCGCGCAGGAGCCGCTGACGCGCCAGGACGTGACCGATAAATTCGCGCTCAACGCGCAGCATGGCGGCTGGAACAAGGCGCGGGGCGATGCGGCGTTGAAGCTGCTGGCGGGGTTGTATCAGGGCAAGATCGAATTATCGTCGTTGCGTGGATAGGTTTGCATGACCAAGGAACTTTCCGGCAAGGTCGCCATCGTTACGGGTGCGGGCCGCAATATCGGCCGCGCGATCGCACTGGCGCTGGCGAGCGACAGTGCGTCCATCGTGGTGAATGCGCGCAGCAACCGCGCCGAGGCGGAAGACGTTGCGCGCGAGATCGAGTCCGCGGGCGCCAGGGCGCTGGTCCATATCGGCGACGTCGCCGACGCCGAAGCGGTGCAGGCGATGGCGGATGCGGCTGCAAAACAGTTCGGCCGGATCGACATCCTCGTCAACAATGCCGCGCTGCGGCGGGAAAAGCCGTTCGCGGACATGGACTATGCCGCGTGGCGTGAAATCCTTGACGTCACCCTCGATGGCACCTTCCATTGCGTGAAGGCGTGCCTGCCGGCGCTGCGCAAATCCGGCGCGGGGACTATCGTCAATATCGGTGGCCTGAGCGCGCATACGGGTGCAAAAAATCGCGCGCATGTGGTGACGGCGAAAGCGGGGATCATCGGCTTCACCCGCGCGTTGGCCCACGACCTCGCCGATGACGGCATCACCGTGAACTGCGTGGTGCCCGGCCTGATCGGCGCGCCGCGGCCCAAGGACAAGCCCGAACCGGCGCATCATCTGACCCACCAGACCATTAGCGGCGAGCGGGGCCGGCCGGAAGACGTCGCGGCCACCGTGCGGTTCCTCTGCGGAGCGAGCGCACGCTACATCAACGGGCAGGCGATCCATGCCAATGGCGGGGCCTATCTGGGCGCCTGATGCATGGCTTTGCTGCCGTTTTCGCTGGGGTATTCCCGGATAATGCCTCTCGGCGAAAAGGTCATTTGATGTTACCTATCGGGCATGAACCAGCACGCCAAGGTCGACATCCGCCACTCCACCTGTCCGCATGACTGTCCGTCGGCCTGCGCGCTCGACATCGAGGTGATCGAGGGCAAGAGCATCGGCCGGGTCCGCGGGTCCAAGCTGCAGACCTATACCGCCGGTGTCGTCTGCGCCAAGGTCGCGCGCTACGCCGAACGTATCCATCATCCGGACCGGCTGCTCTACCCGATGCGCCGCACCGGGCCGAAAGGTTCCGGCCAGTTCGCGCGGATCTCCTGGGACGAGGCGCTGGACGAGGTCGCCGCGCGGTTCGATCAGGCCGAGCGCGAATTCGGCGCCCAATCGGTCTGGCCGTATTATTACGCCGGCACCATGGGGCTGGTGATGCGTGACGGCATCAACCGCCTGTCCCATGTCAAGAAATATTCCCGCTTCTACTCCACCATCTGCGCCAACATCGCCCGCGTCGGATTTTCCATCGGCACCGGCAAGATCGCCGGCGTCGATCCGCGCGAGATGGGCGTCTCCGACCTGGTCGTGATCTGGGGCACCAATCCCGTGAATACCCAGGTCAATGTGATGACGCATGCGATGCGCGCCCGGAAGGAACGCGGCGCCAGGATCGCAGCGGTCGACGTCTACAATAATGACACCATGAAGCAGGCGGATATCAAGATCATCCTGCGGCCCGGTACCGACGGCGCTTTCGCCTGCGGCGTCATGCATGTGTTGTTCCGCGAAGGCTATGCGGACCGCGCGTATATGGATCGCTACACCGATTGCCCGGATGAGCTGGAAGCGCATCTGGCGACACGCACGCCGGAATGGGCCTCGTCGATTTCGGGCGTGCCGGTGGCGGAGATCGAGGCTTTCGCCCGTCTGGTCGGCCAGACCAAGCGTTCGTTCTTCCGGCTCGGCTACGGCTTTACCCGCAGCCGCAACGGGGCGGCGCAGATGCACGCGGCGCTGTGCATTCCGGCGGTGACGGGTGCCTGGCAATATGAAGGCGGCGGCGCGTTCTTCAACAATGCCGGGATCTGGAAGTTCAATGAGTCGGTCATCGAAGGTCATGACGCGATCGACCGCACGACGCGCTGGCTCGACCAGTCCCAGATCGGGCGGATCCTGACCGGAGACACGGAAGCCTTGAAAGGCGGCCCGCCAGTCAAGGCGATGCTGATCCAGAACACCAACCCGATGACGGTGGCGCCGGAGCAGACGCTGGTGCACCAGGGCTTTGCCCGCGAAGACCTGTTCATGGCGGTGCACGAGCAGTTCATGACCGAGACAGCCGCCATGGCCGATATCGTGCTGCCCGCGACCATGTTCATGGAGCACGACGATCTCTATTACGGCGGCGGCCACCAGCATATTTCGGTCGGCGCCAAGCTGATCGATCCGCCCGGCGAATGCCGCTCAAACCATGAAGTGCTTCAGGGCCTTGGCCGGCGCCTCAAGGCCGTGCATCCAGGATTCGAAATGTCGCCGCGCGAACTGATCGACGTGACGCTGCAGAAGAGCGGTCATGGCGGTATCGAAGCCCTGGAGGCGGATCTGTGGCGTGACATCCAGCCCGATTTTCGTACCTCGCATTACCTCGACGGTTTTGCGCACGCGGACAAGAAGTTCCACTTCAAGGCCGACTGGGCGCATCCTCCCTTCGGCAACCCTGGTCTGGGGCCATGGCAGCAGATGCCGTCGCTGCCGGATCATTGGACCATTATCGAGGAGGCGGACGAGGCGCATCCGTTCCGGCTCGCGACCAGTCCATCGCGTAGCTTCCTCAACACCAGCTTCAATGAAACGCCATCGTCGACCGCGCGCGAGGGAAAACCCTCGGTGATGATGCATCCCGAGGATGCCGCCGCGCTTGGGGTCGTCGACGGCGAGATTGTCACACTCGGCAACGTCAGGGGCGAGACTAATCTGACCGTCAAGGTGTTCGACGGCCTTCGCCGCGGCGTGCTGATCGCAGAATCGATCCAGCCGAACAAGGCCCATATCGGTGGTCGCGGCATCAACACGCTGACCGGGGCCGCGGCGGTCGCACCCGTCGGCGGCGCCGCCTTCCATGACAACAAGGTCTGGGTCAAGAAGGTCGCGTCCGCGGGCTAAATCTCTCTTGCGGTCCACCGCCAACCTGCCGCAAATGTTCGCAGACATCTGACAAACAGGCGACTGGGACAATGACCGACCATAACAGCGTGATACGCGAAAAGCGCGGGCAGGCCCTCTGGATCACCATCAACCGGCCCGACAAGCGTAACGCCATCAATGCTGACGTGGTGGCCGGCATCGCGAAGGGCTATCGCGACGCGCATGACGACAAGGAAGTCCGGGTCATCGTGCTGACCGGCGCGGGCGAAAAGGCGTTTTGCGCCGGTGCCGATTTGCAGAACAGCGGTGCTGCGTTTGCGATGGACTTTTCCAGGCCGAACGTCGACTACGCCGATCTGTTGCGGCTGTCGCAAAATGCCACCAAGCCCGCGATTGCGCGGGTGGGCGGCGTCTGCATGGCCGGCGGGATGGGCTTGCTGTGCATGACGGATATGGCGGTCGCCGCCGAGCACGTCATCTTCGGGCTGCCCGAGGTCAAGGTCGGCGTGTTCCCGATGCAGGTGATGAGCCTGCTGCAATCGATGGCGCCGCCGCGCCTCGTCAATGAATGGGCGCTGACCGGGGAACCCTTCGACGCCAGAAGCGCGCAGGCCGCCGGGCTTCTCAACTACGTCGTGCCGTCGGCCGAGCTCGACGCCAAGGTCGAATGGCTGATCGGCCGCATCGTCGACAAATCGCCGACCGCGATCCGGCGCGGCAAATATGCCATGCGCGCGATCGCCTCGATGTCGTTCGATGAAAGCATCGCCTATACCGAAAGCCAGATCGCGCTATTGGCGATGACCGAGGATGCCAAGGAAGGCCTGAAAGCGTTCAGCGAAAAGCGCAAGCCTTCGTGGCCCGGCAAATAGCTCGGCGAACCGGCTCCCAGCTGAGCCCTGGAGAGCCCGTAGACTTAATCAATGATTTAGGACGCGTTAGGTGGTCATTCCGACGGGCGAGCAGGGGCTGCTTTTGTTCGCTCTTCACGGCGCTTCTTGGAGCCTGAGATCAGTTGTTTACGCGTGCGCTTGGCATAGGTTGGCAGTTGGTGTGGGGATCGATGGCGGGCCGCGGCGCGTAACTCAGCATCTGTGAGGTCGCTGTCGGCACCTTCGGTGAAGCCACCGTGGCGGAAGGAAGTAAATGAGAGTTCGCTTCGTAGCCCAGCTGCTGCGACAATCTTTTTTACGACACTCCGGAGGTAACGCAGGTCCTTGCGTTCCGTAATCCAAGGGAGCGGGGCGCGCGACCTGCGATGCCCATGATCGCGCCGAAAGACCAAACCCGAGGCCCCCGTTTCCTTGATGGCGTCGAGCTCCGCCATCAACTCGGGGAAAAGGGGCTCGCCGGTTTCGTCGAATAGGGGCCACCAGGCTTCTTCGCCATTCTTCGGATGCACAATCTTCACGCTGTTCGGCCGCTCCTTTGGCCGATAATGCGAGATTTCGAAGGCGCCGAATACGTGCTCTTGCCGCTGCAACCACTCCCAAGTCAACAACGCGGCCGTCCCGACTGAGCGGTATCCGAGCTTGTTCGCGGCTACCCTAAATGCAACGAGTTCATCCCAAGTCGCTGTCGGCGTCTCACGTACAGGCTGGCCAAGCGCGCGGGTTTTTAGGCCCATGCGTGAGAATGGATTGACCGCCGGCACTTCTGTTTCTCGAGCGCGTTGACCAACAAACCAGGCGCGCCTGCAAGCCGACATGGATGCATTTGCAGAGCGGCGACGCTCGCGCTTGACGACGTTGCCGTCCGCGTCTTCGTCTTCTACAACGAGCAGCTTCGCGTAAACTGCGTCGACGAATCTTTTCGTAAAGTCAGGAATCTGCTTTGAGCCCGCGCGGCTACCATCCTTCAGTTTGTGGTTTGCAAAAAGTGCCAACCCCTGTTCGTAAAAGCGCTGCGTCTTGTGATCAATTTCTTTCCATTTTTGATGTCCCTTGAAAAGATAAACCAGCCAATCGAAGGTGCCAGGCACTGGAGAAGCTGGAATCATGTCGGTCAATCCTCTTGAACGCCAGCTGTCGAAGGCGGGCAACAGAACATTCTTGGCTCGGTCTACGGCAGCTGCATATTCCTCTCCTAACGCTTCAGCCTGGACGTCGCAGCCCTGCTTGCGTGCCCAAGTTGGCGGCTCAAAGAAGTATGCCCATCGACCACTCTTCAGTGGCTTTCGCCGGCAGTAGCGGGGAAGCTTCAACGCAGTGTGGGGCAGTTTCATACGAGGGAGACCAAGTCTTGTCCTTCTAATCGATCTGGATCCATAGCCTTGCCAGGTGCCGTGACTTTATCGATAATCGCCTTTGACCAAACTGGCTCTCGAGCCCGCCCAACTCCGTGATAGCCGATTGGCGGTGGTGCCTCCCCGCGGCCCACGGCGCGCGCGAGTTCGCCTGTATCGCGGTAATCCAGGTAGGCGGCGGCCATATCCGCGCGCATGAGTGCAGGCCACGCGCCGATTGGTGGATAACGGGCAGGAAGGGCGACGCGTCGTATCATGACTGCCGGCTCGCGCGTTAATGGATCAGCTGCCTGAATTGCTAATTCATGCCACCGACGAAATCGCACGATCTTTCAGAGGATCGTCACCTGGTGCGCGACCTCAGAAGCTACAAGTTTAGGTAGTTCAGCCCGCTCTTGACCTTTTTCCGTGCTCTTTGCTTGCATGCTTCCTCACGTTTTTAGTCAACCGGGCCTTCGATATAGAGAACGAGAAGACTTCGGAGAAAAAGGGGGCTGCCAAGAGCTGGTGTGGGAATTGGGTGATCTGGCGTGCAAATAGGATGGGTGGACTAAGAAAAAAGGAGCGATCACAGCTCGCATGTACGGTGGCACTAGAAAGCCCGGTAGAATGCGCGCCGAAAGGTGGCGCTGAGGATAGCGGTGGGCCGCTGTTGGGCCGCTAGTACTCGATCCGTCTGAGCCGCACCTACGCCGGAAGGAAGGTCGTCGAGCACGATGCACGAATTCTTCGCGTCTCTTGGGTTGCCGGCGGTGCCACCCAACACCGTCGAACACATCTTGCAAGCGGATCCATACTCTTCTCGCGGCTAACGCCGGCATCACAGCGACACAGCTTGTCGAATGTACAGCGGCCGACTTTGCGATAGGCGCAACTACCTGAAGGGCGCGGCGGCGCTGATCGAGATATAGCGCGTTCCACTTCGGATGACCGCACATCAGCAGAAGCAGGATTGATAGATCGTAACGCAGCGGGGACCACAGGCTGTGGGCACATTTGCGCGTCCCCATGCTGGCCCGCTGGTTGAGAGTCATATGATTCTAGCAGGCTATCAACGGTCGATCCGACAAGTCTGTCGCTTACCCTACATTGAAACCACGACGAGCCTTCCCTTTGTCGGAATGATAGGCATCGCTAGATATCGCTGCCACCTTTGGTCCCTCGAACACGCATATTGATTTGCGGGCGACCACTGATTTGCCCGACAGTGCGAATCCAAACTTTGTTTGACTGTGCCCGTCAGGCTCGCTCGCGAACGAGCGACATTGCGCAATGTCCACGCTGGCCGTCACTGTTGAGGGAGGTACACACCATGCCGATGATGATCGGCCCCGATGAACGGGCGTTCGCCGCAAGGACGTCGTCAGCGCTCAGGCCAAGCAGGCGCGGGTGATTTATATGGGCCTGATCACATACCGATAGGGTTGTGGTGTGTCCCGTGTCCCCACCAGTAGTCGTGTTCGCCGACGAAATCGGAATGGTTGGATTTCCCGGCCAGCGCTTTCGCCAGCGCGCTGGCGGCGGCGTGTCCGTCGGCGGCGCCGACGGGACGTCGGGTCGTCGGCAGGGAGTCCCGCTGGACCGGCCAAGTTGTCGCCGAACGCTGACATTTTAAAATTGTCAACGAACGCCGACATATGCTAAAGTAAGCGAACGTTGACATCTGGAAATCCCATGCTCGTACGCACACCGGTCGAACTCGGCGCCTTCCTTCGCGACCGCCGCAAGAAACTCAAACTCGATCAATCGACGTTTGCCAAGAGCATTGGCGTCAGCCGCCAATGGGTCATCCACGTCGAGCACGGCCACGCGCGCGCTGAGCTTGGGCTGATCCTTCGCGCCCTTGACGCCCTGGACATCCGCCTAGATGCGGGCACCGAACAAACATCCGCCCGGGGATCCACCAGGCCTGCCGTCGATATCAACGCCATCGTGGCCAAGGCCAGGAAGAAAAAGGCATGATGAGCGAGTTCGTTGCTCTGCTGGATGGCAGGGAAGTCGGCTGCGTGCGCAACGACGCTCGCGGCCGGCTCACCTTTGTCTAGGACAACGACTGGCGCCAGTCCGAGGGAGCCTATTTAGCATTTCGGTGCGGGCCCCTTTTCGCTCTTATTCAAACGGAATGAAGCGAATTCATTCTATATGTCGCGCCGGAGGCAAAAACACTCGATAGCTTACAATGTGGTCAATGGAAGCATAGTCCCGCTGGCGCGATCTGAACGACTCACGCTAAACATTTGCCGTCGATCAGCTCCATGCGCGAAGGAACAAGATGGTTGCAACTGCCCATGAATTGCCCGCTTCAGGTTACGCGCTCGAAGTTGACGGCCGATTCAAAGCCGAGTTTGCGACCAGGGACGGGGCCAAGACCGGTGCAGAAGAGTTGAAGAAGCGTTTTCCCATGCTTCGGATTAGAATCTATGACGCCGAGACAAAGACTCGGGAAGAGGTCCAGCTTCCACCGGTGTAGGTTTTGGTTTTGATGCGCGTGCGGAAAGGGCCGCACCGGGCTCTTGTGAACCGAGCCGCCAGCGTCTCGGCCATGCGGCTTCGATCCCTCGCGCACAACAAGGTGTCCCTCGCCGGAGGCACTCGGTCCCGGGTCCCGCCGCGTTCCGCGCCGGCGCTATGCTGACCCTCCTGCGGGTGCCTTCTTAACCGGTCTCAGGACTGCAGTCGGTCCCGCGTCCCGCCTGACGGCGGCGCTATGCTGACGCTCCTGCGGCTGCCTTCTTTGGTCTCGCCGCCGGCGAGTAGCTGCGCTTGCGCTACGCAAACTGCTTTTCCCATCGCCTCTACGTCCAAATGGAGCCTCGCACCATGGCTCCTTGTTGGCCTTTGATGCGGATCGACCGACCAGCCCCTTAGGTTCTCGCAGCGTGACCGAAGAGTTAGAGAGACGGCCGGGTGTGCCGTGACGGGTTCATGGTCGCGAGAGAGGCTCGCGGCGCCCGTCGCGGAGAACCGCGATGCCCAGACATGTTCGCAAGGCCCGAATCGGCACCGACCGGACCAACTTCTATGAAGACATCACTCGCAAAATTATCGCCGAACTGGAGGCTGGGTGCGTGCCGTGGGTCCAGCCCTGGAAAACGGCTGCGGCTAGGGCGCCGCTTGCGCTGCCTCAGAACGCCGCGACCCGTCGGCGGTATGGTGGCATCAACATCCTGATCCTGCTGGGCGCCGCCGTCGAGCGGGGTTTTTCAGGCCAGAGCTGGCTCACCTTCCGCCAGGCATTGTCGCTCGGTGGCTGCGTTCGCAAAGGCGAGCGCGGTACGACCGTTGTCTATGCTGACCGCTTCGTGCCCGCCGAGGAGATGAAGCGAGCGAGTACGGCGGGTGATGAAGCCCATGCGATTCCATTCCTGAAGCGCTTTACGGTCTTCAATACCGATCAGTGTGACGGCCTGTCCGCCGATGTTTCTAGCATCGCACCATCGCCTCATATGGTCGAGCCGCAGGTCGAAGCGCTGATCGGTGCGACCGGCATCGACTTTCGTATCGGGGGTAATCGGGCCTTCTACTGTCCTGCCAAAGACTACGTTCAGGTGCCGCCTCCGGCAGCCTTTTTTGAGCCGATCAATTGGTACCGGACTGCTCTGCATGAGTTGGCGCATGCCAGCGGGCATTCCTCCCGGCTCAACCGCGACCTTTCGGGCGGTTACGGTACCAAAAGATACGCCTTCGAGGAGATGGTCGCAGAGATTTCCTCTTCGTTTTGCTGTGCGTCGCTCGGCATTGTGCCCACCGTGCGGCACGCCGACTACATCGGCTCATGGCTCGAGGTGCTGCGCGAGGACAATCGCGCGATTGTGCGGGCGGCTTCGCAAGCCAGCAAGGTCGCGGATTATCTCCTCGGTTTCCTGCCCGATCTCGCGGCAGGCCCGACGACGTTGGCCGCCGATCACGAGGCGGCGTGATGCGTCTCCGCTGTCTGCTGAGAGAGTGAGAGGACGGGCCGGTTTCTGTGACGGGTTGGAGGTCGAGAGAGGCTTTCGGCCGCCCGTCATGGAGATCTGAGATGACGAAGCCTATCCAAAAAATCTCGTTGTCGCCCTCTCGCGACATTCCTCTCAACAAGCCGGTGCTGAGCCAGTCGACCGTCCGCTGTGTAAACGCGGGTGTCTTGATCGAGCAACTGGCCGAGAGCATCGCGCGGCGCACCTTGCTGCAGAGTCCCAACGTTTGCGCCGTGCTGATGGAGGGCCGCACTGTCCTCACACTTGACGAAGGCCTCAAGCTCCGTCGGGTTCGCGTCATGGGCGCGTACCGCATCGAGCTGTCCGGCTTCACCGACGGCATGTGCAACCGCCTCAAGGCTTACGGCCTTTTCCACGGGATCATCTCCTGGAAGCTGCGCATGTTCGTGCCCACCGACGCGGCCGGCGTTGGCGTCTCGGCCAAGGAAGTGCAGCGCTTCCGCATCGCGTGCATCAGCGAGCGGGAAGTCGCGTGATGCCGCGCGACGCTTCCGAACTGGTGCACCGTCTCGCGCGCGATGCCGAGGCGGTGTGCCGCCACTATCTTTCCAACGGAAGGCGCCAGGGGAGCTACTGGTTGGTCGGCGATGTCAGAAACACGCCGGGCCGCTCCATGTTCGTCCGGTTGAGGGAATCGCCGAAACGACCAGCCGGCAAATGGACTGACGCTGCGACGGGCGAGCACGGCGATCTCCTCGACATCATCCGCGAAAGCTGCGGTCTCCTCGACTTCCGCGATGTCGCCGACGAGGCACGCCGCTTCCTGAGCCTGCCACGATCCGAACCCGGATCAGACTATCGACCGCATCTGTCACCGGTACCGACCGGCTCATCGGAATCGGCGCGGCGGCTCTTCGCGATGTCGAACTCGATTACCGGCACCGTAGTGGAAACCTATCTACGTCAACGCGGCATAACCGACTTGCATGGCATCGATAGCCTGCGATTCCATCCGCGTTGCTACTACCGTCCCGAGACAGACGCCACAACCGAAATGCGGCCCGCTATGATCGCGGCTGTTACCGACCTCCAGGGATACATCACCGGCGCGCACCGCACATGGCTCGATCCGTCTGGGCGCGACAAGGCGCCAGTCGATACCCCACGCCGGGCGATGGGCCACCTTCTCGGGCATGCGGTTCGTTTCGGTCCGGCTAGTGACGTGATGGCGGCGGGCGAGGGCATCGAGACCATGTTGTCGCTCCGCTGCGTTATGCCCCGCATGGCGATGGTCGCAGCGCTCTCGGCCGCGCATCTCGCAGCGATCCTGTTTCCAGCAACGCTGCGCCGGCTCTATATCGTCCGCGACGACGATCGGGCGGGCGATGGCGCGGTGGCAGGACTGTTCGACCGGGCGCAGGCGGCCGGCATCGAGGCGATGGTGCTGTCGCCGCAGTGTGGCGATTTCAATGAGGATCTGCGGAACTTCGACATCAACGCGCTGCGTGCTGCGTTGCAAATCCAACTCGCCCCTGAAGACGTGGTCCGGTTCTTGAATACGAGCGTTTGGACCGGAACAGGGGACAAGGCTGCTACGCAGCTCTGACGGTACGTCGTCGATCATGGAGCCTCTCCTGTTGTCGGAGGGGGCCGCGCTCACGGCCTTCTTGAGAGGGCGACCCTGCGGCGAGCGGTCCGGCCACGCAATGGCGGGAGCCGGCTATTTTCCGTCGCGCCCTAAAGGCGCTTTACATCGCGAGGCAAAATAGCCGGCTCCCGCCATCCTCCGCTTTGCTTCGGCCGCTGTCGCTGCGCTCGGCGGTGCAGGTCCGGTCCGCCCGCCGCCTTTCGTCGCCATGAAGGCCGCGATGGGCGCGGCCGATTCGACCAAAGGAGTCCCCCATGACGTTCGAGCACGACGAGACAGACCACGGGCTACCGTTCTTAGCATCGCGGTAAACGCCTCGCGCCAGCGCTCGTGACCGTCCTTAGGCCCGAGCGACGAAATAGCTTGACCATTGAGAAAAGCGTGCTCGCCTTCAATGTGTCCGAACCTCTCTAGGCTCGCGCCAAGAACGACTTCTGGAAGTCGCTCCGGTAGCTCCAAATGCAAGGTCTTAAAGTTCCAGGGGTCATGGAGCGATAGGCCGTTATCGTCCAATCGCAAGATCATTTGGATACCTTTGCGTATTGAATCGCCCGCCGCGTGCGAATGGACTGACGATTTGCATCGATTGAAACATCGGGAGAGTTCACAACTACTGTCTTGAATCCTTGAGTAGGTCAAGATCAGACGTTTTAGAGGTCTTTATTCGTATTGTGCGGTTTCAGCTGGTTAGAACTCCTTTCAAAATGCCTGAAATCCCTGCTCTGCCGGTGCGTCAAACATCGCATTGCTCCGACACGCATTGGCATCTTTGCGAATAACGCAAATGAGATGACCATCATTCGCGCGCCAATTTCTCGTGGGTCTAACGTATGAACAGTCCCGCGGAGGACGGAAACATCGCCCCGCGGGGAACGATCACCAGGGGGAGACTGAGGGATGAGGTTTGTTAGAACCATCATGCGCCGCAGCGGAAAAAGCCTAGCGTATGTTTTTGCGGTAACAGATTTTGCTGGGGGCGCGACGCGATCTGCTTGCGGTGAGCTTGGGAGGGTACAATGAACACGACTTCTGTCGGCAGCGCTATCGCTCTTTCGGCTGGAGCGACATACAGCAGGGCTTGGCAAGGACGCGATTGGCGTGGATTTGGCTGTACTGTGTCGACAACGAATGGTTAGCCAGCGTGAACAAAATCACGAAGAAGCTCGCAACCGCCTGCTACGCAGTGGCGCTGCTCGAGATGTTCGTCGTTTGCCCGGCGTTGGCGGAGCCGCCCGATCTCAGCGGCGTATGGATTCCGGACATAAGAGATCAGATGCGTCAGGAAGCGGAAAATGTGCCGCCCTGGAAGCCGGAAATTCTCCCGCAGGTCCAGCACTTAGTCGCCGAGGAAAAAGCCGGCCGGCCTTTTCTTGTTCTCAGTCATTGTCTGCCGCACGGCATGCCGAGCTGGATGCTGATCACGCATAATGCGTTCGAGCTTCTCACGACCCCCGGACGCGTCACCATGCTAGGAGAAGTCGATGGCAACCGGATGCGACGGATCTACGTGGACGGACGTCCACATCCTGAAGACCCCGATCTGACGCTTCATGGCCACTCGATTGGCCATTGGGATGGCGAGACGCTGGTGGTCGACACGACTGCGATCACGCCACAGGCCTATATTGCGATCAGTGAGGCAGTCGGCATACCAAACAATGGCGACATGCACGTCCTCGAGCGGCTGCATCTCGCCAAGCCGAACGTGCTTTACGACGACCTTGAAATAACGGCGCCGAAAGTTCTGAGCGCAACCTGGAAAACGACGCGAATCTTTCGTCGTTATCCCGAGCGTCATTATGAGATCACCGAAGGGGAATGTGCTCAGGAAGACCTTGTTGCGGGCAAGGATCAGCTCGGCAACGACATATTCGTTCTCAACCCGCAAAACCCGGACGGGTCCGTTCGAGCAGTTAAATAGGGATGGTCAACATGTCGTTTAAAATCGTGTTTCTGTCGGTGAGCCTGATCCTGGGCTTCATACCGGGTTTTGGCGGCATCGCCGCGGCGCACCATTCGGGTGCGGCATACGATCTCGACCATCCCCAATCCGTGGAAGGCACCGTCAAGGCCGTCAATTGGACCAACCCTCACATCACCTTCGTCGTCGAGCCGGACGCCAAGAATGCCGAGCCGGCAAGTACGCCAGCAAGTACTTCGCCAAGCGCTTCGCCGAGTACTCCACGAAGTACGCCGCCAAATACTTGGGTGTTCGAAGTCTCGAGCCCTGGGGTTTTGACACGCTCGGGCTGGACCAAGCGCTCTCTGCAGCCCGGAGATCATGCGGTCTTCCGCTATGCGCCGCTTCGCGACGGCAATCTTGGCGGGTTCTTGCTGAAAGTCACGCTGCCGAGCGGCCAGGAGTTGAGTTACAGCGTGACGCCCGCCGAACAATGACGTGATGATCGAGGCCGCCCTGAACGAATTTTGCAAATGGCTGGCGGCGACCCCGCTCAGCCATACAATCCAGACCGCCGTCTGGATCATTCCAACCCTTCAGACCATTCACATTCTTAGCGTTGCCGTGGTCTTTTCCTCCGCGATCCTCGTCGACCTTCGGATCCGGCGGCTGCTCCAGCGCGACGTCCCGCTGCCCGAAATCGCGCGGCGCTTCCTGCCGGCCATCTGGCCGATCCTGCTGATCCTCCTGATCACGGGAGGCCTGCTGATCGTCGGCGAGCCCCGGCGTTCGCTGGTCAATACTACTTTCTATCTCAAGATGTCGCTGCTCGCGGTCGCTATCATGCTGACTGCAGCGCTGCAATGGTCGATATCTTCGTCGCCGAATTTGTGGGACAAGGATCGAAGGTGGCGGGTGGCGGGACAGTTCGCGGTGACCCTCTCGATATTGGTCTGGTGCGGCATTCTATTCGCCGGACGATGGATTGCCTACACCCAGGCCGGATGATGCAGCAGCTTCAGAAATTTATCTCGTATTTCGAGGACAGCGGACTGGCGGACGATATTCGCGAGAACGATCTGCTGTTTCCCTTCATTGAATCAGTGCACGTGGTCGCAATCTGCCTGGTGGTTGGCTCCATTCTCGTTGTTGATCTGAGATTGCTTGGGCTCGCCTCGATCAATCGGTCCGTGAGCCGTGTCACGAGCGCAATTTTGCCTCTCACCTGGAGCGCGTTTGCCATTGCCGTTGCCTCGGGCTCCCTGCTCTTCATATCCAACGCCACCAAGTACCTGGACAACGGCTATTTCGTCGCCAAGCTCTTTCTTATCTGCGTGGCCGGCCTGAACATGGCGATTTTTCACGCCATAAGCGCCAGGGATTTGCCGCGCTGGGAGCACGAGACAAGGCTGCCGTTTTCGGCGCGGCTGGCGGGAGGATTGTCCATTTTGCTGTGGATTTCAGTCATCACTTGCGGACGCTGGATCGGATTTACAATGCAGGTTCGTTAACATGATCAACATCCGTCTCCTGCCCGCCACCATTGTCGCGTTGGTCATTGCGTGCGTGGCCTCATCGCCATCGATATCCGGTGACGCGGCCCCGATATCGCCCTTCCAACCTCATGTCGATATGAAGACCTTCGTGGACCATGTCCTTAGCCCGGCCGCGGCGATCATCTGGAAAGTCAACGGCGTGGTGATCGACGAAAAGGGTGAGCATGATCTTGCCCCTAAATCGGACTATGACTGGGAGCAAATCGTCAGCGGCGCGGCAACGCTGGCGGAGGCCACCAACGCGCTGATGATTCCGCAGCGGGCGCGCGATCCGGACTGGAATTCCTACGTCAAGAAACTGGCGGACGCGGCGGAAAAAGCCCACCGCGCCGCTGAAGCGCATGACCTGAAATCCATCTCGAAGGTCAGCGATCAACTCGACGGGATTTGCGCAGCCTGCCACCGTCACTATGGACTTGAATAAATTGCGATGGCTTGGAGGCAACTCTGCTGGCCGCGTCGTCGCGTGTCCGTAGCTTGGATTAGTTAGTTAGAACTGGCCAAGATTCGGTGATCTCACAGCTTCTCGACTCAGACAGACGATCTACTCCAAACGAAAGAGTTACACGACACCTGTGATGGCTCCTCTGATACCCCTATCGCAGCCGCCGCCTCGGCTTCTGGCACCGTTGGCTAGACAGACGGTGCCCCAGTTTGCCCGCCGGGCGCCCGTCCAACCGATGAGGAGACAATATGAGCGAAGCGATCAAACCCGTGTGCTGATTATTAGCGCCGGCCCTTGCGGACTGTTCGCCGTCTTTGAGTTCGGCCTTCTCAACATGAAGGCACATGTTATCGACATCCTCGACAAGGTCGGCAGCCAGTGCGCCGAGCTCTATCCCGAAAAGCCGATCTACGACATTCCACGGATATCTCATGACGAAACCTGGCCTTTCCCTTTCCTTCGTGCTGAACGACGTGGCTAGGGTCAAATCCATAAAAGCGTGCCTCGCCGCGGCCGCTTCCGGCCTGCCGCGCGTCCTTCGCCGCCTCGCTCAACCAGCGAGGTGCTTGAGCTGAACCTGATCGGACCGGCACCCAATCCGATCGACCCCCTCGCCATCTGCCGCGCCAAAGCGCGTCACACACAAATCGATCCTGCCAATAACTGCAATAGGTCCACTCCGCGGAGTCCACTCATGTCTTTCAAATTGAATTTACGCATTCGTGGCCGGCTAATTGCCGGTTTTGTTGCCGTATGCGCAATCTTTGCGCTTGCGGTCGGATATACGGTTTTTGCTGTTGGTGGAGTTTCCACGATCGTCAGTCGCATGGTGAATCTGCGTACGCCCGCGGCGCTCGCAAGCACGGAATTGGCTGGCAATCTCTATTCCACTCTAGCGACGCTCCGCGGCTACCTGTTGACGGGAAATCCGCAAGGTAAGCTCGATCGCATAGCGATGTGGAAGGAGATGGCGGCCACCGTGGCCGCCTTCGACGAGCAGTCGACGCATTTCACGAACCCCGAGAACAAGCGGAAATGGGCCGAGACCAAAGTCCTGCTCGCGGAGTTCCGCGCTGCCCAGGACAAGGCCGAGGTAATCGCCTTCACCTCCGATGCATACCCCGCGACGAAGCTCCTGATTACCGAAGCGAGCCCGCGCGCCGAGATGATATTTTCGGAGATCACCAGGATGATCAACGAGGAGGAAAGCCTGGAGGCGACAGCAGATCGGAAGAGATTGCTCAGGGCGATGGCGGACACACGCGGCAATTTCGCCGCCGCTACAGCTCAGCTCCGCATGTGTCTGTTGTCAGGTGATAAGACAGACAAGGAGAAATTCGTCAGACCGTGGGAGCTCTTCGAAAAAGGCTTTGCCGCGGTGAGCGCGCAAAAGTCGCTCCTCACCACCTCACAACTGGCGTCTTTCGACAATATGACGAGGGCACGTGGCGAATTCGCGGCGCTGTACGAAAAGATATTCGTGCTCCGGGAGTCCTCGGGCTGGAATGCTCCCGTCGAGATTCTCGTCACGGAAGCAGCGCCGCGCGCGCTCAAGATTGTGGATTTGCTGGATGGACCTAAAGGCCCCGACGGCACCCGCTCAGGAGGCATCAAGACGAACCAGAAGAGGATGCTCTCCGAAGAGGAACACGAGGTGGAAGCGAGCATATCGGTCCTCACAATGGTTCTGTGGGAATTGCTTGCGGCAGGACTGGGCCTCAGCGCGCTGATTGCAGTGTTCACGGCGCGCGCGATCGCAACACCGATCCAGGGGATGACCGCCGCCATGGGCAAACTAGCCGGCGGCGATACGTCCACCGTCGTGCCCGGGGGCGGACGTTACGACGAGATCGGCGAGATGGCTGGCGCCGTCCAAGTTTTTAAGGACAACATGATCGAAGCGGACCGCCTGCGCGCCGAACGGGCGCAATCGGAGGCCAGAGCCGCTGCCCAGCGTAAGGCGGACATGCACGCGCTGGCCAGTCAGTTCGAGAACGCCGTTGGGAAAATCATCGAGACGCTGTCATCGTCCTCGACCGAGCTGGAGGCCGCGGCCAAAACGCTGACCAAGACCGCCGACAGCACGCAGGAGCTATCCACTATGGTCTCCGCCGCTTCCGAGGAGGCATCCGTTAACGTTCAGTCGGTCGCTTCCGCCAGCGAAGAGATGAGCGCCTCGGTCACCGAGATCAGTCGGCAGGTGCAAGAAGCTGCCAGGATTGCCGGTGCGGCGGTAGAACAGGCGCAAAGGACCAACGATCGCGTCAATGCATTGTCGCAGGCGGCGAGTCGCATCGGCGCAGTTGTGGAGCTGATCAACACTATCGCCGGACAGACCAACCTTCTGGCCCTGAATGCGACTATCGAAGCGGCACGTACCGGAGAGGCAGGGCGCGGCTTCGCGGTGGTCGCATCCGAGGTCAAGGTGCTCGCCGAGCAAACCGCGAAGGCGACCGGCGAGATCGGTCACCAGATCGTGGGCATCCAGGCGGCGACCCAGGACTCCGTAATCGCGATCAAGGAGATCACCGGAACCATCGGCCGGATCTCTGAAATCTCGTCAACCATCGCATCCGCCGTTGAAGAACAGGGGGCGGCCACCCAGGAGATTGCCCACAACGTCATGCAGGCGGCGCAAGGCACCCAGCAGGTGGCTTCGAGTATCTCCGACGTGCAGCGCGGTGCGACCGAAACAGGTTCGGCGTCAAGTCAGGTGCTTGCATCTGCGCAAACGCTATCGAGCGACAGCGTAAGACTGAAGATCGAAGTCGAGAATTTCCTGACAACGGTCCGGGCAGCCTGACGCAAAGGGCGAGACGCGCAGTTCGTACGGCGGGTTAGCGGGAACGGGAATCATCGCGGTCGCCCATCAGCCAGTGCCGCGACCGCGGCCTTCAGCGTCGCCGCGTCGACCGCGCCCGTGATCCGCATCCGAGCGCCGGCCGCAAACTCGATCTCGACCGTCCCGTCCGGCCCGACTGGACCTGCCGCCGCGCCGGAGTCCGAGACTATCCTCGCTGGTCTTGGCGCTTTCAGCCAGCTTTCTATGCAAAGCGCTGGTCTGCAACATGAAAAACTGCAGATGAGGCCGGCGCCGGGGTGGCTCGGCGTTGCGTCTCAGTCAGGTCGGTGGCGCCTTCAGCCAACTGCTGATTTCGGCAATCGCGACATGTGCCTTGGGCAACAGTTTGCCCATGGTGATGAACCCGTGAAACTGACCGGGGTAAGTCCGATACGTCACCGGAACGTCGGCCTCGCTCAGACGCTTGGCAAATTCGTTGCCTTCATCGCGCAACGGGTCGGCGCCGGCAGTCAGGACAAAGGCCGGCGGCAGGCCGGCAAAGGTTTTGATCCGGGCCGGCGAGGCGCGCCAATTGTTGATGTCCGCGGCGCTGTTTAGATAGTGGTCGCGGAACCAGCGGATCACGGAGTGTGTCAGCAGACAGTCGGTCTCCGGCTCGCTATGGGAGGGATGGGTCATGGCGAAGTCGGTGGCGGGATAGATCAGCACCTGGCCGGCGAGTTTTGGGCCGGCCTCGCGCGCGGTGATGGCGACGATGGCAGCGAGGTTGCCGCCGGCGCTGTCGCCGCCGACAAATAGCTGGGCCGTATCGATCCCAAGTTGCGTGGCATTCTTGGCGATCCAGACGGTCGCGGCGATGGCGTCATCGGCTGCAGCGGGAAACTTGTGTTCGGGTGCCAGGCGGTAATCGACCGAGATCACTAACAACTGGGCCTCATGGGCCAGCGTCCTGCACATCACGTCGTGCGACTCGAGGTTGCCGATCACCCAGCCGCCGCCGTGGAAGAACACAAGGCAGGGCGACAGGCCGGCGGTTTGCCGCAGTGTCCGCGGTTTGTAGAGGCGGGCAGGGATGGGGCCGGCTGGTCCGGGGATCGCGAGCGTTTCTGCTGACGCGATCGGCGGCGGTTCGGGGTTGGTGACGACACGGGCTGCCATATAGGAGTCGCGGGCTTCCGGTGGGGTCAGTGTTTCGTAGGCTGGGCGGCCGGCCTCGCGAAATGCCTGGAGCACGGCAGCGGCTTCGGGATCGAGCGTAACTGGCATGTCAATGTCTCCGTCTTGATTTGAGCGCGTTGCATCGCTTGTGGTTTGATTGGGGGGCGTCAGCCCGCGGTGCGGCCGCCATCCACGGGATAGGACGATCCCGACACATAGCGCGCGTCGTCGGAAGCGAGAAAAGCGACGACGGCTGCGACTGCCGTTGCGAGTCCGAGCCGGCGCGCCGGGATGCGCTCGACGGTTTGTTCCATCGGCACCGGCTTGCCGTTGTTACGGCCATCGATGATCGACGACAGCATGCGGCTGTCGATCAATCCCGACGCGCACCTGGGTGTTGGCGCACTCGAGCGTCGCGCTCTTGGTCAGGCCGATGACTGCATTCTTGCTGGCGCTGTGAACAACGATATGGGAACTGCCGATCAGGCCCGCGATCGAAGCGGTGTTGATGATGCTGCCGGCATCCTGCCCGGTCATCACCGGGATCACATATTTCATGCCGAGGAACACACCGACCACATTGACATCGAGCACCCGGCGAAACGCCTCCAGCGGGTAGTCGGGAATCGCCGCGACGTCTCCTTCGATGCCGGCGTTGTTGAAGAAGATGTGCAGGCTGCCCGGTCCGTCGTTTGGCGCATAGGCGGCGACGTCGTCTTCACGGGTGACGTCTCGGCGGATGCCATGAGCGCCCCGACCGCGCGCTTCAACCCTTCTGCAATCGCAGTCAATCGCGACGATGCGGGAGCCACGCTCGGCCAGGAGCCCGACCGTTGCCGCTCCGATTTCCCCAGCGGCGCCTGTCACCAGAGCCACTTTGCCGCCCAACACGCCTTGGCCAGCTTTATCCATATCGAGTCGTTCTTTCTCGATGAGCCGGACATTGAATGACGGTGCGCCGAGATTGCCGCTGAAACAGGCGACATGGGTTGGTCACCCAGGCAACCGAGCGGATGATCGACGGTTTTCGCATGCGAAGCGCCTTCAAGCGTTCCGCCGACAGCAGTGGGTGACGAATAAGGCGCACATTATCCTCGGCGTTCACAAGCCGAGTGCCTTTAGTTGTTGCGGGCAGCTTGACGATAAGCTGACGAATTGCGCGAGCGTTGCCTCGCCAGACATGCTTGCAGACAGTACTGCACAGTACTGCGATGACCAAGCAAATCATGAGCTTAATTGTTGCTTGAATCGAGAAACTCCTGACCGGATTCCTTGATTGTCCTGCGCCTGGGTCCTTCGATAAAGTCGTGGTCTGTTCGGCTGAATTGAGTTGCCGAACGTGCGCAGCCACGAAGAATGGGTGCCGGTGGGGCGGTCGAGGGAGGGAAATATGGGTCAGGTCGCGGGCAAGGTCGCGATCGTCACCGGCGGTGCCTCGGGAATCGGCGCGGCGTCGGTGGAAACACTGGCGCGCGAGGGCGCCAAGGTGCTGGTCACCGATATCGGCGATGCGCTCGGCGCTGAGGTCGTCGCCAGGATCGAGGCGGCGGGCGGCGAGGCCTTCTTCCGTCACCAGGACGTCACCGACGAGTTGGCTTGGCCGGAGATCGTTGAGGCGGCCCTCGGCCGTTACGGGCGGCTCGACATCATGGTGGCGAATGCCGGGGTCTGCATGGGCGGGCCGATCGTCGAGATGTCGCTGGCCGATTGGCGGCGGCAGACCGCGATCAATCTCGACGGCGTCTTCATGTCGGTGAAATTCGCCATCCCGGCCATGGCCAAGACCGGCGGCGGCTCGATCATCATCACCTCTTCCGTCGCCGGGCTCCGCGGCTCGTCCGGGTTCGCCAGCTATTGCGCGAGCAAGGGCGGCGTCCGCCTGTTCGCGAAGGCGGCGGCAATGGAATGCGCGGCGATGGGCGTCAATATCCGCGTCAATTCGGTCCATCCTGGGATCATCGACACGCCGCTCTGGGACAAAATGCCGACCGGCAGCGCGGTCGGCCACAACGCTTCGCTCTGGGCGAAGGCGGTGGTGCCGCTGCCTTCGCTCTGGGCGAAGGCGGTGGTGCCGCTGGCGCGCGCCGGGCAGGCCCAGGACATCGCCAATGGCGTGCTCTATCTCGCCTCCGACCTTTCGAGCTACGTCACCGGCAGCGAGCTGGTGATCGATGGCGGGAGGACAGCCGGATGAGATGACGCCGACTCGGTCGTGCGTCATCTGATGTATCCATTTAATAAACGCGTAACTTCGAGGAGGAGAGCAGAGCATGGCTGCGTCACAAGCGGTCGCCCGCAAGCCGAGGGCAGAGATGGTCGTGGATTTTGATGCGGTTGTCATCGGCGCCGGCGTTTCCGGTCTGTATCAGCTCTACAAGTTGCGCGAGCTAGGGCTCAAGGTGAGGGTGTTCGAGGCCGGCTCCAATGTCGGCGGCACCTGGTACTGGAGTCGCTATCCAGGCGCCCGCTTCGATAGCGAGAGCTACAGTTACGGCTACTTCTTTTCAAAGGAAGTGCTCGAGGAGTGGAAGTGGGCAGAGCATTTCGCGGCGCAGCCCGAGACGGAGCGCTATCTCAACTATGTCGCTGACAAGTTCGACTTGCGTCGCGACATTCAGTTCAACAGTCGCGTCGTTTCGGCGTACTATCAGGAAGGAACACGTGCTTGGGAGATCACGCTGGAGGATGGAAGCCGCTGCAGCGCCCGCTTCCTGATCACGGCCATTGGTATACTCTCTGCGGCAACCTTGCCGGCAATCGCGGGTATCGACACCTTCAAGGGGCGGTCCTATCACACCAATCAATGGCCTAAGGAGCCGGTGGACTTCAAGGGCAAGCGCGTCGCAGTGATCGGCACTGGTGCGACCGGAGTACAGGTCGTTCAGGAAGTGGCCAAGACCGTCGCCCACCTGACCGTGTTTCAGCGCACCCCCAACTGGTGCCTACCCCTGCACAACCAAAAGATCAGCGATGAAGAGATGGAGCGGATTCGGGCCCGCTATCCCGAGATCTACGCGCGCTGCCAAGCGACCGCCGGCTGTATGATCCATCTCCCGGACCCGCGCGCCAGCTCCGAGGTCACTCCCGAGGAACGCGAGGCGTTTTGGGAGAAGCTCTACGATGAACCCGGTCACGGATTCTGGGTGGCGAACTTCCGCGACATCCTGGTCGATCGCAAAGTAAACGCGTTGGTCTCGGATTTTGTCGCCCGCAAGATCCGCCAACGCGTCAAGGATCCCGTCGTGGCCGAGATGCTGATCCCCAAAAACCATGGCTTCGGTACCCGCCGCGTACCGCTTGAGACGAACTATTACGAGGTCTACAACCAGCCCAACGTTGAACTCATCGATCTCAACGAGATGCCGATCGAGCGTATCACGCCGACCGGCATCAAGACGCGCAGCGCGGAATATGAGTTCGATATCATCGTCTACGCGACCGGATTCGACTCGTATACGGGCAGCTTCGATCGGATCGACCTCCGCGGGGTCGGCGGCGTATCCCTGGTAGACAAGTGGAAGGATGGGCCGCAGACTTATTTTGGATTCTTGGTCGATGGCTTTCCCAACTTGCTGATGGTGATGGGTCCGCATAGCGGGGTAGGCAACTTTCCGCGCGCCTCCGAATACAGTGTCAATTGGGTGACCCGCCTGATCGGCTACGCGCAGGAACGTGGCCTGACGCGCGTCGAACCCACTCCCGCCGCAGTGGCCGAATGGACCGATCACGTCAAATCGGTAGGCGAGAGCTTGCTGTCCAACGAGGTCGACTCCTGGGGAACCGGCGTAAACCGCAACGTCCCAGGCAGGGAGACCCGCAGGATCCTGCGCTACGGCGGTAGCCATCCCACTTTTCGCGAGCTATGCGAAGCCGTAGTGGCGGACGGATACCGCAAGCTGGCCATGGATTAAATTAGTACCTCTGCACAGGGCGTTGGTGCACTCGATGGATCGAGAGCGAGTTTCCCCCCAACCCGAGCGGGCTTTATGCGATTGCTTGCTGGCGGCGGATGGATTTCGGGCGTCCGGCCTCCAACATCCGGTTCAAGACGGCTACGCCGATAGCGGCCTCGGTCTGCTCGGCGGCGAATCTGCGTGCCCGCAGCCGAGGTCCGATGAGCGCCTTGTATCGACCCATTGTCGTTTCGACGACGGAGCGTTGGCCGTATAGTCTGTGGCGACCTGCCAAGCCAGCCGCCCCTGTTCTTTGATCGTCGCCAGATGGCGATCATGCTGGGAGGGTGGGTCCAGCCCACCACTGGGCATGGCCGTCGAGGGCGGTGGAATGATCACTTCGATGCCGTCGCCGTGCGCTGCGATCGTCTGGTAGGTGGGGCGCGACGATCGGGCCATTGCCGGCATCGGCGGCCAGGCACAACTTGCGCTATTTATTTCCTCCGCGATTTCGCGCAATGCTTGGCTTCCAGCCATTGGCCGTCCCGATCCATAAAGTCAGGCTGCCTCGCCGACGCAGTCCCGCTAGTCCGACCAGTTCTCGACCTTGAACGACAGCTTCGGGATTTTGTGAACCGCGTTCGTCATTATGCTTGTGCGGCATCGGGAAGACCAAAATAGACGGGCAATCCTCTATCAGATCCCCGGCTGCACCGTCACTATCGGAAAGTGCACCAACGCCTTGGCACACACACAACGATACTCGTCATGACGAGTTTGGGTGGAGAAGATGAAAAGCGAGTTCTCCACCATCATTCCAATGTCGTGCCACCTAAAAATTGGGCCGCTCGTTGAAGCGGCCCAATCCTCGAGAGAGCATGCACTTGGAAGGAAGATCCCGGGGGCATTCTGATCAGGTAGCCTTCTGGGAGACGAGACCGCCTGATGGGACCTTTAACATGATGCCTGCTTTCGCCTAGAAAGCCACCTTTATACCCGACACAAAGGTGGTGATGCCGTTGGTGAGATACCCGACTGCAAAACCATCCGCGACCGTCGTGTAGCTGATGCCCGTATAAATATCGAAGTGCTTGTTGTACAAATAGTCAACCATAAACGATGCCTGGGTGATATTACCGCTGCATGAACTGGTCCCGGTTGTCTGAACAACAATTCCGCGTCGATAAGTGGGGCTCTGCCGGGTTAGGCCGCCGCGCGGAGCGGAGGAAGATCGAAGTAGGCTTGATCCGGGGTGCGGTCGTCAAGGCTCGAATGCGGTCGTCGCCGGTTGTAAAAGTCAAGATACCGACCAATCGAGCTTCGCGCCTCACCGACGGTTTCGTAGGCTCGCAGATAGACCTCCTCGTATTTGACGCTTTTCCAAAGCCTCTCGACGAACACGTTGTCTCGCCAAGCTCCTTTGCCATCCATGCTGATGGCGATGCCGTTGTCGGCGAGGACGCCGGTAAAGGCCGCACCGGTGAACTGCGAGCCTTGGTCGGTGTTGAAGATGTCCGGCCTGCCGTGACAGGCGAGAGCATCTTGCAACGTCTCGACGCAGAAGGCCGCCTCCATCGTGATCGACAACCGCCACGACAGGACACGACGTGTCGCCCAGTCCAGCACCACGGCGAGATAGACGAAGCCGTGCGCCATCGGAATGTAGGTGATGTCCATGGCCCAGACCTGGTTCGGACGCGTAATCTCCAGGCCACGCAGCAGATACGGATGGATCTTGTGGCCGGGTTCGGGCTTGGTGGTGCGCGGACGGCGATAGTCGCCGTGAACAGGAGACACCATGAGCAGACGACCCCGGCGGAACCACTCACCGGCCTTCAAGGCGAAGGTGGCTCTGGCCGCCGTCAAGGGCGACCGCACAATCGCCCAGCTGGCGGAGCATTTCGACGTTCACCCCAATCAGATCACAGCCTGGAAATCGCAGCTTGAGGGCAGCGCTTCCGAGATTTTCGGATCAGGGGGCGGGACACCGGCCATCCCCGCGATCGATGTGAAATCGCTCCATGCCAAGATCGGAGAACTGACACTGGAGAACGATTTTTAGAAGGAGCGCTCACCAAGGCGGGATTGCTGAGCGCAAAGCGATGATCGACCGTGAGCACGATCTGTCGATCACCAAGCAGGCGGAGATTTTGAAGGTCAGCCGCGGCAGCGTGTACTATCTGCCGCGTGCAGTCTCTTCAGCCGATCTCGAGATCATGCAGCGTCTCGATCGGCTGCACCTGGAGTATCCCTTCGCCGGTTCGCGTATGTTGCGAGGCCTGCTGGCTTTGCAGGGGTGCAAGATCGGCCGGCGGCATGTGAAGACGCTGATGCGGCGGATGGGGATAGAGGCGCTCTATCGCCGTCCGCGCACCACCAAGCCCGAACCCGGCCACAAGATCCATCCGTATCTGCTGCGTGGCCTGGAGATTACGCGTCCGAACCAGGTCTGGGCCATGGACATCACCTACATTCCGATGGCGCACGGCTTCGTCTATCTCGCCGTGGTGCTGGACTGGGCGACACGTCGTGTCCTGTCGTGGCGGTTGTCGATCACGATGGAGGCGGCCTTCTGCGTCGAGACGTTGCAAGATGCTCTCGCCTGTCACGGCAGGCCGGACATCTTCAACACCGACCAAGGCTCGCAGTTCACCGGTGCGGCCTTTACCGGCGTCCTCGCCGACAACGGCATCGCCATCAGCATGGATGGCAAAGGAGCTTGGCGAGACAACGTGTTCGTCGAGAGGCTTTGGAAAAGCGTCAAATACGAGGAGGTCTATCTGCGAGCCTACGAAACCGTCGGTGAGGCGCGAAGCTCGATTGGTCGGTATCTTGACTTTTACAACCGGCGACGACCGCATTCGAGCCTTGACGACCGCACCCCGGATCAAGCCTACTTCGATCTTCCTCCGCTCCGCGCGGCGGCCTAACCCGGCAGAGCCCCACTTATCGACGCGGAATTGTTGTTCAGACAACCGGGACCAGTTCACAAATCGCCAAATGACTGCGCCGATCAACACAATTATTCTCGCCCACAACTATCGCCCCGATATCGACGGATTGCGGGCGGTAGCCGTGCTTTCGGTCGTGATCTTTCACGCCTTCCCTGATGAAGCGTGGCTTCCTGGCGGCTTTGTTGGCGTAGACGTGTTTTTCGTCATCTCCGGCTATCTCATCTCAAAAATCTTATTTAGTGAAATCGAGCAGCACCGGTTCTCCTTAGCGAGCTTTTATGGCCGCCGCATCAGGCGCATCTTTCCCGCCCTCGCTGTTTGCCTCGCCGCGGTGTTGGCATATGGTTTCGTCGTGTTGATGCCCTCGCAACTTGCTCAACTCGGCAAGCAAGTCTTTTTCGGGGCCAGCTTCCTGTCTAACTTCGCCCTCTGGAGCGATAGCGGATACTTTGACAGTGGCGCTACTTCAAAGCCGCTACTGCATCTTTGGTCTTTGGGCATTGAGGAGCAGTTCTATATCCTCTGGCCACCGCTGCTTTGGATCGCCTTCAAACTAAAGGCCGCGATTGGGCGATTGATAGTTGGGCTGCTGGTGGCTTCCTTTGCGGTCAATATCGCGCTCTCGCTCACTGACACGTCGAGCGATTTCTACCTGCCGGTCTCGCGCTTCTGGGAACTGCTGGCCGGTGCAGCACTGGCTTGGCGCCCGGATATCAATCTCAAAGCGGGCCTTAAGCATGTAATTTCATTGGCGGGCATGGCAGCCATCTTGATGTCCGCGAGATTGTTTGCATCGGAGATGCGCTTTCCCGGCTGGCTCGCTTTGCTGCCCGTGGCGGGTTCGGTTGCGGTCATCCTGGCCGGATCAAATGCCGTTGTTAACAAAACCATTCTTTCAAATCGCGTCGCGGTATCCATAGGGCTTATCAGCTATCCCCTATACCTATGGCACTGGCCACTGATCGCTTTCTCTTATGTTATCCGAGGCAAGCCGCCGACCTCTTTTATGGCCTTCGGAATTGTGATCGCGAGCTTGCTGTTAGCTTGGGCCACATACCGTTTCATTGAACGCCCTGTTCGCCTTAGTTCTAATCGCTTGCGGCGCACTCACATTGTCGCTGCCTGCGTCGCCGTGCTTGGTGCTTGTGGCTTGGCGGTATGGGTCGCAGGTGGTGTGCCGCAACGTTTTGCCGCCAGCCTCGATCTGGAAAAGATGAACGCCGCCACTCTCGACGAGACCTACGCGCCGACCAACGGCATGCACGTTCTTGAGTATAATGGCCGCGGATATTCCATGGTGGCTCAAATCGGCCAAGGCGCTCGCAAAGTAGCGCTGGCCGGCGACAGTACGATGTTTCACTACGGCCCTCGTTTGCAGCAACTCGCAGACGAAGGGCGGTTAGCGGTCCGTGCTTATTTCGTGACAGGCCCAGCCTGCCCGTTGGTACCTGGCGTGATCGCGCGCGATGAATTTGCACACTGCGCCAACGTCGCGAACAGATTGTCGGAGTTGGTACAAAGAGAGAAGGTGCAAACGGTCGTTCTCGGTCCTCATTATTGGCCCAGGAAAAATGCCTTCATCGAACGGGAGGGCAAGTCTATTCCTCTGGATGGGGGAGAGGAAGGGAGGCGTGCTTTTTATGCCAACCTCGAAGATTATGTTCGCGAACTGGAATTGAACGCGACAGTTTACCTCGTGCTAGGTGCGCCGCAGTCTCTTACAGTCCTAAACCCTCAACGTATGGTCACGCGAGGTGTCACCGGGATTCGCGTCGATCCGAATGCTGAGAAGTCCGTGCCAATTGCCGATTTGCGAGCGGTTTATGCTCGGCATGACGCTGATTTGCGTGCCGTCGCGGAGCGCACCGGAGCGAAGCTCCTAGATGTCCTTCCCGACGTCTGCGGGAACGGTGAAACGTGCTCACCCTTTTTCGGAGCACGCGAGCCGAAATTTACAGACGGTGTCCATCTGCGTCCTGTCTTCGTACGGGAGCATTTGCACTTCCTCGATTTTTTATTGATGTAGTTGTCTCTCGCCTTCCCGGAATGTCCGAAGCTGGCACATTTGAGACATACCGATTGCGGCTAATGATGTCCTCTAATCGAGCAAGACCGGAAGTGACCGGCGCCGCTATCAACGCCCTGTTCGACACCCTACCAGTTGATCGTGTAATCCTCATTTCCCTTGTCGGTTGCGACGATCGCAGGGACGGCGTCGGTGACCGCGGGTGCGGCGCCGTCAGACGGCAACCGAAGTCGAGGGGAACGACATGGATTCCCTGTTCTACCCGTATTTTTGCAACAGCCTTTGCGAATACTTTCTCGAAACCGGCGATCTGGCCCAGGCGCAAAAGCGAGCGGTGCAACTTTACGCCTTTACGTCCCAGGCGCCGGATCGTTGGCCCATCGCGTGCTGGCCAGGATCGCGTTCGTCACCGCAAATGTTGCGACGGCAAGGCGGCACTTGTCCGCTGCTCTTGCCATTGTCGGGACTGCCGAACTGCCGCTGGCCGCCTGCAAGGTCTATGGCGCGGCCGCGGCGCCTTACGGCAAATTCCTCAGTCGGTCCAATCCCTTGCAGGATCGAGTGGAGACAAAATAGATCAATAAAATGAAAGGCTTACGCTGGAAATTCTCCGCGGTTCCCATGATGGATTGGACCGAAAGTACAATTTATTCACAGAGTTAGAATGTGACGTGTGCACAGGGAGATCGAGAAAAATCTTACGACGCCAATATGGGCAGACGTTCTGAACCGTGTCCGGACAGCGCGATGAGATGCGCGAGAGCAGGGGATCGGCTGTTAACAAAAGCGCAGAGTTCATTGCGAAACGCTGAAGTGTTTGAAGCGCGTGGGATCATTCCTGTTCAGCGATGGCGTTCCTGTGGGCATTTGCACCGTTCGTTCGGATACGAGCCCAGCTTCGTCGAAATCGCCTCAGACAGATGCCGAGGCGGGTTGACCGGCGGGTGCGTCCCATTTGTCGAATTCGCGCACCAGCTTGATCAATTGCTTGAGCAGCACGGAGGTGTCATTCTTGCGATAGCTCATGATAATCG
The DNA here is from genome assembly GCF_031202265.1 of Bradyrhizobium sp. Ash2021. Lineage (NCBI taxonomy): Bacteria > Pseudomonadati > Pseudomonadota > Alphaproteobacteria > Hyphomicrobiales > Nitrobacteraceae > Bradyrhizobium > Bradyrhizobium sp. Ash2021. The sequence continues at coordinate 6,682,643 of NZ_CP100604.1, read as the reverse complement.
GAGAGATCATCTTCGGCTCGTCGAGATCGATGAAACATACGTCGTCTCGTCCCAGGCGTCGCACCGAAGCCGGCACGATGCAGATTCCTCCTCCGGAGGCCACCAGCCCGAGCGCGGTCTGCAATTCCCTCGCTTCCATCGCAATCCTCGGCTCAATGCCTGCATCGCGGTAAAATGAGAGCACCTGATCCGCGTAGCTTGGCCGCGGTGACTTGGGGTAGACGATGAGCGGCTCATCCGCCACCATGCGCAACCGTAGTTTTCCCCTCTTGGCCGCCAACTTGTGTCGGCGTGGTGCCACGAGGCACAGACGTTCTTCGCGGATGACGCTGCGGACGATCGCCTCATCGTCGAATCGCAGCCTGCCGAAGCCCACATCGATACGTCCGTCCTTCAAGGCAGCGACCTGCTCGAGCGTCGTCATCTCCAGAAGATTGACTTCCGCGCCGGGCACGATGATGCGAAAGCGGCGGATCAGTTCCGGCAGCGCGTCGTAAAGGGTGGATGCAACGAAGCCGATGTTGAATTGCAGCACCATGCCCTTGGCGATCCGCTTCGTCATCGCACGCATCTCGTCAATGCGCTGCAGAATCTGACGTCCCTGTTCAAAAAGGTATCGGCCCGGCTCGGTCAACGTAAGCGGTCGGCCACGATCGAGCAGCCGCACCCCCAGCTCTTCCTCGAGCTGTTGCACCTGGCGGCTCAACGGCGGTTGCGCAATGTGGAGCTTTTCAGCGGCGCGACTGAACGAGCCTTCCGCAGCCACAGTGGTGAAGTAACGCAGATGACGGAGCTCCATGGGATTGTCCTCCAAAACGGCTCCATACCTTTCGGGTATCAAAATAGACACAATCGATCCTGTGCTTCAAGCGGGTCGGGGCCTACACATTCCCCAACCAAGGACAACGCCCGTGCCGATTGCCGCCACCAGAATTGAGAATGTTGAGACCATCCTCGTCGACCTTCCGACGATCCGCCCGCATCAGCTGTCGATGACAACGATGAAAGGGCAGACGTTGATGATCCTTCGAATCCGCATGTCGGACGGGATCGTTGGCGTCGGCGAGGGGACGACGATCGGCGGGCTCGCCTACGGGCCGGAGAGCCCCGAAGGCATTAAGCTTGCGATCGACACCTATTTCGCTCCGATCCTTCTTCAAAGCGATCCGAACCGGATCGGTCGCACTATGGGCGCGATCAACAAGGCCGTTCAGGGAAACAACTTCGCAAAATGCGCCGTCGAGACGGCCCTTATCGATGCGCTTGGCAAGCGGAGCCGGGTCACCGCCGCGGAACTGATGGGGGGGCGCATCCATGACCGGTTGCCCGTCGCCTGGACGCTGGCAAGCGGTGATACTGCGACGGACATTGCCGAAGCTGAAGAGATGCTAGCGAAGCGGCGGCATAACATTTTCAAGCTGAAGATCGGCCGACATGACCCGCGGAACAGCATCGCCCATGTAGCCGCGGTCAAGAAGGCGCTGGGGGATCGGGCAAGCATCCGCGTGGATGTCAACCAGGCCTGGAGCGAGGCTACTGCGTCGAGGTGCTTGCCGCTGCTCAGCGATGCGGGGGTCGACCTGATCGAGCAGCCGATTGCACTGAGAAACGTCAAGGGCCTGGCGCGGCTTGCGCGTGAAACCACCATGGCGATAATGGCGGACGAAGCACTGAGCGGCCCGGAAACAGCGTTCCAACTCGCCCAATCGGCGGCAGCCGACGTGTTTGCCCTGAAGATTGCGCAATCCGGCGGCCTGTTCGCTACCGCTAAGGTCGCTGCGATCGGCGAGGCTGCAGGTATCGGTCTCTACGGCGGCACAATGCTGGAAGGTGCGGTTGGAACTGCCGCGTCCGCGCAGCTTTTTTCGACTCTTTCCCAGCTCGAATGGGGCACCGAACTGTTCGGTCCGCTCCTTCTCACCGAGGAAATCCTCGAAGAGCCACTCGAGTACGGCGAGTTCAGCCTGAAAGTGCCGACCGGCGATGGTCTCGGAATCTCGATCGATGAGGACCGTCTCAATTGCTTTCGTCGGGACCGCGCAGAGCGCAGCTTTCATGTGCTGCCCAATCTCAAGACGGGGTCGTAGCCATGCTGTTCCAGGTCGAAATGGATGTACGGCTACCGCACGACTTCCCGGCCGAGAAGGTCGAAGCGCTCAAGCAGACCGAGCGTGCCCGCGCACAGGAGCTGCAAGGCGCGGGTATCTGGCGGCACCTGTGGCGGGTGGCCGGACGCTATTCGAACGTCAGTATATTCGATGTGTCCGGCCCACAGGATCTGCACGACATCCTGTCCAGTTTGCCGCTCTTTCCGTTCATGGACATGCGGATCACTCCGCTCTGTCGTCACCCTTCATCTGTCCATGACGATGATCGATAGATTTCGGATCAATTGAGCTTCATCAAAGGGAGAACGCCAATGCCTGCCAATCTGATCAACAAAACCACAATCAAGGAACTCGCAGCGAAGGCCGCTGGGCTGGACAATGATCAAGGCGATCCACGCCTCAAGGAGGTGTTTAACCGGTTGCTTCATGACGTCATGGTCGCCATTGACGACCTCGACGTGTCCATGAACGAGTTCTGGAGCGCAATCGCCTATATCGGCGAGGCGGCCAAGGCGAATGAGCTGGGCCTGGTCGTACCCGGCACCGCGCTCGAACACTTTCTTGACCTGCGTCTTGATGAAGCCGAGCGCCGCGCGGGTCTCGGCGGGGGCACGACCCGAACGATCGAGGGGCCGCTCTACGTCGCCGGTGCTCCGCTGGTGAAGGGGGAGGCGCGCCTCGATGACGGCACGGACGAAGGCGAGATCCTGTTCATGGAGGGCCAGGTGTCCGACATCGCGGGGAATCCGGTGGCGGGCGCAATCGTCGACGTTTGGCACGCCAATTCATTCGGTTTCTACTCATTCTTCGGTCCGGCGCAGTCGCCCTACAACCTGCGTCGGCGCATCGAGACCGATCGCGAAGGTCGCTACCGCTTCCGTTCGATCATGCCATCGGGCTATGGCTGCCCGCCCGGCTCGAACACGGAGCAGCTGCTGACGAAGCTCGGCCGCCATGGCCAGCGTCCGGCACACATCCACTTCTTTGTGACGGCGCCGGGCTGTCGCCAGCTCACGACGCAGATCAACATCGACGGCGACAAGTATCTGCACGATGATTTCGCTTTCGGAACCCGGAATGATCTGATCCCGCCGGTCGAGCGTGTGTCGAACGCCGAGGAGATCCACAAGGCCGGCCTTAACAAGCCGTTCGCCCGTATTCGGTTCGATTTCAAATTGACCCGGGAAACCGCCGGTGCGCCGAGCACGATCGTGCATCGCGCGCATGCGGTCGCCGCCTGAGGCCAGTCTCAAGCGCCGGAAACGCCGGTCCACCCACGAGCGGAGTGACGCCCATGTCAGACAAGGTCATCGAACGCCTGGAAGCCTCCGTCGAGGATAACTCCGAGACGGGCGTCTTCCGCTGCCGTCGCGACATCTTCACGGACCTCGAGCTGTTCGAGCTGGAGATGAAGCACATCTGGGAAGGGAACTGGATCTATCTTGCTCATGAGAGCCAGATCCCCAACAACAACGACTACATCACCGGCTACATCGGCCGCCAGCCGATCGTCATCTCGCGGGATCGCAAAGGTGAGCTCCACGCTTTCCTCAACGCGTGCTCGCATCGTGGCGCCATGATTTGCCGCCACAAGCGCGGCAACAAGTCGAGCTATACCTGTCCGTTCCACGGTTGGACCTTCAACAACGCCGGCAAGTTGCTCAAGGCGAAGGATCCAGAGGGTGCTGGATATCCCGAGAACTTCAACAAGAACGGTTCGCATGACCTGACGAAGGTCGCGCGTTTCGAGAACTACCGCGGATTCCTGTTCGGCAGTCTCAATGCCGATGTGAAGCCGCTTGAGGAGCACCTGGGCGAAGCAAGGAAGATCATTGACTTGATCGTCGACCAGTCGCCCGAAGGCCTGGAGGTTTTGCGCGGGAGTTCATCGTACATCTACGATGGCAATTGGAAACTGCAGACCGAGAATGGTGCGGATGGCTATCATGTCGCATCCGTGCACTGGAATTATGCCGCCACCACCAACCAGCGTAAGGCCGCCGCCGAGGCAGCGGCGACCAAGGACACAATCCGAGCGATGGATGCCGGCGGCTGGGCCAAGCAGGGCGGCGGCTTCTACTCCTTCGAGCACGGGCATCTGCTGCTATGGACTAACTGGGCGAATCCCCAGGACCGGCCGCTTTACGAAAGGCGCGAAGAGCTGGTCGCCAAGTTCGGCGAGGCCCGTGCGGATTGGATGATCGAGAAATCGCGAAACCTCTGCCTCTACCCGAACCTCTACCTCATGGATCAGTTCTCGTCGCAGATCCGCACGTATCGGCCAATCTCTGTCGACAAGACGGAGGTGACGATCTACTGCATCGCGCCGAAAGGCGAGAGCGCCGAGGCTCGTGCGCGCCGTATTCGCCAGTACGAGGATTTCTTCAACGCGTCCGGCATGGCGACGCCGGATGATCTTGAAGAGTTTCGTTCCTGCCAGATCGGATATGGCGCGCGGAATGCCCCATGGAACGATCTTTCGCGTGGCGCCACGCACTGGATCAACGGCCCCGACAGGGACGCCGACGCGATCGGGCTGAAGCCGCTGCTCAGCGGCGCCAAGACCGAGGACGAGGGTTTGTTTGTGGTCCAGCACCGCTACTGGAAGGACGCGCTCGTCAAAGCGGTCGCCGGCTGACGCCCCGCTTCGACTGAGGTCGCGCCGACGGGTGCGATCATCCTTAGATCACTTCACCAAGATCCATGACCGCAATCATGGGGAGGCTGCCTATGTCTGTCATTCCGATGCCCGTCCCGAACGGTCGGCCCGTCACCATCGAGCAAGTCCAGGCTTTCCTGTACTCAGAGGTCCGTTGCCTCGATGACAAGGACTGGGACGGTTGGCTCGCGCACTATGCGCCGACCGCCACGTTCTGGATGCCGGCGTGGGACGATGACGACACTCTGACCGAAGATCCCCAGCGCGAAATTTCGCTGATCTGGTACGGCTCGAAGCAGGGTCTTGAAGATCGGGTGTTCCGCATCCGCACCGAGCGATCGAGCGCGACGAGCCTGCCCGAGCCTCGCACGTCGCACAACATCAGCAACGTGGAACTGCTGGAAGCAGCAGATGGTCTTGTAAAGGTGAGGTTCAACTGGGTCTCGTTGAGTTTTCGTTACAAAACGACCGACACCTATTTCGGTGCTTCGTTCTACACCATCGATACCTCGGGTGAGAGCTTCGCGATCACCGAGAAGAGGGTCGTACTGAAGAACGACTACATCCATCACGTGGTCGACATCTACCACATCTGACAAAGCAAGTCGGGAGGAACTAGGACATGGTGCACCGCATTGCCCTCAACTTCGAGGATGGAGTGACGCGCTTCATCGAGGCACGGCCCGATGAGCTGGTTGCGGACGCCGCCTATCGGGCCGGTCTTAACATCCCGCTCGATTGCCGGGACGGCGCCTGCGGCACCTGCAAGTGCCATTGTGAGTCCGGTGATTATAGTCTTGGCAGTTACATAGATGATGCGCTGACCGAGGACGAGGCGGCCGAGCGGCAGGTTCTCACCTGTCAGATGAAGGTGAAATCCGATTGCGTGCTTCGCATTCCGGCCTCCTCGACCATTTGCAAAGTGAAGGCTGGCTCGATGTCGGCCGAGATCGAAGCGGTCCAACAGCTTTCTGCGTCCTCGATAGGCTTTTCGCTCGCGCTGAAAGATCCAGGCGGGATGCGCTATCTGCCCGGACAATACGTTAACGTCTCGGTTCCGGGCACGACGCAAACGCGCTCGTACTCCTTCTCGTCCATGCCACGCGACGGGGTCGTTCAATTCCTGGTGCGCAACATCCCCGGCGGATTGATGTCATCCTATCTGGCCGAGCGGGCGAAGGCAGGAGACGTGGTAACCATCGCAGGCCCGATCGGGAGTTTCTATCTGCGCGATGTCACAAGGCCTGTGTTGTTTCTCGCCGGCGGCACCGGACTGGCGCCGTTTCTGGCGATGCTTGAGGAGTTGGAACGCGGGGGCGCGAACCAACCTGTTCACATGGTCTATGGCGTCACCAACGATGCCGATCTCGTCGAGCTCGACAAGCTGGAGGCCTTTGCTGCGAAAATTCCAAACTTTACCTTCACCACCGTCGTCGCGGCCGCAGATAGCACGCATCCGCGGAAGGGTTACGTCACCCACCATCTGCCTGAGACAGCGTTGAACGGCGGCAATGTGGACGTCTATCTCTGCGGCCCGCCGCCCATGGTCGACGCTGTACGCGCGCACCTCCACGAGAAGGGTGTCGTTCCCACGAGTTTCCATTACGAGAAATTTTCACCGTCCGAGGCGCACAAATGAGTTCCGCATCCCGCTTCGCGCGCAAGAGCATGGTTGTCACCGGAGCGGCGCAAGGCATCGGCAAGCAGGTTGCGATCGATGCGGCTGGCGAAGGCGCGTGCGTCACGTTGATTGACCGGTCGCCGCTCGTCGAGTTCGTTGCCGCTGAGATTACCCGTTCTGGAGGTCAGGCCACCGCTACGATCGCAGATCTCGAAACCTGGGACGGCAATGTGGAGGCGATGAACGCGGCACACAAGGCGCATGGAGCCATCGACATTCTGGTAACGAACGTCGGCGGTGCAATCTGGATGAAGCCGTTCCAGCACTTCGACGAGAAAGAGATCGTAGCTGAAGTGCAGCGCTCGCTGTTTCCCACGCTCTGGGGCTGCCGTGCGGCACTGCCCTACATGCTCGACCAGGGCCGGGGGGCGATAGTAAATGTTTCTTCGGTCGCAACGAGGGGAGTCAACCGCGCTCCGTACTCCGCAGCGAAAGGCGCCGTGAATGCGTTGACCGCGTCGCTCGGCTTCGAGCTGGGGACAAGGAATATCCGCGTCAATGCGGTCGCCCCGGGAGGGACGACTGCGCCGCCACGTGGCGTACCACGCAATGCTCTCGTCCCGAGCGACGATGAGAAAGGCTGGATCGAGGAGGTCGTTGCCCAGACGCTTGGGTCAAGTCACATGAGGCGCTACGGTCTCTTGCGCGAAATGTCGGCCGCGATCCTCTTTCTCGCGTCGGATGCCGCCTCCTATATTACTGGCACCGTGCTGCCGGTCGGCGGCGGCGACCAGGGTCAATAGAGGAACCCGAATGCGCCCGATCATCATCTCCGTTGCAATCACCGGTTCGGTTCCGCGCAGGAAGGATAATCCGGCGCTGCCGGTCTTGCCTGTAGAGCAGATCGAATCCACACACGCAGCCTACAAGGCCGGGGCGACCCTGGTTCACATCCACGTGCGCAACGATGATGAGTCCCCGTCCTCGGATCCGGATCGGTTAGCCGAGGTTCAGGCGGGCGTGCGGAAGCACTGCCCGGGCATGATTGTACAGTTCTCGACGGGGGGCAGGGGGCGCGATCCTGCTGCACGCGGCCTCTCGCTCGTACATCGACCGGACATGGCCTCGCTCTCGACCGGATCGACGAACTTTCCCACGATTGTGTACGAGAATCCCGCGGCGTTGGTGCTCGATCTTGCAACTCAAATGAAGCAGTTTGAGATTGCGCCCGAGATCGAGATCTTCGACCTGTCGCACATTCACGGTGCGAAGTGGCTGATCGATGCCGGTCTTATGCCGCCGAGACCGCACGTGCAATTCGTTATGGGAGTCCAGAACGCGCTGCCCGCGGACGAACATCTGCTCGATATTTTGGTTGCGGAAACCAGGCGCGTCATTCCCGGCGCGACCTGGACCGCGGCCGGCATAGGTCGCCATCAATCGCAGGTCATGGAATGGGCCCTGCAGCGCGGCGCGAATGCGGTGCGTACGGGCATGGAGGACAACATTCGGATCAGCAGGGATCGCCTCGCATCCGGCAATGCCGAGCTCGTGAGCGTCGCAGTGGGTTTGATCCAGAAGCACGGCTGCAGGCCGGCGACACCGGCCGAGGCACGGAATGCGCTCGGCCTTCGCGCAGCCCAGTGATTGGCGCGGGCTTCTGAAGCTGGCATTGAGGTGCGGGTGCGGCAGTTCTTATTACAGGAGCGCCGGAATCCCAGAAATGTGAGATCTGGTGGCTGTAGCAGCGGCCATCGAGGCCGGCGCCATGACAATTTTGGCTGGAAGCGTCGCGTCCTGGGCGCGGAGGAGGTCGGGATCGTTCAGCCCGAAGTGCTGTGCAAGCTTGACGCCTGGATGACGGCGCATGAGGCCTCATACTCGGCGGGTATCAAAATAGATACAAATGATCCTGTCTTGGGCGCGTAGCGATCACTACTGTGGTTTTCGAGAGGAAGGACCAACGTCATGTCTGCCCTGGCCGTCGATATTCAGGAACTCGCCTATGCCCCCATTTGGTCCGTTTCGGACCACGGTTCTAACGTCTTTTTCCCCATCGGCGCCGCTGACGGCTTCGACACAACCGCGGTCGGCTTCATCGCGCCAGCGCTGAAGCTCCCACCAGCCAGGAGCGCGACGTGATCATCTGCAGCTGTAACGTCCTCACCGACGGTCAAGTAAGATCTGCGATCGCAACCGCCGTATCCAGTGCGCAGATGAGAAGGGTCTACGCCACGCTCGGCTGTGTGGCGAAATGCGGCCGCTGCGCCCATACCATCAAAATCATACTCGAGGATACCTTCGCGCCGTTGGCGAAGGAGTCTGTGAGCTAGATCTGCCGGGCCGGGCAGCCGTCGATCGAGCGCCGCAATGAAAGACAAAACGAGCATGAGCAAAACGTGGTGAGCGCATTCGCCACAGCAGCAAGAAAGATCGACAATTTAGAAGATGTTCACAGCGTGCGGAACGCTGGGTGCAGATTCGAATCCCGCCACTCCGACTATTCTTTCAAGTGCCTATACTTTAGGCGATTTTCGTGCGCGATGATTTGAGGCAATGCTGCCGTGCTCGAAGCGTTCGCGTGCGGGCTGTGCATGCGCAAGAAACTGTCTCGCCAGCACCGCACCGATCATTGCAATCGCCGCCATCGCAAGCGGCCAGATGACGAAGAGCTGGTGACCGATCAGCGCACCACTCACGAGCGGGGCGCTAATGTTGGCGCCTGACATCAGCGATTGATTGAGGCCCATGATCATGCCCTGGCGATTCATTGCCGTGCTGCGCGACAGTTCTGCCGTTAGCGTGCTGCGGGTGAACATGGTGCCAATGATGATCAGCGTCAGGAACACCGCGAGCAGGCCGATGCCGTTCCTGATCGCAAGGCCCAGAAATCCAAGGCCCATGCAGGCAAACGCCGCTATGACGATGCTGCGATCGGATGCGAACTGGTTGGCGCGCGTGATCAGAAAACCCTGGACGACCAGGTTGATGAAGCCGGCATAGGCGAACATCGAGCCGAGTTCGCGGGCGCCGAATGGATGCCCGTCCCAGCTGAACCGCGCCGACAGGAAAAGGCCAATCTGCGACAGGAACATCGAGTTCACGAAGAAGAACACGATGAGCAGGCCGAGCAGGTGCCACGCATAGCGCATCCCGAGTATCGTGCGCGCCAGCGTCGGCTCAGGCGCGCGCTGCTGGTAGAGCGGTTCGGAGGCCGAGTGATCCGGCGGCAGCAGGACGATCGTGGCAAGAATGCTGATCAGCGACAAGGCCGTTGCTGCCCACACCGGCGCGGTGTCGCCATAGTGGACGAGAATGCCCGAGAGCGCAGGGCCCACCAGCAATCCGGTTCCAATCGCTCCGCTGGTCATGCCGAGCGCCTGCTTGCGAGTCGAGGGCGCGCTGTGCTCGGCGGCGTAGGCGTGAGCCACGGAGATATTGCCGGACGTAAGTCCATCGATGATGCGTGCCAAGAACACCAGCGTGAGGCTGGGCGCCATCGCGAGTAGCACGAAGCCAACGCAGGTCCCGATCTGGCTCACGACCAAAACCTTGCGGCGGCCGTAGCGGTTCGAGAGCATGCCGACGACCGGGCCGGCAATGAGTTGGCAGATCGCATAGACCGAAATCAGTGCGCCGATGAGGAACGGGGTGGCGCCGAGCCGCTGCGAATAGAACGGCAGCAGGGGCAGGATGATCCCCATCCCAGTGGCATCCACCGCCACGACGACAAAGGTCGGGATGAGCGCCAGGCTGCTTTCGCCCGGAATCGTCCCCCGTGTCTCTGTCGTGGAGCCGGCGCCCATAATGCGTTGTCCTCGTTCGCTTTTTTGGGATCGTCTGAAATATGCCAGCCTATATAGTTGCAAACTAATAGTTTGTGTCCTATCCAATATGCATGGCTCCATCGCAAGCCCGTATCCACGCTGAAATCGGCCGGCTGATCGCAAGGCTCGGCCGGATCTGGCGCCGCGAGTCTGACCAGGCGCTATCCGATCACGGCCTGTCATACGCGACCGCAGTTCCGCTGCTGGTGCTGTCGCGGCAAGGGGAAACGGTTCGCCAGGGCGTGCTGGCCGACGAATTGGGGATCGAGGGACCCTCGCTTGTGCGGCTGATCGATCTGCTGCAGGCCGAAGGCCTGGTGGAGCGCCGCGAGGATCCGACCGACAGGCGCGCCAAGACCTTGCATCTCACCGCGACCGGCGAGGCCAAGGTCGAGGAGATGAACCGGGTCCTGCGCCGCGTGCGGGCGAGACTGCTGAAGGATATTGGCAGCGAGGAGCTCGCGATAACCTTCGAGACACTCCAGCGCATCGAGCAGCGGGCGAGCCGCCTGCATGAAGCGAAGACTGTTTCAGAGGCGAAATAGTCATGCGCGCGGAAGAACCGTTTCCGATCCGCCGCGCGGATTTCATTTTCGCTTTGAAGACGTTCGCCGCATCGATACTGGCGCTAGTCGTCGCATTGGTCACCAGCGTGATGGTCGAGCATTACCCCGGAATGCCATTCAGCTTTTGCAACAATATCGGCACGTTTGAGACATGCCGCCAGGCTCTGAGGATGTCTGCCTGTTGGGGTAGACCGGACGGTACCGGCCGACGGGGTCTTGACCGTGTGAAAACGCGACGGCGCGCAAATTGCGGAGAAAAGCATTCCTTCTGACGCCGCTTCTGAGACTACGGAGAGCATACTGAACTCCAGTGCCGCGTGATCTGAGAAGTAGATTCTCCAGCGTTCGCAAGATTTCACGTTTTCACACAGCCAGGGACCCAAGGCGGACTACCAAGCCTTCAGCGGCGGAAAAGAGGCGAAAGCAGTCCCGCGCGAGCTTCCATCATGCTAATTTTCGGCGGCAATAGGGAGGCTTGGTGTGAGGTGAGACACGAAATAATCCCGAGCCTGGGCGCACGAGTGAGGCGCCGGGATTTTCTCGCCGCTCTACTGCTCACCACCGCGGCAGGCGCCCTTCAGGCGAACGATGCGTGGGAGGCGGCGGATGTTCAGACCAGCGAAGGCTCTTCGGTTTTCCCGTCTGCAACCTGGGAGGAGCATTCCAGCACAAATGAGTCAGGCTTTACGCCAGATAGCGTCACGTCTGTCATAATGATGCTCCGCGATCTTCCGACGACCTCGCTCATGGTTGTCCCGGGAGGAAAGATTGCTTTCAAGTATGGTGATGTTACGCAGGTGAGTTATCTCGCGTCGGCTCGCAAGAGCGTCCTGTCGATGCTGTTCGGAAATTACGTCGAAAGCGGCGAGATCAAACTTGAGCGAACCTTCGGTGACCTTGGCATCGACGATGTTGGGGGGCTGTTGTCGATTGAGAAGTCTGCAACGATTGCGGATCTACTTACTGCGAAAAGTGCATCGCCGAAGGCGGCCCGAACCGCCAGTTCGCCTTTGCCGCGCTTACGGATGTAGCGTGATTGTGAGGCGGCGTCGGCGCCGATTCCTGAAATGTGAACGAGCCGATCGACGCCGGCACGGAGTGCTTGAGCCGCTACCCGTTGGGCAGCCTCGACGTGAACGGAATGAAAAGTCTCCTCTCCGTGCTCGACGTAAAGGCTAACCGCATTAACAACGCCGTAGGCGCCGGCAAGCGCATCCGCGACTGACCGTTCGTCGTGAATGTTGGCCCCTACGGATTGAAGCTGCGGAAAATCGGGACCAAACAGTCTGTGCCCCCGATCCGGATGCCTTGACGCGGTCCGAACAGGAAATCCGTGAGAGCGCAGATGCCGAACGATGCGGCGGCCGAGAAAGCCGGCTCCGCCGAACACGGTGACGGTTCGATCGTGCGTTGCCACCATGATTCAATTCGCCAATTCATGTGGAGTCGAACGGTCCTCCGGAGCCGGGCCGCCACTAGCTATTGTTTCTTGGCTGGTGCGCCCGGAAGCACGGCCGCCACACCTTCCGGATTGATGTTGAAGGCCAAGAATATCAACGGCTCGTTGCCTGGGTTTCCCCATTGGTGCACGAGAGCGTACGGTTCATAGATCACGGAACCCGGTCCCCTTGATTCCGTCTTACCGTCGACCGTGTTCGCTCCGGTTCCGGAAATAACAAAGTATAGAGCCGCGCCTGACCGATGGTGTGGCGGGTTGGAGGGCATCTGCGCTGGAAAGGTGACTCGCGTGAGATTGAGATCATAACCACCTGGCTTCAGGTCGGGGATCGAATTCGCTGTGTGATACAATTCTCTCACGGCGGCAGGTGCTGTCTCGGCAGGCCGACCCAAGTCCCCAGCGGGAGCAAGGAGGAAGTGGAGGAAAGTCGAGGGCCCTCCGCGACCCGCCGCTAGCGCCGCAGTCTTTCCGCCGGCTATGAACAACCCCTCTCCGGCGTTGAGCATTTTGGCCTCGCCATCGAGCGCGACCTCGGTCGATCCTGATATCTGGTAGAGGATGCCGTTGCCCGCCGAGACGCTGCTCCTTTCGTCCGGCTGAAGAGTGATGCTCACCGCTTTGAAATGGAGCGGGGCGTCTATAACGGTTGGCAGTTTAGTTGCGGCGATCACTGTTCGTGTAATTGCCGGTGAAGCGGTGGTGGTTTGTGCGGCCCCGGAGGCGGGAAGTGCCATCGCGCCGAGCAACAGTAGTCCGGTTGTCCTGAACTGCATGATTGCCTCCCAGGTTCAGCGGATCATCGGAGCACCATACGCTCTCCCAGCGCCTCTCGGAATGGCAGGCCGCTTCGAGCTGCTATTGGAGGGAAACCGGGAGCAAAGGCCGAGCGAAACTGAGTTCGTGGCCGTCGGGGTCAACCAGGTGGAAGAAGCGCTCACCCCATTCGGCATCGCGGGGCACAGTAGCCGCCTGGTATCCTGCTGCGAGCGCGCGTTCGTAAAGTACGTCAACATCGGTGACGTAGAAGATGACCAGACCCCACCAGGACCAAGACCCCATGAAGTCCAAGGCCCTTGGACGCTGGCTTCAAGGCGATTTGCACCCGCGGAATTAAGGCCCGCCGGCGTGAACCGGCGGGTCGGGCGGCGCGGGACTAGCTCGCGCCCTCGTCGTCAGATCTCCTCGGTTTCAGCCTCCGGCTGGCTGCGATAGGCGTCTCGGAGCCACAGGCGATTGAGGGGGCCGTCCGCGCTAACGCGCGCGAGCCGCCGGGCTTCCCCAGCGGCTCAAGCGTTGCGTAGCGATGTGTTGCGACGCGCAGCGTCACGTGGCCGAACGTTGCGATGCGCCGAGGCGCGTCGAGTTGCCTACCGTGATGTCGGTAAGTCCTACGCGTCTCATCGACGACCCTAACGTGGTGCAGTCGCGAGGCGACTTCAAGACAGCGTTGCTGCCACAAAACGTGCGCCACTGATTATGATGGCATCTCTTTATGATCGTGCCTAAGAAGGCCGCAACTGCCGTAACGAGATGTAACAAAACCATGTAACAGACACGCGCGTTGTTTTTCGATTACGATGCCTGCCTCGTCCGAGCCGGTCATCCTCATCAGCGCCGACCTATTCAAGGAGTGAAGAGCTTTCGCCTGCTGCCGGGAAGGGTGAACGCTCAACATCAGGAGCACGGGACTTCCTGAAAGCAGTTGAATGCGATGTCGTAGCCTGCCCGGATCTTCAAGGTTGCCTCCATTTTTGAACTCGGCGAAGGCCCCGGCGGGCGCTAAAAGAGTAGGCAGATACACCGCCAGTACTTCGCACGGCACTTCCAGACCTGATTTATCGGATAGATAAAAATGGGCTTCGCAAGTGGCCTTCTTGGAAGCTAGAGTCGAATGACGGACTGGGCCTTTGCCGCTATGACTGTTTTCAGCGTCCATCACACGACGACGTATCGGTACAAGAAGCCGGTAATGCCGGGCCGGCATCAGATGCTGTTCCGGCCCCGCGATAGCTTCGATCAGCACCTGCTCGATTCCTGCCTTACGGTGACGCCGGATCCTGCCGAGGTTCGCTGGATCCACGACGTTTTCGGAAACTGCGTGACGCTGGTCGACTTTGCGGAGCGTACCCGGGTTCTGAAGTTCGAGTCTGTCATCCGCTTGGAACATACACCGGAGAACACTCCTGATTTTCGGATCGAGGATTACGCGCGGTCGCACCCTTTCGCCTATGCGGAGGACGAGTTGCCCGACCTGGCTGCCTACATCCGCCGCCATCATCCCGGAAGTGGAGTGGAGGACTGGCTGGCTAAATTCGTCACGACGGACGTAAGCAGACCGACGGGACAACTGCTCATGACGCTCAATGAAGCCATTGCGGAGGGCTTTTCATACAAGCGGCGGTCCTCCCGCGGAACCCAAACGCCGAGCGAAACTCTCGAAAGCCAGCAAGGGACATGTAGAGACTTCGCCTTGCTCATGATGGAAGGGGCGCGCTCATTGGGCTTTGCCGCGCGCTTCGTTACTGGGTATGTTTACGTGCCCGATCGCGACGGGCCGGTTCGTCTGGGCGGAGGCTCGACCCACGCATGGTGCCAAATCTACGTCCCTGGCTCTGGCTGGGTCGAATTCGATCCCACGAACGGGATCGTCGGCAATCGCGACCTCATCAGGGTGGGGGTCGCCAGAACACCTCAGCAAGCAATTCCGCTCTCCGGTAGCTACTGGGGCGATGCCGACGAAGAACTCGGGATGGAAGTCACCGTGAACGTGAAGACGGAGGGCGGCTCGCCGAGCCTGTCGGTGGTGGACGCAAAGTGACGAGGTAGGTTCGTTCCTCGAAGCCACACTTATAGACCGACTAAGTCAGCCGCGAACGAAATCGTAGATTTAAATCGCTTCGTCGGAAGCCGCTATCGCCGCCAGAACAGGCCGGCGAGGTGATCCCGAAATCAGATAACCAAGTCGCCAGCGACATCGCGGATTCTGTAGACCGAGCTACGCCGAGTTGGCTGCAAAGGGATTTTCGGATCATTGACCTGGACGAATTGCGCGCAGCCCCAGCTGGCTGAGGTCTAGGCGACTTCGGCAACCGCACGACCTTGCGCTCTGTCTCCGGTTTGCGGGCTTGCCGTTCGGGCGCCGCGCCCAAGCCTCCCATCTCGCTGTAATAAGCGCTGTAGACCTCGCGGAGGGCCAGCACCGTGGACTCGGCTTCGCTCATCGTTTCGAGCCGGGCTCGATAGTTGGTCAGAAAGTTCTGGGTTTGGCGGAAGGTCATCGAAACTGCCTAGCTTGGCCATCATGAGCCAAGTGGCAAAATCCGCTTCGACCTTGGAGCGAGCTCTCTTGGCAATATTGGTGCTGGAGGCCACGGTGGTCCGGGTGTTTCGCCGGCCAAACTCGCCGGCGTTCATGGCGATCGTTGGACAGCGCGCTTGGGAATCTCAATTGACGTGGCAAACTGAACCGGATTGCCGTCAATGACGCACGCAAGATATAAGCTCCGAAACGTAATGACTTTGTCGTCAAGACGGGCCTAATGTGTCTCGGAAAATGCATCTCCCAGGAGGTGACAATGAAAGACCTTGTGCAGTGCCGCAAGTTAGAGGCTAAGTTTCGCCAGCTCGCAGTGAGCGACCCGACTAAACGTTTCATATGGCTCGCCGAAGCTGAAAAATGGGAGAACGAGGCCGAAGCTGAAATCGCCTCTCACTTCGAAGCATGCAATGCTGTGCGAACTACCGGTGCAATTGACCAATAGCCACAAAATCTAGCACCGCCCCCTGGAGGCGCCGCTTTGCGTTACGCCGCAACTTGAAATCACCACCCTGCGCCCCTAAGTAGTGTGGGTTAGCATGCTCACAGTGCTCTTGATCAAGCGGCGATCCCAGTCGCACACGGACGACCGTTTTGCCGCTACGCAGACCGTTCCGATGTGAATGCGATTTCGAAGACAAGCGCCCGCTTGAGGTTGCCGATGCGGCCAGCGATCCGCCACGAGGCACAGCGCGCTCACATATCGACGGTACGACTAAGGCAACGCCGCGATAATCCCGGTTGGAAACCGAAACCTAACTCTTGCGGGTTGACGCTGAAAAAACTGAGCAAGTTCGTTGCCGCATCGCTGTGTTAATCAGCGTGACCGTTACAACTGCCATATAGGGAGCGAGCCGTGTGCGACGGCTCGAGGACATTCATGACTATGAATCAATCCAGATCCGCTGCGCGGTCGCGAAGACGGGCGGAGCGCTCACCTCCCGCGGAGGGGCGTTCCAAAAACCGCCAAAGCGTGAGGACCAACTATGAGCGGTATCTCGCGTTGGCTCGTGCCCAAACTCTAGCTGGCGATCAAGTCGAGGCGGAGAATTCCTACCAACACGCCGAACATTATTTCCGCTCCATGAGCGAGAGCGCGCGGTAACCGAATGGGAATCCGCCCTCGCTTCCTTCGAGTGACTCAAACCAGGCGCCGAGTTTCGAAGCTTCAATCGGATGTGTCGCTCAGCACGGGGGGTAACTGAAGGAAGATCGCGATAATTAGCAAGTCTACCACATTTGAATTGAATGGCTTTCTTTTTGATTTGCCGGAACGAACCACCCGTATGCTCGGTTGTCATATCTTCCCGACCATTAGGGAGACGTGATGACAAACAGAATGATCCCAACAAGTATAGTCAGCAGAATCGACAGGGCGATTAGTCCGCCAAGTCCGGCCAGAACCCGAATCAGACGCCTGGCCAACAGACGCAAATTCCAAACCAGGGCGGCCAGCAGAGCGGCGGCCAGCAAAGAGATCCGCAACGCTAATGGAAACGAACTGCTCGCTTCGACGAGCAGTTTTGTTTAGCAAAGTTCTTCCGGCTCTCAATCCGCCTTCTTCGACACTTCCCATTCTTAGGCGCACGATGCCCTTCGGTCCATGCCCTCAGAGGAGGTAGCTATGGAACATCAATTTTTCATTCGCCAGCAAAACCTTAGGCTCTATCGCAGTCTCGTGGCTGCATCGGAGGCGGCGGCAGCGAAAGCTGACGCGCGGCAGGAGAAGCTTTTAAAGCTACTGGCAGAGGAAGTAGCGAACGAACCGCAGCCCAGAAAGAACTAAGGCGCTTGATGCCGGCGTGAGTGGCTTAACCTGCCAACAGATGACGAAACCTGTGCTGAGCGTAAATCGCAGCGCGGTTTGCGGCTTGGGAGTTAGTCGTCCGTGAAGAACCCTAATTTCAGGCTGGATTGGTCGACGGCGCGGCGAAGAGAGCGGCCAGGATTTGGCGCAACAAAATCCTGAGCCAGCGGATCAGGCGGCGGAAGTTGTAGCCGACGGCGGCGAGGACGGCGTTGTTGGCGTCGCCGCGCCGGAACCAGAGATAGTTGCGGCCCATGCGGTGCTCGGCTTTGAGATGGCCGATGACGGGCTCGACGGCGGACCTGCGGCGGAGTTCGCGCTTGATCTGCGGCGTCACCCCTCGCTTTTGCCCCGAGATGAAGACCCTGAACTTGTAATCGGGCGGCGCATTGTGGCCGCGGTAGCCCTTGTCGGCGAGGATGCGCGCGATGGTGTTGCCGACGAGCGCTTCCATGTCCGGGATCACGGTTTCCAAGGTGTGGCCATCATATGGATTGCCGGGCAGCGCCTTCACATGGGTGACGAACTGGCCGCCCTTGCAGTGCTTGAGGGTGGTGGCAACGCTGACCTTGACGCCGAACTCGTAAGGCCGATGGGCCTTGCCCTTGCCGATGCATTCGACTTCCGGCGCATGCAGGGAATAGACCTTCGGTCCGCGTTGACGTTGCTGCTGCTCGCGCACGCGCCGCGCCAGCAATAGCAGCTGTGCGAACGTCCCTTCGAGCCCGCTGTTGCCCTCGATCTTGCGGCCGATGTCGCGGATGACGCGGCCGAGATAGGTGCGCAGCTTCTTGAGCATCCGGTTGGCACGCTTGAACTGCTTGGCGTGGGCATAGCGCTGATGCTGGATCAGGGCGAACTTGCCCAGGCGCGCATAGGACTGGCGCAAATCTACCCCGTGGCGCTGCGCCAGCCGCACCAGTTTCTCGCGCGCCCGGTTCAGAAGCTTCGCGTCGGTGGGGAACGTCACGTTCTTGGGCTGCACGGTGGTATCGACGATCACCCGTGACAACTCGGACGGCTTGATCGCCTTGGTTCTGGTGGCCACCGACAGGCTCTCCTGCAGCAATGCCTGCAGCCGCTCCTCGCCCATCCGGTTGCGCCAGCGCGTCAGCGACGAGCGATCGAACACCAGCCGGTGCTGGAAGAACTCCTCGCCGCAGAAGAACTGGTAATAGGGGTTCTCGACCCAGCGCTCGCACAGCACCTCGTCGGACAGGTCGTAGGTGTGCTTGAGGATCGCCAGCCCCGCCATCAATCGCGTCGGCAGTGGCGGGCGGCCGGGATCATCCGTGTAGACCGCCCCGAACTCCCGTTCCAGGAACTCCCAATCCACCGTGCGCCCCAGCGCCACCAGCGGATGCTTCAGGTCGATGATCTGATCGAGCCGGGAGCGAAACAGATCCTGCTCTCCCGTCTCCCGCCGTTCCGGTGGTCGCATCTGGTCCCCCGCCAAAACATCCAAAGGCGAGTGAATCACAAATCAAATTTGCAAGGAATCCCCTTCCGCACACCCGATTCCCGGCAAACTCGGTTGCCCCAGCCTGCCATTTCCAGATTCTAAATCAACGACTTGGGAATTCTTCACGGACGACGAGTTAACTGCTTCGCTGCTTACGACTTGGACAGACCAATTTGCTCAGGTTTCAACACGATGTTCCGGATAGTCGTTTCTTCTTATAGCCTTTAGGGTCTTTCTTGCGGGCGTTCTCCACCGAGCCGATTATCACCTCAAGCTGGTCGAGGAGCGGCGGGTGCGCATAGGCGGCTCCATGACGGCGATCTTACGTGCGCTCTGCGCGCTCGGTGTTAGGGCGTCCGCACCTTGATGCCGCCAAGGGCGTTGGCGGCCTTGGCGAAATCCTGGTCGAAGCTGATGAAGGCCTCACAGCCTTCCGCTTTGGCCAGATGCAGACCATCCGCAAAGTCCACGCCCTGCCGCATCCAGCCCAGCGCCTTCGCCGCGGCGGTAGCATCTTCCAGACTCGCGCGCGGCAGCCCCGCGAAATCGGAGAGGGCCTTGGCGCACTGGGCAGCGGAAAACCGATAGACGCTCCGCAGCACCCACTCGGTCTCTAGCAGGACTGTGGTGCGGACGAAGACGTCATTGCTGTCGATCAGCCTGCGCGCCCGGGCAGCCTGTCCGGGATCGTCGCCCACCAGATAGCGGACGATGAGTTTAGTATCGATTGCGAGCATGCCGCCGTTTCGCCTCGGCGGCGATCCCCGCCTCCATATCCGCGATCGACTTCGCCGGCCCCTTATAGGGTAGGGAGCCAAATACGTCTTTCGGCCGGGTGGGCGCAAAGGCGGGCTTCGTCTTCAGCAATACGCCCTCGGGGGTATCCTCCACCACCAGTTCCGTTCCGGCGGGCCAGTGCAGCCGTTCCCGGATCGCCTTGGGCAATATCACCTGGCCCTTGGTCGAGACGGTAGTGGTCAGTTTTTGCTTGGCGGACATCGCGGCTTTCATTCGGTAAGACAAAAGTAAGATGGTCCGACTTGGGCCGGATGGCAAGGCCTATGCCGGGACCTCGAGGTGAAGTGCAGGCGGTGTTCGACCTACTCGCTGATCGACCTCTCGGCGGTCGACCCTTACCGCTCATGGGCTGATTCATCGTTTGACTCACTTGATCGCTGGTTTGGGAAGGATTGTTTCGCGTTTTCCGCAATGAAGCGTAGTTCAGCGTGTACCAAGGGGCGCGGACGCCGGGTACAGGCGGCTCTTGGAGCAAAGCGGATAACCGTGATGTGAGTTACGGTCCGATCAAGAATTGTAGGATTCAGCGGTGTTCGGTGACCCGACCTATGCCGACGCCGTCCTCGACCGCCTGGTCCATAACGCCCACCGGATCGATCTCAATGGGGAGAGCCTGCGACGAACCCGTAAACCCGGCCGAAAGGCCTGAGCCCGTGGCGCTGTGGACATGCCGCTGCGCTTGGACAACGCAAGAGCGTTGCCCACATGCCCACAGCAGAAGCAGCAGAAAAACAAGTCCGCCGAGCCGCGATTCAAGATTGACCACGCGGCTTTGCCGATGCCAGAAACCAGACAGCCAGAACGCCTCGCGCCCCGGGCGGCATCAAATCGGAATGGTGGGCGAGATCATCTCGGAATCCTGGGCGAGATCAAATCGGTACACCCGGGCGAGATCGTCGGAATCAGCAAACACCATTCCATCGGGCCCCTCAAAGTAGAGAAATCTTGCCCCTGACGTCGGATGACGCCCCGGGCCGAATACGATCGGTACGCGCTGGTCCGACAAATGATAGTAAGAGCGCAGCACGTCATCATTGCTCTCGACCTGGTGGTTGACATGGTGGATGTGCTCCCCATGACGGTCTCGCCATCGCAGGGGATCGGCCCCTCGCGAACAACAGATGAGGACAGACCACGACTGCAATCGGATACGTCACCAAGAACGAAAACGGCGGCTACCGGGGCCAGCTCAAGACTGGAGCGACCGAGCGCACGAAGGTTTGCCAATCGCGAAAAATACCGATTGTGTTTCAATGTGCTATTTGGCCACCCAAAAATTGGCAAATCGGCGAAGTCAGCTACGTGCTCGCACTAACCGCCGGCCGACGGCTTAGGAAGCGCCGAGCGTCCCCCCGGCCTCGTGTACGAGCATAGCTTCAGTTTTTCCTATCGGTAGCTTTGATCAAACCGGATTAGTAGGTGGTCCGGCCTTCGTTATAGGTTAGACGCGGCGGTAATGCTGCGGACATTGCCGGCAACGAAAGGGCAGCGATGGCAGACATGGTCTTTGCGGGAACGATCGTTCTTCCTGACCGGATCCTCGACAACGGTTATGTTCTGGTTGGCGACGGCAAGGTGCAATTGGTTGGGTCCGGCGGTCTGCCCGACGGCGAAAAGCACGGTGGCCCCGGGGTTTTTGTGCTTCCGGGCGCGATCGATGCGCAGGTCCACAGCCGCAGTCAGTTGGGCCAGGAGGATTTCGTCTGGTCGACGCGTAGCGCCGCGGCGGGCGGCGTCACGACCATCGTCGACATGCCCTACGATGACAACTGCCTGATCGCGACGGCCGAGCGGTTTAGTACCAAGGCCAAAGAGGCGGCCGCGCAGGCGCGCGTGGATTTCGCGCTTTATGCGACCATCGATCCGGAGGAGGGGCCGGCGCGGGTCGATGAACTCGTTGAGGCCGGCGCCGCCGCGTTCAAGTTTTCGACCTTCGGCACGCACCCAAAGCGGTTTCCGCGCATCCCGCCGCACATGCTCTACCAAAGCTTCTGCGCCGTCGGCAAAAGAGGGCTGATCGCCGGCATCCACAATGAGAACGACGAGATGGTCCGCGCCTTCATGGCGGAGGTCGAGGCCAGGGGCATTACCGACTATACCGCGCACGGCTTGTCGAGGCCGCCGATCTCCGAGGCGCTGGCGACCGCTGAAGTGTTCGAACTCGGCGCGGGCGCCGGCTGCCCGGTGCATATCGTCCACAGCTCCATCGGCCGCGGCTATGAACTGGCCGCCGCCTACCGCGCGCAGGGCCATGGCGCGACGATAGAGGCCTGCGTGCACTACCTTACGCTCGACGAAGACAACGACGTTCGCCGGCTCGGCGGCAAGGCCAAGATCAATCCGCCGCTGCGGCCGCGTCACGAGGTCGAGGCATTGTGGCGTCATCTCGACGCAGGCAATGTCACGATCGTCTCGACCGATCACGTGAGCTGGTCGGAGGATCGCAAGACCGATCCGAACATGCTGAAGAATGCTTCGGGAATTCCGGGCCTCGAAGCCCTGTACGCGCTGCTGCTGAAAGGACTGGACGAGCGCAAGCTTTCCCTGACCCATGCCGCGCGGCTGATGGCCCACAATCCCGCTGCGCTGTTCCGGATCACGCATGTCAAGGGCGCGCTGGAGGTCGGCCGCGATGCGGACATCGTGTTGATGCGCCGCGACCCTTATCGTTACAATTCGGCGGCCAGCGGGAATAACTTCGTGTCCTGGAGCCCGTATGACGGAATTGAGTTGCCCTTCCGTGCGGTCGAGACCTATCTGCGGGGCGACTGCGTTGCCGCCGACGGGCGTGTGCTGGCCGAACCCGGCAAGGGCCGCTTTGTCAGCCCGCTTCGCGCCCACTAATCACGGGATCCGATGAAAACAAATCTTCCGCTCGACGCCGATCGCCTTTGGGCGGATGTGATGGCGCTGGCCGACATTACCGATCCGGCGCGGCCTTACACCCGGCGCTCGTTCACGGCGTTGTTTCTCGAAGGCCGCGCCTGGCTCGCGCAGCGCTTGGCAGAGGCGGGACTGACAACCCGGATCGATACGGCGGGCAATCTGATCGGCCGGATCGAGGGCAACAATCCCGAACTCGGCATCATCGCGATCGGCTCCCATAGCGACACCGTCCCGTCGGGCGGACGCTTCGACGGCATCGCCGGGGTGGCGACGGGGCTCGAAATCGTGCGCGCGCTGCGGCAGTCCGGCACGCGGCTGGATCACACCATCGAAATCATCGATTTTCTCGCCGAAGAGCCCAGCGAATACGGCCTGTCATGCATTGGCAGCCGGGGCATGACGGGATCGCTGGATGGCAAGATGCTCGATCTCACCGAGCCCGGCGGCGAAACATTGCGTGACGCCTTGCGACGGGTCGGTGGAAATCCTGATCGGCTCATCGAGGCCAAGCGCAATGATATTAGCGCCTTTCTGGAGTTGCACATCGAGCAAGGCATCGTACTGGAATCGCGGTCGCTCGATGTCGGTGTGGTCACATCGATCGTCGGCATCCGCCGTATCGAAATTGTATTCCAGGGCGAAGCCGATCATGCCGGTACGACGCCGATGGCGCTGCGCCACGATGCGCTGGCGGCGGCCGCCAACACCGTCGAGGCGGTTCGGCGCGCCGCCGAGCAGCTCGCCGCCGAGGGCGAGGATTATTTTGTCGCCACGGTCGGCATCCTGACGGTTGAGCCTTCTGCCTCGAACATCGTGCCGGGGCGCTGCCGGCTGGTCATCGATGCACGCACCACCAATCCGGAATTGACGGCGCGTTTCGTCGGCACCATCGACCGCGAGAGCGCGGCCCATGCCGCAGCGGCTAAGGTGACGCGCCCCAAATTCGAAACCTTGTCGGATGGCCCTCCGGTCGCCTGCGATCCGGATCTGCGCGCCGCCTTGCGGCAGTGCGCGCATGATCTCGGTCTTGGTGAAATGGACCTGCCGAGCGGCGCCGGCCACGATGCGGCGTTCATGAGCCGGATCGCGCCGTCGGCGATGGTCTTTGTACCCTGCCGCAAGGGCAAGAGCCACGCCCCGGAGGAATGGGCGGACCGCGAGGCAATCGCAGCCGGCGCGGCGGTCATTTATCAGGCGGTCAGGGCGCTCGATCAGTCCTTGCCGCGAAGCCGTGGTGGTGAAGCCGCATGACAGCGCAATTCCTCGAAGCCTCTTAGAAGAGGGCATCAGCTCACTTGGCCGGCTCCGACAATTTCCTTCGCAGCGAGTTGACCAGGCCGCGTTCGGATTCGCTCAGGGTGCGCTCGCCGGAATAGATCACGAACAACCGCCGCGAAATCGTAGGCTCGATGATCGGGTGGGCGGCGAGGTCGCCGGCGGCGATTTCGCGTTCCACCGCCGACGCCGGCAGCACCGTGCACACCGGCAGCCGCGCCAGGATCGCCACCGCCATCGGCAGCGCGTCGATCTCCATGTAGGGCCGCAGCCGGACGTCGTGCTGTTCGGCCGCGTCGTCGAGTAGCTGGCGCAACCCGAAGCGGTTGGTCGGCAACGCGAGTTGCAGCCGGGCGAGGTTGGCGAGCGTCACCGGACCCGGGGGCAGCAGGTCGTGACGGGTGTGGACGATCGCCGCCAGCCGTTCGGATGAGCCGAGCGGCAGACGCGGCATTTGCGGCAATACGGTTTCAACGATCGCCACGCCGACCAGACCGCGTATCACCCAGTCCTGCAGCGTGCCGTTCGGCGCCTCCCGGATCACAAGTTTCAGGGCTGGATGGCGCGCCTGGACGTCCAGCATGGCCTCTGTGATCCGGTTGACGAGGAAGCCGTGCTGGTTGACCGACGGCAAAATTCCCAAGGCGATCCGTCGGCTCTGCGCCGCCGCGGCAGCGGCATCACCGGTGGAAAGTTGCCGGAACCGGGCTTCGATCAGCCTCGCCATCCGATCGAATCGCTCTCCCTTGTCGGTCGGTATCATGCCGTCGCCATGCCGCTCGAACAGCGCGCCGCCCAGGGACGCTTCCAGCTTGTGGATCTGTTCGCTGAGCGCGGGTTGGCTGATATTGGCGCCGCGCGCCGCGGCGGACACACGCCGAAGCCGCTGCACCAGGTTAAAATAGCGAATTTGCCGCAGGCTGACGACGGGACGTTCGGCGCGAGATGGCTTGGTCTCCGTCAGTGCGCGCCGCAAATGGCGCACGAACAATGCCGTCACGGCGTCCGGCTCCGCCGCGCGGGCGATGATCTTCGTCGTCAGCGGTTTTTCCGGAACGACCGCTGCGACGTTGAGCAATCCGAGCCGCGGAGAAACCAGCGTCTCGGGCACAAATAGGGCTGCGTCCGGATAATCATCCATAATCCGCGGCAGATCACCCGGATGATCGCCGAGAAACCGCACGCCGCTGATCCTGTGCTGGCTGAAATAGCGTTCGGCCTGCTCGATCAAAGGCGGCGACAGCAACGGCACCACCAGCCGGCCTGCCGCCAGATCGGCCGCCTTCGGATAATGCGGGGTGCCCGCAGGCATCCGGCAGGCGAACACCCATCGATCCGACAGCAGCGTCGTGGCCCGCTTCGACGCCCGCGGACTTTCATCATCCAAGGCCAGGGTGATGCGGCTGGATTTTCCGTCGTCCCATTCCTCAGCCATGCCGCCGAGATGCGGAATATCCTTTTCGTCGGCCCATAGCGGATCGACGAAAACGTCAGGACGCTCAACACCCATTCGGTCGACGGCGTAACGAATCGCCTTGCTCAGTCCGCCGATGGTGAAACTGAGGCCGGCCTCGACGGTCAGGCGTCTAAGCCTCGCTTTCGCCGGTGCTGCGACCCAGCGGCGGGCGAACAGCTCAGCCATCAGCAAGGGATCTGCGCTGCGTATCAACGCCCGCGCCGAGTCGGTGGGATAAAGGTTGTTGTTGATCCGCCGGAAAAGGGAGAGGCCGACGTCGCGTTCGAGCGCCTTCATGGTGGTGCTGAGCGTCGATGCCGCGATGCCGAGATCCGCCGCGGCCTGGGTAAAACTGCCGGATCGGCAAGCGGTCGCGAAATAGGCCAGGGTGCGCAGTTCGACCATTGGATCTCGCGGGGTTGTGGCACATCATATTCCCTGCGCGTCGCTTCGTCACCAGGCCTTTCGTTTTTGCCTATGCCCTGATTCGCCGCAGGTAGACATGGACCGGGCCGCAATGGTCGATATGATCCTGATGCGGCAATCCGCTTCCGGATCGACGAATCCGGGGTTGCTCGCAGATATGTTTCGCGGGGGTCAGGCAGACGTGCACGCCAAAGATGCCATCAACAGCGAGGCGACGCATTCCCGCCAGTCGATGCGCGCCTTCCTGTCCGCCCTGCGCGGGGCCGGCGAACTCGCGTCGATCGCACAGCCGATACAGCTGGACTATGAAATTGCCGGGTGCCTTGCGGAGATCGACAGCGGCCCGGCGCTGCATTTTACCAATGTCGAAGCCGCTTCCGGCGCAGTTACGATGCCGGTGGTAGGCAATCTGCTTAATTCACTGCCACGGTTTGCCCTCGGACTGGGCACCACCGTCGACCAAATTCAGGCGTCGTTGCTGGCGGCGATCGAAAAGCCTCTATCACATCGCGTGCTGCCGTCCGGTCCCTGCCAGCAGGAGATCATTGCGGGTCCGTCGCTGGCGGACGAATTGCCGATCCCGCGCTTCTTCGAAAAGGAGGGCGGGGCTTATGTCACAGCCGGCGCCATCGTCGCGAAGGACCGGGTCACCGGCCACACCAACCTGTCGATCGCGCGCTTGATGCCGCTGGGTGGGAACCGCGCCTTCGTCGGCATCGCGCCCAACCACCATCTCGCGGTTTTGGCGCGGGCGGCTCACGCACGCGGCGAAAAACTGGATATCGCGGTCTGCGTTGGAAATCATCCCGCGGTTCTGGTGGCGGCCTGTCTTTATCTCGGGCTTGGCGAGGATGAACTTCCGATCGCCGGCGCGCTGCTGGGGGAGCCGCTCGAAGTGGTGCGCTGCGCCGGGTCCGGTCTTCTGGTCCCGGCGCATTGCGAATGCGT
The DNA here is from genome assembly GCF_031202265.1 of Bradyrhizobium sp. Ash2021. Lineage (NCBI taxonomy): Bacteria > Pseudomonadati > Pseudomonadota > Alphaproteobacteria > Hyphomicrobiales > Nitrobacteraceae > Bradyrhizobium > Bradyrhizobium sp. Ash2021. The sequence goes on along the minus strand of NZ_CP100604.1, from coordinate 6,656,029 downwards.
GCTGGAGGGCAGCCTCGATGCCGGTGAACCCTTCACCGAGGGACCGGTCAGCGAATTCCACGGTATGTATGAAAATTACGGCGCCGGTGTCGTCGCGACGTTTTCGCGATTGACCCGCCGCCGGGACTCAATCTTCCAGATCATCCTGCCGGGTTACCATCGCGAGCATTGCCTGCTTGGCGGCGTCGCGATCGCTGCCGGCCTGGCGCGCGCCATCCGCGGTGCCGTCTCCTCGGTTTCCAATGTGGCCGTCGGCCTCGGCGGGGCTGGCCGCCTGCATGCCGTGGTCGCGCTGCACGCGCCGCGTCCGGGCGAGGCACGCAAGGCGATGTTCGCCGTCTGGGCTGCCGTCAACCTGATCAAGCAGGTGATCATGGTCGATGACGACATCGATCCCTGGGATCCGCTTGAAGTGGAATGGGCGCAGGCGACGCGTAGCAAGCCGGAACGCGATTTTGTCATCATCCCCGGCGTTCGCGCCGATCGTTCCGAGCCGCTCGAACGCGGAGGCACTATCGGCAAGCTCGGCATCGATGCGACGCGCAAAGAGGACGACCGGCCCGACTGGGAATTGGCGCGGCCGCCGCAGTCGGCGCTGGCGCGTGCCCGCGAAATACTGCGCGAAAATCGGCTTGCCTAGGCTGCGTGACGAGACCAATACCCTTTCACTGGAGAAAGCCATGTTGAACCAGAACCCCAAAACGCCGGCGCGGAACAGGAAATTGGTTATCGGTTTCACCGGCGTCCTGATCCTTGGGCTTGCCGCAGTGATGCCGGCGCACGCCGACATCAAGATCGGCTTCCAGGTGCCGCTGACGGGACCCTCGGCGACCGACGGCAAATCGGCGCAGATCGCAGCCACCATGGCGGTCGAGGACATCAACGCCGCCGGCGGGGTGCTCGGCCAGAAAGTCGAACTCGTCACCTATGACGACCAGGCCAAATCCGACCAGGCGATCTTCACCGCCAACAAATTGATCGGCGAAGACAGCGTCAAGCTGGTGGTCAATGGCAGCTATTCGGCGTCGGGCCGCGCGGCGGCACCGGTGTTCCAGAAAGCCGGCGTCGTCATGATTTCGGCCTACGGCGTGCATCCAGACATCACCCGCGCCGGAGACTACATGTTTCGCCTCGTCCATCTCGGTCCGCCCCAGGGCGCGGCGACCGCGCTTTACATCGGCAAGAACCTCGGAATCAAAAAAGTATCCACCATCACGATGGATAATGATTACGGGCAGGCGACGATGGACGGATTCTTGGAGGCGTCCGGCAAATACGGCATCGAGGTCCTCAACAAATATAGCTATTCGCTCAAGGACCGCCAGTTCGGCTCAATCGTCGCAAGCGTGAAGCGAGACAATCCAGACGCGGTCTACGCGACCGGCTACTTCTTCACCGCCGGTCCGCTGGTTGCCCAGCTCCGCGCCGCCGGCATCACCGTGCCGATCGTCGGCTCGCAGGCGTTCGATTCCGAGAAGTTCGTCGAGATCGCCGGGCCGGCCGCCGAAGGGACCTACATCATGGACAGCTTCGACCGCGACCGGAAGGACGCGACGCTGCAGAAGTTCTTCACCGAATTCAAGAACCGCGCCGGCTATTCGCCGGAGGGGGTCGCCGCCGTAACTTACTCGGCGGTGAAGCTGATGGCCGACGGCATCAAGCGCGCCAACAGCGCCGATCCGGCCAAGGTGCGCGATGCGCTCGCGGCGACCAAGGACTTCCCGATGCTGGAGGGCAATCTCAACGGCTTCAACAGCCTGCATGAGATCGTGATGCCGATCAGCGTCAACGTGATCAAGGACGGCAAGTTCACACCGGCAGGCGTGATCACCGACCTCGCCGCCTTCGCGCCGCCCGAGAAATAGACGGATGCGGGTGGCGACGGCAGAGACGGCTTGCGCCACCCGCGGCAAAGGATAATCCGGTGTACTACATCGATCTGGCCGTAACCGGCATCAGCTTCGGCTGCATGTATGCCATGATGTCGGTCGGCCTGACCCTTGTGTACGGCCTGCTGCGCATCCTGCACGTGGCGCATGCCGCCGTATTCGCGCTCGGGGCCTATGTAACGGTTCTCGTCGGCAACGCGACCGGCAGCATCTTGCTCGGCTTTCTCGCGGCCGTCATTGTGACCCCGCTGTTCGGCATCGCGATTTATCGCCTGCTGTACGAGCCGCTGCTGAAATACCGGCCGGACGTCCCCATGATCGCTTCGGTCGGATTGCTGGTCTTGATGCAGGACGCATTCCGCATCGTGTTCGGCGAACAGGGCATTACGTTTCACCGGAACGCTTTCGCTTTTACGACCTTCAATTTTTCCGGCGTCACCGTCAGCGCGGTGCAGATCGCGATCGTGATGACGGCCGCCGTGGTGTTCACCGGGCTGCATCTGTTCACGACGCGAACCCGGATCGGAATCGGCTGGCGCGCCACCGTCTCCAGGCCGCAGATCGCCGCGAGTTTCGGGATCGATCCAATCAAGGTCCGCTATCTCAATTTTGCGGTTGGATCGGCGCTGGCGGCGGTCGCCGGCGGGCTGGTGGCGGAGCTGAACAATCTGGTCGACCCCGGTATCGGTTTCGTCGTGAGCTACAAGGCGCTCGCCATCATCGTTCTCGGTGGCCTCGGCAGCGTGCGCGGCACCCTGATCGCAAGCCTGGTGCTGGGCCTAGTCGAAGCTTATGGCACCATCTTTATTGGCGCCTGGCTCGATCGCGACGCGATCGCATTCCTCGCCCTCATCGTGCTCCTGATGATCCGGCCGCAAGGGTTCACCGGAGCGCGCACGGCATGAGCGCTTACGAAATCAGCATCATCTCGATCATCGGCATCAATGTCATTCTGGCCGTCAGCCTGAACATGATCAGCGGTTTCTGCGGACAGATCAGTCTCGGCCACGGCGCCTTTTTCGGCGCCGGTGCCTATGCTGCGGCGCTGACGATGACCGGAAAAGGTGGCGTTCCGCTGGCGATCGTAGCGGCGCTGATCACCGGGAGCCTGCTCGGGGTCATCGTCGGATTCGCCTCGCTGCGCGTGCGCACGGATTTTCTCGCGGTCACCACGATCGGCGTCAATTTCCTGTTCGTTGGTTTCGTCCGCAAGCAGACCTGGCTCGGTGGCGAGATGGGGATCAGCGGCATTCCGCCGACCGGTCTCGGCGCGGCCGGCAACATGGTGATGATCCTGCTGTTCGCAGCGGCGACCATTGCGCTGAGCCTTTATATCAGCCGGTCCTGGATGGGCTTTGCGTTCCGCGCCGTCGGCGAAGACGAAGGCGCGGCGGCCACGCTTGGTATCAATTCCGGCGCCTACAAGCTCGCCGCCTTCGGCATCGGAACGGCGCTCGCCGGTCTTGCTGGAGGGCTCTACACGTTTTTCACCCAATTCATCACGGTGGATGCCTTCGACTTCATATTCTCTGTCATGCTGATGGCAATGGTCGTGATCGGCGGTATCGGATCGACATGGGGCGTTGTGGTTGCTGCCGTCGGCCTGACCCTGTTGCCCGAGGCGATCCGCTTCGTGAACGACTATCGTCTGCTGGTGTTCGGCGGCCTGCTGGTGTTGGTGATCCGCCTGGCGCCGGGAGGGCTGACGGCAATGGTGCAAAACCTCTTCCTCGCGGTGAGGCGGTCATGAGTGCGGCGCTCGGGCTTGAGGATGTGGCGATCCGGTTCGGTGGCGTTCGGGCCATTGATGGCGTGTCGTTCGCGATCGAGGAAGGTGATTTCGTCGGGTTGATCGGGCCCAATGGCGCCGGAAAGACCACGCTGATCAGGGTCGTTGCCGGCTTGTTGCATCCGGACCGGGGGCGGGTATGGATTTCGGGCGTCGACGTGACAAAGGACGCGACCGCGGCGCGGGTGCGCCGGCGCATCGCGTTGACGCACCAGATCGTACGGCCGTTTCGCGAAATGACCGTGCTGGATAACGTCGCGCTCGGCGCCGGATATCGCCTTACATCGTCGCCATTGCGTGCCTTGATGCATCTCAATAGGCGAAGCGAATATGAGCGCGCCGCACACATTCTGGCGCAGGTTGGTTTGGCGGGAACGGAAAGCAAGCTCGCGGGCTCGTTGCCGCTCGGCCAAATGAAACGGTTGGAGGTCGCACGCGCGCTCGCGGTCGAGCCGCGGGTGATCCTGCTCGACGAACCCTTGGCCGGACTCAACCATACCGAGGCATCGAAGCAGGTCGAGACCATCGCCGAGGTTCATGCCCGCGGTATCACCGTGGTCCTGGTGGAGCACAATCTGGAAGAGGTCATGCGGATCTGCCGGCGCCTGATCGTCCTGAACAATGGACGGGTGATCGGGGACGGCGAGCCGCGCGCAGTCATGGCCGACCCTGTCGTACATGACGCCTACGTCGGTGGAGGGATGGCAAGCCATGCTGAAGCTTGAGAACGTCAACTGCGGCTACGGCTCGGTCGAGGCCGTGCACAATGTGTCATTCGAGGTTCCGTCAGCCTCAGTGTTCGCGTTGCTCGGTCCCAATGGCGCCGGCAAGACCTCGACCATCATGGCGATCATGGGCCATGTCGACGTCCACGGTGGCCGCATCTTCCTCGAAGGCGAAGACATCACGCGCCGCCGCGCCATCGACCGCGTCGGTCTCGGGATTTCTCTGGTGCCGGAAGGGCGGCAGCTGTTTTCCGATCTCACCGTCGACGAGAATTTGACGGCCGGCGGTTATGCGCGTCCGATCGCCCGGGACGCCGTCAAGCGTGACCGCGTGTTCAGCTATTTTCCACGGCTGTTTGAGCGGCGAACCCAGCTTGCAGCCTCGCTGTCAGGCGGCGAGCAACAGATGCTGGCGATCGGCCGCGCGCTGATGGCCGAACCTCGCTTGCTGCTGGTCGACGAGTTATCGCTCGGACTGATGCCGAAAATGGTCGATCTCTGCCTCGCCGCGTTGCTGCAGTTGAAGCGCGAGGGCATGACGATCGTTCTGGTCGAGCAGAACACGGCGCGCGCGCTTGATGTGGCGGACCAGGTCTGCGTGCTGTCGTCGGGCGTGCAGGTCTATCAGGGCACGGCGACGGAGGCGAAAGCGGCAGGCTCGATGTTCGCAACCTTCCTTGGTGTCAACGAGTCTGTCTAGGTCAGCGTTTCCTTGGTTCGAATCATATCAGGCGGCCTCGGCGAGTTTGTAAGACCAAGTATGGATAACCGGATGCCGATTGACGTCCTTGATGCCGAGCATGATGCGTTCCTTGAGTTCCTGTTTTGATGCTACGCGGATGTGGCGCAGGACGGAGCGGGCGAACTTGGAGAAGAAGCCCTCGATGAGGTTGAGCCACGAGCCGTGTTTGGGCGTGAAGGTGAACGCGAAGCGGCCGCTCGGTTGAGTAGCGAGCCAAGCTTGGGTTTCTCGGGAGATATGTGCCGAGTGGTTGTCCAGGATCAGCTTGATCGCCGTACCGGCCGGGTAAGCGGCATTGAGAAGTTTGAGGAATTCAATGAACTCGCGACTGCGGTGGCGGTCTTTGACCAGGGCGTGGACCTTGCCGGTGAGCAGGTCAATCCCAGCCAGCAGGCTGAGCGTGCCATGGCGCTTGTACTCATGATCGCGCGAGAATGTCGCGTAGGTGCCAGGCACCGGCGGCAAATCCGGCGATGTGGTCGCGATCGCCTGGATTCCCGGCTTCTCATCGTAGGAGACGATCGCTACCGGTTTGCCCGGTTTCTTAGGCTTGCTCTTCGCCTTGGCCGCGGCCTTTTTCAGGACCTGAACCTCGCGATAGACGCACAGAACCTCCGCCATCTTCTGCTCGAACTCGGCATCGCGGCGTTCCAGATAGTAACGCACCTTATGCGGCTTGACTTCCTCCTGGCCCAGAATCTTGCATACCGTGCCTTGGACAAGATTGGCGAGACATCCGTGCCCCGCCGCCGCCCCGTGTTTGCGCGCATGGCGCGCCAGCAGACGCGTCGTCCACAACTCGTGCGGATAGCCGTGATCCTTGGCCTTGTCACAGGCCAACGACACCAGCCAGGCCTTGGCCTCCGGCGTAATCGATGGCTCCTTGCCCGGTCGGGGGCGATCATCAAGCGCCATCAATGGCCCATAGGCCAGTGCCCGCTCGATGCAGCGTTGGACCGTCTGATGATGCACGCCCAACCGTTGTCCCACGGCAAAAAAAGATGGGTTCTCGCGATAAGCCAGAAGCATTTGCGCACGCTCCACCCGGCTCGCCGGCTCGGTTCGAGACCGCGAAAGGGCCACCAACCGCGCGACCTCCTCATCCGTCATCGCCACCTCAAGCGCTTGTCGCCATGTCGCCATGATGTCTCTCCTCGTTCAGCTCTTCTCAAACGAGGAATCCGCCAACATCCTTCCGGTTCCATGGTTCGCGCTTCATCGATGCCGGTTTCATGGAATCGGTCGTCTAGTCATCGAATGTGAAAGCGCGGCCTTGAGGCCGGAGGATAAAGCAATGGCGCGAATGCTGACGGTGGACGATGTGGAAGCGGGGCTTGTCGGGGGATTGTTGCTCTCGGCGGGCGGCAGCGGCAGGAATGCGGTCGCCAAAAATCGCGGGCTCGGCCGCATGGCGCTGGACTATGGCGGCGTCCGTCTGGTCGCGCTCAACGAGTTGGCGCCTGACGCAACCATCATCACCGCAACCGCGGTCGGCGCGCCGGGTTTTGCGAACTGGCAAATCAAGCCTCGCGACTCCATCAATGCGGCACGGCGGCTGATCGAGAAACTGGACAAGCCGCCGGTCGGCGTCATCTGCGGCCATGTGCCGGGCTTCAATGCCTGGCTCGTCGCCGCCGCGCTCGGGCTCGACTATATCGATGCGGCCTCGAATGGGCGCGGTCATCCAACTGTGAAAATGGGCGGCATGGGACTAGCGTCGCGGCTCGATCTTTCCATCACCCAGGTCGCGAGCAGCGGCAGCAAGGCCGAGAACTCGGAATTCGCCATCGAGGTGGAAGGCGACATTGTCCGCACTTCCAACGTGATGCGACAGGCGGCGGTGATCAATGGCGGATTGATCTATGCCGCGCGGGGTCCGTTGACGGCGGGATTCATCGGGGAGAATGGCGCTCCGGGCTCCATCACCTTCCAGCTCGATCTCGGCCGCGCCATGCTGGCGGCCAGCGGCGCCGATCGCGTTCGCGCGACGGTCGAATTCCTCGGCGGCGAGCTGCTGGTCGACGGCGAGGTCACGGAAAATAGCGTGACCTATGGCGGCGGCTTCGATCTCGGCCAGATGACCGTGCGCGGCAAGAACGGCGAAGCGGTGCTCGGCGTCTACAACGAGTTCATGACCGCTGATTTCGCCGGCAAGCGCGTGGCGACTTTCCCCGACATGATCGGAACGCTGGATCCGTTAACCGGGGAGGTGGTGTCGATTTCGGAATCCAGGCCCGGCAGCCGCGTCGCCGTCATCATCGCGCACCGGTCGAAATTCCCGGTCGGCAAGGGCGCGCTCGACCCAGCCGTGTTCCCCGAGGTCGAGAAGGCCATGGGTGTCGACATGCGATCCTATCTCTGAAGGAAAGGCCAAGTTAGCCATGCTGCGTCTCTACGACAGCCGGTTGTCCGGCAACGCCTGGAAAGTGCGCATCCTGCTCACGCAACTTGGCATCCCTTTCGAGCGTGTCACCCTCGATCTCGCCAAGGGCGCAACCAGCGATCCGGCGTTCCGCGCCAAGAGCCGCTTCGCGCGCGTGCCCGTGCTCGAACTCGAGGGCGGCCGCACTATCGTGGAGTCGGCGGCGATCATGCTCTATCTGGCGGACGGCTCGCGGCTGCTGCCAGACGATCGCTATCTCCGTGCCGAAGTCACGAGCTGGCTGACGTTCGAGCAGGCGGATTTGCTACGCGCGCTGGCGCTGCCGCGATTCTACCATATGCGCGGCATCGCTGATCAGATGAAAGGCCGCATCGCCGATTTTCAGGAAGGCGCCTATGTGGCGCTGGCCAAGGTCGACGATTGGCTTGCCAGGCACGATTGGCTTGTCGACAATCGCTACACCATCGCCGACATCGGCATGTTCGGCTACGTCTCGATGGCGGGCGAAGGCGGCTACGATATGGAAAGATTTCCGGCGATCCGCGCCTGGCTCGCGCGCGTCAAGGCCCAGCCCGGCTGGATCCCTCTGGTTGAGGAGGCCTGACGATGAACATTCCCATCCGCCGCGGCACAGAGGTCAAGGCGGGACGTGGCAACGTCTTGCGCTGCAAGGGCTGGCGGCAGGAGGCGATCCTGCGCCTGCTGGAGAACAATCTCGAGAACGGCGAGGATCCCGACAATCTCGTGATCTACATGTCGATTGCACGCGCGGCGCGCGACTGGAAGAGTTTTGATCGTATTGTTGCGACGCTGGCGTCGATGCGTGAAGACCAGACGTTTGTCATGCAGTCGGGCAAGCCGGTCGGCGTCTTTCCGGGTCAGTCCACGACGCCGCTCGTGATCATGGCCAACGGCAATATCGTGGGTGAGTGGAGCGGCGAGGAGAGCCGCCGCAAGCTCGACGACATGGGTCTCACCGTCTATCCCGGCATGACGGCGGCGGCCTGGCAATATATCGGCAGCCAGGGCATCCTGCAGGGTACGTTCGAGACCTTCATGGCGATCGCGCGCCAGCATTTCGGCGGCACCCTGGCCGGCCGCTTGCTCCTCACGTCGGGATGCGGCGGCATGAGCGGCGCGCAGCCGCTGGCCGGAAAGCTCGCCGGAGCATCGACGCTGGTGATCGAGGTCGATCAGGCCCGCATCGACCGCCGTATTGCCTCCGGCTATTGCGATGCCACCACCGATGATCTCGACGATGCGATCGCGCAATGGCAGGCCGCGCGCGACGAGCGGCGTCCACTGGCGCTGGCGCTTTGCGCCAACTCAGCGGTCGTACTACCAGAACTGGCCCAACGCGGCATCCTGCCCGACATCGTCACCGACCAGACCTTTCCCGATCCTCTGAAGGGTTACGTGCCGGCGGAATTGTCGCTCGAACAGGCCCGCGCCATGCGGACCAGCGATCCGCAAAAACTGATGGCGCTGGCGCGGCAATCCGTAGCCGCGCATCTTCGGGCGATGCTGGGGTTCATGGACCGTGGCGCGATTGTGTTCGAATACGGCAACAGCCTGCGCGCCGAGGCGAAATCCGCCGGCGTGGAAGACGCATTTCGGATGCGGTCTTTTGTCGACCTCTATATCCGCCCGCTGTTCTGTCAGGGCATCGGACCGTTTCGCTGGATCGCGGTTTCGGGCGATCCACAGGACATTTACACCATCGACGAGATGATTCTGGATACATTCTCGTCCAACCATCCGATCTCGTCCTGGATCGGGAAGGCGCGCGAACATGTCAAATTCACCGGGCTGCCGGCGCGGATCGGTTGGCTCGGCTATGGCGAGCGCAGCCGTCTAGCCTCGCTGGTCAACGAAGCCGTAGCGAGCGGCCGGATTTCCGCGCCGGTCGCCTTCACCCGGGATCATCTCGATTCCGGCTCGGCCGCGCTTCCGCACCGGGAAACCGAGAACATGAAGGACGGCTCCGACGCGATCGCGGACTGGCCTATCCTCAATGCGCTGTTGAATTGCTCGTCCGGTGCCGACCTCGTGGCGATCCATGGCCTCGGCGGACGCGGCGTCAGCGCCGGCGTCACGATCGTGGCCGACGGAAATCCGGCGACCGCCGAGCGGCTCAAGCGTGTGCTCGACGGCGATCCCGGCATCGGCGTGTTGCGTCATGCCGACGCCGGCTACGATATCGCGATCGAGCAGGCCGAGCGTTCGGGGCTCGCCGCGACGGTTCCGCCCGGCCTTGCATCCTAGGCAACCAGTCTGGCTTGTCGGACCGGTTGACTTTCCCAAGCCCCTCAATAATGTATAGACATATTAAGTCGGCCCGCGACTTGCCCGCGGCGTCCCGGCCTTGGTCGCGCGCCGGAGGGCGACCGCGGTCGCCCTGTCGAGGAGGTTCAATCTTGCCGCCGATCTACATCGCCTATCTCAACCGCCTCGATATCGACGAACTCAAGATCACCGACGAGGAAATCCTGTCGGCCATCGAAGCAAGCCTTGCCAGTCAGGGCAGGGGCGAAACGGTGATCGAGCCGCGCGTTCATCTCGAACCCGGGGTTGCCAACGGCCATTTCAACGTGCTGCGCGGCGCCATCAAGCCGCCAATCGATTCCGCAGGCGTCAAGATTGTCGGCGACTTCGTCGACAACTACAAGCTCGGCTTTCCCTCCGAACTTGCGATCCTCGCTTTGTTCGACCCGCGCACCGGGGCGCCGAAGGCCATCCTCGATGCCAGCGGCATCACCGACATGCGCACCGGCGCGGTGACCGCGATCGGCGCCAAACATCTCGCGCGGAAGAACTCGAAGATCCTCGGCCATATCGGTGCGCGGGGCACCGCCTACTGGAACGTGCGGCTACTCAACCATCTGTTCGATTTCGACGAGATCCGCGTTCACTCCCGGCGAGAAGAGAGCCGCAACAGCTTTGCGGAGCGGCTGAGCCGCGATCTCGGCAAGAAGGTTGTTGCCACCGAAGACTGGCAGAGCTGCGTCGAGGGCGCCGACATCGTGGTCGAGGCTTCACGGCTCGACAAGCCGACGCCGATGCTGAAGACCTCCTGGATCAAGAAGGGGGCCTTTGTGGTTCCCTATGGGACGATGAGCGCGATCGAGCTGTCGCTCACCGACATCATGGCGAAGCTGGTGGTCGACGACTGGGGCCAGTGCAAGGGCGGAAAGTTCGGCAGCCTGCGCGCCCATGTCGAGGCGGGAAAGCTGTCCGAAAAGACGCTTCACGCTGAACTCGGACAGATCGTGGCCGGTCTGAAACCGGGACGGCAGACCGACGACGAAACCAATCTGTTCTGGCATCGCGGACTGTCGCTGTCCGATATCGCGCTTGGCCATGCGATGCTGGAGAAATCCCAACGTCTGGGGATCGGACAGCGTCTTCGCTTTGCCTGAGGAACAATGCCGATGCCGTACGTCGCGAATGCACGAATGTATTCGGTCAATCCGGCGGCGGCATCGGCATGGAAAGAGCTGTTCGGCTGGCTGGCGCGGGAATCGCACGTCGATTTGCGCGCGATCGACCATGCGTTTCCATTGCCGCTTGCCGAACTCTGGACGCGTGCCGATCTCGCCTGCGGCTTCATGTGCGGCTTTCCCTATGCGCTTGCAGCGGTGAGGCCGCAGCCGGTCGCAGCCCCCGTTCCCGCGGGCGCGCCTGTTCCTGGAAAACCGATCTACGCCACGCGCCTCGTGGTGCGCGCGGATTCGAGGTTCTATTCGCTCGAGGACACGTTTGGCGGCCGGCTAGGATATACGGTCGAGGATTCCCATTCCGGCTATAACGCGCTGCGGCATCATTTGCTGCCGTATCATTCCGCGCGCGGGGGGCGCCTTTACCGCGAAAGCGTCGGCCCGCTGTTCACGCCGCGCCGGGTCATCGAGGCCCTTCTCGCCTGCGATATCGACGTCGGCCCGCTCGATAGCTACGCGCTGGGCTTGATGCTGCATCACGAGCCGGATCTGGCGGCCCGGATCAGGATCGTCGCGACCACCGATCCTGCGCCGATTCCGTTTCTCGTCGCGGCACCGGACTGTCCCGTCGAAACCGTGTCGGCGCTGCAGGCTGCGCTGGCGACCTTCGCGGACGCGCCGGCCTGCGCCGATTTGAGGGATCGGCTTTGCCTTGAGGCATTTGCTCCGGTCGACACCGAAGACTACGAACTGATGATGCGGTGGGACGCCGAAGCCCGCGCGGCAGAGTATGGCGAGCCTGGTTGACCGCGTAGCTTAAGTCGCCTGATGTTCGTGCAAGAGCACCAGATAGCAATCGCTCGATCTTGTCGGCACGATCCGGAAGGAATCCTCTCGTGCGCCGCTCAAGATGGCAGCATCGCCGTGATCCAGCGTCGCGATATCCTGGTCGGAGGCCAGCGTCGTGCTGCCGTTGAGCGACAGCACGACCGCGATTTCCTTGCCGCCACATTTGCAGGAGGTGGGCTGCCCGATGCGCCGCAATCGATGGCTGAAGCGCGACCGCCGCGTCATCACGTTGAGGTCGGTGATCTCGCCTGCGGTTAGCCGCGCCGATGTCCGGAAATCACCGGCGAAGCTGATCGGATCGGAGCCGCGTTCGAGGCGGATCGGTGCGTTGCCTCCGATGGTGAGCATCAGGCCTTTCCCGTTGATGACGGCAAGCGTGCGGTCGATTCCGGCAAATTCGGAGAAGGGGCCATCGGTGGCGACCCTTGCCATGCTGATGCGCCAGTCGAAGTCGTCGAGCGAGGCGCCGGGTGGCTCGGCAACGATCTCGGTCGTCGAGCCGCCGCCATTCTTCCATGGCGTGGTGCGGCAACTTCCGGCGCGGATGATGTTCAATGGCGCGTCTTTCCTCAGCGCAGGCTCGGCAGGTCGAGCTTGTTGGCGCGCGCGCAGTCGATCGCGAGGTCGTAGCCGGCATCGGCGTGACGCATCACGCCGGTGGCAGGATCATTCCACAGCACGCGGCCGATGCGGGTAGCGGCCTCCGGCGTGCCGTCGCAGACGATCACCATGCCGGAATGCTGGGAAAAGCCCATGCCGACGCCGCCGCCATGGTGCAGCGACACCCAGGTGGCGCCGCTGGCGCAATTCAAGAGCGCATTGAGCAGCGGCCAGTCGGACACCGCATCGGAGCCGTCCTTCATCGCCTCGGTCTCCCGGTTGGGGGAGGCCACCGAGCCGGAATCCAGATGATCCCGGCCGATTACGACCGGCGCTTTCAATTCGCCGCGCGCAACCATTTCATTGAAGGCAAGCCCGAGCCGGTGGCGATCGCCAAGACCGACCCAGCAAATGCGCGCCGGCAGGCCCTGGAACGCGATGCGCTCGCGCGCCATGTCGAGCCAGTGATGCAAGGCGGCGTTGTCCGGCAGCAGCTCCTTGACCTTGGCGTCGGTGCGATAGATGTCTTCGGGGTCGCCGGACAAGGCCGCCCACCGGAACGGTCCGATGCCGCGGCAAAACAGCGGCCGGATATAGGCCGGGACGAAACCCGGAAAATCGAACGCGTCCTTGACGCCTTCCTCGAAGGCCATTTGGCGGATGTTGTTGCCGTAGTCGACGACCGGTATTCCCATTCTGTGGAAATCGAGCATGGCGCGGACGTGTTCCGCCATCGATTTCCGCGCGGCGCTCGCGACCGCCTTCTGGTCGGTCTCGCGCCGGGATTCCCACTCGCTGGTGGTCCAGCCTTTCGGCAGATAGCCGTTGACGGGATCGTGCGCGGAGGTCTGGTCGGTGACGGCATCGGGCCGAACGCCGCGCCGCACCAGTTCAGGAAAAACGTCGGCGGCATTGCCGAGCAGGCCGACCGATACCGGCTTGCCGTCGCGGCCTGCCTGTTCGATGATCGCCAGCGCCTCGTCGAGACTCCCAGCCTGGCGGTCGAGATAGCGGGTGCGCAGACGCATTTCGATCCGCGACGGCTGGCATTCGATGGCGAGGCAGGATGCGCCCGCCATCACGGCCGCGAGCGGCTGGGCGCCGCCCATGCCGCCAAGTCCCGCGGTCAGAAACCATTTGCCCCGGAGATTGCCGCCATAATGCTGGCGGCCAAGTTCGACGAAGGTCTCGTAGGTGCCCTGAACGATGCCCTGGGTGCCGATGTAGATCCAGGAGCCCGCCGTCATCTGGCCGAACATCATCAGGCCCTTGCGGTCGAGCAGATTGAAGTGCTCCCAATTGGCCCAGTGCGGCACCAGATTGGAATTGGCGATCAGCACCCGTGGCGCGTCGGCATGGGTGCGAAACACCCCGACCGGCTTGCCCGACTGCACCAGCAGGGTTTCATCGCCTTCGAGCCGTTTCAGAGTTGCGACGATGCGATCAAAACTTTCCCAGTCGCGCGCGGCGCGCCCGATGCCGCCATAGACGACGAGTTCGCTCGGCTTTTCCCCGACCTCGGGATCGAGATTGTTCATCAGCATGCGCATCGGAGCTTCCGTTTGCCAGGATCTGGCCGAAAGCTGGTTGCCGCGCGCGGCGCGAATGACGCGGGCATTGTCGATGCGGGTCATGGTCAAAAGATCCTTGCAGAAGAGGTCAGAGGAGGCCCGCGGCCACGGCGTGTGAATCGCCATGCCAGACGCGAGCGTGGAGGGGGTTGAAGCCGATCCGGTAGACGAGCTCCGCCGGACGCTCGATATTCCAGATGGCGAGATCGCAATATTTGCCACGCTCGAGACTTCCGATGTCGTCAAAGCGCCCGAGCGCGCGCGCAGCCTCCCGCGTGACGGCCGAAATGCATTCATCGACGGTAAGGCGAAACAGCGTCGCGCCCATGTTCATCGCCAGCAGCAGCGACGTCAGCGGCGAGGTGCCGGGATTGCTGTCGGTGGCGAGTGCTATTCGTGCGCCGTGGCGCCGCATCGATTCAATCGGCGGCGCTTTCTCCTCGCGGATGAAATAGAACGCGCCCGGCAGAACCACCGCAATGGTGCCGGCCCGGGCCATCGCCGCGATGCCTTCGTCGTCGGCATATTCAAGATGATCCGCCGAAAGCGCGCCGAAGCGCGCGGCAAGCGCGGCGCCATGCAGGTTCGAGAGCTGATCGGCATGAAGACGGACGGGCAGGCCGAGTGTTTGCGCTTTCGCAAATACCCGCGCGGTCTCCTCCGGCGAGAATGCGATCCCTTCGCAGAAGGCGTCGACTGCATCGGCCAGGCCCGCGGCGGCGATCTGCGGCAGCATCGCGTTGCAGACCGCGTCGATATAGGCGCCGCTGTTGCCCTTCATCTCGGGCGGCACCGTGTGCGCGCCGAGAAAGGTCGTCTGGATCGACACCGCGCGCTTGGCTCCGAGCTTCCGCGCGGCCTGTAGCTGTCGCCGCTCGGTGTCGAGTTCGAGGCCATAGCCCGATTTGATCTCGACCGTGGTGACGCCTTCGGCGATCAGCGCGTCGAGCCGTGGCAGCGAAGCGACCATCAACTGTTCGGTATCAGCCTGCCGCGTCGCCTTCACGGTCGAGACGATGCCGCCGCCCGCGCGCGCGATCTCCTCGTAACTCGCGCCGGCGAGGCGCTGCTCGAATTCCTGGGCGCGGTTGCCGCCATAGACCAAATGGGTATGGCAGTCGACCAGCCCGGGTGTGATCCAGCGGCCGTCGCAGTTGGTTCGTTGTTCGGCGTCGAGCGAGAGCGGAGCGTCCGCGGCGGGGCCTGCATAGACAATGCGCCCATCGGCGGCGGCGATCAGGCCGTCTTCGACCAGACCGAGGCCTTGGCGTGACGGCGAAAGCGTTGCAAGACGGCAGCCGTGCCAGATGTGATCGACCGATGCCATGAACCCCCTTGGCCCATCAGAGGCGTTTAACGTGCTTGGCAGATTGCCTATTTGTCTATACATATTCGCGACGAACCTGTCCAGCGTTTCGCTGACTTCGGAGGCGTGAAGGGTGGCCGGAATATTCTTCGACGAAGCCTTGTTGCCGCAGGGCTGGGCGCGCGACGTCAGGATCACGGTTGCCGACGGCCGGATCGCGAGCATCGCGAACGGCACGGGGGCCGAGCCCGGCGACGAGCGCCACCGGATCGGGCTTTCCGGAATCTGCAATCTGCACAGTCACGCCTTCCAGCGTGGAATGGCGGGTCTTGCCGAGATTAGGGGAACATCCGCGGACAGTTTCTGGACCTGGCGCGAGCTAATGTACCGCTTCGTCGGACGCATGACCCCCGAGGAAATCGAGGCAGTGGCGGCGCGGGCCTATGTCGAGATGCTGGAGGCTGGATTTACTCGGGTCGGCGAGTTTCACTACATCCATCACGATGTGTCTGGCGCGCCTTATGGCAATCCGGCCGAATTGGCCGAACGGATCGCCGCGGCGGCGCAGGCCACCGGGATCGGCCTGACGTTGTTACCGGTGTTCTATGCGCATGCCGGATTTGGTGGTCGAGCTCCCGATAGTGGGCAAAGGCGCTTCATCAACGATATCGACGGGTTCGCACGGTTGCACGAGGCAAGCCGGCGCGCTCTGGCGGGGCATGAGGGCGCAATCGCCGGTATGGCACCGCATTCGCTCCGGGCCGTTACGCCGGTGGAACTCACGGCCCTGGTGAGCCTTGCCGGATCAGACCCGATTCATATTCATATCGCCGAACAGACCCGCGAAGTCGATGAATGCATCGCCTGGAGCGGCCAGCGGCCACTGGAATGGCTGTTCGACCACGCCGCCGTCGGCCGCAACTGGTGCCTCGTCCATGCCACGCATGCGACCGTTGCCGAAATCCGCTCCATTGCGGAGAGCGGCGCGGCGGCCGGACTATGCCCGGTGACCGAGGCGAATCTCGGCGACGGCACCTTCGACGCGCCCGAATTCATCAAGCGTAGCGGCGTGTTCGGCGTCGGCTCGGATTCCAATGTCCTGATCGGCCTCAGCGACGAATTGCGGCAGCTCGAATATTCGCAACGTCTCGCTCTGAGGGCGCGTAACGTGATGGCGTCGGGCGGCGCCGCTTCAACGGGCCGCGCCTTGTTCGACGGCGCGATGCGCGGCGGCGCGCAAGCGCTTGGCGTGAACATTGCCGGGCTGGTGGAAGGTGCCGTCGCCGACTTCGTCAGTTTGGACGCACAGAGTGTCACCCTAGCCGGCCGCTCCGGCGATGCAATCCTCGACAGCTGGATCTTCGGCACTCGCCGATCGCTGGTCGATTGCGTGTGGGCGCGCGGCCGAAAAGTGGTACAGGACGGCCGGCATCATGGCAGGGAAGCGGTCGCAGAGCGCTTTCGTCGGGTGCTCGAGGGGTTGCTGCAGACATGACCGCGAAACTCAAGCCGGCCACGAAAACCACGCCCAAGGCGCTGTATCAAGTTATCCGCGGGGACATCGAGGCCAAGATCACCTCGGGCGACTGGCCGCCTGGGCATAAGGTGCCGTTCGAGCATGAACTGATGGAGACCTATTCCTGTTCGCGGATGACCGTGAACAAGGTCATTTCGGCGCTCGCCGAATCCGGTCTGGTGGTGCGTCGCCGCAGGGCCGGCAGTTTCGTTTCACGGCCGCGGGTGCAATCCGCCATCCTTCAGATTCCCGATCTCAAGGGTGAAGTCGAAAAGCGCGGGGAGCGCTATGCCTACCGGCTGATCGATCTCGGCAAGCGCGCCGCTTCGGCGCGCGACAAAGCCCGACTCGGCGTCGACGGACGCGCGCAAGTGCTGGCGGTGCGCTGTCTGCATCAGGCCGAAGGACAACCCTTCGCGCTCGAAGATCGGCTGATCAACCTGCAGGCTGTGCCGGACGCGCTGCGGGAGGATTTCTCGAAGACACCGCCGAACACCTGGCTGGTCGGTCATGTGCCGTGGACCGAAGCCGAGCACCGCATCACCGCCTGCAACGCCGATGAGAAAATCGCCAAGGAGCTCAACATCGAGGAGGGGACCGCGTGCCTGGTGATCGAGCGGCGCACCTGGCGCAACGGGGAGCCGATCACAGCGGTGCGGCTCACCCACCCCGGTCACCTCTATTATCTGATCGCGCGATTCACGCCGACCGGCTGAGCGCTTTCCGCGCAGCCTGGCTGCCAACTCATTTCCTGGACGCGCGCTCCACGAATTGGTTGGTCCAGAGATCGTTCTCCGAGGCGGTCGCGTCAAAATCCTTGCCGAAGACGGTGCCGACTTCCTTGGAAAACACGAACTGGTTCTCGAAGGCCTTCACGTCCAGCTTGCCGCCGTCGGCGACGCCGCTGTTCATCGCCTTGACGGCGGCGACGATGGCCGCGGGAACGGCTTTGGCAAAGAATTGTTTCTGGATCGCCTCCGCAGTCGACTCCGGCTCCTTGACCAGGGCAGTGCTGGCCGCCTGCATGGCCCGCGCGGTCTTGGCAATCAGCTCGGATGCCTTGTCGTCGATCGGCTTCTTGGCGACCAGGACCAGATAGGGCTGATGCGCGAGCAGCGGAAAATCGTCGCCCAGCAAAACCAGGATCGTGCCGGCGTCCGATTTTGCCGCGAGATAGCCTTCCGGCGGCGACAGCACGAACGCATCGATGCGCTTGTTTTCCAGCGCCGCCTGCAGCGCGACGGGACCACCGACCTGGGCGATCTTGATGTCGGTCTTCGGATTGAGGCCGCCCTTGGCCGCGAGCCAGCGCGCGGCCGTCTCCTGGGTACCGCCGACAGCGGCGACGCCAACCGTCGCGCCTTTCAGGGCCGCAATTCGTTTCTCGAGGGGATCGCCGGCCTTCACGTCGGCCTTTTCCAGAAGGGAAGGCGCCACCACGAGCTCGAGGGTCACCTTCGACATCAGGTTATAGACGATCTCGAACGGCTGGCCCTTGGCAACGGCCCGCAGCGCCGATTCGGTTCCGACGGCGGCGAGATCGGCGTCGCCGGCGTCGAGCGCCGCCAGTGCTGCCGGATCGCCGCCGGGTGAATTCAGCACGGTGTGGGTCAGCCCCTCGGGCGCGAATGTGTTCAGCGCACGCGCGCCCCAGAGCGGGAGGAAACTCAGCGAGGCGAACCCTTGCGCGATGCGGACGCTTTGCTGGGCCGATGCCAAGGTCGGAAGCAACGACAATGTCGCCGCGAGGGTCAGCGCTCGGATCAGGCCTCTGGTCGACTGCATGCTCACTCCTGTCACGTATTTTCTGACCTTCAGATGTCGCTTGGTGCGTGGGCGATCGGGGTTTTCCAGCGCAGGATGCGGCGCTCCAGCTTTCCGGCCAGAATGTTGGCCACGACCACGAAGGCGAGAAGGATGACGATGCCGGCGAACACACCGGCGGGATCGTAGGTCGAGGACGCTTCGTGGATGAACAGGCCAAGGCCTTGCGTGGAAGACGTGAACTCGCCAACGATCACGCCGATGACGCTGTAGGGCACGGCCATGCGCATGCCGAGCAGGACGTAGGGCGCGGCAGCGGGAAGATAAACGTGGTAGGTTAACTGTCGCTGGCTGGCACCCATCACCAGCGTCAGGTTAACGAGTTCGCGATCGACCGAGCGGACGCCGGAATAGACGTTGTAGAAAACCAGGAAGAACACCATGATCCCGGCGAGCGCGATCTTCGACCAGATTCCGATGCCGAACCAGATGATGAACAGTGGCGCCAATGCGATCTTTGGAATGCCGTAAAACGCCATGACGTAGGGTTCGAAGATGCTGGCCAGCCGCGGCGAGCGGCCGAGCGCATAGCCGGCCAGAATTCCGGCGCTGACGCCGAAGACGTAGCCGAGCACGAGCTCCTGGCCGGTGGTCCATAAATGCGGATAGATCTCGCCGGAGCTGAACAGCTCGTACAGCCGCTCCGCGACCGCGGTCGGCTTGCTGACATAGATCTCCTTGATCAGCCGGCCGGAGGCCCATTGCCAGAAGACCAAGATCGCGATGCCCGGCAGCAGCAGCGCCAGGCGGTGCAGGGCCTTGCCGAACCATGCGCGCCTCCTGGCCGCCGGCCGCTCGGCCTCGCTCGGTGGGGTCGCCGTGGCGGCGATGTCGTTCATCGTCCTGCCTTCCTTGTCAGTGCGGCCGTTGCCGAATGTCGATCTGCGACCGGAACACCGACCACACCGCATCATAGGCGGCATCAAAGCCGGGATTGCGGAACGGCTCGAACACGTCGCGCGGCCGCGGCAGGTCGATCGCGATATTGGCGAGCACGCGGGAAGGGCGCTGACTCATGATCACGACCTTGTCCGCCAGCAGGACGGCCTCAGTGATGTCGTGGGTGATGAAGAGGACGGTGGCTCCGGCCGCGTGCGACAGCATCTGCAGGTCCTCCTGCATTACCATCCTGGTTTGCGCATCGAGCGCGCCGAACGGCTCGTCCATCAGGATGACGTCCGGCCGGTACACCAATGTCCGGGCAATGGAGCCACGCTTTTGCATGCCGCCGGACAACTGGCCGGGAAAATAATGTTCGAAACCGCTGAGGCCGACGGCTTCCAGCGCCGCGGCGACACGCTGCTTGCGTTCCGCGCCGGCGACGCCGCGCAGCACCAGCGGCAGCTCGACGTTTTCGGCCAGCGTTTTCCAGGGAAACAGCTGGGCCTGCTGCGGCACGAAGCCGACCTCGCGATTGACGTCGTTGACGGGTCGTCCGCGATGGCGCACGCCGCCGCGCGTCGGCATCAACAGGCCGGCCGCCATCTGCAGCAGGGTGCTCTTGCCGCAGCCGCTCGGCCCGATCACCGCGACGAATTTACCGCTCCCGACCTCGAAGCTTATGCCGTCGATCACCCGGATGGCCGACTGGGCGCCCGGCGCCGGGAAATCCTGTCGGATGGCGTCAAAGGAGAGGACTGCTTCGCTCATGACGGCCGGGCCCTGCGCGTAAATCATGTCTAGACATATCTAACATGTATAGACATATTTGAAAAGGCTGCCCCTTGGCAAGGGGAGATGATAGGCATCCCTTGTGCAATTGCGAGGCAAATCCGATGCGCCACGTGATGGTTTTGACTTGGACATTTGTTCTCGATCGTACGCCGTACTGTCGGCGCACCACCGGAGAACGATGTTGATGGACCGCCCGGTTCCAGCTCAGCGCCGCCTCGTCGTCGGCATTTCCGGCGCATCGGGCGTCATCTATGGCGTGCGCGTATTGCAGCTGTTGCGCAACGCCGGCGTCGAGGCGCATCTGGTGATGTCAAAGACCGCCGAAATTACCTTTGCCTATGAAACCGCGCTGAAGATTGCCGACGTCAAGGCGGCCGCGCACGCGGTTCACGACATCGACGACATGGCAGCTTCCATCGCCAGCGGATCGTTCCCTACCGGCGGCATGATCGTCGCGCCGTGCTCGATCCGCTCGATGTCGGAAATCGCGACCGGCGTGACGACGACCCTGCTGACGCGGGCTGCCGATGTCACGTTGAAGGAACGCCGTCGGCTGGTGCTGATGGTGCGGGAAACGCCGCTGCACGGCGGCCATCTTCGCACCATGGCCGCCTTGTCCGACGTCGGCGCCATCATCGCGCCGCCGGTTCCCGCCTTCTATGCCAAGCCGGAATCGATCGAAGAGATGGTGGATCACACCGTAGGACGGATGCTGGAATTGTTCGAGATCGATGTGGGCAGCGTTCGCCGCTGGGGCGAAGACCGGGATCTGCGAGCGCGCCCCGTGAAACGCTGACGGCCCGATCGATGTTACGCGCCTTGCACGGAAGCCCGAGACGCTATGCAGGAGTTAGAATGGATGGATCGTTTCAACCTTGGTAGCCATTCCAGGACAATCTCGACGGCCTCGCCGGAAGCACAGCGTTGGTTCGACCTGGGCCTGAACTGGTGCTTTGCATTCAACAAGGCGGAGGGCGTCAAATGCTTCCGAAAGGCGCTCGAATTCGATCCCGAATGCGTCATGGCCTATTGGGGTATCGCCTTCGGCTGCGGGCCCTTTTACAATATGACCTGGCGCGACCACAGCGAGGAAGAGGCCAATACCGCGACTAGAATAGCCCACGAGCACATTCAGCAAGCGCGAGCGCTGACACACAAGGCGACGGCGCTCGAAAATTGGCTGGTCGAGGCGCTGGCATGCCGCGTTCAAAGGCCGCATTCGGTGCCGCCGGAAGAGTTTGATCGTTGGGACGACGACTACGCTGCGGAGTTGCGCAGAGTCTATCACCAGCATCGCGACGATCACGATGTAGCGGCGCTTTTTGTCGAAGCCCTAATCATGCG
This sequence comes from Bradyrhizobium sp. Ash2021, assembly GCF_031202265.1. Lineage (NCBI taxonomy): Bacteria > Pseudomonadati > Pseudomonadota > Alphaproteobacteria > Hyphomicrobiales > Nitrobacteraceae > Bradyrhizobium > Bradyrhizobium sp. Ash2021. The sequence continues at coordinate 6,634,380 of NZ_CP100604.1, read as the reverse complement.
GACGCCGAGACGCTTGTGGAACGTCAAGACCGGATTGGCGGCGGGAAATTCCGACGTGATCGAAGCCCTCGAAGTCTGCGAGCGCGCGATCGACGCGGCCCAACGACAAGAGAAGAGCAAGCATCCGGCGCTGCTCCATCTGCATATCCATATTCTTGAAATGTCGAATGAGCCGGAACGCGCGAAGGCCTCGGCGGTAGCACTCGCGACGATGTGTCCGGACGCAGGTCACATGAACCATATGCCGGGACATGTCTATGTCTTGTGCGGGCAGTACCGTAAAGCGCAGATCGCCAGCGAACGGGCGATAGCGGCAAACGACAAATATCTCGCTTATGCCGGCTTCCTCACCCCCTACACGACGGCTTGTGCGCATGATCTCCTTTTGATGATGCATGCCAGCATGTTCATGGGCCGATACGGGGACTCGATCGCCGCAGCGAACAAATTGCGTGGCATGCTAACAAAAGACGTTCTTGGGGTGAAGGGCCGGCCCAAATTCTCAACGAGTCTCGAAGGCTACTATTCGATGAGCTTGCACGTGATGGTGCGTTTCGGACGCTGGCAGGAAATCATCGACGCGCCACTGCCAGACGACCCCGGGCTTTATCTGGTTTCGACAGCGATGCACCATTACGCCAAGGGTATCGCTCACGCCTCGCTCAAGCGTTTCAACGACGCCGACCGCGAGCGACAGCTGTTCCACGATAGTGTGAGACGCATCCCGCCGGAGCGAAAAGTCTTCAACAACAGCGCCCTCAGCATATTAGCGGTGGGCGAGAAGATGCTCGACGGCGAACTCGAATACCACAGGGGTAAGCATGAAGTCGGCTATGCTCACTTACGGGAAGCCGTCGATCGCGACGATAACCTCGAATATATCGAGCCGTGGGCCTGGATGCATCCACCAAGGCATGCGCTGGCGGCCCTGCTGTCCGAACAGGGTCAATACGGTGAGGCGGAGCAGGTCTGTCGCGACGATCTGGGCTTGAGCGGCCGAATTCAACGGTGCGCGCAGCACCCGGATAACGTTTGGGCGCTACATGGTCTGGCGGAATGTCTGCAGCGGCGGGGCGAGGTGGAGGAATTGGCTGACGTGCAAAGAAGGCTTGCGCTCGCGATGGCCCTTGCGGATATGCCAATCATGTCTTCGTGCATGTGTCGGACGGCGGTTCGCACCGAAAAGCCAGGCTGCTGTTGCGCCGGCGGGATGGACGCAACCGACCGCTAGAGTCAGTCCTTGGCAGATATGCTTCTATAAATGCGTCCGTCTCCCGCCTCGAACGCAGGGCGGCGAGTTGACTGACAGCAAACGGCATGTCGCCCCGAAGGCGGTCGACCGTACGATCGCGGAGATCGCGTCCCGCAATCATGGTCTTTACAGCACCGACCTTCATCGCGACGCCGACCTGCGCGCGTCCGCTGAATTTATCCAAAGCCATGTCCGCCGGCTTGAGGCGATGCGGCGGCAGAGCCTCGCTGAGAGGTTGCCGGATGGAGAATGGCGGGTCGGGCCGGATCATCTCGACCGCTCGGCGCAGAAGCTGATGTGCTCGCACCGATAGGGCTAGGGTCGGAGGTCGGTACAGCCCTTCGGGCTCGGCGCCAATGGCTGCTTGAGCAGGGGCTTGCGCGCGAGCAGGGCGGTCGCCTCATCTATGCGCGCAATCTGCTGCAAGTTCTGGAGCGCCGCGAGCTTGCAGAGGTCGGTGCGCGGATTGCCGGCGAAACCGGTCTTAGGTTTGCTGAGATCAAGGCGGGCGACCGGTTGACCGGGACCTATCGGCGGACGCTGACGCTGAACAGTGGGCGGTTTGCTCTGATCGAGCGCGCGCAGGAATTCAGCCTGGTACCATGGCGGCCTGTGCTTGAACGCGCCAAGGGCCAGAGCGTCACCGGTATCCTAGGTGGTGAAGGAATTTCATGGTCGATCGGACAAAAGCGCGGCTTGGGCTTGGTCAGCTGGCGTCAGTTCTATTTAAGTATCTGATATGTAAGTATATTATACTATTTTAGCGATTTTAGTATAACTAGCTTGCCCCTGCCGTTCATTGATTATACTATTTTCGCGTAAATAGTATAACGGATCATCCGCCATGGCTCCCACCCAACGTCTCGATATCACCTACCAGACGCTCTATTCCGAACTGGTCCAGCGCAGCCTCGACGAGAGCTTCACCTCCGAGTTCTCCTCGAACGGCAGATTCGTGGCCGTGGAGGTCAAGAACAAGAAATACTGGTACTTCGACACGCCCAAGCCCGAGGGCGGCGCCCAGGATCGCCGCTACGTCGGTCCGGTGGACGATCCCGAAATCACCAAGAGGGTCGAGGCGTTCAAGGATCTGAAGGCCGACCTGAAGGGACGTCGCCGCCTCGTCTCCACGTTGACGCGCGAGGCCTATCTACCGCGCCCCCTGCCGATCACTGGCCAAGTGGTGGAAGGACTGGCGAAGGCCGGCTTCTTCCGCTTACGGGGAGTGCTCGTCGGCACCGTTGCCTACCAATGTTACTCTGCCGTGCTCGGTACACGCCTTGATGCGGTCGCCATGCAGACCGGCGACGCCGACTTTGCGCAATTCCACGAAATCTCGGAGGCTATCAAGGATTCTATGCCACCCATCCTGGAGGTGCTTCGACAGGTCGACCCGACCTTTCGCGAGGTTCCAAGCCAAATCGACGGCAGGGTCTCAACCCAATTCGTCTCAAGGGGCAACTTCAAGGTGGAATTCCTGACACCCAACCAGTGGTCCGACGACCAGGAAGGGAAGCCAGTCCCGATGCCAGCGTTGGGCGGGGCGGCGGCATTCCCGCTACGCTTTCTCGACTATCTGATCTACCAGCCAATCCGCGCGGTGCTGTTGCACGGTGCTGGCGTGCCAGTCCTCATCCCATCACCGGAAAGATACGCCATCCACAAACTCATCGTTGGATCTCGCCGGAAGGAGGACCGCGACGCGACCGCAAAGAGTTCGAAGGACCGGCTTCAGGCCAGATCAATCATCGAAGCGATGATCGCGAACCGGCAGCACGCTGATCTCGCCTCTGCCCTTACGGAAGCCTGGGATCGCGGCGATCATTGGAGAGCAGCGATCCGCACTAGCATCGCGACCTACGATGACGGCTTCCAGAATTCGTTCCGAACCGAGCTTGCCAAGGGCGTAACCGAGATCGGCTCCGACCCCGCCGATTACGATCTTGCAGATAAGCCAACCGATGCCTCTACGCCGCGCGCAAAATGACGCGCGAATTGCGGGCCCCGCGTACCGGTCCCGAGCTGCCGGCGCTAAAATGACTGAATGGCCTCAAAACCCAAGATTGCCGAATAGAATCGGCGGATCGCTGGGTCGTGGAGAACGCAGACTCGGGGTGTTCCGATCAGAATGTTCCAGCAGTCCATGGTCCGCCAGATAGGTGCTGAAAGCGTGAGCCAGCGTCGTCACACAGCTCACATTCTATTGACGTGTTTCCTGACATAAGCTGACGTTGAATCATGCGTGATCTCTTCTCAACACATTTGATCAACGCGGATTTCGTTGCGGAGCGCGATTTTTATTTCGATTGAATGTGCATCGTTCTCGCCCTTTTCATCGCGCCATTCACGTCACGCTGTGAATGGGGCAGGGAATGTTTCCGGCAAAAATCTATGTTGGTCAGATCGCTGTTGTGTTCGGCATCGTCGTCACCTCGACGTGGGGCGCGACGCAATGGGCGGCTCACGCACTTGGCTATCAGGGTGGTCTCGGCTCGCGCTGGTTCACGCTGTCCGGCTATCCAGTCTACCTGCCGTGGCGGCTGTTTGAGTGGTGGTTTGCCTACGAGGCCTCGCGCCCGAGATTTTCGAGCGTGCTGGCGCCATGTCCGCAGGCGGCGCGCGCGGCCGATTTCCCGGCCGGCGTAATCGATAAAGATGCGATGCCCATAGACAAAATCGATGTCCGGCCGCCGCTGGAAGAAATCGGCAACGTAAGCAAGCGTTCCCGGCAGCAACGTATCGTCACTGTTCAGGTACGCCATGACGTCGCAGTCGACGCCTGCGAACCCCAGGTTGATCGCGTCTGCCTGCCCTTTATCCGGCTCGCTCCGCCACGAGATCCTGTCGCCATAGTTCTTCAGGATATCGACGGTGTCGTCGACAGATCCTCCATTCTGGACATGAACGATAGCCGCGGATGGTTTTGAGCGAGCACGTATCGACCGTCGCGCGCAGGAAACGGCCGTGATTGAAGCTCGGCGTTACGATGGCAATGCGCAGCGGCTGTTTCGGCAGGGCTGGCGGCGCCGGCAGCGAACGCAGGTCGAGCGGCCGAGGCGGATGCTGCTCATATGTCCACATCGGCGGACGCAGCCACAATCGTCTGAGATGGGAGCGCGATCTCGCGTAAGCGTCCTTCAGCTGGCTCTGGCGTCGAAGGCGTCGAGCCGTTGCTCAATCGCCTTCAGCCGTTCCAGAAGTTGCTGCCTGAGCTCGTCGTCCATTCCGTCCGTATCCGATCAATTGCCGATCGCCGGTCGGTAGCTAGCCCGCGTTCGCCTTCAGTCCGGCCGCCTCGATGCCCGCGACCGCGCAAGTCTCGTCATTGTCCGAGGTGTCACCGCTGACACCAACGGCCCCCAGCAGGATGCCGCCGTCTTGAATTAGCACTCCGCCGGGCACCGGCACCATGCGTCCTTGCGCCAGCGTATTCACGGCGTCGATGAAAAAGGCCTGCTCCTGTGCGCGCTGAAACAGCGCCCGCGATCCCATGCCCATCGCGAGCGCACCATAAGCTTTACCGTGCGCGATCTCGGCCCGCATCAGGCTGGTGCCATCCTGCGCCGCGGTCATTTTGACGCAGCCCCGCGCATCGAGAATGGCGATGACCAGCGGTTTAAGCTTTTTCTCGACGCCTTTCGCGAGCGCAGCATCGAGAATCTTGCGGGCGACGTCGAGGGTGAGTTCAGCCATGGGGGTCGGTTCCTTTACAACGGGTGAGGGGGTGAATCGGCTTTTGCGCGGTCGAGGCTCATGGCCAGCACGCGCGCGACGTGAAGCGCGGAGCGCTCGCTGCCATCCTTGATCTGATGCCGGCAAGAGGTGCCATCGGCAACGATCAGGGTTGCCTGATCGGCGCGGCGCACCGCCGGCAGCAGCGACAGCTCGGCCATTTCCATCGAGGTCTGGTAGGTGTCGGCGCCATAGCCGAACGCGCCGGCCATGCCGCAGCAACTGGATTCGATGGTTTCAACCGCGAGATCGGGAACGAGACGAAGCACTTGTTCGACCGGCCTGAAGGCACCGAAGGATTTTTGATGGCAGTGGCCATGAACCAGGGCCTTGCCGGCGATCGAGCCGAGTGGTAGTTGCAGCCGGCCGGCCTCCGCCTCGCGTACCAGAAATTCCTCGAACAGCAGCGCATGGGCGCTGACGCTCCGGGCGTCATTGTCCGAACGCAGCGATAGCAGTTCGTCGCGGAGCGTCAGCAGGCAACTTGGCTCAAGTCCGACGATCGACACGCCGCGCGCCGCAAACGGCGCGTAGGTCGCGACCAGCCGGTTCAATTCCCCGCGGGCTTCATCGACGAGACCCGCCGAGAGGAACGTCCGCCCGCAACACAACGGCCGGGTTCCGTCTGCGGGCTTCGGCATGTGCACCCTGTATCCGGCTCCGACCAGCACGCGGAGCGCGGCGTCCAGATTTTCCCGCTCATAGGCCCGGTTGAAAGTGTCGGCGAACAGCACGACTTCGCGGCCATCGATGGGCCCGATCACCTCGGCATCGGGTTTGAAAATGTCACGCCGGAACGCAGGCAGTGCGCGTCGCGCGCTGATACCGGCAAATCTCTCGAACAGCCTTCGCAACGCCGGACTGCGGTTGCGCCAGTTGGCAAGCGGGGCGAGGCGCGACGCCAGGCCGGCATAGCGCGGGAGATAGCCGACCAGCCGGTCGCGCAGCGAAAGACCGTGCTTGGCCGCACGCGCGGCCAAAACTTCGATCTTCATCTTGGCCATATCGACGCCGGTTGGGCACTCGTGGCGGCAAGCCTTGCAGGATACGCAGAGTTTCAGCGCATGCATCATCCCGTCGGAGGAGAGTGCGTCCGGTCCGAGCTGGCCTGAGATCGCCAGCCGCAACGTATTGGCGCGGCCTCGCGTGACGTCCTCCTCGTTGCGGGTTGCGCGATAGGACGGGCACATCACGCCGCCCTCGAGCTTGCGGCAGGCGCCATTGTTGTTGCACATCTCGACCGCGCCCTGGAATCCGCCGCCGGCGCCGGGATAGGCCGACCAGTCCAGCGCGGTTCTCAGTTCATCGATGCGGTAGTCCGGCGGATAGCGGAACAGCACCCGGTCGTCCATTTTGGGCGGATCGACGATCTTGCCGGGATTGAGGACGTTGTCGGGGTCGAAGCGCTGCTTGACCTCCCTGAAGTCGGCAACGATGCGCGAGCCGAACATCGCTTCATGGAATTCGGAGCGGACCAGGCCGTCGCCATGCTCGCCGGAGTGCGACCCCTTGTATTCGCGCACCATCTCGAACGTTTCCTCGGCGATGGCGCGCATCGCCTTGACGTCTTTCTCCAGCTTGAGGTTGAGCACGGGGCGCACATGCAGGCAGCCTTCGGACGCATGCGCATACATGGTGCCGCGGGTGCCGTGCCTGGCGAAGATGGCATTCAGGCGCTCGGTATAGTCCGCGAGATGCGGCAGCGGCACTGCGCAATCCTCGACAAAGGAGACCGGCTTGCCTTCCTGCTTCATCGACATCATGACGTTGAGGCCGGACGTGCGGAAATCCGAAATCGCCGCTTGCGTCGCGGGCTCGACGACATCGACCACACCGCCCCATTTGCGTTGCGAATTGTTCCAGCCGAAGCCGAGATCCGACATCAGCTCGGAAAGCTGCTTGAGTTTTTGCAGATTGTCAGCCTGATCTTCCTCCGCGAATTCGACGATCAGCAGCGCATCGGGATCACCGCGCACGGTCGCATCGATCACCGGCCTGAACATCGCAATGTCCCGTCCAAGCGCAATCATCGTGCGGTCGACCAGCTCGACTGCGATCGGACGCAGTTTCACCAGATGCTGGGCGGCATCCATCGCCTCGTAGAAGCTGCCGAAATGGCACACACCCAGCACCTTGCTGCGGATCACCGGCCACAGCTTGAGCTCGACCTGGGTAGTGAAGGCCAGCGTCCCTTCGGAGCCGACCAGAAGATGCGCCAGATTGTTGGGCGTATTGCGCGGCACCAGCGCGTCGAGATTGTAGCCACCGACCCGGCGTTGCACCTTGGGGAATTTTTCGGCGATCTCCGTGGCCTCGCGCTCGCCGAGATCGAGCATATCGCGAAACAGGGCAAGTCCGCTCTCGGGCGAATTCACCCGCGCCAGATCGCGCGGCACCTCGCCAAAATGCAGCCGCGTGCCGTCGGCCAGCGCAGCGTCCATCGCGCGCGTGTTGTCGCGCATGGTGCCGTATCTGAGCGAACGTCCGCCGCAGGAATTATTGCCGGCCATCCCGCCGATCGTGGCGCGCGAGGCCGTGGAGACGTCGACCGGAAACCACAGCCCGTGTTTTTTGAGTTGCCGGTTGAGATCGTCGAGCACGATGCCGGGTTCAACCACGCAAGTTCGGCCTTCGACATCGAGCGAGAGGATGCGGTTCAGGTGTTTGGAAAAGTCGACGACGATCCCCTCATTGACGGTCTGGCCGCATTGCGAGGTGCCGCCGCCGCGCGGGGTAACGATCCGGCCCGCATCCTTGGCGATGGCGAGCGCCAGCAGCGCCTCGTCCATGGTCCGGGGGACCACCACCCCAAAGGGCATGATCTGGTAGAACGAGGCGTCGGTCGCATAGCGGCCGCGATTGAACGCGTCGAAGAACACGTCGCCGGTAATCTCGCGGGCAAGCCTGTTTTCGAGCGTCACTGAGCCTTTGTTGGACATTCCACCCCCGCTGCTACCTGCAAACGTCGCTCGCTCGTACTTGGGCGGTGAAATAAATGCAATTATTTTGTCTTTGTTTCCATTTTGAATTCAAAACTGCTAGGCTCGTGAGCGGCGCCCTGTCCGGCCTCGACGGCGACGCCGTCCTTCAGATGTTCGACGGCAGCAGTCCGCTTGTTGCGCAAATGTATAAACAGAATGTCGCTGAGTTCGCTACCAGCGCGGCGACGCAGTGCGTCGAGGATGGTCTCGTGTTCGCGCATGGCTTCCCCCCACCGCTCGCGCTTGCGGGCAAAATTGGCGGAGTAGCGGACCCGGCGAATGCGGCCGGCGAAGTTGGCGTAAGTATTTCGCAGCGTTGTGTTGCGCGAGGCTTCGACGATCTTGTGGTGGATCAGCTGATTGACGCGGAAATAGCCGTGCATGTCGCGGTTCAGGTAGAATCCGTACATCTCGTAATGCAGCCGCTCGATCTCGGCGATTTCGGTATCGGTGATGTTTTCGCAGGCGAGACGGCCAGCCAGGGCTTCGAGCCCGCCCATGACGTCGAACAGTTCGGCGAGATCGTGCTCGCTCAATTGCCGGACGCGAGCGCCGCGGTTGGGTAGCAATTCCACCAGCCCTTCGGACGCCAATACTTTCAGGGCCTCGCGCAACGGCGTACGCGAGATGCCAAGCATCTCGCAAAGCTGGCGTTCGGGAACGCGGCTGCCGTCCGGAATGTTGCCTTCGACGATGTGGTCGCGCAGGCGCGTCAGGATCTCGTCGTGCAGGGATTGGTCTTCGCGGCCGGGACTCGTGCCGCCTGCAAGCGTTGTCGAATCGGTATCGTGGGGAATCAGCGGTTTCATAGCAGGAGAATAGGCCTCGAACGCGCGGTCGTCGATCCAAAACTGTGTACAATATTTTAGTTGATATCATAAAAAATGAATGCAATATTCCTCACTCAACAGACTCAGGCGAGGAATTCATGACTCAGGGACGCCATTTCTTGCAGATTCCCGGGCCAAGCCCGGTTCCGGATCGCGTGCTCCGCGCCATGGACATGCCGGTCATCGACCACCGCAGTTCCGAGTTCGCCGAACTCGGCAGGGCCGTTTTCACCGGCTGCCAAAAGATCTTCAAAACAAACGGACCTGTCATCATCTTCCCTTCGTCGGGTACGGGTGCCTGGGAAGCGGCGATCGTGAATACGCTCTCGCCCGGCGATAAGGTTCTGATGGTCGAGACCGGCCATTTTGCCACGCTGTGGCGGCAGATGGCGGCGCGCTGGGGCATCGAGGTCGATTTTCTGCCGGGCGACTGGCGCCACGGCGCCGATCCTGCGGCGATCGAAGCTGCGCTGGCGCAGGATATCGCGCATGCCGTCAAGGCGGTGATGGTGGTGCATAACGAGACTTCCACCGGTGTCACCAGCCGGATCGGCGACATTCGCGCCGCGATGGACAAGGTCGGCCATCCGGCGCTGCTGCTGGTGGATACGATTTCCTCGTTGGGCTCGGTCGATTACCGGCATGACGAGTGGAAAGTTGACGTCACCGTCAGCTGTTCGCAAAAGGGATTCATGCTGCCGCCGGGGCTCGGCTTCAACGCCATCTCCGAGAAAGCCCGCGCTGCTGCGAAGACCAACAGGATGCCGCGGTCGTATTGGGATTGGGAAGAGATGCTGAAGCCCAATGCGGCGGGCTTTTTCCCCTACACGCCGGCGACCAACCTGCTCTACGGATTGCGCGAAGCCACTGCGATGCTGCTCGAGGAAGGGCTGGACGCGGTGTTCGCTCGACACCAGCGCCTGGCGGCGGCCACCCGCGCTGCCGTCGCGCATTGGGGCCTTGAAGTTTTGTGTCTCGAACCGGCCGAATATTCACCCGTGCTGACGGCTGTGCTGATGCCGCCGGGACACGATGCCGACAAGTTCCGCAAGACCGTGCTCGACACCTACAACATGTCGCTCGGCTCCGGTCTGAGCAAGCTCGCCGGCAAGGTGTTTCGCATTGGTCACCTCGGCGAGTGCAATGAACTGACGTTGATTGGGGCCCTGTCCGGCGTCGAGATGGGTCTCTCCGCTGCGGGCGTGCCGCATCGGGCCGGCGGTGTCGAAGCTGCAATGAAATCGCTGGAAGAGCGGACGCAGTCAAATTCTCCGGCGCACCTGAAGGTGGTCAAACCTGACAGGGTCGCAGACCGTCACGGCGTTTAGCGCCGTGGGTTCAGCGCAGCCGTTGAAGCAACACAATAAAAAGCGGAACGGGGAGAGAAATATGCGGCTTCGGTTCAAAGCCACCCATGTCGTGCTGGCGATGTTGTGCATCATGTACTTCATCACCTATGTCGACCGGGTCAACATCGGCACGGCGGCCAGTGATATCCAGAAAGAACTCGGTCTGAGCAACACGCAGCTCGGGTTGGTATTCTCGGCCTTCGCCTATCCCTATCTCCTGTTCCAGGTGGTCGGCGGCTGGGTCGGAGACCGCTTCGGGCCGCGCAAGACCTTATTCTGGTGCGGCATGATTTGGGCGGCCGCGACCATCATGACCGGCTTTGTAACCAGCCTGCTGACGTTGTTCATTGCCCGCGTCGCACTCGGCTTCGGCGAAGGGGCGACTTTTCCGACCGCCACGCGCGCCATGCAATACTGGACTCCCGAGACCAAGCGCGGTTTCGCGCAGGGCCTTACGCACGCCTTTGCACGGCTCGGCAACGCGGTTACCCCGCCGTTGATAGCGGCGCTGATAGTTTGGCTTACCTGGCGCGGCTCGTTCATCGCGCTGGGACTGGTCAGCCTGGTTTGGGGTGTGATCTGGGCGCTGTATTTCCGCAACGAACCCAAGGATCATCCCGGGATCACCGAGGCCGAGCTGGCGTCGCTTCCGCCACGCCCGGTCAATATGCGGCCGCAGGTACCATGGGGGCCGCTGTTGCGGCGGATGTGGCCCGTCACGCTGACCTACTTCTGCTATGGCTGGTGCCTGTGGCTATACCTGAACTGGCTGCCGTTATTCTTCAAGAACAGCTACAATCTGGACGTCAGGAATTCGGCGCTGTTCGCCTCGGGTGTCTTCTTTGCCGGCGTCGTCGGCGACAGCCTGGGCGGAATCCTCTCTGATCGCATTCTCAGGAACACAGGCAATGTTCGCCTTGCGCGCTTGAGCGTCACGATCGTCGGCTTTGCCGGCGCCTTCCTGTCGCTGCTTCCGATCCTGTTCATTCACGACATCACGATCGTCGCGCTATGCCTTTCCGGCGGCTTTTTCTTTTCTGAACTCGTGATCGGTCCGATGTGGTCGGTGCCGATGGATATTGCTGCGAAATATTCCGGTACGGCCGCCGGGCTGATGAATACCGGCTCGGCGCTGGCGGCGATCGTTTCGCCTTTGGTCGCCGGTTACGTGATCGACGTCACGGGCAACTGGTACTTGCCGTTCCTGATGTCGATGGGATTGCTCCTGCTTGGCGGATTTTCGGCGTTTCTGATGCATCCTGAAAAACCCTTTGAAGAACTTGCGGAAGTGAATTCGGTCAAGCGAGGTGTACTAGCTCAACAGCTAAAATGATTTCTTTACCACGACTGAGGCGGTCGAGGTCCCATCCGATCCATTTTCAGATTGCGAGAGTGCCTACGCGGCGAGCCTTGCCGATATCCAATCAACACCGGAGCCAAACTATGCCCAACTACAAGATTCTTATTCTCGGTGCGTCGTACGGTTCGTTACTTGCGTCCAAAATGATGTTCGGCGGCCACAACGTGAAACTTGTTTGTTTGCCGGCTGAGGCTGCTCTCATCAATTCCGAAGGCTTTCGCGTGCGGATGCCGATCCGGGGCCGCAAGGAGCAGATCGAGATCGATTCCCGCAAGTTGCCGGGCAAGGTGTCTGCTTCCGGTCCGGCCGATATAGATCCTAAAGACTATGACCTGATCGGGCTGGCGATGCAGGAGCCGCAATACGGCTCGCCCGGTGTGCGCGAATTGCTCGATGCCGTGGCGAAGTCGCGCGTTCCGTGCATGTCGATTATGAACATGCCGCCGCTGCCTTACATGAAGCGTATCCGCCATCTGAACAGCGAATTGCTCGCGCCAGCATACACCATGCCGGCGGTATGGGACAGCTTCGATCCCGGCACGTTGACATTGTGCAGCCCGGATCCGCAGGCGGTCCGGCCTCCGGAGGAGAAGGTCAACATACTACAGGTAACTTTGCCGACCAACTTCAAGGTTGCACGCTTTGACAGCGAGAAGAGCAATGTAATTCTTCGCAACATCGAGAAGGATATCGATGCCGTTCGTTTCGATGCCCGGGAAGGCAAGATCGAGCTGCCGGTAAAGTTGCGTGTTCACGACTCGCTTTTCGTGCCACTGGCCAAATGGGCCATGCTAATGGCCGGCAACTACAGGTGTATCACCCAAGACGGCATGCGAACCGCACAGGAAGCGGTGCATACCAACCTCAAGGAAGCGCGTTCGATATACGAGTTCGTCGTGGACGTATGCGTCAAGCTCGGTGCCTCGCGCGATGAACTTGTACCATTCGAGAAATATGCCGCGGCTGCGGAAAGCCTGTCGCGTCCTGCTTCGGCTGCGCGCGCGCTTAACAATGGCGCGACCAATATCGAACGTGCCGACAAGCTGGTGCAACTCGTCGCCCAACAACAAGGCATGAGCCATCCCGTCCTCGACGCCATTGTCATCCTCGTGGACGAAAGGATCGCAGCAAATCGTAAGAAGGCTGTGGCGGCCTAACAGATCAATGGTCGACAAGAGACCGGCGCGATTGACTTAGACAAGATTTGCGGCCAATCGCGGGATCAATCCTGCTCCTACCCGTCGGGAATACCGCGAGCCTGTCTGCCTTTGAAATGGGGATCAACATCACAAACGGCCGTAAGCCGTAAGCACGTCAAACATTGTGCAGCGCGTGGTCGACTTCCGCCGAGTTTGCCGATCACAAACTTGAATTTTACGGAAGTTGGGGCCTCGCCGCTCCCGGTAAACCTTCTTATGTATTGACGGCACCCGCCGGGCGCGGGACAAGCCCGCCGAATGGTGATATTCGAGCGGCTCGCGAGACCACGGCTCTACCGGGAAGGACGCCTATGACCCTGCATACTGGAAGGCATTTTCTGCAGATTCCGGGACCAACCAATGTGCCGGACCGGGTGCTGCGGGCCATGGATATGCCGACCATGGACCATCGCGGTCCCGAATTCGCCGAGATCGGACAAGCGGTGCTGGCCGCCATGCAGCGGGTGTTCCGCACCAAGCAGCCGGTGATCATTTATCCGTCGTCCGGGACCGGTGCCTGGGAGGCCGCGATCGTCAATACGCTGGCGCCTGGCGACAAGGTGCTGATGGCCGAGACCGGGCAGTTTGCCCTGCTATGGCGCGGCATCGCCGACAAATTCAAGCTGGACGTCGATTTCCTGCCTGGTGACTGGCGCCATGGCGCCGACCTCGATCAGATCGAGGCGCGGCTCACGGACGACCGCCAGCACAAGATCAAGGCGGTGATGATCGTGCACAACGAGACCTCGACCGGCTGCGTCACGCACCCGCTCGACGTCCGCAAGATCATGAACCGGGTCAAGCATCCGGCGTTGTTGATGGTCGATACCATCTCCGGCCTCGGCTCGCTCGAATATGAGCACGATGCCTGGGGCATCGACGTGTCGGTGGCCGGATCGCAGAAGGGATTGATGCTGCCGCCGGGCCTCGGCTTCAACGCGGTGTCGGAAAAGGCGCTTGCGGTGGCGAAGGCCAACCCCGCCATGCGGTCCTATTGGGACTGGCAGGAGGTTATCGCGATCAACAAGGCGGGCACCTGGCCCTATACGCCGGCGACCAATCTGCTGTTCGGGCTGCGGGAAGCGATCAAGATGCTCGAGGAGGAGGGGCTTGAGAACGTTTTCGCGCGCCACAAGCGCCACAGCGCCGCGACGCGCGCCGCAGCCAAGGTGTGGGGCCTGGAAACGCAGTGCCAGGAGCAGGGCGCCCACTCGCCGGCGCTGACCGGCGTGGTGATGCCGGAAGGCCATGACGCCGACAATTTCCGTAAAGTGGTGCTGGAGAATTTCGACATGTCGCTCGGGACCGGCCTGAACAAGATCAAGGGCAAGGTATTCCGGATCGGCCACATCGGCCACTTCAACGATCTGATGCTGATGGGCACGTTGTCGGGCGTCGAGATGGGTCTCGATCTCGCCAAGGTGCCGCATCGTGGCGGCGGTGTATTGGCGGCGATGGAAGTCCTCAAGGGACGCGATGTCGTGCCGATGCCGAAGACTGCCGTTGCCTGAATTGGCCTGGATCCAAGCATAGAACACAACAGAAAGAGCTGCGATGAACGCCCCGGTAGCTGCGACCGAAGACCTGATCTATTCCGTTGAGGACGGCATCGCCCGGCTGACGTTCAACCGTCCGCAGGCGCGCAACGCCTTGACCTTCGCGATGTACGAGCAAATGGCCGTCATTTGCGAGACTGTCAACGCCGACCGCTCGATCAAGGCCATGATCCTGACCGGCGCCGGCGACAAGGCGTTCGCATCGGGTACCGACATTTCGCAGTTCCGTGCCTTCAAGACCGCGCAGGATTCGCTCGATTACGAGGCCCGGATCGATCGCGTGCTTGGCACGCTGGAGCAGTGCAGGGTGCCGACGATTGCGGCCATTGCCGGCGCCTGCACCGGCGGCGGTGCCGGGATCGCAGCGTGTTGCGATATCCGCATCGGCACCGAGTCGACGCGGATCGGCTTTCCGATCGCGCGCACGCTCGGCAATTGCCTGTCGATGTCGAATATCTCCAGGCTGGTGTCGCTGGTCGGCCCGGCGCGGACCAAGGATCTGATCTTCAAGGCGCGGCTGGTCGAGGCGCCGGAAGCGCTGGCGCTGGGGCTGCTCAATGAAGTGGTGCCCGACGTCGCGACATTGCAGCGGCGCGCCGACGAAACCGCAAAACTCGTGGCCGGCCATGCGCCGATCACGCTCGAAGTCACCAAGGAAGCGGTGCGCCGGATTCGCCGAACGTTGACCCGCGATGAGGGCGAAGACCTGATCCTGCGTGCCTATATGAGCGAGGATTTCCGTGAGGGAATGGATGCCTTCCTCAACAAGCGCACGCCGAATTTCAAGGGCAAGTAGGGTTCTGCGCCCTCCAAGAATGCTATGCATCCGGGCAAGGCCGCAATCGAGGCGCTGGTGCTGTAAGTCGTGCGCCTTTTTGTAACCGGCCGCGCGAGCACAGGGATTGTAACTTGGGCAAATGTCGGGTCGCCCCTGGCAATAAGGACAAGGAAAGTGCGGTGGATGATGTTCATACCGCAAAGACGGTGAATCGCTCAGAGGTCGCAACGCACCACAGCCTATGCTCCTAGGACACCCACCGTGGTAGCGGGAGGGCATTATGTGTATCGGCTGGCCTGGGAAATCGTTGCTCGTCAGCGCTGCGTTCGGCCTCTATTTCATCGCCGCGCACTGGTCGGTCGCAACCTACATCCCCGACCCCAACAGTCCGCCGCCGTCGGCGGGCATCCGCGTCCAGCTGCACCCACTTTACGTCTATGGCGAGTTTTCCGCTTCGACCGGTGAGACCACGGGGCTATTTCAGCAATTGGCCGATCACAGCGAGGCTGATTTCAGTTCGCCGACCGAACTATGGGAAGGCAATGAGCGGCTCGGTCCTGCGCACAGCACGTTGAACGAGATCGTGTCGTTGGGGAAAGGTCGGTTTTACCACCACACCGAGCGCGCCGATTCCGTAGTGGTGTTCTCCTCCAGTGACAACACGAGCCCGATGACGAACGGCCGGACCTATTGGATCGTCAACCCGGGGCGTTAGTGGTTCTCCCGCAGGCCTTTCATCCGCTGCAGAAGGATTATTCCCGGCCGCCTCGACTTTGTTGAACTGCCCGCGGAGATAGAACCAATTGTTGGCTGGCGACGAGGCGGCCCAATGTTTATTGTCCGCTCCTTCCAACTCAACGACTTCGACGCGGCTGATGCGACCGATAAGATACCGCCCACTTGCCTGCAGTCGCCCCGGCTCTCTCCGCCCTTGTCAATGCCTCGTTCGGCCATCAACATCGGTCCCGGCGTGTCCTTGATCACTGCCACGCGAGGATCGAATGATCGTCCCAACGGGCGGGTACACGCGAGACCGGAACTTCACCCAAGCCAAGATGCAGCGGCAGCCGGCGCAGATTGACGAGGGCATCGCCGTATCTATCGCACCTCGACAACACCGATTGCCAGGGAAAGCGGTACCGGAATCCGCAGGATCTGCTGATCGTGTGAGCTGGCGATAGCAGACGATTTCGAACAACAACGCGGGCTCTCAATGAGCCCGCGTTTTTTTTGAAATGTCGAAATCCACACGGCGAGGCATGCGATTTGCAATCTCATGCGAAAGTCATAAGCGGCAGCGGTGCGGTTCAGCTTGAACTGGGGCTGTTTACCACGCACAATGGCAAGCCAATTCGGATTTTAACAAGCCGAACAAAGACATAGGGAAGAAACACGTGGGACATATTCTAAAAGCCACGGCCGCGTTGGCGGCCATGATCGTCAGCGCGCCGGCGTTTGCCGCCTGGGAGCCGACCAAGCCGGTTGAAATCGTGGTCGCCGCGGGCGCTGGCGGCGCATCCGACCAGATGGCGCGCATGATGCAGGCCGCGATCCAGAAGAACAATCTGATGAAGCAGCCGATGGTGGTGTCGCTCAAGGGCGGTGCGTCCGGCGCCGAGGCGCTGATGTACATGAAGTCCAGCGACGGCGACGCCAACAAGATTTTGATCGCCTACTCGTTGATCTACATGCTGCCGCTGTCCGCAAAAATTCCCTTCAACTGGCGCGAACTGACGCCGGTGTCGGTGATCGCGCTCGATCAGTTCGTGTTGTGGGATAATGCTGCCGGGCCTAAGACCGTGAAGGAATTCATCCAAGCCGCCAAGGCCGCAAGCTCGCCGTTCAAGATGGGCGGCACCGGTTCGAAGCGCGAGGACCACGTGCTGACCGTCTTCATGGAGCAGAAGACCGGCGCGAAATTCTCCTATCTCCCCTACAAATCCGGCGGCGAGGCCGCTACGCAACTGGTCGGCAACCACACCGAATCCAACGTCAACAACCCATCCGAAAATCTCGAAGTCTGGCGCGCCGGTCAGGTTCGCGCGCTCTGCGTGTTCGACAAGGAGCGCATTTCCTACACGACCAAGGTGACCGACACCCAGTCGTGGCACGATATTCCGACCTGCAAGGAAGAGGGGCTCGATGTGCAGTATCTGATGCTGCGCGCGATGTTCCTGCCCGGCAAGGTGACACCGGAGCAGCAGGCGTTCTATGTCGACCTGTTCCAGAAGGTGACGCAAACGGCCGAGTACAAGGACTATATGGAGAAGCAGGCGCTGAAGCCGATCTTCCTCACCGGCAAGGACATGGTCAAGTTCCTCGAGGAGGACGACAAGTTGAATGTCTCGCTGATGAACGAAGCAGGCTTTGTCGCGAAATAGTTTCTCCGCAAGCCACCTATTTCCCGGCCGGGCCGTACCCGGCGATCCGGCCGAGAACATTCTTGATTTCCTTTTTCGACAGCAGTCGTGGTTTGCCGATTTGAAGGCAGCCATGATATTGCCGCGCCAGCGTCTCCACCTCGACCGCAATCCACATCGCTTTCGAGAGCGACGGCCCGATCGCAATCATGCCGTGGTGTTCCAGCAGGCAGGCCAGCCGGCCCTCAAGTGCGCGGACGGCATGTTGCGAAAGCTCCTGCGTGCCGAAGGTCGCGTAGGGCGCGCAGCGGATCGTATCGCCGCCGGCAACGGCGATCATGTAGTGGATCGGTGGAATCTCCAGCCCCATGATGGCCAGGATCGTCGAATAGGGCGGATGGGCATGAACCACGGCGTTCACTTCCGGCCGGGCCTTGAGGATATCGAGGTGAAAACGCCACTCGCTCGACGGACGCTGGGCGGGATCGAATGAGCCGTCGAGGCCCATATAGACGATCTGCTCGGGCTGCATCGTCTCGTAGGGCACGCTGGTCGGCGTGATCAGCATGCCGGCCTCGTGGCGCAGGCTGATATTGCCTGATGTGCCCTGATTGATGCCGAGCGCGTTCATGCGCAAACATGCATCGATGATGGATTGGCGCTTTTCCCGGTCGTTTGCGGCTTGCATCAATTTTCTCCGAAGCCTGACGGCGCACTGCCATTCAATCACAAGCCCTTTGCAGGCCGAGAACAATGGTTGATTATTGTGTCGCAGTATAGTCGAACATCTGGATGCTTTGGGGGCGGGCTGGAGCAGCCGTCTGCCGTTGAAAAATTCTGGGAGAAATCATGACGAATGCCGTGCTTGGCATTATCGGCGGATCCGGCGTCTACGATCTGCCGGGGCTGGAAAATGTCCGCGACGAGACGATCGAAAGCCCTTGGGGTGAACCTTCCGCGCCGGTCCGGCGTGGCACCATCGCCGGCCTTCCGATCGTGTTTTTGCCGCGGCACGGCAAGGGGCACGTGCTGTCGCCCTCCGACATCAACTACCGCGCCAACATCGATGTGCTGAAACGGGCAGGGGTCACCGACCTGGTTTCGCTGTCGGCCTGCGGATCGTTCAGGGAGGAACTGCCGCCCGGCGCGTTCGTGCTCGTCGATCAGTTTGTCGATCGGACCCACAAGCGCGAGAGTTCGTTCTTCGGCAAGGGCTGCGTCGCCCATGTCTCGATGGCGCATCCGGTGTCGCCGCGATTGCTGGCGCATCTGGCGGCGGCGGCGAAAGCCGAGAGCATCGCGGCCGTGCACGGCGGCACCTATGTCTGCATGGAAGGTCCGCAGTTCTCGAGCCTCGCCGAGAGCCTGACCTACAAGGCGCAAGGGTTTTCGGTGATCGGCATGACCAACATGCCGGAGGCCAAGCTCGCCCGCGAGGCGGAGATCTGCTACGCCAGCGTGGCGATGGTCACCGATTTCGATTGCTGGCATCCCGATCATGACGCGGTAACGGTGCAGGACATCATTCGCGTGCTGAACTCGAATGCCGAGAGGGCGAAAAATCTGGTTGCGCGGCTGGCGCGGGATTTTCCGCGCCAGCATGAGCCATGCCCGGTCGGTTCGGACAAGGCGCTCGACACCGCGCTGATCACCGCACCTGAGGCCCGCGATCCCGCGCTGTTGCGGAAGCTCGATGCGGTGGCGGGACGGGTGTTGCGGCCGTGAAAAAGTCTCCCAGCGGGCGCGCGACGCGAAGGGCGTAGAGCATGAAGGTCGACGGTCGACATTTCCGCAGTATCTGGCTCGAGCCCGACGGCTGGTCGGTCGGCGCGATCGACCAGCGGCGGCTGCCGCATGAATTTGTTGTCGCGCGGTGGACCAGCGCCGATGACGCGGGCGAGGCGATCCGCTCCATGCTGGTGCGCGGTGCGCCGCTGATCGGCGCCACCGCCGCCTATGGCGTCGCGCTGGCCATGCGCGCCGATAGCTCCGATGCGGCGCTCGCTCAGGCCTACAAAATGCTGATCGCGACGCGGCCGACCGCGATCAATTTGAAATGGGCGCTCGAGGAGATGCAGCGGACGCTTCGGCCGCTGGCGCCTTCGGCCCGTATCGAGGCCGCCTATCAGCGCGCCGCTTCGATTGCCGAAGAGGATGTGGCGATCAACCACGAAATTGGCCGGCATGGTCTGGCGCTGATCGAGGCGATTGCCGCGACCAAAAAGCCCGGCGAACCCGTCAACATATTGACGCATTGCAACGCCGGCTGGCTCGCGACAGTGGACTGGGGAACGGCGACGGCGCCGATTTATCAGGCGCAGGATCGTAGCCTCGCCGTTCATGTCTGGGTTGACGAAACAAGACCCCGCAATCAGGGCGCTTCGCTGACCGCGTGGGAGCTCGGCCATCACGGGGTGCCGCACACGGTGATCCCCGACAATACCGGCGGCCATCTGATGCAACACCGGATGGTCGATCTCGCCATCGTCGGAACCGACCGGGTCGCCGCCAATGGCGACGTTTGCAACAAGATCGGGACCTACCTGAAGGCGCTCGCCGCGCACGACAACGGCGTGCCGTTCTACGTTGCGCTGCCGTCGCCAACCATCGACTTTAGTATCGACGATGGCGCGAGGATCCCGATCGAGCAGCGCGCGGCCAGCGAAGTAACGCACCTTACCGGGCGCACCGCCGACGGACGGATCGAAACCGTGCGCGTCGTTCCCGAGGGCTCGCCGATCGCCAATTATGGTTTCGACGTCACGCCGGCACGGCTGGTGACCGGATTGATCACCGAACGTGGCGTGCTCAAGCCTGAGCGTGCTGCACTTGCGAGCGCGTTTCCCGAGCGAACTTCCCAATAGCGTTTTCAAGCGAAGTGGATTCCGGTTCGCGTTAAGAAAACGCGTCAAAACAAGGCGCACGCTGAAGGCTGCATTGACGCCGGCAACGCCAGCACTGTATCCAGTATGCCAGCGTAGCCAGCCGGATCAATCTCATCCATGTCCAATACCGATATCGAAATTGTCGTCGAGGATCCGACCGCGCCGGAGGCGGATTCGCCGGCGGTGGCCAGCACCGGCGTCGTCGAAGTCGTGGTGTCGCTGTTGCTCCTGGCGCTGGCGCTGACGCTCGGATGGGACAATTGGCGCACCGGCGCCGCCTGGGACTCGACCGGCCCGCAGGCGGGCTATTTTCCGTTCTATCTGTCGGTGATCCTCGGCGCCGCCAGCCTCTATGGCCTCGCCACCGCTTTTCTGTCGCGCAAGGAAGCCTCCGAGACCTTCGTTACGCGCGCGCAACTTCGCCGTGTCATGGCGGTGTTCGTGCCGACGCTGCTGTTCTGCCTCGCTACCCAATTTCTCGGTCTCTATGTCGCAAGCTTCCTCCTGATCGCTGCCTTCATGCGAATGGTCGGAAAAATCGCGCTGTGGAAGTCGTTGCTGACCGCCTTCGTGTTCACCGCCGTGATGTTCGTGACCTTCGACATCGCCTTCGACGTCATCATGCCGAAGGGACCGCTCGAAGCGGCCTTTGGCTATTAAATAGATCAACAGGACTCGCGTAATGGAAGCCTTCGGTCTGCTCATGCACGGCTTTGCGGTTCTGCTGACATGGAAAACGCTGCTGCTGATGATGGTTGGGCTGGTGCTCGGCATTTTCGTCGGCGTACTGCCGGGGCTGGGCGGCCCCAACGGGGTCGCGATCCTGCTGCCGCTGACCTTCACCATGGATCCGACCTCGGCCATCGTGATGCTCTCCTGCATTTACTGGGGCGCACTGTTCGGCGGGGCCATCACCTCGATCCTGTTCAACATCCCCGGCGAAGCCTGGTCGGTCGCGACCACCTTCGACGGCTATCCGATGGCGCAGCAGGGCAAGGCGGCGGAAGCGCTCACCGCGGCTTTCACCTCGTCCTTCATCGGCTCGCTGGTCGCGGTGCTCCTGATCACGTTCCTGGCGCCGATGATCTCCTCCTTTGCGCTGAAGTTCGGGCCGCCCGAATTCTTCGCGGTGTATCTGCTGACCTTCTGCTCTTTTGTCGGGCTCGGCCGCGAGGCCAAGCACAAGACCGTAATCTCGATGTCGCTCGGCCTGCTGCTGGCCGGCGTCGGCATGGACACGGTGTCCGGCCAGCTGCGCATGACATTCGGGTCTACCGACCTCTTGCGCGGCATCAATTTCCTGGTCGCCGTCATCGGCCTGTTCGGAATCAGCGAAATCCTGCTGACGATGGAAGAGCGCCTCGCGTTGCGCGGACACGCCGCCGCCATCAGCCTGCGCGTGGTGCTGTCGGTGTGGAAGGACTTGCCGAAATACTGGGTGACGCTGCTGCGCTCGTCCTTCATCGGCTGCTGGCTTGGCATCACCCCGGGCGGCGCGATCGCCGCCTCCTTCATGGGGTACAATCTGGCAAAACGCTTTTCCAAGGACCCGGACGGTTTTGGCAAGGGCCGCATCGAGGGCGTGTTCGCGCCGGAAACCGCCGCCCATGCCTCGGGTACCGCGGCGCTGCTGCCGATGCTGGCGCTCGGCATTCCCGGTTCCGGCACCGCCGCGATCCTGCTCGGCGGCCTGATGGTGTGGGGCCTCAATCCCGGGCCGCTGCTGTTCGTCGAGCACAAGGATTTCGTCTGGGGTCTGATCGCCTCGATGTATCTCGGCAATGTCGTTGGCCTCGTGCTGGTGCTGAGCACGGTGCCGATCTTCGCCTCGATCCTGCGGGTGCCGTTTGCCGCCGTAGCACCGATGATCGTGGTGTCCTGCGCGATCGGCGCCTACGCGATCCAGAACGCGATGTTCGACATCTGGCTGATGCTGGGCTTTGGCGTCGTCGGCTATGTCTTCAAGAAGATCGGTATTCCCCTGGCGCCATTCACGCTGGCGCTGGTGCTCGGTAGTCGTGCCGAAGATGCGTTCCGGCTGTCGATGATCGGCTCCGGCGGCGACATGAAGGTGTTCTGGTCCAACGGACTCGTGGGTTCGATCAGCACGCTCGCCATCGTTCTGTTGTTCTGGCCGGCGATCGACAAGGCCTTTGGCGGCGTCACGCGCCTATTGCGGCCGGCGAAGACCGTAAGTTAGATCGGCAAGGCGTATTGAGGCGGCACGTCGCAAGAGGTGACGTCACGAGAGGCCCGATGTGCGCCGGAAATACGCGATCGTCTCCTTCAGTCCGTCGTCGAGCGCGACCTTCGGTTGCCAGCCCAGAAGCGCATTGGCGCGGGAAAGATCGGGTTGGCGCTGCCGCGGATCGTCCTGCGGCAGCGGCTTGAATATCAACTTCGCTTTGGAGTTGGTGAAGCGGATGACCTTCTCCGCCAGCTCCAAGATCGTGAACTCCGAACTGTTGCCGAGGTTGACAGGCCCGGTGCACGCATCTTCTGTCAACATCAGGCGGCTGATCGCCTCGACCAGGTCATCGACGTAGCAAAACGACCGGGTCTGCCCGCCATCGCCAAAAATGGTAATTGGATCGCCCCTGAGCGCCTGCACGATAAAGGAGGAAACGACGCGCCCGTCGTCGGGCTGCATCCGCGGGCCGTAGGTATTGAAGATGCGCGCCACCTTGATCGGCAGCGCGTGCTGGCGCCAATAGTCGAAGAACAGCGTTTCGGCGCAGCGCTTGCCTTCATCATAGCAGGAACGGATTCCGACCGGATTGACGTTGCCCCAATATTCCTCTGTCTGCGGGTGGATCAACGGATCGCCATAGACCTCGCTGGTCGAAGCCTGGAAGATCCGGATCTTGAGACGCTTGGCGAGGCCCAGCATGTTGATCGCGCCGTGGACGCTGGTCTTGGTGGTTTGCACCGGGTCGCGCTGATAATGGATCGGGGAGGCCGGGCAGGCCAGGTTGAAAATCGCATCGACTTCAACATAGAGCGGAAAGGTCACGTCGTGCCGCATCGCTTCGAATAGCGGGTTGTGCAGAAGATGGGCGATGTTGCGGCGGCTGCCGGTAAAGTAGTTGTCGACGGACACCACTTCCGCACCCTCGGCCAGCAGCCGTTCACACAAATGGGAGCCGATGAAACCAGCGCCGCCGGTGACGAGTACCCTGCTGTCCTTGTAATGCTCAAACGACATGATTGCGTCCGGGTTCGTCGGTTTCGACTAGTTCCGATTGGCTTCAGAGTGGTATCGGCAATCGGCCGGTCAGCCAATTGTCATATTTCGGATTGCGGTAACATGGCACTGTTTCGAGGCCATGTGCTCAGCCCGTGTGGCCGTCACCTCGGACCCGTCTCAGCCGCCGCTGCAGCAAGGCCACGTGCGGGCGGCCTTCATGGGAGCCTTTTCACGTTCAAGCCTCATCATGGTCGAGGCCGCGAGATGTACCAGCGAAGACGGGAAGACCTTCGCGCGTGGCGCCAAGAGGGCTTGGAGTAGGGCAGGCCGCTTCGAGCCCGACCGTCGCGATCTTGCCGTTAGATACGAAGCCACCCAAGCCAAGTTGCGGATTTGACCGATATTTGTCGCAAGACTCGATCACGGCCGCGAGCACCTCGGGAACAACGACCTCGGCATAGGTGCCGGTTACCGGGTTTTCGTTCTCGCGATTTCACGCGTCTGCTGCGGCAAGTGAAGGCGTAACGCTCACACCACCTTGCGCTGCCTCAAGCCCGCGATCTCGTCCTTGCTGAAGCCGAATTCGGCCAGCACTTCTTCGGTCTGCTCGCCGAATTCCGGCGGGCGCGCGGCCATCTTGCTCGGCGTGCGCGACAGCGTCAGCGGCTGGCCCACCAGTTGAATGTGCCGGTTCTCGTCATTCGGTACATGCTGCGCGATGCCGAGGTGCTTGACCTGTGCGTCCTCGAACATCTGATCGATGGAGTAGATTGGCCCGCAGGGCACACCGGCGGCATTGAGTTCGTTCACCCATGTTTCGGTAGATTTCTTCGCGGTGAGCTTGCCGATCGCCGCATTCAGCGCGTCGCGGTTCTTCGAACGCGCGGGCGCGGTGGCGTAATCGGGATTGGTGAGGAGTTCAGGTGCGCCGATCGCCTGCGCGCAGCGCTCCCAGATCCGCCCACCGGTGGTGGCAATGTTGATGTAGCCGTCGGAGGTCTTGAAGACGCCGGTCGGGATCGAGGTCGGGTGGTTGTTGCCGGCCTGTTTTGCCACCTCTTTTTCCATCAGCCAGCGCGAGGCTTGGAAATCCAGCATGAAGATCTGGGCCTGCAGCAGCGAGGTTTGCACCCACTGGCCTTCGCCGGAGACGTCGCGTTCCAATAGCGCGGTGAGAATGCCGATGGCGCAAAACAGTCCGGCAGTGAGGTCGGCCACGGGAATGCCGACCCGCATCGGCCCTTCGCCCGGCGCGCCGGTGACCGACATCAGCCCGCCCATGCCTTGGGCAATCTGATCGAAGCCCGGCCGCTTGTGATAGGGGCCATCCTGTCCGAACCCCGAGATGCTGCCATAGACGATGCGCGGATTGATCTGGCGCAGGCTGTCATAGTCGATCCCAAGCTTTGCCTTGACGTCGGGGCGGAAATTCTCGACCACCACGTCGGCCTGTTCGGCGAGGCGCTTGAACACTTCCAGGCCCTTCGGGTCCTTCAAATTCAGCGTCATCGCGCGTTTGTTACGGTGCAAATTCTGGAAATCCGATCCCTGGCGCGGCCCGCCCGGCTGCTCGCCGGCGGCGTCCTCCAGCAGCGCATCGATCTTGATGACATTGGCGCCCCAATCCGCGAGCTGGCGCACGCAGGTGGGTCCGGAGCGGACACGAGTAAGATCGAGCACGGTGAAGCGGGACAGGGCTTGCGAGGCGCGTGGAAAGGGCATGGGCATGTTGGGGAAAACTCCGACAACGCAAAGAGGTTAACGCGGGTAAGACGTTTATCCCGGCTTGTCGGCGATGACCACTGTCCTGCAAGATGGAAGGCGCGCGAATTTTCGATGCAGACAGGGTAGGCGAAGCCGCATCTTGGCGTGCGGCCGGTAGATTTTTTCAGCCCGCAGCTATACTGTGGCCCCAGTGAGTGGCGAGACGGACAAGATCAGCGTGAGCAATGGCCAAGACATGACCTCCGACTTGAAACCGGGAGCCGGGCGGGGATGCCGTTTTGCCTCCGGTTGGTTGATCCGGACGCTTTGCGTCGTCGCAGCTACCTTTGTAATGCTGTCTTCGAGCCGCGATCTAGCGCAAGCCCATTCCCTCCGGCAGGGCATTTCCGCGTTCAATCGTCAGGACTACTCGTTGGCGTCGCAGATCTTCATTCCGCTGGCCGAGCAGGGCCAGCCGTCGGCCCAAGCCTATCTCGGTTTCCTGTTCCAAACCGGCCGCGGGGTTCCGCAGAACTTCACCGAAGCGGCGATGTGGTACCGCCGCGCCGCGGAGCAGGGCGACAGCCTCGCGCAATATTCACTCGGCCTGCTCTACGACAGGGGGCAGGGGGTGCCGCGCGATATCGTCGAAGCCAGCAAATGGCTCAATCTGTCGACCGCGGGCGCCCCGCGCAGGGCGCGGGAAGCCCGCGCGCGGATTCGCGATGCCGTGACCACCAAGATGACGCGCGGCGAGGTCGCGCGGGCACGCCTGCGGGCGCTGGAGTGGGCGCCGATTCGCGAACGCTGATGACCGGTTCAGCGGCGCCTCGGCGCGAAGCTATGGCTGTTCGTCGCAATTCACGCCGAGCACCCGCTATCGCTCGCGCGTTTCGTCAGCTGTTATAGGCGGTGTTTGAGGATTTTCTGGGTGCATTTCTTCCCGGGCGGCGCACCCACATTGACACAATAGCGATCCCGGCCGATTTGAACCTCAGGAATCTTCTCTTTCACGCCGGCAGGAAACACCTTCCTGACGATGCGCGGCTCAGCAGGCGCCCACGGATGCCTGATTCAGGCCATCGACGATGACCCTGCGCCAGGCGATGCCGTTGCAGGTATCGGTATTGGGGATGCAACTGTTGCCGCCAAACCAGGGGCGGTTGAGATTGGAGCTCGTCCAATTGATACCCACCGGTTTGCCGTCCGCGAGTTTATTGACGTTGGTGACCCACGGCAATTTCGCACGCCCCTGTTCAAACGGTGCGGCGTCCAGCTCAAAGCCGATGAAATTCGACACCGGCGCCTTGAGCACGAACTGACAGAAATAATCGCCCACCGGCAGATAATTGTTCGGCATCGGGCTGGCCTGGAAAAATTGCGTCGCGTCCGTCGGTGCGACGCTCGGCCAGACGATCTTCCGGGCGCGTCCTTTGGCCTTCAACCAGGGAAACAGGAACAGATTCCCCGCGCTGTAAGACCCTTGATTCCCGCGAACGAAGGTCATGCTGACGACGCCAGCGAGCCCGAGATCGGTAGGGTTCTGCCGGAACAGCCGGAAGTTCATCCGTGAGGCGCAGTCGACGGTCAGCCGATTTGGCAAGAAGCCCGGCAGCGAACCGCTGACACACTGAGGTGCCGCGATCGCTGAAACCGAATAACGTAAAGTCCCTACGGCGACCACCGACGCGCCAATGAAGGCGCGGCGACTAAAATGATCTAACACGACGAACCCCCGTACGACGCAGAAAATAAACTTAGCAATAATGACCTGATGCCTAGACCGATAATGTTAGGCGAAGACCATCCATCGTCAAACAATCATGGATAGTAAGAATTTCTTGCTGCTACCTGAGCTTTAACAGCTGGATGCGGGGCAGGCTTGGGTTCAGGCGTCAGCCGCGGCCGGCCGCCAAAAGCAAGACAGGCTCGTTATCTTAACATCGCCTCGACCAGCCAGCCGATCCAGATCGCCGGTGCGAGGAACAGCCCGAATGGAAGCCGCGCCGTTGCCTTGAGCGGACGCTTCCTGAGATAGCCGCTCACGAAGTAGGCGCCGAGCGCCGACAGGGTCGCGAGCTCGACCACTGCAAAGACCGTTACGAAGTTGAGCCACGCGCCGGCGACGGCGGCGAGCTTGATATCGCCGAGCCCGAGCCCGTCGCGGCCGCGCCACCATCGGTAACCGGTCATCAGGGCCAGGAAAGGCAGCGCGATGGCCAGCCCCCTCCCGGCGGCCCAGATCAGCGCCTCCCAACCCGCCTCCGGTCCGGCCGCCCCGGCGCGGAATAGCGCCAGCGCCAATGCTGCGCCCGTCAGTTCGTTGGGAATGATGTAGCGGCGGAAGTCGCTGGCCGCGATTGCCAGCATCAGCGCGCCCAGGAACGCGCCCAGCACGCCGTCGAGTCCGGGCGCCGCGGTAAGGCTGACCCCAACCACCGCCAGCAGCATCAGGCCGAGAAGGGCTTGCCGGCCTGTCGATTGGACGATCACGCGATCAGACCGGCTTGCGGATAATGCATTCCCAAAGCCCGCACCGCTGTCGCGACGGCGCGCTAGCGCGTGGCGCGCGGCGGATCGACCACGACCACGGGATTGCTGGTGCCGACCAGGCGGTTGTTCATCTTGCTGCGCATTTCCTCGGCGATGACATGGGCATCGATGGGGTCCCTGATCACCGTCGGACGGATGAACAGGATCAACTCGGTCCGCGCCCGCGAGTTGGTCTGATGCGAAAATGCGTCGCCGAGGCCGGGAATGGAATCCAGCACCGGAATGCCTTGCCGTTGCCTGTTTTCGGTCTCGCTGATCAGGCCCGCCAGCAGCACGGTCTGGCCGCTCGTCACCGCGATCGAGCTCTTGACGCGCCGCTGCGAAATCGTCGGCGTCAGCGATCCCGCGCTTCCCGCCGCCACGCTGGAGATCTCCTGCTCGATGTCGAGCACGACGTTGCCGTTGGCGTTGGCGCGCGGCAGCACGCGAAGGATGATGCCGGTGTTCTTGTAGTCGATGGTGTTGACCACGGTGTTGTTCGCGGTCAGCACGGTCGCGGTGCCGGTCGAGAACGGCACCTGGTCGCCGACCTGCAAGGTCGCGGCCTGATTGTCGAGTACGACCAGCGACGGGTTGGACAGCACCTTGACATTGGTGATGTTATGCAGCGCGTCGAGAATGACGCGCGGCGAATTCTCCGCGCCGACCAAGAGATTGAATCCGGGAAGCACACGCCCCAGCAGCGCACCGGCGGCGGCGTTGACGGCGTTGCTGGCGGGCTCGATCGCCGTGGTCGTGGTACCACCGGTGGTCGTGGTACCGGTACCGGTAGTGGTGACGCCGGGAATCGTGCTGGAGATCGAGCCTTTCTGGCTCGCCAGGAAATACTGCACGCCGTAGTTCAGTTGATCGTTCAACGTGATCTCGGCGATCGTGGCCTCGATCGCGATCTGGCGCTGCGGCCGGTCGATCTGCTGGATCGTCTGTTCCACGATGCGTTGCGATTCGCTGTTGGCGTAGACGAGAATCGCATTGTTGGTGACGTCAGCCGTGATCCGGACGTTCTGGAGATAGCCGCCGCTGCCGACCGACTTCGCGCCGGAGCCCGACCCGTTGCCGGACAGGGAATCCAGACTCGAAGTTTGAGCTTGACCTTGAGCTTGAGCGGGAGCCGGACGCGCGCCCAGCGACAACCCCGGACCTCCGGTGATGGGCACGGGAGCGCCGGCACCCGCGGTCGGCAATGCGCTCAGCGAGGCGACTGGATTGTTGCCGGAGGAGGACAACGAAAGGCCGGCACCGGGCGAAATCTGGCTCGCGGCACTGTCGAGGCTCCCGCCGCCGCCACCGCGGCCGATCAGCATTTCGTTGAGCAGCGCCACCACAGTTTTCGAATTCCCGTAGCGCAAGGGGTAGGACTTCATGTTGGCGGCTTCGGTATCGGATTTGTCGAGCCGCGCGATCCAGGTGCCGGCGCGCTTGAGATATTCGGACTTCTGGCTCACCACCATGATGGAATTGAGCCGGCCGATCGGCTGGAACTTGACCATGTTCTGGGTGAGGCCGCCGTCGCCCGAATCCATGATCTTCTCGAGTTCGGAAATCAGCGGCTCCGGGGTCGAGTTGCGCACCGGGAAAATGCCGACCGATTGTCCCTTCATCCAGTCGGCGTCGAAGCTCAGGATGGTGTCAATCGCCGCCGCCCGGTCGGAGCCGCTACCGGTGATCATCAGGGTATTGCGTCCGTTGTCCGGGCGAACGGTGGCAGCTTTCACACCGAAGGCATCGAGCAGCTTGAACACCGTCTGCGCCGAAACATAGCGCAGCGGAACCACGCTGATGCCCTGGCCGGCTTCGGCGGAGGCGGTGCGGTCGAGGCCGCCGGGTCCGGCTTCCGCCGACGGCAGCAGCCGGTATCCGTTGCGATCGCGCGCCAGCGCCACGCCGGACATCTTGAGTGCGTTTTCCAGCACGTACAGCGCGTCAGCTTTCGCCACCGGGCGAACCGAGGCCAGCGTCACGGTTCCCTGCACGCGTGGGTCGATGCTGTAGCCGACGTTCAACACGTCGCCAAGGATGACCTTCGCCACCGTGGCGACCGGCGCGTTTTCGAAATTGAGATCGTAGCCGTTGCCACTTCCGCCGGCGCCATCGCGCTCCGTCAGGGCCGCGCCTTGCGGTGTCGAGCCGTCGCTAAGGTAGATCGCCGGGCGCGATCCGCTCGGCTGCCGGAGGCCGGTGGCTTCGCTATCCGCGGTCTGGCGCGGCAGCAGATCGATGGACTGGATCCTTTCGCCGACGTCCTGGGCGCGCGGGTCTTTGGGATTGCTCTCGATCGACTGATCGGCGGTCACGATGCACGCGGTTAGCGCGAAAGCGGACAAAAATAGAACGAGCGTTCCAGCCAGTCCTGAACGCAGGCGCGAAAGCGGATGGACCACTTTGATCAAGATACGCCTACCAACGCTGTGCTGTACTGAAAAAATACGCCCGATCCCCCATGGTCCGGGCGTTCAATTGTTTGCGCCACGATTATGTTTTTGCTACTAAATAAGTCAAGGGCAAAGGCCGTCTTGCTGCACGCAAGAGCTGTTGTATTCCAGTAACAAGGTTAGCGGTGGGAATTCGATGCGAGACCTGTCCGCAGAGACCTTCCGGCAGCACATCCTGGAAAAATATTCGTTGCCGGCGCGGGCGCGGGCGCGCGTCGAAAATCCTGTGAATTCAACCCTGACGCGCCCGCTGCGCGAGCTGTGGGAAGCGACCGACCTTTCGGCGGCCGAATTTGCCGACGAGGTTTCGGATTATTGGGGCGTGGTGCGGTTGAGCCTGCCGCAACTCCTGGCATCGACGCCCTGCCTCGACGGATTTTCCCGCCGCTTCCTGCGCGAGTCCACGATCTTCCCGGTGCGGGCGCCGAATGGAAGTTATCGTCTGGCGGTCGCCGATCCTTCCGACACCGCGGCCATCCGCGCCGCCGAAATCGTATTCGGTGAGCCGGTCGAGGTCGCGGTGGGCTCGTTCGAGGACATCACCACCGTACTCGACCAGCGCATCGAGGCCGATGGTGCGGCGGCGGAAGAGGGGGCGAGGGGAGCGAGCCAGCAATCCGACGACGACATCGAGAGCCTGCGCGATCTGGCCAGCGGCGCTCCCGTGGTGCGCGCGCTCAACGATCTCCTGGAGCGCGCGGTCGAGCTGCGCGCCAGCGACATCCACATCGAGCCGTTCCGCACCGGGCTCGTGGTGCGGATGCGCGTCGACGGGCTGCTGCGGGCGATGCCGTCGCCGTCGGGCATCCCGCCGCAGGCGCTGATCTCGCGCGTCAAGATTCTGGCCGGCCTCAACATTGCCGAGCGCCGCTTGCCGCAGGACGGCGCTGCGCGGGTGCGCGTCAGCCGCGCCGAGCTCGACGTGCGCGTCGCCACCATGCCGACGCAGGCCGGCGAGAGTGCCGTCATTCGTCTCCTGCCGCGCGACCGCGGCCTGCTCGAAATGGGCAAGCTCGGCCTCTTCACCCGGGACGAGCAGATCATGACGCGGTTGCTGGCGCTGCCGCATGGCATGATCGTGGTGACGGGGCCAACCGGCAGCGGCAAGACCACGACGCTTGCGACCATGCTGTCGATCCTGAACGAGCCGACCCGCAAGATCCTCACCATCGAGGACCCCGTCGAATACGAGATCCCCGGCATCAATCAGTCGCAGGTCAAGCCCTCCATCGGCCTCACCTTTGCGTCCGCGATGCGCTCGTTCGTGCGCCAGGACCCGGACGTCATCATGGTCGGCGAGATCCGCGACGCCGAGACCGCCCATATCGCCATCCATGCCGCGCTCACCGGCCATCTCGTGCTGACCACGCTGCATACCGAGACCGCGGCTGCCGCCGTGCCGCGGCTGATCGATCTCGGCATCGAAGGCTTTCTCCTGAAATCGACGCTGCGGGCCGTGCTCGCGCAGCGGCTGGTGCGGGTGCTGTGCGACCGCTGCAAGGTGCCGCACACATTGACCGCCCACGATATCGACAACGACCCGCGCTTCGCCGTGATCGGCTTCAGTGCAGGCGAGGTGGTTCATGAAGCGGGCGGCTGCGAGCGCTGCGGCGGTACCGGTTTCCGCGGCCGCAACGGCGTTTTCGAGATCCTCGAAATGTCGGAAGACGTGCGCAAGCTGGTCGGGCCACAGACCGACTCGCACACCATCGATTCCGCCGCGATGGCGGGCGGCATGACCACGATGCTGGCGGACGCGGTCGCCAAATGCCGCGCCGGGGTGACCACCGTCCCCGAGGTTTTCCGCGTCACGACAGTGCGGTGATCCGATGCCCAATTACCGCTACCGCGCGCTCAACGGCAATGGCGAACTGGTCTCCGGTGCGATCGCCGCACCCGCGCCCGGCGACGTCGCGCAGCGGATCGAGCGTCTCGGTCTGGTGCTGGTCGACAACGTCACGCTGGAGGAGGGCGGCTCGGCACGCAACGCCTTCAGCAGCCTGTTCAACAAGCCCAAGGCCGAGGACATCACGATTTTCACGCGCGACATGGCGCTGTTGCTGCGCGCCGGGGCGCGGATCAATGACGGCCTAGAACTGCTCGCCGCCGATCGCGATTTCGGCCGGTTGCGGCCGGTGGTGGCCGATATCAGGTCGCGCGTCGTTGCCGGCGAGAGTTTTGCGGAAGCGCTGTCGCGGCACGAGGGTCTGTTCCCGCCAATGTATGTGGCGCTGATCCGCGTCGGCGAGGCCTCGGGATCGCTGGACCAGGTGCTGGAAGTGCTGGCCGATGAACGGACCCGCACCGAGGCGCTGAAGCGGCGGCTGGTCGAGGCGGTCCGCTACCCGCTGTTCGTGCTGGGCGCCGCCGGATGCGTGCTGTTGTTCTTCCTCACGTTCGTGCTGCCGCAATTTGCCAGCGTGCTGCAGGATTTCGGCGCCAAGGTGGACCCGTTTATTCTGGGTTTTCTGAACCTTTCGACCTTCCTGCGGGCCAATTCCGACGCCGTGCTGGCGATACTCGGTGCAGTCATCGCGGGTAGCTGGTTGCTGCTGCGTCAGGAGGGCGTTCGCCGCGGTTTCATGAACACGCTGACCCGGCTGCCCGCCATTCGCGAGGTTATGAAGTATTACCGGAGCTCGCTGTTCTGCCGGAATCTCGGCCTTTTGCTCGGCAGCGGCGTCAATTTGACGACGACGCTGCGCATCCTCGTCGATATGATGTCGACCGCAGGTCCATCCGAGGTCTGGACCGACGCCGCCGATCGGGTCCGCCACGGCGCAAAACTGTCGGATGCGCTGGCCGAGACCCAGGCGCTGCCGTCGATGGCGGTGCGGATGCTGCGGCTCGGCGATGAAACCGGACAATTGCCCGCCCTGGCGGGCCGGGTGGCCGAATTCTACGAGGCCAAGCTGCAGCGCACGCTCGATCGCGTGGTCGGGATCGCAGGCCCCGCGGCAATCATCGTCATCAGCATTGTCGTCGGTGGATTGATCGTGTCTGTCATGACAGCGTTAATGTCCGTCAGTCAGATCGTAGGTTAGAGGTTTTCAGGAGATACCGGTGCGTCGAAATTTGACAGTCAGCGCGGCAAGACGCCGGCGCAGGTCGCAGGCCGGCTTTACGCTGGTCGAAATCCTCGTGGTGATCACCATCATCGGCCTGATCATGGCGCTGGTCGGACCGCGGGTGCTGAATTATCTCAGCGAGTCCAAGGCGAAGGCCGCCAAAATCCAGATCGAAAGCTTCTCCAGCGCGCTCGATCTCTATTATCTGGACCTTGGGCGCTATCCCAACAGCAACGAAGGCCTCGCGGCGCTGACGCGCAGCAACAATGCGCCTGGATGGAACG
The DNA here is from genome assembly GCF_031202265.1 of Bradyrhizobium sp. Ash2021. Taxonomy (NCBI): domain Bacteria; kingdom Pseudomonadati; phylum Pseudomonadota; class Alphaproteobacteria; order Hyphomicrobiales; family Nitrobacteraceae; genus Bradyrhizobium; species Bradyrhizobium sp. Ash2021. The sequence goes on along the minus strand of NZ_CP100604.1, from coordinate 6,600,870 downwards.
GACCATATTTGCGCGGCGGGGTGGTGCCCAACGATCCCTGGGGTCGCAGCTATGTCTACCGTGCGCCGGGTGAGCACGCGCCCTACGAGATTATTTCCCTTGGCTCCGACGGTCAGGAAGGCGGCAGTGGAACGGCAGCCGATATTGCCAGCGGCACGCGCTAGAAGCGGCGGAGGCGACAGAGGGTTCGCATTGATCGAAATCCTTTGCGTACTCGCCATCATCGGCCTGCTTGCCGCGATCATCCTGCCCGCAATTCCGCGCGCCACCTCGCGTGCGAAGCTGGAGAGCTATGCGGTCGAAACCGCTGCGCTATTGAAGACGGATCGCAATGCCGCGTTGCGCCGGCAAATCCAGGTCGCGACCCTGGTCGATGCGGAGACGCGGTCGATCCGCTCCGGCGTCACCGGCCGCGTCATCCGTCTGCCCAATGACGTGTCCGTGAACGCGCTACTGGCATCGCGCTGCGCGGATCGCGTTGCCGGCAGATCGATCGATTTCTTTCCGTCCGGGATGTCGTGCGGCGGCGTGATCGCGCTGGTACGGCCGGGGATGGGATTTGAAGTGCGCGTCAACTGGCTGACCGGAGGCGTCGATATTGTCCCGCAGAAGCTGCTCTGACGGCGAAAAGGGTTTTACGCTGATCGAGGCGCTGGTGGCGCTGGCGATCATCGCGGCCGTGCTGTCGTCGATCGGGGCGGTCATCGGCACCACCGTGAAGGGCACGCGCTCGATCGACCAGCGGCTGGCCCTGACCGGAGCCGCCGAGACGCTGCTGGCCGCGCTGCCGGCGCGCAATCTCCTGAAACCTGGCCGCCAGTCCGGCGAACTGGCGGGCCATCGCTGGCGGATCGATGTCGCGCCGCTGAACATGGCGGTGCCGGACGGTGCGCAAACCAGCCCGTTCGTGCCGATGGCCGTCAACATGCGGATGCAGGCGCCAGGCGGCCCAGCCATCCAGGTGGTGACGGTGCGGATCGTGCCGAAGCTCGCCGAATGAGCGCGATCCCGCGACGCGCGCCGGCCGGTGAGGCTGGCTTCACGCTGGTCGAAGTGTTGCTGGCGACGCTGCTGATGACGGTGATCCTGGCCGCGCTGGCGACGGTGACGGCGCAGTGGCTGCCGAACTGGAACCGGGGCATGGCGCGCGTGCAGCGCGCCGAGCGACTGGCGATGGGTCTCGATCGCATCGTGGCCGACCTCTCGGTCGCGGAGACGATCCCGGTCAACGGCGATGCCAAGACGCCGCTGTTCGAGGGGTCCGAGCTGGCGGTTACCTTCCTGCGAACCGCGGTCGGTCCCAATGCGCGTCCCGGGCTCGAAATCATCCGGCTGATCGAGAAGGCCGACAGTCAGGGTCTTGCCATGGTGCGCGAGCGCGCACCGTTCACGCCGATGCCGTCGGATGCGCAAATTCGCTTTGCCGATCAGGTCGTTCTGATCCGTGCGCCGCTTCGCGTATCATTTTCCTATGCCGGGCCGGATCAGGTCTGGCAGCCGGACTGGCGCGGCAAGACGCGGCTTCCGGATATGGTCCGTGTCACCGTGCGCGACAGCGCGACCGGGCAGGTGCTTGCAGTCTCCCGCGCCGCTACCGTTCACGTCAATGCGCCAGCCGAATGCGTGCGGGCGAAGAATCCAGCGACCTGTCTGACGGCGAAGCAGAAGCCGGATGCGGACAAAAAAGAGGAGCAGCTCTGAGAGCTGTGCCGGCCGGGATGCAATTGGGTTTGACGTCGAAAGCGGGCGCGCGTGGCTTCATCGTCGTCGCCGTGCTGTGGATTCTCGCAGCGCTGTCGGCTCTGGTACTGATTTATCTGGTCTATGTCACCAACACCGCGGTGGTAGTGGCCGGGAGCACCGACCGGATCCAGGCCGAGGCACTGGTGACAGCCGGGGTCGAGCTTGCCGCTTATCAGCTGATGACCGTCAAGGAAGGCCTCCGTCCGACCAGCGGCACGTTTAACGCCCGGGTCGGTCAGGGCCGCGTGTTTGTGACCTTCCGCTCCGAGGCCGCGCGCGTCGACCTCAACGCCGCGCCGAAGGGCCTGCTCTCCGGACTGATGATCGGGCTTGGCGCCAGTCCGTCGGACGCGCCCGGCTATGCCGATCGTATCCTCGCCTGGCGCGCCCCGACCGAACTCGGCGACGACGACCCCGAAAACTCGTTCTATCGGACCTCGGGAGCGCCTTATATCCCGCGCCACGCGCCGTTCCCGTCGTCCGAGGAACTGTGGCTCGTGCGCGGCATTCCACCCGCCATCATCGAGCGCATGCTTCCGTTCGTGACGGTGTTCAGCAATCTGGCGACGATCAATGTCCTCGATGCCGCGCCGCAGGTGCTGGCGGCGCTCCCGAACATGACACCGGAGAATCTGCAATCCGTGCTGACGCAACGCAGCGATCCCACGATCGACCCGCAATCCCTGATCGGGATGGTCGGCGGCCAGGGCGCGACACTTTCGGGCTCCCGGGCCTATCGGATCGCGGTCGACGTCGAACTGCCGGACGGACGGCGCAGCGGGGCCGAAATCGTGATCCTGCTTCTCGAAGGCGGCGACGAGCCTTATCGTGTATTGTCGTGGCGCAATGCCTCCGACGGCAGCACAACAGCGCAAAGGGCCTCATCGAGATGAACCTGTTCCAGCCGATCGGCGCGGCCTTGGGCGCATGGACTGGCAGCGTGGCGGCCGCGCTTATCGCCGGGCTCGACCGCATCGTCTCGCCGCGCGTGGTCCGGCTGGTCGAGGGCGACGACGGCGGATTTGCCGTGGAGGCGGCGGGCAAGGCCGAAAACATTCCCGCACGGATCGGGTTCAGCGACGGAACCCTGTCCGCCCCCAATCTGGCGCCGCTGTTCAGGGGAAGCCGGGTCGAGATCGTGCTGCAGCCCAAACGATTCCTGTTGCGTCCGCTCGAATTGCCGGCGCGCGCGGCGGATTTCCTCGAAGGCATCGTGCGCGCGCAGATCGACCGCCTGACGCCGTGGAGCGCCAGCGAGGCGGTGTTCGGCTGCAGCGCGCCTGCGGCAAGCGGCGCCGAGAGCATCACCACCATGATCGCCGCCACCACGCGCAAGGTCGCGATGTCCTATGTGCAGGCGGTGTCGGGTTTTCATCCCGCTTCCATCGCGGTCTGCACCGATGTCAGCGAACGCGATGCGGGGCGGGTCAAGGTGTTCGAGCAAAAGGCCCGCGGCCATCTCGATGCGGCGCATCTTAGCCGTGCGCTGCTGATCGGGCTCGGTGCGGTCGCGGCGGCGGCGCTGGTTTCGGTCTCGGTGGCGGCCTATGTGGCCGATAATCTCGGGGCCCAGGAGGATGAGCTGGCGCGGCAGATTTCGGCGCGGCGCGCGGCGATTCGCGCCGGCGCCGATGGCGGCGATCGGTCGCCGGTCGCGGCCCTGGAGCGGCGCAAATACGAGACGCCGGCGAGCGTCATCGTGCTCGAGGCGCTGAGCCAGGTTCTGCCCGACCATACCTACGTCACCGAATTGCACCTGGCCGCCAACAAGCTGCAGATATCCGGCATCACCCGCGACGCGCCGTCGCTGATCCCGCTGATCGAGCAATCGCCGCATTTCGCCCGCGCCACCTTCTATGCGCCGACGACGCGCGCGCCGTCCGATCCCGGCGAGCGCTTCCATATCGAGGCGCGGGTCGAACCGAAGAATACGGTGGCGCCATGAGTCCAGGCAACATAAGCGACGCCAATTTGAGTTCGGGTAACATCGTCACGCGCACGCTGACGCATTCGCCGCTGATCGCGGTCGTGCTCTATCTGGCCGTCACCTGCGGCCTGCTGGCGACCGCTGGGCTTGCGATTGCGAACATCCTCGATCACCAGCGGGCGCTGGCGCAGACCTCCGATCTGCTCGACCAGTTGCGCGGCCGCAAGGCGCACGGCGCGTTATCATCCTCGGCCGAGCATCCCGGCACGCCATTCCTGGAGGGACCGACGGTGACGGTCGCGGGCGCTGCGCTGCTGCAGCGGGTCGCCACCGCCGTCAGCAATGTCGGCGGCACCATCCAGTCCTCGCAGGTCGATGTGCTGGGCACGCAGGCCAAGGACGGTTTCGTCGGCCTCGTCGTCAGTTGCGAGATGGAGCAGCCGGCGCTGCAAAAGCTGCTCTACGACCTCGAGGTCGGCATGCCCTTCCTGTTCGTGGATCAACTCGATGTGCAGGTGCCGCAAACGACGACGGCCAATGAAGGCGGCGCGGGGCGGATCAGGGTGGTGCTCGGCGTTTCCGGGCAATGGCAGGCAGGCAAATAGGCAACGGTCGAATTGCCCCCGCCGTCTTCCGACGCAGTCGGCGATCAGCGCTGCCGGCGGGATCAGGCCTACCAGCTGTATTTGGCGACGCCCTTGCCGGCATAGCTGGTGACATTGCCGGAGAACTCGCCCTCGAAGGTCGCCGCCAGCGAGAAGCCGTTCAGCCACTTCATTTCGGCGCCGGCGCTGACCAGCGCCGCATCCGGATTGCCGCGCGCGCCGTTGACGACGAAGGTCGCACCCGGCAACGACTGGAACAGTGCCGTGACTGCGCGGTCGGGGTTGTAATCGTGCGCCCATGCGGCGCGGCCGCGCAGCGTCAGCATCGCATCCTGCATCGCAAACGATTTGTCGGTGCGCAGGCCGAGTTCGGTGCGGGTCGCGGTCGTGGTCTGGGCGGCGTAGTTCAGCGCGAACAGCGGGCTGCCGATCACTGCCTGTTCGGCATAGCAATACAGTTGCCTTTTGTGAGGTTTTCTGAATCCATGGGCAACCATGATTCGAACATCGTGGACGCGGACAGCGTCGATTGAAGAGACGCTTGCGTTGTGGGCGGCGTCGCTTCGGGAGATCAAGAAGCGGATACGTCCATTGTTCGGGCAAGAGCGTGTTGCGAAGAATGCTGGCTTGTTTCTGGAAGGTCTGCTTGGAGATGAGCAACGCAAGACTGGTTGGATGCGCGCTGAGGCCGCAGGCGATCCTGGTCCATGGCGGCAACAGGCGATCCTGGGTCGCAGGGATTGGGATGCGGATGCCTTGCGCGATATCGTCCGCGATTATGTCATCGAGCATTTGGCGGACGATGACGCGGTCCTCGTGATCGATGAGACCGGCTTTCTCAAACAGGGCAAAGCGTCGTGCGGCGTGGCGCGTCAGTACACTGGTTCGGCGGGCAAGATCACGAACTGCCAGATCGGCGTCTTCGCGGCCTACGTTTCGTGCCACGGTCATGCTTTCATCGACCGCGCGCTGTATCTTCCGAAGGAATGGACCGACGATCCAGATCGACTGAAAGCCGCATACGTGCCCCCCGATACCGGCTTTGCGACCAAACCAAAGCTTGCGACGAGAATGATCGCACGCGCCATAGCCGCGCCTGTCCCGTTCAAGTGGGTTGCAGGCGATACGGTCTACGGTGTCGGTGACATTGAACAGCAACTGCGTCGCGCAGGCAAAGGCTATGTCCTGGGGGTCAGCAGCGCGCATGTATTTCGATCCTGGGGCAAGCGTCGATCGGTCGCCGGCACGGCTGCCGACATCGCCCTGACGCGGCGTGCGTCCGACTGGAAACGCCTGTCAGCAGGGGCCGGAACCAAAGGACCGCGGCTGCATGATTGGTGCTATCTCGAATTGGCCGACCTGGCCGGAGAACCAAACGACGAAAATCCGGGCCTTTGGACACGCGGTCTGCTGATCCGTCGTCGTATCGCCGATGGCGATCTCGCCTTCTTCACCACCTGGTGCCCAGCGGCAACATCGATCGAAACACTGGTGGGGGTCGAAGGCCATCGGTGGGCAATCGAGGACAGTTTCGAGACCGCCAAGAACGAGTTCGGGCTCGACCACAACGAGAGCAGATCCTGGCACGGCTGGCATCGCCACGTTTCCATGGCGATGCTCGCCTTCGCCATGATGGCGGTGATCCGCCATCGCGCCAATCCGCCGGCGCCAAAAAAAACCAAACGCCGAACCACGGCAAGGGTCAAACCACAGCCACGCCGTCGTTGATCCGATGGTCGATCCAGGAAGTCCGACGCATTGCCGTCAGGCTCGCGCGAAAGCGGATACAACCCGCACACATCATCGCATGGTCACTCTGGCGTAGAGCTCATCAGGCGGTCGCTCAGCGAGCCCACTTCAAAGCAAAACGGCAACTGTAATGATAGGCCGGAAGATTGAAGCTGATCACCTGGGCGGCGGCATAGGGCGTGAGGCCGACCACGGGGGTGGCAAACCGGTAGCCGCCTTCGAACCGGCCCGAGAACGTCTCGGCCCGGAAACGGCCCTGCAACTGGTCGAAGCCGGCCAGCGTCACGGTGCGGTTGGTGGTGACGTCGTGCCAGCCATAGGCCAGCGCCGCCGACAGATAGGCCGGGCCGAAATTCTGCCGGCCGAAGACACCGGCCTGCAACAGGTCCGCCGAGCCGCTGCCGAGGCTGTTGGCGAGCGAGAATCTGGTCCCGCCGCCCGCCACCGCGAATCCGATCAGGCTGTCCGGCGTGACCTTGTAGTCGGCGCCGGCGGCGATGCCCCAGACGCGGGCCGTGGTGTCCTGCGACCCGACGACGGCGTTGCCATTGATGGTCGCAGAGCCGCCATAGCCGGCGCCCCAGACGCTCCAGCGGTTGGCCGGCTGGGGAGCCAGCAGCGGCGCCTTGGTCACCATGGCGTAGGCCGCGCGCTCGCTCGGCGTCGCCAGACGTTTCTCGGCGAAGGCGGAGGCCTCGTCGTCGCCGGCATATTGCGAGGCGCTGCCGGGGGCGCTGAAGCCCGCGCCGCGGCCTGCAATGGTGGGATCGAGCAGCAGATTGAGGAAGAGGTCGTCGGCCTTGATCGAGGACTGGATCACGCCGGTGCCGAGTTCGCCGGAGGCGACTGTCAGCCCTGCGGCGTTGAGCGTCGCAAAGGCTGCGGGAATGCTGCCCGTGGTGTTGAAGAAATTGGTCAGCGCGTTGGCGACGTTCTGCTGATTGATGTTGAGCCCGGTCGGCGGAACGAATGAGAGCTTGATGTTCAGGAACGCATCGTGGGCGTCGTAGCTGAGCGTTGCCTGCAGGTTCGGGTTGTTGGAAACGACCGCCGGATTGAAGGTGGTGCCAGCGAGTCCGCCGGTCGCGGTGAGGATGGTGTACTTCTTGTCGACATAGCTGCCCGGCTGGAACACCGCGTTCACCGTGGCGCCGCCGAGGTTTGCGGTGCCCGTCACATTGGTGAGGCCGGCATTGGTCGGCGAGACCTGGATCATGTAGGTCGAGGCCGCCGTGAAGGAGAGGCTGCCCTGGACGGTGAGCGGGCCGAACGTGCTGCCGACGCTGCCGGGGGCGAGCGTGCCGCCGACAATTGCGGTGTTGCCGACCGTGCCGGAGCCGGCGAGCGTGCCGCCGGCATTCACGGTGGTCAGCACCGAGGTCGCGAGCGAGCCGCCGACCGCCAGCGTGCCGCCGTTGACGGTGGTGTTGCCGGTATAGCTGTTGATGCCGGAGAGAATCTCCATGCCGCCCGTCATCGTCACGCCGCCGATGCCTTGGATCGCACCGGAGAAGGCTCCGTTCGCGTTGCTGACCGTCAGCGTGTTGACGCCGAGATTGACCACGCCGGTGCCGGTGCCCGACAGTGACTTGATCGAGGTGCCCCCGGTGGTCAGCCCCGCAATATCGAACGCGCCATTGGTCGTCACGCCGCTGGAGGTCGCGATGCTGCCGCTGTTGCCGCCAAACGTAGTGAGGGCCAATAGGCCGCCAGCTGCGATCGTCGTCGCGCCGGTATAGGTATTCGTGCCGGTCAGGAGCTGCGCGGCGCCGATTGCGATAGTCAGATTGCCGCTGGTGCCGCCGCCAATGCCGCCGTCCTGGATCACGCCCGCGAAGATGCTGCCGGATGTGATGGTGAGGGTCCTCGATCCCAACGCGACGACGCCGACACCGGCAATGTCGAACAGGGCCTTGATCGATGCCCCCGAATTGGTCTGCGAAATATCAAAGGTTCCGACCTGGCTCGGTCCGCCGGGTGAAAATGTAACGAACGCCGAATTCGCGATCGAGCCGTTGCCCTTGAGCGCCAGCGTGGCGCCGGCATCGACCTGGGTTGCGTTGGTGTAGGTGTTGGTGCCGGACAGCGTTTGTGTCCCGGCGATGACCTCGAAGCCGCCGGTGCCCTGAATCGAACCGGCGAATTCGGTCGAGCCATTGCCGATCGCGAGTCCATTAGCGCCGAGATTCACGATGCCGCTGGCGTTTCCGGCGAGCGTCGTGACGAGGTTGAACGGAACAGTGGAGGCGGAGATGTCGAACGTGCCGTTGACGGTGACGCTGCTGGAACTGGAGATGCTGCCGGTGCCCGACAGCGCCAGCGTTCCCGCGGAGATCGTGGTAGCGCCGGTGTAGCTATTGCTGCCCGTGAGCGTCAGGGTCCCGGAGCCGACCTTGATCAGGCTGCCGCCCGTACCGGAAATCACGCCGTCCACCTGGGTGGAAAGATTGTTGCCGCCGGTCGTCAGCGTTTTTCCGCCTAGAACGTAATTACCCGCGCCCTCGATCGAACCGGCAGTCATGCCGGCCGCGCTCAGGCCCGACATGTCGAACGTGCCGCCCGCATTGGTGATGAAGCGGGCATTTCCGCCGGTGCTCGAGCCGGTGAAGCTGGTCGTGGCCCCGTTGTTCGTCGTGATCGTGGCGCTGCTGGCGGTGCTGGAACCGGTGAACTGCAGCGAATTGTTATTGATGATCGTCGCGGTGCCGGCGGACGACGACGTATTGAACGTCAGGAAACCTGTGGCGGCATTGGTGATGCTGGCGCTGCCCGCCGAGGAAGAATCCTGGAAGTTCATGACGATGTTGTTGGTAATCGCCGCGCTGCCAGCGGTACTGGTGTTGTTGAATTCCACGTCGCCGTTGTTGGTGATGATGGCTGTCCCGGCGGTGCTGCTGTTCGTGAAGGAGATTGCGCCGTTATTGTTGTAGGTGACGGCGTGGCTTCCGGCGCTGGCGCTGCTGGAATTCTGGAACACCATGCTGGAATTGACGTTGAAGGTCTGCGTATTGGTCGAATTGTTGAAGACGCCGGTGCCGTTCACCAGGAAGATGTCGTTGGTGTCGATCGTGTAAGCTTGGGCGTTGGGGAGGGGGGCGCCGGTGAACAGGACGGTGCCGATATTGACGAACCCGTTGCTCTGAACGGCGGCCGGGCCGGTGTTGGTAAACGTCGCCGTGCCATCGGGCACGCTCGGGGTCGAACTCCAGTTTGTGCCGTCGGTCCATTCGCTGCTCGATGCGCCGGCCCAGTTGCCGTCGACGGCGTGCGCCGAGACCACGCCAAGCGCTGATGTCGCGAGCAGGACTGCCAGCGAATGCCGAGTGACCGATTGCAGTGTGCGTCTGGTGTCCGGCAGAGACAATTTCAGATCGACCATGGAGTGTTTCTCAAATTCTTACGTAAATGCGTCCGAATCGCGTTGGAAATCAAAACGTTTCGACCCCGATTTTCGCCATATTCTCACGGCGTTGCGCCCGCGGGCAACGCGCCTCGAGCCGTTTTGCCCCGGCGTGGGCCAAGCCCGTTCGTATTTCCGGCGGCGTGGCTGTTTGGCAACATTCAGGGCGCGTGGCACCAGCAAGGTTCCCGGAAAACGCGCTGTCCCGCCGCACCCGGGGGGAGCCGAGGCGCTGCGGGCTCAGCTTCGATTCGCATTGCGTTGATGGGCGCCGTGGTTACAGGTAAGTTCACCGCGGATCTGGCGGCGGCGAGGCTAGCGGCGGGTTATAAGAGATGGTCGGGCGGCTCAAAATTCTGACGCTGGTGCTGCTATCGGGCGGCATGGTTGCGATCGGCCTTTCGCCGGAGCCGCGTGCGGCGACCTCTTCCACCGATATTCTGTCCGACGATCGGCCAGGGGGCGGCCCCGACAGCGTCGACGTCGGCGCCGTGAAACCGCTTGCCAAGCCGAGCCGGGAGCCCGCGAGGACGCCGACCGGAAATCCGCTGTGGTCGGTGCCGCTTTCGGCGCTGTCGGCCACCCAGGAGCGTCCGATCTTCTCCGCCTCAAGGCGGCCGCCGCAGCGTGCCGTGGTTGCGCCCGCGGCGCAGGCTGTCGCGCCGCCGCCGCCGCCGGCCGCACCGGACCGCCTGGCGCTGGCGCTGATTGGAGCCGTCGTCGGCGACGGCGACGCGATTGCGGTTTTCCTCGACCGGAGCAATCAGAAAATCTTCCGCTTGCGGCAGGGTGACAGCCATGCCGGGTGGCAGCTCAGCTCGGTCCAGGCCCGCGAGGTCACGCTCAAGAAGGCTGACCGGAGCGAAGTTCTCGCCCTGCAGCGTCAGGAAGGCGCCGCTGGCATACCCGGCATGCCGGCCGGTATACCCGGCATGCCGGTGCCGCAACCGGTTGCTGGCGCCACAGACGGGGCTTATGCGCCGTTCGCACCACGCTCAACGCCGAAGAACGGTGAGTCAGACGGCCTTTGAACCTGATCTGGGCGGGCCGACACTGTGGTCCGCTATTTTCCGAGAATCGCGCCCAATACGTCGCAGACCCGCTGCTGCTGGGCTTCCGCCAGGCCCAGCCACATCGGCAGCCTGATCAGGCGTTCCGACAGCGACGTCGTCAGCGACAGTTCGCCATGCGCCCGCCCGAAGCGCTGGCCCGCGGGCGACGAATGCAGCGGGACGTAATGAAATACCGATTGGATCGCATGGCCCTTGAGTTCGCGCAGTACCGCCTGACGATCGATATCGGGCGGCAGAATGACGTAAGAGATGTGGCCGTTGTGCTGACGGAATACGGCACGTCGGTAGGGTGGTTCGCACTTGGTATACCCGCGGTCGGAGGCTTGGCGGTCCCGCCTGCCGGTCGCCTTGATACCTCCTACGCGTCGTTTGTCCCGCGCTCGATGTCCAAGAATGGCGAGCCGGACGGGCTATGAAACGCGCTCGCTCTGGCCTCGGCATCGGCGCCGATACAGCAAAGAGCCGAGGTCGTTCAATAGCCGCGCGCCGGCCTCGGAATTGTGGCTTTTTTGATCAACGCCAATTGCTTGATCCGTCAGCATATTGTATTGGGTCACCAACTCTGACGGATTTTCGGCCACAACAACTGCCTTGCGGACGGTGGAAAAACGCAATTGCATCGAACGTTATCGATCTTGGGGAGACAAACACGATGAGGCGCCAGCGCTTGAGGGGCTAGGGGCCTTTAACTTTGGCGTGTCATCGCGTTCCTGCACTCTCGTCATCATTTAACTGTCCGGTTTTGGCCGGCCTTTTTTTTGTTGTTGAACATTGGAGGCTATCGTGAAGAAGCTGTTTGCCCTGTCGCTGGCTGTTCTCGCAACAATGCTTGCTCTATCCCTTACGGCCAATCCCGCTCAAGCGCAGGCGAGTCGCACTTGGGTGTCCGGCGTTGGTGACGACGCCAATCCGTGCAGCCGCACGGCGCCGTGCAAGACCTTCGCGGGCGCGATCTCGAAGACGGCCACGAACGGCGAGATCAACTGCCTCGATCCTGGGGGCTTCGGCGCGGTGACCATCACGAAATCGATCACCATCGACTGCCATGAGGTGTTCGCCTCGATCCTCAATGCAGGAACGAACGGCATCAATATCCCCTTCGACTCCTTTGCCGGAACGGACACGCGGAAGACGGTGAACCTACGCAACATCAACTTCCAAGGCTTTGACAGCGGCATCGTCGGCATCCAGATTCTCGGCGCGGGAGCCGGGAGTTTCGTCAATATCGAGGACTGTCTGGTCAATGGCAATTTCAGCGCCACGGCGACCGGCATCGCCGATCGGCGCACCACCGGGACGCTGAACGTCGTGAACACCACTCTGCGGGACATGGGGGGGAGCGGCATTACGGTAGCGAGCGCGGGCGCCGGCCCGATCAAGGCGACGCTCAGCAATCTCAGGGTCATCAATGCCGGCGTCGGTGTCGCGATCGGTGCCGGCGCGGCCGTTCATCTCAGCAATTCGCTCGTGTCAAGCAATACAGAGGGCATTGCGATCTCGGGCGGCGGAATCAACGTTGACGCCACCACGATTACCTTCAACGGGATCGGCATCGTGCAGGCGGGAGGATCGGTCAACCTGTCCAACAACGATGTCTCGTTCAACAATGTCGGCGTATCCGGTACCGTCAGTTCCAATACGAACAGCCGCTTCACCAACAACGGTGCAGGCGGAACGATCACGCCCATCGGCGGCGTGACCAATCCGACCGGGTTGCAATAGCCTGACGGCTTGGCGGCCCATCGGCCGCCAATCACGGAAATGCAAAAAGCCCCTCGGAAGATGGCCTACTGGGCGGCAGAGTTGAAACGGGGGAAAACTCGTCGCCGCCCTCGAAAAGGCCCGAGTTCAGTTCATCGCGGAAAATGGGGGAGGGGCGGGCGTGCGCTTGCGCAAATCGAAACGCTAGCCCTGCCAGCAATTAGAAGGCGAGTCGTCGGTGTTCATCGACAGCCGATGGATCAGGCCTGCCTGCATTAGTCGCGGATGCAAATTTGAGGTTGGCAGAACGAACTAAAACCTGGGATCAGCAGCGTTCGTCCGCAATGACCTTCCCGTCGTTCGGTAAAGACTGAGGCGCTACCGAGCCACGGTTCCCGCGAGTTTCGTAACGCTGCGAAGCGTGCGTTGACCGCTTCCCGCAGTGCCGTGTCCGGATTTGCAGCTTACGCCTTCGGCGCCGGCGGCGTCGGGCGCTCAGAGACAAAAAACTGCCTCGAACTCCGGTTAGAAACCCCAAATTAACGCGGGAGAAACATTGTATCCACAGATGTGGTTTTCGCGAACCAACCCGATCGCGCCCATCGTGCCTGCCTTCGGTGGCTATGGTACCGAAAAGGGCAATTGAGCCATTGATGTGGCCTGAATTCTCGTTGAGGATCAAAGACTAAGCGATGAAGTCGAGATTCATCACAGACCCGCAAGACCCCTCCGATAGCTTTCTCTACACGGCCGGGGCCGAGATCTATACGCGCTTCTCGTCTCCGGCCGGCCATGATGGCGGAAAACCACCCGCCAGCACCCCGGTGGAGATTCCGTCAACTCCGGCCCTTACCAGCGAAGCCGTCGAATCCCTGGGCGCCCAAAGCGGCGCCACGACCACCGTCTCCCTGACTGGCGGGGGCATTACCATCAACCTCTTGTACGACGCCGCGGCGATGGCCGCGCCCGCGAGTTTCCGGGCGGGCATCCAGCAGGCGGCGGCGATTTTGACGTCAACGATTTCCGACCAGATTACCGTCAACATCAAAATCGACTATAGCGGCACCGGCGGCGGTGCGGCTGCTGGTCCCGATAACGGCCTCTATGAAAGCTATTCGTCTGTCAGGGCCGATCTGGTCAACAACGCCACGCCGGGCGATACGACCTTCAACGCGTTACCGAGCGGGTCATCGATCCAGGGCCAATCTAACGTCGCCGTTTGGAATGCGCAGTTGAAGCTCTGGGGGTTATTGGGGGCCAATGACACCGCCACCGACGATGGCAGCGCCACCTTTGCGACCGACATCAATTCGAACTTGCTGGTTGGCGTCGCGCTGCATGAACTCACCCATGCGATGGGCCGCGTCCCCTACGGATCGCCCTACAGCACGTCACCCGATATCTTCGACCTGTTTCGCTTTACCAGCCCCGGCGTGCGGATGTTCAACGGCGCCAGCACCGCTTCGGCCGCCTATTTCTCCGTCGACGGCGGCAATACGAAACTGGCCGACTTCGGCCAGACCTCCGATCCCAGCGATTTTCTCAACAGTGGCGTGCAGGGCTACAACGATCCGTTCAATGAATTTTACAGCGGCGGTACACTCCAGAGTCTTACGGCCGCTGACAAACAACAGCTCGATGCGTTGGGCTTCCATGCGTTTTCACCCCGACAACCCGATCTCTCCGAGTATGTGAGCGTGAGCAACACCGCTGCGGCGCCGGGCGCCAGCGTCACGGTCGATGCTTATGCGATGAACGTTGGCAACGCCATATCGGGCGCGTCGACCGCCGGCATCTATCTGTCCACCGACTCCACCATCACCACATCCGACACGCTGCTCGCGACTGTAAACTCGGGGACGCTGGCGACGATCGGTCAGCCCGGCTATTACGATCATCAGACCTTGTCGGTGGCGTTGCCCGCCAATCTCGCGCCTGGTACCTATTACATCGGTGGCATCGCCGACTACAACAACCACGTCAGCGAGAGCAACGAGAGCAATAACACCTACAACGTTGTGCCGATCACGGTTGCGGCGCCGGATCTCTCCGAGTATGTGAGCGTGAGCAACACCACCGTGGCGCCGGGCGCCAGCGTGACGGTCGATGCTTATGCGATGAACGTTGGCAACGGCATATCGGGCGCGTCGACTGCCGGCATCTATCTGTCCACCGACTCCACCATCACCACATCCGACACGCTGCTCGCGACTGTAAATTCGGGGACGCTGGCGACGGTCGGTCAGCCCGGCTATTACGATCACCAGACCTTGTCGGTGGCGTTGCCCGCCAATCTTGCGCCTGGCACCTATTACATCGGTGGCATCGCCGACTACAACAACCACGTCAGCGAGAGCAACGAGATCAATAACACCTACAACGCCGTGCAGATCACGGTTGCGGCGCCGACGGTGGGACAACCGGATCTCTCCGAGTATGTGAGCGTGAGCAACACCACCGTGGCGCCGGGCGCCAGCGTCACGGTCGATGCTTATGCGATGAACCTTGGCAACGGCATATCGGGCGCGTCGACCGCCGGCATCTATCTGTCCACCGACTCCACCATCACCACATCCGACACGCTGCTCGCGACCGTAAACTCGGGGACTCTGGCGACGGTCAGCCAGCCCGGCTATTACGATCACCAGACTGTGTCGGTGGCGTTGCCCGCCAATCTCGCGCCTGGCACCTATTACATCGGTGGCATCGCCGACTACAACAACCACGTCAGCGAGAGCAACGAGATCAATAACACCTACAACGTCGTGCAGATGACGGTGTCAGCCCCGGCGGCAACAGCCCCACAGGCAATGACCAACGCGAGGACATCTGTCAACGAACTGTTCGGCGGCGGGTCGGCCAGCGATGCCTTCGTATTTGGCGACAATTTGGTCAAGGGAACGATCGCGAACAATCCGCAGGGCCTCGATCATATCCAGTTCGATCATACCGCCGTCACCACCGCCTCGGACTTGGGGCATGGCAATGCTCTCACGGGGGCAGATGTGAGTAACGCCCAGCCGCCCGCGGCTGACCTGCTGCAGCATCATCTCAACGATTTTCATATTGTATGATCAGCTCACGGCTGTGGGGTATTACACAGCGAGTTCCTCAGTTATCGCGAAGCGTTTCAAGCCTCGCGCTGAATCTCGCTAATATCCCGGCGCGGCTGGATAAATAGTTCCAGCGCCTGACCTGGTATCTTGTTTCCTGCACCGGCCAGTCATCGATTTCAGGCTTGAATTGCGGATGTGTCCGTGAGATCAAGATCCTTCTTGACTTGCGTTGAAGTCGGTGACTGTTCGCTGGCTTGGTGCCAACCCAGCGATCAGGAGTATGGGGCATTTCTGATATCTTGCCGCGGAAACAAACTTGAAAATGGAAGATACAACAGCAGCCACGCTCCGGAAAACCGTCTCGGTTGTTATTCCGGTTTTCAACGAAGAGGAGAACATCGAAGCGGCTTACCACGCAGTGTGCGAGGTTTTTGCTTCTGTTGCAGATCGTTATACTTTTGAGATCATATTCACCGACAATCATAGCGACGACAAATCCTTCGAGATCATTTCGCGTCTTGGGCAATCCGACAAACGCGTTCGTGGTATTCGCTTCACCCGGAACTTCGGCTTTCATCGCTCGGTGCTGACTGGCCTGCGCATGTCCAGCGGAGACGCGGCGATCCAGATAGACTGCGATCTGCAGGATCCTCCGGCGGTGATGCTGGAATTCCTGGATCGCTGGCGGGCTGGCCACGACCTTGTACTTGGCGTCAGGAGGACCCGAAGCGATGGGCAGGCGCACCAGATGGCCCGCCGCTATTTTTACCGGATACTGCGCGCCATTTCGCAGGATAACATACAGGTCGACAGCGGAGATTTCAGACTCCTCGATCGCTCGCTGCTTGATCAGTTACGCGAGATTCATGATGCCTCGCCCTATCTGCGAGGGCTCACTTCCCTACTCGCCACCAATCCGGGTTTGGTATTTACGATCGTAAGGAGCGGACGGCGGGGCAGAGCAAATTCCCGCTGCGGAAGCTCATTGCGCTCGCGGTCGATGCGCTGCTGGCTCATTCCATCGTGCCGCTTCGACTGGCGACCTACGCGGGTCTTATCGTCGCCTGTATGACGTTCCTGCTCAGTCTCTTCTACCTGTTCAGCCGGATCGGGTTCGGTTTGGACTGGCCCGAAGGTTTTGCCACCACGACCGTTCTCTTGTTGTTCGGTATCAGCCTGAATGCGATTTTTCTGGGAATTATTGGAGAATATGTTGGCCGTATTTATGCTCAGGTCCGGTTTCGGCCTACCACGGTTATAGAACAGAGCACTAACATCGATGCAATGGGGCAGGCGCTAAGACGGATCGAGACAATCGATCGGGGCATGAGTGGAAGAGTCCAGTGAGCGAATTCGACGAATACCGACACCGCTACGAAGATGAAATCAACAATGCCATCGCTTTCGGCGGCAAGACCCATGATTTTTACACGCAGGTGAAGGCCGACCTTCTTGTCGAATTGCTTGAAGCCAAGGTGAAAGAGCCACGCCCGCTCAATATTCTTGATATTGGCTGCGGCAACGGGGCGATCCATCCTTTCCTCAAATCGTCGGCGTTGCCGGTCAAGGTCACCGGCGTTGAGGTCGCGGCCCAGTTCCTGGACATGGCCCGACAAACAAATCCGGATGTCGACTATGATGTCTATGACGGTCACAGGCTTATGTTCGGGTCGCTGTTATCGCTCGTCGAAAAAATAAATCCGTGATGTTGCCAGTGAGAATATCGGCCCATACCGATGTCTCGAATGGAGGCGTGGTTGCTGTGACCGGGTCCGAGTGGAGTACTATCCTCGTACATTACGATAGGTGATCGGTTATTATCTTCTACGTTGTCCGCCAGTTCATCAAATTTGGGATCGGCGGAAATCACTGCGAAACCAGAGTTTGTCGGGCTGAATGGCGTGAATGGTCCCCTTAACAGCACGGCCTCCATACCTGGAGGAGGCGTCGGTGAGACGTAAGAGATTTTGAGATAATAAGCGCCGCAAAAGTATGCAACCCATGCACTCACGATGAGTGCCGATTTGATCCGGAAATTCCATTGTAAAGCCAATGAGCTACCCTTACGGACGGCGGCTGGCGCGATGGAAGCGCCGCTGGGAATCGCAAGCTCCAAGCGTCCCCATAACACAATTCGAACGAGCAAATCAACGCCACAGCCAACGCTCCCCCGGCGCGCTTCGGCTATCCCGCGATCCGTAGCAACTCCGCTTCGCCGGCCGGCGTGATCCGATATGCCAATACCCCGTGCTCTCCGCTAGAGGGGCTGATCTTCCCCCGAAAAAAATGGACAGGGTTAACTGCTTTTAGCTCCAACTCGATCGGGCTGAGATATCCAATGCCGAGTGGCGACGCGTTCGATTGTAAAAGCCCTCGATGTAAGCAAAGATATCGAGTCTGGCTTCCTCACGTGTTGCATAATGCTGGTGATGGACGAGTTCAGTTTTGAGCGTGTGGAAGAAGCTCTCCATCGGAGCGTTGTCATAGCAATCGGCCTTGGGCTCATCGAGGCCCGGAAGCCGGCGGTCGACCGGGTGACGACAATGGTGCCCGCCCACATTGATCTGAACGCCGCTTTCGAATGCTCATCGCAACCTCCTTCGTCAGGTGTTGCGACGACCACTTGAATCCGCCCGCCAGCGCCAGGCCGCTGTGTCGCAATGGCCATCGCTAAGGCCGCCAATGGAAGTTCGGCGCGCAAATGATCCGCCATCGCCCCGCCGACGATCTTGCGGCTGTAGAGGTCCATGACCGTGGCCAGATAGTGTGGGAAGGGCATTCAGAAGCTCCAATGTAGATCGATGGTAGGAACGAAAGACGATGACACCATCGCCGAAAGTTTGTTCCTTTGGGACCCCTTGGAATGGCCAGAACGCGCAAAAGGTCATCATCCTTGGGGCGTAGGCAAGCGTACATTGAAAGATTATGGATTTTCTGCGCGGCCGCGTCGTCGGTCATCCTATCTCGCCGCCTCTTCAGATTTCATGCCGTTCCAAATTTCGGCGCGGCTTTCTTCGTAAAGGTGGTGCGCATCTTGCTGGCGCTGCCGACTGACCTGATGTCTGGCTTGTACCGCGTGCGTATTATATGATCGTGTCGTATGCTACGAGTACCTTTCCGGTTAACCGTGACATTTCAATGTCTACGAAGAAAATATTGCGCGGTTTTGGTGGCTCCTATAAACAGGGGTTGGTGACGTCTGGCACTCAAGGACGACTCGCGCACTTTTCTCATTGTGTGCTTCAACCTCGCTAAGCGGCAGCGCACTGCTTTTCAGAACAAACGAGACGAAGATGTTCCTCAGGTCAGTGACGATCTGAGGAGATGCGCAATTTGACCTAGAGAGTGTGATGGCCTGATGGCTGATACGGAGTCGAGAAACAGTTCGATCGATTTGCTGGGAAATTCTGCCTGGAACGCAATCGCCTTTGCTTTGGCCGTGGCATTGAATCTGGTAATCCTTCCGTTCGTGGTCTTTCGCCTCGGCCTCGCCGCATTCGGCGTCGCGGGTCTGGTTACGGCATGTGTTGCGCCCGCGCTAGCATTCAGCAACGCGCTGGCGCTGTCGACGACACGGGAACTTGCCCAGCGATTGGCGCCGTCCGATTGTGAGGATGCGCGACGCTTCTTCGCCACGGCGGTGATGCTGGCCATAGGCACCGGCGGTTTGATCGTGATCGCTATCGGCTTGGCAGGGGCGCCGCTCGCACGTTTGGCGTTCCATCTGAGCGGCCCGTCCGCAGATGATCTCGGACTTGCCTTTTTGCTGGCTGGCGCCGGATGGCTGTGCCAGTGCCTTTCCGCCATCTTTCTGGCCCTGTTCGCGGCGCGCCAGGATTATCGACGGATCGCTTCGATCAGCATCGTCAGTACCGTGGTCGCGACGGCATCGACGCTGTTGCTGATCCCGCGCTGGCCGCAGGCCTCGACGTTTCTTGGCTGTCAGGCATTGGGCTTCGCGACGAACTTGCTTCTGGCTTTCGGCATGGCGCGTCGCGTGATCGGCGAATGGCTGGCGCGCCCCGCGCTTCATCGTGAGCCGCTCGGTGAATTGGTCAAGCTGGGTACCTGGCAACTAGCCGCGCAGGGTGGCGCGCTCATCGCGGGGCAAGCGGATCGATATTTGCTCGGGGCTTTACTGCAGCCGCAGTTCGTCGGCTTCTATACGATCGCGCAGCGGCTGGAGGAGGCGATGTATATCGGCGTCCTGAAAGTCGGCGAAATCCTGTTCCCGTTCTTCAGCACGCTGCAAAAAGAGGCCGATGATCGCAAGGCCGATCTGCTGTTTCGCTCTTCCTGGATCCTCAACGTGCTGGCTGCGAGCGCGCTTGGCGGGCTGATCCCCGTCGCCGGCCCGTTGCTTCATCTGTGGACCGGCGCGGAAGTCGCGGCCGAAGCCCAGCGGGTGTTGGTCGTGCTCTCGATCGCCGGGATGCTCGGATGCAGCGCCAATGTCTTCGCATTCTATCTTCTGGCGCACGGCCGATCCCGCTCCATTGCATTGATCTCGCTGGTGACGGCGGTTTTCACGGTGGCCACCAGCGCAATGGCGCTGCCCTATTTCGGATGGCGGGCTGCGGGCTGGAGCGCCTGCGCCGGCATGACCGCCCAAATCGTCACGACCATCCTGTTGCTGCGGCGAAGTTTCAGTGTCGACGGCATGTGGTCGCGCGTCGCCCATTTCGTATTGCTGCCGCTCGGCACCGGCATTGCGACCGCCCTTGCGTTGCGGTATGCGGTTCGCGACTCGCTATTCGACCACGCACCGCCCTGGTGGTATGTGGGGGGCCTTTATTGCCTCGCGGCCGGTATCATTTTCGTCGTCGTCGTCACCGCCTCGCGGGTTGGTCCGCACGGCACCGTCTGCTGGCGGGATTTGCGCGTCATCGCCAGTCGCTTCCTACCTATGAAGGCCACGTAACCATGTGCGGGATTGCAGGCATCGTTAATATTCGCGGCAACCCTGTCGACCCTGCGGAAATCTCGCGACTGACGAACCTGCTGGCGCATCGCGGCCCTTATGGCGAGGGAAGCTGGTTTAGCGCGAACCGAAACCTGGCTTTCGGCCACCGCAGGTTGGCGATCATCGATCCCGGCGAAGGTGGCTTTCAGCCCATGGTATCCGCCGACGGCCGCCATGTGATCGTGTTCAATGGCGAAATCTATAATTTCCTCGAGCTTCGGCGCGAGCTTGAGGCGCAAGGGGCGATCTTTCGTAGCCAGTCCGACACGGAGGTCATTCTCGCTTCATGGCGGGCGTGGCAGGAGGGGATGTTGTCCCGCTTCAACGGAATGTGGGCCCTGGCGATCTTTGATACCCAGACGGAGGATTTATTTCTTGCGCGCGACCGCTTCGGTATCAAGCCGCTGTTGTATTCGTGGTCGCCGGAGCGCTTTGTTTTTGCATCCGAGCAACGCGCGCTGGTGCGAAGCGGTCTGATCAACACCGCGCTGGATGTCGATGTCGCACGGCGGCTTTTGCTCGACGCCTTCGGAGTCGAAGCAAGCGAACGGACGCTTTGCCGGGAGGTGCGCCGCCTGCAGGGCGGCCACTGCATGTGGCTTCGTCAGGGGCGATTGGAGATCCGGCGCTGGTGGCGCACCGCGGATCATCTGCCGGAGGTGCCGGCTACCGAAGGCGCGCGCGTCGAACGCTTTGGCGAACTGTTCCAGGATGCGGTCGCACTGCGGATGCGCAGTGATGTGCCGATCGGAACATGTTTGTCAGGCGGGTTCGATTCGTCAGCTGTGATCTGCACCATGGCAGCGCACGAAAAAGCGGGGATGGGACCGCGCGACAATGCATCCTGGCGCCACGCCTTCGTTGCGACTTTTCCCGGCGCAATAAATGACGAGCGGCCGATGGCCGAGGAAGCGGCGGCCTGGGCGGACGTCGCTCCGACGTTCCTTGAAATCGGCCGGAACGACGCGCTGGCCGACATAGACCAGATCCTTGACGACAATGATGACGTCTATATCGGGCTACCAAGCGCGGCCTGGTTGATCTACCGGGAACTCAGCCGACAGAACGTGACAGTGTCGCTGGATGGCCATGGGGCGGACGAGTTGATGGGTGCGTATCTCCAGGAGGGACAATCGGCAGCGTTTCGGATACGAAATGCGCTCGCCGGAATCACTTCCGGTTCGGCATTGGCCAGGCGCGGGGTGGACCTGCTGCGGACGCTCATGATCAAGCGCCAGGGACATTATTTTTTGCGCGGTGGTCTGCGTGATGTTCCGGCTCGGTTCAGTCTGGTGGGCGACGACGACGTGCTGCCGCGGGACTGGGGGTCATTGAATCGGCGCCTCTATCAAATGTTTCACGGCACCGTTCTGCCGACGATCCTGCGAAACTTCGATCGCCTCTCGATGGCCCACGGCATCGAAGTCCGGATGCCATTCATGGACTGGCGTCTGGTGACCTATACGATGGCGTTGCCCGAAACCAGCAAGTCATCGAACGGCTATACCAAGGTCATTGCGCGGCAGGCGATGGCCAACCTGATGCCGGAATCCATTCGCATGGGGCGCAGGAAGGTCGGATTCAATTCGCCGATGCCGGAGTGGTTGAACGGGCCTCTCGCCGGCTGGACCGCCAGTCTGCTCGATCGGAAGGTGCCCGCGTTCGCAGAACTGGTGGACGAGGAAGGCTTGCGCCGGACCGTCAGCCGCCTGACTTCGTCGAAGCAATGGGACTGGGAGACGGTCGGCCGGATCTGGCCGTATCTGAATATGAAGTGGATGCTGGCAAGGTTTGCGTGAGCGATGCGCCTGTTTCAAAATAGCGGGCTTTACCCGTCCTATCTCGTGCGGCTGAACCAGCTCACGGCGGAAGCGTCGAGCTTCGAAGCACGGCGTCGCATCTTCCTGGACGACCGCTTTGGCGCGCTGCATTTTCTGAAGCCAGTGTTTGATGGAGCCCCCGAGGCGTTCTTCACCAATGGCGATGACGAAATCCTGCAGCGCCATTGGGCGCGCGAGCAGGGGATTGCGGGCAAGCCGACGCTCGAGGCCATCCTGCTTGCCCAGATCGAGCAGCACCGGACCGAAGTTTTCTACAATCTCGATCCCGTGCGCTATCCCAGTACGTTCGTTCGCAAACTGCCCGGCTGCGTCAGCAAGACGTTTTGCTGGCGTGCTGCGCCGTCAGGAAACGCCGATCTGACGGCCTATGGCGCGGTGCTCGGAAACTTTCCGTTAATCCTCGAATCCTGGCGCCGCATGGGCTGTCGTGCCGAGCTGTTCTTTCCTGCGCTGGACCCGATCATGGACGAGTATGGTCACGGCGATAGGCCGATCGACGTGCTCTTTGTTGGCGGCTATTCGCGACACCATACAGCGCGCGCGAGGGTGCTCGAACAGGTCGCAAGCCTGGCCGGCAGCCGCCGGATCGTGTATTGCCTCGACGCTTCGCGGCTGACGAAGCTTGCGGAAAGCGCAATCGGCGCCTGGCTGCCGTTGCAGAAGCATCGGCGTCCCGATGCGATCGCCAAGATCGCAAAGCCCCCGGTGTTTGGGAGACAGCTTTACGAGCTTATCGGTTCGTCAAAGATCGTGCTGAACGGGGCTATCGATATGGCCGGCACCGATCGGGGGAACATGCGCTGTTTCGAAGCCATGGGATGCGGCGCACTGCTGGTCTCCGACGCCGGCGGCTATCCCGATGGAATGCAGCCGGGCGTCACCATGGAAAGTTACGGCTCGCCGGAGCAGGCCACCGAAGTCATCTCAAATTGCCTGCAATACTGGCCGGAATCGGCCGAAATAGCCGGGCGGGGAAGGAGTCGGGTCTTTCAGGCCTATAGCAAGGCTTCTCAATGGAAGCATTTTGTCGGTCTCGTCGCGCGGATTTAGCCGTGCTAGAGCGTGGCTGGCGGTTGGATGAGGGCGTCGATGATGCGAACGGAAAATTTGGTTCCTGGGGTGAAGCGCCAGATCATCGCCACCGCTGTCGCAGCATGCCTTGAGTTGATCGCATGAACATCGATTACTTGATCAAGCGGTTGATTGGACACGCGACCTGTCGGCTCGAGCATGATGCCGTGCTCGGCTCCCGTGCAAGGATCAAGAACGCCCGTGGCGCTACCGACAAGATCGTTGTTGGCCGACACAGCCGCATCCTGGGCGAGCTTTTCACGTTCGCCCATGGTGGCGAGATCAAGATTGGCGAATGGTGCTACGTCGGCGAAGGGACCAGGATCTGGTCGGCTGCCTCCATCGTCATTGGAAATCGCGTCCTGATCTCGCACAATGCGAATATTCTTGACAGCCTTACCCATCCGCTGGGAGCGGCGGCGCGGCACCAGCAAATCAGGGAAATCTTCACCCGCGGCCATCCGCGCGAAATCTCGCTCGACGAGAGCCCGGTCACGATTGGGGACGACGCCTGGATTGGTGCCGGCGCAATGGTCTTGCGTGGGGTGACAGTGGGCGAGGGCGGCGTTGTGGCCGCCGGCGCGGTCGTCACCAAGGATGTCCCGGCCTTCTCCATCGTTGGGGGAAATCCGGCCGTGCTCATCAGGGAGATCCCACCCGATGAAAGATGAGCAAAACTTCACGACGTGGGAGGATGCAGTGATCTGGCTGCGCAACCAGTCGGACCGGCGCCAGCTGGTGCTTGACGCTTTCTATGACGACCCTCTGATCGCTGCTGCCGAGCGCTATTTTGCCAGCACTGAATGGCAGGCGGTTTCGAACATTCTGAAGAACCGCACCGGCAAGGCGCTTGATGTCGGTGCCGGGCGCGGAATTGCCAGCTACGCGCTGGCGCGGAGCGGATTTGAAGTCACCGCGCTCGAGCCTGACCCCAGTGCCGTGGTCGGTACGGCGGCAATTCGGGATCTCACCGCCGAGGCCCGTTTGCCGATCGAGGTGGTTGAGGAATTTTCCGAGCGGCTGCCGTTCGCTGACGGCACATTCGATGTCGTGTTCGCGCGGGCGGTGCTGCACCATATGCGCGATCTCGATGGCGCCTGCCGGGAAATGTTCCGCGTGCTTCGCCCCGGCGGAATGCTCATCGCCGCGCGCGAGCACGTGATCAGCAACGAGACCGACCTCAAGGCATTCCTCGATCAACATCCCCTGCATCACCTCTACGGCGGCGAGCATGCTTTTCTTCTCGATCGATATATCGGCGCGCTACGGGCTGCGGGATTTGCCGCGATCGAGGTGCTTGCGCCGCTGAAGAGTCCGATCAATCTGTTTCCCTATACGATCGAGACGTTACGAACGGCCGTCGTGGAAAGATTGACCAGCAAGATTCCGGTGAAGCCCCTCTGGCGCGCCGCGCTTGCTTCCAAGAGCGTTTTTATGTCGCTGCTTTCGATGGCAGAGCGCTTTGACCGCCGGCCCGGCCGGCTCTATTCGTTTGTCTGTCACAAGGCACGGGCATGAACATGTGGGTTACCGGCGCCAATGGCTTCATCGGCCGGCATCTCGTTAGGGTGCTGGCTGACCGGGGCAATCGCGTTCATGGCATTGGCCACGGCGCGATCGGAGACGCCGAAAAGCATCGCATCGGCCTGGAGCATTGGCTGAACGGC
The DNA here is from genome assembly GCF_031202265.1 of Bradyrhizobium sp. Ash2021. Taxonomy (NCBI): domain Bacteria; kingdom Pseudomonadati; phylum Pseudomonadota; class Alphaproteobacteria; order Hyphomicrobiales; family Nitrobacteraceae; genus Bradyrhizobium; species Bradyrhizobium sp. Ash2021. The sequence continues at coordinate 6,576,074 of NZ_CP100604.1, read as the reverse complement.
GAGATCGACGCGGCCAATCTCAACGCGCTTGCGGAGCTGGCGGGACTGCCGTCGACGATTTTCCATCTGGCCGGCGGCTCTTCGGTCGGATTGTCGATCGCGCAGCCGTTTGAGGACTTTTCGCGTACCGTTGCCAGCACGGCCAGATTACTCGAGTGGCTCCGCGGTTCCGCCAGAGAAAGTCGCTTGATCGTCGCGTCGAGCGCCGCGGTTTATGGCGCGGGTCACGAAGGGCCGATCGCCGCGGATGCGGCAACGCTTCCGATGTCGCCCTACGGTCAACACAAACTGATGATGGAGCAGCTGTGCCGCAGCTACGCCGTGACATTCGGCTTGCGTGGTACAGTATTGCGCTTGTTCTCGGTTTATGGGTCACTCTTGCGAAAACAGTTGGCCTGGGATATTTGCTCCCGATTGCAAGCGGGTGAGCGAAATCTGGTGCTGGGAGGGACCGGAGCGGAGGTCCGGGACTGGACGGATGTCCGCGACGTCGCGCGGCTATTGGCGGAGATCGCTGAAAAGCCTCAGCCGGAGACCTTTCGCGCGATTAATGCCGGATCTGGGCTTGGAACGACGGTAGCACGGGTTGCGGCGATGCTCTCGGAATCCTGGGGCGGAAGCATTTCCGTGACGTACTCTGGCGCCGTTCGGGCGGGTGATCCGCCGAGTCTGCTGGCAAACGATGAAACGCTGCGTGCTCTGCCCTTTGAGTGGAAGATCCCCGTTGAGCAAGGCTTTGCGGATTACGTTTCGTGGTTCAAGGAACAGGCCCGGTGATCCAACGTGTGCCGCTGCGGCTCGCATTCACGCATATCCCCCGGCAGGTTTGGGCCGGCGGCTATAATTACCAGAGCAATTTGTTTGCGGCGCTTAGCCAGTTTCGACCGGGCGAACTCACGCCGGTCTTGTTTGCTGGGAACGGTGATGACGATGCCGATCTCTCCGCACTAGCCGAGATACCAGGCGTGGAAGTTGTGCGATCGGCGGCTTTTGAAAGCCGCGCCGGTTTAGCTGCAGCCCTTGCGCTGGGATTGGACTGGAAGGCGGCGGTAGTATTCCGGGCGCAACGTATCGATGCGGTTTTCGAAACCGCACGCTTTTTTGGTTGGCGGCTGCCCTATCCGGCCGTGGCCTGGTTTCCCGATCTGCAACATCGAAAATTGCCCGAGCTCTTTCCGCGCTCCTCCCGATGGCGTCGCGAGCTCGGCTTTCGCCTCCAGATCGCCTCAAGGCGGACCATTATGCTCAGCAGCGAGAGCGCGCTTCGCGACTTCAGGAAATACTATCCTCGGGCACGGAACGACACTTCAATGGTTCGCTTCGCAACACAGCCGTCGACAGCTTATCTGAGCGCAAATCCAGCCGAGGTCATTGCGCAATACCAATTGCCCGAGCGGTATTTTTACCTGCCAAATCAGTTCTACAGGCACAAAAACCACCAAGTGGTGGTCGATGCGCTCACAATCCTGATGCAGCGTGGCTTCGATGTCGTCGTGTGCGCGTCGGGCAGCACCGAAGATAGGCGAGGCCGCGGGTACTTCGAGCATGTTATGTCACAGGTCCGCAACCGGGGTCTCGAAAAGCGCTTCCTTCATCTTGGGATGATCCCGGCGCCGCATGTGTATGCGTTGTTGCGCGCTTCCTTAGCCCTGATAAATCCATCTCGATTCGAGGGATGGAGCACCACCGTTGAAGAAGCGAAATCGTTCGGCGTGCCCATGATTTTGTCCGATCTCGATGTGCACCGCGAACAGACCGCCGGTGAAGCGCGCTATTTCGGGACCGACGATCCCTTCACATTGGCCGACCATCTCATGCGTACGTCGCGGGCGTGCGAAGTTTCAATCGTTCGTAGCCTTGTTCCACATCAGGAGCATCGCGTCGAGGCGTTTGCGACGGATTTTACCAACACCGTTCAGCGCGCCGTTCGATGCTGAAGCCGACTCATACCACTGATTTAGCGGTGTGCGTTATGGTGAAGCCATCGAAAGTGGCTTGCTTGCCTCTAGACCGAGTTCTCGCGGCGTAATGTACCAAAGAAGAAAGAGAAAGCTCGCGCCATGGGTGAGCAGCACCGTGCTTAACGGGACGTTGAGAAGCGCCTGGGCGAGAACCGCGCTCGAGATCAGGATAAATTGGGGCGGCAAACCCGCGGAGAGGCGATTTCCAAGTGCGATAACGAGCCCTGCTGCGAACGCTGTAATCGGCGCAAAGAGCACACCCACGGACGCGATGCCCTCGGTGGCAAACAGCGACGCATTGAATTGTCCGCCGATGCCGAAAGCATTGTAAATTACGTCGGCCAGCTGTTCCTGATAGGGGCAGGACACAAGCGACTTTAGTAGCCGTATCTGGCAGAAATGGGTTACGGGATGTGTGGCAAAGAAGCTATTGTAATACTCCATCGCAAGCGATGGAACTGCGATCATTCGGAAGTTCACGAGACCAAAAAAGGGAATAGTCAGCTCGTAAGGTAGAAGATTCCATTGGGACAGCATGACCAGAAAAATGCCGGCTGAAATAGGCAGCAGCAGAGTGAGGGTGACGGAAAGCTTGAAGTTCAAGAATCTGGAAAGCACAAATATCGCCGCAAGCCAAGATGGCGTGAACAAAGCCAATTTGCTAAGCGTGATGGGATAGAACAGCATGAGCAGGAACAGAACGGCTCCGGCACGCCAGATATCCCTACGCGCAACGAAGCAGGCAAACGCGAAAGGCAGCAGCGCGTTCGAGGTCACTCCTATCACGTAGTTCAGTATCGTCGGAAAGTTGAGGTCGGAGCGGTACTTATAGATGTCTTCAATGCTAATAACTCTGAAGCTATAGGTTGCGCCGATAAGGACAGTTGCAAGCCCTATCAGAAGGATCAGCGTGAGGAGAAGATTCAGCGCTGACGAAGATAGGGTGTAGACGCGACGCACTGGTGAACAGATGAATAAGGCAGGTAATGCGAAAGCTATCGCCGATGTTGTGGCGGAAAGCGCCGCTAGTCGATGATCATACACTAGTTCCGAAAAGTGATTCAGCCACAGATATCCGGCGATCATCAAATAGGAGTAGAAGCTGACGATGTAGCCGAAACTGTCGCTTGCGAATGCAAAAAACAACGACACCAAGGCAAATGATGTCAGCAGTGCGACTGCACCAAACAGGTGTGCCGGACGGAAGGATATGTAGTATTGCGAGTAAAACTGGGCAACAAAAACGAGAGAAACGCAACAAGCGGCGATGAGAAACCAATTTAGAATAATCAGCCTCTGACGTTCGCCAGACAGTCGGTTAGGTGCGATCATGTTTCTTGCTCAACGAGGTTATTCATCACTTCCTGACCCCAAGTTTGATGGTTCTGCTAGACTAGACGGTGGCAACCTGTAGAGCCGGTATACCACACAACGAATGCCGAGGCTGCTTGCTGCAAAGGTCGGAGTCGGGTTAATGACATCGAGAGTTGATTGGACCAAGGGCGAGCATGGTTTTGAAAGAAAGTTGGGACAGGCGGACCTGGCTAGTGACGGGAGTTGTCGCGACAGGCACTTATTTCCTGGTAGCGAAATGGCTGCAGTTTGCCTATCAGCCGCCTGGCGTCTCTCATGCACAACCAAGAGTCGCAGGCGAGAAGGTGCTCTTGCGAAGGCCGTTTGTAAGGTTCCTGAGCTCTGAGTTCGCGGTCATCGCACGCGACGATCGGTTTATGGATTTCGCAGACACAATCGATAATAGCGACCAGTCGCCGATCGAGGTATACGAGAACGAAAGGCGGTTAGGCCCGTCCCACAGCGTGCATGCGGATGTCGCGAGAATGGGCATGGGCCGGTATTCTCATTGGCGACTCAATGGATCCGTCTTCGTGTTTTCCTCGTCCGACAACAGCGATCCTCAGACCAATGGCCGGGCATATTGGGCGGTGAAGCCAGGTTGACCATCCCTCGAAAAATCAATTGGCTGGTCGATCGGCGGCTACGGGCCGGGCACGTTAAGCTGCCCCGACCCCTTTATCTGGTCGCTTTTGGGGCCCTCGCAGCCTTTTCGCTAGAGAGCGGGTTCATTAGCGTGCCAACATGACTAAAGGCGGGACATTGCGCGATCGGTCGCCGGGCCGATGACGACGTGTAGGTCCGGCAGCTTCCAGTTGACAAGGTCTGAAGGGCAGTGAGATTTATTGAATGCGAGCGAGTTATCCCTATCGGCAATCTCTCGTGAAAGAGCCAAATGACAGGGAAATCGTGATGCACGATGGTGTCTTGGTTGTTGTCAAGGCCGTTATGCAAGTAATTGGTCGATTTGAGGACCGACTATGATTAGATTTGGCCTGCTCGGATGCGGGCGCATCGCCAGGCGTCATTCCGACTTGCTCGGAGGCGGTCACATCGGTGGAGCAACCCTCATTGCGGTCTGCGATCCGGTGCGGGCAAGAGCCGACGCGATCGCGTCTAAATTTGGCATCCCCGCAGATTATGACTTTGGCGCATTTCTTGCTCGCAAGGACATCGATGCGGTCGCGGTTCTGACCCCGAGCGGAATGCATCCCGCCCATGTCATAGCGTGTGCGAAGGCCGGGAAGCACGCCATCGTCGAGAAGCCGATGGCGCTGCGGCTGGAGGACGCCGACGACATGATCCGCGCCTGCGACGAGGCCGGCGTCAAGCTTTTCGTCGTCAAGCAGAATCGTTTCAACGTTCCCGTGGTAAAGGCGCGCGAGGCGCTGGAGGCCGGCCGCTTCGGCCGACTCATTCTGGGAACGGTCCGCGTTCGCTGGTGCCGCGACCAGAGCTATTACGATCAGGACGCCTGGCGCGGCACCTGGGCCTATGACGGCGGCGTGCTCAGCAACCAGGCCAGCCATCACGTCGACATGCTGGAATGGTTCTTTGGCGATGTCGTCAGCGTTCATGCCCGTGCCGTCACGGCGCTCGCAAAGATCGAGGCCGAAGACACGGCCGTCGCAACGCTGAGGTTCCGCAACGGCGCGCTCGGGATCATCGAGGCGACAACGGCCGTGCGTCCAACCGACCTCGAAGGTTCGCTCTCGATCCTCGGAGAGAAGGGGACGGTCGAAATCGCAGGCTTTGCCGTCAACCAGATCCGGCACTGGCGCTTTGTCGATGAGCTTCCGTCCGACAAGGACGTGGTCGAGAAGTTTTCCGTCAACCCGCCGAACGTCTACGGCTTCGGTCATCAGGCCTATTACCAGCATGTGATCGACTGCCTGGTGAACCAGCGCTCGGCGCTGGTCGACGGTATCGAGGGACGCAAGAGTCTGGAACTGATTTCGGCGCTCTACGAATCGATAGAGACCGGCGACGAGGTGGCGCTCCATTTCGCGCCCCGGCTGGGCCGGCTTGGTGTCGTGTCGTGAATCGGCCGGATGTCCATCAGGCGGGCGTCCGCGATGTCGATTTCGGCGCCCGGGTCAGGATCGTCGAGCCGTGCAATCTCTACGGCTGCAAAATTGGCGACGACTGCTTTGTCGGGCCGTTCACCGAAATCCAGAAGGGCGTCGTGATCGGCGCCCGCACGCGGGTGCAGTCGCACGCGTTCATCTGCGAACTGGTCACGATCGGTGAGGACTGTTTCGTCGGCCATGGCGTGATGTTTGTCAATGATACCTTTTCGACCGGCGGCCCGGCTCGCGGACAAAGGGAGTTGTGGCGCGAGACCGTGGTTGGTAATCGGGTCTCGATCGGCTCCAACGCCACGATCATGCCGGTCAGGATCGCCGACGATGTGGTCATCGGTGCGGGTTCGGTGTTGACCAAGGATATTACGACGCCAGGGACATATGCAGGCAATCCGGCGCGCCGGCTGCTCACGGACAGGTAGGGAAGACGATCGATGCCGGTGCCTTTTGCCGATCTGCAGCTGCAGTATCAGACCATCAAGAGCGAGATCGACGGCGCGATATCGGCCGTCATCCGCGACAATGCCTTCATCCGCGGGTCATACGTCGACGCTTTCGAACGGGAGTTCGCGGCAGCCGTTGATGTCAAACATTGCGTCTCCTGCGCCAACGGCACCGACGCGCTGTATCTGGCTATGGCCGCGCTGAAGGTTAAGCCGGGCGACGAGGTGATCACCACGGCGCATTCGTGGATCAGCACCTCCGCGATGATTACTCGCGCCGGCGCTACCGTGGTGTTTTGCGATACCGACGGCGCTACATTCACCATCGATCCGGCCGCGATCGAGGCCGCGATCACGCCGCGCACCGTCGGCATCATTCCGGTGCATCTGTACGGACAGTCGGCGGATATGGACGCGATCATGGCGATCGCTCGCAAGCACAAGCTCTGGGTGGTGGAGGATTGCGCGCAGGCGCATCTGGCTCGCTATAAAGGCCAGCAGGTCGGGACGTTCGGCGCAGCCGCGACCTACTCGTTCTATCCGGGCAAGAATCTCGGAGCGATGGGCGACGCCGGGGCCGTCGTGACCAATGACGACGCGCTGGCCGAACACATGACCATGCTGGCGCGGCACGGCGGCCTGGTGAAGCACCAGCATCACATCGAAGGCATCAACAGCCGGCTGGACGGCATGCAGGCGGCAATCCTGTCGGCGAAACTGCCGCATCTCACCCAGTGGACAAAAGCGCGGCAGGACGCCGCCAAGGTTTACGATGCTGGCCTCAGCCAGATCGAGGACATCGTCGTGCCACAGGTCGCGCCGGACCGCAGCCACGTCTATCATCTCTACACGATCAAGCATCCGCGCCGTGATGCGCTGGCGTCGCACTTGAATGCCAACGGGGTGCAGACTGCAGTCAACTACCCGACCGCACTGCCGTTTCTCGCCGCCTATAGCCGCCTTGGCCACCGCCCGGAACAATTTCCCAACGTGCATCGCCAGCAGAGCACGATTCTGTCGCTGCCGATGTTCGCGGAGATCACGGCGGATCAGCAACGCACGGTAATCGATCTGGTTCGTAAATTCTGATCGACCCATCTTTCGGGTGCGGTAAAAATAGTAAATATTATCAATATGTTGTTAAAATTGAGAATGGCGTCGCCGCCGCGGAGGCGACCACAAAATCAGCGCAGCGTGTGTTTTTTTGCGCCATTCGATCTGGTCTCCAGCCGCAGTACTGTTTAGAAGCGGCATGCCACGCCGTGGGTGCATGGGTCTGGCAACGGGAACGGGAACCTTGCGAAAAATACTGCTGACAGGCGCGGGCGGATTCATCGGATCGCATCTTGCGGAAGAGCTGGTCCGCAGGAACTTCGAGGTGCGCGCCTTCGTGCACTACAACAGCATGAGTTCGCAGGGCTGGCTTGATACGTCGCCGCCCGAAATTCGAAAACATCTGGATGTGTTCGCCGGCGATATCCGCGATCCGAACGGCGTACGCACCGCGATGAAGGATTGCGATGCCGTCTTGCACCTCGCCGCCTTGATCGCGATCCCCTATTCGTACCATTCGCCCGATACCTACGTCGAAACCAACATCCGCGGCACGCTCAACGTGCTGCAGGCGGCGCGGGATTTCGAGGTCTCCCAGGTCCTGCATACCTCGACCAGCGAAGTGTACGGCACGGCGCAGGTCGTTCCCATTACCGAAGATCACAGGCTGCAGGGGCAGTCGCCTTATTCGGCCAGCAAGATCGGCGCCGATCAACTGGCGCTGTCGTTCGAGCGTTCGTTCGGCACGCCGGTGACGGTGGTGCGGCCGTTCAATACCTATGGCCCGCGGCAATCGGCGCGCGCGGTGATTCCGACCATCATTACGCAGATCGCGGCCGGCCAGCGCGCCATCAAGCTCGGCAGTATCCACCCGACGCGCGATTTCAATTTTGTCGCCGACACGGTCGGTGGTTTCCTTGCCGCGCTCGAGACCAAGGCCGGTATCGGCGAAGTCATCAATATCGGAAGCGGATTTGAGATTTCGATCGGCGATATCGCGCAGATGATCGCCGAACTCATGGGCGCCAAGATCGAAATCGAACAGGACGACATCAGGGTTCGCCCGGAGCGCAGCGAAGTCGACCGGCTGTGGGCCAGCAACGCCAAGGCGCAAGAACTGCTGGGCTGGTCACCGCGCTTCGCCGGCGTCGAGGGACTTCGCAAAGGGCTTGAGCAGACGATATCCTGGTTCGCCCGGAACGAGAATCTTTCGCGCTATCGCGCCAACGCCTACCAGTTGTGAGCCTGATGAGCAGTTCTTCCGCCATTGCTGACCGCCGTGCCCAGCTCGATGTCGGTGCCGTACTTGCAGCGGTCGATACCGTTCTCGGCTCCGCGTCCCGTCCGGTGGCGCTGCATGAACCCCGGCTGGGCGCGCGTGAGCGCGAATTTGTGCTCGATTGCATCGATACCAACTGGGTATCGAGCGCCGGCAAATATGTCTCCCGGTTCGAGCAGATGGTTGCCGCCGCCACCGGGGCCCGTCATGCCATCGCCATCGTCAACGGCACCGCGGCCCTTCATGCCGCGTTGCTGCTCGAGGGTGTGCAGGCGAACGATGAAGTCATTCTGCCGGCGATCACCTTCGTCGCGACCGCCAACGCCGTCAGCCATGCCGGAGCGATTCCGCACATCGTCGATTCCAGCTGGGATACGCTGGGCCTCGATCCCGCGGCGCTGGATGCGCATCTTGAGGAGATTTCGGTTCGCCGCAACGGTGACCTCTTCAACAAGCTGACCGGCCGGCGCATTCGCGCCGTCGTTCCGGTCCACATCTTCGGGCATCCCGTCGACATGACGCCGCTGCTGGCGGTCGCCGCGAAGTACGGCCTCGTGGTCGTTGAGGATGCGACGGAGTCGCTTGGCTCGACGTGGCAAGGGCAGGCGTGCGGCACGTTCGGCCATTCCGCCGTGCTCTCCTTCAACGGCAACAAGATCATCACGACCGGCGGCGGCGGCATGATCCTGACCGACGACGACGCACACGCCACACGCGCCCGCCACTTTACCACCACGGCCAAGAAGTCGCATGCCTGGTCGTTCGACCACGACGAAGTCGGCTACAATTACCGGCTCCCCAACATCAACGCGGCGCTCGGCTGCGGCCAGATGGAACGGCTGTCGGCGATGGTCGAGGCCAAGCGCGAACTGGCCGGGCGTTATCTGGCGGTGTTCGACGGTTTCGCCAATGCCAGCATCTACCGCGAGCCGAACGGCGCCCAGAGCAACTATTGGCTCAACACGCTCGTTCTCGACCGCGAATACGCCGGTGAGCGCGACCGGCTGCTATCGGCGCTCCATGCCAATGGCGTGCACGCCCGGCCGCTGTGGACGCCCATGCATGTGCTGCCGATGTATCGCAACTGTCCGCGTTCGCGGCTGCCGGTTGCGGAGGACATGTATGCGCGCTGCGTCAATCTTCCCAGCAGTCCGTTTCTGGCCGCCAGCGAGCAAACAACCACGATCAAAAATTGATGCCCCGCTTAATCTTCTTTACGATTCATAATACGACGCAATGGTGGAAGTACCTCGGTTCGCAAATCGATTTCGCGGACGTCACGGTACTGAGCGATCTGCGCGCGGACGGCGACAGGTCGCTGATCGACGACTTCTATCGCTTTATGCGGAAAGGTGATGCGGCTGAAACGGCGGTCGCGCGGTTTGGCGAGGAGGGATGTGCGGAGATTATCCTCCGCTGCCGGGTGCTGCGCAGCCTGGATCGGGGGCTTGCACTGAGGATGATCGGGGGCATGGCGCAAGCCATCGAGCGTGCTTTTGACGACCTCGACCCCGATCTCGTGGTGACATTCACTATGGATCGCTACGTCTTCGACGTGATGGAACGAATCGCGCGCGCTCGCGGTATTGATTTTCTGGAAATGACAACGTCGATCATTCCGGATGAAGTGATGCTCATGCGCCGGGGAAAACCGGTTCGGCTTCGAGAACCTTCGGAAAGCGAAGTCGAGGCCGCGGTACGCCTGCTTTGCGAGTCGGATTTTGTGCCGGCCTACGTTCGTAATGCCAGGAAATTCTCGATGTTGCGGTTCTGGCGCGTGTTCGGTTACTTTGCGCTGCGCGGTGCATACTTCAACGTGTTGCGGTTTCTCCAGAGAGACCGTTTCAACCTGCATTATTTGGACGCGTTGAAACGTTTGAAGCATAAGGTTCGGGTAAGCGACGTTGCCGCCCTCAGCCTGCTGGACCGGAAATGGGAAGCGCGGCTTGACGAGGTGCCCCGCCAGCGCCGTGCCTTCCTGGCGCTGCAGCTCTTTCCGGAAGCATCGATGGACTATTGGTTGAAGTCCCATGACATGCTTGCGCACGACGACGTGATTGTACGATACTGCGAGGTGCTCGGTGAAGCGGGCTACCGCACCTTCGTGAAGGATCATCCGCTGCAGTTCGGGTTCCGCCAGATCGAGTTGCTTGAGCGACTGGCGAAGCTGCCCTTCGTAACGTTGGTTCCGTACGAGGTGCCAGCCAACTTCATGCTCGATAAATGTGCGATCTCGATCTCGTTTACGGGAACGGTCGGCTTCCAGGCCGCTCTGTCCGGACTTTGTTCTGTCGTCACCGAGCCCTATTATGCGACAGAACGGCACTTCATCCACGTCCGCAGCTTCGACGAAATCGGAAGTCTCGTCGAGCGCCTCAAACAGTGGTGGCCGGCAGGCGAATTGGGGGAGGTACGGCGCGATATTGTCCGGCACATGGCGGCGATAAGCGTTGCAGGCAATTATTTCACCTGGCACAGATTTGATCCCGAAAAACCGGGAGCCCGCGAGGCCGCCGAATCGCTGGTGCGCTCGTTGAACCAATATTTGCCAAGGTTTCTGAAATCTCGCAAGACCGCTGCGTAGTCTCTTGGGTTGCGCTCGCAAGTTATCCCGATCCCGGGCGGTCAAGCCTACAGGAATGGTGCGATGCGAGTTCACATAGCTGGCTTCCTGAAACGACCGGCCGTCGTTGCGGCGATATCGATTTTGATCCTGCGCGGCCTCACGCTATCGAGCCGCTTTCTGTTGTCCGTGTTGCTTGCGCGAATGCTTTCGCCGGATGAAATGGGGCAGTATGGGCTGATAACCGCCGTGCTTGCCTTCGCGCTGCTCGCTCTTGGTCTGGAATTCTATTCGCATACGTTGCGTGAAATGGTGCCGGCGACGCCGGAGAAGCGAACGCAAATCATCGCGGACCAAATTACGCTCAGCGCGATAACGTTTCTGATCATCGGCGTCGCTGCATCGTTGGCCATATTCACGGGTCTTTTCCCTTCCAGGCTTGCGCCGTGGTTTCTGCTGATTCTAGCGACGGAACACCTCTCGCTTGAAGCAACGCGCATCTTGATCATCACGTCGCGCCCGGTTCGGGCCTATTTTGTGGTATTTCTCCGCGGCGGAATCTGGGTTTACGCTATCGCAACCCTCATGTTCGTCGTGCCATCGGAGCGTACGCTCGAAGCAGTTCTGATCTGGTGGGCTCTTGGAGGCGCTCTTTCGATTGCGTTTGCGGCGTTCTCCCTCTCCGACCTCCCGTGGCGCAACTTGAAGCGCTACCATCCCGACTGGGCCATGATGCTTGCGGGCCTACGCACGGCTCGTCCGTTCATTCTGACCGCGGCCGGCGCGCTCATTATTTCCTACGTCGACCGCTTTATCATCGACAAATTTATTGGGCGCGAAGCGTTGGGCATCTACACCTTTTATTCCACCATTTCGATCGGCCTGTTGTCGCTCGGCGCTTCGGCGTCCCACCAGTTCCTGCCTAAGGTCATCGCCGGTTATGCGTCCGGCCGAGACGCCTACCGGGCAAATCTTCAGTCGTTTTTCTGGTCGTTGTTCGTCATAACCTGCGGAATGACGATTGTTGCCGGCCTCACGATGTGGCCGATGCTGGCGTTGTTTGGCCTGTCGCAGTACGCCGCCAGCATCTGGGTTTTCTATTCGATGTTGCCTGGGGTTTTGCTGCGTATCCTTGCCGATGTTCCGTCATACGCTCTCTATGCGGCGCGAGCCGATGGCAGCCTGCTGCTCTGCAATGTCGGGTCTGCGATTATTTCCCTACTGCTCAATATTGTCCTCATCCCGATCCTCGGCATTTACGGGGCCGCAATAGCCAGTGGCGTTGCCAGCGGCGTTCTTCTTCTCGCCTTGACGTTTCTCACGGTGCGCAAAATGCGCGAAGTTCATGCGTCGCCCGGTGCGACGAGCCTGGCTGGTCTGCCAACGGATGCAGAGATGCTCTACCCGTAAAGCATCATCGGCGCGCAGCAGAGCGACGAGCCGCCCGTTGGTCCGGCCATTGCTAGGGGGGCCCTAGCTTGCTACATCAAGTACAACTTTTCTCCCCGATTTCGAACCTCGAAAATGCAGCAGTTTTTTAAACTAGCACGCAGCGTCTCGTCGCCCGCGATACTCGTCACCTCAATCTGGTGTGCGATCGTGATCGGCGTCGCAATCGGGCCCATTGATTATCCGCAGCAGCCGTCCGCGATCGTGCTGGCTGTGATTACGCTGGGCGTTTTGCTGTTTGTTTCGGGACACCAGGCAGGCATCTGGTGTTTCAGTGTCTGGTTGCGGCACCGGTCGAATTTTCCGGCGTCATCTGCGGGGGTTCTGCATATAGCCGTGGCCTCCGCTTCATTGGTCGGCGTGGCCGGGATCGCGCTGATAGCCGTCGATCGCGTCGCGCTGAGCGGCGTGATCAACGGCGGCTATTCGGAACTGCTGCGCTGCGCGCCTGACTTGGTTGATTCCATCGAAATCAAGCGAACGCCGCTGATCTATGTCGGGTACCTGACATTCTCCTTTGCCTATGCCGCGTTGGCGTTGTTCTTGCTGAAGGGAGAGGAGTTCCATGGCTGGGTCGCGTACGTTGCGCAGCTCTCCATCGTATCACCGGTCGGCTACGCGTTGCTCTATTCCGGACGGATGCCGATTCTCTTCATGATCATGCTGATCGTCTCGACGGGATTGGTTCGCATTCGGCAGGGACGTTCGATCCTGCCGCGAGGGCATTACCTGCTCGCCAAGATGGTCGTCTTTCTGCTGCTATTTGGCATCTACACCAACGCGATGTGGTCGAGCAGACGCAATTTCTGCATTCAGATGAGTGGGGTGATACAGGAACTGCAGCTGAAGGATCGGCAGAAGAAGTCTGAACAGATGCGTGACTACCAGCAGCATTTGGCCGAGGCCGGGAAGTCTCGCAGTGCGTTGATCGACGCCGCCGACTTGAGTTCGATGATTGAGCGCGCGAAACCGTCGCGCGACGCCATTCCGCCGACGCGGTCGGCGGCGGCGAGCGGATTGCTGAGCAGGATGGAGGAGCTATGGTACGCTAGGCCACGGGCTTATGTCCTGCAGGCGGTCGAATCCGGCCGCCTCTCGTCGGACGCTGCCATCGATATTTTGAGCACCTACTTTTATCTCACGCATGGCGTCCGCATCATCGATACTGTGTGGCATGCCCGCCAGCAATTGTCTCCGCATTGGGGGGCCTATGAAATCGGGGTTCTCTCGCCAATTCTCCGGGTCTTCGCTCCAAACAGCCAGTGGCTGACGACGATGACCATGCAGCTTAAGTCGACCCAAATTTATGGATTCTTCCCGACGGTTTGGGCGGCCGCTTTTATCGACTTCGGCGCGATCGGCTCGATCATCTATATTTTGATCTGGGGATTTGCCGCGGGCTGGAGTGACTTCCGGGCCAGGACTTCTGAGTTGGCGACGCCGCCGCTGCTGTTGACGTTTATTCTCGCGAGTATTTTTCTTAGCCCGATTCAAGGCCCTCTGGGTATCGCCAATTCTGCCTTGGTGTTGTGCTCGATGGTCGCCCTTGGAATGGCCGTCGACCTCGCGACCGTGCTCTCGCGGTCTCGCCGGCTCGAGCCCGGGATATCTAGCGCATGATTAAACTGAGTTGAAGCATCTCGTCGTCGATGTCTTGTTTGAGATTGATCTTTTCGGAAAGTCGATTGTCATTCTTCCGGATGATGCTTCAGCGGCAACGATCAGCGCGCCGGAATTCCGCGGAGCCACGCGGCGGTTTCGGCAACGCCTTGCTCCATCGTGTAGGGCAGAGGCCCGCAGACGGCTTCCGTCGGTCTGAGGTCGAATTGATATTGCGCAAGCACATTGTTGAGCCTGAACGAATTGAACGGGAACCGCTTCAGTCCGATCGCGTTCACAGCGTCGCCGCACCGCGCTAGCATTCGCGCGAGCGCAATCGGTACGTGCGGAATGGGGCGTGACTGCAGCGCGCGCTGGAAAGCGTCGCTCCAGGAGAGCAGGTCGATCGGTTCGTAGTCGGCCAGATAGAATGTTTTCCGGTGGATTAGATCCGCGGGCGCTTCAAGGAGACGCAAATACTGGAACGCAATGTTTTCGATGTAACTATAGGACTTCCTCAGCGGGCTGTTTCCGACATGAAAGTAGTGTCCGCGCTCAATCATGCGGAGAAACCGCTGGTAGTGCGGACTCATGCCGGGGCCCCAGACCGTGGTCGGGCGGACCAGGCACCATTCACGGACCGCACCGTCTTCTTCGCGAACGATCTGTTCGGTGCGGATCTTGCTGAGGCCGTATAGTGTGTCGGCCTTATAGTCGGTGTCATCGCGCGGGACGTAGCCGACGCGGCACACGAGCTGCGACGAAGTCCAGATCGCCCGCTTGATCGATGGCGTGAGGCGAATAGCGGCTATCAGGTTCTGCACGCCCTCGATATTGGTCGCGTAGCCTGCCAACTTGGCCGTTTCGTCCAGATCGGTGCGTGCCGCCAGGTGAACCAGCGCATCAGGCGCTAAACTCTGAACGATTTCGTTGAGCCGGGCCGCGTCAAGAATGTCGCACAAATATTCCGATGCCGCGCTGGATCCCTTGTCAAGACCGGCGACTTCCCATCCTGCAGCCCCAAGTCTCCGCACCAGAGCTTGACCAATGAAGCCAGAGCTGCCGGTCACAAGAACCTTCATGTTGACGTCGCTATCTCCATGGTGAACAAGGCTCGCTTGACCGGTATCGGTGGCTGATCTACCAAATCAAACTGTCAATTGCAAACTAGTGCACCAGATTTCGAGTCTAATCCTCTGAAATGTCAGTGCCTTGAGCGGTGCTTCGGGAGTTCTATGAAGAGGTTCGTCTCGACTGTGTATCGTGGCCTCAACCGCTTGATCGAACCCTTCGGGGTTAGACTTTTGCGGACCAATGCTCCGACACGTAGTTTTTCTCTATTCTTCAAGCACCTCAAAGCGCTTGGATTCGAGGCTCGCACGGTTGTCGACGTGGGGGTGGCGTTCGGAACGGCCGCTATTTACGATGCATTTCCCCGCGCACGGTATTTTCTGGTCGAACCGGTCGCCGAGTGCCGTCCGGTTCTGGAAAAGTTGAAACAACGGCTTAACGCAGAATACTTTCTCGTCGCTGCGGGTGCGGAGAATGGGGAAGTCACCTTCAACGTTCACGACGACATTTCAGGGTCTAGTCTTTTCCCGCAGGTCGAAGGCGAGGCGCTGGACGGCGAAGCTCGGCCGACGCCAATGAGAAGGCTGGATTCGCTGTTGCCGGCTACTCTGGAGCGCCCGGTGTTCCTCAAACTCGACACGCAGGGCGCCGAGATCGAAGCCCTTGAGGGTTTGGGCGACCGGATCGCGGAAATTGACCTGCTGATCGTTGAGACCACGATGATGCCGATGCGTCATGGTATACCGCAATTTGCGGATGTGGTGCGCTACTGCGACGAGGCGGGGTTCGCTGTGTATGACGTGCTGGAGGGCCACGTGCGGGCGCTAGATGGCGCGCTCGCGCAAATCGATCTCGCGTTCGTGCCGAAGGAGAGCGTGCTGCGGCGTCAGACGGCGTTTTTCAACCCTGATCAACTGGCAGACTATCTCAAGACGCCGAGCAAACTTCGCGGCACCGGAAGCTAGATCGGTTTCCGGCTGAAGTGAATCTATTTGTGCAAATAGGGATTCCCTAGCGGCTGCAAATCAGATTCGGTCGTCGCTACGAGCAGCGGCGAGGGGCTATCATGGCAAAGGGTTATTCGACGGATTTGAGAGATCGCGTGGTGGCCTTGGTCGAGGGCGGTGAGAGCCGCGGTGAAGTGGCGCGGCTGCTTGATCTTGCGGCCTCGACGACTATCCGCTGGATGGATCGCTGGCAGACAACCGGTAGCGTCGCGGCGAAGCCTGGCACTGGCCACTGCCCGCTCGCCGCTCAAGCCGCACGAGCAGTGGCTGCTCGACCTGGTGAGCGCGGAGCCCGATCCGACACTCGACGAGATCGGCATGCGGCTCGCATCGGCCAAAAGGCTGAAGGTCGGCAGAACCTCGATCTGGCGGTTTTACGAGCGGCACCGCATCACGTTCAAAAAAACACTGCACGCCGCCGAACAGGATCGACCTGATGTCGCCGCTGCACGCGCTGCGTTGAAAGCCGAGCAATCGTCGTTACGGAGGCGACGGCTCGTTTTTATTGATGAGACGTCGGTGACGACCAAAATGGTTCGCCATTCCGGTCGCTCTCCGCGTGGCAAACGACTCGTCGCGAGTGTACCGCACGGCCACTGGAAAACCCTGACGTTCATTGCGGCGCTACGCGTCAACGGCCTCACCGCACCTTATGTCATCGATGGAGCGATGGATGGAGCTACGTTCATGGCCTATGTCGAGCAAGTGCTCGTACCGACGCTGACGAAAGGCGACATCGCATTCATGGACAATCTGCGGACCCACAAAATCGACGGGGGTGCGCGAAGCAATCGCGGCTGCTGGCGCAACAATCCGCTATCTGCCCGCCTATTCGCCAGACCTCAACCCAATCGAGATGGCATTCTCGAAACTCAAAGCTGCGCTGCGCAAAGGCGCCAAGCGCACCGTGAAGGAACTCTGGCGGTTGATCGGTAAACTCGTAAAATCGTTTGCGCCCGACCAATGCGCCAACTATTTTCGCCAGGCCGGCTATCGACGCTGACCTACATCAAGTGGAATCTGCTCTAGTTCCGGCTGGTGCGTGGCGCTTGCAAAGCGCCGCTGGTCAGATTTCTGCGAGCAGGATGAAGATGCAACGCCGCTCGCCCTTGTTGACCATTCCGCCGCGATGCACACCGTTGCCGTCGAACAGCACGCAGTTGCCGTAGTTCGACGTGGCGCTGAAATGCCCTTCGCGCAGGCGCTGGACGTCGGTGGAATCGTCGCGCAGGTCGCCGCCGAAATCCGCCTTCTTCCTCAGGAACGCCGGAAGCGCCATGAACAGTTTGCGCGCTTCGGGCTTGCGGCCGGAGAAGCCGCCGAAGTCGTTGGTGCGGCGGACCATGCCTTCGAACCAGCCGATCTCGGCGTTCTGGCTGCCGCGGACGTAGCAGAACGGGCCGCCATCGGGACCGATGTCGTGGACATAGATCGCGCATTTCAGCATGCCGTAGGTGGCGTCGATGTGCAGGTAGCTGCCCCAGGGGTCGTTCAGCTGGGTGTCGGGGAATACGCCCTTCCAGAACGTATAGCCGTCATCGTTGATCTGCGCGTTGACGTGCTTCACGCCGACCGGGCGGCCGAGATAGGCGCTGGCGGCTTCGATGATGCCGTAGCGGTTGAAGATCTCCTCGACGGTCGCGAAGGCCTCCGGATCGGACGAGCGCGTACACCAGTAGACGTTGTCGTCGAACTTGCGCTTCTCGAGCGGAATGCCGGCGCGGCGTTCGTCGAGCCTGGCAAATCCACGATGGGTCACAGTGCGGACCTGCTCGATCTCGTCGGGCGAGAGCGTCAGGGGGACGATGCCGTCGGATTTGATCTGGTTGAGAAGCGCCGGGTTCGCCGGAGTTGCCGGACGACGCGCGCCGGTCAGCGTGCCGATCGTGCGGCTGGCGCGGATGCTTGTGTACATCGAGATGTAGCGCAACGCGGTTCTGAAATTGAGCCCGCTGAAGCCGGCCTCCTTGGTCAGCAGCGGCATGTTGTCGTAATCGACGATGCGCCGGATGGTGACGAAGGCAAACGTCCGCAGGAAAACGTTCAGCGCGTGTATGCGTTCGCGCAATGTCGCCTTGGGAAACAGTCCGCCATACGCCGGATGGGCGTCGTAATCGATCTTGGGCAGGGACGTGCCGCTATAGGGAGGAATTGGCAGCGCCTGCATCCGGGCTTCGCGTGCGCTGGGCGCCACATCGGACAGCGAGTCGATTGTCGTCATTGGAAGATTCTCCGGCAATGCGCGGTTCGTTCAGCCGCCCGATCTATACAACCTGCGGCATCGTGCAAGCAACAAAGAAGGCCCTTCACGAGGCCGGCCGAGGTTAATCCTGGGGCGTCGCTAAGTCGTGGAAATGCTTTGGAAAAGCATTCTTCAGGTCGATCTTTCGAAGGGTTCCAGCGATCTTCTCGGATGCGCCGCCCCGGCCGTAGGGCGGTTCGCCGGACACGTCAGGCTGGAACCGGCCCTCGAGGATGCTGCGAAGCGCTGCAAGAACAGTGGTCTGGTCGGCGGGGCAATCGATGATCGACGCCGCGCGCAAGCGGCCGAGCTGGCGGTCGCCGATATTGACGGAGGGAACTCCGATTGCCGGAGCCTCCAGAATGCCGCTCGACGAATTGCCGACCACGGCATCGGCAAGCCGCAGCGCCGCCCAGTAGCGTTCGCTGCCGAGTGAAGCAAACAGATGCGCCCGGCCGGGCCGCGCCGCCACGAAGGCCCTGACGGCATCGTCGATCATGCGGTATCCGGGATCGGCGTTGACACCGGTGAAGATAAAACTGCGATCCTCGATCTGCGCCAGCGCGCCCAGAAGTGCTGTGACATTCGTGGCATCGGCGTCGGGCCGCGCGGTGGTCGGATGCAATGTCACCAGCAGGAATCGTTCCGGACCGCTGATGCCGAGCGCCTTGAACAGAGCGGGCCGGTCCATCGCCGGTGCGGTCGCAGCCAGATCCAATCCGGGTGCGCCGACGTCAAAGACAAAATCCGGATTTTCTCCCATCTGGATGACGCGGCGCCGATACGGCTCGGCGGCCGTAAAATGCACGCAGGCCATCTTGGTGATGGCATGGCGAATGGCGTCGTCAAACGCGCCGGCCGTGACCTCGCCGCCGTGGATGTGGGCGATCGGGATATTCAACAGCGTCGCGGCCACTGCGGCCGATAGGATTTCGTAGCGATCCCCAAGCACCACCAGCAGATCCGGCGCGAGTCTTGGAAGCGCGTCGGCAAAGCCGGCCACGCCGATCCCGGTGCCGCGCGCCACCGTCTCGGCGCGGTCGTCGCTGAGCTCAAGGTCGATCCTGGCCGCAATCGGAAATCCGTCGGCCTCAACGATGCGCCACGTCTCGCCGAATTTTGGCAGCAGATGCATGCCACAGACGATGACCTGCAGATCGACGTCATCCAGCTTCTGCAGCCGCGTCAGAACACCTTTCAGCAATCCGTAATCGGCCCGCGACCCCGTCACCACGGCGATGCGGCGGGGCGCTGCTGTCATGGCTGTTTTCGCCAGGGAGACGCGTCGAGCATGCCGTGCTCGATGACGTAAGACGCGTAGGCGAGGTCGGCCGCGGTTTCGATTTCGATTGAATGCAGACGGTCCATCAGGATTCCGTAGCTCGCGGCCGGGTCGGCATAGACCTTCCGGTGCTTCCGCATGGCGTCCCAGCCGATCAGGTAGAGCGCGCCATTCATGGTTACCTCTAACGGCTGGTCCTGCCGCCGCTGCGCCGGTGTTTTCAGCATCTTGTCTACGATGCTGCCGATCGAACCGTCCTGGCCGAGCGGTCCGACGAAGATCGATGACACCTCCGTCTCGCGCATTCCGACCACGAGGCTGGCGTTGCGCGCCACGAACAGATCGATCGCCTCGTCAAAATGCTCGGGACGCGCGAACGGCGATGACGGCTCCAACAGCATGATGGCGTCGTAGCGGCGCTTTTCGTGGGCCTCGATCCAGTCCATGGCGTGGAGCACCACGTCGTTGGAAGAGGCGGTATCGGTGGCAAGCTCCGCGGGACGCTCAAACAGCAGCTCGGCGCCGTGCCTGACGGCCTCGCTGCGAATCTCGGGGCTGTCGCTGGAAACGATCAACCGGGAACAGTAGCGCGACTGCCGCGCCGATCTGGCCTTGTAGCCGATCAGGCTGAGCCCGCCGATTTCGCGAAGGTTCTTTCCCGGCAATCCCTTCGATCCGCCGCGTCCCACCAGCAGGAACAATATCTCCGCAGTGTCAGCCATGTGCTCTCGATAAATCCTGCCGCCGGCATCGAAGCGTCGCCCGCTCCGCGTTGCTTTTATCAGTGTACTCGACTAAGACAACCGCTTGATTTAGGGGGCGATTTCGATCGTCCAAACCGGTCAGCGACGAAAAGCGCATGCATCGCCGAACCATGATCATTGCCGAGGCCGGCGTTAACCACAACGGCGATTGTGCCAGGGCGCTGGCGCTGGTCGAGGCGGCGGCGCGCGCCGGTGCCGACGTGGTCAAGTTTCAGTCGTTTCGCGCCGACAAACTGGCGACGGCGGAGGCGGCCAAAGCCAGTTATCAGCGGGTCACGACCGGTGCTGCGCAATCCCAGCTCGAGATGCTGCGCGCGCTCGAACTCCGCGAAGGCGACGAGCAGCGCATTGCCGCTGCCTGTACGGCCGCCAACATCACCTACATGTCGACGCCGTTCGATGCCGACAGCGCGACGCATCTCGTGAAAAGCATCGGCGTCGCCACCTTGAAGGTCGGCTCGGGCGATCTGACCAATGCGCCGTTGCTGCTGCACCTCGCACGGTTTCGCCTGCCGATCATCCTGTCGACGGGAATGGCGACCTTGGCCGAGGTCGAGCAGGCGCTTGGCGTGATCGCGTTTGGCTATCTGCACGACGCAGCCGCGCCGCCGACGGCTGCGGATTTCTCTAACATTCTGCTCGACCGCAAAACCTGGACTGAATTGCGCGGCAAGGTGACGCTGCTGCATTGTACGACGGAATATCCGGCCGACCCGCATTCGATCAATCTGCGCGCGATGGCGACGCTATCCCATGCGTTCGGACTTCCCGTCGGTTTCTCCGACCACAGCCGAGGTATCCATGTCGCGACCGCGGCGGCTGCGCTTGGCGCCTCCGTGATTGAAAAGCATCTCACGCTGGATCGCAACCTGCCGGGACCCGACCACCGCGCCTCCATCGAGCCGGATGAGCTCGCCGCGATGATCGCAAACATCCGCGACGTCGAGCTCGCGCTCGGCGACGGGCGCAAAATTCCGGCGGCGGAGGAAATCGCCAATCGATCGGTGGCGCGCCGAAGCCTGGTAGCGACCAGCGCGATCCGTAGCGGCGACCTTTTCACGGAGCAAAATCTCGGTGTGAAGCGTCCGGGCAAGGGAATACCGCCTATTGAGTATTGGGCGTATCTCGGCAAGAAGGCCGATCGCGACTACGCGGCCAATGAGGCGCTGGAGCCATGAGCCTGATTGTGCTCTGTGCCGGCGGCCATGCCCGCGTTGTCATCGAGGCGTTGCTGAGCCGCGGTAAGCGTCCCAGTGCGGTGACCGACCGCGATTCCGCGCGCATAGGCACATTGCTCGGGGGAATTCCGATCACAGGCCCGGACGAAGACATTCTGAAGATGAAGATCGATCAGGTTCAGCTCGCCAATGGCCTCGGCAATCGCGCATCGCGGTCGGACTCCGGATTGTCGGGCCGGCGCGAGTTGTTCGGCCGGTTTGCTGCGTTAGGGTACGCATTCCCCGTGATATCCCATGCGTCGGCGGTGATCGCATCGGACGCTTCGCTTGGCGACGGCGCGCAGGTGATGGCGGGCGCGATCATCCAGCCGGCGGCGCTAGTCGGGCGAAATGCGCTGGTGAACACCCGCGCGGTGGTGGAACATGATTGCCAGATCGGCGATCACGCTCACATCGCGCCAGGTGCTGTGCTGTGCGGCGGTGTTGTGGTCGGCGAGGGCGCGCATATCGGCGCGGGGGCGGTGGTATTGGGCGGCGTCAGCGTCGGCGCCGGTTCCGTTATTGCGGCGGGTGCGGTAGTCGCAAAGAATGTCGAGGCCGGCGCGTTTGCCGGCGACGACCGGGAATAGCACGTTATGAATGGAGCATTCGTTGTCAGCGAAGAAACGCCGTTGATCGAGACGCTGCGGCGCATCGATCAGGGCAATCTGCAATTGGCGATCGTCGAACGCGACGGAAAGATCGTCGGCACTGTGACCGATGGCGACGTGCGGCGGGCGCTGCTCGGCGGCGTCGGCCTCGATGCGTCGGTTGATCTCGTGATGAACCGGACCCCGATCACGGCGCCGGCCGGGATCACCAATCCGGCCGCGCTCAATCTGATGCGCCGTCATTCGATCCATCAATTGCCGATCGTCGATGCCGAAGGAAAAGTCGTCGAGGTCAAGCTGATCGACGACCTCGCGCTGGCCCAGCAAAGCGATCACTGGGTGGTGCTGATGGCGGGCGGCCTCGGCTCGCGGCTGAAGCCGATCACCGATGACATTCCAAAGCCGCTCATCAAGGTCGGCGACAAGCCGATCCTCGAAACCGTGCTCGGCCGTTTCGTCAAGGCGGGCTTCGGCAGATTCTTCATCTCGGTCAACTACAAGTCGGAGATGATCCGCGACTATTTCGGCGACGGCTCGGCCTGGGGCGTCGATATCAGCTATCTCGAGGAGAACGAACGTCTCGGCACTGCCGGCGCGCTTTCGCTGTTGCCGGAGCGGCCGAAGCAGCCGTTCTTCGTGATGAACGGCGATCTGCTGACAACGGTGAATTTCGAGCAGATGCTGAAATACCATCGCGAGCATCAGGCGTTCTCGACCGTCTGCGTGCGCGAGCACTCCGTCACCGTGCCGTTCGGGGTGATCGATTTCGACGATCACCGCCTGCTCGGCATTCGCGAAAAACCGACGCAGAAATTCTTCGTCAATGCGGGCGTCTATCTGCTCGACCCTGGCGTGCTCGATCATATCGCCGAGAACGAAGTGGTCGATATGCCCACCCTGATCGAGCGGACCATCGCCGGCGGCAAGCAATCCGTGGTGTTCCCGCTGCGGGAATACTGGATCGACGTCGGCCGCCTCGACGACCTGCAGCGCGCTTCGGACGAATTCCAGAGGGTTTTCGGGTGAGTACCGACCGCACCTTGCGCGAATTGATGTCGCTGGACGGGCGCGTCGCGCTGGTCACGGGAGGCGCCGGCCACATCGGCAGGGCCATCGGCCATGCGCTGGCCGAGCTTGGGGCTAGCGTTGCCGTCGTCGACCTCTCGCAATCCGGCGCAGAGGCAGCCGCGGACGAACTGAGCCGGCGCTGGCCAGTCGCCGCCGCAGGCTTTGCCTGCGACCTCGAGCAGTCCGAGCAGGTGCGCGATCTGCCCCGCTTGGTCCGTGAGCGCTTCGGGCGAATCGATATTATCGTCAATTGCGCGGCATTCGTGGGAACCAGCGGCCTCGATGGCTGGGCGGTTCCATTCGAGCAGCAATCCGACAAGACCTGGAGGAGGGCGCTCGAGGTCAATCTCACCGCCCCCTTCATCCTGACCCAGGCCGCTGCGGCCGATCTCAAGGCCTCCGGCCACGGCAGCGTCATCAATATTTCCTCGATTTACGGCCTCTCGGGGCCCGATTGGCGGCTCTACGAGGGAACCAGCCTCGGCAACCCCGCCGCCTATGCCGCCAGCAAGGGGGGCCTGATCCAGGCCACCCGCTGGCTCTCTACGACCTTGGCGCCGCATGTCCGGGTTAATGCCATCGCACCGGGAGGCGTGTTTCGGGACACCCCTGAGCCATTCCTGGGCCGCTATACCGCCCGCACCCCCCTTGGCCGCATGGCACGCGAGGAAGACTTCAAGGGGGCGATGGCCTATTTGGCGACCGATTTATCTGCATACGTGA
The DNA here is from genome assembly GCF_031202265.1 of Bradyrhizobium sp. Ash2021. Taxonomy (NCBI): domain Bacteria; kingdom Pseudomonadati; phylum Pseudomonadota; class Alphaproteobacteria; order Hyphomicrobiales; family Nitrobacteraceae; genus Bradyrhizobium; species Bradyrhizobium sp. Ash2021. The sequence goes on along the minus strand of NZ_CP100604.1, from coordinate 6,552,305 downwards.
CCGGCCAATGCCTAGCGGTCGACGGTGGATGGACCGTGTGGTAAGGCCACCGCAGATATGAAATTGTGAGAATCCAGGAAATGTTGAGCTGTAGCAAATGCCTGTTGCCGGAAACGGCAGAGGCGACATCGTTCGACACCGCCGGCTCCTGCAGCGTCTGCGCGCAGATCGAGGTGCGCGACACCCAGATCAATTGGGAGGAGCGCCATGCGCAGATGTTGGAGTTGGTCGCGCAATACCGCGACAAGGGACTTTACGACTGCATCGTGCCCTATTCCGGCGGCAAGGACAGCGTTTTCCAGCTCTGGTATGTGGTGAAAAAGCTGGGGTTGAAGCCGCTGGTGGTGCGTTTCGATCACTGGTTCTATCGCCCGCTGATCGAAGAGAACAATACCAGCGTGTTCAAGCAACTCGGCGTCGATGTCCTGAATTTCACGCCGAACTGGCATGTTGTCCGCGAGCTGATGTTGGAATCGCTCAAGCGCCGCGGCGATTTTTGCTGGCACTGCCACACCGGTATCTATGCCCACACCATGCAGATCGCGATCCGCTACGAGACGCCGCTGTTGTTCTGGGGCGAGAGTCTCGCCGAATACCAGTCGTTCTATTCCTACGACGAGATGGAAGAAGTCGACGAGAAGCGCTTCAACCGCGCGATGAATCTGGGCATCACCGCCGACGATATGTACGAATTTTTGGGCGGCCGCGTCGCCAAGCGCGATCTGTATCCGTTCGTCTATCCGCCGCGGAAGGAATTGATGCGGATCAAGTGCCGTTCGATCTGCCTCGGCAGCTACATTAAATGGGACACCAAGAGGCACGTCGAGATCATCAAGCGCGAACTCGGCTGGAAGGGGCAGGAAGTCGAGGGGATTCCGCCGGAATACGACTATGAGAAGGTCGAGTGCTTCTTCCAGGGCGTGCGCGACTATTTGAAATTCATCAAGCGCGGCATGGGCCGGACCAATCATCTCGCCAACATCGACATCCGCAACAAGCGAATGACGCGCGAGGAAGGCGAAAAGCTCGTTCGTCAATATGACGGAAAGCGGCCGCCGAGCCTCGATCTGTTCCTCGATTATCTGCAACTCACCGAAGAGCAATTCCTCGGCATCGCGATCAAGCACGAGGTCAGTCCGTGGCAGTTCTCACCAAACGATGTCGAGCCGGGCAGGCGGATGCCCGATATGGACAAATGGGACCGGACCGAGGTGCCATGGCCGAACCATCCGGGTGTTGAGATCGGCGGCAAGGGTTGAACAAGGGTAAATCGAGCAGCGCCTGATCGGTGCGTCGGAGCTTGAGTGATGTCAGACGTTGCGATCGTCGACTACGGCATCAACAATGTGCGGTCGGTCCGCAATGCCGTCGAGTATTGCGGCTACAATCCCGTCGTAACCCACGAGGCGTCAGCGATCGCTGACGCCTCGCACGTCATCTTGCCGGGGGTCGGTGCCTTCGGCGATGCCATGAACAACATCCGCGCCCGCGACATCGATGAAATCCTCAATCGCCAGGTCCGCGAAAAGGGCAAACCGTTTTTGGCCGTTTGCCTCGGGATGCAGTTGCTCGCAAAGACCTCGGAAGAGCACGCCGACGACGGCGTCCTGCATAAGGGCCTCGGCTGGTTTGATGCCGACATCCAGCGTCTGCGGCCCAACGATCCCAAGCTGAAGATCCCGCATATGGGCTGGAACATGGTGGCCAAGGAGCGCAACCATCCCATCCTTGCCAATATCAGCGAAAAGAACCTGGCGTTCTATTTCGTGCACAGCTTTGCGATGAGCTGCAACAACGCCGAAGACATCGTCGGCCTCGCGCAATACGGCCAGCCGGTCACCGCGATCATCGCCAAAGACAATATTGCCGCGACCCAGTTTCATCCCGAGAAGAGCCAGGACAGCGGGATCGAACTGGTCAGTAATTTTCTCCGCTGGAATCCATAAAGCGCGAAATGCTCAAAAAGAGACTGATTCCGAAATTTCTGCTGCGCGACGGCAGGCTGGTGAAATATGTCAGGTTTTTCCAGAACGAACGGATTGCCGGCAATCCGGTGACGACGGCCAAGGTGTACAACGACTACGGCGTCGATGAATTGATCGTACTCGACATCGTTCCCAGCGAAGCCTCGCGCAGCCGCGTCGTCGATATCATCGAGCGGATGTCGGAGGAGATCTTCATGCCGTTCACCGTTGGCGGCGGCGTCAAGTCGCTGGACGACATCAACATGCTGCTGCGCGCTGGCGCCGACAAGGTCTCGGTCAATTCGGAAGCGGTACGGCGGCCGGAATTCGTCCGCGACGCCGCGCGGATATTCGGCGATCAGTGCATCACGGTGTCGATCGACTACAAGAGGATCGGTGCGCACCATGCCACCGTATTCATCGACGGGGGCCGTGAGCATGCAGCGCTTGATCCGGTCGAATGGGCGCTGCGTTGCGAGGACCTGCACTGCGGTGAAGTGCTGCTGGGATCGATCGACCGCGACGGCACAATGTCCGGCTACGATTTGGACATGATCCATAAAGCCGCCAGCGCGCTCAGCGTTCCCTTGATCGTCTCGGGCGGTTGCGGTTCACTGCAGCATGCAATTGATGCGCTCGAAGCCGGCGCTTCGGCGGTGGCGATTTCATCAATGTTCCTGTTTACCGATCACAGCCCGATCAAGCTGCGCAGCCATCTGGCGTCGCGAGGTCTTGACGTTCGCACCAGCGCCGGCAGCAGGAATTAGGATCGTGCAAGTTTCGCTCAGTCGAACCGAACTTGCGCAGTACGTGCGAAAGCAGTTTGAGAACCTCTTTCCCGATGGAACGGATCTCTCGGATTTGCCGAAATTCATCGATTTGGCGCTTGGCCGGGTCGAGCATTGCTTCTCCCGCGTTAGGCTGAAGGGCTATTTCGCAAACGGCCAGCCGCGCTTTTCGCACCGGCATTCCGATCAATACGCGATCTTCCTGTATTATCTCGCCAACAGGGCGTTCCATGAAAAGCCCGGCCACCCGATCGCGGACAAGGCCTATGCACTCAACAAGGCGCTCCACGCGCTGGACGCCTATTATGAAGTGCAACTGCCCGATGTGTTCGCGGTCCAGCATCCCGTCGGAACCGTGCTGGGCCGCGCCAGCTATTCCGATTATTTCATCTGTTACCACAACTGCACAGTGGGCGCGAACCTCGACAACGACTATCCGTCGTTCGGCCGTGGCGTCGTGATGTATGGCGGCAGCCGCGTGATCGGGAAGACCTCGGTCGGCGACAACAGCTTCGTATCGACAGGCGCGATCATCATCGACGGCGGCAAGCTGGAAGGCAGCAGCGTGATGCACGGTATTTATCCGAATGCCGGCCGCTCGCGCACGGACCGCAACGTGATCAGCGATATCTTCGGCGTCTAGAGGTCAAGTCAGCCGCTTGAAGCCGGAATGGGCGACCGGACCGCGCAGCAACTGGCGCACGGCGTTCTGGTCGATGGCGATCTTCAAATCGCGAAACACCTGATTGACCGCTTCGAGATAGCGATCCACATGCGCGTCGGTATGCGCCCACATCGCATAGAACGAACCGGTCCCCAATATGCCGCGGTCCAGCATCATCTGCGTGAACAGGGTGCGGACTTCCTGGGCCTCAGGCACGTCGAAAGCGAAGTGACCGAGCGGCGAAATGCCGGAAATATTAAGTGGAAGGTTGGTCGCCCGTGCAGCTTCTGCCCAGCCTTTCTGAACGCGGGTACCGATCCGCATCAGGTGCCGGGCGACATTTTGTTCGCGGTGCTTGCGTAGCGTCGCTAATGCCGCGACCGGTCCGACACGCTCGGTCCAGGCCGTCGAACTGATAAAGGTCTCTTGCGCCGCGTCCATCACGGAGTGGCGGCCGACAATCGCTGCCATAGGAAACCCGTTGGCGATCGCTTTGGCGAACACGGCGATATCGGGATCCACGCCGTAAGCGAGATGCGCGCCGCCGCTGTTGATCCGGAAGCCGGACGTTACTTCGTCGAAAATCAAAGCCGCGCCAGAGCGGTCGGCGAGCGCGCGACTTCCCTTGATGAATTCCGGCGTGGGTTCGCTACTGCGCACCGGCTCCATTATAATGGCCGCAAGCCGGTCGCCGTGCTCGGCGACGATGGCTTCGATTTCGTCGAGCCTGTTAAAGTGGAATGGGTGCATCAGTCCGGCAAGACCGCGCGGAACGCCCTTGGTGTCGAGGCCCGGAAGCAGATGGCCATCGAGCGTGGTAGTTTTGCCGAGATTGGCGCTCAGATACCAATCATGCCAGCCATGATAGCCGCAGAACGCCACCATGTCGCGGCCGGTCGCGGCACGCGCGATGCGGACGGCGATCGCCATGGCTTCGCCACCGGCGCGGCCGAAGCGCACCATATCGGCCCACGGGTGCAGCTCGACCAGCAGTTCCGCGAGTTCGACGTCCTCTGCGCAATTCAGCGTCGACATCGAGCCCATGTCGATCGCGGTTTTTACCGCGGTGTCGACGTCCGGGTCGGCGAAGCCCAAAATGGTTGCACCGATGCCGCAATAGCTCATGTCGAGATAGGTCTTGCCGTCGAGGTCGACGACCTCGGCGCCCTTGGCCGACTTGAAATAGGTCGGCCATTGTTCTGGCAGGAACATTTCCGGGCGCTTCGACAGCAATTGGGTGCCGCCGGGCATGACTTTCCGCGCGCGTCGGTAAAGCGTTTGGCCAGTGCTTGACATGCTCACTGTTTCTTTCAATGAATTGAATCTTTCAGTATCCAATAGCTCGTTTCGAGGCAAGCTGCGCCCCCCGTCCACGAAATCGTTTACCTGGCTGCGCATCCGGCTTGCCCAGCGAGCGCCAGATCTCGCTCGCATCGCACGGACATCCGTCACGGCCTTTGTTAGAGACGGCATTACGCAGCTTTCCATTTGCTTTTTCATGGGTTAATGAACGTCCGAGTTTAACCCGAAATTGGCAGTATTCGCAATGTCCAGCAAAAGGCCGCAGCACGACACCTCCTACGGCCCGATTTTTCGATGTCAGGTTTGCGGGTCCGAACGCCTTGATCTGGTGATGGATCTCGGCCATCAGCCGCTCTGCGATTCGCTGCCTTCGCTCCATCAACTGAATGGACCTGAACGAACGTTTCCGTTGCGTCAGATGTGGTGCCGCGATTGCACGCTGTCGCAAATCGATTACGCCGTTGCCGGCGAAGAGGTCTACCACTCCGAGTATCCGTACAAGTCCGGCGTCACGAAAGAGCTGGTCGTCTATCAGCTCGCGCTTGCCCAAGAGATTGTTACCGAACTCGGGCTGGCGAAAGACTCGCTCGTGGTGGATATCGGTTCGAACGACGGCACGCTGCTCTCGGGATTCAAGCTGCTGGGCATGCGCACGGTTGGTGTGGAGCCCACGAACATCGCCAAATTGGCCAACGACGCCGGAATTGAAACGGTCCAATCGTTCTTCGACGAGGAATCCGCGCGACGCATCGTGGAGTCTCGTGGTCGCGCCAAGGTGGTCACGGCGACCAACGTCTTTGCGCATATGGCAACGCTCGGTCAGTTCATCAGGGCTCTCGAAATCCTGCTGGATGATGATGGCGTGTTCGTGCTTGAAAATCATTATCTCGTCGAGATCATGCGCACCGGACAGTTCGATACCATCTATCATGAGCATCTGCGGTCCTACTCGGCGAAATCGATCCTGACCCTCTTCGGCTTCTACGATTTTACGGTGATGGATGTGCGGCAGGTGGCGAGGTACGGCGGCAACATCCGTGCCTATGTCGGCAAGGGGCGCAATCGCCGGGTTAAATCTTCCGTTGGACAAATCCTGCAGCTCGAAAAGGATTTCGGTCTTGATGACCCGGCTTGCTACGCGGCCTTTCGGACCCGTGCGGACAAGGGCAAATTCGATCTCCTGCGGCTTGCTCTAAAATGCCATGACGAGGGCAAGAGCTTTGTTGGCAATTCCTGTCCGGGGCGCGCCAGCACGCTGCTGAACTATTGCGGCATAGATCGTTCGCTGATGCCCTACATTTGCGAGCAGCCAACCTCATTGAAGCTCGGCCTGCATTTGCCGGGCAAGCACATTCCGGTCGTTAACAATCAACGTCTTATTGATGAGCAGCCTGACTATGTCGTGTTGCTGGCCTGGCATTACGGCGAAGCGATCGCAGCCCAGTTGCGCGCGCGAGGGCTGCGCTCCCGTCTCGTCATGCCGCTTCCAGAGCTTCAGATTATCGACGCGTGACGGGTAGGTCACGCGGAGCGCGGCGGCGTGGTTGTTCGATCACGCAAAGAGGAAAATAGCCGATGAAGGCAGTGATTCTTGCCGGCGGGTATGGAAGCAGGCTGAGCGAAGAGACGACAGTCCGTCCGAAACCCATGGTCGAGATCGGCGGACAGCCGATCCTGTGGCACATCATGAAATTGTACACCGCCTACGGCATTACGGATTTCGTCATTTGCCTCGGCTACAAAGGCTACGTCATCAAGGAATTTTTTGCACAATACGCGCTGCACACGTCCGATGTGACGTTCGATATGCGTACGAAGCAAATGCATGTGCACGAACAACGTTCCGAGCCGTGGCGCGTGACGTTGGTCGATACCGGCCTTGACACGCAGACAGGCGGTCGCTTGAAGAGAATTCTGCCGTACGTGAAAGATGAGTCCGCGTTCTGCCTGACATACGGCGACGCCGTGGCGGACGTGGACCTTGCCGGCCTGATCGAATTTCACCGTACACATGGCAAGAAAGCGACTGTACTGGGCGTGCGTCCGCCTGGCCGGTTCGGCAATCTGCGCATTGAGGGCGACCTGGTCACAAGCTTCGTCGAGAAACCGGAAGGCGACGGAGGATGGATCAATGGCGGTTTCTTTGTCCTCTCGCCTGAGGTCGCCGACTTGATCGAAGGCGATGATATGATCTGGGAGCGGCAACCGCTGGAAAGTCTTGCGGCGGCGCATCAGTTGAAGGTCTACCAGCACAGCGGTTTCTGGCAGCCAATGGATACGTTGCGGGACCGGCAGGTGCTTGAGACCCTTTGGGCCAAGGGGGATGCGCCGTGGCTGGTTTGGTAGCCGACCCCGGATTCTGGAAAGCGCGTCGCGTTTTTTTAACCGGCCATACCGGCTTCAAGGGGAGCTGGCTTAGCCTCTGGCTTCAGGATATGGGCGCCGAGGTCTTCGGGTATGCGCTGCCGCCTGATAACGGCCTTAATCTCTTCGAAGCAGCCGACGTTTCCCAAGGGATGACCAGCACGGTCGGCGATCTTCGTTCCCTGGACGATCTCTCCAGCGCCATGCAGTTCGCTCATCCGGAGATCGTGTTTCATCTCGGAGCGCAGTCTCTCGTTCGTGAATCCTACGTCGATCCGGTTGGAACTTTCGCGACAAATGTCATGGGCACTGTGCATTTGATCGAGGCGGCGCGAAGGCTGAACCTTTCATGTCCTGACGGCCCTCCGGTCCGTGCCGTTCTAATTGTGACCAGTGATAAATCATACCGCAACAACGAGTGGATTTGGCCTTATCGTGAAAGCGAGCCGCTTGGAGGACACGATCCCTACAGCAGCAGCAAGGCGTGCGCGGAGCTCGTTACGGCGGCCTATCGCTCGAGCCTGATCGAAACCGAGATGCCCACCCTGAAGATTGCGTCGGCGCGTGCTGGCAACGTGATTGGAGGAGGAGATTGGGCGAAGGATCGGATTGTTCCAGACGCGGTACAGGCGTTTGCGCAGAATCGGCCCTTGGTGCTGAGAAACCCCGACGCGATCCGGCCATGGCAACACGTGCTGGAACCTTTGGCAGGCTATCTCGCGTTGGCTGAGCAGCTTTACCGAGGTTTGCCGAGAGCGGCTGACGCATGGAATTTCGGCCCCGATGCCTCGAGCGAGCAATCTGTCAGCCATCTGATTTCTCTTGTATCAAAATATTGGGGTGAGGGCGCGCGCTGGAACGTGTCGACCGATTCACATCCACATGAAGCACGCCTTCTCAGGCTGGATTCGTCGAAGGCGCGATTCGAACTGGGGTGGCACCCCCGATTGCCTCTGGAGCGCGCGGTGAAAATGACGGTGGACTGGTATCGGCTCGATTTGAAGCAGAAAGATGCGGTCCGCGAATTCACGGTTGCACAAATCCGAGCTTACGCCGCAACCACAGACTGACCCGGTGGGCTGTCCAATGGATAGAGCTTCGAGCCCCTTCACCGCCAAGCGGGTGCTGCTAGTTGGCGGCGGCCGATGGGGAAGGGTTCATGCGGACATCCTGCGACGTGTCCTGCCGGCTAACGGCGAAGTGACGTGGGTATCCACCCACAATCGCCTGGCGCTTGCGCAATTAGCATCGGCGTGGGCCGATACGGGTCCCCGGTTCCGAATGCTGAACGAACTCGACGAGGCTCTTGCTGTTGGGCAGGACGCAGCGATTATCGTTTCGGCGCCCCATATGCACGCCGCCGATGCGCGAACCGTGCTTCAAGCGAAAATGCCCGTGCTCGTCGAGAAGCCGTTCGTGACGCGGTCTTTTGACGCTGCCGAACTGGTCCGCATTGCGGAACAGCGGGGTCTTCTTTTGGGGGTTGGGCTTCATCTGCTTTTCACAAGCTATCTGCATCAGTTTCAGCAGATACTGTCAGATAGAGAGGTCCGCACAGTTGCCGTTGAATGGTATGATCCAGAGAGCGAGATCAGATATGGCGAGCTGAAGCGCCTGAATGTCTCAGTGCAAAAAATACACGATGCATTTTCTCATATCTGGTCGATTATCCATGTGCTTTTCCGAAATCGGCCGATGGTTGTTTCGGGCGCTTCTGTCGGAGGAGGCGCATCGACCGAAATCAGGCTCGACGTGGCGGGCATCGAAATCGTCACGCGGATTGACCGGCGCGCGCAGTATCGAAGGCGGCGGGTCGCGGTGGTCTTCGCCGGCGGCGGCAGCGCGGAGCTTGATTTCACCACGGAGCCAGGTGTTGTCGCAGTGGACGGAACGGAGTTTCCCGCTGCTTCGGACTGGAGCAGTCAACCAAGTCCGCTGACATTGGAAACGGTGAGCTTCCTGTCCGCGCTGGACAGCCCCGCCGATGCGGCCAATTGGCCCGGGCGCGCGCAGTTCGTCGTGTCTGGAGTTAGCGTGGCAGAGGACATTGCCGAACGGGTTTCGGAGATCGAGGCGGCGATCCTTGCGGAGGCCTTCCTACGCGACAATCTCGTCGAGGCCGATGCTCGCGCGATAATCTCGGACAATATCGGTCCGGAACTCATGGAACAGGGCGTGCGGGGCCCGGAGGCTGAATCGGAGCTTGAGACGATTTTTTCTGCTTTCGTGAAACGCGAGACGAACGAGATTTTTGGCTACGAGCGGTCTTTGCGTCGTCAATCCAGGTTCCTGCAGCGGGTCAAGGCGAGGATTGCCTGAAGCGCGTGTCCCGCGCGGCCCGAATGATCGCGGCAAAAATCTGGAACGGCGTCGCGATATAGCATTTTCGCAACCATTAGGTCAGCGTGGCACGCGGCCGACCGTCATATACTGCGCACCAAGCGGAAGGCTGCCAAGCGCTCGGTCGAAACTTCGGAAGAATGCATTGTCGAAAGGCGTGAACAAAATAAACTGCACGGAGACATTCTGAAGTCCCGTATCCGACAGCATGGCCTTCAATTGTCCGCTGCGAAGAAGCACGGCATTTTTGTCGAGAGGGCAATTATTGACGATTCGGCGGGTGAGCGGATTCATCGGATTGTGCTCAATGACGACCGCGATTCCGCCGGGCCGAACAACCCTGCGCATCTCCGACAAAAAAAACGGCCATTCTGGCGGGGGCACGTGATGCATGACGCAGATCGTAAATGCAGCGTCGAAATTCGCATCGGGATAGGGTAGCAGCTTGCCCTCGTAGACGTCGTAAGCGACGTTCGGGTGAGCTGTTTTCGCCTCCGCAATCACTTCGCCGGCCACGTCAATTCCCGAAAGGCGCAATGACGGATTATGTCCCATCAGGAATGGATGGATGCTGCCGTTGCCGCAACCGATATCCAGCACCTTTGCCCCGGCCGTGTCTTGAAAATGTCTGGCGAAAAGACCTGCCAGATTGTCGGCTTTGACTTTCGTGAAAAAGTCGTGAGATTTTCCAGAAAATCGCAGCGCCTTGTCGATTTCCGATTCATAGATATCCCTGTATCCGTCGAACTCGGTCATGATCAGCTGCCCTCGATCTGCGCTGGGATTGTCGGGCGATCGCCTGGGTAGCTGCGCAACTCCCCAGCACGCCGCAATGCTGGTGCTGACGACAGGTTGATGTTGATGCTCTGTTCAATGACTGTCATCGGCCGCGCTCGAATCTGGTTGTAGATACGCCCGACATACTCGCCGATAATTCCTAAAAATAGTGCGTTCAGGGTGATCCCGAGCAGCAACAGCGCGGTCGTGGTTGCAAAGCCCGCAGGCATCGGTACGTGGAATACGAGGCGTCCGACGATATAGGCCAGGGTCGACAGGAACGTGACCAGTGCTACCGCCAGTCCCGTATACGTTGCCACCCGCAAAGGCACGATCGAATGTGCCAACATGCCGTTAACAGCCAGACCAATGAGACTACGAAGCGGAAATTTGCTTTCACCATGGAGCCGGGGCTTGCGGTCGTAGGGTACGGTGGATTGCTTGGCAGCAAGCATGGACGTCAGTCCACGCATGAAAGGTGCGGCATCATCGATGGATTGGAGCTGGTCGAGAATGGTGCGATCCAGTAGTCGGAAGTCTCCACTGTCGATAACGATGTCGTCGTCCGACATTTTCGCGAGCAGACGGTAGAATAGCTTTCGAGCCCAGAGGAAGGTCTGGCCATCAGCGCGCTCGCGGCGGACGCCGACGACGAGATCGTCGCCTTTCTCCCATCGTTCCAGAAATTCCGGGATGACTTCAGGCGGGTCTTGCAAGTCGCAGTCTATCTGGATGGCAGCGTCACCGGCCGCCAGGCGGTAGCCGGTCAAGACCGATCGGTGAAAGCCAAAATTGCGTGCGAACCTGACGCCGCGGACGCGACCATCCTCGCGCGCGAGCGCCTGAACAAGAGCGAAGGAGGAGTCTGTACTGTGATTGTCCGGGAAAATAATCTCGAAAGCATATCGATCATGCAGCGGGTCGAAGACCGTTCGGATTGCCTCATAGGCCGTCCTGACATTTGCTTCCTCATTGAAGATCGGAATGATGATCGAAACGAGTTTGCACTCAGTCTTGGATGTCATGGGGTGATCGATTATCATGATGTAGCGGACGAATTCTACACTATTCCATAAGGAGTTGACGTCCAAATGGTATCAGATAACAGCGTTTTTGACTAACAACTTGTGTTCCACTAGAAGGTACGATACTTCGCCCCAAGTGCACCTTCAAGCGATTTGGTCGACGGGAAGACGGGCAACCGGAACATACAGAGTGTTGGATGGAGGGGAGCGAACAGCGCGACAAGGGGACAGTGTTTTTTGGTCGAAACGCCCATCCGGTTCGCGGCGAGGGCAGGCCCGATGTTGCAGGGCAGCTGGCAATGGCAGTTGTCCTGTTATGTATGGGTTTGCTGTATGTCATTTTCATTGGAGCCTGCATCAATCCCAGCCGAAAAGTGCTGGAAATTTCAGTGGCTGGTTTCCAGTTGGTTTTTGTCTCGGCGATGGTCGGCAAGCTTCTCCTGGCTGGCCAGTCTTCCCCCTGGAGGAAAGACTGGTTCGGGCCTGTTATGGTGTGGACCGCGACCTGTTCCGGCCTTTCGGCGTCGCTGTTTATCGCGCTGACACTTTTTATTCACCGGAGCGGACGGTCACTTGAGTCCTGGCAAATCTGGGCATGGCGGATCTTGCTTGTCAGCCTCGTGGTCCATGCGTTCGGAGTGCTGGCATTGGCACGATCCGGTTATCTCCGATCCCGGCTCGCGCATTTCGATTTGGAGAAATCCGTTTCCGCTGCCCTAATACTCATACTTGGTTCGCTGGTCCTCAATTTCCATGTCGAGCCGGCAAATCCCTGGTTCAATCCCCTGTTACAGTTTGTCTTTGCCCCGAGCTTCAATCCGATGCCGGCCCTTGGGGTCATTTCGGCAATCGTGACGGTTGCAGTGGTTCTCGTCGTCGCTCACTACGAACAAGCGCCTTCGTTAGCCTTGCATCCGGCGGCTGCGTATTTCCGCAAAGCCGGATTGCCCGTGGTCGTAGCCGCGATGGCGATCTTCTATTTTGATTTTCGTCTCCCGACGGATCCCATGCATTATCTGACCAATGCCAGTCCGGCGATGCGGCTGTTGCACGGAGGCATCCCGCTGGTGGACACATTTTCCCAGTATGGGCCGGGGCCGATGATCGCAACCTGGGCTGCATTTGCGGCATTGCCCCCAACGTTGGGGACGGCGAACATACTTGTTCAGTGCTTCAATCTTTTGTTCTTCGTGGCTCTGCTCGTCAGTCTGTCACGACTTACGAGCGCACGCGTCGCATCGGCAGTTCTGGGATCTGCGATCATCAGCGTGCTGCTTGGCTGCTGGGGGAGCGGCTACAGCAATCTGGCCGCCGCACCTTCCAATATGGGTTTTCGTTATCTTTGGCCTGCAACGATGGTGTTGGCGATCAGCTTGCTTCCATCGTCGCGAACCTGGTCCGGCTGGACTGTCGCTGCATCCGCGATCTCGGCATGGTGGAGTATCGAGGCACTCGCGGCGTCAGTTCTGATCCATCTCAGCTTTGTGGTAGCGGTGCGGATAGTTCAACGGAAGCCGCGCGTCCTGCTGGCGGAGGTGCCCATCGCGTTGCTGCCGCCGATTGTCGCGCTCTTGGCATTCTCCGTCCTGATCGCCTTTTGGTCCGGGCGCCTACCGGATTTCGGGACCTATCTGCGGTTTCTCGGTGTCTACAACGCCTTTTCGGATTATTGGGGCATTATTGCAGTCAACACATTCTGGGGCTGGATCCCCGTTCTGATCGTCCTGTCGCTGATCGGATCGCTGGTATGGAAGCTACTGCTGGCGCGAGCCACGGGCTTCGGAGACAAGGCCGATCGTGACATTCTCTACGGCTATTTGCCGATGACGATGCTCGCCGCTTTCATCACGCTGTATTATCTCGGCCGCTCGGTGGATAATGTTCTGCTGCTCGCCCTTCTGCCGTTAAGCTGCCTCGTCGTCGCGCCCTATCTGAGTGCGACGGCCAACTGGAGCAGTTGGGGACCTTCAGCCTGGACGGGCTTCGGGTTGATCACCGTCTCGATCTTCTGGGGATTGAGCTGTGGATATGTGTACCTCTACAGGGCAAATTCGCCATATCACATGGCGTTTCACGAGTGCCGTTACAGCGGACATTGCTCGGTCTCCGATCTGACTTCGACGCTGGAGCGTGCCGTCGAAAAAAGTGAACCTCCGATCGGGACGATCTCATACATTGCGCCCGAGGGAGAAAAGATGATCGATGAAGCGGTCTCCCTCATCCGTGCCAATTTCAAGGATGAGCAAGCCTCCGTCTTTCTGGGAACGTTTCAAGGACGAAGTCTCGCCACCGATCTTGCGTTGCTTCGGGCCGGAAAGTCGCATCGCTGGCCCGTTTCCTACACCTTCACCGACGAGCTGATTCCCCGGCTCGCAGAAGGCATCGCCGCCGCGCCGATCGAACTGAAGGATGGTGAACTCGTGATTGTCCGGCGCGACGAAAACACGCTGGGGCCTCTGGAGCGTGAAATATTGCGACGATTGCGGGATCGTGTGCGGCTTTGTGTGCGCGACGTCGGCATTTTCGCTACTGTATACACCGTTAGCCGAAATCTGGGATGTGAGCGCAATTGACCCTGCAGGCGAACGAGATTGACCGGTCGACCAGGGCCACACCACTGCAAGACATCCGGTGGGATATCGCAACGCTAATTGCTGTCGTCGCGGCATGGCTGGTCTGGACCGGCTTCGCCGTCACCACCCAAGGGACCTGGCTCGACGAAACGAACTACATCGTGAGAGCCTGGTGGTACATTTCCGGCCTTGAAGTGCCCTATGGCGAAACGGATGCGACCCGTTATGTGCCGCTGCACTTCTTCGCACTGGGCTTCTGGCAATCGTTGTTTGGCCATGACGTCATCATGTCGCGGCTCTGGTCGGTGTTCCTGACTGGCATCAACATTTGCCTGCTTGCCGCCTTGATCCGCCGCCTTCGGGGCACGTGGTGGGCTGTGGCTTTTGCAATTCTGATATTTGCTTTCAGCGAGGAAAGCATCTTTTACTTTTCGAGCGCGACGCCATACGCGCTCGTTGTCTTCCTTCAACTTTGTGCCTTGAACGTGGTGATCGACATCGAGCGCGGCCGCATCTGGCTGCGTGCGATTATGCTGAGTATTCTGCTGACGGCCTTGTATCTGACGAGGCCGGAAATGACGCCTTTCATAGCGCTCATCCTCGGGACAATTCTGGTGCGGATGGGCCGGTCGGCACTTCCCGCGATAGCCACGATCGGGGTGATATTTCTTTCCACATATGGCGCGCTGGCCCACCATTGGGGCCGCAAGTTCATCTTTGTGAGCATGTATTTTCCCGCCATGACCGAGGTGCTCATCAAGATCGGCATGCTGCCGGAACTCTTCCCCAATGCTGTCCGCTCCAGCCAGACAGTGTACTACGATCAACAACCCGCATCATTGCATGCGATGATTCAATCGGCATTTCGGATCGAGATCGTTCGGGACTGGGTGGTCTGGCACCATCTGCCTCAGGTGGCGGCCGCTCTTTTCGCAGTGGCGACGCTGGTGGCGTTCGGCATAGCACGATTGAGATGGCTATCGTTCTTCACGACGGCTTATTGGCTTGGGCTACTGTATTATCTTGTTGCCGGTCAGCTCCAATGCAGCATTTGCGTACAAGCTTACCTGAACTACGTCGATTACCAGGCGGCGATTTCAGGTGGCCTGGCTCTGCAAGTCATCCTGGATCGCCGGGTATTATCAAGGGCGCGTTTGCTGGCCGCCGCCTTCGCAAGCATTGCTCTGCTGGTGGCGGCGCAAAGTTTTCTGATCAGCGGCCGTCTGAAATTGCCGTCGGCATTCCATCAGAATATGAGCCTCCCGAAGCAGGTCGACCTCCTAGCCACGAGGATTCGCGGCAACATACAGGCAGATGTCCCTATCGGCATCGTGGGAGTCGACAACAGGCTGTTGCTTGCGCTGACTGCAAGCGACGTGAAGTTTTCAGCCTGGTCTCTCGTTATGCCGTACAACTATCGCCGGATGGCCGCAGGGTTGATGCCGGATGAAATAGAACGCACACGGCAGGAGATCGAGGCATTAACGGACTGGACCGATTTGACCGCGGATCGGTGGTTGAGCGAGGACTATCAGCGGATCGTCGTGGTGGATTTGCCGCGGACTCCGCGCCCTGAGTGGGTGATTTGGCATCCGGACGCGCCCAAGGTGATCAACGCCCTTTCGCGCTGCTTCGAAAAGGAGCGGACGATTTCAGTTGGCGAGATCGATCCGCCGATGACATTGTCGGTCTACGGTCGCCGGATTTCAGGCGCCTCTTGTCTCGACTCAAATCAGTAGGCGGCAATGATCGATCGGCACAGGTTCGGGAAGCGCATAACTGGATTAGATCAGAATTTTCGGGCGAACCTTATGCTGGTTCTGCTCGGGGTCGGTGGTTTTGTCCTGACGATGAGCATCTTGCGATTGTTTGGCGTGGCCGGCAAGACGCTGGATCTAGCTCTCTACCTGTTTGCTGTTGCTCTGCTGCCTTGGCTCTGCGCAGTGGCCGGTTTGAAGCTTCGGTATTCTTTTCCCGATGTACCAGAAATCGTGGTTCGCCCGGAAAACAGTTCCATGCTGTTTCTGCTGACGGTTTTGTTCGCACTTCCGTTCTTGTTCTTCGACTTCTCGCTGGCGGTAGAGCCTCTGCACTATCTGACTGTTATGGGTCCCGCTGTGCATCTGCTCAATGGCGGCATTTTGCTGGTCGACACGTTTTCCCAGTACGGGCCTGGCCCCGTGCTTACTACGCTTTCCGGCTTTGCTCTGGGTCCCTTGTCATTGGGAACGGCAAATATCGTCGTACAGTTCGGTAACCTGATCTATTTCGCGCTTGTGCTCGTGTTCCTACATCGTGCGTGCGATCATAAGTACCTGGCGATTCTGATGGGGCTTATTGCGATTTATTTTCTCCTTGAGGGTTGGGATCACGGCCGGGGCAATCTCAATATCGCGCCTTCGCCTCTCGCGCGGTACCTGCCAACGCTGATGATGGTGGTGGCGATCGTTCTGTTGAAGCCGCCAGTTCGGCACTCGATTCTCACCGCGTCGGCGACGGTTCTGTCAGCGATGTGGAGTGTAGAAACTCTGGTCGGCACAATCGCTGTCCAGATGGTGTTCCTCAGCGCTCTCGCAATTCGTGAGCGGAGCTGGAGAAGAATGTCGAGGGACGTTCCGGTCGCCATGTTGCCAGCGATCATCACGCTTGGTGCTTTTAGTCTCGTCATCTACGCACAGTCCGCGCACTGGCCACGGTTCGATATCTACCTGAGGTTTCTGTCGGTCTACAATCCCCTGAGCGACTATTGGGCGAAACCCAGGCAAGGTTTCTACTGGTGGATTCCGATGCTGGTCGTGGTCTTCCTCTCGCTCGCCCATTGTTGGATTAGCATTCTCGATCGCCGAACGTCTCCAGGCGCGGACAGACAGATCTATCGTCTTCTCCCAATGACAGCGTTGTGTCTCTGGTCGGCGCTCTACTATGTGGGTCGTTCAATCGACTATACGCTTCTTATCGCATTCTTACCGTTTGCGGCGGTCGTTATTGTCCAAGGACAACTGCTTCTGCGAACCCGGCTTCGTGCCTGCGCGATCTGCGCGGGAATTCTGATCGGAGCATTTGGAGTTTACCAAACACGTGGTATCTGGAGGCCTGCTGGACCTTACTCATTCCTGCTCCACGAATGTAGAGACCATAACCGGTGCACCCTGGCGGCGCTTCGAGACCGCCTTGAGGATCGGCTCTTGGCTCGCCCCGCCCTTGAGGCGGTCGGAAATCAGTGGGCCGACTATCGCCTCGACAACGGCGGAGTGCTACGCGAGGCAACGAGCTTGATCGAGCAATACTTTGCACCCGGAGTTCCCGCCACAGTGTTGTTGGGACGCGTCCAATATGTCAGCTACCTCAGCGATCTGGCGCTGATCTATACGGGACATTGGCATCGTTGGCCGATCTCCTTCACATTTACTGATAATCTGGTGCCGCCGCTCATCCAAAAGATCGTCGCGACGCCGGTTCAGTTGTATGACGGTGAAGTCGTTGTTGTTCGGAGGGCGGAGGATACGTTGGAGGGAGTTGAGAGGGAGATTCTTGCGAAGATCCGTGCCGACTATCACCTATGCGAAATTCCAAACGATCTCCATCAAGTAACTGCATATAGAATTTCGTTTCGAGCGAATTGCGCAATGTGATAGATACTGAATGGTAAGCGTAATCTGGCTGTACTACGCTCCGGCAAAAGGGTGGGCACCGCAATTCCCGCGGTTAAGCTGGGGCACAATGTTTCTTACCTGCAGAGGACTCACGAATACGAATCGGTTTGTGCTCTGGTTGCAGATAGCAGCTTGAATCGCGCTAACTACGACCTTGTCGACGCGATCTCCCTCCAGAGAATCTTCGTTGCTTTAGTTGGCTGACCACGTCCTGATATCTTTCAACAGCTGCTGCCTCGGTATATTTCGTTGCGACAACCGATGCCCGACGGCCCTTAGCAGCAGTGTTAGAGCGGTCTGCTGACGCCTGCAGAATTGCGTGGGCGAGTTGGAGTGGATCTTCGGGCGGTACGACCCAACCTATGTCTTCTTCGCCAAGCACAATCGCAGCTTCTGAATTAGATTCCGCTCCGACTATAATGGGACGTCCCACCGCCAGCAGATTGTAGAGGCGGCTCGGGATTGATACCCCGGCAATGTTTCGGCGATACGGGATCACCCATACGTCTGCTGCAGACAAGAACTCGACCAATTCGCCTTGGGGCACCGGGTCCAGCATGGTGACATTGTCGAGCTTTTCAACCGTGACTAAGTCCTTTAAGTCCTTCCAGCCGACTCCCCATCCGGATAGAATGAAATGGATATCTTTCTCGGCCTTCAACAATTTTGCTGCTTCAAAGACAGTTGCTGGCGCGTGTGTGAATCCAAGATTTCCTGATAGTCCAACGATGAATTTTGACTTTAGCTGCGCGCGGAAACGGTTGCGTGGGTCGATCTCACGGTAGCCAATCGGAAGCAGTACCCAATTGGGGATGAACTGGATTCTTTCCGGCGCGACCCCCTGATATCTCGTGAGCAGGGGAGGCACGTCTCGTCCGATCACGATTATGGTATCCAAGCGCGGAAACACAAGGCTGTTCGCGAAGCGCAATAGACGCGCTGCTACAGAAGTGGGTTTGATCAAACCCGCCGCTTCAAGCGCCTCAGGATACAGGTCGTAGATAAGCAATAAAGTCGCTGCTCGCCGCAGTTTGGCCGCCAGGACTACCGCATACGGGAGAGTGAACGGTGCCGTGACACATAGCACCACATCGTTGTCCGTGACGTCTGGCGCATCCGTCCGCCGCTGATCTACGCGACCGCGGCGGTGCTGGCATTCGCGATTCTCGGAATCTCGCAGCACAGCGAATTCATTTATTTCAGGTTCTACTAGCAGTTTGCTGAAGGACCCACTCACGGTGAAGACTTGGTGATCCACTTTATCACTTTATCATCTCGAATCGCTGGAGACGAGCATGCGAGGCGCATTTGCGGATCAGGGCGGGTTGTTTTCGTACATCTCGCCGGAGGCGCGGGTGCCTCCCCAGCATCCTCTGCGGAAGATCCGGGCGCTGGTCCGGGATGTCTTGAGTGAGCTGAACCGTAGCCTTGGGAAGCTTTACGCCGGCGAAGGACGTCCCTCGATTCCTCCCGAGCAATTGCTGAGCGCCTTGCTGCTGCAGGTGTTGTACGGCATTCGGCGCGGAACGCCAGTTGATGGAGCAACTGGACTACAATCTCTTGTACCGCTGGTTCGTGGGGCTTTCGCCGGACGACCCGGTCTGGGACCCGACCAGTTTCACCAAGAACCGCGATCGGTCGCTCGAGCGGGCGATTGAGCAGAAAATAGGAGGCGGTGACAGCGTCGCTCGCGCTATCCGATAATCCGGAATGATGTAATTGCAGATAATTGTTCCAGCCGGCCCTCGATGTCGAGCATTCCAAATGTCCGCCATAGTCGATCTAATCGGCCTGGCATCCGAGTGCCTTGGTGGCGGCTCGTAATATGGCCGGCGTCCAAACCTTGTACCCGGCCGCCGTGAGATGAATGCCATCGAAGGTCGATCCAGCTGGCAACAGAGATTCAACAAATGGAACTCCTTCGCTTTGCGCCGCCGCCTTTATCTGAGCATTTACTTGGTCTGCGCCATCCAGTGGCGTTACCGCAACTACAAGTAGCTTAGAAGACAGCTTTTTTAATTCGGAGAGGAGATCAGCGTAATCTCGTTGAGCCGTCGTAGACCCAACATCGTTCGCACCGAGCGCAACAATAATTAGCGATGGCGTCGAACCATCCATCAATCGCGGTGCGAGATATTCGAAGTCTGCGACGCCAACGCCACCTATTCCAGCGTTGACGATCGGCTTTCCGCATATCGTTTCTGGCAAGCGAGCCATCTCGGTGATGCTGTCGCCAAGAAACACAGCCGGCCGATCGAGACCGGCCAATGCGGCCTTGATCATGAACTGCCTGACGTCTCTATGGTCGTGATGTTCGCGAGGACGCGTTACCTCACCAAACCGTCCTCGCATACGCCGTAGTTCTGAAAAGGATGCGCCGAACGCTACAAACGCGACAGCAGCAAGGATCCATGGAAGCGCACGTTTCATTGGGGGGAACATACATGCCGCGGTAGAGGGGGCAAGCCTGCCAGGCGCCCTGGATTCGTTAAACCGCCCCCGCCGCTACCTGCCCAGCCGGAGACGGCAAAGGCTCACCAGCGGGCTTCTCTGGGTCATGGCGGGCCGTGCGCGGGTAACCGCCCTCCGGTCCGAGCAGGAAGAGGCGGCCAACTGACGAGGCCCCACTTATTTCGGCAGCGGCTCGTAAACTTGGCTGTCGCAACGGTCCCCAATGGTCGATATTCGAGAGGAGACGTATTCGTCCTTCTTGTAGAAAAGCGCGTATGTCTGCCGGGGAGCGCTCGCGCTTCTGAGGCATATAACCCACGGAATAGATGAGGCGATGGGTGCCTCGATTGGTCCCGCGATCTCTAATTGCCCCGTCAGGTGATATTGGCCAGCGACGGTTTTGATGATCGGTACGGCCTTGGACGCGTCGGGCGCGGGAACCGGCTCTTTAGCCGCTTCGTTGATTGACGAGCATGCCCCGAGCACCGCACACAACACCATTATCGCCGATCGTCGCATCCAAGGTTCCCAAGAGCCGGCACAGTGGAATTGAGCATACACGTCCGAAAACTGTTGCTACCCCAAAATCGCCGTGCGCAGGCCCAGCCGCGCGGCGCGGGCTTCGTTTAGTTGGGTGAGCCGGTACCCACCCAGCCCGAGACGGCAAACGCGCACCAGCGGGCTTCCTTGAGCCAAGGCGAGTCAGTCCAAACAAAGCAGACCGATGGAACCCTTCGCCCGACCAGTTCTGGCTCGGTTGCCTTAAAATGACACTCGAGACAATTCATTTCGGTTCAGTTTGTGTCGGTCGAGAAGACGGCGGAACAGTCGGCACTCATGATGCATCGGGCTCGGGATTTGCTGAGCGGCCGCACAGGATAACGACTCGACGTTCGACCCATTACTCGTCCATTTTTTTCTTTTCCAGGGAACTCCGCAAACCTTCATCCAGGCTGAGTCGTGGGCGCCAGCCGGTGTTCAGAGCTTTGGACGTGTCGATTTGCATGGATCCAACAACACTATCGTTGGCTTCAGAGCGACCGCTGATTCTGAACAATGCTTTCAGTGCAAATAGTGGAAAAGGCACAATACGCGACTTCTTGCCTAGGGCCTTCGCGATCCGTCGAACAAATTCGGGCGTTGATACTTCCTCATCATCAGCTACTAAAAAAACATCAAATCTGCCCCCCGGGTGTGTAAGTCGGTGTACGACAAATGAAGCTAGATTTCCGACACCCAAAAAGGCACGCCGGTTATGGATTGAGCCGAAGGGCAGCGGAATGCCGCGTTCTATTGCCGTAACCAAGAGTCTGAAATTGCCGAGCGCCCCCACGCCATAGATCAGCGGGGGTCGAATCACGGTGATACTCATGTCCGTATGTTTGGCAATTGCTTCAAGGCCTGCCTCTGCAGCGGCCTTCGACATTCCGTATATTCCGCGCGGCATAGGACGGTCATCCTCACGAAACGGAGGGCGACCGTCAGTGCTGCTGCCATTAACCAGGACGGTGCTTAAATAAATGAACTGGCGAACTCCCGCTTTGGCGGCACATCGCGCAAGGTGCACAGTTCCATCGGTATTGAGGGTACGATAGATCTCCGTCGCCGCTTCCTCGTGGGGGTGATGAACCCGCGCGGCCAAATGCACTACTGCATCGACTTCGAAGAGAGCCTCGTCCCAATCAGTCTGGGGGCCGATCGCATCTACAATAACCGTATTTGGATGAGGCGAGGGCTTTCGCACGGCTCGTCTGACGATCATGCCGTTAGCCGTCAAAACGGGTGCGAGATTTCGGCCGACAAAGCCGTTCGCACCCGTTATCAAAACAACAAGCTGGCCGTCTTTCATTCCTATCGCCTACGAATCAAGCCCTTAAAACCGTATAAGCCGGGCTCAGGTATTTTTGCCAGTGCGCTGCCTTCGTTGAATCGCGCCGCTGGGCGCGCATTGACGTCATTTGAAATAGCAGGAGAACCATAGAGCGAGCACGCCGGCGGACCGTTAACACCGTCACTGCGGCTTTTCTAGCGGCGGGACCATATGTGGTCGCTCAATTTGCGGCTCCAGTTTTATGTCGCGAGGATGGGCCAGCTGGTTGCCCTGAGCCGATTCCGAATGCATTTGGCGATCGACGCCGGATTTTGTCGCTGCCGATGTTCGCGAAGATCACCGGCGGGCAGCAGGATAAGGTGATCATGCTCGTTCGCGAATTCTAGGGCGCCTCCAGCCGACCTTCTGGTTCGCCCATGCAAGGGTGAAAGTGCCGCTTAACGCGGATCCGACCGATCATCACCGAGCGGCGCCCGAATCGTTCGCTGCCAACGATCTTGTGGCCGCCAATGACGGGCGCCGGGCGCCCGCCACCGCAATGCCTCCAGCGTGAAGATCGTTTGCCTGACCTGTCGCCAGAGAGACGCCTCGTAGCGGCCGAGCCGGTCGAACGCGCCATTGTCGAGGTCGGCGAGGCGCAGGAAGCACCGTGCAATGTCGAGTCCGTCAGGACGCGGTAAGGTCGGTGGCGCTTCCGAGCCGCGGCCTCGTTCGCCATCGGTCGGAGCGCGAGCGTTGCCGTCGTTGCTCGCTTCCCTTGAGTGTGAGGGGACGGCAGCTTGGTGAGGCTGGAAGATCGTGATGACTTCGCAATCTCGCGCGGATCGAGGTTGCTGCGCCTCGCCTGGTTCGGGCAGGATTTCGTGCTGGATCTGCAGAAGACCGGTTTCGATTGAGGTGGCCCGCCGTAGTCGCCACAGCAGGCTTGCCAACCGAAGCACCAGCTCGCGCTCGACCGCGGTTTCCGCGTCGTAGCCGGCGGTGACCGCCTGCTCGAAGGCCTGGTAGTCGTCGGGATCTTCCAGAAGCTTGATGACGGTCTCGGCGGTCAATCCATGGCGGACGGCATTTTGCGAGGCGCGCTCTTTGCCGCGGTCGGTTTTCGGGCCGGTGCTCTTTTGCGCGTTGCAGCGGTTGGACTCGATCTGGCGAAGCGAGGTCATGTGGTGAGGCCCGGCAACTGGGTTCGTTTCGTCATTTGCGTCCGCCGTGGAACGGTGGCTGCAACGTCTCCGGTCGTCGCCACAGTGGGACCGGACGTCGCGTTATCGTCACTGGGCAGATTTACCGAGCTCTGCAGCCGATGCGTCTCCGTCCAAAGCTTGCGGGCAATCCCGGTCGGCTCGATCCCGGTTTTCGCCCACCAGTCCACTTCCTTGCCGGCGCGGTGCAGTTCGCGATGATGCGCCCGGCAAAGCGGGACCGTGAACTCATCACTGACCTTTTGTCCGAGGCCGCGGGATTGCGCGCACCGCAGATGATGGGGATCGCAGGGCTGCCGTCCGCAGATCAGGCAGGGCTGTTTGGCGACAAAGCGGAGATGGGTCTTGTCGCGCAAACGCCGCGGCACCGGAATGGTGAGCAGGCTCTTGTCGATGCGGCCCGTCCCCGTCTGCGCCTGCTTGCTTTCCGGCGCGCCTTGCCGGCGTTGCGGCCCGAGCGGGGGCATTCCGGGTGGGCCGGACGTGGGGGGCGAGGACGCGGCATCACGTCCGGTTTCATCAGCGGCGCCAAGGGCCGTCAATTTGGTATGGAAGGCCTCTTCGACCAGCCGGGCATCCGCGGCGGTCAGGGTGTTCTTGGTCGGCAGACAGCGATAGGCCCAGCGGTCCAGATCCTCGCCCAAGGTTACGCCAGCTATCTCGGTCAGGAGCTGCTCGCGAGCGACGGCGGAGGCTTCGGCATCAAGCACCGGCTTTAACGGGGGAGGGGTTTGCTTGCGCTTGATGGCGCCTCGACCGGGTAGAGCCGCATGTCCATTGGCTTTGTTTGGACCAACACCGTTACCGGCCGGTGCCGTTCCATTGAGGCTTGGTGCCGGCAGATCCGGTGCATCCAGATCGTCCTCGCCGGCAATCCCGACCAGGGTGAACAGGGCATAACGCCTTGCGTAGGTCAGCGCCGCGCCCATCCGGTGCGGGGCATTGGTCTCAGCTACCGGACACACTGGCCAGTCCGACGAGATCCATTCCCCGGAGGAATGGGCGAGGGTCGTGGTCAGCCGGATCAACCCGGCGGCGGCGTCAATGGCCGTCGTCTGGACGGTCGCAATCTCGTGCTGACCCAGGCACTTGCGGACCAAATCCAATCCACTGGCTAAGGAGGCGTAGCGGAAACTGCGGCTCTCTTCGCGAGGAAACGGTGACTGGATGGTCGCCGTGAGCGACTTCTCGGGATTGGTGAGTTCGCCTTGCGCTTTGGCGAGCGCGGCAGCGATAGCGCCAATGCTGTCACTACAGCTGGGCATGACCGGCCTCCTGATCCAGGACATCAAAGCTGATTGAACCGGATTTGGAACGTCGGGCGCGAAGGCCATGGCCGGTCGCTTGTTTCGCATCCTCCGGCATCAGTTTCTTCAGTTCGGATCTGGCGGCCTCGTGCTCGACCACGGCCGGTCGGGTCCGGCAATAAATTCCGGCAAATTCCGCCCAGGAATTGGAGCCGCTCATGTCGACCACCCGGACGGCCTCGATCCTCGGCCGTGGCGCCTCGACCCCGAACAGGCGAGGGGTCTCGCCGTTTTCGACGCAGCGCCAGAATTTCCGCTCCGCGGTCAGCAGCAGATGCTGATAGAGCGGATCGGCATAAATCGTGAGCTCGACCCAATTGCCGCCGCCGGTGATGATCGACAGCACCGCTGATCTCGACTGGATCACCCACATGTTGTGCTGCAGTTGGGCCATGTGCTTTTCGGCCGCCGCTTCCTCGGAGAACGACCACGGCAGCATGAACTTGGCCTCGAACACCGCGCCGTCCTCGACCACCCCATCCAGCGTGGCCGCCATCCAGCGCAGGATCGGGTGCTTCACCTGTTTCTGGACGTCGTTGACGGTCAGCCCGGTGTTGAGCTCGTACCAGCGCCGGTTGAGGTCTTCGGTGACCGAGCCCAGCTGCACCACCAGATTGCCCGACAGGTCCTCCGGCTCGACCTCGCCGCGCTTCTCCTTCCAGAGACGGACCAGGGCGGTTTCGTCGTCGCCCATAATGATCCGGGCGTCCGAGCCGCCGATGAAATAGCGGCGGATTTCGGCTGTGGTTATCCTCACGTTCGTTTTCATAGGAAGGCTCCAGAATGATAAGCTCAAAATTCTAGAAATCCCCATATGGGGTAAATTAACCCATATGGGTTTTAATGTCAATGAAGAAGAGCTCGCTTTCCAGCGCGCAGATCAGGGCCGCTCGGGCGCTTTTAAGGTGGAGCGCGGCAGATCTCGCTCGAGCATCCGCTCTCGGCGCAAATACGATCCGCCGTGCCGAAGTAGCAGAAGATGCGACGTCCCTAACGGTCGCCAATGAGCTGGCGATCCGCCGTGCCCTCGAGGCCGCTGGCGTCGAGTTCATCGACGAAAATGGTGGAGGGGCGGGCGTGCGGTTGCGAAAGCCTAGTGAAACCGAACCGAAAAAGAAGTGATCACGATTGGCCGCCCCGACCATGCGTGCAACGGGAAATGGCCGAACATCAGATCCCTTTCCCCATACGACCAAGAGCTTGACGCCGAAGATCTGGCGCGCAGCTGGTTTGACAACAAAAAGGCCCAAACGAGAGTTGCCAAACTGCTTCGTAAATTTCAGATGGACGAAGGGGCCATCGATGCCGAAGCCTTCAGGAAAAGCGCCGAGGACCTCGAGCGGCTGGACCGGATGCTGACGGCGCTAGAGTTCCGCCGCGACAAGGCGCTGCGCTGCATTGCGGAATATCGGCAGCTGCTTTCGAAGCAGCTCCGACAGGCCGGCGACCGAATTCTCGACAACGACGACGTGCCGCGTCTCGTCGCAGTTGCCAAGCGATCGGACTGACGATGGCGAGCCAACGGCAAATCGCGGCGAACCGGCGCAACGCGCGCAACAGCACCGGCCCTCGCTCCACTTCTGGAAGAAAGCGGGCGAGCCAAAATTCGCTCCGTCACGGGCTGACGAAGCCCATCTCAAGCGCAGAGTTCGACCGCGAGGTGGAAACGCTCGCCCGTCAAATCGCGGGCGACACCGAGGATAAAATCAAAATCGAGCTGGCCCGCGACGCCGCAGAGGCGGAGCTCGAACTTGCCCGCGTGAGGCGCGTCAAAGCTGCCTTGATCGAACGCATGGCCGCATTTGGACGATTCGATGTCCCTAAACTCTTCCAATCCCCCAAGGATGAAGTCGCTTGGATCATGCAGCGGTACTTTGGGGCCACGCTCTGGAAGGGAACCCCGAAATTTGCCGTCGATCCCTTGCCTGCGATGCCCTCGCAGGAGCCACAGCGCACGGCCGAGGGAGTGCGCCGAATCCTTCCGGACCTCATCAAGCTGCACCGCTACGAATCCCGAGCTGTCGCTCGGCGGGATCGCGCCATCCGCGAAATTATCAAAAGGAGCGCTAAAGATTTAGTACAATCTTAAGTAGATTATCCGGTGTTTTGGCAAAACGAAGCCAATATTGCTGAGTAAATACAATTAACTGAATTTCAGCGTTCGTCCGCAATGACCTTGCCGTCGTTCGGCAGCGACTGAGGCGCGACCAAGGCCACGTTTCCCCCGAGCTTTGTGAGGTTGCGCAGCGTCACGTTGACCGCTTCCATCAATGACGTGTCCGGATTTGCAGCCTCCGCTTTCAGCGTCATCACATCGGTCTCGCCTGAGCGTGTGACGACAAGACGCAGCCGTCCGAGTTCGGGATGGCGTTTGCCGATCTCGGCAATCTGCTCGGGCCGCACGAACATGCCCTTGACCTTGGTGGTCTGGTCGGCGCGGCCCATCCAGCCCTTGATGCGCATATTGGTGCGTCCGCAGGGACTGGAACCGGGCAGGGCGGCGGTGAGGTCGCCGAGCGCCAGGCGAATCCAGGGATGATCCGGATCAAGCGAGGTGACGACGATCTCGCCGACGTCGCCCGGCGCCACGGGATCGCCGGTGCCGGGCTTCACGATTTCCAGGATCAGGTCTTCGTTCACGGTCATGCCCTCGCGCGCCGGCGTCTCGAACGCGACCATGCCGAGATCGGCGGTGCCGAACGCCTGATAGGCGTCGATGCCGCGCGACCTGACCTCATCCTGCAGCGATTTCGGAAAGGCCGCGCCCGAGACCAGCGCGCGCTTGATCGAGGAGACATCGCGTCCGGCACTTGCCGCGGTGTCGAGCAGAATTTTGAGGAAATCCGGCGTGCCGCTGTAGCCGACCGGCCGGTAGGCCTCGATCAGCTCAAACTGCGCCTCGGTATTGCCGGGACCGGCCGGAATGACCGCGCAGCCCAGCGCGCGCGCCGAAGCATCAAAAATAAAGCCGCCGGGCGTGAGGTGATAGCTGAAGGTGTTCAGCACCACGTCGCCGGGCCGGAAGCCCGCCGCGAACAGCGCCCGCGCGCCGCGCCAGGGGTCGGCATGGGCAGGCTCAGGCTCGAAGATCGGGCCGGGCGAGGTGAATAGCCGCCCAAACGATCCGAGCGGCCCTGCCACGAACCCGCCGAAGGGCGGCGCGGCCTTGTGCAGGGCGGGGAGTTCCGACTTGCGCAATACCGGCAGGTCCGCCAGCGCGGCCCGGCTGACGATGGACGCGGGGTCGACGCCCTTGAGGCGCTCGGCGTAGGCCGGCGCTTCCATGGCCTTGCGCAGCACCTCCGGCAGCCGGGAAAACAGCTCTGCCTCGCGCTGGACGGGTGGGCGCGTTTCAAGGGCGTCATAATGGTCGTTCATGGCTGGTCCTGTGTGTTCAGGCCGATTGCACCCCGCCTTGCACGTGGTATCAGACGGCGGCCACCGGTGTTGGAGAGGCCCCAGGGGACGTAATGGCTGAAGCACAAACCGCCGCGACGGAAGATTCTGTCGACATCGTCGCGAGACTGAAGCTGCGCATGATCGAGCACGCCCTGCCATTGTGGTCCGGGGAAGGCTGGGATTCGACGTCGGGCGGCTTCGTCGACCGGCTCGACCGCGATGGGCGCGCCGATCGTCTCGCGCCCCGGCGCGTGTTCGTGCAGGCCCGGCAGATCTATTGCTTCGCCAAGGCAGCGCAGATGGGCTGGTATCCGGAAGGCCGCGAAATCGCGCTCAAGGGGCTGGATCATTTGCTGACCAAAGCCAAGGCGCCCGACGGCCGGCCGGGCTTCGTGCATACGTTGACGCCCGATGGTGCGGTCCTGGACCCGCTGCGCGATTCCTACGACCACGCCTTCGTGCTGTTTGCACTCGCAACCGTCTATGCGCTCGACCGTGACGCGCAGGTCCGCGCCGAGATCGACGCGCTGCTCTCGTTCCTGGACGCTCATCTGCGCTCGCCGCATGGCGGCGTGCTGGAAGGATTGCCGGCGTCGCTGCCGCGGCGGCAAAACCCGCAAATGCATCTGTTCGAAGCGATGATCGCGGTGTTCGACGCCACCCATGAGACGGTCTTCCAGAACCGCGCCGGCGACTTCTTCGCGTTGTTTCTCGCCAATCTCTACGACAAGCAGAAACACGTGCTCGGCGAATATTTCGAGGACGACTGGTCGAAGATCGAGCCGGTCAGCGTCGAGCCCGGACACCAGGCGGAATGGTGTTGGCTCTTGAAGGGGTTTGAGCGGATCACTGGTTGCCCAACGGGACGTTTTCGCGGCGAGTTGCTGGCCTCGGCGCTGCGCTATCGCGACGAGGCCACCGGCTGCCTGGTCGATGAGGGCGACACCGAGGGCAACATCAGACGGCACACGCGGCGTCTGTGGCCGCAGACCGAAATGGCCAAGGCGTGGATCGCGCAGGCCGAGGCGGGCGAGGCCGGTGCCGCCGACCAGGCGCGTGCCGCGCTGGCGCGCCTGGAACGGCACTACCTTTCGCATCCGGTCGCGGGCGGCTGGTACGATCAATTCGATCGCGCCGGCAACTCGCTGGTGGCCACGATTCCTGCGTCGTCGTTTTATCATGTGCTGTGCGCGGTTGCGGAAGCAGAGCAGGTGCTCGGCTGAGCACAAGCTGCGTTACAGCCACCGCTTCCTTCGCTTGAAGCTTTTCAGGTTTTTAAAACTCTTGCGCTGGTCGCCGGCGCCGCCGAGGTAGAATTCCTTCACGTCCTCGTTGTCGCGCAACTCGTCCGCGCTACCGTCGAGCACCACCTTGCCCTGCTCCATGATGTAGCCGTGACTGGCGACCGAAAGCGCTGCGCGCGCATTTTGTTCGACCAGCAGAATGGTCACGCCGAGATCGCGGTTGATCTCGTTGATGATCGCGAACACTTCCTTCACCAGCAGCGGCGACAGGCCCATCGACGGCTCGTCCATCAGGATCATCTTCGGGCGCGCCATCAGCGCACGCCCGATCGCCAGCATCTGCTGCTCGCCGCCGGACAGATAGCCGGCGAGGCCGGTGCGCTCCTTCAGCCGCGGGAAATATCTGAACACCATGTCGATGTCGGCGCCGACCTCGTTATCGCTGCGGGTGAAGGCCCCGAGCCGCAAATTCTCCAGCGACGTCATGTCGGCGATGATGCGGCGGCCTTCCATCACCTGAAAAATGCCGCGGCGGACGATCTTGTCGGGATCGATGCCGTTGATGCGCTCGCCGTTGAAGACGATCTCGCCGCGCGTAACTTCGCCGTCCTCGGTTTTCAGCAGGCCCGAGATCGCCTTCAGCGTCGTCGATTTGCCGGCGCCGTTGGCGCCCAGCAGCGCCACGATCGCGCCTTGCGGCACTTCAAGGCTCAAGCCGCGCAGCACCAGGATGACGTCGTCGTACACCACCTCGATGTTGTTCACGCTGAGCAGCGGGGCTGCGGCGACGGCGATCGGTGCGGGGCGTGCTGCTTCGACAGTTTGAGTCATGTCGTTATCACTCTCCACTGTCGTCACCCGCGAAAAGCGGGTGACCCAGTATTCCAGATGCGGCTGTGATGGACCGAGAAGCCGCGGCGTACTGGATCACCCGCTGGAGCCTGTCACCGGGCTCGCCAAAGGCGAGACCCGGTGGCGGGGGATGACATTTGAGCGTTGGTGACGTTGGTGTGTTACCTCACCACCCAAACCATTCCGGCTTGCGCGGCAGTTCGACGGTCTTGACCTTCTCGAGCTTGATCGTGCCCTTGGCCATCAGGTCGTTGATGTCGCCATCGGTCGGCCCGGAGACTTTCGAGCGATAGAGATCGACCTTCATCGTCGGGCGATGGTCCTTCTCGGTCCAGGTCGAGGGATTGCAGACGCCTTCCATGCCGGCCGGCACCCAATCCTTCTTCTGGTAAAAGCCCTTGGCGACGTTCTCGCCGGTGGCGCCGCCGTTCTTGGCGGCCCAGTCGAGCGCTTCCTTCAGATACAGCGCGCTGCAAACGGCTGCGATGTAATGCACGGGCCGATAGACCTTGCCGGTCGGGTCCGACATTTTGGAGATTTCCATCACGGTCTTCATGCCCGGCGCGTTGCCGCCCCAGGCCACCGCGGTCCGCAGCGGGAAGATCACGCCATCGGCGGCGTCGGCGGCGGTCTTGGCGGCGTTCTCGTCCATGCCCCAGACATTGCCCATGAACTGCACGTCGACGCCGGCGGTCTTGCACGCCTTCAGCACCGAGATGTTGGAGGCGGCGGTATTGCCGAGATAGGCGTAATTGGCGCCGGCGCTCTTCAGGCTCAGGCACTGCGCGCTGTAATCACCCGGCGCCAGCGCGAACACCAGCGGCGGCAGCACTTCGAATCCGAGTTCGGTGGCGAGCGCTTCGCCCGCGGCCTTCGGCGCATTCGGATAGGGATGGTTGGCGCCCATGTGGACGAATTTCGGCTTGCCCGGCTTGCCCTTGGCCTTCCAGTCCTCGGCCGCCCAGGTCAGCATCGCCCGCATCGAGTCCGAATAGCTCGGACCATAGAAGAAATTATACGGCGCGGGCTTCGCCTTGCCGCTGGTGCCTTCCGGATCGGTCAATGCGGCCGCGTAGGAGCCTGAAATGTCCGGGATCTTGTCCTGCGCGAGGAAGCCGGTCAGCGCCTCGGTGTCGGCGGTGCCCCAACCCATGATCGCCGCGACCTTGCTGTCGGGGGCCGACCATTTCTTGTAGAGCGCGATCGCGCGCGGCACCTGGTAGCCGTAATCGTTGCTGTCGACGTTGAGCTGCTTGCCGCCGACGCCGCCGTTCTTGTTGACCCAGGCGAAGGTGTCCGCGACGCCCTGTCCGTAAGGCGTGCCGACGTCGGACGTGCCGCCCGACTGATCCTGAAGGTGACCAATGGCAATCTGCGCCTGTGCGGCTGCCGACGCGCCGCCGATCAACAACGCCAGCGAAACCGTGCTCAAAAAGGACTTTATCGTCATGGTGTTTCCTCCCGTTATTTTGTTGATACCGATTGTAGCCAGTCCCGTTCCAACCTCAATGCGAAAACGGGTAGAGTTTCCAGTAGGTCTTGATCTGCCGCCAGCGATGCGCGAGCCCGTCGGGCTCGAACATCAGGAACGCGATGATGATCAGCCCGACCGTGATCTCGCGCAAAAAGGTGATGTTGTTGTTGAGCGACAGCGCCTTGTCGATCGCGCTGCCCTTGAGGCCAGCGCTGATCCATTCCATCGCTTCCGGCAATAGCACCACGAACGCGGTCCCCATCAGCGTACCCATCACCGAGCCGGTGCCGCCGATGATGATCATCGCAAGAAACAGGATCGAGCGTTCGATGCCAAAGCCTTCGTTGGAGACGACGAGCTGGTAGTGCGCGTAGAGCGCGCCGGCGATGCCGGCGAAGAATGCCGCCAGCCCAAACGAGAGCGTGCGGTATTTGGTGAGGTTGATGCCCATGATCTCGGCGGAGAGATAATGATCGCGGATCGCGACCAGCGCGCGGCCGTCGCGCGTGCGCATCAGATTGGTCACGAGCAAATAGCTGGCCACGAGATAGGCCAGCACCACGTAGAAATATTGCTTATCGCCGCGAAAGGTGTAGCCGAAGATCGAGAACGGGTTGGCGCTGGCGGGCACCGAGCCGCCGGAAAACCAGTCGGCGCGCGAAAAGAAATCGAGCAGGATGTATTGCGCCGCCAGCGTCGCGATGACGAGATAAAGCCCCTTCAGCCGCGCGGCCGGCACCCCGAAGATCAGTCCGACTAGCGCTGTGACGACACCGGCGAGCGGAACGGCGAAGAACACCGGGATCGGCAGATTGTTGGAGATGTAGGCCGAGGTGAAGGCGCCGAACAGGAAGAACGCAGCGTGGCCGATCGATATCTGTCCGGTGAAACCGACCAGGATGTTGAGGCCGAGGGCTGCGATCGCGAAGATGCCGATCTGGATCGATATGCTGAGCCAGTAGTTCGAAAACACCAGCGGCGCGAAGCAGACCAGGACGACGCCCAAAATCGCAAAGTTGCGGCTGGTCGTGGTCGGAAAGATCATGGTGTCCGCCGCATAAGTGGTGCGGAAGTCGCCGGACGGGATCAGGGAGGGACCTGCCATGAATTACACCCGCTCGATGTCTTTGGTGCCGAACAGGCCGTAGGGCTTGATCATCAGGATGATGATCAGCACGTAGAACGGCGCGATCTCGTAGAGATTGCCCCAGTGCAGATATTCGCTGTCGACAT
The DNA here is from genome assembly GCF_031202265.1 of Bradyrhizobium sp. Ash2021. Classification (NCBI taxonomy): domain Bacteria; kingdom Pseudomonadati; phylum Pseudomonadota; class Alphaproteobacteria; order Hyphomicrobiales; family Nitrobacteraceae; genus Bradyrhizobium; species Bradyrhizobium sp. Ash2021. The sequence continues at coordinate 6,519,862 of NZ_CP100604.1, read as the reverse complement.
ATTGCGCGATGTTTTCCAGCAGCCCGATGATGATGCCGCCGAGCACGGCGCCGCCGATCGAGTCGAGTCCGCCCAGGATCGCGGCGGGAAATACCTTGATGCCGTAGCCGGAAAGACCCGAAGATACGCCGTTGACCACCGCGACCACGACGCCGGCGACCGCAGACACCGTTGCCGAGATCGCCCACGCCATCGCGAACACGCTTTTGACGGAGATGCCGAGCGATTGCGCCACCTGCTGGTTGAAGGCGGTGGCGCGCATCGCCAGCCCATATTTCGAGGCGCGAAAGAACCAGGCCATGCCAATCATCATCGCGACCGAGACGACGAGGCTCATGACATAGACGGTCTGGATCTGCAGGCCGAACAGGCTGACGGACTGGCTCTCGAACACCCGCGGAAACGGCTGCGGGTTGACGCCAAAGATCCATTTCAGCGCGGCCTGGAACACCGTCGACAGCCCGATCGTGACCATGATGACAGAGATGATCGGCTCGCCGATCATCGGCCGAAGGATCAGGATCTGGATCGCAATGCCGAACACGAACATGAACACCAGCGTCATCGGCATGCCGAGCCAGAACGGCACCTGGTATTTGGCAAGCAGCGCCCAGCACACCCAGGCGCCGATCAGCAGCAACTCGCCTTGCGCGAAGTTCACGACCTGGGTCGCCTTGTAGATCAGCACAAACGACATCGCGACCACGCCATAGAGCGTGCCGACCACGAGGCCGTTGACGAGGAGCTGGATCAGGAACTGGAGGTTCATGGAAACTCACTCGTCATTGCCGGGCATAGCCGTCCGAAGGACGGCGTCGCTTCCGCTCGCCTATGCCCGGCAATCCATCGTTCAAGAAGGACTTTTTTCGAAAGCGGATGGATGCGCGGGTCAAGCCCGCGCATGACGGCTGAATATGCCGATACACCCAGCCTCATTCCGCGGCCTCCGCTGTCGCCGTATCCCGCGCGAGATCGACCACTCTCAGCGTGGTGCGGATGCGTTGCGTGGTGCCGTCCTGGAAGCGGATCACGGTGTCGACGGGGATGTCGCGCTTGCCGCCATAGATCGCGTCGATGATCCCGGCGTATTTCTCGTTGATGACGCTGCGGCGGACTTTTCGGGTGCGGGTCAGTTCGCCGTCGTCGGCGTCGAGTTCCTTGTAAAGCAGCAGGAATCTCGAGATGCGCTGCGCCGGCGGCAGCGTCGCGTTGACGGTTTCAACTTCTTTCCGCACCAGTGCGTAGACCTCCGGCCGCGAAGCGAGGTCGGTGTAGGTCGTGAACGAGATGCGGTTCTTTTCCGCCCATTTCGAGATGATCGAGTAGCGGATGCAGATCATTGCCGCCAGCGCGTCGCGGCCGGCGCCGAGCACCACGGTTTCGGCGATGTAGGGCGAGAATTTCAGCTTGTTCTCGAGATATTGCGGCGAGAAGCGTTCGCCGCGCGAGGTCTCGGCGAGATCCTTGATGCGGTCGATCACCACGAGCTGCTTGTTGTCGTTGAAATAGCCGGCATCGCCGGAATGCATCCAGCCATCCTTCATGTCGGCCAACGAGGCTTCCGGATTCTTGTAATAGCCCAGGAACATGTTCGGGTGGCGCACCACGATTTCGCCGACGCCGTTGATGTCGGGGTTGTCGACGCGGATCTCGATATCGCCGGCCATCGGCACGCCCGTCGTATCCGGATCGACCTTGCCGAACGGATGCAGCGTGTAGGCGCCCAGCAATTCGGTCTGGCCGTACAGCGTGCGCAGCGGCACGCCCATGGCCTGGAAGAATTTGAACGTATCCGGCCCGAGCGCCGCGCCTCCGGTCGCCGCCGAGCGCAGACGGGTAAAGCCGAGCCGGTCGCGCAGGGCGCGGAACAGCAGCTGGTCGGCCAGCGTCGAATGCTTGCCCTGCGCCAGCGCCGCAAGGCCCGTCTTCATGCCGAGGTCGTAGAGTTTTTGCTTGAGCGGCGAGGAGTCCATCACGCCGGCGCGGACGTCGGCGGCGATCGATTCCCAGACCCGAGGTGCGAACAGCACGAAGGTCGGCGCGATCTCGCGGAAATCGTTCATCATGGTGTCGGGCTCTTCCACGAAGTTGACCTTCATCCGGCAGAGCAGCCCTTTGCCGAGCACGTAGACCTGTTCCATGATCCAGGGCAGCGGCAGCACCGAGACGTATTCGTCGTCCGGACCCTTCGGATCGAACGCGAGATAGGTCGCGCAATGTTTCAGCACGCGGCCTGCCGCGAGCATCGCGAGCTTCGGGTTGGCCGTGGTGCCTGACGTCGTGCAGAGGATCGCGACGTCCTCGCCTTTGGTCGCGTCAACGAGCTTGTCGTAGAGGCCCGGCTCCCGTGCGGCGCGGTCGCGGCCCATGCTTGCAAGCTTTTCGGCTTCCATCAGCCGCGGGTCGTCGTATTTCCGCATGCCGCGCGGATCGGAATAGACGATGTGCTTGAGGTTCGGGACGCGGTCGGCCAGTGCCAAAAGCTTGTCGACCTGTTCCTCGTCTTCGGCGAACACCAGCTTGGCGTCGCCGTAACTCAAGAGGTAGGCAGCTTCCTCGTCCAGCACGTCGCGATAGAGGCCGAGGCTAAGTGCCCCGATCGCATGGGTGGCGATTTCGGCCGAAACCCAGTCCGGCCGGTTGTCGCCGATGATGCCAATCACATCGCCGCGGCCGAGGCCGAGTTCGACCATGCCGAGCGCGAAATCGTGCACGCGCGCCTGGTAGTCGTTCCAGGTGAAGACGCGCCAGAGCCCAAGGTCCTTTTCGCGCAGCGCGATCTCGGCGCCATGCTCCCAGGCGTTGAGACGCAAAAGCTTCGGATAGGTGTTGGCTTGCGCGACGCGACCGGCGTAATCCATCATGCCGCGCACTCCGGGGCGGCGGACTTGTCGTCGGGGTCGACCAAGACCTCGTCTTCCTCGCCGAGATAGGCGCGCTTGACATGGGGGTCGGCCAGCACCGCGGCGGGGTCGCCTTCCGCGATCTTGCGGCCGAAATCCAGGACCATGACGCGGTGGGAGATGTCCATCACCACACCCATGTCGTGCTCGATCATCATGACCGTCATGCCGAACTCTTCGTTGAGATCGACGATGTAGCGCGCCATGTCCTCCTTCTCTTCGAAGTTCATGCCGGCCATCGGTTCGTCGAGCAGGATCAGTTCCGGCTCCAGCGCCATCGCGCGGGCCAGCTCGACGCGCTTGCGCAGGCCATAAGGAAGCGTGCCCGCGGTCGCCTTGCGCACCGACTGCAGGTCGAGGAAGTCGATGATCTCCTCGACCTTGCGGCGATGCTCGAGCTCCTCGCGCCGCGCGCCGGTCAGCCAGTACAGCGATCCCGTGATGAAATTGTTCTTCAGCAGGTGATGCCGCCCGACCATGATATTGTCGAGCACGCTCATATGATGGAACAGCGCCAGATTCTGGAAGGTGCGGCCGATGCCGAGCGAGGGCCGTGCGTTGGGATTGAGTGCTGTGATATCCTTGCCGCGATAGAACAGCTGACCTTCGGTTGGCTTGTAGCGGCCCGAGATGCAATTGACGATCGAGGTCTTGCCGGCGCCGTTCGGGCCGATGATCGAGAACAGCTCGCCATCGTTGACGCCAAAACTCACTTCGGTCAGCGCACGGACGCCACCAAAGCGCAGTGACACCCCGCGCACTTCCAACGTGTAAGCCACTCATTCCCTCCAGATACGGCGCTTGACGCGCTCTTTATCTTTTCGTTGCAATCACAACGGCGACCTTACATTGGCCGGTATCGGTAAGCCATCCAACTAATGATGCCTGGTCGTGAGGCATTGGTCATCGGGCCCTTTCCCGTGCATCGAAATCATGCGCGGTAACGCCACACCCGCCGACCCCAGCCCTTTCTTCGCGCCGTCCACCTATCCCGTTGGGTGACAAGCGGAGTGACGCGAGGTGGTCCTCCATAGGGGAAAGCGATACGTTGAAATGTCTTGCGCCGGACAATTGGTAAGTAAATTTTGGAGGCGCCCCGCGCTTCCGGTTCCCGGATCAATTAATGTTGCGGTGCAATATGCTGGGCTGGGGACGCTGTCGACAACATCATGATTGCTCCGGATTATCTGAAGCGCATCGCGTCCTGGTCGCGCGAACTGAACGAACGCGAGATCGAGGTCGCGCGCGCCGGCATTGTCGAGAAATCCTACCGCGCCGATGAATTCATCTTCATGCGCGGCGACCAGTTCGACTACTGGACCGGCGTCGTCACCGGTCTGGCTCGAATGGGCATCGTATCCCGGGGCGGCAAGGCCGCCAGTTTTTGCCGGTCTGACCGCAGGGGCATGGTTCGGCGAGGGCACTGTGCTCAAGAACGAGCCGCGGCGCTATGACGTGGTGGCGCTGCGCGATACCCGGCTCGCAATGATGGACCGCAAGACCTTCGTCTGGCTGTTCGAGAACAGCGTGGGATTCAACCGTTTCCTGGTCGGCCAGCTCAATGAGCGGCTTGGCCAGTTCATCGCGCTGCTCGAATACGGCCGCACGCTGGATGCGACCGCGCGGCTGGCGCGCTCGATCGCCTCATTGTTCAACCCCATCCTGTATCCGGACCTCACGCGGCATCTGGAGATTACGCAGGAAGAGATCGGGGCGCTGTCCGGCATCTCCCGGCAAAATGCCAACCAGTGCCTGAAGCGGCTGGAGAAGCAGGGCTTGCTCAGACTCGAATATGGCGGCGTGACCATCATCGACCTCGAGCGATTGCGGCACTATGGCGAGTAACAGGCGCTTGGGCCCCAAGCTCGGCATCTCAACAATAAATCGCCGACCAACCAGTTTGGGGCTGGTGCCCCAGCCGGTCGGTTAAAGGTCTGATTCCAAATGGTTTTGGCATTAGACTTCGGCGGGGTCGGATGCTATGGCCTCTGCCGCTGGCGGCTCCCCCTTGCGCGCTGGATTTGACTGGGCGAATTGGGGGCGGGGTAAAGGGCCCGTCGGGCTCGCGTGCCGCCCGTGTTGTTGGAGAAGACATGTTGGCTCAGGATTCGAAACAGCGTGTGGCGCTGATAACCGGCGTCACCGGCCAGGACGGCGCCTATCTCGCCGAATATCTGCTCGGCCTCGGTTACACCGTACACGGAATCAAGCGCCGGTCGTCGTCTTTCAACACCGCGCGCATTGACCATCTCTACGAAGATCCCCATACGCGCAATGTACCGTTCATGCTTCACTATGGTGACATGACGGACTCGACCAACCTGATCCGATTGGTGCAGCAGATCAGGCCGACCGAGATATACAATCTCGCCGCTCAGAGCCATGTCGGCGTTAGTTTCGAGAGTCCTGAATATACCGCCAATGCCGATGCGATCGGCGTATTGCGGTTGCTTGAGGCGATCCGCATTCTCGGCATGGAAAAGGAGACGCGGTTCTATCAGGCGTCGACCTCGGAACTATATGGCCTGGTCCAGGAGGTTCCGCAGAAGGAGACGACGCCGTTCTATCCGCGCTCGCCCTATGGCGTCGCCAAGCTTTACGGTTATTGGATCACCGTGAACTACCGCGAGGCCTACGGCATGTATGCCTCGAACGGCATTCTGTTCAATCATGAGAGCCCAATTCGCGGCGAGACTTTCGTGACACGCAAGATCACGCGCGGGATTGCCCGTATCGAGACCGGTCTGGATGAGGCGCTCTATCTCGGCAATCTTGAAGCAAAGCGCGACTGGGGCCATGCTCGAGACTACATCGAGGGCATGCACAAGGTATTGCAGGCGGATAAGCCTGATGATTTTGTGCTGGCGACTGGCGAAACCCGCTCGGTGCGTGAATTTGTCGAACTTGCATTTGCCGAGGTTGGCCGCAGCATTGAATGGCGCGGAAAAGGCGTCGAGGAGACCGGCGTTGACCGGAAGTCAGGCAAGACAGTTGTTCGCATCGATCCGGTTTACTTTCGTCCCACCGAAGTCGATCTCCTGATCGGCGACGCCAGCAAGGCGCGTGAAAAACTCGGTTGGACGCCGAAGACGAGCTTCGCACAACTCGTCAGGGAAATGGTGGCGAGCGATCTTGCGATCGCGAAACGGGAGATCGTCAATGGCAAGAACCCCGTTTGAGCTCAGCGGTAAAACAGTCTACGTTGCCGGTCATGGTGGCATGGTCGGCGCCGCACTGGTGCGCAGGCTGGCGCAGGAAGACGTCAAGCTGTTGACGGTCAGGCGCAGCGAGGTTGATTTGCGTGATCTGGCCGCTGTCAACAAATGGTTTTCCGCCAAACGACCGCAGGCGGTTTTTTTAGCTGCGGCCAAGGTCGGCGGCATCGTCGCCAACAACACGCTGCGCGCCGAATTCCTCTACGACAATCTGGCGATTGCGGCGAATGTGATCCATGCCGCCCACGTCAACAAAACCGAGAAACTGATGTTCTTCGGCTCATCCTGCATCTATCCCAGGATGGCGCCGCAGCCGTTACGCGAAGATTCCATGCTGACCGGGCCGCTGGAGCCGACCAACGAGCCCTATGCGATTGCGAAAATCGCAGGGATCAAGATGGTCGAGGCCTATCGCCACCAATATGGTTCGGACTTCATCAGCGTGATGCCGACCAATCTGTATGGCCGCGGCGACAATTATCATCCTGAATACAGCCACGTCGTCGCCGCCCTGATCCGCCGCTTCCACGAAGCGAAGATGTCCGGGGTCAAAAACGTGGTGGTCTGGGGCACCGGCACGCCGCGCCGCGAGTTCCTCTACGTTGACGATCTCGCCGACGCCTGCGTCCATCTGATGAAGACGTATTCCAGCGACGAACTGGTCAATATTGGCACCGGCGAAGACATCACGATCGCCGAATTCTCCCGCGTGGTGGCCGCGACCATTGGCTATAGCGGCGAAATCAGCTTCGACGCCTCAAAGCCCGACGGCACGCCGCGAAAACTGCTGGACGTCAGCCGCCTCGCGAAACTGGGCTGGCGCGCCAGCACCTCGCTCGAGGACGGGATCAAGCTGGCGTATCGGGCGTATCTGAGTGAGTCCAAACAGGCGGCGGAGTAGCTATCTCGCCGCCAGCCTCGGCGGAGCCTTCGTCAGCGCCGTCGCCATCGCCGAGATCAGCGGTTTCATGAAGTAGGCGTCATTGGCCGGATAAATATCCGTGCGCAGCCCGTGGGACTTGAGTTCGTCCGACACCGCAGGTCCGACCGAGGCAATTGGCGTACGCGCCAGCCCGTCGCGCAACCGCGCTTCATATCCGCGCGCTCGCGCGACTTCCACGAGACGGCGGATCTGGCCCAGATTGGTCAGCGCAATCGCATCGATGCGGCCCTCCGCCATCTCGTCGATGGCGGTGACGATGTTGGCGTCGGCGGCCTGCGCATCGTAGACGTAAGGCAATACGGTATCGACCTCGGCGCCCTGCGCGGTGATCGCATTGATCAGCACGCTGTGGTCTTTGTCCGGATAGAGCTGCAGGCCGAGACGACGGCCTTTCAAGTCGAGGCGCGACAGCATCTCGGCGACGCCCTCGGAGGTCGGCTTCTCGGTCGTGATCTGCGGCTCCAGCCCGATCTCGCGCAGCGCCCGGCCGGGTTTCGGGCCGCGGGCGAATTTCCGCGCCTTGCTAAGCGCGGCAGTAAACTCCGGCTCGACGCCGATGCGTCGCACGACCTTCATCAGGCGGCGGAGGCCTTCGCCGGTCATCAGCACCAGATCGTCGAAAGGCTTGTCGATCGACCGCCTGATCCAGGCCTCGATCGGCGCTGGGTCGGGCGCATCGTGAATGGTGAACATCGGGCATTGCAGCACGTCGGCGCCCTGTTCGGCGAGCAGGCGGGAAAACTGTGCTTCCTCGCGCGTTTCCAGGATCAGGATGCGGTAGCCGTTCAGTCTGTCAGCCATGATCTCACTCCAACGCCGATCGTGCGTGCTTTGTTCATCCTGACTCCTGTTTCGGGATTGGCGCAAGCAGGTTGGCGGTGATAGAGCAGGGCCGCAAACCCGCTCCACCTGCTGCCTTGGATGTAATCAAGTCCGCGCCATGCCCGATCGTCAATTCGTTCTGACCCTGTCCTGTGCCGATCGCCCCGGCATCGTCTCCGCGGTGTCGACGTTTCTCGCCCATAACGGGCAGAACATTCTGGACGCCCAGCAGTTTGACGACGTCGAGACCAAGAAATTCTTCATGCGGGTGGTGTTCACCGCCGCCGATCTCGCGGTCGAATTGACGGCATTGCAGACCGGCTTTACCGCGATTGCCGACCGTTTCGGCATGGACTGGCAGATGCGCGATCGCGCCAACCGCCGCCGGGTGATGCTGCTGGTCTCCAAATCCGATCATTGCCTGGTCGACATCCTCTACCGCTGGCGCACCGGTGAGCTCGAGATGATTCCGACCGCGATCGTCTCCAACCATCCGCGCGAGACCTACGGCAATCTCGATTTCGGCGAGATTCCGTTCCACTACATGCCGGTGACCAGGGAGACCAAACGCGAGCAGGAGCAGGCGGTCCTGAAGCTGGTTGACGACAGCAATACCGATCTCGTGGTGCTGGCGCGCTACATGCAGATCCTGTCGGACGAGATGACGGCAAGTTTGTCGGGGCGCTGCATCAACATCCATCACTCGTTCCTGCCGGGCTTCAAGGGCGCGCGCCCCTACCACCAGGCGCATGAGCGCGGCGTCAAGCTGATCGGCGCCACCGCGCATTACGTCACCCGCGATCTCGACGAGGGCCCGATCATCGACCAGCACGTCGAGCGCATCAGCCACCGCGATACGCCGGAAGATCTCTCGCGCAAGGGACGCGACATCGAACGCCGGGTGCTGGCGCGCGCGATGCGTCACCACCTCGAGGATCGCGTGATCCTCAACGGCCGCAAGACCGTCGTATTCATGGATTGAGGGCGCGAGGCGCACTCACTTGTTGCTTTGACGCGTTTTCTTCGCTCGAAAACGCCTCTCAATGAACCGCATCCTGCGACGACGGCGCCGGCTTTGTTTCCTCGCCGCGCTCTGCGGCGGGCATCAGGCGCTTTCGTTCCCGCTCTTTCATGAACTCGTCGTATTTCGCCGTGCCGGGTCGGGGCGGGGCATCCGCCGGCATACCGCCGGCCCATGCCGGAATGGCGTCGCTGATGCCGGCCGCGAGCTTCTCGTTGATGGTGCCGCATCCGCTCAAGGCAAAGCCCGCGAGCGAGAGCGCGGCGAGTGTGGCGATATGGCGGGCACGGATCAGCATGGCAACAGCTTACAATCTAGACCTTTAAGGATGATGGATTTAGGGCCGTCTGGCGGCCCCGGCTTTGCCAACCCAACCGCTTCTTTGTTGACAGGACCATTTTATTTGTACAATCGTACAAATAAGTAGCCGATCCGGTGACGCGTCATTCGAACGTGCCCACCCGAACGCTCCCGAGCTGTGGTCCGTCGCGACGATGATGGTATCATGGCACCTAAATTCGGCTCTTTGTCGCTATCAGCAGGACAGCGTTGCGGACTGGCCTCGGGCCGGCAGCCCATCCTTCGCCCGATTGACAACAAGCCGCCGGAAGACGCCATGTCGCCTCGCTACACGGCCGAAAAATCTGGGCTATGGTGAGGCAAGGCCGGGGACTCGGCTCAAGGTACACGACCGATCAGGGGGAGAAAAATTTCATGTCTATCCGCAGTCAAATATTGCTGGCCGCAAGCGCCGTGGCAGCCTTAGCCGCCGCGGCGCCTGCCCAGGCCGAGGACGCCGTCAAGATCGGCCTGATCCTGCCGATGACCGGCGGCCAGGCGTCGACCGGCAAGCAGATCGACAACGCCATCAAGCTCTATATGCAGCAGCATGGCGACACCGTCGCCGGCAAGAAGATCGAAATCATCCTGAAGGATGACGGCGCTCTTCCGGACAAGACCAAGACCGCCGCGCAGGAGTTGATCGTCAACGACAAGGTCAATTTCATCGCGGGCTTCGGCGTGACGCCGGCAGCCCTTGCCGCAGCACCGCTGGCGACGCAGGGCAAAATCCCGGAAGTCGTGATGGCGGCCGGCACCTCGATCATCACCGAGCGCTCGCCCTATATCGTGCGCACCTCCTTCACGCTGGCGCAGTCGTCCACCATCATCGGCGACTGGGCCGCCAAGAACGGCATCAAGAAGGTCGCAACGCTGACCTCCGACTACGCGCCGGGTAACGACGCGCTGACCTTCTTCAAGCAGAATTTCACCGCCGGCGGCGGCGAGATCGTGGAAGAGGTCAAGGTGCCCCTGGCCAATCCCGATTTCGCGCCCTTCCTGCAGCGGATGAAGGATGCCAAGCCCGACGCGGTGTTCGTGTTCGTGCCGGCGGGCCAGGGCGGCAATTTCATGAAGCAATATGCCGAGCGCGGGCTCGACAAGGCTGGCATCAAGGTGATCGGCCCCGGCGACGTCATGGACGACGATCTGCTCAACGGCATGGGCGACGCGGCGCTCGGCACCGTCACCGCGCATCTGTATTCCGCGGCGCATCCGTCGGCGATGAACAAGGAGTTCGTCGCCGCCTACAAGAAGGCCTTCAACTCGCGTCCGGGTTTCATGGCGGTGAGCGGTTATGACGGCATCCACCTGATCTATGAGGCGCTGAAGAAGACCGGCGGCAAGACCGATGGCGATGAACTGATCGCGGCGATGAAGGGCATGAAGTGGGAAAGCCCGCGCGGCCCGATCTCGATCGATCCGGAAACCCGCGACATCGTGCAGAACATCTACATCCGCAAGGTCGAGAAGGTCGATGGCGAACTCTACAACGTCGAGTTCCAGACCTTCGAGGCGGTGAAGGATTCCGGCAAGACCAAGAAGTGACGACGAAGTCGTCATCCCGGGGCGCGCGCGAGCGCGAACCCGGGATCTCGAAATTGTCGCGCGAGATTCCGGGTTCAGCGCTGCGCGCTGCCCCGGAATGACGGTTTCCAAAGGCTCTGGGACATTCCCTGAATGACCACGCTGTTCACAATCCTGTTCGACGGTGTCGCCTACGGCATGCTGCTGTTCGTGCTGGCCTGCGGCCTCGCCGTGACGCTCGGGCTGATGAACTTCGTCAATCTCGCGCATGGCGCCTTCGCCATGACCGGCGGCTATGTCTGCGCTGTGCTGGTCAATAATTCCGGCTGGCCGTTCTTCGCCGGCCTGCCGCTGGCCTTCGTCTCCAGCGCGCTGATCGGCGTGGTGCTGGAACGCGCGCTGTACCGGCATCTCTACACGCGAAGCCATCTCGACCAGGTGCTGTTCTCGGTCGGGCTCGTCTTCATGTCGGTCGCGGCGGTCGATTACATCATGGGATCGTCGCGGATCTTCATCAAATTGCCGGCGGCGCTGGAGGGCCAGTTCGACTTCTTCGGCGTCGGCATCGGCCGCTACCGGCTGATGATGATCGTGATCTGCGGCCTGCTCACGGTAGCATTGCAGCTGATCCTGGCCCGCACGCGGTTTGGCAGCCGCCTGCGCGCCGCGGTGGACGATCCGCGCGCCGCCGGCGGGCTCGGCATCAATGTGCCGCAGGTCTTCGCCTTCACCTTTGCCTTCGGCTGCGGCCTTGCCGGCCTCGGCGGCGCGCTGAGCGCGGAAGTCCTCGGGCTCGATCCGTATTTCCCGCTGAAATTCATGATCTACTTCCTGATCGTGGTGACGGTCGGCGGCTCCTCCAGCATCACCGGGCCGTTTCTGGCCTCGCTGCTGCTCGGCATCGGCGACGTCGCCGGCAAATATTACGTGCCGAAGATGGGCCCCTTCGTGATCTACACCATCATGATCGTGATCCTGATCTGGCGCCCAAACGGCCTGTTCGGCCGCACCGCTACGCGTTGAGCTTGCGATGACCGCGCTTCCCGACCTCTCATCCCATGCGATGGCCAGCGCCCGTTGGCGTCCGGCCGAGATTGTGTTCTGGATTCTCGCAGCTGTCTGCGCGTTCCTGTTTCCCTCCCGCTATCTGATCATGACCGACATCGTGCGGCTGGCGCTGTTTGCGCTCTCGCTCGACCTGATCCTCGGCTATGCCGGCATCGTCTCGCTCGGCCACGCCGCGTTTTTCGGCGTCGGCGCCTATTCGGCTGGGCTGATGGCGCTGCATGGCGTCATCAACGAGCCGGTCATCGCGCTGGTCGCGGCAGGCCTGGTCGCCACCGTGCTTGGCTTTCTCACCAGTTTCCTGGTGATCCGCGGCGTCGACCTGACCCGGCTGATGGTGACGCTCGGGATCGCGCTGCTACTGGAGGCGCTGGCGGAACGCTATTCCGACATCACCGGCGGCACCGACGGGCTGCAGGGCATAGAGATGCAGCCGATCCTTGGGTATTTCGCCTTCGACATGTTCGGCAAGACCGGCTTCTTCTATTCGCTGATCGTGTTGTTCGTGCTGTTCCTGCTGGCGCGCCGCGTCGTCCACTCGCCGTTCGGCCTCTCGCTGCGTGCGATCAGGAACAATCCGCTGCGCGCCGCGGCAATTGGCGTGCCCGTCAACCGCCGCCTGATCGCGGTCTATACGCTGGCGGCCTTTTATGCCGGCATATCGGGCGCGCTGTTCACCCAGACCACGGCGCTGGCCTCGCTCGACGTGTTTTCGTTCGAACGCTCCGCCGATCTGATGCTGGTGCTGGTGATCGGCGGCACCGGCTATCTCTATGGCGGCCTGATCGGCGCCGTCGTGTTTACGATGCTGCAGGAGTTCTTCTCGACCATCACGCCGCAATACTGGCAATTCTGGATCGGCCTCGTGCTTGTCGTGATCGTGCTGGTCGGCCGCGCGCGGATTCATCGCTGGGCCTTGTGGTTGCCGAACCTCGTCATCCGGCAATTCGCCGGCCGCAAGGCCGTCGTTGCCGTTCCCGAAAGTGATGCGTCATGACTGTCGCACTGGAAACCAAAGGCCTGGAAAAATCGTTCGGCGGCCTCCGGGTCACGCGCGACCTTTCGCTCAGCGTCGAGCAGGGCGCCCGCCATGCGCTGATCGGGCCGAACGGCGCCGGCAAGACCACCGTCATCAATCTCCTGACCGGCATGCTCAAGCCCAATGCCGGACGCATCCTGCTGGAAGGCAACGACATCACCGATTTGCCGGTTCACAAGCGGGTGCTGCGCGGGCTGTCGCGCACCTTCCAGATCAACCAGCTCTATGCCGATCTGACGCCGCTCGAGACCATCGGGCTCGCGGTCTCCGAACGGCTCGGCCGCGGCGGCGACTGGTGGCGGCGGATGGGCACGCGCAGCGACGTCAATGGCGAGATCGCGGAGACGCTTGGCCGCTTTCACCTGCTCGACGTGATGAACGACCTCACCGCCACTTTGCCCTACGGCAAGCAGCGCCTGCTCGAAATCGCGGTCGCGATTGCGACCAAGCCGCGCGTGTTGCTGCTCGACGAGCCCGCTGCCGGCGTCCCCGAAAGCGAGCGTCACGATATTCTGGCCGCGGTCGCGGCCCTGCCGCGGGATGTCACGGTGCTGCTGATCGAGCACGACATGGATCTGGTGTTCTCGTTCGCCGACCGCATCTCGGTGCTGGTCAACGGCGCCATGCTGGTGGAGGGCCCGCCGGGCGAAGTGGCGCGCGATCCGCAGGTCAAGGCGGTCTATCTCGGCGAGGCCGCCGATGTCTGACCTACTCACCATCGAAGGCCTGCGCGCCGGTTATGGCGAGGCGGTGGTGCTGCCGGGCATGACGCTTTCGCTCGCCGAAGGCCAGGTGCTGGCGCTGCTCGGCCGTAACGGCACCGGTAAGACCACGCTGATCAATTCGATCGTCGGCGTCACCCGCCGGTTCGGCGGCACTGTCGGGCTCGGCGGGCTTGATCTGACGCCAATGCGGCCGGACCAGCGGGCGCGGGCCGGGATCGGCTGGGTACCGCAGGAGCGCAATATCTTCCGCTCGCTGACGGTGGAGGAAAACATGACGGCCGTGGCGCAGCCCGGGCCGTGGACGGTTGAAAAAATCTACGAGATGTTCCCGCGCCTGAAGGAGCGCCGCAATAATTTCGGCAACCAGCTCTCCGGCGGCGAGCAGCAGATGCTGGCGATCGGCCGGGCGCTGACGCTGAATCCAAAAGTGCTGCTGCTGGATGAGCCGACCGAGGGTTTGGCGCCGATCATCGTCGAGGAGCTGCTGAGGGCGCTCGGCACAATCACCCGCGCCGGCGGCATCTGTTCGATCATTGTCGAGCAGAATGCGCAAAAGATTCTGGGGCTGGCCGATCGTGTTGTGATATTGGAGCGCGGCGCGATCGTCCACGACGCGGCAAGCACTGCCCTGAAGGCCGATCCCGCTGTGCTCGAGCGCTTCCTTGGCGTCTCGGGCGCCGCCGCACATTGAATGTCTTTTTGTTTGACGCGTTTTCTTCACGCGAACCGGTACCCACTTCGCTTGAAAACGCTATAATCTCAGGAGTTGACGACCATGCAGCGAACCAAAGCCCCTTTCCGCGCCGACGAGGTCGGCAGCCTGTTGCGGCCGCCGCGCATCAAGGAAGCGCGCGCCAAACTGGAGAAGGGCGAGATCACCGCCGAGGACCTGCGCAAGGCGGAGAATCTGGAGATCGAGAAGGTCGTACACAAGCAGGCCTCGATCGGCCTGAAGCTTGCGACCGACGGCGAGTTCCGCCGCTCGTGGTGGCATTTCGATTTTCTCAGCCATCTCACCGGCTGCGAGCTTTTCCATCCCGACACGGGGATTCAGTTCGCGGGCGTTGAGACCCGGCACGACGCCATTCGCGTGATCGGCAAGATCGACTTTCCCCACAATCATCCGATGCTGGATCACTTCCGCTTTCTGAAGAAGCAGTGCGACACGGCGCATGTCACGGCGAAGATGACGATCCCGTCGCCGGCAGTGCTGCATTTCCGCGGCGGCCGCAAGGCGATCTCGAAGGAGGTGTATCCCGATCTCGATGCGTTCTACCAGGATCTCGGCAAGACCTACCGCAAGGCGGTGAAGGCGTTCTACGACGCCGGCTGCCGCTATCTGCAGTTCGACGACACCGTGTGGGCCTATCTGTGCTCGCAGGAAGAACTGCAAAAGGCCCGCGAGCGCGGCGACAATCCCGATGGCCTGCAGGAAATCTACGCCCGCATCATCAACTACGCGATCGCCGAGCGGCCGGCCGACATGGTGATCACGACCCATGTTTGCCGCGGAAATTTCCGTTCTACCTGGATTTCTTCCGGCGGCTACGAGCCGGTGGCGGAGACCATGCTGAGCGGCACCAATTACGACGGCTATTTCCTCGAATATGATTCCGACCGTGCCGGCGGCTTCGAGCCGTTGCGCTATCTGCCGAAGGGCAACAAGATCGTCGTGGTCGGCGTCATCACCTCGAAGTTCGGCGAACTCGAGAAGAAGGACGACATCAAGCGGCGGCTGGAGGAGGCAGCGAAATTCGCGCCGCTCAATCAGCTCGCGTTGTCGCCGCAATGCGGCTTTGCCTCGACCGAGGAGGGCAACATCCTCTCCGAGGAAGAGCAGTGGGCCAAACTGAAGCTCGCGGTCGACGTCGCCAACGAGGTGTGGGGGAAGTAGGCGCTTCTCCGTCGTTGCCGTCCGAAGGACGGCGTCGCTTCCGCTCGCCCATGCCCGGCAATCCATCTTCTTTGAAGATTGATGGATGCCCGGATCAAGTCCGGGCGTGACGAGTGTGTTCGTGGCGGCATCGTACTTCCAAGGGGTTCGAACGAAGGGCGAAACGGGGATCCAGCGATTGTCAATCCTTGCGCAGGCCCTTGCCCAGCGCCTCAAACATGATCGTCTTCAGCGCCAGTTGGATACGACCGCCCTGCGTCGGGGCCTGCACCATGCAGATAACGAGCATGTCGTCCTGGGGATCGACAAAATAGAAGCTGCCGCCCGCGCCGTCCCAGCGGTATTCACCCAACGGCCATGTCGTGTTCGGCGGCGGTGAGGTGCGCACGGCAAAGCCAAGACCGAAGCCGCTGGTCGGACCCGGAAAATAGAAGGGGTCATGAATGATCCCGGTCTCCGGCCCGATCTGATCCGACGTCATCAGTGCGACCGTCTCGGACTTGAGGTACCGCTTGCCGTCCAGCTTGCCTCCGTTCAGCAGCATTTGCAGGAAGCGGGCGTAGTCCCCGATCGTCGAGACCAGGCCCGCGCCGCCGGATTCCCAGCGCCGCGGCAATGTCGGATCCTTGATTCCGGCCACCCGAAAGCGATCGACAGGAAATGACCTGGCGATGCGCGGCCACTTCGCTTTATCCGCGACATAATACGCGGTATCGGACATGCCGAGCGGATCGAACAGTCTCTGCTTTTCGAATTGAAACAGCGACTGCCCCGAGGCCACCTCGACGACACGGCCGAGTACGTCGGTTGAATGGCTGTAATTCCAACGCGTTGCGGGCTGATCGGCGAGCGGCAGTGTCGCGATCCGGTCGGCGAATTCGGCGTTGTCGAAATCGCCGGCGTACAGTTGGGGATTGGCATAGAGTTTCGTCACCGCGCTTTCGCCGAAGAAGCCGTAAGTGATACCCGACGTGTGCCGCAGCAGATCCCTGATCGTGATCGGGCGCTTCAACGGCTCGAGCTTGAGCGGATATTGTCCTGCTTCATCGGAAAGATCGACGCCGACTTTTGCATCCGCAAAGGAATGAATGTATTTCGATACGGGATCATCGAGGGCCAGCTTGCCGTCGTCGACCAGCATCATCGCGGCGACCGAGGTGACGGCCTTCGACATCGAATAGATCTGGAAAATCGCGTCCGGCGTCATCGGCTGCCCGGTCTCGGGATCCCGCACGCCGAAACATTCGAAATAGACCGGCTTGCCGTGCTGCTGGATCAGCAAAATCGCGCCGGGAATCTTGCCTGTCGCGACTTCGTTGCGAACGTAATCGCCAATACGATCAAGGGCCGCGCGTGAGAAAGTTGGCGCGAGCGGCGCTTGGGACGGCGGCTCCTGGGATCCGGCTCGCACCTCGTGCGGCCAGCCGCCGATAAACAAAATCGCAAGCGCCGCCGCAACAAGGCGACGCCCCGCCAAAACGTCAGTTCTCCAACGATTCATGGACGATCTGCTCGAGGGTCCGCTGGACACGCTGGCGTTCCGAAGGCGTCTGCTCAAGCAGCACGAACATGTCCTGCTTGGGGTCGATCACCATATCGCAGCCGCCGGCGCGTCCCTGACAAAAAAGCTTCGCTGAACTTCAGGGTAGTGCGCCGGGTAATGACGTCAAATAGTTTATTCACTGGATTCCCGCCGCAATTGCCAGTCGGCCTGGGCCCTTGGCAACTTCCGCTTTGACACAGCCAGGGTCAAAACCGGTCCTGACGAGCCTGAAACGGGACTTCCGAAATAGCCCAGAACGCAGACATTGCCGGCGTCAGTCGGCATGTCTCAAACGTGCCAGGAGCGGAAGTCATTCGCCTTCATTCGATGACCTTGTCAACCCGAGCCAAGACGCTGTCCGGAAAGGTTAGCGCGTGCTGTCGGATACCCAGTCACCAACATCAGGAACACGTCGTCGCCGCACTGGTGGGCTTGGCTCAAGCCAGAGAACCGCTGTCTGGTCCCGGCGAACAGCTTGGCGGAATACGCGCCCGACGAACCCCGACACCAAAAAGAAGGACGTCGTGTGGTTCGCCCTGAATGAGGATCGTCCGCCGTTCGCATTCGCTGGCATGACCGAATTCAGGGGAGACAGAGGTACCAAGTCGAAACCCATTCCTGCCCCGCATCTGGTCTATGGTTTCCTGACAACTGCACCGAATGCCATCGTCGAACCGACCCACCCCAAAGCCATGCCGGCGATCCTGACGGGCGAGGAGGAGCGTGACGTCTGGATGCGCGCGCCATGGGATGAGGCGCGGGTACTACAGAGGCCGCTGCCCGGTGTTTGCTCTAAGCCTTGCTCTACTTTGCGGCCTCCCGATCGGCCCGTCCTGGTAACGAGGTCAAGAACTGCAGCGCGGCGTTGCGCGTGTCGGGAGAGTTCAGGATCCCGAGATGGGCGGTGAAGAGGACCGTGTCGAATAGACCCTGGCCGACAAGGTCGATCGTCCCGGCGCCGGCGAGGCCGGCGCTGGCGGTGAAATCATGCGGTTTGCCGTCGCGATCCTCGGCGGGAACGCCGGGGAGGGCGCCGTCCTGCAGGCTGTTGTAGACGAAGTCCGGTGTTCCTGGCTTGTTGCGGATTACCAGGTAACGAGTGGGACCCGGCGTCTCGCCCGCGGCGTTCAGTACTGTGAGCAACTGGGTGTGGTCGGAACCGTACTCGTCGCATACCGCGCTGTTCGGCGTGAAGCCGCCGCCGCTCGCCAGCTGGTAGAAGTTGACCGGGCTGGGCGAGCAGTCAATGATGCCATGATTGGGTCCGTCGATGGCGACGAGCGCCCGCACCGTGCGATAGGCGTTGTCCTGCAGCATCCATTCCCGGGCCACGGTGACGCCGAGACTGTGGGCGACGATGTCGACGCGCTTGGCGCCAGTGAAGTCGAGGACCGCCTGCACGAATTCGCGCAGGATCGGCACAGCCGCGGCAGTAGTGTGCGAGACGCCTGAGCGATGGGTATTGTCCTGCACCAGATCGCACTGATCGCCTTGATAACCCAGCCCCCAGAGCTCGCTCGGGCGGTAGCCGTGATCGAGGAAGAATTGCGCGAAGGCGTGGATGCGGCCAAAGGGGTTGCAGGCGGTCGCGAACGGGGTGTCGTTGTTGCCGTGGAGGAAGATCACTGGGACGCGCTCGATGCGGCCGATATGGGAGCCAAAGCCAATCACCGGCTGGCCGAGATAGAAGTTGCGGATCACCGGGAAGCCGTCGGGAAACTTCGTGCCGATCTCGGCGGCGCTCGCCAATGCTCCGGCGCCAAATTGTAACAGAACCGCGATGATGGCCCCAATGCGAAGGTGTTTGGTGGTCATAGCCCCTCCAGCCTAGGTAACTATTCGCCGAACGTAGCGAACTCGAAGAATTTTGCGTCACGAGCAGCGGAATGCCAGCTCCGATAAACATCCGCTGACTACTCATGTTTACCTGAAACAAAAACAGATTCTATCAATGGTTGTAGTGAAGCAGGATCGTGTCGAATTGTCTAGCTTATTTTGCCATGGCGAAAGCTCGATCCCGGCGGCGTGTCTTCTCCTACTTTGGATGTGCGTGGTGGATCGGGCCGCGAGTTGCTGCCCGCTCTGTTAGGATGGGATCGCCAAGCCGCGCGCCCGCGATGATCCATGCAAACTCAGAAGTCCGGGCTCGCAAGCGCCAAGTCAGCTTTGCCCCCAGGAACCGACATGGTCGACCGGGCTCGAATCGGTCTTGCAGCGCGTTGACGGCTGCGCCCACGGTGTTCATCATGTTTGGCGGCGCGGTCGCCTGCTACGTAGTGAGCTAACCCCGTGGAGTGGTAGCCATGATGAAGAACCTCGTGGACGGACTTGTTCTGGCGGCTTTGATGATCATGGGCTTGCTTGCCTTCGCCCAGAAACATGAAGGGTGCTTGCACGGGCACTCGATCAATACCCTTAAGCCCTGCGGCTCAGTCAGCTCTTCAATGTAGCGCTGGCCGCGCCCTACCAAGTTCGATCTTAGGATCAACCTCCGCATCGCAAAAGCGTTAGGGATCGAGCTGCCTCCGACAGTCCTCGCCCGCGCCGACGAGGTGATCGAATGAGTTCCGTTGTTAGCACCTTTGAGACATGACAACCGTCAGTATGTCTGGTTTATCGACGTAGACCGGAAGTAAGCGGCGCAGGGTCAAAGTGAAGCGTTGACCCAAAGCGGGCTTGGACACTTTGACGCTAATGCCTGCTTCGACGTCTCAGTTGAGTCGGCAGGCCGCTCCAGTCTTTCGAATCTAACGCATACGAGCCGTCCCCGGTCCTGGATTACGCCAACTCATCGCCCGCCGACCGCCTCCCGTTGGAACCTCCCGGATGCGCGACCGTTGTAGCCCTCAGAGGCCTCATGCGATGGACATGGTCACGCGTACGATCGGCCCGGACGCCGCCCCGGCGGGCCGGGTTTCTCCAGTGAACTCGCACAATGAGTGGGATCCGCTGGAGGAAGTAATCGTCGGAAGGCTCGAGGGCGCGGTCATCCCGTCCGACCATCCGGTTGTCACCTGCAACGTTCCGGGCATGGCTGCGCGGGCCCAGTCGCTGCTCTCAGGCTTCCGTTATCCAAAGATCATGATCGAACCGGCGCAGCGCGAGCTTGATGGCTTTGTTGCGCTGTTACAGTCGCTGGGCATCGTGGTGACGCGGCCGGAACCGGTTGATCACAAGAAACGCTTCAGCACGCCGGAATGGTCTTCGCACGGGTTCTGCAATAGCTGCCCGCGCGACAGCATGCTCGTGATCGGCGACGAGATCATCGAAACGCCGATGGTTTGGCCGTGTCGCTACTTTGAGACGCACTCCTATCGTCCGATCCTGAAGGATTATTTCCGACGCGGCGCGCGCTGGACTGCCGCGCCCAGGCC
Organism: Bradyrhizobium sp. Ash2021; assembly: GCF_031202265.1. NCBI lineage: Bacteria > Pseudomonadati > Pseudomonadota > Alphaproteobacteria > Hyphomicrobiales > Nitrobacteraceae > Bradyrhizobium > Bradyrhizobium sp. Ash2021. The sequence goes on along the minus strand of NZ_CP100604.1, from coordinate 6,499,452 downwards.
GCAACTGACGAACGAGCTGTTCGATGCAGAGTTTCGCGTCCCCGAAAAAGGCGAGCCGATCTCGTATATCCTGACTGAATTCGAACCGGTCTTCGACGCCGCCGATTTCTTTCGCTGCGGGCGCGACCTGTTCGTGATCCGCAGCAACGTAACCAATGCGTCCGGTATTGAATGGCTGCGTCGCCATCTTGGGGACGGTTATCGCATTCATGAGATCGAGAGCCGTTGTCCCAATCCGATGCACATCGATACCACTATATTGCCGCTTGGGCCCGGCAAGATTCTGATCAATCCCGAATACATAGACGTCGACCGTCTCCCGGCCATCTTGAAAAAATGGGACATCCTTGTGGCCCCGGAGCCGGACCCGATCACTGATCGTATGCTCAAGATCACGTCGCTATGCGGGAAATGGCTCAACATGAACGTGCTGACAGTGGACGAGAAGCGCGTCATCGTTGATCCCCATCATACAGTAACAATGCGTGCGATGGAGAAATGGGGATTCGAACCGATTCCATGCGAGTTCCTGCATTACGCCGCATTTGGCGGCGCCTTCCACTGCGCCACGCTCGACATCCGGCGGCGCGGCACGTTGGAGAGCTATTTTTAAGCGCCGACCCTCCGCGAGATCCACATCGCGCCGCACGGACTATGAGGTGATTTTTAGTCCGATGATGCCCGAGAGAATGAGGCCGATACAGGCAAGCCGAAACAACGTCGTGGGCTCATTGAAAAGATAGATACCGAGCGCCGCGGTGCCGACGGTGCCAATGCCCGTCCACACCGCATAGGCCGTACCGACCGGCAGCGACCTAAGGGCTAGGCCCAGGAATCCAATACTGGCCACCATGGCTGCGACTGTGCCGATCACGGGTAACAGGCGCGAGAATCCTTCCGTGTATTTGAGGCCGATCGCCCAGGCGACCTCGCACAGGCCAGCAACGAGCAGGAAGAGCCAAGCCATGGGAGATCCTCCTCAAAATGTTTGCTCAAAATGTTTGCTCATCTCAGTTCATCTCTGCCGTTCTTGCACATCGCGGTCAGGGGGTCTGTAGCCTACTTCGCAGTGCACTGGGAGACCCACGGAATGGCACTTTCGGACCTGGCGCGATGTCCAACCTGAGTCCGTAATGCGCACCAAGGCGGATATCCGCCAACGTCTTTGAACTTACCGCGTACCGCGCGCGATGCGTCGGCCACTTCAAGCTCGGCGCGATAAGCCAGCGCGTCACCCTTGATAGCGAAGGCTGCCTTGTGCTGAAGTCAGGCTACCGGCCGGCCTATCGCCTCGCGCCCGACAGGGAAGCAGGTTACGCATCGTCGAGCTGGAGGGCTTCGTCGTCGAATTTCGCGGCGGGATGACCGTCGATAAACTGATCTTTCATCAACCGAACGGCGCCTTCGCCGCGCAGCGCATGGGGGAGTAGGGCCGCCTCACTTCTCCGCCAGATAAACCTCGCCGAGCAGCGACGAGTTCGACCACGGCACCTGTTTGCTCTTCGTCGTCGCGACAACTTCGGCGCGCACCCGTGTCAGCATTTGCTGCACCTCGAGCCCGGGCGTGCCGATATGGCGCGATAGCGCCGCCGAGAACGGGCTGTTGGCGCCTTCGCCGTCGAGTGCGACCTGTCCCGGCGCGGTCGCGAACGCGATCAGCGTGCCGGCGCCGAGCGTCGAACCGGCGCCGAGCGACGTTGGTGCTGCCAATCCCGATCCGGCTTCGATGCCGCGGTTGGCGCCGGCGGACGCAATTTGCGGCGCCATCGGATTGTTGCGGCAGGCATCCAGGATCAAGATGTTGGTGCGGAGCTGATCGTCGAGGCCGGCCATGATGGTGTCCATGTCGACCATGGCGTCAGTCATGCGGCTACCCGCCTGAAACTGAAGGTCGACCGGCACCAGATAATTGCGGCCATCGATCTGCACGCCATGGCCGGCGTAATAGACCACGGCGACCTGCGAACGCGCCGCCTGCAGCAAAAAATCGCGGATGGTCTTCTGCATCGCGCTGCGGTCGAGGTCGATGCCTTCCGAGACGGCAAAGCCGATATCGCGCAAGCTCTTGGCGACCGAATGCGCGTCGTTGGGCGGATTGGGCAGCGCCCTGACATGCGTATAGGCGCCGTTGCCGATCACCAGCGCGACACGCCGGCCGGTCGGTGATGGGGAAGTCGGGCTTGATGCGCCGGTCGGTGCCGGCGTCGAGTCCGTGGTCCGCGGAGGGGTCGCCGCAGCTTCCTGCAGCAACGACAGGCGTACCTTCGCCATGGCCCGATTGGCCTTGCTTCCGGCGTCGGAGGCAATGCCTTCGAGCGTTGCGGCGTAATCCTGCCTGGCGTGGTCGTCGTCGCCCTTGGCCTCATAGGCGAGGCCGCGCTCGCTAAAGGCCGATATCAGCACGCTGGCGGGGGGTGTCATCACGTTGACGGGCGCGCGGGCCTTCGCCAGTCGGATCGCCTCGGTGCTATCAGCGATGGCGTGGTCGAGGTCGCCCTTGGCGCGCCAGATCACCGCGCGGTTGATCAAGGGCGAGGGCAATGCCGGATTGCGACGGATCGCTTCGTTGATGTCGGCCAGCGCGCCGTCGAGATCGCCGAGCGCCTGTTTCGACGCGCCGCGGTTTTGCCAGGAATAGGCTTCCTTCGGATTGATCGCGGCATCGTAATCGGCGATCGCTTTTGCGTAGTCGCCCTTGGAGCGATAGGCGTTGCCGCGGTTGTGATAGACGATGCCGCCCTGCGGTCCCATCCGCAGCGCGTCGTTGAAGTCCGCTATCGCGATGTCGTATTCGCCCTTGTCGTAATAAGCGGAGCCGCGCAGATTGTAGGAGGGGATATTGGGCTGTAGCCGGATCGCTTCGGTCGCGTCCGCGATCACCTGCGCGTAATTGCCCTTCTTGTTCCAGCCCACCGCGCGCCAGAAATAGATCGTCGCCAGCTTCTCGCCGGAAAACACCTTCAGCGCGATGATCTTGTTGCAGGCCGCGATCTGCGCATCGGCCGGGGTGCCTTCGCTGGTGCAGAGCGGCCCGAGCTGAGCGTTGGATTGGGCGAAAGCGGGCGCCGCCCACAGCGCGGCGGTGAGCAAGGTCAACATCAGGATCGGTCGGCGCATCAAACAGACCTCGGTAGGTAGGTTGAGCCGTCATTGCGAGGAGCGTAAGCGACAAAGCAATCCATACTTTCTTTTCGTCGCGCGATGGATTGCTTCGCGGAGTTTATCGTCGGGCGGCGCTTCGCGCCGACCCGGTGGCTCGCAATGACGGAAAGGGGCATCCCCGGTTTTGTTGCGTGTGGACGAGCACGGGTTCATTTCCCCCGTTGGGCAGATGATGGTAGGACAGCCCTGGCAACCGCCGCTGCCCACCCGCGCTTCCCAAACCCCGGCCCGATGAAAAACGACCAGATACTGAGCCAGATCTCCGAATTCTGCCGCCAGGCCGACATGGCGGAGACGACGTTTGGCCGCCGCGCCGTCAACGACGGCAAGCTGGTGCATCGCTTGCGCGAGGGCAAGCGCATCACCATCGACACGCTGGACCGGATCCAGGCCTATATCGCGGCGTCCACGCCAGGCGGGCTGCCGCCGCCGCGCGGTCTCCAGGTGCCGCCGGAGAAGCGCGATCCACGGGGCAATTTCCGCTTTTTCGAGAACCGCCAGAAATACCTGCTGTTCGTCCATACCTGCAGCGAAAAGCGGGTGATCGCCGAACGGGTGGCGCTGGAACTCTCCAGCCTTCACCCCCGGCCGCCAGCGCTGCGGGTGTTCGATGCCGGCGTCGGCGACGGCACGGTGCTGGCGCGGGTGATGCGCTCCATGCATGGCCGCTTTCCCCATATGCCGTTCTATATCGCCGGCAAGGAGCTCAGCCTCGAGGACGTCCGGCTCACGCTCGACAAGGTGCCGGACCGGCTGTTCGAGCATCCGGCGACCGTCTTTGTGCTGACCAATATGTATTATGCCGAGGCGCCCTGGCTGACCCCGGCTTCGCCTGCGGCCGCGGCGGGCATGATCTGGCACGAAGTCGGGCTCCGGGGAGCGTCTTCCGGCGATTTCGAGACCCAGATCGCGGAACTCGGCCCATTTCTTGAGCAGAACTGGCGCGCCAATGTCAGCCCGCGCTCGGGCATGCCGATCTATGAACGCCCGGTGGCGCTGGTTCTGTACCGGGAGGATCACCGGTTCCTGCTTGATTCGATCATCCCCCGGGCGGGCCGTTCCGAGGCCAATTTCGATCTTGTGATCGCTTCCCAGCCCTACCGGGCCAAATCCTCTGTGAATTTCCGTGCCAAGCGCATTATTGCACCGCTCGCGCGGGCGTTGCGGGCCGGGGGCCGTTTGATTGGAATTCACTCCCACGGGCAGGATCCGGGCCTCGAAATCATCCAGGCGGTCTGGCCCGGAGAAAATCCTTTCTCTGTGAGCCGTCATGAGCTATTGCGCGCGGTGAAATACGAGCTCGGATCGGCCGGGCGCGACCTTAACTTTAATGCCTATGCCGATAACCGTTCCATCTTCCGTTATGATATGGAAGCGCTGCCCAACGAGGTCACCGGCTCGATCGGAACCTCGACAGCCTTTGCAGCGTGGAATGCGGCAGTGTATGTCGCCCAGATCGAAGACGACCGGTTGACGGAAATGACAGAAAGCAGCGGGACCCTCGATGCCACCAGAGAGGTTCTGCGCAAGCATAACGGGCTTTGGTTTTACGACGAATCCTACGTCATTTCGCGTCGTCGCGACTGACATTCCGGGATAGTTCACAAAGAGAGCCGCCGACGTCGGGCGGAAACAAGGGGTTTTGTCGATGCGCGCGTCTTATCTGTTCACCTCAGAGTCGGTCTCCGAAGGCCATCCGGACAAGGTCTGCGACCGCATTTCCGACGAGATCGTCGACCTGTTTTTCCGCGAAGGTCCGAAGGCGGGGATTGATCCCTGGGCGATCCGTGCGGCTTGCGAAACGCTTGCCACCACCAACAAGGTGGTGATCGCCGGCGAAACCCGCGGTCCCAAATCCGTCACCAACGACCAGATCGAAAGCGTGGTGCGCGCGGCGATCAAGGACATCGGCTACGAGCAGGAAGGTTTTCACTGGAACACCTGCGATATCGAGATCCTGCTGCATCCCCAATCCGCCGATATCGCGCAAGGCGTGGACGCGCTGCAGCCCGGCACCAACAGGGAAGAAGGCGCAGGCGATCAGGGCATCATGTTCGGTTACGCCACCAACGAGACGCCGGATATGATGCCGGCGCCGATCTTCTATGCCCACAAGATTTTGCGGCTGATCTCGGAAGCACGTCACTCCGGCATGGAGAAGGTGCTGGGCCCGGACTCCAAGAGCCAGGTCACGGTGCAATATGAAAACGGCAAGCCGGTCGGCGTGCGCGAGATCGTGGTCTCGCATCAGCATCTGATCGAAGACATGACCTCGGAGCAGGTCCGCGAACGCGTCGAACCCTATGTGCGCGAGGCGCTGCCCAAGGACTGGATCAACGGCAAGACCATCTGGCACGTCAACCCCACCGGCAAATTCTTCATCGGCGGTCCCGACGGCGACGCAGGCCTTACCGGCCGCAAGATCATCGTCGACACCTATGGCGGCGCGGCTCCCCACGGCGGCGGCGCGTTCTCCGGCAAGGATCCGACCAAGGTCGACCGTTCGGCCGCCTATGCCGCGCGCTATGTCGCCAAGAACGTCGTTGCCGCCGGTCTCGCCGACCGCTGCACGCTGCAGCTCGCCTACGCCATCGGCGTGGCGCGGCCGCTGTCGATCTATATCGACACCCACGGCACCGGAAAGGTGCCGGAGGAAAAGCTCGAGAAAATTGTGGCCGAGGCGATGGACCTCACCCCACGCGGCATCCGCAAGCATCTCGACCTCAACCGGCCGATCTATGCGCGAACCTCGTCCTACGGACATTTCGGCCGCACGCCGGATAATGAGGGCGGCTTCTCGTGGGAAAAGACCGATCTCGCCGAGACGCTGAAGCGCGCCGTCTGACTTTCTCCGTAATTGTCTTGCGTATTCCGGAAAGCACCAGCGCTTTTCGGAATATGCTTTTTCTAAGGGATCAACCACATGACCGCCGTCGCCAAGAAGCCCGCCTTCACCGACTACATCGTCAAGGACATGTCGCTCGCCGACTTCGGCCGCAAGGAAATCTCGCTGGCCGAGACCGAGATGCCCGGCCTGATGGCGACGCGCGAGGAATATGGCCCGAAGCAGCCCCTGAAGGGCGCGCGCATCGCTGGCTCGCTGCACATGACGATCCAGACCGCGGTCCTGATCGAGACGCTCGCAGCACTCGGCGCCGACATCCGCTGGGTCTCCTGCAACATCTATTCGACGCAGGACCACGCGGCAGCGGCGATCGCCGCCGCCGGCATTCCGGTGTTCGCGGTCAAGGGCGAAACGCTCACTGAATATTGGGACTACACCGCAAAGCTGTTCGACTGGCACGGCGGCGGCACGCCCAACATGATCCTCGACGACGGTGGCGACGCCACCATGCTGGTGCATCACGGCCTGCGCGCCGAGCAGGGCGACGTGAAATTCCTCGACAAGCCGGGCTCCGAAGAAGAGGAAGTCTTCTTCGCGCTGATCAAGAAGCTGCTGAAGGAAAAGCCGAAGGGCTGGTTCGCCGAGATCGCGAAAAACATCAAGGGTGTCTCCGAAGAGACCACCACCGGCGTGCATCGGCTCTATCAGATGGAAAAGGAAGGCAAGCTGTTGTTCCCGGCGATCAACGTCAACGACAGCGTGACCAAATCGAAATTCGACAATCTCTATGGCTGCCGTGAATCGCTGGTCGACGGCATTCGCCGCGGCACCGACGTGATGATGTCGGGCAAGGTGGCGATGGTCGCGGGTTTTGGCGATGTCGGCAAGGGCTCGGCGGCGTCGCTGCGCCAGGCCGGTTGCCGCGTCATGGTCTCCGAAGTCGATCCGATCTGCGCGCTGCAGGCGGCGATGGAAGGCTATGAAGTCGTGACCATGGAAGATGCGGCACCTCGTGCCGACATCTTCGTCACCGCCACCGGCAACAAGGACATCATCACCATCGAGCACATGCGCGCGATGAAGGATCGTGCCATCGTCTGCAACATCGGCCACTTCGACAACGAGATCCAGATCGCGGGTCTGCGCAACCTGAAATGGACCAACGTCAAGCCGCAGGTCGACGAGATCGAATTCCCCGACAAGCACCGCATTATCCTGTTGTCGGAGGGCCGCCTCGTGAACCTCGGCAACGCCATGGGCCATCCGTCCTTCGTGATGTCGGCGTCGTTCACCAACCAGACGCTGGCGCAGATCGAACTCTGGGCCAACAACAAGAACGGCCAATACGCGAAGAAGGTCTACGTGCTGCCGAAGTCGCTGGACGAGAAGGTGGCGCGGCTGCATCTCGCCAAGATCGGCGTCAAGCTGACCGAGCTGCGCAAGGACCAGGCCGACTATATCGGCGTCAAGCCGGAAGGCCCGTTCAAGTCGGATCACTACCGCTATTGATTGTTGAAATCGTCATTCCGGGGCGCGCGCGAGCGCGAACCCGGAATCTCGTACGACGACCTCTGGATTCCGGGTTCGCGAGTTTCACTCGCGCCCCGGAATGACGGTGGTAGATATCATAGGCCCCGGAGTAATCCGGGGCCTTTCATTTGTTGCTTTTCGCCGGCTTGCTGCCTAACTGGTCGTGACAGGGCACCCGAGAGGCCCGTCCCGGGAAGACCGCGATGGCAAACGAACACTTCGACGTCCTGATCGTCGGCGCCGGCCTTTCCGGCATCGGCGCGGGCTATCATTTGCAGGAAAAGTGCCCCGGCAAGAGCTACGCCATCCTCGAGGGCCGCGATTGCATCGGCGGCACCTGGGATCTGTTCCGCTATCCCGGCATCCGTTCCGACTCGGACATGTTCACGCTCGGCTATTCGTTCAAGCCGTGGACCGAGGCGAAGGCGATCGCGGACGGGCCGCGGATCCTGAACTACGTCCGCGAGACCGCATCCGACAACGGCATCGACAAGAAGATCCGCTTCAACCATCGCGTCAAACGCGCGTCGTGGTCGTCGCAGGATGCACGCTGGACGGTGGAGGCTGAACGTCAGGTCGGCGAGGGCGGTACCGAGATCGTGCGCTTCACCTGCAATTTCCTGTTCATGTGCTCGGGCTACTACAAATACGAGGAAGGCTATACGCCGGAGTTTGCCGGCACCGCGGATTTTGCCGGCCGCATCGTGCATCCGCAGAAATGGCCAGAGGAACTCGACTATGCCGGCAAGCGCGTGGTCGTGATCGGCTCGGGCGCCACCGCGGTGACGCTGGTGCCGGAGATGGCCAAGCGTGCGGCCCATGTCACCATGCTGCAGCGTTCGCCGACCTATGTGGTGGCGCGGCCGGCGGAGGATGTGCTCGCCAACAAACTGCGGCGCAATCTGTCCGCCAAACTCGCCTATCATCTGATCCGCTGGCGCAACGTGCTGTTCGGCATGTATTTCTTCCAGCTCTCCAGGCGCAAACCCGAGCGCGTCAAGCAGTTGATCCTGGGCGGCGTCAAAATGGCGCTCGGGCCGGACTACGACATCGCCACGCATTTTACGCCGCGTTACAATCCCTGGGATCAGCGGCTGTGCCTGGTGCCCGATGGCGACCTGTTCAGGTCGATCAAGGACAAGCGCGCCTCCGTCGTCACCAACGAGATCGACACCTTCACGAAAAACGGCATCAGGCTGAAGGACGGCAGCGAACTCGAGGCCGACATCATCGTGACCGCTACTGGCCTTGTGCTGCAGGTTGTTGGCGGGCTCGAGGTGAGCGTCGACGGCCGCCAGGTCGATTTTGCGAAAACGCTGAACTACAAGGGCATGATGTATTCGGACGTACCGAACATGGCCTCGGCGTTCGGCTACACCAACGCGTCATGGACGCTGAAATGCGACCTCACCTGCGAGTATGTCTGCCGCCTGATCAACTACATGGACCGGCACGGCTACCGGCAATGCGTGCCGCATAATCTCGATCCCACGATCTCGGAACTGCCGTCGCTGGATTTCTCGTCCGGCTATGTGCAGCGTTCGATCGCGAAGTTGCCGAAGCAAGGCTCGAAACGGCCGTGGCGGCTCTACCAGAATTACGCGCTCGACATCGTCACGCTGCGCTACGGCAAGGTCGATGACGGTGTGATGCAGTATTCATGACGGGCAGGGCGCGTCAGCGCCGCTGACCGCGTTCAGGGCTCTTCGTGCACGGCCTGGATGAGATTGTTGCGAAGCGTCACGGCGCCCTTTTGCATCTTTGAATCTTCCGGCGTCAGGCCGGAGGCCTGGGCGACGGGCTCGATCGGCAGCCTTGCAATCACACGATGATGTGAAGTCTCGCACCCATATATATCACATCCGATTAAATCGGAAGGGTTGACATCCGGAAGCCGGCCTGGCCAATAACAATCGCATGTGAATAAATCGCATGCGATTGGATTGAACCACTCTGTCCGCCCATCGTTATCGGGCAGGCAATCGCAGCGGGGGCAACATATTTCCAATCCGGTCATCAAACCAGGGAGCTTCAAATGCAGCCGATCACCACGTCCGAACAAATTGATCATCAGCGCCGCCGCTTTTTTGGCATCGCGGCCAGCTCCATCGCCGCGGCCCAGTTCATCATGACGGGTTCGGCGGCCGCGCAATCCAGCACCGGAAAACCGGCTGGCGCGGCCGCGATCAAGCCGGGCACGAACACATCGTTCACCGCACTGAAGCAGATCGATGCCGGCCTCCTGAATGTCGGTTACGCCGAGGCCGGCCCCGCCGATGGTCCCGCCGTCATTCTTCTGCACGGCTGGCCCTACGACATTTACAGTTTTGTCGACGTCGCGCCGCTGCTGGCGTCGGCGGGTTACCACGTGATCGTCCCCTATCTGCGCGGCTATGGCACCACGCGCTTTCTTTCCGGCGGTACCTTCCGCAATGGCCAGCCGTCGGCGATCGCGGTCGATGCCATCGCCTTGATGGACGCGCTCAAGATCGAGAAAGCCATCGTCGCGGGCTTCGATTGGGGAGCGCGCACGGCCGACATCATGGCGGCGCTCTGGCCGGAACGCTGCAAAGCGCTTGTCTCGGTGAGCGGCTATTTGATCGGCAGCCAGGAAGCCGGCAAGATGCCGCTGCCGCCAAAAGCCGAGCTGCAGTGGTGGTACCAGTTCTATTTCGCCACCGAACGCGGCCGCGCCGGCTACGAAAAATACCGGCACGATTTTGCGAAACTCATCTGGCAGATCGCCTCGCCGAAATGGGCCTTCGATGACGCCACCTTCGATCGCAGCGCGGCTGCCCTCGACAATCCCGATCACGTCGGCATCACGATCCATAATTATCGCTGGCGGCAGGGTCTTGCCGAAGGCGAGACCAAATATGCCGATCTGGAAAAGCGGCTTGCGGCTGCGCCTGTCATCGCGGTGCCAACCATTACCCTTGAAGGCGATGCCAATGGTGCGCCACATCCGGAGCCCGCTTCCTATGCCAAACAATTCACCGGCAAATATGCGCACCGGCTCATCAGCGGCGGTATCGGGCACAATCTGCCCCAGGAAGCCCCGCAGGCTTTTGCGCAGGCCGTGATCGACGTCGCCGGTTATTGACCGCACCATTGCGGGTGCTTGAACGGCCGGTGCGGCGGCCGTTCGGCGCCTGCGTCCGATGGTCCTATGCGTTGTTTCGCGTATTCGTGGCTCCTTTCGAATCGGCGAAGGTAGTCGGAAGGTTAACGGCGGATTAACCGGCGCCGCCTACGCTGCAGGGCTTGAGGTTGTGAGGCTTGAGGCTGCTGACAGCACGAGGAAGCCCATGGACGCCCAGCGAATTGCCGTCGACGCCGTGGTCGCGTTGACCGATTGCGACCGCGAGGCGGTCGTTGCCTTCATCCGCAGGCTCTATCTTGCCGGCGTCAAAGACCCCAAGCGCCTGACCTTCAAGGGCCTGCAGGCAATGGCGCGGAACTGAGCGGCCGCTCGCTCGCTGCTCGCTGCTCGCCGGATTTCCTGATTCAGTTTTCAAACAGCCACGGTTGTCGTCGCCCGGCTTGCCGCCTTCGCTAAAGCTTCGGCGGGAAGGTGGAATCAGCGCCGTTCGTCTGTGCGCCGGTCGATCGCTCACGGGCTCCAAGAGGAGTCGCCCGGCCATCACCATGGCGCGCCGACTCCGCCGCGTCCATCGCATCTCGCCCTACGTTCGTGACGATCGCGAAACGCTCCTCGCTCGGGCGGGAATGGGGCGAGTCCGACGGGTTAAGCGAAATATCTTTTGAAACAGGGCTGGACAGCTTTTTGTGATTTGCCCGTCGGGCCACGTTCGCCCATCTGCCGGTGGGCCCATACTCCACGATAAGGTTTTCAACGCGCGTTGGTGTCGGATAGGGTGCGCGCGATCAAGAGAGGAATGACATGAGCTTTTCCGGAATTTTTGCGCGAATAGTCGCGATCATCGGCGCTGCCGCGCTGCTGTGGCGCCGGCTGCAGGGCGCAGCGCCTGAGCCGGCCTGGGGCAGCGCGCCGGTGGTGCCGGCGGCGAAACCGCAGGGCGCGATCCCGACGCTCAAGATGCCGACGGCGAGGGGGTGGAGCGACGGGCAGAAGCCGGTGGCGGCGCCGGGGCTCAAGGTCAATGCGTTTGCGACTGGCCTGAAACATCCGCGCTGGATCAATGTGCTGCCCAATGGCGACGTCCTCATTGCCGAGTCCAATCAGGTCGCCGGACCGATCCGGAGCGTGTTCAGCTACGCGATGCAGGCGACGATGCGACGTGCCTCCGCGCTCGGCGAAAGCGCGAACCGCATCACCCTGTTGCGCGACCCTGACGGTGACGGCGTTGCCGAGCAGCGCGGGATTTTCATGGAGGGATTGAGCCAGCCGTTCGGCATGGCGCTCGTGGGCGACACCTTCTATGTCGGCAACACCGACGGCGTGGTGGCCTTCCCATATGCTGCGGGCGCCGACCGCATCACTGCGCCGGGGAAGAAACTCACCACCTTCAAGCCTTCCGGGCACTGGACGAGGAGCCTGCTGCCGAGCCCCGATGGCAAGAAGCTCTATGCCGGGGTCGGCTCGCTCAGCAACATCGCCGAGAGCGGCATGGCGGTCGAGGAAGGCCGGGCCGCGATCTACGAGCTCGATCTCGCCGATGGCAGCAGCCGCATCTTTGCCGGCGGGCTGCGCAACCCGGTGGGACTGGCATGGGAGCCTCAAACCGGCGTGCTCTGGACGGTGGTCAACGAGCGCGACGGCCTCGGCGACGAGACACCGCCGGACTATCTGACCTCGGTCCGATCAGGCGGTTTTTACGGCTGGCCCTATTGCTACTGGGGCCAGACGGTGGACGATCGCGTGCCGCAGGATCCGGCCGCGGTCGCCAAGGCCATCACGCCGGACTACGCGCTCGGCGGGCACACCGCCTCGCTCGGCCTGTGCTGGATGCCGGCCGGCACGCTTCCGGGCTTTCCCGACGGCATGGCGATCGGGCAGCACGGCTCCTGGAACCGCAGCACGCTGAGCGGCTACAAGGTCGTGTTCGTGCCGTTCGTGAACGGCCGCCCGGCAGGTCCGCCGCGGGATATTCTGTCGGGGTTTCTCGCACCGGACGAGCGGGAGTCCTATGGACGACCGGTCGGGGTAACACTCGGTCCCGACGGCTCCCTCCTGGTCGCGGACGATGTCGGCGATGTGATTTGGCGCGTCACGGGCGAAGCGCAGGGCTGAACGCGTAGCGGCCTAGGCCGGAGAATGCAGGCGTGTCGGCGGTTTCCGCCAACGCATTACGACTCCGCCTTGGCAGCAGTGGCAGAACTCCACAGCGAACCAGGATTGGCACGATCGGGATAAAGCTCCAGCATCTTGTCATAGAACTCCCGGACAGTCTTCGTCGCGTCATTCAACCGAATGAAGTCGCGGATGTACTGGCGCGTTTGTTCCACAGTTTGCGGATTGTCGTCGTTGCTGGGAATCTTGTGTCCCGCAACAACCGCTGACGGTTTCAGAGCGTCGATTTTGTCGAGCGCGGCAATCCATTGCAGCCGGGTTTGTCGGTTCGATTCGTTAAGAAATGGATGAATGCCGTTATAGACGGCATCGCCGGCGACGACCAATCCGATGGATGGAACGTGAAGACACGTCGTGTCGTCAGTGTCCGTATGCCCAACTCTTGCAACGACCAGTTTGCTTCCTTCCAAATCAATCTCATCGCCGTCCAGCGGATCCGCGATGGAAATCACGTCTGAAATTTGATTTGGGAACAGCTTGCGCCATCGGCCATTCAATTGCGCCGGTGTGATCTGAAGCTTCATCTTGGCGACGACCTCAGGCGTCGCCAGTGCTTTCACGTCCGGGAACCGGTCCTGCAAGACCTTTATCCCAAAAAAGTGATCGCCATGCGCATGCGTGACATAAATCGCCTTCAGCCTCTTTCCGCTCGCAACGATCGCGTCGGCCAAACCCCTGGACTGGTCCACCGTAAGGAAACTGTCGACGAGAACCGCGTCCCGTTCTCCGTAGATCAGCGTCGCCGAATTGGCGACCCACATCAGGGACTCCTTACCGGGCGGCAGATCACGGTTAAGGCCGGGACGAGTGGCAGTAAATACCTTGTACCTCAACGCAGGCGTCTTGCGATCCGAACTTGCCGTTGCTGCGCGCGAATCATGGGAAGCATGGCCAGAGACGCCAGTTTCATCACATCGCGACGCTTCATGCCAACCTCGTTTTAAATGATGAGTATCATTTAACATCGTGCACGTCTTGCTTGGCGTCAAGACAACGGATTGTGAGGTGGAAGCGTGAAATGCGGGCAGATGTGACCGCCGCCCGCTACGGACGTACTCTGAAGAACCGAGGCCTTTCAGCCCAAGGTGTGGTAGCAAAGGCATAACCCACCCATTTATCGTCGATGAATGGCGGATTACGCTACGCCCTACGCTAATTGCGCCCTGCGCGCTTAAGCTGGATGGACTTTGGGGGCGAGGTCGTTGATGAAAATACTGGCCGGTGCCGCACTCCTCGGCATCGCGCACAGGGCTGGCGCTCAAAAAGCGAAATCATTCACGATCGCTTACCTCGCCTTGCTTCCGGGCGAGGATCGCAACTTCGTGCCAAATTTTTTGCGCCGTCTCGATCAGCTTGGTTATGTCGACGGACAGAACCTGCACTTTGTCTATGGCTCCGCGGAAGGCCGGCCGGAACTCTTGTCAGATCTTGCATCCGACCTCGTTCGGATGAAGCCCGATGTGCTTGTCACCGGTTTTGGGACGGTCGCGGCCAAGGAGGGCAAGGCAGCCGGAGACGGCATCCCGGTTGTATTCATGGCGGTCGGCGATCCCGTCGGCGCGGGGGTCGTTGCAAGCCTCGCGCGGTCCGGCGGCAACGTCACCGGATTGTCGGACCTGGCGGCTGGCTTGCAGGGCGGCCGGCTTCAGCTGTTGCGCGAGATCGCCCCCGCCGCCTCGCTGTTTGCCGCGGTCTTGAATCCGGGCACGCCGTACGCGGCCCTCGCTTACAAGGAGCTCGAGTCCGCAGCGCATCTAGCGAAGGTCGAACTCCGGGCCTTTGAGGTGCGCTCGCCCGAGGAGATCACACCACAGCTCGAGGCCAGCATGGTCGCGGGAGCCGGCGGCCTTGTGATCTTCGAGGACCCCCTCACGCTAAGTCAGCGAAGCGAGATTACCGCGGTCGCCTCCCGCCTGCGTTTGCCTGCTGTCTACGGTTATCGCGAATTCGCGGAGGCGGGCGGTCTTATGTCCTACGGCACCGACCATGGCGCGCAATGGCGGCGCGGCGCGGAGATTGTCGACCTCATTCTCAAAGGCGCGAAGCCGGCCGACATCCCGGTCGAGCAGCCGACAAAGTTTGAGCTTGTCGTCAATCTCAAGACAGCCAAGGCCTCGAACTTCACGGTGCCGCCAACGATCATGATCCGCGCCGACGAGGTTATCGAATGAGCGCTGCTAGTTCCGAAATTGGAATCCAGCAGAGTTTCGCACTACTACGCGAATGGAGCCCTCACGAAAAACGGGCTATCCTGCCGTCTTTGGCGATATGACGGCCAGCGGCGCCGCACTGGCGTTTTTGATGTCTTGAGCGTATAGTTTCACGACACTTGACGGTGACGCGGATGTCCATTTTCTCAGTCAGACTAGGTCTCGCATTCGTATTGGTGGCGCTCTGTCTGGGCGGGCGAACCGCTCACGCTCAGGCCGCCCCGGTGACATATTGGCTCCCAGGCTGGCCGATCGGCTTCGGTGGCGATCCGAGCGTCGACCCGGGCGCGAACACTTACGGCAATTTTCCGAGCTTTGACGGCAGCGGCGCCCGAGGCGGCCGCTTTTCCTATATGCGCTACAATTTTCCGAACGGCTGGTTCGTCGGCGGCGAAGGCGGCGGCACCGGCTTGAGCATGAACGGCATCAGCCAGTACGGAACGTTCGGCCGCTCGCTTTATTACGAAGGCGTGCAGTTCGGCTACAACTTCCAAAACGTGGCCGGGTCGCCCCTCACGGTCTATGCCGGTTTCGACACCTTGAAATACAATTCCGGCATCGGTGGCCCTTTCGCCCCCTTCGACTCCACGTCCACCACGCTGCCCGGCTATAGCGCGCATGCAGGCGTCGAATTCCAGCCGGCGTCGAATGTCAGCCTGTCACTCGGGTTCGGCTACACCCAACAGTCGGGACACCTCGACAGCGACATCAATTCGCTGGCGCTGCCTGGCGCTACTCCGTTTGTCTTTGGCGGTCGCCGCTAACGCGCGCTGAAATTGAATGAGCGTCGGTGGTGATTTGCATATCGGCTCTGGGTCTCGCAAACGGCAATGACGGATCGAAGGAAACCGATCCGCTTTTCATCTGGAAAATGATCTGGCCCCGGCTTGGTCGGCAGCTCTGCAAAGGGGGGAGCCGTCGTTCCCCAATCCAATGTTTCAGCCGTGATACGCAAACAGCTCGATTGGGTCGTTGAAGCCGCGCACCGGATATTCGCCGACGCGTTCGAGATCGAAATCGCTTTCGACGAAGTCGGCGAACGCGCGGGACAGCAGCACCGTTCTGCCCAATTGTTTGGTGAGGGTTTCGAGACGCGAGGCCATGTTGACCGCCGGACCGATGACGGTGAAGTCGAGCCGGGTGCGCGACCCGATATTGCCGTACATGACGTCTCCGACATGGACGCCGATGCCGTAATTCAGCGGCGCACGACCGGTTTCGCCGTTCTTTTCGTTCAGGGCAACCATGGCCTGACGGGCTTCGGCCACGGCATGCAGCAGGTTTGCGCAGGCCTTTGGCTGGCTGAGCGGAAAAATGGCGAGCAGGCCGTCGCCGATGAATTTCAGGATTTCCCCGCCATGTCGCGCAATCGGCTCCGACATCGCGTCGAAATAGCCGTTCAAGAGATCAATGACATCATCGCGAGGCCAGTTGTCGGAGATCCGGGTGAAATCACGTAAGTCGCAGATCATGATGGCGGCGCGTACCGTCGTCCCGCTTCCGCGCCTGGTGGCGCCGGCCAGAATGAGCTCGCCGGCATGCGACCCGACATAGGTTTCGAGCAGCGTTCGCGCCAGCCGGTTCTTGACACGGATTTCGCTGACCAGCGCCAGAGCCGGCAACAGTTTCAACAGGCCGGCGATATGCGCGTCGTCGAAACCTCCGGGCCGGTCGGTTGCAAAGGTCACGATATGCCGCTTGCCGAGCGTATGGTACAGCGGCCACGCCACATAGTCGGTCAGGCCTCTCGCCCGCATCTCGTCATAGACGGCGTGCTTGCGGCCCAGCGAGGGATCGCGTTCGAGATTCTCGCGCACCTCTGTGGCACCGTCATGGATTTCGTTGGCGGGACTGTCGATGTATTCGGACCGCTCCCTGACATCGTGGTCAAATCTCGCAAGCTCGGCCTCGCGCATCCCATCGGCCCACATGATTCGGGCGCCAAGCCACTGCGGATGGTGGATCAGGATATGAAGCGACGCCCGCTTGATGGGAATGCCCGATCGCTGGAGCCGGACGCACAGTTCAGCGAAAATATTGTCGATGAAGCGCTCATCGCGCGTGCCGTTTGTCAGCCAGTGCACAACGTCTCTGTCAGAATGTGCGGTGACGGGATCGATGTTTCGCGGCGGGTCCATATCGTGCTCCTGGGCAGTGACCTCGATCGACGGTTTGGGATATGTCGTGTCTCCGCCCGGCGGCGTCAACGGAGTCCGCCGCAATCTGCTTGAGCGCATCGGGTTGTCAAAAGGCGGCTTTTGACCCGAAGCGATCCCTCTTTGTGATCTTGTTTCGATGCGGACCAGACTTTTGGTTGAGTCTCCGGAAAGACACACCTGATGGATTTTCTCGGCGGGCGCCTGAGACATAATGCTGCATGATTTACTCGCGGACAAAGTCGCCGTAGGTGTACAGCACAGGTGCGGTTGGGAATTTGGAAGTGGCAAGCGCGGGGAAGGGGCATTTCGTTATCCCGAATTGGGATTCGAGATGGATACGCGGCCTAAGTTCGAAATTTTTGTTCGTCTTTTTGCTGTTGGCGCTCTGGCTCGCGCCGCACGCGGCCTGGGCGCTCAATTGCACGTTTACCGCGACGATAAACGAGAATAGCGGCGCCAACATCTTGTATTTCGGCGGTTCGCCGAGCGGCCTTGCTGCCGACTCCTGTCTCAACTTCGGCCTTATCGCTACGACGAACGGCTCGAGCCCGTTGGGCAGTTGGACGAGTACGCCCAGTGGCACGGACGGCGGCACTCAACCCGGTGATAACCAGATCACATACACGCCGGCTGCGGGCGCCGCCGGGACCGACAGTTTCTCGATCTCGGCGACCGACCTTTCTCCAGGCGATTCTACCGTCGCCGTCACCATCACGATCGCCGCGATTGCGCCGAGCGTGTCTTCGGTCAGCCCGACCAGCGGCTCGACGGCCGGCGGCACGTCGCTGACGATCACCGGGACAGCCCTCACCGGCGCGACGGGCGTCACGGTCGGGGGCGCCGCAGCCACCAACGTTACCGTCGTCAACGATACAACCGTCACCGCGACCGCGCCGGCCAGAAGCGCCGGTACCGTGGATGTCAGGGTGACGACGGCCGGCGGCACCAGCGCCATCAGCGGAAATGACAGGTATACCTATGTCACGCCGGTCGTGGCCGGGGCGGTCAGCGCCACGGTCGCCTATGACAGCTCCAGCAACGGCATCACGCTAAATCTCAGCGGCGGCGCGCCCTCCTCGGTGGCGGTCGCGACGGCGGCGGCGCACGGGACGGCGACGGCATCCGGCACCACCATTTCCTATACGCCGGCGACCGGCTTTTTCGGCACGGACAGCTTCACCTACACCGCGACCAACGGCACCGGCACGTCCGCGCCGGCCACCGTCTCGATCACCGTCTCGGCGCCGACGATCGTAGTCTCTCCGGCGACCTTGGCGGCGGGTACGGTCGGGAGCGTCTATAGCCAGTCGCTAAACGCGAGCGGCGGTCAGGCGCCTTATGGTTTCGCGCTCGCGACCGGATCGCTGCCGGGCGGCCTGAGCCTCGCCAGCAGCGGCGCAATCACCGGCACGCCGACCGCCGCCGGCAACTTCACCTTCACGGTGACCGGCACCGACAGCAGCACGGCCACCCACGCCTCCTTCACCAGCGGGACCATCTCGCTCAGCATCAACGCGACCGTGCCAGGTGCGCCGACGATCGGCACCGCGACGGCCGGCAATGCCCAGGCACAGGTGAGCTTCACTGCGCCGGCGTCCGATGGCGGAGCGGCGATCACCGGTTATACGGTGACGTCGTCGCCCGGCGGCGCGACCGCCGCGGGCAGTTCTTCGCCGATAACGGTGACAGGGCTGAGCAACGGCACGGCCTATACGTTCAGGGTGACGGCAACCAATGGCATTGGGACCGGCAGCGCCTCCGCGGCGTCCAATTCGGTCACGCCCGTTGCGTCGCCGCCGACGGCAACCCAGGCGATCGCTTCGACGATGCTGACGCAGAATCACGCGGCGACAGCCTTCACGCCGGTCACCGGGTCCGGTGGCGCCAGCCCATTGACCTACAGCGTCTCGCCGGGCCTGCCGACGGGGCTCAGCATGGCGCCGGCCACCGGCGCGATCACCGGCACGCCAACCGTGACGAGTTCGGCCACGACCTACACGGTGACGGTGACCGATGCGAACAGTGCGACGGCGACGGCGACCTTCAGCCTGACGGTCCACGGTGTCGTCACGGCGACCCAGGCGATCGCCTCGACGACACTGACGATCAATGTCGCGGCGACACCCTTCACGCCGGTCACCGGTTCGGGCGGCACGGGAGCGCTGACCTACAGCGTCTCGCCGGGCCTGCCGACAGGTCTGAGCATGGCGGCGGCTACCGGAGCGATCACCGGCACGCCGAACGTGTCGAGTTCAGCCACGACCTACACGGTGACGGTGACCGATGCGAACAGCGCGACGGCGACGGCGAGCTTCAGCCTGACTGTCGCGGCGCCGACGCCGGTCCTTGCGGTTGCCGCATCAGGATCGCCTGCGTCCGTGGTGCCCGGAAACGACATCACCTATTCGATCGCGCTCACCGTCAGCACAGGGACTGCGACCAATGCAGCGCTGTCGGATCCCTTGCCGGCGGGCCTCACATTTGTCAGCGCCAGCGAGACCGGCCCGGGCGGCGCCTGGACCTGCACGACGCCGGCGGTGGGCGCCGCCGGCACGGTGACCTGCTCGATCGCCTCTGCCGCGCCGGGCACCTATAACTTCACCATCGTCGCGCATGTGGCGGCGGGCACCCCGGCCGGCCCCGTCACGAACACGGCCACTGCCACGGCCGACAATGCGGCGACCCAATCCGCAAGCGCAACGAACACGATCAGTCTGCCGACTCTTTCAGTCGCGGTCTCGGGATCGCCGGCAACTACGGTGGCGGGCGGCAACATCACGTATTCGATCGCGCTTATTGTCGGCACGGGGACCGCGACCAATGCGTCGCTGTCGGATCCCTTGCCGGCAGGCCTCACCTTTGTCAGCGCCAGCGAGACCGGTCCGGGAGGAGCCTGGACCTGTACGACTCCGGCGGTGGGTGGCGCCGGCACGGTAACTTGCTCGATCGCTTCTGCCGCGCCGGGCACCTATAATTTCACCATCGTCGCGCAGGCGGCGGCGGGCACCCCGCCCGGGCCCCTCACCAACACGGCCACTGCCAGCGCCAGCAACGCAGCGACCACATCCGGCAGCGCAACCAACACCGTCAGCTTGACGACCACGTCGACGACGCTGGTGTCGTCGCTCAACCCTAGTCTGGTGGGACAGTCCGTCACCTTCACGGCGACGGTATCGGGCTCAACTCCTGCCGGCACCGTGACCTTCAAGGACGGCGCGACGGCGCTCGGCACCGGAACACTCAACGGCTCCGGCGTCGCGACGTTCACTACCGCGGCGCTGACGTCCGGATCGCATGCGCTCACGGCGGCCTATGGCGGCGATCCCAACAATGCGTCCAGCACCTCGTCGGTGTTGACCCAAACCGTCGGCCAGGCGGCGACGACGGTGGCAGTCACGTCGTCCGTCAATCCGAGCGTGCCGGGACAGCCGGTCACCTTCACCGCGACGGTGGCGAGCGCAGGCGGCACGCCGACCGGCACTGTGATCTTCAAAGATGCCGGCGCCGTCATCGGTACAGGCGCATTGGCGGGTAGCGTTGCCACCCTCACCACCGCGGCGCTGGCCACCGGGGCCCACAGCATCACTGTGAGCTACAGCGGCGCGACCGGCTTTGCTGCGAGCGCGTCGAGCGCCTTGACGCAGACGGTGGCGATCCCGGCCGACAGCATCAAGCTGCGGCAATTGCAGGTCGCGGTCACCAAGGTGGTGGCACAGAACTCCGGACAGGCGATCGCCGGCGCGATCGACACTGCGATCACGGACGGCTTCAGCGACGGCGGCGGGCTGGTGACGCCGAGCGGCACCGGCTTACGCTTCAACTTCTCGGCCGATCCGGATCAGCCCGGCGCGGCAGATCACGTGCGCGCATTCTCCGATCGCTGGAACGGCATGTTCGACCGCGGTCGCACCGCCGGCGAGGGCGGAGCCAATAGTTATGCCCGCACGCGGCAGAATCCTTCCGCCGTTGACGATGCCTTTGCCGCCGTCAATCGCAACACCATGGCGACGAAGACACCGCCGCTGATCGGGCGTGAGCCGAAGGATTGGTTGTTTTGGGCGGATGTTCGAGGTTCCGGCGTCGACCGCTGGGGCTCGACGATAGGCACCGGCCAGTCGCTGCTCTATGGCTCGCAGGTTAATGCGCTGATCGGTCTGACGCGCAAGGTGACGCCGACGTTTCTGGTCGGGATCGCCGGCGGCTATGAGACCTTCGACTACACCTCGCAGGATCTCAACGGCAAGCTGAAGGGCAATGGCTGGACGGTCGGCTCCTATCTCGGCTGGAAACTAACCTCGTCGATTCGCTTTGATGCGGCGGTGGCGTATTCCGGCATCGGCTATGACGATACGGCGGGAACGGCGCAGGGCAATTTCGACGGCCGCCGCTGGCTGGTGTCGAGTGGACTGACCGGTAACTACCAGGCCTACGGCTTCGACATCGAGCCGTCGGCGAAAGTCTACGCGCTGTGGGAGCACGAGAACGCCTATACCGACTCATTGGGCACCCGTCAGGACGATCGTAACTTCGCCACCGGCCGCGCGTCCGGCGGCGTCAAGCTGGCCTATCCGTTCGCGTGGACCGACACCATCGCGCTGGCGCCTTATGTCGGGCTCTACGGCGATTATTATTTCACCCATGACGATGCGGCCACGATCGCAGCTGTGGGCGCACCGCCGCTGGCGTCGACGCCATTGCTCGATGGCTGGTCGGCGCGGGCGACCGCCGGCCTTGCCGCAAGATTTGCCAGCGGGGCCACCCTTGCAGTCGGCGGGGAACTCGGCGGCATCGGATCGGACACCCGCATCTGGACCTACCGCGCCCGCGCCGCCGTGCCGTTCTGAACGCGCGAGTTGGCGTATGCGGGAAGGCCCGTGTCCACACCTTGGCACTTGGCTGACATCGGTGTCTTCGCGAATGTCCGCTTTGCGTAACGGTCATTCAAAAATCGGCCTCGCCAGATTTCGGCTCTCGGAACCAGGTCAACACACTCGAACACCTCGCTGACACTGAAGGGCGGTGGGTTCGGCGCTGCCCAGTTGGCTTTCTTTGGATTGTTTGATCTCTCGGTGCACACTTCGTGCACACGCCAACTTCCAGCCGATCGAAAGTATTCTTTCCAAAATGTGGAGGGTGTTTGTCTATTGCGAGGGATTGGCCCTTTAATCGAAGAGATTTAGATCGAGGGCAACAGAAGGAGCCCTTCGATGACGTCACCTCTTTTCACCTCGGTTCATATCGGCGGCCGCGAAGCATCCCATCGTGTTGTGATGGCGCCGATGACCCGGGCCCGGAGCACCCAACCGGGCGACGTGCCCAATGCAAGGAACGCCCGATATTATGCGCAACGGGCCTCCGCCGCGCTCATCATCACCGAAGCGACCCAGGTTTCGCCCCAAGGCAAGGGCTACTCGTTCACGCCGGGGATCTATAGCCCCGAGCAAATGGCGGGATGGCGTTTGGTGACCCAGGCGGTTCACGCCGAGGGCGGCCGCATATTCGCGCAGCTGTGGCACGTGGGTCGGATGTCGCATCCCGATTTTCACAACGGCGAACTGCCCGTTGCGCCCTCGGCCGTGGCGTTTGAAGGCAAGATCTGGAAGGTGGACCCAGCGACAGGAAGGGGGGAAATGGTCGACTGTCCAACGCCGCGAGCGCTGGAGAGGGACGAGATCCCTGGCATCATTGCGGACTTCAGGCGCGCCGCGCGTAACGCGATCGACGCAGGCTTCGACGGCGTGGAGATCCACGGCGCCAACGGCTATCTCGTCGATCAATTCCTGCGCACCACGTCGAACGTTCGGACAGACGAATATGGTGGCTCGCGGAAGAACCGCCTGCGTTTCCTCGAAGAGCTGGTTTCCGAAGTGGCGATGGAGGTCGGTGCAAATCGAACGGCCATCCGCTTGGCGCCCTTTCTCACCGCGCGCGGCATGGCTTGCCCGGAGATCCTGCCTACAATCCTGGAGGCGGTCGAATTTCTTCAGGCGCTTCAGGTTGCGTACGTGCATCTCGTCGAAGCCGACTGGGACGACGCTCCACAGTTCACCGAGGAATTTCGCAAAGAGGTCCGCGGCCGCTTCAGCGGTTCGATCATCGTGGCCGGCAAATACGATATCGAGCGCGCCAACTGGGTGCTTAAGCGCGGCTACGCGGACCTCGTCGCCTTCGGACGTCCGTTTGTCGCCAACCCCGACCTGCCCGCGCGGCTGGCGCAGGGGCTTCCGATGGCCAATTTCGACCCCGCCACGCTCTTTGGCGGCGAGGATCACGGCTACACCGACTACCAACCCATGCAACAAGCCGCCTGACGGCTCTGGGAGACAGAGATGTTCAAATATGAAGGTTCGACGGCCCTGATCACCGGCGCATCCAAGGGATTGGGAGTGACATTTGCCGAAGAGCTGGCCAGGCGCGGCGCCGATTTGGTCCTGGTCGCCCGCTCCAAAGATGCGTTGCAGACTCTCGCCGCGCGGCTTACCGCCCAGTACGGCGTGAAGTGCTACGTGATCGCAGCGGATCTCGCCGATCCCACGAGCATCGACGACATCTATGGGGAGTTGGCCGAAAACAGCCTGCGGGTCGACCTTCTGATCAACAACGCGGGCCTGGGCTTGTCGGGCCGTTTCCTTGATCATGACCAGTCCAAGGAACTGGCCAGCATTCAAGTCAATGTACAGGCGCTGGTTGGCCTCAGCCATCGATTCGGCCGGGCCATGTCCGCCCGCGGTCGGGGTGGAATCATCAATATCGCGTCCAACTCCGCCTTCCAGCCGCTGCCGTACATGGCGACCTACGCCGCGTCGAAAGCTTTCGTCCTGCATTTTGGCGAAGCGCTGCAACATGAGCTGTCCCCTACAGGGGTTCGGGTCATGACGGCCTGTCCTGGACCGACGGCGACCAGCTTTTTCGATGGCACGCCGACGACGATGTCCAACCGATCTTTCGACACGCCCGAAATGGTGGTTCGCGGCATCCTGCGCGCCTTCGACCAGGGAAAAGCAGTGGCCTATCCTGGACGGGCGAGCGTGCGGATCGCCACCTGGCTGCCCCGGCTTCTGCCTCGAGGTGTCGTTGTCCGTCTCGCGGCAATGGCGACGCGCAAGATGGGGTTGGCATTACCAGCGGACCCCCAGGTCGCTGCGGCAGATGTCGGCGGAAGAGACACCGGGCCGCTTAAGGCTCCGAACCGGGTTGGCCGCCGCCAAACCTGCTGAGCCGATCCACCATGGCATCGAGAAAGAGCCGCACGCGGGTCGGAAGCTGACGGCCCGTAGGGAAGAGCGCGCAGACAGGCGCAGGATCGCTGCGCCACTCGGGCAACACCTGGACAAGACGGCGCGCGCGCAGATCGGGCTCGACGTCGACCCAGGATTTCAGGATGAGACCGCAGCCGGCGAGCGCCCAGTCGTGCGCGACCTCGCCATTGTCACTCCGCAGCCGGGAAGCGGCCCGTATCTCGGCCACTTCCCCAGTTGGGCCCACCAGACGCCAGCGGGTGCCGACGCCGCGGTACTGCAGACAGTCATGATCTTCCAGTTCAGCGGGGGCCATGGGCGTGCCCCGGCGCTCGAGATAGTCCGGCGCACCGACAACGATGCGGTGGTTGTCGACCAGCTTCCGCATGACCAGGCCGGAGTCCTTCGGCGCGCCGATCCGAACGACGACATCCATGCCTTCGTCGATCAGCTCCACCAGGCGATCGGTAAGCGTGAGATCGACCGACACCTTTGGATGCGCGCGAACGAGGTCGCGACAGACGGGGCTGACATGAGCGCGGCCAAGCGCAACCGGCGCACTCACCCGCAACACGCCTTGTGGCTCGACGCGGCCATGCGTCAGCACTATCTCGGCTTCGTCGACCTCAGCCAGGATGCGCTGGGCTCTGTCGTAGAGAGCCTGCCCTTCTTCAGTCAGCGCAAGGTGGCGGGTGCTGCGGGCAATGAGACGCATATCAGTCCGGCGTTCGAGCATCGCAAGTCGCTTGCTGACGACGCTGAGCGCAAGACCCATCTCCCGGCCGGCCGCTGACAGGCTCCCCGCTCCGACAATCCGGACAAATGTGCGCAGTTCGGTGATGTCGTCCAGCATGTCTGCTCCCCATACTTTCCCATTAGTGGAGAGTACCTCCAATTGGCGCAGGATAATATCCGAGATCGACAAGGGGTAGATTGCAGGGAACAGAAAGGAGCGACCCAATGATTTATCCTGCTGGCAACGATTTGCATCTTACTCGCCGTGAGACCCTTCGGACCGTTGGCGCGGCCGCGGTGCTTGCGGTTGGATCCGGCCTGACAGGTGCAGCCCAGGCCGCGACGGCAACCGTAGATGCTTCCGCCCGCAATGCAGCCGGCTTCTGGCCGAACGGCGCTCGGCTGGCGGTGAGCTTCTCGCTTATGTTCGAGGGCGGCGGCCAGCCGATCTCGGGGGCCGGCGGCGTGATCCCCGACAAGATCGAGGATGGCGTGCCCGACCTGCCGACCAACGCCTTCTTCGCTTACGGCCACTACGAAGGCATTCCCCGCGTGCTCGACCTGATGGACAAGCACGGGATCAAGCTCTCATCGTTCATGATCGGCAAAGCGGTCGAGACCTCGCCCGATCTCGCCCGGGAGATCGTGCGCCGCGGTCATGAGGCTGCCGCCCACGGCCGCGTTTGGGACAATTCATACCGGCTCTCACGCGATGAGGAAAAACGCTTCATCGCCGACAGCGTCGAGACGATCCAGAAGATCACCGGCGAGAAGCCGCTCGGCTGGAACGCCTACTGGATGCGCAACTCCATTCACATCCTGGAGACGCTGCAGGATCTCGGTTTCCTCTATCATATCGACGAGCCGAGCCACGACGAACCGTTCATTATCCCGGTGCGCGGACGGGACTTTGTGACCGTTCCTTACACCTTCCACATGAACGATATCGTCTCCTTCCCGTTCGAGGGCTGGAATCCGGCCGCCTACGAGCAAGCGCTGCGCGATGAATTCGACCAGCTTTACGAGGAAGGTGCACATCGGCGGCGCATGATGGTGATCAGCCTGCACGACCGCATCTCCGGCCACGCCGGCCGGGTTCGCGCCCTCGATCGCTTCCTTACCTACGCGAAGGGCAAGGAGGGCGTCTGGTTCGCTCGGAAGGACGAGATCGCCCGCTGGGCGCTCGATCATCGCGCCGACACGCCCGTCATCGAACGCCGCTCGCCGACCGTAACCGGCTTGCCCGGACCTGCAGCCTGAAAGGAAGATCCTCATGTCAGCTAAACTGAATCACGCGCGCGTCCTGGTGGTCGGCGGTAGCTCTGGAATCGGTCTCGCCATTGCTGCAGCCGCAGCCGAGGCCGGCGCGGCGGTAACGATCGCATCACGCTCGCAAACAAAGCTCGACTCCGCGGTCAACACGCTCGGCAAAACGGCGCGCGCTGTCGCACTCGATACCGGCGATGTGGCGGCGGTCGAACGTTTCTTCGCCGACGAAGCGCCTTGGGACCATATCGTCGTCTCGGCCGCACAGACGCCGAGCGGGCCGGTGCGAAGCCTGAGCCTCGCCGACGCGAAGATTGCCATGGAGAGCAAATTCTGGGGCGCCTATCGCGTCGCGCGCGCCGCGAAGATTCGCGAGGGTGGATCGCTGACTTTCGTCTCGGGCTTCCTGAGCGTTCGGCCCTCTGCGAATTCGGTGTTGCAGGGCGCAATTAACGCAGCGCTTGAAGCGCTGGCCCGGGGCCTGGCGCTGGAGCTGGCGCCTGTGCGTGTCAACGCCGTGTCGCCGGGCCTGATCGCGACGCCGCTGTGGTCCGGCATGCCCGACGACAAGCGCGACGCGATGTTCGCGAGTGCGGCGCAACGCCTGCCGGCGCGCCGGGTCGGCCAGCCGGAGGATATCGCGAATGCGGTGATGTTCCTTGTCACGACGCCCTTCGCCACCGGTTCGACAGTGCGTGTCGATGGTGGCGGCGCCATTGCGTGAGGGTCCCATGCTTGATCACGTAACGCTGCGCACCAACGATCTTGAAGGCACTCGCGCCTTCCTGGAAGCCGTGCTGGATTTGAGGCCAGGCTATCGGCCGGCCTTCTCCTTTCCCGGCTATTGGCTCTATGCCGGTGGCGACCCTGTCGTGCATCTGATTCCGGGCCATGGCGGCCCGGCCGATCGTACGGGTGAGACCATCGACCACGTGGGCTTTCGTCTAGCCGATCATGACGGCATGCGCCGCAAGCTGGATGGCCTCGGTATCCTCTATTCGCGAATGGAGTTGCCGGAGCTCGGTGAGCGCCGCCTCTTCATTCGGACGCCCACGGGAATCCTTCTGGAACTGGTTTTTCGCGATACGAAAACCGCCTCCCCCGCCGCACATCAGGAGCAGACCAATGACCAATAGGCTTTCAAATCTGGGGATTTTCACCGCGCTGGCGCTCTCGCTGTCAACACCCGCCATCGCCGCCGACGGCGTCAAGGTCAACGAACTCGTCATCGCCGCGCCGATTCCCGACGCGCAACGAGATGCGACCATCCAGGCTGCCCGCGCGTTCTACGATTTCTGGAACACCGGCGATGAGGCTTTGCTGAAGCAGGCCATCGCGCCGACTTTCACCGACCGCACCTTGCCGCCGGGCCGTCCACAGGGACCCGAGGGGCCTGCCTTCGCTTCGCGCCAGTTCCGCGCCGCCGTGCCCGACCTCACGGTGACCGTCGAGAAAATGATTGTCGCCGGCGACTATGTCACCGTGCACATGCACTTTGCCGGACACTTCACCGGCACGTTCGGTCAGGCGCGGGGTCAGGGTCAAGCCATTTCGTTCATCGCCACCGACCTCGTCAAGGTCGAGAACGGCCGCATCACCGACAACTGGCATATCGAAGATAATCTGACACTGCTCCAGCAGATGGGCGCTGCCTAGGTTGCTTCATGAACGGCGAGCCAAGGGGGACATGAAACCGGGTCCTGCTCGTCGTTGGATGCTGTTTGCCTATGAACGGCCACTTTGCGCCGCACCTAGCGATAGCCATTGAGGAATTTCGAAATCTGTGTTGCGGTAGAGACACGTTCTGTCGACAAAATCGCAACTGCTCACCCCACTCTTGTTGCAGTTCCGTGTACGCGGGCGCTACGGTCACCCGGCGCAACATTTCGCAGCCTTCGAGGACAAGCAATGAAGCTAAATCGCGGCGACGCCGGATTTTTCGGTCGGCCCTCCTTTATCAGCCGGGCATCATGGCGTCGGCTGCAAGCGATAGCGATCGCATTCCTGCTGCTTCTTCCGATCGGTGCGAACCCCGCGCGAGCCGTGACGAAACCCGCCTCGGGAGCCTCGACTGCTCATGTTTATCTGCTCCGCGGCGTGCTAAATATTTTTTCTCTGGGTCTGGATGACATTGCGGCCAAGCTGCAGGCGCAGGGCATCCCGGTCACTGTCGCGAACTTCGCCTCATGGTCGTCGCTCGCCGACGAAGCCGCGGCCGAATACAAAAGTGGCACACTTAAGACTATCATTCTGGTTGGGCATTCCTCGGGCGCGACCGCGCTACCCGACATGGTTGCTAAACTGGATCGGCTTGGTGCTCCCGTTAAGCTGGCAATCGGCCTGGATTCGGTCTTTCGCACCAGCCTTTCGGGACGTGTGGGGCGCTATATAAACTTCTACATCGCCAACGGCGCCGGCACGCCGGTCGAGAAGAACAAGCAATTCGAGGGCACGCTTGAGAATGTCAACGTGCAGGACGTGCCCGGCGTCGGTCACATATCCATCGATAAGAACCAGATCATGCAGCAGAAGGTGATCAGCGCCATCGACGCAGTCGTCTTCGGCCGATCGGTACCTGCTTCAGGGGCACAGAAGCCGCGCCGGCCTGGAGAAGCAAGCGCGGTGAGACCCGGTACGGCAAGCACCGCGGCGGTACGGTAATAGCGCGGTTCGAGTGCTGTCACCTGGGAGCGCGCCGCAAATTCTACCAATTCCTCGACGATAAATCATCCGGGATCGCTGAGTGGCGTGGCCCGCCGGCATTCATGGTCCGGCGTGCCTGTATGTCAAAGTGGCAGGTAGAAGCGCGTGAGCAATCCGACGCAAGTTGCGGCCGTAGTGATCTGGGCGACTCTTTCCGCCTGCATCTTTTCGTCTAGTCGCGATCTGGCGCTCGCCGGTCCGGTTGCGCACTCCACCGATGCACCCGCAACGGCCGCGCCCATGGTACCGCCAGGTGCCACGCAGCCTGCAACCCAGCCGCAGGCGCGCGTGTATTTGTTCCGTGGCGCCTTGGGTCCGATCTTCTCGCGCGGGATGGACCGCCTCACCGAGCGTCTCGAACAGGCCGGTATCCGGGCCGATGTCAACGAGTTCACGATTTGCCGGCTCGTCGCCGCCCAGGCCATTCGCGACTTCCGTGGCGATCCCGCGCCGATCGTCCTGATCGGCCATTCGATGGGCGGACTTTGCGCCTTGACCTTCGCCGACATACTGCAGTCAGAAAACATCCCGGTGAGCCTGGTCGTCACGATCGATCCCGCTCACGCAAGCCCGAACGTGCCGCTTAACGTTGACCGTTACATCAACATTTTCCTGTCCAACAGCGTGCTGGGCGGCGGTGATGTGGTGGCGGAACCAGGTTATCAGGGTCACTACGCGAGCTTCGATCTGAAGGAGCACGAGGAAGTCACCCACATCAACATCGACAAGATGGATACTATCCACGAACAATTGGTGAATGTGATTGCGCAACTGGCGATGACGCCGCTGAAAACCAAGGACGAGGCGATGCCGCTTCGCTACGTCGTCCCCTCCGACGCTCCACTTGAGCTGTGGGACAGCGGCACGCAGCAGTTTGCCCGTTCGGGCGATACCTTGCCGCGGCTTGCGGCGCTCAACCACGTGCCGCTCTGGTCCATCACCCAGGCCAATCAATTGTCGGATAGTTCACCGCTGGCGCTTGGCCAGCGCGTCATCGTTCCACGCCATCTCGTGCCGCCCGTCTCGGCGGCTGCGACGCCGCCGCCGAAACGTTGACTGGCGGCTGTCCTGCGGCGTCAGCGGGGTGGCAGAAATGGAACCAGCATCGGAACGCGCCGGCAATACGATCCATACGCTTCGGCGCCGAGCTCAGTCGTGAGGAAGCCTTCCTCCATGCGGGCCTTCTGCCACATGCCGAGCGAGATCAGCACCGCACCCAGCATCGCGGTCAGTGTTCCGACCGCAATGCCTGTCGCCAGCATTCCCGCGATCAGCCCGGTATAGATCGGGTGACGCACGAGGCCATATGGGCCCGTGTCAATAACCCGATGGCCCTCTTTGCGAGTGATCGCGTTCGACCAAAAGCGCCCGAGATGAATTCTCGCCCACCATGTGAAGGAGATCCCGGCAAGCGTCAGGGCCGCCATCACGTAGACACCGAAATTACCAAATTGCCAGAGCGGCTTTTCGCCCAACACCTGACTTGTCCAGGGCGTGAAAAGAACGGCGCCCGCGAGAATGGGAATGCGGTACCTCCGCGAGTCCCAGGTCATCACCTGTTTCTTCGTACGACCGGACCAGAAAGACGCCAAGACCCAGCTGACGACCCATGCAATCCAGATCACCGCGAGCAACTGGGTAGGCCAGGTCGCGGTCCAGCCACTCCAGACGAAAGCTAACCATTGGTGGGGATCGTGCAGCATGTCAGACACCGTATCGCGCGACTGGATCAAATGCCAAACCGGCGTGTGGTGTGAAGCGGTTGGGTACTCGGGCTCGCCGATGAGCCCCGTTCGGGCTGATTTTGGCCGGCGCCGAGCAGATGCGCAATGGTTTCCCGCAACACGGGTTCGACGGGGCGTGGCGCGTAGCCAAGCTCGCGTCGCGCTTTACCGATCGACAAGGCCTCGGCCCGCAATGCAATCCGAACGCCTTCGGCGGTACCGGAGGGAGGTCGGCCTGTCACATTATCGGCGATGAATTCCAACATTGCGGCGACCATTTCGGCAAGTCGGCCGCTAACCTTGAGGCGCCCAGCGCGGCGGCCACTGATCGCCGCCATGAGTTCGAGAACCCGTTTCAGCCGGATGGTTTCGCCGCCGAGGATGTAACGATGTCCAACCTGTCCGCTCTCCATGGCAAGCATCAGCCCTTCGGCGACGTCGCGCACATCGACGAGGTTCACGACGAAATCAAGATACAATTGAAGACGGCGGCCGAGAAAATGCCGGAGCATCGCCATCGGCGGGGTGACATTGTGGTCATGAAGCCCGATCGGCATCGTCGGACAGCCAATAACCACCGGATACCCGGATGCCGCGACCTGCATAACGAACCGTTCGGCGAGCATTTTCGAGCGCGTATATGGACCCGGCATGTCGTCAGGCAGGAACGCATCGTCCGCGAGAGAAGCGCTCAACGGCGAGGCGCGGAACAGAATGGACTCTGTCGAGCAGTGCAAGAAGCGCTTTACGCCGCGCTTGCGCGCCGTCTCAATGACGATTTCGGTGCCACCGCAGTTGACGGTATGAAAATCATCCTTTCGGGGCAGCCACATTCCGGGCAGCCCGGCAAGGTGATAAACCTCGTCGATTCCGTCCATCGCACTGTGCACCAACTCCCGATCAAGTACCGACCCGCCGACATACTGAACCTGGGGCAAGGCGCGGGGCGGTAGGTGAAGATCGAGAACCCTCACCTGTCGATCTCGCGCGACAAGCGCCGAAACGAGGTACTTTCCGATGAAGCCGCTGCCGCCTGTAACCAGTATCCGTGTCATGCAGGCGGGTGCGGCTCAAGCCGACCTTGTTGAGAAAACGATGAAGAGCTTTGCGGACGCTCCTGAATTATAATGGCGAGATCGCGGCGAAATCCGAGCGCGATAAACAATTTCGCCATTACAAATGTCGGTCCGAGCAACAGATGGGTCGGATTGTCGACCAGCGCCGGTTGCCGACGCTCGAACACCCGGTGCCCAATAATCTGCGATGCAACGCCAATCACAATCATGATGGCGGTAAGCGACCACATGCCGGCAGTCGTCGCATGACTGACGATCATGGCAGCGGCTGAAAGCAATACAATCGAAGCCCCTATGATCGCGGCCCCAAGCGCGAAATCGAGCAGGAACCAATAGATGAGCACCGGTACAACAGCGATGGTCGCCACGCTGGTTTGGATCCCGAATACGGTGATAGACCACAGGCTGAGCGGAAGAATGGCAGCGAGGAACAATAACACGATGCCCAAGACATGCATCGCGCAATTCCAGGGGTCGCGATGATATTCAACGTAATCCGCAAGCTGCCGCCGAAAATATGAACTCATGCGCCGCTCGCTTCACCTGTTGTGTCGGCAGAGGCGGCAAGATTTATCATGCGCATTTGATAGCCCCCGGCGGAAACATGGTGGCAGTTAAACGTGGGAATCGGCCTCAAGTCAAAGCGCGCCCACGAATGTTCGCTGTGCCCATCGAGCGCGCGACGCCGCCGCCGGCATTCAAAAATCGTGCGGTAATTCAAACGACTAACAGACTACAAGGTAGATCATGAAACGGGTCTCCGGAATGGCCGCACGTTGCGCCGAATTTTTCTCGCAGGTGTTGCCGTTCAGCCTCAGAGTACCTCCAATTGGCGCAGGATAATACCCGAGATCGAGAAGGGGTAGATTGCAGGGAACAGAAAGGAGCGACCCAATGATTTATCCTGCTGGCAACGATTGCTGAAGCGGGGAGCATCTGATCCCACGACCTCGGTAAGGTTAGCGTGGCTGATTGAGGAATTGGAACATAGTCTGCGCGAACCCGCCGAGTAGCCGCAAAGCGAGCCGCAATGACGGCAAGAAAGTGAAGATTGCCGAGATTCCGTCGAATTCAGCGACGGTCGCTCGTTGGCGTGACCTGCATGCAAAAAAGGCCCCGGACAGGTCAGGGGCCTTTTTGATTTCTGAATGCCGCCAGCTTTATTCCGGGTTGCCGATCGAAACCTTCAGCGTGCCGACGCCGTCGACGCCGCATTCGATTCTGTCGCCGGGGTGAAGCTGGGAGACGCCGGCCGGCGTTCCCGTCATGATGATGTCGCCGGCGGCGAGTGCGACCTGCTGCGATAGCTGCCAGATGATTTCCGGCACGTTCCAGATCAGTTCGGTGAGGTCGCCCTTCTGGGTTTCGGTGCCGTTGACCGTGAGCCAGATCTTGCCTTTCGAAGGATGGCCGATCTTGGAAGCCGGCTGCAGCGCGGAGCAGGGCGCGGAATAGTCGAAGGATTTTCCGACTTCCCACGGCCGCTCCTTCTTGCGCGAGGCAATCTGCAGGTCGCGGCGGGTGAGGTCGA
This sequence comes from Bradyrhizobium sp. Ash2021, assembly GCF_031202265.1. Classification (NCBI taxonomy): domain Bacteria; kingdom Pseudomonadati; phylum Pseudomonadota; class Alphaproteobacteria; order Hyphomicrobiales; family Nitrobacteraceae; genus Bradyrhizobium; species Bradyrhizobium sp. Ash2021. The sequence continues at coordinate 6,465,998 of NZ_CP100604.1, read as the reverse complement.
TGCCGACCGCATAGCCGTAGACATGGTCGAGCGCCTTGTCGGCCGAGATGTTGAGGCCGCCGTTCTTCATAGCGACGATCAGCTCGACCTCATGATGCAGGTCCTTGGTCAGCGGCGGGTAGGGAATCGTGGCGCCGTCCGGCACCAGCATGTCGGCGTGCTTGGCGAAAAAGAACGGCGGCGCCCGCTCGTCATTGCCCATCTCGCGGATGTGCTCGAGATAATTGCGCCCGACGCACCAGATGCGGCGGACCGGATAGGATTTCTGTTCGCCGACGACGGGAAGCGAAGGCTGCGGGAGAGCGGGAATGACGTAGGAGGTGGCGTTCATGAAAATGGTCTCGGCGGGGTGGGTTACGGAAATGCAGGCGCTAGCTTTACGCGGTTGCGGTGATCGGCGCCAGACTGGGGAGGGCGGTGTCGCGATGCTGCAGGCGGAAGAACGAGGCGTAGCGGCCGCCGCGCCGCAACAGGTCGTCATGCTGGCCGTGCTCGACGATCTCGCCGCCCTCGACCACCAGAATGGCGTCGGCGTGCATGATGGTGTGCAGGCGGTGGGCGATGACGATGGTGGTGCGGTTCCGGCAGAGATGCTCGATCGCTTCCTGCACCGCCTTTTCGGATTCCGAATCCAGTGCGGCGGTCGCCTCATCGAGCAGGATGACCGGCGCGTTCTTGATCAGGGCGCGTGCCACCGCGACGCGCTGGCGCTGGCCGCCGGATAGCTGGGCGCCGTGCTCGCCGACCGGGGTGTCGTAGCCCTGCGGAAAGCCCATGATGAAGTCGTGCGCGCAGGCGGCCTTGGCGGCGGCCACGATCTCGTCCTGCGTCGCGCCGACCTTGCCGAAGGCGATGTTGGCGCCGATGGTGTCGCGGAATAGATAGACGTCCTGCCCGACATAGCCGGTCTGCTGCCGCAGCGACTGGCGCGACACGCCCGAGATCGCTTGGCCGTCGATCAGGATGTCGCCCTGGTTGACCTCATAGAGCCGCAGCAACAGCGCCAGCACCGTCGACTTGCCGCCGCCGCTCGGCCCGACCAGGGCGGTGGTCTTGCCGGGCTCGGCGACAAAGCTCATGCGGCGGAGCACCGGCTCGTTGGCGCGATAGGCGAAGGTCACGTCGCGGAACTCGACGCGGGCGTCGGTCAGTCGCAGCGTCGGCTTGTCGTCTTCGGCAGGTTCGGTGGACGGGCTGTCGACGATTTCCAGCAGTTTTCGCGCGCCGACCAGGTTGCTGTTCAATTCGATGTTGAGCCGCGCCAGCCGCTTGGCCGGCTCGTAGGCCAACAGGAACGCGGTCAGGAACGAAAAGAACTGGCCCGGCGAGGCGCCCATCGCGACCACGCGATAGCCGCCATACATCAAGCCGCCCGCGATCGCGAAACCGCCCAGCATTTCCATCAGCGGGGTGGAGCGGTTGGAAACCCGCGCCATCTTGTTGGCGTTGCGCTCGACCTCGTTGATGCTGGCGTCGATGCGCTCGCGCATCGACGCTTCCCGCGTGAAGGCCTTGACGGTGCGGATGCCCTGCAGCGATTCCTGCATGGTTTCCAGAATATCGGCGGTGCCGGCGAACTGGTTGTGGGCCAGGCCCTTGATGCGTTTCACCAGCTTGCGCAGCACGATCATCGCCGGCGGCGCCACGGCGAAACCGAGGAGCGCCATGTAGGGGTCGGTCGTCAGCATCACGACGACGAGCGCGATCAGCGACAGCAGGTCGCGGCCGATCGCGTTGATCAGGAGATTGAGCACCTGGGTCACCGAGGTGGCGCCGGCGGTCAGCCGCGCCAGAAATTCCGAGGAATGCCGCTCGGAGAAGAACGCGATGTTTTCGCTCATCAGCTTGGCGAACAGCGCCCGCTGGTTGTTGGCGAGGATGGCGTTGCCGATCTGCTGCAGGATCACGGTGTGGCCGTAGGTCGCCGCCCCTTTCAGCGTGAAGATCACGATGGTGACCAGCGACAGGATCGCGATGCCGCGCACATCCTTGTCGACATAGGCCTTGTTGATGACCTGGCCGAGCATATAGGCGGAACCGGCGGTGGTCGCCGCCGCGATCCCCATCAGGGCGAATGCCAGCAGATAGCGCCGCCAATAAACGAGGCCCTGTTCGGCCACCAGGCGGCGAATCAGGATCGCCGCCCCATAGGGATCGTCAGTGATTTTCGCAGTAATTTTCGTTGGCAGTTCGGTCATCCGCGTTCCATCGACGGCGCAGGCTTAAGACTACCTGCGTGTCAGGGCTGCTGCGGTGACTCCTTGCCCGCAATGACGCGGTTTTTCAAGCCAAATAAGCGCTTGATTTTACGCCGATTCCGCGTGCTGGAGCAGGCCGCCGCGCTCGCGGAACAGCTTCTCCTCCCAGGCCAGCGCGTGGGCGGCGATGGTGTCGAGATCGTCATATTGCGGCGTCCAGTCCAGCGTCGAACGGATGCGGCTGGTATCGGCGACCATGGCCATGATGTCGCCGGGCCGGCGCGGCGCATACTGAACCGCGAAATTACGCAACGAGACACGGCGCACCGCCTCGATGGTTTCCATCACCGAATAGCCGCGACCGTAACCGCAATTCAGCGTCACCGAAGTGCTGCCGCCGCGCAGGTAAGACAACGCGGCGCGATGCGCCTGGGCCAGGTCGCTGACGTGGATGAAGTCGCGGATGCAGCTGCCGTCCGGTGTCGGATAATCGGTGCCGAACACGTCGATCTTGGCGCGCTGGCCGGTGGCCGCCTCGACCGCGATCTTGAGCAGATGGGTGGCGCCGAGGGTAGCGAGCCCGATGCGGCCCATAGGATCGGCGCCGGCGACGTTGAAGTAGCGCAGCACGGCATAGCTCATGCCATGCGCGGAGGCGACGTCATGCAGCATGATCTCGGTCATCAGTTTCGACGAGCCGTAGGGCGACAGCGGACGGGTCGGCGCGTGCTCGGGCACCGGCACCTGGTCCGGATTGCCGTAGACCGCCGCCGTCGATGAGAAGATGAAACGGCTGACGCCGCCCTTGACCGCGGCATTGAGGAGGCTGCGGGTGGTCATGGTGTTGTTGCGGTAGTAGGCGAGCGGATCGCGCATCGAATCCGGCACCACCACGGAGCCGGCGAAATGAATGATGCTCTCGACGCCGTGCTGGGCGATCACGCCCTCGACGAGATTCTCGTCGCCGGCGTCGCCGATGAACAGCGGCACGCCTCCGGGCAGGAAGGCGGAAAATCCGGTGGACAGATTGTCGATCACGACAACGCTCTCGCCGGCTTCCGCCAGTGCTAGAACCATATGACTTCCGATGTAGCCGGCGCCGCCGGTGACGAGCACGGTCATGAGCTCACCTCTCCCGATTATGGGCGGGATGCTAGCGGGGACGCGGTGAAGAGTATGTTTCGCGGGCTGCGAACTGGTCACTATGCTTAATGTTGCGTATAGGAACTTGCGCAAACGGAGCCCGACGTGCCGATCGAGAACAATCTGGCCCAAAATCAGGCCCAAGGTCTGCAGCTGATCGTGCCGAATTTGCACAGGCGCTATTCGGGCGTCACCGCGACCAACCGGATGGTGGCGCCGAAACTCGCCGGGATGTTCCGCGCGGCGTGGCTCGGGCCCCATGAGCCTGACGGCATCGCGCGGATCGGGTTTGCGGAACTGCTGAAATTGTGGCGCCACCGCACGCCGCTGATCTGGCACGCGCGACGCAACGACGAGATGATCGCGGGCCTGCTGCTGCGGTCGCTGGGCTGGCCGCTGAAGCTCGTGTTCACCTCGGCGGCGCAACGGCACCATACCGCTTTGACGCGCTGGCTGATCCGCCGGATGGACGCGATCATCGCCACCAGCGCGCTGTCGGCCGGCTTCCTCAAGCGGGAAGCGACGGTGGTGATGCACGGCGTCGACACCGACCGTTATGCGCCGCCGCCGGATCGCGCGGCGGCGTTCGCGGAAGCGAATTTGCCCGGCCGCTACGCGATCGGCTGCTTCGGCCGGGTGCGCGCGCAAAAGGGTAGCGACGTTTTTGTCGACGCGATGTGCCGCTTGCTGCCGCGCTATCCCGATTTCACCGCCGTGATCGTCGGCGCTGTCGTGCCCGAACAGCAAGGTTTTGCCAACGAACTGAGAGCGCGGATTGAGGCCGTCGGGCTGCAGTCGCGCATCGTCATCACCGGCGAATTGGAGATCGAGCAAGTGCAGCGTTGGTACCAGCGGCTGACGATCTACGCCTTCACCTCGCGCAACGAAGGCTTTGGCCTGACGCTGCTCGAGGCGATGGCGGCAGGTGCGGCGCTGGTGGCGTCGCGGGCCGGCGCGGCCGAATTCGTGGTCGAGGATGGCGTCACCGGCGTGCTGACGCCGCCCGGCGACGTCGACGCGCTGGTGGCGGCGCTGGAGCCGCTGGTGCGCGAGCCGGCGTGGGCCGCGGCGATGGGGATGCGTGCGCGAGCGCGCGTGGTTGAAAAGTTCAGCCTCGATGCGGAGGCGAACCAGATCGCCGCGGTCTATCGCACGCTCGTCTGAGCCATCACGTCGGCGACGAACGCATCGAGGTCGCCGCCCGCGAACAGAAAGCCCGGCAGGCCCGCGGCCTCCGCCGCCTCGATGTCGGTCTTGCGGTCGCCGATGACAAAGCTGCCTTCCTGGCGCACCGGCCAGTGCTGCATCAAATCGTGGATCATGCCAGGCGCGGGTTTGCGCCAATGATGGTCTTCGAGATAGCCGGCGACGGTGCCCGCGGGATGATGCGGGCAATATCTGATGTCGTCAACGACGGCGCCTTGAGCGGCGAGTTCGGCAAGCATCCAGTCGTGCAGCTTATTGAGGTCACTCTCGGTAAAGTAACCGCGCGCGACCCCGGATTGATTAGTGAAGAAGAACACGAAATAGCCAGCGTCATTCAACCGGCGGATTGCCTTCGCTGCATTCGGGATCCAGCGAATCCGCTCTTGCGTGCCCATATACCCGTCGTCATGGTTGATGACGCCATCGCGGTCGAGAAAGGCGGCGGGTCTTGGAATGAAACGGGCTGGATCGATGACGGTCATCATGTTGTCGCCTCGCGCAGCACGCGTTGCGTGATCTCGACGACGTCGAAGGCGGAAATGTCACGCATGCAACGATGGTCGTTCATGGTGCAGACCGTGCGCTGGCAGGGCTGGCACGGCAGCACCGTTTTGGTCTGCAGCACTGTCGCGGCGAGGCCGTTCAGCGGCGCCCAGAGATAGGGGCTGGTGGGGCCGAAAATGCCCATGGTCGGCGTGCCGATCGCGGCCGCGATGTGCATCAGGCCGGAATCGTTGGAGATCGCGATGTCGGCTGCAGCCATTGCCATAATGCCATTGCGCAGATCGGTCCCGGTGAGGTCGCGGACGCGCGGGCCGCCGATCGCTGTGATCTGCTGCGCCAGCGGCTTTTCGCCGGGACCGCCAACCACCCAGACATCGAGGCCGCGTTCGGCCAGAAGTTTTGCGGCCTGTGGATAATAGGTCCAGCGCTTGGAGGCGCCGACCGAGCCCGGCGCCAGCGCCACCGCAGGACCGCTGCCCAGCCCATTGGCCCGCCGCCAGTGGTCGATTTCGTCCTGGGGAACCCGAAGCTGCGGCACCGGCCATTCCGGCGGCAGTCTTGCGCCGTGCGGCAATGCCAGCGCGGCATTCTTGTCGATAAACCGGGGCAGCGCCTTTTCGCCCCAGCGCATCCGGTTGATGAGCCCGAACCGGGCTTCGCCGAAGAAGCCGACCCGTTCCGGGATACCGGCCAGCGCCGGCGCAATCGCCGCCTTCCAGGTGCGGGGCAGCACCAGGGCGGTTCCATAGCCCTTCGCGCGCAATTCCGCCGCCAGCCCCCGCTGCCGGGCCACCGCAAGCCGGCTGCGCGGCAGGTCCCAGACGATCCCGGAACGGACGCCTGGCATGTAATCGACCAAGGGGGCGCAGAGCGAGGTCACCAGCAGATCGACCGGCCGGTTCGGCCAGCGCTTCCTGAGCACGCGCACCACCGTATGGCCGCGGACGAAGTCGCCGATCCACATATAGGGAACGATCAGGATCGGGCGGGTGTCGCCAGCATCCTCGGTCTCGATCCCATGTATTGAATCTATATTCATATCTTTGTACGCAGCGTCCGGCGGATTCCGGCCCCGTCGGTAACCGCTCCACGGCGGGAGGTAAAGTGACGCCGGCCGCCTTCACTACGCCCAACAACCCAAGTTGCCTGCCGGCCGCGAGTGGGGCAAAGCTGGCGCCGCACAATCAGGGCAGGGGATGGCATGTTGCTGGTGACCGGTGGCGCCGGTTTTATCGGATCGAACGTCGTGGCCGCGTTGAACGACGCCGGCCGTAGCGATGTCGCGGTCTGCGACATACTCGGACAGGACGGCAAATGGCGCAATCTGGCCAAGCGCCAGCTCGCCGATGTCGTCCCGCCGGCTGAATTGACGGACTGGCTGAAAGGCCGGCGGCTCGATGCCGTCATTCACCTCGGCGCGATTTCCGAGACCACGGCGACCGACGGCGATCTCGTGATAGAGACCAATTTCCGGCTGTCGATGCGGCTGCTCGACTGGTGCACGGCGAATGCGACGCCGCTGATCTACGCGTCGTCGGCGGCGACCTATGGCAATGGCGAGCACGGATTTGACGATGACGGATCGGTCGAGGCGCTGAAGCGGCTGCGGCCGATGAATCTTTACGGCTGGAGCAAGAACCTGTTCGACATGGCGCTGGCCGAGCGCGCCGCGCGCGACGAAAAACTGCCGCCGCAATGGGCCGGGCTGAAATTCTTCAACGTGTTCGGCCCCAACGAATATCACAAGGGCACGATGATGAGCGTGCTGGCGCGGCGCTTCGACGATGTGAAGGCCGGGCGCCCGGTGCAGCTGTTCAAGTCGCACCGCGAGGGCATCGTGGACGGCGACCAGCGGCGCGATTTCATCTATGTCGACGACGTCGTGCGCGTGATGATGTGGCTGCTGGCGACCCCGCAGGTCTCCGGGCTGTTCAATGTCGGCACCGGCACCGCGCGCAGCTTTCGGGATCTGATGCTCGCGGCCTATGCCGCGCTCGGCAGCAAACCGAACATCCACTATGTCGACATGCCCGAACAGATTCGCGGCAGCTATCAATATTTCACGGAGAGCAAGGCCGATCGGCTGCGGCACGCCGGTTACAATGGCGGCTTCACGGCGCTGGAAGACGCGGTCGGCGCCTACGTGAAGGGTTTTCTCGATTCGGCCGATCGCTATCGCTGACGGGCTTTTAGGGTACGAAAAAAACATGTTCGATTTTGAAGCCCTGTCGCAAGCGATTGCCAGCCAGACCGTGCTCTGCGTCGGCGACCTCATGCTCGACGAATTCGTCTATGGCGAGGTGTCCAGGATTTCGCCGGAAGCGCCGGCGCCCGTGATTGCGGTCCAGCGCAGCGAGACCAATGTCGGCGGCGCCGGCAATGTGGCGCGCAATATCGCCTCGCTCGGCGGACGTTGCATCTTCGCAGGCCTGGTCGGCGACGACGAGGCGGGCGCAAGACTCAAGGCCGAGCTGGCGCGGGAAGACCGGATCGAAGCAGTTCTGGTGTGCGATCGCACGCGCCCGACGACGCGAAAGGTGCGGTTCGTCTCCGAGCATTTTTCCACCCACATGCTCCGCGCGGACTGGGAGCAGGCACAGCCCGCCGCGGCCGATACCGAGCAAAACCTGATTGACGCCATCCTGCCGCAGCTTGCGCGCGCCGATATCGTGCTGCTCTCGGACTATGCCAAGGGCGTGCTGACGGCGCGCGTGATCCGCAACATCATCGACGCCGCGAAAAAACTAGGCAAACGCGTGATCGTCGATCCCAAGAGCGCCAATTTCGCGATTTATCGCGGCGCCACCCTGCTGACCCCCAATCGCAGGGAATTCGCGGAGGCGACCCGCAGCCGTGCCGATAGCGATGCGAGTATCGCCGCCGCGGCGCGGGACGCGATGGTTCTGGCCGATTGCGAAGCCATGCTGGTGACCCAAAGCGAGCATGGCATGACCCTGGTCGTGCGCAACGGTGAGGCGATCCACGTGCCGGCGCTTCCCGTCAGGGTACGCGACGTCTCCGGCGCGGGCGACACCGTTGCCGCGGCGTTGGCGCTGACGCTGGCGGCCAAGGCCGATTGGGAAACCGCGCTGCGGATGGCGAATGCCGCCGCCGCGGTCGCCGTCGGCAAGAAGGGCACGGCCACGGTCACGGCGGCCGAGCTGCGGCGAAAAATCCTGCCGCATGCGGCATTGGTCGCCGAGGAAAAAATCGTTGCGGCCGGCGGCGACCTCGGCGCGCATCTCCTGGACTGGCGCAGGCAGGGCCTGCGCATTGGCTTTACCAATGGCTGCTTCGACATTCTGCATCCCGGCCACGTCAAGGTACTGACCGCGGCGCGCCGCGCCTGCGACCGCCTGATCGTTGGGCTGAACAGCGACGCCTCGGTGCGGCGGCTGAAGGGCGAGGGACGTCCGGTGCAGGACGAACGCGCGCGGGCGGAAGTGCTGGCGGCGCTGGAGGCGGTCGATCTGGTCGCGATGTTCGAGGAGGACACGCCGATCGATCTGATCACGAAGGTGCGGCCGAGCGTGCTGGTCAAGGGCGGCGACTACACCCGCGAGCAGGTCGTAGGTTTTGAGATCGTCGAAGCCTGCGGCGGCGAAGTCGTGCTGGTCGACATCCTGCCGGGCCACAGCACGACGTCGCTGGTCGATCGGGCGCGCGGAGGCAAGCCGTGAGCGCGGACGCTGCGATGTCGCCGATATCGCGGGTGCTGCGGCTTAGGCTGTCGCCGGCGACATGGGTAACGATAGCGGATGTCTTCGCGGTACTGACCGCGCTGGCGCTGCCCTGGTCGACGTCGCTCGTTGCGATCTTCGTGCTGTGCTGGCTCGGGTCCGCTGCGCTGATGCTGGACTACGGCATCTATTTGCAATCGCTGAAGCGCCCGATCTGCTTCCTGCCGTTCGCGCTCGTGGCGCTGGCGCTGCTCGGGACCCTATGGTCGGACGCGCCGTGGGGCGCGCGGCTCTACGCGGTCAGCCCCACCATCAAGCTGCTGGTGCTGCCAGGGCTGTTTTATCATTTCGAACGCTCGGCGCGCGGGATGTGGGTGTTGTCAGCCTTCCTGGTGTCCTGCGTGCTGCTGGTGGTGATGTCGTCGGTCGTCGCATTTGATCCAGCCGTTTCGCTCAAGCCGGTCGAGGAAGCCGCGCGCGGCATTTTCGTCAAGAACTACATCGACCAGAGCCAGGAGTTTGCACTATGCGCGGTCGCGCTGGCCTATCCGATCATCGGCCTGCTGCGGGCGAAAAAGATCCGGCTGGCGCTGTTGCTGGGCGCGATCGCAGTTGGGTTCGTCGTCAACATGACGTTTGTCACCGTTTCCCGGACGGCGATGGTCACGATGCCGATCATGCTGGCGGTTTTTGCGCTGCTGCACCTGAAATGGCGGACCAGCCTTATGATCTTTGGCATGGTGACTTTGCTGTCGGGACTGGCCTGGACGACATCACCGCAATTGCGGTTGAAAACCGAGAGCTTCTTTACGGACTATCGTCTCTACAAGACGGGAAACGTTCCGACCTCGATCGGAATCCGGCTGGAGTTCTGGCGAAAATCGCTGCGGTTCTTCATGGAAGCACCTTTCATCGGCCACGGCACTGGCTCGACCCGAGGATTATTCGAGCAGGCCGCCACCGGCATAACCTATTCCGCGACCAGCCAGGTCATCGGCAATCCGCATAACCAGACGCTGAACGTCGCGGTGCAGTGGGGCACGATCGGGGTCGTCCTGCTCTACGCGATGTGGCTCGTTCATCTGCTGCTGTTCCGCGGCGAAGGCCTCGTCGCGTGGATCGGGCTGCTGGTCGTCGTGCAAAATATCTTCACCTCGTTGTTCAATTCGCACCTGTTCGATTTCCATGAGGGATGGATGTACGTGCTCGGCGTCGGAGTAGCCGGCGGCATGACGCTTGCTGCGAAACAGCGCCGCGCATCGACGGAGCCGTTCGGGCCATGATGACGCAAAATGACCGAAGCCGGGAAAAAACGTCGATCGGCTCGATGTTTTCACAGGTGCTTTCAGCGCGGCACGATCCGGTAGCCCGGATTCTGAACGTGGATCTGGTCGCGGTTCTGGTCGCGGCGCTGTTGCCGTGGTCGACCAGCGGCGTCGCCATCGTCATGATCGTCTGGCTCGTCGCGCTCGTTTACACCCTGGAGGTGCGTCCATTCCTGGCTTCGTTAAGACGCCCGGTTTGCATGCTGCCGATCGCGCTCGTCGTGCTGGCAGCGGTCGGAACCCTGTGGTCGGACGCGCCATGGGGCGTGCGCCTCTATGCCTTGAGTCCGGTCACCAAGCTGCTCGCGCTGCCATTGCTGCTCTATCACTTCGAACGAACGAAGCGCGGTCTGTGGGTATTTGCGGCCTTCCTGATCTCCTGCACGCTGTTGATGGCGGTATCCTGGCTGGTGCTGCTCGACCCCGGTCTCTCGCTCAAGCACGGCGATGCCGAGCGGGGCATCTTCGTCAAGAATTACATCGACCAAAGCCAGGAATTCGCGTTGTGTGCGGTGGCGCTGGTCTATCCGATCGTCATCCTGCTGCGGGACCGGAAAAACCGGCAGGCGCTGTTGCTGATCGCCATCTCCGTGAGTTTCATCGTCAACATGACCTTCGTCGTCGTGTCGCGCACCGCGCTGGTCACCATGCCGGTCATGCTCGCCGTGTTCGCGCTGATGCATCTGAAATGGCGCACCAACGTCATCCTGTTCGCAGGCACGGTCGTGCTGGCGGCGCTGGCCTGGACGGCGTCGCCGCAATTGCAGGCAACCACCGAGAAGTTCACGCGGGATTACCGGATATACAAGGAACTCAATCAGCCCACGTCGATCGGCGTTCGGCTGGAATTCTACAGGAAATCGCTGCACTTCTTCGCCGAGGCGCCGCTGATTGGGCACGGGACCGGATCGACGCGCGGACTGTTCGAGGCGGCTGCCACCGGCCCTGCGGTGCTCGCCGCCGGCCAGGTGATCGGGAATCCGCATAACCAAACCCTGAATGTCGCGGTACAGTGGGGCTCAGTCGGGGTCGTCATCCTGTACGCGATGTGGCTCGTGCATTTGCTGCTGTTTCGCGGCGAAGGGCTGGTGGCCTGGATCGGCCTGATGGTCGTGCTGCAGAATTTCTTCAGCTCGCTGTTCAACTCGCATCTGTTCGATTTTCACGAGGGCTGGATGTACGTGCTGGGCGTTGGTGTTGCCGGCGGTGCGATGCTGAGGGAGAATTTCGGCAAGGCCGCGAGGGAACCGGGAAGCGCGGTCCGGTCATGAGCGCTGGCATGCGACGGCGAGATAAGCTATCAGCGGGCCCGGGGCGTCCCGCGAATTCGGATAATCTTGTCGTTGGTCAATAAGATGACGCGTTTTACGCAATTGAAATCACGCAATCTTTTGATCGCGATCCATGACGCGCTGGCGACGACGTTTGCATTGTTCGCGAGCTTTTACCTGCGCTTCGAGGGAAGCGACGCCTTTTTCGCGCGTCTGCCGCTTCTGCTGCGCGTGCTGCCCTATTTCGTCGTGTTCAGCGTCGTGGTTTGCTACGTCTTCAAATTGACGACGACGAAGTGGCGCTTCATCTCGCTGCCCGACGCCCTCAATATCCTGCGCGCGGCTTCGGTTTTGACGCTCGCGCTCGTGGTGATGGATTATGTTTTTATTTTCGTGGCGCCGAACATTCATGGACCGGTTTTCCTTGGCCGGGTAACCATCGTTCTCTACTGGTTTCTCGAGGTATTTTCGCTGAGCGCGTTGCGCTTTGGCTATCGCTATTTCCGCTATACACGGGTTCGCCGCCACGCCCGTACCGAAGGGGCATTGTCCGCGCTGTTGATCGGCCGTGCCGCGGATGCCGAGGTCCTGCTGCGCGGGATCGAGAGTGGTGCGGTCAAGCACCTTTGGCCGGTCGGCGTGCTATCTCCGTCGATGTCGGACCGCGGCCAGTCGATACGCAATGTTCCGGTGCTCGGCGGTATAGATGATGTCGAGGATGTGATTCGCGACTATGACAGGCGCGGCAAGCCAATTGCGCGGGTCGTGATGACACCGTCGGCGTTCGATCCCGACGCGCATCCCGAATCGGTCTTGATGCGCGCGAAGCGGCTGGGATTGATGGTCAGCCGCCTGCCGTCGCTGGAAAGCGGCGACGTGCCGCGGCTGACCAACGTTGTGGTCGAGGATCTGCTGCTGCGTGCCAGCGAGAAGATCGATTACGCGCGTCTCGAGGCGCTGGTGAAGGGAAAGGCCGTCATCGTGACCGGTGGCGGCGGCTCGATCGGGGCGGAGATCTGCGACCGCGTTGCGACGTTCGGTGCCGCCCGGTTGCTGATCATCGAGAATTCGGAGCCCGCACTCTATGCCGTCACCGAAGCGCTGTCGGCGCGCGGGGCCGGGGTTGCGATCGAAGGCCGAATTGCGGACATAAGGGATCGCGAACGCGTGCTGCGGCTGATGAACGATTTCAAGCCGGATATCGTGTTCCATGCCGCCGCGCTGAAGCATGTGCCGATTCTCGAACGCGACTGGAGCGAGGGGGTCAAGACCAACATCTTCGGATCGGTCAACGTCGCCGATGCGGCGCTGGTGGCCGGCGCGGAAGCGATGGTGATGATCTCGACCGACAAGGCGATCGAACCGGTCTCGATGCTGGGCCTGACCAAGCGCTTTGCCGAAATGTATTGCCAGGCACTCGACAGTGAGCTGGCCGCACAATCGCGCGGCAAGCCGCATATGCGCCTGATTTCCGTGCGGTTCGGCAACGTGCTGGCGTCGAACGGTTCGGTGGTGCCGAAATTCAAGGCGCAGATCGAGGCGGGCGGCCCGGTCACGGTTACGCACCCGGACATGGTCAGGTATTTCATGACGATCCGCGAAGCCTGCGACCTGGTGCTCACCGCGGCCACGCATGCATTGACGCCGGCGCGCCCGGACGTTTCGGTCTACGTGCTCAACATGGGGCAGCCGGTCAAGATCGTGGAACTTGCCGAGCGGATGATCCGGCTGTCCGGCCTCGAACCCGGCCTCGACATTGAGGTGGTGTTCACCGGGATGCGGCCGGGCGAGCGGCTGAACGAGATCCTGTTCGCGAGCCAGGAGCCGACCGTCGAAATCGGCGTCGCCGGCATCATGGCGGCCAAGCCGAACGAACCGCCGATGCAGACGTTGCGCCATTGGCTCGCCGCGCTGGAACAGGCGATCACAAAGGACGACCGCGCCACCATCAGGGCCGTGCTGAAAGATGCCGTGCCGGAATTCGGATCGAACGCCGCTTAATCCCTCCTCGCCGGCAACGCGGGCAGTCTCGAAAGCCATGATGCAGAAGTCCGGAAAAGTCGTCGTTATCAGCCAGCACTATCCGCCGGATCACAGCACGACAGCCGCGATCATGGCCGCGATCGCAAACCGCGTAGCGGGGGACGCCGAAGTTCTGGTTCTTTCCGGTACGCCCGGATCGGCATCGCCGGCGTCATCGGGGCAGGTGGAAGTCGAGGAGATCAGGAACTGGATGCCGGGGAAGGCCGCCCTGATCCAGCGCGCCACCGCCGAGCTATTGTTCACGGTTCGGATATTTGCGGCGCTGTTGACCAGGTTGCGGCGCGGCGACGTGGTGCTCACCGTTCCCGCGCCGTTCATGCTGCCCTATGCGATGGCCGCCGCGGCCCGGTTGAAGCGGGCGAAGTCGGTGCTGATCATGCACGATCTCTATCCCGAGGTTCTCGTCGCGGCCGGCCTGCTGAAGCCGGGATCGATGCTGGCGAAAATCATGCGCGGGCTGAATGCGCTGATGTTTCGCACGCTGAGTGCCGTCGTCATTATCGGGCGCGACACCGAAAAACTGCTGTTGCGCTATGGCGGGATGACGCAGGCCAAGATCCGGTTCATTCCGAATTGGGCCACGCTGGTTCCCGGTGTTCGTCCGATCCGGCCCGACACTCCTTCTCGCCAGAAGGTCTCGGCCCGCTTCGTCGTCGGCCTTTCCGGCAATCTTGGTTTTACCCACGATCCCGTCATCGTATTCGAGGCGGCCCGATTGCTGCGGGACGATCCTGACATTCATTTCCTGTTGTCGGGCTGGGGGATCGGCTTTGAACAGCTGCAGGCGATGCAATCCGACGCAAGGCTTGCAAATGTCACCCTGATCGACCGCGTCGAGGACGGCGATCTCGATGCGTTTCTCTCCGCAGCGGACGTCTGGCTCATTCCCTATCGCAACAACGTGGCCGGCGTCTCGGTGCCGAGCCGGTTCTACAATCTGCTGGCGGTCGGAAGGCCGGTCATTCTGGTTTCCGAGCCGGAAGCGGAAGCAGCCCTCACGGTAACGGAAAACAAGCTCGGCTGGGTCGTGACGCCGGGGATGTCCGGTCAATTGGCCGAGGCGATCCGGGCCGCGGCTTCCTCGAGCGATTCGTCGATGGCCGAAAACGCCGTTGCAGCCGCCGGGAATTTCAGCCCCGAGCGGGCTCTGACGAGCTACGCAGCGCTGGTCCAGGAGCTTTTGCGAAACCCGGATTGATCGGCGGAAATGCCATCATGAATGGCCGCTCGGTTTCCGGTTCAGAGCGCCCGTCTGCGGGAAAACCGGCGCAGAAGCAGTGCTACGGCGATAGAGCCCGCCAACAGGATCGCCACATCGACGGCGACTGAATGGGCCCTGATCGATGCGATCGCCAGCACCGCGAGACCCACATTGAGCGCGAAGACTTCGCCGACGACGCGCGAAACGGTGAAATTGTTATCGGTGGCGCGCTGATAAAAGTGCGAGCGATGCGCGGCCCAGAACGGTTCGCGCCTCGCCATCCGCTGCAACAGCGTGACCGTGGCGTCGGCCAGATAATACAGCGGCAACAATAGCGCGGCCACGAATTGCTGCTGCCATGCGAGCTGCAATAAACACCAGCCGAGCAGCAGGCCGATCGGCAGGCTGCCGACGTCGCCGAGAAATATTTTTGCCACCGGCCGGTTGAACGGCGCGAATCCGAGCAGCGCGCCAAAGAGCGCGGCGGCTATGATCATCGCCGATGCCGGGGCGTCGCCGAGCCAGCCGAGCAGGGCGACGGCCGCCGTCACCGGTACGGCCTCGGCGACCGTCATCAAATCCAGCCCGTCCATGAAGTTGACCAGATTCACGAACCAAAGGCCCGCGAGCAACGTCAGGGCGCGTTCGATCCAGAGCGGCCAGGCCGGGACGATCCTGAGATCGTCGGGCGCGGCGAAGACGACGGCGGCGATGGCCAGCCCCTGCAGCACCAGCCGCGGCAGCACCGGGATCGAATTGACGTCATCGGCAAAGCCCACGGCGGCAATGAACAGCGTCGCGCCGAAAACCGCGACGGGGATTGTCAGATCTGGCGCAGCAACGTTCGCCATGATCGCGCCTGCGACCACCAGCGTCGCCCCGATCACGGCGATGCCGCCCCCTTGCGGGGTCGGAATGCGATGCGACGAGCGGGCATTCGGCTTCGCAAGGGCGTGCTTCAGCAGCAACGGCAGGATCGCCCGCGTCATGCTGGCCGAAAGCAGCGCTGCGGCAGGGATGGCAAGGAGCGAAAATTGTAGCGCGGAAATGGTCATTGTGCTCGATGTGGCCGTTACTCGGGGACCTCGATTGGCGCGGCACCCTGTGCTGCTTTTTCAGCGCTGAATATCCACACCAGCCCGCCGAATGCGCCGACGATGAAGTAAACCGCGCCGAACAGCAGCGAAACGTTGACGCCTTCGTTCGTCATCAGGCCGGCATATCCGAAGGCGAGCCCCATGGTGGCCTCGCGAACGCCCCAGCCGGCGATCGAGATCGGCAGCATCGTGATCAGCATCACCGGCGGCACCAGCTGGAAGACCTGTCCGAACATCACGGGTGCTGCGATCGATTGGACCACGCACCAGGCGATGACCACGGCGAGAACGTGGACGAGTATCGAATACACCGCAATCTTGGGCCCGCGATCCCGGCTGAAGATTACCCGGTTCGCGATCACCGCGCAGGCGTGAACATGATGCGTCCCCCACCAGCGCTTCAGCCATGGCCACGGCAAAATTCCGAGCACCAGAAACCCGACCCCGCCCGCGAGTGCGGCGAAGTCGACCAGCAGCAGCGCCGAGCGCCCGTTGGGATCGGTGATCAGCCGATAGCTCCAGGGCAGGCTCGCGACGATGATGATCGCAAGCGCGATCAGTCCAATGGCGCGGTCGACGAAGATGGAGTAGGTCGCCGCCCGCCAGCCTGCGCCAGCGCGCGCGACCAGCCAAAGCCGTACCGCGTCGCCGCCGATCGACGAGGGCAGCGTCTGGTTGAAGAAGGTTCCGATCACGTTGAAGCGCATCGCCTGCCTGGTCTCGAGCGGCGCGCCGCACTCGGCGCTGATCTCGCGCCAGCGCAGCACGCCGACGAAGATCTGAAGAAATGTCACGACAATGGCGAGGCCGATCCAGCCCAGGCTCGAGACATTGAGGCGCGAGACGAGGTCGGCAAGATTGATCTTGCGCAGCGAGAAATACAGCAGCGCAGCCGAGATCAATATCTTGACGGTCGAAAGCAGGATCCGGCGCATCTCGCCCGTGCTTGCCAGGTTTGTGAAGGAAGTCAAAAAACGGCGCAAATCGGCGCCGCGCGCCGAACTTCGCCGCCTTGGTATGGTTTTAAAGCCGATCTGGCAATAGCCGCGCTGCCGGGTATTGCGACACCCTCGACACGGCGGGTAAAGAGGCCCTGTTACGGAACTGTGGGTCGAACCGGTGCCGTCCTAGAGGTATGATGTCGGATCAGACAATATTGGTCACCGGCGCTGCCGGCTTCATCGGCTTTCACGCCGCCCGCCGGCTTTTGGCCGAAGGCCGCAACGTTGTCGGGCTGGACAATCTCAACAGCTATTATGATCCGGCATTGAAACAGGCGCGGCTGGACATCCTGCGCGCGGATTCGCGGTTCAGTTTCGTGCAGACCGATCTCGCCGACCGGGCGTCAATGAGCGAACTGTTCGAAAAGAACCGGTTCGCAAGGGTGCTCCATCTCGCAGCCCAGGCTAGCGTCCGCTATTCGATCGACCATCCGCACGCCTACGCCGATGCCAATCTCGCGGGCTTCCTCAACGTGCTGGAAGGATGCCGGCATTATGGCTGCGGCCATCTGATCTATGCCTCGTCGTCGTCGGTCTACGGTGCCAATACCAAATTGCCGTTTTCGGTCGATGACCGGACCGATCATCCGGTCAGCCTTTATGCGGCCACCAAAAAGGCCAACGAATTGATGGCGCATTCCTATAGCCATCTTTACAGCCTCCCGACCACTGGATTGCGATTTTTTACGGTATATGGGCCATGGGGCCGGCCGGACATGGCGATCTTCCTGTTCACCAAGGCGATCGTGGAGGGCACCCCGATCAAGTTGTTTAACCATGGCAGGATGCAGCGCGACTTCACCTATGTCGACGACGTGGCGCATGGTATATTGCGGCTGATCGATCGCGTGCCGGGAAGCACGGAGGGGAAGGGCGGCGGCGCGCCCGCGCGGATCTACAATATAGGCAATAACCGGCCGGAAGACCTCATGCATGTCGTAGCAGTCCTTGAGAAGGAACTGGGCAGCGCCGCGGTCAAGCAGATGTTACCGATGCAGCCCGGAGACGTGTTGGCTACCTACGCCGATATCGATGATCTGACGCGCGACGTGGGTTTTCGGCCGCAGACTTCGATCGAGGACGGTATTCGCGCGTTTGTGGCCTGGTATCGCGATCATTATCGGATTTGAGGCAGCGATGAACGGACGAATCATCCCCCTGATCATGTGCGGTGGCGCCGGGACGCGGCTGTGGCCGGCTTCGCGCGAGGTCCATCCCAAACAGTTTTTGCCGTTGTTCGGGACGCGCTCAACCTTTCAGGAGACGTTGCTCAGGGTTTCGGATGCGACGCTGTTCGAACGGCCGATCGTCATTACCAACAATGCCTATCGTTTCATGGTGCTGGAGCAATTGGCCGAGATCGGGCTCGAGGCCGATGTGCTGCTCGAGCCGATGCGGCGCGACTCCGGGCCTGCGATCGCAGCGGGGGCGGCCTTTGCGCAGACCCGCGACAAGGACGCGATCGTCCTGGCCCTGGCCGCCGATCACGTCGTCCGCGATGTCGCCGCGTTCGTCGCCGCCTGCCGCGAGGGGCTTGCCGCCGCGGAAGCCGGCCGTATCGTGACCTTTGGCGTGCAGCCCGAACGCGCCGCCACCGAATACGGTTACATCAGCCCCGGCGAGACGATTTCCGGCGCGGTTCGCGCGGTGGCAAAGTTCGTCGAGAAGCCGGATCCCGCGACCGCCGCCACCTACATCGAGTCCGGTTATCTCTGGAACAGCGGCAACTTCATGTTCCGCGCCGCGGTGCTATCGGATGAATATCGCAATGTCGATCCGGCAAGCGTGCAGGCGATCACCGATGCCGTGAGCAACGCCGGAACCGATCTCGGCTTCGTCAAGCTCGATGAAAAAGCCTTCGGATCGGCCAAGGCGATCTCGATCGATTACGCGGTGATGGAGAAAACCGCGCGCGCCGCCGTGGTGCCGGTGGCGTGCGGCTGGTCCGATGTCGGCTCCTGGCATGCGGTGTGGGAATTGTCCGACAAGGACGGCCAGGGCAACGCGGCGCGGGGCGCTGCCGTGTTCGAGGATTCCCGCAATTGCAACGTCTCGACCGACCGCGCGCTGGTCGCGCTCGAAGGCGTCGACGACCTCGTGGTGGTGGCAACGCAGGACGCGGTGCTGGTGTCGCGGCAGAAGGACGCCAACGGGCTGAAGCGGCTGGTCGCAAAACTGAAGGCCAGCGCACCCGAAGTGACCGAGAGCCACATCAAGGTGCACCGGCCCTGGGGCTCGTATCAATCGGTCGACAATGGCGACCGCCACCAGGTCAAGCGCATCATCGTCAAGCCCGGCGGCCGGCTATCGCTGCAGAAGCACCACCACCGTTCCGAGCACTGGATCGTGGTGCGCGGCACTGCGCGCGTCACCGTCAATGAACTGGTCAAGACCGTGCACGAGAACGAATCGATCTACATCCCGATCGGCGCCGTGCACCGGCTGGAAAACCCCGGCAAGATACAGCTGGAGCTGATCGAGGTGCAGACCGGCAGCTATCTCGGCGAGGACGACATCATCCGCATCGAGGATGATTATCAGCGCACCTGAGCCATCAGGGTTTTTGCGGGTTTGCTGCCTAACTTTTCGCCACCCTATGTAACTCTTTGAATCAAAACGTGTCCTGAAAAGATCGATGGCATTCGCCACATTTGTGGCGGCGTGCTATAGCGTTTTCGGGCCAGGTGGGGGCACCGGTTCGCGTGCAGAAAACGCGTAAAAACAAGAAGATAACGGCTCGGTTCTGATTCATCGGGACCGGGACTTTATTGGAACGGCCGGGATGTTACTGACGAAAAGTCTGTTGGGGTCGATGACATGAATTCAAAAGGGTCCGCTTCGGGCGTGAACACCGAGGCCAGGCGCGCGTTGCGTGTTGGCGTGATCGGCGCGGGCGTCATGGGCAGCAACCACGCCCGGGTATTGGCGGGCCTGCCCGACGTCACGCTGGTCGGCATCGTCGATCCCTTGCCGGAGCACCGCGCGCGCGCCACCGATCTCGTTGGATGCCGCGCGTTCCCGAGCCTCGATGAGCTGCTCAGCGAGGGCGTCGATGCCGTGACGATCGCGGCACCAACCCATCTCCATCATGAGATCGCGCTCGCCTGCATCGCGCGCGACATCCACATCCTGGTCGAGAAGCCGATTGCGCCCACGGTGCAAGAGGGGCGGGACATTGTCGACGCCGCGCGCCGGGCCGGCGTGACGCTGATGGTCGGCCATGTCGAACGCTTCAACCCGGCGGTTGCCGCGATCAAGCAGGCGATCTCGGGCGAAGATATTCTCTCTATCGGCATCACCCGGGTCGGACCGTTTCCGCCGCGGATGTCGAACGTCGGCGTCGTCATCGATCTCGCCGTGCACGATATCGATTTGATCCGCTGGTTCACCGAGTCCGACATCGTCGAGGTGCAGCCGCAGCTCTCCAGCGCGGTCGCCGAGCGCGAAGACATCGCGTTATTGCAATTCCGCACCGCCTCAGGCGTGCTCGCCCACATCAACACCAACTGGCTGACGCCGTTCAAGGCGCGCAGCGTCACGGTGGCGACCCGCGGCAAATATGTCATGGGCGACCTGCTGACGCGCCAGGTGACCGAGTGCTTCGGCTTCAAGCCCGACGGCAGCTATTCGATGCGCCATCTGCCGGTCGGCCATGACGAACCGCTGCGCGCCGAATTGATCGCGTTCCTCGAGGCCGTCCGCACCGGTAATCTACCGGCGGTTTCCGGCGACGAAGGCGTGGCCAGCCTCGAAATCGCGATCCGCTGTCTCGAATCACCCGCCAGGCCCGCGGCGACCACCGTCCGCAAGGGCCCGCGCCGCATCGCCGGCTGATTTCCGTTTCATCTCATCCCGCAAGGCCCCATGAACCAGCATATGCGTCCAGAACCCGTTCCCTTCATCGACATCGCCGCGCAGCGCCGGCGGCTCGGCAAATCCATCGATGAGGCGGTCTCCCGCGTGCTCGCCCATTGCCAGTTCATCAACGGCCCGGAAGTCACCGCGCTCGAGGCCGCGCTCGCGAAGTTCAGCGGCGCCAAGCATGTCGTGAGCTGCGCCAGCGGCACCGATGCGCTCTTGATGGTGCTGATGGCCAAAAAGGTCGGCCCCGGCGACGCTGTGCTGTGCCCGTCGTTCACGTTCTGCGCGACCGGCGAGGCGGTGGCGCTGACCGGCGCCGTGCCGGTTTTCGTCGACGTCGACGAGGCGACGTTCAATATGGACACAGGCTCGCTCAAGCGCGGCATCGCAACGGCCAGGCAGCGCGGCCTCAATCCGCGCGCGGTGATTCCGGTCGACCTGTTCGGACAAAGCGCCGACCACGACGCCATCGCCGGGATCGCGGAGGCTGAAGGCCTGTTCGTGCTTGATGACGCCGCTCAAGGCTTTGGCGCCAGCTACAAGGGCCGCCGGCTCGGCACTTTCGGTCTCGCCACGGCGACCAGCTTCTTTCCCGCAAAGCCGCTCGGCTGCTTTGGCGACGGCGGCGCGATCTTCACCGATGACGACGAACTCGCCGACACGCTGCGCAGCATCCGCGTTCACGGTCAGGGGTCTGACAAATACGACAATGTCCGCCTCGGGCTCACCGGGCGGCTCGACACCATGCAGGCGGCGGTGCTGATCGAGAAGCTGAAAATCTTCGAGGACGAGATCGCGGCGCGCAACGCCGTCGCGGAGCGTTATGCCCGCGGCCTCGGCAACCTCGTCACCGTTCCGCACCTCGCCGCCGGCTGCACCTCGGTCTGGGCGCAATACACCATCCGCCTGCCCAAAGGCACCGACCGCGACGCTTTCGCCGCTGATCTGAAGGCGCAGGGCGTCCCGACCGCGATCTATTACACGAAATCGATGCATCAGCAGACTGCGTACCGGGATTTCCCGGTCGCCGAAGGCGGCCTGCCGGCGAGCGAGCGGTTGTCGGACGACGTCATCAGCCTGCCGATGCACGCCTATCTCGACGAGCCGACGCAGGAGCGCATCATCAAGGCTGTGCGCGGCGCGCTTTCAACCTGATTTCGCCGTTTTTTAACACCGCCGCATGCGCTAGAAGCGGCCTATGCTTGGACGCATCTTCACGGTTGGCGGCTATACGCTCCTTTCGCGGCTGACCGGTTTTGCGCGCGACATCATGCTCGCGGCAATCCTGGGCGCCGGTCCCGTGGCGGATGCGTTCTTCGTGGCGCTGCGCCTGCCCAATCATTTTCGCGCCATCTTCGCCGAAGGTGCGTTCAACGCGGCGTTCGTGCCGGCCTATGCGCACGTCCACGGCGAACGCGGCGAGGCCTCGGCGCGCCTGTTCTCCGACCGCATCTTCACGCTGCTCTTCGCCTCGCAATTGATCCTGCTCGCGGTCGCCTGGCTGTTCATGCCGCAGGCCATGAGCATCCTCGCGCCCGGCTTCACCGAGGACGCCGAGCAGCGGCGGCTGGCGATCGAGCTGACGCGCATCACCTTCCCCTATCTGCTGCTGATCACGCTGGTGACGCTCTATGGCGGCATGCTCAACGTGATGCATCGCTTTGCCAGCGCCGCGGCGGCACCGATCTTCCTCAACCTCGCGATGATGATGACGCTGGCGCTCGCGGCATTTTTTCCGAGCGCCGGCCACGCCGCGGCCTGGGGCGTGCTGATTTCCGGCTTCCTGCAATTCTTCCTGCTCGCCGGCGACCTCGCGCGCCACGGCGGCCTGCCGCGCTTTGCGCCGCTCAAGCTCGACGAAGACGTGCGCGCGTTCTTTCGCGCGCTCGGGCCCGCGACCCTCGGCTCGATGGGCACGCAGGTCGCGTTGTTCGCCGATACCATCATCGCGACGTTCCTGCCCGCCGGCGCGCTTTCGGCGCTGTATTATGCCGACCGTCTCAACCAGTTGCCGATCGGCGTGATCGGCATCGCCATCGGCACGGTGCTGCTGCCGGAGATGTCGCGGCGGCTGACGGCGGACGATCATGCCGGTGCGGCGGCGGCGCAGCGGCGGGCATTTGATTTCACGCTTTTGTTTTCGGTGCCGTTCGTCGCGGCGTTCCTGACGGTGCCCGACGTCATCATGCGGGCGATGTTTGCGCGCGGCGCGTTCTCGAAAGCGGATGCGGCGACCGCGGGCGCGACCTTGGCGGCCTATGCGGTGGGCCTCATCCCGTTCGTGATGATCCGCAGCGCGGTCGCAACCTTCTATGCCCGCAAGGACACCGCCACGCCGGTCAAGGCGGCGCTGACCGGCGTCGCCGTCAACGTCGCCTTGAAGATTGCCTTGATGGGGACGCTGGCCCAGATCGGTCTCGCGCTCGCCACCGCCGTCGGCGCCTGGATCAATCTCTTGCTGGTGCTCGGTTTTGCGGTGCGAAGAGGCTATCTCGAACTCAATCGCGCCCTGATGCAGTCGTTTGCGAAGTTCGCCGTGTCGGGCATCGTCATGGCGGCCGCGCTCTGGCTGACCGCGAGATTTTCGCTGCTGTACTTTGCTCAAATGCATGCATTTCGCGACGAGTTGACATTGCTGCTTCTGGTCGCGGTCGGGGCTTTTGTCTACGGTTTCTCCGTCCTGGTGCTGTTCGGCAGAGGTTGGCTTTTCTCCTTGATCCGCGGCTAAACCCGTTTGCGCTTCGCGGCGAACCGCGCCAATATGGCGCCAAATAACAGCGCATTTGGAGATACGATGGCAGCTCCCATTAAATTCGGCGTCGGTCAGAGCGTCCGGCGCAAGGAAGATGATGCGCTGATTCGCGGCAAGGGCCGCTACACCGACGATTTTTCGCCGCAGCCGGCGATGCATGCGCTGGTGCTGCGTTCGCCGCATGCGCATGCCAAGTTCACCATCAATGTCACCAAGGCCCGCGGGATGCCCGGCGTCGGCGCGGTGCTGACCGCCGACGACGTCAGGGATCTCGGCGATCTGCCCTGCCTGTTCAATCTGGAAGTCGATCCCTTCACCGGGCCGCCCTATCCGATCCTGCCGAAGGATGAGGTCCGTCACGTCGGCGACGCCGTCGCCTTCGTGGTCGCCGATACCATCGACCAGGCCCGTGACGCGATCGAGGCGATCGACGTCAAATGGACGCCGCTGCCCGCCGTGGTCGGTCTTGCCAATGCCGTCAAGAAAGATGCGCCGCAGGTGTGGCCCAATCAACCCGGCAACGTCCTGTTCGATGTTTCGATCGGCGACAAGAAAGCGGCAGAAGCTGCGTTCGCCAAGGCGCATGCGGTCGCCG
Organism: Bradyrhizobium sp. Ash2021; assembly: GCF_031202265.1. Classification (NCBI taxonomy): domain Bacteria; kingdom Pseudomonadati; phylum Pseudomonadota; class Alphaproteobacteria; order Hyphomicrobiales; family Nitrobacteraceae; genus Bradyrhizobium; species Bradyrhizobium sp. Ash2021. The sequence continues at coordinate 6,442,121 of NZ_CP100604.1, read as the reverse complement.
AGGTGTCGATCGTCAATCCGCGCATCGTGACCAATTTCATGGAGACGCGCGCGGCGGTCGCCGAATACGACGCCAAGCGCGATCACCTGACGCTGACGATCGGCAGTCAGGGCAGCCATCGACTGCGCGAGATCATCGGCGGCATGGTGCTGAAGATGCCGCTGGAAAAGATGCGGGTGATCTGTCCCGATGTCGGCGGCGGGTTCGGCACAAAACTGTTTCCCTACCGCGAATACGCGCTGATCGCGGTCGCCGCGCGAAAGCTGCGCAAGACCATCAAATGGACCGCCGACCGCGCCGATCACTTCATGGGCGACGCGCAGGGCCGCGACAATGTCACGACCGCGCGGATGGCGCTGGCCGAGGACGGCAAGTTCTTGGGCATGGACGTCGACCTGATGGGCGACATGGGCGCCTATCTCTCGACCTTCGGGCCCTACATTCCGCACGGCGGCGCCGGCATGCTGCCCGGGCTTTACGACATCCAGGCGTTCCACTGCCGCGTCCGCACTGTCTTCACCAACACCGTGCCGGTCGACGCCTATCGCGGCGCGGGACGCCCCGAGGCGGCGTATGTCGTGGAGCGGCTGGTCGACGCCGCCGCGCGAAAGCTTGGGCTGACGCCCGACGCGATCCGGCGTAAGAACTTCATCGCGCCGAAGGCGATGCCGTACAAGACCGCGACCGGCAAGATCTACGATTCCGGCGATTTCACCGCGCATATGAAGCGCGCGATGGAGGTTGCCAATTGGAAGGAATTTCCCAAGCGCGCCAAGGCCGCGAAGAAGGCGGGCCTGGTGCGCGGCATCGGCCTTGCGAGCTATGTCGAGGTCTGCGGCACCATGGGCGAAGAGACCGCCAATGTGGCGCTCGATCCCGATGGCGACGTCACCGTCCTGATCGGCACGCAGTCGAGCGGGCAGGGCCACCAGACCGCCTATGCGCAATTGATTGCCGAACAGTTCGGGCTGCCGCCCGAGCGCGTCCATGTCCTCCAAGGCGACACTGACCGGATCGCCACCGGGCTCGGCACCGGCGGTTCGGCGTCGATTCCGACCGGCGGCGTCAGCGTCCAGCTTGCCACCCGCGAGCTCGGCGGCAAGCTCAAGGAGATCGCTGCCGAAGCGCTGGAGACCAGCGCGGGCGATCTCGAGATCAGCGACGGCCGGATTCGAATCGCCGGCACCGATCGCTCGATCAGCTTTGCCGACCTGGCAAAACGTCCGGGCGTCGATCCCTCGAAGCTGAATGCGAGCGCGACCTTTACCCAGGCCGACGGCACCTATCCGAACGGCACGCATCTCGCCGAAGTCGAGATCGATCCCGCAACCGGCATCACCCGGATCGTCAACTACGTCATCGTCGACGATTTCGGGGTGACGCTCAATCCGTTGCTGCTCGCCGGCCAGGTTCATGGCGGCGCGATGCAGGGGATCGGTCAGGCCCTGATGGAGCAGGCGGTCTATAGTTCGAGCGATGGCCAGCTCGTCACCGGTACGTTCATGGACTATGCGCTGCCGCGCGCTTCCGACGGCCCGTCATTCCACTTCGAAACCCACAACGTGCCCTGTACGACCAATCCGCTCGGCGTCAAGGGTGCGGGCGAGGCCGGTGCGATCGGCTCCTGTGCCGCGGTGGTCAACGCGATCATCGAGGGGCTGTGGCGCGAATACAAGATCGACCACATCGACATGCCCGCGACCGCCGAACGGGTCTGGATCGCGATCCGCGAGCACCAGCGGCGGCATAGCCTCTGATATTTTGCCGGGCGCGGGAATGAAATGCCGCGCCCGGAGTTCTACCGATGGATAAGCCGCGACTCGTGCAGACGGGTTCGCGGCTTCGTTTGGAACCGCTGCTCGAGATGGAGAACTGGCCGATGATACGAACGGTTGTTGTTGCAGGGACCTTGTTGCTCGGTGTCGGCGCCGTGATGGCGGACCAGGATCTGGCCGTTAAGCAGGACAATTTGATGCGGGCACAGGGCAAGAGCATGTACGGCGTGCTGCTCAAGACCGTGAAGGGCGAAATTCCCTACGATCAGAAAGCGGTCGATGCCGCCATCGCCGACCTTGAAAAAAGCGTGCCGACGATCTCCACCGTATTTGCGACCAATCCCAAGGAAGACGTGGTGAACGCAACGTACGGAGCGAAGCAGTCAATCTGGAAGAACAAGGCTGATTTCGACGCGAAGATCCCTCCCGTCAGCAAGGCGATCGCGGATGTGAAGGGCACGGTCAAGGATGCTGCCAGCCTGAAGGTCGCGTTCGATACGATCCAGGAAAAATGCACCGGTTGCCACGAGACGTATCGCGTCAAGCTGAAATAGTCCGGCGTCAGATTCGGCCGAAGCCGATCCAATCGTCCGGTTCAAATAGTTCGAGATAGCCGAAATAATAAAGGGTGGTCGCCGTCGGGCGTCCACCCTTTATCTTGAGATGCCGAAAAATACCGAAGCTTGCTTCGTCACCCCGGTGTGAAGACCTCTTCGTCACCGGTGTGAAGACCTCTTCGTCACCGGTGCGAAGACCTCTTCGTCACCGGTGCGAAGACTTACTTCGTCACCTGGCCGCGGATTTCGCCGCCCGGATTGGCTGCGGTGTGGATGTTGACGTAGTACTTGCCCGCCATCAGGTCTGCGGCCTGGGCGTCGGTCAACGTGGCGCTGCCTTCGGCCGGGCTCGAGGTCGCGTTCGGGATCGCAACCGCGACGCCGGCGTTCTTGCCGGCTTCGGCGGGCCCATGGAAATGCGCCGCAGTCGCAGGTCCGGAGAGACCGGAGTAGGTCACCTTCCAGCTCAGCTTCTTGGTGGCGGCATCGTAATCGATGTCAGCCGTTCCCTTGCCGGCGGTGGTAGTCGGCGGCACTTCGGCCTTGCCGTCCAGCGTGGCTTTCATCTTTTCGGCGAACGCGGGGCCGGCAAAGGCAATCGCTGCACCCAGCGCGAGCGTGGCGAGCATGGTCTTGTTCGACATGGTTTTCTCCCTGTTGACGTCAAACGACAGTGTCAGCTTCAAAACAACGCTTTTCCGGATTTATTCCCGAAATGGCGTCGGCCGTAAGAAATTTCCTGCAAGCTTATGGCGCAAAGTGCGGCCATACTACCTATCAAGTAGAAGGGCTAGATTTCTGTTTTGACGCGTTTTCTACCGCAGATAAGTCTACGCAATCTGCGTAAACTTGATTGCTGTGCGAACCGGTATCCATCCCGCATCAAGTGCGGGACAGGCTTTCGCTCGAAAACGCTCTGATGACGGATCGGTGAATGCTGCGACGAATACTCCTTGTGACCGCTCTGGCCGGCGGCGCCGGCTTCGGGTTGTTCTGGTGGCTGACGATTCCGGCGGTGGTCGCGGCGAATGCGCTTCCCTCCTATCAGCCTGATCTCGCCAACGGCCTCACAACGTTCAATGCCGGTGGATGTTCCGCCTGCCACGCGGTGCCCAATCAACCCGATCGCCTGAAGCTCGGCGGTGGGCTTGCGATTCCTTCGGCGTTCGGCACCTTCTACGTCCCCAATATCTCGCCGGATCCGAATGACGGTATCGGACGATGGAGCGAGGCCGATTTTGTTACCGCGCTGCAGAAGGGGACCTCGCCAGCCGGCCAGCATTACTTCCCGGCGCTTCCCTATACGTCCTACCAGCGTGCGCGGGTCGAGGATATCAGGGACCTCTTCGCCTATCTGAAGACACTGGCGCCGGTCGCCGGCAAGGTGCGCGATCACGAGGTGCCGTTTCCGTTCAGCATCCGCCGCAACGTAGGGATCTGGAAATGGCTGTTCATGGACGGCAAGCCGTTTACGCCGGATGCTGCGCAGCCGGTGCGGTGGAATCGCGGCGCGTATCTCGTCAACAGCCTCGGCCATTGCGCGGAGTGTCACAGCCCGAGGAATTTCCTCGGCGGGATCATTGGATCGCAGCGATTTGCAGGCGGGCCCGATCCGGAAGGCGAGGGCTGGGTCCCGAACATCACGCAAAAGGGGCTGGCCGACTGGAGCGCGAAAGATATCGCGTATTTTCTCGAAACCGGACAGATGCCGGAAGGCGACAGCGCCGGCGGCGCGATGGCGCGCGTGATAAAGAACACCTCGCAATTGTCGCCGCAGGACCGCGCCGCCATCGCCGACTACATCAAGTCGCTGCCGCCGGTCGAGGGACCGCCACGGCCGCCAAAGAAGGCAAAGAGCGACGACAAATCCTGATCTTGCTCGCGTTGCCGTTTCGGATATCAGGCCTCGCCGGCAGTACCGTCAGGCGCGCCATGCGCCGGCGGCGATCACCATTCACTGATCGAATCGGCGGCGGAGACGGATTCCTAGCTAGTCTTCGTCCGGCTCGCGCACGACCGGCGGTTCGTCGGCGCGGTCCTCTTCCTCTTCGTCCTCTTCGTCCTCATCAGGATCTCGGGGCGGCATCGTGTTGCCCGTGATCACGAAGGGACTCCAGTCGATCAACCTGGTGGAAAATTCCTCGGGGATGTGTGGGGTCATGTTGTTGCTCCTCGGGTATGGACCCTAGGGGATTTTACGCCTTCTGCTCTGATTTCCGAATGAGGGTTAGCGCCGCACCGTTTTTCGGGGCATGCCAGCGCTGGTCAGCTGCGGCGGCTCGTCAACACGACCGTACCAATCGCGACCATGCTGCGGATAGGTTCCCGGATCACGGGCTCGTTGAACGCATCATCGAGGCAGTCGCGCGGTGTTAGCAGCGGCCTCAGCCAACATTGCCTCCAACTGCGACTTGGTGAATTCCTCAGGTTGCCTCACTCCCGGCTTGCGCGTAGACACTATCCTATCCACCGAGCGGGCACAGGCCGCCAACAGCGCTGGGTTCCGCTTCGGCACCGGCCTTATCTTGGGTTTTGCGGTTGGCGGCTTGTGACCACGCTTCAGGCCCAAACGAGTTAGCTTGGCGCAGACCGCGTTACGGCTACACCCAAGACGTCGCGCGATCTGCGCGGCGCTCTGTCCGACGGTCCAGAGTTTTTTGAGCAGTGCTACGTCTTCCGCATCCCAACCCATGGGAGATGCTTATACACCGACTGACAATTACAGGCTAGTCGACACCCGGATAGCCAGGAGCATCCCGGCGCGGCACTCACGGGGCTGCAACCAGCCGCTAATCTCGTCGGCGGGACACCTGACGTCAACCAAGATACCTAAGCGAACTGTCCAACGATCGCCATGAACGCCGGCGAGTTTGGGCGGGCGAACCAATCGGACCACCATGTCCTCCAGCTCCAACACCAGTATCGCCAAGAAAGCCCGCACCAAGGCCGAGGCGGATTTTGCCACTTGGCTCATGATGGCCAAGCTCGGTGGTTTCGATGACCTTCCGTCAAACGCACAGAGCTTTCTGACTAACTATCGAACCCGACTGGAGACGATGAGCGAGGCCGAGTCCACGGCCGTGGCCGTTCGCGAGGTCTACAGCGCCTATTACAGCGAGATGGGAGGCGTGGGTGCGGCGCCGGAACCAAAGGCTCGCACACCAACGACAGAGGGCAAAGTCGTGCGGTTTCAGAGAGGGCCTAAACCTCAGCCCGGTCTATCGGCTGCGCGCCATTCGACGAGGCCAATGATCCGAAAATCTCTCTCGGCACTGCTGATTTTCGCGAGCATGGTGGCTCTGATTGTCGCATATAGATTTCTGACGCAGTAACACTAGCGCGTGACGCGTTCGGGTTGATCTCCCTCGCCCCGCTTTTGCGGGGCCAAGACGAGCGAAGCTCGCTCTGAGAGGGTTGGGGTGAGGGGCTCGTGCCGCGGTGACGGTGGGAGATGAGTTCGCTGTGACTCCCCCTCACCCGAAATTCAAGCCAACGGGTCGGCGCGGAGCCTGTCATCGGGCGGCGCTTCGCGCCGACCCGTTGGCTTGAATTTCGACCTCTCCCCGCAAGCGGGGCGAGGTGAAGGAATACCGGTGCTGGTTCGATCAAAAGACATCCCGGGCCAGCCGGCTACGCGAGCCGCGCGATTCCGAGGTCATCGGCCACCTGGTCCAGCCCGCGCAGCAGCGCCGCTGCGATCGGAATGCCGAGGCGCGTGCGGCTTGCCCGCGTCTCGTGGCTGCGTTCGCCGGGCACGAGAATCCGGTCCACGCCCGGCATCCGGTTCGAGTTGCGAAAATCGCGCACCAGATTGTCGACGCTTTTCTTGAACATTGCGACGTCGCCGAAGGCGGCAATGTTGATGGCCGCGATCGCCTGGCCGGTGTTGGTGACGCTGTCGTCGTCATGGTTGAAGTCGATGACGTCCCGGCCCATCGCCGCCCCGCCGAGCGTGCCCGCCAAGAGGCCGATGATCATCGCGAGGCCGTAGCCCTTGTAGCCGGCCTCCATGCCGCCGAGCGGCAACAGCATGCCCTCGTCGGCTCGCTTCGGATCGGTCAGCGGTTTGCCTTCGCGATCGATCATCCAGCCTTCCGGCATGGTCTCGCCGCGCAGCGCCTTGGTCTTTACTTTGCCGTAGGACGCCACCGTCGTCGCCATATCGAGCACGATCGGCTTCTCCTCACCGGCCGGGATCGCCGCGGCAATCGGATTGGTCGACAGCAGCATGTCGAGGCCGCCCCAGGGCGGCAGATGGTTGGCATTGCCGACCGCAAAATACAATCCGATCATGTCGTGGGCGAGCGGCATGGTCGCATAGAGCGAGGCGGGACCGGCATGGTTGGAGAATTGCGAGTTAACCCATGCAATGCCCGTGGTGCGCGCCTTTTCGATCGCGATCCCGGCCGCACGCTTCATGACGAGATGGCCCATGCCATTGTCGCCGTTCACCACCGCGGTGCTGATGTGATCGTGCACCACGCGGATGTCGGGCCGGACGTTGAAGCCGCCTGCCTTGATGCGCCTTGCATATTGCGGCAGCCGGGTCACGCCGTGCCCGTCCGAGCCCTGCAAATCGGCTTCCGCCATCAGCGTGGCGACGGTCGCGGCATCCTCGTCCGGCAAGCCCAGCTTCGCCAGCGCTTCCTGGATGAAGGCCTTTAGCCGGCTAAAAGTGACAGTCGTTTCAGATGACAGGATCAGTACTCCGGTTTCAAGGGGGAGCGCGGCTGCGAGGCGATGCGCGAAAGACTAGCCGCGCTGCACCAGCGGCCGCAAGCTGCGAATGTCGGCCACGGATTCGATTCCGAGCACCGTCTCGATCAGTTTATCCGACTTGTCGCGTCCGAGCACCGGCGCCGTGAGATCGCGGGACTTGTCGATCACCTCGGCGCGCGTCATCGGGTTACGCGGCGTGCCGCGCACCGCCGTGATGCGCTCGGTGAGCAGGCTGCCGTCGCTCAGTTCGATCTCGACCACCGTGACGCGCACCGGCAGTAATTTGGCGAGTTCCTCGTCATAGACCAGGTTCACCTTGGCGCGCTGGCGCAGGGCGGCCGCATCCTGCATGCGCGGCTTGTCGTGGGCGCCGCGGAAGGAAACGGTCTTGTCCAGCAGCATCACGGCGACCATGTGCTGCAGGCAGATGTCGGGGATGTCGCGGTTGTCCACCACCTTGGCAACCGATGGCGCAAGGCGCACCGTCACGCGCCTGACCTGGTCGGCCTCGAACGGCTTCTTGCCGTGGATCGCCTCGATCCCGTCAAGCGGCGCCTGAATGGGCGAGCCGACGGTCCATTTCTTGATGTCGGTTCGCGCGATCTCGTAGCGCTCGCCAAGCTTCTCGATCAGGCGGTCGGGCTGCGCTTTCGGCGCATAGGCGGCGAAAAAATTGTCGGCACCGGAGAAGATATCGTCGACGCCGTTCCAGCCCGTCTTGACGAGCAATGCCGAGGTGACGCCGTTCCGCGCCGGCATGCCTGCAAACACAAAAGCCTTCTCGATGTGGTCGGTATCGCGCCGCCAGGCGATGAAGCCGGAGGATTGCTGGGCCGTATAGTCGAGCGCCCAGCGCATCTGCTGTGCATCGAGGCCGGCGGCGCAGCTCGCCGCGGCGGCGGCGCCAAACGTTCCGGTGATGCTGTGGGTCGACAGGCTGCTCGCGTAGCTGAAATCAGCGCCGCCCATCGCCATCACGACCCGCGTTCCCACGTCGTAGCCGAGCGTGACGGCCCGCAGCAGCGTGGCGCCGTCGATTCCGAATTCCTCTCCCGCCGCCAGTGCCGCCGGCACCACCGAGCAGCCCGGATGGGAGCGCGATTCATTATGCGAATCGTCGGTCTCGTCGGCATGCGCCATGACGCCATTGGCAAGCGCGGCATCGGCCGGCCCGGCCGTCAGGTCGGACGCCACAACCGTCATCGCGCCTTTCGCACCGCGCTCGCTTATGTAGCGTTGGGCGGCCTGGCCGGGCGGCAATTCCGATCCGGAGATCATCGCGGCCAACGTATCGAGCAGATGATATTTGGCCTGTTCGGTCATCTCAGCGGGGAGGGCGCGGGCACCCGCGGCGCTCATATAGGCACTGAGCGCGCTCATGACTGGCCCGGGACCCGGTGTCTGGGCGAACACGCGCGCCGGCGAACCCAACGCCACCGCAGTCGCGGCCACGCGAAGAAGCTGTCGTCGATCCACGGTGCCTCCGCCATTTCGCACCACGGCTAACCGGTGCCGAACGCCTTGAAGGTGATGATGGTGTGGGTGTCCTGGATACCCGGGATGATCTGCACCTTTTCGTTGACGAAATGGCCGATGTCGGTGTCGTTGTCGACGTAGAACTTGACCAGCAGGTCGTAATCGCCGGCGGTGGAGTAGATCTCCGAGGCGATTTCGGCTTCCGCAAGCGCGTTGGCGACGGCGTAGGACTGGCCAAGCTTGCATTTGAACTGAACGAAGAAGGGAACCATCGCTTACGTCTCCGAAATTATTGCTCACAATAGGCCAAAAATGCAGGCTTGTGGCAAGCGAACTTGCTGCCAATCTCCCGCCGCGCTAGTACACCTCATGGCCCTGATCGTACCAGCCGCACAAGCCCTGCGATGACGACGCCGATCGCGCTCACCATTGCCGGTTCTGATTCGTCCGGCGGCGCCGGCATCCAGGCCGACCTGAAGACCTTTGCCGCGCTCGGCGTCTATGGCGCCTCGGTCATCACGGCGCTGACGGCGCAGAACACCCAAGGGGTCAGCGGTATTCACGCGGTGCCGGCCGAGTTCGTGACCGCGCAGATCGACGCGGTGTTTTCCGATCTCACTGTGGCCGCCGTCAAGATCGGCATGGTGGCGCAGCCGGCCAGCATCGATGCCATCGTCGCGGGGCTGACGCGCTGGGCGCCAAAGCACGTCGTGCTCGATCCCGTGATGGTCGCGACCTCGGGCGACCGCCTGCTGGCGCAAGAGGCGGTCGAGGCGCTCCGCACCAAACTCATTCCGCGCGCCTTGGTGATCACGCCCAATCTGCCGGAGGCCGCCGCGTTGCTGGACGAGCCGGTGGCGACGAGCGAAGCCGCCATCGAGAACCAGGGCCAGCGCTTGCTGGCGATGGGCTGCCCGGCCGTGCTGATCAAGGGCGGCCACGGGCAGGGCGCCGAGAGCATCGATTATCTCATCGACGCCAAAGGTACGATCGCGCTCGCCGCACCGCGGATCGCGACCGAAAATACCCATGGCACCGGCTGCTCGCTGTCGTCGGCGATCGCGGCGGGGCTTGCCAAGGGCGAGGACCTCGTAACCGCCGTCCGCAACGCCAAGGCCTGGGTCAGCGCCGCGATCGCATCGGCCGACCGCTTCAGCGTCGGTCACGGCCACGGGCCGATCCATCATTTTCATCGGTTTTACTGACAGAGATTGCCGGAATGGCTGCAGACCCACCGCGTCGCCGCGATTCCGTCCGCTTCTGAACCCGTCTCGTGCTTTCGACGACTAATCTAACTACGCCGCACGAAGCGGTAGCCCCGACAACGACATGCGAGGATAACCATCCTTCCGCAGAGGTAAGCCCATGCAGCCACGCGAATGGTCGCCGCCCGCGATCAAGCCTTCCCAGGGCCCGGCCGCGAGCCCCGCGGAAGCGTCGGCGCGATCACCCCGCCCGCAATGGGGTGCCTTGGAATACGTCGTTTCGTTCATGCTTTACATGCTGTTCTTCGGCGTCATCGCGGGCTTGTTGCGGTCGCGGTTTCCGATCGATCTTGGCATGTTCTTCTTCTTCACCAACGACGGGTTGATCGAGTGGGTGCTGCGCAAGGTCGGGATACGGCTCGTTCCCGACTCGCTCGGCGCGACATTCGTAAAGGCCTTCGTGTGGGTGGCCGGCGCGTCGATCTTGTTCGCCCAATGGAAAGACTCCGCGCCCGCGTGGCTGTCGTCGTGGCTTCCCCCGAATGTGGCCTGGTCTGTCATTGCTGGTGCGGCCCTCGGATGTGCCGTGCTCAAGGCCATCTCGATGGCGTTCGTCAGGAGAGTGCTGCCGTGGGTCGGGATCGAGATCGCTCGTGACAGTTTGGCTTGGACAATTACAGAGGGCCTCCTTGGCTTTGCCATGCTGGGTCTCCTGTTTTTCCTCCTTTCCACGGCGGCGGTCCCGGATTGGCTCGGAGGCCATTGAGGACTCCGGCCGCGAAATGACGGTGGCGGCTCGCGAAGGGCGAAAGCCTGGAGCTCTCAATGCACTTCCGCTTTCCGCGGCATAGCGGACATGGCCGGACCCACCGCTGGCTCGACCCGGTCGCGAATGACCCGTTGCAGTCATTGGGCCGGAACCCCGACTGCTTGCCTAAGCGCCTTGATAAGCGCGGCCAGGCTCTGGTCGTCCGGCGAGATGACGGCGAGTTGCTCCGCGTAGCCGAGCGCGGCCTTTGCATCGCCCGCCATGCGGCTGAACGAGACGAGCGCCTGCAGAATCTCGCGATCGCCGGGATGCCCCTTCAGGGTATTCTTCAGCATGGTGATGGCTTCATCGCGACGGCCGCTGGAATGCAGCGCTACGGCGTAGACGTAGCGGTAGCGCGGATGATCCGGCTCCAACTCGGCCGCCTTGCGCAACTCGGCGAGTGCGTCATCGGGCCGCTTGAGTCTGGTCAACGTCAGGCCGAGGGCGTAATGTGCTGCGGCCTCGCGCGGCGAAGCCACAATTGCTGAGCGAAGGACCTTTTCGCCCTCGTTGTTCCGGCCAAGTTGCCGGTAGAGGTCAGCCAGATTGATTGCCGCCGTCGCGTATTGCGGGCTGAGCCGTAGTGCGGCCTTGTATTCCGTCTCGGCGTCGACAGTCAGGCCGCGCTGCGCGAGGAAATTCCCGAGCGTCGTGCGCGCTTCCGGTCTCTCGGCGTTGGCGCGTTGCGCTGCGATGAATTCCGCCGCCGCCAGATCGAAGCGCGCGCGATCAGGTGGAGCCTGGCTTGCGGTCGGAACTGACGCAAGCAGCGAAGCTGCCCTGATACGCACGCCGCGCACCGGATCGGACAAGAGCGGGGATACCCAAGCCCAAATCTGATCCGCAGGAACGTTTTCGAGCATGTCAAGAGCGCCGATCCGTACCATCGGATCGGGATCGGCGAGCCCGGTCCGCGCGGCTCCCACATTCGCGGCCGAGACGCGAGTGGCGAGCTCGTTGAGTGCAGTTGCGCGGGCAACGGCGGGGGTACCTCCATCCGCGGCAACTGCGGCAAGTTGTGCCGCAGCGTCGACCTGATCCGTGCGTGCCGCGTGGAATGCAGCTCCATAGGTCTGAAAACCCTTGCGGTTGGGGCCGAACCATTCTTCCACGGCGGCAGCAGCCCATTGCGCCGGCTTGTCGCGGTGACAATCGTTGCAGGCATTCGGCGTTCCAAGTGTCAGGGAAAGATCGGGCCGCGGCACGCGAAAGGCATGATCGTGCCTGGTATCGACGACCATGTAGGTGCGGGCCGGCATGTGGCACGACATGCACGTCGGCGCTGGGTCGACGCTGGCGTGGTGACGATGCCTGGCGTCGGCGTATTTTTCGGGCACATGGCATTGCAGGCAAACGCCTTCGCCCGGGCTGCGAAGCTTTGCGCTGTGCGGCTCGTGGCAATCGCTGCAGGTGACGCCTGCGGCAAACATCTTGCTCTGCTTGAACGGCGTATAATTATAGGCCTCTTCCACATCGCGGATCTGGCCGTCGGCGTGATACGTGTTGCGCGCGAGCGGTTCGACCATATGGGTCTGCGACAGCCACTGGCCGGGCACCCAGTCCTCGTGGAAGCCGGCGCGGCGGGCATGGCACAGCCCGCAGGTCTCGACCTCCTTGCGCAGCGTCGCTGCGGCCGTGCTGCGCCGTGGCATGCCGGTCTGCGCATCGAGCGGCCAGGTCACGCCATGGCGCTCGTCGAAGCGGACGAGCAACCCCTTGCTCGAATCCTCGCGCTTGCCGAATGGCCACCAGCTCTGCTGCTCGCGCGCCCAAGAGGCGTGACCCGAGCCCTGGCCATGGCAGGTCTCGCACCCCACGCTGATTTCGGCCCATGACGTTGCGAAGCGATCCGTCTTGGCGTCGTAATTCTTGCGCACGCCGGTCGAGTGGCATTCCGCGCACATGAAATTCCAATTCTGGTTCAGCCTGGTCCAGTGCAGGATATCGTCGTGTTTGATCTCCTCATTGGGTGAGAGGTGAAACCAGCGCTGGCCGCCTTTGTCCGGCGGACGGCTATCCCAGGCGAGCGAGAGGGCTTGCAACCGTCCGTCGGGGAATTCGACGAGATATTGCTGCAGCGGATCGATGCCGAAGGTGTATTTCACCTCGAACGTTGCGAGCTCGCCGTCGGCGCCGTCGGTCTCGACGAGAAACTTCCCGTCCTTGCGGAAGAAGCGGGAATGGACGCCGAAATAATCAAAACCTTGGTCGTTGAAATTGCCGAGCACTGTGGTGTCGGTGGCGTGCTGCATCGCAGCCTTGTGCTGCGAGCCATCCCACAAGTTTGCCTCGGCCTGATGACAGCCCGCGCAGGTTTCGCTGCCGACGAAATTCGCGACGGACGTGGCCGGTGCTTTCGATGTTGGTCCACTGTTACCGGGGAGGCGGAAAGCGAGACCTAGAGCGAAGATGGCCGCAACTGCGACCACGGTTACAATCCAGACACGGCGTTTCGAGAAGAGGATGGTTTCTGACCTGTCAGGAGCAGGCTGTGGCGCCGCGGCCGGCGAGGGGCCTCCGGCAGACTCCTTCCGCGATCCGCTTTTGGTGCGGGATTTCCGTCGTTTGCCTGCCAACGACAGCCCCTCAGCGCTGCGATCGCCGAAAGGCGATCAAGCCATCCTCCATCAGGATAGCCGGACATATCATCCGCCCGGTCGCCACCAAGTCAAGTGGCGCCGTTCGATGTCAGGAATATCCCGCACCAACGCGGGCCTTGGAGCTTCAATTCTTGTTTCGGTTTTTGCTGGCGCCTCTAAGGGCGGGCGCGGGAGCAGGCGATTTGGCGGGGTCTGCCATCTGCAGGCATGTCAGCAGGTCGACGTAACTGTCGCTCCCGGCCGCGGTCGCCTCGCCTTCGCACTGATTTCTGAGTTCATTGGAATTTGCCAGCCAAACGGCAGCCAGCTGTTGTTGCGCGGCATTCTCGTCGCGCATGCAATCCTCGTAGGACTGGGCCAGGTCCAGGCCCATTGCCTTGTCGGTTGCGACGCTTGCCTTGCAGGTCGCCTCGACATTGAGCTTCGGAACGCGATCACTAACGGGGGTTACCAGTTGGCTTCCAAGCATCGCCATCGATAGCAGCGCAATCTTCATAGTATCCTCCTGCCAAACAGCCTGGGTCACTTCGCAATCGGAGTCTTGGAGCGGTCAGCGCCTGCCGACGCGATTCACAGGGCCGCCGCGATTCATCGCCTCAAATCGATCCGCGTCTTGATACAGCTCAATCCCGCTTGAGTATTGGGCGACAACGAAATGGCCCGCACTTTATTGCCGGACGACCTGCTTCCTGTAAACCCGTCAGTGACGCTGACCTAAAATGAAATCTTGCAATCATCGCCTCGCCGCGTTGATGTGAATCAAAGGCACGCGCTCCACTAGAGCCTGTCCTCAATTAGCGGATTCCCAAGAGGTTCCCCAAGTGATTCATGGGAGGTCAACTTGATTCGGAGTTGACTGAATGCGCCGTTACGCCCTTCGCGACGATCAATGGGACAGGATCAAGAATATTTTGCCGGGACGTGAGGGTCACGTCGGCGCTACGGCCAAGGATAATCGGCTGTTTGTAGAAGCAGTTCTCTATCGTTATCGCGCCGGTATGCCCTGGCGGGATCTGCCGGAACGTTTTGGCGACCCGATCAAGATTCATACCCGATTTTCGCGCTGGGCGAAGAGCGCGGTATGGAAGAAGATGTTCGAGATGCTGGCTGCCGACGCGGACAATGAATACGCCATGATCGACAGCACTATCGTACGCGCGCACCAGCACAGTGCCGGCGCCCAAAAAAAGACAGCGAAGACCAGGCGATCGGGCGCAGCAAAGGCGGGTTGAGCACCAAAATCCATGCCATGGTCGATGCACTTGGCAATCCGTTGGCGTTCCTGCTGACCGCAGGGCAAGCCCACGATTTGGAAGGCGCTGACGCGCTGCTGCCTCAGATGCAGGCCGATACCTTGTTGGCGGACAAGGCCTTCGATGCCGATCTACGTGTCATCGAGCCTCTGCTTGCGGCAGGAAAAACGCCGGTGATCCCGCCCAAGAGCAATCGAAAGCTCCAACGCGCCTACGACAAGGAACTGTACAAAGCGCGCCACCTCATGGAAAACCTCTATTGCAAGCTCAAACAGTACCGAGCCATAGCCACCCGCTACGATAAGACCGCCAGAAACTTTCTCGCCGCAGTCCATCTCGCCGCCGCAGTCATTTGGCTCAATTGAGGACAGGCTCTAGCCACAATATCGCTTCCTCGATGTTGCGCACACTTTATGCGGGGGGTGTTTCACCATGAATTTGCATCGATCATTTTTTTCCGCATTGAGCTTGATGTTCCTTGTTTCGGCTTCGGCGAACGCTCAACAGATCAACGGCGTTCCCGGCTCGCCCAGCGCCACGACAACCATTCCCGGCGACCATCTCCCGGCGCCCCCGGAAAAATTCGGCGGAAAGATCGAACGCGAGGTGACGAAGTCGAAGCCCTACTGGCCCGCGCGCATCGTTCCGCCCAAGGGCGCGCCGAACGTGCTTTTGATCATCACCGACGATTCCGGCTATGGCGTGCCCTCCACCTTCGGTGGCGTCATTCCAACGCCGGCGCTCGATCGGATTGCGAGGGATGGCCTGCGCTACACCAATTTCCATTCGACGGCGTTGTGTTCACCGACCCGCGCGGCGCTGATCACCGGCCGCAATCATCATTCGGTCGGCTACGGAGTCGTCGCCGAGCAGGCCACTGGCTATCCCGGCTACGACAGCATCATCACCAAGGACAAGGCCACGATCGGGCGGATCCTGCAGGACAACGGCTACCATACGGCCTGGTTCGGCAAGAACCACAACACGCCGGAATATCAGGCGAGCCAGGCCGGACCGTTCGATCAGTGGCCGACCGGCATGGGCTTTGAATATTTCTACGGCTTCATGGGCGGTGACACCAATCAGTGGGAGCCGGGCAATCTCGTTCAGAACACCACCCCGATCTATCCCTACGTCGGAAAACCCGGCTGGAATCTGATGACGGCGATGGCGGACGAGGCAATCGACTATATGAATCGCATCAACGCGCTGTCACCCGAGACCCCTTTCCTGATCAAGTTTGCGCCGGGCGCCACCCATGCGCCGCATCACCCGACGCCGGAGTGGGTCAAAAAGATCAGCGACATGAAGCTGTTCGATCAGGGCTGGAACAAGCTGCGTGAAACGATTTTCGAGAATCAGAAGCGGCTCGGCGTGATTCCGCAAAACGCGAAGCTGACGCCGTGGCCGAAGGATCTCATCAAGGAATGGGACCAGCTGAACGCCGACGAAAAGAAGCTGTTCCTTCGGCAGGTCGAAGTCTTCGCCGCCTATGTCGCTTACGCCGACAACGAGATCGGCCGCGTCATTCAGGCAGTCGATGACCTCGGCAAGCTCGACAACACCCTGATCATCTATATCAATGGCGACAATGGCACGAGCGCCGAGGGGCAGCCGAATGGCACGCCCAACGAAGTGGCGATGTTCAACCAGGCCAACCCTGGGGTCGAGGAGCAGCTCAAGTATTTCTATGACGTCTGGGGCACCGACCGCACCTACAACCACATGTCGATCGGCTGGGCCTGGGCATTCGACACGCCGTTCTCCTGGACCAAGCAGATCGTGTCGCATTTCGGCGGCACCCGCCAGGGCATGGCGATCTCATGGCCGACGGTGATCGCGGACAAGGGCGGGATTCGCCATCAATTCCACCACGTCATCGATGTCGTGCCGACCATCCTGGAAGCGGCAGGTATCAACCAGCCGACGATGGTGGATGGCATCAAGCAGAGCCCGATCGAGGGCGTCAGCATGGTGTACACGTTTGACAAGAAGAATGAGACCGCGTCCACGACGCACAAGACCCAGTACTTCGAGATGTTTGCCGATCGCGCGATCTATAGCGACGGGTGGATCGCCAGCACCAAGGTCTTGCGGCCGCCGTGGGTAACGGTTGCCAAGCTGCCGAGCCCGCTCGACTATCCCTGGGAGCTCTATGATCTCAGCAATGACTGGACGCAGTACGAAGACGTCGCGGCCGAGTATCCGGACAAGCTGAAGGAGTTGCACGATCTGTTCTGGAAGGAAGCGGAGAAATACCAGGTCCTGCCGCTCGATTCTTCCGTGGCGGGGCGTCTGGTAACGCCGCGGCCCAGCCTCAGCGCCGGCCGCACGGCATTCACCTGGACGCGGCCGATCACCGGCACGCCGAACGGCGATGCGCCAAGCCTGCTCAACACTTCCTACAATTTCAAGGCGGACGTCGAGATTCCGCAAGGCGGCGCCGAGGGCATGCTGATCACGCAAGGTGGGCGGTTCGGCGGATACGGCTTCTACGTCCTGAAGAACAAGCCCGTGTTCACCTGGAACCTGGTCGACCTCAAGCGTGTGCGCTGGGAGGGACCGGAGCTGACACCCGGCAAGCACGTGGTCGAGTTCGACTTCAAATATGACGGTCTCGGCGCTGCAACCATGATGTTCGGCGACTACAGTGGTATCGGGAAGGGCGGCACCGGGGTGCTGAAGGTCGATGGCAACGCTGTTGCGACCGAGAAGATGGAGCACACGATTCCCTTCATCCTGCAGTGGGATGAGGCGCTCGACATCGGGTCGGATACCGGTACGCCGGTCGACGACAACGACTACGCTACGCCGTTCACTTTCACTGGCAAGCTGAACAAGATCACGCTGAATATCGACCGGCCGAAATTGAGTCCGGAAGACATCAGGCGTCTTGAAGCCGCTGCACGCGCTGCGGGTGACGGACCATCAGCCGATGCCGGCAAGACCTCGGCTGAGGCCGCCGCGCCGGAGGTTTCCAGCGGTGTCGGACTGAGCCTCCTTCAGAAGGTCGAGTTGCGCCTGGACAAGCGCGAGGGTTGCCGCAAACAGGCCGAAGTGCAGAAACTCGGGCTGCTCGAAAGGATTCAGTTCGTCCGCAAGTGCATGGAGTGATTGAGTCTCAGAGTGGGGTTGCAATGACTCGATGCAAATTGGGATTTCGCCTGACCGCGCTCGCGCATGTTTGTTTACGGGCGGAGACCGGAATTATCGTGGGCATCGCGGAAATCGACGCAATTGGACCCGAACCGGACATTGAACCTGATCGGCGCCTGAGAGTGGTAGCTGACATAGGCTGCTATAGTTGAGGGATTGCGCAAGGCACGTCCTGGGCGAGGTCACATGCGACAGCGCGAGTTCATCAAGCGTTCTGGCGGTGCAGCGGCGGCTTGGCCGCTCGCGGCGCGTGCGCGGCAACCGGACACGCTGAGACGGCTGGTCATAGCCGCTTGCCTGGTCCTGCTGGCATCGCCGGCCGCTGCGCTCGAATCGGTCTCCCTGCAGCTCAAATGGAAACACCAGTTCCAGTTCGCAGGCTACTACGCAGCGCTCGAGCACGGTTTCTATCGCAACGCCGGTCTCGACGTCACCATCCGCGAGGGCGGTCCCGATATCGACGTCGCCGAAACGGTTGCCGGCGGCAAGGCGGAGTTCGGCGTCTGCAGCTCCAGCGTACTGCGCGAATGGGTGATGGGCCGCCACCTCGTCGTGCTGGCCGTCATCTTCCAGCAAACCCCGGCCATCATTCTGGTGCCGCGCCGCGCCGAAATCAGAAGCGTCTCGGAATTGCGCGGCCGCACGCTGATGGACGCGCCGGGCAGCGATGAGATCGCGGCGATGCTGAAGCACGAAGGGGTGGATTATGCGACACTGCCGCGCATTGACCACCGGGGCGACCCGCGCGATCTCCTGGCCGGCAACGCCGACGCGATGGTCGCCTACAGCACCAACGAACCGTTCGTCCTTGAACAGCTCGGCGCGGCGTTCCGCACCTTCTCGCCCGCCGCATACGGAGTCGATTTTTACGGGGACAATCTGTGCACCTCCGAAGCGGAGGTAAAGGCCCATCCGGAACGGGTGGCCGCGTTCCGAGCGGCGAGCTTGAAAGGCTGGGCCTATGCGCTGGCGCACAAGGAGGCGACGGTCGATCTGATCCTCAAGACCTATTCGGCAAAAAAGAGCCGCGAGGCCCTGCTGTTCGAAGCAGCCCGCACGGATCTGCTGGTCCGGCGAGGACCCGGCCATATCGGTGGGCAGGATGCTGCGCACTGGCAAAACATCGCCACGACCTATCGCAAGCTCGGGGTGCTCGCTGACGATACGCTGCCAGCGGGACTGATGTGGGACAGAGAAGACGAAATCGAAGGGCGCTGGCTGATCCCACTATTGCTTTTGCCAGTCGGATTGGCGATTGCGGCGCTGGCTGCGTACCGAGGCCGCCGCTCCCTGCAGGGGGCATTGGCCCGGTTCGGAGCGCTTGCGCCGGTCGCCAGGATGGGGCGGCCAAGGCTGAGTTTGGTCATGTCGTTGCTGTTCATCGGCCTCAGCATTCCCATTCTCATTTTCATCCTGATCTACAGTTACAACAAAAATTCAGCCGGCATGGTGTCGATCCTGAACGATGCGGCCGCGCAGACCAGCCGGGCCGGTGTCGAGCGCACCGAAAACTTGATCGAGAGCACTGAAACCCCGCTGCGCTTTCTCGCCGAGGTGGCCGCCGCCGATCCCGGTTATTTCCGCACCGAGCAAAGCAATGATCTCTTGTACCGCACGCTGACTTCTGCCGCGCATATCGACGCCGTCTATGTCAGCTTCGAGGATGGTTATCATCGTGTCGTTACCCGGATCGACGAGGATCGCAGGCGCGGCGATCCTCGTATTCCTGGGGCGGCGAACTGGCACGCCAGCTATATTGATGCGATCACCTTCGGGCTCTCGCGGGTTCGGCATCGCAAATTCTTTGACGTCTGGCCCCACCAGGTCGGCGCATACGATGTCGGCACCGACATCGACATCAGGACTTTACCCGGTTATCAGGCAGCCAAGACGACGCGGGCGCTCGCGGTGACCGAACCTGCAATCAATCCCGACACCGGTTTCCCTATTCTCTCCTTGCGCGTTCCCATCTTCCATGGTGTCGATTTCATCGGCTGCGCATCGGTCAACATCACCATGAACGTGCTGTCGCGCTTTCTGGATGAGCACCGCACCAGCGTGCGCAGCACGACTCTGATTGCCGACCGTAACAACGGCAAGATCATCGCC
The DNA here is from genome assembly GCF_031202265.1 of Bradyrhizobium sp. Ash2021. NCBI lineage: Bacteria > Pseudomonadati > Pseudomonadota > Alphaproteobacteria > Hyphomicrobiales > Nitrobacteraceae > Bradyrhizobium > Bradyrhizobium sp. Ash2021. The sequence continues at coordinate 6,422,460 of NZ_CP100604.1, read as the reverse complement.
TTTCCGAACGAGCAGAAGGGGGTGCGCGTCGAGAACGGCAAGCTCAAGATCGCGACCCTCGCCGATATCGACGATCCGGATGTACGCGAGGCCTCTCGCCAGCACGCCGGTGCCGACACCGACAGTCTCGTGTTCCGGTCCCCTGCAAACGGGGAGGATCTGATCGCGGCCTTCGCCAATTTCCCGGATGGCTTCGGCCAACCCTGGCAAGTGATCACGTTGACGCCGATCGACGATTTCGTGGGGACGCTGAAGGCGACCAATCGGTTGATCATGGTGGTGATCGTCATCCTCACCACGATCGAGCTGTTCTTCATCTATTTCGCGTCCACCCGGCTGTCGCGGCCTGTCGAGAACGTGGCGGAGCAATTGCAGGCGATCGAAGGCCTGCGATTCGATATGCCGGTGGCGCGGCCATCCAACATCAGAGAGATCGCGAGGCTGGAATCCGCGGCGTCGCTGCTTCGCAACTCGCTGCAGTCGTTCTCGTCGTTTGTGCCGCTGGATATCGTCAGGCAGCTCATCAAGTCGGGCATCCCGTTGGCCCTGGGCGTTGAGCCGCGAGTCCTCACGGTGTTCTTTTCCGATCTGGAGAATTTCTCAAGCCACTCTGAAACACTCGCGCCGGCCGACCTCCTGCTCCAGATCTCGACCTATCTGGAGGAGGTGTCCGGCGCGATATCGGAAGAGGGCGGCACGGTCGACAAGTTCATTGGCGACGGCGTCATGGCTTTCTGGAATGCCCCGGTTCAACGCACCGACCATGTCCTGCGCGGCTGCGCCGGCGCGTTGCGGGCGGCGCGGCGCATGGAGCGCGTCAACGACGCCTGGGAGGCGGAAGGACGGCCACGAATCCATATCCGGATCGGGCTCAATTGCGCCAACGTTCTGGTCGGGAATGTCGGCTCCTCGGCTCGGCTGAGTTACACCGCCTTGGGAGACGGCGTGAATGTCGCCGCTCGCCTTGAAGGCATCAACAAGGTGTTTGGCACCACAATCTGCATTAGCGATAGCATCTACGATCAGGTGCAGGCCGAGATACTGGTGCGGCCGTTGAAGCGGGTTCAGGTCAAAGGGCGCAAGACAGAGTTCATGATCTATGAGTTGCTCGCTCTCCGCCGCAGCGACGATCCAGAACTTATGATGCGCGATCGGGACGCGGAACTGAGCGCGATGACCTGGAAAGCCTCGCAACTGATGGATGCCGGCGAGTTTCCGGCGGCAGAGCGCGCCTACCGTACCATCTTGGAAAGTTTCCCCGACGATCCGCTCGCCAAACTCATGCTTAAGGATTGCGCGGAAAGCCCTCCAATTGTTCCATCCAACTCCGCTTCGGAAGTAAGTGGATGACCTGGACAGGACACCAGCGCCGACGACGAGGGCGGGGCCCCTGATGTTATATGGCAGTGGCAGCGACCTATCGGCGCGATTCTTCCTGGTTATGGCCGATGTGTCACGGATTTCCATTTCGGGCGTGTCGTAGTTCCTGTCGAAGCAGGTCTTTGTCGGCTTCGTCGGTTACGCCTATCAGCAGATACCGACGACTTCGGTCAGCCAGTTGTTCTCGGCGGCTTCCGCTCGCGCGTTCTCGGCGTCGGCCAGCAGCTTGGTTATATTTTCAGGATTGGAGACAACCCGGCATTTCTCGGCGTGAAGGGATATGGCGAGTTCGATCACGCCAACCGCCCATCGGGCTGGAACACGTGGCTGACGTTCTCGATTTCGGAGGCCGTACCGGCCACGGTGACGCCGACCAAACATCTCATGACGAAATAAGTCGCTTCATTTGATCTGAATCACGATCGCGCGCCTGCGCGACAATGTCGCCTATTGGCCCATTACGACATTTTGCTGCGCTGCCGGATTTGGTCGCTATCGAGCCGCAGCGGATATCGAGCAAGCCATACCGATCAAGCTCGAGTTATGAGCAAGCAATCTGGTCTGAGCCGCCGGTCTGATGGATGCCGGGCTAAGACGCCCGACGGGCAAATCAGTGATTTGTCTGTCAAGCCCCTCGACCCAAATCAGCGTCCCATGTGTATCTCAGTTTGGAGAGAGCCTATTTCGTCATCAGATGCCTGGTCGGCTTTGCTTCAGTTGGCACCGTCGGGGAAATCGCGAACGTCACCAGGTGCTCCAGCCTGGCGCGCGGTTCACTGCACCGAAATCGCCGTATCCTCTCAGGCCCAGGAAGCCCTGCATGTCCCCGACCGGAAAGGTATATCCAATCTGCGGACCGACACCTAAAACGCGTGACCTGAATCCGCCGAGGATCGGGTTCTGACCGAAGTCGTCGGTGATCTGCTGATAGGCGTATCCGGCAACGCCAATGAAAACCTGCTTCGAGATGAAGTGCGCGGCGCCCCAGTCGAAGTGGAAATCGATGCCGTTGCGGTACTGCGTGTCGGGATTCTTGAAATTGTAGGTAAAGCCGGCCGTGCCCGAGAATTCGTTGCCGGTCGCCGGATTGAAGTAGGTGTAGGCGCCGCCGACGTCGATCGTGCCATGGCCGATGCCGAGATTGGCAAGCCGCGTCGGGCTGTAGTCGCCGGCCGGAATGTCGCCGGTGGCATAGACCATGTAATTGTTGACGCCCTGGTTCCAGCGCAGCGTTACGGTCGGCACGACGTCGCCATAGGAGGTCAGCGAATCCGCGAGCACGCCGCTGCGCGTGGCGACAATCGGCCCGGCCACCGCCGTCAATGTCCCGGCGAGACTCCCGGAACTCTTGCCAAACCAGCTTGCCACACCCACGGACAATTGTCCGCCAAGCACCGGCGTCGCGAAAGTATAGGTCGGCGAGAGGACGACGAGATCGGCTCGCCCGCTCAGGCTCAAATTCAAATCGACGTTCACGTTCGCGGGAATTCTGCCTACCGTGATTTGTCTTGCTGCCGCAACGTTGCCTGATGCGCTGACGCTGGAATGGTAATAGACCACACCCATCGCCCAACCGGGGACCTGCGGTGTTGCGGCAAGACTCGCGTACTGTCCCGGAAGCCAGAATGAAACGCCGCCCTCGTCGGCGCGTGAGACTTCGGGGCAAACGAGAAGCGCCCCGGCCATCGCCGCGAAACCAATTCGTGGGAGGATTAATTCAATTGGCATCATTGAAAACCTCCACGCGACACGCAACAAGTAGAAGCCGATTCGGGCCGCGAAGCTCGCAGTAGCGAGATCTACACGTCACCCTCGAGAGTAGGCCACAGTCCGCGCGCGAAATCCGTGACAGATCGGTAACAGCCGAACAAATTTGGAAGTGATGACCACGGTGCCGTGACGCGGCAAAGGTTGAGTCCGTCGCCGCGTCGCGTGAAGCGACATGGCACACGCTGCACATCGTCGATTCAAGACGCGCTAAATCTACCATCAATTCAAAGTTGACGTCTGGAATGAAGCGGATGAGTTTATGAGGCGACCGGACCAAGTACGTCAGCGGCGCTGACCGACACGATCTGTAGTCGTCGAGACACTCGGCGGCCTCAAGAACAGGCAACATCGGGCTAATCCAAAGAATCGGACTACCGCGCATCCGCGATCCTGAATTACGTCAACCCATTCTGATGGAGGGCGACGATGACCATCACTTCCACGAGTCTTGCCCGCAATCTGGCGACTTTGCTGGCTACTGTTGGCATCGTCACGCTTGCCCAAACGGCGCTAGCTCAGAACGCGACTCCATCTTCGCCCGGTGGCCTGCTCTCGCTGCCGGGGCCTGATTTTCACTTCAAGGGCGAGGTCGGCCGCACCTATCAGGACTCCGATCCCGCCACCTTTCCGCAGATCGTGCGCCCACCCAAGGGCGCGCCCAATATTGTTCTCATATTGCTCGACGATGTCGGCTTCGGACAATTCAGCGTATTCGGCGGCGGTGTGTTGTCGCCGAACATGGAGAAGCTTGCGGCGCAGGGCCTGCGCTACAATCGCTTCCACACCACGGCGCTGTGCTCGCCGACGCGGGCCGCCTTGCTCACCGGCCGCAATCACCACGCGACCGGGAACGGCAGCATCACCGAAGCCGCAACGGGATATGACGGCTACACCGGTATCATTCCGAAAAGCACCGGAACCGTCGCGGAAATCCTCCGCCAGTACGGCTACGCAACTGCGTGGGTCGGCAAGAACCACAACACCCCGGTTTGGGAAACCAGCGAGATCGGTCCGTTCGACCACTGGGCCAATGGACTCGGCTTCGACTATTTCTACGGCTTCAATTCCGGCGACACGAGTCAGTACGAGCCGATCCTTTACGAGAATCGCAACCGCGTCCCGCGGTCGACCGATCCGAACTATCACCTCTCCGCCGACATCGCCGACCACGCGATCGGCTGGATACAGAAGGTCAAGGTCATCGATCCTGACAGGCCATTCTTTCTTTATGTCGCCCCGGGCGCCACCCACTCGCCGCACCAGGCGCCGATGGAGTGGATCGACAAGTTCAAGGGCCAGTTCGACATGGGCTGGGACCGCTACCGCGAAATAACGTTCGAACGTCAGAAGCAGCTTGGCGTCATTCCGGCGGACGCCAAGCTCACGCCCCGTCCCGACGGCCTTCCGGCCTGGGACACGCTCAATGCCGACCAGAAACGCCTCTATGCGCGCATGATGGAAGTGTTCGCCGGCTACGGCGTGCAGGTCGACCACGAAATGGGGCGCGTGTTGGATGCGGTGGCCAAGCTTCCGGACGCCGACAACACGCTGATCCTCTTTCTCGTCGGCGACAATGGCGCCTCAGCGGAAGGCGGCCCAGAAGGCTCGACCAACGAGAACGCCTTTTTCAACAGCATTCTGGAGACGTGGCAGGACAACCTCAGGGTCATCGACGAACTTGGCGGTCCGAAGCACTTCAATCACTTCCCGTCCGCCTGGGCCTGGGCGATGAACACGCCGTTCCAGTGGACCAAGCAGGTCGCTTCCCATTTCGGCGGCACGCGCAATCCGATGATCGTCTGCTGGCCGGCAAAGATCACCGACAAGGGTGGCCTGCGAAGTCAGTTCCACCACGTCATCGACATCATGCCGACCTTGCTGGAAGTGGCCGGCGTGCAGGCGCCAGATGTTCTCAACGGCATTCCGCAGAAACCGATCGATGGTGTCAGTCTGGCGTACACTTTTGGGGACGCCAAGGCAGCGGACCGCCGCAAGACGCAGGTCTTCGAGATGGGCGTCAATCGCGGCATGTACCAGAACGGCTGGTTTGCCTCCTCGCTTTCCTTCGTTCCGTGGCAGCCGGTTCGCACCGGCTTCGACATCGATAAGGCGAAGTGGGAGCTGTACAACATCGACCGGGATTTCTCTCAGGCCGACGACCTCGCCACGAAAAATCCCGACAAGCTCCGGGCGTTGCAGGACCTGTGGTGGACGGAAGCCGCCCGCAACAACATCCTGCCGCTCGACTGGCGCGGCCCCGAGCGCATGTCGGTCGAACTAACCGGCAAGCCGAGCCTTGCCGCCGGGCGCAAGACATTCGTTTATGAGACGCCACTGGCGGCGCTCCCTGAAGCTGCCGCGCCCGACCTCAAGAACAAATCCTTCACGGTCACCGCCGAGGCGGAAATTCCGCCCGGGGGCGCGGACGGCATGATCTTCACCCAAGGCGGGTTCACTGGCGGCTGGGGCTTCTACATCCAACAGGGCAAGCTTGTCGGCTTGCACAGTCACGTCGCGCTCGAACGCTATCGCGTCGTGTCCACCGAGCCGGTGCCGACCGGCAAGGTCACCCTGGCGATGGACTTCAACTCAGACGGCGGTGGCATGGCGAAGGGCGGCACGATTACGCTGCTCGCCAATGGCAGAAAGATCGGCGAAGGCCGCGTCGAAAAGACGACGCCGTTCAAATACTCGCTCTACGAGGGGCAGGACATCGGCGAGGACAGCGGCTCACCGATCGACTTCAGCTACACGCCGCCGTTCAAGTTCACCGGCAAGCTTGGTCGCGTGACGGTGGAATTAAAGTGACGCATCTTTGACGAGACCGGCCGAGGAGATGCCGAAACACGGGAGAGCAATTATGACCATGACGAAAGGACTGTTGATGGGCGCTGCCGCCTTGGCCCTGCTGACAGCATCGCCATTCGCGCACGCGCAATCATCGCTGTCGATTCCCAGACCCGATCCTGAGTTCAAGGGCAAGGTCGGCGAGACGCTCAAGGATTCGATCCCGAGCTACCCGACGCCACTCAAGGCGCCGCAGGGCGCCCCGAACGTGCTCGTCATCCTGCTCGACGATGTGGGCTTTGGACACACAAACACGTTCGGCGGACCGGTCCCTACCCCAACGCTCGACCGACTGGCGAAGAATGGGCTGATGTACAACACCTTCCATACTACGGCTCTCTGCTCGCCCACGCGCGCCGCCTTGTTGACCGGCCGCAATCACCATTCGGCGGGGACGGGCGTGATTATCGAGCTCGGCACGGGGTACCCGGGTTACACCGGGATCATTCCGCAGAGCACCGCGATGGTGCCTGAAATCCTGCGCGCCAACGGCTACGCAACCGCGATGTTTGGCAAGGCGCACAACACACCGGAGATGGAAATCAGCCCGGCCGGCCCGTTCAACCGTTGGCCGACGGGCCAAGGATTCGATTACTTCTATGGCTTCAACCAAGGCGAGACCAGCCAGTGGTACCCAATACTCTACCGCAACACGGCTGCGGTCCAGCAACCCAAGTCCCCCGAGCAGGGCTATCACTTCACCGCCGACATGACCGATGAGGCCATCGCCTGGACGCGCAACACCCGCGCCGCCGACAAGGACAAACCATGGTTCGTTTACTATTCGGCCCCAGCAGCCCACGCGCCACACCACGCCCCGAAGGAATGGCGTGACAAGTTCAAGGGCAAGTTCGACTATGGCTGGGACAAGCAGCGCGAGATAACGTTCGCAAGACAGAAGGAACTCGGGGTTATCCCCGCGAACACGAAGCTCACCCCGCGGCCAAAAGAGATTCCTGCGTGGGACGACCAGTCCGCGGATGCGAAGCGCGTCTACACCCGCCTGATGGAGAACTACGCTGCCTATCTGGCTTATGCCGACGATCAGATTGGTCGGCTGATCGACAGCATCGATAAGGCCGGTGAACTAGACAACACGCTCATCTTCTACATCGTCGGTGACAATGGGCCGAGCGCCGAAGGCGGGCTGGAAGGAACGTTCAGTGAGGTCGCCAGCTTGGTTGGGTTCAATCCTGGACTATCCGCCATCGCCAATCGGATCGACCAGATCGGTGATCCGGAATCCGAACCGCACGTTCCCGTGGGCTGGGCGTGGGCGATGGCCACGCCGCTCCAATGGACCAAGCAGGTCGCCAGCCACTTCGGCGGCACCCGCAACCCGATGGTGGTCCATTGGCCCAACGGCATCAGGGCCAAGGGCGAACTCCGTACGCAGTTCCACCACGTCATCGACATCGTCCCGACCATCCTGGAAGCGGCCCACGTCGCCGCGCCGAGCGTCGTTAACGGCGCCGCGCAGAAGCCAATAGAGGGCGTCAGCATGATGTACTCCTTCGACGATGCGAAGGCGAAGAGCCGAAGGACGACGCAATACTTCGAGATGTTCGTCAACCGCGCGATTTACGACGACGGCTGGATAGCATGCAGCCGCTTCGGCGTGCCGTGGAACACGCTCGGACGGGAGGGCGACTTCCTCAATGCGCCGTGGGAGCTCTACAACATCGAGAGCGATTTCAGCGAGGCCGACGACCTTGCAGCCAAGACCCCGGAGAAGCTCAAGCAACTCCAGGCGCTCTTCGTAGACGAGGCGAAGAAGTATGACGTCTTCCCGCTCGACCCGCGATTCTCCGAGCGGATCGACCCTCGGAATCGGACCGCCGGGGAATTGCGGACAAGTTGGACGTACTACGGAAACAATGTCCGCTTGCCCGAGCAGATCGGCCCTGTAATCTACCCGAACTCGCACACGATCACTGCCGAACTCGCCATCCCGGAGAACGGTGCCGAGGGAGTGATCGTGGCCGATGGCGGCCTCAACGGCGGGGGGAGCCTGTATGTCCAGGACGGAAAGCTCACCTACCATTACAGCCTCGCCGACTTCGAACATAATACCGTGCAGGCCCGGGGTCCGCTCCCCAAAGGCAAGGTGGTCGTCAAGCTGGAGTATACCTCCAAGGGGCTAAAGCCCGGTGGCACGCTCAACAACGGGGCGACGATAAAGCTATTTGTGAACGGAACACTGGCGGGCGAGGGCACCGTCGGCTCGGCGATGATCCGCCAAGGAATCGAGCCGTTCGAGATCGGACGAGATTCCATCTCGCCGGTCAGCCCCGACTACAAGTCGAAGGGCGCATTCCCGTTTACAGGCACGATCGAGAAGGTTCAGTTCGATGCGACTTCGCAGCGACAATAGTAGTGCCATTTCTTCACTAAGGCCGGGCCGTCGGTCAAGTCAGCCTTCGTCGGCAATTCGAAATGGGAGCACGGCATGTGTTCGAACGACGATAGCGCCGACCTCGGCTCCCAAATGAATGTCGGCGCTCTCAGTCGTCGCAGCATCCTGCTCGGCGGCACCACGCTTGCTGCAGCATCCGCATTTGGCACCAGCGCGCCAATGAATGTCGCGCAGGCCCAGACGCCATCGATGCAGGCGAAGCCCAACATCCTGTTCATTCTCGTCGACAACCTCGGCTACGGCGAATTGGGCATCTATGGCGGCGGCGCGACACGCGGCGCACCGACGCCGCGCATCGATAAGCTTGCGAGCGAAGGTCTGCGCCTCACCAACATGAACATGGAGGCGCAGTGCACGCCGAGCCGGTCCGCCATCCTCACCGGACGTTATGCGATCCGCTCGGGCACCCATTCGGTGCCGTTCGGCGGCGTCGCGGACGGTCTCACGCAATGGGAAGTGACGATGGCTGAGTCGCTGTCGGCCGCGGGCTATGCGACGGCGTTGTATGGAAAATGGCACCTCGGCAGTCACGATGGTCGCCTGCCCAACGACCAGGGATTCGACGAGTGGTACGGCATCCCCCGCACCACCGACGAGGCGATGTGGCCGGGGTCGTCGGGCTATTCGCCTGACATCATGCCGCCGGAGCAGATCATGGAGGGACGCAAGGGCGAGAAGAGCCGCGAAGTAAAGCTGTACGACATCGAGCAGCGGCGGCTGATCGACGCCGAGATCACGCGACGTTCGATCGCGTTCATGGAACGCCAGTCACAGGCGCGAAAGCCCTTTTTCGCCTATGCGACCCTCACGCAGCCACATCTGCCGACGCTGCCGAATCCATCATTCGCCGGCAAGACCGGCAATGGCGACTGGGCCGACATGCTGGCCGAGATGGATCACAATGTCGGCGAGATGCTCGATGCCGTTGACCGGCTCGGCATCCGCGACAACACCATCGTGATCTTTGCAAGCGACAACGGGCCGGAATTCATCAAGCCGTGGGATGGCTGGGCGGGGCCTTGGCGCGGGCAATATTTCACCGCTTGGGAAGGCGGCATCCGCGTACCCTTCATGATCCGCTGGCCGGGCAAGGTGCCGGCCGGGCGGGTGAGCGATGAGATCGTTCACGCCGTCGATTTGTTTCCGACGCTGACTAGTATCGCCGGCGCAGCCGTACCGAAGGATCGGCCGATGGACGGCGTCGATCAATCGGATTTCTTCCTCGGCAGAAACGAAAAATCGGCACGTGAAGGAATCCTGATCTGGTGCGCGGATCGTCTCCAGGCCGTGAAATGGAAAAATTTCAAGGTGCACTTCTACCAGCAGGAGACGATGGTTTCTCCGCCGGTCAAGCTCGCGATACCGCTGCTGTTCAATCTCTACACTAACCCGCGCGAGGATCAGGACAAGGTCATCACCGATAGCTGGGTGTTCGGCCCGGTGTTGAAGATGGTGGGCGAATTCGAGGCCAGCGTGAAGAAGTACCCGTTGATCGCCATGGGAACGCCCGATCCGTACACGCCGCCACGCTGACGCGTATTGCATGGCTTTTTGCCCGACGGGCAAATCACTCGGTCGAGTGCGTCGCCCCGTTGTCGAGTCATTTTTTTATCTCGACGCGAAATATTTCTGTTCATCCCGTCGGGCAAATCAAAAGTATAACTCCCGCCATCCCGTTCCTCACGAGGGGCGTTGGCCATCGTCACGAACGTGGGACGGGATGCGGTGGACGCGGCAGCGTCGGCGCGAAACGGTGGTCGCAGGGCGAGTTTCTCGTGAGCGATCAACCGGCGCGCAGGACGAACGGCGCAGACGCGTACGGCAAAAGCGTGTGGTCCTGGCACCCGTTGCTGGTGTCAAGTCGGCGAAGGTTTCGTCAGCCCAACCGGGCCTGGCAAAACCGTCAATTCGCCGACGACGGTGACAAGACGAATTCGTCGCCGGGGAGAGCGCGCCATAAGCCGTAAAGCCATTGCGCGGGGGATGCCGGAGTGTTTCCGCTGAACCTGTATGCTCGTGTGCGCATTTCTCGTGCACATTGCACACGAGACCGCGGGTGCAGCGCGCACCCGGCATTCCCTGCGCCCTCTTCGAGGGAGAACGTTCGTGCAAAGCTCGGGCAGATCGTGCCGCGGGAATGCGAAGCCACATCAGTTCCCTGCTTCCGCAACAACGAGCCGGAAATATACGGGCCCGCATGTCGCCTGAATGTCGCATCGCGCTGTTACGCCATGGTGGGGCGTGCCACTGATTCTCGTCATTGATTCCCGGTCATCGGTCGCGTGAATCGTCATCGCCTTGTCACAGGGATCTGGTAGGTGCACTGGCATGGGAAGTGACTCCTCGAGTGAAGAGAGCCCCGAGCGGCGCTTTCGCACTTTGTTTATCTCCGACGTCCATCTCGGAGCCCGCGGTTCGCAAGCCGACCAATTGCTCGACTTCCTCCGCTCTCACGACGCCGACACGATCTACCTGGTCGGCGATATCGTCGACGGCTGGGCGCTGAAATCCAACTGGTATTGGCCGCAATCGCACAACGACTTCGTGCAGAAGATGCTGCGCAAGGCACGCAAGGGCGCCAAGGTCATCTACGTGCCGGGCAACCACGACGAGTTCCTGCGGAACTATTACGGCACGCATTTCGGCGGCATCGATGTGGTGGAAAACACCATCCATGAGGGCGCCGACGGCAAGCGCTACCTCATCATCCACGGCGATATCTTCGATCTCGTGGTGCAGAACGCGCGCTGGCTCGCCCATCTCGGCGACAAGGCCTACGATTTCGCGATTCAGATGAACCGCCTCGTCAACTTCTTCCGCCGCATGTTCGGCGTGCCCTATTGGTCGCTGTCGCAATGGGCCAAGTTGAAGGTCAAGAACGCCGTGAACTATATCGGCGCGTTCGAGAAAACGCTGGCGGCCGAGGCGCGGCGTCACGGCGCCGACGGTGTGATCTGCGGCCATATCCATTATGCCACCATCCGTGACGAGCACGGCATCCGCTACATGAACTGCGGCGACTGGGTGGAAAGCTGCACCGCGCTCGCCGAGCACGAGGACGGCCAGTTCGAAATCATCACCTGGACCGATCCGCTGCGCCGGATCGCCCCGGTTCCCCGCGTCGCGGCGCGCGCCCCATGACGCATATCCTGGTCGCGACCGATGCTTGGCATCCCCAGGTCAACGGGGTGGTCCGGACGCTGGCCATGATGGCGCAGGCGGCGAAGGGCTTTGGCGTCGATGTCTCTTTCCTGACGCCGCAATCGTTTCGCACCTTTGCGATGCCGAGCTATCCCGATCTGCGCCTCGCGTTGCCGTATCCGGCCAAGATCGCCGAACTGATCGAAGCGGCAAAGCCCGACAGCATTCATATCGCGACCGAAGGTCCGGTCGGGTTGCTGGTGCGGCGCTATTGTCGCAAGCATGGCTTGCCGTTCACCACGAGCTTCCACACCCGGTTCCCGGAATACGTCTCTGCGCGTTCGCCGATTCCGGAAGCATGGGTCTGGCGGGCGCTGCGCTGGTTCCACCGGCCGAGCCAGGCGGTGATGGCGGCAACGACGGCGCTCGCCATCGAACTGCGCATGCGCGGCTTTCGTAACGTGGTGCTGTGGTCGCGTGGCGTCGACACCGCCCTGTTTCATCCGCGTGCCGTCGATCTTTGCCTGCCGCAGCCGGTGTTTCTGAGCGTCGGCCGCGTCGCGGTGGAGAAGAATCTCGAGGCCTTCCTCGATCTGGATCTGCCCGGCACCAAGCTCGTGGTCGGCGACGGACCGGCGCGCGCCGCGCTGGAGCGGAAATATCCGAAAGCCGTGTTTCTGGGCGCCCGTCATGGCGACGAACTGGCGGAGATCTATGCCGCCGCCGATGTGTTCGTGTTCCCGAGCAAGACCGACACCTTTGGGCTTGTGCTGCTCGAAGCGCTGGCCAGCGGCCTGCCGGTTGCCGCTTTTCCGGTCACCGGGCCCCGCGACGTGATCGGTGCTGCGCCGGTCGGTGTCCTCGACGACGATCTGGGGGCGGCCTGTCTGGAAGCGCTGCAAATTTCGCCGCAGAGCTGCACCGAATTTGCCGCAGCCCATACCTGGGAAGCCTCGGCGCGCGTCTTTGTCGAGCACGCCCTGAACGTTCGGGCGCTCGATCCGGAAGGCGAAGCGGTCGAATTCGTCGCCGAAGGCCCGCATTTCGCCGCCTGATTTCACAGGAATGCGTCTTGCCCGCGCCTCGGCCGGCGCGATACAAAGCTGACATGACAGAACCAGCCCCACATGCAGCGGTCGAAGCTGCGGATATCGATGCGGCGGCGCGGGTGGTTGCCCCATTCGCGGTACGGACGCCGCTGTTGTCATTCCCCGTTCTCAACGAGCGCGTCGGAACCAAAGTGTTCCTGAAACCGGAGATGCTGCAGCGGACCGGGTCGTTCAAGTTCCGCGGCGCCTTCAACAAGCTGTCGTCAATCCCGTTAGGTTCGCGCAGTGGCGGCGTGGTCGCGTTCTCGTCCGGCAACCACGCCCAGGGCGTGGCGGCGGCGGCCCAGATCCTGAACATGCAGGCGACCATCGTCATGCCCAAGGATTCGCCGCTCACCAAGCGTGAGCGCACCAAGGCCTATGGCGCCGAGGTCGTGCTCTACGACCGGGACAAGGAAGACCGCGAAGCCATCGCCAACGGCATCGCCGCCAAGCGCGGCGCGACGCTGGTGCGTCCCTATGACGATCCCTTCGTGATCGCGGGCCAGGGCACCGCGGGCCGCGAAATCGCCGAGGACATGATGGCGCTCGGGCTTTCGCCCGACATCGTGATTGCGCCGGCGTCCGGCGGCGGGCTGATCGCCGGCGTGGCGACTGCGGTCAAGGCCAAATTCCCGCAAGCCCAGGTGATCGTCGCCGAACCGGAGGGGTATGACGATCACGGCCTCTCGCTCCGTGCCGGGCACCGCGAAGCCCATCACGCCGCCGGCCGCACCATCTGCGATGCGCTGATGGCCCAGATGCCCGGCGAGATGACGTTTTCGATCAACAGCAAGCTATTGGCAAAGGGCGTGACGGCCTCCGACGCGGAAGTCGGCGCCGCGGTTGCGTTCGCCTACCGCGAGCTGAAGCTCGTGGTCGAGCCTGGCGGCGCCGTCGGTCTCGCCGCACTGCTCGCGGGCCGGATCGACGTCAAGGGCAAGAACGTCGTCATCGTCCTCTCCGGCGGCAATGTCGACGCGGATCTGTTCGCCAAGCTGGTGGCCTGAGGCCGGATCGTTACGGCTGGGAAATTTCGATGCGGTCTGGATAGATTGATCGTGGGCACGCTAGGGCGACGCGCTCTGATGTACGTGACGCGAGTCACTATGACAGCCGATCGTCATTGCGAGCCAACGGGTCGGCGCGAAGCGCCGCCCGATGACAGGCTCCGCGAAGCAATCCATGCTGCCACACAAAGAAAGAATGGATTGCTTCGTCGCTGCGCTCCTCGCAATGACGGACGGCCGTCTACGAGAAGAACGCGATCTTCTCGGCCTGGCTCATGCGCCGGATCGGGGCCAGCGGGTCGTTGGCCGCACCACCGGGCTTTCGCAACATGCCGCTGGCGATGATGCTCGAGCCCAGCGACATTTCAATCGCCGGTTCGGGCGCAGCTTTGACGGCCGCCTGCGCCGGCATTTCGGCCATCGGCTCCGCCGGTTCGGCGACGATCGGCTCGGGCGCCTCGGCTGCGATCTCGAACTCGGCCGGCGCCAGTTCGGTGATGTGCGCCTCTTCGGCGATCATGGTCGCGGTATCGTCGATCTCGAATTCGTCGGGCGCGCCCATCTCCTGCGCGATGAGGTCGAGCACCGCCTCGTCATGCGCGTCGGCGGCAGCGTCGGTGACTTCAGCCACCTCGGCGGCTTCCGCCTGTGCCAGCGCGGCTTCCGCCTCTGCTGACGCCAGCTCGGCCGCGGGGGCCAAAGAGCTTGTCGGGGCTTCCGCAGCTATCTCGACCGGAGCCACCTCAACCGGATCCGCTTCGATCGTCTCGGCGACAGCTTGCCGCGGGGCCGGGGAGGGCGAGGCAACCGCCACTGTCTCGGAAACCGCAGCTTCGGCAACCAGCGCGTCGGCAACGGCCGCCTCGGCGACCAGTGTAGGTGCCGCGTCGTCGCTGAATTCCGCGAGCCGGCCTGCAATGGCAGCGAACGCCGCGTGCAGCGCCGCTCGGGCCTCCTCGGCGGAGATTTCTCCGGCGCCCGCCTCGATGACGGCGACCTGCGAATCGATCAGGTCGCAGATTCGCCCGTCATTGCCGATTTCCCGCAATCGCCAGGCGATCTCCCGAATCACCCGCGCGCCCTTGCGGACCGGCGCGAGTTTTTGCTCCAGCGCCAGCGCATCGAGCGCCTCGGTCGCGGACGTCTGTGCCGAACCGACCGCGCTTTGGATCACCGCCAAGGCCTCAGCCAGTTTGGCTTCAGCTAATTTGGCTTCAGCTGATTTGACTTCGGCCAATTTGGCTGCAGCAAGTCTGGCTTCTTCCAGCCCGGCATTTGCCGCGATCGCAGCCGCCAGTTGCTGCTGCGCGGCAAGGCTTGCTTCGCTCTGAAGGCTGTCTTCCTTCTGCGCGGCCAGGCTTTGTTCGATCCGCGCCACCGCGTCCAGCACCATGCGGGTGTCGGCATTGCGGTTGCGCTTGGCGTATTCGCCGAGAAACCAGCGGCCCCGCGAAGTCTCCATGAAGGCTTCGCTGATCGCGGCATAGTCCTCCTCGCCCGGCTGCACCGCGCGGGCTGAAATCGGCGATAAGGCGAATGCTTCTTCGGCCATGCTAAACTCTGCGCGCAAATCACTACGCGTTACGCTAACGATCATCACGATATCAAGCGAATCGCAATTGAATTGATGCCGAGCGAATCACAAATCCCCATCGCTTCTCAGGCGGCATCGAAGCGATTCGCGACGCGGCTGGCGCTGTTTTACGCCGCGCTGTTCGGCATGATGGGGACCCATCTGCCGTTTTTCACGGTGTGGTTGAAGGCGGTCGGGATCGACGCCTTCTGGATCGGGATCATCACCGCGGTGCCGCCGGTCACGCGATTTACCGTGCTTCCCCTCGTGACCGGCTTTGCCGAGCGGCGCCAGATGCTGCGCGGCGCGATCATCGTCACGGGATTTGCAACCGCGCTCGGGTTTCTGGTCATGGGAACCCGGCAACTGCCGCTGCTGGTGTTGCTCGTCTACGCCGTCACCTGCTGCCTGTGGACGCCGATGGTGCCGCTGACGGATGCTTATGCGCTGCGCGGCGTCAGGCTTTACGGCCTCAATTACGGACCGCTGCGGCTGTGGGGCTCGGCCGCGTTCGTCGCCGGTGCGCTGGTCTGCGGGCTATTGGTCGATGTCATCGCCGCCAAAAACCTGATCTGGGTCATTGCGTCGGTGGCGGCGCTCAGCGCGCTCGTCGGCCTCGGACTTCAGCCGCTCGGCCAGCCCAGGGCGGCCCAACCTGCGGTGCAAGGCGCGCGCGCCTTGCTGCGCGATCGCGGGTTTCTCGCCATCATCGTCACCTCGGCGCTGATCCAGAGCAGCCATTCGGCCTATTACATCTTCGCGTCCATCGCCTGGCAGCAGGCGGGATTTGGCGGGTTGACGATCGCGGGCCTGTGGGCATTGGGCGTGCTCGCCGAAATCGCGCTGTTTGCGCTGTCGCCGCGGTTTACGCTGCCGCCTTCGCTGCTGGTGGTGATATCGGCACTCTGTGCGGTCGCGCGCTGGGTGATCACCGCGCAGGATCCGCCGATCGCGGTACTCGCGGTCGTTCAACTCCTGCACGGGCTGACCTTTGGGCTGACGCAAGTCGGCATCATGGGGCTGATGGTGCGTCACGTGCCCGGCCATGTGATGGCGCGGGGCCAGGGTTACCTCGCGGCCTGCAGCGGCATCGTCGCCGGCTTGACGTCGATCCTGTCGGGTCTGGTCTATGCGCAGTTCGGGCAGGGTGTCTACTACATGATGGCCGCGATGGCGGCTTCAGGTGCGCTGGTGATGTGGCTGGCGCGAACAGGTCTCGCCGATCATCCCCACAGTGAAGCTTCCGGCGGATGAACGAGGCTGCCGTCATAGCGCAGACCGCCGTCGCGGTCGTGCGCCAGCAGCAAGGGCCCATCGAGATCGACAAAGCGCGCCTGCGGCGTCAGCAGCATCGCCGGCGCCATCGCAAGCGAGGTCGCGACCATGCAGCCGACCATGATTTCAAAGCCGAGTGCACGCGCGGCGTCCGCCATCGCCAGTGCCTCCGTCAGCCCGCCGGTCTTGTCGAGCTTGATGTTGACGGCGTCATAACGCTCGCGAAGGCCCTCAAGCGAAGCGCGGTCATGCACGCTCTCGTCGGCGCAGACGGCGAGCGGCCGCCTGATGCGCGCCAGCGCCTCATCCTTTCCCGCCGGCAAGGGCTGCTCAACCAAGGTCACGCCGACCGCGGCGCAGGCGGCCAGGTTCCGCTCGAGATTGTCCGGTGTCCACGCCTCGTTGGCGTCCACGATCAGTTCGGATTCGGGCGCGGCCTTGCGTACCGCGGCGATCCGCACCCCGTCGCCATCGCCCCCGAGCTTGATCTTGAGCAGCGGCCGGCGCGCCGCTTTGGCGGTTGCGGCGGCCATCGCCTCCGGCGTTCCCAGCGAAATGGTATAGGCCGTGGTGCAGGGCCGCGGCGCCGCGCGGCGGAGCAGGCGCCAGGCCCGCTCCCCCCTACCTTTGGCCTCGAGGTCGAACAGCGCGCAATCCAGCGCGTTGCGGGCGGCGCCCGCTTGCATCGCGGACTGCAGCCCTTTGCGGTCGAGGCCTGCCAAAAGCGGTTCCCGCATCGCCTGGAGGGCGGCCAGGGTCGCCTCCGGGGTCTCGCCGTAGCGGGGATAGGGTACGCATTCGCCGCGCCCGGTCAGGCCGCCGTGGCTGACTTCGGCCACCACCGTCACGGCCTCGGTCTTGGCGCCCCGGCTGATGGTGAAGGCGCCCGCGATCGGCCAGCGTTCGATCCGGGCGGCAAGCTGGCGGGATTTGCTGGAAGTCATTTTAAAATCTGGCAATTTTCTGAACCACAAGCTTGCTAGGTGCAACCAACTATGGCTGGTTAATGACGGATTCTACAAGGCAATGCGGCGTGCCGAATCATTCCTTTTCGATTGACTGCGGCCCGGCCGAGGGGTGAGCATTTTGAACGGCGACCCGACACTGGAGCGGATAGCCCAGGGCAACGGACTGGCGCTGTGTGCGGCAGGTTCGTGGACGGCTCGCTTTGCTCCGCTGCTGGAGCAGATGGTGGCCGACGCTGAAAAGCTCGTCGGCAGCCGGCCCAATATCTTCATCGACGTCTCGCAGGTCTCGAAACTCGATACGTTTGGCGCCTGGCTGATCGAGCGGCTGCGCCGCAGCCTGAGCCAGAGCGGCGTCGAGGCAAAGATCGCCGGGCTTTCGGCCAATTATTCGAGCCTGGTCGACGAGGTGCGCCGGGTGAAAGCCGGCCCCGTCGTCGAAACCAGCGCGGTGACGATATCCGGCATGCTGGAGCAGATCGGCCGCAGCGTCGCCGGTATCGGCGGGACCCTGGTCGGATTGATCGACATGCTCGGCGCGGTGCTCGCCGCGACCGGCCGCGTGATCATCCACCCCCGCGGCTTCCGCCTGACCTCGACCGTGCATCACATGGAGCAGGTGTGCTGGCGCGCGGTGCCGATCGTGGTGCTGATCACGTTCCTGATCGGCTGCATCATCTCGCAGCAGGGCATCTTCCATTTCCGCAAATTCGGCGCCGACATCTTTGTCGTCGACATGCTCGGCGTGCTGGTGCTGCGCGAGATCGGCGTGCTCTTGGTCGCAATCATGGTCGCGGGCCGCTCGGGCTCGGCCTACACCGCCGAACTCGGCTCGATGAAGATGCGCGAGGAGATCGACGCACTGCGCACCATGGGTTTTGATCCGATCGAAGTCCTGATCCTGCCGCGCATGCTGGCGCTGGTGCTGGCGCTGCCGATCCTGGCCTTCCTCGGCGCGATGGCCGCACTTTATGGCGGCGGCCTCGTCGCGTGGCTCTACGGCGGCGTCGATCCGGAAGCCTTCCTGCTGCGGCTCCGTGACGCGATTTCGATCGATCATTTCATCGTCGGCATCATCAAGGCGCCGGTGATGGCGGCGGTGATCGGCATCGTCGCCTGTGTCGAGGGCCTTGCGGTGCAGGGCAGCGCCGAGTCGCTCGGGCAGCACACGACCTCCTCGGTGGTGAAGGGAATCTTCTTCGTCATCGTCATGGACGGCGTGTTTGCGATCTTCTTCGCCTCGATCGGAATGTGACCATGGCGCCCGAAATTGCCGATGCGATCATCCGGGTCCGCGACATCACCGTGCAGTTCGGCCCGACGCGGGTGCTCGACGGGCTCAATCTCGACGTCAAGCGCGGCGAGATTCTCGGCTTCGTCGGCCCGTCGGGTGCGGGCAAATCGGTGCTGACGCGCACCATCATCGGCCTCGTGCCCAAGGTCGCTGGCCGCATCGAAGTGTTCGGGATAGATCTCGATGCCGCGGACGCCAAGACGCGGCGCGGTGTCGAGCGGCGCTGGGGCATCCTGTTCCAGCAGGGCGCGCTGTTCTCCTCGCTCACGGTGCGGCAGAACATCCAGTTTCCGGTGCGCGAATATCTCAACGTCTCGCAGCGGCTGCTCGACGAGATCATGGTGGCCAAGCTCGGCATGGTGGGCCTGAAGCCGGAGGTCGCCGACCGTTTTCCATCCGAGCTTTCCGGCGGCATGATCAAGCGCGTAGCGCTGGCGCGCGCGCTCGCGCTCGATCCGGAGCTGGTTTTCCTGGATGAGCCAACCTCGGGCCTCGATCCGATCGGCGCTGGCGACTTCGACGAACTGGTCCGCACCCTGCAGCGTACTTTGGGGCTGACCGTTTTCATGGTAACCCACGACCTCGATAGCCTTTATACGGCCTGCGACCGCATCGCCGTTTTAGGGAACGGTAAGATCATTGCAGCAGGTTCGATTGCCGACATGCAGGCCTCGCAGCATCCCTGGCTGCGGCAATATTTCCACGGCAAGCGCGCCCGCGCGGTGATGGGCTAGAGCGTTTTCGAGCGAAATGCGCGTCTAAAAGCTGAATTCAAAGGCGTGGTTCTGATCCCAGCAGAACCGGGCCTCCAGTACCGGAGTAATTGATGGAAACGCGGGCGAACTACGTCCTGATCGGAGCCTTCACGCTGGCGGTGATCGCCGCGGCGTTCGGCTTCGTGCTCTGGTTCCAGAGCCTGCACACCACCAAGGCGCGCAGCCCGATCCGGATCATCTTCGAGGGCCCGGCGTCCGGCCTGCGCAACGGCGGCAGCGTCAATTTCAATGGTATTCGAATAGGGGAGGTGATCTCGGTTAAGCTCGACAACCCGCGTCGTGTGGTCGCACTCGCGATGGTGGAGAACAACGCCCCGATCCGCAAGGACACCCTGGTCGGCCTCGAATTCCAGGGACTCACGGGTGTGGCCGCAATATCGCTCAAGGGCGGCGAGGAGGCGGCGCCTGCGGTCCCCCTCGACGAGGACGGCGTGCCGATCCTCACCGCCGATCCCAACGCGCTGCAGGACGTCACCGAGGCCATTCGCGGCACGCTGCAGAACGTCAACCGCATCGTCGCCGACAACCAGGAATCGGTCAAAAACTCGCTGCGGAATCTCGAGACGTTCACCGCTGCGCTGGCGCGCAATTCCGAGAAGATCGACAACGTCATGCTCAAGGTCGACGGCGTGATGGGCAAGGCCGACAATCTGATGCTCGGGCTCAACACCATCGCGGGCGGCAACGCCGGCGGCGAGCTGTCATCGATGGTGAAGTCGATCCGCGAACTGGCCGACGATTTCGACAAGCGCTCCGGCGCGTTGATGACCGATGGCCGGCGGACGCTGGGCGACATCAGCCGCGCCGTCAACAACCTCGACCGCAATCCGACCCGGCTATTGTTCGGCGCCGGCAACAGCAACAACGCAGCACCTGCGGAAGCGCCACCGAAGCCGGCGGCCGGCGAGAGGAAGCGGCAGTAGGGATTGTTCTCTTCGGCTTAGTGTCGAAGAGATAGTGGATCAGAAGCCAATCTTGCGGCCGGTGGCACGCGAACAGGACAGATTGAGATCTGCACCGATCAGCGGCGAGTTGCGTAGCGCGGCAACAGTACCACCCTTCTTTGGTGGTTCGCTCATGAGCGCCTGACGGACAGACGCTCGAATCCGCGCCGCATCGGGACCGCCTTCAGCAAGTTGCTTTGCTAGAGACCTGATAAGCTCGCGGTCGGCATCGAGCCCGCGAACCTCAAACCGCGCCATGCGGCGCTTGACCAGCCGGGTCGGATCGTTGCGCGGCGTTTGCTTCTGTGCCCTGTTGCCCATGGTCGGCTCTCAGGCATGTGATCTACGTCGAGAAACGGGCCAGCTCATGGTTTTGCCAATCTGCTCGACGGGCCACTCTACGGCCCCGTGACAGAAAACTCTAATCCATCAGAGGTTCTGTTGACGAATAAGCGCGTCCCATCATCAAACTCGATCAATATCTCATCAGGTCGATGACGCCTTACAATCCTGATGGCCTTCGCGTTAAGCAGATCGGTTAGTTGCGCCGCCTCATTTTCCAGGTCAGCCATTTAGCTTTCCCTCGCCGAAACAAAAACGGAGGCATCGCTGCCTCCGTTCTGTATTCAACAGTAAACCGGAGCCTTAGCCCAGCCGTCCCGCCGCATGCGCGAGCAGCGTGTAGACCAGCCCCGTCTCCGAGGTCAGGTGGCCGCGCAGCGCCTGCGGTCCGCGATCCTCGCGGGCGACCTCATCGAGCAGCCGCTCGAATTCGGCGATGTAGCGGTCGACCGTCTGCTTGAAGCCGCGGTCGGCGCGGTATTTGCGGGCGACCTCGTCGAAGGCTTTCTGGCCGGCCGGCGTATAGAGCCGCTTCGAGAAGGCCTTGCTCTCGCCGCGCTGATAGCGATCCCACATCTCGGCGGCGAGATTGCGATCCATCAGCCGGCCGATGTCGAGCGACAGTGACGCCAGCGGGTTGTCACCTGCGGCCGGCTGGGTCGGGCGGGCGCGCGGGACCTCGCGGCCGCCCGGACCACCGGCATCGGTGCGGTTGAGGAGGTCGGACAGCCAGCCGTCCCGGCCGCCGTCCGAGCTTGCCGGGCTGACCGGCGGCGCTTCGGTGCGGCGCGACGAGGGCATGCCGAGATCCGGTGGCGGCAGCGTCGAGGCGCTGCCGGTATCGCGCATGCGGGCGTCGTTGCGGCCGCCGACGGTTGCCATCAGCGGCTCTTCCTGGCGCTGCACGCTGGCACGGCCCGAGCTGACGACGTCGAGGCCGCGGCCGTGATGCGCGACGATCCGGTTGAGCTCGGCCAGCGCCTCGATCTGGTCGACGATCACCTTGCGCATCTGCGCTGTGTTGTCGGCGGCCTCCTGCGGCATTTCCAGCACGCCGCGGCGCAGTTCGTTGCGGGTGGCTTCGAGCTCGTGATGCATCTCCGAAGACATCTGCTTCATGGCCTGGACCATGGCGGCAAACTTCTCCGTCGACTGCTTGAACATCGCATCCGTTTCCCGGTTGCTCTGCTCGTACAGTTCGCTCATGGCTTCGTGGGTCATGCGGCGTTCTTCTTCGGCCGAAGTGCGGACCGCTTCGAACTGCCGGCTGATCGCGGCGGAGCCGGCGCCGGCAGTTTCGGCCACCACGCGGGCGATATCGCGGGCGCGTTCTTCGGCGGCGGCCAGCGATTCATCGAGCAAACCGGTGAAGCGCGACAGCCGCTGATCGAGGTCGGTGGTCCTGAGATCGATGGTGGTCACCAGCGATTCAAGCTGCGACTTGCGATCGGCAACCGAGGTCGTCGTGCTGCGGTTGGCCTGCTCGACCACGGCTGCGGCCTCGACGAGTGCCTGGCCATGGGTTTCGAACTGGCTCGACAGCGAGCCGAGATCCTCCAGCGCCTTTGACGTCTTGGAATTGAAGACGGTCAACTGGTCTTCCAGGGTCTGGGTCGCGACGCCGTTGCGCGAGGTGACGTCATTCATGGCGGACACGAAGTCGGCCACGCGGGTCACCAGTGCACGCTCCAGCGAGTTGAGGTTGTCGTGGGCGCCGGTCAGCACTTCCTGCAGCAGGATGTTGCCTTCGCGCAGGCGCTCGAACAGCGCCACCGTGTCGGTGCGCAGGATCTTGCTGGTCTCCTGCATTTCGGTCACGGCCGCGATCGAGACCTGACGCGACTGGTCGATGGCCGAACGCGACGCCTGCTCGAGGTCCTTCAGAGATTTGCTCACCGCGCCGGTGGCGAGATCGCCGGCGGAGGTGATGTTGCGTGCGACTTCGGAGCCGTTGGTCGACATCGCCTGCGAGAAGGCCTGGCCGCGGGTTTCGATCGATTTCAGTGCATCCGCGGTGACGCGGTCGATGTCGGTGGCGAGCTGCGTGGTCTTGGACGTGAGCGCCTCGACCAGCGAACCGCGCCGGCTGTCGACGATTTGCGCCAGACGATCGGTCTGCTGCTGCACGTAGGTGACGATTTCGTCGGTCTTGCCGGTCATCGTCGAGCCGAAATTGCTGCTGGCGGCGAGGACCGAACGTTCGATGTCGGCCGAGGTCGATTTGACCTTCGAGCTGACTTCGTTCGACGCGGCGACGAGCGCGCTCTGCGCATTCTGCGCACTGGTCTGGATGTTGTCGGTGGTCTTTGCGGTGACCGCACCGAGCGAACGCTCGATATCGGCCGAGATCGCCGAGATATGGCTTGCGGCGTCGGCCGACGTGGCTGCGAACGAGCTTTGGGCTTCACGAGCGCTGGCCAGGATCGAAGCGGCGGTGTCGGCGCCAACAGCGGTCAGCGTGCGTTCGACATCGATCGCCAGCGACTTGACGTGGTTGGCCGCTTCCGAAGATGCGGTGACCAGCGTGGTCTGGGCTTCGCGGGCGCCGGTGGTGATCGACTCGGCGGTGGCATTACCGGCCATCGAGAGCGAGCGCTGCACATCGGCGGCGAGCGATTTGACCTGGGTCGTCGCATCGGCGGACGCCGTGACGAGGGTATTCTGTGCCTCGCGGGCGCCTGACGTGATCGACTCGGCGGTGGCAGCACCGGCCATCGAGAGCGAACGCTGCACGTCCGCCGCCAGCATAGTGACTTTGCTGGCCGCGTCCTCGGATGCGGTGACGAGCGTGTTTTGGGCTTCGCGCGCACCTGCGGTAATCGACTCGGCGGTCGCGGTACCGGCCAGCGACAGCGAGCGCTGCACGTCGGCGGAAAGCGACATGATCTGGTTCGCGGCGTCGGTGGAGGCTGCCAGCAGCGTGCTCTGGGCGTCACGCGCACCGGCGGTGATCGCCTCGGCGGTGGCCGTTCCGGCACTCGACAGCGAGCGCTCGACGTCGGCGGCCAGCGACCTGACCTGGCTTGCCGCTTCCGTGGATGCCGCCACCAGCGTGGATTGGGCCTGGCGTGCACCGGCGGTGACCGCCTCGGCGGTGGAAGTACCCGCGATCGACAGCGAACGTTCGACGTCCGCGGCCAGCGACTTGACCTGGCTTGCCGCGTCGGCGGATGCCGACACCAGCGTGGTCTGGGCTTCGCGCGCCCCGGACAGAACCGAGGCGGCGGTGGCGCTGCCGGCGGCCGAGAGCGTGCGCTCGACGTCGGCGGACAACGCCTGGATCTGCGAGGCGACTTCGGTGGAAGCCGACACCAGCGTTGCCTGGGCTTCGCGGGAACTGGTCAGGATCGAATTCGCGGCACCGGTACCGACGGCGGTGAGGGCGCTTTCGACTTCGGCCGAGGTCAGCCGCAGCTGGGCGCCGACATCGGTCGAGACCGTGAGCAGCGCCTGCTGCGCGGTGCGCGCACCGGTCTGGATGGTTTCGGAGGTATTGACCACGAGGTTGGTGAGCGAGCGCTCGGCATCCTCGACATGAGACCGGATGCCCGAGGACAACAGTTCCGCGCGCGCCATCAGGTCGTCGCTGGCCTGCCGGCCGCTGCTTTCGATGCGCCCTGCCACGGCTTCGACGCGCGAGCCCAGCAAATCCTCGAACTGCGAGACGCGGGTGTCGATATCGGCCGCGATGGCGCCGACCCGGCTCTCGATGCCCTGATGGATTTCCTGGAACCGGGCGGTGATGGTCTCGGTCAAATGGGCGCTGCGGCCGTCGATGGTCTCGGTCACACCGGTGATGCGCTGGTCCACGGCATCGACCGCCTGGGCGGCGCCCGATGTCAGTGACGTGGTGAGATGGGTGAGGCGGGAGTCGATCGACTGGATCGCCTGCGCGGTGCCGTCGGTCAGCGAAGAGGTGAGGTGGGTCAAGCGCTGGTCGATCGACTGGATCGCCTGGGCTGCGCCATCGGTCAGCGACGACGCCAGCGTGCCGAGCCGGTTGTCGATGGTCTCGGTCACCGACTTCGCCCGGGTATCGAAGGTCGTTTCGAGCGATTTCAGGCGGCCGTCGATCGAGTCGTCGAACAACTTGATCCTGCCGTCGAGCGAACTGTCGAAGTTATGGATCTTGCTGCCGAGCGAGCCGTCGAGGAAATTGATCTTGTTGTCGAGCGACGCGTCGAGACTGGTCACGCGGTTGCCGAGCGTGGTCTCGAACTGCAGCAGGCGCTGATCCAGCGACGCGGTGATTTCGCCGCCGTTGGAGGTCAGGCGGGTGTCGAAAGTATCGACATAGTTCTTCAGGCTGTCGGCGATGTCCTGCGTGCGCTGGCCCATGCGCTCGACGATTTCGCCGCCGAATGTTTTGACGGTGCGGTCGAATTCCGAGATGTGGCGGGTGATCAGCGCACCCAACGTGCCTGAGTCGCGCGCAAACTTCTCCACCAGTTCCGAACCCTGGTTCTTCACCAGTTCGTCGAACGCGCTCATCTGCAGGGACAGCGAGTCATGCGCGGTTTCGGTCTGGCTCACCACCTTGGCGACCAGCGAGTTCACGGTCACATCCAGCGCGTCGCTGGCCTTGTCGCCCGACGTCATGATGCGGGTCGCCAGCCGGTTGCCGGCCTCGTCGATCTTGCCGACGAGATCGCCGCTGCGCAGCTCGAGTTCCAGCAACAGCGAGTCGGAGGAGTTCTTCAGCGAGTCGTGAACCTGTTCGGTGCGGTCGGAGATGCCGTCGACGATGGTGGACGAACGCTGCTCGAATTCGCTGGTGATGCGGTCGATGCGCTCGTTCAGCATCTCGTGGACGCGATCGGCCAGATCGACGAACTCGTCATGGACGTGGCCGGTCTTGAAGTTGAGGCTGGTGGTCAGGCGCTCGGAGGCATCGAGCACCGCGCGGGTGGTCTCGGCGCTGGCTTCTTCAAGCCGGTCGAGCAGGTCGCCGCCGCGCTCGCCGAGCGCCAGGATCATGTTGTCGCCGGCGTTGCTCAGCGCGCCGGTAATGTGGGCGCCGCGTTCTTCCAGCGCGCCGGTGATGCTTTTGGCGACTTCGTCGACGCGTGACGCAATCGCGTCCGAGATCAGCGCGATATCGTGGCGCAAATCGATCTGCACGCCGGAAATGGCGCTGCGGACCTGCTCGGCCTGTCCGACCAGATTGTCGCGCTGATGGGCGATGTCCTGCAGCAGCGCGCGGATACGCACTTCGTTGTCGGAATAGGCGCGCTCGAGTGCTGCGACTTCGTTGGCCACCAGCGTTTCGAGTTCGCCGGCGCGCGCGATCGCGCGTTCGACGCCGTCACCCATCGCCGCGACCTCACGGCGGATCGCCTGACCGACCGTCACCATCGAGTCGCTTGCTGCGCCCTCGGGCTCAGAGAAGCGGATCGCGACCTGCGCCATCGACTGCGCGATCATCCGCATTTCCTGGCCGCGCCAGGCAAGGCTGGCGAGGAAATAGAACAGCAGCACCGGCGCAAAGAACAGGGCGGCAAGGCCGCCGAGCACGAGCACGCCGCCGCTCTGTCCCATCGCAGCCTGCAGCGAGGGCAGGAAACTGACGGTCAGAAGGCCGCAGCCGACGATCCAGATGGCTGCGAACACCGTGGCCAGCGTATAGACGCTGCGGGCCGGGCGGCCTTTCTGAATGGCCTGAAGAATCTGTCCGATGGTTTCGCGATCGTCGTTGGCGGCGCGGCGCGGGCTGCGCGGCTCCTCGATCGGATCGTAGGTCTGCCGGTCGCTCGGGCGCGTGTCGAACGGTGTGTCGGAGAACGGTGTGTCGGAGTAAGTCGGCGTCGACGGAATGCCTGGCGGCGCGGGTTCGTCGCCGATCGTATTGCGGCCGGTGTCAGCGTTCACGTCGCTGATGTTGAGCGCTTCCTGAATGGCGGAAAGCGCGACTTCGGTGGGATCTTTGACCTTCTTGGGATTGTTCGCCATGTTCAGTCTGAGCCCTCTTACTTTGTACGCGTCCGGCAGGCTTGCTGACGTCCCCGCAAGCCTGAAGCCGGGATCATTCCCCGAGCGGAGCGCAAGCGCCCGCTCGGCGGCTTGTCCGCTACATCCGCAAACATCCTATTGGCAGAGCGATGCGAATGAAATGGTCGCGATTAAGACATTCTTAATCATCGTTAACAGCTTAGTGCGATAACGCCTTACGGGCACTCAAATTTCCCGCGGGGAGAGGTTAACTGTGGCGTCTCTTCGTCAAAAACAAGGCGAACTTGCGGCAAATCCATCGAACGTTCCATTAACCAGTTCCGTGATTGGCTGGCGAAAACGCCCCAGCCGGGATCGATGCGGCCGGGATATTTGGATTGTGCCATGCCGCTTCATCTCGAACGGATTGACTGGATGCCATCGCCGCCGCTTGCTCCCGATGACGGTCCGATCGATTTCGACCATCTCAAACGCATGACGCTAGGCGACGCCGGCCTCGAGCAAGAGGTGCTGGCGATGTTCTCGGCGCAGTCGGCCAAGCTGATCGCCACGCTTGCGACCGCGCCTGCCGATGCGGGCGCGTTGGCGCATACGCTGAAAGGCTCGGCGCGCGCGATTGGTGCATTCGGCGTCGCCGATGCCGCCGCCCGGCTCGAAGCGGCGCTGGCCGGCGGCGCCGGTCTGTCCGCGCGGCTCAGCGAACTCGGCGAGGCGGTCGCGCTGGCGCTGACGGCGATCGAGGCGAACCTGCGCCGCGCCTGAGCGGATGCCATCCAGAGCCGCCTGAACCAGAACCGCCAAAACCGCTCCAACTCTTGCCAAAACGGCCCCGCAGGTTTGTCGTCCCGACCGCTGGCGCTGCGCGTACCGACCCGTTATAGGACTGCCCGGACCCCTTTTCCTATCCCCCGGCAGCACGAGCGATCATGGCCAAAATTCACTTTGTCGACCATTCCGGCGAAAAACGCACCATTGAAGTCGAAAACGGCGCCACCGTGATGGAAGCCGCGATCCGCAATGCCGTTCCGGGAATCGAAGCCGAATGCGGCGGCGCCTGCGCGTGCGCGACCTGCCATGTCTATGTCGACGAGGCCTGGCGCGAGAAGGTCGGCGCGCCGACACCGATGGAAGAAGACATGCTGGATTTCGGCTTCGACGTGCGGCCGAATTCGCGCCTGTCGTGCCAGATCAAGGTCAGCGACGAACTCGACGGGCTTGTGGTGGCGACGCCGGAGCGGCAGGCCTAAGCGACAAAGTTTCTAATTCGGATCCACGCCGCGGCGAATCCAGCGCTGGAAATTGCCTTTTATCTCCGGCGTCAGCGGCGTCGGCTTGCGGGTGGCTTCATCGAGCAGCACCGATACCGATCGCGCTGATGCGATGCATTTGCCTTCGGAAAACACCACCTGATCGAACGTCACCGAGGTCCGGCCGAACTTGACGAGGCCGAGCCCCATTTCGATCGTGCCCGGCCAACGCAGCTCGGCGCGAAAATGCATGTCGAGCTGGACCATGATCCAGGTGACCCCCTCGGGCATCAGCCCGTAGCTGCGATCCTTCATCAGGGTGACGCGGCCGGTTTCGAAATAGGTGGCGTAAACCGCGTTGTTGACGTGCTGGTTGGGGTCGAGGTCGGCAAAGCGCACATTGTCGGTCAACCGGTAGGGAAAATCCTCCAGACGCGGCGTTGAATCGAGACGGGCAGGCGCATTCACGGGACGATCTCCGGGCTTTCATGCCCTTACAGCCCAGTTATCGAAGCCCGGCAAGGGCTTGCCGGGAAGCCCAGCCTCCCATTTATGACTTTCCTCAACCGGCGGCGTTGGCTAGACAGGCTCGGCCTCCCCAGTTCAACCGAAAAGAAGCTGAGTATGAGCGAAGCAATCAAAACCGATGTGCTGATTATTGGCGCGGGTCCCTGCGGACTGTTCGCCGTGTTCGAACTGGGTCTGCTCGACATGAAGGCGCATCTGGTCGACATCCTCGACAAGGTCGGCGGCCAGTGCGCCGAGCTGTACCCGGAAAAGCCGATCTACGACATTCCCGGCATTCCCTTCGTCACCGGCCACGGCCTGACGGAAGCGCTGATGGAGCAGATCAAGCCGTTCCATCCGACCTTCCATCTCAACGAGATGGTGGAGACGATCGAGAAGATCGGCGATCCCGGCTTTCGCGTCACGACCGACGCCGGCCAGGTGTTCGAGTGCAAGGTGGTCGTGATCTCCGCAGGCGGTGGATCGTTCCAGCCGAAGCGCCCGCCGGTGCCGGGCATCGAGGCCTATGAGGGCAGCTCGGTGTTCTACTCGGTGCGCAAGATGGAGCACTTTCGCGACAAGAATCTATTGATCGTCGGCGGCGGCGATTCCGCGCTCGACTGGACGCTCAATCTGCATCCGGTCGCCAAGCGCGTGACGCTGCTGCACCGGCGCGACGATTTCCGCGCCGCCCCCCACAGTGTCGAGCAGATGCGCGCGCTGGTCGCCGCGGGCAAAATGGATCTGAAGATCGGTCAGGTCACCTCGCTGGAAGGCGAGAGCGGCAAGCTTTCCGGCGCCGTCATGAAAGGCAACGACAACGCGATCTCGAAGATCGATTGCGACACCATGCTGCCGTTCTTCGGGCTGACCATGAAGCTCGGTCCGGTCGCGAACTGGGGCGTCGCGCTCGAGAACAATCTGGTGCCGGTCGAGACCGCCGCGTTCGAGACCAACGTGCCTGGCATCTTCGCCATCGGCGACATCAACACCTATCCCGGCAAGCTGAAGCTGATCCTGTCGGGATTCCACGAGGGCGCCCTGATGGCGCAGAAGGCCCACCGCTATGTCTATCCGGACAAGCGGCTCGTGTTCCAGTACACGACCTCGTCGTCGAGCCTGCAGAAGAAGCTCGGGGTCCACTGATTCCAACCGAAATATGACTGAAGGGCCGCCACGTGCCTGCCATTGGTGGTGGCGATCGTCGTCACTGCCACTGGAACCCTCCGCGAAATGGCCTTAGTCTGGGGCCATTCATTTTGTGGATTGATCAGGTGGTGACGATGCGGAATGTTCTATCCAGATTTCGACTGCTGCTGATCGTGACGGGTCTGGTGTTGTCGGCCGCGTTTGCCGCGGCACTTCCCGCGCAGGCACAGGAGCCGTCGGCCGCGGGCCTGTGGCAGAAAATCGAAAACGGCAAGCCGGTGGGCTGGTTCCTGTTCGTCGATCATGATGGAATCTTCGAAGGCGTGATCGCCAAGACATATCCGTTGCCCGGCGACGATCCGAACGAGATCTGCTCGAAATGCACCGACGATCGCAGGAACATGCCGCTCGTCGGACTGCCCTTCATCCGCGACATGAAGCGCGACGGACTGAAATACGAGAATGGCAACGTTCTCGATCCGCGCGACGGCAAGATCTACAAGGCCAAGATGACCGTCAGCGCCGACGGCCAGTCGCTGACCATGCGCGGCTATTTGGGCATTTCCCTGTTCGGCAAGGATGAGACCTGGACCCGGTTGCCGGACACGGCGATGGCTTCACTGGATCCGGCCGTTGTTGCGAAATATCTGCCGGCGCAGGCGGCTGCGATGAAGCCGCCGGTCAACGCAAAACCCCCGGTCGCCGCGAAGAAGACCGCCGCTCCCGCGCCGGCGCATTAACCGGAAGCCTCAACGCGTGGCCGGCGTCGGTGTGATCGGCGGCACCGGCTGCGAAATCACTTCCGGTACGTTGGCGTCGAGCTGCAGCACCGCGCTCGCGGCCGGGAGTGCCGCATCCGCCATTGCGGCGTGACCTTCGGCGCTGGGGTGCACGGCGCCGCCATACACCGCCGACAGCACTCCCCAGGTCGCGTCATGGATATCCGAAGGCTGCATCGACGACGGCAGCGCCTGCGGATAGGTCATCGCCGCGAAGTAACTGTCATTGGCGTCGCGGATCCAGCGCGCGCGCGGCAGATAGGCGCGGTATTCGCCGGCGCTGCGTCCGCACAGCATCGGCTGGTTGGCTGCGGTGACGATGTCGGGATCGAAGCTTTCGCCGCTGGCTGAAAAGCATTGCCGGTCGAATTCCGGATCGCTCTCGGCCCGCGCGCAGAAGCCGTGATTGGCAAAGGCGGCCTGATGGGCATCGACAAAGGTCATGCGGTCGGCGCGCGGATCGCGGCACAGGATGCCGGACTGGCACAGCGCGAGCGCCTTGAGCTGCGGCAGGAACTCGCTTTCGACATAGTTCGAGACCGCAGCCAGCCGCTGCGGCTGGAGGTTGAAGGAGGGGTGGATGTCGAAGCCGGCGCGTCCGCCCGGACAGGGTGTACCGCTATCGGCCAGCGTCGGGTTGGCGTAGGAGGTGTAGATCACCCGTGACATGTCGCCGACCAGCGGCCTTAGGGCCTCGCGCAGCTTGCTGAATCCCTGCGGCAGGTCCCGCGTCAGTGCGGCGCGTGAATCCTCCACCGACGCCATCACGCCGCTGCGCCGGAACAGCGCGCGCTCGGTCGGCGTGTCCACGATCACATCGGCGACGAGGCCGGAAAAATAGATGTCGTTGGCGCCGACCGACAGCAGAACCAGATCGAGCTTGCGGTCGGGCTGACGGCGCTTTGCGGCGGCGAGGGCGTCGCGCAATTCGGAAAGCTGGCCGTTGACGGTGCCGGAGCAGGTGTTGGCCGTTTTCGACGGCAGGCATTCCTGCACACGTTGATAGCCCAACAACCCGTCGGTGATGGTTGCGCCGGTGCAGGCCAGCGGCAAATAGGTCACCGCGATATGCGGATACTGCACCGCGAGCGCCAGCGCGGTCCGGGTCTGGTAGCTGTAGAGCGAGCGATGGCAGGCCGAATTGAACCAGAGCGCGCGCTGCTTCTGCCATACGGTCAGGAAATCCGGCGCTTCGCAGGCCCGTCCGCCTTTATAGCCGGCGCGGCTCGGACGGTAATATTGCGCGGACGCCGTCCCGAGATAGGAGCGGAAGCAGAAGCCTTCGTCGGCCAGCGCAATGGCGCGGTCCGGATTTCCCTCGCCGGAAGCGATGCTGTCGCCAAGGCCGGCAATCAGGATGTCGCGTACCGCAATCTCGGTGGAGACGCGCTGGGTCGCATCCGACCCACTGGAGACGTCGACATTCGCCACGGTGGTGCGGCCGTAGCGCGCCCTGAGATTGACCGGCTCGGCGCAGTCGAATGTTGAGCTTTGCGGTCCGTCGCCGTCGTCAAACGACCAGGCGCAGGTGGCGCCGACCGGAATAGGGCCGGTGAGCCGGACCACGATCGGATGGTCGACCGGCGTCAAATAGCTTTCCTTGACGTTGTCGCGGGTGCAGGGCTCGTTGACGCGGCCGGAAAGGTCGATGCAAAGCCGGTTCACGGTGTTACGCGCCCAGCCGCGGCCGTCGCTTTGCAATTCCAGGGCCTGTTCGGCGGCCAGCACGCTGCGGCCGCGCTCTGCGTCGGTCTGCAGCAGGAAGTCCCGTTCCTCGCGGAATAGCCGGAAGCGGTTGCGGACTTCCCATGAAATCCGCAGCGGCGCGTCGGCGGCGGTCTGCGCTTCCGCCCATGACGCCGACAGCGCGGCCAGCACGCATGCGAGCAGCATGGTCGACTTTATCGAGTGAGTGAGAATTCGGCCCATGGCGCGTTTGACGTTAGCGGTAAGGCAAAAATAAGAGAATGGATTGGGTTGGCCGAAAAGATAGCGCCGCCGTTACCGGTTACGACTGCCGGTTCTTGACCGGCTGCCGCACCCGGGCTTTGGCCGTGCAGGCCTCGGTCAGCCGGCGGCGTTCCTGCCAGGGCCGCACGACGTTGAGCCAGAATTCGCGGGTCCCCATGATCGAAATCGAGATCCCGAACGGGATCAGGAAATACAGGATCCGGAACATCCCCACCGTCGCCAGCAATTGTTCCTTGCCGAACTGGGGTAGCGCCACCAGCATCGCGGCTTCGAAGACGCCGATGCTTCCCGGCGCATGGCTGGCGAAGCCAAGCAGCGTCGCCAGGATAAACACCACCGCCAGCGAAACGAAATCGATAGGCGGCTGCGTCGGCATCAACAAATACATCGCGAGCGCACAGAAGCTGAGATCGACCACGCCGATCAGGACCTGCACGAGCGTCAGCTTCGCCGAGGGCAATACCACCTTCCAGCCGTTCTGCCCGAGCTCGCGGCGGTTCTCGCCCATCACCAGCCAGATGAAATAGGCCGCGATGCCGGCGAGGCAGCCGATCGCGATCAGCCGGTTCATCGCCGGCGGCAGCAGGTCCATCGCGGACGCCGCCCAGGGATGCCAGGCCATGCCGAAGCCGAGCACGAACAGATTGCCGAGCCAGAATGTCAGCCCGGAGAGAAAGCAGATCTTGGCTACATCGATCGCGGTCAGGCCGTAATCGGAATAAATCCGGAAGCGGATCGCGCCCCCGGTGAATACGGTAGCGCCGATATTGTGACCGATGGTGTAGCTGGTGAAGCTCGACATCGCGGCGATGCGATAGGGGACCTGATTCTTGCCGATGGTTCGTAGCGCGAAGAAATCATAGAAGGTCAGCGTGCAAAAGGCGCCAACCACGCACAAAGCGGCAAGCGCGATCCGGTGCGGGGCAATCTCCGTCAGCGCAGTCAGGATTCCGCCGGTGTCGACCCCCTTCAGGGTTCGCACCAGCGTCGTGACCGCAAAGACGATAATGAGAAGACTCGCAGCGATACCGAGCCGTTTCCAGCCGATCTTTTCCTTGAAGCCACGCCTGAGCGTGGTCAGCAGCCGATGCATTCATCCTCCCGGCGGGGCGGTAACACGTTGGAAAAACCGGTCACAAAAGCAACCGGAGACGGCGAGATGCACCGTGCGTGAAGACCCATAAGCTAAAATCGCGGCGTTGTGCAGTCCTTGACATCCAAGCTTCTGCCATCGTTGGCCGCCTTTGTCATACGGCGGACATATGTATTGACGTTCGGAATTTTGAGTCGCCTTTCGGCCCGTTCCGGAGATTCAAATCGTCGCATTGTGTCGTTGTTCCCTGACGAGGCTTTCAGATTTCATTACGCCGGGAAACAACTCGTCAAAGCGCTGCCAAAAATGGCTGAAAAGGCCACTGACAAGCAGCTCAAGCAGGGCTTTTTGACCCATCTCGAGGAAACCAAGACCCATGTGCAGCGGCTGGAGCTGGTTTGCCGGATGCACAGGGCAAGCTGACCACGCTCGCCGAAGGGAAGATAATCTGAAGGCCGCCAGCTAGTCTTTTTGGATATTGAGGCAAAACGCCGCGCGGGACGCTCGCGCGGTGTTTTTGCGTGACCGGACGCGTTCCGCTGCAAACATACTTCGATCCATACCGTATCGTCAGGTCGAAACAGGAGGGTTTATTGCGCGTTGGTTCTCCAAATTGAGGTGATTCGTGCCAAGTGCTCCGGTACGGCAAAAATCGCAAAGCCCGCCGCGCCACTTTGAACTCCATTCAAAGCTTTGTTCACCATTCGCGCAACGAAGCCGGTGACGGTTACAGATAATGCACCATCAGTGCTGTCATTACAGACCGATAGCGGGGGTTTGTAATGTATCAAGTGCTGAATTGCCTGGTCACCGAGCATGACTGGCGGCTGGTCGTCCTTGGCGGCACCATTTGCTGGCTGGCCAGTGCGGTTGCGATCAGCCTGTTTCATCGCGCCAGGGCTTCACAGGGCCGCACGCGCGCGATCTGGATCGGGCTGGATGCGGCGGTCGGCGGCTGCGGAATTTGGGCCACCCACTTCGTTGCGATGCTGGCTTACGATCCCGGCATCGGTGCCGGATACAACATTCCGGTCACCCTCATGTCGCTGGTCTTTGCTGTAGCGATCTCCGTCGTCGGCCTCAGCATTGCGTCGCTCAATGACCGCCGGTCGACGGTTGCGGCTGGCGGCGCGGTGATCGGCGTTGGCGTCGCGGCGATGCACTACACCGGCATGATGGCGCTGGAACTTCCGGCGCGCATCGTCTGGTCGCCCGGTATCGTGCTGGCTTCGGTCGTGTTCGGAAGCGTATTCGGGGCGCTGGCGCTGGTCGTTGCCACGCGCCGGGATGATCGCCGTCATACCCTTGCCGCCACGGCCCTGCTGACGGTCGCGATCGTTTCGCATCACTTCACGGCGATGGGCGCCGTTACGCTCGTTCCGGATCCCACCCTGGTTGGCGACGAACTGACGATTTCTCCGGCCGCGCTTTCCTTTTTGACCGCGGTCGCAGCTTTCGCCATCCTCGGCATATCGTTCGTGGCCGCCATGCTCGATCGCCGCTCAAGCGGCGAACTGCATCAGCAGAAGGTCCTGCTCGACACCGCGATCGGAAACATGTCGCAGGGGCTTTGCATGTTCAATGCGGAAGGCCGCATCCTGCTGTTCAACGAGCGCTACAAGGAGATGATGGATCGGACCGGAATGCCGTTGCAGGGTCGCTTGCTGATCGACGTTCTCCAGGATCAGAAATCGATCGGAAAATGGGACGGCGATCCCGATGAGTTCTTCGCCATGGTGGTCGCGGCGGCGAATGCCGGCGAAAGCCTGACCAGGGTCGTTGCCCGCAACGGACGTTCGATTCGCGTGGTCGATCAGCCCATGAAGGGCGGCGGCTGGGTCGCGACATTCGAGGACATCACCGAATGGCAGCAGGCCCAGGAGCAGATTTCGCATATGGCGCGCCACGACGCGCTGACCAATCTGCCGAACCGGACGCTGTTCCGGGAGCAGCTTGAGAAGGCCCTGCGCCTTGCCAAGCGCAGCGATCAGCTCGCGGTATTTTGTCTCGATCTCGATCATTTCAAGGAAATCAACGACTCGCTCGGCCATCCGATCGGTGACGCCTTGCTGAAGCAAGTTGGCCGCCGGCTCGGCGAATGCGTCACCGAGCACGACACGGTAGCAAGACTTGGCGGTGACGAATTCGCGGTGGTCCAGTTCTGCAGCGACTGCGATCCCTCGGCGGTGCCCTTGCTTGCCAGCCACATCGTCGAGAAGATCGCAGCACCCTACGACATCGGCGGCCACCAGCTCGTCGTCGGCGTCAGCATTGGCATCTCGCTGGCGCCCGAAGACGGCAAGAATCCGGATGAACTGCTCAAGAAGGCCGATCTCGCGCTGTATCGCGCCAAGGCGGACGGCCGCGGCACCTATCGCTTCTTCGAGACCGGAATGGACGCCCGCGCCCAGGCGCGCCGCATGCTGGAACTCGATCTGCGGGCAGCGCTGCAGCGCGACGAGTTCGAAGTCTATTATCAGCCGATCCGCGACGTTGCCGGGGACAGGGTGGTCGGCTTCGAAGCCCTGGTGCGCTGGAACCATTCGCTGCGCGGCATGATCGCTCCGCTGAACTTCATTCCGCTGGCGGAAGAAACCGGCCTGATCGTTCCGCTCGGAGACTGGGTGTTGCGCCGGGCCTGCGCCGATGCCGCCTGCTGGTCGCAGGAGGTCGACGTCGCCGTCAATCTTTCGCCGGTTCAGTTCAAGAATCCCAACCTGGTGTCGTCGGTGAAGGCGGCATTGCAGGCCTCCGGCCTTCCGGCGCATCGGCTCGAACTGGAGATCACCGAATCTGTGTTGCTGCAGAACAGCGAGGCGACGCTTGCGGTCCTGCACGAACTCCGCGCCTTTGGCGTCAGAATCTCGCTCGATGATTTCGGGACGGGTTATTCGTCGCTGAGCTACCTGCGCAGTTTCCCGTTCGACAAGATCAAGATCGATCGTTCGTTCGTGACGGAATTGGCCTCGCGCGACGATTCCATGGCTATTGTCCGCGCCGTGACCGGACTGGGCAAGAGCCTCGGCATCGTCACCACGGCGGAGGGCGTCGAGACGGAGGCGCAGTTCGATCTGCTGCGCCGTGAGGGCTGTACGCAGGTGCAGGGCTATTTGTTCAGCCCGCCGCGTCCCGCCGCCGAGGTGGAAAGGATGCTGTCCAAGGTGCGTCCGCGCGTCGTCGCCTAGGGCGCTTTCGTCCGAACCCGAAGGGCTACGCCTTGCGGAGCGCGAAATGCGCGCCGCAGAATGCCATCACGGCGCCGAGGCACAGCGCCGCAAGGCCCGCGAGCACGCCGGAGATGGTCGGGATTGGGCTCGGCGCCGAGGCGGCCTGTCCGGCGCCGGCGAGGATCAGCACGCCGACCGCGATCAGGAATTGCCGCATCCGCTGCGGAATTTGCCCCGAAACCGCGCTGTGCATCAAATTGGCGGTGAGGTAGCCCCCGGAAAAGCCGACGGTCGCAATCAGCCACCATGCAATGGCAGCGCCGGCCGGCATGAATTCGTGGGCATCGGATCGCCACAGGCCGCCGAGATCGAGGCCGTAGCGCGCGCCCAGCATGTGCACCGCGAGCGCCAGCAGCACCCCGGAAATCATCGCGCCGGCCAGAATCAGGCGGCGCGGAAAATAGGTCGTCTCGGCCATGGCCCGCTTGTAAGATAAAGCCGGCGCGTCGCGCAAGCAGGCCGCGCGGAACCGATAGCGGGATTTCCGATTGCCAACATCATTACCGAACGCGGTTGGGATATCGGGCGAGGGCGCGCCCGAAACCCGCTACGCCTACAAGGCGTCGCTGATCGGATCGGCGCATCAATTCGAACTGACCGATGCCGGATTGTCGTGGCGGATCGCCGGCAGAGCTGGGGTCTGGGCCTATTCGGATATCGCGGCGATCCGGCTCTCCTACCGGCCGGTGTCGATGCAGTCGCGCCGCTTCCGCGCCGATATCGACAAGGAAGGCGGCGGGCGCATCGCCATCCTCTCGACCACCTGGCAAACCGCGGCCATGATGGCGCCGCAGGACCATGGCTACCGGGCCTTCATGGTGGAATTGCACCGGCGCCTGAAGGATGCAGGCAGCAAGGCTGCGCTGATCGGCGGCATTGGTCCGAAAACCTACGCCGCCGCGCTCGCATTGTTGACGATGCTCGCGGTCGCGATGGCGGGACTGCTGCTGCGCGCGCTGTTCATCGGCGAATTCGTGGGCGCGCTGTTCCTGGTCGGCTTTGCCGCCCTGTTCGCCTGGCAGATCGGCGGCTTCGTCAAACGCAACCGGCCTCGCAGCTACAGCTTCGACGATCTGCCGGACGAGTTGCTGCCTTAGCCATCGCAATCAAGCGCAATGAAATGTGACTTCGTAAAGCAGCTTGCGCGCGGCATCGTGCGGGCATGTTTTCAAGGGCAGACATGAGCATGCCATGGTGGATCGAAGCGCGCGTTTGCCGACTGAGGCCGAAATCGCCGAGATCAATGCACGGCACCTGATCGAGACGCCATTGCAACCTGCCGATCTGTTGTTCGTGTTCGGCACCCGCGAAGACGTCGGCGAGCGTGTCGATGAAGCCTGCCGGCTCTGGAGCAAGGGCTACTTTCGCTGGTCCATCGTGAGCGGCGGGATCACGCCGGGATCGAATCGTTCGGAATGCGAAATTATCGCGGAGGTGATGACCGCGCGCGGCATTCCGGCCGACCGTATTCTGCGGGAGCATCGCGCGATGAACACCGGCGAAAACGTGATCTTCTCGCTGCCGCTTATCGACGCCGCGCTCGGATTGAAAAATATCCGCAGCGTGATCTGTCTCGGCAATACCTGGACCGCGCGCCGCTATCCGATGACGCTGCAGCGCCACTGGCCGGAAGTGGAGAAGATGCTGGTCATGGTCGATAGTTTCAAGACGCCGCGGGCGCTGTGGCATACTGATCCCGAATTCCGCCGCCGTATCCTCTTCGAATGGGACAAGATCGAGCCCTACAAGGCGAAGGGTTTTATCGCGGAGTGGCCGGTCAATTGAGCGGCGAGGGTGACCTGGAGCCGGTCTATTCGGTGGATTCAAAATCCTCTTCGTTGGCGCGCAGCATTCCCGCCAGCGTTCGCAGTCCTGCATCGAGCTGATCGATGGGCGGTGCGGCCAGCGCCAGCCGTATCGCATTAGGCGCGTGCCCGGGGCTCACCGCAAAGGTCGACGAGGGCGTCAGCGCGATGTCGCGGCGGGCCGCGGCGGCGACGAATGTCTGCGACCGCCAGTGCGGCGGCAGTGTCAGCCACAGATGATAGGATTTCGGATTGGTCTGGATTTCGAAACCGGCAAGCCGCTCCGCTGCCAGCTGTTGACGGCGCCGCGCATCGGCGCGCTTGAGCCTGACGAGTTCGGACGCTGTGCCGTCGGCCATCATCCGCTGTGCGGCCGCGAAGGCATAGCCTGACGCGGTCCATCCGCCTGATCGTACGGATGCCATGACGCTCTCGCGCAAACGTGGCGGCGGAACGATGAAGCCGAGCGCGAGGCCTGGGGCTACCTTCTTGGAAAGGCTGTCGATCACGACGCAGGAATCCGGCGCCAATGCCGCCAGTGGCGCCTCGTCATCGAGGAAGCCATAAACCGCATCCTCGATCACGGTGAGGCCGAGTTTTTCGACGACGCGCAACAGGTCGGCGCGCCGTGAGCCCGGCATCGTCATGCCCAGCGGATTCTGAATCGTCGGCTGGATGTACAGCGCGCCGAGATGCGCTTCACGGCGGGCTTTCTGTA
The DNA here is from genome assembly GCF_031202265.1 of Bradyrhizobium sp. Ash2021. Classification (NCBI taxonomy): domain Bacteria; kingdom Pseudomonadati; phylum Pseudomonadota; class Alphaproteobacteria; order Hyphomicrobiales; family Nitrobacteraceae; genus Bradyrhizobium; species Bradyrhizobium sp. Ash2021. The sequence goes on along the minus strand of NZ_CP100604.1, from coordinate 6,383,194 downwards.
CCGCGTCCGGCCGCACGCCGTGTTCGTCCATCGCCAGCGGCACCAGCGTCACCCCGAGCCGGGCGGCGATGCCTTTGATGAAGGGATAGGTCAGCGCCTCGACGCCGCAGCGGCCGCCGGGCGGCACGATCGCGGAAAGGGCGGCGCCAATGCTTTGCCGGCCGTTGGCGGTGAACACGAACTGCTCAGCGGGAGCCGACCAGCCGTTCTGGGACAGGAAATCCGCCGAGATGTTTCTCGCAGCCTTCGTCCCTGCACTGGTGCCTTGCCTCAATGCGGCCTCTAGCGCTTCCGGCCGCTCCAGGCCTTCGAGGCTTTTTGCGATCAGGGCCGATTGGTTCGGCAGCAGCGGGTAGTTGATTTCCAGGTCGATGCGGGCGCCGCGCGGCTCGGTCGGCGCTGACATCCCGCGGCGCGGCTGTCCAGAGATGAAGGTGCCGCGTCCGACCTCACCGACCACGAGGCCGCGGCGCAACAGCTCGGTGTAGACGCGGCTCGCGGTCGAAACCGCGATCTTGCGCTCATAGGCGAAGCTGCGCTGCGGCGGCAGGCGGTCGCCGGGCTTGAGGCCGCCATTGGCGATCTCGGCGGCGACCGCATCGGCAAGCCTGAGATATTCGAATTTCGACATTATTGCACCGAGAGCAATGCTTTACTTGCACCGAGAAATGTACCGGATCATCTAGGTCATATCAACCCAGCGATTGCACTGAGGAGCAAGCAATCCAACGTCACAAATGGTGCAGCCGCTGTCGGTCAGCGTTTGCGCCAGCGGCATCGCCTTGCCGGACGAAAGCCAACCGGAGAAGAAAAATGACCACGATGTCCTCGACTGCCGCGCAACGCACGTCCGCCAACCCGTCCGGTGGACTTGTCCGTTGGATCGAAGGTTGGGTGAATAACCTCGCCGCCAATTGGGTTCGCCGGGAAGCCATCAAAGCGCTGCGGCAACTGGACGATCGTGCGCTCCGCGATATCGGGATCAGCCGCTGTCACATCGAGCGGGCGGTCTGGGGCATTGTCGATCGGGAACTCGGCCGGCTTCGCTGAACGCCGCCGCCCCAAGGGCGCAATGAGTTCGAACTCGACAGGAAAACAACATGACCATCGCGGTTGACCATCGGTCGCACCGCATCGGCCGGCCGACCGCGGGAAGTCTCGCAAGACTTCTCGGCATCGGCTATGGCGTTGCGGTCTATGCGATCTTTCTCGCGACGCTGCTTTACGCGGTCGGTTTCGTCAGCGGCGTCGTCGTTCCCAAGCAGATCGATACCGGCGCGACCTGGCCGTCCTCGGTGGCGCTTTGCATCGACCTGCAGTTGCTCGGCCTCTTCGTGGCTCAACACAGTGCCATGGCGCGGCGTGGCTTCAAGCGTGTGTTGACCCGGCACGTCCCGCCTTTGGTGGAGCGAAGCACATATGTGCTGTGCACCAGTCTGGTGCTCATCGTCTTGTTCGCGGCATGGCAGCCGTTGCCTGCCGTGGTGTGGCGGGCGGCTGATCCGCGCGCGGTGGCGGCGATCCATTCGCTGTCGCTGTTCGGCTGGCTGCTCGTATTCGGCACCTTCCTGACCGGGCATTTCGAAGGGTTCGGACGCAAGCGGGTGCTCGGCGCCGGTCATGACGGCAGGCCACTTCCTGTTCGCCGGCGCGATGACGGCCTACCTGTTCATCGGCATCTGGCTCGAGGAGCGCGATCTTCTTGCCTTCTTCGGCGATCAGTACCGGCGATATCGCCAGCGGGTCGCGATGCTGTTGCCCGGGATTTTCTGATCGCCTCCGCTGTTTTGCGTGGATATATCAGTGCCGCACCACCAGCACCGAGCATTTGGCGTAGCGCACCACATGGCCGGCATTGGAGCCGAGGAAATAGGTCCGCATCGCCGGCCGGTGCGACGTCATCACGATCAGATCGGCCTTGATCGCGGCCGCCTCTTCGAGGATCTCGTGATAAATGCCGCCCTGGCGGACCGCGGTGGATATGCGCGACGGCTCGATGCCGGATTCCCGCGCCACGATCGTAAGCGCTTCTTCCGAGATCTCGCGCTGCTGGGTGTCAAAATCGGCCGGCACATATTCCGCCAGCATCACCGGCGTCATCGGCAGCACGTTCAATAGCCGCACCGAGCCGCTCCAGGTCTTCGACAGCGTGGCAGCGGTAGCGATCGCAGGCTTCGCCAGATCGGTATCGGCCAGATCGATCGGCACGAGAATCGAATTGAACATCTGCGCCTCCTGTTCGAGGTCACTTTAGCACGTCGGAATCAGGATGTCCGCCAGCCCTAATCGCCCGAAATTCTCTTCAATAATTTCGGGCTGATGAACAGTACGAGTTTGCCGCGGCGGAACGCGACATCGTTCCAGTCGTCGGTCGCGAAGTCGAATATGGCGAAGCCTGCGGTCGGCAAATTGTGTTCGAGCGCCTTCTTCGCGGCGGCGTCGCCGCTGCCGGTGAGCGTCAGCGCCAGTTCGTGCATGCCGGGATTATGCCCGACCACCAAGAGCCGCCGCGGATCGTTGACGGAGGCCATACGGATGGTTTGCAACAGCTGGGCCGGATCGGCGCCGTAGAGTTCGGGCAGGAATTCGACCTGTGGCTGCCGGGCATGATGCTTCATCGCTTCCCGGGCGATCTCCCAGGTCTGGAGTGCCCGGACCGCCGGTGAAACCAGCACGAGGTCGGGAAACGGCGGATGCCGGCCGATCCAGTCGCCGATCGTGGCGGCATCGTGCCGGCCGCGGTCGTCCAGACGGCGGTCCTGGTCCTGCCCGGACGGAGCGTTACTTTCGGTCTTGGCATGACGCAACAGCATCAAACGGCGCATGATCACAATCTCGATTCGGTCTCGGTCTGAATTAATCTACAAGCTCATGCCCGGGACAAGGTGACAAGCGTCGCAGCGATCCCTAAGAAAACGCCATGGCCGAGACTTCCACAGGTACCCCCGACCAAGCCGGTGACGACGCGCCGTTTCGCACGCGTCTTTCGTTCGACATGGACGTCGATATTTGCGTGGTCGGGGCCGGGCTCGCCGGTCTGACGGTGGCGCGGGAGGCCGCGCGCCTTGGCGCCAGCGTCGCCGTGCTCGAAGGCCGCCATGTCGGCTGGAACGCGTCCGGACATCAACTCGGCACGGTCATGCCGGGTTACGGTCTGCCGATCGGCGACTTGATCGAGCGCATCGGCCTCGAGGACGCCCGCGAACTCTGGTCGCTGTCGAAGGAGGGCGCCGATTATGTTCGCGCTGCCGCCACCGAAGAATTAATGCCGGGCATCGCGCTGACCGAGGGTGCGCTGGAAGTCTCCAACGTCGATGCCGGCGAAACGCTGATCAACCGGCTGCAAACGCTGAGCGAGGATTTCGAGACCGAGGTCGAAGGCTGGCAGGTCGATCGCGTCCGCGCCGAGCTCAAGACCGGGCGCTATTTCCACGGCATCCATTACCCCCGGGCGTTCCAGATCGACGGCCGTAAATATGTTCACGGCCTGGCAGCGCTGGCGAAGCGGGCCGGCGCCCGCATCTTCGAGGATACGCCGGTCGTCAGCATCGATTCCTCAGGCATTCGCAAGCGGATCGTGACGCCTTCGGCGCGGCTGCGCGCCTCGTACATCGTGCTGGCCGGCAACATCCATCTCGGCGCCGCGTCGCGGCGGCTGTCGGAGACCCTGCTTCCGGTGTGGCGCTATGCCGGGGTCACCGAGCCGCTCGGCGATCGGCTCGCCGAGGTGATCAGCTTTCAGGGCTCGGTGACCGATAGCGACGGCATCGATCATTTCCGGATCGTGGACGGCGACCGCCTGATGTGGGCCAGCCCGGAAACGACCTGGAACGCGGAGCCCGGCCGCTTTGGCTCCGCCATTCAGCGCCGGATCGCCACCGTCTTCCCGCAACTCGGCAAGGTCGCCATGGCCGACATGTTCGGCGGCGCGGTCGGAGTGACCGTGCACGGCATGCCGCAGATCGGCCAGCTGCGCAAAGGTCTGTGGGTCGCCAGCGGCTTCGGCCGCCAGGGCCTGAATACGTCGGCGATGGCCGGGCAATTGATCGCGCGCAGCATCCTGTGGGGTGACGGGCGTTGGCGGCTGTTTTCACCGTTCGAACTGGTCTGGGCCGGCGGCGCGACCGGCCGGGTCGCGGGCCAGCTGATCGGAATGTGGGGGCGGGGAAGCGCCGCCGCCGCCGGCGCGCTGGCGCGCTACCGGGAAGGCGCGCGGGCGAGGGAGCAGGTCCGCGAGGCGCGCCTGGCCGAGGCCAATCGCCAGGCCGGAACCAGGTCGCCACCCCGGCGCCCGCCGCCGTCGGGCGGGCCGCGCCCGGTGCGTCCTGGACCGCCGGTGCGGGCGGAAACGCATGGGGGCGGAACGGAGGCCGCGCCCTCGCAAGAAAGTGAGAAAATTCAGGACGAACCGGTGTAACTTCCCGGGCTGCGCGCCGTATCTGATGGCGAACGAGACATGTTCCGCCTCACACGGAGACCACTATGATTGACCGCCGTATCCTGCTCGCATCGGTTGCAAGCCTGTTTGGCCTTGCCGCTTTCCGCTGGCTGCGCCCGACGTCTGCCCGGGCTGCCGAGAAATTCGAGATCGAAAAGACCGATGCCGAATGGCGCGCGCAACTGACGCCGCAGCAATATGAAATCCTGCGCAAGGAGGGCACCGAACGCCCGGGATCGAGCCCGCTGCTGAACGAGCACCGCAAGGGCATTTTCGCCTGCGCCGGCTGCGACCTGCCGCTGTTCTCCTCGGAGACGAAGTTCGAAAGCGGCACCGGCTGGCCGAGCTTCTACCAGCCGCTCGACAACGCCGTCGGCAAAACCGAAGACCGCACCTTCGGGATGCTGCGCACCGAAATTCACTGCCGCCGCTGCGGCGGCCATCTCGGTCATGTCTTCGACGATGGTCCGAAGCCGACCGGCTTGCGCTACTGCATGGACGGTTTTGCGCTGGTGTTTCACCCCGCAGCGCCGTCGGCTACCTGACGCCTCAAGCCCGGCAATTGTTGCCCGCCCGGCAATTGTGCCCCGGTCCCTGGACCGGGGCTTTTTATTTATGCGACTGATATGATTGCAGTTTTTAGTTTGGCACAACGCTTGCGATGTTCTCCTTCGATTGCGGTCAACGCTTTGCTCAGCGGCGGGCCGTCCGGATCGAATTTGGAGACGATGTTATGGGTATCTTCGACGCTCTCAATACTTCCGTTGCGGGCCTGCAGGCGCAATCCTTCGCGCTTCAGAACATTTCCGGCAATATCGCGAATGCCCAGACGACCGGCTACAAAGGCATAGGCACCTCTTTCGTCGATCTCGTTCCGGATTCGACGAGCCCCGACCGGCAAGTCTCCGGATCGGTCACGGCCTTCGCACGACCGACCATCACCTCGCAGGGAACCGTCTCAGGGTCCACGGTCGCCACGTTCATGGCGATCAACGGCGACGGCTTCTTCTCGGTGCAAAAGGCGATCGGGGTCACGGACAATGTGCCGGTTTTCAACGGCGTCACCGATTATACCCGTCGTGGCGATTTCCAGGTCAACGCCAACGGCAATCTGGTCAACGGCGCCGGCTATTACCTGATGGGCGTGGCGGTCGATCCCAAAACCGGAAACCCGCTCGGCAACGTGCCGCAGGTGCTGCAGTTCCAGAACAATTTCGTTCCGGCGGAGGCCACCAGCGCCATTCAATACGCCGCGAACCTTCCGACCACGCCGCTGACGCCGGCAAGCACCACCGCTCTCGCCGGCTCGGTGTTGGCTGCGGGCGTCCTGAACCCCGGTGATTTCGCCCAAAATCCCCTGGTGATAGGCACCCCGACTTTCGTCAACGCATCCGTGAACGGCACCGCCGCGTCGAGTCAGCTTCCGGCCGCGATCACAACCTCAACGACACTTTCCGGGGCGGCGGGAAGCAACACGCTGACGACGGGCTTTGCGGCCGGCGACACCATTACCGTCGATGGTACGACATTTCATTTTGTGAACACCGGCTCGGTATCCGGCACGTCAGGCAATAATATCGACATCTCCGACTCGGTCGGTACCCTGCTGTCGAAAATCGGTTCGGTCACCGGCGCCGCGCCGACCCTCGCTGGCGGCGTGATCACGCTGAACACGGGCACCGGGCAAGATCTAACGATCACCACTTCGGCGTCGGCGCAGAACGCGTTCGCAGCACTCGGCCTGCCGGCCTCCGGTACCGTCGCGCTGGCGCGAGCCGCCGGCCCCCCCGGCACCGGCATCGTCATTGGCAACGACACCGGGACGTTTCAGAAGGAAAGCATCAGCGGTGGCGCGGTAACGGCTTTCAACGCCGCGGGAACGCCGGTCAACTTGCAAATGCGATGGGCCAAGGTTGACAGCTCCACGCTCGGCGCCGGACATCAGGACACGTGGAATCTTTTTTATCAGAACGATCCCGCCGCGACCGGTACAAATCCCGGCTGGACCAACGTCGGCACGAACTTCACCTTCGGCGCCAACGGCGCATTGATCAGCCCGACAGGTTCGGCGATCCCGGTGACGAACGTACAGGTCAGCGGCCAGTCGCTCGGCACTCTCACGATCAACGTCGGGTCCGGCGGCCTGACCCAATTTGCCACCACCGGTGGCGCGGCGACCATCAACAACATCACGCAGAACGGCTTTGCGGCCGGCCAGCTGCAATCGGTCGCGATCAGCAATAGCGGTCTCGTGGTAGGCACCTTCTCCAACGGACAGAACCTCGATCTCGCCTCGGTCACGTTGTCGCATTTCAACGGCACCAACTACCTGAAAGCGCTCGATGGCGGCGCCTATGCCGTCACCGATCAATCGGGGCCGGCGATCATCGGCGCCTCGGGTACGATCAGCGGTTCCTCGCTCGAGGGCTCGAACACCGACATCGCCGACGAGTTCACCAAGCTGATCGTGACCCAGCAGGCATATTCCGCGAACACCAAGGTGATCACCACGGCCAACAGCATGGTTCAGGATCTGCTGAACGTGCTGCGTTGATGGTCGCTGGCAACACGTCAGCTTGTTTGATCCGAGGCGGCTAAGATGAGTTTGAGTTCGGCCCTCGCCACTGCAATGTCTGGTTTGCGTGCGAACCAGGCCGCGCTTTCGATCACGTCGTCGAATATCGCCAACACCCAGACGCCTGGCTATGTCGCCAAAAGCGTCAATCAGGTCCAGACCCTGAGCGGCGACTTCGGCGCGGGCGTCAACGTCACCGGCGTGTCCCGCCAACTCGATCAATTCGTTCAGAGCCAATTGCGATCGGAGACGTCCGGCGGCGCTTATGCCGACCAGATGGCGAGTGTCCTGACCCAACTGCAATCCGTCTATGGAACGCCCGGAGATGCCGGGACGCTCGAAACCGCATTTTCCAATTTTACGACGGCGCTTCAATCGCTTTCGACGACGTCGGGAAGTTCATCGTCACAAATCTCGGCTGCGACGGCGGCGCAGGCGCTGGCGCAGCAACTGAATGTAACGACGCAGGGTATTCAAACCCTGCGTTCCAATGCCGAGCAGGACATCAACATTTCGGTGGGGCAGGCCAATACGGCCATGACCCAGATCGCGCATCTGAACGTCCAGCTGCAGGGAATGAGCGCAACCGATCCCACGGCGGCCACCCTGATGGATCAACGCGACCAGGCGATAGACAAGCTGTCGCAGCTGATGGATATCCGCGTCTCCACCAATGGAAACAATCAGGCGACCATCTACACCACGAACGGTGTCGAACTGGTCGGCGCTCAGGCCTCCACGCTCAGTTTCAATTCGCAGGGTACGCTGAACGCCAACTCGCAATGGAATGCCAATCCGGCAAATTCATCCGTCGGCACGATCTCGATCAAGCTCGCGAACGGCGCTGTCACGGACATGATCGGGACGGGCTCGATCATCTCCGGTCAGATCGCCGCCGACGTCACGTTGCGGGACAAGACGCTGGTGCAGGCGCAGGCCCAGGTCGATCAGCTCGCGGCATCGTTGGCCAGCGCGCTGTCGAACAAGACCACCGCCGGGACGGCCGCTCCGGCCGCTCTTGCCCCCAAGGCCGGTTTCGATCTCGACCTCTCGAACGTACTGCCCGGCAATACGATCAACCTCACCTATACCGACACGACGACCAACACCCAGCATCAGGTGTCGATCGTGCGGGTCGATGATCCCGCAGCACTTCCCCTGTCGAACGTCGGGGGCAATCCGAACAATCCGGTGATCGGCGTCAATTTTACCGGCGGAATGGCCTCGGTCGTTGCGCAACTGAACGCTGCGCTCGGTAGCTCCAATCTGCAGTTTTCGAATCCGGCCGGGTCTACCTTGCGGGTGCTCGACAACGGCACCGCCACGGCGGCCGTTAACGCGGCGTCGGTTACCACTACGGTTTCGTCGCTTGCGAGCGGTGGTCCGCAACTTCCGTTGTTTACCGACGGGAATGCATTGTACACCGGGGCGATCACGGCGCAGGCCCCGCAACAACTGGGATTGGCTGGACGGATCACGGTCAATGCCGCGCTGCTCGCCGATCCGTCGAAGTTCACGGTCTACAATACTTCACCCACGACGCCCGCCGGCGATACGACGCGTTCGGATTTTCTGTATTCCCAGCTGACGTCGGGCACGTTCACCTACTCGCCGCAGACCGGGCTTGGCACGGTCGCGACGCCGTTCAAGGGGACGCTGTCAGGTTTCATGCAGCAGTTCCTGAGCCTGCAGAGCAATGCATCCACCTCGGCGACGCAGCTTCAGCAGGGGCAGGACGTCGTCGTCAACACGTTGCAACAGAAAATGAAAGCCACTTCCGGGGTCAATATCGATACCGAGGTGGCCAATTTGATCGCTTTGCAGAATTCCTACGCGGCCAATGCTCACGTGATGTCTGTGGTTCAGACCATGATGTCCACCTTGATGCAAGTCCAGTTGTAAGGCGATCGACATGGCAATCAACAGCGTCAGTTTCGGCAGTTCCGTTCTCAACCAGTCGATAGTTGATCTCAAAAATCAGCTGACGATGCTGCAGTCGCAGCTGACGACCGGGAAAAAGTCGACGTCCTATGCAGGCATGGGGGTCAACGAGGGATTCGCGATCGCCGCCCGGTCGCAATTGGCCAACATTTCCGCCTTCTCCGACACGATGAGCAACATCAACACCAACATCGGCGTCGCCAACACGGCCCTGCAGGCGATGGTCGACATCGGAACCACGGTTCAAAACAGCGCGAACAGTTCGTCGCAGGCGCTAAACAGCGCGGGCCAGACCATCGCGCAGCAGACCGCCAGCTCTCAACTGACTTCGATGCTGGGTATTCTGAATACCCAGGCGGGTGATCGCTACCTGTTTTCGGGCAGCGCCATCAATACGCCGTCCGTTGCCTCGATCGATACCATTCTCAACGGAACCACCACCCAGGCCGGGTTGAAGCAGGTGACCTCCGAGCGGAGGCAAGCGGATCTCGGTACCAACGGCCTCGGTCGTCTCGTTATTTCTTCGCCGACGCCGAGCTCGGTTCAAGTGGCGGAGGACGTCGCAGGCTCGCCGTTCGGCCTGAAGCTGAACGCGGTGTCGTCCTCGCTGACCGGCGCGACCGTCACCGGTCCCGGCGGATCGCCGAACGGCGTTTCGATCAATCTCGGCGCGACCAACCCAAACAACGGCGATCAGGTCAGCTTCAAGTTTAATCTGCCGGACGGTACGACCGAATCGATTCAGCTCACCGCCTCGAGCGCAACGCCGCTGCCGACCGGGAGCTTCGCCATCGGCACGACGCCGGCGGCGACCGCTGCCAACCTGAACGCGGCGCTGACCACGGCGATCGGCACGCTTGCCAATACATCGCTGGTGGCCGCTTCGGCCGTCGAGGCGGGCAACGATTTTTTCAACACGACTGGAACCGCTGCCGGAACCGTGGCCCACAACCAGGCGGCTGTTCCTGCGCCGATCACCGGCGCGACGCTGTTATCCGGTGTCGCGGGTACGGACTCGCTGGCTACCAGCTTCGCAGCTGGCGACACCATCACCGTCAACGGCACACCGATCACTTTCGTCGCTGCCGGCGCGACCGGAAACCAGCTCAACGTCACCGACAGCGTCCAGACACTCTTGACGAAAATCGATTCGATCACGGGCACCTCGACCCCGTCGAACGTCAGCGGCGGTGTGGTCACGCTGCACACCGACGATGCCGCGAGCCTTTCGGTCACGAGTTCGAACCCGGCCGCATTTGCGGCGCTCGGACTCGGCCCCACGGTGACGGCGATCAAGCCGCCGCTGCGCGTCAGTGGCTCGCCACTGGGCTCCGCCACCTCGTTTGTCAGCGGTACGCCGGCAAATACCGTATCCTGGTACACCGGCAATCCAGGGCCGCTGGCTTCAGCGCGCGCATCGTCGACCGCGCGGATCGATCAGTCGGTGACCGTTCAATACGGGGCGCAGGCCAATGAATCCGCGATTCGTTCGCAGCTTCAAACCCTGGCGGTTTTTTCAGCGTTCTCTGCTCCGCCTGCGGGGACAAATTCCGCGGGGCAGATTCTGGCGCTGAGCCAGCGGGTGGCGCAAGGTCTGACGTCGCATCCGGGTACGCAAACGATCCAGGACATTCAGGCGGATTTTGCCGCGGCGCAGATGACGATGAAAAATGCGACGAGTCGGCAAAAGCAAAGTCAGGCGATGCTGCAGAGTATCGTTGACCAGGCCGAGACCGTTTCGCCTGATCAGGTGGCGAGCGAGGTCCTCGCACTCCAGACCAGCCTGCAGGCTTCCTATCAGACGACGTCGATGCTCTCCCAGCTCACCCTGACGAAGTATCTTCCGGTCGGCTAACCGCGGTCATTAGCCTTTCGTTAACCACGTCTATTTAACGTTTGTTCAGAACTGCAGGCCGTGTCAGCCGCGTCGGAGCTAATCATGAACGAACAGTTTCACCTCGTGGTGGCGACGCCCTGCTTCGGCGGGCAGGTCTCAAGTATCTATGCCAGCTCGATTTTTCAGCTGCAGCGGGCGGTGCGCTCCAAATCAAACATCGACCTCAAGGTCCTGATGCGGGATGGCGACGCGCTGATTACGCGGGCGCGGGCCAACCTGGTGACGATGTTCCTCGACGATCCCGCCGCAACCCATTTCCTGTTCGTGGACGCCGATATCGGCTTTACCCCCAACCAGGTGTTTCGGCTGATCGAATCCGGCGCGGATGTGGTGGCCGGCATTTATCCGATCAAGCGGGTCAACTGGGACAAGGCAAAGCGGGCGCTGCATTCCAATCCGTCGAAAGCGCCGTCGGCGGCGCTGGATTACGTGCTCGAGTTCGACGATCCGGACCAGGTCGTCGTCGTCAACGGCTTTACGCGGGTGCGCTACGCCGGAACCGGTTTCCTGATGATCAGGCGGCACGTTCTGGAACGGATGTGCGAACATCCGGCCTACGCATCGCTGCAGTTTTTCCGCGAACATTCTGCCGACGCCCTCGCCGGAAGCCCCAACCGCTTTGCATTGTTCGAGTGCATGATCGATCCGAACACCGGGACTTACCTCAGCGAGGATTTCGCCTTCTGCAAACGCTGGACGGATATCGGCGGCGAAATCTGGGCTGATCTCGAAAGCCGCCTCGATCACGTCGGTCCGTCCGTGTTTCATGGCGATCTCTCCTCGCAATTTGCAACGGCTGCAGCCGCGCCGAAAGCTGCGTGAGTGACATTGACGCCGCCGCTCTGCAGGTTCCGTTTGCATGCGGTACATGCCTGGCCTTGTTGGACGCGCCGCGATTGTTGTCCATCCCTGGAGTTGCGACATGCAGCCTGATTTCGAAGCGCCGATCGCGACCGCCAAGCTGCCGTGCGCGGACCGGATCGGATTTGCCAGGCTCACGACGATGGCATTTAACGGGACCGATCTTCGCCCGTTGCGGGATGAGCTGATTTCGAAGGTTGCCGGCGGAACCGCCGACGCCGGTGAGGGGCTCGACCTGTCGCTGATCGCGCAACTGCTCGGCGACAAGCCGACGGGACTGGCCATCCAGGCAGAAGTGCTTGCGTTTCACCAGTTGTTCCGGTCGCCATGCGCGGCCGAACAGCCGAAACTGCGCGTCCTCGCCCTGGCGGCCTCGATCGACATGGGCGGCAACACGCCCATCGAATTCCTGCTCGAGGACTCCGCGATCGAGTTGCTGACGCTTTATGTCGTGGCCGGAGTCCCGCTGCCGGTACCGCTGCCCGATCATGACATTGCGATCGTGATCGCTTCCGACTCGGAAGAATGCCGCGATGCGCTCCGCATCATCGATCAGGCGGCGGCTGGCTGGCCGCGGCCGATGCTCAATCCACCGCGCCTCGTTGCAAATCTGGACCGTGACAAATTGCATAATTTGCTGCGCGGGATCAAAGGACTCGATATTCCCGCAACCGTATCTGTGACCCGCGCGCAGTTATCGGACGCGTCCAGGCCGAATATCAAGCCGGATCCCAAGTCGGATCTTCTGCTTGCCGGTGTTGCGCCGGAACTCCGGTTTCCGTTGATCGTCCGGCCGCGTGGTTCGCATGCCGGCGTCGGGCTGGCCAGGATTGACGGGCCGGCTGCGATCGACCGATATCTTGCCGAAAGAGCCGAGCAGGAATTTTTCGTCTCCCGCTTCGTCGATTACGCCAATGATGACGGTCTGTTTCGCAAATATCGAATAGTTGTCATCGATGGCCGCGCGTACGCCTGCCACATGGCGATCGCAGACCGGTGGGATATCTGGTACCTGAACGCGAACATGGCATTCAGCGCCAGCAAGCGGCTCGAAGAAGAGAGCTTCATGCGCGACTTCGAAACCGCCTTCGCGGTTCGCCATCAAGACGCGCTGGCCGCAATGGCGGAGCGGGTACGGCTCGACTATTTCACCATCGACTGTGCGGAAAACAAGCGCGGGGATTTGCTGATATTCGAAGCGGACAATACCGCCGTCGTGCACAACATGGATTCGCCGGATCTGTTCCCCTACAAGCCGCCGCAGATGCGCAAGATCTTCGAAGCGTTCGCCGCGATGTTGTATCGCCGGTCCCGGCCCGGCCGCGAGCAGGCCGCGTGACAAAAACGGTGCGCGAAGCGTTGCTGCAATCCGAGTCGAGCCACACCCTCGACCCGCAAGATTGGGACGCGATTCGCGCACAGGGTCATCGCATGCTCGATGACATGATCGACTACATCGCCAACATTCGCGATCGCCCGGTCTGGCAGCCGATACCGGATGAGGTTCGGGCGCGGTTTCGCGCCGAGCTTCCGCGTCAGGCTTCCGAGCTCGGAGATGTCTATCGGGAGTTCGCCGATTTCGTCGTTCCCTACGCGACCGGCAATGTTCATCCGGGCTTCATGGGATGGGTGCATGGCGGCGGTACCGCCGTCGGCATGCTGGCGGAGATGCTGGCTGCCGGACTGAACGCCAATCTCGGCGGACGCGATCACATTCCGATCGAGGTCGAACGTCAGGTCGTGGAATGGACCCGCCAGATGCTCAGCTTTCCGAGCGAGGCGAGCGGCATTTTCGTCACCGGCACATCGATGGCAAATCTGATGGCGGTGCTGGTGGCGCGGACGACAGCACTCGGACAATCGGTCCGGCAGTGCGGCGTCGAACGCGCGGCGCTGACGGCCTATACTTCGAAGGCGGCACACGGGTGCATCACCAAGGCGATGGATATCGCCGGCTTCGGCAGCGACGCGTTGCGGTGCATCGAAGTCGATCGATTCCACCGCATCGACGTTGCCGCGTTGCGGTGCCGGATTGCGCTGGACCGCGAGGCCGGATTGAATCCCTTCCTCGTCGTCGGCTCGGCGGGGACGGTGGACATCGGGGCCATCGATGATCTTGTGGCGTTGAGCGCGCTATGCCGTGAAGAGGGGCTCTGGTTTCACGTCGATGGCGCCTTTGGCGCCCTCGGAATTCTCTCGCCGGTGCTCGCGCCGCGGCTCGCCGGGCTAGAAAGCGCGGATTCGATCGCGCTTGATTTCCACAAATGGGGGCAGGTGCCCTATGACGCCGGCTTCCTGATTGTCCGCGACGGCCAGCGGCATCGCGACACGTTTTCGTCGCCGGCGGCGTATTTGCGCCGCGAGACGCGGGGGCTTTCCGCGGGCTCACCCTGGCCTTGTGACCTCGGCCCCGATCTGTCGCGGGGCTTTCGGGCGCTCAAGACCTGGTTCACGTTGAAAATCTTCGGTACTGAACGGTTGGGAGCCGTCATCACGCGCACCTGCGCGCTTGCCGGATATCTGGAGTCCCGTGTGCTGGCTGAGCCGCGGCTGGAGCTGCTTGCGCCGGTGCAGCTCAATATCGTTTGCTTCCGTTACCGCGCCGCGGATACCAACAAGGTCAATGGCGATATTGTCATGGACATTCAGGAATCCGGGATAGCGGCTCCCTCGACGACGCTCCTCGATGGCGAACTCGCCATACGTGCGGCTATCGTCAATCACCGCACCGAGGCCCGCGATATCGATGCACTGATCGCCGCGGTGCTTGAATTTGGCGCGCGGCGCTCAGCTTCCGAAGACGGCGCAGTGCCGGAATTGGAGCAATCTCCACCGCTGGCAATGTAGGCGATTTCGGGCGGAACGGCGAACTGCCGTTCACGCCTCGGTCGTGCCGAGCAGCCTTGTTGTGGCGTTACGCCGATTTGCGCTCGTCGCCGGCGTCCTGCGGGCGTTTTGCAGCTGCAATCAGCTTCTCTTCATGGGCGATCAACTTCTTCGACTCTTTCAGCGCGTGATAGAGATCGCCGTTCAGGATGTGGTTGTTGATCCCCTCGATGAAGGGCCAGCCGCTGGGCATGGCAGTCAGGATGTCGCGGACCAGGCTGAAATAGGTCGGGTGCTGGGCCATCGGATCCGGCGCAAGATACATCAGCTGCACCGCGAGATAGACCAGCTTGGCCGGGGTGTCGGCGGACTCGGGTGTCAGGATATCCTTCTCGCGCAGGATCGGAATCCGGTCGCCGTCGATCAGCAGCCGGGCGCGCTGATCGGTGTTGGTGACCACGCAAGCGCCGATGATGATTCGTTCGTGCGGTTTGAGCTCGACTTTTAAGGCCATGCCTGTTCTCCGTTGTCGCTCTTCGCGCAGATTATCGATGCCCGCCGGCCGATTCGCATCCTTTCTGATGATGGTTAACCATTGGTAAACGCATGATTAGTGCAATTGTGGCGCGGGTAAACGCGAAAGGTCCGCAGGAAGCGGCCAACAGCCAGGCGCTGTCGACCCGCCAGTCGATCGCGGTGCCCGCGCTGTCGCTGGCCAACCAGAGCCAGCAGAGCGTGCTGCAGCTCCTGCGCTCAGCCCGGCTTCGAAGGCAAGGATCAAGGCGGCGGGGGATACCCCGCCGTTTTTCTTTCCAGGTGACAGGGCGAAACCATCGCCTTTTGTCGGATAGCGGACACATTGATAATCGCCGCTAACCCTATTTAAAGGCACCACCTGTATGAAAGTTAAGCAGTTTTGAAGCCCCGCGGCCTGCGATCCGCTCCCTCCGAGGTTATTGAATGTCCAATGCAGCCCAAGCCTACGCCCGTGCGTCACAAGCGACATCTTCTCCGCGTGAAATAGAGGCGCAGGCGCTGCTGAAAGCTGCACGGCAACTCCAGGAAGTTCAATCCAACTGGGCCGGTCCCGGCAAGGCCATGGAAAGCGCGCTGCTGTTCAATCGCCGGCTGTGGTCGATCTTCATGAGCGCGGCGCAGACCGACGAAAATCCCCAGCCGAAAGAAGTCCGTCAGAACATCGCCAATATCGGCGTGTTCGTGATGAAGCAGACGGTGGATATGCAGATGAACCCGGATCCGGCGAAGTTGAAGTCGCTGATAGACATCAACTGCAACATCGCTGCCGGCCTGGCGGGCCGGGGCTGAAATTCCGGTCGCGGCGACGGAGGAGCAGATGGTCGACCTGATGAGCATCCTGTCGGCCAACTACAAGACTGTTGGGCTGACCGTCCCCTCCAAGACCTCCTATGTGGCAGTCGATTCCAAGCTCTATCAGGGCACCTGGACCGGAAAATACGCCAACAGCAAGACGTTCAAGATCACAGTCTCGAACGTGTCTGGCTTTCGCGCCAAGGTGCATTACCAGAGCGACGCCACCAGCAAATATCAGGATGTGCTGGTCAAGGATCAGTCGTTCCGGATCGGGGATACCAAATTTATCCTGACGAAAGCTGGAACGGCGCTGATCAAGAACGTCGTCACCGACCCCGCGACCGGATCAACCTATCTCGACACGGCCTACGCGACGCAATCCAGCTGATGATCAGACCTTCCGCCTCCTAAGCGCTGCGGTCGGTGGCGCGCAGACGCGTCGGCGCCTCTTTGGTCAGGTCGAGCGCGTGGAAATAGGCGCGGCGGCGCAGCACCGCTTCGTCGGGAAACTGTTTCACCACCTGGCTCGTCCGGTTGTCCACGACCTGATAGACGACCGCGGCGGCGTCGCGGTCGATGAACACCTGGTTCGATAGCGAACCATTCGATAGCGAATCATTCGAAAGCGAAACGGTGACGGCGTCGGAATCGCTGGCGGCGCGCGAACTCGCGTCCGTTGCCGTGACGCTCTGGCTCGCCGGCAGATCGGTCTTGACGGCATGCTGGGCCGCATCGTTCACGGGCTGAACAATCGGTGCGGCGACCGGTGCCCCCACCGGCTTGATGCTGAAATCTGTACTCATGGTGCCTCCTAGCGCGACGGCACTAGCTTGCTCGAGTCAAATCCCAACCCCTCTCGGACCGCAACTATACGGGGCACCTCTCAACGCGGAGTTAGAGAACGCGCTGAATGCCGCGCTGACGCCTGCGCACGAATTTTATGAAAAATGTAAATGTTGGATCAGAGCGAACGGCTGACCGCCAGCGGCGTGATGTGGCGCGGTCCCGGCGTCGCGCGCTGTCCGGCGGCGGTGTAGGTATTGGGGATGTTGCGGCGCTGGATCTCGGCGTTGACGCCGCGCACGATGCCTTCGGAAACCGCATGCGCGGTCGCAAGCACGGTGAGATTGATCTGCAGCATGGCGCGGAAGGTGTCGTGATGGCGCCGCAGCGCGGTCAGCAATTCAGGCGATACCTGCGCCAGATAGTTTTGCCCCGTTCTCAGATTTTCCAGCGCAATCATATAGCGGCGTGACAGTCCGGACTTCTCCTCCGCCAGCATCATCGCCTCGCGCACCTTGCCGGCGCGGACCAGTTCGGTCTCGCGCTCGATGATGCCGAGCAGCGCGCTCATCACGTCCATCAGCTCTTCAGCAAGCCTGCGGGCCTCGACGGGTGTGGAAATCACAGCCTTCGGCGCCGCAATCGGTGCGGGGGCCGGCCTTGGTTGAGGGCGTTGATTCATGTCGGGCTCCCTTTGGATCAGCCGGCGCGGTTGGCTTGCTGCAGGATCAGCGTGCGGAACACGTCGTTGGAAATCCCGACGCCGCCGGCTTTCGCGAACGATTTCGAATATTCGTCCGTCAGCATCGAGCGCCACACTCCGGTGCCCGGCGTATCGCCGAACGGGCCGTCGCCCTTGATGCCGCTGGTCATCTGCGAAAACATCGAATTCAGGAACATCGCTTCGAAGTCGGTCGCCGTCGCCTTGGCCTTGGCTTGCGCCTGCGGCGAGACCTTGCTCAGCGCCTCTGCGAACTGCGGATCCACACGGCCGTTGAACATCGGCATGACCGCTTTCGCGGGCATGCTGCCGGCGGTGCTGCTGACCAGGCTGCTCTGCATCACATCACCTCGATGTCGGCCTGGATCGCGCCGGCGGCCTTGATCGCCTGCAGGATGCCGATCAGGTCGCGCGGCCCGATGCCGAGGCCATTGAGGCCGTCGACGAGCTGCTGCAGCGAGACGCCGTCTTTCACGACCGCCAATTTCTTGCCGTCCTCGGAGACGCTGACGCTGCTGCGCGGCGTCACCACGGTTCGGCCCCGCGACAGCGGATTGGGCTGGCTGACCTGCGGGCTTTCCGAAATCGTCACGGTGAGATTGCCTTGCGCCACCGCGACGGTGGCGACGCGGACGTCGCGGCCCATCACGATGATGCCGGAGCGTTCGTCGATCACGATCTTGGCGGCGAGATCCGGCTCGACCTGCAACTGCTCGATCTCGGTCAGGAAGGCGACGACGTTGCCCTTGAATTCGGCGGGAATCGCCAGCTGCACCGTGGAGGGATCGATCGGCTCGGCGGTCTTGACGCCGAGATAGTCGTTGACCGCGGCCGCAATGCGCTTGGCGGTGGTGAAGTCGGCGTTGCGCAGCGCCAGCCGCACATTGGGCAGGCGATTGAGCGCGAACTCGATCTCGCGTTCGATGATGGCGCCGTTGGCGATGCGGCCGACCGTCGGCACGCCGCGGGTGACACTGGCAGCGGCGCCTTCGGCCTGGAAGCCACCGATCGCAAGCGAGCCTTGCGCCACCGCATAGACGTTGCCGTCGGCGCCGAGCAGGGGGGTGACGAGCAGGGTGCCGCCCATGAGATTTTTGGCATCGCCGAGGGCGGAGACGGTGACGTCCATCCGGGTGCCCTGGGTGCCGAACGCCGGCAGATTGCCGGTGACCATGACGGCGGCGACGTTGCCGGTGCGGATGGTGGCGCCGCGGATGTTGACGCCCATGCGTTCCAGCATCGCCTGCAGCGATTGCTTGGTGAAGGGAATGTTGTTCAGCGTGTCGCCGGTGCCGTTGAGGCCGACGACGAGGCCGTAGCCAATCAGCTGGTTCTGCCGCACGCCTTCGATATTGGCGAGGTCCTTGATCCGCGAGGTCGCACTTGCGGACATGGCCGACAGCGCCAGCGCCAACAGCGCGGCGCAGGCCAGCCGAAATACTCTTGCCGTACGGATGCCGGGCATCCTGTGCTCCCCTTTGGGTCTTCCAGCGGACCGCGCGACACTCCCATGACGGCGATCCAGCATTAACTATGCGAGATCGGTGCCACGTCGCGCCGCGCAGGCAATGTATTGATATATTTATGGAAATTGTCGCGAGCTGGTTTGGCTCCGGTTGGCCAGCACGCGCGAAACTGCCGCCTGGCGGCAGATTTTGCCGGGTCGTTTACGCGCCATTAACCATAACAAGGCGAAGCTCTCGCCACTCCATCCTGCGGGATCATGACCATGCGCATCTACGGACCGAACGGCACCACGCTTGGATCGCCCGCGAGTAACACGCGGCGAACCAGTTCGACCGGCTTTTCGCTGCCGGATGCGCCGGCCGTGCCCGAGGAGACCCGTTCCGCCACTGCGCCGAAAGCCGCCACCAGCCTCGACGGGCTGCTGGCCTTGCAGGGCATCGAGGATCCGACCGAACGCCGCAAGCGCTCGGTCGCGCGCGGCAAGGGCGCGCTCGACGTGCTCGACGACCTCAAGCTCGGGCTGCTGTCCGGCAATCTCAATGCCTCCACCGTCAACCGGCTGCGCGATGCCGCCGCCAATCTGAAATCCTCCTCCGGCGATCCCGGCCTCGATGCGGTACTGTCCGAGATCGAGCTGCGCGTCGAAGTCGAACTCGCCAAGGCCGGGCAGGTCTAGCAGTTTGCGGAAAAAGAGTTTTCATGGAGGCCATGAGCAACTTTGATTCAAGAACCGAGCGCGAAACGCACGATAGATTCAAGAAACGGCCGTTTTTCGATTCGATTGTTGCTCAACGTCACATCTATTCTGAGTTTTTCAGCAAACTGCTAGATCGATCCTGCATTTCATGGCCTCATGGTTCTCCCGGCGATGCGAAGCATCGTCCGGAGACGCGCGGCGTTGCCGCGCTCCTTACCATGAGGGTCTCAGACCTCATTCTGAGGAGCGCTGCGACAGCAGCGCGACTCGAAGGATGAAGCCACAGAGCCGGAAGATGCCCTCTCCCGACACATCGTCTCACGCCGCGGCCTGCTTGCGCTGTGCGTCGTAGCGCCGTTGCGCATTCAAAACTTCCTTCAGGTTGCTTTCCGCCCAGTCGCGCAACGGATCGACCGCGCCGGCCAGCGTGGTGCCGAGCGGCGTGATCGAATATTCCACCGTCACCGGCACGGTCGCGATCGCGCGGCGGCGGATCAGTCCGTCGCGCTCGAGACTCTTCAGCACCTGCGACAGCATTTTTTGCGAGATGCCCTCGATCGCGCGGCGGAGCGCATTGAAGCGCATCGGCTCGTCGCGCACGAGCAGCAGGATCAGCACCGCCCATTTGTCGCCGACGCGATCCAGGATCTGGCGCGTCGGGCAATCGGCCGAATAGGCGTTGGCGACTTTCATCATCGTTCTCCTGATAGTTCTCTTTGGCGGTTACTCCGGCGTAATCAGGTGACCCCAAAGTGCTCTCTTAACACTTACACGCTTTTCGCTATCTAGTCTCCATTGGATACCATACCCCCCAAGGAGACCTTCATGAAAATCGCCGTCGTCGGCGCCTCCGGCAATGCCGGTTCGCGTATCACCGCCGAACTCGCCCGCCGTGGCCACAGCGTGACCGCCATCGCCCGTAACCCCGAAAAGATCGCCGCCCAGGCCAATGTCACGGCGAAGAAGGGCGACGTGCTGGACCAGGCCGGCCTTGCCCAGCTTCTGGCCAGGCATGACGCCGCGATCAGTTCGGTGCATTTCCTCGATAGCGACCCGGCCAAACTGATCGGAGCTGCCCGCGATTCCAGAGTCGGCCGCTACCTCGTCGTCGGCGGCGCCGGCAGCCTGGAAGTGGCCCCCGGCGTCCGGCTGGTGACGACGGCGGGCTTTCCGGCCCAGTACAAGGCCGAGGCCGAGAAGGGGGCGCTCTTCCTCGACCTGTTGGGGAAGGAAAAGGAGCTGAACTGGACCTTCCTGTCGCCCTCGGCCGTGTTCACCGCAGGCGAGCGGACCGGCAAGTTCCGGCTCGGGACCAACCAGCTTTTGACCGCCGCCGACGGGAAAAGCTGGATCTCCTTCGAGGACTTCGCAGTTGCACTCGCCGACGAAATCGAGCGTCCGGCCCATATCCGCCAGCGCTTTACGGTCGGCTATTAGGGCGCCGGGAACCAGATCCGGCCCGCCCCGGACGGGCCGGCGACGATTGTCTGTGCAAGGCCATGGGGAGGTACCTCCTTTCCCCAGCGGCCGATATTGTCTGTCACAACCCGCCGCTATATAAGGCGCGCGCGGACGGACCTTTTTGCCCGCCGCCTTGTACGTGAAGATGGGCTGGCCTTGGAAAAGTTGAAGAATTATCGACCCTCCGAAAAAGAGCCTTTCATGAACGAGCGCCAGCGCGATTATTTTCGCGCAAAGCTTCTGGCGTGGAAGGACGAGATCCTGAGGGAATCGAAGATCACGCTGCAGACCCTGCAGGAAGAGAACGTCAATCATCCCGATCTCGCTGATCGCGCCTCTTCCGAAACCGATCGCGCCATCGAACTGCGCGCCCGCGACCGCCAGCGCAAGTTGATCTCCAAGATCGACGCCGCGCTGCAGCGCATCGAGGACAACACCTACGGCTATTGCGAGGAGACCGGGGAACCGATCTCGCTGAAGCGGCTGGAAGCCCGCCCCATCGCAACGCTGTCGGTGGAAGCGCAGGAACGCCACGAGAAACGCGAGAAGGTTTACAGGGACGAGTAGGGCGTGACCGCCGCGTGCGGTCATTTTGTTGTGTAGAACGGAAGGCTGCCGCTGATGGACAACAATCTCGCGGCCGCGAAAGTCATCGCGAGCGCCCGCCGCAAGCGGACGAAGCTCGATTCGCTCCCGCCTGACATCGCGCCGCGCGACGAGGCGGAAGGCTACCAGATCCAGCGCGCGGTCCACGACCTGCTGCTGCCGCAGTTCGGCGCCATGGTCGGCTACAAGATCGGCTGCACCAGCGCGGTGATGCAGCGATATCTCGACATCCCCCATCCCTGCAGCGGCGGCGTGTTCGCCAAGGGCGTCTACGAGAGCGGCGCGCAGCTCAAGGCCGGCGACTACATCCAGGTCGGCGTCGAATGCGAGATCGCGGTGCGGCTGGCGCGCGATCTGACGCCATCGGAAGCGCCGTTCACCGCCGAATGGGTGCACGAGGCGGTCGAGGCCTATCACCCCGCGATCGAGATCGTCGACGACCGTTACGTCAAATGGGAAACCATTGGCGCGCCGACCCTGGTGGCGGATGATTTCTTCGGCGCCGGCTGCGTGCTCGGCCAACCCGTCGCGCGATCGGCCGCGCCTGATCTCCTCAACGTCGTCGGCCGCGCCGTCATCAACGGCAAGGAAGCCGGCCGCGGCACCGGCGCCGACGTGCTCGGCCATCCGCACAACGCACTCGCCTGGCTCGCCAATCATCTGGCCGCCGATGGCCGCGGTTTGCATGCCGGGCAGATCGTGCTCACCGGAAGCCTGGTGAAGACGGTGTGGCTCAACGCCGGCGACAGCGTCGTGATAGAGCTGTCGGGGCTCGGCAACGTCGCCGCCGATTTTCGGGATTGAGAAAACGCATGAAAGCGCAGGAGAGCGTTCCGTCGGTGCGCGAAGAGGATGCCGCCGGCGAAATCGCTGAAATTTTCTCGGACATCCGAAAGGTGCTCGGTACCAGCGTCGTCAATCTGATCTGGCGCAATCTCGCGACCATGCCGGGCGCGCTGCCGTGGACCTGGTCGACGCTGCGCCCGCTCTATCTGGGCGACGCGCCGCTGCATGCCGAGGCAGTCCGGCGCACGATCGCGTTGCCGGACCTGCCCGGCTTCTCCGAGGATACCTTGCTCGCCGCCGGCATTTTGCCGCCGGACCAGATCATCATCCGGCAGGTGCTGGACAGCTATCAGTACACCAACGCGCTGGCGCTCGTGGTGTTGTCGGCGCTGCTGGCGCGCTTCGAACCGAAAACGGCCGAACCCGTGCAACCGGCAACCGCCGCGCCAAAACCGTTGGGCGTGAAAATACCCGAACTGCCGCCGATGGACGCGCTCGACCCCGAGGTGGCGCGGCTGGTCGCTGAATTGAACGGCTTTGGCGAAGACACAAAACCGCAGCTGATCGCCAGCATGTACCGCCATCTGGCCTATTGGCCGGCCTATCTCGCACTGGTCCGGACCATACTGGTGCCGCCGCATGCCGACGGCCGGCTGCTCGCGCTGACCAACGCCACCCGCGCGCTGGGCCATGCCCATGGTCAGATGCTCGCCGCGCAATTGAAGCCTGCCGCGCCGCCCGACACGCTCGCGGATGCGCTCGCCTCCTGCCGCCTGTTCGTCGAGCATCCGATTGCGCGCATGACCGGGCTCTGCGCGTTGATCCGCCGCGCTACGCCGGCATGATGGCGGATTGATATTCTCAATCGATCAATTTCACCTTGCCGTCGCCGAGGCGATAGACGCCGCCGACGATCTTGATTTTGCCGTCCGCGACCGCGGCATTGAGAATCGGCGTCGCCGATTTGAGCTTTGCGACGACGTCGACGACGTTTTGCCGGATGGCATTGGCAAGCTTGTCGCCGGGCTTGTCCATGGTCGCTTTCACCGCAGGCGCGAGTGCTGCAACCAGCGACGGCAGATGACCGGGCAGGGTGGTGTTGTCCTTCAGTGACTTGATCGTCGCATCCACCGCGCCGCAACTTTCGTGGCCGAGCACCAGGATCAGCGGCGAGTTGAGCACGGCGGTGGCATATTCCAGGCTCGCCACCGTGTCGTCATTGGCGAAATTGCCCGCGACCCGGCAGACGAACAGATCGCCGCGGGCGCTGTCAAAGGCGTATTCGGGCGCGATGCGCGAATCCGCGCAGCTCAAAATGCTGGCGTAGGGATTTTGGCCGCCGGCCAGCGCTTCCCGCTCATGGGTGAAATCGTGCCGGCGCGAGACGCCCTCGACATAGCGTTCGTTGCCCTTCATCAGGCGCTTCAGCGCCGCCTCCGGCGAAATTTCGTTCTGCGGCTTCGGCGGCGGCTTCGTCTCCTTGGCAGAGGCCGGCGGCGAAAGAGCAAGACCGGCGGCGGCTCCGCCGGCGAGTGTTAGGAAGCGGCGTCGTGAAGTTGTCTCGGGCGCAACGGCGTCGCGGGCATCGCACAGTCGGCACATGGCGGTTCTCCCTGGCGAGAATGAAGGCGAAGGCAAGTTCGAAAACAACGTCAAGTTTATGTCATTGCGAGCCAGCGAAGCAATCCACTCGCTTTAATGGTCGCTACGGTTCTGACCGTCATTGCGAGCGAAGCGAAGCAATCCATAGCGCAGCAAAAAAGAATGGATTGCTTCGTCGCTTCGCTCCTCGCAATGACGGTGAACACGAGTTCACGACCTCGCGGCGCGAAGCGCCCAAGCTGTGCAAGAAACTCCGCCCAAAGAAAACAGAGGGCGCAGGGAATGCCGGGTGCTTGCTGCACCCGCGGTCTCGCGCGCAAAATTGTGCGAAGAAACGCACACGAGCATACAGGTACAGTCGGAGCATTCCGGCATTCCCCGCGCAATGGTTTTACGGCTTATATCGCGCTCTCCCCGGCGACGAATTCGTCTTGTCACCGTCGCCAGCGGATTAAGGTTTCGCGAAAGCCCGGTCGGGCTCGTAAAACCTCCGCCGACTTGACACCAGCAACGGGTGCCAGGACCACACGGTTTTGCCGTACGCCGCAACATCGATCGTCTGCGCGCCCTGATCGCTCACGGAGAACCGCCCTGCGATCACGTCCACGCGCCCGACGCAGCCGCGTCCACCGCGTCCCATCCCAACGACCGTGACGATCATGATACGCCCCTCCTGCGGGACAGGATGGGGCGAGCTTCTACAGCTGATTTGCCCGACAGCGAAAGCGGAATATTTTCTCAAGATGGGCTTGACAGAAATTACTGATTTGCCCGTCGGGCAGTCAGCGCATGGCGATCGATTTGAAGCCGCCGCTACTCACCGGCATATTCCGTCTGCCTGACGTAAGCGTCCGGCACACAGCGACGGACGGATTCGAGGATATTGCCGGCGGCAGACTTCGAGCGATACGGGCCCAGCACGACGACGTTGTAACCGGAAGCCATTCCCTTGAATTTCATGGAGTAGTCGTTGAACGCCTGATATCCGCATTTTGCGGCGGCACGTTCCACGATTTCTCGTTTTCGGCCGGACTCCGCGGTTATGTTATTGTCGCGGCCGATGTCGATTGAGCCAAGTATGATCCACCAGCCTGCTTCGCCCATTTCGGCTTCGGAGGGTTTTGGCGAGGGCGCACTGGCCGCCTTGTCGTAACATTTGAGACGTTCTGCGTCCGCAGTGACACGTTTGCAGCTGTCGAGAGTCGGCGTGTCCACCTCGGCGCGCGCAGGCGAGGCGAGCAACAATAGTCCCACAATCGCGGCAGCAA
Organism: Bradyrhizobium sp. Ash2021; assembly: GCF_031202265.1. Lineage (NCBI taxonomy): Bacteria > Pseudomonadati > Pseudomonadota > Alphaproteobacteria > Hyphomicrobiales > Nitrobacteraceae > Bradyrhizobium > Bradyrhizobium sp. Ash2021. The sequence goes on along the minus strand of NZ_CP100604.1, from coordinate 6,357,933 downwards.
ACTTCATGACGGTCTCTGTGGTCGGCTGCCGAGCGCGAGTGTATCCGGCGAGTGTTAACCGATATCCCAAACGGCAGCGGTTTTGAGCAGGAAAGCTGACGAAGGCGGCGTGATTGCATCGCCGCGCCTGGGTTCGCTGGAAGTACGCCATTCCCGGAGATATTTGCTGCGATCCGGAACGATCGGCCCGCCAGCAGATTGGCTATGATCGACCCGGAGAATGCAATCATGAGCGATGATTTCCAGCCACCGCCGTTCGTCTATGAAGGGTTGGATCCGGTCCCCGAACCCAAGTCGACGATAGCGGAAGCCACCGAGGCGGTGAAGAACGCCGCCGGCTTTGTCGGCGATACCATCGACAAGGGCCGCAAGCCCGGAATGCCCCTGAGCATCCTGAGCAATATCGCGCGCGAAGCGCCGCTTGGCTCGCTGCTGATCGCTTTCCTGTTGGGCGTGGCCGTTGCCCGGCGCAGGTAGATCGAGACCAGGCGTGCGCGAGCGCGCAGCAGCAGATTTGTGATTAAAAAGAAAAAGCGCACTTCCCTTGCGAGAAGCGCGCCTTGGAAACATTAGTCGCGCTCATGGATGATGGTTTTGTGTTCCACGCCTTCACCGCGTTCCTTCTTGATCACCGTGGTACGATCGGTGGGCTCGCGTTCCTTGATGACGGTGGTGCGGTCACGATCGCGATCCCGATCATAGTCCCGATGGCCTTCGCCGACCGTCACGCCGGCGCCAACCGGGCCAACCTTAACGCCAACCTCGTCCGCCAAAGCCGGGGTAGCCAGCGCGGCAACGGTCGCAATCACCAAAGCGTACTTCATTTAAAGCTCCTCTCCTCATGATGGTGGAAAGGAAATCGCCGGTGCGGCGTGAAGTTCCTGCGACGACAGCAAAATGTAGCGGGAACTATTTTCGGTTTCGAAATCCCGACGAAGGATCAATCGCCCGAACCGATCTGCAATTCCAGCAGCGCCAAGCGTTGCAGCACGGATGCATTGCGCTCGCCGTCCCTGGTCTCGCGAAGGATCGTCTCCGCCAGTCGATGCACGTGATGCGAACTCACCGGTTCCGGCAGCGTCGCCACGGAAGCCTTGAGCGCCGTCGTCATCGTCTTGATGGTTTCCGGTGCGAACGCCGCGTTCGAAAAATCTTTCATTGCGGTCTGGCTCCACGATGGGTCAGTCCAGTGGATCGCCGGGCGGCGTCCTCGGAAGCGCATCTCAGACAACAACCTTCGGGCAATGAGATTGGTTCCGGCCCAAGCCGCAGCAGCCCGGCTTCTGCGAGCCCGGAATCTGGCTCTTTATCGTCGATGAACGGCGGAGTGCGGCTTCAAATCTCTTGCTTGGGCTCAAGCAGCCGGACGTTTCCGCGCTTGTCACCGGTCGCGTCGGCAAATTCTCGATCGATCGGTTGGTTCGATGCCTGGATCGATTGGACTACAAAGTAGACGTCGTCGTGCGCCACAAGCCGCGCCGCGGCTCTTCGCGGGCGATAGCGGCTTAGAGTTAGACGGTCGTTTAGATTATGGACAAAGCATGTTTCGGAATCCCAACGATTCCGTTTTGCATGCTTAGGCGGTGTCCGCTCGACCTCCGCCTTCGTGAGGTTCAGCGGGGCGGGTCAGCGTTCGGATGGCGGTTGGGTGTAGTTGTTCGTTTGTCGGTGGCTTGCTTGTTTTGGGCAAGCCTTAGAAATAGGGGAGAGGCAATGCTTGAGCTAACGCTCGGCCCCATCCCCCTCACTGCTCCGCCTTCGCCGGCTCCCCATCCTCTGCCAGGCACCGGATAACAAACGCGGTCCAGTCCCGCGGCAGCACCTTGGCGATATCGGCCTTGCGGCGGCATTCGAGTTGCTCGGCTTTTTTGGCGCGGCGCTTCTCTTCCGTGAGCGAGGATTGCCGGATTTTTCGCAATGTGATCGGCGAACCGTCGGACTCGAATTGCAGTTCGTATTTCTTGCCGTTGGCGGTGGTCGCCGCACAGGAGATGCTGGAGATCGGTGTCTTCGTGATGATCCCGATCTGCTTGCAGCTGCCCGCCGACGGTTCGGCCGACGGCACCGGCAGGCCGTCGACCCTCGGCCGGTCCTTGGAATTCAGCAGCATCTTGTCGACCAGCAGCTCGTAGACATTGTCCTGGTCCCGCCGGCCGTTTTCGCCGGAGAACGAGATGATATGGCTGGCGTCCCTGGGGTCGTCGAGCACGATGGTAAAATGGGCGCGGCCTTGCTGGCTGTGAAAATAGGCCACCGCCTTGCACGTGAAATCGCGGCCCGCGATCCTGAGCGTGGTGCACTTGCCCGACATCAGCGCGTACATGTCGATATCGGGCTCTTCGTGCTCGGGCTCGGCCGCGACGGGAACGAGCGGCCGCGTGCCGTCGGGTGGCGCGGCCGCCGCCGGAGCCATCGAGATAAAACTCGCAACGGCAAGGAGTTGCCAGCAGAAGCGCATCGTCATGTCCGGTTTGAAGAAAAGTTTCGCGCAGGTGCCATTTAGCATCAAATTGGTTCGCCTGTTGCCTGAAATTCTGGGCGTTTCGATGGAGCCGGGTCCGCCAAAACAACATTGAACCGCAAAAAACGACCGCGGCCTTCGCCAGGGGAGCTGGCGAAGGCCGCGTTGGAACACATCATCGCGCCTAGGTTCGCAATGAGGTGTGGGAGCTCGTTATTGAGTGGGCTTGATCTTATCCAAAAACCGGTTTCCACTTTTTGGGATCATGCCCTAGAACGGCAGCAGAATGTCGGTCACTTGCTGGCCGTAACGTGGCTGCTGGAAGTCGGAGATCTGGCCGCGGCCGCCATAGGCGATGCGGGCCTGCGCGATCTTGCTCGAATCGATGGTATTGTCGCTCTGGATGTCCTCTGGACGCACGACACCGGCCACGATCAATTCGCGGATTTCGTAGTTGACGCGGATCTCCTGCTTGCCCTCGACCACGAGATTGCCGTTCGGCAAAATCTGGGTAACGACTGCGGCGACGTTGGTCTGCAGATTTTCCTGGCGGTTGACCGAGCCCTTGCCGTCGTAGGTGGAACTGGAATCGGTGGTCAATATGCGGCCTGGCAACACCTTTTGCGCCTGTACGCCGAGTGTCTTCGCGCCGATGAAGTCGTCGATCCCGGAATCTTCCTTTGAGGCCCGGCTGCGCTGGCTCTCGTTGGCGATATTGGCCTTGTCGGTAAAATTCACTGTCACGGTGAGGAGATCGCCGATTCGCGCCGCGCGCTGGTCCTTGAAGAAGGCTCTGGAGCCGTTTCGCCACAACGAGTTCGCGTTATATGAAGCCTGCTCCGGCTTCGGCATCGGCATCTGCACCGGCTTGTAGCCGGGCTGCGTGGTCGGATTTTCGATCGCCGTCAGCTTCGGCGTCTCGCCGATCTGGGAGAGACGGTCGATCGCGGAACAACCGCTGGCGAAGGTGCCGAGCGCCAGCAAGGCGCCGGACAGGACGATGCGGTTAATACGGGAGGCTGACATTTACATTACTCGGCTTTTGGAGCGACTGAACTGACATTGGCGACGGCGACAGGGGCGGGGGCGGCAGGCTCGGCGGCGCCGAGCTTTGATGAGGTGGCATCGCTGACCGGCGCGGGGCGCGGGGTGGCGACCGAAATCGTGACCTGGCCGCGGCCGGTGACGGCGCCGGATACGGTGCGCCTGGATTGCAGGTTCGTGACGCTGACGACGTCGCCCTCGGTGCCGTTCTCCATGGCCTTGCCGCGAACGGTGATATAAATCCCGGGTGTTTCATAGATCAGCGTGACGTTCTGGTCGCGCTGCACCAGATCGGGCCTGGCGAGATCGGCGACGCGCAACGCCTGGCCGGTGCGAAGCTGGCGGCGTGCCTGCATGCCGACGGCGCGGTCGCGGGTTGCAGCGTCAACGCCGACTTCGGCTTTCGGCCTGCGCTCGACCACCACGTCGGAGGATTTCAGCACTTCCTTGGACTCGACATTGCGCGCCAGCACCGCGGCTTCCACGGTCTCGATCGCGGTGCCGGTAAAGCGCAGCTTGGTCGGCGCGGCACCGGTCTCGTTCGATATTTCGAGCGTGACGTCGAAGCGGCTGCTGCGCGGCTCGTAGCGCACCGAGGTCGCCTGCAGGCTGCCGGTATTGGCGGCGTCGAGGCGGATATCGCCGGGATCGCGATCGAAGGTCAGGCTCAGATTGGAGGCGTCGCCGAGGCCGTTCTTGCGTTCCAGCGCATGCGCGACCTGGCTCTCGATGTCCTTGCCCTCGAGCGTGCGGGCCAGCCGCGTCACCGAAATCTCCTTGAGATCCCGCGTGTCGACGCCGATCACCTGATGCGCCCGCAATGCGGAGAGCACCTGCGAGACCGGCAGCGCGCCGGTCGTGCCGAGATCGGGCGCGCGATAGATCGCGATCTGCGCGGCGCTGCCGGCATTGTCGATGATGTCGCCGATCCGTACGATATCGCCCGACACCGTGACGCTGGCGCGCAGCACCGGGGTTGCGATGATTTCGTCGCGGGTCTGGGCTGCGGCCGCGATTGCCGAGGCTGCGAGCAGGGCGGCTGCGAGGAGGAGCGAGCGGGCGATCATGTGCTTTCCTCAGCGGAACAGGGCAGTAGCGGATTGCAGCATCTGGTCGGCCGCGCTGACGACCTTTGCGTTCATCTCGTAGGCGCGCTGGGCTGCGATCAAATCGGAGATTTCCGAGACCACTTCGACGTTGGCCTGTTCGAGATTGGACTGCTGCATGTCGCCAAAACCGTCGGTGTTGGCGATGCCGTCCTGCGGCGCGCCGGAGGCCGGCGTATCCGTGAACAAATTGTCGCCGATCGGCTGCAGGCCGGCCTTGTTGATGAAGCGGGTCAGGCCGATCTGGCCGACCGTGGTCGGCGTGGTCGAGCCCGGCAGCGTTACCGAGAGCTGGCCCTGCGCGTTGATGGTGATGCCCGAGGCGTTCTGCGGGATCGTGATGGTCGGCTGCACCGGGTTGCCCTGCGCGTTGACGACGCGGCCGGTGTTGTCCATCTGGAACGAGCCGTCGCGGGTGTAGGCAAAGGTGCCGTCCGGCATCTGGATCTTGAAGAAGCCTTCGCCGCGGATCGCGATGTCGAGATCGTTGCCGGTCGCCGCCAGCGTGCCCTGGCTCATCAGCCGCGGCGTGCCGACGGTTTTGACGCCGCCGCCGAGGTCGACGCCGACCGGCAGGATGGTGCCCTGGTCGGAGGCCTGCGCGCCGACCCGGCGCACATGATCGTAGATCAGGTCCTGGAACGCGGCGCGCTGCTTCTTGTAGCCGGTGGTGCGCAGGTTGGCGATGTTGTTGGAGATCACCTGAACGTTGAGTTCCTGTGCCGCCATTCCGGTCGCTGCGGTATAAAGAGCGCGCATCGGTCAGTCTCCCCTTAAGCCGGAACGTCGGCGAGTTTCTCGATGGCGGATTTGTGCAAGTCGCTCTGCTGCTGCAGCAGCGTCGAAATCTGGGTGTAGGTGCGCGTGATCTCGATCATGCGGCTCATCTCGGTGACCGAATTGACGTTCGATTTCTCGATAAAGCCCTGGCGCACGCGCGAGGTGGTGTCCGGCTGCGCGGCGGTGCCGGTGCCGGCCGAATAGAGGTTGGAGCCTTCCTTCAGCAGCTTCTGCGCATCGGCAAAGCTCACCATCCGCAGCTTGCCGCGGACCGAGTCGGTGCGGCCGATGCCTTCCTGCACCGTGACATAGCCGTCGGCGGCGATGCTGATGTCATGGTCGGTCGGCTGGAACACGATCGGGCCGGAGGCGCCGAGCACGGGATTGCCGCTGACGGTGACGAGCTGGCCCTGGTTGTTGATCTGCAGGCCGCCGTCGCGGGTGTAGCGCTCGCCGGCCGGGGTCTGCACCACCAGGAAGCCGGCGCCGTCGATCGCGACGTCGAGCGGGTTCTTGGTCAGCTCGGTACTGCCGGGTGCGAAATCGTGGAAGGTGCCGCGGTCCTGCACGAAGGAGACGCGGCGGTCGCTGGAGGCGAAATTATCCTCATGCGCGCCCGACCGCAGATATTCCTCGAACAGCGAGCGGTCGGCCTTGAAACCTGACGTATTGACGTTCGCAACGTTGTTGGCAACGACATCCATCTGCCGTTCCAGCGTCATCTGCCGCGAAAGTCCGACGAGAAGCGTATTCTCCATCGGTGGTTCTCCCCTTCAAATCGATCCGTGCGCGGCTCTCCCAAGCTTTGCTTTCGGATCTCGCAAACCGTAAGAGGGCTCTCCCAAGCGCCTCCGGGTTCGCCAACATCAGAGCGAAAGCCGTGCCAATTGAGAAAACGCTGATTTTTGAACGGTTTGGGTGTTTTGCAGGGGTAGACCGAGGGCGGCAGAAAGGTCTTGTTGACCATGTTTGCCCGGCAGTTTTTTCCTAGTTGCAGGGCAATGGAAAGGTTCCGTTAACCATTATTACCCTAGCGTTGCACGTAGAGAGCGCGTGTGCGCTGGCGGCATTTGTATCGCGTCCTAAAGCCCGGCAGGCGGCAATCGCGTTCGTTCTCCTGATGAGCGGGCGGGGCAATGGCGGACAACGAAGCGGAAGGCGCGGCCGACGGCGCCGAAGGCTCGTCTGCGAAAAAGGGCAAGCTCAAGCTGATGATCGCCGCGGTGGGATTCATCGCCATCCTCGGCGGCGGCGCGGGCTGGTTCTTCTTCATGCGCGGCGGTCACGGCGAGGAGATGCGCGCCGAAGCGCTGCCGCCGAAGCCGCCGTCCTTTGTCGAAGTGCCGGACATGATGGTCAATCTGGTCGGCGCGCCGGGCGAGCGGGTGCAATATCTCAAAATGAAGATCGTGCTCGAGGTCAAGGAAGAGAAGCAGGCCGAGTCCATCAAGCCGTCCCTGCCGCGCGTCACCGATCTGTTCCAGACGTACTTGCGCGAATTGCGGCCGTCCGATCTGAACGGTTCGGCCGGACTGTTTCGCCTCAAGGAAGAGCTGACCAAGCGGGTGAATTCGGCGGTATCGCCCAATCAGGTCAGCGCGGTGCTGTTCAAGGAAGTTCTCGTCCAGTGACGAGACGGATGTAGAATCATGGCTGGCAACAACGATCAGGTCGATCAGGACGCAATTGCCGCCCAATGGGAAGCCTCGCTGGATTCCGAGGACCCGGCGGAGGCCGCGGAAGCGGCTGCGGCCAATGAACTCTCCGAGAGCATGGCGCTGCAATGGGCCGCCATGGTCGAGGACGGCAGCCGCGACTTCGGCAACAAGAACTCCGGCGAGCGGGTGCTGTCGCAGGAGGAGATCGACAATCTGCTCGGCTTCACCGTCGGCGACGTCAATCTCGACGACCATTCCGGCATCCGCGCCATCATCGATTCGGCGATGGTGTCCTACGAGCGTCTGCCGATGCTCGAAATCGTGTTCGACCGCCTGGTGCGGCTGATGACCACGAGCCTGCGCAACTTCACCAGCGACAACGTCGAAGTCTCGCTCGACCGCATCACCTCGGTGCGGTTCGGCGACTACATGAATTCGATCCCGCTGCCGGCCGTGCTTTGCGTGTTCAAGGCCGAGGAGTGGGAAAATTTCGGCCTCGCCACCGTGGATTCCAGCCTGATCTATTCGATCATCGACGTGCTGCTCGGCGGCCGCCGCGGCCAGACTTCGATGCGAATCGAGGGCCGGCCCTACACCACGATCGAAACCAATCTGGTCAAGCGGCTGGTCGAGGTCGTGCTGTCGGACGCCGAGCAGGCGTTCCGGCCGCTGTCGCCGGTGACGTTCTCGATCGACCGCCTGGAAACCAATCCGCGCTTTGCCGCCATCAGCCGCCCGGCCAACGCCGCGATCCTGGTGCGCCTGCGCATCGACATGGAAGACCGCGGCGGCAATATCGAGCTGCTGCTGCCCTATGCGACCATCGAGCCGATCCGGCCGGTGCTGTTGCAGATGTTCATGGGCGAAAAATTCGGCCGCGACCCGATCTGGGAAGGCCATTTCGCCACCGAGGTGGCGCAGGCCGAGATCGCGGTCGATGCCGTGCTCTACGAGGCCGATATCCCGCTGAAGCAGCTGATGAAGCTGAAGGTCGGCGACACCCTGCCACTGGAAATGCGTGCCGATGCGCTGGTCTCGGTTCGCTGCGGCAACGTCGTCCTGACCGAAGGCCGCATGGGCCGGGTCGGCGATCGCGTCGCCATTCGCGTTACCAAGCAGTTGCGCAAGCCGAATACCACCTTCGCGATGTTCGAGAAGGCCGACGAGCAAACCAAGCTGATGGAGGCACCATGAGTCATTCCTTTGGAATTGTGATCGAGAGCCTGGTGGCGGTGCTGCTGATGCTCACGATCGGCTATTGCATGCTGCTCAACGCCCGCCTGAAGCGCCTGAAGGCGGACGAACATTCGCTGAAAGCGACGATCGGTGAACTGATCACGGCGACCGAAATCGCCGAGCGCGCGATCGGCGGCCTCAAGCATACCGTTCGCGACGTCAACGAGAATCTCGGCAGCCAGCTGACCGCCGCGGCGCAGATGTCGGCGCATCTGAAGAACCAGCTCGCCGAGGGCGACGGCGTGATCCGGCGGCTGTCCAGGATCGCCGCCGCCGCACGGCCCTCGTCGGAGTCGGCTGAGGCGGCGCCCAAGGTTTCGGCCGCCAAGGCGGTCGCCGCGGCGGCACAGGCCTTCTCCGACCGCCGAAGGGCTGATGGCCTCGCCGCATGAAATCCTTCCGTGACATTCGCGTCATTCCGGTCGTCCTGGTCGCGGTCTTCGGCCTTGCAGTGCTGAAGATCGCCGGCCTGGTGCTCGATGGAGGATATGTCTTCGACTACGATCCGAACTCGACCCAAAAGTCATGGGCACAGGAAACCATCAACTTCCCCGGCGGCCCCAAGGCAAATTCCAGAAACGATCTGAAGGGCGATTCCGATATCACCGGTTCGGTGCATGAAAAGCCCAAGGAAGAGGCACCGGAACCGGCGGCACCCGCGGCCGAAGCGCCCAAGCCCGATGGCGTCATGGTTTATCCCGAGCAGGCCCAGGGGGTGTCGCCGTCGGAGCGGGCGATCCTCGAACGGCTGCAGGCGCGGCGGCAGGAACTGGAGACGCGCGCCCGCGAAATCGACATCAGGGAAAACCTGCTCAAGTCGGCCGAGAAACGCATCGAGTCGCGGGTCGAGGAGATGAAGGCCACCGAGGCGCGGATCACGACCGCGACCGGACAAAAGGCCGAAGTCGAAGCCGCGCGCATGAAGGGCATCATCACCATGTATGAGGCCATGAAGCCAAAGGATGCCGCCAAGGTGTTCGACCGGCTGGAAATGTCGGTGCTGTTCGAAATCGCCTCCCAGATCGCTCCGCGCAAGATGTCCGACATCCTCGGCCTGATGCAGCCGGAAGCGGCCGAACGGCTCACCGTCGAGATGGCGCGCCGGGCCAATCCGGACCGCTCCGCCTCCAGCGCCGATCTGCCCAAGATCGAAGGCAAGATGCTGTCGCAAAAGCCCAATTAACGCGGATATTTAACAAAGCCTTAAGCCGGCCAATTCAAGATTCAAATGCGAAGCCGACGGCGCTTCGCCCGCGACGGTACCTTGAGGCTGAAAGTAGTTTTGGAATGGGGCGAACGGCTGCCGCTGGAATCTGGTCGCTGGGCCGCGCATTGGCGCGGACGGCCAGATCTTGCATCGGCCTGCCGTCATCGCGCTCGATCATCCTCGTCGTCGCCGGTTTGACGCTGTCCTTGCCCTGCCGGGCGCAGGATCTGGCCAAACAAGACCCGGTCAAGGGCGAGGCGAGTTTTTCGGCCGCCGGCGGTTACGCGCGGCTGGTGCTGAAGCTCGCCGAGGACGTCGAATCCGAAGTCACCACGGCCGGTTCGATCATCGTGATCCGGTTCAAGCGTCCGGTGGACATTCCGGTCGACAAATTGTCGGACGCGGTGCCCGACTATGTCGGCTCCGCACGGCGCGATCCCGACGGCTCCGCGATCCGGCTGTCGCTGCAGCGTCGGGCGACCGTCAACACCATGACCGCGGGCGAGCGGATCTTCGTCGACTTCCTGCCCGACAGCTGGACCGGCCCGCCGCCCTCGCTGCCGCAGGAAGTCATTCGCGAATTGTCGGAGCGGGCGCGAATTGCCGAACGCGCGCTTCGCTTGCAGCGCGCGGCCGCGGCGTCGAAAAGAAAGCCGCCGGTTCGCGTCCGCGCCTCGGTGCAGCCGACATTCGTGCGCTTCGTGTTTGAAATGCCCGATGGCGTCAATGTTTCGTCGGTGCTCAACGACCAGAAGCTGACATTGCAGTTCAACAGCGTGCTGGCCTTCGATCTGGCGGATGCCAAGGTGGCGGCGCCGCCGAACATCGCCTCGATCAGCCAGCGGGTCGATGTCGATTCCTCGGCGGTCGACATCACGCTGATCGGTGAAGTCGACGTCCACTCGTTCCGCGAGGAGAAGAACTACATCATCGACGTCGCCTTCCAGCAGGCCGAAAAGTCCGCCGCGGCCGAATTGCCTGCCGCGATTGCGGCGCTTGCCCCCACCGCTGCACACGCTCCGGCACCGGCCGCCAGCGACAGGCTGGCCAGGGAGTCGATGCCGCCGCAACAGCCGGCGCAGGTCGCGTCGGTGACCTCGGAGACGTTCGCCGAGGAGGCGAAGATCGAGATCAAGCCCGAACAGGCCGCCAACGCAGCGCCCGCGGCGGAGCAGACAGCGCCGGCGGCGGAGAAGGCTGCGCCTGCGTCAGAGAACACCGCGCCCCCGGCCGAGAAGGTTACGGCTGACAAGGCTGCGCCCGAGACGGCTTCGCCTGCGCCCGAGATGGCCGCTCCCCAGGAGGCGCCGAAAGCGGAGCATCGGGTGGAGGAGAAGCAGGCCGCCGCAAACGAGGCTGCGAAGCCTGCACCGGCAGCCCAGGAAACGCCGGCTCGCGCGTCGGAAGCCCCGCCAAAGGTGTCGCCCGCTGCGTCCCCACCTTCGGCCGAAAATCGCGGCACCGGCAAGGCGGTTGCCGTCGACGCGCGGCGGGACAGCGACGGATTTCGCGTGACGTTTTCGTTCGGTGCGGCGACGCCCGCGGCGATGTTTCGCCGCGCCGACACCGTGTGGCTGGTGTTCGATTCGAACAGGGCGATCGATGTCGAGCCGATCCGCGCCAAGGCCGGCGCGATCATCGGCGACGTCAGCCGGTTGCCGCTGGAAAAAGGCCAGGCCATCCGGTTCCGTCTCAACCGCCCGCAGATGCCGTCGCTGACCGGCGACGACCGCGCCACCGGCGAGAGCTGGACGCTGACATTTGCCGACCGGGTGCAAACGCCGCCGCTGCCGCTGACGGTGATCCGCAACATCACCGACCCCGCGCGCGCCAATGTCAGCGTGCCGCTGGCGAACCCCGGCACGCTGCACCGGCTGGTCGATCCCGACGCCGGCGATATGCTCTGGGTGGTGACCGCGCCGCCGCCGACCCGCGGCTTCATCAAGCGGCAGGATTTCGTCGAGCTGTCGCTGCTGGAATCCGTTCACGGCGTGGTGGTTCGTCCGAACTCCGACGATGTCAGCGCCGAGGTCGGCGCCGACAAGGTCATGCTCGGCAGGCCGGGCGGTCTCACGCTGTCATCGGCTGACGTCGCGGCCGAACGCGCCACCGCCGCGGTCCGTCCGCTGTTCGACGTCAACGAATGGCGCAAGAACCGGGAGGAGAAATTTCTCGCGCGGCTGGACGCGCTGATCGCCGCTGCCGCCGCCGCCGCGCCCGACCTGCGCTCGCAGGCCCGGCTCGACCTTGCCGATTTCTACATGGCGAACGGGATGTATGAGGAAGCCCACGGCCTCGCCAATCTGATCCTCTCGGAGACCAAGCAGGGGACCGAGGACGCCGGCGTGATGATGGTGCGTGCGGTCTCCGGCATCCTGATCGGCCGGCCGGACGGGGGATTGAAGGATCTCGCCAACCCGGCGATCGGAAACGGCTACGATTCCCAATTGTGGCAGGCGCTGGCCTTTGCGCGCCAGGGCAAATGGGCGGATGCGCGCGAGAAGTTCAAGAACGCCGAATTCTCGATCGCGGTGCTGCCGCTGGAGCTGCAGCGCATCGTGACCGCGGAGGCGATGCGGGCATCGCTCGAAGTGAAGGATTATGCCGGCGCCTCGCGTCGCCGCAGCGAGCTCGAAGTGGTCGGCGTCCCCAAGGAGATGAAGCCTTCGGTCGCGGTGTTGCGCGGGCGGCTCGCCGAGGCGCTCGGACACGACAAGGACGCGCTCGATGAGTACAGGTTCGCGGCCAACTCCGCCGACCGGCCTTCGGCGGCCGAAGGCAGGCTGCTCGAGGTGTTGCTGCGGCAGAAGCGCGGCGAACTCGGCCAGGCCGAGGTCCTGCGCGAGCTGGAGACGCTGTCGGCGATCTGGCGCGGCGACGGGATCGAGGTGAAGACGCTGCAGACGTTGGCGCGCATCTATGCCGATACCGGGCGCTATTCTGAATCGTTCGCCGCGGTCAGGACCGCAACAAGGCTGCAGCCGAATTCCGAACTGTCACGGCAAGGCCAGGATGCGGCGTCGGCGCTGTTTGCGCAATTGTATCTCAGCCCCAAAGGCGAGGACATGAAGCCGATCGATGCGCTCGGCATGTTCTACGAAAACCGCGAGCTGACGCCGATCGGCCGGCGCGGCGACGAGATGATCCGGCGGCTGGCGGACCGGCTGGTTGCGGTCGACCTGCTCGATCAGGCAGCCGAGCTGTTGCAATACCAGATCGACAAGCGGCTGGAGGGGGCTGCGCGCGCGCAGGTGGCGGCAAAGCTTGCGATGGTCTATCTGACCAACCGCAAGCCGGACCGCGCGATCGCCGCGCTTCGCACCACCCGGATCGCGGATCTCTCCGGGGAGTTGCGGCAGCAGCGGCTGCTGCTCGAGGCACGCGCGCAAAGCGACGTCGGGCGCCACGATCTCGCGCTCGACATCATCTCCAATATCACCGGGCCGGAAGCGATCCGGCTGCGCTCCGACATCTACTGGGCCTCGCGGAAGTGGCGCGAGGCCTCCGAACAGATCGAATTGTACTATGCCGATCGCTGGCGCGACTTCACACCGCTCAACGCGGCGGAGAAGGGCGACGTGATCCGCGCCGTGGTCGGATATGCGCTGGCGGAAGATGCCATCGGCCTGGCGCGATTCCGCGAGAAATACGCGCCCTTGATGATCGGCGAGGCGGACCGGCTGGCGTTCGACACTGCCAGCAAGCCGGCCACCTCCAGCAGCGCCGAATTCGCCCAGATCGCCAAGATGGCCGCCAGCGTCGATACGCTGGACGGCTTCGTCCGTGAAATGAAGACCCGCTTCCCGGACGCCACCGCGCGCGCGCCGCTGCTGCCGGAAGCCAGAGCCGACCCGGTCCACACCGGTTCCCTGCCGGCGATCGTCGGCTTGAGGCAGATCGGCGCGGCGCGATAGCACCTCCTTCGTCCCCTCGACAGATGCGCGCCGACGCGGCAACCTGCGGCGAACAATACTTTGGGGAGGACGCCGTCACCATGAGCAAGCCCGTCAAGACCGAAGCCGAACTCATTGCGATGGCAGCAGCCGAATTGAAGGTTCACGCCGATTGTCCGGATGGAATGGTCATCGCCGTGATCCCCGACGGCGATAGCTGGGAATTCCGCGCCAAGGCCGATGCGGCAACCGTTGCCAAACCCGGCTATCCCGAATGCGTCGCGATGCTGGTGCAGATCGGCGACCACCTCAGCAAGCAGTATGACGTGAAGGGGTGAGGGGCACGCAGCCTTACCGGCCGCAGTTCTGCGCGAAGCGTCTGCGACCGGCGATCAGGCATCGACCAGCCCGAAGAAGCTGGCGAGCGGGCAAGGCTACTTCGACATCACTTCATAGACCCTGATGCTCGATATGAACGGATTGCCTCGCGCCATCTCCTCTGCGTCATCAAGGCTATCTGCCTTCACTGTGGTGAAGCCGGTGATGGATTCAAGCCCCAGTGGCAGGTCCCTGGTCCCGGCTTTCGAGATTTCTCGGCCCCGACTGAAATGGCCGCCCATGTCGATGATATTGTCTTTCATTGCCTCGAACCACTTGCCCCAGGCCGCCATGATTTCCGGCGTTGGCTTTTCAAATCCGTAATGCAACAAGATAAACTTCTTCATTGTCCTCTCCTTGATGTTGGTCGAACAAGATCTGGAATCCTCCAGCTGGCTCCGCCGCCTACTGCTTCGTCATCATCCCACGCCTGCGTTCCGCGAGGTCGAACAGTTGCGGCAGCTTGCGAACGAGCGCTGCCGAGCCACTCACTATCGCGCGCTTCGCCGCTATCGCATCATCGAGCGACACGCCCATGCCAACGATCTGGAGTACAACGTCGAACGGCGCTTCCAGCGTTCCCTTGCAATTGGTGATGCCCTTCTGGATAGCCGTTCCGCTCTGGCCGCCCGCAACGGTAAAGCCGGCAGATTTCTTGCCATGCGTTACGACCAGACCGACGTTCATTTCGGGCACCGGCGTGCGCTTCGCGATGGCATCCAGGCCGAGCAGCACCCAATCCGGCTCGAACGTGTCCCCGGGCACCGGCGGAAACAGAAAGCGGCCTCCCCAGCGGATCAATTCCCGTATTGCCGGTTGAATCTCGCGACCGATATCGGTCAGTTCATAGAGCTGTGCATTGACCGGCCTCGGCAAAGTGATCCGGCGAACCACATTGCTGTCGATCAAAACCGTGAGACGCGCCGTCAGCAAAGTCGGGCTCATCCCGTCAAGGTGATCCATGAGATCGCCAAACCGCTTCGGCCCAAGCAGAAGCTCTCTGATGATCAGCAGCGTCCAACGCTCGCCAATGAGCTCCGCGGCCCGGGCGAGCGCGCAAAACTGCGGGTAGTGGATATTGCTCATGGCTGAAAAATCGTCGTGTCAGCCTCCAGTATCAATCTCGGTGGGCAAGGGCGGTCAGGGGTCCCACGACCAGGAACTGCAGGATCGTGAAGGCGGTTTCGAGAGGCACATAGTCCGAGATCGAGGCCATCGGGTGTTTTGCCGCAACCGCCAGTGTCGTGAATGACCACGATAACAAGCCGGCACCCAGCCCGTACAGCAGCCCATCTTTCAGGATCGAATCGCGATGACCGGCAAACACACGAGGGAAAACCCACGAGAAGATGACGGCCTGGATCATCATCGAAGCCAACCCGAAGGGGATGATCGGATCGGCACGGTAGATGTGAAGTGCATGGTATTGCGGCTCGAACAGAACGAGATGCCAAACATATGCAATCGGAAAGGTGGGGATGAGGTAGGCGGCGATACCGAGCCACAAGCCGCGGGCACTCGCCGGGTGCCTGGTGTCAGGGGCAATCGCCATGGGCTACTCCAAGGTATACTACATTTTTTATAGTAGACACTACAAAATATGGAGTCAAGCGTGCGGCGGCGATCCGAGAACCGTGAGCTCACACCGACGAGTGTGATGGCGGAGCCTCGCTCATAGGTCGCGCATCAAGCCGGCTGCAGCAGCGGCGCCTGGGCAACGCCCGGATTTTCCGTTTCCGCAAAACCCGCTTGCAAGACTTCTTCGCGTTTGTGACGAAGATGCGTACGCAGGATGTGCGCCAGTCCCAGTCCGTCGCGGCGTCGCAGCGCATTCAGGATCGCCTCGTGTTCCTGAAGCGCCAACGCCCAGCGCGGCGGCGTCATCGGGGTCACATAGCGGGCGCGGCGGATGCGCGCGGTCACCGATTCATAAAGCCCCGATAGCACCGGGTTGCCGGCGGCGGTGACGATGGCCTCGTGGATGGCGCGGTTGCAGCGGTAGTACTGCAGCAGATCGCTGTTTTGGTAGTGCTGCGCCATCGCGGCGTGGGTGGCGGCGACTGCGGCGATCTCCGCATCGGTGATGCGCTCGCTGGCGAGTTCGCCGGCCAGGGCCTCAAGGCCCTGGCAGACCTCGAACAGGTCGCGCATGTCCTTGTCGGTGAGCTTGGCTGCGCGCGAGCCACGGTTGGGCAGGAGTTGGACGAGGCCTTCGGCGGCGAGCACCTTGAGCGCCTCGCGCAGCGGTGTGCGCGAAATTTGCAGCTTCTCGCAGAGGTCGCGTTCGGGAATCCGCGCCCCCGGCGGAATTTCGCCTTCGAGCAGCATCGCGCGGACCCGGCCGACGACCTCCTCATGCAGCATGGTTCCGTCGATCCTCTATTTTTGAATTCAAAATGGTCAATAACATCGGAAAACGGAAAGTTCTAGCTTGATAAATCGAAGTTTTGCATTCAAAATCTGAAAAACTAGAAAAGGAGGCTTGGGGATGAACCAGCAACTGGCCGAGCGGGAGGATCTCCTCTTCACGCTCGACGACGGCATCGGCCGGATCGTTTTCAATCGCCCGCAGGCCAGGAACGCCTTCACCTTCGAAATGTATGAGCGCCTCGCCGAGATCTGCGATCGGGCCAACACGGACCGCGCCATCAAGGTCCTCGTGCTGCGGGGCGCCGGCGACAAAGCCTTCGCCGCCGGCACCGATATCAACCAGTTCCGCGCGTTCGAGACGCCGCAGGACGGGATCGAGTATGAGCGTCGCATCGATCGCGTGCTCACGACCCTCGAACAATGCCGGGTGCCGACCATCGCTGCGATCACCGGTGCCTGCACCGGCGGCGGTGCAGCCATCGCGGCCACCTGCGACCTGCGCATCGGCACCGCGAACACCCGGATCGGATTTCCCATCGCGCGGACGCTCGGCAACTGTCTGTCGATGTCGAGTATCAGCCGTCTCACCGCGCTGATCGGTCCGGCACGGGTGAAAGATCTGATTTTCACGGCGCGGCTCGTCGGGGCGGAGGAGGCGGCCTCGGTCGGCCTTCTCACCGAAGTCGTCGACGATCTGGCGGCGCTCGACAAGCGTGCCGATGAAGTCGCGAGACTTGTCGCAAGCCACGCGCCGCTGACGCTGAGCGCAACCAAGCACGCGGTCGCGCGATTGCAAAAACGGCTTACGAAGGACGAAGGCGAAGACCTGATCCTGATGTGCTACATGAGCCGGGATTTCCGCGAAGGCCTCGATGCGTTTCTCACCAAGCGCGCGCCGCAATGGCGCGGCGAGTAGGAGGGCGCATGCCGACCCGCAACAACAACACCCGTGCGCGCGCTACGGGGCCGCTTGCCGGCCTCAAGGTGGTCGATCTCACCCATGTGATGGCGGGCCCGACCTGCACCTTGATGCTGGCCGATATGGGCGCCGACGTCATCAAGATCGAAAAATCGCCGAACGGCGACGACACAAGGCATTCGATCCCGCCGAAGATCGGCGACGAGGCCGCATCCTTCCTGATGATGAACCGCAACAAGCGCGGCATCGTGCTCGATCTGAAGACCGCGGGCGGCAAGGCCGTACTGCGGCGGCTGATCGCCGACGCGGACGTCCTGGTGGAGAATTTCGCGCCGGGGGCGATGGAGCGGCTCGGCTTCGGCTACGCGGAGTTGCACAAGGATTTTCCGGCGCTGATCTATTGCTCGCTGTCGGGCTTCGGCCGCACCGGTCCCTACAAGGATCGCCGTGGTTTCGATCTGGTTGCGCAGGCGATGAGCGGCATCATGAGCTTCACCGGCGAACGTCCGGACGGGCCGCCGGTGAAATGCGGGCCGCCCTTGTCGGATATCACCGCCGGGCTTTTGGCGAGCATGGGCATCCTCGCCGCCTACACGCATCGGCTGAAGACCGGCGAAGGCCAATGGGTCGAGACCTCGCTCTACGAGGCGGCGCTGGTTCAGACCTATTGGCAGTCGACGATTGCGCTCGCGACCAATGTAGCGCCGCGCGCCATGGGCTCGGCGCATCCATTGAACGCGCCTTACCAGGCTTTCGAGGCGTCGGACGGCTGGCTCGTGGTCGGCGGCGCCAACAGGAAGCACTGGCTATTGATGCTGGAGGCGCTCGGCGCGCCGGAACTGGCATCCGATCCGCGCTTTGTGAACGGCTCCGACCGCATGGCGCATCTTGCCGAGCTCGAAGCGGTGTTGAGCCGGCATTTCCGGACCCGCACCAGGGCGCATTGGCTGGCCGCGCTCGAGGAGAAAGGCGTGCCCTGCGGTCCCGTCCACGACATGCTGCAGGCGCTTGAGGATCCGCAGACGCTGGCGCGCGAGATGGTGGTTGAGGTCGAGCATTCGACGATCGGACCAGTCAAGACCATCGGGCTCCCGGTCAAGTTCTCGGCAACGCCGGGCAAGGTGCGCTCGGGCGCGCCGGTTTACGGCGAGCACACCCGCGAAGTCTTGCGCGAATACGGTTTCGACGAAAAGCAGATCGAAGCGCTCGAAAGGGAAGGGGCGGTCGTTGCCGCTGCCCCTAGCCGCAAGGCCGGCCAGCAGGTCGCCTGATCAACAGTCCAACATACTCTTCTTAAAAAAACAACGAGACGGGGGAAACATGAACATCACGTCAAGACTTCTGTTGTCCACGGCCGCGATCCTGCTCGCCGGCGCGGCGCCTGCTTGCGCGGCCTGGCAGCCGCAGAAACCGATTGAGTTCGTGGCGACGGCGGGGCCGGGCGGCGGCACCGACAATCTTGCCCGCGCCGTGCAGAACATCGTCACCAAATACAAACTGACCGATCAGCCGGTGGTGGTCGTCAACAAGGCCGGCGGCAGCGGCGCCGAAGGTTACGTCTATGGCAAGGCCTCGGCCGGCGATCCCTACAAGGTTATCTTCGGCACCTCGAACGCCTGGCAGCAGCCGTTGGTGTCCAAGGTTGCGTTCAACTACACCGATCTCACGCCGATCGCGGCGATGGCGCAGGACGAGTTCCTGCTCTGGGTGAAACAGGACGCGCCCTACAAGACCGCCACGGACTTTCTCAAGGCGGCGGCCACGGGCGATTTCAAGATGGGCGGCGCCCAGTCGAAGGATACCGACGAAGTGCTCACGCGCCTGATCGAGAAGGCCGCGCATGTGAAGTTCACCTACATTCCCTTCAAGAGCGGCGCCGAGGCCGCGGTGCAACTGGCCGGCGGCCACATCGACTCCCACGTCAATAATCCGAGCGAGAGCCTCGGACAGTGGCGCGGCGGCACGCAGCGTCCGCTCTGCGCCTTCAGCCCCAAGCGGTTGCCGCAAGGGCCGAAGATCACCGCGACCGAAGGCTGGAGCGACATTCCGACCTGCGTCGAGCAAGGCCTCGCCATCTCCCAGTACGAGCAGCCGCGCACGGTATGGCTGCCGGGCAAGGTCAGCGCCGACCAGACCGCGTTCTATCAGGATCTCATGAAGAAGGTTCAGGCGACGCCGGAGTGGAAGGACTACATCGAGAAAACCTCGCAGGTCGATACATTCCTCAGCGGCGATGCATTCGACAAATTCATCAAGGAGGACCTCGAGCATTTGAAACAGGTGGCGGCCGAGCAGGGCTGGTTGGTCAAGTGAACGGACCGCGGCGGTCTGGACAAGGATCGCGCCGCGGCCTGATGCGCGGCGGGAGGCATCGATGATATCGCGACGGGTGCTCGAGGTTTCGACGGCGGCGCTGACCGGGAGTTTTGGTCTCGCGGTCGCCGTCTCGAGCATCGACAACGGCATCGGCTGGTCCACGGCGGGCGTCGATTCCGGCACGTTTCCTTTCCTGGCCGGAGTCATCATCGTTCTCGGCAGCCTTTACAATCTCGGACGCGGCGCGCTGACGGGGGGCGCCGTGGTGGTCTCGCGTTCCGATCTGCGCCGCGTGGCGGCGTTGTTCGTTCCGGCCGCGATCTTTATCGGCGTCATTCCGGCGATCGGCATCTATCTGGCTTCCGCGGGCTATATGTTCGCCGTACTGGCGCTGCCGAAACATCAATCGCTGCTTTATTCGTTCATCATCGCGGCCCTAACGCCGGTCGCGCTCTACGTCGTGTTCGAGCGCCTGTTCCTGGTGACGCTGCCGCACGGCGCGCTCGCCGCCGCGCTCGGCTTCTGACGGGGGCGGCGATGGAAAACATCGATTTGCTGCTGCACGGCTTCACCATCGCGATCACGCTGCCGCATCTGGCGCTGATGGTGATCGGCGTGCTGCTCGGAATTCTGGTCGGCGTGCTGCCGGGCCTCGGCGCGCCGAACGGCGTATCGCTGTTGCTGCCGCTGACCTTCGGCATGCAGCCGGTCTCGGCGATTATCCTGCTGTCCAGCATGTATTGGGGCGCGCTGTTCGGCGGCTCGGTGACGTCGATCCTGTTCAATATTCCCGGCGAGCCGTCATCGGTCGCGACCACCTTCGACGGTTATCCGATGGCGCGCGACGGCCGACCGACGACCGCGCTCGCCACCGCGTTCGGATCGGCGGCGTTCGGCGCACTGGTCGGCGTGATCCTGATTACCTTTCTTGCCTCCTGGGTAGCGAAGGTTGCGCTGGCGTTCGGACCGGCGGAATATTTCGCCGTCTACTTCCTGGCTTTCGCCAGCTTCGTCGGCATGGGCGGCGCGCCGCCGGCCAAGACCATCGTTGCGCTCGCGATCGGCTTCGCCATCGCCGCGATCGGCATCGATACCGTGTCCGGCAGCGTGCGGCTCACCATGGGCATCGATGAACTGGTGAAAGGCGTGAATTTCGTCGTCGCCGTGATGGGCCTGTTCGGTATCGGCGAGCTTTTGATCGCCGTCGAAGAGGAATTTCACGCCCGCGCGGTGTCGTCGAAGATCGAGTGGCGGGAAGTATTCCGGGCGCTGGGCCGTCTGCCGTGGCATGGCGTTGCGTTGCTGCGCAGCGCCGCGATCGGCTGCTGGATGGGAATCACCCCGGGTGGCCCGACGGCGGCGTCGTTCATGAGCTACGGCATCGCCAAGCGGTTCTCGAGCCGCGGCAAACACTTCGGCACCGGCGAAGTCGAGGGCATCATCGCACCGGAGACCGCCGATCACGCCGCCGGAACCAGTGCGCTGCTGCCGATGCTGTCGCTCGGCATTCCCGGCTCGGCGACCGCCGCCGTCATGATGGGCGGCCTGATGATCTGGGGCCTCAATCCCGGGCCGATGCTGTTCATCGATCAGAAGGATTTTGTGTGGGGCCTGATCGCCTCGATGTATGTCGGCAATATCGTCGCCGTCGTGCTGGTGCTGCTCACCGTTCCCGTTTTCGCCGCCTTGATGCGGATTCCCTTCGTCATCATCGCGCCGCTGATTGTGATCATCTGCGCGGTCGGCGCCTATTCGGTCTCGAACTCCTATCTCGACGTGCTCTTGATGCTCGGGTTTGGCGTGGTCGGCTACCTCTTCAAAAAGCTGTCCTATCCGCTGGCGCCGCTGGTGCTGGCGATCGTGATCGGCGACAAGGCCGAGGATGCGTTCCGGCAATCGATGCTGATGTCAAAGGGCTCGCTCGGGATTTTCTTCGCCAACCGGCTGGTGACCAGCCTTGTCGTCGGCGGCGTGGCGCTGCTGCTGCTTCCGCTCGTTCTGCAGGTCGTGCGCATGCGGCGCGGAACCGCGCCCGATCGAGCCAAGCCTGAGGAGATGCGGATCATATGAACGCACCTGGCAGCAGCCGCCCGATTATCGCGCTCGCGATGGGAGATCCCGCCGGCATCAGCCCCGAGCTGACCGCGAAGCTCACAGCCCTTGACGAGGTCCGCGCCTGTGCGCGCGTCATCGTGATCGGCGATCGCCGCGTATTCGACGAGGGGGCGCGTGTCGCGGGCATCAAGCCTGATCTCGGCAATGTCAAGCCGGATGCCGACCCGCGGTCGATCAACGCCAGCGCGGTGTTCATGGATCTTGCCAATCTCGACCCGGCCACGGTCGAACGCGGCGCAGCCTGCAAAGCGGGCGGCGCGTTTGCGCTGGCGAATTACCGGCATGCCCTGACACTGGCGGGCGACGGCCACGCCGACGCCGTGTGCTTCACGCCCTTCAACAAGAAGGCGATGCGGCTGGCGCGTTCCGGTTATGACGACGAAATCGCGTTCTCTTCCGAAGTGGTCGGCCTGCGAACGCCGGCCAGCGAGTTCAACGTGCTCGACAAGATCTGGAATGCGCGCGTCACCTCGCATATCGCGCTCAAGGACGTGTCGTCGCAATTGAGCTTCGAACGGATCAGCCGGGCGCTGAAGCTGACCGATGCCTGCATGCGCCGGGCCGGCTTCAGCAAGCCCCGCATCGCGGTCGCCGGGCTCAACCCGCATGCCGGCGACGGCGGCAATTTCGGCCGCGAGGAAATCGACATCATCGCTCCCGCCGTCATGGCCGGCAGGGAAGAGGGGATCGCTGCCGAAGGACCGTTTCCGGCCGATACCGTGTTCCTGCGTGTGAAAAATGGCGCCTTCGACGCGGTGCTGACCATGTACCACGACCAGGGCCAGATCGCGATGAAGCTGATGGGGTTCGATCGCGGCGTAACGCTGCTGGGCGGTTTTCCGTTTCCGATCTGCACGCCCGCGCACGGCACCGCCTATGATATCGCAGGCCAGGGCATCGCCTCGATCGGAGCCACCCGCGCGGCGGTATTGCTTGCGGCGGAGATGGCCAACGCGCGCCGGGCGTGACGCCGCCATCGTTGAGGGGCGATATCAGCCCCGCAGCCGCCTCACCAGCGCCGCAACGAAGCGGTCGGCGTCGGCTTCGTCGTTGTAAACGTGCGGCGAGATGCGCATGCGGCCAAGCCGCGCCGCGACGTGGACGCCGTCGGCTGCAAGTCCCTCGATCAGTTTCGCCGGCATCCCGTCCTTGAAACCAAGGCTCAGGACATGCGGCGCCCTGACATTACGCGCCGGCACGCTGACGCCGAGACCGTGCACGCCGTCCGCGATCCGGTCCGTCAACATCGCGAGACGCTGCGCGACGGCTGCCGCACCCCATTCGGCCATCATTTCCATGCCAATGGACGCCATCTCCATCGAGATGAAATGGTCGCGCTCGCCCATGTCGAAGCGCCGCGCATTGCCGACATAGCCGAGGTCCGAGAAATAGACGTCGTTCTCGGCGCGCACGTCGCGGCGGCCGGCCGCCGTCTGCTCGAGCGGAATACCATTTTGATGGCGTTTGGCAACGTAGGCAAACGCCCTGCCGTAGGGGCCGAGCAGCCATTTGTAGGTTGGGAACAGCACAAAATCCGGGTCGAGATGTCCTACCTCCATCGGAAGTACGCCGGCACTTTGCGTCGCGTCGACCAGAAAGAGGGCGCCTTGCCGCCGCAGCGCCGCAGCCACTTTTTCGAGATCGATCAGCCCGCCGTCCGACCAGTGCACTGATGAGATCGATGCCAGGCCGACCGGCGGCGCACCGGAGCGTTCGATCGCCGCGAGAACCGCCGAGGTCCAGTCGCCATCGTCAGGTTGGCGCACCGTCTCGATGGCAAAACCCTGCGCGTCGGCCCTGGTCTGCCATTCCAGCACCGGCGAGGAATGATCGTTTTCCAGAACGATGATTCGCGTGCCGCGGGCGATGGTCACGAGCTTCGCGGCCGTCGCCACCCCGTAACTGATCGAGGGGATCAGGGCTATGTCGGCGGGATCGGCATTGATTAGCCGCGCCGCGGCGGCCCGCGCGCGCTCATGCTGCCTATGGGCGAAGCCGGCGTCGAGTGTCCAGGGCGTCCCTTTGCGGTCGACCGCGGCGCGGCCGGCTTCCAGCGTTCGCCGCGGCAACGGGCTGTAGGAGGCCGAATTCAGGTAGCAGATGTGGCGCGGCATCTCGAACAGGTCACGTTGCGACGGCAGCATTTCGGTCTCTCGGTTGCACTATGATCTTGATAACCTATCCGGGCCGCGCCAGCCACCGAGGTCGCCGGTTGGCTGTCTTGCGTGCCGCGCGGCGGCGATCCGGGGCGGAGTTGAGGCAGGGGACTTGTTTCCATGAAGCTTGAACGTCGACAATGCACAGCGGATTCTGCTGGGCGGCGTTCACCAATACCAGCCGCCGCAATTCGCGGATCGATGGCGACCTCGACGCGCTCAATTGGGACATGGTCGGCAAGGTCGAACATTGGCAGGTATAGGCTGCAGCGCTCCGCAAACGCACTCCAAGGATGCTATTTTTCGAGCGCCGACACCGCCGGTGGGCTAGATCTCGGGGGCCGGCCCGGCCCGGCAAGACCGCCGAGACCCGCGTTTAACGCCGCCGCCTGCCTGTTATTCCACGCGGCGGCTGCATGGCCCAATGCCAGAACCTTTTTGCCTGTGGGGTTACCTATGCATAGGGCTGTATTACCGGGTTCTCGCATGACGTCTTTCCGACCCACGAAAATCGAGCAATTCGCGTTTGAAGCGAAGCTCAACCGGTTTTTCGGGGAGCATGTATACGACCAGGTGTTCCTTGGACTCGAGATCGTGGAGGTTGTCGACGACGAGCTGCGGGCCTGGTCGCCGTCGGAGCATTGTGCCGCGGTGATCGACCTGCACTATTCGAAGAAAGTCGCGTGGATCGCGCAAACCCTGTTCAACCGGCCGGTGCGGCAGGTCCGCGTTCTCGCCCGCGGAATGAGCCATAACGCGCGCGAACAGCCGGTCTGAGCGATCGGGTTTCGTCGCCGGAACGCGTCAACGGCGGCATCAAGCCGTATTGCCGGCGTCGATCGTCATCACGGTGCCGGTGATGTTGCTGCCGCCGTCGCCGAGCAGATATTCCACCATCCGGGCCACATCGTCCGGGGCGGCGAGGCGGCGCAACGCGCTGCGGCCGGCGATCCGCTTGCGCTGATCCTCGGCAAGATCCTTTGTCAGTTCGGTATCGATAAAGCCCGGCGCGATCGCGTTCACGGTGATCCCGAGCTTGCCTACCTCGCGCGCGAGCGAGCGGGTAAAGCCGGTCGCCGCCGCCTTGGTCGCGCCGTAGACCGACAGGCCGTTGTAACCCGTCGTCGCGATGATCGAGGACATGTTGACGATGCGGCCGGCGCCGTCGGCCATCATCTGGCGCACGACATATTTCGTGAGAATGATCGGCGAGAGGATGTTGAGGCCGACCAGGGCCTCGATCTCGCTGTTGTGCATGGTGGCCAGCAGTCCCTCGGTGCCGATGCCGGCATTGTTGACGAGGCCGTAGATCGCGCCGAATTCGTCGCGCAGGCCTTTGACAAAGGCGGGGATGGCGCCGGTTTCGCTGAGGTCGAATGCCCTGAAGTGAATGGCGCCGGTGCCGGTCGCGGCATCGCGGATGGCGTCGCTCAGTTCATCGCTCGGGCGCCGCGCCACCGCGATGACATTGTAGCCGGCCGCGGCAAGCCGTTGCACGATCGCAAGCCCGATGCCGCGGCTGCCTCCGGTCACCAGGACGTTACGCATCGTTTCGCGCCAGCTTTCCGGCCGCCGTGATGTCGAGCGATGCGACAAAGCGGATCACGGCGGGCACCTTGTGCGCGGCGAGCTGCGCCCGGCAATCGGCCAGAATGTTGGTGCGGATCTCCTCGCTGCGGTCCGGGCCGCAGCCATCGGCCAGAATGACATCGGCCACCACGATCGCGCCGGTGATCGGACTGCGGCGCGATTTGGCGCGCGACATCCGCACTTCCGCGTGCCGGTTGATGACGGCTTCGATCTCTTCGGGATGCACTTTCAGCCCGCCGATATTGATGATGCCGCCGCGGCGGCCGACGAAATGATAGCGGTTGCCGCGCAACTCGACCATGTCGCCGGTATCGACGAAGCCGTCGCCGTCGGTGAGCGCGGCGGCGTGCCGGCCGACATAGGCGTGCGCGGTGCGCGTCGAGCGGATCCGCAGCGATCCGTCCTCGATTTTCATCTCGACGCCGCCGTTTCTGTCGCCGACCATATGGGCCGGAAAACCTTCGCGGCCGTCATTGACCGCAAAGCCGACGCCGGCCTCGGTCGAGGCATAGGCGTGGCCGATCGAGGCCTTTGGATATGCCTTGCTCAAACCGTCGAGCACGGCCTGATCGGCGATCTCGCCGGACAGCCGAACGTAGGATGGAGAAAACCCGGAGGCCGATCCGCTCATCAGAAGCTTGCGCCAGTGCGACGGCGTGCCCGAGATGTGGGTGACTCCCATCTTGTTCAGGCGCGCGACATGATCGGCGACCGGCTCTTCCGGCTGCGACAGCACCATCGAGCCGCCGCCGATGATGGCGCGCAGGAAGATCTGGAGGCCGCCATAGCGGCGGATGTCATAGAAGGTCGCCCAGACGGCCGGGCCGCCGCGGGCGGGGCCGTCGGCGATGATCGCGCCGGTCAGGCCTTCCAGGGTGTGACGGACGATCTTTGGTACGCCCGAGGTGCCCGACGTCAGCATCAGCCACTCGGTCGCGCGCTCGGTTCGTGCGCGACTCGCCCCAGCTGCGGGCGATCGGGCCGTAACGTCCAGGTCGATCCCGGCGGTGTTCCACTCGGCTGGCCGGTCGGTCACGACGGCATCGATCCCGGCGTCCTGGACCAGCGAGCGGACGTGATCGGCGCTGACATCGGGCGGACACAGCAGCATGCGCCGGGCGACGCCATCGAGCTCCGTCATCGCAAGCCCGGACATCAGTTGATCGGTCACCGCCAGCAGCACGGCGCGGCCGGCGAGTTCGCCGAGACGGTTGCCGAGGCAGGCCCGTTCGAGAATATCGGTCAGCGATACGATCTGTCGCGCATCCGAAATCGTCCGGCCCGTCAGCTCCGGGCCGAGATAATCGCGGAGCGCAAAAATCTCACGCGGGGACATTTTCATACGCCCTGACGAAGTCGCCGATCGTGAGCGGGAACGCGGCATCATCCGCGATCGTGAAGGGGTCGACGCCGAGATCGTCTTCGAGACGCGCCACCAGGATGGCGAAGCCGAGCGAGTCGAATCCGGTTTCGTGAAGCGACAGTTCGTCATGCAGCGGCGGCAGCCTCACCTGCTGCTCGACGGCGATCTGCTGCATCGCTGCAATGATCCTTAACCTTACCGACATGGATTCTTTTGCCTTCCCATTGAAGTGTGAGAGGACATCATAGAATGCAAAAGCGAAATAGCGCCGCCTTTCGTCGATCTTTTGGGTTCATTGGTAAACATGATCCTCGCCGCAAAGCCCCGGATTCGCGAGATATTGGAGGCCGATCTCGAGACGGTCGGCGACCTCCTGACTCGCGGGTTCGTGTACCGGCCGCGTGAGTACTGGATGCGCGGCCTGCACCGCCAGGCCACCAGACCCGTGCCGCCAGACGTGCCGCGCTACGGCTATCTGCTCGAAAATGAGGGCGTGCCGGTCGGCTGCCTGCTGCTGATCTATTCGAGCAGGATCCTCGACGGCCAGACCGTGACACGCTGCAACGTGTCGAGCTGGTATGTCGATCCGGCGTTCCGGAACTACGCGGCGCTGTTTGCCTCGATGGCGCAGAAGCGCAAGGACGTCACCTATCTCAACGTCACGCCGGCCACCCGCACCTGGCCGATCCTCGAAGCGCAGGGATACCAAGCCTATTGCCGCGGCCGGTATTTTTCCGTGCCTGTGCTGTCGGGCGGCGGACGCGGCATGCGGATCGAGGCGGTCGGCGCGGATACGAAAGCGATCGAGGGCCTGGCGGACGCGGACCTGGAGATGCTGCGGCGTCACGCCGAATATGGCTGCCTCAGTCTGGTCTGCCATACGAACGAAGCTGCATTGCCGTTTATCTTCTTCCCGCTGCGCAAGCGCCGCGGGATCATTCCGGTGCCCGCGATGCTGCTCGGTTATTGCAACAGCGTCGCGAATTACGTTCGTTGCGCGGCTGTGATCGGCCGCTATCTGCTGTGGCACGGCAAGCCGGTGGTCATTGTCGATGCGAACGGGCCGGTGGCCGGGTTGACCGGGGTCTATCGCGAGCCGCAGGGCCGCAAATATTTCAAGGGGCCGCATCGCGCCGCGCTCGGCGATCTCGCCGACACCGAACTGGCGATCTTCGGCATGTGATCCGGCTATAGCCGCAGCGCGCCGTCCATGAGCTGCGCATAGGCCTCGGCATCGATCGGACGATAGAAGCCCGAGCTTACATCGAGGAAAAACAGCGGGTCTTTCACGCGCGCGGGATCGAACCCCTCGCGAGTCAGTTCGTGCTTTTTCTGCTTGAAGGTTTCGGTACTGTCCAATGTCGCGCAGATGCGCACCAGGACGGGGCAGGCGTAGACCGGCAGCCGGCGCGACAGGTGATCTCGCAATTCCCCGAGGTCGAAACCATCGCCGGTCACGATCGCAACCATGCCGGCGCGGCCATCGGTGCCCGGAAGCCTCACGCCATAGGTCGCGGCGTCGACGACGCCAGGACATTGCGCAACGCCTTCGTTGACTTCGGAGGTCGCGACGTTTTCGCCCTTCCAGCGAAACGTATCGCCGAGCCGGTCGACGAAGCGGAAATAGCCGCGCTCGTCGCGCGTCATCAGGTCGCCGGTACGGAACCAGGCATCGCCGGGCGCCAGCACGTTGCGCAGGATCTTCTTTTCGGTTTCAGCGGCGTCGGTATAGCCCTCAAAGCGGCCGCCGGCCTCGTCGGCGGTTCCGATCCGCCCCATCGCTTCACCGGCTTCGCCGCGCGCGCAGGGGACGCACAGGCCGTCCGCGCCGCGAATGGGTGTGCCGAGCTCGGCATCGACACGGATGATCGCCGCCGGAAACCGATGGGCCAGGAACGCCGGGATCCGCCCGATCGCGCCGGGTTTGCCCTCGACATTGTACAGCGAGAAATTGCCTTCGGTCGCCGCGTAGAATTCGAGGATCTGCGGAATCGCGAACCGGGCCTGAAAGGCTTCCCAGACGTCGCCGCGCAATCCGTTGCCGCAGGCCAGCCGCAGCCGGTGCCCGCGTTCGAGTTCGGATGGCGGCGCCTTCAACAGATAGCGGCAGAGCTCGCCGATATATTGGAACAGGGTGCAATCATGGCGGACGATGTCGTGCCAGAAACGCTCGATCGAGAATTTTTCGGCCAGCACCACCGAGGCGCCAGCGGCCAGCATGCTGCAGGGCGCGACGATGCCGCCGACGCTGTGGCAGAGTGGCAGGCAGTCGTACAGGCGGTCGTCGGGTGCAGCGTTGGTCAGTCCGGCAAACCAGCCGCCCCAGTTGAGGATACGCCGGTGACTGATGCTGGCGGCCTTGGGCAGGCCGGTGGTGCCCGAGGTGTAGATCAGCAGCGCCCGATCGTTGATGGTGATGCCGCGGCGTTCGGCGGATGACAATGCCGCGCCATCCATTTTCGCGAGCGCGGCATCGATGCTCGCCTCTGCGGCGACATCACCGTGGTGCCAGATTTTTGGCGCGTGCTTCAGATGCGGGACGGCGGTTTCAAATACGCCGGCAAGATTGTTGGCGAGGATGATTTGATCGGCATTCGCGACATTGAGGCCGTGCGCCAGCGACTGCCCGACCAGTTTTGTGTTGATCAGCGCGGCGACGCCGCCGACTTTGGTGATCCCGAGCCACGCCGCGATGTAATCGGGGCCACCCGGCATGAACAGGCTGACGGTATCGCCGGCCTCGATGCCCGCCGACATTGCCCAGCGCGCATAGCGGTTGATCCGGGCCGCCAGATCCCGGTAATTCAACGTCATCGCATCCGATATCAGCGCGGGGCGGTCCGGTTGTTTCTCCGACCAATCCTCGACGATGTCGGCAAACAGGCGATGCGGATCGGCCTCGATATGCGAGGTGAGCTCGATCGCCTTCAGCCAGCTTTTGGCGGCCGACGGCCTGCCGCGAAGCTGCGCGGGTTCTGTCGCGTGATTGATGACGCCGGTGTTCATGGCCCAAAATGCGTTGGCTTTCCGCGCCATCTATACTGGGGTCCGTCCGCCGAGGTGTTAATCAGCAGAGTTAAAACTCCTTTCCCGTGCAAATGGGATGGGCAGGGTTTTGATTAATTCATCGGCAATCGAATACGTATCGATGCTTTCGCAGCGTCAGCTGCGCGCGAATTTTACCACGATGCCGGGAATGCCGTGCGGCGCCGCCGGATTCCTGCGATATCGGCCTCGGTTAAAACGACGAAAGGCCGCGATGATGATCAGCAAGAGAGCGCTCCTTCATTCCGCAGCGTGCGCCGGGATATCGCTGCTCGGCGTCAATGTCGCGAGGGCCGCGCGCGCCGATCTGGTCTACCCGACCCGTCAGGTAAAATGGGTTGTCCCGTACGCGGCGGGCGGCGCGACCGACGTGCTTTCGCGGCTGATCTGCCAGCATCTGACCGAGCGGCTGGGCCAGCCCTTCGTGGTCGAGAACAAGCCAGGCGCCGGCAGCAATATCGGCACCCAGGCCGTCATCTCGTCGCCGCCGGACGGCTATACGCTGCTGTTGACCAGCACGGCCAACGCCATCAACGCCTCGTTCGATCCGTCGCTGCCCTATGATTTTGCCAAGGGCATCGCGCCGGTCGCCGGTGTCGCCCGTATTCCGCTGGTGCTCGTGGTCAGCAACGATCTTCCGGTGCACAGCGTTGCGGATTTCATCGCCTACGCCAAAGCCAATCCAGGCAAGCTCAGCGTCGCGTCTTCCGGAATCGGCACGTCGCTGCATCTGTCCGGCGAACTGTTCAAGGCGATGGCCGGCGTCGACTTCATCCACGTGCCCTACCGCGGATCGGCACCGGGCCTGACCGACCTGATGTCCGGCCAGATCCAGGGCATGTTCGACAACGTCACGTCCTCGTTCGAACTGGTCCGGTCGGGAAAGATCCGAGCGCTCGGCGTGACCACAAGGGAACGGTCGGAAATCATGCCCGACGTGCCTCCGATCAGCGATACCTTGCCGGGATATGAGACCGCGTCGTTCTACGGCGTCGGCGCGCCCCACGATACGCCGCCGCAAATCCTCGAACTGCTCAACAAGGAAATCAATGCGGCGCTGGCCGACCCCGCCATCAAGGCGCGGCTCGGCGAACTCGGCGCCATTCCCATTGAGGGCAACGCCGGCCAGTTCGGCGCCATGCTCGTCGTGGAAACCGAGCGCTGGCGCAAGGTCGTGGAACTGTCGGGGCACAAGTAAAACCCGGCCGGTGGCCAATGCACTTGCCGAGGCGGGCCGATTTTTTCGGCTCAGCCTTGATATTCGACCACGTGCAGACCGGCGCGCTCCAAGGGAGTCGAAATGCTAAATTTGGTCCACCAGTAGAACATCAGACAACCGCCCGGTGCATGGCGGGTCGGCTCCAAACCGCTTCGTTAGAATTTGCGCGCGAGCGCAACGTATTGCGCCCCAAGCGGCAGCCAGCCGAGTTTGTCCTCGATGGGACGGAGCAGGGCAAGCGCACGCGGAAAAAACAGATTGTATCGAATCCGAGGGGACGCCCAACCGGCCTCAGCCAATCGTTGCGCCAAATTGCGGGCAAGAACAAGTTTCGCATTCACGTCGAAAGGGCAGGTGTTTACCGCATGGACGGTGAGGGGGTTCAACGGATTATGCTCGAAGATGGCGATCAATCCGCCCGGTTTCGTAATCCGGTAAAGCTCCCGCAGCCACATGGCGTGCTCGTCATGGGGGATGTGGTGAAACACGCATGCCGAAAATGCCAGGTCGAAAGCGTCCGGTTCGGCGGGGATGCGGTCATTTTCGATCAGACGATAGTTGGTGGAATCCGGATAACGCTGTTTGCTGAGCGCAAGGCTGCGCTCGGACACATCGCATGACGTCAGCGAAGCTTGAGGAAAATGCGTCCGAAAGAACGGAATCGAGTTGCCGATTCCGGAACCGAAGTCGCAGATTCGGGACACGCCGATGCCGCCGCGATCGACGATCTGCCGCAGCTTCCTGATCTTGTATTCCGCGAAATACTCCGGGCCCTCCCCGGTGACAGCCACGTTCTCACGATGCTGGTCGTGGTATTCGTCGGCGAAGCGGTCGAATTCGGCCTGGTCCATGTTGCTATCGGGTTACCCGTTTCACGCGCTGAATCGTTCTAATTTCTGCGAAGCCGGGTCGGCGGTTCGTTGTCGGGGGCTCGAACAATTACAATAGGCCCCAATATTTAATTACATATCCGCCTCCCACAGGACCCGGTGGGACAATTGAACCCCCGCAAAGGTTAGCGAATCATGCGCCAGGTTGGCCATAAAAATTGATGAATAATTAACCGGGGTTCACCGAGTATGTCGCGACCAGTCGAATTCGATTCCCTATCTTGCAGGCTGCCAGAGTCATGGAAATTCACGACGGTATGCAGCGCCCCAAAAGACTGTTCCTGTCGATCGTGGTGCCGTGTTGCAACGAAGAAGAGGGATTGCGCGAATTTCATCGTCAGATGACTGCAGCAGCGCGCGCGCGGTTCGGTCAGAAATTCGAACTCATCCTCGTCGATGACGGTTCGACCGACAATACGTGGAAAATCATCAACGAGCTTTCGGCGCAAGATCGCAATGTCGTCGCGGTTCGTCTGTCGCGCAACCACGGTCACCAGTTGGCACTAACGGCCGGACTTTCCACCGTGCGCGGCGACCTGGTCCTCGTCATTGACGCCGACCTGCAGGATCCCCCGGAACTGCTGGGCCCGATGTACGATCTGATGGTGCGTGAAGACGCCGACGTGGTCTATGGGCAGCGACGAAGCCGTGCCGGCGAGGGCCGCTTCAAGAAGAGGTCAGCCGAGGCATTCTACCGCCTGCTCGCCAACCTGACGCGCGTCAATATCCCGGTTGATACCGGCGACTTCCGGCTCATGAGCCGGCGCATCTCCGATCAGGTTGTGCAGATGCCGGAACATGATCGGTTTATTCGGGGCATGGTCGCCTGGCTCGGTTTCAAGCAGGTTGCTTTTGAATACGATCGCAACGCCCGATTTGCCGGTACCACCAAATATCCGCTGACCAAAATGATCGGCTTCGCCGCGGATGCGCTGGTGAGCTTTTCCATGGTCCCGCTGCGGATCGCAACCTATGTCGGCGCGTTGTTGACGACGGTCCTCACTTTTGTCGGCCTCTGGGCAGCGGTAGGCTGGATTCTCTCCGGCACCGTACCCGGTTGGACCAGCCTGACGCTGCTTGTCGTTGGAATTTCCTCCGTGCAACTCCTGGTCCTCGGCCTGATCGGGGAATATGTCGGCCGCACCTATATTCAATCGAAGCATCGGCCACTGTTCGTGATCTCTCAGCTCCGCCGGCGTGCCCGTTTGCCGGATCGGCTGCCGCACGATCCGCCGCCCGGCCGGAAGAGTTCTGGGAACTCGCCATTCAAGGCGCTGCAAGCCGAGTTGGATGCCGAGGCACACGAGCCGCTTCTCGACGAGATCGCCCAGTAACGGCGATCCTGAATCATCCCGCGCTGTATCAGGCCTGGCAGAATGCCGGCGGCTTGTTTGGCGCGCGCGTCAAGGCAATCGCGGATGATGTGACGCTCGCTTGCGGGATGCGCGTGATCGACATCGTCGCGTTTATCATGTGGCGAGGGTGTTTGGTCAGCTATTCGCGCTCGGGGCTAGCTTGCGACCATCTTCCGGATAAAAAGGGTGCTTTTTGTACCCGGGATGTGCAAGCCAGCCGGCTGGGGCTTCTTTTTGAAAACGCCGATACAGCACGCCAAACCAAAGTAACAGGGCCAGGAAGGCAAACGGAACATGGCTGCCAACTGCGACAGGCTGTGCATAGGGCATGATCAGTAGCGCCGTTACCGAGGCTAATTCGATCCCGTCCCACCCATCACGCCAGTTGCGTGCGAGCAGCGGGATAACGGACAGCATCAGCAGTGGTGTGTCGTAAGACAATGAGTACGGCGTTGCAAGCAACGTCCCCGCGGCCAGGAGCGCCAATCGAAGATCAAGCCTCCCATCTTCCTTTCCCGTTTCCTGGCTGTTTGACTTCCACCGCGAAAAACCCCGGGTGATCACGGTCAGAACCGCAACGATCACGACCACCTGCAAAAGGCCCGCGAGAGCAGCCGGCATTCCAGCTCCCTGCAACGACACATAGGGACCGAGTGCCAGCTGTTGTATCTGGTCGTAGCCCCTGCCGATAAAATGGCCGAACAGCTGGCTCATACGCAGATAATCTGTCCAGATGGCGGCTCCAAGCCATATCGTCGAGAGAACAATCAAAGAGAGGACGGTTGTCGCTGCGGCCGCGACGACGCGCCACTGACCGGACGCTATCAGCGCAAAGGGCATCAACAGGCCCATTTGTGGTTTGATTGCCAAAAGACCGATGCAAATTCCTGTTAGAACAGGACGCGTTGGCCAGAAATACGCCGCCCCCAGAAACAGCACGGCTATGAGCGTACCGGTTTGTCCGCTAAACAAATTGGCGCTGAGAAAGGGCAAGGAGAATGCGATAAGCACGGCGTAAGCCTGCATTCGCGGCCAGTGATTCTCGCAAGCAGGATTGGCGCCGGCACCCAAGCCGGAGCGTTTCGCCAACAAAACGATCAAAGCAAAATAGAAGGCCAGCGGAACGAGCGACCAGGCCAGGACCGCTTCGTTGTACGTCGCGTCGCCCAGCGGCCATAATCCAAATAAGGTGAATGGTGGATATACGAACCACGAGAGGGTGCTCGTCGTATTCGTCGACAAGATTCTTTGCCACGTTTCTGGATCATAGATGGCGGTGAACTCGCCGTGCCGCACTCGATGCGCCGCATTCCAGAAACTAATGAAGTCGCCACCGAAGCGCGAGCCGTCCGACAGTTCGTGGAAATACTTGATCAGATTGGCGCCGGCCTGCGTCGCCAAGCATGTCGCAAACAACAGCAGCAATGTTTTCTGCAACGGCCTCATGGGCCGGAGTTTAGCGGCCCTTCCTTTCTGGTGGCTTAAGACGGTAGCGGCAATGCCAAGCATTAACGCAAGTCAGCGCAGCATTTGCCGTAAATGCTAGATCGTCGAGCCGGAAATATACTCCGGATCGTCGCGGCTCTGGTGTCCGCTTCCGCCGCTTTCATCAAGGCCATTGGGACCGGTGACATCAACTGGGCTTCCGCGATTTTGGCGCGGCCTCCGGAATGAGCGCCTACCCCCCGTAGCTCTGCACCAGGCTGCCCGCCACCAGCGACCAGCCGTCGACCAGCACGAAGAAGATCAGCTTGAACGGCAGCGATACCACGACCGGTGGCAGCATCATCATGCCCATCGACATCAGGACCGATGCGACCACGAGATCGATGATCAGGAACGGCAGGAACAGCAGGAAGCC
Organism: Bradyrhizobium sp. Ash2021; assembly: GCF_031202265.1. Lineage (NCBI taxonomy): Bacteria > Pseudomonadati > Pseudomonadota > Alphaproteobacteria > Hyphomicrobiales > Nitrobacteraceae > Bradyrhizobium > Bradyrhizobium sp. Ash2021. Next base: position 6,322,971 of record NZ_CP100604.1, on the reverse strand, counting down.
GATCTCGAACGCGCGCTTCAGTTCGGAAATCATGAAGGCCGGCACCAGTATCCGCAGCGACATCTCTTCAGGTGTTGCCGGCGGCGGTTCGCCGGAGAGATCCATGAACAGTTTTAGATCCTTCTCGCGGACGTTCTTCTGCATGAAGCCGCGCAGCGGCACCGATGCCTTCTGCAGCGCTTCCTCGACGCCGATCTGGTTGGCGACCAAGGGCTTGATGCCGTCGTCATAGGATTTCTGCAGCACCGGCCCCATCACGAACGCGGTCAGGAACATCGCCAGCGCGATGATCACCGAGTTCGGCGGCGCGGTCGCAGTGCCCAATGCGGTGCGCAGCAGCGACAGCACCACGACGATGCGCGTGAACGACGTCATCATGATCAGGATCGACGGCGCGATCGAGAGCACCGTGAGTAGCGCGATCAGCTGGATCGCGCGCTCGGTGACGCCGCCATTGCCCTGGCCGAGATTGATGCTGATATCCTGCGCGAACGCCGGATCGATCAGCGATCCGGCGGTGGCTATCAGTACGGAAAAAAATAAAACTCTACGCGGGACTTTCGCCGATCTCACGAAGGAGACTTTGGACGGCCCAGCAAGGACGCCATCTCGTCTTCGAGATTTTCAAAGCCGCTCTTCTGCGGAGCGGGAGCGGGAGCGGGAGGGGGGGCCTCGCTGCGCGCCGGACGGGCGGGCGGCGGCTCGGGCGCGACCGGCGGCGCGGTGTCGCCGGCCGGCCGACGCAGGGCTGCTTCCAGTCGCTGCGCCATCTCGGCAAGATTCTGGTCGGCGCTGGATTGCGGCGGCGACGCGGAAGGCGGCGGCGGAGGTGCTGCGGCGCGTTCCGGCGCCCGCACCGGCGGTGGCGCTTTCGGCGGTTCGCTCGGACGCGGCGCTCGCGGCAGCATTGGTTCGGTGCGGGTCATCCGCGGCGGGACCGGATCGGGGCGCGCTTCAGCCCTTGGCTCCGGGCGGCTGCCAATCGGTTCCGGCGCAAAGCCGGCCATCGGATCGCTGCGGCGCTCCGGCACCGGGCGGCGAACCTCGTCGGCGAAGGAGGGGCGGGCCGAGCGCGGCGGCGGCTCCGGCATTTGCGGTTCCGCATGGTCGAACATGTCGGTCCGGGAACCTTCGCTGTCGGCCCAGGCGGCATCGGGCAGTGGCGCAATCCGGGGCGGCTGCTCGGCGCCGGCTACTGCGGGCCGCGGCGACATCTGATCCCGCCCGGGGGTCGCGCGCACGATATTGGGTTCCACCACGATGTCGCTCGGACCGCCGATCATCAGGAGATGTTCGACATTGTCGCGCCGTACCAGCACCAGACGCCGGCGGCCGTCGACGGCGGCGGCGTCGATCACGGCCAGCCGCGGCATCCGTCCGCGATTGGGATTGGCGCCGAGGCGGTTGGTGGCGAAGCGGCGAACCAGCCATGCGGCGACGCCGATCAGCGCCAGAACGGCGATGAATGCGAAGAGGAATGTCAGTGTCTGCGGCATTCTTTGGTCCCCGGCCAGAGGCCGTCCTCAACATGGCATACTTCAACGCGTGCGGATTGGAAGCGATCCACATACGGCGAATCACGCCCGAGATCAGCCTTATTCCTTAACTCCCCACGGCAAACCCTGCCGCCCGTTAATTAATAGACCAAGAATCGCTTGATCCAAAACGACTTCTGAGCGCGCGAAAAGCATTGGCTCTTGCTGGTTAACGCAGCTTTCGTGGCGAAAATGCGCTCGCTTTGCGGTCTCGCGCACTGTCCGCGGCCAAAGCGCGCGATTTTAACCGACCGTTAACCATACACCGGGCAAATTCTGCCTACCTCGAACGTGGCACAGAGGTTAACGGGAGCGGCGCCCATGCCCATGAACGATCTTCCGATCCTGTCGGCGCTGCGCACCAAGATGCAGTGGCACCAGGAGCGCCAGCGGGTGCTGTCCGAAAACATCTCCAACTCGGATACGCCGAACTTCAAGCCGCGCGATCTGGTCGAGCCGACCTTCGACAACAAGGGTGGAACCGTCGGCGGCGGGATGGGGTCGCTGGCGATGATGCGGACCTCGACCAGCCATATCGCGGTATCCGGCGGCGGACAGACCTTCGACGGGGATGGCGGCAAGAGCGGATTCCAGACCCGGCCCGCCGGCAACGCCGTCAACCTCGAGGACCAGATGCTGAAAGTGTCCGCCAACCAGATGGACTACGCCGCGGCCACCTCGCTCTACAGCAAGAGCCTGCACCTTCTGAAGACAGCGATCGGCAAGGGCTAGATCATGATTATGGCGGAGGAACCCGGACATGGCTGACAATAGCAGCGATTTCGCCCGCTCGATGGGCATTGCGACCTCCGGTCTGCGCGCGCAGGCCGGGCGGATGCGGGTGATCTCGGAAAACATCGCCAACGCGGATTCGACCGCGCCGACCGCCGCCGGCGACCCCTATCGCCGCAAGGTGCCGACCTTTTCCTCCACGCTCGACCGGACGCTGGACGCAAAGGTCGTAGCCCTCGGCAAGGTCCGCACCGACCAGTCGGCGTTTCGCGTCAAATACGAGCCGAGCAATCCGGCGGCGGATGCCGCGGGCAACGTCAAATATCCCAACGTCAATCCGCTGATCGAAATGACCGACATGCGCGACGCCCAGCGATCCTATGAGGCGAACCTCAACATCATCAGCGCCACGCGCCGGATGATTCAACGCACGCTCGACATCCTCAAGGCCTGAACAGGAATTTTTAGCAAATGGCTACACCCACAGTCGCTGCCAACGCCTACGCCAGCCTTGCCCGCATGATGGAATCGGGCGGCGCGGAGAAGGGCGGCCAGACCTCGGGCGGCCCGTCCTTCTCGGCGCTGCTCAAGGATGCGGTCGGCAGCGTGCTCGAGGCCGGCAAGAAATCCGACGCCCAGACCATGGCGATGACCTCGGGCAAGGCCAACGTCATGGACGTGGTGACGGCGGTGGCGGAAACCGACGTCGCGGTCTCGACGCTGGTCTCGGTGCGCGATCGCGTCATCCAGTCCTACGAAGACATCATGAAGATGCCGATCTGATGCGCGCCGTCATTGCGAGCCAACGGGTCGGCGCGAAGCGCCGCCCGATGACAGGCTCCGCGAAGCAATCCATCGCGCAGCAAAAAGAAAGAATGGATTGCTTCGTCGCAAGGGCTCCTCGCAATGACGGGTGCTGAGCTTCCAGAGTAGACAGGAATCTGAAATGACCGGTGCTGAAACCCTCGACGTGGCGCGTGATGCGATCTGGACCATTGTCATAGTGTCGTCGCCGCTGATGGTGGTTGCCCTTGTGGTCGGCGTCGTCGTGTCGCTGTTCCAGGCGCTGACGCAGATCCAGGAGCAGACGCTGATCTTCGTGCCGAAGATCCTGGCGATCTTCGTGACGCTGTTGCTGGCGCTGCCGTTCATGGCGGATTCGCTGCACAGTCACATGATGCGGATATCGTCGCGAATCATAGGCGGTTGATGGCATCATGGGTGGGTCATGCGCGTCGATATCTCCCTGCTTCCGGCCCTCGCCGCCGCCTTCATGCTGGTGTTCGCCCGCATTGGCGCAATGGTGATGCTGTTGCCGGGGCTCGGTGAGACCAATATCCCGGTGCGCGTCAAGCTCGCGATCGCGCTATTGCTGACGCTGATCATCCTGCCGCTGCATCGCTCGGCCTACCACGTCGACATGAATTCGATGACTTCGCTGCTGGTGTTGATGCTGCAGGAAATCATCATCGGCGTCGTGCTCGGCGCCACCGCCCGCGTCACGCTGGCGGCGCTGTCGGTGGCGGGGTCGGTGATCGCCCAGCAGCTCGGCCTCGGATTCGTCACCTCGGTCGATCCGACCCAGGGCCAGCAGGGCCTCCTGATCGGCAACTTCCTCACCCTCCTCGGCATCACGCTGCTGTTTGCCACCGACAGCCACCATCTCGTCATCGCCGCGCTGAACGAGAGCTACCGGATTTTTTCGCCGGGCGAGGCGATCCCGACCGGCGACGTCGCAGCCCTTGCCACCCGCGCGTTCGCCGCCGCGTTCAAGATCGGCATGCAGCTTGCGGCGCCGTTTCTGGTGTTCGGCCTCGTCTTCAATATCGGGCTCGGCGTGCTGGCGCGACTGATGCCGCAGATGCAGGTCTATTTCGTCGGCGTGCCGCTCGCGATCATGGTCGGCTTCCTGATCTTCGCCCTCGTCCTCACGGCGATGATGGGAACCTACCTCGACTACTTCGTCGGCGTCATGCACGACCTGACACCGCTGAGATAGAGCATGATCCGGAAAAATGGGTACCGGTTTTCCCTCGCGACAAACGCGGAACGCGTTTGCGCGGAGATCATGCTCAAACAAAGAGGCTAGAGCGCCGCGATGGCCGACGATACCCACGACAAAACAGAAGACCCTACGCAAAAGCGTCTCGACGACGCCCATGCGCGCGGCGACGTTGCCAAGAGCCAGGAGGTCAACACCTGGTTCGTGATCGCGGGCGGGACGCTCGTGTTGTCGACCTTTTCGGGATCGATGGGCGGCGGCATCCTGATGCCGCTGCGCAACCTGGTCGCCAATTCATGGATGATTCACACCGACGGCGCCGCCTTGCTGGCGCTGGCGCAGACGCTGGGCTACGCCGTGCTGGCGGCGGTCGGCGTACCGATGTTGATGCTGATGATCGCGGCGATCGCGGGCAACATGATCCAGCACCGGCTGGTGTGGTCGGCGGAGGGGCTCAAACCGAAATTCAGCAAGGTGTCGCCCGGCGCCGGCTTGAAGCGCATCTTCGGCAAGCAGGCGGCGGCGAATTTCGCCAAGGGCCTCTTCAAGCTGGTGACGCTCGGCGCCGTCATGATGGCGGTGCTGTGGCCGGAGCGCCATCGCCTGGAATCGTTCCTGCGGTTCGACCCGGACGCGATTCTTAGCGTCACCACCAGCCTGACGCTGCACCTGATGGGCGCCGTGGTGGCGATGCTGGCCGCGGTCGCCATCGCCGATTATTTCTTCCAGTACCGGCAGTGGTACGAGCGGCAGAAGATGTCGCTGCAGGAGATGAAGGACGAGTTCAAGCAGTCCGAAGGCGATCCGCATATCAAGGGCAAGATCAGGCAATTGCGGCAGCAGCGCATGAAGAAGCGCATGATGGCTGCGGTTCCCAAGGCCTCCGTGATCATCACCAACCCGACCCACTATTCGGTGGCGCTGTCCTACGATCGCGGCATGTCGGCGCCGGTCTGCGTCGCCAAGGGTGTCGACAATATCGCGTTCAAGATCAGGGAAATCGCCAGGAAGCACGATATTCCCATCGTGGAGAACGTGCCGCTGGCCCGCGCCCTCTATGCCACCGTCGAGGTCGACGACGAGATCCCGGTCGAGCATTATCATGCGGTTGCCGAAATCATCGGCTATGTCATGGGCCTGAAGCGCGGGCTTTCCGGCCGGCGGACGTGAAACGGAACGGAAATCGCCTTGAAATGCCTGTAATCTGCGGAATACCTGCCTGATGGACTTGCGTTTGCGGGTCCGATTCAGGCACTCAAGAGCGACGCGCCGGCCGGTTGGGATGGCGCGCCTTCTCCATGCCGACGGGCAATGTCGCTTCAAATGACCGCCGAAACTGACAACCATCCGTCACCCGAGCCGTTCCTGGCCCATGAACCGGCGCGGCGGGGCGGCAGCATCGTGCTGGTGCTGCTGGTGGCCGCCGGGATCGTGGCGGTCGCGGTCGCGCTGATGACCATCGGCCGCGCCCAGGCCCAGCCCTATATCCTCGGTGTGCTGGCGCTGCTGGCGATGGTCGGCCTGTTCAATCTGTTCGCGTTCGCCGCCGGCATCATCCGTTTCACCGACCGTACCGCCGACGACCCGGTGATGGGCCACATCGCCGATCATGCCTATGACGGGCTGGCGGTCACCGACGCCAGAGGGCACGTGGTCTATTCCAACGCCGCCTATCTGGCGCTGACGGGGGCCACGAGCGCGCAGGACGTCCGGCCGGTCGAGCGCGTCTTCATCGGCAATCCCGACGTGTCGGAAGCGGTGTTCCGCCTGTTGAAGGCCGCGCGCGAGGGCAAGCGGCAGCAGGAGGAAGTACGTATCGCGGGCCAGGGCGGCGCCCACGGCCGCTGGCTCCGGATGCGGGTTCGTCCGCTCGGCCAGAGCAAGCGCGAGGCGAAATACGCGGTGTGGTCGATCGCCGATATCACGCGGGACCGCGAACGTCAGGAAGACGTGTTCAAGGAACTGCAGCACGCGATCGAGTATCTCGATCACGCACCCTGCGGCTTCTTCTCGGTCGATCCCTCCGGCGAGATCGGCTACGTCAACGCGACGCTGGCGAACTGGCTGGACCACGACCTCGCCGAAATCGGATCGGGCGGCCTGAAGCTGACCGAAATCGTCTCCGGCGACGGCGCCTCGCTATTGACCTCGATCGCGGCGGTGCCCGGCGAAGTCAAAACCGAAGTGTTCGACATCGACCTGCGCATGCGCGGCGGCAAGACCATGCCGGTGCGGCTCTATCACAAGCTGGCGTTCGGCGCGGACGGCGTGCCCGGCCCGTCGCGCACGCTGGTGATCAACCGCGCGCGCGACGAGCATTCCGATCCGGAACGCGCGGCCGAAGTCCGCTTCATGCGCTTCTTCGACCATACCCCGATGGCGATCGCGACCGTGGATCGCGGCGGCACGGTGGTGCGCGCCAATGCCCGCTTCGCCAAGCTGGCGCAAAGCCTGAGCGCGGACGGTGCGGCGAACAAATCGATCTTCCGGGCGGTGAACGCCCGCGACCGCAGCCTTTTGATCGCGGCGATTAATCAGGCCGCCGAAGGGCAGGGCGATATCGCGCCGGTCGAGGCCATGCTCGACGGGCCTAAGGAGCGCTGGGGGCAGTTCTTCGTCACCGGCGTCGAGAAGGACGAGCGCGATGCCGAGGCCGCCATCGTCTACATGCTGGAGACCACCGAGCGGCGCACGCTTGAGAACCAGATCAACCAGTCGCAGAAGATGGATATGGTCGGCCAGCTCGCCGGCGGCATCGCGCACGACTTCAACAATGTGCTGTCCGCCATCATGATGGCGAACGATTTCCTGCTGAACGCGCACAAGCCGACCGATCCGTCGTTCCAGGACATCATGCAGATCAAGCAGAACGCGACGCGGGCGGCGACGCTGGTGCGGCAGTTGCTGGCGTTCTCGCGCCGCCAGACCCTGCGGCCGCAGGTGCTCGACCTCGGCGACGCGCTGAGCGACCTCACCATGCTGCTGCGCCGGCTGATCGGCGAGAAGGTCAAGCTCGACCTCGTGCACGGCCGCGATCTCTGGCCGGTGAAGGTCGACGTCTCCCAGTTCGAGCAAGTGATCGTCAATCTTGCGGTCAACGCCCGCGATGCGATGCCGGACGGCGGCAAGCTGACGGTGAAGACCGCCAACGTCTCGTCGGACGAGGCGACCCAGCTGTCCTACAAGGGCATGCCGGCGGCGGATTATGTGCGGATCGACATTTCAGATACCGGCACCGGAATCCCCGCCGACATCGTCGACAAGATTTTCGAGCCGTTCTTCTCCACCAAGGAGGTCGGCAAGGGCACCGGCCTTGGGCTGTCGACGGTCTACGGCATCGTCAAGCAGACCGGCGGTTTTGTCTACGTCGACTCCAGGCCCGGCGAGGGCACCTCGTTCCGCATCTTCCTGCCGCGCTATCACCAGGAGCTGGAGGCCGCACCCGAGCCGCAAGCTGTCAGTGGCGCCAGGGACGCTGGCGCCGAGCCGCCGAAGCCAAAACCCGATTTGACCGGGCACGGCACGATCCTGCTGGTCGAGGACGAGGAGGGCCTGCGCTCGCTGAACGCGCGGGGCTTGCGTTCGCGCGGCTACAGCGTGATCGAGGCCTCCAACGGCATCGAGGCGATCGAGGCGCTGGAGGAAAAACAAGGCGCGGTCGATCTGGTCGTATCCGACGTGGTGATGCCGGAAATGGACGGCCCGACGCTGCTGCGGGAGATGCGAACGCGCAATCCCAACCTCAAGATCATCTTCGTCTCCGGCTATGCCGAAGAAGCCTTCGAAAAGAGCCTGCCGGAAAACGAGCAGTTCGCCTTCCTCGCAAAGCCGTTCGCGCTGAGCGCGCTGGTCGAGAAGGTGAAGGAAACCATGACGTCGTCGTGAGGCATCATCCCCGTGTCCCGGACGCGTTGCAGCTTCTTGACGGTGCAACGCAGAGCCGGGACCCAAATCGTCTCACCACGATCCCGGGTCTGCAGCGCATCACCATAGCGCGTCGAAGACGCGCGTGAACGCGCTTGTGGTGCTGCGCAGCGCCCGGGAAACGCTGCCAGACTGATCGCAGTAGGGTGCACCTGCGCCCTGACAAGCCCCTTATCGTCACGTCCCCGCGACCGAGGGCCGCAGCCGCGGTTCCCGTTTGCGGCTTCACTTTTAGGCAACTGTGCCCATGTTAAGGGCGCTTCCCCATGCCGGGGATTGAGGAAACAGACATGAATTTCTCGCAACGCACGCGCGGGATTGTCCGGGCCATCGCCGTCGTTCTGTCGCTGGCGGTGCCGCTGGTGATCGCGATCTCGTCGGCCGACGCCCGCGTCGGCGGCGGATTTGGCTCGGGCTCCCGGGGATCGCGGACGTTTTCCGCGCCTCCGAGCACCACCACGGCGCCGGGCACGGCGCAACCGCTCAACCGCACCTTTAGCCAGCCGGGCAGCCCCGGGATCGGTGCGCCGGCCGCGAACGGCGGCGGCTTCTTCAACCGCGGCGGAATGGGCCGAGGCCTGCTTGGCGGGCTCGCCGCGGGCTTCCTCGGCGCCGGCCTGCTCGGCATGCTGTTCGGCGGCGGGATGTTCTCCGGCCTCGGCGGCTTGTCGTCGATCTTCGGGCTGCTCCTGCAGATCGGCCTGATCTTCATCGTGGTGCGGATGGCGATGTCGTGGTGGCAGCGCCGTCACACACCGGCCTCGGCCTATGCCGGCGGGCCTGCGGTAGGTCCCGGTACGCAATCCGGCTTCGGCTCGGCCATGGGCTTTGGACTGGGGTCGGGCAGCAGCGCGCCGCTCGAGATCCAGCCCGCGGACTATGAGGCCTTCGAACGATTGCTGGGCGAGATCCAGGCCGCGTGGTCGAACGAGGACGTCGCCAGGCTGCATACGCTGGCGACGCCCGAGATGGTCAAGTATCTCACCGACGATATCCAGGCCAACAAGGCCCGCAACGTCATCAACAAGACCTCCGACGTCAAGCTGCTGCAGGGCGATCTCGCGGAGGCCTGGCGCGAAGGCGATACCGATTACGCCAGCGTGGCGATGCGGTTCTCGCTGGTCGACAAGACGCTGGATCGCAACACCGGCCGTATGGTCGAGGGTAGCGAAACGCCGTCCGAAATCACCGAGGTCTGGACCTTCGTGCGGCCGCGCGGCGCAACCTGGGAACTCTCGGCGCTCCAGCAGACCAACTGATTATTGCCCAAGTGAACATCTGAAGCGAACATCTGAAGTGACCATCTGAAGGCGCTGCGGTTCATTCCGCGGCGCCTTTTGTTTTTCCGTTCCTCATTTCGTCGTCGATGAGCAGGAATAATACCTCCCGTGACGGGTTGATCCCTGCGAACCAAAAAACACTTGAAAAAACACTTGGGAGGATTTCGATGAACCGTTTCGCGAAGGTCCTGTCGGCTGCCTGCTTCGCGCTCGCCGCCATGTACGCTCTCGCTGCGCAGCCGGCGCAGGCGCAATCGGCCGATACCAGCTTCTTCCTGACCAGTAACGGCATCGGCAATGGCGGCAACCTCGGCGGCCTGGCGGGCGCCGACAATCACTGCCAGACGCTGGCACAGGCCGCGGGCTTTGGCGCTCCGAAAACCTGGCGCGCCTATCTCTCGACCCAGGCGGCCGACGGCGCGCCTGCCGTGAACGCGCGCGATCGCATCGGCAAGGGGCCGTGGAAAAATTCCAGGGGCGTCGTGATTGCCAAGGACGTCGCCGAGTTGCACTCCGGCGGCAACAACCTCACGAAGCAGACCGCGCTCTCCGAGAAGGGCGAGGTCATCAACGGCCGCGGCGATACGCCGAACCGCCACGACGTGCTGACGGGATCGCAGCCCGACGGTACCGCGTTCGCGGTGGGCGACGACCGCACCTGCAAGAACTGGACGAGTTCGACGCAGGGCGCTGCCATGGTCGGGCATTTCGACCGCTTGGGCTTGCGCGACGACGACGCCTCAAAATCCTGGAACTCCTCGCATGCCTCGCGCGGGCCGGACGGCGGCTGTTCGCAGGCCGACCTCAAGAGCACCGGCGGCGACGGCCTGCTGTATTGTTTCGCGGCGAATTGACGGACTGTCATTCCGGGGCGATGCGAAGCATCGAAACTATGATGCGCAGTTGCGCATCTGGCATTCGCACAGGGAAGGCGGTGGATTGGCGCGTTGACACCCAGGATGTAGCTTGGCGACCAGCCGTCATGTTCACATTCACGAGGGGATCGTCGATGCGTTATCAGCTCTATTACTGGCCGGGCATTCAGGGCCGCGGCGAATATGTCCGGCTCGCGCTGGAAGAGGCTGGTGCCGCCTACAGCGATGTCGCGCGCGGCGGCAACGGCATGGGTGCGATGATGAAGATGATGGAGGCCAAGGGCATGCCGCCGTTTGCGCCGCCGTTCCTCAAGGCCGGCAAGCTCGTGATCGGGCAGACCGCCAACATCCTGCTCTATCTCGGCGCGCGCCATGGTCTGGCGCCGAAGGCGGAGCCGGGAAAGCTGTGGCTGCATCAGCTGCAGCTCACGATCACCGATTTCGTGTCGGAGATTCACGACACCCATCACCCGCTCGGGCCCTCGCTGTATTACGAAGACCAGCGCGCGGCTGCAAAGAAGCGCACCGAGGAATTCTGGAAAGAACGCGTGCCGAAATATCTGGGTTATTTCGAGCGCCTGCTAAAGGCCAATGGCGGCGCTTACGTCACCGGCCGCCGCCTGACCTATGTCGATCTCTCATTGTTCCAGATCGTGGAAGGGCTGGGCTACGCTTTTCCGAAGCGCATGAAGGCCTTTGAGCGGGAAATACCCGGCCTGATCGGCCTGCGTGACCGCGTCGCGGCGCGGCCGAACATCAAGGCGTATCTGGCGAGCGACCGGCGGATTGCGTTTAACGAGGACGGGATTTTTCGCAGGTACAAGGCGCTGGATATTTAGCTCCGTCATTCCGGGATGCGCCCGCTTGGGCGCAGGCCCGGAATCCATACTCACGATCGTGGTTATGGATTCTCAGATGTGCAATTGCACATCATAGCTCGCGCTTCGCGCGCCCCGGAATGACGAACGTTGGATTTGGTACTAACGATTCCTGCCATCGATCGGCGTCATCGCAAGCTTCGCAAGCTCGATGCCGTCGATGCAGCTGACGTTCAGCGCCACCACTTCGGTGCCGTCGGGCTTGGTGCCGCGCGCGAACACGTCGACGCCGCAATCGATGCAGAGCTGATGGCGGATCGCGTGCTTGTTGAACAGATATTCGCGCAGATTTTCCTCACCGGCGCGGAGCTGAAAGCTCTTCGGTGGGAGGAAGGTGAAATGCAGGCCCTTCTTGGTGCAGATCGAGCAGTTGCAGGCGGTCACCATCGCCATGTCGGTGGTGCATTCGAAGCGCACCTGGCCGCAATGGCAGCCGCCGGTGTAAACCTTGCTGTCGGGCATCGTTTCCCCCTCGCCAGACGCTCTCACCAGATTCCCGGTACCAGACGATAGCGCACGCGCGCGGCGTAGTCAGCATAGCCCGGCAGCCCCGCGATCAGCGTCCGTTCCTCAATACGGGCGCGAATGGCGAACAGCAATGCGAACAGGGGCGCGATCGCCACGCCCCACCAGGAGCCCAGCAGCAGCGGCGCGCCGACGAAAAACAGCATGATGGCGCTGTACATGGGATGGCGCACCAACGCGTATGGACCGGTCGAGACCACGTGATGGTGGTGCTCGGCCTGCACCTTGACCACGGGGGCGGCAAAGGAGTTTTCGCGGAACACCCACATGATGAAGCCGGTCGAGAGCAGGTACATCGCCAGCCCCAGCACCTGCAGCGCCACGGGTACGTCGGAGGCCTGCATCCGCCGGTCCAGTCCCATCGCGACGAACCACAGGAATGCCACGATGACGAATACCAGCATGAATTTCTTGTCGGCGGCGGGCTGTTCGTCGCGCGCTGTCAGCCGCATGCGCTCGGCCAGCAGCCCCGGATCGGTTCGCGCAAGCCACAATCCGCAGGCGGGGCCGAGTATCGCAGAGGTCGCCAGATACACCCACGCCGCCGGCCAGTGCAGCGTGCCCGCGGTCGCAAACAGCAGCACGCCCATGGCGACGACAACGAACGTGTTCTGCAGCAGCAGCTTTGCGATCATGCTTGTGTCCCTTGAGGGATCAGCATGATCGCGCGTTTTTTCGGCAAACTTGCGGCACTCACTACCGCCATTGCCGGGCATAGCAGTCTGCCCTTGCGCAGACTGCGTAAACTTGTCTGCGCTCCCGGCAATCCATCCGCTTCGAAAAACTTCTCATGAAGAAAGATGGATACGCGAGCATAGCCGTCTGAAGGACGGCGTCGCTTCCGCTCGCCTATGCCCGCGTATGACGTTTGGAGATTGCCTTTTGCAGCTCAGACCAGCTGGTCGATCCGCGTTCCCTGTCCGGGCGGAAGTGCGGCCAGCACCGTCGGCTGCGGCAGGCGCGTGCCGTCGGCCGCAGCGGCGTTCGCGTCAGGCGTCTTGTCGGGCGGATTGGGCGCGCTCGATTGCGGCGGCGCGACCGGCACCGGCGCGGCAACACTTGCGATCGTCATCGGAAACATCCTTTTCGTTGCCTCCGACCTTGGCCGGGTTGAAGCGAACGATTTATGAATCCGGCGCTTCAACCACGCAGCATCGCCGCCGATCCCGTCGAACAGTGAACGGGAGGCTCCGATTTCATTACAAATTTATTGAACTCGGCGTTCCGGCGTGGCTGGCTGCAGGCCTATTCGTCCTTGTCGCGCGTCACCGCGATCGACGCGTCGGTCTTGGTGCGCGTGCATTCCATGTTGAGCCGGCGATAGCGAAAGCTGACCTTGTCGCCGCGCAGGATGCCCATGCGCTTGAGGCAGCGCGTGGTGCCGGTCGTGGTGTCGTCTTTCGGCACCGTGAAGACGATCGCCGCCGCGCGGCCGACCAGATCGTAAAATGCGGGCTTCGGCTTGCGGTCGCCCTTGGCGTAGAGCTCGTTGGAGTAATCCTGGCCGCGGCAGCCGAGCGACAGCTCTTTTGCCGCCGGGTGCGTCAGATAGACGATATTGGCGGCCTTGAAGTTGACCTTGAGGCCGTCGATCTGATCGGCGAGTTGCTTTGCGGCATCGTCGCAGGGATCGGCGCGGGCCGGAGAGATCGTCAATACGGCCAGTACGGCAAAAATGGCGGCGAACATCGCCGAACGAACGTCCGGTACGAAACGGTTGCGCAGTGTTTTTGTCATAATACCCCCGCGGCACTGAAACGCGCACGCAAGGTTCATGCAAGGTCCGCGCGAGCGCGTCAATACGTGCCGTGACCGCGATCGGCGGTCTATGAAACAGCCAACGGTTAAATTCAGCAAGGGCGCGGTCGGCCGGGTCCGGATCGTCGAGGATTTTCTGCCATCTCCGGACCGGCTGGTGCTGCGCGAGGACAACGTGAAGGTGACGTTGAGCATGTCGCAGCGATCGTTCTTCAAACGCGCCGCGCGCCCTACCAGCGCATGATCCGCGCGCTGGTGGACGCCTATGCGGAAAAGCAGGAAGGGAAGGGGTGAGGAAGCATTGCTCCTGAGGCATCCGGAACCTTCCTTTTCTCCCAAAAGTGCTTAGAACGGCTCTATCGCCGGCGTGGCGTCCGTGGACGCGTCCGGAACCTCAACTTGCGAGTCCCCCATGAACGCCCCCACCGCCTTTCCTGACCCAAAGCCCGTCCCGCCCTACAAGCACACGCCGCTGTTCCCGCTTGGCGCGGATACCGCGCCCTACAAGAAGATCACGGCCGAGGGCGTGCGGGTCGAAAACGTGCTCGGCAAGGACATGCTGGTGGTGTCGCGCGAGGCGCTGCGGGCACTGTCCGAGGCCGCCTTCGGCGACATCAATCATTACCTCCGGCCCGGGCACCTGAAGCAGCTGCGCTCGATCCTCGAGGACAAGGAGGCCAGCGACAACGACAAGTTCGTCGCCTTCGACTTCCTGAAGAACGCCAACATCGCCGCCGGCGGTGTGCTGCCGATGTGCCAGGACACCGGCACCGCGATCATCATGGGCAAGAAGGGCTGCAACGTCATCTCTGATGGCGACGACGAGGCCGCGCTGTCGGAAGGGGCGCGTGATGCTTACCTGCGCCGTAATTTGCGTTATTCGCAGGTGGCGCCGCTGTCGATGTATGAGGAAAAGAACACCGCCAACAACATGCCGGCGCAGTGCGAGATCTATGCCGAGGGCGATGACGCCTACAAGTTCATGTTCATGGCCAAGGGCGGCGGCAGCGCCAACAAGAGTTTTCTGTTCCAGGCGACACCGTCGGTTCTGACAAAAGATCGCCTGCTGGCGTTTTTGAAGGAGAAGGTGCTGACGCTCGGCACCGCGGCGTGTCCGCCTTATCACCTCGCCATCGTGATCGGCGGCACTTCGGCTGAACTCTGCATGAAGACCGTAAAACTGGCGTCCGCGCGCTATCTCGACGCGCTGCCGACGCACGGCTCGGCCGATGGCAACGCCTTCCGCGATCTGGAGATGGAGCAAGAGATTCTGAAGATGACGCAGTCGCTCGGCGTCGGCGCGCAGTTCGGCGGCAAATATTTCTGCCACGACGTCCGCGTGATCCGGATGCCGCGCCACGGCGCGTCGCTGCCGATCGGGCTTGGCGTGTCCTGCTCGGCGGATCGCCAGGTGCTCGGCAAGATCACGAGGGACGGCGTCTATCTCGAGGAGCTCGAGCATAATCCGGCGCAGTATCTGCCCGCGGTCGAACAGTCGCTCGGCGGCGAGGTCGTCAAGATCAATCTCAACCAGCCGATGAAGGATATTCTGGCGACGCTTGCAAAGCACCCGATCAAGACCCGGTTGTCCTTGAGCGGGACGATGATCGTCGCGCGCGACTCCGCGCATGCCAAGCTGCGCGAGCGGCTGGAAAAAGGCGAGCCGCTGCCCGACTACTTCAAGAACCATCCGGTGTATTACGCCGGTCCCGCCAAGACGCCTGACGGCTACGCCTCCGGCGCGTTCGGCCCGACCACCGCGGGACGGATGGATTCCTTCGTCGACCAGTTCCAGGCCGCGGGCGGATCGATGGTGATGGTGGCCAAGGGCAACCGCGCGGTCGCGGTGCGCGAGGCCTGCAAGAAGCACGGCGGCTTCTATCTCGGCTCGATCGGCGGTGCGGCAGCCAACCTCGCCGAGCACTGCATCAAGAAGGTCGAGGTGGTGGAATATCCCGAACTCGGCATGGAAGCGATCTGGCGGATCGAGGTCGAGGATTTCCCGGCCTTCATCATCATCGACGACAAGGGCAATGATTTCTTCAAGGAATTGAATCTGGGGTAGGGGGCGCGTTCCCCGGATGCTACGCAGCACGAAGTGATGCGCTGCTGATCCGGGGTCCATGTCCCGGCGTGGGTCCCGGCTCTGCCGAGCAGCGCTACGCGCTGCACCGCGTCCGGGACACGAGACCAGTTACGCCCGCGTTCCCGTGAACGGGAAGCTGCCCATCGGGCCGATGCCCATTTCGCCGGACATGCTGTCGCCGGACACCTTGCCGGTGAAGGCCAGCGTCAGCGGCATCGGGTTGGTGATGGAGATCTTCCAGGCGACGTCGTCGCCGCTGGCGGTGCCGTCGAAGATTTCGCCGGAATTGCCGTCGGCGCCCTGGGTGCCCGTCAGCGTGCCGCCATTGTTCGTCAAGGTCAGCGTCGCCTTGCGCTCGCCCATCGGCGTGGTCATCACGATGTTCCAGTTGCCGTCCACTGCCATTGCTGTCTCCCCAATATTTCCCAGTAAACCGGAATGGTTCTGAGTTCCAAACTCGGGCGGCGGTATAACCTATCTCGCTGCTGAAGCCTATGGTGTGGTGAATGCGGCCATCAAGTGGCGGCGCGCAGGCGGCTCGTTACCAGGATGCGGAACGCCACATACTGGATGGCGAAGGCCGCAATCTTCGCGCCGACCAGCACAACCGTCACATAGAATGTCCACAGCTTCATGTCGCCGGTCAGCGCCACTGCGATGGTGCCACAGCCGAGCGCGAACATCAGCGCCGCCCACGCTAAGCCTGCAAGCGTGGCATATTCCGGAATGGTCTCGGTCACGATCGGCGGCAGATAGCGCAGCAGCCATCCGCGCTTGAGCATGATGGCGCCGATCGCAAAATGCCCGATCGCAGGCTTGGCCAGCACGAAACGCGGATCGTTGGTGAGCAACGTCGCGCTGCCGAGCACGATCACCAGCGCCAGGCTGGCATAGGTCATGAAGCCGAGCGGCTTGCCCTTGACGCGGGCGTAGATCACTTGCGCGATGGCGCCTGCGATCGCGACGCCCGTCGCCAGCAGCACGTTGTCGGTCAAGAAGTAGATCGCAAGGAACAGGATGGTGGAGAGAAAATCGGTGGCCAGTCTGGCGAATACGTCCTTCATCGTCCTGCTCTCTGTTGGATCGGTGGTCTGATGATATCCTAATGCGTTGCCGGCAGGGTACTGACGGGCGCCAGTCCGTATTTCGCCTTGCGATACTGCGGATACCATTTGGTGAAATAGACCGCGCTGTTGCGGGCGGCGAAGGTGATCAGCAATCCCGACCAGAGCGGCAGGCTGGGGACATAGAGCAGCGCAATGTTGCCGATCATCATCAGCAGCGCGGCGCCGGTCCAGGCCCATGTGATCAGATAGTTCGCGTGGAGGAAACCGGGCAGCCGCGCGGTCTCGGCATCGACCGCCTCCCGTGCATATTGCAGCGTGAAGGGGTGGCGAAACACGATCGACAGCAGCGACACCAGGAAGATGCCGGTATCGACCGCGAACTTGACAGCCGATGAGTTCATGGCGGGATCGGTCAGGACGTAGCCGCCGACCGCGGCGAACACGACCACGGAGCCGGCGCCGAGAATCTTGACCGAGCGGCCGCGCAAGATGTCGAGCGCGATCACGCCAAGGCAGACCGCAACGGCGGCAAACAGGCTCACGGCGGCCGAGGTCACCAGCATCAGCAGGCCATAGACGCCGTAGGGGACAAGGATCAGGAAAATCGCCATGGCAGCCTCATTCGGGCTAATCTTTACATCGTCAAGATAGACTAGGGGCGAGCGGCGGAATCGTCAAGCGAAATCTTTACAGTGTCTAAATTGTGATAATCGGATATTGTGATGGAATTACAATTATTTAGGTTGGCGTAAGTCTAGCCATTAGAATCCACGACAGGATCAACACGGCGCAGGCGACCAGCAACCGATCGTGATCGTCATGCCGCCGACCCGGCAGATGCGAAATTGCAGGGTGTTGGGAGCGACATACATGCCCAGCGGATGCAGCAGCCGCGAGATCAGGAGCGCGGCCATCAGCAAATGCACGCGCAGCGCGGAAGCGCCCGACATTTCGAGCATCGCGACCATCAGCGCGACGATCGCGACATATTCGGCAAAGTTGGCATGCGCCCGGATCGCGCTGCGCAGCGTCGAACTGCCGCTGTCGCCAAAACTCGCCCGATTGGTTTGGCGCAACCGGATCACTTGCACGGTGAGGACTGCATAGAGCAGCGCGAGAACCGCGAGATAGGCTGACGTGATCGAGGGCAGGTGCATGGCGATTTCTCGGATGGTTGGCATCGTCATTCCGGGGCGATGCGCAGCATCGAACGCGGAATCCAGAGACGATGCCATCGAGATTCCGGGTTCAGCCCTGCGGGCTGCCCCGGAATGACGGGGCAAGGCCCTTACTCCGACCCCACCCAATTGCCGTGAAAACCATCGGGCACGCGATGGCCGAGATGCACCAGCGCCACTGGGCCGGCTTCGACATCGGTAGCATTGAACACCGCCAGATCGCTGCGGTTTTCCCGCGCGCGCCAGACCGCGGCCAACAGCCAGCCATCCCCCTCGGCGGCATCGCTGCCGCGCTCGACGAACACCGGCTCCGAAATCGTGTCGCCGGCGGGCAGCAGATAATTGCCAAGCCGCGTACCTTTGCCGTCGACATGCACGATGCCGGACAGCGCTCCGAACATCGGCAGATCCGGATTGGCGCAGGCGTACCAGCCGTGGCTGCTTTTCAAGCCGGCGCGGCGATCGTCGATGCGCGGGAATTCGCCAGTCAGGTCGTCGAGATAGGTTTGCGTGAAACGGTCGGTATTACCTGCAAGATCGAAGCTCCAGCGGCAGTGGCGGGCGCGGGATTTCGCCGGATCCGTCGGCGAGCCGTCGGGATGGGTGAACAACGGGGCTTCCTCGAACTGCATGACGTCGGCGATGATGCGGTCGCCTTCTTCCCAGTCGTTCATGACATGGAAGACGTAGCAGCTTTCGGCGCGGAACCAGACGATGTCTTTCGCCGAACCGCTGCGCTTCATGACGCCGACATAGGCGCCCTTGTCCGGCTCCCAGGCATAAGGCGGCTTGCCGCGCATTGCGCGATCCATGCTGCCGGTGATCGGCAATATCGGAAACAGCAGGTGATGTTCGGTGACGATGAAGTCGTGCACCATGCTGGCATAGGGCGCCTCGAACCGATCGAACCGCGTCACCACGCCGGACGCGTTGACCGATCCGAAGGACAGGGCAGGGGTCAGCGGGCCGGCGGCGTTGTAGCCGAAGAACACCATTTCGCCGGTGACCGGATCGATCTTCGGATGCGCGGTGAAGGGGCCGGAGATGGCGCCCTTGTAGTCGCAATAGCCGATCCGGTTCAGCGTATCCGGCTCGATCTCGGTCGGCAGATGACCCTCTTCCAGCGCCAGCAGGCGGCCGGCGTGAAAGATGATGTTGGTGTTGGCGACCCCTCCGTCGGTGATGGTCGAAGGCGGCGCGTCCGGCAGCTTGCGGCCGAAGCCGCCGAACAGCGCGCGGCCGGCGTCATGCTCGGCCTGCCACTTGGGGGTGCGGACCCAGCGATTGCGGTAGCTGGCGTGGCCGTTTTCGAGACGGAAGGCGTGCAGCATGCCGTCGCCGATGAACCAGTGCGCGCCCGGCGCGTCGAATTGCGGGTTGGGGCCGTTGCGATAGAGCGTGCCGTTGAGCTCGCGCGGCAGTTCGCCGGTCACCTTCAAAAACGGCGCGTCGCACTCAAAAGGGATCGGCGCCAGATTGGTCCGCGCCGCATTGGATGTCACCTGGTCAAGCATCTCGCGCTCCCTCCGTTTATATCTTTACATCGTAAAGATATGGGTACAAGGCGTCCCGCGCGCCGTCAAGCAAAATCTTTACAGTGTCAAAATGGCGTCATATAAGGATTCGCATGGCAAGATTATCCAGAGAAAGCAGAGCGAGCCGCCCGGCGACGGCGCGAGCCCGCAGGCCGGCGAAGGCCGTAGCCGAAAGGCCCGCCCGGCGGCCGCGCAAATCATCCGGCGATACCCCCTATCACCATGGCGACCTGCACGAGGCTTTGCTGAAGGCAGCCGAGCAGGTGCTGGAGCGCGACGGCCTACCGGGGCTGACGCTGCGCGCGGTAGCGCGCGAGGCCGGCGTATCGCACGCCGCACCCACCCATCATTTCGGCGATCTCACCGGTTTGCTCAGTGAACTCGCCGCGATCGGTTTTCGGCAATTCGGCGCGGCGATGGCGGCTGCCGGCGCTTCCGCTGCCACGCTGCCCGAGAAGGGGATGGCGAGCGCCAAGGCCTATGTCGCCTATGCACAGGCGCATCCCGGCATGTACGGGCTGATGTTCCGCAACGAGCGGCTCGATTATTCGCGCCCGTCGCTGCACGAGGCCTCCGAAGCCTCGTTCGCAGGGCTGGCCCGCTCCGTCGGCGCCAGCCGGCAGGAGCAGATTTCCAAGGAATCGCTGTCGCTGGACCAGGCTGCCGCCATCGCGCGCGCCTGGTCGCTGGTGCATGGTTTTACCATGCTGCTGCTCGACGGACGCCTCTCCAAGATTCTGGACCGGTCGCCCGAGGGCACATCTGCGGAAATGTTGTTGACCGCGATGCTGCGGTCGACCGGGGGCCACCCGCCGCGGCCCTAACGGCGCGACCCAAGGCCTAGCGCCTCGCCAGACCCACCGCGACGCCGGTCTCTCCGATCACCTTCACCTCGTCCTTGCCGCACTTGAAATCGCGCGCCAGTTCGTCCGCAGCCTTGCGGGCGAGGTCATTGGCGTTGGCGTTGGCCTGCGCGTCGACATAGGCGACGTGGCAGACCTCGCCGGGCGGCAGCCGCGTCACCGCCAGCATCGGCTTTGCAATCGGGCGTCCGCTCTTGTCCCGGTCGCCATTGTCGGCGATGTGCCAGCGCTGGATGATCGCAAACGGCTTGCCGTCCTTGGCCCGCCATTCGACCGTGTTGCTGGTCGAGTTGAACGGGCCGAACCAGGTTTGAGCCGCAGGCTCGCTGGCCGCCGCGGCGCCACTGCGGCCGACCGAGACGGTTTCGCGCAGATCGTCTTCGGCAATCCGCACCACCAGGCCTGATTTGCCCGGGCAAAGGCGCATGGTGCTGCCGTCGAGTTCGCTGGGCTTGCCGATCATGCGGCAACCCTTCGGGGCGGTAGAGCTGTAGCTGCTGCTGAATGTTTGGGCGTTTGCCGGTGAAACGGCTGATATCAGCGCCGCGGCGGCCAATCCGGATGCGACCTGCAAACAGGGGACGCGTTTCATCCCAAAACCTTATCGCCAAAGGAAACTTCGACGGGAACCTCGACCGATCAGACGTGTGCAATCTGGGGAAGGTTCAAGCCGGAGGTGCGAAACACCTGACACGGGCGCGGAATCGTCCTAGAAGAGCGGCTCCGCGATCCCTTTTCGCCTTCACCAGTGTGTCAGTTACGTCATCGCCATGCCTGCTATTCCAGCGAATAAACCCTACCGCGTCGGCCGTTCCTCCACCGGGCTTGGCCTCTTCGCCACCAAACCGATCAAGAAGGGCACCAAAATCATTCGCTATTTTGGGCCGCTCCTGGATTCGAAGAAGAAAAAAGACGACGCGATCGAGAACAAATATCTGTTCGAGCTCAACAACCGCTGGACCATCGACGGCTCGGTGCGCAAGAACGTCGCCCGCTACATCAACCACGCCTGCAAGCCGAACGCGGAATCCGACGTCAAACCGCGCAAGCGCAAGGTCTTCATCCGCGCCATCAAGAACATCGAACCGGGCGAAGAGATCAACTACGATTACGGCACCGATTATTTCAAAGCCTATCTGAAGCCGATCGGCTGCAAATGCGCGGCCTGCGAGAAAAAGCGCAAGAAGAAGCGCGCCGAGGCGCGGGCCGAGAAATTGCGCCTGAAGGCCAAGGCGGAGCGCAAGGCGCTGAAGCAGGCGGAAAAGCTGGCGGCGAAGGCTGCAAAGAAGAACGGCGCCAGTGCCAACGGCGTCAAGGCCAACGGCGTCAAAATGAATGGCGTCAAGGCGAACGGCAAACACCTCAACGGCAAGCACCTGAACGGCAACGGTCAGGGCAAGGTGACGGCAAGGAAGCCGCTCGCCGTGAGGCCGCGGGCTCCCGCGCCTGAGCCGGCCCTTCAGGCCTAGAGCATTCAATCAGCGCGCCCGTTATCCTGAGAGGCCGTGAAGCTATCTCGGACCTCATCCTGAAGGAGCGGCGTCTTCGCCGCGTCTCGAAGGATGGCCGCGAGTCCGCGTGTTGCGTCCATCCTTCGAGGCTCGCCGAAGTCGGCTCGCACCTCAGGATGACGTCCGTGGGAGAATTCATCCCCCAGGCCTCCGCGTCGAGTCCGGCAGCGGCGCATCGCCAAAATCGAGCGCCGAGCGTTGCAGAATCGTGCCGCTGTCGTCGACGACGACGCGAAATCGCCGGTGTTCCCAAAAGAACGTCATGCGATGCCGGCCGAGATCCGCATCGACCCCGCGCTCGGAGAGGCTCGTGATCTTGCCGGCTTGCATCTGTTGCCTGAGAACCGGCAACGCGATGCCGAGGCCCTCGGCGATCACGGACGCGTCGATCTCAAGGTCGCCGTCGCGGAATTCGACCGGTTTCATGCCGCACCTCGGGCAGGGCTGGGTTTGGATCGCGCGGGATAGGCGCATTCCGCCAGCGTCGTGGAGTCAAGCTCGCGCATAAAGGCTTCGCGCGCGGCGGCGAGCTTTGCCTTGAGACGGCAGCGCGGCGTCAGCACGCAACCGCCGCCATCCTCGCGAAAACATTCGACCAGCGCTTCGCCTTCGAGTGCGCGCACGACTTCGCCGAGCGTGATCGACGCCGGCGGCCGCGCCAGCGTGAAGCCGCCGCCGGCGCCGCGCTGGGTCGCAATGAATCCGCCGTCGGCGAGGTCGCGCACCACCTTGGCCAGGTGATTGCGGGAGATGCCGAACTCGGCGGCGATTTCGTTGGTCGCGAACGAGCGCGCCGGCTCGCCCGCCAGCCGCATCAGGGCGCGCAACGCAAAATCCGTAAATGACGTCAGGCGCATGGGAGGCCCTCGAAAACAAGACTTTGCAGAGACCCTATACAAGACTAAATGCGTATTTGAAATACCTATTTAAGGAGACCTGCCATGGCAGCGGCAGAACGGCGCGAAAAGATCACGGCCGAGATCGTCGCGAGAACCGGGATTACCGAGGCCATGATCGAGCGGCTGGTGCACGGCTTCTACGCCAAGGTAAGGGCCGATGCGGCGCTGGCGCCAATATTTGACGCCCGGATCCGGGATTGGGAACCGCATCTGGCGCAGATGTGCGCGTTCTGGTCGTCGGTGGCGCTGATGTCGGGCCGCTATCAGGGCACGCCGATGGTCAAGCATGTGCCGCTGCCGGTCGATGCCGCCCATTTCGACCGCTGGCTAAAACTGTTCGAGGAGACGGCCCGGGAGATCTGCCCGCCGGCGGCCGCGACGCATTTCGTCGAACTTGCCCGGCGGATTGCCGCGAGCCTCGAGCTCGGCATCGCCGGCGGCCAGGGCGTCATGCTCAGGCCGGGCGAACGATTCAGGCGTAACGAAACGGGAGCCGTGCAATGATCGACCGGGCGCATGTCGTGACTGACCCAGTATCGGCGAATCCGTATTCCGGCAGCAGCCTGCTGCCGATGCTGGTCGCAGGGCTCGTTCTGACGCTGGTCGGGATGATCGCGGCTGTGCTCCTGAGTTGAGGCGTCATTGCGAGGAGCGCAGCGACGAAGCAATCCATTCTTTCTTTGCGTGGTGAGATGGATTGCTTCGCTTCGCTCGCAATGACGATTTCGGACTATCGTTTCCCAATAGGTCGATTAAGCCGCCACGGCGCCGCCGCTCCGGCGCAGGCCGATATATTGCAGCTCGGCGAACACGCCGGTTGCGGTCGCCTGCGCCACGACGACGATCTCGCCAAGCAGGTTCGGCGACACCGCGCCGGAGAACAACAGCGCGATGCTGGCGAGCGTCCAAGCCGCGTTGCCGGCGACCACGAGCATCACCAGCGCCTTCGGCACCGATGGCCGCGTGCCGAGCCAGCCCACCAGGATCGTATAAGCGATCAGGAACAGGCCGGTCTCCTGCAACAGCGCCTGGGGCAGGTTGAGCAAGGAAACAAAGATGCCGGCGCCAAGCGTGAGCCCTGCGGCGGATACGCCGCTGAAGATGGCGTCAGCCAGCAGGGCGCGGCGCAGGAACCGGGATGGGTTGATCATGACAAGTCTCCTTATCGGTTTGGGGGTGGGACGGTTCAGCGGAGCCAGGCGAGGAGCCGGCGCAGGTGCCGCACGGGACACAGCGCCTTGCCGATCCTGTTCTCGATCGTCTGCACCTGCGCGAACACGAAAACGCCTGTGTCGTGCACCACCGGTTCGGGCATGTTGAACGACCGCGCCACCGCCCAGATTGCCAGATGGAGCATCCACGGGATCAGGACGGCGAGCGTGCGAACGAGGGAAAGCATCAGCATGGGTCATCTCCTGTGCCTGACAAGATGATCCAGCCCGCGCCCCAATTCGATTACCTCGGACGTAATGGAACGGCTGACAATCGCGTGATAGGTTTTCGGGCATGAACGCACATGCATCTGCGGCGCGAGCCGAACGAACCCAGCCGGTCCATATCGGCGACCATTTGCGCGAATGGCGGCAGCGCCGCCATCTCAGCCAGCTCGACCTCGCCGGCGACGCCGAGATTTCGGCGCGTCATCTCAGTTTCGTCGAAACCGGCCGCGCCGCGCCATCCCGCGACATGGTCCTGCGGTTGGCCGAACGCCTGGAGGTGCCCTTGCGCGAACGCAATGTGCTACTGGTCGCCGCCGGCTTCGCGCCGGCGTTTCCGCAGCGCTCGCTCGACGATCCCGCGCTGAAATCGGCGCGCCAGGCGATCGATCTGGTGCTGAAGGCGCACGAGCCCAATCCGGCGCTGGCCTATGACCGGCACTGGAATCTGGTGACCGCCAACCGGATGGTGGCGCCGCTCTTGGAGGGCATTCCGCAGCGGCTGCTCGGACAGCCCTTCAATATCCTGCGGCTCGCCTTTCACCCCGAGGCGCTGGCGCCGCGCACGGTCAACCTCGCCGAATGGAGCAGCCATCTGCTGGAACGGTTGCACCGCCAGTGCGAGGCGACCGCCGATCCCGAACTCATCAAACTTTATCACGAGCTCAAGGCCTATCCGATGCCGGCGCGCTCGGGCCCGCTCTCGCCCGACAATGTCGCGATCCCGTTCAAGATGCGGCTCGACGGCGAGGTGCTGAGCTTTATCTCGACCACGATGATCTTCGGCACCCCGGTCGATGTCACGCTGTCGGAACTGGCGTTGGAGACCTTTTTTCCGGCGGACGATCTGACCGCCCGGCGGATGCGGGAGATGGCGGCAAATCTCAAATAGGGCCTTGCTCAAATAGCGCCTTGTCCGGGCCCGGATCGGGGCTTATCTCTGGGGGCCTTGCAGCCGAGGAGACCCCGATGAGCACGCTAAAACCGCTTAAGATCGATATCGTTTCCGACGTGGTCTGCCCCTGGTGCTATATCGGCAAGCGCCGGATCGAGAACGCGCTGGCGCTGGTGCCGGATGTCCCGGTCGAGGTGCGCTGGCGGCCGTTCTTCCTCAATTCCTGGGTGCCGCGCGAGGGCATCAGCCGCGACGAATATCTCACCGCCAAATTCGGCTCGGTCGAAGCCTACAAGAACATCGCCGGCCGCGTCGTGACCGCCGCGGGCGAAGAGGGGCTCACCTACCGGCCTGATCTGGTGAAGCGCCAGCCCAACACCATCGATTGCCACCGCCTGATCCACTGGGCGGAAGCGCAGGGCAAATCGGCCGAGATGAAGCAGCGGCTGATGGAATTGTACTTTCGCGACGGCGGCGATCTCACCGACGTGAATGTGCTGGTGCAGGCTGCGGCCGATGTCGGGCTCGATGCCGACGACATCCGCAAGCGCCTCGCCACCGATGAGGACGTGGCGCTGATCTCCGGCCAAGCCCAGGAAGCCTCCGACAAGGGCATCTCCGGCGTGCCAACTTTTGTGTTCGCGCAGAAATACGCGGTCTCCGGCGCCCAGCCGGCCGACCAGCTCGCGCGCGCGATCCGGCAGGTGTCGGGCGAAATCAACGCGCAGGCGGCGGAATAGGGCATTATTGGACAAATCGTCATGCCCGGCCTTGTGCCGGGTATCCACGTCTTACGATCTTGCGGCAAGAAAGTCGTGGATGGCCGGGTCAAGCCCGGCCATGACGATAAGTGCCAAAAAACTTGGGGGAAAAATCATGATCTACGAGCTTCGAACCTACACCGTAAAACCCGGCACCATTGGCGACATGGTCAAGGCGGCGAGCACGGTGTCGCGCGATATCCGCGGCGATAATTTCGGCAAGCTGGAAGGCTACTGGTCGACCGAGATCGGTCCGCTCAACCAGGTCCTGCACATGTGGAGCTACAGCGATTATGCCGAGCGTACCCGATTGCGCGCCGAACTCGCCAAGAACCCGCGCTGGGGCGGCGAATATTTGCCGCTGATCCGTCCGCTGCTGATACGTCAGGACGTCCGTCTGCTCAACGCGGTGAGGCCGCCGGTCGCCCCGGCGTCAACCGGCAACATCTACGAGATGCGCAACTATCGCGCCAGGCCCGCGGGCGCTGCCAAGCAATGGCTCGATGCGTTTACCGCCGTGCTGCCCGCGCGCGAAAAACATTCAAAGATCGTCGGCCTCTGGCAGACCGAAGCGGGACAGCCCAATGAAGTGCTGCACATCTGGGCCTATCCCGACCTCAACGCCCGCGCCGAGGCGCGTGGCAACGCCATGAAGGATCCGCCCTGGCAGGAATTCCTCAAGGTAGGCCCGCCGCTGCTGGAAGAGATGCACTCGACCATCATGCTGCCGGCGCCCCACTCGCCGTTGAAGTGAGTGTAGCAGAGCAGACGAGCGGTGTTTGGGATGCCTTCGCGCAACAACCATCGCCGTCATCCTGAGGCGCTCGCCATCTTTGGCGAGCCTCGAAGGATGGGCCGCGGGTTCCGACTGTCATCCTTACGAGGCTCGCAAGGGCTCGCACCTCAGGATGACGGGCAGTCTTTAAGGCTTAAGCCCCCTTCAAATAATAATTCGCACGCTTGCCGAGCGCGATGCGGCGCATCACGCGGCGCATCGCCAACGAGCTGCGCAGCGGTTTGATCGTCGCCGTTACCCCGCGATAGAACGCCAGCTTCAACGCATCGCGCACCGGCTGTTTGCCCGGTGGCTGTTGCGGCAGGCCGATGCCGCGCAGCATCGAATTGAAGAAATGCAGATCGTTGAGGCGGCGCACCTCGCGCGTCTTCCAGGTGATCGCCATCGAGATCGAATAGAAGCCGGCGGTGCGGACCCAGTGCGGCCACTGATACGGCACGTAGCAGCCGTCGCCCTCGAACAGATGAAACTCCTTGCCGCGCGGCGCAAAGCTTTCGTCGTATTTCAGATTGCGATGCTTGGTCATCGAGCGCTCGATCTCGTCGTCATCGACGATCGAGCGGTCGGTATTGTCCACAATCGTGAAGAATTTTTCGCCATGGATATGCACGAAGAAATTGTCTTCGCTGTCGAGATGGAACGGCGTGGTCGAATTCGGCGAGGATACGAACAGAAAGCCCTCGACCTGCTCAAAACCGGCATCGAGCAGCGAGTTGAAGCCGCGCGCCCGCGCCACCGAGAGCAGGGTGTCTTCCAGCAGCTTGCGGTATTCCGGCGAATTCTCGACGCGCTTGAGCACCATCCAGGCGCCCGCGGTCTCGATGCTTTTCACGACTTCAACCGGGTCGAGATCGACCGAGGGAATGGCGTCCGGGTCCTGGCTGATCGCGACCTTGCCGGAATTATATTCGATCAGGTCGCGCGGCAGTTCGGCGGCGAGCGCGGCAATGCGCGGCAGCGTCAGCAAGGGATGGCCGACAAGCTTGTGGCGGATCGCGAACGGTTTTGACGGAAAGTCGCGCCGCAGCGCATCGTTTGCCGCCGTAATCACCGGCGCGACAGCGGTGACGCTATTCATGAGGATTTCTCCTGACGTTTCCTGATGAAGTGAACGGCGCGGCGCATCGGCCCGCGGATCGATTGGCGCAACGCCAAGGCCGCATGGATCAGTGCGACGACGGGATCGTGCCGCCGCAGCGGGATCAGCACGTCGCCGATCGCCAGCCGTCCGCGCCAGATCGGATTGATCATGGGATGATCGGGGCTCGCGGTGGAATCGGCGAGCGCAATGGCCGGGTCGGCGCAGAGATGCGCGGTCAGGTCCAGCGTCAGCTGCACGCCCGGCGAAAATCTGGCGAAGCACTCGTCGACGCCGAGCTTGAAATAGAACGCGCGATCCCGATGCCGCAGCACGATCCCCGCCGCCACCGGCGTATCGCCGGCTCGCAGGCTGATTATCTCGCACTGGCCGGTCCCGGCCAGGCCTGCGGTCGCGCGGCGGATAAAGGCCGCATCGCCAAAATCCTGTCCGAGCGCGGTACCGCGCTTGGCCTTCCAGCCGCTGGCTTCCAGCGCAAGAAACGTTTCGAGCGCGGTGGCTACTTCCGCCTGGGTGCGCGCGACGTCGAAATGGACCGCGCCATGTTCGCCGAGGCGGTTGCGCTGGCGGCGCAGTTCTTTCAATTTCTTGGCGCCGAGCGCCTCGCGCAGCAATTCTTCCGCGTCGCGCGTCGCGTCGAGACAGGCGCGGAGATGGGACTGCAGCACGCGCGGGCGCAGGCCGTCGCGCCGCAATGCCTCGGCAAAGGCCTTCATCGCGGCGCCATCGAGCGCCACGTCGCGCAGGATCAGTGCGTGGTGACCGGCCCGCCGGGCCTGCTGCAGCAGCCGCCAGGCCGCGTCGTCAGCCATCTCGCGATCGAGCAGCGGCGTGCAAAGCGTGCCATAGGGGTCGGCGCTGACAAGGGCGGGCAGCGGAATGTTGTAGGCGCGGCGCATCGGAATGACCGGCATCAGGCCGATCAGTTTCGAGGCCTCGCTCCATGCATTCAGCGCGGAAGCCTCGACGCGGCCCCGCGCGGAAGCGCTGACCGCCAATTCCCAGTCGGGCAGATAATAACCGTTCGGCTCGATGGCGCGCTCGGCGAGCGCGCGCCATTGGGCAGGGGAGATGTCGGCGAGCGGCGCCGGCGCAGCGGCGGCTTTCGCCGCCGGCGCGCGTGCGCCCGTGGCATCGTTGATCAATGCACGACGGACCACCGTTTGTTCAGCAATCTCGGCCACTTCCCCGCTTCCCCGTTCGCGACCAGCGCAGGGACACAAGTGGTGCCGCCCGCTTCTGTCGCGTTCACAGGCAACGCTAGTCGAAAAGATTGGAAAAACCCGCTGGGCGCAGACTCGAATTGGAGCGGTCGTGTTAACGGGCCGTTCAGCATGACAACGCCGGCGAGGGATCAAGGGTCGGGGTGATTACATCCGGCGGCGCTTCGCTCGGCGCGATCAGCGGCCCGCTACCGTATAGGGGCCGCAGGCGGCGCGCCCTTTTCCCTCTGCACGACGCCAATGTCATATTGGCCCTGCAGGTCCAGCCAGAACTGCGCGTTGTTGCCGAAATAACAGCCCAGCCGCACCGCGGTATCGGCCGAGATCGTGCGGCGGCCATCGGGGATATAGGTGATGCGGCCGGATGGCACGCCGATATCGAGTGACAGGCGATTGGCGCTGAGCTTACGGGCCGCCAATTCGCGTTTCAGCAAACGGCCGGGATGGACGATGGGAGTCATAAGGGTCAACCTCTGTGGTAATCTTCAATCTCGACCTCGTGGGCGTCGCCTTGTCGACGCACGTGTTTTCATCTGACTCAAATCAGCTCGTATAATTTAGTACTGAGGTCGCGCGGTTGCCGCCAGGTCGATCATGCCGAGATTGACAAGGGTGCGGTGGAAGCGGCGTTTCCGCTCCGAGGAGGACGCGAAGTAGGCGTCGCCGCACTGTCCGAGAAGGCTCGCGCGGGTGGCAAAGATCTCGTCAAGCGGCAGGCCGGCCTGCTGCAGAGCGACGGTGCCGAGGAAGGCAATATCCAGGTCCGGGCCGCGTCCGGGGATCATCCGCTCGGAGCGGTCGTTCAGGGTTTCCATGGCATAGAAGGTGCGAAACTGGCGTCGCGGATCCACCGGGAGTTTGATTTTCGCCTCGATCCGCCGCGCCATGACGGGTTGATGATCGCCGTAGTGGACGATCAGCATCGGGCGTCCGGGAAAGCGGCTGGAAAGTTCGGACTTGAGCCTGTTCCAGGTCACCGCGGTCTCCACCAGCCGGGCGTAGTACTCGGCATAGCAGGCATCGGCGAGGCTTGCGGCCGCGAACGCCCGTTCGCTCTCAAAGCGCCCGGGCGCTGTCAGTCGCCGGTTGTGCGGGCCGTGATTGAAGTTGGTCAGCGCATACAGGAAACGAGGCGCTGAATCGCCGGCAATCCGTTTCATGTGAACGCCGAGGGCGGCTTCCAGAAACAATGCATCGGAATGCGTCGCCTCGAATCGGCCGACATCGAAAGGCGGATGAAAATCATCCGTGAAGATGCGTTCGCCGATGCCGATCGAACGGTAGAACTCATCGTAGTTGAGAAAGCTGCGGCGGCAGCTCGACGTCAGCATGGTTTTGTACCCAAGCGCCGTCAGCGTCTTTGGCAAGCTGTTGTGGAACCGGCCGGCGCCTCGCTTGAAAAGAAAATAGGCGCTCGAGCCGAAGCTGGCGCTGGAAAGGCCGGTGAGCAGGCTGAATTCGGATTGCCACGATCCGCCGCCAAAAATATCGACGTTGAGCGTGCCATGGCGGCTGTATTTCGGGGATAGGAATGCTTCGACGATGGGATCGACCGGGAGCCCGAACAGCCGCGGATCGAAAATCGATTCGTGCTGGATCACGATAATGTCGGGTGTGTCCGGGGTGCGCGCTGGCATGGCCGGCATCAGCGGCAACGGATCGTCGGCGATATCGCTGAGCGCGAGCCCGCCGAACTGCCGCCAGGACAGCGGGTCGAACAGGGAAGCCATGAAGGTCGAGAAGAAACACCGCGGCTGGGCCGCAATCCGCTGCAAAGAGACGGCCGCGCCGCCGGTCCTGTAGGCCGCAAACAAAGCGACGGAGGCAGCGCCGAATAGAATGATCTGGAGTTCCCGGGAAACCGGCGGCCCGGCGACGCAGAGCAGCGTCGCGACCGCGGCCAGAATGAGGGCAATGGCTCCGGCGAAAAAGGCCGCCATCGCGCGCGGATATTGCACGATGAAGAACGGCACTGTTCCCGCGAACGCCAGCGGCAAATCGGTGACGGTCAGTTTCAGCCCGCTATGCCTGTGCTTGACGTTTGAGGTTCCGAAGATCGCCGCGGCCAGGATCGACGACAGCAGCAACGCTCTTTCTAAATCGGTAACGAAAAGCAGCAGCACCGCGGCCATCAAGCACAGCGCGGCAATGGCCAGTTTCAGATGCTCAACGCTGCGCTCTGCCAGGCAAACGACGGCGATGGCTGACGCAATGATCAGGGTCAACATCATGTGGACAGGATGGCCAACCCGCGGATGAAATTCTACAACCAGACCATCAAGAAGTGCACGGCCCGGTAAGTCAACCGCGCAATATCCAATTTTGAGGCAGACTCGCCGGGGATTGAGGATGGTCGCCAGCGAAACCTTTGCCGAGTTCCTGCGCACTGTCGCCGTAATTCCGCGATGTGCCAATCGGCCACATGACCTATTCGATCAACTCGTCCGCACTTGCGAGGAGCGCGGCAGGAATATTAAGCTCGATTGCTCTTGCGGCCTTCAGGTTGATGGCAAACTGAAATCTCGTAGGCTGTAGATAAGGCAGATCACCGGGCTTCGTACCTCTGAGGATCAGGTCTACATAATGCGCTAACCCCGTCATTACTTCACGGAAGTCGCTCGTGTACGACATGAGCCCTCCATCGTTCACGTACTCTCGGAAAGGATAGATTGCAGGCAGACGATGGTCCTGAACAAGTTGAACTATCATAGGCCGGTGCGCCAAAATCTCGAAAGCCGTGCTTACAACTAGCCCCTCGATACCGTCGTCGATCATGGACGCAAGCGAAGCTCGATGGTCCTGATCCTTGAAGGGGCTCTCGACCATCGGCCCTACGACCGAGATGCCCATCGATTGCGATGTAGCCGTTAGGACAGGCTGCCAAATTTCCCACCCTTGCCGAGGCGCAAGAAATCCTGCCTTCTTTAATCCCGGTTTGAGGTCCCGCAGGAGCTGAAAATGCTTTCCGAGGAAAGCCGGGCCGGCCTCTGTTGTGACTCCAGTTATGTTCGCTCCGGGGCGCGATAAATTTTCCACGATTCCCATGCGAATAGGATCAGCACCGGCAAGCACAACGATGGGAAGTGTGGAGGTCGTGTGTTTGAAGGGCAACGCCATGCGACCCGTTGGCACGAACACAACGTCGGGCTTGTGGCCAATCACTTCGCGCGCGATTTCCTCGTAGCGGTCCGTTCTGCCCTCGGCCGTCCACCGTTTGACGAAAAGATTTTGGCCTTCAATGTAGCCGAGCCGCCGCAGCGCCCTAAAAAATGAAGGATAGAATTCGCCGTGAGTGGTTTCCTCGGTAAGATCAGCGACCGGAGCGCTTGGATGAACAATCGCGATGCGATACATTTTCGCCGGTTGTTGCGACCGTGCTGCAAGTGGCCATGCTGCCGCGACGCTTGCGAGCCCTATGAAGTCGCGTCGTCTCATGCCAGTCCCCAGCCGCCTGAGACTGCACCGTATCAGGCTGGACGACCATTTTGATAGAGGCAGAAACCACGTCGAGCGCGATTTAGGCGGAAGCGGCGGATGTCTGTTTCGGGATCATTCGCGACCGCACCGTCAACGTCATTCCTGGTATCGGCGCTCCCTGCGCTTCGCGAAAACTTGCGTCGCCTGAAATTTGTTGAAACGATTCAACGTGATTTGCCCTGTCCAGCCCGTTGAGCTTCAATCCGCCTTCGGACCAGTCTCCAGGAACGTGTTGGTTCCTTGCCTATCGCGACGGTGCTACAATGGGATATGGCAGATGGTCAGGTCGTACTGGTGACGACTGAACGGTTGGAAGGCGGTTCGCCCCTCCGATCGGTCTACTTTGTTGCCGAGCAGGATCCGGAGACGGCCAAGGCAATTATCGGTGCAATGATGGCTCCGAATGAGAAGGTCGAAGCGTGGGGCCGGCTTCCGGAGGCCGCGGTTAAAGCGCTCGGCTTGAAGCGTGGCGACTTCACGCACGGCTGACCCGGCATCGAGCGCCATGCGCCTGAAAACGAATTTGTTGAAACGATTCAACGTGATTTGCCCTGACCAAGCAGGAACTGGTAGCGAAGCTTGAATCCGCAGGCCATTCGCAAATCCGGGATGTCAAATCCACCGCCGAAGGTACAGCCGTCAGGGCGACGAAAAACGGCAAGGAAGTGTTCCTTGTCGTCGACAGCAGCGGCCAAATCCAAGAGCGGCGCTAGCGAAATCATCTGGACTGTTGCGATCGTTCACCGAACATCCGTAACGGAAAGCCAAACGTCAACCCCGCACGTACTTCGTTGACCGGATGGCCGTTCGTGAGCGCATGACGCAGTCCAACATCGAAACTGAGATTATCCCGGACTCGCCAAATGAAACCGACCAAAGCGGACATCGTCTCGGATTGGCCAAACTCTTTCTCGTAGAAAAACTCCGCAACCGGTCGAACCGACCATTGTGATGGTCCCTCGATGATGCCGCCAAGAAACAGATCAGCATGATGGTCGCGGGTGAGGGCTGTTTGTGCGTTCAAGTGGATCGTTCCCCAGTCCCAGCGCTGCGAGACGATCCCCGCCACGCTTGCGCCGACGCCCGAACTCCCGGTGCTGTCCGGTAGCAACACGCCGAATTCAGTCGCGATACCGGGGCCGGCCTTGTCCTGCAGGCTGCCCGGCTGCAGGACATGCTTGAGGAACGCTCCTGCTGCCGTCAGGCTGGTCGGACCTGAAGGTGACAGCGGAGTTTGGCCCTGGCCCTCGAATACGGCTTCCCATCCCTCGCTCAAACCGTAGTTGATGACCGTTGCAGGAGCGATCAGGGTGGTGGTTCCGCTCTCTCGCAGGCGCCCGGCTGGTTGAAGCTCAATCTCCAGCTCTTCCGGCGCTGCCACCGCAGCGTCGGTTCCGTCGAATGGGCGATAAGCCCGCGCACAGCCGGACCATACCGTGAAGCACAAGGTGATCGCTGATCCCGACAGGAGCCATTTCGGGAATCTCGGTTTCGAACTCTGACGTCTCGTGCGCATGCGCTGGTCCTCCGTGCCGCGGCTACGGATTCAAGGCATTGGTCGGAATATCCAAATTGCTGGCGGTTCTCCGGAATTCGCCCGGACAGCAACGAGCAGGCGATCCATCTCGGGTACAAAGAGCGAAGTTCGTGCGCCGGAAACCGTGGGGATGCGCGCGATCCGCTGGTACGTCGCGTCCTTGGGTTCCAAAACATCAAGGAAGCCGGCCCCGCAACTGACGTAAACGCGCGCGCGTTTGGCATCGATGAACAGGTCGTCCGCGTCGCCGCAGGCTCCGATGGTCGCGATCGGCTTGCCGCCCATCATGGAGAATACGCCGAGTTCGGCAGGAGAGCGAAAGATCACGACGACATGGCGACGGACGGGATACAGGGCCATCGGAAAATTCGCACTCCGATTGGCCAGCGGCCACTTTCCGGTTTGCTTTTGCGAGACGTGGTCCACGACCGCGATGCCGCGGTCATCCGGAAGGTTGACGAAGAACGGAAAAGGTCGGCAAATGGACCGTCGAGAAGGAATTACCCGACCCTGTGAGCGTGGATGTCCAACCTTCGGGCGTGTCGCCGATCGAGGTGTTCTCGAAACTAACTGCGAGGTTTGTCATGTCATTCATCTCCATCAGGAAAATCGTGGCTGCGATGACGGCCCAGCGGGCGTGCCGATAACGCATTGTCTAGGCTCCCTTGAGGTCCAGAACCCCCTTGTGCGAAGGGGAGAACACGTAAAGCCGGTCCGGCTCGATCAGTGCCGTCGTCGTTACGCCGCGAGCGGTAGCGATCTGCCCACGAGTGCCGGTACGCGGATCAATGGACTGGATCAGTCCGGGTTCGCCAATGGCCACATGGACCAATCCGCTCCTGGGGTTGAAGAAGGTCGCATCCGGCACGCCGGCGAGCGGCCACTGGCGCCGCATCTCCCCGGACCGGGAATCAACCTCGACAAGCGCCCCGCCGTCGCATGCCACGTAGAGGAGTCCGGATGCGTGGTCGATGTCCATCCCATGGGCGCCGCCGGAAGGAAGTGGCCAGTGCTGCACAGCGGTCAGTTCGGGCAGATTGGCAACCAGCACCATGGAAGGATCGCGGATCGCAAGAAATACGCGTTCCGCTTTGGCGTCGATGACGCACCAGCGGGGTCGTCCGGGGAGGGCAATGGACCATCGCCGTTCTCCTTCCAGTCCGAGCACCTGGAGCTGAGGTTTGTGGACATCGTTTCCGATGCACGCGGCGACCGCGGCGTGTAACGGCGACACGATCGCGACGCCATTCGGCCGAGGTGCGGTATGAAGAACGATCCGCGTTTCCAGCGTGCGTGCATCGATCCAGGCCAAGCTGGCGCTGCCGCGGTTCGTGACCAGTACACATTCTTCGCCTGCGACCACGCCCGCCGCTTCCGGAAAGCCGGAGAGCGTCGCGACGTGCAAGCCGGTGTCAACGTCCACCACCTCAAGGCAGTCCCGAGCCGTATGCGCGATGAAGACACGGCGCGTCTTCGCTTCAAACGCGCCATGGTCAAAAGCCGAACCGAAGGAATTAGGGATCTCGATAGTGCCTGCGGCTATTAGCGACATGTCGATATCCTATAACGTCACAGTGAAACGCGAATTGGCGAGCACGGCGTCATTCAAAAAGCTTCACCGGCCCTTTGATCGCTTTCCATGCGTAATGCCCGCCTTTCATGTAGCGAGCGTCAAACCCCGCCTTGCGCAGCGTTGAAGCCGCTTCGCATCCGACGTGGAAGCCGTAGACACAGAATGTGACGACGGGTTCGGTCTTTGAAAGGGTACCAATCCAGTCGTCCAGGCGTTCCGGATCACGCCAGACGGCTCCCTCCATGATGTCTTGCGCTTTCGCGGTGTAGTGCCTCGGACGGGTATCGATGATTTGGACCGGCGTTCCCGACTTCAGCATCTCCCGGACTTCTTCGACGGAAATCGCAGGGACGTCGGCAAACTGCTTTTGTTCAAGGGGACGGGGTGGCGCGACCATGATGGCATCTTCATATCGCAGCTTTACAGCGGACCAATCGATGTTGCGCATGAATGCGGCAATGTAAGCGCTGGCGTTCGCGCCGAATTCCAGGTGGTACGCATGCTCGTACATATCGAGGGCAAGTATTGGGACACCACCGGCGATGCTCTGATCATGGTCCGACGCGATCTGGTTGATGAGCCGCCCATCTCGCGGAACATATGTGAGCAACACCCAGCCTGAACCGCCGGCCAGACTATTCGCAATCCCGACAAACTCCTGACGCCAGCGATCGACCGAACCGAAGTCCTTCGCGATGGCGTTCGCGAGGGCATCCGGCAGAACACGCCCGTCGCCACCGAGGCTTGCAAAATACAACTCGTGTAAAAGTGTTGAATTGAGCGCCACAATCTCGTCGCGCTTCAGGCGGGCAAGCGATTGATCGGAAGTAGTGCTGAAATCGAGCTGCTCAATTTCCTCCGAGATGGCGTTCAAGCGATTCAAGGCTGCGCCATAGTTGTTTTCATAATGGCTTTCGATGAGACGCGGAGAGATTCCATTCAGCGTCCAAGGACGACAGTAAAGCGGTGCCAGTTGGTAGCGCATCTTAGTTCTCCTTCAATTGCGGGGACTCGACTTTAAGGCTTTCAAACCAGGTCATGCCGTCGGCTTGGGTCCACAAGCGCGATGCTGCCGGATCACGCGCAGCCGAGAACAGGCAGAGCGGCCGGTATGGATGAGCGCGCGCGATCACGGTTTTGCCTTTCCGATGGGAGGCTTTGCCGGTTGGGGGAGTTGTTCGACAACTGCGACCCCCATTGCGCTTAGTGCAATGAGGAAACCCCGGCTGACTTCTTCCTCGTTCCGGTAATAGACCGCGGCCGAAGGTTCATCAGAGTCTTGGCAAGGTTCGACTTGTCCGGAACGGCTTTGCCGCTCAACGGCGGCGAGTTCGGCTGCCTTCGCCAACGCCGCGGACGGCAGATCAATGTCTGCGGAAGCCCACTGGGAAGCAGACCGGAAACGAAATTCGCTGGGAGGAGTTGGAGGCTTGCTCTTGTCCATGTGCACATACCTCGACAAGTCGAGCGTTGCACAGTCTTGGACCGGAGCCTCAAGGGGAGACCGCATTTCCCCTGCGCACGTCATAATTCAGCGAAGCGAGCGATGCAATAAAATCTTTACAACCACTGGCCGGTGCCACCGAGGAATCCATTTGTCTTGCTATGGCCAATGGTGGCGAAGATTATTCCTCACATAGGGATGTGCGGCGGCGCGATTTTTCTGAACCAATTCAACGTGATTTGCCCTGTCCAGCCCCTCCAGCAAAAATATTCCTCTTCCCATCTCCCCCCAAATCAGCGGCATAACTCCCGCCGTCCCGTCCCAATAGAGGGGCGTTGGCCATCGTCACGAACGTGGGGCGGGATGCGATGGACGCGGCAGTGTCGGGCGCGTGGTGGTGGTCGCAGGGCGGGCTTCGGTCCGTGAGCGAACACAGCGCGCAGACGACCGGCGCCAATGCCCGGTTGAGCCTTTAGGCGAAGCCGGGAGGCTGCGTACGGCAAAACCGTGTGGTTCTGGCACCCGTTGCTGGTGTCAAGCTGGCGGAGGATCAGTCGACCCGACCGGGTTTTGGCAATCCTTCAATCCGTCAGCGACGGTGACAAGACGAATTCGTCGCCGGGGAGAGCACGGCATAAGCCGTAAAACCATTGCGCAGGGAATGCCGGAATGCTCCGACTGTACCTGTATGCTCGTGTGCGTGTCTTGTGCACATATTGCACGCGAGACCGCGGGTGCAGCAAGCACCCGGCGTTCCCTGCGCCCTCTTCTTGATGGGCGAAACGATTTTGCAAAGCCCGGGCGAAACGCGCCGCGGGGAGGCGGAGGTGTGTTTGAAAATCGAATCCGTTGCAATGCGACGGCTCGCGCAACGCTGCCTAGATCGGCTCGTAGTTCTCCGACGTACACGTGTCGTCGGCATCGACGTGCTGGCGATCGGCGATCACGCCTTCGGTGATGGTGATGCGGTAGGTCTGCATGCCCAGCGGCTTGCCCATCACCGAGGTCAGCTCGGCCCTGACGCAGGCCGTCCAGCCCCGCCCGCGCGGATCGTGGATCGGCGCCGAGACCTGCACGCGGGTTGGATGCGACGCTGCCGTAAACACCGCATCCAGTTTTTCGCTGATCAGCCGCTTGACGTCCGGGGGCGCCTCGAGCGGCGGCGGTTCGGGCGCCTTGACGCGCATGAACTCCGGCACCACCGGCGAGCGGCTGTCGGCAAAGCCGCAGCCTGCCAGCGCAAGCGCTGCGATCGTCGTCACCGCGATGTGAAGTCTGCCCCGTCCCATGGCCCGAATTTATGCTGCGCCGGCCGAAATTGCGCCCCCACCGATGGTTAATTCACGCAGGTTAATCGGGTTTGCCGATCAACAAATGCTGAAAATGGCCGCGAGACCGGCTATCCTGTGACGCTTGTGTTGCAGAGTGTTTCCGGGACGGGACGGCGGAGAGAGGCGATGAAGACGTTCACAGTTGCGGCGGTCATGCTGGCGTTGCTTGCGGTGCCCGCGCACGCCCAGGCCCGGCGGCCGCAAGGCGGCGACGACAAGAAGGTCGATCAGAAGAAGCTGCAGGAAAAGCAGCAGGCGGACGACAAGGCCTACAGGGCGGCGCTGGAAAGAATTCCCGACTCCAAGGAAAAGTACGACCCGTGGAGCATCACCAAGCCCGCGGAACCTGTCAAAAAACCCAAGTGAAGCCCAAGTAAAACCAACGTGAAGCCGAGGCGATGGCCTGAATTCGCCGGCCGTGGGACCGAATATCCGGCCTGCGGCGATGCGTTGTTCCGGCTGGCTTGAACCTCCGCACGGATGTCGAGACCTATCTGTAGCCGGCATTGATGGGAGGCTACCCCATGTCACGCCCCGCGCTGCTCACCGCGATCGTGCTGTCCGCGATCCTCAGTCATGCCAATCCCGCGTCCGCCGAAAATCGCCTGGCGCTGGTGATCGGCCAATCGGCCTACCGTTCGGTGCCAGCGCTGCCCAATCCGGCCAACGACGCCAGGGCGGTCACGCAATTGCTGACTGATTCCGGTTTCGAGGTCTCATCCGCATCCGACCTTTCGCAGAACGAGATGCGCGACAAGGTCTCGGAATTCGCCGGCAAGGTGGCGGCCAAGGGGGCCGATACGGTCGCGCTGGTATTTTATGCCGGCCACGGCCTGCAGATCGACGGCGAAAACTTTCTGGTGCCTGTCGACGTCGACCCCAAGCGCGAAGCGGACATTCCGATCCAGGCCGTGCGCCTCAACGACATCCTCAACACGCTGACGTCGGTGCCGACCAGGATGCGCATCGTGCTGCTGGATTCCTGCCGCAACAATCCGTTCCCCGAGTTGAAGGCCGCGGGCCACGGGCTTGCGATCGTCGACGCCAAGGTCGGCGTTCCCGGCACCTTCCTGTCGTTCTCGACCTCGCCGGGGGCCGAAGCCGAGGATGGCAACGGCGTCGACAGCCCCTACACCACGGCGCTGCTTGCCGCCGCCAAGGAGCCGGGGCCGATCGAGGAAACCTTCAAGCGCGTTCGCCTGTCGGTCAACAAGGCGACCGAAGGCCGGCAGACGCCTTGGGACAGTTCGTCGCTGACCGAAGATTTCAGATTCTCCGGGCCTGCGGTCGCCGGTCCGAAGCTCGCCGCCACGCCCAAGCGGACGGTCGAGCAATGGCGCGGCGATTTGACGGGCAAGCCGGTCGAGGTCGCCAATGAATTGATCGTGGCCGACGGCACCGACGAGGCCTATGAGGCCTTCGTCGGCCTGTATCCGCAAACGCCGTTCGGGCTGCAGGCGCGCGACTGGCTCGATCGCCACCGCCGCATGGTGGCGTGGAAGAACGCCGTTCTCATCAACACCGCGGCGGGCTATCGCGCCTTCCTCGCGCAATATCCCGACAGCGATCTCACGGCGACAGCGCGCAAGCTGGAAGAGCGGTTGCGCAACCGGCCGGACGTCGCAGCCGTGGTCGCGGCTCCCGTCAGCGTTCCCGCCACCAATGTCGCGCTGGCCGCACCCACCTGTCCGTGCACCACGCCGCCACAGCCTCTGAAGAAGGTCGACCTGCCGGCGAAGAAGCGCACCGATCCCGATACGCCCAAGCGTGCGAGCTCGACGCCGTCGCGCCGCGTCATCGACGAGGATGTCGTGGTCGTGCGTCGCCCGCCGCCGCCGCGCGACGTCTACGAGCCGTCAGGACCGCCGATTGGCATCGGGATCGGGATCGGCATTGGCGGCGGTGGATTTGGCGGCCGCTCCGGCGGCGAGGGGATGAGCCGGAGGGGTGGATACTAAGACGGTAATGGCGTAATCCATTGGCGCAAGATGCGACTGGCTTTGCAATGATCGCATCATCACCGGAATGCCATGCGACATTTGCTTCGCCTGTCTGCCGTCCTGTTGCTGTGCGTGTCGCCGGCGCTGGCCTGGGAACATTGGGGCGGCGATCGCGGCGGCATGCGGTTCTCGCCGCTCACCCAGATCACGCCGGCCAATGTCGGCGACCTCGTCCGCGCCTGGGAGTTTCGCACCGGCGATCTCGATAGCCGCGCGCCCGAGGTGATGAAGCGCACCAAGTTTCAGGCAACGCCGTTGTTCGTCGAGGACAGCCTGATCTTCTGTTCGCCCTTCAACGAAGTCATCGCGCTCGATCCCGGCAGCGGCGCGCAGAAATGGCGGTACGATCCGAAGATCGCGACCAGCCAGCGCCCGGCCAACCGTTACAACTGCCGCGGCGTAACCTATTGGGTCGATGACAAGGCCGCGGCAACCGCCGCCTGCCGCGCCCGGATCTTCATGGGCACCAACGACGTCCGCGTCATCGCGCTCGACGCCAGGACCGGCATTCCCTGCGCCGATTTCGGCAGCAATGGCGAGATCAAGCCCGATATCGGCATGAAGCTGGAATGGCCGGGCGAATTCCAGATCACCTCGGCGCCGGTGGTCAGCCGCGGTGTCGTCGTGGTCGGCTCGTCGATCGCGGACAACCGCCGCGTCAATGCGCCGCTTGGAACGGTGCGCGCCTTCGATGCACGGACGGGGCAGCCGCGCTGGACATTCGATCCGTTGTTCCATGACGGCATCGAGGCCGGCCACACCAATGTCTGGGCGCCGATGTCGGCGGATGAAGAACGCGGCCTGGTATTCCTGCCGACATCCTCGCCGAGCACCGATTTCTGGGGCGGCAGGCGGCCCGGCAATAATGCGCGTGCCAACTCCGTGGTCGCGCTGCGCGCCGAGACCGGCGAACTGGTGTGGTCGTTCCAGACCGTGCATCACGACGTCTGGGATTACGACCTGCCGGCGCAGCCGACGCTGGCGCGCATCGACACGGGCGAGGGCATGCGCGACGTCGTGATCCAGCCGACCAAGCAGGGTTTTGTGTTCGTGCTCGACCGCGATACCGGCAAACCAATATGGCCGGTCGAGGAGCGCGCCGTTCCGCAAGGCGGCGCAGAAGGCGAAAAATTGTCGCCGACGCAACCGTTCCCGACGCACGTGCCGCCGCTGATGTCGCAACGCATCTCCGTCGATGATGCGTTCAACCCGTTTCCCAGCTTTGGCCGCTCGACCTGCGAGGAATTATTCGCCGGCGCGCGCAACGAGGGCCTCTACACGCCGCCATCGACGCAAGGCACGCTCATTTTTCCGATGACCGGCGGCGGCGTCAACTGGGGCAGCGCGGCGTTCGATCCCGTCAACCAGATCCTCTATGCCAATACCAGCCACGCCGTGCATGTGGTGAAACTGATTCCGCGCACGCAAGCCACCGGCTTCAATCCGCCGCCCGGCCACGATTTCGGCCAGCAGCAGGGCACGCCGTTTGCGATGACGCGCGCGGTGGCGATGTCGCCTAATGGGATGGTCCGGCCGTGCTCCTGCCCCGCCAGCATGCGAAGCCGGCAAGGGGCGCCAAAGACAAGGAGCACGCCATGTCCCAGACACTCAATAGCGCGATGGCCGTGATTGGCATCGATATCGGCAAGAACTCGTTCCACGTCGTGGGCCACGATGCGCGCGGCGCCATCGTGCTGCGGCAAAAGTGGTCGCGTGGCCAAGTGGAGGCGCGGCTCGCCAATATACCGCCTTGCCTGATCGGCATGGAAGCCTGCGTCGGCGCCCATCACCTGAGCCGCAAACTCGCATCGCTGGGTCACGATGCCAGATTGATGCCGGCCAAATATGTACGCCCCTATAGCAAGGGACAGAAGAACGACTTCAATGATGCCGAAGCGATTGCCGAAGCCGTGCAGCGCCCGACGATGAAGTTCGTGGCGACCAAGACCGCGGAGCAACTGGATCTGCAGGCGCTGCATCGGGTGCGCGAGCGACTGGTGTCGCAACGCACCGGCATCATCAACCAGATTCGCGCCTTCATGTTGGAACGCGGGATCGCCGTGCGCCAAGGTATCGGCTTCCTGCGCACGGAACTGCCCACCATCCTTGCGACGCGCACCGATGCCCTGTCGCCACGCATGTTGCGTGTCATCGAGGAGTTGGCAGGCGACTGGCGCCGACTGAATCAGCGTATCGATGGCCTCTCCGGCG
Organism: Bradyrhizobium sp. Ash2021; assembly: GCF_031202265.1. NCBI lineage: Bacteria > Pseudomonadati > Pseudomonadota > Alphaproteobacteria > Hyphomicrobiales > Nitrobacteraceae > Bradyrhizobium > Bradyrhizobium sp. Ash2021. Next base: position 6,280,540 of record NZ_CP100604.1, on the reverse strand, counting down.
AGATCGAAGCCCTGGCCCGTCAAGATCAGGCATGTTCGCGCCTGATGACGGTGCCCGGCATCGGGCCGATCATTTCGAGCGCCATGGTGGCCGCGATCGGCACTGGAGACGTATTCTCCAAAGGCCGCGACTTCGGCGCCTGGCTCGGACTGGTGCCCAAGCAGATCTCAACGGGAGACCGCACGATCCTCGGCAAAATCTCGAGGCGCGGCAATCGCTACCTGCGCGTTCTGTTTGTGCAGGCGGCATGGGTTGTGCTGGTCAGGATAAAGGACTGGGAACGTTACGGGCTCAAATCCTGGATCGAAGCCGCCAAGAGGCGGTTGCACCACAACGTGCTCGCGATTGCGCTCGCCAACAAACTTGCCCGCATCGCCTGGGCGGTGCTGGCGAAAGGACGCGCCTTCGAGCTGACGAGGACCGACGATGCAGACGTCCGACCCGCTTGATCCTCGCGCCGTGCTCGGCGCGGTCAAGGCGCAGCCTGGCAACGCCGGAGCCAGCCGCAAGCCAAGCGCGACGGCCGGCCTTGACCGCCCCTGCGCGCGACGCGATCGACGTTCTGCGGGCCGGGACGAAGGAACGGCCCTCGGCTCGAACAAAGGAACTGCGCGATATGAGGAGCAAGCGATGACGTAACCCTATCAACAGTTTCCAGCCGAGGTCTGCGAGAGGATGAGACGAGATGGAGGATCGGTCTTCCCGGCGCATGCGAACACTGGTGACCCAAATGGCCCAATCGAGGCCTGTCGCCTAATGAGAACGCACGCGCGCTGATATCCATGATGGTCCGGAGCAAAACAGCTCCAACTAGAGACCGGATACATTGATGCAAGACCGCTTACCACCAGATCGACGAAACCTCTTGCAACGCACGGCCGGACCATACATTGGGTCTGTTGTGCAACAAGCCGCCCTGGGGCGAGATGGTCGCGGTCGACCTGAAGGCCGGAAAGATCCTCTGGCATTCCTCGGTCGGCACCTCCGAAGATCAGGCGCCGCTCGGCATCGCCTTCAACTGGGGGACGCCGCTGGTCAACGGCGTCGCGATCACTGCGGGTGGCCTCGTCTTCACCGGCGCAATGGATGCTTACTTGCGCGCCTTCGATGCCAAATCCGGCCAGGAGCTGTGGCAGGGCAGGCTGCCGGTCCCCGGCGTCGCCAATCCCATGACCTATCTCTGGAAGGGCGAGCAATATGTCGCGATCGGTGCCGGCGGTCATTCCGAGGAAGGCACCACGATCGGCGACAGCGTGGTGGCGTTTCGCCTGCCGCGGCCGGGTGAGGCGCCCTCGCTGTGGTCGCGGAGCATCGACCGGCCGGGTGGACGGTTTGCGAGCAAGGCGGCAGCGTTTGCGCTTGTGGTGATGTTGCTGGTGGTCGCGGTGTGGCGCTGGCGCCGCTCGCGTCGCGCAAAGGCAGCCATCTAGTCGAACGCGACGCCGACCTTTGTGTCCTTGCTCCAGACCCGATGGCAGCGGCGCAGGAAGTGATCGGTCTTGATGACAAGGGTGAAAGACGGCGGCAGTCCCATCGGGCTCGCTGTCTCAATCCGCGCACCGCTCGAGGAGATGTTGCGGACCATGCAGTCGACGCCGCCGCCACTGCCGAAAGCCAGCGTTCCCTGTTTGAGCACGCGGTGTCTGGTTGCTATCCGTCTTTCGATCATCGCCGTGATCCCGTCTGCCGGTTGTCGTTCATTAAAATTAGCAGCGCGAAATTACCGATAATTGAATCCAGTCTCGAACCTGGTTGCACTCCGCTTCAGATTTCGTTTACCACAATGGCCGGGGGCCACGCTGGTGTGGCTTTCCAAACGCCTGTTCGTATTGCGGCGTGATGCGTTTTCTTCACGCGAACCGCTACGCACCCTGGATCAAGTCCGGGGCAGGCTTTCGCCGGAAAACGTTAAGGCAGCATCGCGAACGCGCTCGAGACCATCGCCACCGGCTTGTTGTCGGTGGCGCCTGACAGCGTGACGCGGCCGAAGCTCATGGTGCGCCCGAGCCGGACCACGCGCGCCTCGGCCAGCACGTCGGAGGCGGTGACCGCGCGCATGAAATGCGTGGTCTGGTCCACCGTCGTCATCGGACGGTAGCCCTTGTTGGCGGCGAGGTTGGCCAGCACCATCGCGGTATCGGCAAACGCCATCAGCGCCTGGCCGCAGACGATGCCGCCATTGCGGCACAGGCGTTCCGAAAACGGCATCCGCAGGATCGCGCCCGGCTGCCAGTCGGCCGCGCCACCCGGCGGCGGGGTGAAGTCGAAACCCTCGATCGACAAATCCAGGTCCCGCACCCACGGTGCAAACACCTCGCCCAGCACGCGCCTCGCCTCGTCAATGCCGAACTCCGCGGCCGGTTGTTGCTGCATGAATGCTGGTTCCTCGCCTGAATGATTGTCCCGGGCATTCTACGGTGCATTCGGCCGAAAGGAACAGTGGGCCGGTTCGGCTTGAAAATGCCCGACTTGAAGGCCTATGATCCGGCCTCAGGGGAGCGGATGGTTCATGTTACGCCGGTTGGTATTGCTTTTCAGCGTGATCGCCATGGGTCTCGTGCTCAATGGCTGCACCAAATGCGGTCCGATCTGGGACGACTGGGTGCAATCGCCGAAATCCTGTAAATCGGATCACCTTTGAGCCACTCCCGGTCGCGCTTGGCGGCGCGGTTTGGGGGGTGATATACGGCTTTGGCTTTTACGCGTTTTCTTGGCGCGAACCGGTTTCCACTTCGCCTGAAAACGCTACGGAGAGAACGCGAGGAGAGCGGCCCATGAGAATTCTGAGCGCGGCTGCCGTGGTGGTGTTGCTGACGGCGCCTGCCTATGCCCAGATAGCGACCCCCAACATCAACCTGATCCCCGAACTCACCTCCAAAACGCCGGAGGAGAAGGAACAGGATGCGATCAAGGAAAAGGCCTACAAGGAATCGCTGAAGAAGATTCCCGACGCCAAGGTCTCTTCCGATCCGTGGGGCAGCGTGCGTACCGACACGCCGAAGGCGGCCCCGGCCCCGGCCAAGCCGAAGACCAAGACCGGCAGCAGCGCGCAACGCAGCCAATAGAACGCGACCCGCGGGGACTCGGATTCATTCGCCGCCGCCCTATATCAAGCCGGTCGTCATGTGGTTCGGAGTTGCGACATGGTGTTGCGTCCGCGCGATCTCGCCAGCCGGATGGCCAGCCGGCGCAGGCCGGACGATGGCTATCTGCGCGAGACCTTTACGCTGCCGCGCGACGCGGCGCGCACCAGGGCGCGTGACTTCCTCAATCGGTATCCCAAGGCAGCCTATATGAGCGCGGTCGAAAGCTGGCGCGAACTGCCCGGCGGCGAGATCGAATTCACGATGCGGCGGCTGGCCAGCGCCGATTAGCTTCGGTGGGACCGTCCTGGCTGCGGGTGCCTAATCCAGCGTTTCCGAGACCAGCCGAATTCGGAAAACCGGCTTCCTGAACTCATCCAGAAGCTCCAAAAGCTGTTATGGCCGTCGCAAAGCCATGCAATCATTGACAAATTCCGGAAAATCGCCGCCGCGCTCCGATCCGCAGAACTACCGGCTTATTCGTCTCGCGCGGCCTTCTTCAGCTCGCGGTCGATCCGCAGCTGAACGCGGCGGATGGCAAGCAAATTGAGTCTGGCTTCGGTCTTGCCCGATACCACCTTGTCGCCGATCTGGAACTGCCATTTCCAGACGCCCGGCGCGACCGGCGTCAGGATGTACTCGACGCCCTTGTAGTTCATGGGACATCCCCGGCCCGATTGAGGGTAATCCCAAATCAAAACCAAAGGTTGTAGCTTATATTTGCAACTCAGAGAATATTGGACGCCGCGCCTGTAAATGTGGGTGAGGCTCCCGCCGGCCGGCTTCGACGGCCGCCGGATCCTGGATGCGTGTCGCGTCCAGGATGCGCGTCGGCCCGGTGCGCCCGTGCCTTGCTTCCGTCGGGGCCGAACCGACGAGATCGCCTGTCCGGAACCGCCACATCCGCCTGGAAGGAATTGCCGTTCTTCCCGAGTGTATTGTCTACGCCTTGGTAATTCATGGGGGAGTCGCCCACACGTCGCCTGCACCATCGGAGTGGAACGCAAAAATTCCATTCGTTCAATACTGCACGCCATCGTGCACGTTGGAAACTCAACCGGTCGGGCACAGGACATCGTTCCCCGCGCGGGAACCGGGCTTGCTCAGGGCGTCAGATCCAACTCGGCCAGCCGATTCAGATCGCCGAACTGCTTGGCCGGATCCGCCGCAACATCCAGTTCCGCCAGCGATTGCAGCAGCCGCCGGTAGGCGCGATCGGCAATCGTCGATGGCAACGGCGCTTCGTCAAACTCCGCGATATAGCTGCCGACAATGCCGTTCAGCAACCGGCACATCGCCCGCTGGTCCGGATGGTCGGCGGCAAGTTTCGAAAGTTTGAGCTGGAGGGTTTTGAAGGTCGCAAGACCGGGATGCTGGCCCGAGAGCCAAGAATACAATTCGTTCATGAAGCGCTCCTTCTTGAAATCGGGAAGAAGCTGCGAACTTGTACAGCTCCGCGCCGTGTAGGAGAAGTGGCGTTCTTGCAGGGGCGTGCGGCGAATTTTGAATGCGTGCGTGCGAAGAATTCAAGGAATCGTCATCAAGCGATCGTCATCAAGTGATCTCGCCCAGGCTGTCGGCGTCTCTCTCGATTTCGTGCTGGCATGCCCTGCATGTGAAGGTCTGCCGTTCAAAGTCGTAACCTCGAACCGGGTGCGGCGTGCGCCTCGTCAAGCGCATTCGGTTTTTGCATTTCGGGCAGACAGGGTTATCGGTCGCGCCAAAGCGGGTTGGCATGGCGATTCCTTTGGTTGGGAAGGAATCAACTCGCCATCTCAAATAGCGTTCCGATGGAGCTACAACTATTTCGCGAATCAATTCGCTGCGCTCGGACCAATCGAAGCGGCCAGCTGCGGCGGTCTCACTTTTCGCGGAGCACCGGCATCCGGCGGCTGTTCCGTGTTACGGTCAGCGTGGGATGGGGAGCATTCCATGCCGATGTGGTTGATCTTTCAACTGGTCTCAAATAGCCGCGATGCCGGCTGCCTATCACATGGCGCTCGACCGTGGCAGATCGACCAGGGCCTGGCTCTGGACGGCGTTGATCTTTGGGCCCATGGCGCTCCTCGCGCTCCTCATTCTGGGCAAGCGCAACAACCGAGCAGTGTGGACAGTGCCCTGAATTTGGCATGACAGGGCAATGAGACGATGGCTACGATTCTGATCAAAATCGCTATACTGGCTGGCCTGCTGATACTTACCTTTGGCGTTTTCCCGGATCGGCGAAGGGGCGGAATCCTTGCCATTGCGACGTGCGTCGTCGCTGCCGTTGTCCTTCATTTCGTGGCCCCCTGAAAAAATCAAATCAGGCCATTGAGGATCGAAACCGGCCTGCACGGGATTTCTCGGGTCCAATATGACGCCTGACAGGAAACCATTTCTCCGAACGGCTGCAGCCATGATGATCGCTTGGGCCATCGAGGCATGCATCATTTTCCTGCTTTTTTAGCCAACGCCAAAAGCAAATCAGGACACGGTTAGCCAAAGGCCAGGATACCGAAGGTCAAATACGGATTGCATCGGCCTCTGGGTGCCGGCCATGAGAGAGGCCGCCAACTGAGGCGGCCCAAGTGCGCAACCTAAATCGTGTTGACGCCACGGGCTTCAAGGCGCCCGCAGTTTAGACATTCGAAAGTATACAGGTCGCGGGTTGGCGTCGCGGACTCGATCCCAAATAGTCGCATTTCGGCGCCGCATTCCGGACACAGCATAAGTGGGGCGATTGGTATTTCCGGCGGGGAGGGCTGAGACATGCCAAACAATAGGCGCCCGCGACAATCGAATTGCGAATCAATCCTCGTTTCAAAACCCCTCGGCGGTACTGGCCGAAATAGGCCACTCGCAGATGCGCCTTACTTTCAGACGGCGCGGCGGTCTTGTTCACGTTTGAGCGCGTTGTATCGGTCGATTTGGCCGGCCAGTCTCGTCCAGCTAGGAGCCTGTCCGAATAGTGGCTGTTCAATTCTGAGCGAGTCTGATTCAACCTTGGGCGATGAGCAAGTATTTTCGCCCCTGGAATATCGATCAGACGCTGCTTCTGCCGCCGAATGTGCAGGACTTCGTGCCGAAAGGCCATGTCTCGCGGTTTATCGTTGAACTGGTGCGGGAGAGCCTCGATCTCAAGGAGATCACGGGCAGCTATGTGAGCGGGCTCGGGCAGCCGCCGTTCGACCCGCGCATGATGGTGGCGCTTGTGCTGCACGGCTATGCGAGTGGGCTGTATTCATCGCGGCGGATCGCGAAGGCCTGCCGCGAACGGAATGATTTTGTAATGATTGTCGCGCTCGATCCGCCGGATTTTCGCACGATCAGCGACTTCCGCAAGCGGCATTTGAAGGCGCTCGGCGCACTGTTCCTGCAGGTTCTGAAGTTGTGCGAGACGGCAGGGCTGGTCAAACTCGGCCATGTCGCGCTTGATGGCACGAAGATCAAAGCGAACGCGTCGAAACATAAAGCGATGAGTTATGAGCGCATGAAGAAACGCGAGGCGGAATTGAAAGCCGAGGTCGCTCGCATGCTGGCGGCCGCTGAGGCGGCGGATGCTCAGGAGGACGAGACTTTCGGCAAAGACAAACGCGGCGACGAGCTGCCGGATTGGGCTGGCGACAAGGAGAAGCGGCTGGCGAAGATCCAGCAGGCGATGGCGGCGCTGGAGGCCGACGCCAGGCTGGCCGCGGAGGAAGAGCGTCGCATCGAGGCCGAAAAGGAACAGCAGCGCCAAGCCGAAGGCCGCAAGAAGCCGGGCAAACCGGCGGCGCCGGCATCGGACCAGCCTGATCCCAAGTCGCAACGCAACTTCACCGATCCGGAAAGCCGCATCATGAAGTCGAAGGATGGCTTCGTTCAGGCCTATAATGCACAGGCCGCCGTCGACGCAGGCGCCCAGATCATTGTCGCGCACGAACTGACGCAGTGCGGCAACGATCAGGGCCAGCTGGTGCCCCTGATCGAGGCCATCGAGAACAATCTCGGCCGCACGCCGGAGCAGGCCTCAGCGGACTCCGGCTACTGCAGCGAATCCAATCTCGAAGCGCTCGAAGCACATCGCGTTGACGGCTATGTCGCGCCTGGACGCGCCAAGCACCCGACAGCCGCGAACGGAAAAATCGGCGGACCGCTGACCCAACGGATGCGAAAGAAGATCGACGATGGCGGCTTCGAAACGCCCTACCGATTGAGAAAGCAAGTGGTCGAACCGGTGTTCGGACAGATCAAACAGGCGCGCGGCTTCCGCCAGTTCCTGTTGCGGGGTGTCGAAAAAGTGCGTGCCGAGTGGGCCATGATCTGCACCGCCCACAACCTCCTGAAGCTGTTCACCCTCGCAAAGGCTGCCTGAGCCGGCTAACATGCCAATAAATGCCCGTCGCAGCACCTATCTGGACGGACTCCTAGAGGAGAGATTTTTCAGAATCTCGGCTTCAGCTTCACTTTGCGCTAATTTCACCAAGCGACGACATTCGGCCGACTGATCTTGGCAATGCCGCGGGCTATCCATGGAATGACTCCTCAGCCAATTCCCGGAGAGGGTTGATCCGTGGCCTTGGCCCCCCGGAACAGCATGGTTCTCAGACTAGAAGACCAAGCTGACGCCGACCTTACAGACCCAAATTAGGCCACTGCATTTTTCAAATTACGAGGCCGGAAACAGGCCAGCGCCCCCTCAGCCGAAAGAACATATTGCGAACGGAGAACAAACATGGTACAAGGTTCCCATCAGCCGCCGATTCCAAAGACTTCGTCGCCCATTTGTCCCGCTAGCGAATCCCCGCCATAAGGAGCACGTCCTATGTCTGCTACTGCCCTGCGTATCGTCGAAGGATCCTCCATGGATAAGACCAAGGCCCTGTCTGCCGCGCTCTCCCAGATCGAGCGTCAGTTCGGCAAGGGCTCGGTGATGAAGCTGGGCAAGAACGACCGCTCGATGGACATCGAGACCATTTCCTCGGGCTCGCTCGGGCTGGACATCGCGCTTGGCGTCGGCGGCTTGCCGAGGGGGCGGGTGGTTGAAATCTACGGGCCGGAATCCTCGGGCAAAACCACGCTGGCGCTGCACACGGTGGCCGAAGGCCAGAAGAAGGGTGGCATCTGCGCCTTCATCGACGCCGAACACGCGCTCGATCCGGTCTATGCCCGCAAGCTTGGCGTCAACATCGACGAGCTGCTGATTTCGCAGCCCGACACCGGTGAGCAGGCGCTGGAAATTTGCGACACGCTGGTGCGCTCCGGCGCGGTCGACGTGCTGGTGATCGACTCGGTTGCGGCGCTGGTGCCGAAGGCCGAACTCGAAGGCGAGATGGGCGATGCGCTGCCCGGCCTGCAGGCGCGGCTGATGAGCCAGGCATTGCGCAAGCTCACCGCCTCGATCAACAAATCCAACACCATGGTGATCTTCATCAACCAGATTCGGATGAAGATCGGCGTGATGTACGGCTCGCCGGAAACCACCACCGGCGGCAACGCGCTGAAATTTTACGCCTCCGTCCGCCTCGACATCCGCCGCATCGGCGCCATCAAGGAACGCGACGAAGTGGTCGGCAACCAGACCCGCGTCAAGGTGGTGAAGAACAAGCTGGCGCCGCCGTTCAAGCAGGTCGAATTCGACATCATGTATGGCGAAGGCGTCTCCAAGATGGGCGAAATCCTCGACCTCGGCGTCAAGGCCGGCATCGTCGAAAAGTCCGGCGCCTGGTTCTCCTATGACAGCCAGCGCCTCGGCCAGGGCCGCGAGAATTCGAAAGCATTCCTCAAGGCCAATCCCGACATGACCGCGAAGATCGAAGCGGCGATCCGGCAAAACTCCGGCCTGATCGCCGAGCAGATTCTGGCAGGCTCGCCCGAGCGCGATGCCGATGGCGAAGAGCCGGAGGATGCCGCGGAGGCGTGAGTTTTTCCGAGACCTGGTCCGCGTGATCTGAGTTTCGACATAGCGGGCGCTGAGGACGTTGAGTTGCCGACGTTCCCGGCGCCCGTTTTGTTTTGTGCGTGTGAGTGAGCCCCATGAATCGCCTGATTGTGACCAGTTCGTCCGGCTCAAGTCTCACCCGTTCAGAGCTCATAGATGCCGACGCTACGATCATGTTTCCCTTTCGCTTCGTAGGGGGACCGTTGCCATCCTTGGACGAACTCGCACGCTATGTCGCCGCGCGTTCCGAGAGGCACGGCCCAGGCGAGCATTGGTCGAATTTTGTCGGCCTATGGCGTCACGGCAGCAAAGCGCGCAGAGATCTCGCGTTGTTCGAGTTCTGCAAGCCTTACGAGGTCATCGAGCTGTGGTTTGATCCAGCGCCCGACGATCAATTGCAACTGATCTGCTGGCTCGATTGGTTCAGGTCTTACCCGGAGATTGCGACCAGGCTGAAACTGCGCCTTGTCGACTTCAACCTGATCATGATGGATGTGGAGGCGCCAAAGGAAGATCGTATCCCGCTTGTCAACGTCAGCAGAGCGCATATCGAAACTGCAAGCATGTGCTGGCGGGCGTATCGGGCACCGACGCCCGAACCCTGCTTCGATCAGCTCCATCGGGATTTGAGCGCATTTCCATTGCTGAGGCCGGCCCTGCTTGATTTGATCGAGGAACTTCCTTCTGATGTAACGGGACTTGGCGCGACAGAGATGCGGCTCCTCGAACTGGTTGCGACAGGTTTTATGGGCACAAATATGCTGTTTTATCTTCGCGGTTTTCGTCAACGCGGAGTATTCAGCGATTGGGAAATCGGGTCCTTGCTTGAGGGGCTTGCGCATGGTCCGAGGCCGGCCCTCGCAGGGCTCGACGACGAGTTGCGTGTCATCGACAAAGAGAACTTGCGAGATCGCCTCAAGGCGTATCAGCGAAGCCGGTTGACGATGACCGAATTCGGCAAGGCGGTTCTCGCTCATAAGGAAGATTTCAGCCGCCATAACCCGATCGATCGCTGGTGGGGCGGCACGCATCTCACCAACGATCGATTATGGCATTTCGATCCCGTTCTGACGAAACCTCAACGAAAACGCGCATGACGCGCCTGATCTTGACGGCAGACTCTTCCGCCGCGGGCGCTCTCATGGGCGCGTGTCCCGGTGACCTCGCGATCGCGATCGAACGTCGGCTCGTCTGGGGAGCTTTACCGTCCGGAGCGCAACTCGACGCGTTCTTCGCGGCCCGAACGATGCAGGAGAATAGCCTCCATTGGCAGGACGATTGCCCTTCCTGGCGTCTGGAAGGATTTGGCGTCGCCGATCTTGGATTGATTGAGCTGTGTGCGAAATGCGAAGCGGTCGAATTATGGATCAGCCCAGAGTCGAACGACCAATTGATGCTGCTTTGGCTGCTGGACTATTTGCGACCGCATACTAATGTCATTTCCAGATTGAGTCTGATCCAGACAGACTCTGGCATCGGCGATCAACTGCCGAAGGAATTGGCGACGTTGCGGCCTCAGGCCGTTCCAATCTGCAACGACCACCTTGAAATCGCCGCCGCAGCCTGGGCCGCCTGGCGCGCGCCGACACCGCAGGCCTGGTTCGGTCTGCCGGGGCGAGACTTGAAAGCGCTTCCGCATCTGCGGAGTTCAGTGATTTCGCTGCTCGAAGAACTTCCCATGTGCGGCTCCGGGCTTGGCGCGACGGAAATGCGGATTTTGGAGCTGATATCCGCAGGTCACGTGCATCCTTACGAGGTGTTTCCGGGTCACGAGAAACCCAATGAACGTCGGGTTTTCGGCTATTGGGAAGTGGGGGCCTTGCTCGATGGCTTGGCGCATTGTCCAGCGCCTGCGGTGTCGGGACTCGACGAAGGACCTTTCGATCTCGAAATGCACGAAGACGCTGACCGTCACGCGCGGTACAAGCGCAGCAGGCTTGCACTGACTGAACTCGGCAAAGCCGTCATTGCAGGAGCGGACGATTTCAGCCGCCACAACCCCATTCATCGCTGGTGGGGCGGCACCGAGGTAACCAACGACCGGTTATGGCGCTGGGATCCTGAGCGCCGTACGCTGGTCGCGCCCTAACGCGATCGCCTCACTCCGCCGCCTGCGCGTAATCGTCGATCGGCGGGCACGAACACACCAGATTGCGGTCGCCATAGACATTGTCGACCCGCCCGACCGGGCTCCAATACTTATCCGTGCGCGAGACGCCCGCAGGGAAACAGCCCTCGGCGCGGCTATAGGCGCGGGCCCACGCATCGTCGGCGATGTCGTGCACGGTGTGCGGGGCGTGGCGCAGCGGCGAGGCCTCGATCTTCCAGCGGCCGGCCTCGATCTCGGCAATCTCGTTGCGGATCGCGATCATGGCATCGCAGAACCGATCGAGTTCGGCCCTGGATTCCGATTCGGTCGGCTCGACCATCAGCGTGCCCGGCACCGGAAAGCTCATGGTCGGGGCATGAAAGCCGTAATCGATCAGGCGCTTTGCGATGTCGTCGACGGTGACGCCGCTCGTCACCTTGAGCGGGCGCGGATCGACGATGCATTCATGCGCGACCCGGCCTTTTGCATTTCGGTACAGCACCGGGAAATGCGGCTGCAGCCGTGCGGCGATATAGTTCGCATTGAGGATCGCGATCTCGGTCGCCCGCGTCAGGCCTTCGCCGCCCATCATCAGGATGTAGATGTAGGAGATGGTCAGGATCGACGCCGAGCCGAACGGCGCCGCCGACACCGGCCCGATCACATGCGGCCCGGCGCCGTTGGCGGCGGGATGTCCGGGCAGATAGGGAGCGAGATGCGCCTTTACGCCGATCGGGCCCATGCCGGGGCCGCCGCCGCCATGCGGGATGCAGAAGGTCTTGTGCAGATTGAGATGGCTGACATCGGCGCCGTAATCGCCGGGCCGCGCGAGGCCAACCTGCGCGTTCATGTTGGCGCCGTCGAGATAGACCTGGCCGCCATGGCCATGCACGATGTCGCAGATCTCGCTGATGTGCTCCTCGAACACGCCATGCGTCGAGGGATAGGTGATCATCACGGCGGCGAGATTTTTCGAATGCTTTTCCGCCTTCGCCCGCAAATCGTCGACGTCGACGTCGCCCCTGCTGTCGCAGGCCGTCACCACCACTTCCATGCCGGCCATGTGGGCGGACGCCGGATTGGTGCCGTGCGCGGAGGAGGGGATCAGGCACACCTTGCGATGCGGCTCGCCGCGCGCGGCGTGATAGGCGCGGATTGCGAGCAATCCGGCATATTCGCCCTGCGCGCCGGAATTCGGCTGCAGCGAGATCGCGTCGTAGCCGGTGATATCGCACAGCCATTTGTCGAGCCGCGCAAACAGCGCGTGATAGCCTCTGGCCTGTTCGCGCGGCGCGAACGGATGCAGATCGCCGAACGCCGGCCAGGTCAGCGGAATCATCTCCGCCGTCGCATTGAGCTTCATGGTGCAGGAGCCCAGCGGGATCATCGCGCGGTCGAGCGCGAGATCGCGATCGCTGAGTTTTCGCATGTAGCGCAGCAACTCGGTCTCGGAACGGTGCGCATGGAATACCGGATGGGTCAGGAAGGCGCTGCCGCGTTTCAGTTCCGAAGGCAACGCCTCGCGCGTGCCGGCTTCGATGTCCACATATGACAGCTTGCCGCCGAACGCGCGCCACACCGCCTCGATGACCGCAGGCGTGGTGGTCTCGTCCACAGCAATTCCGAGCGTTCCTTCACCGACCCGAAAGTTGATTTTCTCGGCCAACGCGCGGGCGGCGATCCGGCTTTGTTTGCCGCCGGTGTCTACCGTCACGGTGTCGAAGAACGCCTCGCTCCTGGTGGCAAAGCCGAGCTTGCGCAGCCCCGCCGCCAGCACGGCCGCGCGGCGATGCACGGCGCGCGCGATATGCGTCAATCCCTCCGGGCCGTGATAGACCGCATACATCGAGGCGATCACTGCCAGCAGCACCTGCGCGGTGCAGATGTTGGAGGTCGCTTTTTCGCGGCGGATGTGCTGTTCGCGGGTCTGCAGTGCCAGGCGGTAGGCGGGTGCCCCGCGCGAGTCCACCGACAAACCGACGATGCGGCCGGGCAGCGAACGCTTCAGCGCATCGCGCACCGCCATATAGGCCGCGTGCGGGCCGCCATACCCCATCGGCACGCCAAAGCGCTGCGCGGAACCAACCGCGATATCGGCGCCGAGTTCGCCGGGGGAAGCGAGCAGCGTCAGCGCCAGCAGGTCGGCGGCGACAATCGCGAGCGCGCCCTTTGCATGCAGCGTCGCGATCGCCGGCCGCAAATCGCGCACCGCGCCGGACGTCCCCGGATATTGCAGCACGGCGCCGAACACGTCCGCGCTGTCGAGATCGGTGAGGGGATCGCCGACGATTAATGTCCATCCCAGCGGCTCGGCGCGGGTGCGCAGCACGGCCAGCGTCTGCGGATGCACTTCCGCGTCCACGAAGAACGATTTTGTCTTCACCTGCGAGGCGCGTTCCGCCAGCGCCATCGCCTCCGCCGCCGCAGTCGCCTCATCGAGCAATGAAGCGTTGGCGACGTCGAGCCCGGTGAGATCGCAGATCATGGTCTGGAAATTGAACAGTGCCTCCAGCCGGCCCTGGCTGATTTCCGGCTGATACGGCGTGTAAGCCGTGTACCAGGCCGGGTTCTCCAGAATGTTGCGCTGGATCACCGCGGGCAGGATGGTGCCGGAATAGCCCTGGCCGATCAGCGAGGTGAACACCTGGTTTTCCGCGGCGAGTTCGCCCATATGCGCCAGCGCCTCGGTTTCGCTCAAAGCACGGCCGAGATCGAGCGGCGCCTGCTGCCGGATCGCGGACGGCAGCGTTTGGCCCATCAGCGCGCTGAGGCTCTTGGCGCCCACCGTCTCCAGCATCGCCGCGATGTCGCGAGGCGAGGGGCCGATGTGCCGGCGCACGAAATTGGTGGCGGCTTCGTTTAAATGCTTGAGCGGCGCGTTCATGGGTTGGTCCTCAATTTCTGCCGTCATACCCCGCACTCGCCGTCATGCCCCGCGAAGGCGGGGCATCCAGTAATCGCCGGCATCGGCAATTGAATCGAGGCGTCCCGGCGTACTGGATCGTCCGCCTTCGCGGACGATGACAGGGTGAGTGTGGTGGCGTGCTTCGTCATCTCAGGCTGTGTGCTTGGCGTAGGCGGCCTCATCCATCAGGCCGTCGAGTTCTTTCTTGTCCGCGATCTTCAGTTTGAAGAACCACGCCTTGCCGGCGGCGTCGGAATTGACCAAAGCGGGCTCGGCAGCGAGGTCATCGTTGACCTCGAGCACCTCGCCGGAGATCGGCGCGTAAACGTCGGAGGCTGCCTTGACCGATTCGACGACGGCGGCGGCCTCCGCCTTCTTCAGGGACCGGCCGACCTTGGGCAGTTCGACGAACACGACGTCGCCGAGCTGCGATTGCGCGTAGTCGGTGACCCCGATGGTGGCGACATCGCCATCGATGCGGAGCCATTCGTGATCGGAGGTGAACAGCGTCGTCATTGGAACTTCCTCTAGCGTTTATAGGTATTGGGAACGAAGGGCATGCTTGCGACCTTGAGCGGCAGACGCTGTCCGCGCACTTCGGCGAAGACGGATGTGCCGATGGAAGCGAGCGACGACGGCAGATAGCCCATCGCCACCGGTGCATTGAGGCTCGGGCCAAAGCCGCCGGAGGTGACCTTGCCGATTTGTTCGGTCGAGGCCGCATCCGCAAACAGCGCTGCGCCTTCGCGCACCGGCGCGCGGCCTTCCGGCTGCAAGCCGACGCGGCGGCGCGGCGCGCCTTTTTCGAACTGCGCGAGAATCGTGTCCGCGCCGGGGAAGCCGCCCGCGCGCGCGCCGCCAAGGCGGCGGCTTTTCTGGATCGACCATTCCAGCGCGCCCTCGACCGGCGTCGTCATGGTGTCGATGTCGTGGCCATAGAGGCAGAGCCCGGCCTCCAGCCTCAAACTGTCGCGCGCGCCAAGCCCGATCGGCAGCACGTCGCTGTTCTCCAGCAGCGCGGTGGCCAGCCCTTCGGCGTGAACGGCTGGAACCGAAATTTCAAAACCATCTTCGCCGGTATAGCCGGAGCGCGAGACGAAGCAGTCGTAACCGGCCACGCGACGCGGTCCCGCATCCATGAACTTCATCGCGGCTGCGTCTGCACAAAATTTCGTCAGCGCCGCTTCGGCCTTCGGTCCCTGCAGCGCGATCAGCGCGCGGTCGCCGAGCGAATCGATGACGCAGAGATCCGCGAGGTGCGCGCGCAGATGCGCCTCGTCTTCGGCCTTGCAGGCGGCGTTGACGACCAGAACCAGATGGTCGCCGAAATTCGCCACCATTAAATCGTCGAGAATGCCGCCGTTCGCATCGGTAAACTGCGCATAGCGCTGCCGTCCCGGCGCAACCGCAACGATATCCTGCGGCACCAGCCGCTCGAGCGCGCGTGCGGCGTCCAAAACCCTGCCGGATTTCGGCCGCAGCGCGACCTGGCCCATATGGGAGACGTCGAACAGGCCGGCATTCTCGCGGGTATGCAGGTGTTCCCTGAGCACCCCGGCCGGGTACTGCACCGGCATGTCATAGCCGGCGAACGGCACCATCCTGGCGCCGCGCGCCACGTGGAGGGTGTGCAAAGGGGTCTGTTTTAAGGGAGATTCGTCGCGCGCCAGCATCAAGGAGCCCTCGCGGTTCCCGAGGACCAGCCCCCGAAAACCCACAGAAAGCCCCATCTGTCGCTGTGCCTGAGAGTATTATCCCGTCGGCGGACGCATCAGGCCGAAGCCCGAGGGCCCAAGCCTATGTGTCTCTTTCCAGATGCTATCAAGTCACGCGGTCCGTTTGCCTGAGAGTTTCCGGGGCGGTTGCTCCTTCGGCGCCGGCACTTAAGCCGATCTCTCCCGACGCGACTGTTTTGAACAGATAAGAGCAAAACACGGCTCCGCCAAGCCTGTCAACGCAGCCGCAGCAATATCAACGATTCTTGCAGCGGCTCTTGTGTGGTGCGGCAAGCCTATGATCCGCCTGCACAGTTTCTGGACAGCGCGACAGCCCTTGTCTAAAAGCGTTGCGCGGAGCGCGGCCAGCCGCGCTCCAATCATTAGTTGGCGCATGACCTTATCGCCAAACCGCTTCACACTTTGGCGGGTCATGCGCAGTGATCAGGCTATTTGCGGCCAAACCCGGACAGATTTCCGATTGGATGAACATGAGCGGCGTCAACGAGATCAGGTCGACATTCCTCAACTTCTTCGCCAAAAACGGCCACGAGATCGTGCCGTCGTCGCCGCTCGTTCCGCGCAACGACCCGACCCTGATGTTCACCAATGCCGGCATGGTGCAGTTCAAGAACGTCTTCACCGGCGTCGAAAAGCGTGGCTATCAGCGCGCCACCACCTCGCAGAAATGCGTGCGCGCCGGCGGCAAGCACAACGACCTCGACAATGTCGGCTACACCGCCCGGCATCATACCTTTTTCGAGATGCTCGGCAATTTCTCGTTCGGCGATTACTTCAAGGACCACGCAATCGAGCTCGCCTGGAACCTGGTGACGAAAGAGTTCGGCCTGGCAAAGGACAAGCTCACTGCGACCGTCTATATCGACGACGACGAGGCGTTCGATCTCTGGAAGAAGATCGCGGGGCTTCCTGAATCGCGCATCATCCGCATCGCAGGTTCCGACAACTTCTGGCAAATGGGCGACACCGGCCCCTGCGGGCCCTGTTCGGAAATCTTCTACGACCATGGCGACAAGATCTGGGGCGGCCCTCCGGGCTCACCCGAGCAGGACGGCGACCGCTTCATCGAGATCTGGAATCTCGTGTTCATGCAGTTCGAACAGCTGGAAGGCGGCGTGCGCAATGCGCTGCCGAAGCCGTCGATCGATACCGGCGCGGGCCTTGAGCGTGTTGCGGCCGTGCTGCAGGGCAAGCACGACAATTACGACATCGATTTGTTCGTCGCCCTGATCGGCGCCATCTCGGATCTGACCGGCGCCGATCCGCAGGGGCCGCAAAAGGCGTCGTTGCGCGTGATCGCCGACCATCTGCGCGCGTCGTCGTTTTTGATCTCCGACGGCGTGCTGCCGTCGAACGAAGGCCGCGGCTATGTGCTGCGCCGGATCATGCGCCGCGCCATGCGCCATGCGCAGTTGCTCGGCGCGCGCGAGCCGCTGATGCATCGGCTGGTGTGGGCGCTGGTGCGCGAGATGGGCCAGGCCTATCCGGAACTGGTGCGCGCGGAAAAGCTGATCGAGGAGACGCTGCGGCTGGAAGAGACACGTTTTCGCAAGACGCTGGAGCGGGGGCTTTCGATCCTCGACGAGAAGAGCAGTTCGCTCAAGAAGGGCGACATGTTCGACGGCGACACCGCGTTCACGCTGTACGACACCTACGGCTTCCCGCTCGACCTGACCCAGGACGCGCTGAAGTCGCGCGGCATCAGCGTCGACACCGCCTCGTTCACGGATGCGATGGACCGCCAGCGCGAAAAGGCGCGCGCGGCGTGGTCGGGCTCGGGCGATACTGCAAGCGAGAACGTCTGGTTTCCGTTGCGCGAAAAGCTCGGCGCCACCGAATTTTTGGGTTACGAGACCGAGACCGCCGAAGGCGTGGTCGGCGCACTGGTGAAGGACGGCAAGGACGCCGACAGCCTCAAGGCCGGCGAGAGCGGCGCGATCGTCTTGAACCAGACGCCGTTTTACGCGGAGTCCGGCGGTCAGGTCGGCGACACCGGCCTGATGCTGGGTGAGGGCGTCAAGTTCCGCGTCACCGATACGCAGAAGAAGGCCGGCGATCTGTTCGTGCATCTGGGCATGGTAGAGCAGGGCACGCTGAAGGTCGGCACCGCGCTGCAGCTCGAGGTGGATCACGCGCGCCGCTCGTCGATCCGCGCCCATCACTCGGCGACGCATCTGCTGCATGAAGCGCTGCGGCAGGTGCTCGGCGATCACATCGCGCAGCGCGGCTCGCTGGTGGCGCCGGATCGTCTGCGCTTCGACTTCGTGCACCCGAAGCCGATCACGTCGGAAGAGCTTGCCCGCGTCGAGGATATCGCCAACGATGTGGTGCTGGAAAACGATGAGGTCACGACGCGCCTGATGGCGGTCGATGACGCCCGTGAAGCGGGGGCGCGCGCCCTGTTCGGCGAAAAGTACGGCGATGAGGTCCGCGTCGTCTCGATGGGCAAGCACAGCCGCGAGCACGGCCAGAACGCGCTCGGCTGGTCGGTCGAATTGTGCGGCGGCACCCATGTGCGCCGCACCGGCGATATCGGCCTGATTTCGGTCACCGGCGAAAGTGCGGTTTCCTCCGGCGTCCGCCGCATTGAGGCGCTGACCGGACGCCACGCGCGCAAGCATGCCAACGACACCATGGCGCTGGCGAAAACCGCAGCCCTGGAGCTGCGCACCACGATCGACGACGTGCCGGCGCGGATCGCTTCCCTGATGGAAGAGCGCAAGAAGCTCGAGCGCGATCTGTCGGATGCGCGCAAGAAGCTGGCAATGGGCGGCGGCGCTTCGTCCGCCAATGGATCGGCAGCGGCCTCCGGCGTGCGCGAAGTCGGCAACGTCAAGCTGCTGGCGCGCGCGGTCGAAGGCGTCGAGACGAAGGACCTCAAGAGCCTGGTCGATGACGGCAAGAAGCAGATCGGCTCCGGCGTGGTCGCGATTGTCGGCGTCACCGAGGACGGCAAGGCCGGCATCGTGGTCGGCGTCACCAGCGATTTGACCGCGCGTTTCAACGCGGTCGAACTGGTGCGCAAGGGCTCCGAGGCGCTCGGCGGCAAGGGCGGCGGCGGACGGCCCGACATGGCGCAGGCCGGCGGCCCCGACGGCGCCAAGGCCAATGCGGCGCTGGCGGCCATCGAACAAGCCATGGCCGGCGCGTAGGTCCGGTGGCGATCGTCCCGCTCAGAAAGCGGTTGAACGATCCCAATCTGCGGGACCGGCTCTACGAGCTGCTCGAACACGATCATCTGCCGTACTCGGTCGGCTCGCGCTTCGTCCGGCTGATCGTCGCCGTCATCATCATCGACGTGCTGGCGATGATTTTGGCGTCGGTGCCGGAATTCGATGCGCGTTTCGGCCCCCTGTTCACCGTAGTCAAGATCGGTGCGGTTGCGGTGTTTGCGCTGGAATACGCCGCCCGGCTCTGGAGCGTGGTCGGCCACTCGCCGCGAAATTTGTCGCCGACGCAGGACCGGATCGAATACGCGCTCTCAAGCCTCGGCGTCATCGATCTGCTGGCGTTTCTGCCGGCTTCGATCGCACTGATCGCCGGCAGCCGCTCGACGCTGGTGCTGCTCGGCGTGCTGCCGTTTTTCAAACTGGTGCGTTATTCGCCGGCGATGCGCTCGCTGCTATCAGCGCTTCACGCCGAGCGGCGGACGCTGGTCGGCTGCCTTGTGATCCTGACGGGAGCGGTCCTGCTGTTCGCCTCGCTGCTCTACGCCATCGAGCACGACGCGCAGCCCGACAAATTCGGTACCATTCCGCAGGCGATGTGGTGGGCGATCGTGACGCTGGGCACCGTCGGCTACGGCGACGTGGTGCCGATCACGCCGCTTGGCAAACTGGTATCGGTGTTCGCCATCATTGGAGGCTTGACCATGATCGCGCTGCCGGTGGCCATCATTTCCACCGCCTTTGCCGACGAGGTCCGGCGGCGCGACTTCGTCGTTACCTAGGGCATGCTGGCGCGGGTGCCGCTGTTCTCGCATCTCAGCGCCGCTGAAATTGCCGACATCATGCGCTTGCTGCGGGCCAGGACCATTGAGTCCGGCGAAGTCCTGGTGCGGCGCGGCGATACCGCTTCCTCGATGTATTTCATCACCGCGGGCGAGGTCGAGATCGAGTTGCCGAGCCAGCGCGTGCGGCTTTCAGACGGGACCTTCTTCGGCGAAATCGCGCTGCTGCACCGTACCAATCGCAGCGGCACGGTGACGGCGACTCGCAAGACCAGGCTTTTGGCACTCGACGCGCAGGATTTCCACGCGCTGATCGAACGCATGCCCACGCTCGCTGCCCATGTCCACAAGACCGCGAAGGCGAGGCTTGCGGATAGCAATGAGGCGATGAAGGGCGATCTCGCCGTGGCCGAAATCGCGCAGGCCGAGCACGACGACCAGACCGTGGACAAATAGCCGGGCGCGAACGACAGCGTCGCAATTAATTCTTACGTTTCCAGACGAAGTACAGCGTGCCTTCGAATTTCGGCTGGGGGGTCGCAGTGCCGGCCTGCGGCGGTTCCCCGCCCGAAAAGCTCAATGCGACATCGGTGACCCGAATGCCCTGGCAGGTCTGATGCACCGTCTGCATCCGGATCCTTGGCCAATACATGCGGGGCCATCGCGCTTTAGCCCGAGGCGTGCGGGCTCGACGAGAAGAAACACCTCCGCCCAGCAGTGTGCTGAGCCGCGTCGAAAGATACGGGAACATCGAAACCCCCTTCATTAGAATTGTAATTAAAAATTACACAAACGGTTTAAGGAGTCAAACATTAGTCGGCCATTAACCATTTTTGGGGGTAACCACCGATTCGATCGGTAAGGCTCTGGCGGACCGGTAATGTTCTGTTACCTTAATAAAGAGTAAAAGGGACCCTGGAACCGACAAATGGCGCTTTCCTCGGACGTTGTGCGGCAGGTCGAGCAGGATTTGCTCGTGAAGGCGGATGTGCTGGCCTACCATTTAGGTAACTTGGTAGTGACGGACGCTGAGCGAGCCAAGGCCGTCTACGAAGAAATCGTCGGGCGCTTGCGGGACGCGGTTTCGCCGGGGGCCGATCTGGCGCCGAAATCCGAGCTGCTATCGCTGGATCGGCGGCCCAATGTTCGTCTCGCCAAATCCGGCGGCGATGAAATCGAAGATTTCATTCTTGAAATCCTCGCCCACAGCCCGCGGGGATTGTCGGTGCAGGAAATCGTCGACGGCCTTCAGGAGGCCGAGATCGAGATCAAGCGGGCGACGCTGGTGGTCCGTCTTCACCGCATGCTGCAGGCGGGAAAGCTGACCTCACGGACCCATGGGCATTATGTGCTGAGCGAAGCCGAACACAATCGGCGTCAGTCGGCTTAAGCCCGATCGGTTCTGGATGAATCAGAACCGCGATCAGGAGCGTGCCGTCCATCCTTCGAGACGCGCAAGCCAGTGGCGCAATTGCACAGCCGCGCGCACCTTCAGTGATAACGGCGAAGCCGTTACGCAGGGTTGACGGATCGGGTGAGCTTTCCGCTCTTACCCCTTGCGCAAAAACACGTAATCCGCCGAGTAGGGCGCGCTGCGGGTGGCGCCGGTCTTGTCGCACGCGCCGTCGAGCTTTCCGCCCTGCGTGTTGATCCGCTGCACGGTCGTTGCGCCCGAGAGGATGCCGCTGCCGCGCCTGGAAGTCACCTCGAGCTTCAGCCAGGGAATGTCGCTTGGCGTTGCGCCGGGCGCGTTGCCGATGGCTTTGCCGACGACGGCGCTGCCGTCGACATGTTCCCAGCTCGGTCCGCCATAGTGGCGGCCGACGGTCTTGCCGTTGGCCATCAGGGTCGCAACCGGCTCGCGGAACGCCCAGGCCAGTTTGCCTTCGGCGCCTGCCTTGCATTCGTAGACCTGCGCGCCCTCGGCGTGAACGGCGAGGACGACCGCCTCTCCCGGCGCCGCGATGGCGTCGGGAAGCGGTGTCTCGGCGTGCGCGGTGAGAGGCATTCCCGACAACAGTAGTAGTGCCAGCGTGGCAGTCTTGAAATTCGACATTGTGCGCTTCCGGATGTAGGGTTTCGTCATTGCGAGGAGCCAACGGGTCCGGCCTTCGGCCGGCCCGCTGATAAACTCCGCGGACGAAGCAATCCATTCTTTCTTTCGGTAGAGAGATGGATTGCTTCGCGGAGCCTGTCATCGGGCGCGCATTCGCGCGACCCGGTGGCTCGCAATGACGTTGATAGGCCAGCGGAAAGTGGCCGGCGGTTTATGCCGGCACCATCGCCTTGGTCAGGTTTTCCGCGACCTTGTCGAGGAAGCCGGTGGTGGAGAGCCAGCGCTGGTCGGCGCCAACCAGCAGCGCAAGGTCCTTGGTCATGTAGCCGGCCTCGACGGTTTCGACGCAGACCCGCTCCAGCGTGGCGGCAAACTTCGCCAGCGCCTCGTTATTGTCGAGCTTGGCGCGATGCGACAGGCCGCGGGTCCAGGCGAAGATCGAGGCGATCGAGTTGGTCGAGGTCTCCTTGCCCTTCTGGTGCTCGCGGTAATGCCGGGTCACCGTGCCATGCGCGGCCTCGGCTTCCACGGTGTCGCCGTCCGGCGTCATCAAGACCGAGGTCATCAGGCCGAGCGAGCCGTAACCTTGCGCCACGGTGTCGGACTGCACGTCGCCGTCGTAGTTCTTGCAGGCCCAGACATAGCCGCCCGACCACTTCATCGCCGCCGCCACCATGTCGTCGATCAGGCGGTGCTCGTAGGTGATCTTCTTGGCGTCGAACTTGGCCTTGAATTCCTTGTCGAAGATGTCCTGGAAGATGTCCTTGAACCGCCCGTCATAGGTTTTCAGGATGGTGTTCTTGGTAGAGAGATAGACCGAATAACCCTTGGAGAGGCCCTGGTTGAAGGAAGCACGGGCGAAATCGGCGATCGAGTCGTCGAGATTGTACATCGCCAGCGCAATGCCGGCGCTGGGAGCCTTATAGACTTCCCGTTCGATCACCTTGCCGTCCTCGCCGACGAATTTCATCGTTAGCGTTCCCTTGCTCGGGAATTTGAAATCGGTGGCGCGGTACTGGTCGCCGAAGGCGTGACGGCCGATGATGATCGGCTTGGTCCAGCCGGGGACCAGCCGCGGTACGTTCTTGCAGATGATGGGTTCGCGGAACACGACGCCGCCGAGGATGTTGCGGATGGTGCCGTTCGGCGATTTCCACATTTCCTTGAGGCCGAATTCCTTCACCCGGGCCTCGTCCGGGGTGATGGTGGCGCATTTGACGCCGACGCCGACTTTCTTGATGGCGTTGGCGGCGTCGACCGTGACCTGGTCATTGGTCTTGTCGCGGTATTCCATCCCAAGGTCGAAATACATCAGGTTGATATCGAGGAACGGGTTGATCAGCTTGTCCTTGATGTATTGCCAGATGATCCGGGTCATCTCGTCGCCATCGAGTTCGACGACGGGGTTGGTCACCTTGATTTTTGCCATGACGGAGGGGGCCTTTTTGGAACAGGGCGTTTCGGAAGGGGGGGTGGGTAATGCCGACGCTATAGCACCCGAAAACGCGGGCTGGAAGGCGATTGGGCGGGTAGCTGCGGCCCGATCTCAGGCGAGCTTGAACCGGCGCGCCAGCGCCGCTTTCGCCTTGCCCTCCGGCATGGCAGCTATCACGGACGCCGCCGATCCCGCCTGCCGCTGCTCTCTGACTTCGGCGATGTGCCGATAAAGCCTTGCCGCGCGCCAGTGATGATCTGGATTGCACAGCCCGAGAATCGCCTGCCAGATCGGTTCGGCGAAGGCGTCGTCGGCGGCATTGCAGCCGCTCCACAGACAGTTCAGGGCGAATATGCGCGAGGCGAGCGGCTCGACTTCGGGAGCAAGCCGCAACACCCGGTCGAGTTCGGCGCGCGCATAGGCTTGCCGGCCACGGCGCCAGGCGGCCCGCAGCGGCCAGGACATCACCGCCACGGTGTTATAGGCGTCGGAGCAGTCATAGGCGGCGGCGATGGCCTGACCCGCGATGCTGCCGACACTCGATTCGCGCGCGTGCTCGGCGACACAGGACAACGCTTGGGCGCGATACCAGGCGTCGGGAATGGTGTGGGCCAGCGCGAGCGCCCTGGCTGGATCGGTCGGCGCAATCCGGCCGACCTCGGCGCGTCCATGGACGGACGCCATCGTGGGGGGGTCGGGCACCAGCTTGCTGCGCAAATAGGCGGTCATGCCGACTTGGTCGCAAGCTGACGCCCGCGGGTTCGCGCGGGGCAGGCTGATCCGGCGCGAAAGCTTAAGCTAGAACGCGGCCTGGGTAGCCGTCCCCGCCACCACATACCAGGTGACGAACAGGCCGCAGATCAGGGCGCCCGGCAGACTGGAGCCGGTGCGGCGCCAGGTGAAGGTCGCGATCACAGCGCAAATCGCCAGCAGCGGCACGAACTGGATGGCGACAATGGTGGACAGGGGCACGAAGCCGGGATCGGGCAGCGGATTGAACAGCTTTCCCGATATCCAGAGCGTGCCGTATTGCAGCACCAGGAGCGCGATGAAGCCGAGCGTGAGCGCCAGGATATTGGTCAAATAGAGCGCGCCGCGCCCGGCGCCCATGGTCGAGAAATTCCGGTGCAGCACATGGAGCGCGACCACGAAGAACGCGGTGAGGGGCACCAGATAGATCAGGAAAATCAGGAATTGCTTGGCGTTCATCAGCTTGAGGGCGACGATCCAGAACCGGAAATCGATCTTGAAGGCGAGATCGGCCAGCCACAGCGCGGCATAACCGATTACGACGGTGGCGATCGCGATCGCGACCGATGGGGCGACGATCCCGGCCCGGCCCATCCGTTTCGGCGCGAACGACATCAGCGCCAGCGTGATCAGCGCGTTGATGATGGCCCAGACCATGATCTGGTTGGTGATGCCCTGCGGCAGCAACGCCGACGGCTTTACAAAAGTCCCGGCCAGCGCGAACGCCGGATAATAGGTCAGCGCTGGAATGAAGGCTGACAGCAGGAGCGCCACGGTCCAGCGTTTGCCCTTGGCCGCGACGTGCTCCGGCATGGTGCCGTCGGCGACTTCGGGCAGCCTCAGGCGCGAAAACATCGCCGCCTCCAGCAGGGCGTCGAAGGCGCCGATCAGGAGCGCCACGAAGCCGAGCAGGGCGATCAGGGTGCCGACTTCCTTGCGGAACCAGATCTGGTCGTCGGCCGGCCGCGGCGTGCCGCCCTGCAAGGTCCTGGCAAACCAGTCGAGGCTGTAGCCGATCGCTTCATGGGAGATGTGCTCATCCGGATGGGTGATCGCCGGCGTGTAGAGCACCCGGGCAGTCCCTTGGGCGATGTCGCCATAGACCTTGCCGGGTTCGACGGCGCCTTGCGTGCCGAACATCGCCCACAGCTTTGGGCTTTGGGTCACGTCGCGGGCGCGATCGACGCCCCACATCAGCGTGGAGAATTCCTCGTATTGCGCGAACACCAGCGCGACGTTTTTCGGCCAGCTCGGGGTGCCGTCGGCGGCGAACGGCTTGCCGGTCGACGATCCCTCCAGCACCATCGACTTGTAGTCGTTGGGCATGGCGGTGGCTGCGGCGAGCACGGTCCAGCCGCCCATCGAGTGGCCCTCGAGCCCGATATTGTTCTTGTCGACGATGGCGAGGCTGCGCAGATGCGCGAGCCCATCGGGGCCGCCAAAGCCGTTGGCGAAGGCGGGCGGATCGCTGTAGCCATGGCCGGTCTGGTCCAGGGCGAGGACCACGTAACCGCGGCGGGCGAATTCGATCGCAAAGCCGTCCTGGGTCTCGCGCGAATTGATGTAGCCGTGCACCGCGAGGACGCCGGGGGCCGGGGTCTGCGCGGTCGCATTCGGCGGGATGTAGAGCAGCGCGCTCATGCTGTTGCCCTTGGCGCCCTTGAAGCGGATATCTTCGATTCGGATACCGCCGGCGGTTTGGGTGAAGTGGGCGAGCAACCCGCCCGCCACGATCAGAACAACGCCAAGAATGGCCAACGACCATCTGCCGCGCATCGACGCCTCCCCCATGTGCCCTTCGCCGTCGCAGCGGCTTTCAGGTTCGTTTTATTTGTGATTGATACCCTATCCGAAACCGGAATGCGCACAAGCGAGCCCTGTGGATGGCGCAGTTAAGGTTTTTACAAAACCTCAAGCAACGGCACTAACCCTGTTATTTTACTTGAGAAATTCTGCCGGACAGGCAATCGAGGGCGGACCGGGATGAGGTGTTGAATCAATCTCTTCGGAGCTTGATTCAAGATCTTCAGAGGTTGAATCAGAAAGTGAAGTGAGATGTCCGGCTCGGGTACCGACAAGACAAAAGCAGGCCACGACCTCAGAGGTCCCGTTGTCATTCTGGTTGAGCCGCAACTCGGCGAGAACATCGGCATGGCCGCGCGCGCGATGGGCAATTTCGCCCTGACCCGTTTAAGAATCGTCAAGCCCCGCGACGGCTGGCCGAACGTCGCAGCCCAGCGCGCGGCGGCCGGCGCCGACCACATCCTCGACCGCGCCGAGCTGTTCGAAACCGTCGAGCAGGCGGTTGCCGATCTCTCGCTGCTGTTCGCCACCACCGCCCGCGCCCACGACCAGGCCAAGCCGGTGGTGGCGCCGGAAGCCGCGGCCCGCGAGATCGTGGCGCATGCCACCGACGGCGGCGGGGTCGGCATCCTATTCGGGCGCGAGCGCTATGGCCTCCAGAACGAAGAGGTCGCGCTCGCCAACCGCATCATCACCTTTCCGGTCAATCCCGGCTTTGCCTCGCTCAATTTGGCGCAGGCGGTGCTCCTGATCGGCTATGAGTGGTTCAAGCTGTCGACTGGTGGCGCGTTGCCGTTTGCGATGCCCGAACGTTCCGAGCCGGCCTCGCAGCACCAGATGCAGGCCTTCTTCGACAATCTGGTCCGCGAGCTCGACAAGGTCGAGTTTTTGCGGCCGCGGGAGAAGCGCGACACCATGCTGGTGAACTTGCGCAACATCTTCACCCGGATGGATCCGACCAAGCAGGACATGCACACGCTGCACGGCGTGGTGATGGCGATCGCGGAGGGGCGCAAGGGCCCGGCGAAGGGCGGCGTGCTCGACGGCGAACAGGCGACCAGGCTGCGCGCGCTATTGGCCGAGCATGGGCAAGGGGGCGTCCCGGCCGACAGCAGCAGCACGGTGCGGGGGCTGGCGCGGCTGCTGCGGCGAAACCCGACCGACGCCGAGCGCATCCTGTGGCAGGCGCTGACCCGCGACCGCCGCTTCGCCGGACAGTTCAAGCGCCAGACACCGGTCGGCCGCCACATCCCCGACTTCGTCTCCTTCGTGCACCGGATCGCGATCGAGCTGGAAAATCCCGAGGAGTCGGAGGCGATCGTGAGCGACCGCGCCGCCCGGCAGACCTGGCTGGAGGCGCGCGACTACCGCGTGGTCCGGATGCGCGTCGCCGATGTCGAACGCGACCTGGCGGGCGAACTGGAACGGCTTGAAGCGAGCTTGCTCGAGCAGCGCTGAAACCCACCTCCAAAAGACCTTCGCTATCGCAGCATTTGCGCGTGTGAATTTCCTGGGCACGCTGGCGGCGAGGCCGAGCAGGTCCAGCCTGCGCACCGTCATTCTTCCCGAATATGCTTGGCAGGCGGATCAGGGAATGTTCACGGCCGGCATGAACTGGGCGACTTGCGGGTTTGAGACGGGAATCGAAACCAGCAGCGCGACCCAGCCCAACAGCACTAGCGCGCAATAAAACGCCATTACGGCTCGACGCCAGCTGCGACAAGTCGCCTTCTCCTCGGGTGTAAGTGTCTTGAAGTCGGCGGGATCCAGTCCGGAAGTGCTGGTGTACACGGAATCCTGACGATAACTGTCCATGACAATCTCCTCAAAATCCGGGTGAGATCAGTCACCCCTTGAAATCAGTTGCGTTCGAACAAGGCTCCGCTCCGAACCTGGAGCCGTAATTGCCCCACGCGCGTTTTCCACCCCGCGATTTGATTTTCTAAGGTTTTCGGCCTTGGCGCCTGGCAATGCCGACCGTTATTCGATCAAGATGCTTCAATTGGTCGAACGCCGCTGTGAAACGCTTCGCATTCGGCGATCACTTGTTGTTGAGTTTTCGTGAGCGGCGGATCGAGGGGAGACGGTGGGCACGGCGCAAACAGCGCCTGTTGCCTATCCTGCGGTAGCCGGCGCGTGGCTCACACCGCGACCAGCTGCGCGGTGGCGCCGCTCGGCCGCTTCGGCTTCTTCACCTTGGAAGGTCCGAACAGATTGCCGGCCGCGATCGCTGCCGTATCGGCGACGCCGGGGTCGCGCGACACCATGGCAGCGACGATGGCGCCGTCGATCAGCAATGCGAGCTGATGGGCGAGACTCTCCGGCTCGACCGCGCCCATTTCACCGGCGAGCTTTTCGATGTGCGCCAGCACCACCTTCTTGTGGCGCATCGCGATGGCGCGAAACTGCTTTGCATCCTTGTCGTGCTCGCCGACCGCGTTGATGAAAGGGCAGCCATAGAAGCGCTCTTCGCCGAACCAGCGCTTCAGCGCCGGAAAGATCCGCGCAAGCTTGGTCTGCGGATCGCCGCCGCCGGCCTCGATGGCGCCGATGAACCATTCGCGCCACTGCCTGCCTTCGCTCTCCAGCACCGCGTGCACGAGATTGGTCTTGGAACCGAACAGTTTGTAGAGCGTGGTCTTCGCCGTGCCGGCCTCGTCGATGATGGCGTCGATGCCGGTGGCGTTGATGCCGTTCTTGCAGAACAGGTGCGTCGCCGCATTGAGCAGGCGCCCGCGCGCAGACTCCTCATCGCCTGCGGCAGAGACCGCCGCGACGGATTTTTTCTTCGAAGCTGATTTGCCCATGTGCCGCAGTTAATCGGACCGCGGCAAAATCATCAAGTCGCATCTTTTGTGCGCTCAAAATTATCGCAAGCACGCGAGCAACTGCATCGGCTTTGAGCACGACCCCGCTGATCAATCCGCAGGCAGGGCCGGCTAAAGCCCTCCAGCACTTCGCGTTTTGATTTCGCCCGCATCTGGCACGCTTCGTGCAGGAAACAGACCGTTCGGTATCCTACCCCCAAGGGAGACAAATAATGACCGCGGTCGCTCAAAAAACAGTGCTTACGGGCTGCCTTGCCCCCATCGACAAGAACGGGCTCGAACAGCTCATCGCCAACGGCAAGGCCAATCCACAGGTCATCAAGACCTTGAAATGCAAGACGGTGGCCGAGGGCAAGTTCCGCCACGCCAACTATATCCGCAACCTCGCGCCCTACATCGTCGATGAGCCGCCCGGACTGCTGGGCGACGACACCGCGCCCAATCCGTCGGAAGCATCGTTGGCAGCGCTCGGCTCCTGCCTCGCGGTCGGCCTGCATGCCAACGCGGTTCACCGCGGCTGGATCGTCAACAAGCTCGAGCTCCAGCTCGAGGGCGATCTCAACATCACCGCGGTGTGGGGCACCGGCGACGTCAGCGAGAAACCGGTCGGCTTCACCGACGTGCGAGTCAAGGTCGACATGGAATGCGAGGGCATCCCGCAAAGCGAGATCGACGCGCTGGTGACCCACGTCAAGAAATGGTCGCCGGTCGCCAACACCTTCACGCGCCCGGTCAATCTCGAGGTCAGCGCTTAAACAGCCACCACCAGGAGGGGCGGAGGGTCACATGGGTTCATTGGCTGCATCTCGGCTGGCTGTTGAGGACGACCTGCCATCGGCATCGATCGCCGATCAAGTCGCACTCATCGCCCGCAAAAACCTCGCACCCCAGGCGGCGGCGATCGACGAGGGGACTGTCTATCCCGACGAACTGCTCCGGCGTCTCGGCGATGTCGGCGCGTGGGGCAGCCATCAACCCAGCAATGGCGCAGCCGATCTGCGCTGCGCCATTCAATCGATCTCGGCGCTCGGCGAGGTCTGCGGCGCCACCGCCTTCATGGCGTGGTGCCAGAACACGCTGGTCTGGTACGCGGCCAATTCCGACAATTCAAAGCTCCTCGCGAGGTTTGGCGACAAATTCGCGACGGGGCAGATTCTCGGCGGCACCGGCCTTTCCAATCCGATGAAAAGCTTTTTCGGAATCGAGAAGCTCAAATTGAAGGGACGCAAGGTCGAGGGCGGCTATATCGTTCGGGGCGCGCTGCCCTGGGTGTCGAACCTCGGTCCCGACCACTTCTTTGGAACGATTTTCGAGCGCGAGGACGAGCCCGGCGGCACCGTGATGTTCCTCGCCGATTGTTCCGATCCGGCGATCGCCTTGCAGCCCTGCAAGCCGTTCCTCGCCATGGACGGCACCGGCACCTATGGCGTCCAGTTCCGCGACGTCTTCGTATCGGACGATCTGATCCTGGCCGCGCCGGCCGGCCCATTCGTCAAGAAAATCCGCGCAGGTTTTATTCTGCTGCAGGCCGGGATGGCGCTTGGCCTGATCAAGGATTGCATCGCCATCATGGACGAGGTCGCAGCACCCCTTGGCCACGTCAACCGCTATCTGCCGCAGCAACCGGTTCAATTCCGCGAGCTGTACGCCGAATTCGAGAAGGAGGGGATGGCGCTGGCAAGCGATCCCTACAATTCGGACGACAGCTACTGGCGCCGTGTCGTCGCGCTTCGCCTGCGCATGGGAGATGCTGCCGTCGCGGCCGCGCATGCCGCGATGCTCCATTGCGGTGCGCGCGGTTACCTCAAGAGCCATCGCGCCCAGCGCAGGCTTCGCGAAGCCTATTTCGTCGCCATCGTCACCCCTGCCACCAAGCAGCTTCGCAAGATGCTGGCGGGAGATTGAGCCAAAAAACCAGCAACGAAGAATTTCTGTTCGACCCTGACTGCAACCACAAACAGGAGAGGCCTGCCATGACGGACGTTCTGATTACTGCCGGCGAACTCGCCGATCTCATCACGAAAGAACCGTGTGTCGTCATCGACACAAGGAATCCGGATGCCTACGCGGCGGGACACCTGCCCAATGCCGTCAACGTGCATGAAATCTTCACGTTCCTCGCAACGTCGACGCCGGAAGGCATGCACGAATTGAAGACCAAGTTCGCCGACGCTTTTGGCGGCGCCGGCCTCTCCGGCAAGGAAACAGCGGTCATCTACGAACAGTCGATGAACTCCGGCTTCGGCCAGTCCTGCCGCGGCTATTACCTGCTGACCATGCTCGGCTATCCCAAGATCAAGGTGCTGCATGGCGGCTACGACGCCTGGGCGGCCGCGGGGCTGCCGACGACCAAGGACGTGCCGTCGCCGGTGAAGGCGTCGTTCTCGATCATCCCGGAAGCCGGCGACATCCTGATCGAC
The DNA here is from genome assembly GCF_031202265.1 of Bradyrhizobium sp. Ash2021. Classification (NCBI taxonomy): domain Bacteria; kingdom Pseudomonadati; phylum Pseudomonadota; class Alphaproteobacteria; order Hyphomicrobiales; family Nitrobacteraceae; genus Bradyrhizobium; species Bradyrhizobium sp. Ash2021. The sequence goes on along the minus strand of NZ_CP100604.1, from coordinate 6,249,584 downwards.
GCCAAGGCGATGTTGGCGGCGCTTGACAAGCCCGGCATCGCGCTGCTCGACGTGCGCGATGTCGACGAGTGGATTGGCGAAAGCTCCTCGCCGTATGGCAAGGACTTTTGCCCGCGCAAGGGACGCATCCCCGGCGCTGTCTGGCTGGAATGGTACCGCATGATGAAGCCGACCGCCGAAGGGCCGCGCTTCAAGTCCAAGGACGAGATTCTGGCGGAGTGCGCCACCGTCGGCATCTCCGAGAATACGCCGGTCTATCTCTACTGCTTCAAGGGCGCGCGGGCGTCGAACACCTTCCTCGCGCTCAAGAATGCCGGCGTGAAGGATGTCCGGATGTATTTCGGCTCCTGGAACGAATGGTCGCGCGATCCCTCGCTGCCGATCGACGAAGGTCTGCCGACGGCTGCCCGGATAACAGGCAAAGCGGCATAAAAAGTGCATGCTTCTCACTGCCCGGCCATTTGGCTGGGCAGTGACTGAATTTTCCCGACCGCGCTGGAGTGGGACCTCCGCCGCGGCCGGTGTGACAAAGGGGCGCAGCATGTCCACATTCGATGATCCCTTCGATGCCGATCGCGCGCTCAGCCGATCCGGCTGCGTGTGCGGCCAGCATCGCTCCGCGGCCGAGCATGAGACGTTGGCGCTGCGCTGCGAGCCGGTCGAAAGCGAGCAGAAGCGCTACGAGGGCGTGGTGGCGTCCGCCGTGGTGCGGGCGATGTTTCCAAGGGACGCCGCGCGGCGAGCGTTCCTGAAATCGGTCGGCGCCGCGACCGCGCTTGCCGCGATCTCGCAATTCTTCCCGCTCAAGACCGCGACCGAGGCGTTTGCGGAAGCGGGTACGCCGGAGAAGAAGGACCTCAAGGTCGGCTTCATTCCGATCACCTGCGCGACGCCGATCATCATGGCTGCACCCCTGGGGTTCTATGCCAAATACGGTCTCAACGTCGAAGTCGTGAAGACCGCCGGCTGGGCCGTCATCCGCGACAAGACCATCAACAAGGAATACGACGCCTCGCACATGCTGGCGCCGATGCCGATCGCGATCTCTTTAGGCCTTGGCGCGACCGCGATCCCGTTTGCGGTGCCGGCGATCGAGAACATCAACGGACAGGGCATTGTGCTCGCCATGAAGCACAAGGACAAGCGCGACCCCAGGGACTGGAAGGGCATGAAGTTCGCCATTCCCTTCGACTATTCCATGCACAATTACTTGCTGCGCTATTACCTCGCCGAGCACGGCCTCGATCCCGATACCGACGTGCAGCTCCGTTCGGTGCCGCCGCCGGAAATGGTGGCCAATCTCCGCGCCGACAACATCGACGGTTTTCTCGCGCCCGACAATATATGCCAGCGCGCGATCTTCGACGGTGTCGGCTTCATGCATCTGCTGTCGAAGGAAATCTGGGACGGCCATCCCTGCTGCAGTTTCGCCGCCAGCCGCGAATTCATCACGACGTCGCCGAACAGTTTTGCGGCGCTGACGCGGGCGATCGTCGATGCCACCGCCTATGCGTCCAAGGCCGAGAACCGCAAACAGATCGCCGAGGCGATCGCGCCGGCCAATTACATCAACGCGCCGGTGACCGTGCTGGAACAGGTACTGACAGGCACCTATGCCGACGGTCTCGGCGGCGTCAAAACCGACGCCAGGCGTGTCGATTTCGATCCGTTCCCCTGGCAATCCTTTGCGGTCTGGATGCTGACCCAGATGAAACGCTGGGGCCAGATCAAGGGCGATGTCGATTACAAGGCTGTGGCCGAGCAGGTCTATCTTGCAACCGACACCAGGAAGGTGATGGCTGAGATGGGGCTAACGCCGCCACAGGCCTCGTACAAATCGTTTTCAGTGATGGGCAAGACGTTCGATCCGGCGACGCCTGACGATTATCTCGCGAGCTTCAAGATCAGGAAGGCGTCGTGATGAGCCGCGGTCTCGCGTCCCGGACGCGATGCAGCGCGCAGCACGAAGTGCGTAGTGGTGCATCGCTGAGCCGGGACCGCCTGGGGCTCGATGGGTCCCGGTTCTGCGGCGCACCACTTCGCTTCGCTACGTGCTGCGCTGCGCCCGGGACACGGACCGCACGGCGGATGCCATGACCTTCTCGCTCCGCTTCCGCGCCGCGATCGTGTCGATCGCGCTGTTTGTTGCCTTTATCGGCATCTGGCACATCGCCACGCGCGGCACCGCAACCGTCGCCACCATGACGCCGGAATATGCCAAGCTGATGGGGCTGACCGCGACGCAGGGCAAATCGGCGATGCCGGGACCATTAGATGTCGGCGCGAAATTGTGGGAGCACCTCAAGCGGCCGTTTTATGATAACGGCCCGAACGACAAGGGCCTCGGCATCCAGCTCGGCTACTCCATCGCCCGCGTGGGGTTAGGCTATTTCCTGGCTGTCATTGTCGCGATCCCGCTCGGGTTCCTGATCGGGATGTCGCCCTTGATCAACAAGGCGCTCGACCCCTTCATTCAGGTGCTGAAGCCGATCTCGCCGCTGGCCTGGATGCCGCTGGCGCTCTACACCATCAAGGATTCCTCGATCTCCGCGATTTTTGTGATCTTCATCTGCTCGGTGTGGCCGATGCTGCTGAATACGGCCTTCGGCGTCGCCGCCGTGCGCAAGGAATGGATCAACGTCGCGCGCACGCTCGAGGTCGGCACCGTCAGGCGCGCCTTCACCGTGATCCTGCCGGCGGCCGCGCCGACCATTTTGACGGGCATGCGGATCTCGATCGGCATCGCCTGGCTCGTGATCGTCGCGGCCGAAATGCTGGTCGGCGGCACCGGTATCGGCTACTTCGTCTGGAACGAGTGGAACAATCTCTCGATCACCAATGTCATCATCGCGATTTTGCTGATCGGGATCGTCGGCATGCTGCTCGACCAGATTCTGGCGCGGTTCACCCGCATGGTCACGTTCCCGGAATGAGCGCGATGACCGACAAGTTCATTTCCATCGAGGGTATCGCGCGGCGCTACCCGGGCGCCAGCGGCGGCTCGACCGCCGTGTTCGAAAATATCTGGCTGTCGATGGCGCGCGGCGAATTCGGCTGCGTGATCGGCCATTCCGGCTGCGGCAAGACCACGGTGCTGAATATCCTGGCCGGTCTCGACCAGCCGAGCGAGGGCACGGTGATCGTGGACGGGCAGGCGATCGAGGGCACCAGCCTCGACCGCGCGGTGATTTTCCAGAGCCACGCGCTGTTGCCGTGGCGCACCGTGCTCGGCAACGTCGCCTATGCCGTGACCTCGAAATGGCGGAACTGGGACCGCGCGAAGGTGAAGGCGCATGCGCAGACCTTCATCGATCTCGTTGGGCTCACCGGCTCCGAGCACAAGCGCCCGTCGGAACTATCGGGCGGCATGAAGCAGCGCGTCGGCATCGCGCGCGCGCTCTCGATCACGCCAAAGATCATGCTGATGGACGAGCCGTTCTCGGCGCTGGACGCGCTGACGCGAGGAACGCTGCAGGATGAAGTTCGCCGCATCTGTCTTACGACCGGGCAGACCGCGTTCATGATCACCCATGATGTCGATGAAGCGATTTATCTCGCCGACAAGATTTTCCTGATGACCAACGGTCCAGGTGCCGTGCTGGCGGAGATCGTGGAAAACCCGCTGCCGAAGGATCGCGGCCGCATCGATCTGCACCGCCACCCCTATTACTACGCGCTGCGAAACCATATCGTCGATTTCCTGGTTAGCCGCAGCAAGACGTTTGCTGCGGAGACGCCCGGCCACGATCCGCGCAACGTGCCATTGGTTCGGATCGGCAAACCCGAACTGGTCATCGCATCGGTATCCGAAGAATCAAAACAGGCGTCACGGCCGGGCTTGTCCCGGCCATCCACGTCTTCTTGAACTCGCAGGGAAAAAGGCGTGAATGGCCGGGACAAGCCCGACCATGACGATTGAAAGGGAGACCCACATGAAACGCGAAGACCTCACCGAAAAGCTGCTCGATATCAAGCGCGAGAAGGGCTGGAACTGGAAATACATCTGCGAAAAGATCGGCGGCTATTCCGAGGTGTTGATCGTCGGCGCGATCCTCGGCCAAATGAAATTGACAAAACCGCAAGCGGCGAATGCGGCGGAACTGTTCGGGCTCTCGAAGTCCGAGACCACCATGCTCAACGAGACCCCGATGCGCGGCATGCCGATGCCGCCGACCGATCCCCTGATCTATCGCTTCTATGAACTGGTGATGGTCAACGGCCCGGCATGGAAGGCGCTAATCGAGGAAGAATATGGCGACGGCATCATGTCGGCGATCGATTTCGACATGGTGATGGAGCGCCTGCCCAACCCGAAGGGAGACCGCGTCAAGATCACGATGTCTGGAAAATTCCTGCCGTACAAATATTACGGTGCCAGCGGCAACGTGCCGGAATACGGGTTTAAGGAGGGGTGACTTTGTCCTCGCGTAGCGAGGGCAAAGTCATTCCGGACGGCGCAAAGCGGCGATCTCAGATGCGCAATTGCGCATCGGGGAATCTCGAGATTCCGGGTCTGGTCCTGCGGACCATCCCGGAATGACGCCGCGCGTCACGTCCCCGCCTTCACCTGGGCGATCGCCTGCGCCATCAGCTCGATCATCTTGGCGCCGAGCTCCGATTCCGTGATGGTCTCGCCCTTGGCGGCGAGGTCCTTCGTCACCTTGTGGACCACGTCGCGGTCGCCGGCCTCGAAATCGGCCGCGACCACCTCCTTGGCATAGGCGGTCGCCGCGTCGCCCGTCAGTCCGAGCTTCCCGGCCACCCACAGTCCCAGCAGCCTGTTGCGGCGTGCCTGAGCCTTGAACTTCAGCTCCTCGTCCACGGCAAATTGCTTCTCAAAGCCTTCCTCGCGCTTGTCGAAAGTGGTCATTTTTGCGGTTCCAATCCCCGGTCGAATGGTAAACGCGGTCCGCGTTGCGGCAGGCTGCTTGGATACCTACATAAAGGCGGCGAATCGGCAAAACAACGGGCCGTTAGGCCGCAGGGCAAACGGTATAAGTTGGGCCCAATCGGGCCGGGTCGATTGTGCTGGATGGGCCAATCGGATAGGTTGGCATCAAGCTCGGTTCTTGTTCTGTTTCTTGTTCCCGGGCCTTCACGGCAGCTCCGTCGTGGGTCGCAAACCTTGTCATCCGGAGCACACCAAATTCATGGATTTCAACAAAACACGGTACATCCCAATGAGCCGTCGACGCCGCATTTATGAAGGCAAGGCAAAGGTCCTGTATGAAGGTCCGGAGCCGGGAACCCTGATCCAGCACTTCAAGGACGATGCGACCGCGTTCAATGCCAAGAAACACCAGATTATTGAGGGCAAGGGCGTCCTCAATAACCGGATTTCGGAGTACCTGTTTCAGCACCTCAACGACATCGGGGTGCCGACCCATTTCATCCGCCGCCTCAACATGCGCGAGCAGCTGATTCGCGAGGTCGAGATCGTGCCGCTGGAGGTGGTGGTGCGGAACGTGGCGGCGGGATCGCTGTCGCAGCGCCTCGGCATCGAGGAAGGTACCCAATTGCCGCGCTCGATCATCGAGTTCTATTACAAGAACGACCAGCTCAACGATCCCATGGTGTCGGAAGAGCACATCACCGCGTTCGGCTGGGCCACGCCGCAGGAAATCGACGACATCATGGCACTCGCGATCCGCGTCAACGACTTCCTGACCGGGCTGTTTCTGGGCATCGGTATCCGCCTGGTCGATTTCAAGATGGAATGCGGCCGGCTGTTCGAGAACGAGATGATGCGCATCATCGTCGCCGACGAGATCTCGCCGGACTCCTGCCGGCTGTGGGACATCAAGTCGAACGAAAAACTCGACAAGGACCGCTTCCGCCGCGATCTCGGCGGCCTGCTGGAGGCCTATACCGAGGTGGCAAAACGGCTGGGCATCCTGATGGAGAACGAGCGGCCGGCCGGCTCCGGTCCGGTGCTGGTGAAGAGCTGAGGTAGATCGGTGAAAGCACGCGTTACCGTCACGCTGAAATCCGGCATTCTTGATCCGCAGGGCAAGGCCATCGAAGGCGCGCTGAAATCGCTCGGCGTCGATGGCGTCGCCAGCGTGCGTCAGGGCAAGGTGTTCGACATCGAACTGTCCGGCTCCGACAAGGCCGAGGCGGAGGCGGCGCTGAAAGCCGCCGCCGACAAGCTGTTGGCGAATACCGTGATCGAGAATTACCGGGTCGAGGTTCTGAGCTGACCATGATTTTGGGCGTCGCGGCCAGCCGCGCGCTCACAGCCATCCGACGCGGCGAAATCGCCAGTACAATCCGACGCAGGCGACCAGCATCAGTCCCATGACGATGAAATAGCCGTACTCCAGCTGGAGTTCGGGAATGTACTTGAAATTCATCCCGTAGATTCCGGCAACCGCGGTCGGAACTGCGATGATGGCGAGCCACGACGCCAGCTTCTTGGAGACCGCGGTCTCCTGGGACTGGCCGAGCAGAAGGCTCGCCTCGAACGCGAACGCCAGCACTTCGCGCATTGAATCGATGTGCTCCTGGATGTTCCTGACGTGGTCGGTGACGTCGCGAAACAGCGTCTGCATGGTCGAACGCACCATCGGCAGATTGTCGTGTTCGAGCCGGCGGCAAACCTCCACCAACGGTCCGACCGCGTTACGGAGCCGCAACAGATCGCGGCGCAGCATGTAGAGCCGTTCGATCTGCGCCCGCGTGATGGTATTGGCCAGCACGTAATCCTCGATCTCCTCGACCTCCTCGTGGATCGTTTCCAGTACGGGGGAATAGTTGTCGACGATGAAATCGAGGATGGCGTAGAGGATATAATCCTCGCCTCGCGCCAGCGCGCGGGGACAGCTCTCGCAGCGTTCGCGCACCGCCGCATATGACGTCGATGCGCCGTGGCGCACCGAGACGAGATAGCCTTCGCCGACGAACAGATGCGTCTCGCCGAACGCGATCCTGCCGTCGATCAGTTGCGCCGTCCGCGCCACGATGAACAGGCCTTCGCCGTATTGTTCGATTTTCGGCCGCTGATGGGCATTGTTGGCGTCTTCGATGGCGAGATCGTGCAGGTCGAACTGTTTCTGCACACTGGTCAGGAGCGCCAGATCCGGCTCATAGAGCCCGATCCAGACCACATGACCGGGCTTGCTGCGCCAACTCGACGCCTCATCGATGGCAATATTGGCAACGCGCCGGCCGTCGACATAAACGCTGGCGGCGACTACGCCTTCGGAGGCGATCGGATCGGTTGCGGGGGTCGTCAGCGGCACAACATTCATGGTCTCAGTCCCGAGATGCTGTTGAGCCATGCTCCGACACAGAGCATTTCAGCAAGGCTAGCACTGGAAAAACCCCCGTCAATTGGTTATCTCTGGCCCATCGGCCGTCAGCCGCCGATTCCCGTTTTCCAGCCGGAACCGCCATGAAATCCGCCGTCCTCGTCTTTCCCGGAATCAATCGCGAGCGCGACATGGCGCGCGCGCTCAAGCTGGCATCGGGCCATGAGGCCGTGATGGTCTGGCATGCCGAGACCGCGCTGCCGAAGGGCACCGATCTCGTCGTCGTACCCGGCGGCTTCTCCTATGGCGATTATCTGCGCTGCGGCGCCATTGCCGCGCGCGCGCCCGTGATGGACGCGGTGCGTACGTTTGCGGCCGGCGGTGGCCTCGTGCTCGGCGTCTGCAACGGGTTCCAGATCCTCTGTGAAGCCGGGCTTCTGCCCGGCGTGCTGATGCGCAATGCACGGCTGAAATTCATCTGCCAGGATGTTCACTTGAGGGTCGAACGCTCGGACACGCCGTTCACCCGCGGCTACAATGCCGGACAGGTGATCCGCGTGCCGGTGGCGCATGGCGAAGGCAATTACGAGGCGGACGAAGAGACGATCAAGCGGCTCGAAGGCGAGGGGCGGGTGCTCTATCGCTATTGCTCGGCCGATGGCGTCGTCGACGAGACCTCCAACATCAACGGCGCGGCGGATTCGATCGCGGGCATTGTCAACGAGCGCGGCAATGTGCTCGGCATGATGCCGCATCCGGAAAACCACGTCGAAGACATCATGGGCTGCACCGACGGCCGCGGTCTGTTTGCAGGCCTGGTGGCACATCTGGAAGCCGCGGCGTGAAGCTTTTAACGACGACGCTGCTCGCGGCTGTCGCCGCGTTATCGGTTACGGCTGCTCACGCCGAGGACTATCCAAAACATCCCATCACCATGATCGTGCCGTTCGCGGCCGGCGGCACCTCGGACGTGATCGCGCGCGCCGTCGCCGAGGAGATGGGCCAGTCGCTGGGCCAACCGGTCGTGATCGAGAACGTCGCCGGCGCCGGCGGATCGACCGCGCTGGCGCGGGCAGCGCGCGCGGAGCCCGACGGCTACACCATTGCGATCGGCAATGCCGGTACCAGTGCCGCGACCTACACGATCTATCCAAAACTGCCGTTCACACCGGAATCCTTCGCGCCGATTGCCATGGTGGCGAAGACCTTTGGCATCGTCGCGCTGCGCAAGGATTTTCCCGCCAAGGAGCTGAAGGACTTCATCGCGTACGCGAAAAGCAATCCTGGCAAGATCAATCTCGGCCATGCCGGCATCGGCTCGTCGAACTTTTTGATCTGTAAGAGCTTCGTCCAGGCCGCGGGCATCGATGTGACCCTGGTGGGCTATCGCGGCGCGGCGCCTGCGCTGACCGATGCGATCGGCGGCCAGATCGACGGCGTCTGCGACGCGGCGGCGTCGGTGTCGCAGGCGATCGACGACAAGCTCGTCCGGGGCCTGGTGGTCGGCTCGAATGTGCGGCTCGCAACGCTGCCGGCTCTGCCGACCTCGGCGGAGGCAGGCCTTCCCGAATTCGAGGCGCAGGGCTGGAACGGCCTGTTTGCGCCGAAAGGCACGCCGCCCGAGATCATCGCGAAGCTGAACGCGGCAGCGCGGACCGCGGTGGAAAGCGACGCGGTCAGGAAGCGCTTTGCCGATTTGTCGACGGTCGCGCCCGATGCCAGCGAGCATGCGCCGGAAGTCCTCGGGCAATTGGTGACGCACGACGTCGAGAAATACCGCAAACTGCTGGCAGATCAGAAGTAGCGGTTCGGGCTTTCTGGCTTGGCCGCTGCCTCACACCGTGCGGTTTCGATTGATCCATCGTCTCAAACCGTCTTTCGGCATGGTCATGGCGGCGACGCCGGCCATCACCAGCAGCAGGCCGAGCGCGAGATTGGACGGCACGGTTTCGCCGACCAGCAGCACCGACAGGCCGACGCCGATGGGGATGCGCAGATAGCCCTGCGCGTTGGTGGTCAGCGTGCCGAGCCGCGTCAGGCACATGTAGAACAGCATCAGTCCGAGCGCGCTCGAGAAAATTCCCATGGTGACGGTGGCGGCGAGTGCGTGCGCCGTCGGCCGCAAGGTCCAGGGATGGTCGATGATCAGCGACGCCGGCAGCAGGATGCAGCCGCCGAACAAAAGCGAGCCCGCCGCCACCACCATCGGGTCGTAGTCGGAGAGCCGCAGTCCGAAGATCGTGGCGCAGGCAAAGGAGACGGTGGCGAGCAGGATCACGATCTCGGCAAAGATATTGCTGCCGAGGCCGCCCAGCGCGTCGAGGCCGATGATCGCGGCGGTTCCGGCAAGCCCCAGGACGGCGCCGGCGAGCTTGAGCAGCGTGGCCGGTTCGTGCCGGGTGATGCCCCAGGTGATGACGAAGGCGAAGATCGGCGTCGTCGAGGCCAGCACCACGGTGATGGACGCCGGCACATATTGCTGCGCCCAGGTGATCATCAGGAACGGAATCGTCGAATTGATGGTCTGCTGGAACGCGAACAGCTTCCAGGCCTTGGCGTCGGTCGGAATCCGAATGCCGCGCGCGCGCAGGATGACGAGCAGGAAACCGGCCGCGATCAGCGAGCGTGCCGAGATGAAGGTGATCGGCGGGATCGAGCCGAGGCCGATCTTGGTCAGCGGATAGGTCGAACTCCAGCAGCACGCCAGCGCCAGCAGCAGCGCATAATCACGCCAGCCGCGATGCTTCTGAGGGAGAGCCCGAATCACATCAGGTGGCAACGGCGCTGGCCACCGCCGGCGCCTTGCGCTTCACCCGCTTGATGGTGCCCGAGAACGTGAACAGCGACCGTTCGCCGGATTTCAGCACGCCGCGCAAAAAGATCAGCGAGCCGCCGGCGCGGGTGATTTCGCCCTCGCATTCGACCAGTTCGCCCTCGCGCGCGGCATCGAGGAATTCGCAGCCAAACGACACCGTCACGCCGGGTCCCTGCAGCACCGAGGACGCCAGCGCGAACAGGCAATAATCCGCAAATGTCATGAAGCAGCCGCCATGGACGTTGCGCATGCCGTTGAGGTGCTTTTTCTCGACGCGGAATGCGCAGCGGACGCGGCCGTCTTCCTCGACCCGGTGCCAGAACGGCCCGTTATGGGTCTCAAAGCTATCGCGGCTCCAGGTCCGCCAGCCGGCGAATTCGCCCTCGGTTTCGACGTAGAGATCGGGGCGCTTGACGAATGCGGTTTTGGATAGCTCGTTCACGAAATATGGGCCTTTATCCGGGTGTTTCAGTCCTTAAATCCGATCCATCCGGGTTGTGCAAACCCTCATCCTGCGACCAGCGGCCCCAAAACTCTGGACAGGGCGGAAATGCGCCATAAAAGGCCTTTTCGCACCCCTTCGATCTTCCTAATAAGGGACCCATGAACGAACCCCAGATCACCCCCGAACTCGTCGCCAGCCATGGGCTCAAGCCGGACGAGTATGAGCGCATCCTGAAACTGATCGGGCGGGTGCCGAGCTTCACCGAACTCGGGATTTTCTCCGCGATGTGGAACGAGCACTGCTCGTACAAATCCTCGCGTATCCACCTGAAGGGCCTGCCGACCAAGGCGCCCTGGGTGATCCAGGGCCCGGGCGAGAACGCCGGCGTGATCGATATCGGCGATGGCCAGGCGGTCGTGTTCAAGATGGAGAGCCACAACCACCCGAGCTACATCGAGCCCTATCAGGGTGCCACCACCGGCGTCGGCGGCATTTTGCGCGACGTCTTTACGATGGGTGCGCGGCCGATTGCGTGTCTGAACGCGCTGAGCTTTGGCGCGCCGGAGCACCCGAAGACGCGGCATCTGGTGTCCGGCGTCGTCGCCGGCGTCGGCGGCTACGGCAATTCGTTTGGCGTGCCCACGGTCGGCGGGGAGGTGCGTTTCCACACCCGCTATGACGGCAATATCCTCGTCAACGCGATGGCGGTCGGCCTTGCCGAGACCGACAAGATTTTTTATGCCGCGGCCTCCGGCGTGAACATGCCGATCGTCTATCTCGGCTCCAAAACCGGGCGCGACGGCATTCACGGCGCCTCGATGGCCTCGGCCGAATTCGACGACGATAGCGCCGAGAAGCGCCCGACCGTGCAGGTCGGCGATCCCTTTGCGGAAAAGCTTCTGTTGGAAGCCTGCCTCGAGATCATGGAAGCCGATTGCGTGATCGCGATCCAGGACATGGGCGCGGCGGGTCTGACCTGTTCCGCGGTCGAGATGGGCGCCAAGGGCGACCTCGGCGTCGATCTCAATCTCGACGCGGTGCCGACGCGCGAAACCGGCATGAGCGCCTATGAGATGATGCTCTCGGAAAGCCAGGAGCGCATGCTCATGGTGCTCAAGCCCGAGAAGGAAGAAGAGGCCGAGGCGATCTTCAGGAAATGGGGATTGGATTTCGCCGTGGTCGGCTACACCACGCCGAGCAAGCGTTTTGTGGTCAAGCATGGCGGCGACGTCATGGCTGATCTGCCGATCAAGGAATTGGGCGACGAGGCGCCGCTCTACGACCGGCCGCATGTGCCATCCGCGCCGTTGCCCGTGATCCATGCGCGCGACGTGAAGCCACCGGTCGGAATTGCGGCCGCGCTGGAAAAATTGATCGGCACGCCCGAGCTCTGCTCGAAGCGCTGGGTCTGGGAGCAATACGACCACGTCATTTTGGGCAATACCGTTCAACGTCCCGGCGGCGATGCCGCCGTCGTGCGCGTGAAGGACGGGCCGAAGGGGCTGGCACTGACCGTCGACGTGACGCCACGCTATTGCGAGGCCGACCCGTATCAAGGTGGCATGCAGGCGGTGGCGGAAGCCTGGCGCAACATCACGGCCGTGGGCGGACGGCCGCTCGCGATCACTGATAATCTCAATTTCGGCAATCCGGAGCGGCCCGAGATCATGGGGCAGTTCGTCGGCTGCCTGAAAGGCATTTCGGAAGCCTGCCGCACGCTCGATTTCCCGGTCGTGTCCGGCAACGTCTCGCTCTACAACGAGACCAACGGCCGCGGCATTTTGCCGACGCCCTCGATCGGTGGCGTCGGCCTGCTCGACGATTTCACGAAATCCGCGACGCTGGCGTTCAAGGCGGCCGGCGACGCGATCCTGCTGATCGGCGATACCCATGGCTGGCTCGGCCAGTCGGTGTATTTGCGCGATATCTGCGGCCGCGAAGAGGGCGCGCCGCCACCGGTCGATCTCTCGGCCGAAAAGCGCAATGGCTGCGTGGTGCGCGGCATGATCCACGCCGGCACCGCCACGGCCGTGCACGACGTCTCCGACGGCGGGCTTTTGGTCGCACTCGCCGAGATGGCGATCGGGAGCGGCATCGGCGCGCAGCTATTGGCGGCGCCTGCGGCGATCGTGCCGCATGCCTATTGGTTCGGCGAGGATCAGGCGCGCTACATCGTGACGGTCCCGGCGGAGCAGGCCGGCCTGGTGCTGGCGAAGATGAAGGGCGCCGGTGTGCCCTGCGCGCGTATCGGCACCACGGGCGGCGACACGATAGAGGTCGCCGGCGAAGCGCCGGTGACAATCAAGGCGCTCAACACGGCGTTCGAGGCCTGGTTGCCGACCTATATGAGCGCCAAGGTGTTCTGAAACGCTCTATCCTCGTCATTGCGAGGAGCGAAGCGACGAAGCACTCTTTCGGCGGCGAGATGGATTGCTTCGCGGAGCCTGTCATCGGGCGCGCATTCGCGCGACCCGGTGGCTCGCAATGACGATGTTGAGCTACCTGACGTCTCTCACAACACCTGCGTCGCGCCTGGAATCTTGCGCAGCGCGGCCGTCGCAGCCCAGCTCAAAGCGACGGTCAGGACGAACGCGATCGCCGCCTTGACGATGGCGGAAAGATTGAGATCGAACAGCCAGTATTGCAGCCACAGCACGATCGGGTAGTGCACCAGGAACATGCCGTAGGCGTCGGCCTGCATCGGATCGAGCATACTCCAGCCCGATTGCTTGAACCGCAGGAAATAGGCCAGGATCACAAACAGGATGGCCACGCTGAAGAGGGCGAAGGAGAAACCATAGTCCGCTTCGTACCATTCCGGCAGCCGCACCGGATTCCCCAGTATTTCACGCTTGATATAGATCAGCACCCACATCAGGCAATACGGAACGAGCGCCAGGACTACCCAGTTCGACGTGCGCTTCGCCAACTCTCCGTCCGCCGCCAACAGCCCGCGATCCATATGCAGGACGCCTACGCCGGCGCCGAAAAAGAAATAGGTGGCATAGAGCAGCACGCGGCCATGCTGGACCGAGAACGGCCCGAATTCGAACCAGCTGCCAGCGCCAAAGTGAATTCGCCCGGGAACATAGAGCGCGGCTGTGACAGCAAACATCACGACGAAGAATTCCCCCGGGCGATCGTGACCGTTCAGCGACAGGCGATTGATCGACTCGAGCAGGGTGGGTGACAGCCGAAACAGCAGACATGCGACGAGATCAAAGCCGAACAGGACCCAGAGGAACCAGAGCGGTCCGCTCGGCCAGGGGCCGACGGTGATCGTGTTCCACCAGAACTCGGCGAAGCCGATCTCGGGATGCTCCCGCAGCGAGATGGCGTAGTAGGCGATCGGAATGAGCGTAAACGCGCAGATCACGAACGGCAGGCCAAGCCGGGTAAGGCGATCGCGCAAATAGTTCAGCGGTCCCTTGCGCGCAATGCCCGGCCACGCGAACAGTCCGGAGAGGAAAAAGAACATCGCCATGAAGAAGCTGTCGGTAGCAAGCACGATCATGTCGAAGCCGATCCACGACTTCGGATCGGTATGGCCGAAATAGGTGTAGGGGATGACCGCATGGTGGAGGAGGACCACGAGGGTCAGGAAGGTGCGCGCGCGGTCGATGGAGAAGTTGCGGACTTTGGCTTTCGGCGCGGCGTGAACGTCCGCTGTCGTGGCGTTGTGGGTGATGGATGACATGGGCGCACTCGGCAGGTGATGGCACCGAATGTTGCTACCGGGAGCCCGATTCAGCAAGGCTAATTCGACAGATTTGGAACGGCGTCGACCCCGGATCTCGCTTTGCTCGCCCGGCCTTGTGCCGGGCATCCACGTCTTCCTTCTAGGAATCAAAGGCGTGGATGGCTGGGACAAGCCCGGCCATGACAAAGTGGGGGATCATGGGCGCGCTTTCTTGGAGGCGCTCAAGCCCTCACGCCACTTCCTCGATCGTGACCTTGTCCGGGTAGAACGCCAGATGGCCTGATATCTCGGCCATGGCCGGGAAGGGCGTCTCGTAGGTCCAGATCGAGTTTTCGATGCTCTTGCCGTTGGCGTTGATGCTGAAATAATTCGCATCGCCCTTGTAGGGGCAGTGGGTGGTCCGCTCGGTACGGGCGAGCAACGCCATATTGGCGTCCTGGCGCGGCACATATTGCACGGCCGGATAGCTCGCTTCTTTCAGGGTCAGCGCATGGGTGGTTTCGGCAATGACCACGCCGCCGGCCGAGATGCGGACGCGCTTCGGATTTGCCGTAATTGTGATCGGATGGTCGGGACCGGGGAGTTTCATGGTTTTGAGCCTCTTTTTCGGTCAGTCCTTTGTGATCGGACCTGCCGGATCCTGCGGGTTTAAAACAATTGGACCGGGAATATAGTGCAGGGATGGGTGACCTAGAAGGGTGTACGCGCTAGGTTTGGCTTTCACGGTCGCGAGAGCCGGCCGTGATTCGAAACATCTGATGGAGGTCTCCTGGAATGCCGATGGACGCCCACGATATCGAATCGATGATCAAGGCAGCCATACCCGATGCCGAGGTGACGATCCGCGATCTGGCCGGTGACGGCGACCACTACGCCGCGACCGTGATTTCGGAGTCCTTCCGCGGCAAGTCGCGCGTCCAGCAGCACCAGATCGTCTACCAGTCGCTCAAGGGACAAATGGGCGGCGTGCTGCACGCGCTGGCGCTGCAGACCGGAGTGCCGGAAGCCTAGGCCCGGCGGAGGAAGCGGGGCGCATCGATGGCGGACAACCCACGCGGGGCGCTGTTTCGTGTCATTGTGCCGAACCAGCACAGCCGCGTCACTTACGCCGAGCTGTTCTTCGATCTCGTCTTCGTTTATGCGGTCACCCAGATATCTCACATGCTGCTCGGCCGGTTCACGCCGCTGGGTGCCGTCCAGGTCACGCTGCTGTTCCTCGCGGTCTGGTGGGTCTGGGTCTACACCACCTGGGTTACCAATTGGCTCAATCCCGAACTGACGCCGGTCCGGATTCTGCTGTTCCTGCTGATGCTCGGCGGCCTCGTGTTGTCGACCTCGATCCCGACGGCCTTCGAAGGCCGCGGCCTCTGGTTCGCGATCGCCTATGCGACGATGCAGGTCGGCCGGACCCTGTTCTGGCTGGTCTCGACGCCGCCGGAGCGGATGCCGGTGCGGCACAATGCAATCCGCATCCTGATCTGGCTGTCGGGGTCGGCAATTTTTTGGGTGCTTGGCGGCTTCGCGGACGGACCGTCGCGGCTATGGCTGTGGGTTGTGGCGCTGACGATCGAATATATCGCGCCGGCGGCCCTATTCTGGATACCGAAACTGGGGCCGTCGTCGGTCGAGGCCTGGGCCGTCGAAGGCGGCCACATGGCGGAGCGCTGTGCGGGCTTCATCATCATCGCGCTCGGCGAAGCGATCGTCGTCAACGGCGCGACGTTTGCCGATCTGACCTGGACCCGCGACATTGTCGCGGCCTTCCTGTCCGCGTTTGTCGGCAGCATCGCGATGTGGTGGATCTATTTCCACAAGGGCGCGGAGGCCGGTTCCGAGCTGATCTCGAAATCGGCCGAGTCGGGCCGGGTGGCGCGGCTGGCCTATACCTATCTGCACATGCCGATCGTCGGCGGCATCATTTTGTCGGCGGTGGCCGACGAACTGGTGCTGAAACATCCGGGCGGCCATACTGACATCCGGACGGTCGTGAGCGCGATCGGCGGCCCGCTGCTGTTCCTGGTCGGGACCATCCTGTTCAAACACTCGATCCGCGGCTTTCTTCAGCTCTCGCACGGCATCGGGATTATTGCGCTCGCCGGACTGGCGTGGTTCGCCGGCGATCTGTCGCCGCTGATGCTGTCGTTCCTGACGACTGCGATCCTGATCGTGGTCGCGGTATGGGAATCGTTGTCGCTGCGGTCGGGTCCCAAAGAATAGCGGGATATTTTTGCTGCGCGGGGCCGTGTTCTCAATCCGCAGCCGCCAGCGCGTGAACCGAAAACATCCGGTCCTGGTCGGTCCAGGACTCCCGCACCTTCCAGCCCGAGTCGCAGGCGAGCGCGGTGAAACGCTCGAGAGAGTATTTATAGCTGCTCTCGGTATGGATGCTCTCGCCGGGACGGAATGAGAAATTCCGCCCGAGGATGCGCACGGTCTGCGATTTCTTGCTGATCAGGTGCATCTCGATGCGATGACGGTCGCGATTGTAGACCGAGCGGTGCATGAAGGCCGAAAGATCGAAATTGCCGCCGAGTTCGCGGTTGATGCGCACCAGCACATTGAGATTGAAGCGCGCGGTGACGCCGGCGGAATCATTGTAGGCGTCATAGAGCACGCGCTCGTTCTTTTCGAGATCGACACCGATGATCATCTGCGCGCCGGCGCCCAGAATTTCGCGCGCGCTGCGCAGGAAGGCACGGGCCTCATGCGGCTCGAAATTGCCGAGCGTCGATCCCGGGAAGAAGCCGACCTTGGCCATTCCGGCGATATCTTCCGGCAATGCGAACGGCGCAGTAAAATCCGCCGCCACCGGATAAACGTCGAGGCCGGGAAAATCCTTGCGCAGCGCATCGGCCTGCGCATTGAGGAAATCGCCGGATATATCGACGGGGACGTAGGCGCCGAAGTCGCAGCGTTCCAGCAGCAGCCGGACCTTGGTGGTCGCACCTGCGCCGAACTCCACCAGCGCAGCGCTCTGCGGGATGATATCGGCGATCTCGTTGCCGCGGCCACGCAGGATGCCAAGTTCGGTCCGGGTCGGATAATATTCCGGGAGCACCGTGATCTGTTCGAACAGCTCGGAGCCCGCGGCATCGTAGAAATATTTCGGCGACAGCCGTTTCGGATGCTGCGCGAGATTTTCGATCACGTCGTCGGCGAACACCGAGGTCGCTTCGTCGAACGCGTGCGCTTTGGCCAAAGCGGGGGCATGCACATTCATGATACTCTCCTGAACGCGCTTTCCCGCGCGGTTGTGATCGTCATCTGGGGCTCAGGCGTAGTCGGCGAGGCGCAATCCCGTGAATTGCCAGCGGTGGTGTGGATAAAAGAAGTTGCGATAGGTAATACGGCTATGTCCGGCCGGAGTTGCAAGCGAGGAGCCGCGCAGCACCAATTGGTTGACCATGAACTTGCCGTTGTATTCGCCGAGCGCGCCTTCGATGGCGCGATAGCCGGGGTAGGGCGAGTACCAACTGCGGGTCCACTGCCAGACGATGCCAAAGGCGTCGTTCAACTGCCCGGCGCGGGCGGCGACTTCCCATTCCATCTCGGTCGGCAGGTGGCGCCCGCTCCAGCGTGCGAACGCGTCCGCCTCGTAATAGCTGACATGGCAAACCGGCGCTGACGGATCAATCGGCTGCAATCCGCGCAGCGTCATGATCCGCCATTCGCCGTCGGCTTCACCGTCCGCTTGGCGCCAATGGCCGGGCGCCTGCCACTCTTCGTTGTTCGCTGCCGCAAAACCGTCCATCAGCCACAGCGTCGCGGTCGAGTAGCCGCCGTCCTTCATGAAGGCGAGCCATTCGGCGTTGGTAACGAGGTTGCGGGCCAATTTGACCGGCCCTACCAGCGCACGGTGGGCGGGCTTTTCATTGTCGAAATGAAAGCTGTCGTCGGTGTGGCCCACCGTGTGGATGCCTTCATTGAGAGTGACCCATTCGTCACTGCCGCGGGTCGAGCCCGGGAAACGCCACGCCGGATCGTAGGCCGGCGGGATCGGATTTTGCGCAAAGGCGTGCAGGATGTCGGTCAGCATCAATTCCTGGTGCTGCTGCTCGTGATTGAGGCCCACCTCGACCAACGGGACCAGCCTCGCGAGAGTGTCTTCGGCGGCGGTCTGGAAGAATTTCACGATCGCCGCGTCGACATGCCGGCGATAGGCGGTGACTTCGTCGGCGCTCGGGCGGGTCAAATGGCCGCGCTGGTGACGGGCATGCCGGGGACCGGCGCTGACGTAATAGGAATTGAAGAGGTAAGCGTAGTCGGGGTGGAAGGGCGTGTAGCCCTCGCAATGCTCGCCCAGCAAGAATTGCTCGAAGAACCAGGTGGTATGGGCGCGGTGCCACTTCGCCGGGCTGGCGTCCGGCATCGACTGGATCAGCTGGTCCTCGGGGCTCAGGGGCGCGGCGCGGCGCTCGGTCTCGTCCCGGACGGCGAGGTAGGCCTCCACCAGATTCTGGGCGAGGCTGCCGGAATCGGCAAAAAGGGTGGGGGAGGAGGCGGAAATGGCGGCCGCAGCAGATACTGGTTTCGTCACTGGTGTCTCCGGTAGGGGAGAGAACGTTGCTTCGGCGAACTGGTTCCTGACGGACAGTCCGTCCTAGATAGGGGTTCCCGTTCAGGAAAAAAGCCTCTCGCGGCGATGATATTGATGCCGTCAGACTATGGCCCGACCCGTCTGGTGGGGTGGTTGCCAGGCCCACGCATGCCAGATGCCCGCCATTTTACTTTGGATGCACAACGGTTTGGGCTACATATATGGTCAGTGTCGGGTAAAACGGGACGAGCCGGCCCGTAAGGCAAAGCCGCAGGGGGCAGCGCCCCAAAAGGAAGCGAATATGAGCATCGAACAATTTATCGACAACGAAGTGAAGTCGAACGACGTCGTGCTGTTCATGAAGGGTACGCCGCAGTTTCCGCAGTGCGGTTTCTCCGGCCAGGTGGTGCAGATCCTCGACCACGTCGGCGTCGGCTACAAGGGCCTGAACGTCCTCGAATCCGCCGACCTGCGCAACGGCATCAAGACCTATTCGAACTGGCCGACCATTCCGCAGCTCTACGTCAAGGGCGAGTTCGTCGGCGGCTGCGATATCATCCGCGAGATGTTCCAGGCCGGCGAATTGCAGCAGCTGTTTGCCGACAAGGGCGTCGCGATCAACGCGACGGCCTGAGCTTGGCGGCGCGCCAGATCGGCCAGGCGCGGCTGGAAGTCATCGTTGCCGACATCACGACATTAAGCGTTGACGCCATCGTCAACGCGGCCAATTCGTCGCTCCTGGGCGGAGGCGGCGTCGATGGCGCGATCCATCGGGCGGCCGGGCCCGAACTGCTTGCCGAATGCCGCACCCTGGATGGCTGCGAGACCGGCGATGCCAAAATCACCCAAGGCTACCGGCTCAAGGCCCGGCATGTGATCCACACGGTTGGGCCGGTGTGGAATGGCGGCGACCTCGGCGAAGACGATTTGCTCGCCTCCTGCTATCGCCGCTCGATCGAACTCTGCCAGACGCATGGCCTTGCCTCTGTTGCCTTTCCCGCGATTTCAACCGGTATTTATCGTTTCCCGGCCGATCGTGCGGCCGGTATCGCGGCCAAGACCGTCGTCGATGCGCTGGCCGACGCACCCGCGGTGACGCGGGTGATCTTCTGCTGCTTCTCCGAGGCCAGCGGGTTGCTGCACGAGGAGGCGCTGGCCCCGTTCGGCAGCCCTTGTGCCTGATCACGCCGCCGCTACACTCCCCGAAATGATTGGGAGCGGGTGATGATTTCACGTCATGTATTACATGTATTACGTTCGATGTTTTGCGGCGCGGCACTTGCCTTGCTGGCGGCCCCCCAGGCGCACGCCGAAGGCACCTTCGATATTCCCGCCGGCGCGCATTTCAACCCCGACAAGCTGGCGAAAGTCGGCGACTTCTTCAAGAACGAGGTGGCGACCGGCAAGATTTCCGGCGCCATCGTCCTGATCCAGCAGCACGGCAAGCCGGTCTTTCACGAATCCTTCGGCGTCCAGGACGTCGTCTCCAAGGCGCCGATCACTGACCAGACCATCTTCCGCCTGTCTTCGCTGACCAAGGTGATCACCTCTGTTGTGGCGATGCAGTTGATCCAGGACGGCAAGATCAAGCTCGACGATCCCGTCTCGAAGTACATTCCCTCCTTCGCGAATATGAAGGTCGGCGTGGAGAAAAAGGCCGAGGACGGCACCAAGACGCTCGAACTGGTGCCGCTGACCCGGCCCATCACCATTCTCGATCTGATGCGTCATACCTCCGGCATCACCTACGGCTTCTATGGCGACAGTCTGGTGCGCAAGGCCTACAGGGAGGCCAACCTCTACGCGGGCGATTTCGACCTTGCCGAGTTCGCCGAGCGGATCGCAAAGCTGCCGCTGCACAATCAGCCAGGCGCGCTCTGGCAATACGGCCATTCCACCGACATCCTGGCGCGGATCATGGAGATCGTGTCCGGAAAATCATTGCTCGAGATCGAGCGGGAAAAGCTGCTCGATCCGCTCGGCATGACCGACACCGGCTTCTTCGTTACCGAACCGGAGAGGCTGCAGCGGCTCGCCCAGCCGCTGCCGAACGACAGTGATTTCCGGGTCGGCCGCCTATACAGGACCGAGGTTCGCCAGAAATGGGAATCCGCCAGCGGCGGCATGGTTTCGACCATGTCGGACTTCTCGAAGTTCGCGCAGATGCTGGCCAATGGCGGTACGTTCGAGGGCAAGACCTATCTCAGCCCGAAGACGTTCGAACTGATGGCATCGGACCATATCGGCAAGGGCTCCGGTGTAGAGCGCGATTATTTCTATTTTCCCGGTGACGGCTTCGGCATGGGGCTTGGGTTTGCTGTGCGCACCGATCCCGGTAACGCCAAGCCGCCGCCGCCGGGATCGCTCGGCGAACTGAAATGGGACGGCGCCGCCGGCTGCTACATGGTAGTCGACCGCAAGCAGGACATGTTCTTCGTACTGCTGGAGCAGACGCCGACCGAGCGCCAGCGCATCCAGCGCACGCTGAAACAGTTGATCTATGAGGCGATGGAGAACTGACGGTTTTACATCGCGCGCGACGATTTCTATTTCCCGGGCGCCGACAGCGGCTTTGGCTTCGGTTTTGCGGTGCGCACGTCCACGCCGCCGAACACCGCGTGGCCAACGGGCGAATACCGCTGGGACGGCGTTGCCGGCACCTTCTTCTTCATCGACCCCAAAGACGATATGTTCGCGATCTGCATGATGCAGACGCCGTCGCAACGCGGGCGGATTCAGAACGAGTTGAAGGCGCTGATTTACCAGGCAATGGGAAGGTGAGCCTAGGCCCCGCGCACGATCTCGCGCACGAGGCCAACCGTCTCCTCGACCATTTCAGCCGTGACGTCGAGATGGGTGCAGGCCCTGATCCGGCCATCCATCATCGCCAGCAGCACGCCGCGCTTGCGCAATTCCGCGACCATCTTGTCGCCGCTGACGCCGGCGCCATCGGGCCTGAAGAACACCAGATTGGTCTCGGGCTGCTGCACTTCGACGCCGTTGAGTTGCGACAGGCCGCGGGCAAGCGCGCGGGCGTTGGCATGATCCTCGGCAAGGCGGTCGACATGGTGGTCGAGCGCGTAGACGCAGGCCGCGGCGCAAATGCCGGCCTGGCGCATCGAGCCGCCGAGCCGCTGCTTCCAGCGCCAGACGTCGTCGATGAAGTCGCTGCTGCCGGCGATCACGCCGCCGATCGGCGCGCCGAGGCCTTTTGAGAAATCGATCCAGGCCGAATCCCATCCTGCCGTCATGTCGCGTGCGTTGATGCCGGTCGCGACGGTGGCGTTGAGCAGCCGCGCGCCGTCCATGTGGGTGGCGAGGCCGTTCGCTTTCGCGATTTTTGCGATCTCGTCGAGATCGGCCTTCTTCCAGATCGTACCGCCGCCGATATTGGCGGTCTGCTCGACGCTGACGACAGTCTGCGGCGGCTGGTAACGCGAGCGCGGATGCAGGGCCGAGCGGAAGGTTTCCGGCGAAAACTGTCCGTCGGGGCCCGGCAGCGGCGTGATCTGGAAGCCGCCGAGGGCTGCATGCGCGCCGCCTTCGCGGGCGATGATGTGGGCGCTGAAATGCGCGAGAATCTCGTCGCCCGGCCGGCAATAAGACAGCGTCGCTGCGACGTTGCACATGGTGCCCGAGGGCATGAACACCGCGGCTTCCTTGCCGAGCAGTTCGGCCACGCGCTCGCACAAAAGGTTCACCGTCGGGTCGTCGCCGATCTGCTCGTCGCCGACTTCAGCCGTCGCCATCGCCTCGCGCATCGCAGGCGTTGGGCGGGTTTGCGTATCCGACAGCAGATTGACGCGGACGGGTGTTGCCTTGGGATCGCGCGGGGCAGGGGTGTAGTGCATGGCATTCCTCTCCGGCGTCATTCCGGGTTCGCGTCTTCGACGCGCCCTGGAATGACATCAAACAGACCCGACGACAATCGAGTTGATGATCGATCTTACCCAAACAAAAAGGCCCCGGCAAAACCGGGGCCTTCGATATGTCGACCTTGCAAACCGATCAGCGCGAATAGAATTCGACAATCAGATGCGGCTCCATCTGCACCGCGAACGGCACGTCCGACAGCGCGGGGATGCGGGTGTATTTCGCCGTCATCTTGGAGTGATCGACCTCGAGGAAATCGGGCACGTCGCGCTCGCCAAGCTGGACCGCTTCCAGAACCGGGGTGAGCTGCTTGGAAGATTCCTTGACCTCGACGACGTCGCCGACCTTCACCTTGTAGCTGGAGATGTTGACGCGGTGGCCGTTCACCTTGATGTGGCCGTGGTTGATGAACTGGCGCGCGGCGAACATGGTGGCCACGAACTTGGCGCGATAGACCACGGTGTCGAGACGGCGCTCGAGCAGGCCGATCAGGTTTTCACCGGTATCGCCCTTCATCCGGCCGGCCTCGACATAGATGCCGTGGAACTGGCGCTCGGAGATGTTGGCGTAATAGCCCTTGAGCTTCTGCTTGGCGCGCAGCTGCACGCCGAAGTCGGACAGCTTGCCCTTGCGGCGCTGGCCGTGCTGGCCGGGACCGTATTCCCGGCGGTTCACGGGGCTCTTCGGGCGGCCCCAGATATTCTGGCCCATACGGCGATCGATCTTGTATTTCGCCTCACTGCGCTTTGTCATCGCGTCCTCTATGGCATAGCCATCGCGCATGCGATGGCGTTCTGTTTCAGGTTTGAGGAAACGCGCCCTCCTGTGCGCCGGGAATTTCCCGGTGCCGACAGGTCCGCCTCAGAAAGCTCCGGGGTGAACCACGGGTCGCGAAACGCAACGCGGGCCGAAACCGGCCCGCGAGCAAGCGGGTTCTAAGGGAGAAACGGATGTCTTGTCAACGAAAGAGACCCGGGTTCCCTGGTCGTCATTCCGGGGCGATGCGCAGCATCGAACCCGGAATCTCGAGATTCCCCGATGCGCAATTGCGCATCTGAGGTCTGGTCCTGCGGACTATCCCGGAATGACGGCCAAGAGGCCGTCAGGTCGCGACCGCCCGGACCGATTTGGGCTCGGTTTGCTGGCGAATGGCGCGTAATTCGCCGGATATTTCGGTGTTCAGCACCTGTTCCAGCCGGGTCAGCGCCCTGGCCATGAGGGCGGCGTCGGTAATCCGGTGGTCCCAGCGCAATATGACGTCGACGGTCTGGTCCGGCTTCACCACGCCGTAGCTGAGCACAAAGGGTCCCGGGCCCAGCGCATACAATTCACCCGGGCCGAAAGCCGCCACCGAGGTCACACCGAAGCTGCCGAAATAGTTGGCGCGCTGGCGGGCCCAATTGAGGCCGATCCACCAGAGCAGACGGCGAACCAGCAGCGGCAGCCGGGTCGCCAGCAGCATCTTCCGGAACGCCGGCACCTCGTCGACCGGCGCTTCCTTGGCGTGCCGGAGTTCGGCATCGACCTCGGTCAGCGGCGCTTCGTCGGGCGCGTTGACCTTTTGCAGCAACACGCAATCCTGGCCGTCTTCCACCCGCGCGATCGTTACCATGGCAATGCTGCGCGGCAGTTCGTAGAGGCGGGCGTAGGGCCATTTGACATAGAGCGTGCGCAGAGCGGGTTCGTCTTGCGCCACCAGCGCAAATGCCTTGACGAAGATCGCCGCCCACCCCGGCGGCCGCTGAAGCTGCGCGCGAACCTCGATCAGGTTACGAATATTGAGCGGACGCGCCAGCGAGACAAAAGGCACGCGAATCGATGCGTGCATGAGGTCGGCAACGAGGCGGCGCGGGATTGTTATTTTTCGGATCGTTCCGCGCATGCTCCGCTCGAGTTCTCGCTATACATAAATCAAAAAAATAGCCCGGCGCGCCCAACAGCAGTACGCCAGCCCCTGATCTAGCACGAACCAGCCGGCTTGACGCCAGATGGTTCTGGTCTGCGGCGCCGGCGAGGCCAACGGCTTGGTCTTGTCCACGACATAAACCCCAAGCACTTTCAATGCCTTGTCGCCATGAACTTTGGCGTCATGCACCGTGCCGGCCGGTATCATATAGGACTCCCCCGGCCTTTAGATGCTGGTCCGGTCTGCCCTCGACGATGAGTTCGGCTTCGCCTTCCAGCAGATACCCCATTTCGACGCCCGGATGGGTATGACGTCCGGCGCTACTGCCCACGGGGATTTCGGCAATCCTTCCAATGGGAAAGAGCCTAGCAGCGCACGCGGCGCGGGAGAAGCAGGCGAGGCGGCGTTCAGCGCTTGATCCCCGCAAAACTTGCCGCGATGCCACGTTGAAACAGCGACCAGTCGAAGCCGAGCGCCAGCGCCAGATAGCCGCGATCGATCATCGCATTGGCCTGTTCGGCGGTGCGCGCGACGCCGCCGATCGGCACGCCGCTTTTCAAAATGCCTTCCTCCGCCCGCTTCATCAGTGCGACCACCTGGGGATCATCGGGCAGGCCGCGCTTGTTGATCGAGGTGGCGAGATCGCCGGGTCCGATCACCGCAAGGTCGATGCCGGGGACAGCCATGATCTCGTCGATGCGCTCGACCGCCTCGACATGCTCGATGGTGATCCCGCAGATCATGTCGTCGTCCGCGGCTGCCATGTAATCGGCCATCGAGACGCCCCAGCGGAACGGGGCGTGGAACGGGCCCCACAGACGGTCGCCCTTCGGCGGATAGCGCACGCTGCGCACCGCCTTTTCGGCATCGGCGCGGCTGCAGATCATCGGAAAATTGATGCCGAGCGCGCCGAGATCCATGGGCGCTTTCGCAAGCCAGGGCTCGTTGGCGGCAATCCGCACCCACGGTACGCAGGGCGTGCCCGCGGTCGCTGTGATCATCGCATGCGCGGAGCCCAGATCGATCGGGCCGTGTTCGAGGTCGACGATGATCCAGTCGAGCCCCGAACGCGCCATGATCTGCACGGTCTGGATGCTGGGGATGGTCGCAATCGCGCCGAAGGTCGGCCGCTTCTCGCGCCATTCCTTGCGCAGACGGTTGAGGGGGAGGGGTGCGGAGGTCAAATGCAAAACTCCGTTCGGCGGGTAGGGCGGATTGGAGCCCAGCGGGTCCGCGCGAGGCGCGCCGCGCAGGATAGCACATCATGCGCCGGTGTTAACGGAGCTACCCGCTCCCCGCGTCATTGCGAGGAGGCGCAGCGACGAAGCAATCCATCTATCCGCTCGCTGAGGCATGGATTGCTTCGCTTCGCTCGCAATGACGGGGTGAGATTTCGGATTCAATTGTCGAACTGCGAGAGGATGCGCGTCGCTCTCTCCGCGTCATTGCGAGCGAAGCGAAGCAATCCATTTCTCGGCTTGCTGAAGCATAGGTTGCTTCGTCGCTTGCGCTCCTCGCAATGACGGGGTTAGATTTCGGATTCAATTGTCAAACAGCGAGAGGATGTGTGTCCGCATTCTCGCGGCGCGATGCGCCCGAGCTTTGCGTCGATTTTCACCCTCGAGGAGAACAAGAGGGCGCAGGGAAAGCCGGATGCGCGCTGCACCCGCGGTCTCGTGTGCAAAGTGCACAAAGGAAAGCGCACACGAGCAAACAGGTTCAGCGGAGAACACCCGGCCTTCCCTGCGCAATGGTTTTACGGCTTATAGCGTGCTCTCCCCGGTGAACGGGCTTTGTTGCCACCGTCGCCATGCGGATCGCTCCACACGACTTGACGCCAGCATCGGGGCGTCAGGACCACACGACTTCGCCGTACGCGTCAGCCACGCTCGTCAGTCGCAGCATCTGCGTCCACCGCATCCCACCGCGCGTTCGTGACGATCGCGACCCGCCCCTCTCATCGGGTGAGACACGCGGAGCTAAACCACTGATTTGCCCGACGGCGAAAGCGGAATATTTTTCGCGGGAGGGCTGGACAGGATTTGGGTGATTTGCCCGTCGCGTTGTTTTGTCGCGGCCGGATGGCGAGATTTCGCTTGCGTGCGAGGCGACGCAGTTCGTGTTTAGCGATTTCGGCTTGAAAGAATTGTGGGGTGACAGGAAGCACGACGCACTGAACAGACTAAAGTGCAGAACAGAGTAAAGTGCACTGTCGCCGTAATTCGTCAATCTAGGCTGACGGCCTTTCACGTTTGCGTCACAGACGATATCGATGCTTCAACCTTGGAAGGCCAAGCACCTAAACCAATTCGTTCGGCAGCTATCGAATTGCAGCAAGCGCCGGTCGACCTGACGGACCGCTCGGCACAACCGCGCCGTTCCGGGTTTGGATAGCCTTGACCGAATTTTCAAACGCCTTTTCCAGCACACCCTTGCCGATGGTTCCGAGCACGAAACCGAGGATCCATCCCCTCAGGTTCTTGCCCTCGCGGACGACGACCACGTCAATGTCGGTGGTGCCGTCGGGTCGGCGTGTAAAGGTGTAGGCGTGGCCGGACGCGCCGCCCCACAGGTTGGAGTCGGTCGTCGTGAGAACCACGTGACCTGGATCGGACCAGTCGTAGTGTAAACGCTCCCAGACTCCGCCCGAGCCTTCCGTGACGTCGGCCTGCGAGTGGCTTCGGTGATGCACTTTGAGGTACCCGTCTGCACTGTTGGAAAACAGCTTCGAGCGGCCAGGCCCGAAGTCGGTAAGCCCGGCGACAAATTGCTCCGGCGTCAAAATTGTCGTCCGATGGAGATGAATCGTGGACATGTGCGCTCCTTGTTGCATCCGTTCGAAAAAGCAGCCTGGCCCCGAGTTGGGGGAGGAAGTCGCCCAGTCAATAAGATGACGAGCAACATCCAATCAAATTGCCGAGAGTGATCTGTGCAATGCTGATCGTGCTGGAGCCTTCAGCCGACGGAGGGCGTGCGCGAAACGAAAGGCGCCGCCAATGAGGGCGGCTTCCCGGAATTGTCGTCTGTGGCTAGGGCGTTCGGCTGTCGCATAATTGCACCGATGACAATGTTTTACTTGAACCGATACACAAGTCGGATCATTATAGCTAATGCAGTCATATTGTACCGATTGTACTGAGTATCTGCAAAGATTCTGCGAGCAACAGGCACGAGGCCGAGATCAACCAGCGCTTGCGCCTGCGGCGCCGCATTCCGCGGAGCAAGGAGATGAGCCATGGAGCTGACGGCCACCACGATCCTGATTGTTTTCGCCGGCGTATTCCTGATTTGCTTCATGAAGGGCGCTTTTGGCGGCGGATTCTCCATCGTCGGCATTCCCTTGCTGTCGATGGTGATGGACCCGGTGACAGCCGGCGGCCTGCTGGCGCCATTGTTCATCGCGATGGACCTGTTCGCGCTTCGCTACTGGAAGCCATCGACATGGTCCAGGCCGGACCTTGCGCGGCTGTTGCCGGGACTCGTGGTCGGCATCGGGCTCGGCTATCTGCTGTTCCGCGTGCTGGACCATCGTGCCGTCGCGATCGTGATGGCGGTGATCACCTTGGTCTTTGTCGGTCTGTGGCTTGTCGGAGGTTCGGAAGCGACGGTCGCTCCGCGTTCGTCGCCGAAGGCAGTCGCCGCCGGTCTCGCCTCGGGCGTCACGACCATGGTTGCGCATTCCGGTGGACCGCCGCTTGCGATGTATCTGCTGCCGCTTGGCCTCAGCAAGGAAGTCTATGCGGGAACGACGAGCCTGTTCTTTACCGTCGGCAATGCGATCAAGGCGGTGCCGTGGTTGTTGTTGGTGAGGCCGGAGGGCAACGTCTGGATATTGATGGCGGCCAGCCTGCTCGCCATTCCCGCCGGCGTATGGCTCGGTTGGCGGCTTCACGGAAGGCTGGACCGGCAGCAGATTTTTCGGGCCTGCTACGGATTGCTGGTCGTGACGGCCTTGAAATTATTATGGGACGGTGTTTCCGGCTATCTGGCCTAAATTCAAATTGCAAATGCCTGCTTTGGCTCAATAGCCGACCTGCTCGCCATGTCTGCTTTTGGCATTAGCGGACCTGACAGGTTAGGTCGACCATGTCGGTTCTTGGCAGCGCGCCTATCATCTGACCGGCCCACGGGATTTAGCGCACTGTCACCGAAATTCCCTGCGGCCACGAACAGTGGTCTTATCACGCCCTCACGTAGCTGTGAGAGCCCAATGACCCGTACCGTGTGGCGTACTTCACAAAGCCTGCCTGCGCTTGGGATTAAAGATGGGGTTGCTTTGATTTCAGAGCAGCCTCGTGACGATCAAGTCGAAGGAGCTTTGCGATGAAACGTCTTGCATTTCTAAGCTTCACTATCGCTACGCTGATTGCGCCGATCCAAGTTCAGGCCCAGCAATATGATCCCGCCAGAAACTGCGTCAGGTTCCCGCAGCAACCTAACCCGGAAGCAGAAACGCGGTATTTGCTCTCTCATCCGAATATCCGTGTTTGTCCGGGACCGAATCCTGATCCGGCAGGACAGAGGGGTGTTTTGGAGCAAATCTCAAGGGACCGTGTAAACAATACCACGACCCAAATTTGTGCCATGAACGGTCAGCGTTGCTGATAGTGGCAAGGCTTTCCTTAGCGAAGCGCGTTGGCGTCGGCGGCGACGCGATCGAACACGGCAGCTGAAAGCGACAATGAGAAAACTTGGCAGCCAGTGCTGCCAAAAAAAATGCTCCGCGCCCTTGACCAGCGGCCGGCTAATGGGTGGC
This sequence comes from Bradyrhizobium sp. Ash2021, assembly GCF_031202265.1. Taxonomy (NCBI): domain Bacteria; kingdom Pseudomonadati; phylum Pseudomonadota; class Alphaproteobacteria; order Hyphomicrobiales; family Nitrobacteraceae; genus Bradyrhizobium; species Bradyrhizobium sp. Ash2021. The sequence continues at coordinate 6,220,302 of NZ_CP100604.1, read as the reverse complement.
TAACGGGTGTCACCGTAATACTGAATTTCTAACACCGGCAAATGCACGACGGTGTGAAACTCCTCACATCGTCATGACATGCTCTCGCCCCTGGAGGAATCGTCACGACGTTCAAGGTTCAAATAAAATTTTCCGGAGTAACGTAATACCTAATAGCGGGTCATGATTCGTTGGCCGAAGATTGATGCAACGCAGGTCTCCGTGAGTCTTATGTCGCCGGCTCATGGATCCGCTCAATCAGTCGTGGTGTTCATATCAGTCTGAATTTTTTCAACGCTGCGAGTGGGTTCGACCTTGCTGTCGAGTGGGCGCGTACAGCAATCCAGCCGTTCTGCATCCTGCAAATACTCTCTCGAGTAGCGGACATTTGTACTGAGCACCCCGTTAAAAAAGTCGAGGGCCAGCCGCGCCGAATTGCCGCAAACAAGACGTGCCATCCGGGAAATATTGGGATAATTTTTTTGTTACCGTGGTCCAAAATTAGGCTGGCCGCCAACCAGACAGTCGGTGGTGCCAATGCAACAGATTGCGGACTGGCTCGAGAAGCTTGGGCTTGGGCAATACGCGTTGCGTTTTGCCGAGAACGGGATCGATCTTGGTGTCCTTGCCGAACTGACGGACCAGGACTTCGATAGGCTCGGGGTCCTGCTCGGCCATCGACGTAAAATGCTGCGCGTGATCTCTGAACTCAATCAAGCAGAACTGGTTGCCGAGCCGGCTCTTCGGCATGATGCCGAGCGACGCCACCTCACTGTAATGTTCTGTGATCTTGTGGGCTCGACCGCGCTTTCGGCGCGCCTCGATCCCGAGGACATGTGGGAGGTGATCCGTTCCTATCGGACCGCGTGCGCGAGGGTCATTGCCACTTATGACGGCATTATCGCCAGGTTTCTGGGCGACGGAATACTCGCCTATTTCGGCTATCCCCGCGCACATGAGGATGACGCGGAGCGCGCAGTGCGAGCGGGGCTCGACATCATCGCCGCAATAAGGCCGCTCGAAACGCGCGCGCAAGAACAGGTTGAGGTGAGGATCGCCATCGCGAGCGGGCTGGTGGTGGTTGGTGACCTCATCAGCGGAGGCGCGTCAGAAGAGCAGGCAATGGTCGGCGATACACCGAATGTCGCTGCCCGTCTCCAGAGCCTGGCGGAGCCGGGGGCGGTCGTCGTTGCTGCTTCGACGCGCGCGCTGCTTGGCGATTTATTCACTTTTCGCAGCCTCGGCCGCCGTGAGGTCAAGGGCATCTCCGAGTCCATCGCGGTCTGGGCGGTCGAAGGTGGAGCCGCATCGGAGAGCCGCTTCGAGGCGGTGCGAACCGCGCGCTCGATTGGCTTTGTCGGCCGCAAGGCAGAGATCGAATTCGCACTCTCGCGCCAGCAGCTGGCGTGGCAGGGCCAGGGCCAAGTGGTGTTGATTTCTGGCGAGGCCGGGATCGGCAAATCGCGCCTTGTTGCAACGCTCTCCGAGAACCCTGCGTTGGGAGCGCACCGTCGGGTGCGCTATCAGTGCTCGCCCTACCACACCAACAGTGCGCTTCATCCCTTTATCGCTCAACTGGAGCGCGCTGCCGGCATCAGGTCACAGGACACGCCCGAGGAAAAGCTCGACAAGCTTGAAGCAATGCTTGCGCTTGGAACGCAGCAGGTGGCTAAAGCGACGCCGCTCATTGCCGCTCTCCTTTCGATCGCAACTGGCGAGCGCTATCCGCCGCTCGGCTTGAATCCGGTGCAGCAGCGGCGGCAGACATTCGCCGCCCTTCTCGACCAGCTTGAGGGTTTGGCACGGCAGCAACCAGTGCTGATCGTCTGCGAGGACATGCATTGGGCCGATGCCACGACGCTTGAGCTGTTCGATCTCGCGGTCGACCGGGTCAGGGGGCTGCCGATACTCGCGCTCATGACCTGTCGGCCCGAGTTCGAGCCGCCCTGGGCCGGTCTTCCCAACGTCAGCCTGCTGCGGCTCGATCGGCTTGACCGGCAGGACACGCGCGCTCTGGTCGAGCAGGTGACCGTCGGTCGACAGCTGCCAGGCGAAATGATGATGCAGATCATCGAGAGGACGGATGGTATCCCGCTATTCGTCGAGGAATTGACCAAGATGGTGCTGGAGTCCGGACTACTCGTGGAAGATGCCGGGCGCTATCGCCTCGATAGTCCGCTCCCGCCGCTCGCCATTCCCGCGACACTGCAGGACTCGCTTATGGCGCGGCTCGACCGGCTCGCGCCGGTCAAGGAGGTGGCACAGATTGGCGCTGCCATTGGCCGCGACTTCTCATACACGCTGTTGCGTTGTGTGGCGGGGCGCGATGATCTGACGCTGAGCGCCGCGCTGGGGCAGCTCGAGGAGGCCGAACTGCTATTGCGCCGCGGGACGCCGCCAGAATCAAGCTACAGCTTCAAGCATGCGCTCGTTCAGGAAGCGGCTTACGAGAGCCTGCTCAAGAGTCGCCGGCAACTGCTCCATAAGCAGATTGGCGATGTCCTGCGCGATAAGTTTCCGGTCATCGCCGAGATCGAGCCGGAAGTCCTAGCATACCACTTCACTGAAGCCGGGCTGAGCGGAATAGCCCTCGAGTGGTGGCGTAAGGCGGGTCAGCAGGCGCTGAAACGCTCGGCATATTCCGAGGCAATCGGACATCTCGGCAAGGCGGTTGCGATCGCCGATGAGCTGCCTGATGAGCCGGGCCGGATCATGAACCGGCTGCATCTTCAAATCGCATATGGCCGCGCGCTGCGGGGCAGCCTTGGACACAGCGCGCCCCAAACGGTGGCCGCATGGACGCGCGCCCGACAGCTAGCGGCTGACATCAACGATCCGGTCGAACTGGCGCCGATCCATTCGGGGCTGTTCAATGCCTGCCTGACTCACGGCGAGATCGCGCCGATGCGGGAATTGGCGGATGCAATAATGAGCGCCGCCAACCGACGACCGGAATCGCCGGTGGCTGCAGTGGTCGCACATTGGACAAACGGGGTGACCTGCTGGTTCGGTGGCGATTACTTGAACGCGAGAATGCATCTTGAGCGGGCACTCGCGATCTACGGTGCCGAGCCGAATCCAGAGACCTTCAGGGCGTCGACACTGGACCTGCCGTTCGTTATCATGAGGTTTCTTGCGCTGGTGCTTTGGCCGATTGGGAAGATTGATCGATCGCACCGGCTCGCCGCACAAGCGGTGAGCGCGTCAGGAGAAAAGCGAGCACTCTCTCAAGCCAATGCGCTCGTTCATAGGGCCGTCTTCGACGGACTATGTGGGGGCCCGTTGCAACAAACAGAGACAATCCTTGCGTTGGGCCTCGCCCGCGAGCACTCGATGCCCTTGTATGTGGCCGCCGGCACCTACCTAAACGGTCTGGCAAAGTGGCGTGCCGGCGACCGAGAGGGTGGACTTGCGGAAATGCGCCGAGGCTGGACCTTACTGCACGAAAATGACTGCTACCTTTGTGAGCCGTTTTGGGGGAAGCAGGTTGCCGTAGCGAATGCTGCGGCAGGGCAATTCGAGACTGGGCTGGAAATTTTGCGCGAGTTGATCGCCTGGACCCAAAAATCCGGCCAGCGTTGGCTGGATGCCGAACTGCATCGTGTCCAGGGTGAGATCTTGTTGCGTCGCGAGCCGCAGAACCCTTCTAGCGCCGAAGATGCTCTCAATAAGGCCCTTGAAATCGCCCGAAGCCAACAGACGAAGACGTTCGAATTGCGCAGCGCAGTTGGACTTTCGCGCCTTTATATCAAGGATGGTCGTGCGGCGGCCGTATCTGCGATGCTCGCGCCGGTCCTCGCCGATTTCGATGCAGGGCGAGATCTCCCCGAAATGGAAGAAGCGGAGAAGTTGCTCAGGCATAGGCGTTAGCCAGGCTGGCCATTCTCTTTTCAAGCGTGCTTCCGCTATTCCATCCGTACTGCCTCACTTCTCCGCCAGATAAACCTCGCCAGCAGCGACGAGTTCGACCACGGCACCTGCTTCGACTTGGACGAGGCGACGATTTTGGCGCGCACCCGCGTCAGCATTTGCTGCAGCTCGAGCCCGCGCATGCTTGTGCCGACGAGGTGATCGAATACGACGCAATTTGCCGCGGTGCATGAGTCCGGAAGTGGCACAACTCGGACATGCCGCCGTGGCCGCCCTATGTCCGTTGTTGGGGGCAGAGCGGAAAACATATGCTCCCGTTGAGCTTTTCCGGTTTTGACCCCAACTGCGACATCCGCGCGATCTATAATTCCGCTAACGCGAGTACAAAAAGCCCCGGCGATGCCGGGGCTTGAGTTGCCGGGATTTCGAGAAAATCAGTACTTCCCGACGACCGGACCACCCCAGTTGAAGCGGTAGTTGATGCGAGCGGTGATGAGGTCCACATCTTGGTGGATAGAGTCAGTGCGGAATACGCCGCCGACCGGTATGACAGCGGCACCCAAAACACCTGTCGACGTGAAGCTGCGACTATGGTTACCCATGAACAGGTGATCGTACTCGACCGCAACCGACCAATTCGGTGCGAATCCGAATTCGAGTCCCGTTCCGACGGCACCACCCCAGCGTGTTTCACTCGCCGAATCGAACAGCGCGCCTGTGGCGGTCACCGTACCTCGGTATTTGTCGTCGGTCACGGCGGCGCCGCCCTTCACATACCAAAGGACGTTGTTCCAGGCATACCCGACCTGGCCGGTGAACAAGCCGAACGCTTCAATCTTGGAATTGTTAGTCCAGGCGGGAATGAAACCGCTAACATTAGATCCCTTCAAATCCGCCCAGTCGCCCTGCGCTTCGAGACCGAACACCCAACCGGCGCTCTGCCAACGGTAGCCAATCTGGCCGCCAACCACTCCGCCGGTCGCATCGTGACAACCTTCACGGAAGATGGGCACGACAGTTGCGCCGGGGAAGTTCGTAATATCCCAGCACTTGTGGCTCGATCCCCAACCGCCGTTGGCGCCGATGTAGAAGCCACTCCAATCGTAGATAGCAACCACCGGGGGGGGTGGCGCCTTGGTGTAGGGACGCGCAGCCAGATCAGCCGCCGACGCGGGGGCGGCCATTCCCAGTGCCACTAAACCGACCGTGGCCAGCAAGAATTTTTTCATGTGTTTCTCCATCTCCGTCGCCTGTGGTGATCTATCTGAAACGATAAATGCACCGGAATTGCCCCGGGGAATGTTGAAATAGGAGGAGCGGCGTTGCTCGCCTTGAGCCGGTAGGCTCGGGGTGCTGATTCCACGAAAGGAAAGCAACGCCATGATGAAAGCTATCACACCATTAACCGCTTTGCCTCCGACAGGAATGGGGGCTGTGGACAAAGCTTGGGACGCGGTTTCGGTCAGCTTTGATCGATTCTGTCTGACGGCCGGGATCGAGGCGCTCGGAACCATGATGGAACAGGACGCCGAGCAGGCTTGCGGGGCTCGCCATGCCCGCAGCGATGGCCGGCGCGGTTATCGCTGGGGCCGAACCCAGGGCAAGATCGGCTTCCACGCCGGTAAGGTGGCGGTTGAGCGGCCCCGCGTGCGCGACGTCGAGGGCCATGAACTGGCACTGCCGAGTTGGGAGCGTGCGGTCGCGGAGGACTGGCTTGGCAAGTGGGCGATGAACCTGATGCTGATCAACGTATCGACGCGGAAATTCCGCCGAGCGGTGCGGCTTCCCGAGGGCGATGTTCCCGCGCCAGCGGGGGCCGGAGTATCGAAGTCGGCAGCTTCGCGGCACTTCGTGGCGTTGTCGGCTGCGCGCATGAAGGAATGGATGGGTGCGGATCTGTCCGGCCTCGACATCATGGTGGTGCAGATCGACGGCATCCACATCAGTGAGCATCTCGTGCTGGTGGCTGCGCTCGGGATCGATAGCGAGGGCTTCAAGCACCCGCTTGGACTGATGGAGGGGGCAACTGAGCACAGTGCTGTGGTGCAGGCATTGATCGACGACCTGATCGAGCGGGGCCTCGATCCAGCGGTGCCGCGCTTGTTTATCATCGACGGCTCGAAGGCGCTCGCCAAGGCGATCCGGCATAGCTTCGGGAGCCACACGCCAATCCAGCGCTGCCAGATCCACAAGGCCCGGAACATCATGGAGCGTCTATCTCCCGCTCTGCATGCATCGGTCCGGCGTGCGTTGCGCCAAGCTTGGGAACTCAACGATGCGGCGAAGGCGGAGAAGCTGATCCGCAATCTCGCCCAGCGCCTCGAGCGCGACGCGCCTGGCGTCTCAAAAAGCCTCCTCGAGGGATTGGATGAAATCCTCACAGTGAGCAGGCTCGGTCTTCCGGCGGAATTGCGGCGCTCGCTGGCCTGCACCAACATCATCGAAAATATGATGGGGACCGTGCGTCGCGTCACCCGCAATGTGAAGCGCTGGAGTTCGTCCTCGATGGCTTTGCGCTGGACCGCTGCGGCCATGAACGAAGCAAAGAAAGGCTTTCGTAGGCTCAAAGCCTACAAGCAACTTCCTGCCCTGCGGGTCGCGCTGGCCGCTCACTACGAAAAGGAGACCAACAATCGCGCTCTTGTCCAAACTGCGAAGGCCGCTTAACGTCATTCACGGCAACGACCGCTTCATAAAGTTCAACAGAGCACGGGGCAATTCCTAAATGCACCTCGCGACCGCCGATAACTTTGTTGCAGACATTCGCTCAATTCCAATTCCGTCTACAACCTATGCGACTGAGCCCTGAGATTGCGTACCTTTAATGCAACAACCCGTTTTTCAAATATGACTGGAAAATGGCACGTCAGGACTGCTGACCTTTCACACGGCTGCCAATTGAAAGCCGCACTGCGCGCCATGAGATGGCCGACTCATGATGCTGTTGCTTTCCCAAACCGTGCATCAATATTAAATTTCAGGGCAGCCCTTTCGCAAACGACGGTCGCGGGAACCTATGGCCGGACTGCCGGTTGAAGTTCCGGGAAAAACGGAGGCTTTGGACATGAAGAAAGCAGTATTGGCGTTAGCGACCGCTGCCACCATCGGTGTCACTGCCTTGGCGGCCCCGTCACCAGCTCAGGCTTGGCGGGGTGGTTGGGGTTGGGGTCCCGGTCTCGCGGGCGGACTAATTGCTGGCGCGGTGATCGGTGGCATAGCCTCCAGTGCCTACGCGTATGGCCCTGGTTACGGCTACTATGGCGGACCGGGTTACGGCTATTATGGCGGCTATGCCCCGGCTTATTACGGCGGGTACGCCCCGGCGTACTATAACTACGGCTACGCCCCCGCATATTACGGCGGATACAGGTCGAGTTACTATGCTCCCGCCTACTACGGTCCCCGGTACCGGCGCTTTGTTCGCCCCGCATACTGGTGATCGCGAGGGGCGACGCTGAAGTCCCGGACAACGAAAGGTCGCAGAGTTGGCTGCGGCCTTTTTTGTGCCGACTTGGGGCTGGTTATGACGAGACAACCGCGTCGAGATTGTTGGCGAGTAGCGAGAGGATTCATAACAGCCCGCCGACGCCTGACTCTTTTTGGGCTGGCAGGTTTCCCCATCGTCGGTAGCCCGATTTGATCCTCTGTGTCGGGAACGGGCTGGCGCTTGCGCTCAAGACGACAACCGAGACAATTCCAATACCAGGAGCAATCAGCGATCGCGTCGCGACTGGTATTGTTGCCAGCTTGGCTCACGCTGGGCCAACATCAAGCAACGAAATACAACTTCATCGTCAATCCAAAAACAGCGAAAGGTCTCCGCCTGGAGATCCCCCAACGTTGCTTGCCCGAGCCGACGAGGTAATCGAATAACACGCCGTGTCGCCTATTGGCAGATAGTGTTGCAAAAGTCGAAAATCGAACTCCCCCTAAAATCTCATGCCCGCGGCCCGGAGAATGTCTGTTCCCCGGGGCAAACCGCTTTTTGGCGGATCGCTTGATCGCACTCACTTCGAACGCCAGCAAGCGAAGGCCCGTCTAGTTATACGTCCAGACCATTTCAGACGCTATCAGCGCATCTCGCGGTTGTTATCAAGCCTCGGCATCAAGCCTTGGCATCAGCCTTGGCCAACATCATGCCGCCAGTGTGTCGCCCGGTGGCGATCTCGTCCGACGAACATTTTTGGTTGTGTCACGCAATCGGAACATGCGTGTCATCGTCGCAGAATAAGAACGAGCTCCCGTTCCCGTTACTTTCAAAATCCAACAGGAGAAAGCTATGCTGAAAACAGCGCTTGCGCGCAGGTTCTGGCTGCTCGGCGTTTCCATGGCGGCCGTTGCGCTTACGCAAAGTGTTCACGCGGAGGACGCGAATAATCCCGTCAAGACCGCGTCGCCGATCAAGCATGTCATCATTATCGTCGGCGAAAATCGCAGCTTTGACCACCTGTTTGCCACCTACGTGCCGAAGTCGGACAATGAAACGGTGTTGAACCTGCTGTCCGAACACATCGTCAAGGCCGACGGCACGCCTGACGAAAAATTCGACAGGGCGCATCAGTTTCAGATCACGTCGGCGCCGAATGGCGCAAGTTATTTCATCAGCGCAGGATCCGCCAAAAAGGCATTGTATTCAACGCTGCCTGCGCCTGACCTCGGCGGCGTACAAAACTCGCCAGCGGCTGGCATTCTCGGCCTGCCGGGCGGCGATCCAGGTCTCCCCGCGAGCGACCAATTCCTGTTCGGAACCGGCGGCACGGGTCTGCCAACCAAGCTAGGCCCGGATACGCGCATTACCAACGTCAACAACCTGCCGCCCGGGCCGTTCCAGTTGACCGGCCCGACCATGCCCTATGACGCCTATACCGCCGACACCATCCACCAGTTCTTCCAGATGTACCAGCAGATGGATTGCGCGATCGACAAGGAGCACGTCACCCGGGGCAATCCGACCGGCTGCCTGCACGATCTGCAATCGTTCGTCACGACCACCTACTCGACCCCGCCCGGTGCCGCAGCACACGATACCGGCCAGACGATGGCGTTTTTCAACATGCAGAAGAACGATGTGCCCTATCTGAAATTCCTCGCCGACGAATACACCATGAGCGACAACTATCATCAGCCGGTGATGGGCGGGACCGGGCCTGACAGCGTACCGCTGGGCTTTGCCGATCAGGTCTTTTTTGGCGACGGCCGGGGCAACGCTGCGACGCCGCCTTCCAACACCTTCTACAATCCCGACCCGCTCTCCAATACGCTCAACCAGTACACGGCGCGGAAGCAGTGGTTCAATTGCTCCGACTCGACGCAGCCAGGGGTGAAGGCAATCCTGGATTACCTCGGCAAGCTACCCTACCCGGTGCAGGCGAAATGCGATCCCGGCCACTATTACAACGCGGTGAACGTCAACCCGGCCTGGACGCCGCAAGGCACGCCGAGTCCGGCCGGTGCCGTTCCGCCGGTCACCATGACAAGCATCGGCGATCTCTTGAGCGCAAAACACATCCCATGGAAGTATTACGGTGGCAGTTACAATGTTTCCGGGACGGGCGCTCCGCTCGACGGAATCTATTGCAACATCTGCAACCCGTTTGAATATCAGGTGAACTATCCGGCGATGCGTGCCGACCATATGCGTGACGTCACCGATCTCTTCCAGGATCTCAAGAACGGCACGTTGCCGGCGGTGTCATACGTCAAGCCGGACGGCGCCATGGACGGCCATCCGGCATCATCGAAGTTCAATCTGTTCGAGGAGTTCACCAAGAACATTATCGGACTTGCCCAAGGCAACAAGGAGCAATGGGAAAGTACGGCGATTTTTGTCACCGTCGATGAGGGAGGCGGATACTATGACTCCGGCTTCATCCAACCGGTCGATTTCTTCGGCACCGGGCCGCGCATTCCGATGATTGCGGTTTCGCCGTTCTCACGGCGCGGTCACATCACCCACGTCTATGGAGAACACTCGTCCTTTGTGAAATTCGTCGAGCGGAATTGGTATCTCGGCAAGCTCAGCGAGCGCAGCCGCGACAACCTGCCCAATCCGCGCGCCGACGATGACAATCCCTATGTTCCCGTCAACATGCCGGCAATCGGAGACCTGTTCGATATGTTCGATTTCGACCGTGATCACGATCATGATCGGGGCGGCGACCAGCGCTCCAGGTAGTCTATCGACGCGAATAAGCCAAACAGGATTGGGGCCGGCACGTTTGCCGGCCCCAAATGTTTGATCGGGACCAAAGCCGACCTCGCCTTGATGCCCGATGACTTCAGCTTTGGCCCTGATTGGAAGAACGCGGCGACCATTTGGATACGTCGGCTTCCGCGCCGTGAGATTTCGGATTCAATTGTCAAACAGCGAGAGGATGTGCGTTCGCATTCTCGCGGCGCGATGCGCCCGAGCGTTGCGTCGGTTTTCACCCTCCAGGAGAACAAGAGGGCGCAGGGAAAGCCGGGATGCGCGCTGCACCCGCGGTCTCGTGTGCAAAGTGCACAAAGGAAAACGCACACGAGCATACAGGTTCAGCGGAGGCAATCCGACCTTCCCTGCGCAATGGTTTTACGGTGCGCTCTCCCCGGTGAACGGGCTTTGTTGCCACCGTCGCCATGCGGATCGCTTCACAGCGTCGGGGCGTCAGGACCACACGACTTCGCCGTACGCGTCAGCCACGCCCGTGACTTAGGCAATCGTGCTGACGTTTGCCTGACTGAGCACCCGTGCGACGCTGGCGTTACGCGCGTTATACGGAGGTGCCGCCGAGGGCCAAACCAACCTGCGTGGCATTGTTCGCCTGTGCGACGAGATTCCCGAAGGCGAAGGCCCCCCAACGTGGAGTCACCCACTGTGCATGGGCTTACACGTCACAACGCTTCATCGAGCATGAGGTAACTAGTCCGGTCATCAGGCTGAGATAGCGTCATCCACAGCTTTGGTGATGTATTTGCCGAGATCGGAGACCCCTCCACACACGGCGTCGAGTTCCGTATCGATCAGTTCACGCATTCCACCGGCGGCGAGGTCGAGTTTGGCTTCGCTCAAAGCTTCGATTGTGCTGTTGATGGTCATCGCTCTCTCCTATTGTTTGGAGGGCTGATCCCTCGATCTGCAAAATAGCGCTACAGATCGAAATCAATCGTGATGCGGATCACGGTTATTGGGCGCGCTGTAGGACCGTTTATTGCGGTTCTGGCTTCGCCTGCCGCCCCTTGGTGTGCGCTGCGTCCCGTCGCCTAACCGATTTGGGATCACACAGGTTTGTCTCCGCCGTGGTGATGGTGCGCGTGGTGATGACGTGATGCCGTGCGCTATCGGTCGCCTTGGCTCAGGGACGAGATCAAAAGGCGGGGTACGTGTCTGGCCCACCTAGCGTCCGTTCCGTGTATTCGAACGTGACTTCTTCGTAAGCCAGCCCGCCCGTAACCGCATTCAACTCGGCATCATCGAGCGGGCGATCATCAAGCCTACTCGATGATAACGTTGGGGATGTGAGTTCCCTTGCAGCAAGCCTCCAAAAGTTTGGGGGCTGCTGTGTCCGCCGTGCCGCCGCTCACCGCATCCAACTCGCTATCCGCGAGTGGGCGATGATCTTCGAGCGCGGTGGGCTTCGGAGTGTCGTTGCTCTGGCTCATGTTTGTCTCCATCCAAACAGCGCGGACCATCGTCGCTGGTGCGGCCACACTGGCGCAGCGCTCTCGCCCCGACTGTGATCCTAGTCACGCCGCTGTTGTCGTCGTCGGTCGTGATGACGCGACGCGCGCGACGGGCTTGCGATGTCCGCACTACGCCCAGAAGCGGACATCTGCGCTGGCCCTCAGCACGTCTGCTTTGTGCCACTAACGGAACTCATGCCCCAGCAAACGGCATCTCCAATCGCCAATATTGACCGCCCTGGAGCAAGCTTGCTTTGCAGGTTCCGGAGCCCAAAAGCGACCCATCAACGGCCATTTTGCAGTCATATTTGAAAAACCGAGAGTTGCAGTTCAAGCACAGAACCTCTGCTTCAAATCGCCTATATTGCGCCCGCTGTCGGACAGCAGCCAGAGCACGGGTGCCGGTGTGGTCGCAGGTGGCACCCGAATTGGCAGATTGCTGGCGAGCTGCTTCGCGTTGTTAGAACTCGCTACTGGGGCCAAACGGAGTTTCCGAATGGGTGTGGCAAGCTGGCGCTTCGCGCGAAACCATAGGGGGCGGGCAGCCGTTCTCGCTGTCCTCGAAGAGTTGCCGGGGATCTGCTCGGTGGTGGTCGCAGCCGGTTCGATGATCATGGTCGGGATCATGCTCTGCAAGGATTGGCTGCAGTGAACGAAGACATGGCGATGACGGTAATGCCGCTGCGAGCCTGCTGGCATTCTTGACGCGATTTGCTGGACCGAGCGCCACGCCATCGATAACGGGCCAGCGCGCCAAGGATATATCTCGACGCCATCCTTATCGCGCTCAGCTCGAAGCGGTGGAGGAGCCGCACCGCGTGCCGCAGCGGCGGTGAGGCCCCCGCTCGGCCCGCGGGTGCGGCAACTCCTGCCAACCACTCAACGGAAATTTACTGGTTCGCCCGTTCGGCGGCGGCCATGTATTTCGAATAGAAATCAGCAACCCGCTCGCGCCACATTCCGACGAACGCCCCCGATGTCAGCTTATCCACCGATTTCCACGCGTGTTTGACGGCCGGAAGGGTATTCCGCCAGATCGCGCGTTTGCACCATTTTTCGCCTTTCTCCATGCCTTCGCTGGTGGCACACATGGATCTCCAAGCGATGCGATCAGGTTGGCTGATGTGCTCGGCGGCGCCTTCCCAGCCTTGTTGATGGATCAAGTAAAGATCGCTCAAGGTCGGCTTCTTGTGCGTCACCCACTCGAACAGAATGCCTTCGGTAATGACCTTGTAGGCCGCCGCAACGGCATTGTCGCGGGCATCAAGAATCTGCCCGGAGCCGAATTTGTTGAACTCGTATTTGCTCAGTTGGAACAGGCCGATATACGACCCGGTGCGTTGTTTGGGGTCGAAACCGGACTCGATCCTGGCAACCGCTTTCATGAAATTGAAATCCAGACCGAAAGCGTCGGAAGCGCGCTTGATCTCCTCGACCGGCGTTCCGACCGGGGTGTCCTTGAGTGAACTTAAGACGATATCCGCCGGCTTCTCGGCAGGCGGTAGTTCGGACCAGACGTAATAGATGAGATACCGGAAATCCTGCGTCACCGGCGCCGGGTTGGAGGCATCGCCGGACGCATCGCGCGTTGTCGGCACCGGTTGGGCGGCATCATGGTGGCCCAAGTCCACCGATTTTGTCTCGATAGAATCGTCGCCGATTTCGGCTTGGGCCATCAACGACGGTCCGGAAACCGCCCCGGGCACCGAGCCAAGCTCTGCTCCAAGCGCTGTTCCAGGTCCGGCAGATACCTCCGGCACGGCGGCGGAGAGCACCGGCGCACCGGGTGTCCCGGCGCTCACCGCCGCTTCCGGCACGGTCGCGCCTGGCGTGTTTCCGCCAACCTGATGGATCATCCCCGTGAATGTTATGGCACCCACGATGCAGGTGGCCTGCAAGGCTTTCATTGCCCCCAACTCCGCGGCACGGTCCCCGAAAGAACGCTACACGCCTGTTCCCCGTAGTCCAAGGCTAGTCCGCCACGCTAGATGTTTTTTAGTGGAATGTCCCAAGCGAGGCGACGGACAAGATTTGGATGGGTCACATTTACTGGAGCTGTTGCCTAAATGCGACGGCCAAGGCTCTTGGCCTCGACATCCCGCCCACGATGCTCGCACTCGCGGATGAAGTCATCAAGATCAGGCATGTTCGCGCCTGATGACGGTGCCCGGCATCGGGCCGATCATTTCGAGCGCCATGGTGGCCGCGATCGGCACTGGAGACGTATTCTCCAAAGGCCGCGACTTCGGCGCCTGGCTCGGACTGGTGCCCAAGCAGATCTCAACGGGAGACCGCACGATCCTCGGCAAAATCTCGAGGCGCGGCAATCGCTACCTGCGCGTTCTGTTTGTGCAGGCGGCATGGGTTGTGCTGGTCAGGATAAAGGACTGGGAACGTTACGGGCTCAAATCCTGGATCGAAGCCGCCAAGAGGCGGTTGCACCACAACGTGCTCGCGATTGCGCTCGCCAACAAACTTGCCCGCATCGCCTGGGCGGTGCTGGCGAAAGGACGCGCCTTCGAGCTGACGAGGACCGACGATGCAGACGTCCGACCCGCTTGATCCTCGCGCCGTGCTCGGCGCGGTCAAGGCGCAGCCTGGCAACGCCGGAGCCAGCCGCAAGCCAAGCGCGACGGCCGGCCTTGACCGCCCCTGCGCGCGACGCGATCGACGTTCTGCGGGCCGGGACGAAGGAACGGCCCTCGGCTCGAACAAAGGAACTGCGCGATATGAGGAGCAAGCGATGACGTAACCCTATCAACAGTTTCCAGCCGAGGTCTGCGAGAGGATGAGACGAGATGGAGGATCGGTCTTCCCGGCGCATGCGAACACTGGTGACCCAAATGGCCCAATCGAGGCCTGTCGCCTAATGAGAACGCACGCGCGCTGATATCCATGATGGTCCGGAGCAAAACAGCTCCAACTAGAGACCGGATACATTGATGCAAGACCGCTTACCACCAGATCGACGAAACCTCTTGCAACGCACGGCCGGACCATACATTCGGGTCAAAATGCGAAATACTTGCTCGGAGCACATATAGTCCGCTATGCCCCCCGATAGCGGACTCAAGTCGGACACCGCTGGAGGTCAGTTCAGTGCCAATAACCGACACTAGCGGAGGCTCAATCAGTCACCTCGTCGGCATGGCAAGTATCGATAATCTGCCATCCCCGAATGGCAAGCGACCATTGCGGCACTGATGTTGGTTGTCGCGCAAGACGGGCCACCATGTTGAGGGCATCCAGGCTGCAACCAACTCTTTCAATCCGCGAATAGCAACCGGTAGACGGATTTGAACCGAAAGGATTGCTTGCCCGCCAGTGCCGTGGCTTCGAACTCGGCACCGTCATCTGAATAGGTTCCAGTAAATCCAATGGTGATAGTCTTTCGTGCCCATGGATACGTTCCAGAAATAGGTGAATGCTCACGGCTCGTCATTTCACCTTTCCACTTGCCGTCAGAACAAGTGTAGCTTCCGACGGTATAATAAAATCCGCCGCCCCCGCGAATCGTGCCATCACGGAGCACCATGACATGTCGGTTGTAGGCTTCCACGCCGTCCAGAAATGTCGTCTCAGCTAGATAAAGTCCGTTCCTGATCATGATTTGATGCCGCGCAATCGCCCTGCTGCCCGGGGGCGTAGATACAAAACTGCGCGTCCTTCAGCGGCTCTACAAGCCCGGCAGCCCATGAACCGCTCAATAAAATGTTCCAAGACAATGTCCGGATTGGGTCTTGGCTGTGTGAAAACGCGACGGCGCATTGCGGAGAAAAGCATTCCTTCTGACGCCGCTTCTGAGACTACGGAGAGCATACTGCGCGCCAGTGCCGCGTGATCTGAGAAGTAGATTCTCCAGCGTTCGCAAGATTTCACGTTTTCACACAGCCCGGGTCAAAACCGGAAAAGCTCAATGCGAGCATATGTTTTCCGCTCTGCCCCCAACAACGGACATAGAGCGACCACGGCGGCATGTCCGAGTTGTGCCACTAGCGGACATCGGTGCGGGTCCCCGAATGCACGTTAAGGACCCATGAGGGCGGCCTAGAGCGCCTAACGTGTGTGGCCCAACGTCGGCTGAGCCCTTGCCGGCCAAGCCGGTCGATACGCATTCTCGTGTTAGGATGATCGCGGATCGCGTTGGGGGCTTGCCATGACGCCGCATGCAAGGTTGCTTGGAATCGTTGTCGCTCTATCGTGGCTCGGGTTGTCTGCGGCATCGGCGGCCGGCGGTACATCGAAAGATACTTGGACGGGCGCCTGGAAATTCGAGATCGACCGCCAGGATCAGCCATGGCTCGGCTTTTACGACACCAGGGGCAAGACAGTATTTCGCATCGGCTGCGGCGCGCATTTCGAGATGGATGCGGTCTATCCGGGGGGAGCGCCGAAACAGGATCACACTAAGGCCTCGATCACGATCGCCAACGGCAAGACGCAGATGGATTTCGCCGGCTTCACCTACGCCGGTCCCGAGTCCTTCCCGCCGAACACCACGATGTTCAACCAACCGGACCTCGGCTATCCCGAGTTTGACGAAGACAAATGGCGCGCGCTGGAAAATCGCGTCTTAGATCTTCTGGGCTCCGGGCAGCCGCTGACGATCTCGGCCGAGGGCAAAAGCTACGTGCTGCAGCCGGCCAAGGTGCCGCGCTGGCGGGCGCGCTTCCAGAAAATCTGCTGACGCGTCGACCGCAAGCAGGCCCCACCCCATAAGTGAGACACGGTCATCTTCTGTGACGCGGCAATTTTGGTCGGCCTGTCACCTTTTCCGTCAATGCGTAATCCGCCCTCGGGCGGCTACGCAGGCACGCGCCCGCCGAAAAACGGCATCAGCGCCTTGCTCAGCGTATGCGGCCGCTTCGAGGTGAAGATCATTTCAGCGCCGGCCTCGTCGCTTTCGTTACCCGGCGGGCCGAGCAGATCGGAGACGCGCCGCGCAATCGCCGGCGCGGGATCGATCCAGTCGACCGGCCAGGGCGCGAGCTTGATGAGCCGCTCCAGCAGCAGCGGATAATGCGTGCAGGCCAGCACGACGGTGTCGGTGCGGGCTCCGCCGTGCTCGACAAAGCAGGGCGCGAGTTCGGCCGAGATATCCCGATCGCTTACCGCGTCGCCGCTCAGCGCCGACTCGGCCAGCGAGGCGAGCTCCGCCGAGCCGACCAGCGTCACTTCGCAGCCTAACGCGAAATCGTGGATCAGCTTCCTTGTGTATTCGCGCTTGACGGTGCCCTTGGTGCCGAGCACGGAGACGCGCTTGGTCTTCGAAGAGGCGCAGGCCGGCTTGATCGCGGGCACGGTTCCGACGAACGGCACTTTGTATGCGCTGCGCAGGTGCGACATCACCAGCGTGGATGCGGTGTTGCAGGCGATCACCACCAGGTCGGGGGTGTGGGCGGCGATCAATTCGCCGACCAGCGGGACCACGCGGGCGATGATCTGCTCCTCGCTGTGGTGGCCATAGGGGAAGAACGCATCGTCGGCGACATAAACATAATGCGCATCGGGGCGGGCACCGACGATTTCACGCAATACCGTGAGACCGCCAAGGCCGGAATCGAACAGGAGAATCGTCGGAGGGACTGGCACGCCACAATTCTAGCCGATCCGCGGTTACCATTCAGTTGTTTTTGCTGGCCCCGCGGCTTCCCGGGCGGTGTCGCTGCACCGCCCAATTTTGAATGATTCAAATCGCCTTGCATGGGCCGCAAAGCTATCAGGGCAAGCCGTTGCAGACGCGGACAAAACCGCGACGCACGAGCGATCCGAAAGCCGGGAGCCCGAACCAAATATGCTGCGAAATACGTCATCGAGCTGGGGCACCCTCTCGCGCGCCTTCCACTGGATTCTCGGGTTCGCGATCATCGGCATGCTGGCATCCGGGTGGTGGATGAACCACTTCCCGGCGCGTGCGGACCGCTTCTTCTACCGCTCGATCCATGCCGATATCGGCTATCTGGTGCTGCTCTTGACGGTGATCCGGCTCGCCTGGCGCGGCGTCAATCCGACGCCGGAATTGCCGCCGGATACGTCGCGCTGGCAGCGGATCGCGGCGCGCGTCAGCCAAGGCGCACTGTATGCCGTCACCATCCTGGTGGCGATGCTGGGCTGGGCCCATTCCGGTGCGCGCTCGCCGGATTATTCCGACTGGTTCGGGCTGTTTCACGTCCCGCAGATTACCTCGCCCGACAAGGCCGCGGCGGCGGCCTACGAGGACCGCCACATCTTCTTTGCCTATGTGCTGCTGGCGCTGATCGTGCTGCATCTGGCGGCCGCACTATGGCATCACTTCATCAGGCGCGATCGCGTCGCCGCACGCATGGTGGATGGTGCGGCCGGCTGACCGAAGCGGTTTAGAATCGCTCCAGAAATACGCGTCTTTTTGCCTCTTCTCGGGACGGCTGCCGGCAGCGTAAGGCATCGGTCGAACTCATCAGCCGCAATGAAAGAACCGCCATGTCTCTCTCGCGAATGCTCTCAAGTGCAACTCTACTCGCCGCCGTCGCTCTCGTATCGGTCGCCGTTACCGGCGCCGCGGACGCAGAGAACGCGGTCGAGATTCAACTGAGCTACAAAGACAGGAAATTCGATCCGGCCGAGATCGGCGCGCCCGCCAACACGCCGATCGCGATCAAGCTGAGAAATCTCGACGCCGGGGCGATGGAATTCGAAAGCAAGACGCTGCATGTCGAGAAGGTGGTCGCCGCCGGCGGCGACGCCACCATCAATGTGCGCGCGCAAAAGCCCGGCCGCTACGAGTTCTTCGACGAGTATAACGAGAAGACCGCCCGCGGCGCGCTGGTGGTGAAGTAAGACGTCGCCGTGATCGCCGCACTGATCATCGTTTTCCGCGAAGTCTTCGAGGCCGGTCTGATCGTCGGCATCGTGCTGGCGGTGACGCGCCCGGTGCCGCATCGCAATCGCTGGATCGGCGGCGGCGTGCTGGCCGGCGTTCTGCTGGCCTGCGTCGTCGCTGGCTTTGCCGGCGCGCTGTCCAACCTGTTCGCGGGCATGGGGCAGGAGCTGTTCAACGCCGCGATCCTTAGCCTCGCGGTAGTGATGCTGACCTGGCACAATGTCTGGATGGCGCGTCACGGCAGCGAACTGGCCGGTGAACTGCGCAACGCGGGGCGGGCGGTGGTCGAAGGATCGAAGTCGCTGCTGGCGCTCGCGATCGTGGTCGGCGTCGCGGTGCTGCGCGAGGGCAGCGAGGTCGTGCTGTTCCTGTATGGCGTGCTCGCCGCCGGCAGCGACACTTCGTGGAGCGTCGCGCTCGGCGGTTTTGCCGGGCTGGCGCTCGGCGCCGTCATTTGCATGCTGACCTATTTTGGCCTGGTGCGCATTCCCATGCGGAAATTGTTCACGACGACGACGGTGCTGATCGCGCTGCTGGCGGCCGGCATGGCGGCGCAGGCGGCGGCCTTCCTGGAAAAGGCGAATTGGCTGACGGCGATGGACAACGTCGTCTGGGATTCAGGCTGGATCCTCTCCGATACCAGCATTCCCGGCCGCGCGCTGCACACCCTGATCGGCTACACCGACCAGCCGACGGCGATGCAGCTCACGGTCTATCTCGCGATCCTGGCGGTAACGTTCGTGCTGATGCGGCTCTACGGCGCGCCGGTGAAGCCGGCGCAGTCAGCGGCGCGAAGTTAGAGACACAGCGTACACGTCATCCTGAGAGGCTGTGAAGCTATCTCGGACCTCATCCTGAGGGGCGGCGTCTTCGCCGCGTCTCGAAGGATGGCCGCGAGTCCATTGTTGTGTCCATCCTTCGAGACGCTTGCGGAGTTTATCATCGGGCCGCGCTTCGCGCGGACCCGTTGGCAAGCTCCTCAGGATGACGACCTATCCATCAGCTCGCCCCGAACACGCGCCTGAAAATCGTATCGACGTGCTTGAAGTGATAGCCGAGGTCGAACTGCTCCTCGATCTCGGCGTCGGTCAGATATTTCTTCACGTCGGGGTCTTTTTTCAACAGCGTCTGGAAATCGCCTTCGCCGCGCCATACCGGCATGGCGTTGCGCTGCACGAATTTATAGGAGTCCTCGCGGCTGGCGCCCTTTTGCGTCAGCGCGATCAGGAGCCGCTGCGAATGCACGAGGCCGCCGAGGCGGTCGAGGTTTTTTTGCATGTTGGCGGGATAGATCAAAAGCTTGTCGATCAGGCCGGCCAGACGATTCAGCGCAAAATCGAGCGTCACGGTGGCGTCAGGGCCGATCATGCGTTCGGCCGAGGAGTGCGAGATGTCGCGCTCGTGCCAGAGCACGACGTTTTCCATCGCCGGCAGCGCATAGGCGCGCACCATCCGTGACAGGCCGGACAGGTTTTCCGACAGCACCGGGTTGCGCTTGTGCGGCATGGCGGAAGAGCCCTTCTGGCCTTCCGAGAAGAACTCTTCGGCTTCTAGCACCTCGGTGCGCTGCAGATGGCGGATCTCGGTGGCGAGGCGTTCGACCGAGGAGGCGATGACGCCGAGCGTTGCAAAATACATCGCGTGGCGGTCACGCGGGATCACCTGGGTCGAGATCGGCTCCGGCGTAAGCCCCATCGCCTTGGCGACATGTTCTTCGACGCGCGGATCGATCTGGGCGAAGGTGCCGACCGCGCCCGAGATCGCGCAGGTCGCGACTTCCTTGCGGGCGGCGACGAGGCGCTCGCGGGCGCGTGTGAATTCGGCATAGGCGTAGGCAAGCTTGAGCCCGAACGTCACCGGCTCGGCGTGGATGCCGTGGGAGCGGCCGATGGTCGGCGTCATCTTGTGCTCGAAGGCGCGCTTCTTCAGCGCGGCGAGAACCTTGTCGATGTCGGCGATCAGCAAATCCGCGGCGCGGGTGAGCTGCACGTTGAGGCAGGTGTCGAGCACGTCGGAGGAGGTCATGCCCTGGTGGACGAAGCGCGCCTCGGGGCCGACGATTTCGGCCAGATGGGTCAGGAAGGCGATGACGTCGTGCTTGGTCTCGCGCTCGATCTCGTCGATCCGCTCGACGTTGAAGGTCGCATTCCTGGCCTTGGCCCAGATCGTCCTGGCGGCTTCCTTGGGGATGGTGCCGAGTTCCGCCAGCGCGTCGGCCGCATGGGCCTCGATCTCGAACCAGATCTTGAAACGGGTCTGGGGCTCCCAGATCGAGGCCATTTCCGGGCGGGTATAACGGGGGATCATGGTCGACTCTCAGCAATTGTTTTTTACGCCGCGCTTTAACAGAGCCGCCGAGGTGAGACAAACCTTGGGGCCGGGGGCCGGGAGCCGGCGTGCGAGGCGCCCGGGCCGCCCGCCCAAGGGGGATCCCAATCACAGTTTATTGAATAACAGATATTGAAATCTGTCAACGAGATGTGCTATATCACTTTGTGACGCGAGGGCTGGGCGTCAAATATAGGGCTCGCCGGCCGATACGGCGGGTTTCGGAGCTGAAGAGGACTACCCCGATGACGATGGAAATTCTTTATTTGACCGCCCAAATTCAACGCTGGCTCAACCTGCGCGTCGCCCGCCATCTTGAGGCCCAGGCCGCCAAGTTTACTCACTAAACGAAGCGGGACAGCGAGAACCAAACGGAGCGGCCCATGAACGAAGTAATGGTTTTGACGCCGGAACGGATTCTCGAAGTAACCGAGGACGTGTTGCGGCGCTATGGGCTCGCCAAGGCTACTGTGGTCGACGTCGCCCGTGCGCTCGATGTCAGCCACGGCAGCGTCTACCGCCACTTTCCGAGCAAGGCTTCGCTGCGCCAGGCCGTTGCAAAGCGCTGGCTCGACCGCGTCAACGCGCCGCTTCAGAAGATTGCGGAGGAGGCGGGGCCGGCGCCCGCCCGGCTGGAACGCTGGCTGCGCACGATGTTTGAGATCAAGCACAAGAAGGTCAGCGACGACCCCGAGATGTTCAGGACCTACCTGACGCTGGCACAGGAAGCCTGCACGGTGGTGAAGGCGCATAAGGACGGCCTGGTCGACCAGATTGTGCATATACTGTCCGACGGCGTGGAGCAGGGCGTATTTCAGGTCGCCGATCCCAAAGCTTCGGCGCGCGCGATTTTTGACGCCACCAGTCGTTTCCACCATCCCGCCCATGCCGAGGAATGGAGTGAGGCGGAGCTTGCCAGGCGGATCGACGCCGTGCTGGCGCTGCTGCTCAAAGGCCTGGAAGCGCCGCGTAAACGCTGATTGAATTGGCGGCGCGATCGTCGCCGCACCGCGTCAAAACCAACCCCACCGCATATGACCTTGTCTCGGACCCGCTGCGGGCCTGGGATCGCCTGCTGTTTGACATCCATCAAATCTGGCACAAGCCTGTCCGGTACGGATAGCGCGGAGGAAAATGTGCGGCTGGCGCTGTTTACCGATATCCATGCCAACCAGCAGGCTTTTGGCGCCTGCCTGGAGGCGGCGCGGGCGCGCGGCGCCGAGCGCATGATCTGCCTCGGCGATATCGTCGGCTACGGCGCCGATCCGGAATCGACGGTCGAGACGGTGATGGA
Organism: Bradyrhizobium sp. Ash2021; assembly: GCF_031202265.1. Taxonomy (NCBI): domain Bacteria; kingdom Pseudomonadati; phylum Pseudomonadota; class Alphaproteobacteria; order Hyphomicrobiales; family Nitrobacteraceae; genus Bradyrhizobium; species Bradyrhizobium sp. Ash2021. The sequence continues at coordinate 6,198,313 of NZ_CP100604.1, read as the reverse complement.
TCTGGTCGATCGCGGCGCCATGGCCGTGCGCGGCAACCATGACAGCGCGATCGGTACTCCCTCCGAGACCATGAATGCCGAAGCGCAAGCCGCGATCGAATGGACCCGCGGCAGGCTCAGCGCGAACCAGCGGCGGTTTCTGGCCGAATTGCCGCTGACCCGGCAGGACGGCGACCGCCTCTACGTTCATTCGGAAGCGAGCCACCCGGCGCGGTGGCGCTATGTCCGGGGCACGCCGGAGGCCGCGCGCAGCCTCGAGGCGACCGAAGCCCACATCACCTTCTGCGGACACATCCACAAGCCGGCGCTGTATTCGATGTCGTCAGCCGCCAAGATGACGAGCTTCGTTCCGACCTCCGGCGTCCCCGTGCAATTACTCGGCGGCAGGCGCTGGCTCGCTGTGATCGGCTCGGTCGGGCAGCCGCGCGACGGCAACCCGGCCGCCGCGTTTGCGATGCTCGATACCACCTCGCATGAGATCACCTATTGCCGCGTGCCCTACGACGTCGAGACCGCGGCCAGCCGGATTCGCGCCAACGGCCTGCCGCACTGGCTGGCCGACCGGCTGTTGGTCGGGAGGTGAGCGATGGCCAAACCTTCGAGGAACAGGCCTTTGATTGCGACCGGCGCCGAGCTGGATGGTTTTACGATCGGGGAGTGCGTCCATCGCGGCGGCATGGCGACGCTGTGGAGCGTGACCCATCGCGGCATCAACGTGCCGCTGCTGATGAAAATCCCCCGGGTTTCCGAGGGCGAGGATCCGGCCGCCATCGTCAGCTTTGAAATGGAGCAGATGATCCTGCCGCGGCTGGCGGGACCGCACGTCCCCGGCTGTTTCGGCACCGGCGATTTCGGCCGGCAGCCCTATGTCGTCATCGAGCGCATCCCGGGCACCACGCTGTACGACCGGCTCCGCGACCTGCCGATCCCATACGAAGAGGCGAGGGTGATCGGCGGCAAGATCGCGACCGCGCTCGCCGATTTGCATCGGCAGCACGTCATTCATCACGACATCAAGCCGAGCAGCATCATGTTTCGCCCCTCGGGCGAATGCGTGCTGATCGATTTCGGATTGTCGCATCACAATCTTTTGCCCGATCTGCTGCAGGAAGAATTCCGCTTGCCCTACGGTACCGCGCCCTACATGGCGCCGGAGCGCCTGCTTGGCGTACGCGACGATCCGCGCAGCGACCTGTTTTCGCTCGGCGTGCTGCTGTATTTCTTCACCACCGGCGAGCGGCCGTTCGGCGAGGGTGAAACGCTGCGCGGCATGCGCCGGCGGCTGTGGCGCGATCCGCATCCGCCGCGCAAGCTTAAGACCGATTATCCGCCCTGGCTGCAGGAGATCGTGCTGCGGTGTCTCGAGATCGAGCCGGTCTGGCGGCACCCGACGGCATCGCAACTGGCGTTCGAACTTGCCCATCCCGAGCAGATCAAGCTGACCGCGCGATCGGAGCGCCAAATGCGCGATCCGCTCTCAACGGTCTGGCGGCGCCGCTTCAATCGCGGCCTGACGCAACCGAGACCGAAATCCGATCTTGCCGCCCAACTGGCGTCGGGGCCGATCGTGGCCGTCGCCCTCGATACTGCTGAAGGGGCGGGGCTGCTGAACGAATCGCTGCGCAAGGCCGCCGAGCAGATCCTTGCAACCCTGCCATCGGCGCGGCTTGCCTGCCTGAACGTGCTCAAGCTCGGCCGCATCACGCTGGACAAGACGCTCGACGAGCAGGGCAACAACAAGCACATCGACCGGCTTGTCGCGCTCCGGCATTGGGCGTCGCCATTGCAACTCGACGAAAGCCGGCTCACGGTGCATGTACTGGAGGCGGTCGATCCCGCTTCCGCCATCCTGGAATTCGTCGAGGTCAATCACGTCGACCACGTCGTGATCGGCGCGCGGCAGAATTCGCTGGCGCGCGCGCTGCTCGGCAGCGTCTCGGCCAGGGTGGCGGCGGAGGCCGGTTGTACGGTCACCGTGGTGCGGCCGCCGCGGCTGGCGGCGGTGCATGGGCAAGAAGAAGCAGAGGCCGGCGCCGCCGTTCGTAGCGGCTGAAGAAATATTCGAGGTCCGGATGCGGGCGCCGCGGAATGCGACACCTGCGCTTTGACGGCCGCTTTGCAATCACGCCCGCCACGGACTCAAACCAGCCGCACGTGCGTACGGCGAAAGTTGGCGGCGATCTTGACCCGTCGTGTCACATAGATGCGCCGCGCGACGAACGCCACGTTCAAGCCGAGCCACAAAGCAACGCCGATCCAAACATAGGTCATCGTCATGATGCGCACTCCCGCGAATTCGAGCGCGGTATGTGCATTGATTTGGCTGAATCCGGGAAGCCCGGATCACTACGGTGCGGCGCACGAATATTGAGCATGTGGCGGCGCAGCATGGGAACTGCTGCAGTGCACCAGAGCTATCATTTACACGGCAATCGCCGGCTAGATTGCTTCGCCGCGCGCGCTGGCCGCAGCATTGCGGATCGCGGAAATATTGGTCTTGTACGCGTCCACGTTGCCGCCCTTGAACACCGCGGAGCCCGCGACAAACGCGTTGGCGCCGGCGGCCGCCAACTGGCCCGACACATCCGGGCCGACGCCGCCGTCGACTTCGATATCGATCGGGCGGCCTGCGGTCATCGCCCTGACATCGCTGATCTTGCCGAGCGCCGAGCGAATGAAGGCCTGACCGCCGAAGCCTGGATTGACCGACATCACCAGCACCAGATCGATCAGATCGATGACATATTCGATCGCGCTTGCCGGCGTGCCCGGATTGAGCGAGACGCCGGCCTTCTTGCCGAGCGCGCGGATCGCCTGCAGCGAACGATGCAGATGCGGACCCGCCTCGGCATGGACCGTGATGTGATCGCAGCCGGCTTTGGCGAAGGCCTCGAGATATTGATCGCACGGCGAGATCATCAGATGCGCGTCAAAAATCTTCTTTGTGTGCGGGCGCATCGCCTTGATGACATCGGGACCGTAGGAAATGTTCGGGACGAAATGCCCGTCCATCACGTCGAGATGGATCCAGTCGGCGCCGGCGGAATCGACGGCGCGGACTTCCTCGCCCAGTTTGGCAAAGTCCGCCGCCAGGATCGACGGCGCGATGACGAGGGGACGTGACGCAAATTGCTGGGACATGTGCGCTTTTCCGAAGGCTGATTTCGAAGGTGCGGAACGTTTCGGGTAACACGCGCAAAGTCTGGGGGCAATGCGGGCGGGACCGGGTATCGAGGATAGAAAGATTGTCCCACGCGAAGCCGTCGGGCTGAATGGGTTCCGCGCACAAATTGGCAGAACCGAGCCCGCGTGAGTTCGAATGGAGCCAGTGCAGCCACGCCCGATTTCCAAAACGCATGATCCGATAATTTGTGCGAATGCCTGCCGTCGGCGCGAGGAGATCTCAACGCGGGGGTGGAAAAATCTGCCGGAGCGGGCACGAATTGCCTGCCATGCCAGCCCAGGCCAAATGCAAAAAGCGCCGGTTTCATTGGGTTTTTCACCATGGCACGGCGCTTGCTGAGTAGTTGGCGTGAGTTAACGGCCGCGTCGTCCAGCCTTGTCGGAGTTCTGCCATGTTGCCTGCCATTGGCGCCGCGTCGTTAGCCATCGATGCCCTTCAAGGGCTGCTTTCGTCGAAATCCTCGTCCACGCAATCGACCGGCTTTAGCCAGGGTGCGAGCAGCCCGTTCGATTTTTCCAGCAGCGCCGCGACCTCGACCAGCCAGAGCACGAGCGCGAGCACCGGATCCAGCAGCCGCTTTTCGCAGATCTCACCGGAAACGATGAGCGCGCTGCTGGCGGCGCAAAGCCAGTCTTCGACCTCGTCGACGACTTCGACGTCCACCAGCCCCTCGGATTCGCTGAAGGACCTGTTCTCGCAAATCGACGCCGATGGCGACGGCAAGATCTCAAAATCCGAATTCGAAAACGCGCTCGGCGCCGGCGGCACCAACATCGCGCAGGCTGACGACGTCTTCAACAAGCTGGACAAGAATGGCGACGGCTCGGTCAGCCTCGACGAAATGTCGAACGCGCTGAAGGGCGCCGGCGGCAAGGGCGGGCATCACCATCACCACGTCGCCGCTTCGGACGGATCGAGCGATTCCAGCAGCAGCGGCACCAGCAGCGACGGATCATCGAGCACCGATCCGCTGTTGCAGGCGCTGGAGGGCGGGTCGAGCACCTCCGTCACCAATAGCGACGGTTCCACGACCACCTCGCTGACCTACGCTGACGGTTCAAAGGTGACGATGACGTCGCCTGCGGCAACGACTTCGTCCAGCACCGCGACGTCGTCCTACAATTTCATCGAGCAGATGATCCAGCGCGAGGCCAGCGCGATTGCATCCTCCGCCACCGCATCGCTCTCGGTCAGCGCCTAAGCCGTTGTCAGCAAGGTTTCGGCGCACTTCCGCTTAGCCGAAGCGATCCTTCCACGCCGGCAGCGCGCCTGGAAAGGGCAGCGCGGTCGCCGAATGGACGCCGCGCGCGATCGCGCGGGCGAGCACATTGGCCGCCACCATGCCGAGTTCGGTGAGACCGAACAGCGGATCGATCGGTTTTTCGCCGGTCGCGGCTGCAAACACCACGTCGCCATCGAGCGGCGCATGAACGGGATAGATGGCGCGCGCCATGCCGGTCTGCGCGATCATCGCAAGCCGCTTGGCCTGCGGCTTCGTCAGCAAGGCGTCGGTGACGACGACGGCCAATGTGGTGTTTTCCGCAGAGGTGGCCTCCGGGCCGCCCTTGAGCCGCGCCCTCAACATGTCCGGATCGAACGACGGCGGCAGGCCGCGTCCGCCGAATTCGCCGCCGATTTCGAACGGCGCCGCCCAGAACCATGGCCCGTCGCCGACCGTCACGCTGCCGACGGCATTGACCACCGCGAGTGCGGCGACCTTCACGCCGCCTTCGGTCTGCGAGGAAGCGGAACCGAGGCCGCCCTTGAAATTGGCCGTGGTCGCGCCGAGGCCGGCGCCGGCGCTGCCGAGCGCGAAGTTCTCCGCTGCGGCACCAGCTGCGGCGTAACCGAGATCGCGATAGGGCGGGAAGCGTCCCCACGCCTTGTTGCCGCCGTTCAGGAGATCGAAGCAGATCGCGCCCGGAACGATCGGAATGACTGCGCCACGTACGCGCAAGCCGCGCCCCTGTTCGGCGAGCCAGGCCTGCACGCCGCCGGCGGCATCCAGTCCGAGCGCCGAGCCGCCGGAGAGCGCGATGCCGTCGATCGCTTCGACTGTGCTCTGAAGGTCGAGCACGGTTGCCTCGCGGGTGCCTGGCCCGCCGCCGCGGACGTCGATCGATGCCACCGCGGGTTTGTCGAAGATCACGGCGGTAACGCCGGACGCAAGTGCTGCGTCGTCGGCGTGACCGACGCGGACGCCGGATATGTCGGTGAGGAGATTTTTCAAGCAGCCGGTCCGTCAGGCCCGCATTCGGGCCGTCGATGTCTGGTCGTGATCACAAATATATCAGTCGCAAGGATTGCTTCAATTGCCAAGCGCCATTCGGAGCATGCTGGCCAGTTCGGATTTGCGATAGGGCTTGGCAAGCAGCAGCACGCCGGTGTCGAGGCGGCCATGATGGACGATGGCGTTCTCGGTATATCCCGACGTGTACAGGACTTTCAGCGAAGGCCGCCGCTGCCGCGCGACGTCGACCAGTTGGCGGCCGTTCATGATGCCGGGCATGATGACGTCGGTGAACAGCAGATCGACGGTCGCGGCGGTATCGATGACATTGAGAGCTTCGGCCGCGTTGGCCGCCTCGAACGTGGTATAGCCGAGGCTTTTGATCTGGGTGATGACATATTTGCGCACCAGTTCATCGTCCTCGACGACGAGGACGGTTTCGTTGCCTCCCTCGACGTTCGCCGACATCCGCACTTCTGTGGCGGTCTGGCTCAACCCCGTCGCCCGCGGCAGATACATCTTGATCGAGGTGCCGTGGCCTTCCTCGCTGTAGATCTTGATATGCCCGCCTGACTGTTTGATGAAGCCGAACACCATGCTGAGACCGAGGCCGGTGCCCTTGCCGACCTCCTTGGTGGTGAAGAAGGGTTCGAACACCCGCTCGAGCATTGCTGCGGGAATTCCCGTGCCGCTGTCGCTGACGGCAATCATGACGTAGTGGCCTACCGTCACCTCGCTATGCATGCTCGCATAGGCGTCGTCGAGAAAGACGTTGCGGCTCTCGAGCGTGAGCTTGCCGCCATCGGGCATGGCGTCGCGCGCGTTCAGGGCAAGGTTCAGGATTGCCGTGGTGAGCTGGTTCGGATCGACCAGCGCCGTCCATGCGTCTTCCGCGAGCAGGGGCATGATTACGATATGCTCGCCCAGCGTCGGATGCAGCAGCTTCGCGGCTTCGAGCATCAAGCCGTTGACGTCGACCTCAACCGGCTGCAGCGGCTGCTTCCGGGCGAAGGCGAGCAGATGCTTGGTCAGGCTGGCGCCCCGTTCTGCGGCCTCGTCGATCAGCTTGGCAATGGCCACGAGTTCGGGCTGGCTGGCGACCGCCTCTTCCAAAATCCCGATGGTGCCGGTGATGACCGTCAGAATGTTGTTGAAATCATGCGCGACGCCGCCGGTCAGCTGGCCGATCGCGTCCATCTTCTGCACCTGGCGGATATGCGCGTCCGCGGCCTGCTTTTCCGTCAGATCGCGGCCAATGAAAAAATGACGCCTGACCGGCTCCGACCATGTTCCGGTCCAGTTCAGCGCCACGGTCTTGCCGTCCTTGCCGATATAGCGCGTCTCGAAGTTGCGCTTGTTCTGGCCCCGGCGCGCCGCCCGCATCTCGTTGCGCGTATTCTCGAGATCGTCCGGGTGGATGAATTCGACCGCGCTGTGTCCCACCATATCCGCGGGTGCGTAACCGAGGATGGAAGTGACGCTCGGGCTGACCTGAATGAAATTGCCCTTGGTATCCGTCACCAGAATGAGATCATGCGAGGTGTCGAAGATGCGCCGCCGCTCTTCGATCTCCTGATTGAGTGCCTTTTCCGTCCGCTTGCTCTCGGTAATGTCGCGCGCGGATTTGGAGGCGCCGACAATCTCGCCCGACGCCGATCGGATCGGCGAGACGCTCAGCGAAACATCCAGGCTGCGACCGTCCTTGCGCACGCGCGAGGTTTCGTAATGTTCGATCCTTTCGCCGCGGCCGACCCGGTCGAGGATATTGTGGACCTCGGCGCGCCGGTCGGGCGGGACGATGATATCAACGGGTCTGCCGACCGCTTCCTGAGCCGAATATCCAAACAGTTGCTCGGCGGCCCTGTTCCAGCTGGTGATCTTGCCGTCGAGCGCCTTGGTGATGATGGCGTCGTTGGATGATTCCACGACCGCGCTCAACAACCGCTCGCGTTCGGTATGATACTGCCTTTCGGAGGCGGCCTGAAGCCGGAGCGTATCGAGCAGGCGGGACAACTGGGCTTGCAGGGCGACGTTGTCGATCAGCAAGACGGCGAGAATGAAACTCGCTGCGCACAGGCCATAGAACCGGCCGGCGTAAAAGGCGAGATCGAATCTGGCGGCACTGAAAATTCCGGACAGAGCGACGTCGAACAGCCAGGCGCACATCACGGCCATCAGCCAGATGTCGAGCACGGAATGTTGCCGCCGAAACCACAAGGTCAGCAGCGCCGCCAGGCTGAGCAACAGTTCCGTCGATATGGCGGCGGTCAGGTAGGACGTAAAATGGCCGTCGCTCAACAGCGTCGGCAGCAGGTCGTGTTTGGCGGTGACGATCCAGACTGCGACCGACAACACGCCGCCGACGGCGATGGCGCTCGAAAGCATCGCCCTCCGTGCGGATCCCCGTATTTTGGCGCCGCCATCTTTGTCTTTCAGCAGCGCATAACCGAGGACGACAAGCGGAAATACGCCGTGCCAGATCTGGTACAGCCAAGCGGTGGTCTGCGGACCGGCATTGAGAAGCCCGGCCGGGGCAAACACGCCGGGAAAAGTCAGGGCATGGACGATCGCCGCGGCCATGGTGAACAAATATCCGCTCGCCAGCAGCAGCAGAGCGCGCGACCGCAACAGGCTGAATTGCGAAAACAGCAGGATGGCCGTGATCAGATCGTTGATGGCAAGCGCGGACTGGTAACTCGCAATGAACGCCGGAATCGGGGTGAGCGGCACAGTGGAGTAAGTCGCGGCACATGCGAACAGAATCGACGAGACCACGATGACGGCGAGAGCCATCGTGCGGTCGCAGTTGGTGGCGGGCAAGGTCGACAGGAAGATGCTGCGGTCGTCACCAGTCGGCACTCATGATCTCCTGCAGGCTGGCATCGATGCACCAAAAGGGTCCAAATCAAGCCCGCACCATAGAGCACCCGCCAGAGCGCGAAATCTAGCCGATATGCTGATATCGACCGGGGGCAATGCTGCTCTGCCTGGGCACAGGCATGATATCGCAGCCGGAATCAGCCAAGCGCCATGCGCAATCGCATGCGGCCGCTGCGTATCCCAGAATCAACTCAAGGTTACATACTATCCAATCGGCATAGCAGCGGAAAGCCCATTGCGGAGTAACGGCGTCTTTACCGAAAGGTCGAATAATGCCGCTTCAATGCGCTAAATCCGGGATTTTCACCATAGGGTGCGGGACGATCGATTCTGGATGCCATTCATGCCCCGCGTTCTCGTTGTCGATGACCAATCCAATGTGCGCGCGATGATCTCCATCGTGCTGCGTGTCAACCGTTTCGAAATCGTCGAGGCTGCCAGCGCCGCGGCTGCATTGCAGGCGTTCGCGGATTCCAGTTTCGATCTCGCCATCGTCGATATCTTCCTGCAGGGCACCAACGGGTTCGACCTTATCCGGACCATGCGCGAGCGCGTGCCCAACTTGCCCGTTGTCGCCATATCGGGAATGACCGCGCTCGACTTCCTGGCCGAATCCCCCGAGCTTTCGAATGTCGCGTGTCTGCAAAAGCCGTTTCGCCCGATCGAACTGATGCGTGCGATCGAGGCGGTCCTTGGGTTTCGGCCGTCGCATGATCGCGAGACCGAAGTTGCCGGCGGGGCTGTGCTCTGATCGGGCTTACGCGTCGGCCGATCGCACGGTGCGCCCGGGATTATTTTTTTCGATGATGCCGCCTTGATGCACGCCTGAATCCGGCCGCGCCAGCGCAGGCGGCAACGGAACCGAAAGACGGCACAGCAGGCCCTCGCGGCGCCAGTCGAACCTGGCCTCGCCGCCGAGTTGCGACTCGATGCTGGCGATCACGGTCCGGGTGCCGAAGCCCCGCGTTGTCGGCTCCTGAACCGGAGGCCCGCCGGTCTCTTCCCAGAACAACCGCAGCAGGCCGTGCTCGTTCTCCCATCTGAGGGAGAGCCGGCCCGACAGCGTCGACAGCGCGCCGTACTTGGCCGAATTGGTGACGAGCTCGTGCAAGGCCAACGCCAGCGTCTGCGCGGTGGCAGGCTGCAGCTGCAGCTCCGAACCGGACAATACGATTTGATCGCCCACCGCATAGGGCGCGAGCTCTTCGCCGATCAGCCGTCGCATTTCCGCGCCCTGCCAGCTCGATAGCGACAGCACCGTATGCACTCGCGCCAGCGCATTGATCCGCCCTTCCACCGAGCGGATATAGGCCTTGACGTTTTCGCCTCGGGTCAGCCGGACGATGGATTGGGCCAGCGCCAGGGCATTCTTGGCGCGATGATCGACCTCCCGGGCGAGCAGGTTCTGGCGTTCCTCGGCATGCTTGCGCTCGGTGATGTCGACCGTGACACCGCTGACGCGCACCACGCGGCCCGCTTTGTCGAGGGTGGCGGCGGCGGTGCCGACGCACCAGCGTATCTCGCCATTGGGGCGGATAACGCGAAACTCGGCTTCGTATGATTTTGCACCCTTGGCGAAGTGCGCCAATGCCTTGCGCAGTTCGCCGATGTCCTCCGGATGCAGCAACGCCTGTATCTTGGAAGGCGTCACCACGAAGGTTTTCGAATCGACGCCGAGAATCTGGTATTGGCCCTCGTCCCACATCCAGTCGCCATTGACCCAGTCCCAGTCCCAGGATCCCATTTTGCCGGCGGCGATCGCGAGACTGCGGCGTTGCTCGCTTTCCAGGAGCCGGGCGTGCGATTCCTCCAGCTCGGCGGTTCGCGCCCGCACGCGATCCTCGAGTTCGGCATTCAGCCGCTCCAGCTGCCGGGTCTTGCGGTACAGCTCGGCAAATACCTTGATCTTGGCGCGCAACACTTCCGGGACGACCGGTACCGGAACATAGTCGACGGCGCCCATCTCGTAGCCGCGCAGCCGGTCGAGATCGCTGACCTGAATGGCCGAAATGAAGATCATCGCCGTCTTCTGGAAACGCGGATGGTCGCGGATCATCGCGGCGAGCTCGAAGCCGTCGAGTTCCGGCATGCAGACATCGACCAGGATCACTGCGACTTCGTTCTTGAGCAGATATTCCAGCGCCTCCCTGCCGGATGCGGCGACGACCAGATTCTCGCCGAGCTCCTTGAGGATGACTTCATAGGCCAGCAGTTTTGCCGGCTGATCGTCAACCAGAAGAATATTGACTTTCTCGTGGTCCATCATTTGAACGCCGGTCAACGGTGTAGCCACATACGGATGGCAAGCAGCAACTGCTCGGTGTTGACCGGCTTGGCCAGATAATCCGACGCGCCGGCCTCGAGACATTTTTCGCGATCGCCCTTCATGGCCTTGGCCGTCAGCGCGATAATCGGGAGCCGGCGAAGCGCCGGGTTCTGGCGGATCACCCCAATGGTTTGGTAGCCGTCCATCTGGGGCATCATGATATCCATCAGCACGACGGCGATCTGGGGGTTAGACTCGACAAGCGCAACCGCCTCGCTGCCGGTGGTCGCGGTCAGGACCTTCATGCCGCGCCGTTCCAGCACGCTGCTCAGTGCAAAGATGTTGCGGGCATCGTCGTCCACGAGCAACGCGGTCCGGCCGACCAGGTCCTCGTCGGAACTGTTGAGCTTTTCGAGCATTCGCTGCTTTTCGATTGGCAATTCCGTGATCACGCGGTGAAGAAACAGTGACGTTTCGTCGAGCAGGCGTTCCGGCGATTCCACGCCTTTGACCACGATGCTTCGCGCCATCGTGTGCAGTTCGGCGTCTTCCTCGACCGACAGTTCCCGCCCCGTGAACACCACCACCGGCACGTTCGACAATTGGTCGTCGTTGCGGATCCGGTCGAGCACCTCGAAGCCACTCATGTCGGGTAGCCGCAAATCCAGCACGACGCAGTCGCACGGACTGTCGCGCAGGGTGGAAAGCGCGCCTTCGCCGGTATCGGTGGTCACGATCTCGATATCGTTGTGATCGAGCAGTTCCTTGATGCTCATTTGCTCGGCGGCATTGTCCTCCACGATCAGCAGGCGTTTACGGCGCGGCTTGGCATATTCCTTGATCTGCGACAGCGCAGCGCTGACGCCTTCGGTCGTGGTCGGCTTGTTGACGAAGGAAAACGCCCCGCGCGCCAGCGCATGCTGGCGGTCCTCGTCGAGCGTGATGATCTGCACCGGAATATGCCGGGTGAGGGGGTTGTGCTTGAGCTGGCTCAGCACCGTCCAGCCCAGCATGTCCGGCAGGAAGACGTCGAGCGACACCGCCGACGGCTGGAACTGTTTTGCCAGTTCCAGCGCCTCGGCGCCGTGGGCGGCAACCAGCACCTTGAATCCCTTGTCGCGGGCGAGGTCGACCAGCACGCGCGCGTAATGCGGGTCATCCTCGACGATCAACAGGATGGTGTCTCCGGGCTCGAGATTGAGCCGGTCATCCGGCAGCTGTTCGATGATCCGCTCCTGCGTCGCGGCCTGCAGCGCCGGCACGGCCGCGTAGGGCGGCGAGGCAGGGACGCGCGGTGCGACCGTCGGGCCGGAATATTTCAGCGGCAGATAGAGCACGAAGGTGCTGCCCTTGCCGGGCGTGCTCCTCAGATGAATTTCACCACCGAGCAGGGTCGCCAGCTCGCGGCTGATGGCGAGGCCCAAGCCGGTGCCGCCATATTTCCGGCTGGTGCCGGCGTCGGCCTGCTGAAACGCCTCGAAGATCAGCTTTTGCTTGTCGAGCGGAATGCCGATGCCGGTGTCCGACACCTCGAACGCGATGACGGCGGGCGAATGATTCAGAATCGGATGCTCGGCGCTCCAGCCGCCGAGGGCGGCGGAAACGCTCAAGCGAACCCCGCCTTCGGCGGTGAACTTGAAGGCGTTCGACAGCAGGTTCTTCAGCACCTGCTGCAGGCGCTTCGAGTCGGTAATGATGCTTCGACCCAGAGTGGGGTCGAGATCGACGTTGAACGACAGTTGACGGTTTTCCGCTTCGTGGCGGAACGGCCGTCCCACGGTTTCCAGCAGGTTGGCGGTGAGGATTTCCTCGGCGTCGACCGTCACCGTTCCGGACTCGATCTTGGAGAGGTCGAGAATATCGCTGATCAAATTCAACAGGTCGGTGCCGGCGCCATGAATGGTGCGCGCGAATTCGACCTGCTTGGCGGAGAGGTTGCCGTCCGGATTTTCGGTGAGCTGCTGGCCGAGGATCAGGATGCTGTTGAGCGGCGTCCGCAGCTCGTGCGACATGTTGGCGAGGAATTCCGATTTGTATTTCGACGTCAGCGAAAGTTCGGTGGCCTTTTCCTCGAGCGCGCGGCGCGCCTGCTCGATTTCCTGGTTCTTTCTTTCCACTTCGACGTTTCGCTCGGCAAGCTGCTGGGCCTTTTGCTCGAGCTGCTCGTTGGTCTGCTGCAATTCCTTCTGCTGCGTCTGCAATTCGCCGGCGAGCTGTTGCGATTGCTTCAGCAGGCCTTCGGTCTGCATCGTGGCCTCGATGCTGTTGAGCACGATGCCGATCGAGTCGGTGAGCTGCTCGAGGAAGGTCATCTGCGAGGTCGTGAACGAACTGACGGAAGACAGCTCGATGACGGCCTTGACCTGGTTTTCGAACAGCACAGGCAGCACGACGATATTTTTCGGTATCACCCGCAACAGCGCTGAATTGATCGGAACGGCGTCGCTCGGAATGTCCGACACCAGCCGCTGTCGCTTGTCCATCGCGCATTGCCCGATCAGGCCGTCGCCAAATTGTACGAATAGCGGATGAGGATTGGCGCCGTCGCCGGCATAGGCCGACAGCAGCCGCAGTTGCGGATTGTCTTCATTCTCGACCTGGTAAATGACGCCCATATGCGCATTGACCAGCGGGGTCAGTTCGGTCAGCAGCAACCGGCCCACGGTGGTCAGGTCGCGCTGGCCCTGCAGCATGTTGGTGAATTTGGCCAGATTGGTTTTCAGCCAGTCCTGTTCCGAGTTGACGTCCGTGGTCAGGCGGAGATTGCCGATCATGGTGTTGATGTTGTCTTTGAGTTCGGCGACTTCGCCGCGGGCATCGACCTGGATCGAACGGGTGAGGTCGCCCTTGGTGACCGCGGTCGCCACTTCCGCGATCGCGCGCACCTGCGAGGTCAGATTGGCGGCCAGCAAATTGACGTTGCCGGTGAGATCCTTCCAGGTGCCGGCGGCGCCGGGCACGTTGGCCTGGCCGCCGAGCCGGCCTTCGACGCCGACTTCGCGCGCCACGCTGGTGACCTGATCGGCGAACGTCGCCAGCGTCTCGGTCATGTTATTGATGGTATCGGCAAGGGCTGCGACTTCTCCCTTCGATTTCACCGTCAGGTCCTGCTTCAAATCGCCGTTGGCGACGGCGGTCACGACCTTGACGATGCCGCGCACCTGCTCGGTCAAATTGGCGGCCATGAAGTTCACGGTATCGGTGAGGTCCTTCCAGGTGCCGGCGACGCCGGGAACCTGCGCCTGTCCGCCCAGCTTGCCCTCGGTGCCGACCTCGCGCGCGACGCGCGTCACTTCACCGGCGAAGGCGTTGAGCTGATCGACCATCGTGTTGATGGTGTTTTTGAGTTCGAGGATTTCGCCCTTGACGTCGACCGTGATCTTTCGCGACAGGTCGCCGCGCGCCACCGCCGTGGTGACTTCGGCGATGTTGCGGACTTGCGTGGTCAGATTGGCGGCGAGCAGGTTGACGTTGTCGGTGAGATCCTTCCAGGTGCCGCCGACGCCGGGCACCACGGCCTGGCCGCCGAGCCGTCCCTCGGTGCCGACTTCGCGCGCCACGCGCGTCACTTCGGCGGCGAAGGAACGCAGCTGCTCGACCATCGTGTTCAAGGTGTCCTTGAGCAGCAGAATCTCGCCGCGGACGTCGACCGTGATCTTCTTCGACAGGTCGCCGCCGGCGATCGCGGTGGCGACCTCGGCGATGTTGCGGACCTGCGCGGTCAGGTTGGACGCCATGAAGTTGACGTTGTCGGTGAGATCCTTCCAGGTGCCGGCGACCTCGGGCACTTCGGCCTGGCCGCCGAGCTTGCCTTCGGTGCCGACCTCGCGCGCCACGCGCGTGACTTCGGAGGCAAACGCATTAAGCTGGTCCACCATCGTGTTGATGGTGTTCTTCAGCTCGAGAATTTCACCTTTGACGTCGACGGTGATCTTGCGCGAAAGGTCGCCGCGCGCCACGGCGGTCGTGACTTCGGCAATGTTGCGGACCTGGGCCGTCAAATTGCCGGCCATCGAGTTGACGCTGTCGGTCAGATCCTTCCAGGTGCCGGCGACGCCGGGCACGTTGGCCTGTCCGCCGAGTCGTCCCTCGGTGCCGACCTCGCGGGCCACGCGCGTGACCTCGCCCGCAAAGCGGTTGAGCTGGTCCACCATCGTGTTCAGCGTTTCCTTCAACTGCAGGATTTCGCCGCGGACGTCGACCGTGATCTTGCGCGACAGGTCGCCGCCGGCGATTGCGGTCGCGACTTCGGCGATGTTGCGGACCTGAGCTGTCAGATTGCCGGCCATCGAGTTCACGCTGTCGGTCAAATCTTTCCAGGTGCCGGCGACGCCCGTCACCTGAGCCTGGCCGCCGAGTTTGCCGTCGGTACCGACTTCGCGCGCGACGCGCGTCACCTCGCTGGCAAAGGCGTTGAGCTGATCCACCATGGTATTGAGCGTTTCCTTCAACTGAAGGATTTCGCCGGATACGTTCACGGTGATCTTCTTCGACAGGTCGCCCTTGGCGACGGCGGTCGCGACTTCGGCGATGTTCCGGACCTGGCCGGTCAGATTGCTCGCCATCGAGTTCACGCTATCGGTCAGATCCTTCCAGGTGCCGGCGACGCCGCGCACCAGGGCCTGGCCGCCGAGCTTGCCTTCGGTACCGACTTCGCGGGCGACGCGCGTCACCTCGCCGGCGAAGGCGTTGAGCTGGTCGACCATGGTATTGATGGTGTCTTTCAGCTCCAGAATCTCGCCGCGCACGTCGACGGTGATCTTCTTCGACAAATCGCCATTGGCGACCGCGGTCGTGACCTCGGCGATGTTGCGGACCTGCGCGGTCAAATTGCTCGCCATCGAGTTGACGCTCTCGGTCAGATCCTTCCAGGTGCCGGCGACGCCGAGCACGTTGGCCTGGCCGCCGAGCCGGCCCTCGGTGCCGACCTCGCGCGCCACGCGCGTCACTTCACCGGCGAAGGCGTTGAGCTGGTCGACCATGGTGTTGAGCGTTTCCTTCAATTGAAGGATTTCGCCCGACACGTTCACCGTGATCTTCTTGGAAAGGTCGCCGCCGGCGATCGCGGTGGCGACGTCGGCGATGTTGCGGACCTGCGCGGTCAGGTTGGACGCCATGAAGTTGACGTTGTCGGTCAGGTCTTTCCAGGTGCCGGCGACGCCGGGCACCTGCGCCTGGCCGCCCAATTTGCCTTCGGTGCCGACCTCGCGCGCGACGCGCGTCACTTCGGAGGCAAATGAATTGAGCTGGTCCACCATCGTGTTGATGGTGTCCTTCAATTCCAGGATTTCGCCGCGGACGTCGACGGTGATTTTCCGCGAAAGGTCGCCGCGCGCAACCGCCGTGGTCACGTTGGCGATGTTGCGAACCTGGGCGGTCAGGTTGCCGCACATCGCGTTAACGGAGTCGGTGAGATCCTTCCAGGTGCCGGCGACGCCGGGCACGATCGCCTGGCCGCCGAGCTTGCCGTCGGTGCCGACTTCGCGGGCGACGCGGGTGACTTCGGAGGCGAACGAGCGCAGTTGGTCCACCATCGTATTGATGGCCTCCTTCAACTGCAAAATCTCGCCGCGCACGTCGACGGTGATCTTCTTGGACAAATCGCCGTTGGCGACTGCGATGGTGACCTCGGCAATGTTGCGAACCTGGCCGGTCAGGTTGTTGGCCATCGAGTTCACGCTTTCGGTCAAATCCTTCCAGACGCCGGTCACTTCGGGCACCTGCGCCTGGCCGCCGAGCTTGCCCTCGGTGCCGACTTCGCGGGCGACGCGCGTCACCTCCGAGGTGAACACGCTGAGCTGCTTGATCATGGTGTTGACGATATTGGCCGACTGCAAAAATTCGCCGCCCAGCGGGCGGCCATCGACATCCAGTTGCACGGTCTGCAACAGATCGCCCTGCGCAACGGCGGCAACCGCGCGGGTCACCTCGCGCGTCGGCCACAACAGATCGTCGATCAGCGTGTTGACTGATCCTTCCATGTCCGCCCACGAACCGCTCGACAGATCGAATTTGACGCGCTGGCGGGTTTTGCCTTCGCGGCCGACGACCTGGCCGACCCGTTCGAGCTGCTGCGCCATGCGCTGATTGGCGGCGACGATTTCATTAAAAGTGTCGGCGATCTTGCCTTCGATCCCGAGATGGTCCCCGGTCATCCGCACCGAAAAATCGCCGGCTCGCATCGCCTGCAGCGCGTGCAGCAGATCCTGCAGCGAGTCCGGTTTCCCGTTGGCCTCTGATTTTCGCTTTGAGATAGGGCGAAGGTTCGACGGTGCTGCCGGATCGAGGTCGCTCATTGCATTCCCCCAAGCATGTACGAGAGAAAATCTGAGTCGCGTGCGTTATGCACGCGGCTGCTTCTCTCACGTCAGACGGCAGCGACCGGAACCGCCAAAGGAGGCGTTCCGGCGAACTCAGCCCAACTGACCCAAGTCGCGGACGAATCGTTGGTTCCCTGGGGTCGGTAAAAATCCTGTCGGCACCGAGGGTTCCCATGGGTTCCCTTCCGGGTTCCCTGGGAACGCCCAAAACAAAAACGCCCCGGCAAGCCGGGGCGTTTGGCGTCAAGAATTGATCCGGTGACGTCAGGAACCCTTCGAGTTGATCTCGGTGTAGCCGCCCTTGGCGTCCCATTTGTAGACAACATAATCGAGCTGCTTGATGTCGCCCTTGGCGTCGAACTCCAGCTTGCCGATCACGGTATCCCACGCGCCGGCCTTGATCGTGTCCATCACCTTCTTCGGGTCGGTGGTGCCGGCCTTCGCCACCGCCTGCGACCAGACCTGCAGTGCTGCATAGGTGTAGAGCGTGTAGCCTTCGGGATCGACATTGTTGGCCTTGAACTTCTCGACGATGGCCTTGGCGGTCGGCTTTTTGCGCGGGTCGGGACCGAAGGTGAACAGCGTGCCTTCGCCGGCAGGGCCGGTGATCGAGGCGAACTCCTTGTCGGCCAGCGCGTCGCCGGCCATCAGGACGGTCTTCAGGCCCTGGTCGCGCATCTGGCGCAGGATCAATCCGGATTCCTGATGGTAGCCGCCGACATAGACCAGATCGATGTTGTCGCGCTTCAGGCGGGAGACGATGGCGTTAAAATCCTTGTCGCCCTTGTTATAGGACTCGAACATCTTTTCGGTGACGCCGGCCTTGTTGAGCGCCTTCTTGGTTTCGTCGGCCAGGCCTTTGCCGTAGGTGGTCTTGTCGTTGAGGATCGCGATGTTCTTGCCCTTGTAGTTTTTCGCGATGAAGTCGGCAGCGACCAGGCCCTGCTGGTCGTCGCGGCCGCAGACCCGTGCCACGTTCCACAGCTTGCGTTCGGTGTACAGCGGGTTGGTCGAGGCCGGGGTAATCTGCAGCACGTTGCCGTCGGCGTAGGCTTCCGAGGCCGGGATCGACGACGAGGAGCAATAGTGGCCGGCGACGAACGGGATTTTCGCGCTGGCGATCTTTTCCGCCACCGAGCGCGCCTGTTTCGGATCGCAGGCATCGTCCTCGACATCCAGCACCAGTTTCTTGCCGGTCACGCCGCCGGCGGCGTTGAGATCGGCGACCGCCTGTTCGGCACCGTTCTTCATCTGGCGGCCGAACGCGGATTCGCCGCCCGTCATCGGGCCGGCCACCGCGATGGTGATATCCTGCGCGAGCGCACTTGCCGACAGCGCAAACGATGCGCCCAATGCCAGGCCGATGAGTTTCAGTGATTTCATGAGGGATCCTCGCGGGTAGGTCGCTTTCGGGAAATACCCGGGCGCGCCGGGTACGACAATCCGGTCCATTGTCGACTGATTTCGCCGCGAAGTCATCGGCAATTTTCGGGCAAATCCACGCGCCGTTCGCCGCATCCTGCCGCAGTTTTCGCGGCGGGATGACGGAGGGAGCGGGGCTAGCCCCGGCGCCCGCCTTCCAGGTAGGCGGCGCGAATCTCCGGGCGCTGCAGCAGTTCGCTGCCGGTCCCCGACAGCGTGATCAGGCCGTTGACCATCACATAGCCGCGATGGGCCAGTTTCAGCGCGTGGTTGGCGTTCTGCTCGACTATCAGCACGGTGAGGCCGTCCTGCCGGTTCAAGGTCCGGATCGCGTCGAAAATCTGCCGCGCGATCAGGGGCGCGAGGCCGAGCGACGGTTCGTCCAGCATCAACAGGCGAGGGCGGCTCATCAAGGCGCGGCCGATCGCCAGCATCTGCTGCTCGCCGCCGGACAGCGTGCCGCCGCGCTGGGTCATGCGCTCCTTGAGCCGCGGGAACAGCGTCAGGACGCGCTCCAGGCCGGCCGCGCGATCGGCCTCGCTGGACTCGGTCGCGTCGGCGCCCATCTGCAGGTTTTCCGCGACACTCATGCGCGGAAAGATACGCCGGCCTTCGGGCGACTGCGCGATGCGCAGCCGTGCGATCTGGTGCGTCGGCACACCGGTGATGTCGTGGCCGTCGAACTCGATCTGGCCCGAGCGGGCACGCGGCTTGCCGAAGATCGTCATCATTAGCGTCGATTTGCCGGCACCGTTGGCGCCGATCAAGGCGACGATCTCGCCGGCATTGATCTCGATATCGACGCCCTTCAACGCCTCGATCTTGCCGTAGGCGGCGTGGAGGCCGCGGATCGCGAGCAGGGGCGTTGTGGACGGCGCGGTCACGTGCCGCTCTCCATCACGGCGATCGCTTCCTCTTCGTCGGTGCCGAGATAGGCCGCGATCACCTTGGGATCGTCGCGCACTTGCTGCGGGGTGCCTTCGGCGATCTTGACGCCGTAATCCATCACCACGACGTGGTCGGAAATCTCCATCACCACTGACATGTCATGCTCGATCAGCAGGATCGAGGTGCCCTGGCCGGCGCGGATCGAGAGCAATAGTTCGCTCAGTGCGGCGCTCTCGCGTGCGTTCAGCCCGGCGGCCGGTTCATCGAGGCAGAGCAGCGCCGGCTCGGTGCACATCGCGCGCGCGATTTCGAGGCGGCGCTGATCGCCATAGGGCAGATTGCCGGCGGCCTCGTCGGCGCGGTCGAGCAATCCGACGCGCTGCAACCAGGTTCGCGCCAGATCGATCGCGTGTTGCTCGGCGCTGCGCCACGACGGCGCGCCGATCAGCCCGAGAAAGGTCAGGCCGGAGGCGCGCATCAGCGCGTTGTGCTGCGCCACCATCAGGTTTTCCAGCGCCGTCATGCCGGGAAACAGCCGGATATTCTGGAAGGTGCGTGCGACCTTGGCCTGTTTGGAAATCCGGAAATCGTTCAGTCGCTCGAGCCGGATGGCGCGGCCGTCATCATGCGTGAGCTGCATAGTGCCCGATGTCGGCTTGTAGAAACCGGTGATGCAGTTGAACACGGTGGTCTTGCCGGCGCCGTTCGGCCCGATCAGCGCGGTGATCTTGCGCCGCTCGGCGCCGAACGAGAGATTGTTGACGGCGACGATGCCGCCGAAGCGCATCGACAGCCGGTCGACGGACAGGATGTGATCGCCGCTCATCCGTGTCCCTCCTTGACGAGGTCGGATGATATCGCCTGGCTGCGCTCCAGGAAAACCGTCGGCGCGCGATGGCCGATCAGCCCGCGCGGCCGCCAGATCATCAGCAGCACCATCGCAATGCCGAATACCAGCATGCGGAACTGTTCGAGCCCGCGGAACAGCTCGAAGCCGCCGATCATCGCGAGCGCCGCCAGCGCCACGCCGAGCTGCGAGCCCATGCCGCCCAGCACCACGATCGCGAGCACCAGCGCCGATTCCTGGAAGGTGAAGGATTCCGGGCTGATGAAACCCTGTCGCGTGGCGAAGAACGCGCCGGCGAAGCCGCCGAACATCGCCCCCGTCGCAAATGCCGTCAGCTTGGTCGTCGTGGTGTTGATGCCAAGCGCGCGGCAGGCCACTTCGTCCTCGCGCAATGCTTCCCAGGCGCGGCCGATCGGCAAACGTCGCAGCCGGATCGTGACCCAGTTGGTGAGCAGCGCCAGCGCCAGGATCAGATAGAACAGGAAGACGATGCGGTGGGTCGGCGAGAATTCGATGCCGAGTTTCGCGGCCAGGCCATCGTCGCCCGGGGTGAGCGGAATGCCGAACATGGTCGGGCGTGGAATGCCGGAAACGCCGTTCGGTCCGCCGGTCAGGCTCTGCCAGTTGATGATGACGAGCCGGATGATTTCGCCGAATGCCAGCGTGACGATGGCAAGATAGTCGCCGCGCAGCCGTAAGACCGGGAAGCCCAGCATCACGCCCCACAGTGCCGCGAGGATACCGGCGAGCGGCAGGCAGATCCAGAACGACAGCCCGAAATTGGTCGCCAGCAGCGCGTAGGAATAGGCGCCAACCGCATAGAACGCGACATAGCCGAGGTCGAGCAGGCCGGCGAGGCCGACCACCACGTTGAGGCCCCATCCGAGCATCACGTAAGTGAGCACGAGGATACCGAGGTCGAGAATGTAGCGCTGATCGTAGAAGATGACGGGCACCAGAAAGGTGAAGATCAGCAGCACCGGCGCGATGCCGCGCCGCGCGAGCGCAAGGGCGCTCCTTACATTGGTCGGAACCACCCTGATGGTGCCGACCGGCCCCCACCATTGCCGCAGCAATTCGACGACGATGCTGCCGCCGAACACGGTTGCGACCATGGCGGCGAGATCACCGAACCGGGTCCAGTAAATCAGCTGACCGGTCGGGCCTGCTTCGGTGCGGACGCCGATCATCAGCGAAAACAACACCAGCGCGACCAGCGCGCTGATCAGCGCCTTCTTGAAGATGAAGGCTGCGCCCAGCGCGTGCGAGGCTTGCGTTGATACGGCTGGGCGCGCGTTCACTCGGCCGCCCGTCAGACTTTTTCAACTTCGGGCCGGCCGAGCAGGCCGGTCGGAAGGAAGATCAGCACGATGATGAGGATCGAGAACGCGGCGACATCCTTGTATTCGACCGAGAAGTAAGCCGACCACATGGTCTCGATCAGCCCGATGGCGAGCCCGCCCAGCATCGCGCCGGGCAGCGAGCCGATGCCGCCGAGCACGGCCGCGGTGAACGCCTTGATGCCGGCGACAAAGCCCATGTTGAAATCGACCTGGCCGTAATAGAGCAGGTACATCATGCCCGCGACTGCGGCGAGGGCGGCGCCAATGACAAACGTCATGGAGATGGTGCGATCGACGTCGACGCCGAGCAGCGCCGCCATGGTCTGGTCCTGTTCGCAGGCGCGCATGTCGCGGCCGAGCCGGGTGCGCGCCACCAGCCAGGTGAACAGCGCCAGCAGCACGATGGTGCTGATGACGACGACGATCTGGACGTTGGACAGTTGCACGACAAAGCCGCTAGCGCCCTCATGCAGCGTGTAGCCGCCCCGGATGATCGGCGGCACCGGCTTGACCCGCGCGCCCTGGGCGATCTGCGAATAATTGGTCAGCACGAATGACATACCGATGGCGGAAAGCATCGGCGCCAGCCTGAACGAGTGCCGCAGCGGCCGGTAGGCGATGCGCTCGACGGTCCAGCCGTAAAGCGCGGTGATCGCCATCGAGACCAGCAGCACGATCAGCAGGATCAGGGGGATCGCGGTCAGGCCGAACGAGACCAGGATCAGGAACGAGATCAGCGCGATGAAGCCGCCGATCATGAAGATATCGCCATGGGCGAAATTGATCATGCCGACGATGCCATAGACCATGGTGTAGCCGATGGCGATCAGGCCATAGACCGAGCCGAGCACGAGGCCGTTGATGAGTTGCTGGGCGAAATAATCCATGCGCTGCCGTATTTAGAGAAGAGACGCGGCGAGGGCCCCCGGCAGCCTTAACCGACGCGTCGTTGGGTTTTTAACAGTGGGAACCGGGGGCGGCAACAGCGCTCGCGGCGGCTTAAGGGCTTGTACATAGCTAGTTTTTGCGCCGGAGGTTCCGCCGTAACAGTGGCGACATGCGGTTGCCGCGCAATCTTCACCTGGGAACTGCGGTTCCACCGCAACCAATGCCGGCTGCCTGAGTTATCGGCCGGCGATGTTCAACAACGGAGATCCCCGAATGAGCAACCCAAACCAGAACCCGGGCCAGCAGAACCAGAACCCGGGTCAGAAGCCAGGTCAGCAGCAGGGTGGCGGCCAGAAGCCGGGCCAGCAGCAGCAGGATCCCAACCGTCAGGGCCAGAAACCCGATCAACAGGGCAAGGGCGGCCGTTAATTCGGACTTGAATCAAGCGAGAGCAAGGAAAGTCCTGCCGAAAGGCGGGACTTCTCTTTTTTGTTCTCTCGTCACCCCCGGGCAAAAGCGCGAAGCGCGTCTTCGCGCCAGATGACCCCGGGGGTCCACCGCTCTTCGCGAGACTCTTTCAGAGACGATGAATGGCCGGATCAAGTCCGGCCATGACACAGTATAATTTGCCGAAAAAGGTACTGAGGTCCTCTTGTCGGGGCCATTAAGGTAAACAAAGGGTTTAAATTGCCGCCTGCTGTTGAAGCGAGTTAGCTCGCTGCTCAAACCGCCGCCTCGGTCCGGGGCTCGCGGAACAAGCGGGAAGCGACATGTTCAGCAATTGGCGGATCAGCTCATTCAACAGCGCGCTGCTGGCGGCCTATTTCATTCCGTCCTGGACCATGATCGCGTTCAAGATCATGATTTCGCCGGTCCATGGCCTTTATGAGCGGCCGAACATATCGGTTGCGCTGTTCATCAGCGATCATCTGCAAATGTCGGGAATGGCCACCGTGCGCTTCGCCTGGCTGTTGGCGCTGGGCCGGATGACGGTGGTGGCGTTCTTTGCGATCTTTCTCCTCTTCCTCGCCCGTGCCGCGATTCGCAAGAGCGGCGGCAACAATGAAGCGCTCGGTGTGGCGCTTGCGATCGGCAGCGTGATCAGTTTCGCCAGCATGGTGCTGGCGTCGCAGGTCGGCGAGACCGAGGCGCTTCGGCTGCACGCGACCGAATTGTTGATGCTGCTCGGCACCGCGATCGTTCTGCTGGTCGAACCGCCGGCGAAACCGCAGGCCCAAAAGCAGGCGCAAGTGCAGGCCGATTCCGGCGCGACGTCCGGCGACCTATCCCTTCAGCAATCCTAATTCCGCGACGATCGCGGCGGCTTCCTTCACCGCGTGATTGGCGGCCGGCACGCCGCAATAGATCGCCTGCTGCAGCAAGATTTCCTTGATATCGTCGGGCGTAAAACCGCCTTCCGCCAGCGCCGCGCGCACGTGCAGGCGAAACTCATCCCACTGCCCGAGCGCGACCATGGTGCCGATCACGAGCACGCGGCGGGTGCGGTGGTCGAAATGCGGCCGGGTCCAGATATCGCCCCAGGCATAGCGCGTGATCAGGTCCTGGAAATCGGTATTGAATGCGTTCCGGTTGGCGATCGATTTGTCGACCCAGGCATCGCCAAGCACTTTTCGGCGCTGGGTCATGCCGTCGTCGCGGCGCTTCTGGTCGTCCATCTCTGTCCTCCCCGTCATTGCGAGGAGCGAAGCGACGAAGCAATCCATTCTTCCTTTCGGTGGTGAGATGGATTGCTTCGCTTCGCTCGCAATGACGTTGTTAGGGTTGCGTCAGGAAACCGACCACCGCGTCGGTGAAGGCGTGCGGCTGTTCGACATTGGAAATATGCGCGGCGTCCAGGATCGTCATGCTCGCGCCGGGAATTTTGCTGCGGATGAACTCGCCGGCCGCAATCGGCGTTGCCATGTCGTGACGGCCGGCGATCACCAGCGTCGGGCTCTTGATCCCAGGCAATAGTTCGCGCTGGTCGAGCGTGCTCAGCGCCTCGCAGCAGGCGAGATAGCCTTCGACCGGCGAGGCCAGCAGCATCGCCTTCATGTTGGCGGCGATTTGCGGCTCGCGCTCGCGAAAATCCGCCGTCAGCCAGCCTGCTATGACGGTATCCGCGACCGCTGACATGCCGCCTTCCTTCACCGCCTTGATGCGGTTCAGCCAATTGGTCGGGTCCGGATAATAACAGGCGGTGTTGGCGAGGATGATCTTGCCGAAGCGATCCGGCGCGTTGGCGGCCAGCCATTGCCCGACCATGCCGCCCATCGACAGGCCGCACCAATGCACCTTGGCGATGTTGAGATCGTCGAGGATGGCCAGCACATCGCGGCCGAACCGTTCCATCGAATAGGGACCGGGCGGCACGCTGGATTTGCCATGGCCGCGGCGGTCATAGCGGATGACGCGAAATACCTGCGTCAGCGCGCGCATCTGCGGCTCCCACATCTGCAGCGTACAGCCCAGCGAGTTCGACAGCATCAGCGTCGGTCCGCCGTCGCGGCCTTCGACGGATACGTTGAGCAGGCAACCGTCGGCGTCGATCATCGGCATAGAAAATTCTCCGGTATCTTATTTGTCGTCGAGCGAGGCGAGCAGGCGGTCGATCAGCGCTTGCGAGGCGCCCTGATAGGCCAGCGGCTCGAACAGTTTCGCAAGTTTTTCCGTATCGAGATGTGCGCTGACGCGCGAGTCGGCAGTCAGCACGTCGCGCAGGTGTTTCTTCTCCGCAACCGCCTTCTTGCTGGCCGCCTCGATCAGATGATGCGCGTCGCTCTTGCCGATCTTTTCGGCCAGCGCAAACGTCACCGCTTCCGCCATGATCAACCCGCCGGTCGCGTCGAGGTTGCGGCACATGCGCGCGGCGTCGACCTCGAGCCCTTCGGCGATGTCGACGATCGCGGCGAGGGCGCCCGAGGTGACGAGCAGCAGCGTCGGCAGGGTCGGCCACTCCGCATGCCAGGGCCCTGCGCTGCGTTCGTGCTCCTGCACTTGGGCGGCAAAGATCGTCGCCGCGAGATTGGGCGCCATGGTGGCTGCCGCCAGCGCGCTGGCTGCCGCGACGGGATTGCGCTTGTGCGGCATTGTGGAGGAGCCGCCGCGGCCTTCGCCCGAGGGCTCGAAGGCTTCGGCGACGTCGGTCTGCATCATCAGGGAAACGTCGCGCGCGATCTTACCGCAGGTGCCGGCCAGGATCGCGAACACCGAAGCGGCTTCCGCGATGCGGTCGCGGTGGGTGTGCCAGGGCGCGTCCGGCAGCGGCAGTTTCAGTAACCCGGCCAGCTTTTCGGCGACCGGCAAGCCGCTGTCGCCGAGGGCCGCCAGCGTCCCGGCGGCGCCGCCGAACTGCAGCGCCAGCGTCTCGCTGCGCAGCCGCTGCAGCCGCTTGCGCGAGCGGTGCAACGCTGCGGCATATTCGGCGAGCTTGAGCCCGAACGGCATCGGCAGCGCGTGCTGCAGCCAGGTGCGGGCGACCATCGCAGTGGTGCGATGCTGGCGCGCGAGTTTGGCGAAGCCTGCGACCGCGCGGTCGATATCGCCGAGCAGCACATCGATACCAGCGCGAAGGCCGAGCATGGTGCCGGTATCGATCACGTCCTGGCTGGTCGCGCCCCAATGCACATAGCGCGCGGCCGCGGCATCAGCCTTGCCGACGTTGGCGGTCAGCGCCTTGACCAGCGGGATAGCGAGATTGCCGGATCGGGTCGCGGCCTCGGCAAGCGCTGCGAGGTCGAATGATTCGGCCTTGCAGGCGCCGGCGATCGCATCGGCCGCGCGCTCCGGAATGACGCCGATGTCGGCTTCGGAGCGCGCCAGCGCGGCCTCGAAATCCAGCATGTTTTGCAGGCATGCGGCATCGTCACATACCGCGCGCATCGCGGTACTCGACAGCATCGGGGCCAGCAAGGGAGAGAGGGAGGTGCTCATCTGCGCGCGACCTAACCATCCCCGGTTGGCTCTGCCAATGGCCTCCGATCGGTTTGCGCATTTTCCGGTCACAAACCGGCGGCCGCTTTTGCGGCCTGCTGCGCCCGCGAATATGCATCGCTCATTGTCGGAACGTGGCCTTTCTTTTGGACCGGGCGTGCTTTACTTGGGGAGCAGGTTGAAGCGATCCGGGAGGCACCAGCCATGGCCATGACGATGAACGGCGAAGTCCAGCTTGCGGCGCCGCGCGAGGCGGTGTGGGCCAAATTGAACGACCCGGAAGTGCTGAAAGTCTGCATCCCCGGCTGCGAGGAACTGGAGAAGACCGACGATGGCGGCTTCCGCGCCACCGCCAAAATGAAGGTCGGCCCGGTCTCCGCCCGCTTCAAGGGCAAGGTCATGCTGAGCGATCTCGATCCGCCCAACGGCTACAAGATCTCGGGCGAGGGCGAGGGCGGGGTTGCCGGTTTCGCAAAGGGCGGCGCCACGGTGGGGCTTGCCGAGAAGGATGGCGGGACGCTTTTGAGTTACAATGTCGAGGCCCAGATCGGCGGCAAGCTGGCCCAGCTCGGGCAGCGGCTGATCAACGGCGCGGCCAAGAAGCTGGCCGACGAGTTCTTCGCCAATTTCGCCAAGGCGGTCCAGGGTTGATTCCCGAAAAAGCCTGATCCCTGAGAAGGCTAGGCCCGCCCAAGAGTCCCGCCAGGTCATATCAGGCCATGCCCCAGCTGAGGTTGCTCATTGCCGGCATGGCCCATATTATGGCCTTTGAACGTTTCTAAACGCCTGTTCTGCCGATATGCGGCAGGGCAGCCCAAGAGAGTGCTGATGGCCAAGATTTCCCTGATCGTGAACGGCAATCCCGTAAACGCCAATGTCGACCCCCGTACCCTGCTGGTCCAGTTTCTGCGCGAAAATCTGCGCCTGACTGGCACCCATGTCGGTTGCGACACCTCGCAGTGCGGCGCCTGTGTCGTCCATCTCGACGGCAAGGCGGTCAAATCCTGCACCACGCTGGCGGTCATGGCCGACGGCCACGAGGTCA
Organism: Bradyrhizobium sp. Ash2021; assembly: GCF_031202265.1. Lineage (NCBI taxonomy): Bacteria > Pseudomonadati > Pseudomonadota > Alphaproteobacteria > Hyphomicrobiales > Nitrobacteraceae > Bradyrhizobium > Bradyrhizobium sp. Ash2021. Next base: position 6,171,067 of record NZ_CP100604.1, on the reverse strand, counting down.
AGACTATCGAGGGCCTGGCCGCCGACGGCGCGCCGCTGCATCCGATGCAGGAAGCCTTTCGCGAGCATCACGGCCTGCAATGCGGCTTCTGCACCCCCGGCATGATCATGACCGCGGTCGATATCGTGCATCGCAAGGGCCATGACCTCTCCGACCACGTCATCCGCGAAGAGCTCGAAGGCAATCTGTGCCGCTGCACCGGCTACCAGAACATCGTTCAATCGATCGCAGCCGGCGCCAAGGCGATGGCCAAGTCCGATCTCGCATAAACCAGATCATCGCGACTGCGATCAGGAAATTTCCGGGAAACTTTCATGTACGAATTCAAATATCATCGTCCGGCAACCGTGCGACAGGCCGCCAATCTCCTGGTGAAGAACGAAGACGCCAAACTGATCGCCGGCGGCCACACGCTGGTGCCGGTCATGAAGCAGCGGCTCGCCAGCCCCCCGCATCTGGTCGACCTCTCCCACATCGAGGGGTTGGACATGATCGAGATGAAGGGCCGTGCGCTGGTGATCGGCGCCACCGCCAGGCACGCCGATGTCGCCACCTCCGCCGTGGTCGGCGAGGCGATCCCGGCGCTGGCTGAACTGGCCGGCCAGATCGGCGACCCCGCGGTGCGCCACAAGGGCACCATCGGCGGCTCGCTCGCCAACAACGATCCAACCGCGGATTATCCCGCCGCCTGCCTCGCGCTTGGCGCCACCATCGTCACCAACAAGCGCCGCCTGAAGGCCGAAGAGTTTTTCCAGGGATTGTTCACGACCGCGCTGGAGAGCGACGAGATCATCACCAAAGTGATGTTCCCGGTGCCGAAGAAGGCGGCCTACGTCAAGTTCCGGAATCAAGCGTCGCGCTACGCGCTGGTCGGCGTGTTCGTTGCAAAACGTCCGTCGGACGTGCGGGTGGCCGTCACCGGCGCCGGCTCGGACGGCGTGTTCCGCGTCACTGCGTTCGAGGAAGCGCTGAAAAAGCGTTTTTCGCACAAGGTGCTCGATGGGCTGTCGGTGCCGGCGGAAGGGCTGAACAGCGACCTGCACGGCAGCGCGGAATATCGCGCGCATCTGATCGGGGTGCTGACGCGCCGCGCGGTCGAAGCTGCGACCGCCAAATAAAATTGCGAATTCCTGCTCTATCAAGACTGGCTTGCCCATGAGCGCACCGGCGTTACCCAAATCCGTCGATGCGATGCTGGAACTCCTGACCTCGCGCGGCTATCTCGCCGAGCGGTCGCTGGCAACCGTGACCTATCTGTCGCTGCGCATGGGACGGCCGCTGTTTCTCGAAGGCGAGGCCGGCGTCGGCAAGACCGAAATCGCAAAGGTGCTGTCGGCGGCCCTTGGGCGAAAACTGATCCGGCTGCAGTGCTACGAAGGCCTGGATGTTGCGTCCGCGGTCTATGAGTGGAACAGCGCGGCGCAGATGATCGCGATCCGGCTCGCGGAGGCGGCCGGCGATACCGATCGCGAGCAGCTGTCGAGCGACATTTTCGCCGAGCGCTTCATGATCAAGCGGCCGCTGCTGCAGGCGCTGGAGCCCGATGTCGCCGGCGCGCCGGTGCTGTTGATCGACGAACTCGACCGCGCCGACGAGGCGTTCGAGGCGTATCTCCTGGAAATTCTCTCGGACTTCCAGGTCACCATCCCTGAATTCGGCACCGTCAAGGCGCCGCAGGCGCCGATCGTCATCATCACCTCGAACCGCACCCGCGAGATTCACGACGCGCTGAAGCGCCGTTGTCTCTATCACTGGGTGGATTATCCCAATGCCGAGCGCGAGCTCGCGATCGTCAAATCGCGCGTGCCCGATATTTCGGCCAAACTGTCGCTTCAGGTCGTGCGGTTCGTGCAGGCGCTACGCGACCAGGATTTCTACAAGTCGCCGGGCGTCGCCGAAACCATCGACTGGGCCACCGCGCTGACCGAACTCGACGCCCGTTCGCTGACGCCGGAAGTGGTCGGTGACACGTTGGGCGCGCTGCTGAAATACCAGGACGACATCGCGCGGATGCAGGGCGATGCGCTGCAGAAGGTTTTGAAGGAAACGACGAGCGAGAACTAGCTCGCACGCTCGAACGACGTCGTCATTCCGGGATGCGCGTAGCGCAGGCCCGGAATCCATACTCACGATCGTGGTTATGGATTCCGGGCTCGCGCCAAGAGGGCGCGCCCCGGAATGACGGCAGTGAGACCTAAACCGATGCCCATCAACCACCTCACGCCCCCGACCGGCCAGATGGCCGACAACGTGGTCGGCTTTGCCCGCGCGCTGCGCGCGGCCGGGATTCCGGTTGGACCCGGTGCTGTGATCGATGCGCTCAACGCGCTGCAGGCGATCGAGATCGGCAACCGCGCCGACGTCTACGCCACGCTGGAAGCGATCTTCGTCAAGCGCCACGAGCATATGCTGATCTTTGCCCAGGCCTTCGACCTGTTCTTCCGCGCCGCCGACGAATGGAAGCACATGCTGGATTCGGTGCCGCTGCCCGAACACGCCAGGAAGAAGCCGCCGCCGGCCTCGCGCCGGGTCCAGGAGGCGATGGCGCAGCCGCCGATGCGCGAGGAGATGCCGCAGGCCCAGGAGCAGGAACTGCGCCTCTCGGTCTCCGACAAGGAGATTTTGCAGAAGAAAGACTTTGCGCAGATGAGCGCGGCCGAGATCGCCGAAGTCACCCGCGCCATCGCCAATATGCGGCTGCCGCAGGCCGAGTTGCGCACCCGCCGCTACCAGCCGGATGCGCGGGGCTTGCGGCTCGACATGCGCCGCACCTTGCGCGGTTCCTTGCGCACCGGCGGCGAGATCATCGACATCCGCAAGCTCGGCCGGATCGACAAGCCGGCGCCGATCGTGGCGCTGCTCGATATATCGGGCTCGATGAGCGAATATACCCGCCTCTTCCTGCATTTCCTCCACGCCATCACCGATGCCAGGAAGCGCGTCTCGGTGTTCCTGTTCGGGACCCGGCTGACCAATGTGACGCGCAGTTTAAGGGCGCGCGACCCCGACGAGGCGCTGGCGAGCTGTTCGTCCTCGGTGGAGGATTGGGCCGGGGGCACCCGGATCGCCACCTCCCTGCATACGTTCAACAAATTGTGGGGACGGCGGGTGCTGGGGCAGGGCGCCATCGTGCTGCTGATCTCCGACGGGCTGGAGCGCGAGGCCGACGACAAGCTTGCGTTCGAGATGGATCGGCTGCACCGTTCCTGCCGCCGCCTGATCTGGCTCAACCCGCTGTTGCGCTACGGCGGGTTCGAGGCCAAGGCGCAGGGCATCAAAATGATGTTGCCGCACGTTGACGAATTCCGTCCGGTGCATAATTTGAGTTCAATCGAGGGGCTGATCGCGGCGCTGTCGGCGCCGCCTCCGCCGCATCATCTGAGCCATATCCGCCCCGCAGCTTGAAAGAGGCCCGCAATGCTCAATCGTGACGAGGATATCCTTCAGGCGGCTGAGAACTGGCAAAAGGCCGGCCACGGCGTCGCGCTGGCGACCGTGGTCGAAACCTGGGGATCGGCGCCCCGGCCCGCCGGCTCCAGCCTGGTCATCAATGACGACGGCACGTTCTTAGGGTCCGTCTCCGGCGGCTGCGTCGAGGGCGCGGTGGTCACCGAAGCGCTGGATGTGATCGCCAGCGGCCAGCCCAAAATGCTCGAATTCGGCGTCGCCGACGAGACCGCGTGGAATGTCGGCCTGTCCTGCGGCGGTACCATCCGCGTGTTCGTCGAGAAGGTCGGCCAGTCGTGAAACTCCAGACCCTGAGCGAAGTGAACGTCGAGCGCGCCGGGCGGCGCCCGGTGATCGTGGTCACCGACACCGCCAATGGCGACCAGCGCCTGGTGAAGGCAAAAGATATCGCCACCGACCCGCTGAGCGCCGATCTGGCCAAGCAGTTGCGGATGGGCAAGAGCGGCATGATCGAGGCCGGCGGCAAAAAGCTGTTCCTCAATGTCTATGCGCCGACCGCGCGGCTGGTGATCGTCGGCGCGGTCCATATCAGCCAGGCGCTGGCGCCGCTGGCGCGTTCGCTGGACTATGACGTCACCGTGGTGGATCCGCGCACCGCGTTTGCGAGCCCGGAGCGTTTTCCCGACGTGCCGCTGGTCGCCGAATGGCCCGACGTGGCGCTGCCGCCGCTCAACATCGATCACTACACCGCGTTCGTAGCTGTCACGCACGATCCCAAGATCGACGATCCGGCGCTGCTGCACGCCTTTGCGCGCGACTGCTTCTATATCGGCGCGCTCGGCTCGCGAAAGACCCACGCAAAGCGCGCCGAGCGCCTGAAGGCGCAAGGCGCCTCCGATGCCGACATCGCGCGCATTCACGCGCCGATCGGCTTGAGCATCGGCGCGGTCTCGCCGTCGGAGATCGCGGTCTCGATCATGGCCGAGATCACCGCGGAACTGCGGCTGCCGCGCGAGACCAGGAAAGAGCAGGCGGCATGAAGTTCGGACCCGCCAGTCCGGCCGACGCGATTGGCGGCGTCACCGTGCATACGCTGCGGCAGGGGCCGCTGGTGCTCAAGAAGGGCACCACGATCGGGCCGGCCGAAGTCGACGCGCTCAACAAGGCCGGCGTCAAGGAAGTTGTCGTGGTGCGGCTCGAAGACGGCGACGTCTCCGAGGACGTGGCCGCCGCCAGCATTGCGAAGGCCGTCGCTGGCGATGGCGTCAATGTCGAGCGCGCCTTTACCGGCCGTTCCAACCTGTTCGCGGCCCGCGCCGGCGTGCTGGTGGTCGACCGCGCGGCGGTCGACCACATCAACGGCGTCGACGAAGCCATTACGTTTGCGACCCTTGCCGCCTTCAAGCCGGTCGTCGAAGGCGAGATGATCGCGACCGTCAAATTGATTCCGTTCGGCGTCGAGGCAAAACTGCGCGACGCGGCGGTGGTGCAGGCGGGCCGCGATGCGTTGCGGATCGCGCCCTACACCATCAAGAAGGTCGGCGTGGTCTCGACCTTGCTGCCGGGGCTGGCGCCGAAGGTGATCGAAAAAACCCTGCGGGTGACGGCCGAACGGCTGGCGCCGGCGGGCGCCACCATCATCGCCGAGCGGCGCGTGCCGCATGACGAGACTGACCTGGCCGCCTCGATCAAGGAATTGCTCGGCCTCGGCGCCGAACTCGTCATCGTGTTCGGCGCTTCGGCGATCGCCGACCGCCGCGACGTGATCCCGGCCGCGATCACCGAAATCGGCGGCGCCATCGAGCACTTTGGCATGCCGGTCGACCCCGGCAATCTGCTCCTGATCGGCAGCGCCGGCGGCGTGCCGGTGCTGGGCGCGCCGGGCTGCGCGCGCTCGCCGGTCGAAAACGGCTTTGACTGGGTGCTGATGCGGCTGCTCGCCGGGCTGAAGGTGTCGCGTTCCGACCTGACCGGCATGGGCGTTGGCGGGCTGTTGATGGAAATCGTCACGCGTCCGCAGCCGCGCACTGTTCCAAATCTCGAAGGCAACCGCAACGTCGCCGCGATCGTCCTCGCGGCCGGTCGCTCGACCCGGATGGGCGGGCCCAACAAGCTGCTCGCCGAACTCGACGGCAAAAAACTGGTGCGGATCGCGACCGAGCAGGCGGTGGCGTCGAAAGCGTCCGAAGTCATCGTCGTCACCGGCCATCAGGCCGATCTGGTCGAGCAGGCATTGAGCGGCCTCAAGGTAAAGTTCGTCCGCAACCCGGATTTCGCCGGCGGGCTCGCCAGTTCGGTCAAGTCGGGCATTGCGGCGGTACCCGCGAACGCCGACGGCGCGGTGATCTGTCTTGGCGATATGCCGCTGATCGATGCCAAACTGATCGACAGACTGATCGAGGCCTTCGAGCCCGACCGCGGCCATCTGATCGCGGTGCCCGTCAGCGACGGCAGGCGCGGCAACCCTGTGCTGTGGTCGCGGCGCTTCTTCCGCGAATTGATGACGCTCGACGGCGACGTCGGCGCCCGCCATTTGATCGCCAAGCACGCCGAAGCCGTCGCCGAAGTCCCGGTCGAGGGTTTTGGCGCTTTTCTCGACATCGACACGCCGCAGGCGCTGGAAGCGGCGCGAAGGTCGTAATTCGTAGTCCGTAGGGTGAGCCACGAAATCTATCCACGTCGTCCCGGCGAACGCTAGGCGAACGCCGGGACGACGAAATCAACAGATCGGCTGTCGCTTACGCACCTCGATTTCAACCTCCCGTTCACCAAGTCTCAACTCCCCCCGGCTAGATTCGGCGCCGCCTGCCTTGGGGGATGGGATCTTGATCGTTTCGACTGCCACAGCGCAACGCCGCGCGTTGTTCATTCTTGCGCTGACCCTGGTCGTGGGCGCGACGCGTTTCGCCACGCAGGCGTGGGCTGCCGGCGCGTTGGCGGTCGGCAAATGCGGCGCCTATGGCCAGGCCTATGACTATCCGGCCGAGGCCACCGCGCGCGCGGCTGCCTTGAAACAGTGCAAGGGCGATTGCACCGCCGTGGCCATGAAGCGCGCCTGTGCTGCGCTCGCGGTCGACATGACCAACCCCTGCGGCGCCCATGGCTACGCGGTGAAGCCGAAAATATCGAGCTCGCTCAACGCCGCGACCAAAAAATGCTACGAATTCGGCGGCAAGGAATGCGTCATCCGCGCCTGGGCCTGCGACGCCAAGGGGTAGGATCTAAACTGCCGTCATTCCGGGGCGCGTCGTAGACGCGAACTATGATGCGCTATTGCGCATCTGAGAATCTCGAGATTCCGGGTTCGATGCTTTGCATCGCCCCGGAATGACGGCCATTGGAGCCATCATGCAATTCGACACCAAGATCGCGGTCGTGATCCGGACCGACCTGGAACCGTGGCAAAAACTCAACGTGGCGTCGTTCCTGGCGGGCGGCATCGCCGCGGCGTTTCCCGAATGTATCGGCGAGAATTACCAGGACGGTTCCGGCACCAAATATCTGTCGCTGATCGGACAGCCGATCCTGATCTATGGCGCCGACCGGCCGGCGTTGTCCCGCGCGCTGGAACGCGCGCTGTCGCGCAACGTCAAGCCCGCGGTCTATACCGAAGACATGTTCAAGACCACGCATGACGCCGCCAATCGCGAGGTGGTGAAGGCGGTGATCCGCGCCGAACTCAACCTCGTTGGCCTCGCGATGCGCGCCGAGCGCAAGGTGATCGACAAGATCGTCGACGGGCTCAAGTTTCACGGCTAGGCCGTAAACGCATGAACGCGCCGATCGGACTGACTGCCCGAGTCCGCCTTGTCCCCGATAGCCGACGAATCGTTGCATCACAGCGAAACGACGCGATGTGCTGTCGTTCCAAATGTGCATTCCCGCAAGGCTTCAGCCACCTGGGCGAATCCCCAAGTCCTCCTCACGAACTGGGCCGTTACTTGTTTTTATTTTTGTGAACGCGTGAAGGGCACAAAGCGCACGAGGGCGACGGCGCGCGTTGTCGTCTTGCCAGGAGCGATTTTTTCGACGACCGTGAGGTGCTGAGTGGTGTAAGCGGACCCCACCGGCATGACGAGCCGGCCACCCACTTTAAGCTGCTCGATCAGCGGCGGCGGTAGTTCCCCGAGCGCGGCGGTCACGACGATGGCGTCAAAAGGACCGCATTCGGGCCAGCCATCATAGCCGTCGCCAAGCCTGACGCTCACGTTGTCATACGCGAGATCTCTGAGTGTTTTCGCGGCGGCCTCGGCCAATTGCGGGATAATCTCGATGGTGCAGACCTTTCGCGCCAGGTGCGCAAGGATGGCGGCCTGATAACCCGAACCCGTACCGACTTCGAGCACAACATGATCGGGTGCGACCTCGGCCAGCTGGGTCATCAAGGCCACGATGTACGGCTGCGATATGGTCTGGCCGAGGCCGATCGGAACCGGCCCGTCCGCGTATGCGATGGAGCAAGATCGCTCAGGGATGAACAGATGGCGTTTCGTTTGCCCCATGGCCTCAAGGACCCTCTCCGACAGGCCCTGCTGTCCCAAAACACCGGCGCCGGACCGGGCGTAGGCCCGGATGGTTTCGACCATGGCGGCGCGCTCGCGGACACACTCGTCCTGTGCGGTCGCTTCCCGCGCGGCGGCAACCATGGAAAGCACGAGCAGCAGCAAGGTCTTCATGATCGTGCGGTCTCCAACCGGTCCACGATTCGCGCCGACCACTTGAGGGCAACGAGTGGATTCGACCGATCAGCCGTTAAGCGAAACACGGCGTCCAGCGAATGACCGCAATGCGCCAGGCGGTCCTCCAGCAAATCTTGATACCATGACTGCGTTTGGCCGGTAAGTTGACGTCTCCGCGCAAATTGCCGCTGCGGAACTGCAGGACCGGACATAGCCCCGCTTCACTGGATCACTTGCCCAAGTCCGCTTTGTCTCCGATAGCCGACGAATCGTTGCATCGCAGCTAAACGACGCGATCGGCCAAGCACGGACTTACGCCTTTTACTTGGTAGTCGCTCGATCCCGCTAACCCGAACCTTCGTGCAAAAATACCGACTATGCGCCGTGCAGTTTGGAATCAGGCCGTAGTGGTGAACATGTGCCTCGGCGTTCCCACCACGTCCCTTGCCATGTTCAGAAAATACCTCGCTGGGTCGGAACTGAACTCACTCGGCATGAGCCCGTAGCAACTCAGCGCCTCTTCAACTGACTCCCAGCCGGCCGTTGATGCAAGATTGAACGCCGCCAACCCTAGTTCGATCCTCTCATCCATATCTGCAAAATTTGAGAACACCAGGGGAGTATGCCGAGGGAAATAGGCAAATCGAATACGCGGTCTCAGAGCGAGTGCCTTCACGAGAGGCCAGCAGAACTCGTCGAATGCCCGCTCAACGGCCGGGCCTACGATGTTCATTTGCTCCCATAAAAAGAAGGCCGTGAAGAGGGAGCGTCGCTCAATGTCCGACAAGGCTCGATTTGCCCGACGGGCTGCATGGCATCGAGTCATCTGTTCCAGCAAATCGGGAGGTACGATATTTCCGGCTACCCCCGCGAGGCGTCGGTCTGCGGTGAGATGATAGATGAAGTAAGTCTCGACGCAGACACGGCGGTTGATATCGCGAAAATCGTTGGCGAACTTGTGGAGCCTCTGAACGAGATCCCGTCGATCATTGCCAAAAATGGCTTGGCCCAATGCAGCGGCCGATCCGAACCGAATTCCCGCTTGGAAATACCCCTTCGCCCAGAGTGCGCCATGCGCAGCGAGAAGCGGGAAAGTATGATTGCGGCCGGAATGCTGAAACATATGGTGATAGACGCTCGCGCGCTGAGTGAGCGCGCCAATATTTCCTGCTAAGGCCGTCGCTTCCCCTCTCAGGGAATCCACGAGGCATCCGACATCTATCGCTAGACCGGTCATTCTTCTTTTTACGCATACTTGATTTCGCTGCAGTTAACGTAATGGCTGTAGTTAGCGCACAGCGCACGTGGCGCGTGTTATAGTCGAGAGAGGCATTCTTCCTCAGTTCGATCCGCTGATCTCGCCCGCACAGGGGTGCGGGTGCAGTGGGCGCCCGGCATTAAGATTCCTCACTCGGGGCATCGCGTCGCGAGATCGCGGACCGCGTTTGAGCTGCCGCAATGACGGGTTGCGGCAATCCCGGCAGTAACAGCGATGTGAGATTTGCCGTTTTTGAACTCATTGACAATGACTGACCAGTCAGTCATATTATAAATATGAAAAAAACACGCCCCGAAATCTCAGTCCCTCCGAAGCCGGCCAAAAGCCGCGTCGCGATCCTGGCTGCCTCCGCCAAGACGCCCAAAATCGTGTCGCCACAGCTGCCGGCGACGAAACCCGTCTCCAACCGGGCCGAACGCGCGGCCGAGCGGCGCGAAGCCATCATCGCGGCGGCGATGGATGAATTCATCGCGCAGGGCTTTGCGGCGACCCGGCTCGATGACGTCGCCAAGCGGGCAGGCGTCGCCAAGGGCACCATCTATCTGCACTTCAAGGACAAGGAAGCGCTGTTCGAGGAGTTGATCCGGACCGCCATCGTGCCGCTGGTCAACCGTCTTGCCGCGGGGCCGCCGCCGGTTGGCGCATCGGTGCGCGACATGGTGGAGGGGTTTGCCCGCACCTTCATCGAGGAGGTTGCGGGCACCCGCCGCGGCGACATCGTGCGCCTGATCGTGGCCGAGGGGCCGCGCTTTCCCGAGGTTGCCGACTTCTACTACCGCGAGGTGGTTTCGCGCGGCCTTGCCGGCATGCGCGCGCTGATCGAATTCGGCATCGCGCGCGGCGAAATCCAGCAGAAAGACCTCGCGCGCTTTCCGCAGCTCCTGGTGGCGCCCGCGATCGTCGCGGTGATCTGGCAGAGCCTGTTCAGCAAACACGCGCCATTGGACGCGATCGAGATGTTTCGCACCCATCTCGATCTGATTTTCGGCGAACGGAGGACGACATGACCTCGTCGCGAACCACATTGCGTCTTCTGGCGATCTCGGCGCTGGCGATCGCACTCGCCGGCTGCATCGAGCGCCGGGATCCCGGCTTCCAGGGCTGGGTCGAGGCCGACATGATCTTTGTCAGCCCCGATGAATCCGGCCGCGTGACCAAGCTTGACGTGCGCGAAGGCGACGAGGTGAAGCCCGGCGCGCCGCTTTATTCGGTCGATGACGATCTGCAACTGGCCGACCTCAACCAGAACAACGCCACGCTGGCCAACGCGAAGCAGAGCTATGATCGCGCGGCTTCGCTGAGCAAGACCGGCTCCGGCACGCAGGCGGCGCTCGACGCCGCGGTGTCGGCGTTGCGGGTCGCCGAAGCGCGGGTCAATACCTCGCAAACGCGATTGGCGCGGCGCAACGGCTTTGCGCCGGTCGGCGGCACCATCCAGCAGATCTATTTTCGCGAGGGCGAAATGGTGCAGGCGCAGCGGCCGGTATTGTCGATCATGCCGCCCGGCAACATGAAGCTGCGCTTCTTCGTGCCGGAGACGGAATTGCCAAAACTTGCGATCGGCGACGAGGTCAAGGTGACCTGCGACAATTGCTCCGCGGATCTGACCGCAAAAATCTATTTCATCGCAACCACGGCGGAATATACCCCGCCCGTAATCTACAGCCTCGATGAGCGCAACAAGCTCGTCTATCTGATCCAGGCGCGGCCGAGCCGACCCGATAGCTTGCGCGTCGGCCAGCCGATCAGCGTGTTCCTCAACGCCCGGACGCCGGTGGCGGACAAGCGATGAGCACGATAGCAACCAATGCTGCCGACATCGCCATCAATGTCGAGGGCCTGTCAAAGTCGTTTAGCGGCCGCGAGGTCGTGCATGATCTGTCGATGCAGGTGAAGCGCGGCACCATCTACGGCTTCCTCGGCCCCAACGGCAGCGGCAAGACCACCACCATCCGAATGCTCTGCGGCCTGCTGACGCCGGACAGCGGCGAGGGCACCTGCCTCGGTTACGACATCCGCCGCGACGCCGACAAGATCAAGCGCCAGGTCGGCTACATGACGCAGCGCTTCAGCCTGTATCAGGACCTGTCGGTGCGGGAGAACCTGGAATTCGTAGCCCGGCTCTATGGCCTGCCCGACGCCCGCGCCGCCGCGCGCGACATGATCGACCGCATCGGACTGAAGGGCCGCGAGGAGCAGCTGGCCGGCGAACTCTCCGGCGGCTGGAAGCAGCGGCTGGCGCTCGGCGCCTGCACGCTGCCCAATCCGCAATTGCTGCTGCTGGACGAGCCGACCGCCGGCGTCGATCCCAAGGCGCGGCGCGACTTCTGGAACGAGATCCATGCGCTGGCGGCCGAGGGTTTAACCGTGCTGGTCTCCACCCATTACATGGACGAGGCCGAGCGTTGTCACGAGATCGCCTATATCGCCTACGGCCATCTGCTAGCCCACGGCACCGTGGACGAGGTGATCGCGAAATCCGCGCTGTCGACCTACACCGTCACCGGCGACGACCTCAACGCGCTTTCTGCCGAGCTGCTGGGCAAGCCCGGCATCGACATGGTGGCGCCGTTCGGCACCAGCCTGCATGTCTCCGGCCGCGATCAATCCGCGCTCGAGGCCGCTATCGCGCCCTATCGCGGCAACGAGAATTGGCACTGGCAGCACAGCGAGCCGTCGCTGGAGGATGTCTTCATCGACTTGATGGGCCGCTCCAAGGATAATTTCCAATGAGCGCGACCGACGCCTATCGCCAAAACCACGATGTCGCGGAGCCACGCTTCGGCTTCTGGCGCCGCAGCTATGCGATGCTGGTCAAGGAATTCATCCAGCTCCGCCGCGACCGCGTCTCGTTCGCGATGATCGTGATGATCCCGGTGATGCAGCTGTTGCTGTTCGGCTACGCCATCAACACCACGCCACGCAACCTGCCGACCGCGGTGCTGCTGCAGGAGGACTCCGATCTTGCGCGCTCGATCCTGAAAGCGCTGGAAAATACCTCCTATTTCCGCTTCACCCGCGAAGTGCACGATGTCGCGGAGTTCGACGATCTCCTGAAATCGGGCAAGGTGCTGTTCGGCGTCGAGATCCCGCGCGGCTTCGAGCGCGCGGTGCGGCGCGGCGATCATCCCGCGCTGTTGGTTGCCGCTGATGCAACCGATCCGGTCGCGGCCGGCTCCGCGCTCGGCGCGCTCGGCACCGTCGTGCAGACCGCGCTGGAGCACGATCTGTTCATCGGTGATCCGCCGTCGCTGCCGTTCGAGATCCGGGCACATGCGCGCTACAACCCCGCGGCCTCGTCGCGGCTCAACATCGTTCCGGGCCTGGTCGGCACCATCCTGACCATGACCATGCTGATCTTCACCGCGCTGTCGGTGACGCGCGAGGTCGAGCGCGGCACCATGGAGAGCCTGCTGTCGATGCCGATCAAGCCAATAGAGGTGATGTTCGGCAAGATCATCCCCTACGTGCTGGTCGGTTTCGTGCAGGCCACGCTGATCGTCGGCATCGGGGTGCTGCTGTTCGGCGTCCCCATCCTCGGCAGCCTGCTGACGCTGGCGTTGTTGTCGACGCTGTTCATCACCACCAATCTGTCGATCGGCTACACCTTCTCGACCATCGTGCAGAACCAGCTGCAGGCGATGCAGCTGTCGATGATGTTCTTTTTGCCGAGCATTCTGCTGTCCGGATTCATGTTTCCGTTCATGGGCATGCCGGTGTGGGCGCAATATATCGGCGAAGGCCTGCCGCTGACGCATTACGTTCGCATCGTCCGCGCCATCATGCTGAAGGGCGCGACCATCCAGAATTTGCAGTACGATACGATTGCTCTGATTGCACTGATGTTATTGGCCATGACGATCGCCGTGACGCGCTTCCGTCGCACGCTCGATTGATGCAGAATGTTTACCGTCATTCCGGGATGCTGCGCCAGCAGCAGACCCGGAATCTCGAGATTCCCCGATGTGCAATTGCACATCGTGGTTCGATGCGGAGCCTGTCATCGGGTCGGCCGAAAGGCCGGACCCGTTGGCATCGCCCCGGAATGACAGGACAAACGATGCTGGGGTTGTGGGACAACAAGGGCGGAGAAGACTCGGCGGTATCGCCCGACTTTACGCACGCCTTGATGCAGCAAGTGCTGCGCACCGAGCTGATCCGGATCAAGGCGTTGATCGCGACCGCGGCGGTTCTCACCGTCATGGTCTGGACCATCTATTTCTTCGACCCCTATGCGATCACTCATCTCTGGCATGGCCGTCTCAAGCCGACCAACCTCTACGCGATCCTGATCCCCTTCATTCTGTTCGAGCTGTGGGTCCATACGGTCATCAGCCGTCATTTGAAGCTGGACCGCGATGTACCCGTCATCAGGCGGTATTTTGGCGCACTGATCGAGACCTCGATGCCGACGCTCGCACTGGCGCTGGAGATCGACAGCATGGGACCGGTGGAGGCGCTTGGTTTCGTGGTGCCGCTCATTTATTTTATTTTCATCATCCTCTCGACGTTGCGGCTGGATTTCTGGCTCTCGACCTTTACCGGCTTCGTGGCCGCCGCCGAGCTGTTTGGCATGGCGATGTTCTATCATCGCGCCGGCAGCACTGATCCGCCACCCGATCTCTACTATCATTCCGTGCGCAGCTTCATCATTCTGATCTGCGGCATGCTGGCTGGCGCGGTCGGCGTCCAGTTGCGCCGGCAATTCGAGGCCAGCATTTTGGCCGCGACCGCGCGCGACCGCATCACCAACCTGTTCGGCCAGCACGTCTCGCCGCAAGTGGTCGAGCGTCTGATGGCCGAGGGCGCTGCGACCGAAAGCGAGATTCGCCGGGTCGCGGTCATGTTCGTCGATTTCCGCAGCTTTACCGCCGGCGCCAGCACCCGCTCGCCGCGGGAAGTGGTCGATCGCCTCGATGGCGCGTTCGCGGTGCTGGTCGATATCCTCGACCGCCATGGCGGCATCGTGAACAAGTTTCTCGGCGACGGATTCCTGGCGCTGTTCGGCGCGCCACTCGAGGCGCATGACGCCGCGCAGCGGGCGGTTGCCGCGGCGCGCGAAATGCTCGACGCCAATGAGCGCGCCAACAAGGCGACGAGCTGGCCGCTGCGGATCGGCATCGGCGTCCACATCGGCGAGGTGGTCGCGGGCAATATCGGCTCGCCCAGGCGCAAGGAATATACCGTGATCGGCGACACCGTGAATTTCGCCGCGCGGCTGGAAGCGCTCAACAAGGAATTCCACTCGCAGTTCCTGATCTCGGACGCGGTTCACGATGTGCTGGGTCAGGAATGCAGCGATGCGGTCTCGCTCGGCGAGGTTCCGATCAGAGGTTACGACCGGCCGGTGCCGGTATGGCAATTGGGCTAGGAGATTCTTGATGCAACGGCGTTACATCACCGTCGACGTTTTCACCGACCGGGCCTTCGGGGGCAATCCGCTCGCCGTCGTAATGGATGCCGGCGGGTTGTCGACGGCGCAGATGCAGGCGATCGCGACCGAATTCAATTATTCCGAAACCACCTTCGTGCTGCCGCCGCAAGACCCGGCGCACGACGCGCAGGTTCGCATTTTCACCGTGGGTTCCGAAATTCCGTTCGCAGGTCACCCCAATGTCGGCACCGCCTTCGTGCTGGCAATGCAGGCGGCAAAGCCGCCGGCGCGGCTGCAATTTGAGGAAAAGGCGGGTCTCGTGCCGGTCGAAATCCTGACGGGGCAGGGCAGTGTTATCGGCGCCGAATTGACCGCGCCGCAGCCGCTCAAGAGGTTGACGCAATCGAGCGCGGAGCGGGCGGCGGCCTGCCTTTCGCTGTCCGCGGCGGACGTAAAAACCGATCGCCATCCGCCGCAGATCGCCTCCGTCGGTTTGCCGTTTCTGATGGTCGAACTGGCGACGCGCGAGGCGTTGCGGCGGGCGAAGCCGGATGCGGCGGCGTTCGGCAAGACCTTCCCGTGCGACGGCTCGGACGCGGTCTATTTCTACACGCGCGACGTGCCGGGTAGCGAACAGCCGCTCGACCTGCAGGCGCGCATGTTCCATCCAGGCTCCAGCGGCCTTTCCGAGGATCCCGCCACCGGCAGCGCAACCGCCGCCGCCGCGGCGCTGCTCGCCGATCTCGACAACACGCAAGACGGCGAACTGAAATTGCGGATCGGCCAGGGCGTCGACATGGGCCGGCCGAGCCTGTTGCTGACGCGGGTCCGCAAGCAAAACGGCGCGGTCGTCTCCGCCCATGTCGGCGGCGGCTGCGTGCAGATGATGGAGGGCACGTTCCGGCTCAAGGGGGAGGGGTAGGCTTGAGGCAGGGAGTCCGTCATTGCGACCCGGTGGCTCCTCGCAATGACGGCGAAACCTCACACCTGCGGCGCGACCAGGTTCTCGGTACTGATGCCGTCGCGGTCCTCTATGATCTCCGCGATCCATTGCCGGTGACAATGCCTGTGGTCGCGCTCGTAGCAGAGGATGCAGATGGGTCCCGATTTCTGCACCAGCGCCGACAGCTCGTCGAGCTCTTCCCTGGCCTGTGGCGTCTTCAGATGCTTTGAATAGATCTTGTGCAACCGGTCGAACTCACCGCTGCGCGCCGCCTCGCGGCCCTCTTTCGGCGTGCCGAGCCCGCGCAGGTGCAGATAGGCGATGCCGCGCTCATCCAGCCCGGCCGCAAGCTGGTTCTTGGAAAAGCCCGGACGGCGGGACGACGCGATGGCGCGCACATCGACCAGCAGTTTCACGCCGGCCTGCTCGAGCTCGTCGAGTACGGCCTTGGCGGGCGTCTGTTCATAGCCGATGGTGAAGAGCTTCGCAGCCTTCTTCGCGGCCTTCTTCCCGCCCTTGGCCATGGGATCCCCCGATCACTTCACGCGTTCGATCAATTCCATCGCGCCTGCAGGCGCGCGCACCTTGCCCTCGTGGATCACGTAGGCAAACACGTCGCGCGGCGCCTTCTTCGGCTTTGTGTCATCGACGCGCGGCAAATCGTCCGGCTCGCCGCCGCCGGCCCAGGCCTGAAATCGCTTTGCCCAGGCATCGAGTTGCTTGGGCGGATAGCAGGTCTTCAGTTCGTCATTGCCTTTTTGCAGCCGGGCATAAACAAAATCGCTGGCGATGTCGGCAATCGCAGGATACTTGCCGTGCTCGGCGAACACGACGGGGGTGTCGAACTTGCGCAATAGCGCGATAAAATCAGGCACGCAGAAACTGTCGTGCCGGACTTCGACCACATGGCGCAGGGCGCGGCCGTCGAGTTTGCGCGGCAGCAATTCGAGAAATTTTCCGAAATCGGCTTCGTCGAATTTCTTGGTCGGCGCGAATTGCCAGAGTACCGGGCCGAGGCGATCGCCGAGCTCCAGCACGCCAGAATCATAAAACCGCTTCACGGAATCGCCGGCTTCCGCCAGCACGCGACGGTTGGTGGCGAAGCGCGGCCCTTTCAGCGAGAACACAAAACCGTCCGGCACTTCGCGGGCCCATTTGCGAAAGCTCTCCGGTTTCTGCGAGCCGTAATAGGTGCCGTTGATCTCGATCGATGTCAGCTTCGAGGCGGCGTAGGAAAGCTCCTTCGCCTGCGTGAGTTTTTCCGGATAGAACACGCCGCGCCACGGCTCAAAGGTCCAGCCGCCGATGCCGATATAAATGTTGCCGGATTTGGTGGAAGCGGTCTTCGGGGCTTTGGTCACGGAGGGCTCGTCTCAAAGGAGGGGGGCGTTGTTCGGGCCGGAGACTAGTCAAACCAATCGTGATTGGCCAGTTCGCCGGAAATGCGACGTCCGCGCTTACCCGCGTCGGTTGTTCGAGCTAAATTGACAAAAAAGGGAGAAGAACAATGCGCATGATGATCGCGGGCATTCTGGCGATGATGACCTCCGTTGCGATTGCCGACGAGGTCGACGACGCGCACCGGCTGGCGGTGTCGGGCCGCGACTCCTATTGGAACTGCCTCGCCCGGGAATATCCGCGGGACGGCAACAAGAACCTGTCGGAAGCGGATTTCGTCGCGCTGATCGCCGGCGCCTGTCGTTCCGAACGGCAGAATTTCAGGGTGGCGCTGGTGGATTATCTTGCGATGCAGTTTCCCGACAATGAGGCCGGCGCCAACATGACGACGGCCAACAACGCCATCGCCCTGGCCCAGAAGGACATTGTGACGGCGTTCGCCCGGCGCAAGGCGGCGTCGAAGTAGCTGAAAGCACCGACCTTGAGCCCTATTCCTTCGGCCCGATTTTCCATGATATCAATTCGTCAGAACAGAAGGGATCGGCGGGTATGAGTTCCCAGTCAGTCGCGGGTATTTTGGGCGCTATTATCGCTTCGGTTGTGCTGGTGGCTGCAATCGCGTATGGTCCGATCGGGCAATTCGGCAAGCCGCCGGCCAAGCCGGCCAGCGCTCAGCCGGCGGCAGAGCAGCCGGCGCCAGCGGCGCCAAGGGGCCCGGTGATCCGGGAAGTGCCCAATTGATTAACGCGGGTTGTCCCTTGCGGAATGCCCCTCGCATCCCTATCTAGCCCCTAACGGCGACGTCGACGCTTAAGAAGCTCCGGCGCTGGGACGACCATGAATAGCCAGGCAGCGCCGGATGTACGCGCGCCCTTCTGTTCGTGGTCGTTGGCATTTTTAGAGCGTTTTCAAGCGAAGCATGCTCTCGGACTTGATCCGAGGGTGGCTACCGGTTCGCGTAAAGAAAACGCGTCAAACCAACAACCAGGCTGTTTTGGCCGGTTTTTTCCACCGACCAGCCTTCATCCCGGAACCCTGCCTTGGCAGCGCTGGCGGCTGCGGATATACGCTTGGCCGTCATGAATGAAGCCATCAAACCGGGCCCCGAAATCCCGTCGCAGGCCACCGGTTTGCCCCAGCTTTCGGTCGTCGTCCCCACCTTCAACGAGCGCGACAACGTCACCGTGCTGTACCGGCGGCTCGACGCGACGCTGAAAGGCGTGGCCTGGGAAGTCGTCTTCGTCGACGACAATTCCCCCGACGGCACCTGGGAAGTGGTGCGGGGCCTGGCGCGGCAGGATTCCCGCGTCCGCTGCATCCGCCGGATCGGCCGCCGCGGACTGTCCGGCGCCTGCATCGAGGGCATCCTGGCCTCGAGCGGGTCCTATGCCGCGGTGATCGACGCCGATCTGCAGCATGACGAGTCGCAGCTGCCGAAGATGTTCGGGCTATTGCAAAGCGGCGAGGCCGAGCTCGTGGTCGGCAGCCGCTATATCGAGGGCGGCAGCGCCGACAGTTTCAACAAGCAGCGCGCCGGCGCCAGTCAGCTGGCGACCGAAGTCGCCAAGCGCGTGCTCGGGGTCCAGGTCAAGGATCCCATGAGCGGCTTCTTCATGATCCGCCGCGACCGCTTCGAGCAATTGGCGCCGCAGCTCTCCACCCAGGGCTTCAAGATCCTGCTCGACATCATCGCCACCGCGCGCGGCGAACTGCGCACGATCGAGGTTCCCTTCACCTTCGGCTCGCGCCAGCACGGCGAGAGCAAGCTCGATTCCATGGTGGCGCTGGATTTCCTCGGGCTGGTACTGGCGAAGCTGACCCATGACGTGGTGTCGCTGCGCTTTCTGCTGTTTGCGATGGTCGGCTCGATCGGCCTGATCGTGCATCTGGTCACGCTGTTCGTCGCGCATGAGATCTTCAACGTGGTGTTTGCGGAAGCGCAGGCCGCCGGCGCGTTTGTCGCCATGACCAGCAATTTCATCCTGAACAATTTTCTCACCTATCGCGACCAGCGGCTGAAGGGTTTTGCGATCCTGCGCGGCTTGCTGCTGTTCTATCTCGTCTGCAGCGTCGGCCTGTTCGCCAATGTCGGCGTGGCGTTCTCGGTCTACGACCAGCAGCCGATCTGGTGGCTCGCGGGCGCCGCCGGCGCGCTGATGGGCGTGGTCTGGAACTACGCGATGTCCGGACTGTTCGTCTGGCGCAAGCGATGAAGGATAGCGTCTTCAAGCGAAGTGGATATCCGGTTCGCGTGAAGAAAACGCGTCGAAACAATAGGCTGGAGTTCAGTCCTGATCCAATCAGGACCGATAGGACTCCAAAATGAACCCGAGCGAGGCGCGGTCTGTCCTCAACACGGTTCTGACGATCCTGGCGCTGGTCGTGCTGCGCCTGGTCGCCGCCGCCTACACGCCGCTTACCTTCGACGAAGCCTATTACTGGATGTGGTCGAAGAGTCTGGCCGGCGGATACTACGATCATCCGCCGATGGTCGCCCTCGTGATCCGTCTTGGCACCCTGATTGCCGGCGACACCGAACTCGGGGTGCGGCTGATTTCGATCCTGCTGGCACTGCCGATGAGCTGGGCGGTGTATCACACGGCTGCGATCCTGTTCGGCGGCCGCCGGCTAGCGTCGACCTCGGTGATCCTTCTCAACGTCACGCTGATGGCGGCGGTCGGCACCATGATCGTCACCCCGGATGCACCGTTGCTGGTGGCTTCGAGCTTCGTGCTGTTTGCGCTGGCCAAGGTGCTGCAGACCGGACGCGGCGCCTGGTGGCTTGCGGTCGGCGCCGCCACGGGAGCGGCGCTGCTGTCGAAATACACCGCGCTGTTCTTCGGGCCGGCGATCCTAATCTGGCTGATCGCCGTTCCAAAACTGCGGCGCTGGCTGATCTCGCCATGGCTCTATCTCGGCGGCCTCGTCGCGCTCTTGATGTTCGCGCCAGTCATCCTGTGGAACGCCGATCACGGCTGGGTTTCCTTCATCAAGCAGATGGGCCGCGCGCGGATCGCGGATTTCCGGCCGGCCTTCATCGCCGAATTGATTCCGACGCAGATCGCATTTGCGACACCGCTGGTGTGGATCCTGGGCGCGATGGGGCTTTACGCGCTGTTCAAGCGCGGCGCCGGGGCGCTGGGGGCACGCGCGCTGATCAACACGACGTTCTGGACCATCGTCGCCTATTTCGTCTGGCATTCGCTGCACGCCCGCGTCGAGGCGAACTGGTTCGCGCCGGTCTATCCGGCGTTTGCGATCGCAGCTGCAGTCGCCGCCAATCTGACGCAATGGAACGTGCGCGAGCAGCGCATGGTCGACTTCTGCCTGCGCTGGGCGGCGCCGACCGGCATCGTGATGTTTGCGCTGTTGATCGTGCAGGCCAACACCGGCGCGCTCACGGGCTATCGCCGCGACGCCACGGTGCGCAGCGTCGGCGTCGGCTGGCGCGACCTGGCGCGCGAGATCGAAGCCGTGCGGGCGCGCACCGGTGCTTCCTGCGTATTCGCGCCGGATTACGGCACCACCGGCTGGCTCGCCTTCTATCTGCCGAAGGGCACCTGCGTTGCGCAGCAGAGCCAGCGCATCCGCTGGGTCAATATGCCCGAACCCAATGCGTCGCAGCTTGCTGGCAAATTGCTCTACGTTCACGAGGTCTGGCCCGGCGATCCCCTGAAGGACATTTTTGCCCGCGTGGAGAAGGTCGCCGAGGTCCCGCGCAAGCGCGGCCCGCTCACCATCGAAACCTACGCGCTCGATGTGCTGGAGGGACCGAAGGGCGAAGTGTTCGACCGCTCGCCGCCGCCGGAACTGGAGTAGGAGCGTTCCCGGAATTCATTGACCGCGGACACAATTGCTGTGGAACCCCCGCATGAATACGGGGTGATTTTGTGCATGCACCGCAATCATTTTGGCATGCCTCAGATTGGCCGACGTTTAATCCGCATTTAACTAAAACTCGCCTTAATGACGCTCCGCGCCTCTGCGAGATGCTGCGGCGGAACTTTCCGGCCGCGGCAACAAAGAGGACCAAGTGGAACTGTTCTGGACGCAAGGCGAATGAGTACGAGTACCGGTGCGTTTGGCCTTGCGGCCCACAACCGCAAGCGATCTTCCCGCAAGATCTTCCCGCGACACTTCTTCGGCAGCGCGGCCATCGCAGGCCTCGTGCTGGGCTGCGCCTGGACCGTTTATACCAATGTATTTGGCGCCGGTATCTATCCGTCGGTGAACAACGCGGCGTTCGACGCACCCGTCATCAAGCGGCCGGTCGCAGTTGCGGCGCGTCCCGCGGCGCCGGCCTTCAATGAAGTGTTCGCGTCCGTTGCGGCGCCAGCGCCTGTCTTGTCGAAGCCCGAGACCGTGCAGCCTTCGATTATGTTTAACGAAAGGTTTGCAGCCGCGGCGCCGCAAAGCGAACCCTCGAAGGTGGCAGAGGTCGCGCCGCCAACTGACGCGCCCGCACTCGCCGAGGCGTCCGAGCCGGTAAAGGCATCGAAAGTCGCCGAAGCGCCGAAACCTGCGGCCGCAACCAAATTAGCGGAAGCGCCGAAGCCAAAGGAAATGGCGCCCGCCGCCGCGTCGACCCAGGTTGCACTCAATGTACCGGCGCCGACGACGCCGCGGGCTGCCGAGGCAAAATCCGCTGAAGCCAAGCCCGCAGAAGTAAAGACCGCTGCAAAAACGCCGGGTGACACTGTCCGCGACATGGCGCAACGCGCCAAGGCGGCCGTGATGTCGATTGCTTCCAACGAGAAGCAAACCATCGTCGAAAAATTGTGGGGCAAGCAGCCGTCGCATGGATCGCTGTTGTCCTACGCTTCTGCCGACGCCAGCGTCACCGGCAGCATTCCTTCCACCGTCAACCAGAACCCGATGCTCGGCGGATCGCCGCCCTATGACCGGCAGACCGCGGTATATGACGTCTCCGCGCACATGGTCTATTTGCCCGACGGCTCCAAGCTTGAAGCGCATTCCGGCCTCGGCTCCATGCTCGACGATCCTCGTTCCTCGCGCATCAGGATGCGAGGCGTGACGCCGCCGCATATCTACGAGCTGACGCCGCGCGAGGCGTTGTTCCACGGCGTGCCGGCCTTGCGGTTGAATCCGATCGGCGGCGAAGACAAGATTTTTGGACGCAGCGGCCTGCTGGCGCATACCTACATGCTCGGGCCCAACGGCGATTCCAACGGCTGCGTTTCCTTCAAGGACTATTACGCCTTCCTCAATGCCTATCGTAACCAGGGCATCAAGCGTCTCGCCGTGCTGGCGCGGGTGGAGTGAGCCCGCGCGCGAGCGATCAAACCGCCGCGGTCTTGCGCAACTGCATCTCGATGCCGATGGCTGCCTTGACCTGCGGCCGCGCCTGGAAGCGTTCGAGATAGGCGACCAGCGACGGCCACTGCGCCACGTCGACGCCGCCGCGCCCGAGCAATAGCAGCGCCCAGCCGAAATACGCGTCCGCTACGGTGAAGCGTTCGCCGACCAGATACTGCCTGCCTTCAAGATGTTCGGCGGCGACCGAGACGTTGCGCTTCCTGTCATCTTGGCTATTTTGCCCGAAACGCTCAGGGCCTTGAAAATTCATGACCGCGATTCAGCAAGCAAGCCCGCCATCACGATGGATCAAGGTTACGCTTGTCGTCGTGGCCGTGATTTTGCTGTCGTTGGTATTTTCCCCGATCCTGTTTCGCACCTTCCTGTTTCAACCCTTCAACATGCCAAGCAATTCGATGACGCCGACGGTCCTGTACGGCGATTATTTCTTTGTCTCGAAATATGCCTATGGCTACACCCATTATTCGCTGCCGTTTTCGCCACGGCTGTTTTCAGGACGTATTTTCGGGTCAGAACCGGCGCGTGGCGACGTTGTCGTATTCCGTCTACCGAAAGACGATTCAACCGATTACATCAAGCGCGTCGTGGGGCTGCCCGGCGACCGCATTCAGATGAAGGAAGGGCAGCTTTACATCAACGGCATCGCGGTGGCGCACGAGCCGTTGGCCGATTTTGCAGGCGGAGATTCCTGCGGATCGAACGACGGCGCCAGGATAAAACGCTGGCGCGAAACCCTGCCGAACGGCGTCAGTTACGAGACGCTGGACTGCGTCAAAAACGGCTTTTACGACAACACCAATGTCTACACGGTGCCGGCAGGCCATTTCTTCGTGATGGGCGACAACCGCGACAATTCGACCGATAGCCGGGTGCTTTCAGCGGTGGGCTATATCCCGCTGGAAAATATCGTCGGCCGCGCCGGGCTGATCTTCTACTCTCGCGCGTCTGGTTCAGACCCGGTCGCGCCAGGCGCTCGTTCCGAGCGGATAGGTACATTCATTCATTGAACGCCCGAGCTTCGTGGGTACGGTGGTGTTTTGGATCGGCGACCACAACTGGCGCTCGCAGGGCGCGATGACCAAGGTCGGCTGCGTCGGGCGCGAGAGACGGTTCACGCGCGAGTTGTCGGGTGACGGGCCGTATTACATTTTCGAGATTACGAAGGGTAGATGCGAGCAGGGTGGAAGGGCGCTGGTTGAGTGAGGGTCGCGATTGAGTGGTGAGGTTGTGCTTCGAGCCGTCACAAACTATCCTCGTCATTCCGGGGCGCGCCTCTTGGCGCGAGCTATGATGTGCAATTGCACATCAGAGAATCCATAACCACGACTGTCTGAATTGGCCTACTACGTCTATCTTCTTGCGAGCAAAAAGCACGGCACGCTCTATCTCGGGGTGACGAACGATATCGTGCGTCGTGCATACGAACATCGTACCAAAGCAACCGGCGGCTTCACGGCGCGATACGGCGTCAACAAGCTGGTCTGGTTCGAGATTTACGACGACGCGATTACCGCCATCGCGCGCGAGAAGGAATTGAAGAAGTGGCGGCGAGACTGGAAGATACGTTTGATCGAAGAGCAGAATCCGGGTTGGGTCGACCTTTATCCGGGTATTGCTAGTTGAAGCGTCATTCCGGGGCGATGCGAAGCATCGAGCTATGATGGGCAATTGCACATCAGAGAATCCATAGCCACGCTGCTCGCAATAGTCCTCTACACGCGGACATTCGGGGTTATGGATTCTCTGATGTGCAATTGCACATCATAGCTCGCGCCAAGGTGCGCGCCCCGGAATGACGAGGGATTTGATTGGTTGCAAACAAAAACCCCGGCATCGCTGCCGGGGCTTTGCGTTCCTTGAATTGTCGCCTGAGAGTTGGATCAGAAATCCATGCCGCCCATGCCGCCGCCCGGAGGCATGGGCCGGCGCCGGCGTTCTTCTTCGGCAGTTCGGCAGTCATGGCTTCGGGCCGGTCCTTTTCGATCATCTGCCGACGATGATGGAGCCGTCTTCACCGGCGTTGAGCGCGAGCTGGCGGGACGGCGCGGAGCGCCTTGCGCAGAATCTCGACGCGGGTCTTCTGGCCATGGCAGCCGCTCATTGCGGAGAAGCGACGGCCGCAGTCTTGAGAGCGGAACAGGCTCTCGGCCGAGAGCAGCTTTGCCGTGTGCCGGAATTGGAACCGCGGTTTCCCGCACTCTTACGGTGTTACCCATGCGTATTTTTGTCACCCATGCGTATTTTATAGTTGCGTCCAGCGGCTCATTTGCCTCTAACTTCTCATGCTGATGCGAGCAGACAGTCCGCCGCGCGGCCGAGTTTGGATTTTATTGTTAGAGTGAGGGCGTATTTGAGTGAGCGCGCATAGCGAAAGCAGATTTAAACCTGGTTTAATGTCGCCATTCGGCGACACCGCAAATGGAGAAGGCCGCGGCCTCACCGCGGGTCCCCCGCAGTGACGCCTCGCGGCGGAATGGGTAATCGCCTTCTAGCAGCATTGCCGGCATCGGACCTCGATCTGCTGGGGCCCGAGCTTGAGACGATCGCGCTCGATCAGGACGCGGTCCTTTCGCAGGCGGGCGACGATATCGATTACGTCTTCTTCCCTCATAGCGGCGCCATCTTGCTGATGATCGACATGGCGGATGGACGCACGGTAGCCACCGCGGTAATCGGGCGTGAGGGGGCAGTGGGCACGCTTTCGGTGCTGGGGCCGTCACCTTCGGCTATTACCGCGGTCGTTCGTGCGGCGGGCACGGCCACTCGGATCCCTGCATCGCGGTTTCACGCCGCCTTCAGCCGAAGTCCCGCGATTCGGCATGCGGTCCAGATTCACATCAGGTCGATGCTTATGCAGTTCCAGCTCGGCGCGGCCTGCAATGCGCTGCACCCGGTCGAAGCCCGTATGGCTCGCTGGCTGCTCCAGCTTCGCGACCGCATCGACGACGATGTTCTCCCGCTCACCCAGCAGACGCTGGCGCAAATACTCGGTGTGCGACGAACGACGGTAACGCTCCTGATGCGCAATCTCCGCGCGCGCGGGGCGATCAGGTCCGATCGACGAGGCCTCTTCGAGATCGACCGAGCGCGGCTCGAAGCGACAGTGTGCGAATGCCACAGCGCCATGCGTCTCGAAGTCGAGGAGATCTTCCCGGCGAATACGACCCGATCTCGCGCGGCGGTTCTGCCCGAAAATGGGCGCATCCCTGAATCGGGCGATGCCATGTAGGTGCGTTTCCGCGCGACCGCTTAACCTTGCGGCACGGCGTTCCCGGAAGGCCCCATCAAGAGCGATCCGCCGCCAAGCCAGGTTCTCTGCCGACAACGGATGCCGCCTCGAGTTTGGCAAGCTCGCGCAGCACCTTCGCCGTCTGGCGCAGCTCGTTGCGCTCGGGGCCCGGCTTCAGCCGTCGTGCTTCGTCAAGAAAGTCCTTGGCCTGCAGCAGCCAGGTGGATGTTTCAGCCGAGATTTTCATGCGCGCCATGGTGTCCCTCCATCGCGATCGTCACTTGATCTGGATCGATGATTACGCCGGGGAGCCCGCGCTGCGACGCCGTAGCCGGATGCTCGGCTCGTCGACCCAGGCTTCCCGCGCAAACCACGCGTGATCGATGCGGCAGATCGGGCATCGGGTGCGCGAGAAAAACACCGCGCGGCGCCCAAAGCTCTCGCGGTCAGTCTGGATGCCGGTAGGAATCGCGTGTCCGGTTTGCGGACATTTGACCATGACCATTCCCATGTAACCCTCCCTCGAAATTGGTATTCAGTGTTTCTTGCAGAAAAGTACCGGCCGGTTGGAGTGCGCCTCTTGTCGGTGCGGTTACTTGGGGGGGCATCGCGCACCTTGTCTGATCGAGCATCGGCCAGTGGGGGCTGCATGCTCGCTGCTGGGCTTGTTCCAACCGGCCGGATCCCTCCTCAAACGAATCCTGGACGTGAATTGAGCGGGCTTTTTTAGCCGGCTTGGTGGAGAACCTTGGTGAAGTGCTTCCTGATCGGCTCGCCCGTTTCCGTCGCAAGCTTCTGGGCAAGCGCCAACAATTCCTTGTTCTGGTCCGATGCGGTGTCGA
Organism: Bradyrhizobium sp. Ash2021; assembly: GCF_031202265.1. NCBI lineage: Bacteria > Pseudomonadati > Pseudomonadota > Alphaproteobacteria > Hyphomicrobiales > Nitrobacteraceae > Bradyrhizobium > Bradyrhizobium sp. Ash2021. Next base: position 6,144,578 of record NZ_CP100604.1, on the reverse strand, counting down.
ATGCCTTGCGCGTTTGCGCCGCGGACAAGGCAAAGACATCGGTAGCTGACCTGCTGCCGATGAGATGGACGAAGAAATCGAGCGCAGATGCGGTATTGGCGTTCGAGATTTCGAACACCTTGAGCCCGTAGTCGGTCGCGCTTCGGGCATTGCTCGAAAAGGTCTCGCGCAGCGCTTCCGTCATCTTCTCTGACGCGGCCTTGATCGTCTCGCAGCCTTCCCGTGCGCGGGCCAAACTCTGCTCGGCAAGCTCGCCGCTCAGGCCAGGCAAGGCGATCTTCGAGAAGTCCAACATCGGCGTCCCGAAAACATTCGTTCCGTTCAGCGTGACCTTCATTTCGCTTTCACTCACGGCACCATTCCTCTTCTCAAGCGAAAGCATTCCCCGCGACGCTCGCTTGCGTCACGAAAGCTCACGCTCCGTGTTGGATCAGTTTCTGGATGAGCTTTGATTAGCCCCGACACTACTTTGCGTCAGGAGAAACGGGACTGTCGGTTCGGTTTGCGACTCTCGGGCCAATTTTTTTTGAAATTGTCAATACAAACAAACGTATATTTACGGAGGTCCTGTGCATAACAGGGATATCCAAGGGAGCACAAAGCCTCCTCTTCACCGTAGCGTTGCGAAAGAGACTTCGGCGTTAACTGCGTTGCGGGCGGCCATTCGCGTCGTCTGCCCAAACAAAAACCCCGGCATCGCTGCCGGGGTTTTGCATTCTTGTAACCGCCTGAGAGGCTGGATCAGAAATCCATGCCGCCCATGCCGCCGCCCGGGGGCATACCGCCGCCGCCGGCGCCGGACTTCTTCGGCAGTTCGGCGATCATGGCTTCGGTGGTGATCAGGAGAGCCGCAACCGAAGCTGCGTTCTGGATCGCCGCACGAACCACCTTGGTCGGGTCGATGATGCCCTTGGTGACCAGGTTGCCGTATTCGCCGGTCTGCGAGTCGAAGCCGTAAGCGTACTGGTCCTTCTCGAGGATCTTGCCGACGATGACGGAGCCGTCCTCGCCTGCGTTGATCGCGATCTGGCGAGCCGGCCAGGAAAGCGCCTTGCGGACGATCTCGACGCCGGTCTTCTGGTCGTCGTTCTGGGTCCGGATCTTCTTCAGCTGCTCGGAAGCACGCAGCAGGGCGACGCCGCCACCCGGCACGATGCCTTCTTCAACCGCCGCACGGGTCGCATGCATCGCGTCATCCACCCGATCCTTGCGCTCCTTGACTTCGACTTCGGTCGCGCCGCCGACGCGGATCACCGCGACGCCGCCAGCGAGCTTGGCCAGACGCTCCTGCAGCTTCTCGCGGTCGTAGTCCGAGGTGGTTTCCTCGATCTGCGCCTTGATCTGCTGAACGCGGGCTTCGATGTCGGCCTTCTTGCCGGCGCCGTTGACGATGGTGGTGTTCTCCTTGTCGATCATCACCTTCTTGGCGCGACCGAGCATGGCGAGCGTGACGTTCTCGAGCTTGATGCCGAGATCTTCCGAGATCGCCTGACCACCGGTCAGCACCGCGATGTCCTGCAGCATGGCCTTGCGGCGATCGCCGAAGCCCGGAGCCTTGACGGCGGCAACCTTGAGACCACCGCGGAGACGGTTCACAACAAGCGTGGCCAAGGCCTCGCCTTCGACGTCTTCCGCGACGATCACCAGCGGCTTGCCGGTCTGCACCACGGCTTCGAGCAGCGGCAGCAGCTCGTTCAGCGAGGAGAGCTTCTTCTCGTTGATCAGGATGTAGGCATCGTCCATTTCAACGCGCATCTTGTCGGCGTTGGTGACGAAGTAGGGCGAGATGTAGCCGCGGTCGAACTGCATGCCTTCGACGACGTCGAGTTCGGTCTCGAGCGACTTGGCTTCTTCAACCGTAATGACGCCCTCGTTGCCGACCTTCTTCATGGCATCGGCGAGGAACTTGCCGATTTCGGCGTCGCCGTTGGCGGAGATGGTGCCGACCTGGGCGATTTCCTCGTTCGAGGTGACCTTCTTGGAGTTCTTGACGAGGTCGGCGACCACGGCTTCCACAGCCAGGTCGATACCGCGCTTCAGGTCCATCGGGTTCATGCCGGCGGCAACCGACTTGGCGCCTTCACGGACGATCGCAGCCGCCAGAACGGTCGCGGTGGTGGTGCCGTCGCCGGCAGCATCTGCGGACTTGGAGGCGACTTCGCGCACCATCTGCGCGCCCATGTTCTCGAACTTGTCCTCGAGCTCGATCTCCTTGGCGACGGTGACGCCGTCCTTGGTGATGCGGGGAGCCCCGAACGACTTGTCGAGCACGACGTTGCGGCCCTTGGGGCCGAGCGTCACCTTGACGGCGTTGGCGAGGATGTCGACGCCGCGCAGCATGCGGTCGCGGGCATCAACACCGAATTTGACTTCTTTAGCTGACATATTTGATTTCCCTGAGTTGTTGTCTGTGTCTCACCCTTTTGGGGAGGCGCCACGCAGGCGCTCCTCAGGGTGAGCGGTGCGGCAAAAAGCTTAGGCGGCCTTCTTCTTGGAGGCGGGAACGTCGGTGAGGACGCCCATGATGTCGCTTTCCTTCATGATCAGCAGCTCCTGGCTGTCGATCTTGACTTCGGTGCCCGACCACTTGCCGAACAGGACGCGGTCGCCGACCTTGAGGTCGATCGGGATCAGCTTGCCGGCTTCGTCACGGCCACCGGGGCCGACGGCGACGATTTCGCCCTGCGACGGCTTTTCCTTGGCACTGTCCGGAATGATGATGCCGCCTGCGGTCTTCTCTTCGGCGTCGATGCGCTTGACCACGACGCGGTCGTGAAGCGGACGGAATTTCATGCAGTCCTCCTAAGTTTCTGAAGATGTTGTCAGATTCTGGAAATTTGGCAGTCCGAGCCAGCGAGTGCCAGCACGGCTGGGCAGGACATAGGCCAGACTTGTTCGGGGGACAAGGGCTTCTAGCAGAAAAATTGGCACTCAAATATGACGCCTGCCAATTTCGTTCATCGTGATTAATTCGGCGGGGAACCTGCCAAACCCCGTGTTAGCACGTGCGGTAAGCTGCTGCTAACGCGACATTTTTCAACAGATCGTTAAACATTTAGGCTTGTGATGGGTGGGTATCGTGCGTCACATTTCTCTCATGTGAGCGCATCTCCGCCGGGGTGGCTCGGTGCGGCCACCACGTGAAATGCGCTCCAGCAATGGAGGTTGGCATGGTGTCGCAGGTTGGAGTTGTTTCCGACGATTTCCGGAAGCAGGTGCTGGGTTACGGGCTGACGACGGCGCAAATTCTCTATCGGATGCCGGATCATCCCTCGCTGCTGCAGACCTATGTCTGGCAGAACTACGACCTGTTTCCGAAATTCCCGGCGTTGAAGGACTTTCTGGCCTTCTGGCAGGAAAAGCTCGACGGCCCCTTGTTCTCCGTGACTGTGGCGCATTCCAAGCTGATCAAGCCCGCCGAACTGCGCGCAGTCGACGGCGTGTTCAGGCTGCATTGAGCCAAGATCCTAGGGTGGGCAAAGGCGCTCTTGCGCCGTGCCCACCACGACATTGGGAATCTGTTGAAAACACCTTTGGTGGACTCGCTTCGCTTAGCCCACCCTACGAAATTCGTTTTGTGCTAGGCTCCTCCCACCGAACGAAAAGGGAGGACACAAAAATGGCCAAGCAAAAGGCAACATCAAGAGCCGCAGCCAAAACCGCGGTGAAGAAGAAATGGGCAGGCCTCAGAGGCGCCGCCAAACCCTCATCCCGCAAGACTATCAAATCGAAGGGCCGCGTTTCCGCGGCCAAACCCAAGACAGCATCGAAGACAGCAGCGAAGGCGCGTCCGAAGCAGCGCATCGCCATCAGCCATCATCGCGAAGAGGATTTTAAGGCCGACGGCCTTCGCGCTTACGCAAAATACCGCGATCTCGGCATTGCCGATGCGACCCACGGCCTGGCGCAGGCGCATGTGATCCGCCTGATCGGGCCGTGCAATCCGGCAGAAGTCTCAAAACTGCATTACCACGACGTCGAATTCCAGATGGTCTATGTGCTCAAGGGCTGGGTGAAGACCTACATGGAAGGCCAGGGCGAGACGCTGATGAAGGAAGGCAGCGCCTGGACCCAGCCGCCGCGCATCAAGCATCTGATCATGGATTATTCGGACGACGTCGAATTGCTGGAAGTGATTTTGCCGGCGGAGTTCAAGACGGTGGAACTGGCGTCGTAGTTCGGGGCGGGCGTATCTCGTTCGCCGTCATTGCGAGCGAAGCGAAGCAATCCATCGCGATGCGCAAAGAGAGAATGGATTGCTTCGTCGCTACGCTCCTCGCAATGACGACCTCATGTGATCACCCCCACGATCGCGCCCATCAGGCACGTCGTCAGCGTGCCCGAGACGATCGACTTCAATCCCAGCGCATTGATTTCGTCGCGGCGGGTCGGGGCCATGGTGCCGAGGCCGCCGATCATGATGCCGAGGCTGCCGAAATTGGCAAAACCGCACATCGCATAAAGCATGATCAGCCGCGAACGCGGATCGAGCGCATCCGTGCCGAGCTTTGACAGATCGACATAGGCGATCAACTCGTTCAGCACGGTTTTTGTGCCCATCAGGCTTCCCGCCGTGATCGCCTGCGGCCAGGGCAGGCCTATCAGCCAGCACACCGGCGCCATGATGTAACCGAGCAGCCGCTGCAGCGAAATTTTGGCGCCGGCGATCTCGGGCAACAGCCCGAGGATCGCGTTGGCGAGATAGACCAGCGCCACCAGCACCAGCAGCATGGCGATGATGTTGAGCAGCAACTCCAGCCCGGACGCGGTGCCCTTGACGATCGCATCCATGGTGCTGGAGGCGACCTGGCCGGGATCGGCGTCGGCCAACCCGGGCACCGCGGACGCACCGCCGGTGCGCTTGTCTGACGTCTCCGGCACCATGATCAGGCTGATCAAAATCGCCGCCGGCGCGCCGAGCACCGACGCGATGACGAAATGCGCGGCGGCGTCGGGGATCAGCGGCGCCAGCAGCGTGGCGTAGAGCACGAGCACGGTGCCGGCGATTCCCGCCATGCCGCCGGTCATCACCAAAAAGAGCTCGCTGCGGGTCAGTTGCGCGAGATAAGGCCGGATGAACAGCGGCGCCTCGACCATGCCGAGAAAGATATTGGCGGCGGTCGACAGCCCCACCGCGCCGCCGACGCCGAGCGTGCGCTCCAAGAGCCACGCCATGCCGCGCACGATCGGCGGCAGCACGCGCCAGTAAAACAGCAGCGTCGTCAGGACGCTCATGACAAGGATGATCGGCAGCGCCTGAAACGCCAGGATGAAATCCGCGCCCGGCGACTTGAGGTCGAAGGGCAGGGCGCCGCCGCCGAGATAGCCGAACACGAACGAGGTGCCGGCGCGGGAAGCCGCCGAGATCGTGTTGACGGCGTCGTTGATGGCGCCGAACGCCTTTGCCACCAGCGGCAGCTTGATCAGGACCAGCGCGGTCACCAGCGTGACCGCAAGCCCGATGGCCATCTGCCGCAACGAGACCGCGCGGCGGTTTTCGCCGAGCCCCCAGGCGATCGCCAATAACGCCAGAACGCCGAACGCCGATTGCAATTGCAGCATGATCCCCAAGCCCCGCTTTCAGCGATTATGGCAGCGGCGGAGTTCAAAGCGCAATGCCGGGCCCGTCTGCCGGCGCGGCCATTGACAACGGAGCGGGGGTCGGTCACGGCGTCATAAACAACACCGAAGCGGGGCCGCACGGCTCACGCTTTGAACGCAGGACCGGTCGAGCCATGTCTTCCATCATGCCCGCGGGCGCCGGCGCTCTGCTCAAGCATCGATCCTTTCTGCTGTTTCTGCTGTCGCGCAGCCTGTCGCGGTTCTCCAGCCAGATCGGCGCGGTGGCGATCGGCTGGCAGATCTATGACCTGACCGGCAGCGCGTTCGACCTCGGCATGGTCGGGCTGGTTCAGTTTCTGCCCACCGCGCTGTTGCTGTTCGTAGCCGGCAGCGCCGCAGATCGTTACGAGCGCAAGCGCGTCGTGCAGCTTTGCCAGTTTGCCGAAGCGCTGACGGCGCTGTTTCTCGCCTGGGGCGCCTATTCGGGCTGGCTGACGGTAACGCATATTTTCATCGCCACCTTCGTGCTGGGAACGGCGGGGGCGTTCGAGAGCCCGACGACATCGGCGATGCTGCCGCTGATCACGCCGCCGGGTTCGCTACAGCGCGCGACCGCGATCTCGAGCGGTGCCACGCAAGTCGCCACCATCACCGGGCCGGCGCTCGGCGGTCTCGCTTATGCCGTGATGCCCAGCATGCCCTATGGCATCATGGTGCTGTTCTGGCTGTTGGGAGCGATCCTGACCGGCGGCATTCGCCTGCTGCAACCGGCTGCGGTCAGGGATGCGGCGACGCCGGGCGATCTGTTCGCCGGCGTCAGGTTCGTTCGCAACAATCCTGCGATCCTCGGCACGATCTCGCTCGATCTGTTCGCGGTGCTGCTCGGTGGCGCCACCGCGCTGTTGCCGATCTATGCGCGGGATATCCTTCAGGCCGGGCCGCTCGGCCTCGGCATCCTGCGCGCCGCGCCCGCGGTCGGTGCCTTGCTGATGACCGCGTTCCTCGCGCGCCACACCATCCACCGCCGCGTCGGATTACGCATGTTTCAGGCCGTGATCGTGTTCGGCGCGGCCACCGTCGTGTTCGCGCTGTCGCACTGGATGTGGCTGTCGGTGCTGGCGCTCGCGATCCTCGGCGCCGCCGATACCATCAGCGTGGTGATCCGGTTTTCGCTGGTGCAGCTGGCGACGCCCGACGAGATGCGCGGCCGCGTCGGTGCGGTGAATTTCCTGTTCATCAACGCCTCCAACCAGCTCGGCCAGTTCGAAAGCGGCGTCACCGCAGCGCTGTTCGGCGCGATGCCGGCCGCCGTGCTCGGCGGCGTCGGCACCATCGCCATCGCGCTATTGTGGATGAAGCTGTTTCCGGCGCTGCGGGATGTGGAGAAGCTGGAGTAGGCTCAAGCGTCATTGCGAGGAGCGAAGCGACGAAGCAATCCATACTTCGTGCGCCGATAAATGGATTGCTTCGCGGAGCCTGTCATCGGGCGGCGCTTCGCGCCGACCCGTTGGCTCGCAATGACGGTGATAGAGTGGCAGATCAGCCCCGTCCGACGAACGGCATCTTGCTCGCCATGACCGTCATGAACAGCACGTTGGCGTCGAGCGGCAGGCCGGCCATGTAGGCGACGGCGTCGCCGACGGCTTTCGCATCCATGCGCGGCTCTTGTTTCATCGTGCCATCCGGTTGCATCACGCCGGGGCCGGCGACCATGCGGTCGGTCATCGGCGTTGCGGCATTGCCGATATCGACCTGGCCGACCGCGATGTCATACATGCGGCCGTCGAGGTTACTGGCCTTGGTGAGACCAGTGATGGCGTGCTTGGTCGAGGTATAGGCCGCGGAGAACGGCCGCGGCGCGTGTGCCGAGATCGAGCCGTTGTTGATGATGCGGCCGCCGCGCGGGGTCTGGTCCTTCATGATGCGGAAGGCGTGCTGGGTGCACAGGAACGGGCCGGTGAGATTGGTGTTCACCACGGCCTGCCACTGTTCGAGGCTGAGATCCTCGAAGTTCACCGGCGGCGCGCCCATGCCGGCATTGTTGAACAGAACGTCGAGCCGGCCATAGGTGTCCATCACCTTGGCGAACAGCGCCGCGATCGAGCCGGGATTGGTCATGTCGGCGGACACGCAGAGGCTCTTGCCGACATTGTCGCCGAGCTTTTTGGTCTCTTCCAGCATCTCCAGGCGGCGCCCGGCGAGCACCACGGTGAAGCCCGCATTCATCAGCGCCAGCGATGCCGCGCGCCCGACGCCGGTGCCTGCACCGGTGACGATTGCGATCTTGTTTGCTGCCTCGGCCATGGTTTCCTCGCCTTCAGTTTTTTGTTTCTGTTTCGGATTTGTAGGGTGGTCTTGGAATATTCTGATGCGCCGCGCGCAATGCCGCCGACCAGCGCGAGCGCAGATCATGGAAATAGGGCTCGCCGGCCTCGATGCGGTGATTGAGATCGGCCTCGCAGGCATCCGCGCGCACCACCAATACGTCGATCGGAAGACCGACGCCGAGATTGGAGCGCATGGTCGAATCCATCGAGATCAGGCTGGTCTTCAGCGCCTCATACAGCTCGACGTCGTAATGCATGGCGCGGTCCAGCACCGGCTTGCCGTATTTGTGCTCACCGATCTGCAAATAGGGCGTGTCGGTGGTGCATTCGATGAAATTGCCGGCGGTGTAGACCATGAACAGCCGCATCCGCGACCCCTTGATCTGGCCGCCGAACAGGAACGAGACGTCGAACGAGACGTCTTCCGATTTCAGCGCGTCGCCTTCGGTGGCGTGCACGTTGCGGATGGCGCGGCCGATGCGCTGGGCTGCCTGGAACATGGTCGGCGCGTTCATCAGGGTTTCGATCTCGCCGGTGTGCGGGTCTTCGAGCCCTTCGGTCAGGGTCGAGAGCACCGACTGGCTGATCGCGAGATTGCCGGCGCTGGCGATCGCCATGATGCGCTCGCCGGGCTTGGAGAAAATGTGCAGCTTGCGAAAGGTCGAGACGTTGTCGAGCCCGGCATTGGTGCGGGTATCCGCGATCATGACGAGGCCGTCCCGCACCAGAATTCCGCAACAATAGGTCATTCCCAGTCCCCAAACGCGTCCGAGTTTCTCGGCGCCAAACTAGTAGCCAATTTCAGGGGGGCATCCAACCCCAATTCCCCGTGGCGCGGTATGCGTCCAACGGGTAAAAAGACGCATTGGGCGTTGGGCGGAGCCCGATTGCGCCCTCAACTGTGAGTATTGATTAAGCCGATGGCCTCCGGCACGCTGGCGTTTCCAAAAAGAATAAAAAATCGGGGAGATCAACATGCGCGCCAGCCGCCGGTTCCGCCAATCAGCCATGTCCATTGCGGTGCTGAGTTGCGCGATGTTGGCCGCGAGCCCTGTCGCCGCCCAAAAAGCCGGCGGCACGCTCAGGCTCTATCACAACGACAATCCGCCCAGCACCTCGCTGCTGGAAGAAGCGACCATCGCCTCGGTGATGCCGTTTGCGGCGGTGTTCAACAACCTCGTCGTGTTCGATCCTGCCAAGGTCCACGAGAGCCTCGAGACAGTGATCCCGGATCTGGCCGAAAGCTGGTCGTGGGATCCGACCAACACCAAACTGACGTTCAAGCTGCGGCAGGGCGTGAAATGGCATGACGGCCAGCCGTTCACTGCCAGGGACGTGCAATGCACCTGGCGGATGCTGATCGGCAAGGGCGATGCCAAGGATTTTCATCGCAACCCGCGCAAGGTCTGGTACTCCAAGCTGCAGGACGTCAGCGTCAACGGCGACTATGAGGCGACCTTCGAACTCAGCGAGCCGCAACCGAGCCTGCCGGTGCTGCTCGCGAGCGCGTTTTCGGTGGTGTATCCGTGCCACGTTCCGCAGGCCGTGATGCGGACCAGGCCGATCGGCACCGGCCCGTTCAAATTCGTCGAATTCAAGCGCGGCGACTCGATCCGCCTGGTGCGAAACCCCGACTACTTCAAGAAGGGCCGCCCCTATCTCGACGAGATCGCGGTGCGGACCATCGACAGCCGCGCCACGCGCATGCTGGCGTTCGCGACCGGCGATTACGACATCACTTTTCCCTCCGACATCAGCGTTCCCCTGATGAAGGACATCAAGGCGCAGGCGCCGAAGGCGATCTGCGAAATGACCACGACGGGAACCCAGATCAATTTGCTGGTCAATCGCGTCAATCCGCCGTTCGACAATCCGGAGATCCGAAAGGCCATGTCGCTGGCGCTCGATCGCAAGGCCTTCAACACCATCCTGATGGAAGGGGACGCACGGCTGGGCGGCGCCATGCTGGCGAAGCCCGAGGGCGAATGGGGCATGCCGCCGGAAATGGTGGCGTCGCTGACGGGATATGGTCCCGACACCCACAAGAACATCGCCGAGGCGCAGGCCATCATGCAGAAGCTCGGCTACAGCGATGCCAAACCGCTGCCGATCAAGATCCAGACGCGGAACCTGCCGACCTACCGCGATCCGGCCGTCATCGTGGCCGACCAGCTCAAGAAGATCTACATCGTCGGCGAACTCGATATTCTCGACACGCCGCGATGGTATGCCAGGCTCGCCAAGAAGGATTACACCATCGGACTGAACGTCACCGGCGTCAGCGTCGACGATCCCGACGGCAATATCGTCGAGAACTATTCCTGCAATTCGGAGCGCAACTACACCCAGTACTGCAATGCCGAGGTCGACAGGCTGCTGTCGGCGCAATCGCGCGAGCTCGACCGGGACAAGCGGAGCAGGCTGGTCTGGGACATCGAACGTATCCTGGTCGAAGACGCCGCACGCCCGATCATCCTGCACTCATCGGCCGGCAATTGCTGGCAGCCCTACGTGAAGAATTTTCGCCCGCACGACAACAGCCAGTACAACAACCTGCGGTTCGAGGATGTGTGGCTGGATAAGTGACGGCCGAAAGGCCGTCATCTACGATGCGCAATTGCGCATCTGAGGGCGCGCTTAGCGCGAACCCGGGATCTCGAGATTCCCCGGTGTGCAATCGCGCATCGTGGCCGCGCACTATCCACGTCATTGCGAGCCAACGGGTCGCGCGAACGCGCGCCCGATGACAGGCTCCGCGAAGCAATCCATGGCGCAACAAAGCAAGCGTGGATTGCTTCGTCGCTACGCTCCTCGCAATGACGATGGTAGGGCTGCGATCAAATCCTACGACTGGCTCTGCCACTGCCCCGGGCGCCCGGCCTGTTCGACGTTGACTGCCACCGTCAGCGTCTCGTTGCCGCCGCCATAACGGGTGCCGCGCACCGGGGCGGCGCCGAGATAGTCGAGCCCGATGGCGACGCGGGCGTGCGCGTCCGTGGTGCAGATAGCGTTGGCCGCATCGAACCCGACCCAGCCCAGATCAGGCACGAAGGCTTCCGCCCAGGCGTGGCCGGCCTGCTGGTTGACCATGCCGTCGGAGCGCAGGAAATGCCCGGAGACGAACCGCGCCGGCACGCCGCCGGAGCGCGCGCAGGCGATGAAGATATGGGCGTAGTCCTGGCACACGCCGCGCTTGAGCCCAAAGGCCTCCGCCGCGGCGGTGCCGCTGGTGGTGGGGTCCTCGTCGAACGTCATGTGCTCGTTGATCTGCACCATCAGCGCATGCAGGAAGCCGAGCACGTCGCCGTCCGATTCCGAGCGCAGCTCGCGGGCAAAGGTCGCCATCGCCGGATTGACCTCGGTCAGCGCGGTCGAACGCAGGAACAGGCTCGGCGGGAAGCGCTCGTCGGTGCCGCGCAGCACGCCGCCGGTGTCGTGGGTCTCGATCAGGCCCTCGACATTGATGGTGAGTTCGGCGAGCGGCCCATACGTCAGCACATGCGTCACGTTGCCGAACGCATCCTGGTGCATATCGAGCCGCGAATCGGTCGAGACGTCGATCTGCCATTCGGCGATGTATTGCCCGTCATGGCTGGAGGGCGTCATCCGCAGAATCTGGATCACGCCCGTGGCCGGCGGCTCGTAGCGATAGCTCGTGGAATGGGCAATTCGCAGGCGCATGGCGTACCAAGAGCAGAACTAGAGTTTCTTTTGTAGACGAGAGGAAGAACTTCGTCATGCCCGGGCATAGTAGTCTGCTTTTACGCAGACTACGTAAACTTGTCTGCGCTCCCGGGCATCCACGTCTTTCTTCCAAGTCCGCTCCCAAAGCAAGACGTGGATGGCCGGGTCAAGCCCGGCCTTGACGGTATCAAATCAGATACTGCTTGGTGATGATTTCACCCAGCCGTGAGTTATCCGCAAGGAACTCCTGGATGAACTCATGCACGCCATGCTGGAAGATATCGTCCATATGGCTGTGTTCAAGGCGGTTGCGGACGCCACGGGCGTGGCGCTGCGCGGCGCCCTGGCGGCCGTAGGCGACGCCGATCTGGTCGAGATTGCGGACCAGATTGCTGTAACAGCTCGCCAGCGAGCGCGGTAGCGTATCGTTCAGGATCAACAGGTCGGCGATCAGCCACGGTTTCAGCGTTTCGCGGTAGACCCAGTGATAGGCGGTCAGCGCCGACACCGAGCGCAGGATCGAGGTCCACTGGTAATAATCCAGGGGACCGCCGACATGCTCTTCCTCCGGCAGCAGCACGTGATACTTCACGTCGAGAATGCGGGCGGTGTTGTCGGCGCGCTCCAGATGCAGGCCGAGCCGCGAGAACCAGTAGGCATCGTTGCGCAGCATGGTCCGATAGGCCGAGCCGTCGAACCGCAGCGAGGTTTCCTGCACGAAACGGAGGAATTTGGCGAGTTCCTCACGGGTCGAGGTGCCCTTGCCCCAGACTTCCTGCAATTCGATCCAGGCCGAGTTGATGGTGTCCCACATCTCGGAGGTCAGCGCGGTTCGTACCGAGCGGGAATTCAGCCGCGCGGCCTCGATGCAGTTCTTGATCGACGAGGGGTTGGACGGCGAAAACGCCAGATACTCGACGACGTTGTGTTCGTTGGCTTCGGAATAGGCCTCGTAGAAGCTCGCGCCGACGCCGGCGGTGAGAAGTGCGGAGTCCCATTCATTGGTCTTGCCGATATAGGCGGCGGGAAGGGCGGTGACGCGCAGGGTCGCGTCGACGGTGCGCGCCAGATATTCCGCCCGCTCGACATAGCGGGCCAGCCAGTACAGGTTTTCGGCGGTGCGCGACAGCATGCGAGGGTCTTGCTCTCTATTCGTCCAGAATCCAGGTGTCCTTGGTGCCGCCGCCCTGGCTGGAATTGACCACCAATGAGCCTTCCTTCAGCGCCACGCGGGTCAGCCCGCCCGGCACGATGGTGACGTGGTTGCTGCCGGTCAGGACGAACGGACGAAGGTCGACATGGCGCGGCGCGAGGCCCGACGCGGTGCAGGTCGGGCAGGTCGACAGCGCCAGCGTCGGCTGGGCGATGAACCCTTCCGGCTCGCGCTTCAATTTATCGCGGAACGCCTCGATCGTCGCCTTGGTGGCGGCCGGCCCGATCAGCATGCCGTAGCCGCCCGAGCCGTGCACTTCCTTGACCACGAGTTCGCTTAGATTGTCGAGCACATAAGCGAGGTCCTGCGGCTCGCGGCAGCGAAAGGTCTGCACGTTCTTCAGGATCGGTTCTTCGCCGAGATAGAATTTCACGACGTCCGGCATGTAGGAATAGATCGCCTTGTCGTCGGCGATGCCGGTGCCGACCGCATTGGCGAGCGTGATATTGCCGGCCGCATAGGCCGACATCAGTCCGGGCACGCCGAGCGCGGAATCCGGGCGGAAGGTCAGGGGATCGAGGAAGTCGTCATCGACCCGGCGATAGATCACGTCGACCCGTTTGAGGCCTTCGGTGGTCCGCATGAACACCTCGTCGTTCTTGACGATGAGGTCGCGGCCCTCGACCAGCTCGATGCCGAGCTTGTCGGCCAAAAACGAGTGCTCGTAATAGGCGGAATTGTAGACGCCGGGCGTCATCAGCGCCACCGTCGACTCGGCCGAGGCGCTGAGCGGCGCCACCGACCGCAACGCCGCCAGCAATTCGTCGGGATATTTTTCCACCGGTGCGACGCGGTGGCGGGCGAACAGGTCCGGAAACAGCCGCATCATGATTTCGCGGTTTTCCAGCATGTAGGACACGCCGGACGGCGTCCGCGCATTGTCCTCCAGCACGATGAAATTGTCGGCGTCGACCCGGATGATGTCGATGCCGGCGATGTGGACATAGACGTCGTGCGGTACGTTCTGGCCGTTCATCTCCGGCCGGAACACCGGGTTCTGGAAGATCAGGTCTTCCGGGATGATATTGGCGCGAAGGATATCGCGGCCGTGGTAGATGTCGCGCAGGAACATGTTGAGCGCGCGCACCCGCTGCTTCAGACCCTTCTCGAGCAGGGTCCATTCCTTCGCCGACAGGATCCTTGGGATCACGTCGAACGGGATCAGCCGCTCCTGGGCTTCGGCATCGCCATAGACCGCGAAGGTGATGCCGATCCGGCGGAACAGCAGCTCCGCTTCCTGGCGGCGATATTCGAGCGCGTCCGGCGGCGTCTCCTTCAGCCAGCGGGAGAGCTCCTGGTAGGCCGAGCGGAGGTCACCGCCGAGGCCGTTCATCTCATCGAACGCAACTGCCATAAATCCCGACTGCCCTTGGACGCCATACGACACAGTGCATGACTTAACGGGATGGTAGCAAGGCCCGGGCCAGCGGGATATGCATTGGCCAAGGGCATTTGCTATGGGTGTTTTGCGGCGCTGCCTGAAAAACCGGCTGCTGGGTGCTTGTTTCGGCAGCAAAACCCCGTGACTTCAAGGCGTTGGCCCGGCAAGGTCGCGCGCAAAGGGTGAGGAAAAGTGACTATGAGTGAGATCGTCACGGCGGGAATTCTGGTCATCGGTGACGAGATCCTGTCCGGCCGGACCAAGGACAAGAACATCGGTTTTATCGCCGAATATCTGACCAATATCGGGATCGACCTCAAGGAAGTCCGCGTCGTCGCCGACGACGAGGCCGACATCATCGCCGCCCTTGATGCGCTGCGGCATCGCTACAATTACGTCTTTACCACCGGCGGTATCGGGCCGACCCATGACGACATCACCGCCGACAGCGTCGCCAAAGCGTTCGGCGTCGGCATCGACCATCACCCCGAAGTGGTGGCGCGGTTTCGCGAGCGCTGGACCGAACAGGATTTGAACGAGGCGCGGCTGCGCATGGCCCGCGTTCCCGACGGTGCCGAGCTGATCCAGAGCGCGACTATTCTCGCGCCCGGCTTCAAGCTCGGCAATGTCATCGTCATGGCAGGCATCCCCTCGATCATGCAGGCGATGATGGATATCGTCGCGCCCCGGCTGAAGTCGGGAGTTCGGATGCTGTCGGAATCGGTCCGCGCCAATGCGCGGGAAGGCGACATCGGCGGGCCTTTGCGGGAAATCGCCAATGCGCATCCCGACACCATCATCGGCAGCTATCCGTTCCAGGACGAAGACAAGAAGCCGAACACCAATCTCGTCGTCCGCTCGCGCGATCCCGAAAAGCTTGCCGCCGCGATGGCGGCGGTGAAGGAGATGCTGGCGGGATTGAACGTTACCCGGTAACGGGGACGGCGACGGGGTTCTAAAAATGCAGGAGAAGATGATGGCGGCAGATGCTCCGGAACTGAGCGCGGAGGAGCGGGCGGGCAAGGCTTTCCCGGTCTCATGGGACCAGTTTCACCGGGATTGCCGGGCGCTGACCTGGCGGCTCAACGAGGTCGGACCGTTTCATGCGGTCATTGCCATCACCCGCGGTGGCCTCGTGCCGGCGGCGATCGTCGCGCGCGAACTCGGCGTGCGCATCATCGATACCGTCTGCATCGCCAGCTACGACCACACTAAGCAGGGCGATTTGAAGGTGCTGAAGGGAATCTCGGCCGATACCGCGGCGCTCGGCGGCGGCACCGGCAAGGGCCTGCTGATCGTCGACGATCTCGTCGATACCGGCAAGACCGGACGGTTGGTCCGCGACATGATGCCGGACGCGCATTTCGCCACCGTCTACGCCAAGCCAAAAGGCCGGCCGCTGGTCGACACCTTCATCACCGAAGTGTCGCAGGACACCTGGATCTTCTTTCCCTGGGATACCGCGTTGTCATTCCAGCCCCCGATCCGCGGCGACAGCGCGGCGTGATTTTCTCTTACCTCGCCCCGCGTGCGGGGAGAGGTCGAAGCCGTAGGCTTCGGGTGAGGGGGGCTATCTGCGAGTCCGAGTGCGCGGAGATTCCCCCTCATCCCGACCTTCTCCCCGCACGCGGGGAGAAGGAGAAGTAAGATGCCGCTGCAAAACCGGGTCACTCCCTCAGGCGACATCATCGCCACCCCACATCGCGGCCTGTTCACCGGCAATCGCGGCATCATCCATGACCCCGCGACCAAGACGCTACTGAACAAGCGCTGGTCCACCCCGGCGTGGATTACCTGCGTCTGCGAATTCAGGGGATGGCGACGCAAGGTGATGGGCGGCCGCAGCTGGACCGAACTGTTCTTCCTCGACGAGGCAACCGCGTTCGCAGCCGGACACCGCCCCTGCTTCTTCTGCCGCCGCGACGACGCCAACCGCTTTCGCGCGGCATGGGAGCAAGGCAACGGTGTTGCAAAGGTTCTCGCACGCGACATCGACGCCGTGCTGCATCGGGAGCGGCTGGATCGCGGCAGGAAGCGGCTGCATCCGCTGCCAATGCCGGTGAGGCAATTGCCTGAGGGGGCGATGGTGGAGGCGGGAGACGAGAGTTATCTGATCGTGCAGGGAAGGGCGCTGCAATGGTCACCGGCCGGCTATCGCGAGGTGGAGTGCGCGATCGAGCATGCGATGCTGCTGACGCCGCCATCGACATTGCGGGCACTCGGGGCAGGGTATCGGCCGGTGCTGCATCCGAGCGCGAGTCCATAGCGACAGGGTAGTCAGCGAGCACAATCTACCAAGCGGAAGCGGGAACGCATGGTCGCCCGCAGAGACGATGAGCCAGGGCCTAAACCGAATAAATTGAAAAGCGTCGGCGGACGTCCGTTCTGGAGCGTATTCCGGACTCAAGCCGAGCATCGCGCGAGGTCCGAAAAGTGCCAGCAACGGACATAAACGTTGAGGCTCTGCTCACGCCTCGAAAACCAAGCGAGTTCCCGTGTACGAGCGTATGAGCTTCGTCGGCATCGCAGCGCGCGCGATTTCGTAAAAAGGTTCGCCCGTACAATGCAGCGGAACCACGTAAGTCGGATCGAGTTCCTGGAGTGCCTTGACCGTATCTCGAACGTATTCCTCTTGATAGGGCGCGAGATGGAAGCCCCCGATCACCGCATGAATTTTTTCCACGCCGGAGGCGGCTTGAGCCTGCCTGATCGCATTGACCACGCCGCGATGGCTGCACGAAGTCAGCACGACAAGCCCGCGTCCTTTCAGATTGAATGCCGTCGCGATCTCGTGCTGAAATTGATCCGGGACGACCGGCGCACTGCGTTCCGCCTCGCTGAGGCGCTCGGGATAACAGCCGACGCCCCGGTGGAAGCCGACGGTCATTGCACTCGGTGACAGCACTTTCTCGAAGCTCTTCTGGCCGATCTGCCCTGTCGTCACGGCGTGATCGACGACCAACGCTGGTCGCTCCGTGTAGGTGACGGCGATGTCGGCTTCTTCGAGCGCTTTGCGGTCGATAACGCCGAAGCTGCCGCGCACCGGCAGGCCAGTCCACTCGCGTGCGCAAAAGCATCCTTCGCCACCGACAAACAACGGGAGCTTGGGCTTTAGCTTGCCACTGTGCGCCTGCAAGAAACCAACGAGACCGCCAAAGTGGTCCTGGTGCCCGTGGCTCAGCACAAGCGCGTCGACGGCCGCGGGATCAACACCAAGCAGATTCATGTTGTTGAGAAGGGCTTCCGGCGTGAAACCGAAATCAACCAGGATATTGCGCGCCTCGTTGCCGCGTTGCGACTCGACATGCATCGCAAGACCGAATTCGCTGACCAGCGTTCTGCGTGGCGGCTTCTCGCTGAGGCCCCAGCCAAAGTGCTGGACATCAAGGTTGGGCAGTTTCCTGCTCGGAGCGACAGCAAACTGATAGCTATCGATCACTATCCGAACCGCGACGCGGTCAAGCTCAGGCAATGATCCAGTGACGGCCGCGGCCCTCACCGGCTTCGAGCCTGCGAGGAGCGTAGCAAGCATCCCACTCAAGATACTGGCACCGCCGCCGCAGAGAAATTCTCGTCGTCCAACCTCGTCACAGAAAAACTGCCGCCGAGGCACCCGAGGGCCTGCTTGCAACAGCGCAATTGAAGCAGAGGTCAAATCAATAGCCATTGTTAGCTCCCGTTCCATTCAACAACGAGGCCATAAACAGAAGGTGCGGGACCGCTCCGGGCAGCAAACTCCGCGCCTTAGCGGTCATGCAAACTGTGACTCGGCTAGTTCTTCAAGTATCCGACGTAATAGACGCCGATGACGTTGCCGCTTGCATCGCGGATTGGTTCATAGCCGGTTACGTAAGGCTTCCCTGGGATATCGGCCTCTCCGTAATACCTTTCGCCCTTCAAAATAGCCGTGATGGCTTTACCCTTTGGGTCGAGAATGGTGCCTATTGCCCGCGACCCGTCATCCTTCTTGACATTGGTTGCCACACGAACGAACTCGTCGCCGCTCTTGACAAAGATAGTGGCCGTCCCACCGGCTTCCTTCTGCACCTCGTCGACCAGCACGAAGTTGTTATTCATCTTGGTCGCACCAAAATGTAAGGCGGGGACGATCTTCCCGACGACTTCCTCTTGCCCGTTGACAGTGGGCGTACCCAGCGTCGAAGCCTTCGACTTGAGGAGTTGCATCGCAACCTGGACATTCTCGGCGGCTTCAGCGAACACTCGCGCGGGGAACTGAATCGAAAAACCAGCAGCGAAGCCCAACAGTAACAGTGCGAGCAGGGACTTCTTCATGGTTACCTCCCATTGGCCTCACAGCATCTCGATGTGAAGACTATCGGGCGAGGAGGCCCATTTCGAAGCACGCCGCCAAGAGGCTCCCGTAATGTCGGTCACGGGTACTGCCGCGTTTCTTTATCCGATATGTCGCAGCCACTGTATGGATCACATCCGGCCCACAAACGGAATGAGGCCCAATGTCTCAGTTGGGTCATTCGCGTCACTTTGACCTTGGACCAGCCACTTCCGGTCTACCCTGATCAACGGACATCGTCAGATTGATCCTGCAGGTCCGGTTGGTACGGCAAAACGTCGATTTGTTCAGCCGGATCAACGTGATTTGCCCTGTCCAGTCTGCCTTGCAAAAATATTCCGCTTCGCTCGTCGGGCAAATCAAAACTATAAGCTGCGCCGTCCTGTCCCGGGAAGAGGGGCGTTGGCCATCGTCATGAACGTTAGGACGGGATGCGGTGGACGCGGCGGCGTCGTGTGTGAAGATCGATTGCAGGGCGGATTCCCGTGAGCGATCGTGATGACGCCAGACGAGCGACGCCAAAGCGTACGGCAAAACCGCGTGGTCCTGGCACCCGTTGCTGGTGCTAAATTTGCGGAGGCGTGTCGGCCCAACCGGGTGCGGACACCCCGTTAATCCGCCGATGACGGTGACAAGAGGAATTCGTCGCCGGGGAGAGGTAAAGCCATTGCGCGGGGAATGCCGGAATGCTCCGACTGTACCTGTATGCTCGTGTGCGTTTTCGCTGTGCACTTTGCACGCGAGACCGCGGGTGCGGCAAGCACCCGGCGTTCCCTGTGCCCTCTTCTTTGGGCGGAACGATTTGCACAACTCGGGCGAAACGTGCCGCGAGAATGCCGAGGTATGTTTGATGGACGCAGGCGCCACACCCTCAATTGTCATCGTCCGCCAACGGGTCGGCCGAATGGCCGCCCGATGACAGGCTCCGGCGGACGATCCAGTATCCCAGAGACGTCGGCGATAGAACCGAGAAGCCGCGGCGTACTGGATCGCCCGGTCAAGCCGGGCGATGACAGCGGGGTGCGGGGCGCGATGCGCCGCGAGAGCATGTCAGCGAGCAGCAGGTGACGCCGAGACAGAAATCATCCCAACCGTTCGCGCGCCAGCTTGGCGCCGGCACCCAGCGCCATCAGCTTGGCTTCCGCGATATCCCGGCGCATCGGCGCCATGCCGCAATTCGTGGTCGCGACGATGTTGCTCTTCGGCACGAATTTGGACACCGCGTCGATCACCTTGACGACGTCTTCCGCGGTCTCAACCGTGTCGCTGGCGACGTCGATCACGCCGGCCTGCACGATCTTGCCGGGCAGCAGCGCGAGCAGATCGAGCGGGACGTGCGAATTGCGGCATTCGATCGCGACCTGCTGGATCGGGCTCTTCGCAATTGCCGGAAAGATATCTTCGTACTGCCGCCACTCGGCGCCCAGCGTTTGTTTCCAGTCGGTATTGGCCTTGATGCCGTAGCCGTAGCAGATGTGCACGGCGGTGGCGCAGGTCAGCCCTTCCGCGGCGCGCTCCAGCGCCTTGATGCCCCAGTCCGAGACTTCGTCCATATAGACGTTGAAGGCGGGCTCATCGAACTGGATCATGTCGACGCCGTCGGCCTGCAACGCCCTGGCTTCCTCGTTGAGCAATTCGGCAAAGGCGAACGCCATCTTGACCCGGTCGCCGTAATATTTGTCGGCGATGGTATCGATGATGGTCATCGGGCCGGGCAGGGTGAATTTCAGCTTGTGCGTGGTGTGGGTGCGGGCGATTCGAGCCTCGTCGGCATGGACGCGGCCCTTCAGCGTCAGGGGGGCGACCACCTGCGGCACCATCGCCTTGTAGCGATCCTTGCGGATGCCCATCTCGACCTTGTGGGCGAAATCGATGCCTTCGATCTTTTCCAGAAAGCCATGCACAAAGTGCTGGCGGGCCTGTTCGCCCTCGGTGACGATATCGACGCCGGCGTCTTCCTGCAGCTTGACCGCCAGCATGGTGGCATCGCGCTTGGCGCGGGCCAGCTCGGAGCCTGTGGACTTCCAAGGCGCCCAGAGCGTGTTGGGTTCGGCCAGCCATTCCGGCTTCGGCAAGGAGCCGGCGATCGTGGTTGGAAACAGCATTTTGGCCTCCCGGTCGGTTCTGATTGAGCGCCTGTCTGCCATGTCTTATGATCGAGGTACAGAACAACAAAAGTCGCCGTCGCCGGGCCTCGAGCCGGTCCCGGCGCGGCAGCAAGGGGAGCCATGATCGACCTGTATTACGCGCCGACGCCCAACGGCTGGAAAATCTCGATCATGCTGGAGGAACTCGGGCTTCCCTATCAGGTCATCCCGGTCAACATCCGTGCCGGCGAGCAATTTCGGCCGGAATTTCTGGCCATCAGCCCGAATAATCGCATCCCGGCGATCGTGGATCGCGCGCCCGCCGATGGCGGCGAACCATTTTCGGTGTTCGAGACTGGCGCGATCCTGATTTACCTCGCCGAGAAGACCGGCCGGTTCCTGCCAAAGGACATGCGCGGGCGCTCGCAGGTCGTGCAATGGGTGATGTGGCAGATGGGCGGGCTCGGTCCGATGCTGGGCCAGCACGGCCATTTCGCGCTCTATGCGGCGGAAAAAATCCCCTACGCGATCGAGCGCTACCGCGACGAGGCGGCGCGGCTGTACCGGGTGCTCGATACGCAATTGGGCAAAACCGGCGCTTACGTCGCCGGCGATTACTCGATCGCCGACATCGCCTGCTTCCCCTGGACCATGACGCACAAGGCGCAGGGCTTTACGCTGGACAGTTATCCGAACATCAAGCGCTGGTACGCCGAGGTCCGCGCCCGGCCACAGGTGCAGGCCGGGCTGGCAATCGGGAAGTTCGTCAAGGAGCCGTTCGACAAGGAGGCGCGGAAGAATATGTTCGGGCAACGGGCGAAGGAGATGGCGAAGCAAAAATAACGGCTCGTCATTCCGGGACGCGCCACTTGGCGCGGGCCCGGAATCCATAACCACGATCGGGAGTATGGATTCTCTGATGTGCAATTGCACATCAAAGCTCGCGCTGCGCGCGCCCCGGAATGACGAGAATCGCAAAGAGCAAAAGCCAAACAAAAGGAAACCCCAATGATCGAATTCTTCTTCGACTGCTCCAGTCCCTGGACCTATCTCGCCTTCCACAACATCCAGCCGCTGGCCAAGGAGTTCGGCGCCGAGATTACCTGGCGGCCGATCCTGGTCGGCGGCATCTTCAACACCATCAATCCCAGCGTCTATGCCACGCGCGAAACGCCGGTGCCGGCGAAGCTGAACTACCAGAAAAAGGACATGGCGGACTGGGCGCGCTCCGCTGGGCTAGCGATCAAGATGCGGCCGACCGTGTTTCCGGTGAACAGCGTCAAGGCGATGCGCGGATGCATTCATCTCGCGCCGGAAGGAAAGCTGGTCCCGTTCGCGCGCGCCGTGTTCGAGATCTATTGGGGCGAGGACAAGGATATCTCGCAGGACGCGGTGCTGACGGAAGTTTGCCAGCGCGTCGGCGTCGATCCCCAAAAATTCTTCGCCGGGATTGGCGGGCAGGCGATCAAGGACCAGCTCAAGGCGAACACTGATGAAGTGATGGCGCGCGGCGGTTTTGGCTCGCCGACCATCTACGTCGACAAGACTGACATGTATTTCGGCAATGACCGCATGCCGCTGATTTGCGAGGCGCTGGCGCGCCGCAAAGAGCAGGCCGCCTGATGCCGAAGGCCGTCGTCTGCCGCGAGCTCGGCCCGCCCGAGAGCTTGCGCCTGGAAACCTTTACCGCAGTACCGCTGGCGCGGGGGCAGGCGCGCGTGGCCATCCATGCCGCCGGGATCAACTTTCCCGATATCCTGATGGTCGCGGGCGAATATCAGCTCAAGCCGCCATTGCCGTTCACGCCGGGCGTGGAGGCCGCCGGCGACGTGGTCGAGGTAAATGACGCGAAGGGCGTCACTGTCGGCGACAAGGTCATCGTCAAGATGCGACACGGCGCCTATGCCGACGAGGCCGTCGTCACGCCGTCGCAGCTCACGCCGCTGCCGTCGACCTTCGACTACGCCGAGGGCGCGACGTTTCTGGCTGGCCACGGCACCGCGTATCACGCCCTGATCGACCGCGGCCAGCTCAGGCCGGGCGAAGTGCTGCTGGTGCACGGCGCCGGCGGCGGCGTGGGCTTAGCCGCGGTCGAGATCGGCAAGATGCTGGGCGCTATTGTGATCGCGACGGCGTCATCCGACGAAAAGCTCGCGGTCGCCAAAGCGCGGGGCGCCGCTCATCTCGTGCGGTACGACCGCGAGCCGTTCCGCGACGCCGTCAAGCGCATCACCGACGGGCGCGGTGCGGATGTGGTGTTCGATCCCGTCGGCGGCGAGGTGTTCGAAAACTCGATGCGCTGCATCAACTGGGGCGCGCGGCTCCTGATCATCGGTTTCACCGGCGGCATCGGGCTGGCGCGCACCAATCTGTTGATGATCAAGGGCGCCAGCGTGCTCGGCGTCCGCGCCGGCGAAGCCGTGCGGAAAAATCCGGCACTCGGGGAGGTGCGGATCAAGGCGCTGACGGAATGGGCGGAAGCGGGGAAAGTCCGGCCCAACGTTTCGCACCGCCTGCCGCTGGAGGATTACGCGAAAGCGATGCGGCTGTTGCTGGAGCGCAAGGCGATCGGGCGGGTGGCGCTGATGATGCGGTGACTTCGTAGCCGTCATTCCGGGATGGTCCGAAGGACCAGATCCGGAATCTCGAGATTCTCAGCTGCGCAATAGCGCAGCGTAGTTCGATGCTTTGCATCGCCCCGGAATGACGGCTTCGCCGTCACTTATACCCGCGCTCTTCCCACCACGGGAAATAGTCCGGCATGTCTGACGAAACCTTGTTCTTGAACTCGGCCGGGCGCTTTTCCAAAAACGACACCACGCCCTCCCTGACGTCCTCGGAGCGGCCGCGGGCGTAGATGCCGCGGCTGTCGATTTTGTGCGCTTCCATCGGATCGTCAGCGCCCAGCATCCGCCACATCATCTGACGGATCAGCGCCACCGAGACCGGCGCGGTCTTGGCGGCGATCTCCCTGGCCAGCGCACGCGCGGTCGGCAGCAAATCATCCGGCGGCACCACCTTGCTGACGAGACGGCCGGCCAGCGCCTCCTGCGCCGGGAAGACCCGGCCGGTATAGCACCATTCCAGCGCTTGCGAGATGCCGACGAGGCGCGGCAGGAACCAGCTCGATGCCGCCTCCGGCACGATGCCGCGCTGGGAGAACACGAAGCCGAAGCGCGCGGCTTCAGAGGCAATGCGGATATCCATCGCCAGCTGCATGGTGACGCCGATGCCGACCGCCGGTCCGTTCACCGCCGCGATCACGGGCTTTAAGCATTTGAAGATGCGCAGCGTCACCTGGCCGCCGCCGTCGCGCACCTGGGGATCGCTGTAATCGACCGCGCCGCTGGCGAGCCGCTTCACCGGCCCGCGCCGCGCGTCGCGGTCGAACGTGTTGGCGCCGGAGGAGAGATCCGCGCCGGCGCAGAAGCCGCGTCCGGCACCGGTGACGATGATGGCGCGGACGTCGTCGTCCTTGTCGGCCGCATCGAAGGCGTCGATCAGTTCCTGCTGCATGGTGCCGTTGAAGGCGTTGAGCTTGTCGGGCCGGTTCAACGTGATGGTGAGAATTTGCTCGGCGACCTCGTACTTGATCGTCTCATATGCCATGGGGTGATTCCTTCCTGTGTGTTCGTTTATTTTCAAAGTCGTCATTCCGGGGCGGAGCGAAGCGACGAGCCCGGAATCCATAACCACGATCGTGAGTATGGATTCCGGGCCTGCGCTTTCAGCGCATCCCGGAATGACGGAGAGAGATCACTTCTTCGGCGGCGATGGCCACGGCTTCTGCGGGCCCCGCAGGCCTTCGAACGTCTTGGCCATGCCGAGCACCCCAAGGTCGTCGAAACGGCGGCCGACGATCTGCACGCCGATCGGAAAGCCGCGTCTGTCGTAGCCGCCATTGATCGAGACGGCCGGGTTCTCGGACATGTTCCAGGGCACGGTGTAGCAGATGTGCTCGAACGGCTTTGCGGGGTCGTTGATGGGGGCGGCGAATTCGGCGGGGAAATTCACCACCGGCGACACCGGCGACACGACATAATCGAGATCGAAGAACAGCTTTGCCGCCGCGGCCCGGATCGCCATCGTCATGTTGAAGCCCCGGATCACGTCGACGCCCGAAAGCTTCGCGCCGGCCTCGGCCCATTGGTAGATGTAGGGCAGCGCCTTGGCGCGCTGTTCCGGCGCGAGCCTGGACAGATCGTCCCACATCCGCGCGCGCCAGAAATTGTCGAGGCCGTCGAGCATCTCGCGCGTCAGTATGCCATCGACCTCGGTAATGATGGCGCCCGCCGACTCGAAGGCCTTGGCGGCCTTCACGGCGACGTCGCGGACTTCCTTCTCCAGCGGCTGGCCGACGCCGGGATCGAGCATCAAGCCAATGCGCAGCTTGCGCGGCGACTTTTCCAGCGCCTTCCAGTTGATCTCATGCGCCGGCAGGCTCATGCCGTCGCGGCGGTCGGGCCGCGACAGCACACTCATCATCAGCGCCGCATCGTCGACGATGCGGGTCATCGGTCCTGCGACACGGCCGACATAAGGTGGATCGACCGGAACGCGCCCGAGGCTCGGCTTCAGCGCCACCAGGCCGCACCAGCAGGCCGGCAGCCGCACCGAGCCGCCGATATCGGTGCCGAGATGCAGCGGGCCGTAGCCGGCCGCACCCGCAGCACCCGCGCCGGAACTGGAGCCGCCGGGATTCTTGCTGACGTCCCAGGGATTGCGGGTGAGGGGATGGAAGCTCGACAGGCCGGACGACAACATGCCGTAATCCGGCATCGTGGTCTTGGAGAAGATCACAGCCCCTGCCTCGCGCAACCGCGCGGCGGGCGGCGCATCCCGGTCTGCCGGCACCAGCTTCACGCTGGCAGCGCCCAGCGGCACCGGCTGGCCCTTGGTCGCAATATTGTCCTTGATCGTGACCGGCACGCCATCGAGCGTGCCCATCGGCTCGCCCTTCTGCCAGCGCTCGGTCGAGGCTTTTGCAGTGGCGCGGGCGCCCTCGGGATCGAACGCGTAGAGCGCCTTGATGTGCGGCTCCCACACCGCGATATGCGCGAGCACCTCTTCAAGCACTTCCGACGGCGAGAACTGCTTGGCCCGATAGCCCGCGATCAGGTCGACGGCGGAAAGGTCGTGCAGCGACGTGACAGCTTCCTCTGCTTTGATTTTATGCATGGGCACCTGCCGGCAGACGGTTTTCGATGATGCGGGCGAACATGCTGGCGCCGATCGGCAGGATCTTGTCGTCGAGCACGTAGCCGGGATTGTGCACGGGCACCGAACCGTCATGGCCGACCCAGAAATAGGCGCCGGGCACCCGCTGCATCATGTCGGCGAAATCCTCGCTGCCCATCTTCGGCTGCGTTCGGGTGATGACGTTCGCCGGGTCGACCACGGTGCGCGCCACGGCCTCGACGACCCGGGACTGCTCTTCCTGGTTGACCAGCACGCTAAAGATATCGCGGATATCGGCCACGATCTCGACCTGGAACGCCGCGGCGATGCCGGCGCAGATCGCGCGCATCCGCTCGCGGATCAGCGCGCGCACCTCGTCGGAAAAGGCGCGGACGGTGCCGCAGAGCTTCGCCTCGCCGGGAATGACATTATAGGCCGAGCCGGCATGGATCTGCGTGATCGACAGCACCGCCGGCTCGTTCGGGCTGACGTTGCGGCTGACGATGGTCTGCAACGCCTGGCCGAGCGTCATGGCGATGACCACCGCATCCTTGGAACGCTCCGGCATCGCGCCATGGGCGCCGTAGCCGTTGATGGTGATGTCGAAGAAGTCGGCGCCGGCCATCGCTGGGCCGGGCAGGATCCCGATTTCGCCATGGTTCAGGTCGGGCGCGTTGTGCAGCCCGTAGATCTCATCGCAGGGGAATTTATCGAACAGCCCGTCCTTGATCATGGCGCGGGCGCCGCCGAGGCCCTCTTCGGCGGGCTGGAAGATGAAATGCACGGTGCCGTCGAAATTCCTGGTCTCGGCGAGATAGCGCGCGGTGCCGAGCAGCATGGTGGTGTGGCCGTCATGGCCGCAGCCATGGAAGCGGCCGGGAATGGTCGAACGCCAACGCAGGTTGGTGTTTTCCTCCATCGGCAGCGCGTCCATGTCGGCGCGCAGGCCGATGCGCTTAGCCCCACTGCCTTTGCCCTTGAGCACGCCGACCACGCCGGTGCCGCCGAGACCGCGATGCACCTCGATGCCCCATCCCTTCAGCTTGTCGGCGACGATGCCCGACGTGCGCACTTCCTCGAAACCGATCTCGGGATGCGCGTGCAGATCACGGCGAATGGCGGTGAGTTCGTCGGCAAAGCCTTCGATGCGGTCGATATTGGGCATGTCTGTTTATCCGGTTGAGCTTGACTTGGCGGTGGGAACGAAGGGAGAGCCGTTCGGCTTGATGCGGATGCCCGGACGCAGCCGCGTCCAGGGAAGCGAGGCGGTATCGGCCGGCATCGCGCCCGGCGCGGCGCAGATCAAAAGCCGTTCGGCGATCGGTTCGAAATCGGCACGGAAATGCACCGAGCTTTTGTTGACCAGGATCGATTGCTCAGTCGGTTCGATGCCGACATAGCGATACATCGACTGATCGGCGAGCTGCGCCTTGTGCGAACTCACGACCACCCTGACATCGCCGATCCGCAGGCAGGCCGATGGGCCCATGTCCATGTCGCGGCCGCCATAATAGGGACCGGGTGCCACGAATTGTCCGTCTGACAGCTTTTCGACGACGAAGGCGTCCTTGTACGGCGCGTCCCCGGGAATGCCGGACTTGCCGCCGAGCGCCAGCGTCACCGTCGCGCCGACCCCCGCGGCATGCGCCGCTCTGGCCGATTGCGGATCGTAGATCACGCCGTGCGCCGCGCGCGTCGCCTTGTTGCGGACCAGCGCGCGGAGCATGCCGGTGGTGTCGGAATCGCCGCCGGCGCCGGGATTGTCCTGGGTGTCGGCGATGATGATCGGCTTGCTCGCGGTCCTGGCCAGCTCCATCGCATGAAGCACGCCCTCGTCGGGCGTAAAGATGCGTCCATCGAAATCGTCCTCATGGCCTTCGATCAGTGCGACCAGTTTGTCGGCAGCCGCATCGGCATCGGCCTGGGTCTTGCCATAGGCGAATATGCTCGGTCCGCAATCCCTGAAATCGGCGGCCGGAAAACCGGGCGCAAAGGACAGCGTCGGCACCGCGCCGTTCTCCAGTGCCGCCAGTTTTTCGTAAATGCCCTTGGTCGGCTGATCGTTGGTGCATTGCCAGCTGATCGGAATCAGGAAAGGCAATTGCCGGAAGGCCTTTGCGAAGCGCGCCCTCGTCTTCAGCATCAGCGCGAGATGCCTTGCCGAGGCGCGGCCGGTGTCGGCCATATCGACGTGCGGGTAGGTGCGATAGGCGATCAGTGCATCCGCATGTTCCACCATTTCGGGCGTCACATTGGCGTGCAAATCGAGACTGACGACCAGCGGCAGTTCCTTGCCGATTACCTTGCGGACGCGGGCGAGAATTTCGCCTTCGCCATCGTCGAGGTGCTCGGTCACCATCGCGCCGTGCAGGTCGAGATAGACCGCATCCAGCGGGCCGGCCGCCGCGATGCCGCCGACCATCTCCGCGACGATGCGCTCATAGGCATCTTTCGCGACATGGGCGGAGGGACTGGCGCCGCAGGAGATGGTCGGAACCAGTTCCCAGCCATTGGCCTCGGCGGCTTCGACAAACCCGGCCAGTCCGACATTGATCTTGCGCATGACCTTGACGACATCGGGACCGTGCGCCATGGCCGGCCAGCCGCCACCATGGACGAAATCGTCATACGTCGCCTTCGTTGGCGCAAAAGTGTTGGTTTCGTGCAGAAAGCCGCCAACGGCGATGCGGGTCATCAATGAAGTCTCAGCCTGTGTTAGGTGCGCGCGACGTTAGCCCCGTCATTGCGCGAAGCGCAAGCTGTGAAGCAATCCCGTTTTGCATGCCGCATGGGCGTCGGGATTAGTTCAGGCGGCGATAGCGGCGAGCGCTTCTCACTCCGCTGCAACCGCCGCCACCGGCCGGAAATTGGCAAAATCCCAGCCGCGCCCGGGTGCGGCATCGAGCAGCGCGCGGGTATAGGCCTGCTGCGGATGGGTCAGGACTTGCGCGGCCGGTCCCTGTTCCACGATGCGGCCATGCTGCATCACGGCAACATCGTCGCAGATTTGCGCCGCGACGCGCAGGTCATGGGTGATGAACAACAGCGCGATGCCGAGCCGGTTCTGGATTTCATCGAGCAGTTCGAGCACCTGCGCCTGCACGGAGACGTCGAGCGCAGAGACCGCTTCATCCGCGACCAGAACGTCGGGGTCGAGCGCGAGTGCGCGCGCAATCGCAATGCGCTGGCGCTGGCCGCCGGAGAACTGGTGCGGGTAGCGCGAAACCGCGTCGGGCGGCAGATCGACCAGTTCGAGCAGCTCGCGCGCTTTCGCCAGCGCGTCCGCGCGCGGCATGCCGTAATTGATCGGGCCTTCGGCGATGGTCTCGCCGATCGTGACGCGCGGATTGAGCGAGCGGTAGGGATCCTGAAAGATGATCTGGATGCGCTTGCGGTGCGGCTGCAACAGCCGGCGCGACAGGTCGGAGATCTCGCGCCCGACAAGGCGCACGCCGCCGGAAGTCGGGTCGATCAGGCGGACGATGCAGCGCGCCACCGTCGATTTGCCGGAGCCGCTTTCGCCGACGATGCCGAGCGTGCGGCCCTTGCGCAAGGTGAGCGTCACGTCCTTGGCGGCGGCGACCTCGCGCGCCTTGCCGAAGAAGGAGCGCTCGCGATAGACCTTGCCGAGCTCGTTGGCTTCCAGCACCACCGGTTCGGTGGTCTCCTCGCGCGGCGCGCGCGGCACCAGGCTCGGCACCGCAGACAACAGACTGCGGGTATATTCCATCGTGGGCGCCCGCAGGATGGCGTCGAGCTGACCGGTTTCGACCAACCGGCCGTGGCGCATCACCGCAACCCGATCGGCGATCTCCGCGACCACCCCCATGTCGTGGGTGATGAACAGCACCGCGGTGCCGTGTTCGCGTTGCAGGTCGCGGATCAGGGTCAGGATCTGCTTTTGCGTCGTGACGTCGAGCGCGGTGGTCGGCTCGTCCGCGATCAACAGTTTCGGCTCCAGCACCAGTGCCATCGCGATCATGATGCGCTGGCGCTGGCCGCCGGAAAGCCGATGCGGGTAGGAGGTAAAGATGCGCTCGACCTCGGGCAGCCGCACCTGTTCCATCATCGCCAGGATCTTCTGGCGCCGCGCCCGCGCATCGAGATCGGTATGGACGCGCAATACCTCGTCGATCTGGCGGCCGACCGGAACGACCGGGTTGAGCGCGGTCATCGGCTCCTGAAAGATCATCGCCATCGTGGTGGCGCGCAATTGCCGCAAGCGCCGGTCGCTGGCGCCAAGCAGCTGTTCGCCGACCAGCTTGACGCTGCCGCCGGAGGGGGCCAGCGCACCCTTCTGCAACAGCCCCATTACCGTCAGCGAGGTCACGGATTTGCCCGAGCCGCTTTCGCCGACCAGGCACAGCGTTTCGCCCTCGCTCACCCTGAGCGAGAGGCCGTCGATGATGCGGCTGCCGCCGGGTTTCTTGCCGAGGCCGACGACGAGATTGTCGATGTCGAGAACGATATTAGTCATCGGAACTCTCAGCCGTCATTGCGAGGAGCCAACCATATTCACTTGCCGCTCTCCCGCTGTTTCATGCGGGGATCGAGCGCGTCGCGCGCGGCATCACCGATCAGATTGACGCTGAGGATCGCGATCGACAGCAGCAGGCCCGGCCAGAAAATCAGCGAAGGCTTGATCTGAAAATAGGCGCGTCCCTCGGCCATGATGTTGCCCCAGGTCGGCGTCTCCGGATTGATGCCGGCGCCGAGGAACGACAGGATCGCCTCGGTAAGAATGGCCGACGCGGCCACATAGGTGCCTTGCACGATCAATGGTGCGATCGTGTTCGGCATCAGATGCCGCCACATGATCTTGGGCAGGCTGGAGCCGACCGATATCGCGGCCTCCACATAGGGCTCCTCGCGCGCCGACAGCACGACCGAGCGCACCAGCCGCGCGACGCGCGGGATTTCGGGAATGGTGATGGCGACCAGCACCGTCATCAGGCTCGCGCCTGACAGCGACACCACGGCAATGGCGAGCAGGATGCTCGGCATCGCCATCAACCCGTCCATCACGCGCATCATCACGGCATCGATCCATTTGAAGAAGCCGGAGACGAGGCCGATCACAAGCCCGATGCCGATCGAGAACACGGCGGCGCCAAGGCCGATCAGCAGCGAAATCCGCCCGCCATAGAGAATTCGCGACAACACGTCGCGGCCATAGCCGTCGGTGCCGAGCAGGAACTGGGCACTGGACGGCTTCAGCCGCA
This sequence comes from Bradyrhizobium sp. Ash2021, assembly GCF_031202265.1. Lineage (NCBI taxonomy): Bacteria > Pseudomonadati > Pseudomonadota > Alphaproteobacteria > Hyphomicrobiales > Nitrobacteraceae > Bradyrhizobium > Bradyrhizobium sp. Ash2021. The sequence goes on along the minus strand of NZ_CP100604.1, from coordinate 6,113,612 downwards.
GCGAAGGTGCCAGCAACTGAGGATCGTGCGGCGACAGCCACGGCGCCAGAACCGACGCTGCGATGACGAGCGCCAAACAGATCGTCGCGACCGCGATGATCGGCGTCGCCGTCAGAAATCCGAGCTTTGGCCGGAACGGCGTCGTAATCGGAATCGACGGTTCGGGGAGGGTTTCGATCGCCATCAGTATCTAAAGCCTCAGTAGCGGATTCTGGGATCAAGCAGGGTGTAGGCGAGGTCGATCAGAAGATTGACGGCGACATAGATGCCCGACGTCAGCAGGATCATCGCCTGGATGACCGGATAGTCGCGCGCCAACACGGCATCGACGGTGAGGCGGCCGATGCCCGGCAGGTTGAATACGCTCTCGGTGACGACGACGCCCGAGATCAACAGCGCGAAGCCTGTCCCGATCACGGTGATCACGGGCACGGCGGCATTGCGCAGCGCGTGGCGCAGCAGCACGCCGGTCTCGTTGATGCCCTTGGCGCGGGCGGTGCGGACATAATCCTCGCCGAGCACGTCGAGCATCGAGGCGCGGGTCATGCGCGCAATCAGCGCGACATAGATAAAGGACAGCGTACAGGTCGGCAGGATGATGCGCTCGAAGAACGGACCGAAGCCTGCCGAGATACTCTTGAAACCCTGCACCGGCACCCAGTGCAGGTCGATCGCAAATATCTGAATCAGCACATAGCCGATCACGAACACCGGGACGGAAAAGCCGATCACCGACAATCCCATCACGAAACGGTCGATCCAGGTGCCGTGTTTCCACGCCGCGATGACGCCGAGCGGGACGGCGACCAGGATCGAGAGGATGATGGTCGACAGCGCGATCGAGATCGACGGTTCGACGCGCTGGCTGATCATCTTCAGCACCGGCACGTTCGAGATCAGGGATACGCCGAGATCGCCATGCAGCAGCTTGCCGATCCAGGTGAAGAACTGGGTGTACAACGGCTCATTGAGGCCGAGCGAGGTGCGGATGCGCTCGAGCTGTTCGGGCGTCGCATTGTCGCCGGCCAGGATCGCGGCGGGATCGCCGGGCGTCAGTCGCAGCAGGAGAAACACAAACAGCGCGACCACGCCCATCACGGGGACGGCGGCGAGGATGCGGCGAAGCAGATATCCGAGCATGCTTGTCCATCATAAAGCGCGCCAACCCAGGGTTTGGGTTGTCGCAAACCAGGTTCCCCGCCAGCAGCCTATCAGGTCAGCAAATCTCGTGCCATTGCACACTAGGCCTCGGTCATTCCGGGATGGTGCGCCAGCACCAGACCTCAGGTGCGCAATTGCGCACCGGGGAATCTCGAGATTCCGGGTTCGATGCTTCGCATCGCCCCGGAATGACGTTTTCATTGTCACTCCAGCGTCGCCAATAGCCCGGCCATCAGCCGGCCGCGCTCGGCCAGGCTATCGACCTCGATATGCTCGTTGAGCGTATGCGCATCGGCCCCGCGGACGCCGAGCCCGTCGAGCGTGGGTATCCCCATCGCGCCGGTGAAATTGCCGTCGGAGCCGCCGCCGGCGCTGCCATGGGGAAGGTCAAAGCCCATGTCCGTGGCCAGCCCGCGCGCCTTTTCATACAGCGCCAGGGTGCCGGCATCCGGCTCCCATACCGGCCGGGTGACGCCGCGCGTCACCTTGAACGTCACGTCGTTGGCGCTGCCGGACAGCGCCAGCATGCGCTCGACGCCGCGGTCGAGATCGGCCTGCCGCTTGGCCATGCTGAGCGCTTCGCCGGTGCAGGTGGTGGCGACACAATTGACCCATTGGCCGCCATGCACGATGCCGACCGAGAAGGTGCAGTCCTCGGTCGTCATGCCGTCGATGGCGATGATTTGCCGCGCCATTTCGCGGATCGCCGAGCGGCCCGAGGAAAGCGTGGCGCCGGCATGGCTCGGCTTGCCGACAGCTTCGAGATTAAAGCGCGCGATCGCGTAACGCCCGGTGACGACGCCGTTGTTGGGCCGCCCCGGCTCGGGCACCAGCACATATTTGTTGCGCGCCGCCTCCGCCTCGATGATGTCGCGGGTGGATGGCGTGCCGACTTCTTCGTCGGGGGTGAACAGCACGGTGATCGGCAGCGGCGTCGTGAAGGCGGCACGCGCCAATTGCCGGATCGCTTCCAGGGTGAGGTAGTTGCCGCCCTTCATGTCGAAGATGCCGGGGCCGAAGCATTTGCCGCCTTCGCGCCGCCATTTCAGCTTCTCGATGGTGCCGACGGGATGCACGGTATCGAGATGGCCGGCAATCAGGATTCCCGGCTCGCCTTGTTTGGGATGCGGAAAGCGGGCGCGGACGCAGCCGGCAAAGCCCTGCCGTCCGGCGATGCGCTCGATGGTCGCGCCCATGATCGCCATGTCGCGCGCGGCAAGATCGAGCATGCGCTCGACCGCGGCGGCATCCCAGGTCGGGCTTTCACATTCCACCCAGCCGCGCAGTCCCTGCAGCATGGTCTCGGAATCAAAGGGAAGATTGGCAGGATTCATGAATATCTCTCTTCGTTGCAGCAGGCGACGTCAGCTTTGCGCGGCGTTACGAAAGTCGCCCGTGGAGGATTTGTAAAGTCAAAATAGCCGAGCCCGCACCATTCGTTTGTGTACGTCTGATCTCGACGAAAACCGGATTGACGCGCCACACGCTTGGTGCAAGTCTCGAGTATGCAAGCCTTACAGCATGTTAGTTCGCCTAAATAACGAACCTCATGCATAATCAGTAAGCGGGCTTTGACCAGTTTCACGTCAGGAGAGACACGAATGTTCCAAACCTTTAGTTGGAAACGTACCGCGCTAGCGTCGGTGTTATCCATTGCCGCGCTTTCGGCGGCGCTGACGTCGCAGGCCTTTGCCGCCGGCAAGACCATCACCGCCGTGATGCATTCCGATCTGCGCGTCATCGATCCCTTGTTCACCACCGCCTACATCACGCGCGATCACGGCTACATGGTCTACGACACGCTGCTCGCCACTGACGCCAACTTCAAGATCCAGCCGCAGATGGCGGACTGGAAGATCAGCGATGACAAGCTCACCTACACTTTCACTTTGCGCGACGGCCTGAAGTGGCATGACGGCACGCCGGTGACGGCGGAAGATTGCGTGGCGTCGCTGAAGCGCTGGGGCAAAAACGACAATATGGGTCAGAAGCTGATGGACTTCACCGCCAGCATCGAGCCCATCGACGCCAAGAGCTTCGCGCTGAAACTGAAGGAGCCCTACGGCCTGGTGCTGGATTCCATCGGCAAGCCGTCGTCCTATGTTCCGTTCATGATGCCCAAGCGGTTGGCGGTGACGCCTGCCGGCCAGCAGATCAAGGAGCAGATCGGATCCGGTCCCTTCAAGTTCGTGCAGGCTGAATTCCAGCCGGGCGTGAAGGCGGTCTATGAAAAGAACACCGACTACGTGCCGCGCAAGGAACCGGCGAGCTGGACCGCCGGCGGCAAGGTGGTGAAGGTCGACCGTGTCGAATGGATCACGATGGCGGATGCGCAGACCGCGGTGAACGCGCTGCAATCCGGCGACATCGACTTCATGGAGGCTCCCCCTTTCGATCTGCTACCGGTGCTCTCGGCCAGCAAGGACTTGAAGATCGAAACGCTGAACAAGTTCGGCTTTCAGACGCTGGGCCGGATGAATTTCCTCTATCCGCCGTTCGATAACGTCAAGGTTCGCCGCGCTGCGCTCCTGGCGATCAATCAGAAGGATGTGCTGGATGCGCTGGTCGGCAATCCCGACTATTACAAGATCTGCGGTGCGTTCTTCGTCTGCGGCACGCCGCTGGCGACCGAGGAAGGCTCGGAGACGCTGGTGAAGGGCAATGGCATGGCGGCAGCGAAAAAGGCGCTGGCCGAATCCGGCTATGACGGCACGCCGATCGTCATCATGGCGCCCGGCGATGTCGTGACGCTGAAAGCGCAGCCGGTGGTGGCGGCGCAGCAGCTGCGTGACGCCGGCTTCAAGGTGGATCTGCAGGCCACCGACTGGCAGACCGTGGTGACCCGCCGCGCCAGCCAGAAGCCGCCGAAGGAAGGCGGCTGGAACATGTTCTTCACCAATTGGGTTGCTGCCGACGTGTTGAACCCGATCGCCAACTTCTCGATCGGCGGCCGCGGCAAGAATGGCGGCTGGTTCGGCTGGGCGGAAGACGCCAAGATCGAAGCGCTGAAGGACGCCTTTGCACGCTCGTCCTCGCCGGACGAACAGAAGAAGATCGCCGCCGACATCCAGAAGGAAGCCTATGAGCAGGTGATCTACATCCCGCTCGGGCAATATCTGGCGCCGAGCGTGTGGCGGAAGTCGCTGACCGGCGTGCTCGATGGTCCGGCCACGCCGATCTTCTGGAACATCGACAAGTCGGAGTGAGGTGAGGACCAACAACGCTCCTGCACCTGATCAGCTGCGATCGTAGCCCACCTCTATGCAAGAATTTCGAACGGCGCCGCCATTGCAAGCGGCGCCGTTTTCGTTTGCTGAACCGAAATCAACGCGTGCTTGACATTGCGTAAGCCATAGCTTACCGTTAGTCATGGCTTACGGAAGCGCGCTCATGGTATTGGCGGACCCGACGCGGCGGGAGGTGTTCGAGCGCCTCCGCGCCGGACCGCGTCCGGTGAATGCGATTGCCGCCGGGTTGCCGGTGTCGCGGCCGGCGGTGTCGCAACATCTAAAGGTCCTGAAGGGTGCGGGCCTGGTCGACGAGCGCAGCGAGGGCGTCCGCCGGATCTACTCGCTTCGGCGCGAGGGCCTGGTGGAATTGCGCGAATGGCTGGACAGTTTCTGGAGCAATGCACTCGACGCATTCAAGGCGGAAGTGGAAAAGTCCCACATCGACGCCAAGAGGAAGAAATGACTGAGGTGACCATCATCGCGCCCGTCCGCAAAACCATTCGCGTCAAGGCGCCGATCGAGCATGCGTTCGAGGTCTTCACCAGCGGCCTGACGCGCTGGTGGCCGTACGATCACGGCGTCGGCAAGAAGCCGATTCAGAAGGTGTTGATGGAGCCGCAGCTCGGCGGCCGCTGGCTGGAAATAGCCGAGGACGGCACCGAGACCAGCGTCGCCACGATCACGCTGTGGGAGCCGCCGCATCGGCTAGTGATGCTGTGGCAGGTCAACGCCCAGTGGAAGCCTGACGCCGCGATGAAATCGGAGGTCGACGTTCGCTTTGCCGCCGACGGGCCGGACGCGACCCATGTCGAGCTGCTTCACCACAAGTTCGAGACGATGGGTGCGGACGCCGGGGCTTCGATGCGCAGGGACGTCGACGGCGGCTGGCCTGGCCTGATGCAGCGCTTCGCGCAGCAGGCCGAACTCGGCAAAACCGAGGCTTGAAAGTCAGCAGTCCAGAAGAGGAGACAGTCATGTCGGAATTTACAGTCCATTCGATACCGGGCAGCCCATTCGGACGGGCGGTGTTGATGACGCTGGAGGAGAAAGGCGTGTCGTATCGCTTCGCGCCGGTGGCGCCGGGCACGCTCCGTTCGCCCGAACATCTGGCGCGGCATCCGTTCGGCCGGGTGCCGGTGCTGGAGCATGACGGCTTTCTCCTGTACGAGACCCAGGCCATCCTGCGTTATCTCGACCGCGTACTGCCGACGCCCTTGCTTACGCCCGCCGATCCCAGGCGCGCCGCGCGGATGGACCAGGCGATGAATGTCAACGACTGGTATCTGTTTCACGGTGTCGGCAATGTCATCATTTTTCATCGAGTGGTAGGCCCGCGGGTGATGGGATTGACACCGGACGAAGCGGCAATCGAAGCCGCGATGCCGAAGGCGCACGCGGTGTTTGATGAGCTGGCGCGGCTTCTCGCCGGGCAAGACTACTTTGCGGGCGATAGCATATCGCTGGCGGACCTCATGCTCGCTCCGGCGGTGGAGTTTTTCACGGGCACGCCGGAATGGTCTGACCTCGGCGCACCGCATGCCAATCTCGTCGCCTGGCTGGCGCGGATGGCGGCTCGGCCAAGCATGAAGGCAACCACCTGGGAGCGCGTGGCCGGGATGGCCCGGGCGGCCTGACAAAGCAGGCGGGGATCGTCGTGGGCTGCTCAGCTTTGGATCGATCGTCAGGCCGGATGTTCCGCCACATGCTCCAGCAATAATTCGCAGACCCGATCGGGCGCCTGATCCGCCGCAAAATGCCCGACACCGGGCAGAACCTCGAAGCGATAGGGCGCCGCGATGAAATCCACCGTGCCTTCGGCGGCGACACGCCCGACGGTATCGTCGGCATCGCCCCAGATGAAGAGCGTGGGCACGCGGATCGGCCCGAGGGGACCGCGGATCGCGCCGCGCGCGCGATACCAGGCCAGTGCGGCTTCCATCGCGTCCTTGTTGCCGAGCACGGCGAGATGCGCCTCGATCGCGGCAGCGGGAACGCCATTGGCCGCCAGGCGCTCGCGCAGCCATTTGGCATCGTCGGCAAGCACGATATCGGCGGCATCCGGTTCGAGAAACGCCTTGTGGTGTCGCGAGCGCTGTGCCTGATCGCCGTCGATCATGAGCAGCGCGCGGTTGAATGCGTTCGGGTGCGGCCGCGAGAGAATGGTGAGCGACGCCACGCGCCCGTGATGGCGATCGGCCAGCGCCCACGCGATGCTGCCGCCCCAGTCGTGGCCGACGAGATGAAAGCGCGCATCGCCGTAGCCGGCGGCTGCCGCGATCGCCATCGCGTCGTCCATCAAGCGGTCGATATGATAGTTGGCAGTGTCGTTCGGATCCGGCCGCGCGTCCGGCGAATAGCCGCGTTGGCTCGGCGCGATCGCGCGATAGCCCATATCACCGAGGGCGCCGAGCTGCGCGCGCCAGCAATGCATCGATTCTGCAAAGCCGTGCAGCAGCAACACCAGCGGTGCGCCAGGCTCGCCGGCGGTGAGGGCGTCGAAGGTCAGGCCGGGAGCGATCGTGATCTGTTCGAGCGACGGCATCGATACATCTTAGATAGGCTCACCCGGCTGGTCCATCGCAGAAATGAGGTCGCTACCTGTTGCAGCGAGATACTCGAACGAGAGCACCGCAAAAGATCTACGCCCAGAACGCCGGGGACTTCGATCCACGACCATGCGCAAGCTGATGAACTCACGCATGGTCTACTTCCGTTCCTTGACTTGGCCGCTGCTGTCGACGACGAGAGAAATGTCCTTACCGTCTTTCGTCGCCTTGACGGAGATACCTTCGGCCGTGGATTTGATGTCCCGGACTTGCGAATAGCCCGCGGCTTCAAGTTTGGCTACAAGCTCATCCTGGGTCAGGGCATGGGCAGGCGAGAAGATGCCAAATATCATCAGACACCAAAGGACCATTTGAAAGATTGTTCGCGTCGACATGATCCGTCCTCCTGGTTAAGCGAACTGCGACATCACGCTCCGGCACCAACTGCCCTTCGAGACAACGGTTCCGCCGTTTGCGAGGCGGCCCTGTCACGTGCTGATTACCTAGTCGCCAACGCTCGCCGCCACGGTGAAAGTAAGTTAGCTAGAGCTGCATCCTCGATCCGTTGCACGAAGGCGTCGCGTGCGACGTAAAATCGTCGATTCCGGGCGGGATGTCAGCCAATAGGTAGGCTCGCAGTCCCAAAATAGGCCAACCGACGTTCGCGGAGCAGGCCAGCCGCCGCGGACGTATCCGTCTCCTATCAATATTCATTTGGGACCCCGTGTACGCCATTGCGTCACCCCCAAAGTAAGAGCATTCTGTGAACTAGATCATTTTAGGTTGAGGAAGATCGTGATGTCATTCCGCAAGGCACACGGATAGCTACCTAGAATTGGTTTCTCTGGGAAGAAGCGTCTCTCTGCATCGCCGTTGCTAATCGGGTCTGATCCAAGCCCTTTGAAAGATGGGTTGAAATTTTTGGATCACGGTCCCGGACCTGAATTCTTGTTCTTGGCCGAACGCTGGCTAGAGAATTGTATCAGGAGGACGGACCATGCCTACCACTACGGAGAGGACCTCGTTCACCAAAGACGTCCAAGGCCGCTATCTGTGCAACAACCTCACGGAGGTCGATGCGTGGAAGTCCGCAGGCGGGCGTCCGTTCGACTTCATCATCGTGGGCGGGGGAACCTTCGGCTCCGCGATCGCGGAACACCTTTGGTTCCGTCAGAAACAAGCGGGTGGTGGATTGCGCACGCTGGTCGTCGAAGCTGGCCTGTTCACGGTCCCGGAGCACGTACAAAACACCGGGATCCAGGGTTTTACCGATCCGCAAAACCCATTTTTTCTCAATGAAAACGCGCCGCAACCGGAGAAGCCGCAGAACGAAGTCTGGGGCATTCCCTGGAAGTCGGCTATCCCGTTCAAGGGGCTCGCCTACACGCTCGGGGGTAGATCTCTTTTTTGGGGAGGGTGGTCCCCTCAACTGTTGAACGAGGAGATGGCGACCTGGCCCGCGACCACGGTCGCCGATTTGAACGGGAGATATTTCGACGAAAGCTCAAGGCAGATCGGTGTCGATGAGGCGAACGATTTCATTTCAGGTGAGCTACAGAACGGCTTGCGACGCCAGCTCTTCGACAATCTTGCCAGCGTCCCAAATGTGTTTTCCCTGAATGCCCTCCCGCCGTCCCCACTTCTCAAGCCGGGCTCCGATCCGGCGCAATTGCTCGGTCTAACCTCGACCGGTGGCCTTTCTCAAGCCGACCTGTTGAATCTTCTGAAGCTCGAGGCACCACTCGCGGTCCAGGCGCGGCCTCCTCACGCGGGTTTTTTCCCGCTGAACAAATTCAGCGTGGTGCCGCTTTTGACGAAGGCCGCCCGAACCGCTGCAAGCGATTCGAACGGCAACGATACCGCCAAGGAATTCATGATTCTGCCGGACGCTCATGTGCTGTCGCTGCGGACCGTTCCGACTGCCGCCGGCACGTGGCGGGTCACGGGCATCGATACAAGCCAGGGGCCTATCGACCTTGCACCCGGCGGCACCGTCGTCATCGCTCTCGGTACCATCGAAAACGCGAGACTGGCTTTGGCCTCGTTTGAAGGGACCGGTCTTCCCACCTTGCCGCTCATCGGCAAGAACTTGATAGCGCATCTTCGCTCGAACCTCGTCATCCGCGTGCCCCGGGCGGCGATATCCGGCCTCTCGGCCGCGGCGAACGAACTACAAACGGCGGCGCTGTTCGTAAAGGGGCGCGCTACGCGGCAAAACGGTGATTTGCTCGGCCGATTCCACCTTCAGATATCGGCGAGCGGAGGCGGTAACACCGTCGGTGCCGAGGACGAACTCTACCGCAAAGTTCCCGATGTCGACTTCTACGACCAACTGCGCACCTCGACGGATACTCACGTGGCGATCGCGATCCGCGGCCTTGGGGAAATGGAGCCCGCCGATCCCGCGAACGCCGGCGCGCATCCAAGTCGTGTCGAGTTGAGTACCCGAACGGACGAATACGGAGTCCGTCGCGCATCCGTCTTGCTCACACAGACCCCACGCGATCAGGAACTCTGGAACGCCATGGATGCGGCCATGCAGAAGGTGGCGGCAATATTCGCCAACGGGCAGCCCATGCAGGTCATCCAAACCAATCGCGACGGATTGGGAACCACGCATCATGAAGCCGGAACGCTCTGGATGGGAACTGATCCGACGCGAAGCGTTACGGATCATCAGGGTCGTTTCCATCATACCGATAATCTGTACGCGGCCGGGCCCGCGCTTTTCCCGAGCACCGGCTCACCCAACCCGATGCTCACCGGCATCGCGCTGTCGCGGCGCACCGGTGACTTTATCATGGCCCCGCCGGCCTTCACGGCAGACGCGGGTTTCGAAAGCTTGTTCGACGGCATCTCGCTCGGCGACTGGACTATGTCGACGATCAGCAACCAACCTGGGCGAGACGACCCCGGCTCCTTTTGGGTTCGACGGGGTGTGTTGGAGGGACGGGTCGGGACGGATCTCGGCCTTCTCTGGCTTACGCGACCGACGCCCGCCAGCTATGTATTGCGGCTGCAGTGGATGATGACGGCACCCGACGACAATTCGGGAGTATTTATCGCCTTCCCGGACCCGAGGCACGAAGGCTACGACAACACCGCCTACGTCGGCGTCAACTTCGGCTTCGAGATACAGATCGACCAGTTGGCCCGTCCAGACAATGCGCCGATCCACAGAACCGGTGCCATCTACTCCTTCAAGGGCCCGACTGACGGTCCGCTGATCGTGTATCCGGTAGGAGAATGGAATGACTATGAGATCACCGTCGATGGCGCTGACGTCAGGGTTGCTCTGAACGGACAGACGGTAAATCTTTTCCATTTCACGGGCGATCCGCAGTCTCCGCGTCGCGGACTTCCGTCAAGTCCCCAGGACCCTCGATTCATCGGACTACAGACGCATACCGGCCGTGTTCTCTTCCGCAACATTCAATGGAAAGGCATCGTGACCTCATGAACCTGATGCCGCTCGGATTGCTGGGCGCCGTCGAGACGAACGGCACCGTTACATTCGGGCTCTGGCTTCCGTGGGTCTCGGCTACCGATGGCAATGCCGTGACTGTGAAGATCATTCATGAGGCCGATCAGTTTCTCCAGGGGCTGCCGGCTCGGGAGTTTCGGCTCACGGCTTCTGGAAAGAGCGCTTCAACAGCGATGTCTTTGACCACTGGCCCAATCCGCAGGTCGCCGGTAATGGCGGCGGCGTTGTTGCGGAGGGCAGGGCGCTGCACGGCTTTGCGACGTCGGCGCCGATCGTGATACCGGCGAACGGGGCCGCGGTGTTTGTCAAAGGTTAGAGCGCCGCGCCTGGCCGGGCCAGTACCCGATCGGAAGTAAAATCGAGCTCGGCCGCGTGGGCGGCCGGCAACTGTGCTACGGAAAGGCGACCATCGAGGCGAAATCGCCGGAAGCTGTTCCGGGCGACATCGATGCTGAATACAGCGCGACCATGAAAATGATCGACAAGATCAGGTAGCCCAGAACGATCGATGCATCACGATTCCGGACTTTTTCGGTTGCAAAATGATTGTGCTCTGCAATTGCCATCGTCTCATCTCCAACAGCCGGGTCTTGGGATTTGACGGCCGCAAAAACGCGGTCGTGGTTTCAGGCAGGCGCGAGATTATGTCTCGGCACCTTCGCAGATTGTGAACTCGGCTACATTCGCGAAAATGTGAGGTAACCCCGCAAGCCGGCAGCAACGATCGGCGCCGGCGTCGTTACACCGCGCTTCGCTGCGCGCCGCGGCGTCGACCGGCGGAGGTTGTTACCTGCGGGAGCCGCTAACGGCGCGCCGCCAGCCAGCCCGCCAAGGGCGCGCCAAATGCCAGGCACCATATGAATTGCGCAACGGGTGGAGCGATGGTGGCGACAACGGTACCCAGCACGAATACGAACACGGGAAAGATCGCGGTTGCCAGCAATTCGGGATGGCCGCGGCCTCGGAGGGCGAGAAGCCACAGCAGCGCGTTCAGGACAGCGATGACCGTCAGATGGCCGCCGTAAATCACGGCGACGACGCCGTCGAGCCGATAGGCTCCGTAAAGGCCATTCGTGACGGGAAGGATGATGATCGACACCAGAAAGATCAGGTTGAGGAAGACTTCGCCGCGGCTGCCTTCCGGCGCCACCGCGAGCCGCCGGTGATGGCTGAACCAGAACAGGCCCGCGACGATGAAGCTGATCATCAGCGCGATGAGAGGTTGCGCATAGGCGCGGACCAGGTCGATCCAGGCGGGCGCGTTCTTGAAAACGCTCGCCTTCGGCAAATCATAGGCCAGCAGCGTCATCGCAACGCCGAAGATGGTGTTGCTCAACGCCTCCAGCCGGCGCATTTCAAAAAGACCGATCTGCTGCAAGCTCGCTCCTTCGCTTCGCACCATCCGTCTTCGCTGCGCCCAAGCTGCGTCGGAAGCGCCTCGGTCTGGTGTGGCTGCGCCACGCGTGGCCTGTGAGGGCGATGTGGCTTGCCAGCCGTAGCTCGCAGACACAAGCCCGCCTCCGCCAACAGGCTCCGGCGCGGCAGCCTTGCTCGCACGCGAGCGAAGGCTGGTGCGGGCGGTGGGACTCGAACCCACACGACGTTGCCATCGAGGGATTTTAAGTCCCTTGCGTCTACCAGTTCCGCCACGTCCGCGCCGTTGTTTCATAACGGTTTTTCGCCCTCAGGCAACCGATGTTTTCCAAGAGTCGGAACCGGTTTTCCAAAATCGTGCAAAACAGGTTCACGCCTTGTCCTTTATCCGTGTGAAGGCGCGGATGACGTTGTTCTCGGCGTCGACGTGCCGGGTGTAGTGCGCGCCCATGCGTTCTGACTTGTCGCCGAGCAGGTCCGCGATCTCCGAATTGTTAGCGCCACCGGTCCGCTTCCACCAGGCGGCATAGGAGACGCGCAGGCCGTGCAGGGTGGTACCCGCGCCGATCAGCCCGTCTCGCTCCAAATCGCGCAGGTAGTGGCTAACGCGGGTCTGCATCTCCTTCTCGCTGGGCCAAGGCGTTACCATCGTCGCGAACTGCAATCAGAGTCGACGATCGGTTAAGACCAGCCAGGAAGGTCTGCAGCTCCTGCATCGCCGGCAGGAAGATGCTCGTGACGCTCTTCTTGTTCTTCAAAGTCGGCAGCCGGAAGCACATACCTGTGAGCTTGTGCGGCTGGTATTGTTTCCAACCCACAGCCACGATGCTCTGACCGCGGAGGCCGCCGAACCGGCCAAGCATGAGCGCAATCTTGATTTCCATCGGGGCGGGATCGAACGCCGCGGGCCATTCCTCGGCGAACCACTCGCGGTTCGCGTTCGGGTTGGCGTCGTGCGCTTTGTCCATACCCCGGCAGGGATTGAGCACCATGCCCGTTCTGTTGCCGCGCTTCACGCCCTGGCTGAACATTGACGACAGCGCCGATATCATCTGATCGGCGAAGCGCGGCCACTTCTGGTTGGCGCATGTGTCGCGAAGGTCATACAGGTCGGATTGAGTGATATCGGTCAGCACGATGTCGAACTCGGGCCGCAGGTATTCGAATGCGTCCAGATAGTCCGCCCGCGTCGCCCGCGCGAGCTTCTTCCATTTCGGGTAGCCCGCCTTGTCGTCGCCGGCGTCCGCGCCATCCGCTTTGGCGGCGTCTTTGCAGTCGACGTCGCCGTTTGTGAACCAATGCACCAAGCCGCCAAGCGTGGTGATGGGCAGTTCGCTGGCGGGCGCCACGCGCTTGCGCGGACGATTATAGGCGCCTAAAAACTCCGGCGCTGCCATTTCGCGTTCTAGATGTGGAGCCTCAACAGGTTGTCCTCGGTCAAGCCGAGGCGGCTGATGGGTGGTTTGGACTTTAGACTGCTGTGTGGTCGATGCCAGTTATATCGATGCAGCCAGATCGGCAGGTGCTGAGCCCGATGATCGGATGTGAGATAGGCTTGGGCATAGGCCCATTCGCGCAACGAGGTTTGGACGAAGCGCTCGGCCTTGCCGTTGGTTTTCGGCGTATAGGGCTTAGTGCGCAGGTGCTTGATTTTGAGCAGGCGCAATGCCTTAGGGTAACGACGGGATCGGAAGCTAGTGCCGTTGTCGGTCATGACACGATAGACTTTGACGCCATGGGCCCTGAAGAAGCGCAACGCGTTAAAGAGAAAGCTCAGGCAGGATCGACGTTTTTCATCGGGCAAGATTTCCGAATAGGCGACGCGGGAATGGTCGTCGATTGCCAGGTGCAGATATTCCCAACCGACCCTGCGGCTCTTGCTTTGGCGATCGCCGGTGATGCGGTGGCCGACTTGCTCGAAACGGCCCAGCTTTTTGATATCGATGTGGATGATCTCGCCGGGGTGTTCGCGCTCGTACCGGCGCACCGGTTCGGCCGGCTCCAGTGCCGAGAGCTTGTTGATGCCGAGCCGCTGCAGGATGCGGCTGACGGTCGCCGGAGACACGCCGACCTCGACCGCGATCTGCTTGCCGGTGTAGCGCTGGCGGCGCAAGGCCTCAACCACGGCGCATGTGGCGGGCGCCGTTTGGCTTGGCAATGAAAGAGGCCTGGAGGAGCGGTCGCGCAAACCATCGACACCGCCTGCGCGGAACCGTTCGACCCATTTGGCGACGGTCTTTGGCGTGGTGTTGAACTGGCGCGCGGCGGCCGCTTTGCTCAGTCCCGCTGCCACACTCCGCACCATGGCCTCTCGACCTTTCGGCGTCAGGCGAGCATTCTTATGGCTGTTCATCTGGTCTCTCCGTGGAACACTGAAGCTTCGCAACCTCAGCTTCCTCGGTTCGGACCAGATGGACAACCTCCTGAAAGCCCACAGCTAGATCGGCCCGGTTGCCGGCGAAACCATTGACCAGCTTCTCGCCGGTGGCGCGCCGATAGACGTAATACTTGCCGCGGGCGCGGACGATCTTCAGCCCTTCGAGTTTCACACTAACCACCAACTCTCTCCCCGATGCGCCGACGGGCGACCGGGGCAGTTTGCGCGTTCGGGTCAAGAGAAGAAAGCCAGGAGTCAAGGCTGGCCCGCAGGTACCGGTTACCCCTTGTGGATTGTGTGAACTCGATCGGCTTGACCGGGCACACCTCCCTGAAGGTGTCGACGCTCAGGCTGCAGTATTCCGCCGCCATATGGAGCGGCAGGGCAGCCGGCCATCGCTCGGCGAGGTGCTGCGACACACCGGTGACCTTTCGTTCCCCGCTTAAAGAACAGGAATTTAGGTTCTACCGTTACCAGCACGGGGATAAGGTTTTAGTGCTCGAGATAAGTGAATTTCCCGAAAGCTCGCCCCAAGTGCAGCCGGGTCCTTGAGGTTTCAGGCGAACGCTCCGGTCGTCCTCCCGCCCCTGCTGGCTGCCTTCGTTGAAGCAACCAACGCTTCGATGTCGAGCGATTGATGGCCACGTTCGGCGAGGATGCTCTCGTCAATGATCAGTTACGGGACTGCTGGTGGACTGTCAGGCTTTTCGGCGCTCGGCGCCCTTCCTCAAGGATGTTCGATCAAGCTGCCACGGATCACCGAATCGTCGTCGGGAGGCCCAACAAACGGCGGATGACGTAGTCGATTGATATGCGACCTGGTCCCCATGCCATGATCCCCAGGGCCATCGCAGCCCAGGTGATGTGGACCGGCCACCCGTCCGGCACGGTAAGCTCGACGATCACCGTCATGAAGAACAAACCCAAGGCAGCGAACCGGGTGACGAAACCGAGAACAAGCAGGGTCGGGAAGATGATCTCCCCGCAGCCCGACAGAAAGGCCATCACGGTTGGGGCCGGAAAAGGGTAGGGACCTCCAGGAAGGTGGAGCATGAATTCGTCGGTGAACAGGGTGACCGCAGTGTCGCTCAACTGCAAGAAGCCATCCCATTTGAGAATGCCCGAGCGCCAGAACGGCACAGCCAGCGCGACGCGAAGTAACAGCTGGGTCAAGGACGGTTGTGCGATCGTGCGGACCAACAGGCTGGCGCGGTCGGTCAAAAGGGCCATCCCGCGGAATCTGTCAATGCTGGCCAAGGGTTGATCTATAGCGGTCATGGCTCGTCTCCGAATTCGGCAGCGACAAAAGCGCCGGCAGCCAACATGCCTGAGATGCTGGCACAGAGGTCGAAAGTGGCTACGACCTCCAAAGCAGCGTTTGCTGCATGATCGAGCGTCTTGCCCTCCATTAGCGCCGTAAAGAATATCGCCCCCCCATCGGGAAGGTGACGAACCTCGACCTCGTTCTCGGCTCGAGTGATCAGGGCGTCTTCTGGCTCGGCAGCATTGATTTGGCCGACGGAGTCCGCGCTGCGATTTGCCGAAAAGATCGTGAGTGCCGCGTATTCGGACCTGACGATGTGTGTCGCCGGATGACGGACGAACGTAAGGTCGGCTAGGCGGTCCGGCGGAACAGACGCGAGTCGATCGGGTGCCAGTGAAGTGGCGTCAGCCGCGTGATACGCGTCGAGCCAGGCTCTCTCGATGCGAGCAGTGTCGGCAAGCCAGGGCATGGTCTGCGCAAATTCGTAGGTCTCGATGAAGGCCGGAAAATCACGGCCATATTCGAACAGGAGCGGTGAGGTCGGCGGAGTCTCTCGAACATGGAACCGCGCCATGGCACGAAAGAACTCCACTCCGGTAATGCGCTGGACGGCAGGATAAATCGCCGCCAGCGCGTCGATCAGACTGACGGTCACGTTGTTGCGATAGACGTTGTACCGCTTCACCGCCGCTTTCCCGTTTGGGCCGGAGACGAGTGCTGGGGTCGCACGTTCAGGCTTGATGAGCCCTGGCGAGAAGGCGGCCGCATAGGTCGGCGCTTTCTGGACTCGCTTGTTAGGAAATCGGCTAAGCTGCATGGCTCTGATCCAGCGAGGAGGTACCCGCATAGCGGTCCAGGATCGACTGCGCGGTGGTTGATTCCGCCTTGAGGACGGGCCAGTCGGGGATGTTGCTATCCCACTCAATCAGTGTCGGGACGGGACCGCATTTGCGGATGACAATTTCGAACAGTTTCCAGACCGCATCCGCGACCGGCCCATCGTGGCTGTCGATCAACAGCAGCTCGCCCTCATCATCGGTCTGTTCCGCATGCCCCGCGAGATGGATCTCTCCCACCTTCTCGAGTGGAAAATCAGCCAGATAGTCGAGCGCCGAATAGCCGTGATTTGTCGCCGACACGAAAACGTTGTTGACGTCGAGAAGAAGCCCGCATCCGGTCCGTCGAGCAATCGAGCGGATAAAGTCCGTTTCGCTCAGCGTTGATTCACGGAAGGTGACGTAGGTCGACGGGTTCTCTAGAAGGATCGACCGGCCGATCGCCTCCTGAACTTCATTGATATGTGCGCAGACACGCGCGAGGGCATCCTCCGTGTAGGGCAGCGGCAAGAGATCGTTGAAGAAAGTGGTTTCGTGCGTGGACCAAGCCAGATGTTCAGAGACAAGTGCCGGCTCGTAGCGCTCGACGAGCGATTTGAACCGAGCCAAGTGGTCTCGGTCGAGCGGCTGTGGTCCGCCGATCGACATGCACACGCCGTGGAGCGAAACGGGATTGTCCTGGCGGATTGCTTCCAGCGCTCGGTGCGGCGGGCCGCCGGCTCCCATATAGTTTTCGGCGTGGACCTCGAAGAAGCCCTTCGGCTTGCCGTCCGCCATGATCGCTGCAAGGTGCTCGTGCTTGAAGCTTGTGCCCGCTTGGCCGGCGATGGGGTGGTCCGGAAAGCGGAGAGGGTGCGCAGAGGAAACGGCGATCGGGGGGGTGTTCGTTTTCATGGCGTCTCTCCGCCTTCCGGTTGCAGCAGTGTGGGGATCAGATCGGGTTCAGCGAGCCATGCTTGCCGTTCGGGAGGACGATCGACTCGCAGGTCCCGCCCTGGACCAACTTCCAGGCGTTGCCCTGGAAATCCGCCGTGGAGGTGCCCTGGCAGGTGGTGCCGGGGCCGGCGGCACAATCATTCTGACCCTTCAGGGCGATGCCGTAGCATTTCACCTTGTGGGCGGCGAGGGCAGCCTGCTCTTCGGCCTTGGTCAGCGGTGCGGCGACGGCGATCGTGGCGAGTGCGCTGGAAACAGCGCCGGCGAGGATCAGTGAGCTGATAGCGGACTTTGCGGACATCAAGCATACTCCATGTTGGTTTTTGCGCGCCGATTTGGCGGCACGACGATTCTTCGGTTGATTGCAGCTTTTCGTTACACCGTGTGCCGCTCACGGATCGGTGTACGGATCAGGCGGCCTGGCGAGCGTGAACCACCGGGAAGTCGACATCCGTCTTGGCGACTTCGTTGACGTAGTTCGTCAACGTGTTCAGGGCGACGTGCAGCACGATCTCGACGAGTTCTGCATCGCTGTAGCCGGCTGCCCGGACGTTCTGCAGCGCTTCGTCATTGACGTGCCCCCGTTTGCGGGTCACGGCCGCCGCGAACTTGACGGCGGCGTCAGCCTTAGGATCGTTCGAGGCGCCGTTCCGGTTCGCCGTGATCTCAGCGTCATCGAGCTTCGCGAGGTTCTTCCCCAGATAGGTATGAGCCGAGAGGCAGTAGTCGCACCCGTTGATCTGGGCGACGGCAAGAGCGATCCGCTCGCGAGTCGGTGCCGGCAGGCTGCCCTTCCCCAACCTCCGAAGAGGCAGAGAAAGCCTTCGATCGAGGCCGGGCTGCTGGAGACGAGGCGAAAAAGATTCGGAACGCTTCCGAGCTGCTTGCTCACCGCTTCGAGGAACGCATGAGAAGCGGCGGGCGTGGCTTGGATGGAGGCGGGAATGGCGATACGCGACATTGTCTAGAGAGCCCCGCAGTTCGTCGAAATATCACGGCGAGCGCGTGCGCTTGATGCGATTTTGGATACTGCCGCTTTTATAGTGAGTCAGAGAGAAAGCCGTATGACCTTCAGTTTGGCTTAAGGTAGCGAGCGACTGTTTAGCTCCCGAAAAAGTGACCCGGAGATTTTCGACTCGTCGTGAGCCGTTTGCCGGGAAGGGTCCGATCCAAGGACCCCCACTTTGGGAGGCGTCGTTATGAGGAATAAAATGCCTAATGCCACCGCTCTCAGTACCGCGACGGTGGCCCACGCTGGCGAGTTCCCCGATCCTAAGGTTCAATCGGAGAAGCTCCGTCCGTGGCACAAAGGGCGAATACAGAAGCCGAGATGCTGCACCGCCAAAATGCTCAAGGGCAAGCGAATTCTCGGGGGGGGGGGATGTTTTCAAAATCCACACGCGCCGGCTAATGCTGGCTGCTTCTCAGCTTCCGCTTGCGGCCTTCATCGCCGGAACGGCCAACGCACAATCGTCGCAGCAATTGGAGCGGATGGAGGCAACCAGACGCGCATCCAGTCCTCCCTGATCTACCGTTTCTGAATATTGGTTTGAGGGCGCGTGCCGCGCGTTTGATCCTCCCGATGGATCGTGCGCGAAACGCAGCGCGCCCTCACGCCATCAACCGCCTGTCGATCCGTGAAGGCGAGCGCAAATTCCTGTGGACCGGTCGAGGCCTCGCCCTGCGGATTTATCCCTGTTTGAGCGACCTTGGTCTTTAACGCGGCCTTTTTGAACGGGCGCTCGCCGATAACCTCAATGTTGAAACAAAAAAGCCGGCAAGCGGGTATTCCGCTTGCCGGCTTTTCGGATGAGTCTTCGATCAGGCGCGGATCAATACTTCGCGACCAGCGGGCCGTCCCAGTTGAAGCGATAGTTCAGGCCGGCCTTCACAGTATGCTCCTCGTTGCGGAAGGAGCCGAACGGGACAAGCGCGACCGGGGTGGTGAACCGGCTGCTGTCGAAGTCATAAAACTGGTACTCGACCTTGGCCGACCAGTTCTGGGCGAGCATGTATTCCAAGCCAGCGCCGACAGTGAAGCCATTGCGATGGTCGCGATCGAGCGCGAAGCCGACCGGAACGCCGGCGGACGCCAGGGTTTCGCGGTTGTCGGCGTAGGCATAACCTCCCTTGGCGTACAGCAGCGCCGGCCCCCAGGTGTAGCCGATGCGCCCCGTTACGGAGGCAATCGCGCGCTGGTCGTTTGTGAAAGCGAAGCCGCCGGGGAATATCGCGCTGCTATTGTTGCTGGCAAGCCAGCTGTACTGGCCTTCGATACCGAACACCCAGTTCGGAGCGAACTGGTAGTCGGCGCCAACCTGCACACCGCCGAGGAATTGGACGTTATTGTTGTCGCTGGAGACAAGGCCGTTGAAGTCATTGTTGCCGCTGAACGCGCCGCCGATATGACCGCCGAAGTAGAAGCCGGTCCAATTGTAGATCGGCGCGGCATAAGCCGGAGCCTTGGTGTGGATGCGAGGGTCAAGATCGGCTGCGAGTGCTGGCACGGTCGCGCCGAGAGCGACGAGGGCCACAGTACCGAGTAGAAACGTTTTCATCAGTCTTTTTCTCCAAGAGATCATTTTTAGAGGCGCCGCGTGTCGGCTCCCTCCATGGCGGGTAGATAGACGAGTTTTGGATGAAATGTTGTCACCTGTCGGCCACAGCGCGGGTGAGTTCCTGACCTGTTGGGTAACAATTTTACGCGCTCAATAAAGCGCAGGATACCAAGCCAAACGTGGGTGATATGCGCCGTATTGCCGACACAATAGGCTACGCATCAGGGCGCTTCATCGGACTCTCGCAAGGCAATGCAGCAGTGTGGGGATCAGATCGGGTTCAGCGAGCCATGCTTGCCGTTCGGGAGGACGATCGACTCGCAGGTCCCGCCCTGGACCAATTTCCAGGCGTTGCCCTGGAAATCCGCCGTGGAGGTGCCCTGGCAGGTGGTGCCGGGGCCGGCGGCACAATCATTCTGACCCTTCAGGGTGATGCCGTAGCATTTCACCTTGTGGGCGGCGAGGGCAGCCTGCTCTTCGGCCTTGGTCAGCGGTGCGGCGACGGCGATCGTGGCGAGTGCGCTGGAAACAGCGCCGGCGAGGATCAGTGAGCTGATAGCGGACTTTGCGGACATCAAGCATACTCCATGTTGGTTTTTGCGCGCCGATTTGGCGGCACGACGATTCTTCGGTTGATTGCAGCTTTTCGTTACACCGTGTGCCGCTCACGGATCGGTGAACGGATCAGGCGGCCTGGCGAGCGTGAACCACCGGGAAGTCGACATCAGTCTTGGCGACTTCGTTGACGTAGTTCGTCAACGTGTTCAGGGCGACGTGCAGCACGATCTCGACGAGTTCTGCATCGCTGTAGCCGGCTGCCCGGACGTTCTCCAGCGCTTCGTCATTGACGTGCCCCCGTTTGCGGGTCACGGCCGCCGCGAACTTGGCGCCAGAAGATTTGCCAGCGCTTGAACGCATCGCCGAGACAATTGCCGCTACGCTGCCGAGCGACGCGCTCACCGTACTTACGACATGTCGCTTTTGCGACGACCGTAGCTGCAGCGACTGTCCGATGGAGGTCTTTGGGCCGGTGGAAACTTCCGGCGGCTCTGTCGCCGGGGCGTGAGACTGCTATTCGGCTATATCTCGGCTGCACCAGGCTGGTTTCCTCTCCTGGGTCTCGTTCTGCTCGTTGGTGCGGCGACGGCCGTGATGACGTGATGCCGTCGCAACGGGCTCCGGCGGCAAACTGAAGCGAAATCGACATACATTTGGCGGCGCTGACGATGGCTGCCGTGCAGTCGCGCCGAGGCCCTATACGGCGAGAAGAGGCGTGTCGTGGCTTTGGTCTCCGCTCGAGGTCGATTTCGACCCAAGCCGATGCCGCCGTCTGTAACAAAGCGGCCTGTGCCGACGAATTACCTCAAGAAGCCGGACAGTTTCAGCGCGGTCGTGCGCTGGAGCATCCGGCTGCTCGATCTAGGGGATTGAGGACGGACATGGTTGGGTACCTGGATTCTATTGGGCTTCCCGGCCGTGGTGAAGTAGCTATGGCCGGTTTGGTGTTCTTCAAACGGCGAGGTTGGTCTCCATCCAGGGTTATTGGCGTCGAAAGCGCTGCAAGAGCGACCGACCGGTCAGAACTGTTGGTCAAGGTCAATATCCGGCGCGGCCTTCGGCGACTTGTCGCTACGGCCCCAGGGAACAACGATGCGAACTGAAGCACTCGTCGAGGCACTGTCTCGTGATCTGAAGCCTGTGCGGCCCCGAAGCGCACTCCGCGATGCCATCGTTCTGTGCGTCGTGGCCGTTGTTGAGCTTGCTGCTTTTTTTGGGGCTGGGCTGATGCGGCCTGACATGCATCACGCGATGCACATGCCATCGTTCTGGTGGAAGATGGCGAGCATGGGGGTAGTTGCTGTTTCAAGCGCGACCGTCGCCCTGTTGTCGGCCTACCCCACCCGATCTCCACGCGCAGGTCTGCGATGGCTAGCGATGTGTATCGCAGCCGTCTTCGCCACGGGGTGGCTTGTCGATTCGATCCATGACGGCTTCGGTGAGTTGTTGAAGCGACTCGATTGGGAAATGGGTATTCAGTGCACGTGGAAAATGGTGGTGCTTTCCGTGCCCTCCGTCGTTGCGCTTGGAGTTCTCATTCGACGGGGCGCTCCGACGGATCGGTTCGGAACTTCGCTGGCCGCGGCGCTTGGATCTGCAGCGTGGGGAGCTTTCGTCTTTGTTTTCGCGTGTCCATCCGATGATGCGCTCTACATCGCGGTCTGGTACTCAGTCGGGTGCGGTATCGTGACACTTTTCGGCCGTTCGATCCTGGCCCGACTATTTCGGTGGTGATCTGCGTGAAGCGCGTGACTCGCTCGCGGAGGAGCGGATCGTGCGCCTGATCCGCGACGGCACCGTCGTTCGCGTCCGGCTCGACCGCAAGGCCACCTCCGTCTCGCTGTTGGTCGTCATCGGCGTGCGCGCGGATGGGCAGAAAGTGCTGCTGGCGATCAAGAGTATGGGCGGCGAGAGCTCCGAGACCTGGCGCAGTGTGCTCGACGATCTCGTCCGGCGCGGGCTGCCGCAGCCCCAGTTCCTCATCGTCGACGGGGCGCCGGGCCTCGATAAGGCCATCGCCGCCGTGTGGGACGGCGTGCCGGTCCAGCGCTGCACGGTGCACAAGCACAGGAATTGCTGGCGCACGCCCCCGAGCCCCTGCATGAGGAGATCACCGCCGACTACAGCGACATGATCTACGCGACAACCTGCGAAGAGATCGAGGCCCGCCACAAGGCCTTCATCCGCAAATGGCGGCTCAAGTACCGCGCCGTCTTCACATCAGTTCTTCAATCTCTGCCGCTTGCAACCTGCGAGATGCAGGTTGGAGTTCTGCAGTACCCTATTATCCCCTTTCGTTTTCTGAGCCCGAAGTGTTACGCCGAGCAACAGTAAGGCGCCGCCAATTCGCAAGGGAACCTCGTGCGTCCGCGAGACGGTTACGAGGAACTTCCGCTGTTGGCCGCGCGATCTTGCTTTCTAGAGCGTACGGTCTAAATTGTGCAGGCTGGCCGACGGCAGTTCCCGACAGGACGGAATTTGGATATGATCAAGGGAGTTTGATTTGGAAGTTTTGGACGCATCGGCGGTTTCTTCGATCGGTAACCTCATGCCAGGACTTGACTGATCGACGCGCGCACATACTGAAGAAGGAGATGCACCGCCGGAAAGAAACACGCGTGGAATCTGGTTCGCGCGAGGAGCGATGGGCGGCATGGATGCGCGCGGCGATTGGCGGGGACGCTTCCGCTTACCGGCAATTTCTCGAATCGGTCACGCCATTCCTTCGGGGAACCGCGGCGAAGCGTTGTTCGCAGCTCGGAATTTCGCGATCCGAAGTTGAGGACATCGTCCAGAATGTCCTATTGGCGATGCACCTCAAACGCGGCACTTGGGATCAATCGCGTCCGATCGGACCCTGGCTGGCGGCGATCGTTCGGAACAAGGTGATCGATGCCTTCCGCAGCCGCGGGCGGAGAATCGATATTCCCATCGAGAGCGTTATCGAGACGCTGGCTTCAACCGACCCGGAGGCGGATTCGGAAAGTCATAGCGTTCGGCGGATGCTCGCAAGCCTGAAAGATGTCCAGCGATCCATTGTGATGTCCGTTTCAGTCCAGGGCGAGAGTGTAGCGCAAACAGCGAAGCGCCTCGGCATGTCCGAGGGAGCCGTTCGCGTGGCGCTGCATCGCGCCCTGAAATCGCTGGCGGCACTCTATCGCGACAAGATCTGAGAAACGATAGGCATGCTTGGCGGCAACGTAGGCGCGCTAATCAAAATTGGTGATCGGCGCGCATGCCACGAACGGTCGCTTGCGGCGAATCATTTGCAATAGCGATCCATTTTTTTATTGTATTAGATCGATCGAGTTAAAATTATCAGACTATTTACTCGCATACTCAGTAGTCGCTCGCGATGGAAAGAAATCGCGGTGAGAGATATGGATCGGTTGTTACAAATTCGCCTGAGGGTTCGAAATGTCGCCCTGATTTTGCTCGTGAGCCTGCTGGCAAGTCAGGGCGTCGGGGCTGCCGAAACCGCGCAGATCGAGGCGCTGAAACAGAAATACGTTCGCCATCGTCGATCCCTTTTCCGAAAGACAACCCTTACACCGACGCTTCTCGTGGCAGCGAATGCACGGGCTCGCCGCCGACTGGCTCCCTCAACCGCGTATCCTTCACCCGTATCCTGACCAGCGTTTCGCCGTCATACACCCAAGGTAGGAGCCGTGTGCGGGAATTCCGCCTGCACGGATTTGGGCGGGGGGCGGTCAGCAATGACCGTCCCTACCGCGCTTCGCATTGAGCTTTTCTGGGTTTGACCCACATTAACGGACCTCGCGCAGTGAGCTGCGTCCGGCTCTCACACTAGGAGAATTTCCCCCATTTTCGCTCTGTGGCCCACCATATGAACCCGCTTCCGCCGAGTATGATCACGCCCAACCAAACCCATCCAACTATGCCAACGGTGATGAGCCCCGCACCGAGCGCCATCACTGGCACGATCATCGCAAGATAGTAAGGTCCTGTGTAGCGGCAGTGCGTGCGATTACACCGCCCCGCATTCAGCATGCACGCAGTGCCCATCCAGATGAGGGCGATGATCCAGATCACGGCGCGAAAAGATACAGGGACAAACAAACCGGCAAGAATGGCTGCTTTAGGCATCCACCACGCCAGCAAGCTGGTGTGCGCGCTGCCAAGCCAGTCACGCGAGGTTTGGATCGGCGCGTTGGTCATCGCCTTTTACGCACAGCAGGCGGTGGCACCCGGTTCGCCGGCGCGGACCGCCTGAATCGGCGGACACCGCACCGAGCCGTAGGAGCAGAACACGCAACAATCGCCCGACTTGGGCTTTAGCTTTGTACCGCAGCCGGTGCATTCATAGAAGAACTGACAGGCATCGGTCGGCATGATCTCCGTTTTCGCGACGGCGCAGTGCGGACAAGTGATGGTCGATTGAAGAAGCATCGGATTAACTCTTGGGTGCGGACGGATAGCCCGCTTTGGTGGTTGCCGATGTCAGTTGGTTCACATCGGCTTTGGCGTCGTCATAGATGATCGTTGCTGTCTTGTCCTTGAAGGACACCGCAACCTTGGCAACGCCGGGCACGGCTTCCAGGCTACCTTTGACGATGGAGGGGCAGGCCGCGCAATCCATATTGTTCACGGCCAAGGTGATCGTTTTATCGGCGGCCATCGCCGCTGGCGAGGCGATGATGGTGACGGCAAAGGCCGCAAGGGCGAGGATCTTGTTCATTGGGAAGTCTCCGGTTACGAGTTGAAAAAGAGTGGCGCGATGAAGTCGACGGCGACCGCGGCGACGACGAGAATGGTTGCGAGGATGAGGCCCGTTTTGACGAGGCGATTTGGCAACGGGCGCGCGCAGGCCTCGCCATCGGCGCAGGCGCGCGTTGAGGATCTGTAGATCAGCCAATAGCCGTACCCGAGGAACGCGAGCGTCGCGGTGAGGAAGTACGGCTGATAGGAGGCAAGCCGAGTGAAGTTCCCGATCCATGCTCCGCTCACCCCAAGACCGAACAGGGCGAGGGGCAAGATGCAACACGACGAAGCCGCGAGGGCCCCAAGAAGGCCGCCTGCCGCCATGAGGGTCTGCCGCCGATTGTCGGCAATGTGATCAGCTCGCTTGATTATCATAGGTTAAACCTTGCATCCTGTAGCGACTACAGGATCAAGGACTATTTCATGCGGACCATCACGTCTTCGGGAGCCGAGAACATCTCGATCGGTGAGCTATCCAAGCTCAGCGGCGTAAACATCGAGACCATCCGCTATTATGAGCGGATCAAAATGCTGCCGGCGCCGCCCCGAACGGCGAGCGGTCGACGGGTCTACGGTCCGGCCGAAAAACGCACATTGGCTTTCATCCGGCGTTCCCGCGATCTTGGGTTCACCCTTGAGGAAATTCGCGCCTTGATGGCCCTGGGAGGGCCAGGGCGCGCCCCATGTGCTGAAGTGCACAGGATCGCGAGTTCACATCTGGCGAACGTTCGGAACAAACTCGCTGATCTCATGAAGCTTGAGTCCATCCTGGCGGAAACCGCCGCGCAATGCTCCGACGGCGCTACCCCCGACTGCCCGGTGCTCGATATTCTGGATGCCGGCCGGCCGAGCGACTAGACCATAGATCCGATGTCAGACGCACCGGTTGGGTAAGCAAACATGGTCGTCTGCAAATCCCTCGCGGTCAGATTGTGCCGGATGGCGAGTCCAAACAGATTGATCACCTCGTCGGCGTGGGGACCGACGATGTGCGCTCCAAGAATCCGACCCGTTCCCTCCTCGACCAGCGTTTTGTAACCGTACACTCCTTCCGCGAGACGGCGGGCCGTATACCAATTGGGCGTGTTCTCCGACTTCACTTTGAACTTCAAACCTTGCGTCCGGGCCTGTCTCTCCGTCAACCTCCACGGAGGCCCCACGCTCGGCACCCCTCGAAAATCTGGCTTACGAGAGTTGCCCTCCAGAATGTTGGTAGCGACGACCTTACCGTCATGGCTTGAAACAGGCGTCAGGGGCGGTCCCACACTCGCAGCATCGCCGGCAGCGTAGACTAGTGGATTGGATACGCTCTGGAGATATTCGTTCAGTTCGAGACGGTTCTTGCTAACCCTAACTTGAGCCGCCGTTAAGTCTAATACATCCAGGTCAGGCTCGCGACCCGCCGCGTGCACAACCAGATCGGCAGCCACTGTTTGCTTCCCGTGAGCACCATCAGCGTGCACCAGCAGGCCATTTGCCGTTGCCCCCGTCGACAAAATCATCGAGGCATTCCGGCAACAGCGTCGTCTGCTGGCGATCCGCCCCTTGAACGAAACCCTGCATCGCTTCCCCCGCCGATTCAGCAAGAGAATCATAGCATCGACCGGATTTTCACACAGCCTGGACCCACAGCGGACCTCGGACATTCGGTCCCATTCTTCTGGCTGAAACCGCCATGGGAGCTATCGCGAATAGCGGCTGATCCGTTAAGATGCTGTTCTCTATGCAGAGCCGACGAACGGCTGCGCATGAACGAGAAAGACCTGCTGGGAGGAAGAGCCATGCGGCACCTCGTTCGGTTCCGCTCCAAGCTGCAAAGGCAAGTAACCGAACTCGTTGAACAACAGGCGGCAATCTCGGAGGTGCTGCGCGCCGTTGCGAACTCGCCCCACGACTTGCAGCCAATCTTCGACACGATCCTCATCAATGCCACCCGCCTCTGCCAAGCCACGTTAGGCGGTTTGCTCCTCTTCGAGGAAAAAGACTTTCGGATCGTTGCGCGAAGAGGTCCACCGAATCCAGTTTATGCCGAGCGGTGGCCGTTAGGGCTCGTACATCCAATACACGAAGGGGGGGATCCCCTCGCGCAACTCATCGAAAGCGGGTCGCCGGTCCACATTGCTGACTTGGCAGCCCATGAGGCTTATCTTCGGCGCGACCCTCTAGTCGTGGCTCTGGTCGAATTGGCGGACGTTCGGACGTGCCTGTTTGTGCCGTTGCTCAAGGACGACGAGCTAATTGGGGCGCTCGGGATCAACCGCGAGCAGGTGCAGCCGTTCACGGACAGACAGATTAACTTGGTTACGGACTTCGCTGCGCAGACGACCATTGCCTTAGAGAGCACCCGCCGCGAGCGGCAATATCGCGAGGCGCAGATGGCGCTGGCGCACGCGAACCGCATCGCCACAATCGGGCAACTCACAGCCTCTATCGCGCATGAACTCAAGCAGCCGCTCGCCGCTGTGGTGATCGATGGAGGTGGCGCCTTGCGGTGGCTCGCGAGACAGCCGCCGGACCTCGACGAAGCAAGAAGCTCTGTCGAGCGCATCATCAAACACGCCGACCGGGCCACCCACATCATTGGTGGCTTGCGTGATCTCACAAAGCAGAACGCGCCGCGGGCGGAGGTCGTGGACCTCAACGAGGCGATCGTAGAGGTGATAGCCCTGACCTACAGCGAAGCTGTCAAAACCGGCGTCACAGTAAGCACGCGACTGGCGCCTCAGTTGCCACGTGTCCAAGGCGATCGGGTCCAACTGCAACAAGTGATGCTGAACTTAATCGTTAACGCCATTCAGGCCATGAGTGGTAGTGGGGGAGGCGCGCGCGAATTACAAATCAGCATCGATGCCGTCCCGTCCGAAGGTGGCGTGCGCGTCGGGGTGCGGGACACCGGCCCGGGGCTGAGCCCGGAGAGCCTCTCGCGTCTGTTCGAGCCATTCTACACGACCAAGCCCGAGGGCATGGGCATGGGCCTATCTATCTGCCGCTCGATCATCGAAGCCCACGGCGGACGGCTGTGGGCGATCCCGTGCGAACCGCAGGGTGCTCTCTTTCAGTTTACGATCCCTGCCGCCCGAGCGGACGGATCGTGATCGAGTCGATGTCGCTCTTTGGCACCTTTCGGACCTCGTGCGATGGCCGAAGTGCTTCCGCTGCGAGCTCAAGAGCGGACATGAAGCGTCGCAGGCCGCCGGGACGAAATCCAGCGCGAGACTACGAATTCGTCTTTGCGTTGTCGTCGGCTCATTCCCGCCGGCAACCCAGATATGGCGGACTTTGCGCGGTTGTCTTATTCGCAACGCTCGCGGCTCAGTCCCTTGTTTATCGGTTCCAAAGACACACTCCTCATTGCCGTTGGTCCGCTCTGCCATCAAAGTCAGTATCCTCCGGTCGCAGCCTTTCACGATTATTTTTTTGACTATCGTAACGTTTGGGCATTATCGCTCGAATAGTATGAGCAAGGGGCGCCCACACACCGGAGGTGTTAGCAATGCCAAGGAAGCTGATTTCCGTTCTATCAGTCGCTGTCGTTATGTCCGCAGTCGCATTTGGAGCGCACGCGGCAGATAAGTTAAATTACGATGCCAAGTCTTTCGCAGCAGCCCAGGCTGCCGGAAAACCCATTTTGGTTGAAATTCATGCGACGTGGTGTCCGACATGCAAGGCGCAAGCGCCGATCCTGAGTGATCTTGAAAACCAGGATAAATTCAAGAATCTGGCGGTCTTTCGAGTGGACTTCGATTCCCAGAAAGATGCGGTCAAGGCTTTCGGAGCCCGAGTGCAGAGCACACTGATCACGTTCAAGGGCTCCGTGGAGACAGGCCGCTCCGTTGGAGATACGAACCCGAGTTCGATTGCGGCGTTGCTCGACAAGACGAGTTGATGCTCTGATGTCGATTGGTAGCTTGGCACTGGCGTTTCTAGCCGGCGTGCTCTCGATCCTCTCGCCGTGCGTGCTGCCCTTGCTGCCGATCGTTCTGGGCGCAGCTGCTTCGGAGCACAGGTGGGGTCCCGTCGCGCTTGCGAGCGGAGTCACCCTCTCCTTTATCACGATAGGCCTGTTCGTTGCCACGATCGGCTTTACGCTAGGGTATGATGATAGCTGGTTTCGAAACATTGCGGCTATCGGGATGATCTTGATTGGTACCGTCCTGCTTGTGCCCTCATTTCAGCTCCGCGTCGCCTTTGTTGGTGGTCCCATGAGTGACTGGGCAGATCAACGTTTCGGTGGCTTTTCGAAATCGGGTTTGAGTGGTCAGTTCGGGGTAGGTCTCCTTCTTGGGGCGGTATGGAGCCCCTGTGTGGGACCGACACTTGGCGCAGCATCCGTTTTGGCAGCGCAAGGCAAAAATCTTGGTGCCGTGGCGTTGACGATGCTGATTTTCGGTCTTGGAGCGGGGCTACCGCTTATGCTGTTTGGGTCGGTGTCCCGTCAACTCTTGTTGCGCTGGCGTGGCGGTCTGTCGGCTACCAGCAAAACAATGAAACAGGCCCTTGGACTATTCCTGATCGTGATCGGACTGCTGATCGTGACGGGTCTCGACAAATCCCTCGAAACCGGACTGGTTGAATTATCTCCGCAGTGGTTGACGAACATTACGACTCGCCTTTGAGAGGCGGCGGCACGAGAGGACATTCAAGATGGCAAAGATTGCGATCGTCGCGGCGATTGCCCTCGCTATGCATTCCGCTACCGCGTCCGCAGACGATGGACTTGTCACCAAACCAAGCAGGTACTCCGTTGAGGAAACACTCGATAATTTTGAGGCTGCGATCAATGCGCAGGCCGCCGAAGGCTGGGTCGTTTTTGGCCGGATCGATCACACGGCCGCTGCCAAAAAAGCCGGACTGGATATGCGCCCGCGGACGGTGATCATATTCGGCAATCCCAAAGCGGGCACGCTCCAGATGACCAAGAGCGCAACACTGGCAATCGACCTGCCGATGAAGGCGCTCGTCTGGCAGGACGACCAGGACAGGGTCTGGCTCACATACAATACGAGCGAATACAGCGCGAAGTATGTGTTCCCGCGCCACGGTCTTTCTGCCTCCGACGACGCAGCAAAAGCTCTTGAGAACTTTCTGACCAATGTGACCGATCGAAGTACTCAATAATCCTCAGCCTCACGCCCTAAATAACCGTTGAGGAAACCTCCGACCGCGAATTCAACCAACATGGCGTATCATCGTGACCCGGAATAGCGGGCGGAATCGGCAGATTTGGGGCTGTAGTCTCGGACTGAAGCTCGATCTATTGCATGCAAGAGGACATTCGTGGTGAGCAACTCGGGAAGAGCTTCGCCCTGTGGCCGTCCAGGTCCGTAGACCACGTCGAGAGGAATGCCGTATCGTGCGAAGCGATGCAGATAATCTGCGATGTATGGATTCGGCCGACTCCAGTCGGCGCGCATTCTTATGACGTGCGACTGATGGAGCCGCGAACGGACCTCCGCGTTCTCCAGCACTCTCAAGTCATTGACCTTGCAGGTCAAGCACCATGTGGCAGTGACATCCACCAGTACCGTGTTGCCGTCGGCGATGAGGCCGGGAAGTGCAGCTGAATTAAACACCTGCCACTCCCGGTCAGCCGCCGGCTGCGAAACTGGGGCAACCGCGGACAGACTGACGACGAGGGGCACGATTGCAAGGCCGGCAGTGATCAATCCCGACCAGCGCGACGCACGGGCGGCAATTTGCCCTTTGACTGGAGCACTGATCAAGGCCCGATAAACTAGCAAGCAGGCCAGCAGAGCGGTCGTGATTCCTGCCGTCCACGCACCCGTTATGCTCCAAAGCACGAAGATCAGCCAGACGGCAGTTCCCAGCAGCAAGATGCCGAGAAAGTTTCGTATAACAAGCATCCACTGGCCCGGACGTGGAAGCCACCGAACGCAGCCAGGAAACAGCGCGGCCATCCAATAGGGCAGGGCCATACCGATGCCGAGACACAGGAAAATTGCAAAGATTTCGGAAGGCCCCCGTGCCAATGCGAAGCCGACGGCCGTCCCGACGAACGGCGCGGAGCAAGGAGTGGCCAGCAAAGTTGCGAACATGCCTGTGAGGAAGGCCTCGAGCATGGGCCCACGGGAGCGGTTGGACGCGAAGGTCATCATGGAACTTGGCAAGCCGATCGGAAGCCATTCAAAGAAGCTCGCCGCGAACAAGACCGTCAGCACCGCCATTCCCGCCAGGAACCAAGGCTGCTGAAACTGTATGCCCCAGCCGAGCGTTGCGCCGGACCATTTTAGTCCGACCAGAGAAGCGGCCAGCAGCATGAAGCTAATCGTGATGCCAGAAGCCGTTGCGGCTGATCCGAGACGAACGTCGCGCAAACTGCCGCCCGCTTGTCGAGTAAATGCAAAAAGCTTGATCGAAAGCACTGGAAGCACGCAAGGCATAAGATTGAGGATGAGGCCTCCCAGCAAAGCTGAAAGCAGGGCGGCGAGAAATACCGAACTATGCTCAGTGATCGCCTCGCCGGCGGGCACCTTGAATTCGGCGGTCCGGTTTTCGTCGATTAGTGTCAATGTCAAAAGACGGTCAGGCGGTGGCAACGCAGGAAGTCGAATGGTCAGACGGGCAGTCTTACCGGCGTCCTGCAGCTCGACCTTCGGCGCCGGTGGAATTCCATTCCC
This sequence comes from Bradyrhizobium sp. Ash2021, assembly GCF_031202265.1. NCBI lineage: Bacteria > Pseudomonadati > Pseudomonadota > Alphaproteobacteria > Hyphomicrobiales > Nitrobacteraceae > Bradyrhizobium > Bradyrhizobium sp. Ash2021. The sequence continues at coordinate 6,081,928 of NZ_CP100604.1, read as the reverse complement.
GGCGCCCTCCACAAAAAGGTCAGGCCGGACAAAAGCCCCGGCGTTGCTCTGAAGGTCAACCACGAGGGCTGGACCTGATGCTGTGCCCGCAAAGCGAGTGCCGATGACGTCTATACCTGCGGACTCCGCTGAACCTGGCACTCCTTTTCGAGCCGAATTGATCAAGGCGGACTCCATGGAAGTCCCCTCGGCTCCGGTCGGCAACGGCAGAGTGAGTTCAGCCTGAAACGGCACGCAGATATCCGAACAGGCGGCATACGTGATGGACGCTTTGATCCGGACAGGAGTGTGAGCTTGCTTCAGATATAGTTTGACCGGAAGAACCACGTCGTTCTCGTAGACGCTGTTCTGCAAGTCATCGATGACGAGACGATGTGGAGCGGGCCAGGAAATTTCGTCGCCCGAAATATTTTCTGAACCGGACCAGTCGACCATTGGTGAGACGCCCGCGTCTCCCGGGGTGCGCCAATAACCGTGCCATCCCTTGGCAAAGCGAAATTCCAAACCCGCCTCGAGCGTTGAAGCGCTAGCGATATTATCCGTCGCGGTGATTATGCGCACCGCCGCGTGACTGTCGCCCACCCAATCGGTGGCCGCTGCACGGGCGCTGCCGGTCCACATTAATAAGCCGACCGACAGCACAACGAGAGCACGGAGGTGAGCGAGAACCATGATGCGTCCAGGACAGTATCGATGTCAGTCTACGGTGCCGTCGAGTGACGGCCGGTAGCCTCCAGCAAGCGCGTTCGAATTTTCACGTTTGCGATCGAGGCAGCCGGCTCGTAGACCAATGGGGAAAACGTCAGGTGATCAGGTGGAGCCGTCCGTCAGTCGGGAAGCTCCAATGATCTGGCCATCAGGCGCTTCGAGCACAACAGCGGCGTCCTGCCCTTCGGGAAACCGCTCGTTGATCCGGAGCGCGGCTCCCGACCATTCCCCAACCGATCGGATCGATCTGACGATGTTCGCCTCTTCCAATGTCCTACCGCCGTTCTCTCCGCGGCCAATCGCTGTCGTATGGTCGTGATCAAAGCCGATCAGAAGGATCTTGCCGGAGCCGCTGCCGGAGCCGACCTGTATGGAAACCCGCTCCCCGCCGTTCTTCCTGACGCTAACCGCCGCGGCGGTGCGACTTTCGCGTTTCGCCTTTTCGATGGCTGATCCGACATCGCGGCGGTGCGAGCCGACCAGCCCGGCAGCGCCATCGACGACGATCTCCGGCGTATAAGATCCATCGCCAAAGCGGTGGCCATATTGGTCCTGGCGCTGCGTAGCGGCTTGCAGCGAATACGGGTCCTTCCATCCCAGACGGTCCCAATAAGTGACGTGGAAGGCGAGCGCCAAGACGTCTCGCCGATCCCTGGATAGTTCGTTTAGGTAGGCGTTCGCCGGTGGGCAGGATGAGCATCCTTGCGAGGTGTACAGCTCCACGACGACAGGCCGTTCTGCGGCAATGGCGGCGGCAGGACACAAACCCGCGATGAGGCCGAGTGAAGTGATTAGACGCGACAGCATGGCAATCCTCCTGTGTTGGGTTCATCCGTATTCGCAACCGCGGGCCGCTTTGTTACGCTTTGATTGCGGTCGCGAATGTCCCTTGAGCAAGAGCACCGGGTTCGATTAGCGTAGATTTCGGTCGAATTGCCTGAATTAGCGTGTCTAGAGGGCTATCGGGGCGCGTTCTGCGGGTGCGCAACGAACAACACGGCTGTCTTCACACGAAATCTTGAAAATGCCGTGCCTCTAGCATTCGCAGACGACGCCGAGATTCCGTCGCAGAGGGTGACCCGTGCACCCCTGAGCCGCGCAGAACATCCCTACAAATCTTGCAACAGACGCTGCTCCCGCCAGCGCAACGTCGTTGGCGCGATCCAGCCTCAACGCGGCCTCCTGCGCATCTCGTCGCAGCAGGCCTTCGTCGAGAGTCAGGAGCTTGCCGTCATGAAACACGATGCGACCGCCGATCATCACGGTGTGGACCGATGAGCCGGTCTCTGCGAATACCATCTGAATCAACGGGGCGCGCAGCGGGACGAAGTGGGGACTGTCCAGTCGCAAGAACACGATGTCCGCTTCATATCCGACCGCCAATCTGCCGATCCTCTCAAATCCAAGAACTTTTGCTGACCCTTCCGTCGCGAGGTGCAGAGCGTCACTTGCTGACAACCATTTTTCTGTTTCGAAGCCATCAATGCGGGAAAGATATGACGCGAGCCGCGTCGCCTCGAACATGTTCTGGCCGTCGGAGGTGCTGCTGGCGTCCGTTCCAATGCCCACAACAATGCCGTTTTCGATCATTTTGCGAACGGGCGCCACCCCTGATCCCAGTCGCAGATTGCTGCACGGATTATGGGCCACACGAACGCCTCGTTGCGCCAATCGCTCGATATCGTCGTCGTCGAGCCAGATCGCGTGGGCCACGCTGAGGCGCTCCGAGAGAAAATCAAGGTCCTCCAAATGTTCCACCAGACTCTTGGCGTATCGAGCCTGTCCCAGAAACGCTTGCGCGCGCGACTCGGCGAGATGGGTCTGGAGCGGCACGTCGTATTCGCTTGCCAGACGCGCGCATTCGGTCAGGAATTCGTCCGAGCAGTGCAGCGGAATGGACGGGCCGAGAGCCGGCCTGATCCAACGCCGGTCGAAATCCCAATTTGTCAAAATCTGAGCGCATGCGTCAATCGTCGCCGTTCCTGGCGCGGAACTGAGACTCGCATATCTTGAGCGGATGTCGTTGGGCAGCGCCTCCAAGAGCCCGGGCAGCGCCTCGTAGATAGTCTTGTCGGTGATCATTGGCGCCACGACGGCTCGCATGCCCGCGTCGCGGTAGGCACGCGCCATAGCGGAAATTCCCTCGACCGAGGGAAGCGGGAACTCGGCAGAGAGATCGTAGCAGGCAGTGCAGCCCTTGCGGATCATCTCCGCTGCGGAAAGGGCCGTGCTAAGGTACTTGTCCTTCACACCACGCGACTCGGCGCCGGACGCTCCGCCGGTGAGGAACATTTCAAGCGAGACCTTGTCGTCAACGGCACCGCGGTTGAGCGCGCCATGCGAATGCGTATGGGAACTGATCAGGCCCGGTATCAGTAACCGATCGGCGGCCGACACCACTTCCGCATCTGCGGAAACGCTAAAACCGGGCGCGTCGATCGCGACAATTTTTCCATCTTCGATCAGCAAATCCTGCAGAGAGCATTTTCCGGCGGGCGCGACGACGAGCCCTCCGCGAACGACGATTGCGTGCTTGTCCACGTTTGTCCTTGAAGATTGAACCGGGATGAAGCGGATTCTATGCAACGTTTTGGTGTTACAAGCAACAATTCTGATTCATCTCCGCCGAACTTCTCACGGGCAAACATTCTGACACGCGCATCGACATGGCTCCTCAACCAACCACGATAGCCTAAGGCTATTGCGTCATTCAATTTCAGCGCCGGAGCTGAAGTCGTGAACGTTACTCGATGTGATCGCGACGCCACGATTGCGATCCCGGCGGCAAAGCCGAAAAAACTCAAGCTCCGGGCTTTAAAAGTGGTGTCGTGAGCAGTCTTGTCAAAATAGACTAGATGGTCTAGAATGAGATATGAGAAACAAAGAGTTTGATCCTGACGATGTTTTGAAGGAAGCGCTGAAGACATTTTGGCAGCGGGGCTTCGAAGGGACCAACATGCCTGAATTGCTTGGTTCGATGGGGGTCGGGCGCGCAAGCTTTTACAACGCGTTCGGCTCCAAACGAGAAGTATTTCTGCAGATCCTCGATTTGTATTTTGAGACGGTGCGCGCTCATCTTGAAGGCTTGATCTCGGATGTGAGCGATCCCCGGAACGCCGTCGCGTTGCTGATCGATGGAATTCTCGACGTTGCGAAAAGCCCGGAGGCCAATGCGACGGGTTGGCGCGGCTGTCTGATCGGAAATACCGCGCTGGAACTCGGCGCGGACGATAAGGAGGTTGTCGCCAGATTAAAAACTGGTGTCGAGATTCTTCGGGCATTGTTCAGGAAGGCGATCTCCTTGCCCTCGAGCGCCGGCGCGAAGCGTTCGAGGCGCGAGATCGATCAGGTTGCCCTGCAACTTGTCGCCAATGTTCAAGGCTTGTTGGTTTTGGCGAAGTCCGGCCTATCGGATGCCGACATCAAGAGCGCTCGTTCCACAATGCTCGCAACGATTAGCTGAGCGCAGCCGTTACCAACCCGCACGCCCAACGCTCCAACAGTTCGTCAAAGGGAGAAAAAACATGAAAGTCATTTCCGATACGGTGCATGGGATACTGGATTATTTGACTGTCGCGATCTTTGCCCTGGCGCCAAGCATTCTTGGCCTCACGGGCTTTGCCGCATTTGTCTCATACGCGCTTGCCGCCATTCATCTTGTCATGACTGTTCTTACGAACATGCCGCTCGGGGTCGTCAAGATCATTCCGATTCGGCTCCACGCGCTGGTGGAAATGCTTGTAGGACCTGTTCTTGTGGTAGCAGCGCTGGTGTTGCCGACCATTCTCGGAGATAAACGAGAATTCTTTTTAGTTATGGGACTGGTGATCTTGGCGGTCTGGTTGCTGTCAAGCTACGGTCGTCCGGCCGTCGTTCGTCAGCCGCGTTCGACCTGACTGACGAAGATCGAAAGTAGGCCGCAATGCTACCTTCGCTGACCACGGTCGCGGCGAGCTTAAGGGCGCGTTCCGTCCATCGCCGTGCGGATCAACGAACAGATTCCAGTCATGCGCGAAATAGCTCGTGGTCGACAAAGCGGCGGCATGCGGCAAGCGTCTGCTGCAGTGTGTCTGGAGGGGTGGATGGCCGGAGGTGCTGAGCGAGCGTGCGGCCACGTGACCGCGCCAGAGCACGGGTTGACCGGGTCAACGCGTGTAGTTGGCCGTTGGTCTCGAAGGGTACAAGCATCGTCCTTACCAGAGACAGGTACGTCGGCCAATAATCGAGGTGCCGATACATACTAGCGATCAATGATTTGTTCGTATCTTCGCCGAAACCATTAAGTTCTTCGATCAGACGCACCACTTCAGGCTTCAGTGATTGCATCGGCGGCAGTTCCGCCAGTTTCACTGCGAGCGGTGGGGGGCGCGCCGTCCAAGGGACCAACTGTTTCCTGCTGGATCGGTTCAAGATGCATGACCAGTGCGGAAAGCACGACAAGCGCAAGCGCGTTGGAATACTGGTAGCTGTCCAGGATATCTCTTATCTTCGCTACATCGTCATTGCTCAATCCGGCAGCGGCGAGCGTGTCGGAGGAAAAGGACGGCACCGCGGGAAGGTCGATCGCGCGTCGCACTGCCTCGGCATATCCCGGGGGCCGGCCCCAAATAAAGCGGTTTTGCGGTTAACCACGTCCATTCAAGAGCATCCGGCATCGTCGCCAGGTTGCGCCAGACCAGATTGACGATGCTGGTCCCGAGCACTTTGCGAATATCGGCATAAATTTCGGCGACCTTGCCCGTCGCGTCCGATTCGAGAATCGACGGAACGCTTTCGTTTCTTTGCACCGTTTCCTCCGACGGTCATTCTTAGCGCGACCACCCTCATTATTCTATCGATAGACCGCGCAATCCCATCAGCTTGATGACCTTGTCTTCGGCCTCGATCAAGTGCCATTGCATAATAGTAAAATCCGATATCGATCATTCGTATAACTAATTATGCGGCTGAGTTGCGGCTGTATAAAAGCATCAGACGGCATTGGTGAAGCAGCGGGCGATTGGAAGGCAATGTGAGGCTTCATGACGGTCCGTCGTCCGAACGTAGGGGAATTGCAACAGGCCGCGCGCGAACTCGGCCTGAATCTGAGTGACGCCGATGCCGTGTCATTTCATGGCCTGATGCAGGGTCAACTCGACGCCTACGATCTCGTCGACGACATGGTCGCGCCGCTGCCCGAAGTGAAGTATCCGCGGACGCCTGGAGTACGCCCGCAGCCGGAAGACAACCCCTACGGCGCGTGGGCGGTGAAGAGCCGCATTCAAGGGGCGCCGCGCGGCAAGCTCACCGGCAAGCGGGTGGCAATCAAGGACAACGTCTGTGTTGCCGGCGTTCCGATGATGAACGGCGCGTCGATTCTGGAAGGCTATGTGCCGGAGATCGACGCCACTATCGTGTCGCGGATGCTCGACGAAGGCGCGGATATTCTCGGCAAATCCGTCTGCGAGTACTACTGCGCCTCCGGCGGCAGTCACACGTCAGCCAACGGCGTTGTCGAGAATCCAGTTGTGCCGGGTCACAACGCGGGCGGCTCATCGTCAGGCTCGACAGCTCTGGTAATGGCAAATCTGGTCGATATGGCGACTGGTGGCGACCAAGGCGGCTCGATCCGGATTCCTGCCTCCTATTGCGGAGCGGTCGGATTGAAGCCGACGCACGGGCTGGTTCCCTATACAGGCATCTTCGCCGTCGAACTGACGGTTGATCACGCCGGTCCCATCACTCGCACCGTTGCCGACAACGCGCTGATGCTCGAGGTCATGGCGGGCCCTGATGGCTTGGATCCACGGCAATCCGGCGCACCGGCGCAGCCTTACACGCAAGCGCTCGCGAAAGGCGTCGCGGGTCTGCGCATCGGGGTGGTGCCGGAAGGATTCGGCCTGCTGGGCGCGGAGGCCGAAGTCGACAAGCGCGTGCGTGAAGCGGCCGAGCGCCTGGCCCACACCGGCGCGCATGTCTGTGACATCTCAGTGCCCCTCCATGCAGCGGGCGCGGCGATCTGGACGCCGATCTTCCTCGAAGGCGCGACCGATCTCATGATGCGCGGTAACGCTTACGGCACCAATATGAAGGGTGTATTTCTTGAAAGCCTGCTGGATGCCCACGCGGGCTGGCGCGATCGCGCTGACGAGCTATCAGAGACGTTGAAGCTCGGCATCCTGACCGGTCACTACATGTCGTCGCGCAACCGGGGGCGCTATTACGGCAAGGCGCAGAATCTCAATCGATTGTTGACGGCGGATTACAACAGGGCGCTCGGTGAGGTCGATCTGTTGCTGATGCCGACGACGCCGATGGCGACAACACCGTTGCCGGGCCCGAACGCGAGCCGCGAAGAGATCATCGGCCGCGCGTTCGAGATGGTCGCCAACACGGCGCCGACCTGCGTGACCGGGCATCCCGCGATTTCCGTTCCCGTGGGCAAGACATCGGATGGCCGCCCGATCGGCGCGATGCTGATTGCGCGTCATCTCGATGAGATGACACTTTATCGCGCCGCCGCGGCGTTGGAAGCCTGCTATCGGTGATCGGGCGATCACACTGTGCCGTTAATCGGAAACCTAGGGCTTAATGAACCGGAATGGCAAACTACCTACCAACTCGCCCTGCTTTGCGAGGGCGTTTCGTTGGAACCGGGTTGTCGAGCAACGCAAACACCGGTCTCACCAGACCCTCCAGCAGCTTGCGGTCAGGTCGAGCACGCGCAAGCACGCGAATGCCAAGTAAAACACCCGAAAGAAGTCTGGCGAGGTCCTCTGCCGATTGGGCCTGCGGAATGGTCCCGTCATGCTGGCCCGAGGTGACGCATCGAAGAAAAAACGATTCGACCTCGCTCAGGAACGTTGCCACGATCTGCCGGAGTTTCTCGTCATGCGGCGCGATTTCGAGCGCAGAGTTGACCAGCAAGCAACCAAGCCGCTGTTTGTCGTTCAGGGACCGCTTAATGATTTCCTGCAGGAACGCGACGATGGCATCCCGCGGGGGAAGGCTGTGCTCAAGACGGCGAATGCGCTCGCGGAAGGTCTGGTCGAGATAGCGATTGAGCGAGCGCTCGAAGAGGGCTCGCTTGTCGCCGAACGCATTATACAGGCTAGCCCCGGCGATGCCCATCTCGTCGGCCAGGTCGCGCACAGAGGTGGCCTCATAACCGTGAAGCCAGAATTGCCGGATCGCCGCGTCAAGCACGGCTGCTTCGTCAAACTCTCGCGGCCTTGCCATGATCTTTAACGCCTTTCCATTCACCGCATCGGTTATACACAGGTACCCCGAATTCCGCGATTTCTTTAGCCGCATATTCGGTCTCGATCACCAAGGGCTTGCCGAGCCCGGTTTCGCTTGCGCCCCGTCCGGAGTTGTCCACACGCTCGTCTTCATCGGCCGCAGCGGCGAACCTTCCCATCTGGCGTCGAGATCGACGCAGTCGTCGATGCACTTGAACCGATCGATAACGACGTGCTGGACCAGGACCTTTGGGCCATTTTGCGATGGATGATGGCGGCGTCGGTGGTGCCTGGACCGTGGAAGATTTTGACCGAACCGGACGTCTTTATCGTGTAGCCGCCGCACCATCGAACTGACGGAGCCGGCGGGTTACCTGACGCAGCGACATCCCAGCCTTCGGCTGTCGCCCGAGGGCAGAAGAAAACTATCGCGTGGCCGATGTCGCCGCGGTCTGTCCGAACAGAATTTTCTTGCCTTCCTCGGTGACAGCGGGCCGATTTGAATCGGGCTCGCCCACAGCGTAGGCTCGGATCGTAGCCGGCCGCGCACGAACGGCATCAAACCAGCGGCGGAGATTTGGGAAATCGTCCAGATTCTGCTGCTGCCGTTTCCATGGCACGACCCAGGGATAGGCCGCCATATCCGCGATTGTATAATCCGAACCCGCGATGAATTCGCGCCCGTTCAGCCTTCGATCGAGCACGCCATACAAGCGGTTCGTCTCGTTGACGTATCGATTGATAGCGTAGGGAATCTTGTCCGGCGCATAAATACCGAAGTGATGGTTCTGGCCGGCCATCGGGCCGAGGCCGCCCATTTGCCAGAACAGCCATTCCATGGCGGTCTTGCGGCCGCGAACATCGGTCGGTAGGAAGCCCCCGGTCTTTTCTGCGAGATAGGTGAGAATGGCGCCGGATTCGAAAACGGTTATCGGCTCGTCCCCGTCGGCAGGGCTGGAATCGATGATTGCAGGCATCCTGTTGTTCGGCGAGAACGCAAGGAACTCTGGCTTGAACTGATCGCCGGCACTGATATCGACCGGATGAATCCGATAGCCGAGTCCGATCTCTTCAAGAAACATCGTGATCTTGTGCCCGTTCGGCGTCGGCCAGTAGTACAGTTCAATCATTTGCGGCTCCTTCCGAATGTGCGCCGGCCCATCGATTCATCGTGGCCGTGAGTTCCGATGCTGGCCTGCAACGTCCGCGCTTCCTTCAGTCACAAAAGCGTGCAGTTGCCAGAACCTTCCGATGATGCAATATAGAACGAATGATCCAAAATGAAAAGCAGGATCCTCCAGTCTCTGCCCAAGTCGACAAATGCCAATCGTCATCTGATGAATCCAACTGTGATCGAAACGACAAAGCCTGCCTTTGGATCAAGCCAATCCAGTTTGAGGACGATCGCGCCGGGATTTGCCTGGGCCGGCCTGTCGGTCGCTATCCTCTCCGGCTGGTTCGTCGTCACGCGTGTCGGCTTCAGGCATGCCCTCAACGTCTGGGATGTCACTGCGCTGCGCTTCGGTGAAGGGGCCATTCTGCTGACCCCGACACTGCTGGTTGGTCCGTCGCGGCTGCCGATCCGCGCATGGACTCAAGGGATAGCACTCGCCACTCTGTGGGGCGCGCCTTTCATTCTGCTCGTCGGTGTCGGGCTTCAGCTCACATCTGCGACACTGGCGTCGTCGATTACTCCGGCATTGATGCCGATTTTCGCGGGAGCGATTGGATGGGCGATGCTAGGCGAACTGCCACGCAGGCTGCAAATATCCGGATATATCCTGATTGCAGCCGGGCTTTCGGTTCTGATTTACGGTTATGCGTTGACCGAAGGTCGCCCAAATGCAGCCGGAGTCCTGACCCTCATTGTCGCGGCGGCGATGTGGGCCGCCTATACGCTCCGCCTGCGCGGAAGCGGGCTGACCCCACTTCAGGCTGCGGCATTGATCTGTTTTTGGTCGACCATCTTTTATGTGCCCATCTACATCGGGTTGAGCCTCTCGAATCTCCGCTACGCGTCCGGTCGAGAGCTGTTGTTTCAATCGCTCTATCAGGGCTTCATGATGAGCGTGGTCGCGATTTTCGCTTTCAACTGCGCCATCGCATCACTTGGACCTAGAGCCGCAGCCGCGATCGTCGCGCTGGTACCGGTCGCTGCCACGGTGCTCGCGATTCCGGCTCTCGGCGAGGTTCCGTCATTGCCATCCGCAACGGCCGTCTGCGTCATCGCCATAGGCGTGATGCTGGCTGCTTCTTCGCCTCAATCGAAAGTATCACTCAAGGTAGCGGGAGAAAGCGCATGATCCGTTTCTATTTCCATCCCACACCTAATCCGGCGAAAGTCGCTCTGATGCTCGAAGAGACCGGCTTGGCCTATCAGTTGATCCCGATCGACACCAGCAAGGGCGAACAGCATACGCCGGCGTTTCGCGCCATCAATCCGAACGGCAAGGTCCCGGCCATCGTCGATACCGAAGGGCCGGGTGGCAAGGAAGCGCGGGTATTCGATTCCAGCGCCATCCTGCTTTATCTCGGCGAGAAGACGGGACGTCTGATCGGTTCACCCGCCGATAAGTCGGAATTGCTGTCATGGCTGTTTTTCATCGCGACCGGCATCGGACCATTCTCGGGACAAGCCGTTCATTTCCAGCATGCTGCTCCGGAAAAGCTTGGCTATGCGGTGAACCGCTATCGCCGTGAAATCGAACGTCATTATGAAGTGCTCGACACGCATCTCACGGGACGAGAGTTCATCATCGGGAAAGAGTATTCGATCGGCGACATTTCGGCGTGGGGCTGGCTGGATCGGGCACCGCGCGTATTGCCTGGCGACACCGATCCGCTGACGGCGTTTCCGAATCTGAAGCGCTGGTTCCGCGCGATCGATTCGCGACCAGCAGTGGCGAAAGCTCGTGCGGTCGGAAAGGACCATGCCTTCAAGAAAGAGATGGACGAAGAGACACGACGCGCGCTGTTCCCGTCGAATTACGCCAAGGCGGCAAGTTGATCTTTCGGTTCAGGCCTCAATAAACGTTCACAGCATCAAGCGAGTTCAAAGATGAATCTTCAGGGAAAACGGGCGCTCATCACAGGAGGATCCAGTGGCATCGGGTTTGCGATTGCCGAAGCCATGTTGGCCAAAGGCGCTCAGATCGTCATAACCGGCCGGCGGCCGGACGTTCTAAGCAGTGCGGCCGAACGGCTTCGCGCAGGCGGTGGGCGGGTTGACTACGTTGCCGCAGACGTCAGTACGGAGAAGGGTCGGGAAACGACGCTCAAATTTGCGCTGGAGAAACTCGGCGGTCTCGACGTCCTGGTCAACAACGCGGGCGGAGTCAGGGCCGGCCGGCTGGAGGATACAACCGAAGCCGAGATACGGACCATGGTCGAGGTTGACCTCGTGGCACCGATCCTGCTGACGCGCGCGGCGTTGCCAAAATTGCGGGCAAGCACCAATGGTCTCGTTGTCAACATCACCTCGGGTATCGCGCTCGTTGCCGCCCCATTCTACGCCACCTACGCCGGGGTCAAGGGTGGGCTGGCGAAGTTCGGCGAATCGCTCCGCCGCGAACTGAACGGCGAAGGAGTGCATGTCATGACAGTCTATCCGGGGGCGACGGATACGCCCATGATGAGCTCGTCAAGTGCCGGGCCTGAGTTGGGCTTCACGCGTGAACCGGCCGCCGCGGTTGCCGATGCCGTTATTACAGGCATTGACGAAGACGCCTTTGAGGTCATTCGCGGCGGCGAAGCGCGCGCCAAAATGATAGTCCTGAACCGCGAGAATCCAGCGGCGCTCGACAAGCGTTTCCTTGACCTCAAGCCAGCTCTCGGCGAGGCGGTTCGCGATCATTCGGCGCTGTGAATGCTCAGGATATGGGGCCGGACTAATTCTATCAATGTTCAGAAGGTGCTCTGGTGTTGCCATGAGCTCGGTCTGGATTATGAACGGATCGATGCCGGAAACAACTTCGGGGTGACCGACACCCCGCAGTATATCTCCATGAATCCGAACCGCCTCATCCCCACCATCGACGATGGCGATATTCAGCTTTGGGAATCGAACGTGATCGTTAGATATCTCGCGCAAAAGCATAGCGATGGCCGGCTCTGCCCGGCCGATATCGCGACGCGATTTGACGCAGAGCGGTGGATGGACTGGCAAGCGACTGTGTTCTGGCCCGCACTGCGCCCTTTGTTCATCGCCCTGATAAGGGCGCCGCCGTCGCAGCGCGATGCGGCCGTCATTTCGAAAGGCGAAAGTCTGTCTCTGTCAGCTCTGCGGATACTCGATGCCAGGCTCTCTGACCGTACATTCCTCGCCGGCGATGCCTTTTCCATGGGCGATATTCCGGCCGCAGCGACAGTTCATCGCTGGTATGCGCTCGACATCCATCATCCTGACCTGCCGAACGTATTGCATTGGTATGATTTGATGAGAGAGCGATCGCCCTTTCGGCGGATCGTTATGACACCAATGAGCTGAAACGCAGCCGAATCTATCCGTCAAATAGCCCACGCGGTCGCCTCATGGCCGTACGATTGCGCGAAGCTGCACGGCGGAATTAAGCGATCCGACACGCCACGTATTCGCGGTCATCGACCAAAACGATTACGTGGTCACCAGGCTTTACCGGATTCAGTCCAAGCGGCGTGCCTCCCAGCACGAGGTCCCCAGGTCTCAATGAGGCGCCGAAGCGACCGAGGTCGTGGCGGAGCCATTCGATCGCCTCGGCAGCGCCGCCTCTCATCGCCCACAACGCTCCGGCATCGATCGTTACGCCGTTGACCACAACAGACAAGGTGCGGGCGGCCGTCCAATCCTCGAGCACCGTGGTTGTATGGCGACTTGAAATCACCGCACCGGCGTTGATCCCGTTGTTGGCGACGAGCTCTGCGAGCGTTTTACGCGGACCTCGAAAGACGAAGTGATGCAGTTCAATGACTGGGAAAGCCGCCTCGATTCCACCGTTCGTGCCGATGCGAACGGCCATCTCGCCCTCGATCGCGAGATTGGCGTACGCATTGTACTGCAGTTTTTCTCCGGAATTCCTGATCTCACTGCGGAAAAGACGTGCGTGGATCGGACCGCTCATGCCGAATTGCTCGACCACGCCGGATCCGATGCAGCCGACCTTGTATCCCACGACGGCGTCGCCGGCCTCGCAGCGCAAACGCGCAACCTCCATCTGGACGGCGTAGGCCTCATCCAGCGTCAGCGAATCCCGTGCTTCGGCGAAATAGGTTCCAGGCGTGCGCCTCTGGTAATCGTGCCATTGCCGTGCAGCCAAAGTCTTGAGTACGGAACGGGATTGTGCGTTCGCCATCGCTTAGTCCAGTCTATATTTTGCGACGACATCGGTGTTCCAGGACAAGCCGTTGCCGGCGCGGGACGGAATAATGGCCATGCCGTCCCTGATCTGGATTGGCTCTTGCAAAATCGAATCGGCCCAATCGACGTATTCGAGCCAATGACGGCCTGGCGTCGCAGCGAGTAGATGCGCGCTCACTTCCGGAAAAAGATGGGACGAGACTTCGCGATTGTAGGCGGCGGCAAGCCCCGCCGCGCGCTGCCAGCCGGTGACCCCGCCGATGCGGTCAAGATCAAGCATGACGTAGTCCGACGCTCCAGCCGCCAGGGCCGCAGCCATCGGCGGCAGCCCTGTGAAGTTCTCGCCAATCTGTATGGGTGTCTTCGCGGCCTGCGCGATCAGCGCCATGTGCCGGTAGTCGTCATGCCGGATCGGCTCTTCAATCCAGTAGACGCCTTCGACATCGAGCGCCAATGCATATTTCATGGCGTCCGAAAACGTCAGCGCCTGATTGAAATCGACCATCAACCGCACCCGATCGGGCAGGCGGCGTCGCACTGCCTTGACGGCTGCAAGGTCTTGATGAAAATCGGCTCGGCCAAGGCGCAGCTTGACAGCAGCAAATCCGCTCTCAAGCAAGGCCTCGGCCTCATCGGCCGCGGCCTCCGGCGACATCAGTCCAAGCCCATTGCTGTTGTAGGCCGGGATGGGTTGCAGGTCAGCCCCCAGATAGGTTGCAAGCGGCAGCCCGGCGGACTTCGCGAGCGCGTCCCAAGCAGCCGTATCAACCGATGAAGCAACCATCGCCAGCGGACCGGTTACGCCGGGAAGCCTGAAATGACGTGAAACGCGCTGCGCGAGATCGAGCGGTGCCAACGGCAGCCCTGTCAGCGCGTCACTTAGCTCGGCGACAATCGGGACAAGTGAACGGGCAATAGACGGCAGGTAACAGAACGCATAGGCGCGCCCCTCGATGCCATCCTGGGTCAGGAGATCGACGAGCAGCAGACACGCATCGTCGATGCTTCTTGCGCTTGTACCGAGCGGTCGCTTCATCGGAAGCGTGACGGCCGTGGCCGTGAGCGAGCGGAGCGTAAGCTTACTGTTGCTCATGGCATCTGTTCCTCCTGGAGCAGGCTAAAGCGGCCAGCGGAATCGGCTAACTCGGCATCGACGACAAGATTTCGACCAGCGCGGAGAGCCCGTCGACGCGATAGTCTGGTTCAAGGCCCAGCTGATCCATCTGCATCCGGAGTGCCCTGAACATGGTCAGCGGTGCGATGAGATCGCTTTTCTGGCAGGCCTCGGCCATGGCCTCGGGCGTCACCCGCTCGATCCACGCTACTTTCAGGCCGAACGCCTTGGCGCCGCAAGCATCGAACGGATTTGAGGACACGAACAGCACGTCGGCAGGCGCGACCCCGAGATTCGTTTCGATTAGCGTGTAGGCATCAGGGGCCGGCTTGAAGATCTGTTTGGAATCGACGCTGATCGTGGCATCCAGGATCCGGTCCAGCCCCGTATTGCCAACAAGAGAATTGAGCATATCGGTGCTGCCGTTCGACAGTATCGCGAGCTTGCGACCCTTCATCGCCGCGAGCGTTGCCTTCGCGTCGGGATAAAGATCGAGATGGGCGTACTTGCCCATGATACGCTCGAACACGCCAGGATCGTTCTTCAGCCCGAGGCATCGCAGCGTGTAGGCTAACGACTCGCGCGTGATGATCGAGAAGTCCTCATAGCGCTGCATCAGCGATCGCAGCCAGGTGTATTCCAGCTGCTTCAGACGCCAGATCTGGGTGATGATCTCGCCATATCCGGGGAAGGCTTCATCAGTGATCGCGGCTACCGATTGGATATCGTAGAGGGTGCCATAGGCATCGAAAACAACAGCTTTGATCGTCACAGGGCGGACCCTTTATCTCACGGGTTGTGGAGTAAAACCGATCGGCCGCGGTGAACCGCGGCTGACTTCTTTCAGCAAGCGCAGCTGCCCATCTACCCCGGCGCGACACCGGTGTGAACCTGAAGCAGGAATGCGTCGAAGCGTTTTTCGTTTTCTGCGTCGCGCCCCGAGATCAGCGTGCCCAACACGGCGCCGAGGAACCCCAGAGGCAACGAGACGATCGTCGGATTGACCAGAGGCCAGAGCGCGTCGGCGCCGCGCATCGCCGGTCCGATCATCGCCAGCACGACTGAAGAGATGAGGCCGACCGTCATGCCGCCGACTACGCCACTGGTATTGAATCTCCGCCAGAACAGCGACAGGATCAACACCGGGAAGTTGGCGCTGGCGGCTACGCAGATTGCAAGAATCACCAGCACCGCGACATTGACGCCCTGCGCGAGAATTCCGAGTGCAATTGCAAGCACGCCGATGACGACGGCAGCGATCCGCGCGATCCGGACTTCCTGTTTGCCGTCGACCTGTCCGCGCTTGATCCAGTTGACGTAGAAGTCGTGCGCAATGGCGCCTGAGGTCGACAGCGTCAGCGCCGAGACCACGGCGAGGATCGTGGCGACCGCCACCGCGGCGACGAAGCCAAGCATCAAATCTCCGCCGAAGCTGCCCTTTCCACCGCCGAGATATTGCGCGAGGAGCGGTAGCGTCAGGTTGCCGCCCTTGTCGGCGGCTCGGATCGCGTCCTGACCGACGTAATTCGCAGCGGCCAATCCGAACAGCGTGGTGCCCGCGAAGAATGCGCCGGCGAGAAACATCACCCATACCACGGAACGACGGGCCGTCTTGGCGTCGGGCACCGTGTAGAATCGCGTCATCACATGCGGCAATCCCGCCAGCCCGAACGTATAGCCAAGTCCGAGCGATATCTGGTCGAACGGATTCTTCAGATAGTTTCCGGGCAGCAGATAATTGGCGGTGTATTTCTGTTCGGCATCGGTGAACAGCGTTAGCGGATTGAAGTGCACCAGCGACAGGATCATCACCAGGATGATCGCTCCCGCGCTCAGCATCAGCACCGCCTTGACGATCTGCACCCAGGTCGTCGCCAGCATGCCGCCGAAAGCAACGTAGACGATCATGCTGATGCCGACCAAAATCACCGCCCAGTCGTAGGAAATGCCGGTCAGCAGTCGCACCAGCACGCCGGCTCCCGCCATCTGCGGCATCAAATAGGCAAAGTTGACAACCACCGTTCCTGCAATCGCCGCAAGCAGCGAGGTTCGCGTCTGCATTCGGCTACGGATGACATCGCCAAGAGTGTATTTTCCGGTATTGCGCATTGGCTCCGCGATCAGAAACAGCACCGTGCAAAAGGCAACCAGCGGGCCAAGCGCATAGAAAGCACCATCCATGCCGTAAAGCGCGGTGAGCCCGGTGAACCCCAGGAAGGCCGCGGCGCTACACCAGTCGCCGGCCAGTGCAAATCCATTTTGCGCCGCGGTGAGCTGGCTGTCGGCGGCGTAGAAATCGCTCGTGGTATGCGTGCGCCTGGCGGCCCAACAGGTGATGCAGAGGGTGATCAGCAGGATGACGATGAATATGCCGAGCGTGAGGTTCATCTCAATTTCCCCGCCCGGAGATCTCCATCGCAGCCCTCGCGGCGAGTGGATCGAACTTGCCGGCGGCGATGCGCCCGTAGACGATCGCGAGGACCCATGACAGCAGATAGTTGAGCGCGATCAGCGCGAAGCCCAGATTGACCGCGCCGGCGATCTTCATGCCCATCAGGTCTTTGGCGAAACCGGCGAATACGGTCAGGCCGATATAACTGACTATGAAAATGATCGTCATCGGCACCAGATACTTCAGCTTCCCGGCGATCAACTCCTTGACCGAGGCGTGCGCAGCCTCAAGCGATGTCCCGTTGCGAGCCACGATTCCCCTCCCGCGTTTTTGTCATCAAATCGCGTCCTTCACGCTCTCGGCATCGATTATGCGATGCGCGGAAGGCGCGGGGCGATTTGCGTCCCGCATTGCAGCGGGGTTGGCCAGTCCTTGGGCGTCATTATGCGCAAAGCGGCTACTACGTCTTTACGGACGGTGTCTGAAGTGGCAAAATGAATAATAACGATGATCGATATCGTATTTTGCGATTATGGAGATCTCGGTGAACTTCGATATCGACTGCCTGCGCTCGTTTCTGGTCATCGCCGACAGCATGAGCTTTTCGCGCGCGGCGGAAACCGTCGGCCGCTCCCAATCGACGATCAGCCAGCAGATCGCGAAACTCGAAACCCAGGTCGGCAAGGCGCTGCTGACGCGGCGCAAGGGTCGTGTGCTCGAACTGACCTCGGAAGGCGGCAAACTCGTGCAGTACGCGCGAAAGATTCTGCAACTCAACGATGAGGCCTATGCCTCGATGTCCGATGACGTACTCACCGGTTTTGTGCGGCTCGGTGTGCCGCTTGATTTCTTTGGTCGCGATTTCACGACATGGCTGGCGCGCTTCAAGAACAGGCATCCCATGGTTGGACTGGAGGTCGAGGCCAATCAATCCGAAAATTTGATGAAGCGTAGCATGCGCGGCGAGTTCGATCTTGCCTTTTTCAAACAGGAAACGGGGGCAAAGAACGGGACCGTGGCGCTGCGCGAACAACTGGTCTGGGTCAGCGGGCCGAATTATTTGGGCGATGACAATCAGTCGGTACCGCTGATCTTATTTCCCGAAGGCTGCGCCTATCGCCGCTTCGCCATCGCCGCGCTGAAGGACCACAAGCGGTCCTGGCATCTCAGTTTCGTCAGCCCGAGCTTTGAATGCCTCAAGTCGGCGGCGGTGGAGGGAATGGGGATCACCGTCCTCGCCCGCGCGCTGGTCGCGCCGCCACTGCGGGTCGTCCGTCATGGCATGCGTCTGCCGCAGCTGCCAACGGTGGAATTGGTCTATTGCGAGGCCGGCGACAGCGACAGTCTCGGTTCTTTAGAAGCCACTCTAGTCATAGGGGAATTCACAAGCGTGCCGTTGCCAGAGGCCGAGGACTTGTAATGTAGAACGTACGATCTAAAATGGGACAAGTGACAATTGTCACCCGATCAACCATCAGTGATCGAAATGGCGTTGTTGCGACACCGGTCTGTCGGACACGTCGATTAACATAACTGAGAGCACAGACGACATGTCTAGCGCCTTTTCACAGCTCCCCGTCTTGCCCGAAATTCGGCAGGAAGACGCTTCTGCGGCCGTCGCCCGTATTTATGCCGATATCAAGCGCGCTTCGGGCACGCCGCTCGTCAATCTGATCTACCGGCACCTTGCGACCATCCCAGGCGGCCTCGAATGGGTGTGGGGCTGCATCCGCATGAATTGGGGTTATGATGGTCTGTTGAGGGCCGCAGCGGCCATGCCGGCCGCGAATGTCGCGATAATTCTTCCCACATCGCTCTGGCGTATCGTCGGACTTTCCGATTCTGACCTCACCGGCATTCGCTCTCTTGTTGCTCAGTATAATTTGACAAATGCAGCCAATATCATCGGCATCACCGCGCTCGCCCATGTCGCGCGTAACCCCGCTTACTGCTCGAACGACGCGATGCTGGATTGGATGGAGGTACCTAGCGGAGCGCCGATTGCCGCAATTCCTTCTGTTCCGAAACTTGATGCACTAGCGCCCGACATCAGGAGTCTGGTCTACTTCGTCAACGGTCTGGGGGAGGAAGGGCAGCCGACGATGGTCGCGAGCCTGTTTCGGCATTTAGCGCTATGGCCGAGCAGTCTCGCGGTTACTACAGCGCTCCTAGCCTCGCTGGCGCAATCGGGCGAACTGACCCGCTTGCGTCAGGAAACGATACAGGCAGCCGAAAGGATCGCTGGCGAGTTGATATCGAGCCCGGGAGTGGGCTTTCCACCTGCCCCTGAAGCGGCACGAGAGGCTCTAGTGCGCGCGCTGGATCTTTTCAGGACGACACTGATCGCCAAGATGCTGCCTGTCGGGCAAATCCTATCGCTGGCTCTCAAACCAGCTTAGCAGTCGCATTCCTGCTAGAAAGGTTTGTCGTCTCTACTACTTGTCCGGACAACGCGATGGGAGCCGAAGCACCGGAGAGACGCCGGGATAACCTGGCCGTCATTTCTGGGCTCGGTTGGCCTCCCGCTTCAGGTCAAGTTCTGTACCGAGCGAAAGAGCCTTATCGCAACGCACGACCGATCGCCGGAAACGCTGAGGCGACATAGCAAACACGTCAGGGCCAACGGAGAGGCACAACGGCCCAATTGGCAGCGGCGACTTCTACAACAAAAATGTGCTATTTGCGGAAGTCGTGAGCAATCATGGAGAGGATGTGCTTTCGGATCAAGCCATCTACTGCCAAGGGCCCAGAACCTCCCAGCACAAGGGCCGCAAGGCAGGCAAGGTACAGCACGTCAGTTTCATAGCCCGGCTGCCCGAACTACGCGCCGGCAGCAGTCACCGCTATGAGCTTGATCGAGCTGAACCCGTAAGGCAGATGCACGGTAAACATGGCTACCAGCAAAACCGCTGCCAGCGGTATGCTGACAAGCGTGACGAAAGCGCCCAAAATTATTGCCAAACCTCCGAATACTTCGATCATTATCGTGGACCATGCCATGAAATTTTGTGCGGGCACGCCGATCGCATGCAAGATCGCCGCGAAGGCTTCCCAGCCCCTGGCGAGTTTGGCGAAACCATGTTCCATGAAGCCATACCCGGCTATCAGGCGCAGGGGAAAGGGAGCCCAGCGGGCCGCCGTATCCCATCGGCTCCTTGATAGCATTTCGATCAGGGTCGCTGCTGCCCGCAAGCGCGTGGCCGCCTGCGGCGCGCGACGGAACTCGGTCTACGCGGAGGAGTTTTGGCGACTGGATAGTGCGAGCCTGATCCATCTTTCTAGGCGCTCTTGCCGCGGATTGAATATGATCGGCTGGCATTCCGATAAAGATGGACAAGCGCTGCCCACACAGCGGAGGCAGCCGGTGAGAGCGAACGGTCTCTGCGCCGCAACAACAGGATGGTACGGCTCACCTCCGGTCTTACAAGACGGCAAGTTGCGAGGGCGGCGTCGTCGCCGCGAGGGGCGGCGAGCTCCGGCACGATCGCAATTCCGACCCCAGCCTCGACCATTCCGAGAACAGAGCTCGGCTGGGCAAGCTCGAGAAAAACCTCAACCTGCGTTCCGATACTCGCAAGCGTAGCTTCGATGACCTGACGACTTCCCGAAGTATTGTTCAGCATGACAAGCCGTCGGCCAGCGAGCTGCGCCCAACGAACGTTCCGATGTTTGGCGAGAAGATCGTCGCGCCGGCATATCAGACGAAAGGGATCCTCCATCAGCGACTGAACATCCAGATCGGAACCAACGATTTCTCCGCTTGCAATCCCGAACTCGACCTCTCCTCGGCCGACCTTCCGGATCACCTCGCTTGCCGCGCTGTCGTCGATGCTAAGCGAGATGCTCGGCCACTTGCTCGAACAATACGCGACACACTTCGGCATAAGGCTGCGGGCCACCGCGGGGACACACGCCATCACGACGCGTCCTCGGTGCTGTTCGCCGATATCGCGTAACTCCCGCAGCGTGGCATCAAGTTCATCGACCAGGCGGGATCCGGAAGCGACCAAAGTCTGCCCGACCGTCGTCAACTGGACCTGACGCGTCGTGCGGTCGAGAAGCTTCAGGCCCAACTCGTTCTCGAGTTGCCGCACCGACAGACTTAATGCACTTTGGGACAAGCCCACATCCTCCGCGGCGCGGGTGAAGCTACTGCGGCGGGCGACGGCCAGAAACGCCCGAAGTTGGCGCAGTGCGACATTCATTTATAGTGCTCATGAATTGATCCGATTTTCCAATTTTACATCAGAATAGGTTTGCGGTTCAATCTGTCCCAGTGCGAATTAGCGAAAATCTGGAGCAGCCATGTCGGACGCGGGCGATACACTAAGATCAAGTTCGGATCAGACCGCTAAGTCGTTATCGGCTGCCACGGGCGGACCGCTCAGAGTGCTCGGCCGCGCGAATTCGTTCAATGTCCGTAAGGTTCTGTGGGTCTGTGACGAGATCGGCATTCCGTTCGTGCGCGAGGACTTTGGCCGTGGTTTCAAGCCGACGAACACGGCGGAGTTTCTTAAACTCAATCTGACGGGGCAGGTGCCTGTCGTAATCGACGGCACCCGGGTGATGCGTGAATCCAACACGATCGTCCGCTATCTTGCGGCCAAGCACAGGGCCACCGATCTCTACCCCGAAGATTTCGGAGGGCGGCAGGCTATTGAACAATGGATGGATTGGGTCGCCTACGATGTCACGCATGCGTTGCGGGGTGCGTTCTTAGGCGGGCAGTTGAAGGAAGCGCCGTACGACCATCCATGGTACGTCGAGCAGGGACAGAAGGAGCTAATCCACGTCATCGGATTGCTCAACGGCCATCTGGCCGCCCATGGTCCCTATATGATGGGGAATCACTTCACCATCGCCGATATTCCGATGGGTCTGGTGGTCAATCGGTGGTTCATGCTCTCAGGTCTGGTTCGGCCTCACTACGCCGCCGTTGCTGCGTACTACGAACTGATGACTGAACGACCTGGTTTCCGCGAGCATGGCCGCAACGGTCTACCTTGATACGCGACGGCCGATCCATTTCGCACCGCTAGTCTCAGCTCATTTTCGGAGTCTTAAATGCAGCAGCACACCGGCCGCCACTTCCTGCAAATTCCCGGACCGACCAATACTCCGCTGCCGATTCTTGCTGCGATCGCGAAGCCGACGATCGATCATCGCGGACCGGAGTTCGCCGAACTTGGCCACGAAGTTCTTGCCGGTATACGTACCGTTTTCAAGACCGGCAATCCGGTCGTCATCTACCCGACCTCCGGAACGGGTGCTTGGGAAGCCGCGCTTGTAAACACGTTGTCGCCCGGCGACCGGTTGCTGATGTTTGAGACTGGCTGGTTCTCCACCCTCTGGAGCAAGATGACAAAATGTCTCGGCCTCGAGGCAGAGGTCGTTAAGGGTGACTGGCGGACCGGCGTGAATGCCGATGTGATCGAGGCCAAACTCCGAGAGGACAAGACGCGCAGCTACAAGGCGGTTGCCGTCGTCCATAACGAGACCTCCACCGGCGTCACGTCGGACATCGCAGCGGTGCGGCGGGCGATCGATCGGGCAGGGCACCCGGCGCTCCTCCTTGTCGATACCATTTCTTCGTTGGGCTCCATTGACTACCGTCACGACGAATGGGGTGTCGACGTGACGGTAGGTGGCTCGCAAAAAGGGCTGATGCTCCCGCCTGGCCTGTCTTTCAACGCCATTTCGGACAAGGCGCTGGCGGCGTCGAAGACTTCAGGGTTCCCCCGCGCGTTCCTGGCTTGGGACGACATGCTTGCGGCCAATGCAAACGGGTTTTTTCCCTACACGCCTTCGACCAACCTGCTGCAGGGGCTAAAGGTCGCCCTGGAAATGCTGCATGACGAGGGGCTGAATCAGGTATTTGCACGGCACGACCGCGCGGCGAACGCAACTCGGACGGCCGTACGTCATTGGGGATTCGACATCCAATGCGTGAACGAGGCGGAATACTCATCGACGCTCACCGCGGTGCGACTGCCGGAAGGACATTCTGCCGATGAACTGCGGCGTGAAATTCTCGCGCGCGCCAACATGTCGCTGGGCAACGGGTTGGGCCCACTGGCCGATCGCGTGTTCCGGATCGGCCATCTCGGCGATTTCAACAACCTGACCGTCGCCGGGACTTTGTCAGGCATCGAAATGGGTCTGAAGGCGCGGGGCATTCCACACCGCAAAGGCGGCGTAGAGGCGGCGATGGATATTCTCGGCGGCAATTGGCCACCAGCAGCGCGGGCGGCCGAATAACGACGAAATTCCCTCAAGAGGTGTTAGGTCGCGACAAAAAGGGACGAACGACGCAATAAAAGCGTCGTCGAGGAGTTTTGGTGGAGGAGCGAGATATGGCCCTAGTTCATCAGGACGCCGACAGCACGGCTGTCATGCAGCCCGTCGCCCGATCTCTTTTCAGGGCACACACGGTCGTTACCACCATGCTCTGCGTGCTGTTCGCGATCATGTATCTTGATCGGGTGAACATCTCGGCGGCTGCCGCTCCTCTCAAGGCGCATTTCCAACTCACTAATACCCAAATGGGGCTGGCCTTCAGCGCCTTTTCGTGGGCCTACCTCGCATCTGTTCTGTTTGGCGGCTGGGGCGCACGAAAATATGGCGCGCGCGCATCACTCTTCGTCGCTGTTTCCATCGTTGGAGTGGGCACAATTCTTACTGGGCTGACCGGTGGCTTGAGCAGTCTGTTTATTGCGCGGCTGGTCGTCGGACTCGGTGAAGGACCGGCTTTCCCTGCGGCTACACAGGCCATGCGCAATTGGTATCCGGCGCACCGGTTCGGATTCATCCAAGGCATCACGCACAGTGCGTCGCGCCTGGGCGCGGCGATCGCGCCACCGCTGGTCGCAACCGTTATTGTCTGGTACGATTGGCGAGTTTCGTTCATCGTATGCGGTGTGGCCGCGATCGTTTGGGCGGTGGTATGGTGGTTCTACTTTCAAGATGACCCGCGTACCCACCCGCAAGTCGATCCCCACCGACTCGAAGTCCTGAGCGTTTCGCTGCCCGACCGCAAGGCGCGCTTTCCGCTCTGGATCCTGACCAAGCGGATGTTTCCGGTCACCATCGTCATGTTCTCTTACGGCTGGACCTACTGGGTATTCGTATCCTGGCTTCCGCTGTACTTCGCAAATCAGCACGGCACCGACCTCAGAAGTTCAGCGCTGCTCACGAGCTTTCTGTTCTTTGCGGGATTGATCGGCAATACGGTAGGTGGGATGACATCCGACCTGATCCTGAAGCGGACCGGGCGCAATCGTTTCGCCCGTTGCGGCGTCGTGTTCACTTCACTCGTCGGTACTGCTCTATTTCTTATACCCTGTCTGTTCATCGACAACCTTACGGCAGTCGTGGCGCTGCTTGCCGCTGCGATGTTCTTTCTGGAGCTGACGATCGCGCCGATGTATGCGGTTCCGATGGATATCTCGAAGGAGTATGCCGGCTTGGGAAGCGCCTATATCATCATGGGCGTGGCGATATCGGGAATTATCTCACCTGTTGTATTCGGGTGGCTCATCGATCTGACCGGAAACTGGAATATCCCGTTTGCGACGGGCGTCCTGATCCTGTTGACCGGTGCGGCGGCCGTCAGTGTCGTGCGCCCCGACGTTCCACTGAAAATCCCGGCTCTGAAAAGAACCTGATGACGAGAAGTAGGGTGGTGGCGAGCCTGTCGCCGATAGCGGCTCGGCATCGGCTGGAATGTCGGTCTCGAGTCTGGCCTGAAATAGTCGCAGGACGACAACAGATCCCTAGTTCTTGACCTCATGCCAAAACCGATCGAGACAATGCGGCTTGAGCTCGATAAAACGCTCGCCGGTGATCACATCCAGATTGCGCGGCCAAGGTAGATCGACGTCCGCTATCTCGGCCACCTTGGTCGGCCTTCGCGTGAGCAGTACGACTTTGTCCGCGAGTTCGATCGCTTCGTCCAGTTCATGAGATGCAAGGATCATGGTCGTCCTCGTCTTCATGAAGATTCTCCGGAGCTGTTCGCGCATGAACGGCGTCATTTCGTAATCCAGTGCCGAGAAAGGCTCGTCCAGAAGCTGGACTTTAGGTTCGATCACCAGCTCGTCCAGTATCGAAACCGTTTGCTGCTGCCCGCCGGACGGCATCCAGCCTATGCTGGCCGTGAGGGGACTGTTGTCGGCCGCGGCTCGCCGAGCAGTTGGCGAGTGAAGTTCGACGGGAGATGCGTGGCCCAAACGATTTCCCAGGACTATCTGGAAATTGTTGCGTCTCCGATTGAGCAAGACGATTCTATGTTGGAATACCGCGCGGCGGGTTGCAAGCGGTGAGCCGCCTTAGCAGCATAGAGGTGGCAGCATTCGAGTGTCTTTACCGGATGCTTATGGCCCGATCACCGTGCGTCGCAAAGGATGTGCCCATTCAAAAGTGCTCAAGGTCGATTAATTGCTCCACTACGACGATGGGCCGATTTCCATATCCATTGATGATAGAAAAGGCGGACAAAGGACTGGCCAAGAGTTGCCTGGCCTTGCCCGGTGGGCCGCTAAGGGTACTTACGGCGTGGGTTTCTCAAGGGTTATCGGATTTCCTGCTTTCCGATTTCAGAACGCCTCCTGCAATGGGAACACGCCGCCTTGCGGTGGCGATCCGAGGCTGTTTGCCCTCGGGATACCCCCACACATCGTGAAACCGAGCGTACGTGAGAGATGCCAGGATCGCGTGAACGATCGCTATGGCGACGCCTTCGCCGGCGACCCTCACCGTACTGAAGATGCCGGTCGCCATTCCGGCACGCTCGGGCGGCACCACGCTGATCGAGAGCCCATCCATCAATCCCCGCGGCATGGCCGTACCAAATCCGGTCACGAACATCGGATAGATGAGCCGAGCGATCGGCGTGCCAGGGGGCACTCGGCCAACCACAGGAGATCACCCGTTGCCACGGCTAGGGCAAAGGAGCGGCCGTGAAAGTTTCGTCTCTAGGGCGAGGTTTAGGAAGAATGACGTTCTTGCATGGCTATTATTTCGGGAATGTTTGAGCGCGCGTTGCTGCTGCGCCAGTTTTGATCGACATAACGTGCTGTCGGGGATGACTCCGCCAACCACGATTGTCATAGTCTCCTGATACGCGCCCATCGTCGCATTTGTATACCAAGCTTGAAGATTGACCGGAGGCTGAGCGCGTCCTAACGCGATGCGGTGCATTTCTAGCGCTCAAAGACGGGATATTCTCGATGCAAGTCACCCTGATGAAAGGCAAGATCCATCGTGCGTATGTCACGGAAGCGGATTTGCATTATGAAGGCTCGATCTCGATCGATCGGACGCTGATCGAGGCTGCCGGGTTTCTCCTCAACGAGCGCGTCGATATCTACAATATCGACACCGGTGCGCGTTTTTCGACCTACGTCATCGAAGCGCCTGCCGGTTCTGGTATCATCGGGCTGAACGGCGCCGCTGCCCGACTCGCGATGGCGGGCGACAAGATCATCATCGTCGCCTACGCGAAGTTCGACGATGCTGAAGCGCGCAGCTTTCAACCGCGCGTCGTCCTCGTGAACGAGAAGAATCAGAAGCTCTAGGCGTTGACGGCGACGAGTGCTGTCATCAGTTTGGGAATGGCTCGCTGTGTGCCGACGAGACGGGCACGCAAAAGCAGACAGCGGTTAAGTCGGACTTGATATCGAAGAGGACGATCCGCATGAGGACGCGCAAGCAGTTTCCGGCTCAGTCGGCCGTGCGGGAGGAAAGATAATGCATGACGGGTTTGAAACGAATCTGCGCGAACTCGCAGGACGGGGTCGGTTGCGCTCGCTTCGCGAGCGCTCCGGAATCGATTTCACGTCAAACGATTATCTCGGCTTGGCCGAATCCGAGGAATTGAGGCGTGCGGCTGCCGACGCGGTGGCGCGCGGCGTGCCGGTGGGATCGGGCGGATCGCGTTTGCTGCGCGGCAATCACCCCGAGCATGAAGCGCTCGAAAGCGAAGCGGCAGCCTATTTCGGCGCCGAGACGGCGCTCTATTTTGGCGGCGGGTATGTCGCGAATTTCACCATCTTCTCGACTCTGCCGCAGCGTGGGGATCTCGTGGTCCACGACGAATTGATTCATGCGAGCGTCCATGAGGGGCTACGTCGGGGACGTGCGGATTTCGTCGGAGTTCCGCACAACGATGTCGACGCCTTCGACGCAGCGATCGTCCGCTGGCGCGCGGCCGGGGGCACAGGGCGGCCCTGGCTTTCGGTCGAAAGCCTCTACAGCATGGACGGCGACAGCCCGGACCTTGCTGAACTATTTGCCGTTGCAGATCGCCACGAGGCCATGGTCGTCATCGATGAGGCCCATGCCACCGGCGTACTCGGGCCGCAGGGGCGGGGGCTCGCTGCGCCCTTCGAGGGTCGCGACAACGTCATCACGCTGCACACGTGCGGCAAGGCGCTCGGTACAGTCGGCGGTTTTATCGTTGCGCCAAGAATTATCCGCGACTTCCTTGTCAACCGCGCCCGCCCCTTCATCTTCGCGACCGCCCCGTCGCCGCTGATCGCCGCGATCACACGTGTGGCCCTCGAACTCTCCGCAACCAATCCCGAGCGCCGGGACCGGCTGGCGCGTCTGGTTCAATTCGCGGGAGGCGAACTTCGCCGTCGTTGCAACATCGAGCCCTCCGGTTCGCATATTCTTCCCGTAATCATCGGCGCCGATCAGGCAGCAGTTGCACTTGCTGCTTCTTTGCAGCGCAGAGGTTTTGATATCCGGGCGATACGTCCGCCGACCGTTGTCGAGGGCACAGCGCGTCTCCGCATCGCGCTGACGGCGAACGTCGATGAGGCTATCGTCGCAGCTTTGTTCGAAGCCCTCGCTGAAGACATGCGAAAGGCTGCATGACCACGCGCATCATTGTAACTGGTACCGATACCGGCGTTGGCAAGACTGTTTTTGCGGCCGCGCTCGCCGGTGCTCTTGGGGGGATCTATTGGAAGCCGATCCAGGCCGGTCTCCAGGAGGAGACAGACAGGCAAGCGGTCCTGCGGCTTTCCGGTCTGTCCGAAGAGCGCGTGTTGCCGGAGGTCTACCGGCTGAAAACGCCGGCTTCGCCACATCTTGCTGCCGAGATTGACGGCATTACCATCGATCCAGAGGCGCTCGTTCTGCCGAACACGAACCGGCCGTTGGTCGTGGAGGGGGCCGGCGGGTTGCTGGTGCCACTGACACGCGACGTCGCTTATATCGATGTCATCGGGCGGTGGCGGGCGCCGGTGGCGCTATGTGCCCGCACGACACTCGGAACGATTAATCACACCCTCCTGTCGATTGAGGCTCTGCGCAGCCGCGGCATTCCGCTTCTCGGCATCGTCTTCATTGGGGACGAGAATGCCGAATCCGAGCGCATCATCGCCGAAATGGGTCACGCCCGGCGGCTTGGCTGCCTTCCACATCTCACGCCGCTGACGGGTGACGTGCTGCGGGCGGCCTTTGCCCTCCATTTTAATATTGGTGACTTCCTGGAGGACTCTGCCGGATGAAATCGATGTCTCCAGTATGGCATCCGTTCACTCAGCATGCCGTGCAGCCCGAGCCGACGCTGATCGCCAGAGGCGATGGCGCCTGGCTCAAGACCGCCGATGGTCGCCGCATCTTCGACGCCATTTCGTCCTGGTGGGTGGTGACCCACGGTCATCGCCATCCGCACATCGTGCAGGCGATCAAGGATCAGGTGGATCGTCTTGATCAGGTGATTTTCGCCGGTTTCACGCACGAGCCGGCGGAACGGCTCGCGCGACGTCTCATCGCGATCACGCCTCCCGAGCTCGAATACGTCTTCTTTTCCGATAGCGGGTCGACCTCGGTCGAAGTCGCTTTGAAAATGGCGCTGGGCTTCTGGCGACATCGCGGCGAGAAGCGTAGCCGTATCCTGGCTCTGGAGGGCGCCTATCACGGCGATACGATTGGCGGCATGTCGGTTGGTGAACGTGGTGTCTTCAATGCACCCTACGATCCACTTCTGTTCGATGTTGAGCGTCTTCCCTTTCCCTCCGCAGGTCGCGAGCAGGCGACGCTGGACGGGTTGAATACGGTATGCCGGAATGGGACGATCGCCGCGCTCATCGTCGAACCCTTGATTCTCGGCGCGGGCGGCATGCTGATCTATCCGCCCTGGGTTCTTGCGGAAATGAAACGCATTTGCGAAACCCACGGTGTTCTCTTTATCGCCGATGAAGTGATGACAGGATGGGGACGGACCGGCACACTGTTCGCTTGCGAGCAGGCCAGCGTCACGCCGGATATCGCCTGTTATTCCAAGGGGCTTACCGGAGGTTCACTGCCGCTGGCGGTGACACTCTGCCGCGCCGACATCTTTGACGCGCATTATTCAACGGATCGAACCAGGACCTTCTTCCATTCCAGTTCATATACCGCGAACCCAATCGCCTGCGCGGCCGCTCTCGCGAATCTGGAGATTTGGGAGCGAGAGCCGGTTATGGAGCGCATAGGGCGTGTTGCCATCCTGCATACCGAAAACCTCGACCGCTTCCGCGACGACCGGCGCTTTACGAATATCCGCCAGATCGGAACGATCGCAGCGTTGGACATCGCAGCGGCTGACGCCGGCTATATGGCCGATATCGGCCCCCGTCTCTATCAGGGATTTCTCGCGCGGGGCCTGCTTGTCCGGCCGCTAGGCAACACGATCTACACCATGCCGCCATACTGCAGCACGGCGAGCGAACTCGACCTGGTTTATGAAGCGATTGGTGCCATCGCCGACGAGATCGAGTGAAAATAGCAGAGACACTGAAAGGCCGTGGTCATTCGGTTCTCCTCGCGCGATCGGCTTCTCAACCGGCTTACTCTTCACGCGGCGGGTTCAACTGGTCAGCGCAACACACTAATCTTTTAGCAAGATGGAGTGTGGACTATGAAGCAACGACGTCGCATCTACTACTCATCCGCTCAGCGGTCGGACGCCGATTTGATCGGGAGTCCTCGTCGGTATTTTCGGTGATTTCGCCAACCGGTGGCATTCGTCCACCGGTTCGGCAGTCCCCAAACAGGCGCTCAGCCTCTCTGAACGGGAGGAGATTTCCAGAGGGCTCAACACGCTGTTCGTTGCGTTCGATTGCTCGGCAATTGGGACGATCTGCATCGACCATCAGCCGTTAGGTCAGTCGCAATGGTGGCTTGCATCACTATCGGGCTGCCCGGTCCGATCAGGCCGTCTGGGATCGGGCGCTGCGTCCCAAGCTTTGCAAGCTGGCTTGCCGTCCGGTTCTGAGCCGGA
Organism: Bradyrhizobium sp. Ash2021; assembly: GCF_031202265.1. Lineage (NCBI taxonomy): Bacteria > Pseudomonadati > Pseudomonadota > Alphaproteobacteria > Hyphomicrobiales > Nitrobacteraceae > Bradyrhizobium > Bradyrhizobium sp. Ash2021. The sequence continues at coordinate 6,051,889 of NZ_CP100604.1, read as the reverse complement.
CAGTATCGATCAAGCTGCGGCAGCAATGGTCACCGGAACAAATTGCTGGCTGGCTCAAACGCACATATCCGGGGGAACTGCAAAACCAGGTATCACACGAGACGATCTATCGCAGTCTGTTCATTCAGGCGCGTGGGGTGCTGAAAAAAGAACTGCTTGAGCACCTTAGAGCGAAACGCACTATCCGCCGCTCCAAGCACGCCAGCCTGAAACGAAACGGGCTTGGCCAGATAAAGAATGCGGTGTCCATCAGAGAAAGACCGGCATCGATTGAAGATCGCGCCGTGCCGGGCCATTGGGAGGGCGACCTGATCGGCGGGTCCGGGAACAGCTATGTCGCAACGCTTGTCGAGCGGCATTCGCGCTACGTGATGCTGGTCAAGGTCGCGAACAAGGATACTGAAAGCGTCGTCTCGGCGCTGATCAAACAATCGCAGAGATTGCTCAGTGAGCTTTAGCCCTCAGGTCTGTTGAATTTCTTCATAGAAATCCGACGCGCTGGGACGATGTAGAGTTTCGTTCGGAATATAGGAGGTCTGCAATAGCTTGCGGATATCTAGAAGGCACCGGAAACACTAAACGTCTCTCCCACCAACAGCTAGTCTCGAAATTTACCGAGTTCTTTGGCTCGGAACTACTAAAGATGACAATTCGCACCGACCATTTCGGCTCCCATACGATCTGGGCAAAAAGAAATCGTCCGGCTTAAGAGCAGAGGGCGTTTTCACCCGCTGATGCACGCCCTGGTTCACCTTTTTCTCGAAGAAGAGACGGCCATTACGCCATGCGACATCGAGGCGACGTTTGCCCTTCCGCTGGCGCGCTCGAGTCAGATCAAGGGCCAACAACAGCGCCAGCGCGGCTGGAAGCTCTGTTCCTTCCATGCCCCCGAGACCGAGTGCATCGGCAAGGGCAAAGCCAGCGCGCTCTACGAGTTCGGGGTGAAGGTCTCGATCGTCACCACGAACGCCCGCGCCCCGGGCAGCCAATTCGTGCTGCACGCCAAGGCATTTCCAGGTAACCGCTATGATGGGCATACCCTCAAGGCCGTCATCGAAGAAACCCAAAAACTCGCCGGCTGCGAGTCGAGCGGGTCTATGTCGACAAGGGATACCGCGGTCATGAACACGGAGAACCCGCGCCGCGTCTTATGTCCGGCCAAAAGCGTGGCGTGGTCGGCGCCATTAAGCGCGAACTGCGGCGTCGATCCGCCATCGAGCCAATCATCTGCTACATGAAGGCCGCGGACCACCTCGGCCGCTGCTATCTCAAAGGGCGCGCCGGCGATGCCGCCAACGCCATCCTCTCCGCCGTCGGCCACAACTTCAGACGTATCCTACAGTTTTTGGGTAGCTCCGGGTGGCGTGATCAAACGCAAGGTCGCCGTCAAGGCGCCGAGGACGTTCAAGCAGCGCATCCAGCAACGGTTCTTGTTGATCGGCCCGCAGCTTCGCTCCACGCTTGCAATCGGATCGCCGGATCGTGGTGGATGTGGACTTGGAAACGTTCATGCACTCCTTCACTGCACGACCGCCTTATCTACGGCGGCTTGAAGTCGACGCAACCATCTGCGGTCGTCCTTCCGACGGGCCTTGAAGCGGTCAGCGCACTTCTTTGAGCAGAGTGCAGTTTGCCAAGAGTAGTATCGGATGAGGCCAAACTTTCCGTCACAGATCGCGCAACGCTTGGCTGCGCCATTCCAAAGATGTTGCTGACTGTTGCGCATGTTTGTCTCCTGTGGGCCTTCCGACGTGTGGTGGTTGGTCGCCTCTCGTTCGCCGTCGTGCTTCGCTGAGGGCTCTCTTGCGCTTCTTCCTGATCGCGATCCCCCGTCTCTTCATTATCCGATCAGCGCTCAATCCAGCTTATTAACGGACGACTAAGTTATATCGCGCCGCTGCAAGAAGCGCTGTCTAACTCTTGACAGACATGCCACCCTGTTCGGCGGCATGCTGATGTGTCTCTTGCAACAAGAGCAGGCACCGTATCTCATGGGTGAACAAGCAGCCGAGAGGACGCGGATGACGTCAATTTGCGAACCTTGGAATGCCGTGCGCGGCGCTGACATCATCGCGGAGCTCGCTCACCTTGAAGGTGCGACACTGGTGATCCTGCAAGCGCTACAGGAAGCGTTCGGTTACGTGCCGGAGCCGGCGATCCCCATGATCGCATCAGCGATCAACCTGTCTCGCGCCGAGGTTCATGGCGTGTTCACATTCTACCACGATTTCCGTCGCGAACCCGCAGGTCGGCATGTGCTGAAACTATGCCGCGCCGAAGCCTGCCAGGCCGCCGGCGGCGACGCGCTCGCCGCGCGCGCCGAGGCAAAACTCGGCATTACCGTTGGAAGCACGACAGCCGATGAGCGGGTAACGCTGGAGCCGGTCTATTGCCTCGGCCTTTGCGCAACGGCTCCGTCGGCGATGTTGGACGGCCGCGTGGTCGGCCGACTGAACGAGGCCCGCATCGATGCGCTGGTTGCGGAGGCGCTGCGATGACGATGCGCGTTTTTGTCTCCCGCGATGCCGGTGCGGTCGCGGTCGGCGCCGATGAAGTGGTGCTGGCACTGGAGCAGGCCGCGACCAAACGCGGCGTGGCGATCGAAATCATCAGAACGGGCTCCCGTGGCCTGTATTGGCTCGAGCCGATGATCGAGGTCGCAACAGTGCAGGGGCGCGTCGCGTTCGGCCCTGTGAGCGATTCCGATGTTGCGTCGGTGCTCGACGCGATGGTCACAGGCGCCCCTCACGCCTTGCGGCTCGGTGTGACCGAGGAGATCCCCTGGCTGAAGCGGCAGTCCCGGTTCACCTTCGCGCGTTGCGGCGTGATCGATCCGCGCTCCTTCGAGGATTTTCGCGCGCACGGCGGCTACAAAGGGCTTGAGCGCGTGCTGACGCTGGGTTCGGACGCTATTCTAGCCGATGTTACCACATCCGGATTGCGTGGCCGCGGCGGCGCCGGTTTCCCGACCGGCATCAAATGGAAGACTGTGGCGCAGGCCAGCGCCGAGCAGAAATACATCGTCTGTAACGCCGACGAAGGCGACAGCGGCACGTTTGCCGATCGCATGATCATGGAGGGCGATCCCTTCGTGGTGATTGAGGGCATGACCATTGCCGGCATCGCGGTCGGCGCCAGCAAGGGTTACATCTACATCCGCTCGGAATATCCGCACGCCGTGGCGGCAATGAAGGCGGCGATATCGGCGACGGAGCGCGCCGGCTATCTGGGCACGCGCATTGGTGGGTCCAATCATAGCTTCGATCTCGAGGTCCGCGTCGGCGCCGGCGCCTATGTCTGCGGTGAAGAAACCTCGCTGCTGGAGAGCCTGGAGGGCCGTCGCGGCGTCGTCCGCGCCAAGCCGCCGCTGCCCGCGCATAAAGGCCTGTTCGGCAAGCCGACGGTCATCAACAACGTGCTGTCATTCGCAGCGATCCCCTTCATCCTGGCCGGCGGCGCCAAGGCCTATGCCGATTTCGGCATCGGCCGCTCGCGAGGCACCATGCCGATCCAGCTCGCGGGCAACGTTAAACATGGCGGGTTGTTTGAGGTAGCCTTCGGCATCATGCTCGGCGAGTTGGTCGATGACATCGGCGGCGGCACGCTTAGCGGACGCCCAGTTCGCGCGGTGCAGGTCGGCGGCCCGCTCGGGGCGTATTTCCCGCGTGCGCTGTTCGACACGCCGTTCGACTATGAAGCCTTTGCCGCGCGCGACGGCCTGATCGGCCATGGTGGGATCGTGGTGTTCGACGACAGCGTCGACATGGCAAAGCAGGCACGCTTTGCGATGGAATTTTGTGCGATCGAATCCTGCGGCAAATGCACGCCCTGCCGGATCGGTTCGACCAGGGGCGTCGAGACCATCGACAAGATCCGCGCCGGCGAGCGCGTGGCTGAAAATCTCGCGGTGGTCGAAGACCTCTGCAACACCATGAAGTTCGGCTCGCTCTGCGCGCTCGGCGGTTTCACGCCCTATCCCGTGATGAGCGCACTGAAATATTTCCGGGAAGATTTTGGCCCGGCACCGGCCCGTCTGCAGGCCGCGGAGTAAAGGACGATCGCCATGTCGCTGATCCAGGAAACTGACTTTGGAACGCCCCGCTCCAGATCCGAGGCGATGGTGACGCTCACCATCGACGGCCAGAGCGTCACCGTGCCCGAGGGCACCTCGATCATGCGCGCGGCGATGGAAGCCGGCACGCAGATCCCAAAGCTCTGCGCCACCGACATGGTCGATGCCTTCGGCTCCTGCCGGCTCTGCCTGATCGAGATCGAGGGCCGCGCCGGCACGCCGGCGTCCTGCACCACGCCCGTTCTGCCCGGCCTCGTGGTCCACACCCAGAGCGAGCGGCTGAAGAAGCTGCGCAAGGGCGTGATGGAGCTCTACATCTCCGACCATCCGCTCGACTGTCTGACCTGCGCAGCAAATGGCGACTGCGAATTGCAGGACATGGCCGGCGCGGTGGGCCTGCGCGACGTGCGCTACGGCTATGAGGGCGACAACCACGTGTTCGCCAAGTCCCAAGGTGAAAGCAATCGAGGCGAAGCCAACGCAGCCTGGATGCCGAAGGACGACTCGAATCCCTATTTCACCTACGACCCCTCGAAATGCATCGTCTGCTCGCGCTGCGTCCGCGCTTGCGAGGAAGTGCAAGGCACCTTCGCGCTGACCATTTCCGGGCGTGGTTTTGACAGCCGGGTTTCTGCGGGCATGAGTGAGAGTTTCCTCGGTTCCGAATGCGTGTCCTGCGGCGCCTGCGTACAGGCCTGCCCGACCGCGACGCTGACGGAAAAATCCGTGATCGAGATCGGCCAGCCCGAGCATTCGGTGGTGACGACCTGCGCCTACTGTGGCGTCGGATGCGCCTTCAAGGCGGAAATGCGCGGCGAGGAAGTCGTCCGCATGGTGCCGTACAAGGACGGCAAGGCCAACCGCGGCCATTCCTGCGTCAAGGGCCGCTTTGCCTGGGGGTACACCACCCACAAGGAGCGCATCCTCCGTCCGATGATCCGCGCGAAGATCAGCGATCCCTGGCGCGAGGTGTCGTGGGACGAGGCGTTCGCTTATGCAGCTTCCGAGTTCAAGCGGATCCAGGCCAAATACGGCCGCGATTCCGTCGGCGGCATCACCTCGTCACGCTGCACCAACGAAGAGACCTATCTGGTGCAGAAGCTGATCCGCGCCGGCTTCGGCAACAACAACGTCGATACCTGCGCCCGCGTCTGCCATTCGCCGACCGGCTATGGGCTTGCCACCACGTTCGGCACCTCGGCCGGCACCCAGGATTTCGACTCGGTCGAGCATACCGACGTGGTCATGAACATCGGCGCCAATCCGACCGACGCACATCCGGTGTTTGCCTCCCGGATGAAAAAGCGTCTGCGGGCGGGCGCCAGGCTGATCGTGATCGACCCGCGCCGCACCGATATCGTCCGCTCCGCCCATGTCGAGGCGCAGCATCATCTGCCGCTGCTTCCCGGCACCAACGTTGCCGTGCTGACCGCTATGGCGCATGTGATCGTCACCGAAGGCTTCGTCGATGAAGCCTTTGTGCGCGAACGCTGCGACTGGAGCGAGTTCGAGGACTGGGCAACATTTGTCGCACAACCGAAGAACAGCCCGGAAGCCACTGCGATCGCGACCGGCGTCGACCCGAAGCAGTTGCGCGCCGCGGCGCGGCTGTTCGCGACCGGCGGCAACGGCGCGATCTATTACGGGCTCGGCGTCACCGAACACAGCCAGGGCTCGACCACGGTGATCGCGATCGCCAATCTCGCAATGGCGACCGGCAATATCGGCCGGCCCGGTGTTGGCGTGAACCCGCTGCGCGGCCAGAACAACGTGCAAGGTTCCTGCGACATGGGTTCATTCCCGCATGAATTGCCGGGCTATCGCCACATCTCGGGCGACGCAGTACGCGAACAATTCGAATCGCTGTGGAACGTCAAGCTCAACAAGGAGCCGGGCCTGCGGATTCCCAACATGTTCGACGCCGCGATCGAGGGCACCTTCATGGGCCTCTACGTGCAGGGCGAGGACATCCTGCAGTCCGATCCCAACACAAAGCACGTTGTTGCGGCGCTGTCGGCGATGGAATGTGTCATCGTCCACGATCTCTTCCTCAACGAGACCGCGAACTACGCCCACGTCTACCTGCCCGGATCGACCTTCCTCGAGAAGGACGGCACCTTCACCAATGCCGAACGCCGTATTCAACGTGTACGAAAAGTCATGACGCCGCGCAACGGGTTGGCCGACTGGGAGGTGACGATCCGCCTTGCCAGGGCGATGGGCTTTGAGATGCCCTACGATCACCCCTCCGATATCATGGACGAGATCGCGGCGCTGACGCCGACTTTCTCCGGCGTGTCTTACGCCAAGCTCGACGAACTCGGCTCGGTGCAATGGCCCTGCAACGAGAAGGCGCCCGAGGGAACGCCGGTGATGCATATCGACGGCTTCGTGCGCGGCAAGGGCAAATTCGTCATCACCGAATATGTCGCTACCGACGAGCGCACTGGTCCGCGCTACCCATTGCTGCTGACCACCGGCCGCATCCTCAGCCAGTATAATGTCGGTGCACAGACGCGGCGCACCGATAATATCATCTGGCACGAGGAAGACCGGCTCGAGATGCACCCCCACGATGCCGAGCAGCGCGGCGTCCGTGATGGCGACTGGGTAACGCTCGCAAGCCGCGCCGGCGAAACCACATTGCGCGCACTGCTTACCGAGCGGGTCGCGCCGGGCGTGGTCTACACCACGTTCCATCATCCTGACACGCAGGCCAACGTCATCACCACGGAGTATTCCGATTGGGCAACCAATTGCCCGGAATACAAGGTCACAGCGGTCCAGATATCGCCGTCGAACGGTCCGTCCGATTGGCAGAAGACCTATGACGAGCAGGCCCGCCATTCCCGGCGCATCGCGCCGGTCGTGGAAGCCGCGGAATGACGATGCACGATCCCGTCCGCAAGGCCCGCCGCCAGGTCTGGCGCGACGGCTGCCGGAGTGAAGGCCCGCGCCTGATCCCGGAAGAAACCGCGCTGGCGCTGACCTATAACGGCGGAACCTATGCTGTGATGATGGGCACCCCGCTGCACCTTACGGATTTTGCCGTTGGATTCAGCCTCAGCGAAGGTGTCGTCCAATCCCCTGACGATATCCGTTCGCTGGACATCGTGCATCTCGACGACGGCATCGAGCTGCGGATGTGGCTCGCCCAATCCAAGGCGGAGCTCGTGAACGTGCGGCGGCGGCATATTGCCGGACCGACCGGCTGCGGAATATGCGGCATCGATTCAATCGCCGAAGCGGTTCGTCCGGCCGCCATCGTTCCGCAAGGCTCGTCATTTTCGCCGCAACAGATCACGGCGGCGATGCAGAGCGTCCCGTCGCTGCAACAGATTAATATCGAAACCCGCGCGGTGCATGCCGCCGCGTTCTGGACGCCGGCGCTTGGCATCGTTGCGCTACGCGAGGATGTCGGCCGCCACAACGCGCTCGACAAGCTGGCCGGCGCGCTGGGGCAGGGCGGGGTTTTCGCAAGCGAGGGCATGGTGTTGTTGACCAGCCGGGTCTCGGTCGAGATGGTGCAGAAGTCGGCGGCGATGGGCGTACCGCTGATCGTCGCCGTCTCCGCGCCAACCGCGCTTGCGGTACGGATGGCGGATGCAGCAGGCATTACACTCGCTGCCATTGCGCGTGCCGACGGTTTCGAGGTTTTCACGCATCCCGAGCGAATTGTGGCCGGAGTTGCTGCTTTGGGAGCCGCTGTTTATGTCGCCTGACCGGCTGATCTATATGGCCAATCAAATCGGCAAATTCTTCCAGAGCCGGGGCCACGACAAAGCGGTGCCGGGCATTGCCGAACACATCTGGAAGTTCTGGGACCCGCGGATGCGCTCCGCCATTCTCGCGCATTTCGACGCCGGCGGCGCGGGACTTTCCCCGGAGGTGCGGGATGCCATCGCGTCGCTCAGAAGCGCCGAGATGCAGCTCTAAAGCGAGTTGTCTTTAGGTCGATTCGATTTGGGATTGAACGAAGCCGCTAACGCGGCGTGAACGACGAGGTCACGTGAAGGGCCTCCTGCCTGAGAGGATGTGGGTGTTGTAGCCCCCCAGACAGGAGGTTTCCCAGATGGCCACGATAAGCCCTTTGCGCCGTCGCATGATCGAGGACATGACGGTCCGCAATTTATCGCCGGCGACACAGCGATCCTACATCAGTGCGGTTTCGAAGTTCAGCCGCTATTTCGGCCGATCGCCTGACCGGTTAGAGCTGGAAGACGTCCGCGCCTTCCAGGTGCATCTGATCTCGACCGGCATCTCATGGCCGGCGCCGAACCAGATCGTCTGCGCGCTACGGTTTTTCTACGGCGTTACGCTCGGCGAGATGCTCATCCCGGAGCGCATTCCCTATGCGCGAGAACCCCGCAAGCTACCGGTCGTACTGAGCGCCGACGAAGTGGTGCAGTTCCTCGAGGCGGTATCGAGCCTGAAGAGCCGCGCTCACCACCGCCTATGCGGCCGGGCTCAGGGCCTCCGAGGGTCGCTGGATTGCGGATCGAGGACATCGACAGCGCCCGTGGCGTCATCCAGGCGCGCCACGGCAAAGGCGCGAAGGATCGCAACGTGATGCTATCGCCCCAACTGCTTGGCATCTTGCGCACCTACTGGCGGCTCGCCTGGCCACGGCTTTATCTGTTCCCTGGGCGTGACGAAGATCACCCGATCGATCCGACCGTGTTGCACGCCGCCTGCCGCTCGGCGGTGCAGGTCGCCACCCATACGATCCGGGCGACGCAGAGCCCGCTCGACCGCCTGTCGCTGGAGGGTGACGCCATGTGGATGACCGCGCGTCGGGATGCGGGTTATGGCTCGCCCCGACGTCCGCCCGCACAGACCCGCCATCGAGATCGCCAATGTGCTGTGCCAGCATGGCGAAGCCTATCGTCGTTACCACGCCGGTCATCTCGGTCGCATCGAGCAGCGGGTGATGAGCGCGATTGTTGCGTGCCGAACCGAGGCGCTCGGCGGCCACGTCGAGGCCTGCAACGACTGCGGCATGACGCGGATCGCTTATAATTCCTGCGGGAATCGTCATTGTCCGAATTGTCAGGGGACAGCTCGAGCCGCGTGGCTCGCCGCGCGCGAAGCCGACCTGCTGCCGGTTCCCTATTTCCACGTCGTCTTCACGCTGCCGGCGCCGATCGCCGCGATCGCCTTTCAGAACAAGGCCATCGTTTATGCGATCCTGTTCAAAGCCGCCACCGAGGCAATGATCACGCTCGCCGCCAATCCGCGTCGGCTCGGCGCCGAGATTGACGGCGTCGCCTTCCTGCACACCTGGGGGCAGGCGCTGACGCATCATCCCCACGTGCACTGCGTCGTGCCAGGCGGCGGTCTCTTGCCTGACGGCACGCGCTGGATCGCTGGCCGACCGAACTTTTTCCTGGCCGTCAAACCACTCGCCCAGCTGTTCAGACGCCGATTCCTTGAGCGCTTGACAGCTGCCGTCGGCGCTGGAGCCCCGAACTTCTACGGCGATCTCGCCTCCCCGGCCGAGCCCGCTGCCTTCACCGCCCGCATCGCTGCGGCGCGGCGCATCAATTGGGTCGTCTACGCCAAGAAGGCGTTCGGCGGGCCTGCCCAGGTCCTGGCCTATCTCGGCCGCTACACCCATCGGGTCGCGATCGCCAACAGCCGGCTCGTCGCCCTCGACGACGATCATGTCGCCTTCTCATGGAAGGATTACCGCCAGGACGGCGCGACAAAAATCCTGAAGCTCAAGCCCGACGAGTTCATTCGCCGCTTCCTTCTTGACACGCTGCCCGACGGCTTCCACCGCATCCGCCACTTCGGCTTTATGGCCGACCGCCATCGCGCCGCCAAGCTCGCCCTTTGCTTCTTCTCGATCATGAGCGAACAGCGCCAAAGAACGTCGAGCCGCCGCCGGTGAGTTCGGACGCTCAGACGCCGTCCGAGGCCGCTGCCTGTCCCGATTGTGGCGGCGTGATGCGCATCATCGGACGCGTGCCGCACGGCTTCAGCCCTCGCACGTCACCGTTCTGGTGCGATACATCGTGAGCCACGTCATGACGGCACGCACGACAATCACCATGCGTCACTTCACTCCGGTCGTCTCGATCATCGCAGACGGTATCGGATCTGTGCTGCCACGCTGCGCGACAACAACCGATCGATGCAGCAGACCGTCGGTCGCCACGGCTCGCAACGTGCACCTGATCTCAAATGCTCGCCGATGCACACACGTCCGTTCGTCGCGTCAGGCGCGCAAACACGCCATCGAGCATTGCTATCTCGAACATTCCCCATAGCTCCACCTCCCGCGCCTTCGTTCAATCCGGCTTCAATGAGGTCGCCTGGCAAGCGCTTGCCGAGCCCCCGCGTGAGCGCGACCTCACAGAACCCTCCAGATTCCCAAATCAGGACTGTTCTGATTCAACATGCTGGCTGGGCTGTAGGCCAGCTTGGATGGGGCAAACCTTATTCAATGGATCTTCGCGAGCGCGTGGTTGCTGCGGTTGAGACTGGAGGCCTGTCCTGCCACCAGGCGGCAGCGCAGTTTGGCGGAGGCGTCAGCACGGCGATTGTCTGGGTGCGGCGCTTGCGTAAGACCGGAAGCGGCCGTAGCCCGGTTGAGTTGTCGGCCGAAGCGATTGGCACCGCCAAAAAAGTGCTCACGATCGCCTGAAATCGCTCCTCATGATCCTCTGAAATCGTTGCTACAATCCCACGAAATCCCCGCTCACGATCCTTTGAAATCCGTGCTCACGATCGCGCGAAACGCGCACCGATCCCGACAACCGGCTGGTCACTGGCGAACTGGAGCGGCGCTGGGAAGCGGCTTTATTGGAGCTACGACGAGCCGAAGAGGCTTTGGCCCCACGGTAAACAACCTCATGCCAGTGAATCCTTTGGCATTCCTCAAGATCTGCGAGCCAAGGTGATCGCTCTCGGCAATCGCCTTCCGGCGATGTGGGATGATCCGGCGACCCGCAAGGACCATCGCAAAGCGCTCTTGCGCTGTCTGATCGAGAAGGTCGTGATGTGCCGCTGCGCACGCGACAAAGCCGAGGTGCGCATTGTATGGCGCGGCGGCGCAACCACCGAGCTTTGCGTCACACTGCCGGTCAATGCCGTGGCCGCCTTGCCGCGGCACCTGGAGATGGTGGAGCGCATATGTACGCTGGCGCACGAGGGCATGCATGACGGTGAGATCGCGCGCATTCTGACTCAGGAAGGGTATCACTCGCCATGGGTGGCGGACAAAGTCCTGCCGGTCACGGTCCAGCGCATTCGTCTTAAACACCGCTTCAAGGTGCGGCCTCGGCAAACGCGGTGGCCGGCGGTCACAGACCGTTTAACAGTAATCCAATTGGCAACCCGTCTCGGGATTCCCGCCAAGTGGATCTATGTTCAGATCAAGCGAGGGAGCATCCTGACCACCCGAGAGCCATCGGGCCGCTTCCTCTTCCCCGACAACGCAACCGCCTTGCAAGCCGTTTGCAGCTTGAGAAATCACCGTGTCGCGAACATCGATCTGAGGGAGGATCACCATGAAAAGTAGGGGCATCAACAAAGGCCATCGAGCATGCACGCGAATTACCCTGCCGAGATCGCGACCACGCCTCGGCCGGCGGCAGCCGGATAGGGCGACGCGTCAGCACCGGCGGAACTGATTGCGGGCGTGCGAGATCAGCGGCATCGTGCAAGGCTACGCCCGAGAATGTACCCTGCTTTATAGTCTTTCTCGAACAAGCGGAAGATATCGGTAGCCGGAATGCTGAGGAAGTAAGACTCATCGAGCGCCACGACAGTGGCCATATGGCGAGGCTGATCGCCGATCAGTGCCGCCCAACCGAGAAGACCGTGCGGAACGACGATACTGCCTCCGCTCGTCCGGTCGGCTCCGACCCCAAGTGAAAAACGGAGCGGCCCGAATTCAAGATGTTGATTTCGCGAGCCCGTCGCCAGGCGGGTCGGTCGAGACGACCAGCTACGTCGTCTTCGGCGAACTGAAGCGCGGCGCTGGAGCCGCAATGCGCGCTCGCCCGACAGCTATGAGTGTCGTTTTCGGGTATTTGTCAACAAACTGACAGATTCCCACCCCCATCCGGCGAAGAATACCGAAGAATACTTGGACCCGTTCAACAAGGAGGACGCGATGTATCGAACTCTAAATTTCGATACCTGGCGAACACAGGTCGACAACTAGTCGATCGCCAATATTACCGAGCCGTACGTAGGGGAGTCGCATGCCGGTCAGGACATCGCCGATGAGTGGCGGTTCCAGCAGAAATGAGCGATGTTCTACACAACGCTCGCCGAGCGATTACTGCTAGCAGCTGTAGGAGGGGAGGGTGACACCTGAGCTTATCGTCACTCGGGAGCAAACCAACCGTTAACGCCCCGGAATCGGGGTATGGCGATGTTGGAAGGAACGGGAGGATGCTGCGATGGACTCATTCACGCGGGCTGACCTAGTAGTCACCGAAAATCTTTTGGAGCGGCTGGATCGCGTGCCAATCACCCGATCCATTATTGCCATCGGTACGCTGCTTACACTGGCCTGGATGGTCGAAAGCTTCGATATAGGCATTGTTGGCTCCGTAATACTTTCGCTTACGGCCACCTGGAAGCTCGGACCAGCCGACATTGGGTTGCTCGGCACCTCGGGAACGATCGGCATTGTTCTCGGGCTTGCGGTCGCGGGCCCGCTTGTCGATCGCTTCGGTCGCCGCAAGGTCCTGATCGCCGGCGTCGCCTGGTTCTCGTTTTTCACACTGATCGGCGCGGCATTCGCAAGGCTCGATTGGGTCGTTCTAATGCGCTTTGTCGCTGGGCTTGGCGAAGGTGCGGTGTTTGCCCTTCCTTACTTGATGATCTCGGAGCTAGTGAACGCCAAGAAGCGCGGTTGGATCGTCGGTGTGATGGTTGCGATCCTCACTAGCTCTTATACTCTGCCAAACGCGGTCGGAGCCTGGGCGATGTCCAGCTTCCCCCCTGAGGTTGCATGGCGCGTGCTTTTCATCATCGGCGGCATTCCTTTACTGTACGTATTTGTGCTGGTCAAATGGTTACCAGAGTCGCCGCGCTGGTTGTTGCAACATGGGCGCATCCAGGAAGTGACTGCCTTTGTGGAGCGGCTCGAGAAGGAAGCTGGCCTGCCGCCGGACGACACGACACTCACGAACTCGGAGGCGCTGCGCACCCTGGTTAATCAGGAAGAACAGCGTGCACAGACCGGCTGGGTGTCAGTGTTTCGAGCACCCTATCTCTCGCGCAGCCTCATCTCATGGGGAGTTTATGCTGGCGCTCTCCTCTATTTTTATGTGCCGCTGGTCTATGGGCCTACCGTGTTCGCCCAGAGCGGATTCACCTTTGGTAATGCCGCCTTGTTTACCGGCGCCATGATGCTGATCGCGGGATTTGGTGGGCTGCTACAGGGCTACTTGGCCGACCGATTCGGCCGGAAGCCCATCGTGTTTATTTACAGCACCCTCGCCGCAATCGGCTTCACGCTCCTCGGCTCGAACACTGGAATCAGCGGCAAGCTCGCGGCTGGATTTCTTGCCGCATTCTTTGGGATCGGAATTTTCCCTATTCTGAAGCTTTATATCGCAGAGCAATACCCGACCCACCTTCGCGGTGCTGGTACCGGAATAGGCGAGGGTATCAGCCGCTTCTTCGCAGGTGTGCTCGCCACTTACTACTGTTCGTTCATTCTAAAGAACGCAGGTATCTCGGCGTTATTCTGGTTCGTCGCCGGCGTTGGATTGATCTTCGTCATCCCGCTCATGAAGTGGGGGCGAGAAACTGCAGGAATCAGCATCGAAAAGGCTGGCAGTGCTTCGCTGGCACGACAATGGCAGCCAAGTCCCGATTCCTGTCAAGCAGAGGGAAAAGGCTTGGCATCGGGGCGCTCTCTGCCCTGGACCAGCGGGGACTGACGCACGCTAGCCGGCCCTGTAAGCAGACCGCCTCCGAGCGCCGGATGCGGCCTGCAACGCTTTGGTCGACAAAGTGGTCCAGCGCTTTCTTGTTGATGCGCGGATAGCACCAAACGAGGCACGGTCTTGAGGACGCTCGTCATCGATAACTATGACTCCTTCACCTATAATCTGGTGAACCTGCTTGCCGAGGCAAACCAAGAGGAGCCATCGGTCGTCCGCAACGACGAGGCATGTTGGGCGGCACTTGCCGAGCAGGATTTTGACAACATCGTGATCTCTCCCGGCCCAGGGCGACCGGATCGGCAGGTAGATTTTGGCGTCTCGGCCGATGCCATTTCCCACGCGAACGTGCCAATCCTCGGCATCTGCCTTGGCCACCAGGGCATCGCGGTTGCTCATGGCGGAGCCGTCATCACGGCGCCGTCACCGATGCACGGGCGGCTGAGTCAGGTTCGGCATTGCGACGACGAGCTCTTCAGCGGAATTCCGTCTCTATTCGACGTCGTGCGCTACCACTCCCTCGTGGTCGCCCGCCCGTTGCCCGATGCCTTGGCCGAGACAGCCTGGACCGGGGATGGGCTGATCATGGCGCTGCGCCATCGCTCGCGACCCGTTTGGGGGGTCCAATTCCATCCGGAGTCGATTTGCACCGAATACGGGCCTCGACTCATCGCCAATTTCCGCGACTTGACGCGTCGTTGGCGAAATGACAGGCGGACCCTTACACCAGTGCAGCGTTCCTGCGATGTGCTCGGGTCGGCGCCGCCGAAGCCGCTCCAGCGGGCGGTATGGCGGGAGCTCCCACGTGCGATAGACACGGAGGCGGCCTTCTGTACCTTGTTCGCGAATTCCTCGACGAGCTTTTGGCTCGATAGCAGTGTCGTCGAGCCTGGCAGACCAAACTGGTCATTCATGGGTGACGCCTCCGGGCCGCGCGCTGCCGTTGTTTCTTACGACACGTCGAGCCAGCGCGTCTCGATACGAGATGCCGCCGGTGAGCGCGTGGAGCAGGCAAGTATCTTCGCCTATCTGGAACGAAGCCGCGGCGGGGCGCTGCGTTCAGCGCCGCCCTGCCCGTTCGTTGGCGGCCACGTCGGATGGTTTGGCTACGAATTGCGCAATGAATGCGGCTCGCCGACAGCGAGACGTGCGGCCACTCCCTCAGCGTTCTTCATTCGGGTCGATCGATTCATTGCCGTCGATCACTCGGCTCAGCGCAGCCATGTCGTGGCGATCTGTGACGATGAGGGATTGGCTGTCGCCGAGAGGTGGGTCGATGGCACCGCCGATGCGGTGTCCCGGGCGCGCCCACCGCTACGCCTTCAGCCAGGCGACCGGCAGGCGCCCATTCGATTCGCGCTCGATCGCGGCCGCAGGACGTATCTAGAGGATATTGAGCGCTGCCTCGAGTGGATCCGTCAGGGTGAAACCTACCAAGTGTGCCTCACCAACGAACTCGTCTGCGACGTCAAGGTTGACCCGCTCGATCTTTACCGCACGATGCGCTGGATCAACCCGGCACCGCACGCTGCCTTTCTACGCTGGCCGGGAGGCGCTGTTCTCAGCGCGTCGCCCGAGCGGTTCCTGTCGGTCGACAGAGCCGGACGCGTCGAAGCCAAACCGATAAAGGGCACGATCGGGCGTGCGCGGGATCCGGCGATCGATCGTGGCCTTGCCGAGCGTCTGCGCAGGAGCGAGAAAGACCGCGCAGAAAATCTCATGATCGTCGACCTGCTGCGGAACGATTTGTCCCGCGTGTGTCGGCCAGGAAGCGTCGAGGTCCCGTCGCTGTTCGCGGTCGAGAGCTATGCGACCGTGCACCAGCTCGTCAGTACGGTGCATGGCGTGCTGCGATCGGGCGCGACGACGCTCGACCTCATACGTGCAGCCTTCCCCGGCGGATCGATGACAGGAGCGCCGAAGCACCGGACTCTGGATTTCATCGATCACGTCGAACACCGTGCTCGGGGAGTTTACTCGGGAGCCCTCGGGTGGCTCGGCGATGATGGCGCTGCGGATCTCAGCATTGTCATTCGCACCATCGTGGCGGTCGGCGCTCAGCTGAGTATGGGCATCGGGGGCGGCATTGTCGCGCAATCGACACCTGATGGCGAATTCGAAGAGATGATGCTGAAAGCACGCGCCTCAGTGCGGGCGATTGTGACTGCGACCGCTGGCCGATTCGACGTCGGTTTAGTCGAAATCGATGACAACGACAGGCCCGCTCGAACCCGGGCGGAAGCGACGAACACGTGAACACGGCGCCGCTCGTCTGGCTAAACGGACACATGTTGTCCGGGGCAGAGCCCCGCGTCTCTGCATTCGATCGTGGATTCGCGTTGGGCGACGGAGTGTTCGAAACCATTCGGGCACGCGGCGGGCGGCTCTTGTGGTTCAACGACCACCTCGCGCGGCTCCGTCAGGGCGCGGCCCTGTTCGGCATCCCGATGCCGTTCGCTGATGACACCGCCGAAGAGGGGCTAGGCGCACTGTTGGCGGCGTGGGACCAGCCGGAAAGCGTTGTTCGTCTGACGTTGAGCCGCGGTCCGTCCGATCGGCGGGGCCTTTGGCCCGCGGATGATCCAGCAAAGCCGACGCTGCTGGCAACGGTCGCCAAATTGCCGCCGGCGCGAGCGCCGCTAAGGCTGGTTATCACAGACATCACTCGACGGAACGAGCAGTCGCCTCTGTCTCGAATCAAGTCAGTGAATTATGGAGATAACCTCTTGGCACGGCGCGACGCCGCCCGGCGCGGGATGGATGATGCATTGATGCTGAACGGCCCGGGCAACATCGTCTGTGCCACGGTCGGGAACCTGTTCCTTCAGGTGGACGGTCGCTGGCGAACGCCGCCCATCTCGGAGGGCGCCCTCCCGGGATTGGCGCGCCAACGCCTTTTGTCGATCCTCGACGTCGAAGAGAAAATCATATCGCCCTTCGATCTCGCGCGCGCGAGTGCCGCCTTCGTCAGCAACAGCCTGGGCGTCAGTGAAATTCGCGAAATAGAAGGAAACACCCTCCAAGATTCGAGGCCTCTGTTCGAGAGACTTCCAATATTTGAATGATAGCGAGAGGACCTAAATAGCTTGACCGCGAGAATAGGGTCTTAGGGATTAACATGGGCCAGTCGAGCGCGCCGGCCGGTCCATCCTCCAGGCCATTCACCGCCCCGACGAGGCGCGGCGAAACTTGCGTCGAGCGCTATAGCAGGTTCATTGTAAGCGGCGTCGTCAGGCCACGGCGTTGAGTTCGAGGGCAGCTGGGTAGGACGAAGGCAAGAGTTCGTCGAGCCGGCTCTGTGGGGGGCCGTTTGACGATGCGGGTGATGACGTCGGCGAGGCAGCCGTGGGGTTCGACGCCGATGAGTTTGCAGGTCTCGATCAACGAGGCGACCACGGCCCAGTGCTCGGCGCGGCCGTCTGATCCGGCGAAGAGCCCATTTTTACGAGCACTCGACGGCTTTGCTGTCGATCTCGACCCGGCCTTGGGTCGGGCTAGGCGTGATCTCCGACAATCTCATCAACATCGGACGGGCGATGGGCAAACAAGCTGCCCCTTAAGTTCTCGCAATCATCGTCGCGCTCTTCAGAGCCCGCCACCCACCCCGGCGGGTTTTGCTTTGCTTCACGCTATTGACCAAAGGCTCGAAAACATCAATTTTGCGCCGGGAAGTAGTCTAGCTGAGGGCGAGCCGCACCTTGCCACGGCCAGCACCTTGTACCCGGCATAGTCGTCCACCTGCAGCACGCCGCGCAAGCCGGCGAGATGGGCGATAGGTCGCTCAACCTTGCGATCCGGCGCGTAGGGGGCGGCACGATCGGCCATGCAATGGGCATCCATGCCGGCGCCTCCTCGCGCAGGCCGCCAGACGGTGCCAGTCGCGCCGCGCCACGCTCGATACATGAAAGGACGTCACCTTCGACTACGCGTCAACCGATTCGATCGACTACGTGGCGACGCTGACCGCGGCCTGACGATCGTTCGAAAAGAGGTCACCGATGCGGCTCATGCAAGGTCAGTTCTCATTTCTTCCGGATCTCACGGACGACGAGATCAAGCTCGGCCAGGGTTGGGCAGTCGCCATCGAGTTCACGGACGGTCCGCACCCTCGCAACACGTTTTGGGAGATGTCGGGCACGCCGATGTTCGACGTGACGGACCCGGCCGGCGTGATGCTCGAGGTCAACGCCTGTCGCGCGGCGCATCCCGAGAAATACGTGAAGGTGCTCGGCTTCGACTCGAGAAAGGACTTCGAGACGCTCCGCATGTCGTTCATCGTCAACTGTCGCGAGGAGGAGCTCGGGTTCGAACTTATCCGTGCCGAAGGACCCCCATCAACTACACGATCCGCAGCCATGCCACGGCTACGCCCGCCGGCGGGCGTAGCCGACCGCGAGGGCTCAAGTGACCCCGCGCGCGCACCGCATCGCTCCCAGCATTCTCTCGGCCGATTTCGCTCGGCTGTCGCCGCTAAAAGTCACGAGATCCGCGCCGACAGCGAGTATCTCCTGGGCGGTCGGCTCACGGGGCAAACCGTCTCCCCGGTGTCGAGCAAGGCGCTCTCGCGGGTGACGAGGCTGTCAACAACTTGACATACGAACGTTGAGCATGATGGTAACAGATCGATGCTCAATGGTGAGTTCATCCGGGAGATTACGGTGCCCCGTCTCGAAGACCTCGACGAAGAATCTCGTCAATTTCTCGGCAATTTCCAATGCCGCTCGGAAGGAGATCCGCCTTGGACAGCGCTGTCCAAACCGCTTTCCGAGTCCAAGGTGGCTGTCATTACGACTTCCGGCCTGATCCGTAGAAGCGACAAGCCATTCGATCTCGCCAATCCTGCCGGCGATCCGAGCTACCGGGCGATCCCAATCGACACCGACCCGGCCGAGCTCACGTTCTCGCATGTCAGCACGAATTGGGATCGCACCGGCTTCGCCATGGACGTCAACGTCGTCATGCCAGTCGACCGGTTGCGCGAACTTGCAAAAGAGCGGGTCATCGGTGCCGTCGCCGAAAACTTCTACACTTTCATGGGGGCTATTTTTCAGTTCGACAAGTTGATCGACGACAGCGCCCCCTCCGTCGGCCATCTTCTCAAGGCAGCACAAGTGGACATTGCTATCCTGGTGCCTACGTGACCGCTCTGCTCTCACACCGTGGGTGTGATCCAGCGCCAGATTGAAGCTTGCGGGATAGCGACGACCTCGATTTCGCTTGTCCGACGGTTCACTGAGGCGGTCCGCCCTCCGCGGGCGCTTTGGGTACCTTTTCCGTTTGGCCGCCCGCTGGGGGCGCCGCGGAACGTCTCTGTGCAGCGTCTGGTCATCCGCAAGGCGCTCGAATTGCTAAGTCGATCGGAGCGGCCGGTGTTGGAGGATTTGATCTTGCCGCCGGAGCTTGAGCATCTCGATGCCAAGCATCAGGCGCTCGGCCGGAGTTGCGGACCGAGCGGCTGCGATCTTGAGACGATCCTCGCGGCCGCTGACAGCGGTCAGCCGATTTCGGTTGGACCGCGGCCTTATGACCGCGACTTTGCGGCCATCTGTCAGGAGCTTCTCCGGCTCACTGGTTCGCATCGTCGCTATTGCGACCTTTATGGCGGACGAACGCAGGTAGGGTTCTCAGGGGTCACTCCCGAAACCGTTATCGACGCCGCAAACGTGGTGCACCGCTTCGTAAGCGGCGAGAAGATCGTGCCTCGCGAACGAGGCGCGGCCGAGCCTATCAGCGAGAAGCAGTTCGTTCGGCTGTCGGTCGACGATCTCAAGGCGTTTTGCTTGGAGGCCCGTCTCGCGGAAGACGAGAGCGCGCTCGAGAACGCTGCTAAGGCGAATGACTGGCTCTGGCTCGATAGCCGCGTAGGTAGCCTGCTGGCTGCCGCGCGCGACCGACTCATCGAAGTGACCGATCGGACGGAGGATCCGAACTGGATTCTGGCGCGCGGCATCGTCCCGCGCGGCTATGGCGAGAGCGGCTACGGGATGACTCATGTTGTGGAGGAAGAGTGATGGATATAGTGGTCTTCCATGGTCCGGGATGCCATGTCTGCCATGAGGAAATGGATTTCCTGTCGCGGAATGGCATCGCCTTTACCGCGCGCGACGTCACCAAGGATGCCGCCGCCCGCCAGGAACTCGTGCGCCTCGGATCACGGACCTTGCCGACAACGTTGATTGATGGGACGTTGGTGATCGGGTTCGAGGTTGATCGCCTGACCGAACTCCTTCGCCTCTCGTGATCACCTCCTTGAACGAGGCGGCATGAGATATGTTTGATTGAAGACGTCTTTGACGTCCATAGCATCAAATTTTTGCTTTTCCTAATCGCGCTATAGCGCGATTGTCGGTATGCGAGTATCGCCTCGATCTGGGTCGGAGGCAAGAGAATATGGTTCAGTTAAGGGATGTTCGGCTTGGCGGAGATGTCATTTCCCGTAGACGAGATTGCGGACCGAAAGAGCGCGGCAGAGGTTTAGATACCCAGCTTAGCGCGGTGCCGCCTTGGCCGCTTCGTCAGCCGAGCATCCTAGACCAGCTCATGGCGCTGGCTCCGGAAAAGCTGACCGCTATGACGCATCGGCGAGTCTACAAGCCCGGCGAGTCGCTGTTCCGGCAAGGCGATCTGCAGGAGCGGGTTTTCATCATCCGAAGGGGCACCGCGCGCGCTTTCTACTCCGCGGCATCAGGCCGCGAGATAACGCTTGCCTATTGGCAAGGTGGCGACTTGCTCGGCGCGCTCGGCGTATTCGGTCGCGGCGCCTACGGCTGGTCCTGCGAAGCGGTTACCTCGACCGAAGCATTCGTTATTCGCGATACCGATATGCGGACCCTCGTTGCCACGGTTCCCGAATTGGCTATAGGCGTCGTCGAGGCGCTCAGTTTCAAGGTGCAGTGGCTCTCGCGACTGATACAGATGTTCGGCACGCAATCGGTTGGCGAACGGGTCGCGCATCTGCTCGACATACTCTGCGAGCTATACGGCATACCCCAGGAAGGCGGCTTCGTGATTGACGCACCGCTGACGCATGAGGATCTTGCCGCCATGGTCGGCGCGTCACGGCAATGGGTCACGAATGCACTGGCTGGTTTACAGAGTCGTGGGATAGTGAAGCTGGGGATAGTGAAGCTGGGCAAGCGTCGGCTGGTCGTGTTGCGCCGCAACTTGCTCAGTTCCGAGTAGCCATAGACTGGTGTGCCTCGCGGCAAGTAGCACTGCGACATTGTCGCAGAAATTGGTTTCGGACGAGAAGCTCAAGATCGTGATCGGCTTCCAGCCGCTGACCCCGACCTGGGTAGTAACGATCGTCATTGGAGCGAAACTGTGGAAACCCTACCTTCCCAACGTCGAAGTCGAGCGTTTCGACTCGATGAGCGGAATGGCGCTTGTCAACAATATGCTAGCCGACAAAATCGACGCCGTGGCCATGCAGCGCGCCCATGTGTCAACTGAATGATTTTGACCTCGTCGCGTCGCTAGTCTAGTCGAAGCGATCTACCTCGCGGATGTCGTCAGCGTGATGACTACCCGCCCAAGGCGGATCACGCAGGTTTTCGAAACCGACATTCCGCGACCGCGCTCGCACAAGGTGCTCGCCTCCCAGCATTTTCTCAAGCTCAAGGAGCAGGTCACCGAAGCAGTGCATGAGGAAGCCGTCAAGGCCTTTCAGGCGGGTGAGCGAGAGTTCGCGCGATGACCGCCGCAATCCCGAGCCGCGTGCAGTTCCGCAATGTCACGAAACGGTTCAGCACGAAAGACGTGCTTTTGGCATGCAATCTCGATATCGCGCCGGGGCGGTTCACCGCCCTCTTGGGCCCGTCGAGTTGCGGCAAGACGACGATCATCGACCTCGTGGCCGGATATGAATCTCCGAGCGAAGGTGAGATACTGGTCGACGGACAGCCGGTTCAAGGACCTGGTTGGGACCGCCTCGTCGTGTTCCCTGAAACAGCGGTCTTCCCATGGAAGTCGACCATGGCCAACGTCTTGTTCGGACCGATGAACCGCAAGGCACGCGGCCCCGATGTGCGGCGGCAGGCGGGTGCCCTGCTCGCGAAACTCGGGCTCGACGGCCTCGAGGGGAAGTACCCGAACCAACTATCTGGAGGCATGCGGCGGCGGGCGGAGCTTGCCCGGGCGCTGATAAACAGTCCCAAGGTAATGTTGCTTGACCAGCCTTTTCGCGGCCTCGACGCGATGACACGCGAACTGATGCAGGAGTATCTGCTGCGTGTCTTCGAGGATGAACCGGTAACCACGATCTTTGTGACGACCGAGATCGAGGAGGCGATCTTGCTGGCCGACCAGACTATCCTCCTTACGAACACGCCGGCCGCGGTCAAGCAAGTGATCGATGTCGCGCTGCCGCGCCCGCGCAACTTGAAGATGCTGAGCTCGGCGAGTTTCGGCGAGATTCAGGGCGCGGTGCTGGAAAGCTTTCTCGAGGAGGCACGCTAGGCGTTCACCGAGGGGATGCACGGCGCGGTCGAGCTGGTCGAGGCCTATGGCCAGGCGGCACGCGGGCAAGCCCATGGTGACGACAAGGTCCAGGCGGACATCCCACGACGCGAAAATTCCGCCGGCTGTGTCAACAAATTGATAGCGACGCCGCAACCGTCGAGAGGATGATGTCTACACGCTTGCCGCCCTTCTGAGGGGCCGATGCAGTTCCGCCAATACTAGGGGAGGACGGTCGGGTCGTTTTGATATGGCGCAGGGGTAGTCGCGCGGTCGCGGAATCGTCTGGGCCGTGAGCGACGTAGCCACACTGGAGATTGCTTATGGCAATGACATTACTGTTCGACACTTGGGGCACTCTTGTCGACAATTATTCAATCGCAGACGTGATCGAGCCGTACGTCGGCGAGGCGCACACCGCGCAAAAGATTGCCCAGGATTGGCGGACGCACCAGAAATGGGCAATGTTCTACACGACGCTGGCCGACTCGTTCGTGCCGCACCCGGGCCTCAATGAGGCTTGCCTCCGCTGGGCGCTCGACAAGCATCACGTCGAGCTGTCCGAAGCGGCGATCAAGGATATTAATGCCAATTATCACAAGCTGCGGGCCTACCCGGATGTGGTCGGCGCCCTGAAATCGCTCAAGGAACAAGGGCACACCTTGAAGATCGTTGCCAACCCGACGAAAAAGATGATTGAGGAGCACAGCAAGTTTGCGGGGACCTTCCCCTATCTGGACGAGATCATTAGCAGCGGGGATGAGGCTCAGGCGTTCAAGCCTTCGCCTAAGGTCTATGAGCTTGGCATGCGCCGGGCTGGCTGTCCAAAGGAACAGATCCTTTGGGTTACCGGACACTTCTGGGAAATCGTCGGCGCGGTTCGCCAGGAACTGAAATGCGCGTGGACCAATCGCGCGCGCCAACCGATGCTGAAGATTGGGATGACGCCGACTTATGAGGTTCAGAATCTGCAGGAGCTGGCGGATCGGCTGAAACGGGAAGGGCGCGCTGAGCCTCGGGGCCCGGGGGAGGCAGCACGCGCGTCCGCCAGCTGATCCCGATCCCCAGCCATTTGCCCTCGTTTGTGCAATGGGAGTTGTTCGCACCATCGCGGGCGGGGCAGGTACACCTCGCTTCTCATCCTCGGATCCGGTCCGGCGGGCTGCACGGCAGCGCTTTACACGGCTCGCACCAACATACGCGCGGTCCTGGTAAGCGCTTGCGCCTGTAAGACGTCCAACAGGGGGCGCTCTCCGGGGTGCCGGTGAGCGGCATCTTCATTGCCGTCGGGGCATCGACCTAATACCGCGCTGTTCTAATACCACGCTGTTCGAAGGCCAGCTTGAGATGGAGAACGGTTACATCATTTTCGACAATCCCGTTAGATGCCAGCGCGCGGAAAAAGCTAGCAGTGAGGACGTTCTCGTGACCGTACAAAATTCGGAAGCGCTGTGGCCCTCCAAGGGGATGGTTGTCGACTACGCCCCGGGTGTCGCTTTGTCGACGATCGTGGCGATCATCGGCTATCTCGCCGCACCGTACGTCGCGCGCGTCGTGCCGATCCCGAGCATGGTGATTGCGCTGGTGGTCGGCATCGCACTCAATCCGCTCGCCGCGCGTCCGCTGGTGAAGCCCGGCATGGCTTTCTGTGTGCGCACAGTGCTGCGCTGGGCGGTAGCGCTGTTGGGTCTGCGCGTCGGGCTTGCCGATATCGCCGCACTCGGGCCCAAAGTGGCCGCCTTGATCATCATCTCGATGGTAGTGACCGTGGTGTCCGGGTTTTTGATCGCCCGCTGGTACGGGCGTGAGCCAGGCTTCGGTGCGCTGGTCGGGGTTGGAACCGCGGTGTGCGGCGCTTCCGCAACCCTGGCGGCGTCCACGGTGGTGCCGAATTATCCCAGCAAGCAGCCGGACATCGCTTTCGTCGTGGTGGCGGTCAATGCGTTCGCTACTCTGGCGATGCTGCTTTATCCGCCGGTCTGCGTCCTACTCGGCTTCGATCCGCAAACTACCGGCGTGATGCTCGGCGGGACCATTCATGACGTGGCCCAGGTGGTTGGCGCCGGCTACGCGGTCTCGACGGCGGTCGGCAACACGGCGGTGGTTGTCAAACTGTTCCGCGTGTTCCTGCTGCTGCCGGTGGTGGTGGGCGTGAGCTGGTACTTCACCCGCATAGGGCAGAAGCACGGCCAGGCACGCGTTCCGGTGCCGGTGTTCGCCATCGTGTTCCTGGCCCTGAGCGCCTTGAACAGCGCCGTGCCGCTGATGCCGTCGCTGCTGCCGACCTACGCTCCGATGAAGAGCGCATTGGTCGAAGCTTCGACATGGGGTCTGTTGGTGGCGATCGGCGCACTCGGTCTGGGCACCTCGATCAAGACCATCATCGCTCTCGGCTGGCGCCACATCACCACCGTGCTGGGCTCGACCGCGGTCATCTTCGCGATCGTCACCGGCGGACTGGTGTTGATACGACACGGCTGAGCTTTAAATCGATCGGCAATAAAGCTCGATCGGCTATAAAAAAATATCTGGAGAGAGAAAATCATGCTCACAAGACGCCATTTGATTGGCACGGCAGGCGCCGCGCTTGCTGTATCTGGATTGAGTCTGCCGAAGTTGGCCGAGGCTTCCGGTGTAGACTTATCGCCGGGCGTGCCCGGCGATCTCAAAGACGTTGCCGCCATGGAGGCGCTGCCGGGCAAGAAGCCGCTGATCAGGCTCTCCTATCGCCCGCCGAATTACGAATCTCCGCTGGAATATTTCCGCACGCCGATCACGCCGAACGATCAGTTCTTTATCCGCTATCACCTTTCCGACATTCCGGACGTCGATGCCAAGACCTACAAGATCGCGGTCGGTGGCGATGCCGCCAACGGACAGACCGAGATTACGCTCGACGACCTGAAGAAAATGCCGGCGGTCGAAGTGGTCGCCGTCAATCAATGCTCGGGCAATCGCCGCGGCCTGTCGAATCCACACGTCCCTGGCGTCGAGTGGGGGTACGGCGCCATGGGCTGCGCGCGCTGGAAAGGCGCCCGACTCAAGGACGTGCTCGACAAGGTCGGCCTGAAGAAGGAGGCGATCGAGATTGCCTTCAACGGCGCCGACGGTCCCGCGTACGATAAAACACCGGACTTCATCAAGAGCATCCCGGTGTGGAAGGCGATCGAAGAGTCGACGATCATCGCCTACGAAATGAACGGTCAACCGTTGCCGCAGTTCAACGGCTTTCCGGCGCGCATCGTCGTGCCCGGTTGGACCGGAACCTACTGGATCAAGCACATCATCGCCATCAACGCGCTCACCAAGCCGCAAGGCGGGTTCTGGATGAACCCGGCCTACCGCATTCCGCTCGGGAAATTCCCGTTGGTAGCGCGCTTCACCTCACAGGAATATGCACCGAATACGCCGATCACGGAGATCGTCGTCAGTTCGCTGATCACCAGCCATCACGACGGCGACAAGGTGAAACCGGGGAAGGTCACGGTCAGCGGACTGGCCTGGGATGGCGGCTACGGCGTCCGCGTAGTGGAGGTCTCCACCGACGGCGGCAAGACGTGGTCGAATGCAACGTTGGGCCAGGATCTCGGCAACTACGCCTTCCGTCCGTGGAGCTTCGAACTGTCGGCTAAGCGCGGCAAGAACACCGTAATGGTCAACGCCACAAACAAGATCGGCCAAAGCCAGACCGCCGAATTGATCTTCAACCCGGCTGGATACCATAACAACGTCATGCAAAACCTCACTCTGACGGCCTGAGGGGAAGACCATGCGAACCTGCGTCTTTGCATTCATTGCCGTACTGATTACGCTTCCCGCGGTCGCCGAAGAGCCGACAATCACGCTAAAGAGGGCGGACGGCGTCGAAAAGGTCGAGGCCAACTGCCAAGCTTGCCACAGCCTCGCCTATGTCCCGATGAACGCGCCGTTCCTCAACGCGGCGGGCTGGAATGCCGAGGTTACCAAGATGCGCAAGGCGTTCGGCGCGCCGATCGACGATGCCGACGCCAAGGTAATCGCCGACTACCTGACAAACAACTACGGCGGCTAACCCTGAGGCTCCGAAGCCCCGAGACGAAAGGTAAAATAGATAAACACCATACGTGGGACGGACGCCAATGCGATAGAGCGGCGGTTGGCCTTTTTGCCACCGCAGCGCCGTCATATTGATGCCGGGACGAGTACAGCGTTCCGCAACACGGCAGCTCTCACTCGCGCATTTCGATCGAGTTGCCCCCCTCGTCGAAACGATCCCGCAAGCTCCAAAGCGGCATCCCTGACGCGCTGGCGCTGTTCACCGCCAGCATGGCACTCATCGACGCTGCCGATGGCGCCCTGATGGTTGGCGCCTACAGTTGGTCATTCGTCAATCCGATCCGCATGCTGTGGAATCATTTCGTGATTACCGCGGTGTCGGTGGTGGTTGCGCTGTTCATCGGCCGCATCGAAGCCGTCGCAGTGATTAGAGAAAATTCGGGTTGAACCGCGGGGTGTGGGGCTGCTGCAGCAGTTCGGATGGCTGCGATGTTCGCCCGATACGCATCCCACGTTCCTCCTCGAAACACAGCCGATCGTGCGACGATGGTGTCAGCGCCCGTAGCTACTACCTGGGCCGCGCTATCGATGTTGATACCCCCATCGACCTCGAGCCGGATCCGGCTCTCGCGATCATTAGATGGACGTCGAAGACCTTGCTCGTGCGCGGGTGAATTGCCTTGATGACGTCGGGACCAAAGCTGATATTCGGAACGAAATGCCCGTCCATCACATCGCAATGGATCCAGTCAGCACCAGCGGCGTCGATGGCATTGATCTCCTCGCCGAGGCGGGCAAAACCCGCTGACAGAATTGACGGTGCAATAATGATTGGTTCAGGCATCGACTTTAGGCTTTTCCTCTCGATGTTCAAACGCTCAACTGAGCCCGGCTGGGATTTCGAAAATACCCGTCGGGCCAGCACGGCCGGCGCTTCGATCGAGTTGATGTCACCGGCGGTAAAGATGCAATCGAGATCGGCGACGAGGCGGTTGGCCTGGCACAATCGCATGCGGTCGAGCGCATTGCGGAGCGAGCGCGCATTGAAAAACGATGGCTGCGTCTTGCGCAACGCGATGTAGCGAACGAATGCTGCCCGTGCTTCGGAAATGAATGTGTAGTCCATGTCGTGCAACATCAGTTCGGCGATCAAGAGCAGTTCGTCATACCGCGGTCTGCAGCCGCAGTTGCAGCCGCGTCCGTGCATTCATCGATTTCAGCAGTTCCTGGTTCTGCTGCTCTAGTTTAGTTCGACATCTACCCGGGTGCGCCGCAGATTTGCGGCGCGGGCCAACTTCAGCGAGAGACTTGGCCGCCTGTTCTCGAAGGTGACGCAAGTGCGCAACGTCGGTTTCATCCGCCGTGCCAGGAACGAGGTCCAGGTCGGCAGCGCGGCGACCTTGCGCTCGCCGATGGTCTGCAATCTTTGCTCGACGATCTCCTCATGGCGCCGCCGGCACCGAAGCGGAATACCCTCGCGGCTGCGCCGCCTCGACCTCCGCGGTCAGCGTTGTCAACTCATCCAGCAGTTTGTGATTGCGGGCGAGATCGCCGGCGCGGCGCATTTCTTCGGTGAACTCAACCAGTCGCCGCTTGGAGGCAGCGATCGACGGCGCGAGGCGTTGCCCTTCTGGCAGCCCCCAGCGTGCGATAGGTTTCGACTTCGATGACCCGCTGCACCAGCGCGCCGGTCTGCTCCGCATCCATGCCGCGGTCGATCACCAGAATTCGCACGAAGCCGAACGGCCCCGGCTGGAAATCCGTTGCGCAGGCCGCGAGACCGTTGGAGTTTTCCGCTACCGCAAGGCTTGCGCAGTCGAACAGCCGTTCCGGGGCAGTGCGCGGGGCGTCTTCCGCCAGCAATTGCAGGTCGATCGCAACCAGAGCCGGCAGACAAACGCGACAATCGTCTCGCTGAGTCCGCTTCGTTTAGCAGCGTCGGCATTGACCGGAGATAAACTACGCCCAGCAGCCGCCAATCACGATCAAGGCGCCTCGGGAGGGCGCCCCTAATGTCATATTCCCCGCGCGAGCCGATCTGGATCCTTAAGTATGATGTGGCGTTGCCGCTGGCAAACTATTCCTTCGCGCCTAAGTCTTGCGAAGGCCCTGTTCACCCATTGGCGCGAGGCCCCCACCATTGCAGCGAGGTCCTCTTGGCTAAATGGATACCGGATAACGATACCCTCGCTCGTTGTCTCTCCATGGACCTCGCCAAGCTTGATGAGAAGATGCGCAAGACGCTCGCTCACTAATTCTGTACCGAGCGTCTGCAGCAGAAGTGACACCCATTTGAGCTTGAAGATGAGGGCCTCTATCACCGCCATGGCGACAGCGGGAATCTTAGCTGCAAGCTCCATCAACCGTGGTCCTGGCAGCGCCAGCACCGAGCTCTTCTCTACCGCCTCGGCCGACCAGATATGGTTGGGCTCTCTTCCGAACAAATCAGGTCCGCCAATCCAATCCCCCTTCGACCAGAAAGCCAGAGTAATTTCGTTCCCGATCGCGGAAGTGTAGTAGGTACGGACGAGCCCGGAGAGGATCAAATACGTGGCCGTGTGCGGTATTCCTTGCGTAAAGATGCGCTCACCTGGCGCATAGACGCGCTCTGCGCACGCAGCGCGTAAAATGTCAAAGTCATGCTGGCTGAATTGAGGCAAGATATCGAGTAGCGACCGGTTCGATCGGCATGCTGCGCTAGGGTTGGTTGCTGCTCGATAGCAATTCGGCGGGTTTCTCCCGGCACCTCGTAAAGCGCGTGTCAAGGTACGCTCCCTAGGGTTGGGGAGATACAGCAGCGGCAAGCCTATCATCCAGAGGCGGGTGGAGCAGTGTCGCTTTCTCTTCGCTATTGATTTCCTCGAGACTGCGGCCGCGCGTCTCGACACCCAATACGAGCGTCAACGCGATGCCCAGGCCCGCGAACAGCCCGTGCACCATGAAGGCCCCGTTGATGGTGAATGTAGCAGCTGCCCAGACCCACAGGAAGCTCGACAGCACAGCGCCGAGGCGGCTGCAAAGTGTCGCAAAACCGTGGCCTGAGGCGCGGAGCCGCGTTGGGAACAGCTCGGGAATGTACGACGCCCAGAGTACGCCTGGCCCGAACGCCTGAAAGAACTGGAAGGCAGCGAGGAGAAGAATGCTGATCAGAAATGTCGAAGGGTACACGGCCGCAACAACGAACAGGATGAGCGCCATACCCGTGAACGAAATGAGCAGGCAGCGCTTGCGACCAAGCCGCTCGACGACGAATACATTGGTATAGGCACCGATGCAGGCCCAAAGGAAATAGAAAGCCGTCCCAAGCGCGAGCTGCTCCGGGCTCGTATAGCCTCCAAGATTCTTGAGTATTGTGGGGCCATAGATCGTCACTGCGTAAAAGGCAAGCGTGTAGCAGGTGAAGAAGCCAGCCGTGAATACAGTTGAACGCAGTACTTGCCGTGAAAAGAGCTCCGTGAGCCTCGCCGCAGGCTGTGAGACCTCGGCGCGGACGCTTGCAGCGAGAGCTAGCACATCGGACGCGGTGACTGCTGGGTTGATCTTACGGATTACCGCCAACGCTTCATCGACCCGTGAGCGCGCGAGGTACCAGCGGGGCGACTCCGGCAGGCCCGCCCTGAGCCAAAGCGCGACCACCGCAGGCACGCTCCCCGAAGCGAGGATCCATCGCCAACTCTCGATTGGTGTCATGACGCTAAAGAAAACGGCCCCGACTAGCATGGCGGCGAGCGCCCCTACCCACCAGAACGACCCGACCCACGATCCGAGGCGGCCGCGATATCTCAAAGGCGCGAATTCGGTCATATAGGACGCACTCAGAGGAAAATCACCGCCAAGCCCGACCCCAAGGCAAAACCGCACAAGAATGAGCATCCAAACGCTCGTCGCGAAGCCTGATAGGATGGCGAAGACGATGAAGAAGGCAATGTCGAGCAGGAACAGGAGTTTCCGTCCATAGCGGTCAGCAAGGCTTCCGAAGAGGATTCCGCCGAGTGCGCCCCCCGCGTAAGCTGCCGCGACGAGAGCCGCGATCTCGGCTGGAGTTGGCTTGAATTCCGGGATGATGCCGATCAGCGCAATAGCGATCACCGCATAGTCGAAGCCGTCGAGAAAGGCACCGAGGCCGGCGAATGCCCCGACTTTCCAATGCAATGCTTGCACGCGCGACTGGTCGAGCTCGCGATAGACAATATCATGGACCGTCATCGCCATCATTCCTCCCCTGTGGTTCATGTTCTAATTCACGTCGCGACGTACGAATGGCGACGTACGAAGGTTTTTTTGCCTTTTCTCAGGCTCCCGTTGCGCGTCGATACTTCGTAATAGACGTCGCCCTCGCCGCGCGAGTCTGTCAACTTGTTGACACCTCGGTCACATGTGTCGTCGCGGCCTGAGGTGGCTTGGCGACATCGACGAGCGGAGACAATGCAGCGCCTATTTACTCGACGCTTACGCCCGCCGTCTCTCTCCCCTACAGCATCATCGGGACGAGAAACTGCGCGCCGAGCGCGGCGACGAACAGCAGCACGCCGGACACCCGTGTGACGCCAAGGATTTAGGACGCGTAGTAGGTCGCCACGACGCCGCCGAGAAGGCGGCTCACGGCCTCACCGATGCCGGCCCCTTCTCCGCGCAGCTCGGTCGGGTACTGCTCGGCGATATAGAGCTTCAGAATCGGGAAGATACCGATCCCGAAAAATACGGACAGGAACCCGGCTCGAGCTTCTACCAGGAGAGGAACGCCTTGCTCGATCGCCACGATGGTGACCGTCTCTGACTTTGACAGCGTATAGCGGCCGTTGGCCATGAGCCGGGCGATGGTTTTCGCGGACGGCACGCGCTGTAGGCTCTGAGCACAGGGCGCTTCGGCACGCCGACGGCGTGTCGCCCATTCTGTAACGACTCGCACCGAGCCCCTAAATCCCTGCGCCTTGATGCAACGCCACAGGTCGGCGCCGTTACAATGACCAACAGCTGGGCGTCGAGCCATGTCAGGTGGAGTTCGAGCGAGCTGAGCCGCGGAATCATAAACCTTGATGCCAGTCAGACCACCGGAGCTTATTGGTTGCCCGAACGCATTGTGCAGTTTCACGCAGCGCACCCAAATATTGATATCAAACTATCAATTGACAATTCGGATCAGGTGGCGGCGGCGGCGGCGGTTAGCTCTGGCAGTGCGGAGATTGGTTTTGTCGAGGGCACGATTCACGAACCTAATCTCGTCTCGGGGCAGGTGGGGCTTCTCCGAACTCATCATCGTGGCCGGGCAAAACATCCGTGGAGTCGCCTCCGTCAAATCAGCAAGAGTCAGATCACTCAAGCGAACTGCATCCTGAGAGAGAGGGGTTCCGGCACGCGCTCGGCTTTTTGAGCAGAAGCTCATCCGTCTCGGCAATCCGCTTGAACGGCTTGATGTCACCCTTGAGCTTCCGTCGAACGAAGCGGCATCGCGATCACGGTCAGAGCAACGCGGTGCGCGCACTTCTTGCGATGATCCAAAATTATAAGCAAAGGCACTAGACACATCGTTCGGCTGCCCCGCTCGAACGAGGCAACTCCCGGTACGCCGAAGCGAACGTGCTGTGGAAACCTCGGAACCCCTGCACCAGGTCGATAGCGCCGCGGCTCAGAAGGCACACAAGGAGTTTGTCAACCACGGAGGACGCCGTCGAAGCTCTGATTTAACGACGCGGCGTCAAAATCTGCGGCGCGCCGAACTTCTTCAATGGCATGATCCAAGCGCCCTGCGATCTGGTTCTTCGATATAAATGTTGGATATGTCTATATAGACGATGCCTAGGGTTAAGATCTGCGCGAGGGAGCCGTGGCGATGCGCTGCCAGTCTTTATGGGACAGCGTAGTTTTCAAGTTTGTAGGGATTGTCGGCACAAACCCTTGGGGCAGTGGGGTTTCTTGATGGCATTGCTGCGGCGCGCGCCCAGGCTGCAATCCGGCGGCCGCCTTGATCGGCGATCGCGCCCATCATAGCCAAAGGCACATATACGATAGTTTTTGGATATTTGACGGACCGGATGCCATAGCGCTCCATGCACCTGCAAACGAAAAACGGCTGAGCGGCGTAGATCGCTGCCGGGTTCTTCAACGCATTCGAAACGGCTTGGTGAGAAGGGGGATTGGTTATGGCTGAGGCGCCGGCAAGGAAAAAGGTCACCATCAATACATTGATGGCGAAGATGAAGAAGGGCGAGCCGATCACGCAGCTTGCCGCCTATGATTATCGCACCGCGGTCATTGCCGACCGCCTCGGCATGGATATCCTCTGCGTATCCGATACCGGCGGCATGATCCTGTTCGGCCACAAGAGCACGGTCTCGGTGAGCTTCGACGAGGTCATGATGATGTCGAAGGCGATCGACCGCGGCTCCAAATATGGCCTGCGCATGGTCGACATGCCGTACTGGAGCTTCCACGTTTCGCCGGAACAGGCGGTGGCCAACGCCGGTCGTTTCGTGCACGAAGCCAATGCCGAGGTGATGAAATGCGAAGGCAACAAGTATCACGCCAGGAATATTGAGGCGATCGTGCGCGCCGGCATTCCGGTGCAGGGCCATGTTGGCATCACCCCGATGCGCATGCCGCAGCTTGGCGGCTTTGTCGCGCAAGGCAAGACCGCCAAGCGGGCCAAGGAAATGGTCGAAGATGCCAAGGCGATGGTCGATGCCGGCTGCTTCTCGATCCTGTGCGAAGTGACGACGTCGGAAGTTGCCGAATACCTGGCCCAGACGCTGCCGGTTCCGGTCATCAGCCTCGGCGCCGGCAATGCCGCGCATGGCGTGCACATTATCTCTTCGGATCTGTTCCATCTCTGGGAAGAGCACGTGCCGCGGCATTCGCGCATCTACACCGACCTGATACCGATTATGGAAGACGTGATCTCCCGATACATGAAGGACGTCGTGAATCGCGCCTATCCGGCCGAGAAGGAAACGGTGTTTATGAGCCCGGAAGAGTGTCTTTCATTCGCCCAAGACATGAAGTGGGAACGCAAGATCGACGAATTGCGGTCCGCCGCCAAAAAGACCGCCTGATCGCCGGCTGCCCGAGCAAAGCGCCGCCAGCGATTTTCGAAACGCATGATGGACAGCGTCGAAGTCGGCGCACGGACTGGATTTATAATGCCCGCATCACAACATCAGTCGCCAAAATCCGACATCGAAATCTCACAGTCCGCCACCAAGCGGCGGATAATGGATGTTGCCGGTGAAAAGCTTGGCATAGCGGAGGAAAACCTCGAACCATACGGCCACTACAAGGCCAAGGTGTCGATGGACTACGTCAAGTCGCTCAAGGACAAGCCGAACGGCAAGCTGATCCTGGTTACGGCCATCACGCCGACGCCGGCCGGTGAGGGCAAGACCACCACCACGGTCGGCCTTACCGACGCGCTCAACCACATCGGCAAGAAGGCGATGCTCTGCCTGCGCGAACCCTCGCTCGGTCCATCCTTCGGCATGAAGGGCGGCGCTGCTGGCGGTGGATATGCCCAGGTGATTCCGATGGAGGACATCAACCTCCACTTCACCGGTGACTTTCACGCTATTACCTCTTCCCATAATTTGTTGTCGGCGCTGATCGACAATCACATCCACTGGGGCAATGCGCTGGGCATCGATAGCCGCCGCGTCGTTTGGCGGCGCGTCATGGACATGAACGATCGCGCGTTGCGCGAGATCGTCTGCTCGCTCGGCAGCCCCGCTAACGGTTATCCGCGCGAGGCCGGCTTCGACATCACCGTGGCTTCCGAGGTCATGGCGATCTTTTGTCTTGCCAAGGACCTCGATGACCTAAAGGAGCGGCTTAGCAACGTTATTGTCGCCTATACCCACGAACGCAAACCGATTCGCTCCAGGGACATCAAGGCGCACGGCGCCATGACCGCTCTGTTGAAAGAAGCGATCGCGCCCAATCTGGTGCAGACGCTGGAAGGCACGCCCGCCTTCATCCACGGCGGTCCGTTCGCCAACATTGCCCATGGCTGCAACTCGGTGGTTGCCACCACTACCGCGCTGAAGCTTGCCGACTATGTGGTCACGGAAGCCGGCTTCGGCGCCGATCTCGGTGCCGAGAAGTTCATCGACATCAAGTGCCGGAAGGCCGGTCTGGAACCGTCCTGCGTCGTCATCGTCGCCACGATCCGTGCACTCAAGATGCATGGCGGCGTCAAGAAGGAAGATCTCAAGAAGGAAGACCTCAAGGCGCTGGAAGCCGGCATGGCCAATTTGCGCCGCCATGTTGAGAACGTAAGGAAGTTCGGTCTTCCGGCGGTGATCTCGATCAACCGTTTCTCGGCCGACACCGATGCCGAGATCGCACTGGTCAAGGAACAATGCAGTTCGCTCCGCGTCGAGGCGCTGATGGCCGATCATTGGGCCATGGGCGGTGAGGGCGCCGCCGACGTGGCCAGGGCCGTGGTCAATGCGATCGACTCCGGCCGCGGCAAGCTTAAGTTTCTCTATCCGGATGAGATGCCGCTTTTTGAGAAGATCGAAACCATTGCGCGCGAGATCTACCGCGCCAAGAATGTCACCGCCGATAAGTCGGTCAAGGACCGGCTCAAGACCTGGGAAGAGATGGGCTTCGGCAAGCTGCCGGTCTGCATCGCCAAGACCCAGTACAGCTTCTCGACCAATCCGGACGCCAAGGGCGCACCAGTCGATCATACTATCAATGTGCGCGAAGTGCGGCTTTCGGCCGGCGCCGAATTCGTGGTGGCGGTGTGCGGCGAGATCATGACGATGCCGGGCCTGCCCAAGCTGCCAGCGGCTGACTCGATTGACGTCGGCGCTGACGGCCAGATTGTTGGTCTGTTTTAGCCTTCACAAGATGCCAGAAAACTCGAGGGGGTGTCTGAAATTCGCCTGTGCTTCAAATCAGCTCTAGCTAAGAGTTGGCGATGAACATGCAAACTCCGCCGCCGCCTCTCGACAGCAAAGGCGCAGGCCACCGCGTGCCCCGAAGGGCCGGCAGGTCGATCCGCAGGCGTCCGCCGATGTGCGGGCGCCGACAAACCGCGCCGGCGCGATCTTCTGATTCAGCATCTGCATCTGATCCGGGACCATTACGGCCATCTCTCCGCCGTACGTCTCACGGCACTGACATTCGAAATGAAGATGAGGCTCACCGAAAGTTCTGAAGTCGCGACCTTCTACCAGCATTCGACGTGATGAACGACGGGCCACCACCACTGCTCACTACCGTGAGCGTCTGCGACTCGTTATCCTGTGCCATGGCCGCCGGTGCGGAAAAATTGCTGGCCGCATTGCTAGGCAAACTCGGCAAGGATGTGTGTGTCGTACGAACGCATGGGCGGCTGTGATCGGGCGCCGATCGTCGCGGTCGGCCATATGCAGATGTTCCAAGCTGCGGCCGACATGGTCGCCACCGCGGTTAAGACCAAGCCCCATCGCCATGCCTGGCATCCCGCCGTCGACTTCGCTGCCTATCAGAAAGCCGGCGACTTTGTGCTGAAGGATTGTCTTGCGAACAAGCGCACGCACGACGAGTTGATTATCTATCTTGAACGTGACCCGCACCGTTTCCTTGAAGGCGTACTGATAGCGAGCTGGGTGGTCGAGGCGTCGGACACTACATCTATATCCGCGATGAATATCCCGATGGGCGGCTGATGCTGGCCCAGGAAATCGAGAGTTGCGGGCCTGTCGCTGCACAACAGACTGCACCTGCGCCGCGGCGCCGGCGCTTATATCTGTGGCGAAGAGTCGGCGATGATCGAGTCGAGCGAAGGCAAGTGCGGTCTGCCGCGCCACCGCCCGCATTGCGTTGCGTAGGTCAGTTTGTTCGTAAGCATCCGGCGAAGACCGCGCGCGGGTCATTTTCGGCTCAGGCTGCTTGATCAACGTTGCGGATGGCGGAGCGCCAATTCCATGGCAGCAGTTCGTCGAGCCTTTGGACAGGATGCTCGGCGATGCGCGCGAGAACGTCGGCGAGCCAGGCTTGCGGATCGACGTCGTTCATCTTGGCGGTGACGATGAGGCTGTACATCACCGCGGCCCGCTCGCCGCCGCGATCCGAGCCGCAGAACAACCACGACTTCCGACCCAAAGCGATGCCGCGCACGCCACGCTCGGCCGCATTGTTTGACAGGCAGATGCGGCCGTCATCGAGGAAGCGGGTAAATGCGCTCCAGCGCTTGAGCATGTAGTCCATGGCCTTGGCGACATCGTTGCCGCGCGAGAGCTTGGCGCGTTGCGCGCGCATCCAGGCTTGCAGATCGGCCACGAGCGGCGCGCTGAGTTCCTGCCGGACGGCCTTGCGCCTTTCGGCGCTCTGACCGTTAATGGCCCGCTCGATCTCGAACAGGGCGTCGATCCGGCGGACTGTTTCCAGCGCCAGCGGCGAGATCACTGCCGGCTTCTTGCCCTGAGCCTTGCGACGCGCGTTCTCGGCCAGATCGGCCATCACGAAGAATGGCCGCCGGGCGTGGACCCAACAGGCCGCTTCCAGGATAGGCCCAGGCGTGCGGCCAAGCTCATAGAGCTTGCCATAGCCGCCGTAGGCGTCAGCCTGGAAGATTCCACTGTAGTTGGCCAAGTGAGCCTGGGGATGCTCGCCGGCGCGATCGCGCGAGTAATAGAACACCGCCCCCGGCGGGGCCTGCCCGCCAAAAGGCTTGTCGTCGCGCACATAGACCCAGATCCGGCCGGTATCGGTCTTGCCTTTGGCCAGGACCGGGACCGTGGTGTCGTCCCCGTGCAATCGCTCGGCGCTCAGCACATAGGCCTCGAGGCGCCTGAACAACGGTGCCAGCGCCGCCGTACAGCCGCCGACCTGGTCGGCCAGGGTCGACAGACTGATCGGCACGCCCTCCTTGGCATAGCGCTCTGCTTGCCGGTTCAGCGGCTGATGTTGACCAAACTTCTCGAACAGCACCATCGCCAGCAGGCTTGGCCCCGCCCAGCCGCGGGCAAGCACATGGAACGGCGCCGGGGCCTGGCTGATCTTCTCGCAATCACGGCAAGTAAACTTCTCGCGGACGTGCTGGATCACCTTCCAGGACTTCGGGATGACCTCCAGCGTCTCGGTGATGTCCTCGCCGAGCCTGGACAGCTGCGCGCCGCCACAGCAGGCACACGCCACAGGTCCCGGTACGATCACCCGCTCGCGAGGCAGATGCTCCGGGAACGGCTGACGTGACGGCCGCTTGCGGGTGAACGACGCCACCTTCGTGGTTTTGGCCGCGGCCATTTCGGCTGCGAGTTCGTCCTCCGTCGCCGAACTCTCCAGCTCCTCCAGCGTCAGTTCGAGCTGATCCAATAGCCGCGCGGTACGCTCCGAGCGCGGGCCATAGCGGTCGCGGTTGAGTTTCTCGATCTGCAGCTTCAGATGGGCGATCAATGCCTGGTCGTCGGATTGCCGAGCGCGGGCGGCCGCCGCCTCCGCGCGAGCAACGATCAATGCCGCTTTCAGCGTTTCGATGTCGTCTGGCAGCGATTCAAGGCCGTCACCCATGGCCCTGATGGAATCACAAAAGGGGCGATTTGAGGCGTCTTTTCTTCCGCACCTCAGAACATTTTTTAAGCCTATCCTGCGCTCTGTGGCCGCCACGTGTGCTGCGGGTTGCGCCAGTCGATCGCCTCCAGCAGATAACTCATCTGCGCCGCGGTCAGCCCCACCACACCGCCCACCGTCACCGGCCAGACAAAACGGCCACGGTCCAACCGCTTGGCGTAGAGCGACAATCCAATTCCATCGTGCCACAAGGCCTTGATCAGCGAACCGCCGCGTCCGCGGAACACGAAGACATCTCCGGCGAACGGATCACGACCAAGGTTTTCCTGCACCAATAATGACAAACCCTGCATGCCCTTGCGCATGTCAGTGTAGCCGGTCGCAATCCAGATGCGTGCGCTCGAAGAGATCGGGATCATCGACGCTCCAAAACCTGCAGCACCCGCGCCAGGGCGGCCGCATCGACGCCGGCATCGACAATCACCCGACGATCCCTGCCAACGACGATCACCATCTGCCCGCTCGTCGGCGTGGCAGCAACCGCCGGATCGACCTCAGCGGCAAGGACGACCCGCGCAAAGCCGGATTGCTCGCTTTGAGGGCTGATCGGCTCGGGACCGAACGAGCGCCGCCATGTCATCAGCAACGAACGCGATATGCCATGGCGTCTCGCCGTCGACGATATCGCGCGCGGCGCTTGAAAGCTCTCGGTGACGATCCGCAGCTTCTCGTCATCCGACCAGCGCCGCCGGCGACCAGTCTCGACCACCTCAAGCCGTTCAAGCTGAGTACTGCGCTTATGGCTGTCCATAAGGACTGTTACGCACCAATTGGACTAATCCAACAAGGCGGCCCTCGCCGGAGGGAGACGTTTGTTCAGCCGCCGAGAGGCTGTTCTGGACCGGCGGAGTAGAACTTGTAAGGTGGCCAGAGGCGCCCGGCGCCTTGCTCGCGGTGGCAGATAGAAGTCGCCGGGAGCGGAGGCGGCGTAGGGCACCACCACCATGAGCCCCGCCGGAAACAATCGGCTACCGAACGAACCGAATAGCCGAGCACAGGCCCGCCATCGCGTCACCGATCGAAACCTGCAAGCTGAACGACGTCGATCCGCCCGTCTACCTGACTGACGCCCTTACCAGGATCGTCAACGGCCACTCAAACAACGAGATCGACCAGCTGCTTCCGTGGGCCTGCAAACGTCAAGACCTCAAGGCCGTGGCCTGAAAACGATGCTTACCATATTCCGTCATCCCGGCGGTGTGCTGTTAAAGGCCAGCACGTGGCCGGCAAGATACAGCGATCCCGCGATCAGGATCCGCGGCGGCACTTCGTACGCAAGCCGCGTCAGCGTGTGCAGCGCGGCTTCGATTCCAGGTGAAATTTCCACGCGCATGCCGAGCGTACGCGCGGCTTCGGCTAGCCGGTCCGGCGGCATCGCATTATCCTGGCCGGGTATCGCGACGGCGATGATGTGGCGCGTCAGCCCGGCGAAATTGGCGAGAAACCCGCTCGCATCCTTGTTGCCCATCATGCCGGCGATCACGACCAGCGGGCGCGACACTCGCTCCTCGAGATCGCCCAGCGCCGCGGCAGCGACGCGTCCGCCTTCGGCATTGTGCCCGCCGTCAAGCCAGATTTCGCAGCCTTGCGGTCCCATCTCGAGCAGCGCGCCGGACGAAAGGCGCTGCATCCGCGCCGGCCATTCGGCATTGACGACGCCAGCCTCGAACGCGGCATGGCCGATCTTGAACGTTTCGATCGCGCGCAGGGTCGCGATTGCAAGACCGGCATTGTTGAACTGATGTCGGCCGAACAGCTTTGGCGCGGCGAGATCCATCAGGCCCCGATCGTCCTGATAGACCAGCCGTCCGCGCTCGACGCCGACGTGCCATTGTTGTCCGGCGGCATAGAGCGGCGCGCGCTGGTGCCTCGCCTGCTGCTTGATCACCGCCATCGCTTCCGGCGGCTGCTCGGCCGTGATCACCGGCGCGTTGTGCTTGATAATGGCGGCCTTCTCGCCCGCAATCGACGTCAGGGAATCGCCGAGAAATTCAGTGTGGTCCGTGCTGATGGGCGCGATGACGGTCGCGAGCGGCGCGTCGACCACGTTGGTCGAATCCAGCCGGCCCCCGAGGCCGACCTCCAGGAGCAGCACGTCGGCCTCATGCTGCGCGAACAGCCAAAACGCCGCCGCGGTTTTCGCCTCGAAAAATGTGAGCGGCGCGCCAGCATTGGTCCGCTCGCAATGTTCGAGCGCGCGCTTCAGCTCGTCATCGCCGACGAGCACACCGCCGCCGGCACAGCCTAGCCGAAAGCATTCGTTGATCCGTACCAGATAGGGCGAGATATAGGCGTGGACGCGTAGCCCGGCGGCTTCCAGGATCGCCCGCAAGTAGGCGACCGTCGAGCCCTTGCCGTTCGTGCCGGCGACGTGGATCACCGGCGGCAGCCGGAGTTCGGGATGATCGAGCCGCTCGAGCAGCCGATGCATCCGGTCGAGGCTGAGATCGATGCGGTTCGGATGCAGCGCGGACAGCCGCGCGATCACTTCTGCAAGCGAATCTATAGGTCTGGCGGCAGGTGCGTTCGCGCGTGCGCGGCACCGCCTGTCTGTTGTGCCGCCGCCCAGCGAATGGCCAAGGTCGAGTGGCATCGGCCTAGTTTGCGGCAACCAGAGAGCTTATGCCACTCGTTGGAATTGGAATCGTTACTTGCTGCTGCCATCGTTCGCAGGATCCGATTGTGTTGTACAGCAGCATCGATACCGTCATGGGGCCAACCCCGCCGGGCACGGGCGTGATGTAGGATGCCTTCGCCGCGACGCCAGCGTAGTCGACGTCGCCAACCAAGGTCCCATCCTTGAGACGATTGATGCCCACATCGATAACCACCGCGCCGGTGCGCACCATCTCGGGAAGAATGAGCCTCGGCCGTCCGGCGGCTACGATTAGAATATCAGCCAGGATTGTGAACTGCGCCAAATCTCTCGTCTTGGCGTGGCAGATGCTAACGGTCGCCTCATGCTGCATCAGCATCAGCGCCATTGGCTTGCCGACGATATTGCTCGCTCCCACCACGACGACATTTTTGCCCTCGATCGGGATCCGCTCGTGTTCAAGTAGCTTCACAACCCCATAGGGTGTGCAGGGCGGAAATACCGTTCCGCCGGCCACGAGTCCGCCAACATTATAGAGATGAAACCCGTCGACATCCTTCTCGACGGAAATCGTATGCAGTATTTTGGCGATATCGAATGAAGGCGGCAGCGGCAGTTGAACAAGAATGCCGTGAATGGAAGGATCTTGATTGAGATCCTCAATTTTTTCGACGACAACTTGCTGGCTCACGTCGGGCGGAAAACGAAGCTCCAGCGAACGAATTCCAACGTCATTACAGGCACGAATCTTATTTCGTACATAGACCTCTGAAGCGGGATCCGATCCAACAAGTATTACAGCAAGGCCCGGCGGCGTAGCGCCTCGAGCAACAAGGCGTTTTACACGCTCGCGGCACTCGTTGCGAATCTTCGCAGCAACTGCATTACCGTCGATAGTGATTGCGGTCACGGAGAATTCCTTCGGTTAATTCGATTCGTATTTCCGGAGTGCTGGTGTTCTTGATGTGGTTAGCAGCTTGTCATCCTTGATTGACGCGTTTTGAGTACGCTTCGATTAGGTCCGTGGCTGCTTTACTGCCGCGGACAAAAGACTTTCATGGCTTCCTGATGCAGAAGTTCCAGATCCTGTATCTTGATCGCGTTGGCTTTGTCGCTTTCTGTGATGTTTTCGACGTGGCGAGGAAGAGACAGATCTACGTCGATCGAGGCTCGGACCTCGGTCGAGACTGACCCAGACGAATCCACCGAACCTCACCTCGCAACGCAGCCGGCGCAGGCCAACGCCTTCCTTGGTCAGGCGATCCTGGAAACCTTCCGTTGCGCGGCTGACATAGACGCAGCTTCCGGTCATGTTGAGCTGCCACGCATGGAACATGTGTCATGCGTTTGGCATTGCCCGAAGGCTGGCCTTCGAGGAAGCTGCTGGCCGGGCGCCGCTCGATGAGCATGCCGCAATGCGGGCGGACGTCGAGGAAGGCGCGCACTTCATTGTCCGGCCCGCGGCATGCGATGATCGGCTCGCGTGCGATCGACGTCGCACGAAAATTGTGAACATTCGGTAGTTCTGACTCGTGATAAAGTCGAATCCAAGCCTTGATGAATATCTTTTCGAGCTCTTCGTCGAAGATCTTCGGGTCGGAATAGATCCGGCTGTCAACCCATTCGTTGCTCTTCAATTCGGGTTCAGAGACCCATTGAGCATGATTTTTCGCTGCCACGGCGTTCGCCCCTAAACGTTCGCCACTGATAAACGTTCAGCGGATCCTATGTGGGTATCTTACGTGCCACGGCGTCATAAACGCTAGATGGGTGCCAATCGAAACTAATTATCTAACAATAGACTGAGCTTTAGGTATGACTTGGATAAAAGATGCATTTCAGCTCAATTGCGCGCATTCCGGGCGTGCGGAAATACTAAACTGCCTGATCCGCCAGAGATGAAGTTCAAAAATAGTCTTGCTCTATCGAGTCATTTGGATGAACGATTTTCTACCAAATAGGCGATGCTGGCATGCTGTGGGTACAGGGATGCGACTGGACGAAGGGAAATTCCACGACAAGGTGAGCAAAGCTGATGACGATTTCTTCAAGTAACGGCAACTGTCAATCTCGAAGTCACGATCGCCTTGTCCGATGAAGTCGCGATGACTGCCTTTCATGCCGATTACCCAGTCCTCCGGCTCGCGAGCGGCTTGGTTCACGAGGTCGCCGGCAAGGTGATGGCCAGGCGGCGCCAGGGACGCGATCGCCTTTGTGGCAGGGCCGCCGATCATGGTTGACGGTGCGATTCGCGGGCTGATT
The DNA here is from genome assembly GCF_031202265.1 of Bradyrhizobium sp. Ash2021. Taxonomy (NCBI): domain Bacteria; kingdom Pseudomonadati; phylum Pseudomonadota; class Alphaproteobacteria; order Hyphomicrobiales; family Nitrobacteraceae; genus Bradyrhizobium; species Bradyrhizobium sp. Ash2021. The sequence goes on along the minus strand of NZ_CP100604.1, from coordinate 6,009,006 downwards.
GTTTGCGGCTTGCCCAGTCAGGACATTCGATATGACAAGTTTGGCTAAGACGGTTGTAAGGTCGGCGATGGGTCCCGCGGGCTGGCAGTCGGTGCGGCCGCTCGATCTCGATGCTCTTGCGAGAGCAAGGGCGGAGACGATCAATCTCGTGCAGTGGTTGGCCCGGATCGCAAATAGTTACGTGCCAGCCAGCCCCCTGGAAGAGCGCCTGTACCTTGAGTACCGGCCCGCTTCCGCGACCTTCGTCACGAAGCCTTTCGACAACAACCTGATTCTCGCATTGCACATGCCAACTCTTGAAATGCAATTTCACGAGCACAAAAAGGCGGTGCCGCATATCTTTGATCCCGAAGAACGCTCGCCGGCGGAGGCCGAGGCGTGGTTGCTGGTCGAACTTCTTCATCGCGGAATCGATCCCGCAAAGTTCTCGAAGAAGTTGCCGTACAACAGTCCCGGTCTGATGACCGGCGATGCCACCGACCATTCGCCACAATCGTGTCAGCAGGCGTTGGCGCAGCTGACCGCCTGGTTTCGGAAAGCTGCGGCGATACTTGATGCGACGGCCTGGACCTCAGGCGCCGAACATACCTGCATTGTCTGCTGGCCGCAGACCCTCGATCTTTCATGCGCGTCGAATATCGGATCGACGCGTCCGGACGCCGGATTCTCGCCGGGTGATGCGGAAAACCCGGAGCCGTATTTTTACCGAGGTCGACCAGCGAGCAACGGATCGGGGGTCGGCAAAGGCCGCTCAATTTTGACAGCGTCGGAGCTGCTTGCCGCGAGTGATCCGGCCGCAACGGCATTTGCCTTTCTGACGATCGCGGGGGCGTGACGCTCATAGGGCTTGGTTTTTGCGTGGAAGTCGCGCCCTAGATTGTTGTTGCGCGACTCCTGGTCGGTCCGTCGTAGACGGTGGCGTGATCGCCTTCGAGGCGTTTGCGCAACTCACCAGACTTGTTCATCTTGCGTACGATAGAAACGAAAGCACCGGCCATTGGCAGCATGATCTCTCCTTCGGTCCAGAACAAACCGACCTCTTGACTGACGATCGGATCGACCAGAGGGAGCGCGCGCGTTCCGCGATGAAGCCCTGGCGCGTGGGCGAAATGCGACGGGATAATCGTGCAAAGTTCGGTGAATTGGACCTGGAACATCAAGTGCAAAATCGATTCAGATTCGATCTGCGCCTCCGGCACACAGCCGACGCCAGCGAACACCTGGTCGACAAACCGGCGCTCATGCATCGACGAACGCAGCATCGCAAGCGGGTACTGCGCAGCTTCCTTCCATGTGATCGTTTTGCGATTTTGGAATTCTGCAGTGTCGGGGACGAGCAGGCTCAATTGCTCGCTGTAGACCGGCAGCGTGTTCTTGCGTCCAAGATCCGCCTTGTCGAGATAGGTCATCGCGACGTCAAGCGCGAAATTGTTAAGTCCAAGCTTCATCGCTTCGTTACCGATGAATTGGACGTCGACGCGCAGACCGGGATATTTCTCCCGGAGGCCCTGCAGCATGAACGGCAGCACCGGCGACATCGAGGGCATCACGCCCATGCGCAGATGCCCGGTCAGGTTTTTTTTCATAATATCGATTTCTTTGCGCATCGCGTCACAGTGGGCCAACACCGCACGCGACCATGTCGCAACGCGGTCGCCTTCCGCCGTCAGTCCTTGGAAGCGCTGGCCGCGACCGCGCAGGAAGATCGGTACACCGAGCTCGAACTCAAGTTGCCGTATCCCGCTGGAAAGGCTCGGTTGCGTGACATTGCAACGCTGGGCGGCGCGGCCGAAATGGCGTTCTTCCGCAACGGCGACTAGATAGCGAAACTGTCTAAGGAACATGTATAGGGGCTCGATGCGATGTTGAGTGCGAAGTCAGAATAGCGGAAATTTTGAAATAGACGAGACTTATCGAGATCGACGTACGATAGGCTCTGTGTTTGGTGCAGCGCACAATAAAGTCATTGTGCAAAGCGGTTGGGATGCGATGCTTTGGTGGCAATATGGGAACTGATCTGGATCGTGCTTCTTGGGCTGACGTCAGGTTTGATGATTGGGTGCATCGGAATTGGCGGTGTTATTCTTGTGTCGGCGCTGGCGTTTGTTGCCGACGTTCCAATTCAGATCAGCATTCCGGCGGCGATGATGGCGTATGTCTTGTCGGGCCTCGTCGCGACGCCAGTGTTTGCGCACAACAGATCCATCCGCTGGGGCATGGCGACATGGCTGTGCGTGGGCGCGCCGCCGACCGCGTTCGTCGGGGCATGGGCCGTGAGCGTCGTCAAACCGCTGTTGCTAGAAGCGTGCCTTGGCCTTCTCACGTTTTGTCGGGGCTCAATTCGCTAAGGGCGCAAGCGGTGGCCGACAGGCACGAGCGCGCTCTATCCAACACGCGGCTGCTTATCGTCGGAGCGGGGACCGGGTTTTTATCATCAATCAGCGGCACTGGGAGCCCGCTGGTGGTCGCGCCGATCATCATTTCCATGAGCGTGCCGGTGCTGGTCGCCGTCGGACTGAGTCAAGTCATTCAGCTTCCGGTCGCGATCGTCGCAACGTTCGGTAATGTCCTCTACGGACAGTTTAACCTGGAGTTGGGAGGCGTTCTGGCAGTGTATTTGATTGTCGGATCTTGCCTTGAGCTTGCGCATTTAGTGCCGCGCGCGACCTTACGCTGGATCATATCGGTCGTGCTTGTAGTTGTTGGGGCCTTCATTCTTGGAAATGTCATCTGACGGTTGAGGAAGGGACATTTGCGATGGCACTTGAGGGATTTAAGCTGACATACGATTTTGGCGACCCCGCGACCGAGGCAACGACATGCCGGACGGACTGCGCGCTGTTCGATTTCTCGTTCCTGGAATGTGCGCGGATTACAGGGAATCGTGCAGGCGACGTCATAGAGACATTTACCGGAAGATCGATGGCCTCGCTGAGGGAAAAGGAGATTCGTTATGCCTTGCGCGTCGGCTCTGGTGGTCAGGTCGATGCCGATTGGACCGTTTGGAGGACGGGGCCCAATTCGTTCGATGTGATGAGCGGGCGACGAGAGGACATTTTGGATTTGCTCTCCTGCTCGGGTCCGGGCGTTGCTGTCGTCGACATGACGGCAGATAGGGCGACGTTCGCGGTGCAGGGTCCCCGCGCACTGGACGTATTGGGCAAGCTCGGCGATGTTGGTCGTATCGAGTCGCTCAAATACTTTACTTTCGATTGGGCCTATCTTGAGGGCATTCCCTGCACGATCGGCCGGCTGGGCTATACCGGTGAACCCGGGTTCGAGATCATCGTAGACCGTGGGCATGCGCGCGAGCTATGGGACGCGCTGTCCTCCCATGTGGCACCCGCGGGGTTCATCGCGGCCGATATGCTCCGCATCGAGGCTGGGTTTGTTCTATTCAGCAATGAGTTCCGATTACCCGTTTCGCCCTCTGAAATCGGTCTGGGTAAATTTAGCCGGCCCACCGACCCGCTCAAGCCCGCAATAATGATGGTCTCGTTCGTGGCCGATGCGGATCGCCAGTCGTGGCCTTGGCAGCCGTCGCGCGACCTGCAACGGCCGTCCGCGCTCGGGGCGATCGCGGTGACGTCGGCCTGCGAAAGCATTGCGGCCGGTGGAATTCTCGGCCTTGGATATGTCTTTGTTGACACGTTGCCCAACACCGTCCTGCACGATGCAACGGGGACCTTCCGCAATATTCGTCTGACGCCGACACCGTTTTACGACACCTCAAAACGACGCCCTCGCGCGGCCTGGGCTGCAATCCGGCGGCCGCCTTGATCGGCGATCGCGCCCATCATAGCCAAAGGCACATATACGATAGTTTTTGGATATTTGACGGACCGGATGCCATAGCGCTCCATGCACCTGCAGACGAAAAACGGCTGAGCGGCGTAGATCGCTGCCGGGTTCTTCAACGCATTCGAAACGGCTTGGTGAGAAAGGGGGATTGGTTATGGCTGAGGCGCCGGCAAGGAAAAAGGTCACCATCAATACATTGATGGCGAAGATGAAGAAGGGCGAGCCGATCACGCAGCTTGCCGCCTATGATTATCGCACCGCGGTCATTGCCGACCGCCTCGGCATGGATATCCTCTGCGTATCCGATACCGGCGGCATGATCCTGTTCGGCCACAAGAGCACGGTCTCGGTGAGCTTCGACGAGGTCATGATGATGTCGAAGGCGATCGACCGCGGCTCCAAATATGGCCTGCGCATGGTCGACATGCCGTACTGGAGCTTCCACGTTTCGCCGGAACAGGCGGTGGCCAACGCCGGTCGTTTCGTGCACGAAGCCAATGCCGAGGTGATGAAATGCGAAGGCAACAAGTATCACGCCAGGAATATTGAGGCGATCGTGCGCGCCGGCATTCCGGTGCAGGGCCATGTTGGCATCACCCCGATGCGCATGCCGCAGCTTGGCGGCTTTGTCGCGCAAGGCAAGACCGCCAAGCGGGCCAAGGAAATGGTCGAAGATGCCAAGGCGATGGTCGATGCCGGCTGCTTCTCGATCCTGTGCGAAGTGACGACGTCGGAAGTTGCCGAATACCTGGCCCAGACGCTGCCGGTTCCGGTCATCAGCCTCGGCGCCGGCAATGCCGCGCATGGCGTGCACATTATCTCTTCGGATCTGTTCCATCTCTGGGAAGAGCACGTGCCGCGGCATTCGCGCATCTACACCGACCTGATACCGATTATGGAAGACGTGATCTCCCGATACATGAAGGACGTCGTGAATCGCGCCTATCCGGCCGAGAAGGAAACGGTGTTTATGAGCCCGGAAGAGTGTCTTTCATTCGCCCAAGACATGAAGTGGGAACGCAAGATCGACGAATTGCGGTCCGCCGCCAAAAAGACCGCCTGATCGCCGGCTTTGCCATGATGCACCGGCGCATGGAGGTGCATCATGGCGGTTGTCGCACTGAACCCCTCCTTGCAAGAGCGAGCCGACTCGAGGTGCGTTCGATCGCTCGATTGGATAGTCTGCAATGATTGACGAAGATGATGATACCAGCGGCTCTTCTGCTTGCATCACTCATGAAGTTGATCCTGCCCATTCAGGACTTTCGCTAGCCGACGGCGTTCCGAAGCATTCGGATGTATTGCGTTGGCGAAAGGCGGAGAGAGCGAGGCTAATCAAGGAACGCCTTGAGATGAGCACCAGCACGCGCAAGAGCTACTCCGATCTCATCGCAGAGCTGCTCGATGTGGCGATTGGCGATCTATCCGGGCGCGTCGTGAGCGGGTATTGGCCGTTCCGCGGCGAACCCGATTTGCGTGGATGGCTCGAACGCCTTGAATCACGCGGCGGCCGATGTGCACTGCCGGTGGTCATCGAGACGAAAGCGCCGCTTGTGTTTCGCATATGGGGACGCGGCGAGAAGTTGGAGCGTGGGGTGTGGGACATTCCGGTACCCGCCGCCGGGAAAGAAGTTTCCCCGGATGTCATGATCGCACCGATCGTTGGCTATGACCGGGACGCGTACAGGCTCGGCTATGGCGGTGGCTATTTCGACAGGACACTCGCCGCCACCCCGAAGCGACCGCTGATCATCGGAGTCGGATACAGCCAAGCCGCGATGCCCACGATCTACCCTGAGCTACATGATATTCCGATGGACAAGATTGTGACCGAACGGGGCATCTTCATCCGTGCGGCCAAGTCCGGTGAATCCGCGCGGAATTCGCACGACACGAACGGCGGATCCTATTTGTGAGAAAGCCGAACTCATCGCCGAACTCCGTCACTCGTTTCAGGGAAATCAATGAGACCTTTAGAGCCCTCGATGGCTGCTGCCACGAAAACTCCCGCTGCCGAGACCAACCGCGTCCTCGTGGATGATGGCCTCGCCGGCAGGGCGAGCGGAATTGAGGGCCCAGACATGTTGCCGGAATCGTGCGCGCAGCGAAACTCGACTATAAACGTTGCCTCATCACTGATGCGTGGGTTTTCCTTGGAGGCCACGCTGCCCAATCAAACGGAGCTCGAGGCGCTCCGCGACATGCTTCCCTCCACTACGGAGATATTTGTTGCCGCTCCGCCGGGTCGGCCGCACTCGCGGGTGGCAGAAACTGCAAAACGAGTTCGCAAGGCTGGATTTGAACCGGTTCCGCATATTGCGGCTCGGAATTATGAATCCGCAGAATCCCTCGGCGACTTCGTCGAACGGATATGCGGCGAAGCTGGCGTGCGACGGGTTCTGGTGATTGCCGGCGACGTCGATCGCCCGGCGGGACCTTATTTGGGGGCCAACGCGGTCATCGAGACTGACCTCTTGCAGTGCCACGGAATTCGGGAGGTGGGGGTCTCTGGATACCCGGACGGGCATCCGAAGCTGAGCGATCAAATTGTGGCCCGCGCTCTGAGAACGAAGCTGAAATCGGCAGAGGAGCGCAATCTGAAGATCCAGATTGTATCTCAATTGTGCTTTGACGCCGACAAAATCGCCGCCTGGATGAAATGGTTACGGATGTCTGGCATCAACGTGCCGGTTAGCATCGGTCTTGCAGGGCCGACAAGCCTGAGAGGACTAGCCCGTTTTGCCCTGATGTGCGGCGTACGCAATTCGTTCAAGGCATTTGTCTCGGGAAAGACGGGCCAACTCGTCGGCGAAGCCTCGCCGGACGACATCATCCATAACCTTAGCGAAGCACTCGATCTATCGATGTTGGGACAAATTTCTATACACCTCTACTCGTACGGCGGCTTGGTCCGAACGGCGAATTGGGCAAAGGATTTTCAAGCACGTTTCGTCGATGGCTAACTGAAGGCGTACGGATGGCGCTGGACGCGATGACGGGTGGACTACAGACTAGAAGATTGAGCTGAACGTCCCTTCGATCAATGTGCTTTGCGTCGGGAACACAACAGTTGATGCTCTGGACAAGAAGCATCTCGTTCAGTACGCGATGCCAAAACGGTCGATGTGGCTGGTCAACGAAGACAGAGCGAAGGCGCTCTACGCTGCCATAAGCCCATCGATAGAAGTATCAAGTAGCTCAACGCCGGCGCTCGATCTCATCGTCGGTGAGGGGGCTCGCGCTTATCATCTGAAGATCACCAACTACAGCACAGCGGTCCCGCTCACTCAGCACGAGCTTCGTTCCCAATGGTTTCGGTGAGGTGATCCGGCTCTCAAGTCCCGATACAGGTGCGACCGTCTACACCTACGACGCGTTGGGCAAACCTACGAAAATCACCGATGAGCGCGGGGTTGTCACCAATCTCACCTACGACAACGTCGGCCGTCTGCTGACCAGCGACACCATCGCCTACACTTGGGAGGATACGATCGGTGGTAACAAGGGTGTTGGCCGGGTCACCCAGATCCAAGATGCATCCGGAAGCGTCGAGTGGATCTACAATGCCCTTCGAAGTACGGAATATCCAAAATATTCAAGAGAGATCCTATCAATTAGTCGATAGGGCCGAGAGAGTCTTTCAGAATCGATTGATTTTTGATTAGAAAACGGCCCTTCACTGTCGCTAAAGCGCCCTTCTTCTGAAAGTGTCCGAGGGCGTTGTTGACCCACTGACGACTGACGCCAATCATTTTCGCTAGATCGGTTTGCGTGAATGCGTAGCGGATAAGCAAGCCGTCAGCGGTTTCAACACCGTAACAAGTTCCCAGCCCCAACAGCAGAATGCCGAGCCGTCCTTCCGCACACTGCGTACCCATGATCTGGAGGAGTAACGAAAACCAATGAATTTTAAAACTAAGCGCATCGAGCATCGCGATTGCCAGCGACGGAACGCGCGATGCTAGGTCGCGCAGAGTATTTCCAGGGATTGCCAGGAGTTCGGTTGGTTCAGCGGCGTAGCCTGACCAAAGATACGTAGTGCCATCGCTTATGAAATAAGGGCCGCCCACCAGTTCGCCCTTTAACCAATAGGCAAGGGTATATTCTTTACCGTTATGCGAAATAAATGATGTGCGCACGACTCCGCGTAAAATGAAATAAGTATACTTATGAGAGGCTCCTTGCGAAAATATGAGTTCGCCGTGACGAAATTTCTTAATCGTGCCATGCCGAATGACTTCTTCGCGCTCAGCTGGACTGATGCTGCCTAAAACATCTTCTCGCTGACCTAGCCGATCAAAAATGTCACGGAATGCCGCTGGCTCGGCACTCTTCGAGAGTTTCAATTGCTTTCGGTCTGTGTCCATTGGAGCATTCAGCGCAAGCCAATTGAATAAGGGAAGATATTTGAATAAGGAGACATTTTCGTCCAATCATTTCGCTTGCTTGTTCGTTTGACCGCGTCGACTTCTATGTTTTACTTCTGGTGTTCGTCGCGGACGGGTTTCCTCAAAAGCAGTCTAACACGTCTATAAAATCGTTCAAAGCGCGACCGTCCTTGAGGTCGCGGGTAGGGTCCGTTCGGAGGCGGTATATTATTCGACCTGTCAATTCAGAGACAGTCGGCGAAGCTGAAGGCGGATTATAGTCGTGGGAAGAGTTGAGCGCAGGTCCGAGTTTATGGATTTGGGCTGCCATCTACGGAGATTCCGAATGCTTCGTTTCGATGAACTGAATCCGGATTCACAGGAGTTTTTCTCAAAGTTCAAATGCCCGGAGGACGGCCCGCCACCATGGACACCGCTCAAGAATCGCCGCTTAAACTGTAGGATTTTGATTGCGACGTCTATCGCTGTAGTGGGCTTATTTGTAATGATCGCTCTCGCATCAATTGCGAATGTGCCCTTTGCCACCATTCCGTTTGCGACTTCGGTTGCACTTGTTGCCGGAGCGCCCGATAGCCGGCCCGCATCCAATCGTGCGATATTCTTTGGGCATCTCTTGAGTGCTTCAGTCGGGTTGAGCATTGTCGCAATAGCTGGCGGCGGAGCACTGGTCGGATCGATCGCGGTAGGACTATCGGTCGCAGCGATGCTGGCTGCAAACGCGTTTCATCCCCCGGCCGCCATTTCGCCGCTCATTATTAGTCAAGGTCATTCCGAACTGTCGTTTCTCGTTCCCGTCCTCGTGGGAGCAGTGCTGGTCATCGTTCTTTCCAGGGCCAGTGAAGCACTTCAATGCCGAGTCAGCGGCGACGTTGAGGTTTCGCAATCGGAACGATCAAGCCACTGACATGGAGCCACTAGGCAGGAAGACCTGATTCGTTCGCCGGCCTCACAACATTCCAGTCGCAGGTCTAGGATGACCGTTAGACGTCGCCGCGACGCGTCGCAGGCTCCGACGGCGCTGCCGTTCGGGTGAGGCGGCAGTCCGCAATCGAAGGACCGAATGCCCACACCAAACTGTTGTGTCCGAGCAATAGAGTCGATCCTGTCAAATATTAGACAGCAGGCGAGTTGGGCTTGCGCCTAAATTGAACGCAGAAGCCCCGGAGAAGAACGCGTGTCACATTCGAAGCTGACCATTATTGGCTCGGGGCCTGCCGGATATACCGCAGCACTGTACGCAGCGCGCGCCAACTTGCGGCCAAGATTGATTACGGGTCTTGCGAAGGGTGGGCAGCTGATGACGACGACGGACGTCGATAATTGGCCCGCCGACGCGCATAGCGTACAAGGGCCGGAACTAATGAAGCGTTTTTTCGATCATGCAGAGCGATTCGGAACGGACATGGTTACCGACGAAATTGCGTCGGTCGAGTTTCGGACGCGGCCGCTCGTGCTGCGTAGCATGAAGCATATTTATACCTGCGATGCTCTGATCATAGCGACGGGCGCGTCTGCCATGTATTTGGGAATTCCATCGGAACAAAAATATATGGGCCGTGGAGTTTCTGGTTGTGCCACCTGCGACGGATTTTTCTACAAGGACCAGGATGTATGCGTGATCGGCGGTGGCAATACAGCGGTTGAGGAGGCTCTCTACCTTTCCCGTATCGCGAAGCACGTCACTATCATTCATCGGCGCGACCAATTTCGCGCCGAGGCGATACTCGTCGATCGGCTGCTAGCCGAGCAAAGCGCCGGGCGCATTACAATTCTTCGGGATACGGAGCTTGACGAAGTAATCGGCGACGGTAGAGAAGTGATCGGGATCAGAGCACGACATGTGAAGACGGGCAAGAAGACCGAGATCAATGTGCGCGGGGTCTTCGTTGCAATCGGCCACCGTCCGAACACTAGTATCTTCGTGGGGCATCTGCAGATGTCGTCGAGTGGATACATCGTTACGCGCAGCGGCCTAAACGGCGGCGCGACTAGCACAAGCGTACCGGGAGTATTCGCGGCGGGAGATGTTCAGGATCACGTTTACCGGCAGGCGATTACAAGCGCTGCCACCGGATGCATGGCCGCGCTTGATGCGGAGAAGTTCCTTGCGATGAAAGATTCAACCGCCGAAATGTCGATCGCATCGTTGCTCAACGCCGACTAACGTTGTTGGATTTCCATTCGCCCATGAAGGAGAACCGGAAAAAATTACAAGACATTGATATGATGACTGCCGCTTGACTTCCTTGGTGCTATCGTCGGCTCCCTCTTGGCCAAAAATGACGCTGAGAGTGAAGCACTGTTCGACGAGGTACATGTCCGCGCGCATACGGGAGTGAGTGCGGAAACGTAGAGGGATGCTAAGACAACGGAGCGGGCTTTGCAGGCTGATCGTGAACTGTGACAGGTTCGCTAAGGTGGCATCGCAGGTTAGAAGGCGAGCCGGCCGGCAAGCAGCTGAATCACTTGTACAGTCCTCCCAAACTAAAGGCCGCCACTCATGTGGCGTCCTTCCTTTTATTTGTGGCATTTAAGCAAAGATCTGTTTGGCTGTAATTGTATAACTAAACGTATCCGGATCGAGGCAATCCAATCTTCCCGCCCCCGTCTCGGCCTCTGGATACATCAGAAATGCGACCTGGCCGTCCTTCGCTCCGTTCAGTTCCACGTCATGAGCGAAGTTATAGGCCATCCAATTGGCTTCCCACGAGCCGAAGAGGGCTTTGCGCGCAGCGACGACTTTATCGTTGTCGATAGCGAGGCCGCCCGGCGCTTCTTCGAGAACCACCTTGCGGACATCCGCGGGATCCATCGGCACCCAGCCGAAGCCAGCAAGATGTACTTCGGCGCGACAATGCTGGGCCCTGGAGATCGTTGCTGTATTTGCACCTAAGCTCTTGTAGCCGAATGCGGAAGGAGCAACTCGAATTCCATATACGTCTCTCGCGGGAATGCCTTGTGCGCGCATCAAGCCGACAAACAGGGCGTTCAGATCGGCGCACTTGCCACCTAAATTGCCGCTCATGAGCATAGCGGCAACGTCACCTGCTCCGCAGCCGCGGACTCTGGCGTCGCGGAACGTATTATCGATGATCCAGTCATATATCGCACGGGCCTTCTCCACGTCGCTAGTCGCCTTAGCGTCTGCGACAACTTTGTTGGAAAGTTCACGTGCGATACCGTCGGTTGGGATAAACTTCGTCGGACTGGTATAGAGGCTCTGTTCTGATGCTGACAGCGGCGCAGCTTTGCCCGACCTGGAAAGATCGATTGCACGGTCGCGTGTCGAGAATCGGCTAGTGATTTCGACGGCCGCACTCTGCTCGGAAGTTGGCCATTCGACATGCACCATGCTCGCTCCATACTTTGGATGAGTCTCGAGAGTCGCCTTCCCGTTCGACTTCCATGTGTTGTCAAACGTCCTGAACCAGTCGACTTCGTTCACCGAGGGCAGGGGAACCCAAGCCTGGGCAGGGCTGCCCTGACTGGCGATTTTAAGTTGACTGACCACTTCGAAGGTTCGCCACGGGCCTGGCTTTGGCGCGAATACCGCTTGCGACCTTGCTGCTCGCGACAAGCTCGCCGCGATCGCAATCGTCGCTCCACCCACAAGAATATCGCGTCTGTGCATCATCATCGAGTCTACTCCTTGGAATTGCCCCGTGCTCTGTTGAACTTTATGAAGCGGTCGTTGCCGTGAATGACGTTAAGCGGCCTTCGCAGTTTGGACAAGAGCGCGATTGTTGGTCTCCTTTTCGTAGTGAGCGGCCAGCGCGACCCGCAGGGCAGGAAGTTGCTTGTAGGCTTTGAGCCTACGAAAGCCTTTCTTTGCTTCGTTCATGGCCGCAGCGGTCCAGCGCAAAGCCATCGAGGACGAACTCCAGCGCTTCACATTGCGGGTGACGCGACGCACGGTCCCCATCATATTTTCGATGATGTTGGTGCAGGCCAGCGAGCGCCGCAATTCCGCCGGAAGACCGAGCCTGCTCACTGTGAGGATTTCATCCAATCCCTCGAGGAGGCTTTTTGAGACGCCAGGCGCGTCGCGCTCGAGGCGCTGGGCGAGATTGCGGATCAGCTTCTCCGCCTTCGCCGCATCGTTGAGTTCCCAAGCTTGGCGCAACGCACGCCGGACCGATGCATGCAGAGCGGGAGATAGACGCTCCATGATGTTCCGGGCCTTGTGGATCTGGCAGCGCTGGATTGGCGTGTGGCTCCCGAAGCTATGCCGGATCGCCTTGGCGAGCGCCTTCGAGCCGTCGATGATAAACAAGCGCGGCACCGCTGGATCGAGGCCCCGCTCGATCAGGTCGTCGATCAATGCCTGCACCACAGCACTGTGCTCAGTTGCCCCCTCCATCAGTCCAAGCGGGTGCTTGAAGCCCTCGCTATCGATCCCGAGCGCAGCCACCAGCACGAGATGCTCACTGATGTGGATGCCGTCGATCTGCACCACCATGATGTCGAGGCCGGACAGATCCGCACCCATCCATTCCTTCATGCGCGCAGCCGACAACGCCACGAAGTGCCGCGAAGCTGCCGACTTCGATACTCCGGCCCCCGCTGGCGCGGGAACATCGCCCTCGGGAAGCCGCACCGCTCGGCGGAATTTCCGCGTCGATACGTTGATCAGCATCAGGTTCATCGCCCACTTGCCAAGCCAGTCCTCCGCGACCGCACGCTCCCAACTCGGCAGTGCCAGTTCATGGCCCTCGACGTCGCGCACGCGGGGCCGCTCAACCGCCACCTTACCGGCGTGGAAGCCGATCTTGCCCTGGGTTCGGCCCCAGCGATAACCGCGCCGGCCATCGCTGCGGGCATGGCGAGCCCCGCAAGCCTGCTCGGCGTCCTGTTCCATCATGGTTCCGAGCGCCTCGATCCCGGCCGTCAGACAGAATCGATCAAAGCTGACCGAAACCGCGTCCCAAGCTTTGTCCACAGCCCCCATTCCTGTCGGAGGCAAAGCGGTTAATGGTGTGATAGCTTTCATCATGGCGTTGCTTTCCTTTCGTGGAATCAGCACCCCGAGCCTACCGGCTCAAGGCGAGCAACGCCGCTCCTCCTATTTCAACATTCCCCGGGGCAATTCCCTACTCCTTTCGTGTTTCAGCTAAATTTTCGTTGGTCGTGTGCGGCGCAGATCCTGCGAAGCCTGTCAGTTCTAAAGACCACGCAGCAATCAGGTAAGATATTTCGAGATCATCCCAATCGAGAGTTCCTTGCACGCAATATTGTGATTTCAATGATTTATCGAGCACGGAAGGTTCAGGCAGCGCATCGCCGCGCCACGCTCTGGCGACGGTCCTGTCGCGAACGCGTAAAATCGAGAAGTCGACCGGAAGCTTTTCGAGAAATCGATGGGCTGCAATGTCGTTATCGCCGACTTCAATCGCAACCATAGCCATCTTTAAGCACCCGTTTCCCGCGAGAAGTCGTCGCAGCAACGCGACCTCCTCTCGGCACGATCGCACGACTTGGCAAAAAAGGTACGAGGACGTCTCGGCCGCGACAGTTGTCCAGACGTTTAATCCCACCGCCGATGCGATCGAGCATGAAAACCACGCGTTCGTTGTCAAGCGGATTTCGTCGCATATACTCAATTGAAGAGAATGTCTCGACCTTCGAAAGCTCAACAACGGAGTCTTCTAGCGCGATCGCCGCGAGGGCAAAAAACATTCCGGCGAGTACAATCAAGCAGAACGCAAGCGGCAGGTTCAGTTGTCGATGGGTTGAGGGCCAGCGAAACAACGTAATGGCCAGCCCCAGTTGCTGCCCAACTTCGTTATTCAATTGCCGTAAGCCCCGAACCTCGGGAGCCTGACTCATATCCACGAAGTTATTCTCTTACGCAACCCGTTAATGGTCAACAGAAGATTTCGAACCGTTTGCGCGTTCGCTGTCGATTAGTTGACAGCTCATGATGATCGTCGATGTCAAAATGCGACTAGGCATATATCGAGACTTCGACGCGCGATTAAGTCCGCACGTGGCCCGTGAGGTTCGTGATGAGCAGAACAAAAATAGCGCGAAATATTTTCGCCTCCATTGGCGGCCCCGCCGAACCTTACCAAACGTGCTTTCCTCCCTCTTCGGGCGCACTAACTCTTCAAGGTGTTTCGTCAGCGACCATTTTTGCTGCGGCGGGGCCGGCGTTCACCGTCTCCATGGCGGATTGAGATATGTCGACGAATAGGGAATCGCAGCGCCGAGGCAGGCTCCCCTCAATTGACAGGATAATGCATGAGGGCGAGGCGGCGCTTGCCGTGGAGCGGTTCGGGCGACGGGCCGTCGTGTCGGCCGTGCAGCAGGCGGTGGCCGAGATCCGCGAAAATCCGCAAGCTGATAATCCTGGCCTTAACGCCGGCGACTTCGCCGCGATCGCCACCTGCCGGTTAGAAGCGCTTTCGCTTCCCAAGTTAAAGCCTGTCTTTAACCTCACCGGCGTCGTACTTCATACGAATCTTGGTCGAGCAGTGCTCGCCGAAACGGCGGTTGCGGCTGCTATCGCAGCAATGCGCAAGTTTGTCACGCTCGAATTCGACGTATCGACCGGTGGCCGCGGCGAGCGCGACGATCATCTTCGAAACCTGATCTGCGAGCTCACGGGGGCCGAAGACGCGACAATCGTTAACAATAACGCGGCTGCCGTTATGCTTGTCCTCAACACGCTCGCTAGGGACAAGGAATCAATCATTTCCCGAGGTGAGCTGATAGAGATCGGGGGCGCCTTCCGGCTGCCTGAAATCACGGACAGGGCCGGCACTAAGCTCAGGGAGGTTGGCACAACGAACCGTACTCATGAAAAGGATTACATTTCGGCGATTGGTCCGGGCACCGGGGTAGTGCTCAAGGTTCATACGTCGAATTACGTTGTCCGCGGCTTTGTTGCCGAGGTGAGCGCTCGCGCACTTTCGGCTATCTCGAATGGTAGGAATATTCCATTCGTGCACGACCTGGGCTCCGGGACGCTGGTGGACTTGTCTCGCTGGGGTTTGGCGCATGAACGAACCATTACCGAGACGCTGCAGGATGGCGCCGATCTCGTGACATTTTCGGGAGACAAACTTCTTGGCGGTCCGCAAGCGGGATTTATCGTCGGCAAAAAGGAGCTGATCAAGAAGATCAATCAGAATCCAATGAAGCGCGCTATGCGGGTCGATAAGATCCGGTTGGCGGCTCTCGAGGAGACGCTCAAACTCTATCGCGATCCAGATCGGTTACTTCAGGTACTTCCGACCCTTCGTTCGTTAGTACGGCCGTTTGCGGAAATCGAACGCGTCGCGAGGCGCCTTGCGCCAGTACTTTCCACGAAGATCGGTAATGCGTTCCTCATAGATGTCACCAAGTGCGAGAGCCAGGCCGGCTCGGGCGCGTTGCCTCTCGAAACGATTCAAAGCGCCGGCATCTCGATCCGATGTGCATCAGAGCACAGTGGAAGATTGCTCATGCGCATGGCGAACGCCCTACGCCGCCTCCCGATACCGATTGCCGGAAGGTTCGAACACGGCTCCATCCTCCTGGATCTTCGCTGTCTTGAAGAGGAAGCAGAATTTCTCGCTAACTTGCAGTACCTCGATGTCCCAAAGGTTTGAGACAGAATGCCTGGAGCTTGCCAAGCATGGCAGAGCAGAGCGTATATCTGGTTCAGGCCTTAGGCGCACAAACGCAGAAAAGCTTTTGATGGCCTCAATGCGTTTGAACAGTACCATCTTTGGCGCTTTCTTGCGAGCGACCGAAAAATGATCATCGGGACCGCAGGTCACATTGATCACGGTAAAACCGCACTCGTTCGAGCGCTCACGGGCTTTGACACCGATCGGCTCAAGGAAGAGAAGGTTCGCGGAATATCAATTGATCTAGGATTCGCTTATCTGCCCACGCCAGATGGTTCTATACTAGGTTTCGTCGATGTTCCGGGGCATGAGCGGTTTATTCACAACATGCTTGCCGGTGCCACAGGTATCGACTTTGTATTGTTGGTCGTTGCTGCCAATGAGGGTGTGAAGCCGCAAACCGTCGAGCACTTGTTGATTGCCGATCTCTTGGAGATCTCGCGCGGCGTCGTGGTACTTACCAAGTCGGATCTCGCCGACGAGATCCAGTTCGAAAAGGTCAAAGCCCAGCTTCGGGAGCTACTCGACGGGACGACTCTTTCGTCGGCACCAATCATACAGGTCTCGACCGTAACCGGGGAAGGAATAGAGGCGCTGCGGGCTTACATCGTCGAAGCGGCCCGGGAGCAGCCGCCAAGCGATGGAAAGGGAGGTTTTCGTCTGGCGGTTGATCGCTGCTTTACGTTATCCGGTTTGGGGACGGTTGTAACCGGAACGGTTGTGTCCGGCGTCGTTTCAGTAGGCGATCATGTCCTTGTCAGCCCTTCGGGTTTGAAGGCCAGCGTGCGCTCGATACATTCACAGAACCGGACTGCGAGCGTTGGAAACGTAGGAGATCGCTGCGCTCTCAATTTGACAGGCAGCGAGATCCGCAAGGAATCAATCAGCCGCGGTGACTTCGTTATCGCCCCGAGCTTGCATGCGCCGGCGGATCGCATCGATGTCGTTCTGCGGGTACTCGCTACCGAAGGGCAGCTGCTCACTCAATGGATGCCCACAAGGCTGTATCATGCAGCAGTGGAAGTAGGGGCACGTATTGTCCTACTCTCTGATGGACTGATGGCGCCGGGAGAGGAGAGGTTTGTGCAGTTGGTACTGGATCGTCCTATTGCAGCAGCTTCGAGAGATCGTTTTGTCCTGCGTGACACGTCGGGGCAGCGCACCATCGCTGGCGGTCGTTTCCTTGATTTGCGTGCTCCATCGCGTAAACGTCGTACCCCTGCTAGGATCGCTCAGCTTCAAGCATATTCAAAGCGGGAGCCAAAAGCGTCATTGGAAGCGCTTTTGAACACAGCTCCCTTTTACGTGGACCTTTCGGCGTTCGGTCGTGATTTCGCGCTCTCCGCATTCGAGATCAAGGCTATTGCGGAAGAAATAGGCACCATATCGCTATCGGCGCAAGATCATGTATGGACTGTCTTACCGGCGGTGTGGGACTATCTAAATAGGAATCTCCTGGCGATTCTCGAAAAGTTTCATAGTGAGAATCCGGACGTGCCAGGGATCAGCCTCGAGCGATTGCGGATGCAGCTAGAGCCCCGTCTGCCTGCGTCCGCACTAAATTCGGTTTTACAAATTCTCGCGAAACGCGGCCAGCTCGCGCTGGATGGCGCGTGGATCAGGCTACCGTCGCACACACTGGCACTTTCTTCGCCAGACGAAGAAATCTGGCGGAGGACTCTGCCGCTACTTGCGGGAAAGGACCGCCTTCGGCCTCCTAAAGTACGCGAGATTTGCCACAGCTTAAATCTGCCAGAACCTTACATACGGCGCCTGCTCAAACTTGTCAGCAAAATGGGAAAGATCAGGGAGATATCTCGCGATCATTTTTTCCCGCAAGAGACCATATCGGAGATAGCTGAAATCATCTGCGATATCGCGTTAAAAAACGATGGAAAAATATCTGTTGCGCAATTGCGAGATCGTCTAAACAACGGCCGCAAGATTGCAATTGAGATTATGGAGTTTTTCGATCGCAACGGTGTGACACTGCGGCGAGGAGATTTCCGTATTGTCAACAGCTCGCGGCTCGGGCTGTTCCGAAGGCCTTGGTCGGAGTCGACCGGCTCGAACTCAGGAGGAGAAGCGTCCCCGGTGGGGCGTCCGGACTTCAAATCCGGGAGAGGCTGTTAGACGGTCTCTGGTGGGTTCGACACCCACTCTCTTCCGCCACTATCAACTGAAGTGCGGTGACTTTGCGCCGACCAGTCCATGTGCCTCAATTAAATAACATTGACCTCGGGGCGGCCGTCATCCACCTTCCCGATCATGCGAGTGGAGGAATTCCCCGCAGAAATAATTTTCGCTACCAGCGACTCGGCGCTATTCGGTGAGCAGGCTATAAGCAGACCGCCTGAAGTTTGCGGATCGGTTAGAAGATCCCGCTGCCATTCAGGCAGCGTTGTTGGCAAATTGATCGAGCATCCATAACTGGACCAGTTTCGCTTTGAGGCGCCTGTGATAAAGCCACTCATTGCGAGTTGCTCGGCCGCTTGCAGGAAAGGAACTCGGGAAGAGTCGATTATCAGAGACAAGTTGGAGCCGTTTGCCATTTCGAGCGCGTGACCCAGCAATCCGAAGCCGGTTACGTCAGTCATCGAATGAACAGCGGGATCTTCGCTCAAGGTCATTCCGATCGAATTAAGCAGCGTCGTCGAGGCAATCATCTCTGCGTAGCCGGCGTCATCAAGTTGTCCCTTTTTAAAGGCAGCTGAATACACGCCAATTCCGATTGATTTCGTGAGAATCAATGCGTCCCCAGAACGAGCGTTGCGATTGCGCCGCACCTGGTCCGGACGGCACGTACCTATGACGGAAAGTCCGTAAATTGGTTCCGGTGAGTCAATGGAATGGCCACCTGCAACAGGAATACCAGCACGTGCACAAACGGAAGCGCCGCCATCGAGAATCGCACGGACATTTTCGATAGCTAATTTGCCGAGTGGGATGCCAAGAATCGCCAGCGCCATTATGGGCTTCGCACCCATAGCGTAAATATCGGAAATCGCATTGGTGGCGGCGATACGTCCGAAGTCTGCCGGATCATCCACTATCGGCATAAAAAAATCGGTCGTCGCCACGATGCAGGTATGATCGTCGATCTGCCAAACGGCTGCGTCGTCGCCCGTTTCGGTGCCGACGATGAGTTGCTGGAAGGACGCCGTTGAGAGTTGACCTGCGAGGAGGTTCCGCAAGACGGAAGGCGCCAATTTGCAGCCGCAACCTCCGCCGTGCGCAAGGCTCGTTAGACTGACTGTCGGCATTTGGAATCTCTCTGTGAGCGAAGGGCCTCGGATACCCGCAGGTCGGCAGTACGATGAGCTGCTGCTGTTGCAGGAGACGTGTCAACATACCGCTGAACCGGCGATATGGTTGTCAAGAGTTAGACAGCGCGTCCTGGAAAGGCGCGAGATAACATAGGAAAAGTCCTTGTACGCGGCGAGACATCTTCGTTTGCGACGCTTGCTGACAGTGTGATCTCTGTACCGCGCTATCTGACCTGGCAGACATTTGCCCCTATCAACGAATCGTTGTGGTGAAGATATGCAAAATGTCGTTTTGAGCGAGCCTTTCGCCAACTCATTGACGAGTGCCGTTTCGACGACAACAATGTCTTTGCCGAGCCTTGGCAGGCCCGCGCTTTCGCCCTCGCGCTAGCGCTGTCGGAGCGGGGCTTATTCTCGTTGCGCGAGTTCGAGGTCGCTCTCATCGAACGAATAAATGCGTATGAAAAAAGTCAATGCATTGCAGGCACGGGCGACTATTACACCCGCTGGATCGAGGTCCTGGAAGACTTGCTTGCGCAAAAAAACTTACTGCCGAGCGAACGGCTTTCGCTTCTCGAACACGAAGTGGTCGAGGATGCGGAGTCACGCAAACTTCATCAACTGATTACCTCGCGCAACGAAAATGGCCGGCTGAGGGTGGCTCCTCTGCTCGTCGACCCGGGTCTCGGGTGAAGTCATTTAAGGGAGATCAAGGACACCGCTCGCAGGTCGACGAAGCGGCGGCATCCCGCACCGGCTCGGTCACTAACCCAGTCAGCGGTTTCTCTTGGATCGTCCTTGCCGGCGTGCGTCACGTGATCGTGCCGCTTTGAATCGACCAGTTCGGCCTCAGGTCCGCGCGCGGAGGCGATGCCTGCCCGGCGCAGCAGGTCGTCGGGCGTGCCTAATGTCTAAGCAGCAGAGCAGGGAAGATCGAGATGTCGCAGTGGCTCATCTCTTCATCTTTCCTCTAATCGACTAACGCCATTACCGAGCCTGCCCAAAAAATGTGCGTGCAAGCTCGCAAATCAATCAGCATTTAGACTGGCTTTCGATATGCATTTTTGCACAGTGCGTTGCACTTCTCGGTGTTTTCTTTTGGTTGGTACGGGTAAACAATCCGGTCGTTGCGGCGCTGACTTGCTCTGACGACGGCGCTGAGGCGGATGAGAGGATCATCATGCGGTATGTCGCCGATATGTTTGGAAATCCGAAGCTTCGACGCGCGGTCGAGTTCGCTACAGGCCCGCTGCTGTTGGTCGCATTGTGGTGGATCGCCTTCAAGGGGCAACTCGTCAACAAGGATCTTTTGCCGTCACCGATTGACACGCTGCGCGACACCGCGGCGAGCATCGCCGCCGGCAAGATGACGTCCGACTTCATGCACACGATGGTCCGGGTGGCTTATTCGGTCTTGATTGCCGTTGTCGCCGGCGTACCTGTCGGCATCGTGCTCGGAGCGAAGGCCGCGATCTATCGGTCCGTTGAATTCCTTGTCGACTTCTTCCGTTCGACGCCGGCGACCGCCTTGTTTCCGCTGTTTCTTCTACTGTTCGGTCTCGGTGATTTCGCCAAGATCGCCGTTGCTGCGTTCGCTGCCTGGCTCGTCATCGTCTTCAACGTAGCCTACGGCGTGATGAACGCCCGGCAAACGCGTATTCTCGCCGCACACTCGATGGGCGCGTCGTCCCTGCGGATTTTCAAGGACGTGATCTTCTACGAAACGCTGCCGCAGACTTTCATCGGCCTGAGATCCGCGGTATCGCTGGCCCTGGTCGTGATCATCGTCGCCGAGATGTTCATCGGCGCGACCGACGGCATCGGACACCGGATCATCGACGCGCAGATCTCCTACTCGCTGACCGAGATGTACGGCTCGATCCTGATCGCCGGCGCGATGGGCTACGGCCTCAATCTGGTGCTTCTCCTGATCGAACGTTCGTTGGTTCATTGGTCAGGCAAATAAAGCATCGCACGAACACACAAGAGGATACCATGCGAACGACAAAAGCTCTCGCTGCAGCAGCCTCCGCGATCCTGATCTATGGCGCGTCCGCCGCCGAGGCGGCCTGCGACAAGACGGAGAAGGTGACGGCTGTCTGGCTCCCGATCATGCAGACAACGGCGTACTTCGTGGCGCTCGAGGAAAAGCTGTTCGAGAAGGCGTGCATCGAGATCGTCTCGACAAAGATGGAGGCGCCGAACCAGATCATCGATGCTCTGATTGCCGAGCGTGCGGACTTTGGGCCGCCCGGAGCAGCGGCCGGTATCGCGATGGTCGCGGAATCGAAGTTTCCCGGCAAGCTGAAGGTATTCGGCCTTCAGGGCGGCGGGATCGCCGTCGATCGTATCAATGACGGACTTCTTGTGAAACCGGACAGTCCGATCAAGAGCTTCGCCGATCTCAAGGGTAAGACCCTCGGGCATGTACCCGGCATCCAGTGGCGCACAATCTCGCGAACCATGGTCCGTGCGGCCGGTCTTGATCCGGATACGGACGTAAAGCTCATCGACTTGGCCGTAGCGATGCAGGTACCGGCCGTGGTCGGGGGTACGGTTGACGCGACGCTCTCTCTCGAGCCCGTCGGATCGATCGCCGTGGCCTCCGGCAAGGCGATACGCGCCGTGACCAATCCGGTGGCGAAGGTGATTGCGGATCCCTTCTATTCGGGCGCAGCCATCATGACGACGAAGTTTCTCAAGGAGCGCCCGGATGTCGCTCGCAAGGTCGTGGCGGCGATCGACGAGGCGACGGACCTCGTGAACGCGGGCTTTGCGAAATACAAGCCCCTTCTCACCAAATACACGCCGACCAAGGAAGACCAGCTTGAATTTCTGGCTCAACCATATCTGCGCGGTTTCAAGGACCTGAACGAAACCGATCTGAAGTCGTACCAGGCGCTGGTAGATATCTTTATCAAGGAGGGAGTTATGAGCGGGCCGATGAACGTTCACGACAAGATCCTCGTCAAATCCGACCTTGGAAATTGAGCTCGGCGGAAGGATGGCAAGGGTGACACCGATCCGTAACGTTGCGAGGGCGGCCGACCTCAACCCGGTCCGGCCGGCGCCTCAACCCAGGCAGAGACAGGCGCATGTGACCGTCCGCGGCCTGAGCAAGAAGTTCCAGGGCACGACCGTCTACAACGATTTTTCGATCGATCTTCCGATGGGGAAATTCATCTCCATCTTCGGCCCGAACGGTTGCGGCAAGAGCACCTTCATCAACATGATCTCCGGCCTCATGCCGATGGACCGTGGCGAGGTGCTCTACGACGGGCTACCCATCCGCGACGTCACGAACTCCTACGTCTTCCAGAATTATCGGGAGGCGCTATTTCCCTGGTTCCGTGCGATCGACAACATCCATTATCCGCTCAGGGTTATGGGGATCGAACGGAAGGAGCGACACCGCCGCGTCGAAAAGCTTCTTTTGGATTTCGACGTCCAGTTCGACCTCAACGCATATCCTTATACGCTGTCGGGCGGACAGCAGCAAACCGTAGCGATCCTTCGTGCACTGGTGACCGAGCCCGAAGTGCTGTTCCTCGACGAGCCGTTCTCGGCGCTCGACTATGAAATGACACTTTTCATGCGGGAGCGCCTGCAGAAGATCTTCATGAAAAGGAAGACGACGATGTTGCTCGTCTCCCACGACCTCGATGAGGCGATTCAGCTTGCCGACCAGGTGATATTGCTCACGCGGCGCCCGACGCGCGTAGC
The DNA here is from genome assembly GCF_031202265.1 of Bradyrhizobium sp. Ash2021. Lineage (NCBI taxonomy): Bacteria > Pseudomonadati > Pseudomonadota > Alphaproteobacteria > Hyphomicrobiales > Nitrobacteraceae > Bradyrhizobium > Bradyrhizobium sp. Ash2021. The sequence goes on along the minus strand of NZ_CP100604.1, from coordinate 5,986,215 downwards.
CGAGATCGTCGACGTGAACCTGCCGTGGCCGCGGGATCTCGATGTGATGACGGGCGAGGGGTTCATCTCGCTGAAACGGCATTGCCTTGAACGCTTCTGGCGCGAGGTCAAACGGGACTGAAGTTCAAAACCACGATTGTAGAACGATGGAGATTGACATGACGAAGCGCCGCTTTCGGGCCGCCGCGGTCCAGACGCTCGCCCGTTTGGGAGACTACGACCACAACATCGCCCTCGCCACCGGCTTCGTCGAAGACGCGGTGAAGCAAGGCGCTGAATTGGTCGTGTTCCCGGAGTGCATGGACACGGGTTATCTGTTCGACTCTCCGGAACATTGCCGGGAGCTTGCCGAAACGATGACGGACGGTCCGTTCGTGAAGGCGCTGGCGGCACTCGCCAGGCAGCACTCGATCTACATCGCCAGCGGCGTCACCGAATGGGATCCCGCGAAGGAAAAGCTCTTCAACACGGGAATCATGTTTGGTCGGAAGGGTGAGATCGTCTGCCATTACCACAAGCAGTTCTTGGCAACGCACGACCAGAACTGGTTTGCATTCGGCGAACGCGGCTGCCCGGTCGTCGATACCGATCTCGGACGTATTGGGCTTCTGATCTGCTTCGACGGACGTATCCCGGAAATCTTTCGCTCGATGGCGATGCAGGGAGCCGAGGTGATCGTCGACATGGCGAACTTCTTTTCGATGGATCAGGCCGACATGTGGGGTCCCGCGCGCAGCTACGAAAACGGAGTGTGGCTGGTTGCGGCCACGAAGGCCGGCTATGAGCGATCGATCTACTACCCGGGCGGCAGCATGATCGTGGACCCGAAGGGCCGCGTGATGTCGAAGGTTCCCTACGACACCCACGGTTTGGCGGTGTCCGACATCGATCTTGATGCGGCGTCCGACAAGTCGATCTATGCGGCGAACGACAAGATTGCCGACCGTCGTCCTGAGACCTACGGCATCATGGCCCTGCCATACGAAAAGACCCCCGTGTGCGGGATCGCGGAAAAGCCCCTCGTTCCGGCCAAGTCTGTCGCCAAGGTGGCCGCGATCCAGATGCACGTGACGAAGGATTGCCCGGCAGGCGAAGTGCTCGATATGGTCGATCACACCGCCAAGCTTGGCGTAAAGATAATGACGCTGCCCGAGTACGCGTTCTGTCCGTCCGCCATCCCGACCGCTGCCGAGGCCGCTGTGCTCGTGGACCAGACGCCCGGATTACTGGCGAAGGTGGCCGCGATCGCATCCAAGTATCAATGTCTGATCGCAATACCGAGCGTCGAACGCGCTGCGGCTGGCCTCTATGTCACGACCTTCCTTGTCGGACCGGATGGCAAAGACGCGGGGAAGTACCGCAAAACGCATTTGACCGCCGAAGAGCGAAAATGGGCAAAGGCGGGGGACGACTATCCGGTTTTTGATACCCCGTTCGGCCGGGTAGGGGTGATGTCCGGCTACGATGCGGTCTTCCCCGAAACGTCGCGCTGTCTCGCCATCGCGGCCGCCGACATCATCCTGTGGCCAGCCTCACTCCGTGAGCCGTTCGAGCGAGAACTGCTGGCCATACCGCGCGCCGAGGACAATCGTGTCGCTGTTGTATTGGCCAACCGCGTCGACTCGCCATATCCGGGAGGGAGCGTTGTGATTCCGCCGAACGGGTTCCCGCTCTGGGATATCAATGTGGTCGCGCCGCGCGTGCTCAAGCTTGGCGCGGTCATGCCCAAGCACATCGATCTGGCCGTGTGTCGGCAGAAACTGATGATCCCCAAAGTAGACATGTTCGCGAACCGGTTGGTCGAAACCTATGCCCCGATCATCGCTGCCTGACGGTTGCCGCCGGCTCAGATATGCCCGAGACTGACTGAGCGCTTCGGATGGCGAAGGTCGCGCACAGGCAAATCAGGAAGGCTGCGGTGGCAAAGGCTGCGCGTACGCTCCGCTACAATTGGGATGACATTACCTACTTCCTGGAAGTGGCGCGGGCGCGCAATCTTGTCCGCGCTGGCCAGAAGCTCAAGGTAGACCACACCACGGTCAGCCGCCGCGTCCGGGAATTGGAGCGCAGTCTCAACACGACCCTGTTCAAGCGGAGCAAGTCCGGCTTTTCGCTGACCGAAGCCGGCCTTCGGCTGCTCCAATTTGCCGAAGGCATGGAGAACAACGCCAACTCGATCGTCGAAACGGTCGTCGGCGCGGAAAAGGCCGATGCGGCAGGCGCGGTTCGGATCGCGAGCATGGAGGGCATCGGCAGCATGTACCTGACAAGGTGCATCTCCGAATTCCACAAGACTTATCCATCGATCCAGGTCGAGCTGATCACCGACACCCGGCTCCTGGACATGACCAGGCGAGAGGCCGATATCTTTATCAGCTTCTTCAAGCCGCAGGGGAGGCGGCTCTCGGTAAAGAAGATCGGTGAGTTCAAGATATTCCTCTATGCGTCAAGCAGCTACCTCGCGACACACCAGGTGCCCGTCGACCTCAAGGACCTCGACCAGCACGGCTTCATCGACTTCATCGACGAACATATCCACATCAAGGAAAATCGCTGGCTCTCGGATATTCTCCGACCTGCACACATCGTGTTCCGGAGCACCAGCCTCGTTTCACAATATATGGCGGCGTCGAGCGGCCTGGGAGTCGCGATGCTTCCGTCCTTTGTGGCAGCTCAGAACAAGGATCTTCGGCCGATCCTTCCGAGCTATTTTTCTATTCGTGACATCTGGCTTTCGGCTCACGAAGACCTGCTGCACATCGGCCGCATCAAAGCCGTGATGAATTTCCTAGACAAGCGCGTAACGGCTGACCGCAACTATTTGATGTCAGAGAAATCACTGGGCAGGAGCTAGTTGCCCGCTACCACGCGCGCCGCGGCCGCCGTCAAGCTCTTGCCGGCATGCGCGCAGGCGATGAGGGGTGCAGCAAAACAACTCCGTCATTCCGTCCGTCACCGCGTCGTGGAGAGCTAGCAGTGCAGGCGGCAGGAAGTACGGTCCCCTTGAGGCTTCAGTCCGAGAATGTGCATCGACTTGTCGCGGCCGGCCGATTAGCCGTGAACTGAGCGGCGAACCGACTTCGAAGTCATGGATGCCGAGACCACACCACCTGTCCCTATCGCAAACTTAATCTGACTAGCAGTTGATCGAAAATCGGGCGATGCTGTTGCGGGATGATAGATCTTGTCAGGCTCATTGTTTGGACGGTGGTAGATCTGTTTCGGTCCTGGGCAGCGCTCGAGGCGGAAATCCTGACGTTGCGGCAGCAGATAAACGTTCTGCGGCGAACCGCTCCTAAGAGACAAACTTTCAGCGCCATCGACCGATTGATTTTTGTTTGCCTTTATCGGCTTCTCCCTGGCGTTCGCGATGCGCTGGCGATTGTCAAGCCGGAGACCGTAGTCAAATGGCATCGCGCTGGCTTCCGTTCATATTGGCGATGGAAATCGAAAGCGCGGGGTGGCAGGCCAACAGTTCCGTTGAAGATACGCAAGCTCATCCGCGAGATGAGCATTGCCAATCCTCTGTGGGGAGCGCCTCGAATCCATGGAGAACTCCTCAAGCTCGGCATCGTAATCGGACAAACCAGCGTGGCCAAGTACATGGTCAGGCGACGAGACCCGCCGTCCCAGGGCTGGAGGACATTCATCCGCAACCACGCTGACGGGATCGCTGCGATGGATATGTTCGTCGTGCCGACAATCTCGTTTCGCCTGCTCTATGGAATGCTGATCATGGGACACGGCCGGCGACATATTCTGTGGTTTGGTGTCACAACGCATCCAACCGCAGAATGGATCGCAAATCAGGTCACGGAAGCATGCGGGTGGGAACAGGCTCCCCGCTGTTTCATTCGTGACCGGGACGGGGCCTATGGGGAGATCCTTATTCGCAGACTCCGATCGATAGGCATCCGCGATCGACCGACGTCGCCACGCTCCCCTTGGCAAAATGGATATGCTGAAAGGCTGATCGGTTCGATCCGCAGGGAATGCCTTGACCACGTCATTGTATTCAGCGAGCGCCACCTTCGTCACCTGCTGCTCTGTTACATGAACTATTACAATGCGACCCGCACGCATCTATCCCTGGAGAAAGATGCGCCGGTCTCGCGCGCCGTCGATCGCGCCGGATACATTCTTTGTCGCCCAATCTTGGGCGGACTTCATCATCACTACGTCCGGGTTTAGGGTTTCGGTACACACAACGGGCGTTCCGTAGTCGTGTTGTATAATGAGACGCGCACTCACTTGGCCTTGGAGAAGGATGCGCCCCTATCGCGCACCGTAAAGAGGGCAGGGCGTATTCTTTGCCGCCCAGTCATCGGCGGATTGCATCACGAATATGTCCGGATTTGATTTCCGACAGGCACAGGGCTGTTTGATTTGCGGCCGCTTCGATTTTCTTGGCTGCAGCCCATGCTTCAGCTCACCGAAGACATCGTTCAAACTCAGAGTCCACTTCTTCGCCTGCCGGATCGCGCGCCACCGTTGTTTGTAAGTGTGGGTGGCGCTGAGAGTTCCGAGCTTCGACGACAGTCGGCAGACTATCTGCACGCCTGGAAGGCCGCGGGACTCTGGGGCTGGTCATTTGAACAGCCTGAAGCGAATCACTTTATGGCAATCGCGGGCTTTATTGATAAGGAGAGCAAACTCTGCGCGAGCCTTAGGCGATTAGTGGAAACGTGCGAAGCGGGATAGCGACGGCGAAGGTCGCAGCAGCAGCGTGTCGACTGCAAGGGCCATCTGAGGCCCCCAGAAATGTTTTCCAAATCTCGCTTCGTTCCGGCAGGTTGATGCCGAAAGCGAGATCGCGTTTTCCAACAAAGATGAGACCTTTCAGGAGTCGCAAGGCATTTTAAGTCCCTTGCGTCTATCCGTTCCGCCACGTCCGCTTTGGTTGGGAGATCAGATACTTAGCGCGTTACCGGCGAAGGGAAGTGCGATAAGCAAAGCCTCAATGCGGACACCTGGGGCTGCTTTAGGCAATCTCAACGTTGTCCGGATATGAAGGTCCGATGTTCTCTCGCTTGTCCCATTGCCAGCCCGTTTCGCGTGCCATTGTGGCGCTGGCGCTATTTGCGCTCGGCATCGCCCTGTCCGGCTGCGCGCAGATCGGCGACACCATCTCGCCGGCCTTCGCCGATCCCGCCAAATACGATCTCTATGAATGCAAGCAATTGGAGGCGGAGCGTAAAGGTCTCGCTGCGCGCGCGGCCGAATTGCAGGGTCTGATGGCGAAGGCCGAGACCGGCGTCGCCGGGCCGGTGGTGGCCGAGATGGCCTACCGCAATGACCTTATTTCGGTGCGCGCCCAGTCCAAACTCGCCGATGAAGCCTGGCGGCGCAACAAGTGCCATGAAACGCCGCCCGCGGCGCCTGCGCCCGCCGCCGCGCCGACGCCTCCCTCGCGCTCTCCGGGGCCGGGCGTCAAAGGCGGTCCGTCGCGTGCCGGCAGCGCGGTGTATTGAGCGTGGCCCGTGCGTTTGCTCACGCCCGCCAGTCGTAGATCCAGTCCTGACGCGCCAGCATGCGTTGTGGGCCCATCGCCTTGATCGCGAGGTCGCGGGCGAACGCCAACGGTCCGGTCAGGTGATAGATGCGCCCCTGCCGTCGTGCGGCGCGCTGGACCTGCAACACCCGCGCGCGCCGCAGCCGGCCATAGCGCTTCAGGGCCCCCGGGATCGCCGCGATATTTTCGCCGGCGCCCTCGCTCAGGACACCCTCGCTCAGAACCTGGGCGAGCACCGCGGCATCCTCGATCGCCATTCCCGCGCCCTGCGCGGCAAACGGCAGCATCGCATGCGCGGCGTCGCCGAGCAGTGCGATCGCGCCGTCGCTCCATTCGCCATGGTCCGGCACCGTGAACAGCGCCCATCGCCGCCATTCGTCGACCGCGCCGACCAGCATCCGTGCGGTCGCGGGCCATTGCGACGAGAACGCGTTCTTGATTTCGTTGGCGTCGCCCGCAGCACTCCAGCCCGGCCTGTTCCAGGTCCCCGGCACCACGGCGACGACGTTGATCTGCCGCGCGCCGGAGATCGGATAGGCGACGAGATGGGCGTTAGGCCCCATCCAGAGTTGCACGCGCGCCGAGGTATATTCGCGCGGTAACGCCGTGGCATCGAGCGTTCCGCGCCAGGCGATCAGGCCGGAGAATTGCGGCTGCACCTCCGGGAACAGGTGATTGCGTACCGCAGACCAGATGCCGTCGGCGCCGATCAGCGCCACCGCCAGTTCCTGCTGCCGCGCATTGCCGCTGCGCTGGACCACTGTCAGGCCCTTGGCATGGCTGGTCACGTCCTCGAACTGGCAGCCGAGCCGCAGATCGATGTCGGGATTGTCGTTGACCTCGGCCAGCAGCGCCGCCTGCAGGTCGGCGCGATGCACCACCCAGTAGGGCGCGCCGGCGCGAAATGAGGCGGCCTCGCCAAGCGGCAGGCGCGCGATCTCGCCGCCGGCCCGCGCGCTCATGATGTTGATTGCATCTGGCGTCACGGCGCGAGGGCCGAGCCGCGGCTTCAGGCCGAGTTCGACCAGAATACGGCTGGCGTTGGGTGAAAGTTGCAGGCCAGCGCCGGCTTCTTCCAGCCGCTCGGCCTTTTCCAGGATGACGACGCGAAAGCCCCGTGCCGCGAGCGTCAGCGACGCCGTCAGTCCCCCGATCCCGGCACCAGCGACGATGATGGTGCGCGTCGCAGCCACGGACCGGTCAGGCGACCCTGTCTTTGAGTACGCATTCAGGGGGGCGCGCTTCGCCGGCGGCGAGGTCGGCCGCAAAACGATAGAGCGTCGAGCAGTACGGGCAGATGATCTCGTTGTCGTTGCCGAGATCGAGGAAAACATGCGGATGGTCGAACGGCGGATTGGCGCCCACGCACATGAATTCCTGCGAGCCGATCTCGATCACCGAGACGCCGGCATCGTTGTGGAAGTGCGGGACGACATGGTCGGACATTATTTCTCACCTTGAATAGCAATGACGGACGGACGCAATCAACGCGATGCGGCAGCGCGAAATGCCGCGCACCATACTGGCGGGAACAGTTGATTCCTAGAGCCCCGACCGCTCATTTGCTCATGCAAATTCGACACAATCTTGTCGTCCCAGAGAAGCCCTTCTTTCGTCGGGGCCGTTGTGTCTAAAAAGCGGCACACTATTTTGAGGGCAGCGAAAACCTTGGGGTTTTTGGCATGAAACGGACGCGGCGGCTCGGTCTGGCCTTGACTGGTATGGCGGTGTGCGCGGCAGCGCTCGCGCTGCTGGCGCCGCATGCGCGTGACGCCTTTGCGACCCTGGCGGCGCAGGACGACCCCGCGCAACTCGCCGATATCAGGATCAATTCTGCTCTGCGAAATAACCCGGCACTGGTCGAGCAAAACATCGAGGCGGCGCTGGCCGCTCGCGATGCCGATCTCGCCAACAGTTTTGTCGAGCTCGCGCGCGAGAAAAACCTTGCCCTCAGCGACGCGCTGACGACGCGGGTGAGCGATGCCGTTGCGGAGGAAAAATCGGCCTCGCACTTCGCCAAGGGCTTCGCCACGGGGCTGGTGACCGGCAATGCCGACGACGTCGCGAGCCTGTCGGGGACGGTTGCAGGCGATCTCTTCGTGTTCGGCGACATCAGGGATGTGGTGCGCGAAGGCAAGCACCTGGCGATGGGCGAGGATACCGACCGGCTGGTGCTGGGGCTTGCCACGGCTGGCCTTGCGGTCACGGCAGCGACGTATGTGTCGGTCGGCGGCGTGGCGCCGATACGTGCCGGCCTGACGATGGTCAAGGATGCCCGCAAGGTCGGGCGGCTGGGTGAGGGGCTGACGCAATGGGCCGGCCGTTCGGCGCGCGAAGTCGTCGATGCGCCCGTCCTGCAGCAGGCGGTCGCCACCGGCTCGGTGCTGCGGCCAGGCGAGAGCGTCAGCGCAATCAAGGCGGCATTTCGCGCCGAGAAGGCCGGTGCGCTGGTTCGATTGGCCAAGGACGTCGGCCGCGTCGGTGAGGCGGCCGGTACGCGCGGCGCGCTGGATACGCTGCGGATCGCCGAAGGCCCGAAGGACGTCGCGCGCGCGGCACGACTGGCCGAATCCAGGGGCGGTCAGACCCGCGCGATCCTGAAACTGTTCGGCCGCGGCGCTCTTCTGCTGGCTGCCGGCGCGTTCAATCTCGCATCCTTGGTATTTGGCGCCCTGTTGGCGCTGTTCGGCTTGCTGTCGTCGATCAAGGCGACCACGGAACGGCTGACCCTGGCGTGGCTGCGGGCCAGGAAGGCTCGGCGGCTGCGAAAACAGCGCGCGGCGGCCGCCGGACCCCCGGAAGTCCCGCTGGCAAGCGCGCTCGCGCACGGCTAGGCTTGCGGTCATTATCGATCGTCAAGCCTTAAATCCCCAAAACAATATGGAAATGATGATGCCGAGTTTTCACAACGGCGCTGTTGAAATTGCCTATCTCGACGAAGGCGAGGGAGATCCGATCGTTCTGGTGCACGGCTTCGCCTCGACCAAGAACGTCAACTGGGTCTATCCCACCTGGGTTTCCGAGCTGAAGAAAAATGGCCGCCGCGTGATCGCGCTCGACAATCGCGGCCATGGCGATTCCGCCAAGCTCTACGATGCCGCGCAATATGACATCGCTATTATGGCCGGCGACGTCATCGCGCTGATGGATCATTTGCAGATCGCGCGCGCCGACATCATGGGCTATTCGCTGGGATCGCGGATGACGGCCGTGCTCGCGCGCGAGCAGCCGCAGCGCCTGCGCTCGGCGATATTGGGCGGCATCGGGATCGGAATGATCGAGGGGGGCGGCCCCGGCGAGAACGTCGCGACCGCGCTGGAGGCGCCATCGCTGGAGGACGTGACCGATCCGGTCGGACGGACTTTTCGCGCGTTTGCCGACCAGACTCGCTCCGACCGCCTGGCGCTCGCTGCCTGCCTGCGCGGCTCGCGGCGCCTGATGACGCGTGAGGAGGCGGCTGCCATCGCCGTGCCGGTGCTGATCGCGGTCGGCAGCAAGGACGAGATCGCGGGCTCGGCCGAGGCGCTGGGCAATATCATTGCGGGCTCGCAGGTGCTCGACATTCCGAACCGCGATCACATGCGCGCCGTCGGCGACAAGGTCTACAAGGAAGGCGTTCTCGATTTTCTGTCACGAAGAGCGTAGGTCATCCGGCTCGGTCTCGCCTTCGAAATATCTGACGGCGGCGATCAGCAGCACGAATGTCGCGACCCAGACGATGCGCGCGCCATAGCGGTCGTGCGGTCCGGAGATCACGCCGCAGACGAAGGCGTTGCCAAGCAAGGCAAGCGATACGGTCCCGGCGAGCAGCGTGAGATCGTCGAGCCAGCCGCGCCGCAAGCCGGCCGCGAACAGCATCGCGACCAGCACCATCGACGCGAGGGCGACGGGGACGTGAATGCGGTTGATGGCGGTGAAGTCGAAGCGCCATTGTTGCTGGCGCGCGGCGCGCATCGGCTTCACCTGCGACGGGATATAACGCTCGATGATGCCGTAGGTGTGGCCGATCCAGGCATTGGTGCCTTCGCCGGTGGCGACCTGCGTGAGTTGCTGCGCGGTGGCGGCGAGCGCGGCCTCGGCCTGCCAGGCCGGATATTCAGCAAGCGAACGCAGCACGATGAATCCCATCTCGTCGTTCAAGCCCTTGAAGCGGCCGAGCGTGTTGAACATGCTGTTGCCCCACAAAAACTGGTCGGCGGTCGCCGGCAGCTGGTCGCGATAGGGGCAGAGCTTCAGCTTTTGCTGTTGGCAATGATCCCTCAGATATTGCGTAACGATGCCGTCCTGCAGCATCCGTCCGAACGCGACGCCATACCCTCCGGGCGTCCAGGCCAATTGTCCCGACAACGCAAAATTCGCCGACAGCAGCGTGGCCGCCCCGGCGATGATGGTGAGGCTGCCCTGCGCCAGTCCGGACACAGGAACCCGTCCGCGCAGGAACGGGCGTACCGTCCACCCGACGCAGCATAGTCCGAGCAGCACCGTCAGCGTTGCGCTGTGCGTCGCCGCGGCGAAGGCCGTGAAGGCAAACAGCAAGATTTTTTCGACGGTTGAAGTCCTCTCGGCTTGCAGGACCAGGATGAACAGCGACAGCACCGACAGCCCGGCAAAGATGTCGGTCAGCAGCATGCTCGCGAGAAACGGCAGGGCCGTTGTCAGGATCAGCGCCAGACTCATTGCCAGCAGCCGTAACGGCTGGGCCATGCCCAGCACGCGCAGCGTCAGCTGCACGATCCACAGCGTCGCCAGCGCCTGAATCCCGAGATTGATCCAGAAGCTCGAATCTTCGCCGAAATGCAGGTAGAGGCCGAACACCGTGGATCGGCTCGGCACCAAATAGCCCTCATACCAGCGCGCCAGATAGCCGCCGGTATCCCACTGGAGCAGCGGATATCCGTTCCACAGGGCAGGCGCGAGCAACAAAAGGGGGACGGCGACGGCGGCGATCCAGACCGACCGCGAGTCGGCGAACCGCGCCCGTAAAATCTGCGTGTTGATGACGTTTCCCCCCGTTTTGGGGGACCATGCCCGGAATGGTGGCGCGGTCGAAATCCGTCAATAGTTGCAGCGGACCCGGCTTGATTTCCCGAAAATCCCGACCACTTGGATATGACGTCTCCAGGGCGGGCCGTTCGGATGGGGTTACTTTGCCGGCGCCTGGCCTGGGACAGTCGTTCGCCCGCCGTGCTATAATGCGTAAACCAAACAATCGCGAGAGCAACCCATGGCAGTGCATCAGGTCAATCCACAGGGTGCGAAACTGGCGGCGCTCGATCCGATCTGGGATCGTGTGCGAGGCGAGGCGGAAGACATCGTCCGCCGCGAGCCCGAGCTTGCCTCCTTCATCTATTCGACCGTGCTGCATCACGATCGCCTTGAAGATTCCGTGATCCATCGGATTGCCGAGCGGCTCGACCACTCGGCGCTCTCGGGCGATCTGATCCGCCAGGCCTATGACGAGGCGCTGCGCGACGAACCCGATCTCGGCAACGCGTTCCGCGCCGACCTGGTAGCGGTCTATGACCGCGATCCCGCGACCACGCGGTTCATTGATCCCTTGCTCTACTTCAAGGGGTTTCACGCGCTTCAGACCCATCGGCTGGCGCACTGGCTCTATAGAAAGGGCCGCAAGGATTTCGCCTATTATTTGCAGAGCCAATCGTCGGCGGCGTTCCAGACCGACATCAATCCGGCGGCCAAAATCGGTCGCGGTATTTTCCTCGACCACGCCACCGGTTTCGTCTGCGGCGAGACCGCCGTGATCGATGACGACGTCTCGATCCTGCATGGCGTTACGCTGGGCGGCACCGGCAAGGAGAACGAGGATCGCCATCCCAAAATTCGCCACGGCGTGCTGATCGGGGCGGGCGCGAAAATTCTCGGCAATATCGAGATCGGTCACTGCGCGCGCATTGCCGCCGGTTCCGTGGTGGTCAAGCCGGTGCCCCACAACGTCACCGTGGCCGGTGTTCCCGCCAAGATCGTCGGCGAGGCCGGCTGCGCCGAGCCGTCACGCACCATGGATCAGATGCTCAACGCGATCGGGCTTTGATTTTGCTCGCTTTCTGACCTCGGGCATTTGGCGCAATTCTGATCCGGTCAGGGCCGAAAAGGCTCTGGCGGTTCGCGGCGTACCGTCCTAAAACTCCCCGGAAAACCTCGACCCGATTGGAGACTGCCGTGGACGTTCAGGAAGTCAGGAAGCTCGACGCCTATCTCAAGCGCGTGTTCGGCAATCCCAAGATTCGCGTGGTGCCGCGGCCCAAAAAGGATGACTCGGCCGAGGTTTATATCGGCGAGGAGTTCATCGGCGTGCTGTTCGTCGATGACGAAGACGACGATCGCTCATTCCAGTTTCAGATGGCGATCCTCGAGGAAGATCTGGTCGATCAGGGGTGAGGTGCGGCGAAACTGCCGCTACCCCTTCGGCCCGTGCAACTGCACCGTCAGACGGTCCATTGCACCTGCGACGTCGCGCCATTGTCCAAGCCAGCTGCGTGGAAAGCGGAACGTCAGATCGGCGCCGTCGACACGGCGCTCGCTCAGGCACATTCCAGGCGTTGCGCCATCGCGCGTGCAGCGCGCGCTGAGGCTTGGCGCGTTCGCTGAGAACAGGTCTTCGTTGCTGTAGGGCGAACCGTCGCGAAACGCGCGCATCGACAATCCGTCATCGATCGGTGTCGAGTCCTGCTCCAGATAACGCGGATAAATGGTGCGGACGCGGGTGTCGGGCGCCAGCGTGTCGTGATGCGCTGATATCGACAGGAATATCCGGTCGATCGGCTGCGGCTTTTCCTCGACCGTGTCGGCGCTGACGTGTTTCGGCGCCTCGGGCGGCTCGAGCGAAGGGAACATGAAGCTGAGATCGACGCGCTCCTGCGGACCGGAGTGGCGCTGGATTTTCATGCGCACTGCAGTCGTCGGCACATTGAACAAGGTTGCGCCGATGCTGACCGGCAATCGTGCCGGTCCGCTCGAAGGATCGCTTCCCCAGGTCGGCCACAACAGAAAGGCGACCAGGGCGATCGCGCCGATAGTGATCGTACCCGCGACCATGATCAGGATCATGTGACCGCGCGGGTCCTTGCGAGTGTCGCGGGCGATGTGCTGGGCCGTCAAAAGCAAGGTCATGAACGAGGCATCGTAGGGTTCGAAGCTAACGCCGAATCAGTGCTCGAATATGCCATGCGCCAGCCGATTTCCGCATGATTTCACCGAAGTCAAGGCGACACGAGCCATGCGCAAACGCGGCCGCGGCGGCCCCTTGTTAACCTTTCCTTAAGGTTGCTGTGGCGGCAGCCCGCCAATTTTGCGAAAGCAAGGCGCGGTTTGTCGAGTAGCGGAAGTGTCCATGTCCCCCGATGCGTTGAATTCGCTTTTCTCCCTTTGCATCGGCTTTGCGCTGGCTGGCGCCCTTGCCAGCGGCTACCAGGCCATGGCCGAGCGTCCCGCGGGTTTCGGGCTGCTGCAGCAGGGCGTGGCGCCGAAGACGTTTGCCGCCGTCCCGTTCCTGGTCTTTGCCGCGCCCTTCATCATCATGCGCAACACGCTGCGCGGCGCCAAGATCGAACGCCGCCGCTTTGAATTCGTGATGATGGCGACCGTCATTGCCGGGTTCTGGAGCCTGATGTCCGGTACGTTCTTCCTGATGACGTTGCGCGCCGCCGGGGTGCTGGCCTAGAACCTGACCGGTTCTGGTCTGCTTTTTTGGACGCGTTTTCTTCACGCGAACCGGTATCCACTTCGCTCGAAAACGCTATAAGGTCTCCGCGAACAGGAGACTTCGATGGCGATCTACGAACTGGATGGGCAGGCGCCCGATCTTCCCGCGGACGGAAATTACTTTATCGCCGACACTGCAACCGTAATCGGCAAGGTGCGCCTCAAGAACTCGGCCAGCGTCTGGTTCGGCGCGGTGTTGCGCGGCGACAATGAGTGGATCGAGATCGGCGAAGGGTCCAACGTGCAGGACAATTCGACCTGCCACACCGATCGCGGCTTTCCGCTCACGATCGGAACGAACTGCACGGTCGGTCACAACGTCATCCTGCACGGTTGCACGCTCGAAGACGGCGCGCTGGTCGGGATGGGTTCGATCGTCATGAACGGCGCGAAGATCGGCCGCGGCAGCATCGTCGGGGCGAATTCCCTCATCACCGAGGGCAAGGAATATCCCGAGTATTCGCTGATCATCGGTTCGCCGGCGAGCGTGATCCGCACGCTTTCGCCCGAACAGGTGACGGCGATGGGAAGTGCTGCGAAATTCTACGCCCTCAACGGGCCGCGCTTCAAAAACGGCCTGAAGAAGATCGGCTGAAGACGGAGCCGCGGTCTTCCCCGGACAAGCCGGTCACCAATGAATTGGAGCCGGTCGTCACGATTTGGCTTTTCGCACCGGACCTGATCGCGCCTTGCTTTTTGCCGGCGCCCGGTCGAGCGCGGCGCTTTTGCGAAGCGCATCCTTGAGATCGACGGGGATGCCGTGCTTTTTCAGCACGTCTGCGAACGCCTCATCCGCCAATTCCTGAATCGTCGCCATCCGGTCGCGTCCAAGCTGGGTCAGCTTGTCGAAGGTGTCGTCGTCGAAGGCGATCAATTTGCGCAAGCGTCATCAACTCCTGCATTTCAGCAGACACTCATCCAATGATTGCCGATCGAAATTGTTCCGGAAAGGAACAACGGCCTTGCGCCGCGGTTGTGACCAGAAAAGGAGATTTGCGATGAAAAGAGCGTCCGTGACGGCCGCGATTAGCGCGATCGCAATTCTGGTATCGACCGTCATTTCGTCTGCGCAAAGCACCGGCGGAGCCAGCGGTGGAAGTGCAGGTGGCGCTGCCAGCGGGTCTTCGGCCGGCGCGGGAAGCACCGTCGGTTCGCCCAGCGCGGGCTCGGTCGGCGTCGGGACTGCGGGCGTGAGCGGTGTGCCGTCCGGCGCGGGCAACTCGACACGGCTTTCAAAGCCACCGGCGCCTGGCACCAACAGCGCCGGAACGGCTCAGCCTTCGGGCTCGGGCGTAAATACTGAGCCCGGCATGACCACAGGATCCGGGTCGCAGAATATCGATGCCGCGATTGCGGGGGAAAACAAGACCATCGATCGCAAGCTGAAAAGCATTTGTCGCGGCTGCTGATGTGACTGTCAGCCGGTCGCGGAGAAGTGAGCAGAATGATCAAGCGGTCTGCGAGAACCGGTCCTAGATTTGATCCGGGATCTGCAGGGATCCGACGCCGAAGGCGTCAAGCGTTTGAACGCGAGTGAGCACGGAGGATGGGTGATGTTACGCAAAACGATGATAGCGTTGTTCGCGGTCGCTTCAATTGCCGTGCTGGCGCCGGATGCAGCGTCGGCCCGCGGCGGCTTTGGCGGAGGCGGTGGCTTTCACGGCGGTGGTGGCTTTCACGGCGGTGGCGGTTTCCACGGCGGCGGGTTTGGCGGGGGCTTCCGCGGCGGCGGAATTGGGATGGGCGGCGGTGGTTTCCGCGCCGCGGCCATTAGCGGCGGCGGCTTCCGTTCGGCCGCGATCGGCGCCGGCGCATTTCGCAGCGGCAGCTTCGCCGTCAACGGTTTCCGCGGCGGCTTCCGCCCTGGATTCCGGCATCGCGGATTTCCGCTTGCCGCCGCAGCCATCGGCTTCGGCCTGGGTTACGGAGCCTACGGCTACTATGACGACGACTACGGCTATCCGTACTACGCCAATTATGGCTACGACGACTATTACGGCGACGGCGGCTGCTACCTCGCCCAGCAGCAGGTGCTGACCCCCTATGGCTGGCGTGTCCGGCAGGTTCAGGTTTGCAACTAATCCCGCTTGCCCCGATATCGGGATGAATCCCGCGGCCCCGGTGTTTTAATCGCCGAGGCCGCGATTCGTCTGCTGGTACGCCGCTTGCATCGCATCAGGGATGTTGAACATGCTCACAACCCCGGCTTTGACCTTGGTGTTCCTGGGTGTCGTTGTCTGTCTAGGAACGGCTTTTGTCTGGATGCTTTGGGAAATCGAACCGCGGATCGCCAAGCTGCATCGCAATAGCGATCGCTTCTCCAGCGATCACTTCCGCTAGCTTGTCCGGGCCGATGGCGCGCAGTCGTCGGGCTGCGCGCCATCGGCGCCAGGCGGCGAACGCCAGCTAGCTCAACACCCCGTATTTCTTGAACCAGGCCTGCATCTGGCTCCAGGCATCGTCGGCCGCTTCCTTGCGATAGCTGGCGCGATAGTCAGCGTGGAAGCCGTGCGGCGCGCCCGGATAGATCTTGAACTCGGCGGTTTTCTTGTTGTCGGCCAGCGCGGCCTTTAATGCTTCTACCTGCGCCACCGGAATCCCGGTATCGGCTTCGCCGTACAGGCCAATCACCGGCGCCTTCATCTCCGGCGCGAGCTGCAGCGGGCTCTTTGGCCAAATCGGGTTGGGCGGATCGACCGGCGGACCATAGAACGAGGCGCCCGCCTTGAGCGCGCCGCTATGGGCGGCATACTTCCACACCGTCCGTCCGCCGCGGCAGAACCCGATGATGCCGAGCCGGGAGGTATCGCCACCCTGCGACTTGGCCCAGGCCACCGTGCTGTCGAGATCGGACAATAATTCCGCGTCCGGCTTCGAATTCACGATCGGCATCAGCTGCGGGATGTCCGTGATCTTGGTGAGATCGGTACCTTTGCGGAAATAATAATCCGGCGCGACCGCGAATGCGCCGAGCTTGGCCAGGCGCCGGGTCACGTCCTTGATGTATTCGTGCAGGCCGAAGATCTCCATTGCCACCAGTACGACGGGTGGATTGCTGACGCCGGCCGGTCGGGCGAAATAGCCGGGCATTTCGCCGTCAGCAACCTTGATCCTGGTGTCGCCGGCGGTGAGGCCATTGGTGTCGGTCTTGATCACGTCGGCGCGCACCGGTCCGGCGGCAAGGGTGTATCCGGCCGTCACGGCGGCCGACGCGGTCATGAACCCGCGGCGGGAAAACGGCGCGATTTTTGTCAGCCCGATGATGTCTGAAGTCAGCAGGGGTTCGGCACTCATTGAAAGTTCCTCCTTTTTGGGAGGCGCATTCAGCAAACAATTGAAGCCAAACGCAAATCACCTGCTTGCGAGGATTTCACTTTAAGTGCGGGTTTGAAGATTGCAGGGGCACAAAAAACAAGGCCGTCGACGTAGTATACCGTCAACGACCTTGCCAGCCCCGGATATTGAAATCGGCTCACGCCATCCGGTGAACTGCAACATGACCGCGAATCTCACGGGCATATGTGAACCAGTTCACAAATGGCGAAGAAAATTCACGGTGGGGCGCAGGGTTTCGCGACGACAAATGCGCGTCGTCGGCGCAGGGCCGCCGTCGCTATGGAAATGCCTGTGGCCATGGATCGGCTGTCCCGACTGGCATTTGGCGTCCGCGGGCGGGCGTTCCCCCGAAAACGGCGCCAGCGGCCCTCAGCCGCTCGTTTTGCCGCGCTTGCGGTGCGCACTCGCGTGGGGTTTTGCCCTGGACGAGCGCTTGCGGGTGGGTTCAGCCGCAGGCTCGGTGGCCTGCACGCTCGCGAACGACTGCCGCAGCCCCTCGATCGCTTCGGTCAGACTTCCGATCTGTTCGGAAAGCTTCCTGGTATCGGTCTGCTGCGAGGCGAGGAGGCGACGCACGGTCTGCAACTGGTCCTGGACCACTTGCAGTTGGTCGATCGATTCCTGCTGGGTGGCCTCGAGACCCCTGGTCTTTTCGACCAGTTGCTCGGACGCTTGGGCGGTGCGAGCCTGCAATTGGCGGATCGCTACGACGCGATCCGTTTCGGGCGCATTGCCGGTATAGGCCCGCCAGAGCGCGATGGAGCCGATCCCCAGCACAACGAACAACAGGGCGACGGCGCCGATCGCGATGGGTTGCGCGCCGATACGCGTGATGGAGCCAATATTGGAATTCCGGGGCGCGAGTTCGATCATGAGACTCCAAGCCGGACATAATTTGAAAGTTCCCGATTACCACAACCTCAGCGTGGCTAAAACCGGGGATTTGCCGGATTGGTGCAGGATTCCAGCTAAAGCGTCCAAAAACCGGGATTTTGGACGCAAAACGGCTTTTGACGGCCTGCGCGCACGTTCGCTTCGCGCCGGATGCTCCGTCGTGACCGCTGGCTGGGAATAAAATCAAATGCTTCCCCCGTGGGGAGCGATGCTCCCCGTGGAGCGCGGCTCCAAGAGGATATCTCCTCCGCGAGCCCAGCGAACTTTTAGTACATCAATCAGAGAGGCATGCCTCGCTCTGCGAGGTAGCTAGAGCGATCCCGACCCGCGAAGCAATCCGGGCCTCAATCGTCCCAAGGATGTGCTCAACAGAAGCGCCCACCTGCCCGGCAACTGAGAGAGCAGCAAGTTCAATCTGCCGGCAAGTCTGGTCGAAGCCATCCCGCAGATCGGGGAGCACGACACGGCCATCGCCATGCATCCGATGGCTTGGCGCAGGGGCTGTCCGAGATCCCCTTCATGCACGACGTGAGGCGTTGGGGCGTTGACAATCGGCACGGGCCTGGGCAACGCCCGCTTCACCAATCGCAACGGCAAGGGCGAGCGCTGAGGCATCCCCTTTCGATGCAGGCCGACCTCCTCACGGCCTGTACTATCGGCTTCCGCAACGACAGACTGCCATGCGCTACGGCCAAGAAACCAGTCGCATAACCCCAGCTCAGACAGTTTATCAGCCCGCTAGTTCGCGTATGTGGTCCAGTCCGGCCAGTTCCCGACGCGAAACCCCGTAGGATTGCGGGAAATTAGTCGGCGTGTGGCTGGCGTGCCGGAGTTAATGGTTAAGCGGAAGTATATTAGCGCGGCATCTGGACATTGACGCAAATTTGCGACAAGTTCCAGGCTGTTAGGTTAAGGAATAGTTTACCGCTTCGAACTCCGGTCATCACTCCGGGGACGGCGTGGGTCGAGATTCAAAAAGGGACGTCAATTACTTACAAAAAGTTATTTGCAGCGTGGGCGGTGGTGCGGGACCGAACACGAAGCGGGCAGGGTTACGGTGGTCGAAGTCTTTTCACGGTGGACCGTAGAATACATTAGCGACAAGTGTCTTTCTTGGTCTCACGGCCGCGCGAAAGTTTTTAGACGGGCGTCGCGTTTCTTGTGAACTGATTTTCGAGTGCGGTCACGCCTGCTCTGCGTCAGCAGAGTAGAGGAGTGAGCATTGGGTCGCGTTTCATTTACCCCGAGGTCGGAGCCAGCGGTCGATTGGTCCGAGATTGAATCGCGCCTCCAGGAAATTTCGATTGGCGCTCCTTCACCGGATCTTCCGGTCGAGCCGTCGGCAACTCTTGCAAACGATCCGTCGGCATCCGTCGACCCACCCGAGATCGCTCCCGGCGATCCCCTCGACATGCTGTCCTTGCTGACAGCCATTCCATCCGACCGATCCTGAATTTTTCGCATCAATCCGATTGCAAGGAAGCGTTATGGCCAAGCATCAAGTTATCGCATCAATCACCAGCATTTCCGACACCGACGCGTCTGCCGCCGCTCCCTCATTTCCCGTGGAGATTTCTTCCATGACCGCCCCCCCCAAGCGCGAGATCGCCTTCATCGACCGCGGCGTAGATGACCTCGAAACCCTGCTCAAGGGCTTCCGCCCCGATGTCGAACCGATCCTGCTCTCCAATGATGAACCGGCACCGCGACAGATGGCGCGAGCGGTTCAGGGCAGGGAAGGAATCGAAGCGATCCACGTCATTGCACATGGACGACCTGGTGAAGTGGCGTTCGGGGCTGGGGTACTCTCAGCTGAAAAATTGCATGAGCATGCAGCAGACCTCAATTCGATCGGTCGGGCAATTGGCAAGGACGGCGACCTGCGGCTGTGGAGCTGCGAGACCGGGCAGGGGGAGCGCGGTTCAAGGTTTGTTAGCGCTCTTGCGCGGGTGACGGGCAAAGCGATCGCTGCCGCGACTGGACTGGTTGGTTCTTATTCACGCGG
This sequence comes from Bradyrhizobium sp. Ash2021, assembly GCF_031202265.1. Classification (NCBI taxonomy): domain Bacteria; kingdom Pseudomonadati; phylum Pseudomonadota; class Alphaproteobacteria; order Hyphomicrobiales; family Nitrobacteraceae; genus Bradyrhizobium; species Bradyrhizobium sp. Ash2021. Next base: position 5,966,746 of record NZ_CP100604.1, on the reverse strand, counting down.
AGGGTGTTGGGAGCTGGAAGCGCGAAGTGGAGCGCTTGGTGTTTGCCCGCCACTGACGGTGGAGGGACGCGCAAGCTACGCCGGGGTGATGAACACTTTCACATTCAATCTCAACGAACCCTCGAACACATTTACTTACACGATTGGCACGGCGCAGGTGATCGCGCCGAGCGCGACGTTTACCGATCAAGGCAACAAGACGTACGACGGGTCCACGTTGGTCGTTTCGCTTCCGGCCGGGGATACAACGGACGCGCTTGGGATCAGCTCAACAACTGGAGACGGGATTACCGTCAGTGGCGCGAATATCCTTTATAATGGCATCATCTTTGCCACTTTTACCGGCGGTACGGGCGGTACCCCCCTCACAATCACGTACACCGCTGGCCTTAGCGGCAATTCCACCCCCTCCGCGGAGACAGCAACACAGGCATTAATACAGGCGATTACCTTCGATGCCCCCGCCAGTTCTCCGGCTACGGAAGGCGGAACGTACGCAATAAACTTCGTGTTTACGCAGCAGGGGGGCAACGGCGCCGCCTCAGCCGCTACTACGACCTTTCACGAGATTGAGCCGCCGATTGTAACGGTGCCGGCATCTGTCTCTGTAAATGAAGACGCAACCGTAGCGCTGACGATCACAGAAACGGCACAGGACGGCGACGACGCCCTGGGCAACGTGACGATCACCGGTGTGCCGTCCGGCGTGACGTTCAATCACGGCAATCTGGTCGGCAGCACTCTGACGTTGACGCAGGCACAGCTCTCCGGTCTGACGATGACAATCCCGGATAGCGATCAGGGTAACTTCGTTCTGTCGGTGACGGGCAGCACCACTGGCTCGGAAGCTGGCACCTCGGCGCCGCAGACGATTAACGTGACTGTCAATCCGGTCGCCGATGCGCCGACGCTGACGGTGCCGGCTTCGGTGACGGTGACCGAAGGCGGCGCGGCAGTCGCGCTCAACATCACCGATGTTCTGAGCGAGGCGGATGCGGATTCGAGCCTTGGCAACATCGTTATTACGGGTGTGCCGTCCGGCGTGACCTTCAATCACGGCAATCTGGTCGGCAGCACTCTGACGCTGACACCGGCACAGCTGTCCGGGCTGACGATGACGGTTCCCGAGGGGGATAATTTTACGCTGGGCGTCTCGGCCACCACCAGTGACGGCGGCAACGTCGCCACCTCAACTGGCAGCATTGCCGTCACGGTGAACGGGGTTGCGGAGGCACCGACGCTGACGGTGCCGGCTTCGGTGACGGTGACCGAGGGCGGCGCGGCGGTCGCGCTCAACATCACCGATGTTCTGAGCGAGGCGGATGCGGATTCGAGCCTTGGTAACATCATTATTACAGGTGTTCCGTCCGGCGTGACCTTCAATCACGGCAGCGCGGGTGCCGGCAATACCTGGACTCTGAATCCGGCCACCGACCTTTCCGGACTTACGATCACGGTGCCGGAAGGTGACAGCTTTACGCTGGGCGTGTCGGCCACCACCAGTGACGGCGGCAACGTCGCCACCTCAACTGGCAGCATCAGCGTCACGGTGAACGGGGTTGCGGAGGCGCCGACGCTGACGGTGCCGGCTTCGGTGACGGTGACCGAAGGCGGCGCGGCGGTCGCGCTCAACATCACCGATGTCTTGAGCGAGGCGGATGCGGATTCGAGCCTTGGTAACATCATTATTACAGGTGTTCCGTCCGGCGTGAGCTTCAATCACGGCACGCTGGTAGGCGGCACGTTAACGCTGACGCAGGCGCAGCTCTCCGGGCTGACGATGACGGTGCCGGAGGGGGATAATTTTACGCTGGGCGTCTCGGCCACCACCAGTGACGGCGGCAACGTCGCCACCTCAACTGGCAGCATCAGCGTCACGGTGAACGGGGTTGCGGACGCACCGACGCTGACGGTGCCGGCTTCGGTGACGGTGACCGAGGGCGGCGCGGCGGTCGCGCTCAACATCACCGATGTCTTGAGCGAGGCGGATGCGGATTCGAGCCTTGGTAACATCATTATTACAGGTGTTCCGTCCGGCGTGACCTTCAATCACGGCAGCGCGGGTGCCGGCAATACCTGGACTCTGAATCCGGCCACCGACCTTTCCGGACTTACGATCACGGTGCCGGAAGGTGACAGCTTTACGCTGGGCGTGTCGGCCACCACCAGTGACGGCGGCAACGTCGCCACCTCAACTGGCAGCATCAGCGTCACGGTGAACGGGGTTGCGGAGGCGCCGACGCTGACGGTGCCGGCTTCGGTGACGGTGACCGAAGGCGGCGCGGCGGTCGCGCTCAACATCACCGATGTCTTGAGCGAGGCGGATGCGGATTCGAGCCTTGGTAACATCATTATTACAGGTGTTCCGTCCGGCGTGAGCTTCAATCACGGCACGCTGGTAGGCGGCACGTTAACGCTGACGCAGGCGCAGCTCTCCGGGCTGACGATGACGGTGCCGGAGGGGGATAATTTTACGCTGGGCGTCTCGGCCACCACCAGTGACGGCGGCAACGTCGCCACCTCAACTGGCAGCATCAGCGTCACGGTGAACGGGGTTGCGGACGCACCGACGCTGACGGTGCCGGCTTCGGTGACGGTGACCGAGGGCGGCGCGGCGGTCGCGCTCAACATCACCGATGTCTTGAGCGAGGCGGATGCGGATTCGAGCCTTGGTAACATCATTATTACAGGTGTTCCGTCCGGCGTGACCTTCAATCACGGCAGCGCGGGTGCCGGCAATACCTGGACTCTGAATCCGGCCACCGACCTTTCCGGACTTACGATCACGGTGCCGGAAGGTGACAGCTTTACGCTGGGCGTGTCGGCCACCACCAGTGACGGCGGCAACGTCGCCACCTCAACTGGCAGCATCAGCGTCACGGTGAACGGGGTTGCGGAGGCGCCGACGCTGACGGTGCCGGCTTCGGTGACGGTGACCGAAGGCGGCGCGGCGGTCGCGCTCAACATCACCGATGTCTTGAGCGAGGCGGATGCGGATTCGAGCCTTGGTAACATCATTATTACAGGTGTTCCGTCCGGCGTGAGCTTCAATCACGGCACGCTGGTAGGCGGCACGTTAACGCTGACGCAGGCGCAGCTCTCCGGGCTGACGATGACGGTGCCGGAGGGGGATAATTTTACGCTGGGCGTCTCGGCCACCACCAGTGACGGCGGCAACGTCGCCACCTCAACTGGCAGCATCAGCGTCACGGTGAACGGGGTTGCGGACGCACCGACGCTGACGGTGCCGGCTTCGGTGACGGTGACCGAGGGCGGCGCGGCGGTCGCGCTCAACATCACCGATGTCTTGAGCGAGGCGGATGCGGATTCGAGCCTTGGTAACATCATTATTACAGGTGTTCCGTCCGGCGTGACCTTCAATCACGGCAGCGCGGGTGCCGGCAATACCTGGACTCTGAATCCGGCCACCGACCTTTCCGGACTTACGATCACGGTGCCGGAAGGTGACAGCTTTACGCTGGGCGTGTCGGCCACCACCAGTGACGGCGGCAACGTCGCCACCTCAACTGGCAGCATCAGCGTCACGGTGAACGGGGTTGCGGAGGCACCGACGCTGACGGTGCCGGCTTCGGTGACGGTGACCGAGGGCGGCGCGGCGGTCGCGCTCAACATCACCGATGTCTTGAGCGAGGCGGATGCGGATTCGAGCCTTGGTAACATCATTATTACAGGTGTTCCGTCCGGCGTGACCTTCAATCACGGCAGCGCGGGTGCCGGCAATACCTGGACTCTGAATCCGGCCACCGACCTTTCCGGACTTACGATCACGGTGCCGGAAGGTGACAGCTTTACGCTGGGCGTGTCGGCCACCACCAGTGACGGCGGCAACGTCGCCACCTCAACTGGCAGCATCAGCGTCACGGTGAACGGGGTTGCGGAGGCACCGACGCTGACGGTGCCGGCTTCGGTGACGGTGACCGAGGGCGGCGCGGCGGTCGCGCTCAACATCACCGATGTTCTGAGCGAGGCGGATGCGGATTCGAGCCTTGGTAACATCATTATTACAGGTGTTCCGTCCGGCGTGACCTTCAATCACGGCAGCGCGGGTGCCGGCAATACCTGGACTCTGAATCCGGCCACCGACCTTTCCGGACTTACGATCACGGTGCCGGAAGGTGACAGCTTTACGCTGGGCGTGTCGGCGACGACCAATGACGGCGGCAATATCGCTACCTCAACCGGCACCATCACGGTCGATGTCACCCCGGTCGCCGAGGCGCCGGTTCTCGCCAACACCGACGTGTCGTTCGCGGCCGCCAGCGTCAACGAGGACAGCAATGTCGGGATCAACCTGACCCCGCATTTCGAGCTCGATGCCGACGCCACCGACAGCGTCACGATCTCCGGCCTCGGCACCGCGACGATCAGCGACGGCAACGGCAACACCTACAGTGGCGCCAGCGTCACCATCACGGCTGCCAACGTCGCCTCCGGCCTGACGCTGCATGCCGCCGATGACGACACCGCCAGCATCACGCTGACCGTCCAGGCGCACGCCGCCGAGGGCGCAACCACCGCCGACTCCGCGATCCAGACCATCACGGTCGATGTCACCCCGGTCGCCGAGGCGCCGGTTCTCGCCAACACCGACGTGTCGTTCGCGGCCGCCAGCGTCAACGAGGACAGCAATGTCGGGATCAACCTGACCCCGCATTTCGAGCTCGATGCCGACGCCACCGACAGCGTCACGATCTCCGGCCTCGGCACCGCGACGATCAGCGACGGCAACGGCAACACCTACAGTGGCGCCAGCGTCACCATCACGGCTGCCAACGTCGCCTCCGGCCTGACGCTGCATGCCGCCGATGACGACACCGCCAGCATCACGCTGACCGTCCAGGCGCACGCCGCCGAGGGCGCAACCACCGCCGACTCCGCGATCCAGACCATCACGGTCGATGTCACCCCGGTCGCCGAGGCGCCGGTTCTCGCCAACACCGACGTGTCGTTCGCGGCCGCCAGCGTCAACGAGGACAGCAATGTCGGGATCAACCTGACCCCGCATTTCGAGCTCGATGCCGACGCCACCGACAGCGTCACGATCTCCGGCCTCGGCACCGCGACGATCAGCGACGGCAACGGCAACACCTACAGTGGCGCCAGCGTCACCATCACGGCTGCCAACGTCGCCTCCGGCCTGACGCTGCATGCCGCCGATGACGACACCGCCAGCATCACGCTGACCGTCCAGGCGCACGCCGCCGAGGGCGCAACCACCGCCGACTCCGCGATCCAGACCATCACGGTCGATGTCACCCCGGTCGCCGAGGCGCCGGTTCTCGCCAACACCGACGTGTCGTTCGCGGCCGCCAGCGTCAACGAGGACAGCAATGTCGGGATCAACCTGACCCCGCATTTCGAGCTCGATGCCGACGCCACCGACAGCGTCACGATCTCCGGCCTCGGCACCGCGACGATCAGCGACGGCAACGGCAACACCTACAGTGGCGCCAGCGTCACCATCACGGCTGCCAACGTCGCCTCCGGCCTGACGCTGCATGCCGCCGATGACGACACCGCCAGCATCACGCTGACCGTCCAGGCGCACGCCGCCGAGGGCGCAACCACCGCCGACTCCGCGATCCAGACCATCACGGTCGATGTCACCCCGGTCGCCGAGGCGCCGGTTCTCGCCAACACCGACGTGTCGTTCGCGGCCGCCAGCGTCAACGAGGACAGCAATGTCGGGATCAACCTGACCCCGCATTTCGAGCTCGATGCCGACGCCACCGACAGCGTCACGATCTCCGGCCTCGGCACCGCGACGATCAGCGACGGCAACGGCAACACCTACAGTGGCGCCAGCGTCACCATCACGGCTGCCAACGTCGCCTCCGGCCTGACGCTGCATGCCGCCGATGACGACACCGCCAGCATCACGCTGACCGTCCAGGCGCACGCCGCCGAGGGCGCAACCACCGCCGACTCCGCGATCCAGACCATCACGGTCGATGTCACCCCGGTCGCCGAGGCGCCGGTTCTCGCCAACACCGACGTGTCGTTCGCGGCCGCCAGCGTCAACGAGGACAGCAATGTCGGGATCAACCTGACCCCGCATTTCGAGCTCGATGCCGACGCCACCGACAGCGTCACGATCTCCGGCCTCGGCACCGCGACGATCAGCGACGGCAACGGCAACACCTACAGTGGCGCCAGCGTCACCATCACGGCTGCCAACGTCGCCTCCGGCCTGACGCTGCATGCCGCCGATGACGACACCGCCAGCATCACGCTGACCGTCCAGGCGCACGCCGCCGAGGGCGCAACCACCGCCGACTCCGCGATCCAGACCATCACGGTTACCGAAGTCGCGGTGCCGGAGGCTCCGACGCTGACGGCGAGCGCGGCAGCGTCGAGCGTCAACGAGGGCGGCACCGTTGGCCTCACCATCACGCCGACGTTCGAGTCTGATCCCGACGCCACTAACACGGTGACGATCACCGGGGTTCCGACCACGGCCAGCCTGAGCAACACTGGCGGCACGTTGACGCCTGTGGGCGGCGTCTACACGCTGACGGCGGCTCAGCTCGCCGGCCTGACCTTGCATGCCGGTGACGATGATGTCTCGACCATCACGCTGCAAGTGACGGCGAACGCGACCGAGGGCTCGACCACCGCGCACTCGGCGACCCAGACCATCACGATTACTGAAAACCCGGTGCCCGAGGCGCCGACGCTGACGGCGAGTGCGGCAGCGTCGAGCGTCAACGAGGACGGCACCTTTGGTCTCACCATCACGCCGACGTTCGAGTCTGATCCCGACGCCACCGACACGGTGACGATCACCGGGCTTGTGGTTGGGGAATCGCTGACGAACAGTCTGAACCACACGTTCACCGGCAGCAGCATCACGCTGACCCAGGCGGAACTGGCTGGCCTATTGTTGCATGCAGGCGATGACGATGTCTCGACCATCACGTTGCAAGTGACGGCGAACGCGACCGAGGGCTCGACCACCGCGCACTCGACCACCCAGACCATCACGATTACCGAAGTCGCGGTGCCGGAGGCTCCGACGCTGACGGCGAGCGCGGCAGCGTCGAGCGTCAACGAGGGCGGCACCGTTGGCCTCACCATCACGCCGACGTTCGAGTCTGATCCCGACGCCACTAACACGGTGACGATCACCGGGGTTCCGACCACGGCCAGCCTGAGCAACACTGGCGGCACGTTGACGCCTGTGGGTGGCGTCTACACGCTGACGGCGGCTCAGCTCGTCGGCTTAACGTTGCATGCCGGCGACGACGACGTCTCGACTATCACGCTGCATGTGACGGCGAATGCGACCGAGGGCTCGACCACCGCGCACTCGGCGACCCAGACCATCACCATCACCGAAAACCCGGTGCCGGAAGCGCCGACTCTGGACTTAAACAACAGCCTGTCGGGCGATCAGCACACCAGCAGCGTTTCTGGCAATCAGAACACGGCAATCCCGATCTATATCCAATCCGCCCTTTCCGAGGTCGATCCGGACTCAACATTGCTGATCAACATATCCGGGCTTCCGGCCGGGGTGACGCTTAATCAAGGTCACCTCAACACCGACGGCAGCTACACATTGACAACCTCCCAGCTTGCCGGATTGACCCTCACAGAGACTGGGACGACCCAGCACTTTACGCTCACGGTCGATGCCCAGGTGACAGAAGGCAGCTCACATGCCGATACGACCGGGACCATCGATGTGACTGTCAACACCAGTCCGGTCTCAGCAAGCGGGGAAAGGTTCGTCATCTCGGAAGGCTCAACATGGGATGATACGTTCACGAAAGACCTGCTCGCGAATGACTCTTCGCCGTCTGGCGGAATCCATCTCGGAGCTAATGCGTTGTTCAACAGCAGCGGCCAGGCCGCGAGTACTGCCTCAGTCCATTATGCCGACGGCACTCTCGCTAGCGGCTACACGGTGACGGAGGACGCCAGCGGTATTTTGCACCTTACGGTTGATAAAAACGTCGTTTCTGGCGGTAACGTCCAAGCCCCCGACGTGTTCTTCAACTATACAGTCACGGACAGTCTCGGGCATACCGCGGTGGCGACGGCCGACATCAAGGCTATCAACGTCACGCCGGGCAACAACGCCCTCGATCTCACGGGACCTTTAGTTAACCCCTACAATTTCTCGTACATCGATGGCACGAAGGGTAGTGATACTTTCAAAGGCGGAGCCGGCAACGACACGTTCGTTGGCGGGGCTGGCGCCGACAGCTTCAGCGGGGGCACCGGCAACGATACTTTCAAGTACACCGCGATCACCGACTCGCAGCCGGGTTCCGGTAAATTCGACACCATCAGCGACTTTACGCATGGTTCCGACAAGATCGACTTCTCAGCCATCAGCGGGTTGAACAGCACTGTCCAGTCTGTAGCGGTCAACAATCTGACTTCAACGCCGGCGTCGATTGCGGCACATACCATCGATATTGTGGTCATTGGCGGCAATACCATTGTCTACGCCAATGCGAGTGCGGCGTCTGAAACGATCGGTAACAATCATGAGGACATGCAAATCAATTTGACGGGCGTGACGTCAATGACGTCATCAGATTTCATCCTCCATCATTGAGTAGTTGACGGATCGCGTGCTCGCGCCGAAGTCCACGAGGATGTGCAAATGGAGGTTTAAGCGAAAATGCCCGGCGACATGCGAGACTTGTTGCGGCTCAAATACAAGCTCGCTCAGGTCCATTGGTTCGGAAACCACCGCTAGCGCCGATATAGAAATCCACCTGATCACCAACGTGACTTCGTCCGATATGCTGCACCACTAAGATACAAGGCAGGAGCGGATTTTTTTCTGCTCCGGCTGGTCTATCTTGAAATCCCGCACATGCACCTGTCGAGTTGATCCGCGTTGCCGCGCAGGCCGAACTGGGATTGCACCAACTCAGGAAGTTGCGCGCAAGTTTCGGTCGAGAATTGATCGACGCACTAGATGAGGAAGCATAGGCGAAAGCGGGGTATTTAATCGCCGCTGCCCGGTCAGTTGGATTCAACGGGCGCAATCAGATCTGCAATCCTCAAGATCCCCTGGCAAACACGCCAGATGCAGCCCGTTCCGAGAAACAGGTCGACCGCGCTGTTCATGTCGCCGAACTGAAGGTGGTAGCCGTTCGCATTCACGTTGATGGAGATGCGAACGCCGCTCGTTGCGACTAGCTGGGTCCGGGCGCAGTGAACGGCTTCGATCAATCGCCGGCCGAACTCCTTCGTGTCTTCCAAATCGAGAGAGATCAGGCGCGGCGGGCTGTGGGATTGATTGAAAGGATAAGTCGCATCAAGAAAGACCGTTCTGCCATCAGACGTCAGGAGCAATTGGCTAACGGATTTGCCTGCCGGAAAAACGAAGCACCGGTCATCAAGATCAATCTTGATTTCGAATTTTGGCTTGAACTCGGTAACGATCCGCGGGGTCGGGTTTATCGCCATGGCTGTTGCGCCGCCTAGGGGCAAGTCCTCATCAATTTGCAATATTAACGACTATGGGCGAATTGTAGGATCTAGAATTGACGACGGCAATACCGGTTCTCGCATTCTGACCAACTCCGAGGCTGGGCGGGTTCTGCTGCCCTGGCCGCGGCTGACCGAGGTCTCGGGCGCGAGCTGCCAAAGCCCGGTTTGCAAAACTTGCGTTTTATCTTTAACGCTGAATTCCGGGCTGACGGCGTCAGTGATAGTCGCTCGGCAGGACGATATGACCGCCGTCAGGCAATTGAGAGAGCCTGCGATATGGTTGCGTCTACGGAGCAGGGCTGCAGAGGACCGTCCGGTGGAATCTTTTGAAGGAAGGTCGGCGAATGGCGATCAGGATTGCAGCGGTGAAGACCGCTAGTCTATCGGACGACAAGAAAGAGGTGATTGTCGCGACCAGCGGCAAATATACCGGCGATCTGGAGCTGAGGTTTGCGCATGAGTGCCTGGACGATCTCATTGATTCTCTGATCCGGGCCAGGAATGTGATGCAGCCGGCTGCTCCAATCGGCTCCGCTACAAGGCAGGCTGCTGCTCCAGTGACCGAGAAGGGGGGCAGCGGCAATCCGGATGAGGTCCGCTTCGAATTGCCGAAGAATTTCACCATAACGGCAGACACGAGCGGCCGAGGTTTGATCCTGTTCATTCTTAATCATCGGCTGGAAGGCCAGGTTGGCTATGCGCTGTCGCCGGACGCGGCAAAACAGGTGGCCGGCGGTCTCACGAAGAGCGCCGACGCGTTGCTTTCATTGAACCAGGCTGCTACGTCTCAGAATTGAATTCTAATTTTTCTGCCCGGGTCCCTTACATGTTTTGAGTATTTCGTGATGGCGAAGAAAACGATTACGCTGAATGCCCGTTCGAAATGGCCCGATGTCAAAGACGACTACGTAATTTGGCATCAAGACCACGCAATCGGCAGGATCCGCCTGGTGGCCGACCCGAAAGCGCCGGCTACTCCGTGGGAGTGGTTCATCACCGTGCCCGTGGCAATGCCGGCATGGGCAAACGGGACGGGTGAAAGTTGCGACGTCTGCATGAAGGAATTCAGCGCGGCCTGGTCAAGGTTTTTGAAGGAAATTCCAGCCGAGCGCCTCGAGCGCGCATGGGAGTTCGAGCGCGCGGCCCAGTCTCGTCGGCCGCGAGGCGATCCTTCTGCAGCCCTGCAGGGGGCGCAAGGCGGGCACTGAGGGGACTCCGCGCAAGGTTTCCTGCGCGAAGGCTCGAGCCGAGTGGCCTCGAAAATTACTGCCAAGATTAGCGAGAGCCGAGGTTTGCCACCGGGGACGTCCCCGCAGCCTGGATCGGCTCATGGTCGGGGTGAACACAGGCGATTTGACCGGTCCCACTCGCCGCGTAGGAGCGGAGGCCTTGAACGGGACGTAAAACTAGCGATCCAGATTAGCTCGGCGGTTCCAGCGAGCTTAAATGGACGGTTCATTTGCGGGAACCGCGCCAATACACTGGCGATACCTGCTGAAAATATGTTTCTCCGCGCACTCTAAATTAATTTAAATTCAATGAGGCGGGTGCCTTGCGCCGCCGCCTAGCAGCGGGATTACCCGGGGGCCCATAGCCCTCCGATTACCGCATAAATACGGTGTTTTGCGAGCCCTGACGGTCCGGCGCGCTTCCGTCAAAAAGTTCGCCACGTTAAACATTGCCTTAGATAAATTGAAAATCGTACGGGGTCCCTGCTAAGGTGCAGCAGTTGGCTCAATGTCATTTGGCCCAAACGGGTCGCAAATAGTTAATTTAAAGAGGGGCGGGATTTCCGCCGAACCGTGTGAGTGCTCCGTTCAAGAGACCTGACGAACTTCGGCGTTTGCTGGAGAGTTGCCAGAGCTATTTCGTCACCGCTGCGATCTTCAGTCTGGCGATTAACCTGCTCTATCTGGCCGGGCCGCTTTACATGCTGCAGGTCTATGATCGCGTGATTTCGAGCGCCAGCGAGATCACGCTTCTGATGCTCACGATCGCGCTCTTGATCGCTTTCATGGCGTTGGCCGGGTTGGACGCCGTTCGGGCGCGCGTGCTGACCCGCGCCAGCATTCGTCTCGACCAGAAGATCGCGACGCGCGTGATGACTGCGATCATCGATCGCTCCGCAAGCGCCGGCGGCGCCCGCAGCCAGTTGCTGCGCGATTTCGATACCTTCCGTCAGTTTGTTACCGGCGCGGGCATCCACGCGATCTTCGATCTGCCCTGGGCGCCAATCTATATTGCAGTGATCTTCGTGCTGCACCCCTTCCTGGGGGCATTTGCCTTGGGCTGCTGCATTGTGCTGGTCCTCATGGCCCTGTTCAACGAATGGCTGGTCAAGCTGCCGTTGACTGAAGCTGGTGAGGCGGCTTCCCGGAGCTATAGCTTCACCGAGATGAGCCTGCGCAACACCGAAGTGGTCCGGGCCATGGGCATGACCGAAGGCCTGCTGAGGCGATGGTCCCGTGATCGTAACCGCATGCTTGAACGGCAGGTCTCTGCTAGCGACCGTGCCGCCACTATGCAGAGCCTCATCCGTTTTCTGCGGCTTGCCATGCAGTCGATGATATTGGGTCTCGGCGCCTATCTCGTGATCGAACGACTTGCCACCGTCGGCGCCATGTTTGCCGCCAGCATATTGCTCGGAAGGGCCTTGCAGCCCGTGGAGCAGATCGTCGGTTCCTGGCGCAATCTGGTTTCCGCGCGCGGGGCATTCCTGCGTATACGCGAACTTCTGTCGGCCAACCCCGAACGCGACGCCGGCCTGACGCTGCCGCGGCCGAAGGGCCAACTCTCGGTCGAGGGGTTGACCTATGTGCCCCCGCTTAGTTCGAAGCCGATCCTGCGCGGGGTAACGTTCGTGATCGAGCCAGGCGAGGTCTTGGGTGTTATCGGCCCTTCGGGCGCCGGCAAATCCACGCTTTCGCGTCACCTGGTTGGCGTGCTCGTGCCGTCTGCCGGGGCGGTGCGACTGGACGGCGCGGATGTATCGAGTTGGGTCAGGACGTCACTCGGTCAGCATATCGGTTATCTCCCCCAGGATATTGAGCTGTTTGCCGACACGGTCGCGGCCAATATCAGCCGCTTCCAGGAAGGCGAAGACGACGAGGCGATTCTGGCCGCGCAGGCAGCCGGCGTGCACGAGATGGTGGTGCGCCTGCCAGACGGCTATGACACCCAGGTGGGAGAAGGCGGCGCCATACTTTCGGGCGGCTATCGTCAGCGTATTGGTCTAGCCCGCGCCATCTTCGCCAATCCGAGCCTCGTGGTGCTGGATGAGCCGAGCTCAAATCTCGATGCCGAAGGCGATGCCGCGCTGGCGGTTTGCATTCTTCAGCTCAAGAAGCGCGGCACGACCGTGGTGATCGTGTCGCATCGGCCGGCCACGATCGGGGTGGTCGACAAGATACTGGTTCTCAGGGACGGGGTAGCGGAAATGTTTGGGCCCCGCGCCGAAATCATGTCGCGTCTCACGCGCCCCGTGCCAGTGCATGCCGTACAAGGTTCGACGGGCTAGGAATCTGAAATGGCTCTTTTGGATGCTGCAATTCGGAGCAGGGGGGGCGCCGCGGGACTGCGCGGTAAGCCGACCGTCGGCGAGCAGCCGCCAAGCGACTCCATCAATCGCGTCGCCCTGGCAGGCTGGCTGATCATCGCGATCTTTTTCGGCGGTATCGGGACATGGGCGGCAACCGCGCCCCTCAACGGCGCGGTCGTGGGCAATGCGATCGTTAAGGTCGACGGCAACCGCAAGAGCGTTCAGCACCTCGACGGCGGGATCGTCAAGGAGCTTCATGTCAGAGAAGGCGAGAAGGTCAACGTCGGCGACCTCTTGATCGTGCTCGACGAATCCCAGGCGCGCGCCGAATACGACGTGCTCTCCCAGCAATATGTCGTGCTCCGTGCAACCGAAGTACGGCTGCTCACCGAACTTGACCATGGCTCGGCGCTGGTGATGCCCGACGATCTCAAGGCGCGCGTGGAAGAGACCTATCTGAAGAGCGTCTGGAACGGCCAGATCAGCCAGTTTGAAAGTCGTCGAGCCGCGATTGAAGGACAGCGCAACGTCATCCGGGAGAAAATCAATCAGTTGGACTCGCAGATCGTCGGCGCCGAAGCGCAGGTCAAATCCTTCACAGACCAAATCACCTCTGTAAAGGCTGAAGCCAAAGACATCGCGCCGCTGGTCGAGCGGGGACTGATCGCCCGGCCGCGCATCCTGCAGCTGGAGCGCACCGCATATGGCCTCGAGGGGCAGATTGCGGATGCCAATGCCAACATCGCCAAGGCCCGGCAAGCCATTGCGGAGCAGCGGCAGCAGATCGCGCAACTCGACAACGACCGGATGACCGATGTCACCAAGGACCTGCGCGACACCCAGGCCAAGATGCTTGAGGTGATCCCGAAGGCAGTAAATGCAAAGGCCGTACTCGGCCGCATGGAAATCCGCGCGCCCTATGCCGGCAGGGTCGTTGCGCTGACCGCGTTTTCCGTCGGCGGCGTCATTCAGCGCGGCGACAAGATTCTCGACATCGTCCCGGATCAGGACTTGCTCACCATCGAGGCGCAGATCGCGGTCGAGGATATCAGCGACATCAGGCCCGACATGCGTGCCGAAGTTCACCTCACGGCCTACAAGCAGCGCATCGTTCCGATCATTCATGGCGACATCATCCAGATTTCCGCCGATCGTCTGACCGATCCGAAAACCAATAATCCCTATTACACGGCGTTCGTCCGGATCGATGAGAGCGAGCTTGCGGCCATGCCGAATATCCGGCTCTATCCGGGTATGCCGGCCACGGTGATGATCCCCACCATCCAGCGAACCGCGTTCGACTATATTGTCGGACCGCTCGTGATGTCGTTCAATCACTCGTTTCGGCAGAAGTAACGCCTGATTCGCTGTCGGGGAAATCGCCGGCCCGATGGATCCGGAAGATTGATCTTGCGATCAATCTTGGGTTGAAATTCAAATTTGGATACGCGGGCATCGTTTGACTGACATTGGTCGCGGTGGGCGGAAATGGCAATCTTCATCGCTGCCGTGAAAAGAGACGGCGAAACCGGCTATTCGGCATCGTTTCCCGACTATTCGACCTGTGCGGTGCCAGCCCGGACGGTGGACGAGGTGATTGCCGGGGGCCAGAGCCAAGCTGCTGGCCCATCTAGAAAACCTGCTAGCGGCCGATCAGGAAATTTGCGTGCCGATGCCGGCCGAATCGATCGCGCGGAACGGCGCATTGCTTCTTGCCGCGATCGATGTGCCGGACGATCTCCGGACCGTTCGCGTCGAATTTGAACAGTCCTGTCGCTGGCGCGGCTTGAGGCCTTGGCTAAGCGGCGTGGATTGACGCTTTCTGCGCTCTTTGTCGCGGCGGCCGACCGATGGGCCGTCGAAGAGCCTGCGGCCCGGCCGCGCGCGGTGGAACGCGACGGCATCATCCTGTCCGACTTCGATAATCCGCTCGAATTGAAGGTGGAAACGATCGCCGTCGCCGGGCGGGTTCAGAACCTGTCCGCAGTCGACCAGAGCATCGTTACGGAACAGGTACGGGAAGTAACCGCGGACATCACCGCGGAGCTGGCGCGCTTGCTTGAGGAGCAGGCCGTCTCGCGTCTGTCGAACGGCGCAAAAGACGACCCCGACCTGCATCAACGCAACCGCTCTTAATTTATCAGCTGAAAGGACCCTTGCGTCCCAAGGCCCTTGATAAAGACCCCTCCGTTTGGCACTCTTCGCTAAATTAGCGTCTCAGGGAAACCGGGGTTTACCATGCAAAAGCCGTTGCTTGCCGCCGTCGCTGCCGTTTCATTTGTGGTGCTCTCAAGCAGCGTTGCCTATAGCGGCCCTTACCCGTTCGGTGACGAGCCATACCGACTCAATTGGGGATACGATCCGCAGATGGAGGCGGGCTGCCTGAAATGGAATTGGCAGCAATACCAGTGGCAGGACACGTGTGCGGTCTACGTGCACCCGAAGGCGTACATGTATCCGCGTTCTTCGCGAGCGGTGTTGCGAACCAAGGGCTGAGCGTCGATCTGAGCAAATCAAATCAGGTCGAAGGCTTATGGCGCTCCGGTCTCAGGAGCGCAGTAGCGTGCAGGCGACCTGGCTGTGCTTTCCGAAGTTCAGCAGCGCGTTCTCTCGAAAGCCGTCCAGCCAGATCCCGCGCCCGGCATAGCGATAGCCGACGCCCATCGGAATCAGCCGCACGTGCGTGGCGCCATGATGGCCGAGATGGAGCGAACCGGTAACGACCTCTCCGGCTATCGACACTGCAATCGGACAAAGCGGATACTGCCGACCGTTGTCGCAGGTAAAAACAAGATCGGAACAGTTTCCGACCGAGGCCGGGCCCGAGGACATCAGGCCAAGGTCCGCTGCTGGCGCCGGCCCGGCGAACACGGAAAATCCAACAAAAGCCACAGC
This sequence comes from Bradyrhizobium sp. Ash2021, assembly GCF_031202265.1. Lineage (NCBI taxonomy): Bacteria > Pseudomonadati > Pseudomonadota > Alphaproteobacteria > Hyphomicrobiales > Nitrobacteraceae > Bradyrhizobium > Bradyrhizobium sp. Ash2021. The sequence goes on along the minus strand of NZ_CP100604.1, from coordinate 5,950,836 downwards.
TAAAAACGTGCCAAGTCCAATGCGCATTGCGGCCCCCAAGAAGTTGAAAACGAGCGCCAAGAGAGCAAAAATCATTCGAAGCGTCAATTAATTCCTATGTTGGCGCGAAGTTGTCACGCCTTTTTCGCCAACGGGGTGGGCACCTCGACCGCCTGCGTCGCGCAGGATCTGATCGCGTGACAAACTGAGGGGCGGATGGTGCCCGCGACTTCAGCGAACGTCAGCTTCAAAAACCCCATAAAATCACGGCTCGCGAACGTCTCTCGATTACTGCTTGGTGTTGCTGGTTTGTCGCAGTAAATCAAAAGATAAATCAAATGGCACCTTGCTTGGGGCCGTTAACCTTTACTGACCACAATTTACCTGCAACTGGTGAGTGCAGTGATTGTTTGATGCGGCCGGATCCGGATGATTGATCGGACCGGGGTACTGGGGGCGGGATGAACTTCCGAAATCACGTTGCTGGCTCGAGATTTCTACGCGTCTATGGGTCGGCTGCCTTGATGGCGACCATGTCATTCATCCCGATCCAGTCTCAGGCTCAGGATCGTCAACCCCAATCCACTCAACCCCAATCCACTCAATCCCAAGCCGCCCCCCAGGCAAAAGTGGATGGCGTGTTTAGTGGCCCGAGCTTTCGCAAGGGCCTTTGGCGTTTTGTTCGAACGCTTGATGTCGTCAGGAATGCGAACAAGAACGTCAAGTACAGATTGGTTGACCGGGAGATGACGCGCTGCGTTGATCCAACCCAGGCGATGAAGGCGACCTTCTCATCATCGCCCGTTGGAGGCTGCGTTTCCGACAAGCCGGAAAAAGTCGGCAATAAATATACGTTCGGCCACAGGTGCGATTATCTGGGAGCGGTCAGCACCGTCATAACGGTGCACAGTGACGAAGCTTACACTGAACTCAACGAAGTCACCGTCGGTGAGCATCCGAAGTCGGATCTGGTCACCGCAAAGAGAATTGGGGATTGTACCGACGACAAGGCGGAAGACTTGGCAAAGACTTCTGTTTTGTCCTTGCAGCACTGAGATCATATCTGATCGCGGCTCCGTCAAAAATTGAACAGGGTCCTTGGCGCAAGGCAGTCACTTGACCGCCGTGAATTCGCGCCCGGGCGTAGCTTGGGGCCCTCATCACATTTTGCGCCGAACGGCTGTGGTCACGTCGTCTCCGATGGAGCGAGGGGGCAGGCATCGATGCCGGTTACGGCCTTGTTTACCAGGCCGGGCCTGATCACCCGCCAAGCGCGATTCGTTAACCAGGATTTAAGGCGAGGTCCCTCGAATGATTGTCTACGGCGGGCGCGACTGGCTGTTCAATCAGACAACGGGGAAAATCGAAAATGACCGCAAGTAATGACTTGGCTGCGTCGAAAATCATCTCCCGCTGCCTCCTCGTGATCATCGCATCGTTCGTAGCGGCCCTCGTCCTTTTGCCGGAGGCTCATGCGGACGAAGGATTTGGCGGTCCGACCTTCCGAAAAGGGATGTGGCGATTTGTGCGAACCCTCGAAATCGTTACCCATTCGAACGTGAGGCATAAATTGTTCGAGCGCGAGATGACGCGCTGCGTTGATCCAACCCAGGCCATGAAAGCCACATTTTCATCCGCTCCGGTCGGGAGCTGCCATTCGGCCAAGCCGGAGAAGGTCAACAACCGGTACATCTTCTCCAATCGCTGCGATTACATGGGGCCGGTCAGCACCGTCATAACCGTGCAAAGCGATGAAGCTTACAGCGAGGTCAATCAACTCACAGTGGGGCAGCTGCCGAGGACGGATCTGGTGATCGCGCGAAGAATTGGCGATTGCCGGGAGGACAGTGCTGCGCTTGGTCAACCTTCGGACCTTCCCATCGAACACTGAAATCTGGGACCGATCCGGGCCGATGGCTGGCGGACGCCACGGCTCGGGCGTTGGAACTTCAAATACCCGGGCGACGCTCTAAATCTTTTGCTGGGCGCCCGGTCCGCTCACCTTGACGGTGATTTTCTGAATTTCCGTTCGCCCGCCCGCGTACTTGACCTCGATCGTCAGAACGTCATCGCCCAGAAATTCGGGGGGTGATTTGTAAAACGCGACGTAGGCAGGCACCTCGAGCGCCAGGCAGGCCTTGTAGTTGGTGGCCTTCGCCTTTGCGGTCTTTACGACTACCTTGCCGGCGGTCGGCGGACTGACCAATCGAATGGTCGGCAGGGGGCCTGACGTGCAGTCCGGCAGCACGTTCAGGTAAACGCCGATTTGGGTGTCCCTATTTGGCAACGTTTTAACTGAACGCTCGACCGTCTCCGTCGGGGCCTGCGCAGTTGCTGTGCCAATGGCCCCCACAAGGACTGCCAAAGCGCACGATTGGTAGATTGCCCGCATCGACGGCTCCAAATCGCAGGGAAAACTGAACAGGGTCGGGCGGGCAACAGCTCGCCAAAAGATTAATACTTCCTAACCTCTTGTTCTGACAGAGCAGTCTGTCCCCTCTTTACCACATCTGCACCGAAAGTATTGATTAACCAAACACATTTCTTGACCTCAACTGGGGTTAACAATAACTTAAACGAAGATTTTTCGGTAAAATTTCTGGAAATTGATTCCAACGCAAGCCGGTACGGCTGACTTTTCTGGAAATTGATTTAATTCATCGGAGTTTGAATATGAACGGTCCATTTCAGGTTGCTCAGGCTACCGGCACCGCGAATTCCAGCAGTTCGGCCCCTCCACGAATATACAAACTGACGAAGCCGCTGACCGATCAGGCGGTCGTCGTCAATCTCGGATACGATCAGAAAGTCCAGGTCGATTTCTCGGCGATCGCCAACGAGAAAATCACACTCGTCCACGTCGGCGAGAAACTCATCATCCTGTTCGACAATCAGTCGACCGTGACGGTCGAGCCGTTCTTCGATTCGCGGCACGACGCGCTGCAAAACATAACGATTGAAATGGCGCCTGGCCGCGACGTTTCCGTAAGCGAATTTGCGAGCCTGTTTCCGATCACCACGGATTCGTCGGTGTTGCCTGCAGCCGACGCCGGCGGCGCCTCCAATGCCAACGCCCAGGCGAGCGGTGCGAACTTCAGCCCATCTGCGGTTGATCCTCTGCCCCCCGTGCCCAGCAATACTCTGGCGCCTCAAGAGGACTTGCCCACTTTTACGACCGAGCCGCAGACGGGTTTCGTGCCCACGCCCCCGATTCCAGTTGCTCCCACGATCGTTGCCGGACTTGTTCCAGGGCTGGTGGTCGATGAGAGCTTCCTGACAGTTGCGACGAACGGTATTGCCGGCTCGGGCCAGGGCCCGGCGGGATCTACCGTGGCGACGGGATTGGTACCGTTCACAATCGACGCGCCAGCCGGTCAGCAATCGCTGACCTTCGCGCTGTCGATTAGCGCGTCAGGCGTCGATTCCGGGTTGATTGACTCGCAGACCGGGAATCACGTGTTCCTGTTCCTGGAAAATGGCCAGGTGGTCGGCCGCGAGGGAGCAAACGCCGGCGCGGCGGCAGGAGGGCCGGCTGATTTCACGCTCGCGGTTGATGCGACGGGTCATATCACGCTGACGGATCTGCGTTCGGTGCATGAAGGCGTCGGCGAGACCGGCGATATCAACGAGGGCGTGTCCCTGCCTGCCGGTCTGGTGACGCTGACGGCGACGGTGACGGACAACAGCAACCAGAGCGAGAGCGCAAGTGTTGATATTGGTCCGCATCTGACGATCCTGGACGACGGTCCGAGCGTTTCGATTGTGGTTCAAGGCGAGCCGGCGCTGGCCGTTGACGAGAGCTTCCTGACGGCGGCAACCAACGGCATCGACGGCACGACGCCGAACCTTGCCAACACCCACACGACCGGCGACTTCAGTGGTGCGTTCACCTCGGTGCAGGGCGCCGACGGCGCCAGCATCGCCTACTCGCTGGGCGTGAACTCGCCGAACGTGGACTCCGGCTTGATCGACTCCGCGACCGGTGATCACATCTTCCTGGTGCTGAACGGCAACACGGTGGAAGGTCACGTCGGTGCGACGGCGACACTCGCCTTCACGCTCGCGCTTGACCCTGCGACGGGTGTGGTGACGCTGACCGATCTGCGCGCAGTGCACGAGGGCGTCGGCGAAAACGGCGACATCAGCGAGGGCATCAGCCTGAACAGCGTGGCCAACCTGGTGACGCTGACAGCGACGATCACCGACAAGGACGGCGACACGGCGACTGCCAGCATCGACCTCGGCAAGCAGGTGACGTTCAACGACGACGGCCCGACCATTCAGGTTCGTGTTTTGGGCGAAGAGCAGCATTTGCCGACGCTGGTGGTGGACGAGAGCTTCCTGACGGCGGCAACCAACGGCATCGACGGCACCACGCCGAACCTGGCCAGCACGGTCAAGACCGGCGACTTCTCGACCGCGTTCACCTCGGTGCAGGGTGCCGACGGCGCCAGCATCGCGTACTCGCTGGGCGTGAGCTCGCCGAGCGTGGACTCCGGGCTGATCGACTCGGCGACCGGGCAGCACATCCTGCTGGTGCTGAACGGCACCACGGTGGAAGGCCATGTCGGCGCCAGCTCGACGCTGGCCTTCACGCTGGCGGTCAATGCCGCGACCGGCGTGGTGACGCTGACCGACCTGCGCGCGGTGCATGAGGGCGTCGGCGAGAACGGCGACATCAGCGAGGGCATCAGCCTGAACAGCATCGCCAACCTGGTGACGCTGACGGCGACGATCACGGACAAGGACGGCGACCATCAGGCGGCCACCATCGACCTCGGCAAGCAGGTCACCTTCAACGACGACGGCCCGACCATCGTGGTCAACAACTCGACCGAACCGACGCTGGTGGTGGACGAGAGCTTCCTGACGGCGGCAACCAACGGCATCGACGGCACCACGCCGAACCTGGCCAGCACGGTCAAGACCGGCGACTTCTCGACCGCGTTCACCTCGGTGCAGGGTGCCGACGGCGCCAGCATCGCGTACTCGCTGGGCGTGAGCTCGCCGAGCGTGGACTCCGGGCTGATCGACTCGGCGACCGGGCAGCACATCTTCCTGGTCCTGAACGGCACCACGGTGGAAGGCCATGTCGGGGCGAGCTCGACGCTGGCCTTCACGCTGGCGGTCGACCCGAACACGGGGATCGTGACCCTGACCGACCTGCGGGCGGTGCATGAGGGCGTCGGCGAGAACGGCGACATCAGCGAGGGCATCAGCCTGAACAGCATCGCCAACCTGGTGACGCTGACGGTGACGATCACGGACAAGGACGGCGACCATCAGGCGGCCACCATCGACCTCGGCAAGCAGGTCACCTTCAACGACGACGGCCCGACCATCGTGGTCAACAACTCGACCGAACCGACGCTGGTGGTGGACGAGAGCTTCCTGACGGCGGCAACCAACGGCATCGACGGCACCACGCCGAACCTGGCCAGCACGGTCAAGACCGGCGACTTCTCGACCGCGTTCACCTCGGTGCAGGGTGCCGACGGCGCCAGCATCGCGTACTCGCTGGGCGTGAGCTCGCCGAGCGTGGACTCCGGGCTGATCGACTCGGCGACCGGGCAGCACATCTTCCTGGTCCTGAACGGCACCACGGTGGAAGGCCATGTCGGGGCGAGCTCGACGCTGGCCTTCACGCTGGCGGTCGACCCGAACACGGGGATCGTGACCCTGACCGACCTGCGGGCGGTGCATGAGGGCGTCGGCGAGAACGGCGACATCAGCGAGGGCATCAGCCTGAACAGCATCGCCAACCTGGTGACGCTGACGGTGACGATCACGGACAAGGACGGCGACCATCAGGCGGCCACCATCGACCTCGGCAAGCAGGTCACCTTCAACGACGACGGCCCGACCATCGTGGTCAACAACTCGACCGAACCGACGCTGGTGGTGGACGAGAGCTTCCTGACGGCGGCAACCAACGGCATCGACGGCACCACGCCGAACCTGGCCAGCACGGTCAAGACCGGCGACTTCTCGACCGCGTTCACCTCGGTGCAGGGTGCCGACGGCGCCAGCATCGCGTACTCGCTGGGCGTGAGCTCGCCGAGCGTGGACTCCGGGCTGATCGACTCGGCGACCGGGCAGCACATCCTGCTGGTGCTGAACGGCACCACGGTGGAAGGCCATGTCGGCGCCAGCTCGACGCTGGCCTTTACGCTGGCGGTCAATGCCGCGACCGGCGTGGTGACGCTGACCGACCTGCGCGCGGTGCATGAGGGCGTCGGCGAGAACGGCGACATCAGCGAGGGCATCAGCCTGAACAGCATCGCCAACCTGGTGACGCTGACGGCGACGATCACGGACAAGGACGGCGACCATCAGGCGGCGACCATCGATATCGGCAAGCAGGTCACCTTCAACGACGACGGCCCGACCATCGTGGTCAACAACTCGACCGAACCGACGCTGGTGGTGGACGAGAGCTTCCTGACGGCGGCAACCAACGGCATCGACGGCACCACGCCGAACCTGGCCAGCACGGTCAAGACCGGCGACTTCTCGACCGCGTTCACCTCGGTGCAGGGTGCCGACGGCGCCAGCATCGCGTACTCGCTGGGCGTGAGCTCGCCGAGCGTGGACTCCGGGCTGATCGACTCGGCGACCGGGCAGCACATCTTCCTGGTCCTGAACGGCACCACGGTGGAAGGCCATGTCGGGGCGAGCTCGACGCTGGCCTTCACGCTGGCGGTCGACCCGAACACGGGGATCGTGACCCTGACCGACCTGCGGGCGGTGCATGAGGGCGTCGGCGAGAACGGCGACATCAGCGAGGGCATCAGCCTGAACAGCATCGCCAACCTGGTGACGCTGACGGCGACGATCACGGACAAGGACGGCGACCATCAGGCGGCGACCATCGATATCGGCAAGCAGGTCACCTTCAACGACGACGGCCCGACCATCGTGGTCAACAACTCGACCGAACCGACGCTGGTGGTGGACGAGAGCTTCCTGACGGCGGCAACCAACGGCATCGACGGCACCACGCCGAACCTGGCCAGCACGGTCAAGACCGGCGACTTCTCGACCGCGTTCACCTCGGTGCAGGGTGCCGACGGCGCCAGCATCGCGTACTCGCTGGGCGTGAGCTCGCCGAGCGTGGACTCCGGGCTGATCGACTCGGCGACCGGGCAGCACATCTTCCTGGTCCTGAACGGCACCACGGTGGAAGGCCATGTCGGGGCGAGCTCGACGCTGGCCTTCACGCTGGCGGTCGACCCGAACACGGGGATCGTGACCCTGACCGACCTGCGGGCGGTGCATGAGGGCGTCGGCGAGAACGGCGACATCAGCGAGGGCATCAGCCTGAACAGCATCGCCAACCTGGTGACGCTGACGGCGACGATCACGGACAAGGACGGCGACCACCAGGCGGCCACCATCGACCTCGGCAAGCAGGTCACCTTCAACGACGACGGCCCGACCATCGTGGTCAACAACTCGACCGAACCGACGCTGGTGGTGGACGAGAGCTTCCTGACGGCGGCAACCAACGGCATCGACGGCACCACGCCGAACCTGGCCAGCACGGTCAAGACCGGCGACTTCTCGACCGCGTTCACCTCGGTGCAGGGTGCCGACGGCGCCAGCATCGCGTACTCGCTGGGCGTGAGCTCGCCGAGCGTGGACTCCGGGCTGATCGACTCGGCGACCGGGCAGCACATCTTCCTGGTCCTGAACGGCACCACGGTGGAAGGCCATGTCGGGGCGAGCTCGACGCTGGCCTTTACGCTGGCGGTCAATGCCGCGACCGGCGTGGTGACGCTGACCGACCTGCGCGCGGTGCATGAGGGCGTCGGCGAGAACGGCGACATCAGCGAGGGCATCAGCCTGAACAGCATCGCCAACCTGGTGACGCTGACGGCGACGATCACGGACAAGGACGGCGACCATCAGGCGGCGACCATCGATATCGGCAAGCAGGTCACCTTCAACGACGACGGCCCGACCATCGTGGTCAACAACTCGACCGAACCGACGCTGGTGGTGGACGAGAGCTTCCTGACGGCGGCAACCAACGGCATCGACGGCACCACGCCGAACCTGGCCAGCACGGTCAAGACCGGCGACTTCTCGACCGCGTTCACCTCGGTGCAGGGTGCCGACGGCGCCAGCATCGCGTACTCGCTGGGCGTGAGCTCGCCGAGCGTGGACTCCGGGCTGATCGACTCGGCGACCGGGCAGCACATCTTCCTGGTCCTGAACGGCACCACGGTGGAAGGCCATGTCGGGGCGAGCTCGACGCTGGCCTTCACGCTGGCGGTCGACCCGAACACGGGGATCGTGACCCTGACCGACCTGCGGGCGGTGCATGAGGGCGTCGGCGAGAACGGCGACATCAGCGAGGGCATCAGCCTGAACAGCATCGCCAACCTGGTGACGCTGACGGCGACGATCACGGACAAGGACGGCGACCACCAGGCGGCCACCATCGACCTCGGCAAGCAGGTCACCTTCAACGACGACGGCCCGACCATCGTGGTCAACAACTCGACCGAACCGACGCTGGTGGTGGACGAGAGCTTCCTGACGGCGGCAACCAACGGCATCGACGGCACCACGCCGAACCTGGCCAGCACGGTCAAGACCGGCGACTTCTCGACCGCGTTCACCTCGGTGCAGGGTGCCGACGGCGCCAGCATCGCGTACTCGCTGGGCGTGAGCTCGCCGAGCGTGGACTCCGGGCTGATCGACTCGGCGACCGGGCAGCACATCTTCCTGGTGCTGAACGGCACCACGGTGGAAGGCCATGTCGGCGCCAGCTCGACGCTGGCCTTTACGCTGGCGGTCAATGCCGCGACCGGCGTGGTGACGCTGACCGACCTGCGCGCGGTGCATGAGGGCGTCGGCGAGAACGGCGACATCAGCGAGGGCATCAGCCTGAACAGCATCGCCAACCTGGTGACGCTGACGGCGACGATCACGGACAAGGACGGCGACCATCAGGCGGCGACCATCGATATCGGCAAGCAGGTCACCTTCAACGACGACGGCCCGACCATCGTGGTCAACAACTCGACCGAACCGACGCTGGTGGTGGACGAGAGCTTCCTGACGGCGGCAACCAACGGCATCGACGGCACCACGCCGAACCTGGCCAGCACGGTCAAGACCGGCGACTTCTCGACCGCGTTCACCTCGGTGCAGGGTGCCGACGGCGCCAGCATCGCGTACTCGCTGGGCGTGAGCTCGCCGAGCGTGGACTCCGGGCTGATCGACTCGGCGACCGGGCAGCACATCCTGCTGGTGCTGAACGGCACCACGGTGGAAGGCCATGTCGGCGCCAGCTCGACGCTGGCCTTCACGCTGGCGGTCAATGCCGCGACCGGCGTGGTGACGCTGACCGACCTGCGCGCGGTGCATGAGGGCGTCGGCGAGAACGGCGACATCAGCGAGGGCATCAGCCTGAACAGCATCGCCAACCTGGTGACGCTGACGGCGACGATCACGGACAAGGACGGCGACCATCAGGCGGCCACCATCGACCTCGGCAAGCAGGTCACCTTCAACGACGACGGCCCGACCATCGTGGTCAACAACTCGACCGAACCGACGCTGGTGGTGGACGAGAGCTTCCTGACGGCGGCAACCAACGGCATCGACGGCACCACGCCGAACCTGGCCAGCACGGTCAAGACCGGCGACTTCTCGACCGCGTTCACCTCGGTGCAGGGTGCCGACGGCGCCAGCATCGCGTACTCGCTGGGCGTGAGCTCGCCGAGCGTGGACTCCGGGCTGATCGACTCGGCGACCGGGCAGCACATCCTGCTGGTGCTGAACGGCACCACGGTGGAAGGCCATGTCGGCGCCAGCTCGACGCTGGCCTTCACGCTGGCGGTCAATGCCGCGACCGGCGTGGTGACGCTGACCGACCTGCGCGCGGTGCATGAGGGCGTCGGCGAGAACGGCGACATCAGCGAGGGCATCAGCCTGAACAGCATCGCCAACCTGGTGACGCTGACGGCGACGATCACGGACAAGGACGGCGACCATCAGGCGGCCACCATCGACCTCGGCAAGCAGGTCACCTTCAACGACGACGGCCCGACCATCGTGGTCAACAACTCGACCGAACCGACGCTGGTGGTGGACGAGAGCTTCCTGACGGCGGCAACCAACGGCATCGACGGCACCACGCCGAACCTGGCCAGCACGGTCAAGACCGGCGACTTCTCGACCGCGTTCACCTCGGTGCAGGGTGCCGACGGCGCCAGCATCGCGTACTCGCTGGGCGTGAGCTCGCCGAGCGTGGACTCCGGGCTGATCGACTCGGCGACCGGGCAGCACATCTTCCTGGTCCTGAACGGCACCACGGTGGAAGGCCATGTCGGGGCGAGCTCGACGCTGGCCTTTACGCTGGCGGTCAATGCCGCGACCGGCGTGGTGACGCTGACCGACCTGCGCGCGGTGCATGAGGGCGTCGGCGAGAACGGCGACATCAGCGAGGGCATCAGCCTGAACAGCATCGCCAACCTGGTGACGCTGACGGCGACGATCACGGACAAGGACGGCGACCATCAGGCGGCGACGATCGATCTCGGCAAGCAGCTGAGCATCCATGACGACGGTCCGACGATTACGGCGACGGCAACGGGTCCGGCGCTCTCGGTTGACGAGAGCTTCCTGACGGCTTCGACCAACGGCATCAACGGCTCGACGCCGCTGCTGGCCAGCACCCACACCACCGGTAACTTCTCGACCGCGTTCACCGCGGTGCAGGGCGCCGACGGCGCAAGCATCGCCTATGCGCTGGGCATCACCGGCGGCAACGGCACCTCGTCGGGGCTGGTCGATTCGCAGACCGGCCAGACCGATGTGCTGGTTCTGAACGGCAACACGATCGAAGGCCATGTCGGCACGACCGGCGGCGCGCTGGCGTTCACCATTGCGGTGGACCCGGCGACGGGGATCGTGACGCTGACCGAGGACCGGTCGGTGAAGCAGGGCACGGCGTCGAACGGGGACACCAGCGAAGGCATCAGCCTGAACAGCATCGCCAACCTGGTGACGCTGACGGCGACGATCACGGACAAGGATGGCGACCATCAGGCGGCCACCATCGATCTCGGCAAGCAGGTGAGCTTCCTGGACGACGGCCCGACGATCAGTTCAATTCAAAACGCCATAATGCCGACCGTTAACAACACGGACGCGCATGGTACATGGCAGCCAAACTTCGGCGCAGACGGACCGGATTTTGCGCCAGCAGGCGATGTGAAGGGTCCAAACGATCCTGCCTTCGCAGCAATCGGAATCGCGATGGGGACAGCGCCGGCCGGGCTGACCTATACCGTTACCGACACGCTCCTCCATGATCCGGCAGGCGAAGAGGTTTTCTCCGTCGCTGTGACGGGAGGGACGCAGCCCTACACTTTCTATGAGTACACCCACTACAATGCCGCGACCCAGACGGCGGAGATGTTCGCTTATTCCGATCAGGCCGACGCGGTCGCCGGAAGTACCGGCACGACAAATCAGTTCTTTACCTTGTCGATGGCTGCGAACGGGACATACGATTTCCATCTGACATCGTCTACGGCGCTGGAATCCACGGTCATCACGAGTTTCACGGGCGGCGGCAATTCCGGCGAAGGAAGCTACGCTGTCGTTACTGGTACTTCGGCGACCTTCGTGAAGAATGCAGTCACCATCCCGGCCGGTCCGCCGGCAGGCTCTGATCTTCTTATTGACGGCTGGGTAGCGACCGACGCCGGGGCACCGGATCCCATCAACCATACGGTGCATGCCAACAACAACGGCTTCGGACTGGATAATGGCAACTTCAATACCCTCAGTGTGCTTGACTTTGTCTTTGCGCACCCCCAGAGCGCCGTCGATCTGGGCATCGGTAAGGGCAACAACAGCACGAATGAGCATTTTCTGATAACGCTCTATAATGGTGGCGTTGCCTTTGCTACCGAGGACATTATCCTGTCGGACGGCTCACCGGTGCTCGTCGACAGCGCCCATTGGGGAGTCGGGGAAGCTGCAGGAGTTCCAACGACTGGTACGTTCGGCTCGTTCACGTCGATGACGGTGGAAAATATCGCCGGTGCTGACGGCTCGTCGGGAGACGACTCCAAGGTCAACCTGACCAGTGTGAGCTTTGACCAGCAGACTACGATCAGCAGTACAACCCTGACGTTTGCTCCCACCATCACCGATGGCGATGGTGATACGACCCACAGCGCAACCAATCTTTCGGTGTCGCTGGTTGGTACGGCCAACGCATCGGGTGGGTATAATTTGACAGGTACCACGGCCGCAGAGGTGCTGGTGGCAAGCTCGCATGCTGATACGCTTGCCGGCGGAACTGGCGGAGGCGACACGGTCGACTACAGCGGTTCCAATGCTGGCGTCACCGTCAACCTGGCGACACAATCGGCGACCGGGGGATGGGCGGCCGGAGATACCATCAGCGGCATCGAAAATGTCATCGGCTCGTCATTCGCCGACAACCTCACCGCCGCGAGCACCGGAAGCATACTGGATGCCGGTGCCAACAGCACTGGCGGAACGGATACCTTGGTAGGTGGGACAGGCGATGACATCCTTATCGCCGGCTTAGCGGGCACCGATAGCCTAACAGGAAATGGAGGCAACGATATCTTCGTACTGCACGGTAACGGAGGTGCGAGTGTCACTATCACTGACTTCCAATCGATCGGAGCTGATACGATCTATGTTGATGTTCAAAATCAGGCTTTGACTATCAACACCTCAGCGACGATTTCGGCCGGGCAGTTCAGTAGTGCAACGGATGCAACGCAAGCAGCCGCCTGGAATGGCACGACCAACCAATTCGTCTTTAACACGAATCACAATGAGCTCTACTATTCGGCCGATGGTACGGCGGCCCACGCGGTTGATCTGGCGCACGTGAGCACGGGTATCCCAGCGGCGACCGCAATCCATACGTTCTGAGCTTGAGGTCTAAGAAGACCAGCCGGCAGTCAATGCCGGCTGGTCTTTTTGTTTTCTCTGCCGGGCTTCGCCCGCGAGAAATCACATCAACAGCGGCAGCGAGTACAATTGAGCAAAGCTGTCGCCGGAGGCGTCCTGTCCAGTCCATTCTCCGAAGCCAGCATCGCCTGCCGCAGCGGGCGCCGCCTCAACTTCATCAGCCAGCAGCGGGCGCTTGGCATAGGGCGCCGCGAATAGCTGAACGCCGCGATGATCGATTGCGAACAAGGGCGTGAAGCTCGTGACATCGGAGTCGTCCATCAGCTCCGAGCGTCGGCTATCGAGAATGATCCAGTGACCGTCCAGATGTGCAGCCAGCACGGCATGATCCTGCCGGACGGCACGGTCGCGAACCAGCACAAGCTGCAGATCATCACGCGGGAAGCCGGCTTCGCCGAGAGCGACGTATTTGGCGATCGCATAATCCTCGCAATCGCCTTTCCCTGTCGCAAAGGTGGCCAGCGGCGCGCTCCACCGATCGGCTTCGCCATGTTGCGCGAAGTCGCTCACGTAGCGGATGGCCATGTTGACGGCACGATTGGCTTCATTCAGCTGGCCGCGGCCGGACTGGGCCTTGACGGCGTTGATCAACCGCAGGAATTGCGCGGCGTAGGACGGGCAGCTCTCGGCTTTCGCCCGGCAATCATCCAGGATCATCTGTTCCTTCGCGATATCGCCTTCGATGCTGCGCCATTTGCGCCACAATATGCCCTCTGGTGCGCGGAACGTGAACAATCCGAACGGCTCCTTGCCGACCGGAGGCGCTTCCTTTTGTTCGGGCTGCGCATCGGTTGCCGTATTCGATGGCGAGAGGGTCGCCATGCGGATCGCATTGGGGCCGCGCCCGCGCTGGCGATCCAGCTTCGCCAGAACATCGTTGATGCTGAAGAACGTCGCTGGCGGGCGCGTCGATGTTTGGTCGGAACCTGGTATCAACCCGTCGCCGGCATCAGCGATGACCGCTTGTTCCGCTGCAAGTGCGTGAGGCGCAGTGCAGAGGCTGATTGAAAGCGCGCATACCGTCAAAAGTATCGACGAGGCAAGCTTCAGCGATTCCCGACGCGATTTCATCGATAACGTCCCCATTGTCAGGAACGTCCGTCAACGTCTATGCGTCGATCTGCGTCCCAGCTGTTATCGGGACGCAGCGTGCGGTCTCCACCACTTAGGCGGAGTTAAACCGTGTCGCGGTTCAGGGGAATGTCGAGAAGTCGGTCAATCGACCGTTTGCTCGATCGTTCAAAATTGAATGACTGGATTTGAGGATCCGTTAAGCAAACCGAACCGCGAGCTCAATGCTCGCGCAGGGCGTCGTCGCGCAGGGTGCGCGCAGGCCTGACGAGATAGTCGAGAACCGATTTGTGGCCGGTCAGGACTTCGACGGTAGCAACCATTCCAGGAATGATCGGCAATGGCTTTTCCTCAGTGCCGAGATGGTTTTTTTCGGTCCGCACCATGACCCGGTAAAACGTTTCCGGACGCTCGGTTTTTTCCTTGTCGTCGACGATCGTATCGGCGCTGATGCGTTCGACCTTGCCCTTTAGGGAACCGTAAACCGAAGAATCGTAGGCGGAGATCTTCACGACGGCGTCCTGGCTGGGACGGATAAAGGCGATGTCCTGCGGACGGATCTTTCCCTCCACCAGCAATGAATCGTCGAGCGGAATGATATCCATCAGATTGGCGCCCGGCTGCACCACCGCGCCGACCGTGGTCACGTTTAATTTGTTAACAATGCCGTGTACCGGCGATTTCAGATCAGTCCGTCGCACCCGATCTTGCGCAGACTTGATGTTTTCGTCGAGAACAGCGAGGTCCCCGCGCGACTTTGCGAGGTCTTCATCGGCCTGAGAACGGAAAGAGGCGGTGATATTAGCGATCTTGGATTGCGACTCGGCAAGCTGCCCCCTCATTTCCGTGGCTTGCCGATCCAGTCGCAACATTTCTATTTCGGGCACCACCTTCTGTTCGTAGAGCTTGCGGGTTAGAGCCAACTCGCGGTCGAGCAGTTTGAGCGTTCCGGTGAGCCGCGTGACTTGCTGGTTCAACACATCGATATCCTGGGCCACTTTTTGCGACCGCATCTTAAAGACGCTGGTTTCCGTTGCGACCGCGGCCGGCACCACTTGATCCAATTGATCCGGAAACACCACTTCGCTGCGTCCCCGAGCTTCCGCTTCAAGCCGAGCTACCCGCGCCGCCATCGCCGCGCGTCGTTCACGGATTTCACCGAATTCCGAGGCAAATTTCGTGTCGTCGATCCGCATCAGGGACTGTCCCTGCTGAACGATGGCGCCTTCCTGTACCAGGATCGTGCCGACGATACCGCCTTCAAGGCTCTGGACTACTTGGGTCTGTTGCGACGGCACGACACGGCCATTGCCGCGCTTGACTTCGTCCAGTACCGCAAAATGCGCCCATAGAAGAAACGCCGTAAGAAGAGCGAGGAACGAGAACAGCAGCATGCGCGAGGTGCGCGGTGTGCGCAGGGCTGCTGCCGCCCGGATGTCGTTCGCAAAGGCAAAGTCAGAGGAGGCCATTGAGATTCCGCGTCCTGGTTGCCGTCTATGCCGATTTCGGTTGTATCGTATTCTCCTGCAAGGGAGCGGGGGCAGCGGCCAGGGGCTTGCCTTGCAAGATCGCCAATACTTTGTCGCGAGGTCCGTCAGCGACCAGACGGCCATTATCAAACAGCAGCAGCCGGTCGACCATGTTGAGGAGCGAGAGACGATGCGTCGAAATGATAATGGTCATTTGTTCGCCGCGAATGGCTTTCAATCGCTCGAGGAATTCGGCTTCGCTTCGGATATCAAAATGGGCAGTCGGTTCATCGAGGAACAGCACCTTGGGCTTCCTGATCAGTACACGGGCAAGCCCGATCGCCTGCTTCTGGCCGCCCGAAAGACTGCGACCGCCCTCGGAGATAGGCATGTCGTATCCCATCGGATGGCCGGCGATGAAGCTTTCGACGCCTGACAAGCGCGCCGCATTAAGAATCTCTTCGTCGGTCGCTTCGGGTTTGCCGAGTGCGATGTTGTCGCGCAGTTTTCCGAAGAAGAGATCGGTGTCCTGCATTGCGAAGCCAATTCCGGTGCGCAAATCAGCGGGATCGTATTGCCTGGAATCAACGCCATCGACCAGAATGCGGCCCTCTTTAGCTTCGTAGAAGCCAAGAAGCAGACGCCCGACGGTGGTCTTGCCCGATCCGACCCGTCCGATGATGCCGACCCGTTCACCGCCCTCGATCTTGAATGAGACCTTTTCCAGCGCGTTGCCGGGGGCCCCCGGATAGGCAAAGCTGACATTCTCGAAGGCGATCCGGCCTTCGTCGATCTTTCTGGCAACGTAGGCCCGCTGCGGCGATCGCTCGCGCTCCAACGACATGATGCGATTAATCGATTTGAGCGACGCTAAGGTCTGAGTTCCGCGGGTGATCACCGAGGCAATCCCCGCGATCGGCGCAAGGACGCGGCCCGCCAGCATGTTGGCCGCGACCAGCGCCCCGACCGTGAGCTTGCCGTCGAGGATGAGAAAGACACCGATTACCAGCAGAGAGAGGCTGGTAATCTGTTGGGCGACGTTGGCGCTCGTCAATGATAGCGAGGACCAGAAATGCACATCCTCACCGGATCGTGCGGTAGCAGCGACCGAACGCTCCCAAGCCGTCTGCATGCGGGCTTCAGCGCCGGTTGCGCGAACGGTTTCGATGCCGGACAGGGATTCGACGAGAACGCCGTGACGAGCTGCCGATTCGGCTTGCAGGCGCTTCATCGCGCGATCGAGCGGGCGTTGCAGGACAAAACCGATCAGCATCATGATTGGCAACATGACGAGCGGAATCCACGCCAACGGTCCTGCGATAGTGAAGAGAACCCCGATGAACAGGACCGCGAAGACCAAATCGGTTGCCGAAACCACACTGCCGGAGGTGAAGAACTCGCGCACCGAATCGAAATCGCGCAGTTGATTGGCGATGATGCCGACCGAAGGCGGCCGCTGCGCCATTTTCACGGCCATCACATGCTCGAAGATATTGGCCGCAAGAACCACGTCTACCGTCTTTCCGGTGACGTCAATCATCCGGCTTCGCACCATGCGGAACAAAAAGTCGAACGCGATGGCGAGACCCATTCCGATCGAGAGGGCAATCAGTGATGGGATCGCGCCATTCGGAACGACCCGGTCATAGACACTCATCGTGAATAGTGGGGTAGCCAAAGCGAGCATGTTGGTCAGGAAGGCGGCAAGAGCAATATGCCCATAGCTGCGCCAGTGCACCTTAACTACCGACCAGAACCAATGGTTTCGGGGAATATCCCCGGCGGCAACCGCGCGTGCGTCGGCCTCGGCGGCGGCCCTAACCAAAAATGCATAGCCCGTATAGTCGGCAGTGATAGCCCCGATTGGAGCCACCCGCGCCACGCTTGGCGTCACTGTCGGATCCAGGACCTTGGCACTCTTGTGCGCGTCGTCGATCCCCAGAAGGATCAAGGCGGTCCCATTTCTCATAATCAGAACGGCAGGCAAGACCAGCGCAGGGATATCGGTAAGATTCCGTTTCACAGCCTCGGTTTCGAGACCGGCGCGTCTGGCTGCCCGGTCATAAAGCGCAACCGACAGCTTTCCGTCGAGGATAGGGAGCCCTCCCAGCAAGGCTTCGCGACTTACGGCGCGTCCATGATAGGCAGCCAGATATGTCAGGGAAGCGGAGAGGGGGTCATCGCCAAGAGTCCCAGTCCGGTTGGGCTTGGCAGGCTTGGAATCCGGCTCATCCAGCGGCGGTTGTGCGTTTGTTGAGGCTGCTGATCTGGGAGTTCGAAATAACAACTTGGAAGTCCTTGATCATTAAAGAGAAGTAATAAAAAATTAGCGGGACGAGTGCCTCAGAATACAACAAAAAGCGAACGAAATCATTCGCTTAATCCCGAACTTTCGTTGGACAGTTAATTTAAAAATAGAAAGGGCCCCGTTTAGAGGACCCTTTTTGTCTAAGTACGCGCGAAAGTGCCGATATTCCGGTCCGCCAGCCCTATTTCTGGATAGCGGAGAACGCCGATGACAGCCAATACGGCTTTTGCGGGGTCGTTGCGGCATACGAGTTAGCTTCGGCGCCGGTGGTGTCACCGTAGATCACCGTCGGCTGGTCGGCGCTGCCACCTTTTTGCTGTGCAATCCATTCAGACGCTCCGGGCACGCCGGCCGTTGACGAAGAGCTGGGCCAACGATCCTTGAAACCAGCCCCGGTGGGTTCGAGCGCAGCGTAGGCCGCAGCCGGCCGGGCTGACGCCTGGATGGCAGGAGTGTCCACGCGAAGCGGCTCAGAACCGGTTTGCGGCAGGTTAACGCGAACAGTGGGTAGCTTATATGCAGGAAGGCCGAACTGAAGCGTGTCGACCGGCGCCGCGTCAACCGGAGGAGGTGCCTTCAGGTATTCCATCAGGGTACCCATTGCGGCTAGCAACTGGTAGTCCGCGAAGACTACAACGGCTCGCGCCGAGGTAAGCGAGACTGCCGCGTTGAAATACTGATTTTGGGCGTTCAACAGATCGATCAGGGAACGCTGGCCCAGTTCATACTCTTTCTGGAAGGCCGCAATGGTCTTTTTGTCGGCCTCAAGCTGGCGGGTTAGAGCCGCAATGCGCGTGACCGTAATGGTGCGGCCATTCCATGCCTTATCGATCGATTCATACGCATCGCGCTGCAGTCTCGCGTGGCGCATTGTCGCTTCGGTAAATCGCTCGGCCTTCTCCGAGCGATTCCAGACATCCTGGCCGCCACGAAAGATGTCCCAGGACATCACCACTTTGCCGCTGTAGTCCTCATGGGTAACGGCGGGGTTGCTGGGAGTAGTGACATAGGGGAAGGAGTTATCGTAGTGCGTTGCTCGTCCCTCAAGATAGAACTTGGGGACGAACGAACCATCCGTCATCCGAAACGTATGTTTGGCCGCATCGACGTCGGATTGAGCCGCTGCAATCGTCGAATTGAACCTCAAAGTAATGGCCAGAGCTTCGTCGCGGCTGCCAGGCATCCCTCCGAGAGGACCCGGGAAACGGAGATTGACCGGCTCCAGGCCAACCACCTTTCGGTACTTCGCCCGGGCGTCATCGAGGCTTCGCTGGAATTCCGCGAGTGATGCGTAAGCGTTTTCCACGCGCTCGCGCGCCTGTTCCAGATCACCTTCGCCCGCTCGACCACCCGAGAAGCGAGAATTCACGTTAGAGAAAATCTTCTCGTGGTTGGCAACGTTTTGCTGCGCGAGAGCAACGAGTCGAATGTAGCGCACGACGTCGACATACGCTTCGGCGGCGTCCAACGCCAACAGTTCGGTTCGTTCTTTGACACGAGAAGCGGCAGCATTAACCCGCGCCGTTTGACGCCAAACATCGTGGATCGAGGCGAAACCGTCAAAAAGCAATTGTCGAACAACTACCGATTCTTGACTGCCATTCCGCCACGGTCCAGACCCCGCGGTCGGTACCTGCAACGACGGGCTAATCACTCCCGGCGATTGGTCGAACTTTTCCGGTCCGTAGCTGGCATCAAGACGCACTTGGGGCAGCAACGTACTCTGGGTCTGTCGTAGTTCGCTTTCGGTCGCCCGGCGATTCGCCGAGGCCTCACCTACGCCGGGGTTGGTCAGCGCAGCTTGCTTCAATGCGTCGTTGATAGAAAATTGCTCAGCCGTCGCAGGCGCGCCGGCGACCAAAAAAAGGCCGGCGATCGCAAAATACGCGGATTTCATCTGCCCCACCCCGTCAATTGCCAAACAACCTGCCGCCAATTCCAATTGCGGCCAAATTAGTTTCAACGCCCAAATCTCAAGCTGTCACGCTAACAAATGGAACTGGATTCCCCTATGACATTTCAGCCACAGCTTCGCCCAACTTAAGGCGGTTGTTAATTTTTCGTGCCGCGTGATAGGTGCTATGATACTTTAGCCTCTGTGTGATGCATTCTTTTGGAAAATTGACCGTGTGGACGATTTTGCAAGTTTTGGTTGTTTCGTGCACAATTTTCTATCATAAATTGAAGAATTGCTGGCGATGTAGCGCGCCGTCTCCGTCTTCCGCCATCCTCGGCCCCTCTGCAACCTGCTAAGATCGTTCGGCACCTCGCCGAACTTTTTGATGACCTTTGCATCCCCGAAATCGCCGGTGGCGGGATGTCCGCTCGCTCACCTCAGATTCCAAATATTCGTTCGCAACGATCAACGCGCTCGACTGCACGTCGCCGCCGCACGCCGCGACCGCCTATGTTCCTAGTTTGGAGCCAACCCGCCGTTTCAAACCGCGCTGCACCCTGATCCGGGAGAATTCCGAGTGCTACACCGTCCAGGACGCTAGCGGCGTGACGGTGGCATGGCTGTTCTGCCGCGATGACACGCAACGCAGATCGGAAAGGCGATCAGCGGCATCCCTGAATTCATGATGCAGCGCCACGGCTTTTATCCTCGCGGGAGCAGGCCGCGTTGGCGGGCCGATCACGCGTATCACGTTGCCTTGGAGGACGCCTTACATTCGCGCCGACTGGGACGAAATCTGCGCCCTTTGCAAACTCAACAGCTTGCCGTTCAATTCAACGGCGCGGTCTGGTTCCTGCCAACAGCTTCGCCGAATATGCGCCGGGGCCCAGCCCGGCGACAGCTGTGTCCGGCAAGAACTTGCTACCACTTTGCTCAAGACTGCGGCCTTCAACGGGCCAAGGTTTGTGCGAGCCCCTAAGCAGATTCCGAGTCTGGTTTCGCATTTCGGCGCCGAACGCGCGTGCGGCGAGAGTTGGGTCGGGATTGCCGGTCCCGGAGGGCTGTAGCGACCTCAAGCGAGGGGTGCCCGGTGCCGTTGGCCGGTGCGGGAAGGGGGCCGAGTATGATGCGGCAGGCTGTGGTGCGAAGCGGTCATTCGACAAAATTGTATCGCCCCTAGAGCGGTTTCCACTTGATGTGGGTCACTACGCGTATCCGGCATGTCGAAAGTAGTTCGCGCATTGCTCGGGTGCAAATGTCTTGATGAGCTTGCCGATCAGCTTCATCAGCGTTGTTACGGTGCGAGCGGCACCCTTGCGCAGCGCCGTCTTCAGCTTCGAGAATGCCATTTCGATCGGATTGAGATCCGGCGAGTAGGCCGGCAAATAGCGCACTTTGGCGCCGACCGCTTCGACCGCATGGCGAACGCCGTCGATCTTGTGGGTGCGCAGGTTATCCATGAAGACGATATCGCCTTTGCGCAGCGTCGGCGCGAGGATCTGCTCAACGTAAGCGAGGAACGATGGCCCATCCATGGCGCCGTCAATGACATAAGGCGCCGTCAGGCCATTGATGCGTAGCGCGGCAATGAGCGTCAGCGTCTTCCAGTGGCCGTGCGGCACGCTCGCAACGAGACGCTCACCACGTGGTGAGCGGCCGCGGTGCCGGACCATCTTGGTCGTAACCGCCGTCTCGTCGATGAAGACGAGGCGCGGCGCGTCAAGCTTGGATTGCTCGAGCTTCAGCTCGGCACGCGCTGCAGCGACATCAGGACGATCCTGTTCGGCGGCGTGCAGAGTTTTTTTTGAACGTGATGTCATGGCGTTCGTAGAAACGCCAGACCGAGGTCGTACCGGTTTTCAGCCGCCTCTCGGACTTGAGCCGAGCGCGAATCTCTTCGAGCGTCAAGTCCGGCTCCGCTGCGACCAGATCAAGCAGCCATTGGCGATGCGCCTCGAGCGGCGAGCGACTGTGGCCCGTGCCGGGCAATGCCGCTACACTGCCCGTTGTCGCCCAGCGCTCGATCCAGCGGATTGCGGTCGAGGCGCCGAGACCGAGCACCCGCGCCGCCTCCCGTCTGCTCTCGCCGTCTTCGACAAGCGCGACCGCCCGCGACCTGAGGTCCTTCGAGTATCCCTTCGCCATCGCGCGACCTCACTGTTGCTGTCAAAGCAACCCGAATCTGATTTGCGCGCCTTTGGGAACCCCCTTACTGTTCCGATTCACATCAACCGAAAACCGCTCTAGCGAGCATTGCAGCGATGAAAACGTCCAGGCATGGCTTTCGCGAGATTTTTGGAGCCTCTCAATTTTAGGCTTTTTGTTTATGCGGGTGGCTTGAGTAGGTGCGGCTGTTGGGTGGAGACCGCGGTGACGGGACAGGGCGCGGGCGCCTGTCGGCTATCCTCCTTTGCGAGCGCAGGTATTTCAGCACGATTTGCATTCGAAGTTCATCCAGCAAGCCGCGGAAAGAAATGCCTTGTTCCCGTAGCTGACATCGCAGCAAGCGATCGCTCACTTCAAGGAGCTTCGCAATGATGGCGTTGCTATCGGACTGCGACGGATGCTGTGCGCGCGCTCAGCTGTTGGCGTTCGGCTTATTTGACGGTTCTTCGAGGAGTGTGTGAGACCAAACGTCTTTCGTTTCTAGCGTTGCGACCACCGAAACTCTCGAGGAGTAGTACCGAGCATATAACGGAAATGACGTGCTAGATGACCTTGGTCGAAAAAGCCCACGGCGAACGCAATTTCCGCTAACGCGAGATCCGTCTGAACCAACATCTCCTGGGCGCGTTCGACTCGCTTTTGCGTGAGGTAGACATGCGGGGGCACCCCGGCGGATTGCTTAAATTGTCGCGCAAAATGATTCACTGATAGTCCGGCGACTCCAGCCAGCATCGCCAGATCGATACTTTCGCCCAAATGCACTTCCACGTATTCCCGCACCCGACGCAACGCGCCGGGCGACAATCCGCCGCGTGCTTGCGGTGCTGGCGGCAGCGTCGAAATATCAATCGAGCCCAGGCGCGGGCGCGTGTGCAGGTTGCAGTTCGTTCGATTGCTCGAGGCACTCATGGGGTGATCGGGGGGAGTCACAAGCGTGGGCCGACTGTCATTGCTGCCGGCGATCAGCAATCGCGCAGAGATATCGGTCCGGTCCTGACGCCGGAAGAGGTCGACGTCACGCTCGAAGATCGACCACAAGCTGATACCCGCCCGGAGCCCGCGATCATCGAGCAGGAGCGACGTGCGCGCGACCCGGTTTGCGCCGATGATGCGTTGGTTGCCGTCAATCGCCAGCAGCATGCCTGGAGCACCTCTCTCCTGCGGCGCTACCGCGACGATCCACTCTCGACGGAACTGCTCACGAAAAAATCGCTCTTCTATCGCGCGCGCCGATCGTACTGTGAGCGCGCCTGTCAGCGCGTGCGCTCGTTCGGAGAGTTCGGGATCGATGGCAGAGACGTCCAAGACTGCCATCAGTCGCCCATCGACCCCGAACACCGGCGCGCCAGAGCAGCTCAAGTTAATGTGTCTGGACCTAAAATGCTGGCTTCTGTGAACAGTGACAGGCCGCTCTTCGACGATGCAGGTGCCGATGCCGTTTGTGCCCTCCAGCTCCTCCGACCACACCGCGCCGAGCCAAGTTCCCCAATATTGGAACTGGCTTGCCCACGCATCTTCACCGCGATGCGCGACTGCGACGCCCGAGCTGTCACAGAACAAGACGGTATATCCAGCTTCGCGAACCACCTTGTATAATTGATCTAGCTCCTCTTGGGCGCTGAAGATGAGCTTATCCAGCGGTTCGCGAAAATGTTTCAGTTCGGCAGGCGTGAGGATGCGTGGCGCCTTGCTATCGACTGGATCGAGGAGGTATTTTTTTGCTGATCGTTGCCAGGAGCTTGATACCGCTTCTATCCCCGGCGGAGGCATCGCTCCCTCGGCAACCGAATAAACGTGTTCAGCGTGCCCCACGATAGTGTCGAGCGAGCTTGCAGACCGCTCCGAGAGTCCCATCACTGAGAGTCCCATCACCGCACCTGGTTCACGATGGACAGGCTTCTAGCGACGGCGCGCCGTCCAGTTTCGCACCGTGGCGAAACGCGCTGTCGCGACGAACGGCGCCGCAGTGCCCCGAGGCACCGCGGACGCCCCAAAAAAGGCATTGTCGAAGCGGCATCAAGGTACACCACGCGGGGTACCCCCGCAATTGCTGCAGGGGGCAACTGACGGAGCTGTTTTCGGCTATTAGCAGCGCAAATTGCTGACCCCGACGTAGCCCACATTGCCAGATTTTGACAATTGAGCCGACCCGTCTCTAACAGCGCGCAACAGGCCAAAATTCCGCGTAAAAAAGCAAGGGCCTCCGGGCCGGATCAAATCCCTCCAAGAGGGGCTTGATCATTCGTGGGATGCTCACACCATCGGACAGGCCTTCGCCGTCTTGTGCTCCGCTCCGAACATGCAAAGGAGAGCACTATGATCGACACTGGACATCTCGGCGCCGCACCAGACGATACCAAAAAAGACTTTGATGCCGCGCTAATCCGAACGCACGCCCTGACGCTGATCACCGAAGCCTTGCGCGAGGCGCAGGTCGATCTGGCGCACGTCGACCGCATCACAACGACAGGACGGCTCACAGCCTCGTTCGCCCCTGAAGTGACGCAGCCCATTGCAGCGATAGTCACTAACGCTCAGGCCGCTCGGCACTTTCTGAATCGCCGACCGCCGGACCTGGACGAGGTACGGCAAGCGCTCGATTGCATCGTGAGGGACGCCTATCGAGCAAGCGACGTGATCTACCGGATCCGCGGGCTCCTCAAGGAGGCGCCGCCGAAGAGGGAGCGCGCGGAGATCAATGCGGCGATCCGCGACGTGCTTGAGCTGACGCGTGGCGAGGCGACGAAAAACGGCGTATCAGTGCGGACGCAGTTCGCAGAGCCATCGCCGGTTGTCCAAGCCGATCGGGTGCAACTGCAGCAAGTAATCCTCAATTTGATTATCAACGCCGTCGAGGCAATGAGCAGCATGCGCGAAGGAGCGCGCGAATTGCTGATTTGTACCGAGAAAGCGGAGTCAAACCGCGCGCTGGTGGCGGTACGAGATTCGGGGCCGGGACTGGATCTGAAGAGTGTGGACCGCCTATTCGAGGCTTTCTATACCACCAAGGTCCAGGGCATGGGCATAGGCTTGGCCATCTGCCGTTCGATCATCGAGGCGCACGGCGGGCAGATGTGGGCCGGCGCGAATGAACCTCAGGGCGCCGTCTTTCAGTTCACCATGCCTCTAGAACCAGATGAGACCTTTCCGGCAGGGTCTACGCCCCATATCCGACGCCGAGGTGAAGCCAAAGAGCTATCGCCAATTTTTGGTGACGGCCTGATCAGTCAGGCGGCGGCGGTTGCGGGCTGAGGGGCGGCCAGCTTGGCGGTGACCTCGATCCCGTCGGTGAATTTCACACCGAGAATGATCTTTGGCAAGTGTGCATGTCCGTCGAGCCGTCGCCAGGATCGTTGCGCCCCTTCGACCAGCTTGAATACCATGGCGAGAGCGGTCTTGTTTGAGAGGCAGCCTTTCGATCGGATCGTGCGGTGGCGGACGGTCGCGAAAGTGCTTTCAATCGGGTTGGTGGTGCGCAGGTGCTTCCAATGCTCGGCCGGGAAGTCGTAGAAGGCGAGCAGCAGGTCGCGATCCTTCGTCAGACAATCGACGGCCTTCTGGTATTTCGGCGTGTAGCTTTCGATGAAGGCGTCGAAGGCGACTTCGGCATTGGCCTTGGTCTCGGCCATCCAGATTTCCTGCAGCGCCCGCTTGGCCTTTGGTTGCACACTCTTGGGTAATTTGCCCAGCACGTTCGCCGTCTTGTGCACCCAACAGCGCTGCTCGCGTGCTTTCGGCCAGACCTCGCCGGCCGCTTTCCAGAAGCCGAGCGCGCCGTCGGCGATCATCAGCTCGGGCCGGGCATCGAGCCCGCATCGCTTCAGATCCAGCAGCAGATCGCGCCAATCCTGCGCACTTTCCCGAGCGCCATCGGTGAACCCGACGAGCTCTTTCTTGCCCTCGGGCGTCGCGCCGATCAGCACCAGGATGCACTGCTTTTCATCTTCCAGCCGCGCCTCGAGGTGGATGCCGTCCGCCCAGACGTACACGTAGCGCTTGCCCGACAAATCACGCTTGCGCCACTGGGCATGATCATCCTGCCAGCCGTCCTTCAGGCGGCCGATGGCGCTGGCCGAGAGGCCGGGCGCATCCTTGCCGAGCAAGGCCGCCAGAGCGTCCGAGAAATCGCCGGTCGAGATGCCCTTCAGGTAGAGGATCGGTAGCAGCGTCTCGATCGACTTCGAGCGGCGCATATAGGGCGGCAAGATCGATGGCGAGAAGCGGATGCGGCGGGGATCGCCGGCTGCGGCCTCGCGATCGCGCACGCGGGGCTGGCGCACCGGGACCGCGCCGATGCCCGTCATCACCTCGCGCTCGGGCAGATGACCGTGGCGCACCACGCGTTGGTGGCCATCCTCGGTCTTCAAATCGGCATGCTTGGAAAGAAACCCGGCGACCTCGGCCTCCACCGCCTGGGCGAGAAGGGCACGCGCCCCATCGCGCAAAATGTCGGTGAGTTGGTCGCTGAAAGTTCCTGGCTGAATCAGTTTTACGACGGTATCCTTAGACACGGCATATCGCTCCTTTGGTGGAGAAGTGGAGGCGTTGAACACCCCCACGATATGCCGCCTTCCCGATTCACGCCGTCACCAACTTTGGGCCATAGCTCGAAGCCAAATAACGTTGGGATGAGGACGCCGAAACGGCGATGCACAAAAGACGAAGTCGATGGTAAACCAAGTTTCGAAGCGCGCCTAGTCAGCAGAGGCGAACACCTCGTCCGTTCTCAGCAAAACCGTCCGTCGGTCTGGCAGTGGAGTACCTCGTTGAACTCGTCTTCTCGATTTCCCATCGAGGCCACGGCCCGCGAGCCGACCAAACAGGCCGGATACATATCAGCGACTTCCGCTATTCACGCACAAGCTCTCTTGCGAAACGCAGCTGGTCCATACAAAAGTGCCAGGACCGACCCACGCACCGCAGCAAGCATCACCTCATTCGATCACCTCGTCGGCGCGCTGCTGGAGGGATAAAGGGAACCGGATATTCATGGGTGAACATCCACGGAGCGTATTCCCCAGATTTTCCCCGACTTGACCACGTCGTGTTGCCGAGTCGTTGCGTCTCGAAACGTCGCCAACCGTCAGCAGGGGCCTGAGTAAATCCCTTTGGATTTCAGTGTTTTTTGCTGTCCCCAAAAAGTTGCGGCCAGCCTTTGGGGGAAGGCTGGCCGCGCGCGAACCGGTCTGGGACGGGGAGGGGTGGGGATGTGACCGGGTCGCGGGTTCGTAATTCCTTGCGTTAGCGGGAGCTGGCGGTGGAGACCGCCGGACGGTTGTCACCGAGCGAGACCCACACGTTTGGATCGCTCTGCGACTGACGCTTTACGAAGCGGTAGCCGGTCTCGGTCCAGGCCACGACGCTTTCGTTCTGGTTGTCGAGGACAAACTCGCCCTTGTCGGTTTTCACGGTCAGCACCGCGTGGCCTTCGCCCTTCTTGTCGCGCACCACCGTGATCAGCAGCGCTTCCCGCGGCCAGCCGGCGTCGATCAGCATCTTGCGCTTCAGCAGCACGTAGTCCTCGCAATCGCCGTAGCCATCCGTCGGCAACGACCATTTCTCGATCACGCCCCAATGATCCATGTCGGTGATCGGCTTGACGGTTTCGTTGACCCATTTGTTGACCCGCAGCAGATCCCGCCATGCCGTCTGCGACATCACGATGTCGCGCGGCTGTGACGCACCGCCGCGGCACTCGCCGGGATTCTCGGCGCAGAATTCGACCCAGCCGATCGGCGAACGTGTGGTCTCGCCAAGGCTGGCATAGAGTGCGTCGCCGGCTTTCGCCGAGACACTCATTGAAACACTCATTAGCAGGACGGCGACGACCGCCAGTCCCTTCCCCTGTCCCCTGAACAACATTGTGGCCCCCGTTTTTTGTTGGGACCATGTTTCGCACAAAGGCTTTGCACCGCCGCTAAGTAAGCCAAGTACATTTGACGTGAATACAAGTAAAAGATGCGGATAATTCGATATATACTTGAGTAAAACTCGACTAAAATTTGAAGCAACTGCAATTGATTCAAATTTTACATATTAACGCGGAAAGCGCCGCTACGCCGCGCGTTGTCGCCGCAAACGTTCCCGCCATTAACCGCGCGCGGTTGCGGTCGAATGCTGCAAAGCCGACGCCGGAAAACGCGGACGCAGCCTCGCACGCCTGAAAATCGGCGGTCGCGGGGGCGCTACGATTTACGGCGCGGTAACGCTGTCTTCGTTCATGCGAATTCGGGCGGTGAATGGCGCGCTTGGCAAAGCCGAAAGGCCGTGCATGCATGCCGGAAAAACAGGGAGGCCTTCATGAAACGGCTCGTTTGGGTTTTGTCGACGCTGTCGTGCCTGCTGGTCGGGGTCCAGGCGCAAGCCCAGCCGCAAGCCAGGATCAACCCGACCGATCCGCAGCCGACCTGCCCGATGTGCCCCGGCACCTACATCCCGGTCAGCGAACTCGAGGCCTATACGAAGAAGGCACTCGCCGAGAAGCTGCTCGATCAGCAGGTGCGGGATATCGATATCGGCAAGGCCAATATCGGCATCGGAATGGTTCATCGCGGCAAGCTCGACAAGCCAAATCCCGATTCAGTCGCCGAACATGACCAGATCAGCGAGGTCTATCATGTGCTGTCGGGGGCTGCGACACTGGTGCTGGGCCCCGATATCGTCAACCGGCAGCGGCGGCCGGCGACCATGCGCACCGTCGTCGAATTCAACGGTCCGGGAAACAACGGGTCCGAGGTTCGCGACGGCATCGCCTACGAGATCAAGGCCGGCGACGTCGTCGTCATTCCGGCCGGCACCGGTCACTGGTTCACCAGGATCGAGGATCACGTCGACTATCTGATGGTGCGGATCGACCCGGACAAAGTCACGCCGCTGAAGAGCGAGGCGCAATCGCAGGACTATTTGTCGAAACCGGCCAAGCGGGGCGAATGAACGGCAAAGCGTTTTCCAGCGAAGTGGATCCCGGTTCGCATGGCAATCAAGTTTACGCAGATTGCGTAGAGTTATCTGCGGTAGAAAACGCGCCAAAAACGAAAGCCAACTCTACTTGTTGGTAACCGCTTCCTCGATGGTGTCCGCGCTCTGCTCGTGGATGAACTCGAGCGCAAAACCTTCCTCGAGGTTTCGCACCACGCGCGACTGCACCTTGCCGAGCATCACCAGCGATCTCAGCGGCGGGCGGTTTTCCGCGGCAATCGCAGCCCCCGACGCCGACAGGTCGATGATGCGGCAGGTCATTCGGCTGCCGTCTTCGAGCGTGAGCAGCGCGATCGGGTTGCGCGGCACGATACGGTCGTGGCGGCGGTCTTCCGGCAAATTGAGGATGTCGCGGTTGGCAAGCCAGGTGAGCTGGGCGGCGAGCTTGTCGCGCTTGCGTGCGGTGGAGACGACGGTCATCGCAAAGCCGTTGTCGATAATGCGGGTGATCTTGCCCTCGACCCGGCCGATATGGTCGAGATAGGCGATCACGCGGTCGCCGACATTGCCGATGCCGGGCGCCAGCAGGGCCAGTCCGCCCGGCGACATGTTGATAATCTGGCAGGGAAATTCGCGCCGGTCCGGCAGCATGTAGCGGCCGAGCAGGTGGACCTTCACCCGCTGGAAGCGGCGTCGCTCCTGAGCTGCCGGAAGACTGGATTTTTTCTGCGCAAACGACATCTTCGCCACCCGACAGCCGGTCTTTCGGCGTCGTTTGACCCTACGGCCGACAGGGTTAATGAGAGGTTAGCGCGGGTTGCACCGGTTGCATCAAGTGTGGGCAGGAGGGGGTTAGAGGTCGCGCGCAAAATTGCCGCGCGACGTGCGACTGCGGCCTCCGTGTCAACCGGAGTCGGCGCCGAAACCGCGCCGGCGTTGACATTGGCATCCCGGCTCGGTTCCCTAGGTTTCGCGCCGCGTCAAACAGCTCGATCAACGAATGCTGGCGGCCGGAGGAAATGTTCGATGCGATTCAAGCTGGGCTTTGTGCTGTCGGTCGCCGCTTCCGTCTTCGCCGGTGAGGTCAGCGCTGGCGAGATGAGGGTGACGCTGCTTGGGACGGGCACGCCGACGCCGCGGCCTGGCAGTTTCAGTGCCTCCACGCTGGTTGAAGCAGGATCGGAGCGGCTGATCTTCGATCTCGGCCGCGGTTCGACCATTCGGCTGTTTCAGAAGAAGCTTCCGCTTGGCTCGATCACGGCGCATTTCATCACGCATCTGCATTCGGACCATGTCGTGGGCCTGCCGGACATGTGGCTGACCGGCTGGTTAGGTACACCCTACGGCTCGCGCAAATCGCCGATGGTGATTTTTGGGCCGAAGGGGACGTTGGCGATGACGGAAAATCTCACCAAGGCGTTCTCCGAGGACATTCGCATCCGGATCGACGACGAGAATTATCCGCCTGAAGGCGTCGCGTTCGCGGCGAAGGATATCGAGCCTGGGCCCGCCTATGAGCGTAACGGCGTCAGGGTCAGCGCGATCGAGGTCAATCACGGCGACAAGATCAATCCGTCTTTTGGCTATGTCGTCGAATACGACGGCAAGAAGCTCGTGCTGTCGGGCGACACCAAGCCCGATGCGCGGATCGAGAACGCGGCCGAAGGCGCCGATCTCCTGATCCACGAGGTCGCCGTGATCGACCCGGCTCTGTTGAAAGACTATCCGAACTACCGTGCCATCGAAGATCATCACACCTCGCCCGAAGAGGCCGGAAAAATTTTTACCAGCGCGAAGCCGAAGCTCGCGGTGTATTCCCACATCGTGTTTGCCACGGTGAAGCCGGTGCAGGATGTGCCGGAGGAGACGCTGATCGCGCGGACGCAGACCACCTACAAGGGGCCGCTGATTGTCGGGCGCGACCTGATGTCGTTCACGATCTCTGACAAGGTCGAGGCGTTCGCGCCGAATGGCGAACCCTTGAAGCCGTTGACGGCGGGGCGGTGATCGCACCGGTCAGTAACAAGAACAGGGAGAGACAAAATGCCGGGAGTTAAGCGGGAGCGTGACGATAGCGTCGGCGTACTGACGCTGGATGAGCCCAGCAGCCTGAACGCGATGACCCCCGATCTGCTCGGCGATCTCGCTGCCGCCATCGGCGAGATGACCGGCGATCCTAAAATTCGCGCGCTGGTGCTGACCGGCGCCGGCCGCGGCTTTTGCTCCGGCCAGAATCTCAAGGCCGCGGCGATCCTCGGCGACGACATCGTTGCCGGCGTGATGCGCTATTACTGGCCGACGTTTCAGGCGTTGCGGGAATGCCGGGTGCCGGTCGTGGTCGCAGTCAACGGCGTTGCCGCCGGCGGCGGCTTCAGCCTCGCGATGGCGGGCGACATGATCGTCGCGGCGCGTTCGGCGACTTTCATCCAGGTGTTCAGCCGCATCGCGCTGGTTCCCGATCTCGGTTCGACCTGGCTGTTGCCGCGCCTGGTGGGGCGGCAGCGCGCGCTCGAACTGATGCTGACGAACGAGCCGCTCTCGGCCGATCGCGCGAGGGAGTGGGGATTGGTGCGGGACGTGTTCGACGATGCCGCGCTGCTCGACGGCGCGCTCGCGCTGGCGCGCAGGCTCGCAAGCGGTCCGACGCGGGCGCTGGTGGCGACCCGGCACCTGATCGAGCAAAGCGAACATTCAGGCTATGCCGAACAGTTCCGCCGCGAAATCGAGACGCAGGCTGAAATACGCCGGACTGCGGACGCGCTCGAAGGCCGCAATGCCTTTCTCGAGAAACGCGCGGCGCGGTTCAGCGGGCGCTGAACGCTGGACCGCAGGACGGGCAAGCTTGCGAGAACTGTCCAACTTGGTCGATACCAGGAAAGTCTATCTTGATGCCCTCGCACAGCACTATGACACCAAGGAAAAGAAGAAGGCAGGGGAGTTAAAACAAGCGGTCATAAGAACCCTGGATGTGATGAGCGAGGAATTTAGTAGCTAGGCCGTGAACCCATAATCTGCCAAGTGGACGGCTTGCTAGGTCCGCTATGCCCCGATAGCAGACCAAATTCCGCATCGCAGTTAAACGCCGCTATGGGCCAATTCCGGACGTTATTAGCACGGCGCTACCGGATCATCGCCATCGGTTGTTCGTTTACAGTGGCGCCCCTAAAGAGATTCGAACTCCGGCCACAACACGACTGCAGACAGCGTGAAGCCCAGCCAGGGAATCTCCCATCCCGTGGCAAATGCCATAGCAAGCGCGTGCAGGAGTAAGTCGGCCATCAGCTCGAACCGATCCCTAGCAAGATCAGGCCACAACGTCAGACCACCCGAATGGTTCGGAACCAGCACCGCGTTCGATCTCCTTCAAGCGGTAGTGATGGCATGAAGCGTTGTTGTCGTCTCCTACGCGCCTTAGATACCCCATGGGGGTATACACTAAGATGGAGTTGATTACGATGCTTGAGCAGCATGCCCCTATTCCTAATCATTCAGATGCCGCCGCGGCGGGCCAAAACTCGCATTTGCGGGTTGATCCCTTCTCTCGGCGTCGCTTTCTGAAGGTGGCGATCGCCGCTGCGGCTCTGCCCATGCTCCCGGGCGCGGGGCGCGCCGCAGGCTCTGCTGGGAAGCGGCTCGTCGCCATAACACGGGTTATTGAGGTCAATGGTCGGCCGGCCAAGGTCTTCGGGCTGATCGGTTCGGATGGCCGTTCGGGGCTTCGCCTCGCCCCCGGGGAACGGTTCCGCGTGGACCTCGCGAATGAGGCTGGCACGCGCACCATTGTGCATTGGCATGGGCAACTCCCGCCCTGGACACAGGACGGCTTTCCGTGGCCGGAGAGCCCGCCGATCGCGAACGGCGCGGTTCAAGCCTACGACTATGCTCCGGTTCCGGGCACGTATTGGATGCATTCGCATCAGGACATGCAGGAGCAGAGCCTGATGACCGCGCCGCTCATCGTTCATGACGCCGCGGAGCTTCGCGAAGACCGGCAGGAAATCGTTCTCATGCTGCACGACTTCACCTTTCGAACACCGGAAGAGGTGCTCGCCGGCCTCACCGGCACGAGCGCGGCCACGGCACAAGCGATGGCACAAAAGATGGAGAAGACTGCAGCTCGCACAGTCGGCAGCAATGCGCCGCATGCAAGCATGAGCAGCATGGCTGCCGACGCGCCCGAAGCCGGCATGTCAGGAATGGACATGTCGCGGCTGGGCGGCATGCATATGGATCTGAATGATGTTCATTACGACGCCTTTCTTGCCAACGATCGGACGCTCGCCGATCCGGAGATCGTGCACGTCGAGCGCGGCGGCCGGATCCGGCTCCGCATCATCAACGGCGCGTCCTCGAGCCAGTTCTGGGTCGATCTCGGTGAACTCGTCGGCCGCGTGGCGGCGACCGACGGCCACCCCGTAAATCCGGTGGCGAGCAGCCGCTTCCCCATCGCGATGGCCCAACGCCTCGATGTCCTGATTGATCTGCCGGAGACAGGAGCGTTTCCGATTCTGGCCCGCGTCGAAGGCAATGATCGGCAGACCGGGATCGTGCTCACCACGCCCGGGGCGCGAATTGCGCGGATGGCAGAGAGCGCCCACGCGGTGCCGCAGGTGGACAATTCACTGGAGGCCCGGCTCACGGCCGTGGAGCCGTTGTCAGCTCGCCATGCGGATGTCGACCGAACGATCGAGCTCGCCGGCGGAATGAAGCCTTATGCATGGTCCATGAACGGCGAGTACTGGCCGCAGGTCACGCCGCTCATGCTGGAGAAGGGGCAGCGTGTCGAGATCGAACTGGTCAACCGCTCGATGATGGCGCATCCGATGCATCTGCATGGCCATGATTTCCAGGTGATCGCGATCGACGGCCGGCCGATGCAGGGCGCCGTCCGCGACACTGTTCTGGTCATGCCGATGGGCCGTGTCCGGATCGCTTTCGACGCCAACAATCCCGGGCGATGGGCGTTCCACTGT
This sequence comes from Bradyrhizobium sp. Ash2021, assembly GCF_031202265.1. Lineage (NCBI taxonomy): Bacteria > Pseudomonadati > Pseudomonadota > Alphaproteobacteria > Hyphomicrobiales > Nitrobacteraceae > Bradyrhizobium > Bradyrhizobium sp. Ash2021. Next base: position 5,917,077 of record NZ_CP100604.1, on the reverse strand, counting down.
CACAATCTCTACCACCAGGCCACCGGCATGATGACGGAGTTCAGATATCAGGGCATTGCAACTTGACGATCCGCTTCCGTTGCCGCTCATTGACGACGGTCTCTCGCAATAGCCTTGACCTGTCCGCGACATGTCGTAGAGGCATTGCTCTATTCTCGGACCAGTGCGCGATGTTGTCGTATCTGGTCGAACCGATCAACTTGCCCGCGCGTTGCGGAAGGATGACCAAGCGTTGTCCACCTCACTCCTGATGTGATCGACCAGGCTCACATAGGTATGTAGCTGCCGGCTGCGTGAGCACCATGCCAGCAATGGCCTACCAGTCCATCTCGCGCTCACGCCAGGTGAGGCGCACGACAATCGGCTTTGTTCGGTTCTCCTAAGCGCCTTGCTTCTCCAAACAATGTTGCTCGCGGATCGCGGCTACGACGCTGACTGGATCAGAGAGCTTGCTCGCCAGCAAGGAGCATGGGCGAACATTCCGCCGAAACAAAATCGCGAGACCGCGGGTGCAGCGTGCACCCGGCATTCCCTGCGCCCTCGTTTCTCAGGGCGAGAACCTCTTGCACGACTCGGGCGTATCGCGCCGCGAGGTCGTGAAGGTATGTTTGCAATTGGACGCTGACGGCGCTCGATTTCGGATCTCCGCGCAACGTCGCGATCGTTGTTGCCGCACAAATCTGTGATCGGGCTACGGACTTGCGCGATTGTATCGCGCCGCACATCATGGACCGTCCTGGCCAATCGGTTCAGTCGCGTTATCCCTGACGCGCGGAAAAATGGATGGGCAATCATGCGGATCGAAAATGTCGCCGACCTCATTGCGGAAACGCTGGTCCAGGCAGGGGTCAAACGCGTCTTTGGCGTGGTCGGTGACAGTCTGAACGGTCTGACCGACGCGTTGCGCAAACGGAAAACGATCGACTGGATCCACGTCCGCCATGAAGAGGTGGCCGCCTTCGCAGCCGCCGGCGAAGCCCAGATCACGGGCCAACTCGCGGTATGTGCGGGCTCGTGCGGTCCGGGTAATCTTCACCTCATCAACGGACTGTTCGACGCTCACCGCAGCCGCACCCCGGTGCTGGCGATCGCCGCGCAGATTCCTTCCGGTGAAATCGGGGGCGGCTACTTCCAGGAGACCCATCCGCAGGAATTGTTTCGGGAATGCAGTCACTACTGCGAACTGGTCTCCGATGCGGCGCAGCTCCCATACGTTCTGGAGAACGCTATTCGTGCCGCTGTCGGGCGGCGTGGCGTCGCGGTTCTCGTCATCCCCGGCGACGTCGCACTGCGGCCGGCGCCCAGGCGTAGCATTTCACCAAATGCCGGACTGCTGCCGGTCGCGCCCGTCGTTCGGCCTGCCGAACCGGAATTGACCGCGTTGGCCGAACTCTTGAACAGTACCAGGCGTATCACACTGTTCTGCGGCCGCGGCTGTGCCGGCGCCCATGACCGCCTGATGCGGCTTGCCGAGACGCTCAAGAGCCCGATGGTGCATGCGCTTGGCGGCAAGGAGCACGTCGAGTTCGATAACCCCTACGATGTCGGCATGACCGGGTTTATCGGCTTCTCGTCCGGCTATGCAGCGATGCACGCCTGCGACGTGTTGCTCATGCTGGGGACGGACTTTCCCTACAAGCAGTTTCTGCCGGCCGACGCGAAAATTGCCCAGATTGATATCCGGCCCGAGAATCTGGGCCGCCGGTGCAGGCTCGATCTCGGCATTGTGGGTGACGTTGGCGCCTCGATCGACGCGCTGCTGCCGAGATTGTCGGCAAAGACCGACACCAAACATCTCGACGACAGCCTCGGCCACTACAAGAAGGCCCGCGCAGGACTGGACGAACTTGCCCGCGGCACGCCCGGCCAAAAGCCGATCCACCCGCAATATCTGGCGCGCCTGTTGAGTGAGCTAGCGTCCGAAGACGCGGTCTTCACCGCCGACGTCGGCACGCCAACCATCTGGGCGGCGCGTTATCTTGTCATGAATGGGCGGCGTCGCCTGGTCGGATCATGGGTTCACGGTTCGATGGCCAACGCCATGGCCCATTCGATCGGCATTCAGGCCTCGCAGCCGGGGCGGCAGGTCATTTCGATGTCGGGCGATGGCGGATTCGCCATGTTAATGGGCGACCTGATCACGCTGACGCAGATGAAGTTGCCCGTGAAGGTCGTGATCTTCAACAATGGCGTCCTGGGTTTTGTGGCGCTGGAGATGAAAGCCGCGGGATTTATCGAGTCCGGTGTTGAATTGCAAAATCCCGATTTCGCGGCCATGGCCCGCGCAATGGGTATTCACGCCGTGCGGGTCGACGATCCAGGAGACCTGCCATCTGCGATCCGCGACGTATTCTCCCACGACGGCCCTGCCGTCCTCGACGTCGTCACAGCGACGCAGGAACTGTCCATGCCGCCGACGATCACCGTGGAACAGATCAAGGGCTTCAGCCTGTGGGTGCTCAAAGCCGTGATGAGTGGCCGCGGCGACGAGGTTTTGGACCTGGCAAAGACCAATCTGTTGTCGCGTTGACGTGGACCGGCGCTCGCGGCGCTAGCTCAGCCCTTCATACACCATGAAGCCGCGGGCGATCGCGAGCTTGCGCAGGGCACGGGGAACCAGTTTTTCCGGCCGGTGCAGATAGCGCCACGAAGTCAGCCTGAAATCCCGCAATTTACCCAGATCGCCTTCGAACGGCGCCAGCGATCCGGTCAGGCTGATCGGCGCATGCGCGCGGTTGTTGAACGGCAGCAGCAGCAATTCCAGATGGGCTGGCCGACCGTCTTCGGAGGTGGCGGTGATGCCGGCGACGGCGGCCAGCATTTCTTCGGCAACGCAGGTGATGATGTCTTCGATCTCGCGCCGGCCGTCTTCCGCAAACAGGCCGGAGAAGCTTCGATCCTTCAGATCGCGGCCGAGCAGGGCGCAGACGCGGGTTCCGGCCACCCGAAAGGGATAGCCGGCGTCGTTATCGTATGAGAGCACGAAGATATCGCCGAGCAGGTCGCGTACCGCGCCGGGCTCGATCTCGCTGCGGTCCGGTGCGCGCGCATTGCTGCGTTTCGCGTCCCAATAGGCAAAGAACTCGCGGCTTGACGGATGTTTCATCGTAATCCTTGCTCCGCGCCTGCCTCGGTGGGACACATCTGTCCCGCTTTCGCGCACGCGCCTTGCCTTGGTTGTTGTGCAGGACAGGCTTTGCAGCGTCCATGCCGCAGCCGCGTTTTGGGGCGACTTTGCGTTGTTAACGTTAAGTTAACTATGAGCTTGGCGATCGCCGTCCGGCGTGAGTAGGGTGGAACGCATCGGGTCGCGCCGGCTTATCTCCAGGTTACCGGCGCGGTTGGTACACAGGTGGCGTCAAACAGTTTGGTCATCGCGCGGGGAGGGGTGGGGATGTGTCCCCGTTCCCTTGGGGCGCGCGAGAAGATCGGCACATCAGGGAGGGCTTTCTCAGAGCCCTCCCTTTTTCTTTGCGATTTGTGCACTTGCACAGTGCGGGCAAAGCCGCCTATCTCAGTCCATTGCTCACCGAGCTACCCGTCTGAGGTCCTGGACCCCTTGGAATCCCAATTCGAATCTCCGCCAGAATTGCCGCCGGACGCCCCGCGCGAGCCGATCCTGACCCTGCCGGGTGCGCTGACCGCCTATGTCGCGCTGCTCGCGGTCGTTCACTTGCGGGTGTTGCTGCCGCCGGAACTCGAGAACTGGACCATCGACGTCTTCGGTTTCATCCCAAAGCGCTACGATTCGACGCTGCTCGACATCACTTTTCCCGGCGGCGCCGGCGCCAAGGTCTGGACCTTCGTCACCTATTCGCTGCTGCACGCCAATCTCACCCATATCGGGTTCAACGTGTTGTGGTTGTTGCCGTTCGGCAGCGCGCTGGCGCGCCGGTTCGGCGCTGTCAGGTTCTTCCTGTTCATGGCGGTGACGGCCGCGGCCGGCGCGCTGGCGCATTTGCTCACCCATGAACATGCGATCGCACCGATGATCGGCGCCTCGGCATCGGTGTCCGGCGCCATGGCGGCCGCCATTCGCTTTGCCTTCGTGCGGGGAAGCTTCCTCTCGTTCAGTCGGGGCGATGCCGACGCCGCGGCAAAAGTACCCGCGCTCTCGCTGGCGCGCGCGTTGCGCAATGGGCGCGTGCTAGGGTTTCTGGCGGTCTGGTTCGGCGTCAACATCATCTTCGGGATCGGATCGATCGCGATCGGCGCCGACGGCGCCAGCGTCGCCTGGCAGGCGCATATCGGCGGATTCCTCGCCGGGCTGATGCTGTTTTCGCTGTTCGATCCGGTGCCGCGCGCAGCAGCGCATGCTGCACATGCGTCGCGGGACGGATCGGGCCGAGTCTGATTGGCAAGTCTGACTGCTGCGTCTGATCGCCGCTTGCGGCGAAAGGCGATTTCATTCATCATCTTCGAAATGTTGTGACGAACACAAAGCCTGCTGCCATGCATGACAGCCGTGCTTGCCTATCGCGCCCCGAAACGAAACCGGCGCGGCGCTGTTGATTGAAGACTCGCGAACAAAGTCGAGCCCTTGAAAGGGCACGAACGGATTCAGGGAGACGACAATGACGGTACGTTCAATTCTCGATACCAAAGGCCATCAGATCCTGAGCGTCGAGCCGGACGTCAAACTCTCGGCTGCCATCAAGACGCTGGGCGAGCGCAAGATCGGCGCGGTACTGGTGATGAGCCAGGGCGGCGTCGAAGGCATCCTGTCGGAGCGCGACATCGTGCGCGTGCTCGGCGAGCGCGGTGCAGCTGTGCTCGAAGAGCCCGTCAGCGCCGTCATGACGCGCAAGGTCGTCAGCTGCCGTCAGTCGGACACGGTTGCCGCGATCATGGAGATGATGACGCTGGGCAAGTTCAGGCATTTGCCGGTCATCGAAGATGGCAGGGTGGTTGGCCTGATTTCGATCGGCGACATCGTCAAATGGCGGGTCAGGGAATTCGAACTCGAGCAGGAAGCGCTGCGCGATTACATCAAGACGGCCTGATTATTCCTTGGTCTTTTCGGCGTCGCGCGGCGACGGCGGCGCCAGGATGTGGATCGCCTCCTGAATCGAATCGATGGCGCGCTCGGCTGCCCGCACGCCGTGGGCGATCAGGTCGTCGGCGCGGTGAAAATCGAACCAGCCGATCTCGCCGACCCGCGGCGAGATCAACAGGTCGGGCGGGTCTCCGGCGAGCCGCGCGCGGGTGATGCGGTCCTGCATGATGTTGAAGGCATCGACCATCACGCTGGAGATGCCGGGCCGGCCGCCGCTGCCGAAGAACTCGCGCTTCATGGTGCGTTCGGCGGAGAAGAATTTTCCAAGGCCGCGTTTCGGCGGCTCGGGTTCGGGCTCCGGTACGACGGAGACGTCGGCCGACGGGCCGTGCGAATAGATCGTCGTGCCATGGGCGAAGATGTCGCTGGAGAGATTGGCGGCAATGACGATTTCCGCGCCAAAGGCGCGCGCCGCCGACACCGGCACCGGATTGACCAATGCGCCGTCGACCAGCCAGCGGTCGCCGACCAGCACCGGCGAGAAGATACCGGGCAACGCATAGGAGGCGCGCAGGCCATCGACGATGCGGCCATGGGTCAGCCAGATCTCGTGGCCGGTGCGCACTTCGGTGGCCACGGCGGCGAATTTCACTGGCAGGTCCTCGATCAGGGCCTGTCCCATCGCCGCCTCGAGCTGGGCGGCCAGCTTAGCGCCGCCGATCAGGCCGGAGCCGTTGAGGCGGATGTCGAGATAGCCGAGGATGTTTCGCGGCTGCAGGCTGCGCGCCCATTGCTCCAGCGTGTCGAGATGCCCGGTGGCATAGGTCCCGCCGACCACGGCGCCGATCGATGTTCCGACCACGATGTCGGGAATGATGCCGTGGGCTACCAAGGTGCGGACGATGCCGATATGGGCGAGCCCGCGCGCGGCGCCGCCGCCCAGCGCCAGCCCGATCACCGGCCGGCGGATACTGCCGAGCCCTACCTTGTCGCGGCCGTCGGAGCCCTTTTGGCCGCGGCCCATCCAGTTATCCAACACCAAAACTCTCCTGCGGCCGACGATACGCGCCGCGACGCGACCCCGCCAGATTCGCCCCCAGGCATTTCCGTATGCATGGTTTATGCCCGGCGAAAGCTGGCCTAGGCAGGGAATGTGACTGGACCACGACGGCTGACTAACATTTGGGCCTTCACGCCGGTTCCAAGGCGGACCTGCCTTAGTCCGGTCTGGAGGCTTGAATTTGCCGCGTTTTCGGTGAAAAGCATGGCCATGACTTCGCGGGGTAACGGTATCGGTGGATACGGGCGGGCCGGACGGCTTTTTCCGGCGCTGGTGCTTGCGACCGCGCTGCTGATTCCGGCTGCCGGCTCAGCCCAGATGTTCAGCGACCGCCCGCCGCCGGTGCCGCCGGCTTCGGTTCCGGATGCGCCGTCGGGTGCGGCGATGAACCTGGCGCCGCCCTCCGGGCCGGCATCGATCCCGAGCCTGCCCGCGCCGTTGACGCAACCGACTATCGTGCAGCCGTCGATCGCCACCGTCCCGCCGGTGGTGCCGCCGCCGGGCGCGCCCACCGCGGGCCAGGCGGTGCTGTCGCTGACGGCGCGTTACGGCAAGGATCTGCCGGTCATCAACAGCGGGCTGGTGTGGCGGGTATTCGCCGACAAGCCCGATGACACCGGCACCTTCAAGTTGATCCGCGAGGAGCGCGGCGCGACGCCGAACATCGTGCTGCCGCCGGGCAACTATGTCGTTCACGTCGCGCTTGGCCTCGTCAGCGCGGTGCGCACCGTGAGCCTGAAGTCGGAGACCGACCGCGAATCCTTCGTGCTGCCGGCCGGCGGACTGCGCATCGAGGGCCGGGTCGGCACGTCGAAGATCCCGCAGAACCAGATTTCGTTCGCGATCTTCAAGGGCAGCCAGTTCGAAACCTCCGAGCGCGGTGCGCTGGTGCCCAACGTCGCGGCCGGCGACGTCGCGCTGCTGCCGGAGGGGACCTACTACATCGTCTCCAACTACGGCGACGCCAATTCCGTGGTGCGTTCGGATATCCGCGTTCAGGCCGGCAAGCTCACCGACGTGATCGTCACCCATCGCGCCGCGGTGATTACGCTGAAACTGGTCAGCGACAAGGGCGGCGAGGCGCTGGCGAACACCGCCTGGTCGGTGATTACGCCGGGCGGCGACGTCATCAAGGAATCGATCGGCGCGTTTCCGCGCGTGGTGTTGTCGGAAGGCGAATACCGCGCCATCGCCAAGAACGAGGGCAAGGTGTTCGAGCGGCCCTTCAACGTCGTCAACGGCGTCGACGGCGAAGTCGAGGTCGTCGCTCGCTGATCGTTTACCTGTGTATCTCGGGCGTTTTGTGTCGCTGCCTTCGCGTTTGGGTAGCAAAACCGGGTATGCATGCGTCGAACATTAGAATTGCGCACGCAGACGCGGGCATTGCACGGCAGCCATGATGTCGAAGACGCGAAACAATCACTATGTCCCGCAATGGTACCAAGAAGGGTTTTTCGAGGTAGGCCAAAATACGCTTGCGTATCTCAACATGAAGCCGCCTCAAAGGGTCCTCAGTGACGGTCGAGTAATTACCGAGAGAGCGTTATTCGAAGCCCCGACGTCGCGCGCTTTTTGTCAACTCGATCTGTATTCAACGTTTTTCGGAACATCCATCAACGATGAGATCGAACGCCATCTATTTGGCAATATCGATGCCAAGGGAGCAAATGCAATCAGGGCATACGCAGGCTCTGATGTCGGCGAGTGGCATCGTCATTTTCAGACGTTGTTTGAGTACATCGATATTCAGAAGACACGCACTCCAAAGGGGGTCGATTGGCTAAAGGCCCAGTATCCCACGCTCACCCAGAATGACTTGATGGCTGAGATGCAGGGTATTCGTATGCTTCACTGCAAGATTTGGGCTGAGGGGGTGCGGGAGATCGTGTCCGCTGAAGATGCCGATGTGAAATTTATAACCAGCGACCATCCCGTCACGATCTACAATCACGCCGCCGGGCCTGATAGTCAGGACTGTGCCTACCCAAATGATCCCGCGATCGCCTTGAAGGCATCTCAGACTATTTTCCCACTGGATCGAAATTTCTGCCTGATTCTAACAAACCTTGAGTACGCACGCGATCCGGCCACCAAGCCCCTCGATAAGCGCACGTTCGCGCGCAACTACAGACAGTCGATGGTTCGGACCGATGCATTTATCCGAACCCGAAAGCTTTCGAGCCAAGAAGTAAATCGGGTCAATTACGTTATAAAACGACGCGCGCGTCGCTTCATTGCAGGCGGTCGCAAAGAATGGCTCTCCCCCGAAAAATATGTTGTTGAGCCTTGGAATGAGTTCCGGACGACTCTGCTCCCGCCCAACGATGGTCTTTGGCACTTCGGCGGCGAGATGTATGCAAAGTTCGAGGACGGGCGTGTCCACTATCAGGACGAGTTTGGCAGAACCGAAAAGGAGCGTGATTTCCTAAAGAAACGCCTGCCTACCGAGCCGTTGAAACCTGGTGATCTCTGCGGTTGCGGATATGGACGGACCTTCGAGGCCTGCTGCATGCTGAAACCCGTTCCACTGCGGCCCGCCTGGAGCGAGCGCAGTATTCGCGAACGAAATATGATGTTGCAGAATGGTATCGTCAATGTACTGGGGCTCGACGGGGATAAAGATTGGACTCAGGTTCGACGTGACCTGACCGACGAACAGATCAGCAAGATTTATCGTTTGTACGAAGGACTGTGGCCACTCGAAACCGACCTGCTCGCATTGCTGCCAAAACCTGACGGGATGGCGCGTGCAATCTACACCGGCTCAATCCATCCCACGACGATCACCGATTTTGCACTCGGAGCGTCACTGTATTTCGGCGAAGTAATAATCGAGCACCCGTTCGTTCATGCCGGGACGCTCGCAGACAAATTCAATCCAGTCAAAAATCCGAGAGCATACCGTGGGGAGTTCTTAAAGGCAGTCGTATTCTTCTTCACCGTCATGCCCTTGGTGGAACTTGGTCTGGTCAACCTGATTCCCGATCCTTGCAGCTTCGATGCCCACTTGCGCGATCAAATGCTTCACATGGCCAAATCTCGAACAGCTGGAACTCGGATCGATCACCGCAACGAGCCCCGCATCGAACGGCTCATGAAGGAGGACACTCAACGCAACATCCTGTCGTTCCCGCGCGAGGTCCTGCGTTCGCAGATATCCCGGGCTATGCCAAATATAGACACAGCGAGGCAGGAAGAGACACTCAACTACATAGAGCAACTGAAGGAAAGCGACCCGTTGGCCGTTCTGCAGAAGGACTCTTTGGCCGGCGGCGAAGGCGGGCAGCTAAGTATGATGAAGCTTGCTCCAAATTTCGAGATTACGATGTATTTGGCTCAGGCAACAGGTGCATCCATCGTCACCGACAGTCCATTTCGTTGGAACGAAATAAGGGGTGCCATCCGTCAGCGAGTGGGAGGGCCTTCACTCGGTCTAGCCGACCTCGCGCGTAGCATCGAACGTTCAGATTTTGCTTTTCCGCAGAGCGTTGCGGATATCGCGTCGTTTGCCCTCGACCAAACCGTCGCCCCTAATCAGGCTTTGATGCGAGACATATTCAAGTATCTGTCAAATCTCGCCAGTCGCGCTCAAAAACCAAACTGGGAGGCGCAACTAGCTGGACGCTTCGCGAGGGCGCACGCGCCGATTCAGGCGGCTATTAGAAAGGCGCGCATTTCGGCAAAGGCGGTTCGAGTTTCTGGTGTTTTTCCGCTTGCGGGCATTCAGGACAACGCCATCAACCGACTTCTGCTGATGTCGAGTTCGGAAAGTCATCTACCCAGTGTGCCCGTGGCATTTTTTCTTAGAGAGAGCAGCGACGCTCGCACCTAAGACTTCAACCATTGCTTGCCTGCGCGGTTAACCTTCGCTGCAGTTTTCCGATCGAGAACTTCGTTGACAGTGCACTTCATTCGCGGCGGCTCAGCCCAAAATACCACCTCAATTTTCTTAAGGCCGAGTTGCAATCGCCAATTGCGTCGGCTCGCACGCAAGCACAATCTCGCGACACGCGTGCGGCAAATCAACCCGACGGGCAAATCACTTCGGATTTTCCGAAACTGTGTCAAGCCCAAGAATCAAAAATATTCCGCTTCCGCCGTCGGGCAAATCAGCGGCATGAATCCGCTCGTCTCACCCGATAAGAGGGGCGGATCGCGAGTCGTCACGAACGCGCGGTGGGATGCGGTGGACGCGAAGCTTGCGGAAGACGAACGCAGGCTGCGCGAACGGCGAAGACGTGTGGTTCTGGCGCCCGAAGCTGGCGTCAAGTTCACGGGAATTTTCTCGCGGGCGACGGTGGCAACAGAGCACGGCTCACCGGGGAGAGCGCGTTATAAGCCGTAAAGCCATTGCGCGGGGGATGCCGGAGTGTTTCCGCTGAACCTGTATGCTCGTGTGCGCCTTTTCGCACAATTTTGCACACGAGACCGCGGGTGCAGCGCGCACCCGGCATTCCCTGCGCCCTCTCGTTCTCGGGAGGGTATCGACGCAAAGCTCGGGCGCATCGCGCCGCGAGATCGCGAAATTGTATCTGAATTTGCTGACTGCCTGTTTGCAGAACCGTCATAGTCTCTAACGCGGACTAACCATCGCGCGACTTTAAACTGTCATAATCGCCGGACCTGCGTACCGCGCCGGCAATCTTCACATACCCTTAAGCCCGACAGATTTGGATGCGGCGCGTTATGCGTTTGCGTTGCGGGGAAGTCATGATAGCGGCGAAGAAATCGTCCGGAAAATTCAATACCGAGATGTTCAGCGATGTCCCGGTTCTGCAACGCAAATGGCAAGCCGCGTTACGCCCGGGCGAGAACCTGCCGCGGTATGAGGACGTGATGCTCGGCAGCCTCGGCCGGCTGGCGGATCATATCGTGCTGCTCAGGGATTATAACGGTGCGCTCGGCGTCTCGCACACCGGCCGTTACGTTCAGCAATGGCTCAACGACGATCGCTGGGACATTCCCCTGAGCGCGCTGCCGCCGGATTGCGCGACCGCGCTCGGCGAAGCCGCGTCAAGCGCGCTTGCCAACGGCCGTCCCTATCTCGCCGCCGCCCATTGCGTGCGCGACGGGCTGGTCAAGACCTACGACGTGCTGGCGATGCCGACGTCTTCGCGCTGGGGCGGCACGCTGATCGGCGCTTACGTCAACGAGCGCGACACGCAGTACAATCTGTTGGATACGATCTTCTCGGCAACCGACGAAGGGGTGTTGTCGCTGGCGGCGCTTCGCGATGCAAGCGGACAGCCGTTCGATTTCCAGATCGTCCATCTCAACCAGGGCGCGTCGCGGCTGCTCAAGCAGCCCTCGACCGAGCTGTTGTGGCGCCGGCTCGGCAGCGGCGGAAACCTGCTGGGATCGCCGGAGGTGATCGAACGGCTGCGCGACATCATCGGCAATGGCTGTGGCGGGCAATTCGAAATCGACAGCGATGATCGCTGTCTGAAATTGGGCGCAACCGCCTTCGGCGACATGCTGTCGCTGACGGTATCCGATGTCACGGCGATCAAGCGGCGCGAAGTCTCGTTCCGGCTGCTGTTCGACAACAACCCGATGCCGATGTGGGTGTTCGATGCCGAGACCACGAAATTCCTCAGCGTCAACGACGCGGCGGTGCAACATTACGGCTATCGCCGCGAGACATTCCTCGGCATGAAGCTGCAGCAGATCTGGCCGGAAGATGAATGGGCATCCCACAGCGAGGCGCTGCGGGAGATCGGCGACGTCTATCATTCCCCCCGCGACTGGCGGCATATCCGGGCGGATGGCAGCGAGGTCCATGTGCTGACCTTCGGACGGCGGGTGGTGTTCGACGGCCGCGACGGCTATCTGGTGGCCGCGGTCGATATCACCGAGCGCCGCAAGGCCGAGGCGCGGATCGCCCATATGGCCCATCATGACGGCCTGACCAATCTGCCGAACCGCGATTTCTATCAGGATCGCCTGCGCCAGGCGCTGGAGCGCAGCCAGCCCGGCAACAAGCGCGTGGCGGTGCTGTGCGTCGATCTCGACCTGTTCAAGAACGTCAACGACAGTTTTGGCCATCCGATCGGCGACCGCCTGCTGAAGCAGGTCGCCGAGCGGCTGAGGTCCGAGGTTCGCGGCGATAATCTGGCGGCCCGGTTGGGCGGCGACGAGTTCGCGATCGTGCTGGCGTCCGACGTCTCGCCGAACGAGGCCAGCGATTTTGCCGACCGGCTGATCGCCGTGCTGAGCGCCAGCTATGACATCGACGGCATCGAGGTCGTCGTCGGCGCCAGCATCGGCATCGCATTGTCGCCGGGCGACGGCGCGACGTCGGAGGAGTTGATGCGCAACGCCGACATGGCGCTGTACCGGGCGAAGTCGGACGGCGGTGGCGTCCATCGCTTCTTCGAGCGCGAGATGGACCGGCAGGCGCAGACGCGCCGCGACATGGAGCGCGATCTGCGCCGGGCCTTTGCCAATGGCGAGTTCGAACTTCACTATCAGCCGCTGGTCGATATCGCAGCCGACCGGATCAGCGGGTTTGAATCGCTGTTGCGCTGGCGCCATCCGGACAACGGCATGGTCTCGCCGGCGGAGTTCATCCCGGTCGCCGAGGACATCGGACTGATCATCCCGCTCGGCGAGTGGGTGCTGCGGCAGGCCTGCTCCGAAGCGATCAAATGGCCTGCCGACGTCAAGGTCGCCGTCAACCTGTCGCCGGTGCAGTTTCGCGGCCGCAATCTGGTTCAGGCGGTGATTTCGGCGTTGGCGCATTCCGGCTTGTCGCCGCGGCGGCTGGAACTGGAAATCACCGAATCGGTATTCCTCGCCGAGACCGAGGCCAACCTCGCGATCCTGCATCAGCTGCGCGAACTCGGCGTCAGCATCTCGATGGACGATTTCGGCACCGGCTATTCCAGCCTGAGCTATCTGCGCAGCTTCCCGTTCGACAAGATCAAGATCGATCGCTCGTTCGTCAAGGATCTGGCGCAGCGCTCCGATTGCGTCGCCATTGTCAGGGCGATTTCCGGCCTTGGCCGCAGCCTGAACATCACCACCCTCGCCGAGGGCGTCGAGACCGTCGATCAGCTGGACTGGCTGCGGGCCGAAGGCTGCAACGAGGTGCAGGGCTTTCTGTTCAGCGCGGCACGGCCGGCGGGCGAGATCGCAGCGTTGCTGGCCGGATTTGGTACGCGGGCGTCGAAGGCGGCCGCGTAAGGCGCTGAATCAAAACCGCGTCACGATATCCGACAGCGCCGGGCGCGGACGGTCTTCGCTCGGCTTGGTCGGCGTGCCGATGTGAATCAGGCCGGCGAGCTTTTCGTCCGCCTTCAATCCGAGCCCGTCGAGCACGTCGCGATCGAACACGAACCAGCCGGTCAGCCAGCATGCGCCGTAGCCGAGCGCGGTCGCCGCTGTAACGATGTTCATCGCGCTGGCGCCCGCCGACAGTTCCTGTTCCCACGGCGGCACTTTTGGATGCGGTTTGGTAAAGCTGACCACGCCGACCACCAGCGGAGCGTCGGTGAGCCGGCGTTTCTCGACCTCGATATCGGCGGCCGGCGCGCCCGGATTTTTTCTGGCGAACACCCTTGCGATGACATCGCCGGCACGGCCACGGGCGTCGCCTTCGAACACGATGAAGCGCCACGGCGTCAGCTTGCCATGATCGGGCACCCGGGCACCGATGGTGAGGATGGTATCGAGTTCGGCAGGCGAGGGACCGGGCGCCGTCATCTCGCGCGGTTTCATCGAGCGGCGGGTTTTGAGAAGTTCGATGGCGTCGGGCATGGGTCTTCCTTGATCGGGCGTCGCAAGGCGGCGCCCCCCGGTATATCGGGTGGAAGGACGACATTGGCAAGCGAGGGAGTCCAGCAGGCTCCTCACGGGGCCGCCGCTGCCGAGTGAGATTGCTCCGGCTGGGCGAATGCGATTGCAGAACTGACGGCGGCTAGGTTTGATGCTGTTTGAATGGCATCCTTGCCGCTCGCTCCAAAAGATCCCTGCCGAGATCCTCCAGAATCTCCCGCGTGGCCAAAAACAGGCTATGGCCCTGATCCGTTTCGATGGCCAGCGCAACCACGGTCGGCTGATTGGGATCGGGGATCAACTGGTAAGCCCTGATCGGATAGGCCGGCAGTTCCTGTTCGTCGGCCATCAGGTCTCCAACCGAACCCGCTTCACGTCCGGCGGCGTCGCTTCCTCGACTAAAGCGGCGATCGCCTCGTCGGTCGGCATCACCTTCTGGCCCTCGCTGCCGAGACGGCGGATGGAAACCGAGTGGCTTTCGGCCTCCTTCTTGCCGACCACCAGCAGCGCCGGGATCTTTGCCAGCGAATGCTCGCGGACCTTGTAGTTGATCTTCTCGTTGCGCAGGTCGATCTCGACGCGCAGCCCGGCGCGTCGCGCGGCGGCGGCAACCACCTTGGCGTATTCGTCGCCTTCGGAGGTGATCGTCGTGACCACGGCCTGCACGGGCGCCAGCCAGAGCGGGAAGTTGCCGGCAAAATGCTCGATCAAAATGCCGATGAAACGCTCCATCGAGCCGCAGATCGCCCGATGCACCATGACCGGGGCTTTCTTCGAGCCGTCGGCGTCGATGTAGAACGCGCCGAACCGTTCCGGCAGGTTGAAGTCGACCTGGGTCGTGCCGCACTGCCAGTCGCGGCCGATGGCGTCACGCAGTACATATTCGAACTTCGGCCCGTAGAACGCGCCTTCGCCGGGATTGATCGCGGTCTTGATGCTTTGATTGTGGCTCTTCGCCGCGATCTCCGAGAGCACGGTGGCCATCACGCGCTCGGCATGGTCCCACATCTCGTCGGTGCCGACGCGCTTCTCCGGCCGGGTCGACAATTTCACCGTGAGTTCGCCCTCGAAGCCGAAATCGGCGTAGGTCGACAGGATCAGATCGTTGATCTTCAGGCACTCGTCGGCGAGTTGCGCCTCGGTGCAGAACACATGCGCGTCGTCTTGGGTAAACCCGCGCACGCGCATCAGCCCGTGCATCGCGCCCGACGGCTCATAGCGATGCACCACGCCGAATTCCGCCAAGCGCAAGGGCAGGTCGCGGTAGCTCTTCAGGCCGTGCTTGAAGATCTGCACATGGCCGGGGCAGTTCATCGGCTTCAACGCAAACCAGCGCTTGTCCTCGGCCTCGTCGCCGGCGGATTGCGCGGCGAACATGTTCTCGCGATACCATTCCCAATGGCCTGAGGTTTCCCACAGCGCCTTGTCGAGAATCTGCGGCGCGTTGACCTCGCTGTAGTCGCCGGTCAGCCGCCGACGCATATAGGCGATCAGCGCCTGGAAGATGGTCCAGCCCTTGGCGTGCCAGAACACCACGCCCGGGCCTTCTTCCTGGAAATGGAACAGGTCGAGCTCGCGGCCGAGCTTTCGGTGGTCGCGCTTCTCGGCTTCCTCGATCTGCTTGAGGTAAAGGTCGAGATCTTCCTGCTTCGCAAACGCGGTGCCGTAGATGCGCGTCAGCATCGGATTGTTGCTGTCGCCGCGCCAATAGGCGCCCGCCACCTTCATCAGCTTGAAGGCGTTGCCGACCTTGCCGGTCGACGTCATGTGCGGGCCGCGGCAGAGATCGAACCAGTCGCCCTGGAAGTAGATCTTGATCGGCTCGTTGCCGGGAATGGCGTCGACCAGTTCGACCTTGAAGGCCTCGCCCTTGTCGCGGAACACCTGCTTTGTCTTTTCGCGATCCCAAACCTCCTTGGTGAAGGGTTTGTCGCGCGCGACGATCTCGCGCATCTTCTTTTCGATCGCAGCAAAATCTTCCGGCGTGAACGGCTCGTTGCGGAAGAAGTCGTAGTAAAAACCGTTCTCGATCACGGGGCCGATGGTGACCTGCGTGCCCGGCCACAAGGATTGCACGGCTTCGGCCAGCACATGCGCCGCGTCATGCCGGATCAGTTCCAGCGCGCGCGCATCGTCGCGGTTGATGAATTCGATTTTGGCATCGTGCGCGATCGGATCGTTGAGATCGGCGACCGCGCCGTTGAGCGCCATCGCCACCGTTCGCTTGGCCAGCGACGGCGAGATGCCCTTGGCGATATCGAAGCCGGTGGTGCCTAACGGGAATTCGCGGGTCGCGCCGTCGGGGAAGGTGATCGCGACTTTCATCTGGGGTTCGGCCGGTTTCAAATTCGCAAGGCCATATTGGAATCCAGATGCGGGGGAACTGCTGTCAGGCATTTTCGTCTCCTTTAGCTCACTCCTGCGAACGAGCGCAGGTAAGCGGGAAGCAGCGGTATAGCAGGGGATTCGGCTCCTGCAATCCGGCAATATCAAGAAAATGGGCGGCCAACGGCGTTGGGTCGAACGCGCCGGCTGCCCCACGCAACCAACGCGGAGATGATACAAAAGGCCGGCACGGCGCTGACATCGGAAATCCCGATGGCGGATCAGACATACGCGACATGCTGTGGCCACGATGCCTCGATGCAACAAATTTCATGCAGCCACTGGTTGCCGTTGCATGGACTTGGTAGCGTCGGCTTGTTAGCCTTTTCGAACCTATTCGATTTCCCCCGGAATTATATTGAACGCGCCATCCTTCATGACCTTCCGCATTTTTCCGGCCGCAGTTCTTTTCCTCGCTTGCGGACCTGCACTGGCTGTTCCCACCGCACAACCGGCGTCCGCCACGGCGCGGCCCGCGCCCACCGCGCGGCCGGCGCCCCGCGTCGCGCCGACGGCGCCGATGACCTTCTATGTCGCCGAGGGCGCGCCGGATGCGTGCGGCCGCGGCTGCGACAGCTGGATCGCGGTCGAGGGACAGGTCGATTCAGGCGCGGCGGCGCGCTTCCGGAAATTCTTCCAGAAAGTCAGGGGCCGCAACCTGCCGATCTATTTCTCCTCGCCCGGCGGCAATCTGGACCAGGCGCTGGCGATGGGCGGCATGCTGCGTGAAAAGCCCGTCACCGCCCGGGTCGCGCGCACGGTGGTGAGGGAGTGCGGCTTCGAGGCGCAGGACAGCGACGTCTGCCTCAAGCTGAAGCAATCCGGCCGCGAACTCCACGGCGAACTCTGGACCCACGGTGCGATGTGCAACTCGGCGTGCCCCTATCTGATATTGGGCGCGACCACGCGCGAGATTGCCCCCGATGCGGTGCTGGCGGTCCATTCGCCGAAAGTGGTGGTGCATTTCAGCGGCCTCGCTGCGCCGACCCGGGAGATGCGCGCCGCCGCGACTGAACGCGGGCACGAGCGCGCCGACCGCATGGTTGCGAGCTATATTGTCAGGATGGGCGTCGATATCGGATTGCTCAGCCTCACAAGCACCGTGAAGTTCGAGGACATTCATGCCCTGACCCGCGAGGAGATCATCCGCTTCGGCATCGACCGGCGCGAACGGGTGGAAACGCCATGGATCTTTGAAAACATCGGCCGCAGCACGGTGCGCAAGGTTGCCACCCAGAAGGACGACGGCGATAAATCCTATCGCCTGTCGCAATGGCGGCTGTTCTGTGTCAGCACCGACCAGTTCGAACTCGATTTCCAGCGTCCGGCAGCCACTTCGACGGCTTTTCCAACGGTCCTGATTTCCAACGGCGGTGCGACCTCGCTGTACTTCAAATCGCCCCCTCTCAAGGTGCAGGGCTTTGAAATCTGGGGCGTGCGCCTGAACAGGGCTTCGCTTCAATCGCTGGCTGATGTGCCGCAATTCGATTTCACCGAAACGTCGCAGACGCCGGACGGGCACCGGCTCGCGCATAGCGCGACATTCTCCAGCGAAGGACTGGCCGGCGCGGTGGAAAGTCTGCTGGCGACCTGTCCGCCGGCAAAGCCCACGGCTCCTTTCACGGCGGTTCCTTTCACGGCAGCTCCCTTCACAGCAACTCCCTTGCAGACCATCGGGGCGCGCGACGCTGCTGCGAAATAGCCTGGAGCTTGATCGGTTCTGATTGAACTAGAACCGAAGCTCCAGATTCTTGTATTGACGCGTTTTCTTTCCGATTTCCACTTCGCTCGAAAACGCTCTATTCGGATGGCGGCTTCAGGACTTTTTCGCGCGTGCTCGGGGGAGGGGTCTTGGTCTCGGCCGTCAGCCTCCACCCCTCCGCGAGCGCTTTGCTGATCGTTTGCTTGGCGCCGGTGACCAGCAGCATATTCGGCTGCTCTTCCACGATCTCGACGCCTTCCGCCCGCAGCCGCGAGGCAACCTTATCCGACGACTCCGAATTGGGGTCGGCGCGGAAGACGACAGTGCGTTCAGCCATGGACAGCGATCCTGTTCTGCCCGCGGACATTCGGGGTCAACTGCTAGGGTGTCGGGAGTCCGAACCCTTCATAGTCACGGCCGAAATTCTCAGGCTTGCAAGCCGCATATAAGACGTCCTTCAGTGCCCGGGAACGGGCGGCCCCGACTTTTTGTTTCAAAGTTGGATCCTTGGCGAGCAAATAGGCCGCAAATCCCGCCACCGCCGGCGACGCCATCGATGTTCCGCTCATCGAACCGTGACCGGTTCCAGGTAGCGTCGATACGATCTCGACCCCGGGGCCCGTGGTGTCGATTTCGGATCCGAAATTGCTGAAATCGGCAATAAAGTCCTTGATTGACGGATTTCCCTTCGGTGGGGCGATACTGCCGGTTCCGATCGCGTTTTTGGGGAACGACCCGACCCGCCCCATGGCGGATACCGCAACGCATTCCGGAAACGCCGCGGGGAAGGACACAGGCTTTCGGTTGTCGTTCCCGGCCGCCACGACGACGACGACACCGGCGTTGAGCGCGCGGTCAATCGCCAAAAGTGTAAGGTCGTCCTTCGGACCGCCGCCGAGGCTCATATTGATGATGTCGCATTTGTCTGCAACGGCCGTATCGATCGCCTTGGCGATGTCGAAATTACTTGCGCCGCCACCGGCATCTGGGAATACACGGTAACTTCGCAAGGTGACGCCAGGCGCTACCCCGCGGAAACCGCTCGTCGATCCTTTGCCGCCGACGATGCCTGCAACATGAGTACCGTGCTCGCCTTCGCTCAGCGCAGGCCGCCAATTCTGGGCCGCCGCGGGATTGCCGCGGGTTTCGTCACCGACGCAATTGAGCCCGCCCGACACATTCTTCAGGTCGGGATGCGTACCATCGACACCGCTATCGACAATCCCGACGGTGACGCCATCACCGGCATTCGCAGGCAATGAACCGTAAAGTTGGGTCAGCAGCAGCGAGGGATCGGTGACGACAATTTTCGCCAGCTTGATTTTCGATATCTGCGCGCCTGTGGTGCCGGTCGTGAAATACCCCCACGAGCCTGCCGGCGCGTAAACATAAACGCGTTCGAGTTTTCGGCTTGGCGAGAGGCCGTTCAGGATTGCGCTTCCGTTTGCGCCCGTCATAGCACTCGCGCCCTGGCGCGACGCGAAATCCGTGAACGCAACGATCTGAGCGCCTTTTATCGCGGCGCCGCTGGAAGCGTCGGTCACCGAGACGGTAAAACTCGCAGAGGCAACGGCCGCTTTCGCTACCTTCATCGCGCGGCCACCGGCCTTTTTCACGGCCTTCTTGGCCTTCTTGGCCGCGGGCTTTGAGGGGCGCTGGTGGATTTTGAAACGTTCCCACTGGCGATGGTAAAATACCTCGGGCACGATTTTCAGTCCGGGGACGCTAAGACGCAGACTTAGTTCGCCTTCCGGCGGCATTTCAACGAGCTTCGGCCCGTTTTCGTGCAGCGAGTCGAGCACCCGCATCTGCGGAGCCGTCACGGCCTCCGGTCGGGGGGCAACCGCGACCATGTTTGCGCTCGGTTTGAAGTTGTCGGCGGTGAGTGACGCGCCCAAATAGCCTTCACTGCTCATAATAATGTAGCGGCGGAGAGTTTGCTTTTTCTGTGGCATCGCGAAGCTCCCAAATTTATACAACCTGAAATAGATTTATTATGCGCCGATAATTTGCGGGACAGCAATAGAAATCGGTTTGCGGCGAATCGTAGCATCGCAGCAGGTTTCGCGCCTTTCATTTCCATGCGCACGACCTACATGCACATGCATGAAGAAACCGCCCGATTTTTTCGCCCGCCGCTTCGCTCCCACCGCTTTGATGCTTGGAAATATCGTCACCGGCTGCTCCGTGCTGGCGCCGGCGGGCATGCTCGTCGAGTTGTCCGGCGATCTAGACGTCAGCATCCGCACCGCGGGTCTGCTTATCACCTTTGGCGCGATCATGCTGTGCGTCGGCTCGCCGGTGACGGCGTGGCTGACCAGCCGGATCGAGCGCCGCAGCCTGCTGACGGCGACGCTTGCGGTGCTCGCGCTCACCAATGCGGCTTCCGCTTTCGCACCCGACTACACGAGCCTGCTGATCATCCGTTTGATCATGCTGGCGGTCGGCGCGCTCTATACGCCGCAGGCGGCCGGGACCGCGGCCCTGATCGTGCCGGTGGAAAGGCGCGGCAGCACCATCGCCTACATCTTTTTTCTCGGCTGGTCGCTGGCAGCCGCGATCGGTCTGCCGCTGATTACGTTGGTCGCCAGCCGCTACGGCTGGCGCACCGTCTATGGCGGCATTGGCGTGATGGGCTGCGTGAGTTTCCTGCTGCTGATCTGGCGTTTGCCGCGCGGTCTGGTCGGCGCACCCGTCGATCTCGAGACCTGGACCGATGTCGGGCGCAACCGGATGATCATGCTCTTGCTGTCGATCACGACGCTGCAGATGTCCGGCCAGTTCGTGGTGTTCACCTTCATGGGACCGCTGCTGGCGAAGCTGACGGGGGCGGGGCCCGACGCCATCGGGCTGGTGTTTGCCTGCTACGGAATCTTCGGCTTCATCGGCATTGCGATCGCAACCCGCATCGTCGATTCCTGGGGAGCCTGGAAGACCTCGGTGCTGTTCACGGTGCTGATGCTGCTGGGCGTGACCGGTTGGGCGCTCAGCGCCGGCATTTATCCGCTGATGGCAGCATCGGTGGCGATCTGGGGGCTGGGCTTTGCGTCCACCAATTCGATGCAGCAGGTGCGGCTGGTCGGCGCCGCGCCCTCACTCGCGTCCGCTTCGGTGTCGCTCAATACGTCGGTGCTCTATGTCGGACAGGCCGTCGGTTCCGCGGTCGGCGGTTTGCTGTACGCACGCGATCTTCTGCATGCCGCGGGTTATGTCGCGGCGGTCTTTGTTGCACTGGCGCTGACGATGGTGATCCTGACCAGGCCGAAACGGGTCTAATCCGAAATCCGCGTCAGCACCGCCTTGAAGGTGACGCCGGGCAATTGCAGCGCGGTGCCTTCGAAGTCGACCATGTCGCCATTGGCGGTTCCCTTCAGCGTCAGCGTGATCATGTCGGTTCCGAACAGCGGCTTGAATGCAGGATCGGGATTGTGGCGTTGCGTCGATATCTTGACGTGAATGCCGTCGCTCTTGTCGGCGTAATTGCCGATGAAGGCGAACGCAGAATTGCCACCCCGAAGCTTGCCGTTGACGGCATAAATCACGCCGCTGCCGGTCCCATGAACAGTATGAAATTCAACCTTGTATAAGCCTTCCTGCAATTTCCGTCCCCAGAAGCTGTCAACTCATGCAATGCAAGCACCGTATGGCGCGGATAGGTGTCGAACAATGCGCGCGGGGCGAAATCGCGCGGCCATCAACATTACATTTTCGATGAGTGGTATGATGAGAAGGCGGGCGCCATATGACGGCGCTGAGCCGCCTTCTATTGGCCCGCAGGCGAGGGCGCGCTTGCGATTCTGGTCAGTGCCGGCGCCATCTTGACCAGCACTTCCTTGACCGGGTTCTCGGTCCAGGCCTGGGTGACGTAATCGCGATGGGTGACGCCATCGCGCGTCTGCACGAACACGACGCTGCCCGGCCGCAACGGGGCATCCATGTTTTCGGTGACGGTGATGCCCTTGTTGCGCAGCATCTCCATCAATTCGCGGTCATGCCGCTTGGTGTAACGGGTGTAGGAACTGACGAAGAAACCGGACCGGTTGTTCTCGATCCAGGAAGCGAACTTGTCCAATTCGCCGTAGACGGCATCGAGCAGGAACACGCCGCGGACGCGGCCCGTGACGCCGCCGACTTCGAGGCTCCAGGCGGTCGGCAGGAACCCGCCGCTATAGCCGACGATGACGATCGGCATGCTGGCGAACGCCTTGGCCGAGGCGGGATCGCCGGTGAGGCGGGCGAGTTGGCCGGCGGATTCATCCATGAAGCGTTTGAAGCCGCCCGGCTGCCAGAACTTGCCGGCGCTGGAATCGGGGGCATCGACTGCGAACTGGGGCGCCAGCAGCACGGCATTGACGCCGGAGTCCGAGATCTGCTGCGGCACCATTTGCCGGTCGCGCACGTCACGCTCCAGCGTCGCGCCATTGCCGTGGAAGAACACCACGATCACGCCGGGCTTGCGGACGTCGAACGTCTCGGGGACGTGCACCAGCACGCGGTTATCGTTGTAGGTCTCGTCCTGCCAGTAGACCCGGCCATTATAGGCGCGGTGGCCGCGGCGATCGCCCTTGCTGATGTTGAGGAACGGCGCCTCGGAGCGCGGATTGTTGCCGAAATAGGGGAATGCGGAGGACTTCATGCTGACCAGCGTGGTCAGCTCCTCACGTTCGGACGGCTTTGGAAGAGTGATCGTCGGCGTCAGCGACGCAACCCTGACCGGTTCGGTTCGTACCGTGCGCTGCGGCGGGGCGAGGGCGACTTGCCGCTGCACCAGGCTTTCGCTGGCGGTCGGGAAGCGATCATTGAACTGCGGCGTCGGGAAGCGGTCGACGAAGCTATCGCCCGACGAAGCCGGCGTGTTGGCGGCCAAGAGGCCGGCGCTGGGCGCCTTGCCGCATTGAACCAGGACGAGCGATAGCGGGACAAAGACAGAGGCAATCGCGACCCAGCGCCATCGCGGGGGCCGGACATGCGACCGCGCGCCCGGTGATGTCACCCGGTTCGCGCGGTCACGTATTTGGAATTTCGGTTTTGCCCCGACCATCCACCCACTGCCCCAAGATCCACCGGCGACCGGCGTATGTCCGCTAGTGTTTAGGCGACGTTAAGCTTCCGGAATAAACTCCCCATCCGGAACCCCCAAAAGAGACCACGCAATCGTGTCGCGATTGTGGGGCTGCCATCGCGTTTTCGCAAACGCCGTAGTGCCACGGTGAACCCCGATATTGTTTTAGGTATTTAGATACCAAAAAACATCTATCGATTTAAATCATTGTTAACGCTGCTTGAATTGAGGGACGCCAGCCTGCACCATGCGCAGGTTCAGGCGTGCGGCGCTGAAGGTACGGTGCGACATGGCGGCATCAGAAACGGGAGGCGCGGCATGGCCCCGCCCGTTGCCCGGCGGCGGCCCGACCGTTTCGGTGCTGGTAGCGGCGGCTATCGTCGTGGCCGACATGGTCGGCGTCGGTGTCTTCACCAGCCTCGGCTTTCAGGTCAAGGACATCCCCTCCGGCTTTTCGATCCTGTTGCTGTGGACCGTCGGCGGCGTGGTCGCGCTGTGCGGGGTGTTTTCCTACGGCGAGCTCGGCGCGATGTTTCCGCGCTCGAGCGGCGAGTATAATTTTCTGAGCCGGGCCTACCATCCGGCGTTCGGCTTCCTGGCGGGCTGGGTGTCGGCGACGGTCGGTTTCGCGGCACCCGTCGCGCTCGCCGCGATGGCCTTCGGGGAATACGGCAAATCGGTCTTTCCCGATGCCCCGCCGCTGGCGCTCGCCATCGGCGTGGTCTGGCTGGTGTCGCTGGTCCAGCTCACCGGCGTCAGGCACTCCAGCACATTTCAGTTGATCGCGACCATCCTCAAGGTGCTGCTGATCGTTGCCTTCCTGGTGGCCGGATTTGTGATCGGCACCCCGCAGCCGGTGTCGTTTGCGCCGTCGTCCGCGTCGCTCTCCCAGATCGTCAGCGCGCCGTTCGCCATCAGCCTGGTGTTCGTGATGTATTCGTTCTCGGGCTGGAATGCTGCGACCTACATCATCGGCGAGATGCAACTGCCGGAGCGAAACCTGCCGCGCGCGATGCTGGCGGGGACGCTGATCGTGCTGATCCTGTACGTCGCGCTCAACGCGGTGTTCCTGCACACCGCGCCGATCGACAAACTGGCCGGCCAGCTCGACGTCGCCCGGATTTCCGGCAGCTACATCTTCGGCGACATCGGCGGCCGCATCGTCAGCGCGATGATCTGCATTGGGTTGATCTCCTCGATCAGCGCGATGATGTGGATCGGGCCGCGGGTCATGATGACCATGGGCGAGGATATTCCGGCGCTGCGTATGTTCGCGCGGCGATCGACGGGCGGCGCGCCGGCCTATGCCATCCTGTTCCAGCTCACGGTTGCGAGCCTGATGCTGTTCACGCGCAGTTTCGAGAAGGTGCTCGATTTCATCCAGTTCGCGCTGCTGTTTTGTTCATTCTTCACGGTGCTTGGCGTGATCAAGCTGCGCATCACGCATCCCGGCCTGAAGCGACCGTACCGCGCCTGGGGATACCCGTTCACCCCTGTGGTTTTCCTGCTCGTGACCGGCTTCATGATGTACTATCTTTTGACGGATCGCCCGCTGCAGTCGGCGCTTGGTATTTTGATCATGATTTCAGGCCTGTTGATTTACGCTATTTTCCGCAAGCGGGAAGCTCTCCCTGCGGCCGCAGTGCCGGGTCGCGAATGAACAGGCTTTGGTCTCGAAGAGGTTTGGCGCTGGCTGCTGCGATGTTGTTCGCGGCAGCCTTGCCCGCGCGCGCTGCCGATACCGTAACCGCCGACGATACCGCGAAATTTCTTGCGGGCATGCAGCCTTCCGCCGACTCGCCGCTGACGCCGTTGACCCGGGATCCTTCCTGGCAGCGGCACGCCAAATTCTTCGATGCGGCTTTCGCGCAGCTCGAACAGCGCCAGCTGTCGAAAATCCGCGCCTGGGCCGATGCCAATCTGGCAGCGCCGAAGCCGACCATGTTCTACATGTTCTCAGGGCCGGACTTCCTCTACGCCGACGCGTTCTATTCCAAGGCGACGACCTATGTGCTGAGCGCGCTCGAGCCGCCGGGCTCGGTGCCCGATCTGACCAGACTGCCGCGCGGCGGCGTTGGTGCTGCGCTCTACAATGTTGAGCGTTCGCTCGGCTCGATCCTGAGCTTTTCCTTCTTCATCACCAAGCAGATGAAGGTCGATCTGCACGCCGGCCAGATCAGCGGCACCCTGCCGATCCTCTATGTGTTCCTGGCGCGCTCGGGCAAGACCATCCGCAGCGTCAGTCCGGTCGCGCTGGACGACAAGGGCATGGCGTATTTCGGCAACGAAAATCCGGGAGCGAATGCGGTGCGTGGTGCGCGCATCATCTTCGCCGGCAGCGATGGCGTGGAACGGACGCTGTATTACTTCTCGACCGACCTTTCCAATACCGGCGTCAGGGCTTCGGGCTTCCTGAAATTCTGCTCGACGCTGGCGCCCGGCAACAGCCTGCTCAAGAGCGCGTCGTATCTTTTGCACTCCGGCAACTTCAGCACCGTGCGCAACTACATCCTCGCCAACAGCGCCACGATCATCCAGGACGATTCCGGAATTCCGCTCGCCTATTACAGCCCGAAGAAATGGCGGTTCTTCCCGTTCGGCCGCTATGCCGGCCCGATCGCCGAATTCGCGGGCAGGTATCAGGAATCCTATGCCGAACTGTTCGAGCGAGCACAGCCGATGGATTTCGGCATCGGCTATCGCTGGCGCTCGCATGAATCGAACCTGTTATTGTCGATCAGATTGCCTGACGACGGTACCGCCGGCCCGGAAGCGACGTCATCGACCGATGAGCCTCCGCCGCCGCGCGCGCCGCGCCCACGAGTGCCTCGTCCGCCGGCGCCGGTCCAGCCGCAGCCCAGAGGCGGCTTCTTCTGGTTCGGGCGTTAAAAGCCTCTCGCGCACAGCGGGTTCACCATCGCACGCTCTGGCTGGGCTCGATGAAGGCCGTTGGGCTCGACGGTTCGGCGTGGCCGCCGAAATAGTGGTAGGCGGCGACGATGATGATCAGGAGCGCGAGCACGGCCAGGAGATCGATCTGTCTGGGGTCATGACCGTGGTGGCTGATTTTCCAGCGCATTGTTGGTGTCCTCCCTGCGGAAGCATCAAATCAATGCGATTGTGGAACCAAAGTTCCCGTGTGGCTGCAATGCGCGCGACGCTTGGAAGCGCCGCAGTAGATTCTACGCCGCGTTGACGCCGCGCCAGCGTCCGTATTTCCACGGCAGGTACCAACGCGCGCCCGGCGGCCGCGCCAGCGGCACGTTGTCGATGCCGGAGGTGCCCCAGGGCTGACAGCGCAATAGCCGCGCCAGTGTCATCCATCCGCCGCCCCACAATCCGAACCGTTCGATCGCCTCGTCGCCGTAGACCGAGCAGGTCGGCAAATGCCGGCAGTTGTATCCGACCAGTGGCGACAGCGTGTGCCGGTAAACCCAGATCAGCGCGCGGCCGGCATTGCGCGGCAGACGCCGAACCGTACCGGCACATTCTATGCATGAAGATGAATGTGAGAACGAATGCTTCATGGGGGTACCCGGTCGGAACCATCTCCGTAACTCTGCGGGGTTCCAACGCTGGGAACCGAACGTTTCGCAGATATTTACGCCACAGTTCAAAATTATCCAAAGGTTTGGGGGCGATGCAGCAAAGGTACTATGGACGGCACAGGTCAGCACGATTACCGTTTCGATAACGCTTCAATGACAGAATCATGTGGCGTTGAAATGGGGCCATTGCCACTGCTCACACTCGAGCCTTGGGGGAAGGAACCAAATTGAGGTTTGTGACGTCGCTTCGCTTTCGCGGCCTGACGCTCCTCGGAGCCGCTGCCCTTTGTATCGCATTGCCCGGCTCCGTCGCGACGCTGGGCAATTCGGCGCAGGCCGGCGTCACCCTCGAAGAACGCAAACTACCGATGCACTTCAAATGGGTCGCGTGCCAGCCGAACTGCAAGGGCTGGGTCTCGGCCGTTGGCATCGTCACCGCGGACAGTCCCAAGGATTTCGAGGATTTCGCGCGCGGCCGCCAGCTTGGCGGCGCCACCATCGTGCTCGATTCCTCAGGCGGTTCGGTCAACGATTCCATTACGCTCGGCCGCAGGTTCCGCGGTCTCGGTGCATCGACGACGGTCGGCGTCAGCGTCGTGAACCAGACGCCGCAGGGCGACCGCCCAAGCGTGGTACCGGAGGCCTATTGCGAGTCGATGTGCGTGTTCCTGCTGTTGTCGGGCAAGACCCGCTACGTGCCTGAAGATGCGCATGTCCGCGTGCACCAGATCTGGATGGGCGACCGCGCCGACGACGCCAAGGCAGCAAGCTATACCGCGCAAGATATGATGATCGTGGAGCGCGATATCGGCCGTCTCGCCAAATACACGTTTGAGATGGGTGGTGCCGGTGACTTGCTGTCGCTCGCGCTGAGCGTGCCGCCCTGGGAAGATTTGCACGAATTGTCGCCGACCGAATTGCGGCTGACCAATATCGTGACCACCGATGCGGTGGCTGACGTGCTGCCGCGGGACACTGCGTCGGTGCCGGTTGCCGAACTGAAATCCAAACCCACGCAGGATCGTTTTGTCAGCAACACGGTCGAAGGCAACGCTTTGCCGCAAGCGACGAAGTCGACCAAGACCGCTGAAGCGACGGTGCCGACCGGCGGTGTGGCCGCGGCCGCGCCGGTCCCGGCCAAGTAACGGAAATTTATCAACGTTGTCATACCGGGATGCGCCTCTTGGCGCAGGCCCGGAATCCATAACCACGATCGTGAGTATGGATTCCGGGCTCGCGCTGTGCGCGCCCCGGAATGACGGCCTGAGTTTTAGCCGTGCGCCGAAGCCGGCTGCTTCGCCTTGGCCTCGATCTGGCCGATCGCATCGACCACGGCGTCGAAGGTCAGCATGGTCGAGGCGTGGCGCGCCTTGTAATCGCGGACCGGCTCGAGCAGGGCGATGTCGGCCCACTTGCCTTGCGGCGGCTTGCCGTTTTCCTTCAGCATCTTGCGCACGGTCTCGCGCAATTCGCGCAGCTCATCCGCCGATGACCCCACGACGTGGCTTGCCATGATCGAGCAGGAAGCCTGTCCCAGCGCGCAGGCCTTCACATCATGGGCGAAGTCGGTGACCACCGGCCCGTCCATCTTGAGGTCGATCTTGACGGTCGAGCCGCACAATTTGGAGTGGGCGGTGGCGCTGGCGTCGGGGTCGGGAAGCCGGCCCAAACGGGGGATATTGCCGGCCAGCTCGATGATGCGCTTGTTGTAAATGTCGTTCAGCATAGATCGGGGTCTCGGGGTCGCGGGCGGAGGCGCCCTTGGCTGCCGGGTTTCACCGTCCTATATATGGACGGCAATGGCGGAAATACAGTCCGGCCATGTCGCCACTGCGGCCTAATTGGAAGCCAATTCCGCTGGTGTGATGCTAGGATAAGGGGATTCAGGCGTTCGGCGGCAAAGCTGCCCCGTCTGCCCGGTGACACTCCGGTCTGAACGACCGGTCGAACGGAGAAGACATGGACGCCTTGATCAAATCTATCCGCCCCAACAAATCTACAGACACCAAAGCGCCGGAAACCCGCCCGGCGGAACTCGATCCTGCCGAATTCCTGGCGGCTGCCGTCCGCGCCGATCAGCCGCGCCCCTCGCGGGCCGAAGCCGAGCAGGCGGTGCAGACGCTGCTTGGCTATATCGGCGAGAACCCCGCGCGCGAGGGTCTGTTGGATACGCCACGGCGCGTGGTCGAGGCCTTCGACGAACTCTATCAGGGCTACCACCAGTGTCCGGCCGAGGTGCTCGACCGCACCTTTGGCGAGACCGCGGGCTATGACGATTTCGTCCTGATCCGCGACATCGAATTCACCTCGCAATGCGAACATCACATGATGCCGTTCTATGGCAGGGCGCATATCGCCTATACGCCGGTCGAGCGGGTGGTGGGATTGTCGAAGCTGGCGCGGCTCACCGATATCTTTGCGCGCCGCCTGCAGACCCAGGAGCACCTGACCGCCCAGATCGCCGCCGCGATCGACGAAGTTCTCAAACCGCGCGGCGTTGCGGTCATGATCGAGGCGGAGCATACCTGCATGTCGGTGCGCGGCGTCGCCAAGCATGGCGCGATGACGTTCACCAGCCGCTTTACCGGCATGTTCCGCGACAATCCGGCGGAGCAGGCGCGTTTCCTGTCCATGGTGCGAGGACCGAACCGGTAACCTCGCCTGAGAATTTGCGAGGCTACCCGTGTCCACATCCGCACATTCCCATGATCGCGAGGAAGGGTTGGAATTCCAGCCCAAATTCGATGCGTCGGGTCTGGTGACCTGCGTGGCCACCGATGCTGCGAGCGGCGACGTGCTGATGGTTGCGCATATGAACGACGAAGCCCTGCGCAAGACGATCGCGAGCGGCGAGGCCTGGTATTTCAGCCGGTCGCGCAAGGGGTTGTGGAGAAAAGGTGAGACTTCAGGTCACACCCAGCGCGTGATCGAGATGCGGATGGATTGCGATCAGGACGCGGTCTGGATTCGTGTCGAGCAGACCGGCGCTGCCTGTCACACCGGACGGCGGTCGTGTTTCTATCGCAAGGTCAACGGCGACGACACACGATTGTCATTTGTCGACGCCGAGCGGCTGTTCGACCCGGAAAAAGTCTATCGCAAATAGAGATAATTGATCTAGATCAATTACGCCACTTCGAACGTGCGCTTCGTTGCCTCCGTCGGCCTGATTTGAGAAAAGTTTAGCCTCGTCATTGAGCTGGGGCGAAAGACGGTGACGCATCGCTTTCTGCCAATTGTGACTTTTCTCACCTTGATCGGGCTTGCCTGGGGGCCTGCGCAATCGCAGACCGCTGAACGCGCGCCTGACACCATGGCGGCACGGGTTCTCGCCTGCGCGTCGTGTCACGGCGCCGCAGGCGAGGGCACCAGCGACGTGTATTTCCCGCGGCTTGCGGGCAAGCCTGCCGGCTACCTCTACAATCAACTGGTGGCGTTCAGGGACGGGCGCCGCAAATACCCGCCGATGAATTATCTGCTGGAGTTTCTGCCCGACGCCTATCTGAAGCAGATCGCCGAACATTTTGCCTCGTTGCGGCCGCCATTTCCGGCGCCCGCGATCCCCACCGTCAGCAACGACATTCTGGCGCGCGGCGAAGCGATTGCCACCCATGGCGATCCGCAGCGCGGCGTTCCGGCCTGCGCCGGTTGCCACGCTCCGACCTTCGGCGGCATGGAGCCGGCGATCCCCGGCTTGCTGGGCTTGCGCGCGAGCTACATCAGCGCGCAGCTCGGCGGCTGGCGCTACGGCACGCGAACCGCCACCGCTCCCGATTGCATGCAGATCGTTGCCGGCCTTCTGACCGAAGACGATGTCAAGGCGGTTGCGGCCTGGCTGTCGTCGCGGCCGGCACCATCGGATCCGTCATTTGCCAAGCGCGGCAGCCTGCCGATGCCGCTGTCGTGCGGCAGCGAGCCGAACTGAGGGAGATCGCGCAGATGCCGAAAACCCTGAAAGCTCTGCTCCCGGTTCTGGCCGCAACCTCCTGGCTATTGTTCGGCGCCGTGCCGGCGACGGCGCAGCAGGATACCGCGCTGATCGCCAAAGGCGAATATCTCGCCCGCGCCGGCGACTGCATCGCCTGTCACACCGCGCGCGAAGGAAAGACCTTTGCCGGCGGCCTGCCGATGAAGACGCCGTTCGGC
Organism: Bradyrhizobium sp. Ash2021; assembly: GCF_031202265.1. Classification (NCBI taxonomy): domain Bacteria; kingdom Pseudomonadati; phylum Pseudomonadota; class Alphaproteobacteria; order Hyphomicrobiales; family Nitrobacteraceae; genus Bradyrhizobium; species Bradyrhizobium sp. Ash2021. The sequence continues at coordinate 5,886,402 of NZ_CP100604.1, read as the reverse complement.
ACGCTTTACACCTCGAACATTACGCCGGATCCGCAGACCGGCATCGGGACGTGGTCGTCCGATCAGTTCTTTCAGATGATGCACAACGGACGTTTTCCGGATGGCGGGCTGGTCTATCCGGCGATGCCGTTCGCCTCCTATACCAAGGTGACGCGCGAAGACAGCGATGCGATCTATGCCTATTTACGCTCGATTACGCCGGTGAAGCAGCCGAACCGGCCGCACGAACTGACGTTTCCGTTCAACAACCGCTCGCTGATCATCGGATGGCGCACGCTGTTCTTCACGGAGGGCGAGTTCAAGCCTGATCCGACCAAATCGGCGGAGTGGAACCGGGGGGCTTACTTGGTCGAAGGCCTCGGCCATTGTGGGATGTGCCATACCGCGATCAACGCGCTCGGCGGCAGTTCGGAGTCGCAGGCGTTTGAGGGCGGTCTGATCCCGATGCAGAACTGGTACGCGCCGTCGCTGACCCAAAACAAGGAAGCCGGCCTCGGCGATTGGACCATCGAGGAGATCACGGACTATCTCCGCAAGGGCGTATCGACCCGCGGCGCGGTGTACGGGCCGATGGCGGAGGTTGTCTACAACAGCACGCAATATCTCAATGACGACGACATCCGCGCGATGGCGGTCTACCTGAAGGGGCTAGCGGAGGGCACCTCGCCGGAGAAGCCGGCGAAGTCGTTGCCGTCGGCCGAAAGCAGCCTGTTGCTCAGCTTGGGCAAGCAAATCTACGACCGCGAATGCGCCAGCTGCCACGGCGCGGTGGGGCTGGGCATGCCGCCGCACTATCCGCCGCTCGCCGGCAACCAGTCGATCCAGATGGTATCCGCAGTCAACGCGATCCGGATGGTGCTCAATGGCGGCTATCCGCCGGGCACGGCGGGCAATCCGATGCCCTACGGCATGCCGCCGTTTGCGCACCGGCTGTCCGACGACGAGGTCGCGGCGGTCGTGACCTATATCAGGACGTCCTGGGGTAATCGCGGCGAGCCCGTTTCGGCGCGGCAGGCCAACGAACTGCGCGCGGCAACCCTGAACTAAAAGGCGTGTCATGATCAATTCATCCTCGACGCAGGCGGCTACACCCGGCTCCGAAGACGAAGCGGTCGAGACCATCGTCCGTGCCGGTCCGGGCGGTGCAGTGGCGGTGGCCGGTGTGGCGACTGCCGTTGTGGTCGCGCTGTGGTTTGCGTTTTATTTGCTGGTCTTCCTGCCGCGGAGCGTCTGACAATGGCTGTTGAGACCGATCACGGCATCGGCGAAGCGGTTGCGGCCCGCATCGAGCGGCGATGGGCGACGCTGTCGATCGTGATCGTCGGTATTCTCGTCGGCATGGCGACCTTCATCGGCATCCATCAGGCGACGATGCCGCAGGGCCGTGTCGAGACTGCCGATCCCAGGACGCTGCATCTGTCCGGCGAATTCATCGAAAGCAATCTCGGCAGCGCGGTCGAGGCCGACGGGTCGGTCACGGTGCGCGCGATCGGGCAGCAATATTCCTTCACGCCGCAATGCGTCGTCGTGCCTGCGGAAACCCCGATCAATCTTCGCGCCACCAGCGCCGATGTGGTTCATGGCTTGCTGATCGAGGGCACCAATATCAACACTATGCTGGTCCCGGGCTATGTTTCGGTGCTGCCGATCCGCTTCAAGGCTGTGGGCGAGCACGTCATGCCGTGCCAGGAATTTTGCGGGATCGGACATCAGGGCATGTGGGGCAAGGTCAAGGTCATGGACAAGACAGAATTTCTCAACATGACGGCGGCGAAGCGGAGGCTGACCTGTGTTGACTAACAAGCGGCTGATTCTTTCGCATTTCTGGCTCGCCTTCATCGTGTTCGGCGTCGCCTTGGTGCTCGGCGCGTGGCAGATGTTCGAGCGCAGCCCCCTCAATGCCTGGCACTTCAATCCGGAGTTTTACTATCGCTCGGTCACCGCGCATGGCTCGGCGATGGGCTACGTGTTTCCGACCCTGATCGCGATGGGATTCGGTTACGCCATCACCGAGGCTTCGCTGGAGAAGCCGCTGGTCGGTCGCCGCTGGGCGTGGGCGGGCTTCTTTCTGGTCGCCGTCGGCGCCGTCGTGGCGATGATCCCGGTTTCGCTGGGCCTCGCGTCCGTGTTGTACACCTTCTATCCGCCGATGGTCGGCAATCCCTTCTACTACATCGGCGTGGTCATGGTCGTGGTCGGCTCATGGATCTGGGTCGCGCTGATGCCGATCAATATGGCGGTCTGGAAGCGAGAGAACCCCGACAAACCGGTGCCGCTGGCGATGTTCGCCAATGTCGCGGGCTCCTATCTCTGGGGCTGGACCGCCGTTGGCGCGGCGCTGGAAATCATCTTCCAGATCTTGCCGGTGGCGCTCGGCCTCAAATCCACCATCGACGCCGGTTTGGCGCGGGTGTTCTTCTCCTGGACGCTGCACGCCATCGTCTATTTCTGGCTGATCCCGACCTACATCGCCTATTACACGATCCTCCCGCGCGCGATCGGCGGAAGGCTTTACAGCGACGCCATGGCGCGGATTTCCTTTATCCTGTTCGTGGTGGTGGCGATGCCGATCGGCGTGCATCATCTGTTTGCCGACCCGCAGGTCGGCGCCGGCTTTAAATTCATGCATTCGGTGTTCACGGGGCTTGTGGCACTGCCGACCTTGCTGACGGTGTTCACCATCTGCGCGTCCGCGGAGATCGCGAGCCGCCTCCGCGGCGGCCGCGGGGCTTTTGGATGGATGAGGGCGCTGCCCTGGCAAAACCCGATCCTGCTGGCGACCGCGCTGTCGCTGGTGATGCTCGGTTTCGGCGGCGCCGGCGGGCTGATCAATATGAGCTATCAACTCGACGCCAGCGTACATAACACCCAATGGATCACCGGGCACTTCCACCTGATCTTCGGTGGCGCCATCGTCATCATGTATTTCGCGATCGCCTACGATCTGTGGCCGCATCTGACCGGCCGCGCGCTGGAAAGTTTTGGCCTGATGCGAACCCAGCTTTGGCTGTGGTTCGCCGGCATGATCGTCACCACGTTCCCGTGGCATTACGTCGGGATTCTCGGCATGCCGCGCCGCATGGCATTCTATGACTATGCCAATCCCGCGATCTCGCCGCAGGCGTTCTCGGTGTCGATGTCGGCGGTCGGCGGATTAATGCTGCTGACGTCAGGCGTCCTGTTTTTGATCGTGTTGATCCGCGGCCAGAGGGCGGCGGCGAGCGACGCGGGCGCCTATCGCTTCAGCGTGCCCTTGCACATGCCGGCGCGGATTCCGGTTGCGCTCAATTCCTTTGGGCTTTGGCTCGCCTTGATGATCGGCCTCACCGTTGTGAACTACGGCTATCCGATCGCGCAATTGATGGTGCTGAACGAAACCAACGTGCCCGCGGTCTATGTCGGAGCCAGCCGATGAGCGAGCAAAAGCTGTTCTCGTTTCGCAATCCCTGGTTCGGGTTCAGCGTCGGCGTCACGGCCGCCATCGCGGTGCTTGCCGCGCTGGCCGGCCTGATCTGGCTGCCGCTGGCGCAGCCCGACCTCAAGCTCAGCGGCATCTGGGACGCGATCTGCAGTGCCGCCGGCGTGCCGCGCGCGTCCTCGCAAGGCAATCCCATCCAACCCGATTTCAAGACCTCCAATGTCGTGATGACGTCGGAGATGCTGACAAGGTCAAATCAGGTCTCAATCGGCCGCGGTGCGACACTGGCGCAACGCTGCGCGATCTGCCACGGGCCGCAGGGCGTCAGCGACGCCAATTCGCCGAACCTCGCGGGGCAGTTTGCCGCGGTGACCTACAAGGAACTGAACGATTTCAAGACCGGCGCACGGGTCAACGTGGTCATGAGTCCTTTCGCTGTGAACATGAGCAACCAGGACATGCTGGATATCGCGGCCTATTACGCCTATTTGCCGCGGGTGCCGTCGAACCAGCTGGATGCAGAGCTTGCGGCGCCGCCGATCGTGGTCACGGGGGCGCCGATGCGTAATATCCCGCCCTGCGGCTCCTGTCATGGCGACATCGACAACAAGGCCGGCAGCCCGTGGCTCGGCGGCCAGTCCGCGGTCTACATCAAGGCGCAGTTGCACGCGTTTGCGTCCGGCACCCGCCGCAACGACATCAGCCAGCAGATGCGCAACATCGCCCGCCAGATGACGGCCGAAGAGATCGACCAGGTGGCCCGCTATTACGAAGCCCAGCCGTAAGGTACCGGGGGAGGCGCGTTCGTTAACCCGCCATTAACCATAATTGTCCCAGGGTGGCGCGGTATTAGGCGCTGATTGCCAGTGCGCACAGGCCGCGCGGTCGTTTCGCGAGGAGCGGGGCACCAAGGACATGTCGGTCGACACAACAAACGCCACGGCTGCGGCAGGTGTCAACCCAACACGTCTCAAGATTGCGGGCTCCATCAAGCAGGCCGCCTCCAGCACCGGTGCCAGCTTCGAATATCTGCTCACCACCGCCAAGATGGAATCCAACTTCAATCCGAAGGCCGGCGCCTCGACCTCGTCGGCGCACGGGCTCTTTCAATTCATCGACCAGACCTGGCTCGGTACGGTCAAGGAAGCCGGCAGCCAGCTTGGCTACGGCAAATATGCCGACGCCATCAGCAAGAACGGCGACGGCAGCTATTCGGTCAGCGATCCCATCGCGCGATCCGCGATCATGAAGCTGCGCGACGATCCCGACGCCGCGTCCTCGATGGCGGGGGTGCTGAGCCAGTCCAACAGTTTTAAGCTGACCGGCAAGATCGGCCGCCGCCCGACCGACGCTGAATTGTATATGGCGCATTTCATGGGCGTCGGCGGCGCCGCAAAACTGATCTCGAACGCCGAGGACAATCCGCAAGCCTCTGCGGCGCGGATGTTTCCCAACGCCGCCGCGGCGAACCGCTCGATCTTCTATGATCGATCAGGGCAGGCGCGCAGCGTCTCGCAAGTCTATTCGGTGCTGAGTTCGCGCTACGCCGGTGCGGCCAATTCCAGGGACACGCGCACGGCGTTTGCCGCGCTCGGCGGCGATCCGCAAAAGGGGATTGCGCTCGCGAGCGCCGTGCCGACGCCCGCGCTGTCGATCGACAGCGCCGCTTATCTTTCGAGCTTTCCGGATTCGCGTGCCGTAACGCCGGTCTCCGCGACATCGCAGACCGCTTCGGCGCAGCCCGATCCGATCTTCCGCTCGCTGTTCCAGGCCGGCGATCGCACCCAGCCGATTTCGCCGGCGGTGCAGGAATTGTGGGGCAACTCGTCGTCACTGACCTCGGTCGCATCGGCGACGCCTGCGTCGTCGCTGTCCGGACAGACGCCCGAGGTTCGCCCGCCGGGCCGGCTCGATCTGTTCAGCGACCGCAGCGGCACGTTCAGCAGTTGATCCCTCATGGTGAGGAGGCGCATCTTCGCGCCGTCTCCGGACGATGCTTCGCATCGCCGAGAGAACCATGAGGCCCCGGTAGCGCCCGCGGCCATCCTTCGAGACGCCGCGCGAGATGCGCGGCTCCTCAGGATGAGGTTCGAGCCAAGTGGCAAGCGCTTCCGCGAGAGGCCGCGGGCTCCCTCCCACCCTTAACAAAACGTCAATAAAACCAGCCGTTTATGGTGAACCCTTTGTTAAGCGTCATGGTTTATTTTGTATGACAGTGGCATCGCGTCACGGTGTCGTTTCGGGTTGCGTAGGCCGGCAGGACCATGATCGTTCGGCAGTTCATCAGTTGGATTCGTACCGCTCCGGCGGGCGAGCGGGCCGAGGCGACGCGGTCGCTGGCGCGGGCCTGGTTGATTTCAGATCTTTCCGAAGACGATCGCGGCGCCGCCGAGGGCGCGCTTCTGATGCTGCTCGACGATCCGTCGCCGCTCGTGCGTCAGGCCATGGCGGAAGTGTTTGCGCGCAACGCCGAGGCGCCGGCCGCCATCGTGCAGGCGCTGTCGCTCGACCAGCCCTCGATTGCGCTGCCAGTGCTCGAATATTCGCCGCTTTTGATCGACGCCGACCTCGTCGACATCGTAGCTACCGGCAATAGCGAGACGCAATGCGCGATCGCCCGCCGCATCAATCTGCCGACATCCGTCAGTGCAGCGATCGCCGAAGTCGGCTCACCGGCCGCAGCACTCGAACTGATCGAAAATGCCTATGCGGAGCTGGCGCCATTCTCCTGGGACCGCATCGTCGAGCGTCACGGCCATCTCGCTGCGATCCGGGAATCGATGCTGGTGCTCGAAGGCCTGCCGGCCGCGACGCGGCTGGCGCTGGTGGCAAAGCTCTCCGACACGCTGGCGCAATTCGTCGTCGCCCGCAACTGGCTGAGCGCCGATCGGGCGGAGCGGGTTGCCGGCGAGGCGCGCGAGCGCTCGACCGTCAACATCGCGGCGCGCTCGCGCGGCGAGGACATGCAGGGCCTGGTGCGGCACCTGCGCGCCTCAGGGCAGTTGACTGCCGGATTGATCCTGCGCGCGCTGTTGTCGGGCAATCTCGAACTGTTCGATGCTTCACTCGCCGAATTATCAGGTCTGCCGCACGCCCGCGTCACCGCACTGCTGCATGACCGCGGCGGCGCCAGCCTGCAGGCGCTGCTGATCCGCGCCGGTTTCCCGGAGTCGACTTTCGCGGCGTTCAGGGTGGCGCTCGAGGTCAGCCACGAAACCGGCTACGTCGACACTGTTGGAGGCGCGGCGCGGTTGCGCCGCCGCATGGTCGAGCGCGTGCTGACCCATTGCGAAACCGACCGGCAGGCCGCCGAGCCGCTATTGATCCTGCTGCGCCGCTTTGCGACGGAATCGGCGAGGGAAGAAGCCCGCATGTTCTGCGACGAGCTGATCGCCGAAGAGGCGATAGCGCCGCCAGAGCACGATCTGATCGCGGCGTAGGCGAAACTCCAGCAACATATCAGCCGTCGTCCCTGCGAAAGCAGGGACCCATAACCACCGCCGCTAATTGCTGGATAAGGTAACCACCACATCGCTTCACGGATAGGCCGCGGCGTATGGGTCCCTGCTTTCGCAGGGACGACGACGTGAAGGAGCGTGAACGCTATCTCACTCCGCCGGAACGATGCTCGGCGCGAGGATGGCTTCGAGGTGCTCGGGACGGTCGCGATTGGCGTGGGTGAGGAATACGTCCGCGATGCCGCGGAGCTGCTTGCTCAGCGCACTCGCCGTCACGGCGGTGTCGAGCTTGGTGCGCTCGCGCACGATGGCCTGAATGGCGTTGATGTGATGCGCGATCAGGTTCGCCGGCACGGCAGCGAGATCGGGAGCATGCTCGATGATGCGGCACAGGCTCTCGGCGGCGGCGCCCGCAGAAGGGAAGCCGAACGTAGCGGCGTCGCCCTTGATGTCGTGGGCGGCGCGAAACAGCTCTTCGCGGGCCTCGTCGGTGAAGCCGTCGCGCAGCACGGCGGCGTGGGCCGCGGAGAGCCGGTCGGCTTCGATCGCCATCCAGTTCTTGAATTCGCCGGACAGGCCGGCCAACGCCTTCTCGGCGCGTCCGACGGGATCGTCGAGATCGCTTTCGGGGACGCGGAGCAATACCTTGCGCAGCGGATTTGGTTGCGTGATCACATGATGATCGGCGAAGCTTTTGACCTGTAGCTTGCCTGGCTGTTCTTTTGCCATGGTGATCTCCTTAACGAAGCTCGCGCGCTAAACGCCGGATCGCGCCTTGTCCAGCAACGACGGCTGCTGCATGACTTCCACCTCGCCACCGATGCGGCGCTCGGGACCGATATAGGCGTTGTTGGTATTGCGCCGGCGGTCCGGACCGAAATAGGTCTTGGTCTTGATGAAGGGCCGCGGATTGGCGACGACGTTGAGGATACGCTGATAAAGCCCCTTGGCCGAGATCGGCTTGGCCAAAAACTCTGTGACGCCGGCGTCGCGCGCCACGGTCACGCGCCGCTTTTCCGAATGCCCGGTCAGCATGATGATCGGCGCGTAGGGGTTACCCTTGGATTCCGGCTGCCGGATCATCTGCGCAAGCTCAAGCCCGTCGAAGATCGGCATCGACCAGTCGGTGATGACGATATCGGGCACGTAATGGCTGTACATTTCGAGCGCGGTGGCGCCGTCCTCGGCCTCATAGGCCTCGCGCGCGCCGAACGAATGCAGCAGCGTCCGCAGGATGCGGCGCATATGCGGATTGTCGTCGCAAATCAGAAATCGCAGCTTGTTGAAGTCGATGCGATACATGGTCCGGCCCCGAAGGGCATACCCGGCCAAACGGTATACCCGGCGTTAACCATATCGCGGCGCGGGTTAACGAATGGTTGCCAAAGGGCTGCCAATAGGGGCCGCGGACGACCAGACTAGTGCCCGAACTGCTCGCGCAAAATGCGTTCTTCGAGGCTGTGGCCGGGGTCGAACAGCATCCGCATCGAGATCGTCTTGTCGGACAGCACCTCGACGCGGCGGACGTCGCGCACCTCGTCATGGTCGGCGACCGCCGCGACCGGGCGCTTCTCCCCCTCGAGCACCTCGATCACCACGAAAGCGGTATTCGGGAGCAGGGCGCCACGCCAGCGCCGCGGCCGGAACGCGCTGATCGGGGTCAAGGCCAGCAGCGCCGCGTTGATCGGCAGGATCGGTCCCTGCGCCGAAAGATTATAGGCGGTCGAGCCGGCCGGCGTCGCCACCAGGATGCCGTCGGCGATCAATTCCGCCATCCGTTCGTGCTCGTCGATCAGGATGCGCAGGCGCGCGGCCTGATAGGTCTGGCGAAACAGCGCGACTTCGTTGATGGCATGATGCAGATGCACCGCGCCATGGGCGTCGGTGGCGCGCATCAACAGCGGGTGGATCAGGGATTCGCGCGCGGCAGCCAGCCTGGTGTGCAGGTCGTGCGTAGTGAATTCGTTCATCAGGAAGCCGACGGTGCCGCGATGCATGCCATAGATCGGCTTGCCCGAGCGCATGTGGGCGTGCAGCGTCTGCAGCATCAGGCCGTCGCCGCCGAGCGCCACCACGACGTCGGAATCGTCGGCGTGGTGATTGCCGTAGAGGCTGGTCAGCTGCGCCAGCGCCGCCTGCGCCTCGGTGCCAGCGCTCGCTACGAAGGCGATCCGGTCATATCGCTTGGGGCGGGTCATGGGGCGGCGTACTCATCTCGCGCGCGGGTACTGGGCGCGCCGCGCTCGTCTATACAGCTTGACCGGGCTTGTCGAGATGGTCCGTGGCCCTTGCGGACGCCGCCAAGCTGTCGCAGTTTTGGGCTACAACCCGCGGCCGGAGCCATCGGCGCCGCCTGATCGCGGGACCCAGGGAGTGAAGTACATGGCTATCGGTTTTGCGGCGCGCATCGGCGTCGCGCTGCTGGCGCTGTCCCTCGCCGCCGGCGCGCGGGCCGACGATGAGCAGGAGACGCCCCAGCCGCAACCCGCGGCGACGCCCACGCCAGCGCCTTCAGGTCAAAAGGGCGGCGCAGGGCGCGGCAATGCCGCCACGCCGCCGCCGGCCGCCGAGCAACATCGCCTGCCGCCGGATTCGACGACAAAACAGACGCTCGCGCTGCCCGGGCGCACGCTGGCCTTCACGGCGACCGCGGGCTCGATCCGCCTGTTCGACGACAAGGGCGAGCCGCAGGCCGATATCGCCTATACGGCCTACCAGCTTGACGGCACCGAGAAGGCCAACCGGCCGGTCACGTTCCTGTTCAATGGCGGGCCCGGCGCGTCCTCGGCCTGGCTGCAGCTCGGCGACGCCGGGCCATGGCGGCTGCCGATCGGCGGCGATGGCGCGGTTGCTTCCGCCTCGCCGGATCTGTTGCCCAACGCCGAGACCTGGCTCGACTTCACCGATCTCGTCTTCATCGATCCCGTGGGCACCGGCTACAGCCGCTTCGTCGCGTCGGGCGAGGATGTGCGCAAGCGGTTCTTCTCCGTCGATGGCGATGTGAACTCGATCGCGCTGGTGATCCGGCGCTGGCTGGAAAAATACGACCGTTTGCGGTCGCCGAAATTCGTCGCCGGCGAAAGCTATGGCGGCATCCGCGGACCCAAAGTGATTCACAACCTGCAGACCCAGCAGGGCGTCGGCGTGCGAGGGCTGATCCTGGTGTCGCCGCTGCTCGACTTCCGCGAATATCAGGGATCGAGCATGCTGCAATATATGACGAGCCTTCCCACCATGGCGGCGGTGGCGCGCGAAGCCAAGGGGCCCGTGACGCGGAACGATCTCGCCGACGTCGAACGCTACGCGCAGGGCGAATTTCTGGTCGACCTCGTCAAGGGACTGGCGGACACCGAGGCCACGACGCGGCTGGCCGACAAGGTGGCGGCCTTGACCGGCATCGACCAGGCGGTGAGCCGCAGGCTTGCCGGGCGTTTCGAGGTCGGCGAATTCCGCCGCGAGTTCGACCGGCGGAACGGCAAGGTGACCGGTCGTTACGATGCGTCGGTCGAAGGCTTCGATCCCTATCCGGATTCGAGCTACTCTCATTTCGGCGATCCCTCGGGCGATCCGCTGCTGGCGCCCCTGACCAGCGCGGCCGTCGATCTCACCACGCGCAAGCTCAACTGGCGGCCGGATGGGTCCTACCAACTGCTCAGCGACACCGTGAACAAGGCCTGGGATTTCGGCCGCGGGCAAAATCCGGCCGAGTCGGTTTCCCAGCTGCGGCAGATTCTGGCGCTCGACCCGAAGATGAAATTGCTGGTCGGGCACGGGCTGTTCGACCTCGCCACACCTTACTTCGCCTCAAAAATCATCCTCGACCAGCTGCCGGCCTTTGCCGGCCCCGTCAGGGCGAAACTCGCTGTCTATCCCGGCGGCCATATGTTCTACTCGCGCGACGGGGCGCGGCAGGCATTTCGGAGCGAGGTCGAGGGGCTGATGAAGTGAAGGGAGGGGACGCGCGTCCTCGTCAGTTCAGCAAAAATGGAACATAATATCTCTGATGATTTCTGCATCGGCTTGGCTGAAAAGCAGACGCGCCTTCACGGTTTGATCCAACATAGGAGTCAATCAAATACTTAAGATGCAAGCGCAATTCATCGATGGTCATCTGGCAACACCGTAACTCGAATCCGATTGCGCATTAGCGTGCCGAGGGCGGCATCAGCCCGGCCTTCGAGATCACGGGCGCGGCCTCGGGCGAGGCGAGGAAGCGGAGCAGGGCGCTGGCCGCCTCGGGCTCCCGGACCGTACTGGTGAGCACGCCGGCGAAAGAAAACATCGGCTGGAGTTCGGCCGGGATCGCCCCGACATAGGTAACTCCAGCGACATGGATCAGCTCGGCGACCTGTTGGAATCCAATCTCCGCCTCGCCACGCGCGACAACGTTTGCCACCGGCTCGCCGGACGGCGGTCCGCGCACCTTTCGGCTCTTGCCCGCGATCTGGTCGGCGATGCCGAGCTTTGGAAACAATGTCGTCGACAGATAGGTGCCGCTGCCGCTGTCCGAATACGCGATCGACTTTGTCGCCAGCAGCGTATTGCGGAAGGCCTCGACCGTGGCGATGTCAGGCTTGGCAGCCCCTTGGCGCACGACCATGCCGACCAGCGAGCGCGCGAGTTCGATCTTGCTGTCGGGGCGCACCGATCCGCGTCGGCCGAGCTCATCCGCAGCGCCGCCATCCAGTATGACGACGTCGGCGGCCTCGCCTCGTGCGAGCCGGGCGGGAATCGCCTCCGGCGAGTCGCCCATCGACGGACCACGCGTCGTGACCAGATGGTGACCGCTGGCGCGCTCGAAAGCCGGGCCGAGCTCCGAATAGGCACCGTGAAAGCCGGCCGAGATCATCACGTGCACCTCGGCGGCAGAGGCTGCCCCGACCGTCAACAGGGCGGCCGCACCGATCAGGGCCAGCAAACGAAAAAGCGAGCTCGGTTTCATTCGGCTCCTCCTGCCACGGTCACGCGCAGGCGTGGACGAATCCAGTGCACTGTCGCCGCAATTGTGATGAAGAGAGGTAGCCGAACGCGGCAACTCGCGCCACAGTCATTGCAAGGCGCGACCTGTCCGCCGCAGCAAAGAGGCGTCATGATCGAGACCGTTGAAGCTGAAGACAGTGGCTACCGTTTCATGCCGGGCGTCAGCCAGTACTCCTGCGGCATCGCAGCACTTGCCGGCTTTACCATCGAGCGGGTGCGCTTCGCCGATCCAGTGCCGCTGAAGGCGGGTTTTGAGCGGATCGCGAAAATCCTCAAAGCGGCCGGGCGTCCGCTGACCTCCTTTGGCGCCTGCGAGTTGCGCTCGCCGGCGCCGTTCACCGAAGAAGGTTTTCGAGCCTTCAACGAGATCTACATCAAGACGCTGATCGAATGGGGTGTCATGAAGGATGGCGTCAATCCGGTGGCGCGCAGCAATGTCTGCCCGAAAATCGATCCACCCGCCGAGCCCTGCTTCCACGCGTTCGCCTACACCGCGCCGGCAGCGGACGCGCCGCAATCCTTCGTCATTGCCGGGAGCGGCGAGTCCGTCGAAGGCAAGGCGAACTACCGCGACCACATCGTCAGCCCCGGCGACACCAGTCCCGCCGGCATGCTGGCAAAAGCAAAATGGGTGCTCGACGAAATGGAGCGCCGCATGGGCGCGTTCGGCGGCACCTGGAAACAGACGACCAGCGTGCAGCTCTATACCGTGCAGGACGTCTATTCGATTCTAGAGAGCGAACTCGGCCGCCGCGGCGTGTTGAGGTGCGGCCTGACCTGGCATTTCAACCAGCCGCCGGTGGTCGGGCTCGACTACGAGATGGACTGCCGCTGCGTTCACATCGAGCGGGTGGTCTAGCGTCTGCGTTCGGTGCAAGGCGGACATTTGGCAATTTGCCCGCTTGTTCAGGTGGTTTTTGTCGGATTGCTGGAGGATTTAAGTAGTCGTCCGTGAAGAACCCTAATTTCAGGCTGGATTGGTCGACGGCGCGGCGAAGAGAGCGGCCAGGATTTGGCGCAACAAAATCCTGAGCCAGCGGATCAGGCGGCGGAAGTTGTAGCCGACGGCGGCGAGGACGGCGTTGTTGGCGTCGCCGCGCCGGAACCAGAGATAGTTGCGGCCCATGCGGTGCTCGGCTTTGAGATGGCCGATGACGGGCTCGACGGCGGACCTGCGGCGGAGTTCGCGCTTGATCTGCGGCGTCACCCCTCGCTTTTGCCCCGAGATGAAGACCCTGAACTTGTAATCGGGCGGCGCATTGTGGCCGCGGTAGCCCTTGTCGGCGAGGATGCGCGCGATGGTGTTGCCGACGAGCGCTTCCATGTCCGGGATCACGGTTTCCAAGGTGTGGCCATCATATGGATTGCCGGGCAGCGCCTTCACATGGGTGACGAACTGGCCGCCCTTGCAGTGCTTGAGGGTGGTGGCAACGCTGACCTTGACGCCGAACTCGTAAGGCCGATGGGCCTTGCCCTTGCCGATGCATTCGACTTCCGGCGCATGCAGGGAATAGACCTTCGGTCCGCGTTGACGTTGCTGCTGCTCGCGCACGCGCCGCGCCAGCAATAGCAGCTGTGCGAACGTCCCTTCGAGCCCGCTGTTGCCCTCGATCTTGCGGCCGATGTCGCGGATGACGCGGCCGAGATAGGTGCGCAGCTTCTTGAGCATCCGGTTGGCACGCTTGAACTGCTTGGCGTGGGCATAGCGCTGATGCTGGATCAGGGCGAACTTGCCCAGGCGCGCATAGGACTGGCGCAAATCTACCCCGTGGCGCTGCGCCAGCCGCACCAGTTTCTCGCGCGCCCGGTTCAGAAGCTTCGCGTCGGTGGGGAACGTCACGTTCTTGGGCTGCACGGTGGTATCGACGATCACCCGTGACAACTCGGACGGCTTGATCGCCTTGGTTCTGGTGGCCACCGACAGGCTCTCCTGCAGCAATGCCTGCAGCCGCTCCTCGCCCATCCGGTTGCGCCAGCGCGTCAGCGACGAGCGATCGAACACCAGCCGGTGCTGGAAGAACTCCTCGCCGCAGAAGAACTGGTAATAGGGGTTCTCGACCCAGCGCTCGCACAGCACCTCGTCGGACAGGTCGTAGGTGTGCTTGAGGATCGCCAGCCCCGCCATCAATCGCGTCGGCAGTGGCGGGCGGCCGGGATCATCCGTGTAGACCGCCCCGAACTCCCGTTCCAGGAACTCCCAATCCACCGTGCGCCCCAGCGCCACCAGCGGATGCTTCAGGTCGATGATCTGATCGAGCCGGGAGCGAAACAGATCCTGCTCTCCCGTCTCCCGCCGTTCCGGTGGTCGCATCTGGTCCCCCGCCAAAACATCCAAAGGCGAGTGAATCACAAATCAAATTTGCAAGGAATCCCCTTCCGCACACCCGATTCCCGGCAAACTCGGTTGCCCCAGCCTGCCATTTCCAGATTCTAAATCAACGACTTGGGAATTCTTCACGGACGACTAAGTAGCACGGAAGTCGTTGGCGACACGGTCGATAACTTCCCGCAGCCACGCATGCGCAGGCTGGTTGTCTAGCCGGCGCAGCCAAATCGTGGCGGCTTCGACCGGTTTGGGCGGGCGCGATAGTTGACGGAAAGCAAGCTGGTGAGACTTTACTAAGCTTTTGGCGACGTTGAGCGGAAGCACCGATACCAGATCCGATGACGCCAGTATCTGCGCCGCTGACAGGAACGGCGCGCGCATGGCTGGCTTCAGGGCAGGCTTTGATTTTCCGAAGCCCGCGCCAATAAAATCAGGTCCAAATTGAGCAGACGAAATTTCCAGTTGGGCGAGAGTTGCCAGCTTCTCCGTCGAGAATTCCGGTTCTCTCGCCGCCGGATGACCCTTGCGATGCACAACGACGAATCGATCCTGCAGCAAGCGCCTGAGAGAAAATCGCTCGCCCTGGACGCCGGGCGGACCGATCGCCAAATGCAGTTCGCTTCGATCGAGCTGTTCGAGAACGTCCAACGTGCCACTGGGCCGGAAATCCAGCCTCACTCCAGGAGCAGTCCTGGCGACATGTGCCGCGATCGGCGCCACCAGAACGATGGCCGCATAATTATCGACAGCAATGCGGAATGTTGCCGTCGCCTTTGACGCATCGAACTGCATCGGTTCCAGCGATTGTTGCAATCCGTCGAGGGCGACCCGGATCGGCGTGGCGAGCTCCTCGGCCCGCGGGGTCGGCGCCATTCCGTTCGGGCTCCGGACGAACAATTCGTCCTTCAACATGTGACGCAGTCGGGTGAGCGCATGGCTCATCGCGGGCTGACTGAGCCCCAGTCGCTGCCCCGCCCGGGTCACCGATCGGTCCCGCATGATGGCGTCGAACACCACCAGCAGATTCAGATCGATCGCGGCCAGCTTGGGCATCGTCTTGGTCAAGCGACTGGAACTCCACCACAATTCAAAACACGCATGTGATGATGAAGAGAATGCATTTTACGAATGCGAAACTCAACCCTAGATTCCGACTTGTCGATTGGAAGATTGCACCTCGCGAGGCCGCGAGAGGGCAGGTGGGTTGCGGGCGCTAAGGCGGTCCTAAGAATCGGCGGCTACCGCGGACAACGCATCGTTTCACCTGGGAGAACGTTATGATCGGAATCGTTCGGCTCGCCTTGCGGCGGCCGTATACATTCGTTGTCATGGCGGTGCTGATCCTGATCTTCGGCACGGCGTCGGCGCTGCGGACGCCGACCGACATCTTCCCGAACATCAACATCCCCGTCATAAGCGTGGTGTTCAGCTACACCGGTCTGCCGGCCGACGATATGGCCGGCCGCATCGTCACGTTCTACGAGCGGTCGCTGCCCAACAGCGTCAACGATATCGAGCATATCGAATCCCAGTCGATCGTGAACTACGGGATCATCAAGATCTTTTTTCAGCCGACCGTGAACATCAATGCCGCGCTGGCGCAGGTCAACGGCATGTCGCAGACCGTGCTGAAGCAGATGCCGCCGGGCATCACGCCGCCGCTGATCCTGAGCTTCAATGCCTCGAGCGTTCCTATTCTGCAACTGGCGCTTTCCAGCGACCAGATGTCCGAGACCCAGATTTTCGACTCGGCGCTGAATTTCATCCGCCCGGCGCTGGCTCCGGTTCCCGGTGCCGCGCTGCCGCTCCCGTTCGGCGGCAAGGTGCGCCAGGTGCAGGCCGACCTCAACCAGCAGGCGCTGCATCAATATGGCGTTTCGGCGAACGACGTCATCAACGCGCTTTCGCTGCAGAACCTGATCACGCCGGTTGGAACACAGAAAATCGGCTCATACGAATACACCGTCAACCTGAACGACTCGCCAAAGGCGGTCGAAGCCTTCAACGACCTCCCGATCAAGACCGTCAATGGCACCGTCATCTATATGCGCGACGTGGCCTATGTGCATGACGGCAGTCCGCCGCAGACCAACGCCGTTCACGTCAACGGCGCCAGCGCCGTGCTGCTGACCATCATGAAGGCCGGCACAAGTTCGACGCTCGACATCATCAATGGCGTCAAGAACCTGCTGCCCTCGGTGTCCAAGACGCTTCCCAGCAGCCTGAAGCTGACGGCAGTCGGCGATCAATCGGTTTTCGTGACCGATGCAGTATCCAGCGTCGTCAGGGAAGGCGTGATCGCGGCGGTGCTGACGGGGATGATGATCCTGCTGTTCCTCGGCAGCTGGCGCTCGACGCTCATCATCACGCTCTCGATTCCGCTGGCGATCCTGGCCGCGCTGACCGGCCTTTCGCTGCTGGGCGAGACCATCAACGTCATGACGCTCGGCGGTCTGGCGCTCGCGGTCGGTATCCTGGTCGACGATGCCACCGTCACCATCGAAAACATCAACTGGCATCTTGAGCAGGGCAAGGAGATCGGGCCCGCGATTCTCGATGGCGCGCACCAGATCGTGGTGCCGGCGACCGTGTCGCTGCTCTGCATTTGCATCGCCTTCGTGCCGATGTTCGGGCTTGGCGGCGTCGCCGGTTACCTGTTCCGGCCGCTTGCCGAGGCGGTGATGCTGGCACTTGCCGCTTCCTATGTGCTGTCGCGCACGCTGGTGCCGACGCTGGCAAACTATCTCCTGCGCAATCAACACGTCCACGGCTCGACTGACGAGGCTGGTCACGCCAACAACCGCAATCCGCTGGCCCGCTTCCAGCGCGGCTTCGAACATGTGTTCGAAAACATCCGCAACGGTTATCAGGGCCTGCTGCAGCTGTGTCTCCGGAACCGGGTCAAGGTGATCGCCGGTTTCCTGGTCTTCAGCGTATTGTCGTTCGGCCTTGCGCCCTATCTCGGCCAGGACTTCTTCCCGACCGTGGACGGCGGCCAGATAAAACTTCATATCCGCGCCCCGACGGGAACGCGGATCGAGGAAACAACGAGCCTGACCGACCGGGTCGGGACCGCGATTCACGGCATCATTCCATCAAACGAGCTCGACGGCATCGTGAGCAATATCGGGCTCACGGTGTCTGGCATCAATATGGCCTACAACAACTCCGGCACCATCGGCGTCGGCGACGCGGACATCCTGATCAGCCTCAAGCCCAATCACGCGCCGACCGACGACTACATCAAGACCATGCGCGAGAAACTGCCGCAGCAGTTTCCGGGTACGAGCTTTGCCTTCCTGCCGGCCGATATCGTCAGCCAGGTGCTGAATTTTGGTGTCCCGGCGCCCATCGATCTCCAGGTCGCCGGCAGGGATCTCGTGGCAAATCGCAAATATGCCAATGCACTGCTGACGAAGGTCAAAGCGATCCCGGGCATCGCCGATGCGCGCATCCAGCAGGCGTTTCAGCAGCCGACCCTCGACGTCAATGTCGACCGTTCGCTGACCTCGCTTGCCGGCCTTACCGAAAAGGACGTCGCCACCGCCATGCTGACGACGCTGTCGGGAAGCTCGCAGTCGGCCCCAACCTATTGGCTGAACCCGGCCAACGGTGTTTCCTACGCGGTCTCGGTTCAGACGCCGCAGCGCGACATCAACACCATGACCGGCCTGCAAAACATCCCGGTGACGTCCGCCACCGCCGCCAACACCCAGCTCCTTGGCGGCCTGGCGCAAGTCCAACGCACCAACAGCAACGCCGTCGTGTCGCACTACAACGTTCAGCCAGTGATCGACATTTTTGCGACCCCGCAGGGACGCGATCTCGGTGCGCTCGCGTCCGACATTCAAAAGGCGATCCACGACACGGCAAAGGATCTGCCCCAGGGCGCGAGCGTCGCGCTGCGGGGCCAGGTGAGCACGATGACTAGCGCCTATCAGCAGCTGTTCGTCGGTCTCGCGGCAGCGATCGTGCTGATCTATTTGCTGATCGTCATCAACTTTCAGTCCTGGGTCGATCCCTTCGTCATCGTGATGGCGCTGCCGACTGCATTGGCCGGCATCGTCTGGATTCTGTTCGGGACCGGAACGACGCTTTCGGTTCCCGCACTCACCGGCGCGATCATGTGCATGGGGGTGGCGACCGCCAACAGCATTCTGGTGATCAGCTTTGCCCGCGATCGGATGGCGGCGGGCGCGAACGCCATGGCGGCGGCATTCGAGGCGGGCGGCTCGCGGTTTCGTCCGGTCCTGATGACGGCGCTCGCGATGGTCATCGGCATGCTGCCGATGGCGATCGAGCCCGGGCAGAACCAGCCACTGGGGCGCGCCGTGATCGGCGGACTGATCTTTGCCACCTGCGCCACGCTGTTCCTGGTGCCCACAATCTTCAGCCTGGTGCACGGCCGGAAGTCTCACGCCGTAAATCAGGCGAACGCTGCAACCTCATCATCGCATTAAGCGGAGAACAAGAAATGTCCTCGGAAGACGTCAAAGCCCCAAGTCGGCGCAGCCTCCTGACGGCCGCCACGGCAGGGGTTCTCCTTGCCAGCGTCGTGGTCGGCTACGGCTTCGTCAACCGTGCGCAGAGCAAGCAGGAAGTGGTCAACTGGACCAACGCGCAGAGTATCCCGACCGTTGCCCTTGCCCAACCGATCCCCGGCAGCTCGCAACAGACGCTGACGCTGCCCGGCAATATCCAGCCCTTCAACCGGGCGGCGATCTTCGCGCGGGTGAACGGCTATGTGAAGAGCTGGGATCACGACATCGGAACGGCGGTAAAGGCCGGGCAGGTCCTGGCCACCATCGACGCTCCGGATCTCGATCAGCAGCTCAGTCAGGCCAAAGCGACATTGGCGAGCGTCAGGGCCAATCATCAAATTGCTTCGCTCACCGCCAACCGGAACAACATCCTGTTGCAAAAGCAGATCGTGGCCCAGCAGCTTGCGGACCAGACCACCGCCGACGAGAAGGCGAAGGAGGCCGTCGTCGACGCCAACCAAGCCAACGTCCGGCAGCTCGAGGCGATGCAGTCGTTCAAGACGCTTTCCGCGCCCTTTGATGGCGTCGTGACCGCCCGAAATGTCGAACTCGGAATGCTGATCAATTCGGGAGGAGGTTCCGGTCAGGCGCTGTTCGAGGTGTCGGACCTGCATCACGTCCGCATTTACGTGCAGGTGCCGCAATCGTTTTCCGCCGGGTTGACCGTGGGAATGAAGGCGACATTCGAAATGCCGCAATATCCGGGCGCGCAATTCGACGCGACACTCTCTCACATCTCCAAGGCCATAAATCCCAGTTCGCACAGCATGCAGGTCGAGCTTCAGGCCGACAATGCAGCCGGAAAATTCTTCGGCGGCAGTTACTGCAATGTGCATTTCGAAATTCCGACGGACGCGAATTTGGTAACAATTCCATCTACGGCGCTTGTGACCGGGAATCAGGGCACACAGGTCGCAACCCTCGACAGCAACAATAAGGTCGTCCTCAGGAGTGTGCAGTTGGGCCGCGATCTCGGTGACAGTGTGGAGGTCACTGCGGGCCTGTCCCGGTCCGATCGGATCGTCAACAATCCTCCGGAGACATTAACGGCAGGAGATACGGTTCACGTGGCCGCTGCTGCGCCGCAGGCCGGCGTAGCCGTATCGTCTTCGAAAACGGTAAGGCAATAAGAGGCACGTTCCATGCGGCTTTGTGCAGATCCTCCTCCCGCAGCACGAGACGTCAGGCTTGACCTGTTTCGCGGCTTGGCGAATTGGGCGATCTTTCTGGATCACATCCCGCACGAGGTGCTGAGCTGGACCACAATCAAGCATTATGGATTCAGCGACGCCGCCGTGTTCTGGCTGGCCATCGCCACCCTTGTCTTCTCTTTCGTCGTGACGATGGCAATTCGCACACCGGATCTCGGTGGTCTTGTTCCGCATTGGATCCTGCAGCCATTCCATCCCAACGATAAGACCTATCTCGCGCCCCACCGTATCGTTCACTTCATTGCTCTCGCTGTCGTCGTCACGCGCTTCCTGCCGGTGGATTCGCCCATTCTGCAATGGCGCTCGCTGGCGCCGCTGATCAAATGCGGCCGGAACTCGCTTCAGGTCTTTTGCACCGGCATCGTGCTGTCGTTTTGCGCTCATGCCGCGATCGAACTAAGCTTGAACTCCCTCTGGGTTCAGATTCTCGTCGGTGCGACAGGAATATTGCTCATGACTGCGATCGCATATTGCTGGACGTGGCCCAAACGGCGGAATCGTATGCTTCCTTCGCATGCGCGACTCGGAGGCATCGCGTGACAAGTAATTTGGCGCTCGTTTGGCCGGCGGTGACGGCCGCGTTCCTGGCCTCGCTGGTCGAGGCGGTCGAGGCTCTGACGATCGTGTTGGCGGTCGCCATCGTTCGCGGCTGGCGGCCGGCCGGACTTGGCGCCCTCGCTGGCCTGCTGTTGCTGGCGCTCATCGTCGTGGCGCTCGGGCCGTTGCTCGATCAGGTGCCACTGCACCTGTTGCAGCTCGCCATTGGCATTCTGCTTCTGCTGTTCGGCATGCGGTGGCTGCGTAAGGCGATTTTGCGCGCGGCCGGCGTCATCCCGCTGCATGATGAAGCGGCGGCGTTCGCGACCGAAACGGCGGAACTGCGCGAGCAGGCGCGCCGCAACGAGGTGCGGCTTGATTGGATCGGGGGACTCACGACCTTCAAGGCGGTCCTTCTCGAAGGGCTTGAAGTCGTTTTTATCGTGATTGCGCTCGGCGCTGGTCGAGGAATGCTCGTTCCCGCAAGCGTCGGCGCCGTGGCCGCATGTCTGGCGGTTGCAGCCGTCGGCTTGATCGTGCATCGGCCGTTGGCGCGGGTTCCGGAAAACACGCTCAAATTCGCGGTCGGCATCATGCTTTCGGCGTTTGGCGTGTTCTGGACCGGCGAAGGTCTCGGCGTGGCCTGGCCGGGCGCGGATTTCGCGATCGTCATATTCGCGGCGATATTTTTGGCTGTCAGCGTCGCGGCCGTTGCACTGGCGCGCCGCCCCAAGGCGGAGGCTCTGTCATGACGGTCCTGACCAACGCGTTGCGCGAACTGGCCGGACTGTTCGTCGATGACGGCGCGCTGGCGCTCGTGATCATAGCCGTCGTCGTCCTCGCCGGCATGGTGGCGACGCTGATCCCGGACGCTCCGTTGGCGGCGGGCGCCATCCTGTTGTTTGGCTGTCTCGCTGCGCTGCTTGCGAGCGTGGCTAGAGCCGCGCGGCGTTGACATCATCGCGCGTGGCGATTGTATCAGAAACCGCAGCCGAGGCGCGGTGCAGGGCTGCGCGCGTATCATCAACGTCATTGCGCGGAGCGTAAGCGACGAAGCAATCCAGTCTGCCTTCGCAGCTCTGGATTGCTTCGCGGAGCCTGTCATCGGGCGCGCATTCGCGCGACCCGTTGGCCCGCAATGACGCCTGGGGTGCAATCAGTAAACCAGCCCGGTGCCCGGCGGCTTCTCCAGCGCGGCGGCGAGCGAGCGATACTCCTCGCTGCTGGTGCCGGCGAGCGCTGCGATCCGGCTTAAGTGATATTGCGCCTGATCGCGGTTGCCCTGCTCGACCTGCCAAAGCCCGTAATACTGCCAGGTCTTGACGTGGTTCGGATCGGCCTTGAGCGCGCGCTCGTACCAGATCTGCGAGACCTTGTAGTCGCCGAGCTTGCGATAGGAGTAGCCGATCAGATTGGCAACGGCGGCGCTGTCGTCATGCCCGAGCGCCTTCAACTGCTCGATTGCGGTGGCGTAGTCGTTGCGATCGTAGATCGTGGCGTAGGCGGTGCGATAGCCCTTCGCGAACGCGGTCTCTTCGATGCCCGGGCGAATTTCGGATCTCTTCGCTTTCTTGCCCTTGGTTGGGGGCGGCGTCGGCGGCGGATCGTTGTCGGGCGCGGCATAGACCGCGGTGACCACGGGGGCTGCCGCCAGCGTCAGCGACAAGATGGCAAGCGTCAAAAGCCTGATCGCGAACTTTTTCATGCGTCTCTCCTGTTGACGTCGTTCAGTAAACCAGACCGGTACCCGGCGGCTTTTCGAGCGCGGCTGCGAGCGAACGATATTCCTCGCTGCCGGTGCCGGCGAGTGCTGCGAGCCGGTTCAGATGATATTGCGCCTGGTCGCGGTTGCCCCGTTCGAGCTGCCACAGGCCGTAATACTGCCACGTCTTGACGTGGTTCGGGTCGGCCTTGAGCGCGCGCTCGTACCAGATCTGCGAGACCTTGTAGTCGCCGAGCTTGCGATAGGAGTAGCCGATCAGATTGGCGACGTCGGCGCGGTCGTCATGTCCCAGCGCCTTCAACTGCTTGATCGCGGCGGCATAATCGTTGCGATCATAGATCGTGGTGTAGGCTGTGCGATAACCGGCCAGGAATTTGGGGTCGTCGATGCCAGAACTCTTGTCGCCCTTCTTCTTCTCTTTCTTGGTGTCGGAGGCCGGCGGCGCCGGATTGTCGCTACCTGCGGCGTAGGCCGAGAGCAGGGGCACGGCGACCAGCGCCACCGTGAACATCGCCAACGTCAAAAGCCTGACCGCAAGCTTGCGCATTCATCTCTCCTGGTTTCTGCGACCGTCGGCGATCCTACACCGAAGCCTGCTTCCTTGAACACCCGGCGGTCCGGAACATTCCCGGCCGCTAGCCGCAATTCAGGTATTTTGCGCGGGGGCAGGTGCTGCCTGTGGAACATGACGAACTTGTCATCGAGATGAACGAAGTCCGTCAACGCGCTTCAGGGTGGGTTCAGCGCGCGCTCACTAAGGTCGTCTGCATGATCAGCGAGCCCGGCCACCCGACCGGCCACCCTCGCGATCCCCTGCAAAGAGGAGACAACCATGTTCAAGACCATTTCCGCAGCGCTGCTCGCCGTTTCCGTTATCGCGGCTCCCGCGCTTGCCGCTACGGCAGACAAGACAACTCCTGCGCCGGTCACGAAAACGACCCAAGCGCCGGTCGCCAAGACCACGACCGCGCCGGTCATCAAGGCCGACCAGTCGAAATCGAAGCTGCTGAACGCGAATGCCAGGATGGGCCGCCATCATCACAAGCACTATGCCCATCATCGCCACCACAAGCACATGGCTGCGTACAAGACCCACGCGTCGCCGAAGGTTGTGACCAAGCACGTTACGTCCCCCGCCAAGCGCGGCTGACACTGTTCCGCTGGCGTGGTTCGATCCACGTTGCCCCGCCGCGCCAGCGGATATCAGGCCCGGCCCGTCCGTCACTGCTTCCCCAGTGACGGCGGGCCGGTACGGCTTTTGCCCCGCTCGAACCTCCCGCCAATAACCCAGAAGCGAATTCCAATTCGGCTCGGGGCGGTTTAAGACAATCCCGGGGGCAGGTGGAAGAATTGCGCTTGGGGACATCAACAAAAATTGCGGCGATTCTGTTGCTGCCGATCGCGCTTGCGGCCTGCGCGGACAGCGAGAGCAGCAGAAGCATCACCTATACCGACGACCGCGGCGTCGCCAACCAGCCTTATCCGAACAACTATAAGCTTGAGATCGTGTCGTTCATGAAGACCTACCTCAACAACCCCGTCGGCGTGCATGAGGCTGCGATGGCCGATCCGGTTCAGCGCGTCGTCGGCGGTCGGCTACGCTATGTCAGTTGCCTGCGCTTCACCCCGCGCGAATCCGACGGCAGCTACCATGAACCGCGCGAGCGCGCCGTGCTCTATGTCGACGGCCGGCTCGACCGCATCATCGAGAACGCTAGCGAGCCCTGCGCCGGCGCGGTCTACGCGCCATTCCCGGCATTGGAACAGATGACGCGGTAGGGGCCGCCCTGGTGTTCGAATCCTTAACCGGCTCCGATCACTTTTCGGCGAGCTTTGAACCTCACCTTCGCCATCTTTGACACACGCTCGGCCGCAAACCGTCTGCTTAACGGGCAAAAAAACCTTCTGTGTCAGGGAACAAACACGCTTTGTTGCCGCGCCGTCACAGCTGGGAACGATCACGGCTCCGGCATTGCCCCAAAGCAACCTAATTGAGGTCACGTTGTTTGGATTGATAGCGCAACGTTGGTAATGGGGAATAGACATGAAGAAGATTTTGCTCGGCGCCGTCGCGCTGGCCGCATTCGCGGGACCGGCTTTTGCGGCTGACATGCCGGCACGCACCTATTCGAAGGCGCCGCCGCCTTATACGGCGCCCGCCGTGATCTATAACTGGACCGGCTTCTACATCGGCGGCCATGTCGGTGGCGCCTTCGCCGGCGACAATACCTTCCAGAGCAGCGACGCGCGCTTCCTCGGCGGCGTGCAGGGCGGCTTCGACTATCAGTTCGCGCCGAACTGGGTGGTGGGCGCCGAAGCGCAATATAGCTGGCTGACCGGCAGCAACAATAACGGGGTGCTCTTCCCCGGCGGTACGCTGGTGACCTCGAAGAACGACCAGCTCGGTTCGGTGACCGGCCGGCTCGGCTACACCTGGGGTCCGGCGCTGGTCTACGCCAAGGGTGGTTACGCCTGGCGCGACAACAGCAATATCGGGGCATCGGTTGCCGGCACGCCTGCGGCCTTCACCACCGATGGCAACCACAAGGACGGCTATACCGTCGGCGCCGGCCTCGAATACATGTTCGCGCCGAACTGGTCGGCCAAGGCCGAGTACCAGTATTACAATTTCGGCAAGACCACCTTCACCTCAGGGCCGGCCGATATTGTCGGCGTCAGCTCCCGGAACGACGAGCACACCGTCAAGGTCGGTGTGAACTACCGGTTCGGCTGGGGTGGCCCGGTTGCCGCCAAATATTGATACCGGTTGGAATCGAGACCAGAAAAGGCCGGCTCAAGCCGGCCTTTTTTGCGTCGATGGTGTCGGGCAAAGCCTTGGGCGTTGAGCAAAGCCTTGCGGCTTTCGCTTCCCAGGCATGCCAAAAATAATTTCTGCAGTGCACGCAACTATTGTCATGATCAGCTATTATGGTCGCGCCGGCTGGTGGACAACGAACATGCGTGCATTTGCGTTAGGACTGATCTTTTCCGCGGTGTCTTTGCCGTGCTTTGCCCAGACCGTGCTGAAATCCGAGCCCCTTATCCTTGCCCCCTATGAGATCGCCTTCGTTCAGGACGCCTCCTGTCCGGTGGGGAAGGTGCTCAAGGTGACCGGCGCGATCAGGGGACTGCACCGGCGCAAGGCCTGCGTTTCGCTGGCGTCGGAACAGGCCTCGCTGGCGACGGCAACGCCGTAAGATTGGCGATCCAAAAAGTCTCACAAACCCCACTGCGGCTCCAGTTGCGCCTCGCGCTCGGCGTCGGCCTTGTTCCTGGCGGGATCCTCATGCGGGTCAGGCCGGCACGACCTGATCTCATAGTCGTTGTCCAGCACCGGCCGGGGTGACGGCTTTTCCTCGTCGGTGGCCACGTCGACCACGAGGCCGCACTTCCTGGCCTGCTTCCAAACATCCGCCTCGGTCGGATACGCCTTGCTCAGCTTGGCGTCGTGACAGAACAGCGCGTAGGGCATGGTTTGCTCCGCTAAAAATCGTCAACGCCGCCGATGCGTGGAGGTTTCGCCCCGGGGCCGCATTGGTAGCCCTTCGCGGGGAATGGGGAGATTTAGTCCGTTTCGGCCCTTTTCCCGGAGTCCCTGAGTCCTTAACGAGTCCTGAATCCAGCGAAAAAGAATCCCCGAGACTCCTGGCCTAGAATCGCCGGATGTTTCCGGCCATGAGAACGATCCCGATCCTCCAGACCTCCTGCGAGCGTGTCCAGCTCACGCTGACCGTCGCGCTGCTGGCGGCCTGCGCGGCTAACGTCGCGCTGGTATGCGCCTGGCTCTAGGGCCGGCCCGGGGCCCGTGTGATTGACCCCACCGCCTATCCACACCCATCATGGGACGTAACGGACGCGATCTGCGAATTGCGGCCGGCTGAAACCAAAGGGGCGGGGACGGGATGATCGAGGTGCTGCAGCAGCGGGTCAACGGCGACGAAGGGCTGGTCCGGCGTGGACGGTATCTGACGACCACATTCCTTCTGGAAGTCGGCCCGACCGCGTGGCTGATCTCGATCTTCGAGGGCCGCGTGGTGTCGGTAACGCGGGGACCGTTCGTGATGCCGTCGTCGGCCTTCACGCTCAGGGCACCCGAAGAGGAATGGGCGAAATTCTGGAGCCGGAGGCCGCCGCTAGGCTCGAATGATCTGATGGCGCTGATCAAGCGGCGCGTGCTCAAGGCCGAAGGCAATCTCCAGATCTTCATGGCCAATCTGCGCTACTTCAAGGAGGCGCTCGCCAAGCTGCGCAGCGAAGGAGCCGCGGCATGAGCGCGACATTCGAGCCGATCACCGGCCGCTACATGCATCTGGACTTGTTCGGCCGGCCGCACCGCATCTATGTCGAGCAGGCCGGCGAGGGCACGCCGCTATTGTGCCTGCACACCGCCGGCAGCGACGGGCGGCAATATCGCGCGCTGATGAACGATGCGCGCATCACGCGCAACCATCGCGTCATCGCCTTCGACATGCCCTGGCATGGCAAATCGTCGCCGCCCGCCGGCTGGCACGACGAGGAGTATCAGCTCACCTCGGCGCAATACACGACCATGATCCTCGAGATCGCGGCCGCGCTCGATCTCGACAAGCCGATCGTGATCGGCTGCTCGATCGGCGGCCGCATCGCGCTGCATCTGGCGCTCGAACATCCCGAACGCTTTCGCGCCATCATCGGCCTGCAGGCCGGCGCGCATGTCGATCCGTATTACGACCTGAATTTCCTGCACCGGCCGGACGTACACGGCGGCGAAGTCGCCGCCGCCATCGTCTCGGGGCTGGTTGGCCCCGATGCGCCCGACAAGGAGCGCTGGGAGACGTTGTGGCATTACATGCAAAGCGGGCCCGGCGTTTTCAAAGGCGATCTCTATTTCTACAAGATCGACGGCGACATCCGCGGCCGGGTCGCGGAGATCGACACCAAACGCTGCCCGCTGTTTCTGCTGTCGGGCGAATACGATTATTCCTGCACGCCGGAAGAAACGCTTGCGGTTGCGCGCAGCATCGCCGGCAGCGAGGTCACCATCATGAAGGGCCTCGGCCACTTCCCGATGAGCGAAAATCCGGAAATGTTTCTAAAACATCTGCTGCCGGTGCTGGAGAAGATCGGCCGAAACTGATGTTGCGCAGCAGTGCCGCAGCCGGCGTTACTTGCCGAGCCGCGGGGTCTCGGAATGCTCGCCGAGGGCGGCGCGGACCTTGGCCATGGTGGCGCTGCAATAGGCCTCGCGCTCGCGGTTGAACTTCTCCTGATGGGCGCGGAAGTTGGCGACCCGCGTCCGTATCTCGGACTGGAAGTCGTCCCGCAGCTCCAGTCGCGCCATCGGGACCGGCCTTGGCAGCTCGGCAACGGGCGCTATCTCGGCAAGGCTCGGCTTGAAATCAGAGGTCGGCGCGGCCGCAAAACTGGGCGCTGGCGCGTCAGAGGGCATGCGGACGTCGACCGGCCCGAAAGCGCCGCGTGTCGCAACAGGCTTGTCGGTAGCCGGCGTCTTGCCGGTCACCGATTGCACGAATGCCATCGTCTGGGCGATCAGGAGATCGCGTTCACGCATCCATTTCATGACGCACCTCAAACCCAACCAGCATTTCAGCAAAGCGCCCTTGGGGAATCAAGCGTATGCCGTGACGTTGCGCGGCTTTGGCATCAATTTTTGCGCGCGAGGTGACAAAAGGGTGACACCGCGCGCCTCCGAAGCGGTTTTGTCCTGCCGACTACCGTCTTCGGATGATGCCCGATCCAGTCATGCCGCCCATTTATTTCGCAACGGCAGGATGGGCGGCGCCGCGATACTGCGGTCGCGTCCGGCGTGCTTGGCTTCATAGAGGGCCAGATCGGCCGATCGTATCAGGTCGTGTGGCGCCAGGCCGGCCTGCGGGGTCATCGCAGCCACGCCCACGCTGACGGTCGGAGACACATCGAGACGTCCTTGCTGTTGCGCACGCAACGACAACACGCTTGCCCGAATCTCCTCGGCAATCCGGAAAGCGCCCTCGACGGTTTCACCGGGCAACAGGACCGCGAATTCCTCGCCGCCATAGCGCGCGCAGAGATCCGACGCGCGCCTGGCGCTGCCCGCGATGCAGGCGGCGATCGAGCCAAGTGCGGTGTCGCCCGCCTGATGGCCATGAGCGTCGTTATAAGCCTTGAAATTATCTGCATCGATCATCAGCAGCGCGATCGCGGTTCTCGCGCGTTGCGCGCGGAGCCACTCGCGGGCAAACACGTCGTCGAACCGCCGGCGATTGCTGAGCCCGGTCAAGCTGTCGGTGCTGGCGAGCAGGGCGAGCTGGCTTTCCGCCGCGGAGCGCCGTTTCAGGGCCGCGACCAGAACCAGGGTCAGCGCGATCACGATCGCGCACAACGCGGCCATCAGCGACCCGATCAGCGACACCTCCTGCCACCAATCCGCATAGATGGTTTCAAGCGAGACGCCCTCGATGATCAACAATGGATGGCTGCCGACCTGCTGAAAGACAAACAGCCGCTCGACGTGGTCGAGAATGGAAACGGTCTTGTAGGAGCCGGCCGGCGAAGTGGGAAACTGCTTGAAAACGGTGGATTTTCGTAAGCTCTGACCGATGGTGTCGATGTCGAACGGCGCCCGCATCAAGATGGTGCCGTCCGCGCTCAGAAGGTTCATCGAATCGTTTTCACCGAGGCGGAGCTTCTTGAACAGGCTGTGAAAGTAGCTGAGGCGCATGCTGCCCGCGACGACCCCGCCAAACGATCCGTCCGCGTTGGAGATGCGCCTGGAGAAGCTGATCAGATATTGCCCGTCATCTGCAACCCAGGGCCGGCTGATGAACAATCCGGAATCAGTGCGATGCGCGTGAACCTGAAAGAAATCGCTGCCCGCAAAATTCTTTTTGGCCGGCACCAGCGAACGGGAGTCCAGCGTAACCGTGCCGCCGGCATCCAATACCAGGATGGAGCCCATATCCTTTGCGGTGGCGGCGCGATCGAACAGAACGACCTGGCGCAATTCCGGCGCGATCTTGTTGATCTCCGGCAGCTTGATTCCATCGACTACCGCCCGCAGCGAAAGATCGTATAGCTCGATGTTTCGATCGATCTCGCTGGCGATGCTCGCAACCAGATTGGCCGCTGCCGTCCGGTTATGCTCGAAATCCCGTTCGCCCATGGTCCAGAGCACGCCGCCGCAGATGGCGGAAAAGCCCAGCGTCACCGCAAGGCCGAGCGCCAGAAGCCGTTTTGTCGGCGCGGATTTTGGTTTTGGAATGCCCCAGCTCATGCGCAGTCTCGAAAATCCCGCGGCGCCCCCGCGCTTTCCTCCGGTCCTATAGATGCCGTCTTGAAGAAGCCGCCGCAGTTTGCGGACAATGCGCGATCGATTGTTATCCGCCTGGTAACCATCGCGCGCGGCGTGGGATGGGTCTGCGCCAGAGCTAGGTGATGTTAAGCCGGGCCTCGAAAAATCGAACAATGCGCCCGACAGTGTCCGCGGTCATCGGATAGCTGTCTGATAAGTCGAAGCCCTGCGCCCGGTCCGGATCCATCGAGGTACCGATGAGGGCAATGGTTGGTGCCGGTTGAGAGGATTGAACTCCCGACCTTCGGTTTACAAAACCGCTGCTCTACCGCTGAGCTAAACCGGCGAATTGAGGGGATCGGCGGCCCGAATATCAGACTTGCCCGCAAAGAGCCAGAACCTCGAAGCCCGCTTCCACCATGCCCGCGCACAAAAAAAGCGGCCCTCGGCCGCCTTTTTCGCCTCAAAGCGCGAAAGTGACCTTGCCCCCAAGTTTTATCCAATCCCGAGTTCGCTCGTGGCGTTTGGGTTGCCCGGTTGGACGGTGGTAGCGACGGGAGCTGGCGCGGAGCCATCGGCATAGCGCAGCGCCAGATCCCGGCGCGGATTGCAGGTGAAGGCGTACTCGGAAGGTGTCTTCCATCCGAGCTGAGAATGGGGGCGTGAGCCGTTGTAGTCGGCGCGCCAGCATCCAAGGGCAACGCGAGCCTGCGCCAGCGAAGAGAACAGCGTTTCGTTTAACAATTCATCCCGTAGCCGGCCGTTAAAGCTCTCGATGAAGGCGTTCTGCATGGGTTTGCCCGGCGCGATGTAATGCCATTCGACGCGGGCTTGGTCCGCCCATGTGAGGATGGCGTTACTGGTAAGCTCGCTGCCATTGTCGCTGACGATCATCTTCGGCTTGCCGCGCTCGATCATCAGCCGATCCAGTTCCCGCGCCACGCGGACCCCGGAGAGCGAGGTGTCGGCCACCAGCGCCAGGCTTTCTCGGGTGCAGTCATCGACGATGGTCAGGATGCGGAAGCGGCGGCAGTCGGTGAGTTGATCCGACACGAAGTCGAGCGACCAGCGTTCGTTGGGCGCCATCGGAACCAGCATCGGCGCCCTGGTTCCGATGGCCCGCTTGCGGCCGCCACGGCGGCGCACCGCCAGCTTCTCCTCACGATAGAGCCGGAACAGCCTCTTGTGGTTGATCACGTAGCCCTCCCGCTTGAGCAGAACATGCAGGCGTCGGTAGCCGAAACGGCGGCGTTCCTGGGCGATCGCCTTCATGCGCTGACGAATGCCGGCATCATCCGCCCGGGTCGTCTGATATCTCATGGTCATGCGGCAGCAGCCGATGGCTTTACACGCCCGCCGTTCGCTCATCCCGTGGGCTTCCACCAGATGAGCGACAGCTTTCCGCTTCCCCGCGGGCGTCACCATTTCTTTCCCAGGAGATCCTTCAGCGCCACATTATCCAGCATGGCGTCAGCCAGAAGCCGCTTCAGCTTCGCGTTCTCGTCCTCCAGCGACCGCAGCCGCTTGGCCTCAGAGACGTCCAGCCCTCCGAATTTGGCCTTCCATTTGTAGATGCTGGCGTCGCTGACGCCATGCTTGCGGCAGAGATCGGCGACCGGGACCCCGGCCTCGTGCTCCTTCAAAATCCCGATGATCTGTTCTTCTGTAAATCGATTGCGCTTCATGCTCTGGTCCTCGTCTTGGGCCAGAGCGAACTTCAAACTGGATTAAGCCCGAGGGGCAAGGTCAAAAGTCCTACTGGCAGAGGTGCCGGCGGCCGTCTTCGCCGCGGAAGTAGGTACCGGGGGTGCAGACAAAACCGTTCTGCCGGGCATAGGCGTCGCTGGCGAGCGGTGCGGTGGCGATGGCTGCCGCGGTGCCGACCGCCCCGCCGACGACGCCGGCTGCGACATCGTCCGGCCAGAAGCCGGTATCTCGTTCGCTCCAGCGGTCGCCATTCCAGCGATTGTAGCTGTCGTTCCAGGTGCCGTTGTGCCGGTAGACACGCCGCTGATAGGCGCCTCGGTAGGGATTGCCCGGTCCGTAATTCTGGCAATTGGCGTTCGGATAGTACTGCGCGCATTTGCCGGGGCTGGTGACCACCTCCTGCGCCATGGCAGGGCTTGCCAGGGCGGAGGTGAGGATCGCGGCGGCGCCGAGAATTCGAAATTTCGTCATGCGGTTTCTCCGGAGTGGGAAGGGTGAGAAGAACGGATGGCGCCGGCCGATGTTCCGATTTCGGGTTGTGTACGCTTCAAACCGGTGTGAAGTTCCGGTTACCGTCGATTTCAAGGACCAATGGATTTCATGCAGACGCGCGACGTCGATTACCGCTGCGAACAAGCCAATTTGCGCGGCTATCTCGCCTGGAATGATAGCGCTGAGCCGCAACCGGGCATCCTGGTGTTTCACGAGGGGCTGGGATTGGGCGATTTCGCCATGGAACGCGCGCGCCGGCTCGCTGGCCTCGGCTATGTCGCGCTCGCCGCCGACATGTTCGGCGAGCGGCGGCAGGCGCGGAACCTGCAGGAAGTCACCACCCTGGTCGGCGGCCTCCGCGCCGAGCCGGAAAAACTCCGCGCCCGCGGCCGTGCGGCGCTGGAAACGCTGGCGGCGTTGCCGCAAGTCGACGCGCGAAGGCTGGGGGCCATCGGATTTTGCTTCGGCGGTTCGGTGGTACTCGAACTCGCGCGCGCGGGCGCCGATCTCAGGGCCGTCGTCAGTTTCCATGGCGTGCTGGCAACGAAAATGCCGGCGGTATCGGGTAAGGTGAGGGCGAGCGTGCTGGTCTTAACCGGCGCGGACGACCCCCTGGCGCCGCCCGATCAGGTCGCCGATTTCGAGAACGAGATGCGCGCAGCCGCCGTGCGGGACTGGCAGGTCATCAGCTACGGCAATACGCTGCATGGTTTCACCAATCCCGCCGCGGACGGATCGATGCTGCGCAGCGCGCTCTACAATGCGCAGGCCGACCGCCGTTCATGGGCGACGATGCAAAGCCTGTTCGATGAAGTGTTGACCTGACAAGTGCTGCGACCTGGTGTTTGATGCGACCTCATAGCGGGCAGGGGGCATATGTTCGGAATTCTTGGGCTTGGGTTTTTGCTGGGCATGCAGCATGCGCTCGAGGCCGATCATATCGCCGCCGTATCCAGCATTGCCGCGCGCCGCACCGACGTCGGTGATATCGTCAAGCACGGGCTGACCTGGGGGCTCGGCCATACGCTGACGCTGTTTGCTTTCACCGGCGCCGCCATCCTGCTCGCTCAGGCAATCCCCGAGGCGATGGCGCGCCCGATGGAGACCGCCGTCGGGGTCATGCTGGTCGGTCTCGGTGCGCATGTGCTGTGGCGGCTCTGGCGCGACCGCGTGCATTTTCACCGGCACGGCCACGGCGACGGCACGGTCCATTTCCACGCCCACAGCCACGCCGGCGAAGCCGCAGCCCATGCGCGCGGCGCTCACACGCATGAGCATGGTTTTCGCTGGCGCACGCTGCTGGTCGGGTTGATGCACGGCATGGCCGGCTCTGCCGCGCTGCTGGTGTTGGCGGTATCGCAGGCCTCCAGTCCCGCGATCGGACTTGGCTACGTCGCGCTGTTCGGGATCGGCTCGATGATCGGCATGGGCGCGCTGTCGACGCTGATCGCGGTGCCGATTGCAGCCTCCGCGCGCTGGCTCACGTTTGCCAATCGAGGCCTGCAAGGCGCGGTCGGCCTTGTCACCATTGCGATCGGCGTCACGACGATCGTCGAAACGGTGTTTACGTAAGCGGATACGCTCGAACGGCCCGGCCGCGTTAACAATTACTGATTGCAATCTCTCGCAATTGAACAGACGCGAATGCTTACGCGTTAGGCTTACCGGCAGTTTGGTCGGACGCTTTAACCCTTGGGTCCGCGCATTGGATTAGGTTGCGGCCAGAGAGGTCGGGACTCCAAGCAATGCGCATTTGCGTGACACTGGCAATTTTGTTGGCGACGACGTCGGCGGCTTTCGCCGGCGGCGGCTTCGACATCGTGATTCCAGGCCGCGCCGGTGTGCCCGTCATCATTAACGGCGTCGATGCATCCTATGCGGTGGTCGAAGGCGAATGGGGCCTTGGCCAAAACTGGCAAGTGCAGCCGACCGTCTACGGTGGCCGCATCATCGATCCGGTTCCGAATGTCGGCCACTATTATCCCAGCGCGGGCCATTTGCCGGGTTACGGCCGTCTGGAGATCGAACCGCCGCCGGGCCGCAGGCTGCCGCAGCCGGCCGAGAGCTATCATCAATCCTGGTCGGCACAATCAGCGCCATTGCCGGCGCAGTCCGATGTGCCGGTCAATCCGCCCGCGATCATCTACGCGCCGCAGGGCGACGGTCTCCTTGGCGCGCCACCGAATGTTCATCCCCGCAAACATCGGGGTATGCCGTAGTAACTTCCCAGGAAGAATTTGAAGAAAGCTTTGAAGAAACCCACGCCGACAAGAAAACACTTACAGGAGAGAGTAATGCGTCAGATGATTTCAGGATTGGTTGCGGCAGCCGCCGTGATGGTTGCTGCGCCCGCAATGGCGTGCGGCTTGAGCCCCTGCGGGCTGCCGGAGGTCTATGTTTCCCCGGCGCCGGCCTACAGCTATTCGGGCTGCAACCCCTGCGGCTGGGCCCATGAGCGGCTCGCCGATCCCGTGTACCAATATTACTACGTCAACCAGGGCCCGACCTATACCGGTCCCGGCAACTGGGCTCCGCAGCCGACCTATCAGGAGAGCGCGATCCCCGGTTACTACCACCCGCATCACCACTATCGTCGGTGGCATCACACCGGCTATTACCACGCGCCGCGCTATCACTACGGCTACGCGCCGCATCACGCCTACGCGCCCTATCACTACGGCCATCACGTGCTGCGCCGCTACTACTGAGCGCTTCGACTGGTCGATAGCGTAGACTAAAATTCTCAGCGCCCGTTCGCGTCACGCGAGCGGGCGTTTCTTTTGTTCAGCCCATCAGGCCGAGCCGGCTGGCGCCGATATAGAGCGCCAGGACGGCCGCGTTCGAGACATTCAGGCTCTTGATTTCGCCGGGCATGTCGAGCCGCGCCACCACGCTGCAGGTTTCGCGCGTCAATTGCCGCAGGCCCTTGCCCTCGGCGCCGAGCACCAGCGCCAGCGGTTGTCGCAGGGCGACGGCGCCCAGATCGTCGCTGCCTTCGCTGTCGAGCCCGACCGTGAGGAATCCGCGGTCGTTCAATTCGTTCAGCGCGCGGGCAAGATTTTGCACCGTGACCAGCGGCACCAGCTCCAGCGCGCCGGACGCGGATTTCGCCAGCACGCCGGTGGCCTCCGGGCTGTGCCGTGCCGTGGTGACGATGGCCTTGACTGCGAACGCCGCGGCCGAGCGCATGATCGCACCGACATTGTGCGGATCGGTGATCTGGTCGAGCACCAGCACGATGCCTTCCTGCGTCAGCTCATCGATGTCGGGCGAGGGCAGGGGATCGGCTTCGGCCAACAGCCCCTGATGCACGGCATCCGGACCGAGCCGCTGGTCGATGGCGTTGGGCCGGACGATTTCCGGCGGCACGCGGGTATCGATATTCTCGTCGGCGAGGCGGCGGGCGGCATTTTCGGTCAGCAGGAGCTTGCGGATCTCGCGCTGCGGATTGGCCAGAGCTGCCACCACCGTGTGCCAGCCATAGAGAATCACCGGCCCGTCCGAACCCCCGCCCCGGTCGCGCCAGGCCGGCCGGCCGGCCGATTTTCGGCCCTTTTCGAAGGGTTTGCCGCCGCCACGGCGGAACGGCGGTTTTCGGTCGCGATCGCTCATGGGTGAGCTTGTGTCACGGGTTCCGGATTATGGCAATTTGGGCATTTGTAGGGGCTATTTAGCATGCGTCATTGGTTGACTTTGCCATGGCCCTTCCCCCATAAACCGGCCGACCGGGAGCCCGCCATCGGCTCACGGTATTAACGTCATCCATGGCCTCATCCGCCGCCAATCGAGCGGTTGGGTTTGCGATGCTGTTAACGGGGGAGTGTCCCGAGTGGCAAAGGGAGCTGACTGTAAATCAGCCGTCTTATGACTTCGAAGGTTCGAGTCCTTCTTCCCCCACCAGCCTACGCTCGCGTGCGAGCGTGGCTGCCGCGCCGGAGCCCACAGGGCGAAGGCGGGCTTTGCTGCGGCGAGCTACGGCTCGGCGAGCCACTGGAAACGTAGCTTGAGCGCAGCGAGAGCGAAGACGGACTGGTGCGGCAACCGCCCGCTTCCAAGCACAAGCAATATCCCTTCATGATCGCGTGCAGATGATCCCGCGCCGTGCCGGAAAATTCCGGGCATCCCTGATCGTTGTATTGCTGCTGCTGCTGGCCTGCATCGTTCCGGTGCTGCTGAACTGCTCGCTACTCTACCAACGCGTTTACGACGACAGGCGCTTTCCGGCGCTGAGCAGATACGCGCTCGAGCCGACGCCCGAGGTGGCGCTGGTCGGCAGTTCGATGATCTCCAGGGTGTACGAGGGATATTTCCAGACCCGATTGCGCAATGTCGCGATCGGGGGCGGTTCTCCCATCACGGGACTTGCGATCATCGCGAGCTATCCGGCGCTGCCGCGGATCATCGTGGTCGAGACCAATATCCTTTCCCGGCCGCTCGATCCCGCGCTGGTCGAAAAGTTCGGCAACAACGACACCGCGCCATTTCGCTGGTTCAGGCCGTATCGCGTCGCCATTTCCTACATTTATCATTGGCTGAAATATAAGTCCGAGAGCGACAATGTTGCGCGGCTGCCGCGACAACCTCCGTCGAGCTACGACATCAAGACCTCGCTCGACGCGACCGAGGTCGAATACGACAGCCACGGCCTCGACCAGCAGATGGCTGCCAACACCGAGGCGCTGCGCGGCCTGGTCGCAAAGCTCGAAAGCAGGGGATGCCGGATCTACTTTGTGGAATTGCCCTATCCGGGGAATCTGAACGATTCGCATTTTGCGCAAACGGCGCGGTCGTTGGCGCACAAGGCGTTTCCCGATCGCGAAAAATGGCCCGAGATCGATTACCATTTGCCTGAACTGCGATGGGTGGACGCCTCGCACATGGACGAGCGGTCCGCGATTATCGTCGCCCGGGAAATCGACGGTTTTCTCGGCCGCCTGACAAAGCCAATGACGAAACCAAATTAAGGGCTGGATGAACCGCCGAGGCCTCCGGTCAGCCCGGATCAGGTTCGGCGGCGGCTTCGGTGACCGGGAAGGGCACGCCGGGAAGATAAAGGAGGAGCGGGCGGATTTCGTAGACCGCTGACGGATTGACGCGGCGCAGGTCGCGGGCGGCCCGGACGGCGGCCTCCTCACCGGCGCAGTCGATGACGTAAAATCCCAGCAACTGCTCCTTTGTCTCGGCAAACGGGCCATCGATCACCGTTCCGGCGCCCGGACCCCGCAGGGTGCGGGCCTTCCCGGTTGTCCCCAGGCGTGCCGCCGGCCCGAGCCGGCCGTCCTGATTGAGCCGGTCATGGACCCCTTGCAGATCGGTCATGAGCGCCGCATCCGCCTCTGGTGTCCAGGACATGACTTCGGCTTCCACGTGATAGGCCAGGATGGCATAGAGCATCGGTACCTCGTTTGGTTCGACCGAAAGCCTGCCCCGCATTTGAAGCGGGGTGGATACCGGTTCGCATGGAGAAAACGCGTCAGAACAACAGCCTGGATGATCGGTTCTGAACCGATCACCTGGCGGGCTTGGTCCAAGGACGTTTGGCGCGGTCAATTCCCGACAGGCCATATTGGAAGATGATTCGGCCGCCGGGCGATCCGGCCGGCGTCCCGGTTGCATGCTGCCACGAAACAATCCGGAAACACGATATATCCGCACGCCCTTGAACGCGCCGCGGGAACTCCACGACTGATGAGCAGAACGCGGGAACTGCGCAGCATTCATGGAGAGGGTCATGCAACGTAAGCCAGCCACGATCATCAGCGATGCCGCCCGGTCGCCCGCTTCGACGCAGGCCGGCGACTGGCATGATACGAGCGGTCATCACCGCTACTACGGTAGCTCCGCCACCAATGGCGGCGAGCAGATCGTCGAAAGCCGGCGCGGCCCGCGCCCGCGATCGGTCAATCTCTGCGGCTTCTGATCGCGCATTCGAAAAACGAGATTTCGGACATGACCGCCGCGACTGCAGGCACGCTCCTGGTTCTGTTCCTGCCGTTTCTGCTTTCGCTGGCCGGGCAAGGCGGGATGGCGAAGATGCTCTGTCTGATGACGAGCGTTCTCGCCTTGCTTCTCAGCGTCAAGGAATACGCTGCCGTCCTGCCCTGGAGCATCGGCATGCTGATCGCAACCGTTTCAGTCTGGGAAAGAATCAGGCAGCGGCGGATGGTGTAGCGAACCGTGCATCGTCATTCCCGGATGGTCCGAAGGATCAGACCTCAGGTGTGCAATTGCACATCGTTGTTCGCGCTTCGCGCGCCCCGGGATGACATCAAACAAAAAAGGCGCGGCAGGATGGCCCGCCGCGCCCCAACTTTTGAACTCGCTGGTCCAGGGCTGAGAGCGCCCCGATGCCAAGCCTCAAATGAGCTTAGCGGGCGATCCCAGCGAGGTGACAGCGCTTGGTAAGAGACACTGGATCACCTCCTTTCGTTGGTTGTGAAGACCTTAGTATAGGCAGCGAATCTGCCGGTGTTAAGGTCCGGAATGGCCGATAATGCTGACGGAACAAGGCCGTTTTGCCATAAGAGCCGGCCCGACCGCAGGGTGGTTGAGGCCGCCCGCATGGCATGTTAGGTGATCCCTCAAGCGCGGGTGTAGCTCAATGGTAGAGCAGCAGCCTTCCAAGCTGAATACGAGGGTTCGATTCCCTTCACCCGCTCCAGCCCTACAACGCGAATATCAATTACGATTCAACGTGTTGCATCGAGCGCGGACTCCGTCAAGAGTCCGAAAAAGCTTTGCGCTCTTTTTTCTCGGGCGCACATAGGGCGCAACTTTTTTCGCAAGTCGTTGAAGTTTCGATAGAGCATCAGATTAAGCGGACGAAATCGCGAAGCATCGCGGCAGGGCTGTGTGATGGGGGCGATTACACTTTTCGATAAGTCATTCATCGAGATGCTCAACATTGATGAAGCGGCAATTTTCGACTGCCTCTACAGTTCTGTTATATGTCCGATATTTTATACGGAGGTTTTGGCTGACCTATCGAAGGAGCCACCTGGCCAGCGTTCGGCCGAACGGATAGTCGGCGACGTCGCGAAGAAGACGCCGATAATGCACGCAACGCCGAATGTGCTTCACACCACGATATGTATGGAAGAGTTGGCCGGCAACACCGTTGAAATGCACCACGTCCCAGTGAGATCCGGTGGGAAGCCAGTCCGAAGGCCAGACGGAACGGTCGGCGTCATCTATGACCAAGCACCAGAAGCAAGGGCGTTTGACCGTTGGCAGCGCGGCCAGTTCAGAGAAATCGAACGCGACTTCGCATTTGGTTGGAGAAAAAAGCTTCTCGAAGCGGATGGCGAACTTGCAGCGAAATTGACCCGCCAGATTCTTGCGATCACGCAAGAGCCGAAGAATCTGACGGAGGCATTGGCAATCGCTAGACAAGTTCTGCAAGGTGAAGGTCAGCGGTTCTTGCTTCTCAAGACGGCATATCTTCTTCTTGGGCTTGATCCGAGGCATTTTCATCGCGTCCAGGCGCGATGGGTTATGGCTGGACGTCCGCCTCTAGCCGAACGTTGAAGCGAAGTTCGGCACGTCCGACAACATCATGCCCTTGTAGCTCAAGGCCGTGCCCGGATTGACGACCCTGCCGTCCACCACAAGCTCCATCCCACCCAACAGCTTCATGACGAGCCCGGTCGCGGTGACGATGATGTCGGCCGCAAGCTCGTCTCCCGAGCGCAGCTTCAGGCCGGTCTCGCTAAAGGTCTCGATCTCATCGGTGACGACAGAGGCTTTGCCTTCCCGGATCGCCCTAAAAAGATCGCCGTCGGGCACAAGGCAGAGCCGCTGATCCCAGGGATCGTAGCGGGGCGTAAAGTGCCGAACGTCGATCCCGGGGCCGAGCTCGGCTTGTGCAAGCTCGATGATGCGTTTCTTCGCGGCTTCCGGCTTCTTGCGCGCGATGTTGTAGAAATACATCTGCAGCAGGATGCTCTTCCAGCGCGCGAGCGTATGCGCGACGCTCTCGGGCAGTTTCGCGTAGAGCCAGTTGGCGATCGCATCCTTTGCCGGGCGCGTCACGATATAGGTCGGCGAGCGCTGCAGCATCGTGACGTGCGCGGCCCTGTCGGCCATCGCCGGCACCAACGTGACGGCGGTGGCGCCGCTGCCGATCACGACGATACGCTTGCCGGCGTAGTCGAGATCCTCCGGCCATTTCTGCGGATGCACGATCTCGCCATTGAAGCACTCCATGCCCGCCCATCCGGGCATGTAGCCGGCGTCGTAGTCGTAATAGCCGCTGCACGTTTGCAGGAAGTTGCAGGTGTAGGTCAGCGTTTTGCCGCCGGGACCCTGGACCTCGAGCGTCCAGCGCGCCTCCGTCGACGACCACGACGCGTGCTTGACCTTGTGGTGATAACGGATCTTGCGGTCGATGCCGTATTCCCGGGCGGTGTCGTTGAGATAATCGAGAATCGAGGGGCCGTCAGCGATAGCCTTCTCGCCGCGCCATGGCCTGAAGCGATAGCCAAGCGTGTGCATGTCGGAATCGGAGCGGACGCCCGGATAGCGGAACAGGTCCCAGGTGCCGCCGATCGCGCCGCGCGCCTCCAGAATGATGAAGGATTTGCGCGGGCAGTCCCGCTGCAGGTGGTAGGCGACCCCGATTCCGGACAAGCCCGCGCCCACGATGATGACGTCGAAGTCGGTTTGGTCGGCCTCGGTTTGGCCGGCCCTCGGCTTGAACGTCGCGACGTTCGATTGCGCGCCGGAAGCGGCTGAATTGGCCGCCGTACGCACGGCCGACAATTCGGCGCCGAAGCTGTTCTCTCGTGCCTGCTCGGGCATTCCTAATATCTCCTTGGTCCGACGGTTATCCGTTGCGCATTCAGGTCTGCTTTGCTCCCGACTAGGGCGCTCTCGTCCAATCCATCGACCTGCAGATCAGTCCACCGGCAATGCAGCCCGAAGTGCTGAGGTTGGAGCCTTGGACGGACAGTTTGCCGGAATAGACAGAGCCGCTATCGGGGCCGATGGCTTTTCCGATCCAGGAGTTCGCGCCGGCAGGCTTCATGTCATAGAACACGCGCTGACCGATCTTGGCCTTTGAAGCGATACCCGGCTTCAGCCATATGATCGTTCCGCACATGGCGTCCCCACAGGAATCAAACCTCACCCGCGCTTCGCCGGTGTCGCGCAGCCAGGTGCCGGACAGCTCGTTTGCGAAACCGGGACTCGCAGCCGATAGGAAGACCGCCGCGAAATAGCTGAGGCGCTTGAGTTTCGTCACATTCCCCAGGGTCGCTGCGCCGCCGCCCGGTGCGAAGAATTGCTCTCGTGTCTGCGCAGGCATCCCTGCAATCTCCCTTGGTCCGACGATCATCCGGTGCATGTGTGGGTCTGTTCTCTTCTTCTGACATGCGCTATTGTCGGAATTAAATCATCTGACAATGCGGCTTGTCAAGTAGGGGAATGGGCAAGATCATGGCGACGGCACGGCAGTACGGAGGGCATTCCGCCGAGGAGCGGCGGTTGGCACGGCGGGAGCGGCTGATCGAAGCGGCGATCCGCGTTTATGGCGCGGTCGGCTATCGCAACGCGACCGTGAAGGCGGTGTGCGAGGCAGCGGAACTCACCGAGCGTTACTTCTACGAGTCGTTCGAAAGCAGCGAAGCGCTGCTGATTGCCGCCTTCGAGACTGTTTCGCATCGCCTGATCGATTGTCTCGACCGAATTCGGGCGGAACACACCGGGGTTGCTGACGAGCGTTGCCACGCGGTGCTGCGGACCTATTTTCAGGTCCTGAAGGACGACCCTGCGGGCGCCCGGCTGTTCGTGCTGGAGATCTCCCGGGTAGGACCGGCCGTCGATGAGGTCGGAGCGGCGTTGCTTCGCGAGTTCGGCGAGTTGTTGTCGCGAACGCTTGCGCCCAACGCAGGCGCGAGGCTGAAGAGGGGGGAGCTGGTCCGCGCCGGCGTGGTCGGTGCGGTGCTGCAGATCGCGAAAGTGTGGATTCGCAGCGGCTATGCGAAGAGCGTGGATGCGGTCGCAAGCGACGCACTGAAGATCTGCTGCGTGCTGGCGCAGTAAAATCAGGAACTCTCCTGATCACGAGCAAGGGGACCGAAGCATGGCACCCCGACGAGAATCATCGGTCGCGCGATCCCGGTCTTCCCATTTCACCGCCCCAGCTAGCGCTCGCGGCTCCACGGGAAAAGGGAGGCCGGGAAATCTGCCGCATAGCGGTGACCTATCGGCGGGCGGGGTTGTTCTTCCGGGGGATTCGGGTCGGGTTCCACCAGCTTCCGATAGAGATGCCAGGTGGCATGACCGAGCACGGGAAGAACGACAGCGAGACCGACGAAGGCCGGTATCGAACCGATCGCCAGCAGCACCGCAACAATCAGGCCCCATACGGCCATCGGAAATGGATTCTCCCTCACGGCCCGCAGCGACGTCCGGATTGCGTCGATTGCGGTCGCATGCCGGTCGAGCATCAACGGAAACGACACGACACTGACGCACAGGGCCACGACGGCGAACAGGAAGCCGACGCCGCAGCCGACGATGATGAGCGACCATCCCTCCGGCGTGGTCAATACACGCGTTGCGAAGTCAGGGATGGTTGCAGCCGGAGCGTGGCCGAAGGTTGCAATGTAGATCGCGTCCGCGGCGGCGATCCAGGTCCCGAACAGAACCAGCAGGAGTATGCCGAGTTCGAGCATGGCGCCGAAAGACGGTGCGCGCAGCACCTGCATCGCATCCCACGCAGCGGGTTCCTCGCCACGCTCGCGGCGGCGGCTGAGCTCGTAGAGGCCGAGCGCGGCAAAAGGACCGATCAGCGTGAAACCGGCGGCCAGCGGAAACAGCAGCGGCAGCACCGAATAACCAACAACCAGTCTGAACAGAACAAGACCGAGAACGGGATAAATCACGCACAGGACAACGGCGTGAGTTGGTATGGCCTTGAAGTCTTCCCAGCCCAGGCGCAGCGCGTCCCTCAAGTCGGAAAGGCCGATTTTGCGAACGACAAAGGCGGTGGAGACGCCGAACACCTGCAGTTTGGGTCTTGCGAATACTGTGGTCATGGCTCCGGTCTCCTTGCTTGTGATCGCAGGGGAACGGAGCGCCCTCAAAACGCGCGCATCCGCCTCGTGCGCGAAAATCGCGATCGAGCCCGGCAAATCAGGTTCAACGAGAAAGAGCTTTGCCGGACGACACTGTCGCGACCGGTACACTGAAGTTAGCGCGATATGCGATAGAAGCAAGATAGCGCTCGCGGTTGGGTGAATTGTGCATCTGCACAAATCGATTTGCTGCATTGCGTCATCGAATGGTGGTGCCGACGGGTGTTCTCCGGCTTGCGTTGCATTCGGGCCAACACACACCGGACAAAGGCGAGGCATACTCCTCTATTGACGCCGGGCTCGACGGGTACCATGTTAAAAACACTGAACGCCCCCAGCTCCGACGAGATGAGCGGTCGTGACGCCGTGTTCTGTGTCATCTTTTGACGTCGCGACCGGTTGAATGGGCGAGGCAAGAGGCACGGCGACGGCAAACCTGAAATCCGCCATCGCGACAGACGTGAGCTTCGCCCTTTGATTCGTATCCGCAGCCTTTAGTGGCAAGGATGAATGAGGGATGGCTGTAGCGATCATACTGCTGCTGGTTGCGGTCGCCTCGGTGCTGTTTCACATTTTCAGCCCATGGTGGTGGACACCGCTTGCCTCGAACTGGGGCTACATCGACGACACCATCACCCTGACCTTCTGGATCACCGGGGCCGTTTTCTCCGCGGTCGTCGTGTTCATGGCCTATTGTGTCTTCCGCTTTCGTCACACGGAGGGAAGGCGGGCAGCCTACAACCCCGAAAACAAGAAGCTCGAATGGTGGCTCAGCATCGGGACTGCGATCGGCGTCGCAGCCATGCTGGCACCCGGGCTGGTTGTCTGGCACCAGTTCGTCACCGTTCCGGCCGATGCGACCGAGGTCGAGGTCATGGGACAGCAGTGGATGTGGAGCTATCGGCTTCCCGGAAAGGACGGCCGGCTCGGGACTTCCGATGCCCGCAATGTCAGTTCCGACAATCCCATGGGGTTGAATCCCGACGATCCCGCCGGAAAAGACGACGTCGTCATTCAAAACGACGATTTGCACCTGCCGATTGGAAAACCGGTGAAGGTGTTGCTCCGCTCAATTGATGTCCTGCATGATTTCTATGTGCCCGAGTTTCGGGCCAAGATGGACATGATACCGGGCTCAGTCACGTATTACTGGTTCACGCCCACCCGCACCGGAACATTCGATGTTCTCTGCGCGGAACTCTGCGGCGCCGCGCATGCGCAGATGCGAAGCAAGGTCGTCGTCGAGGAAGAGAAGGAATATCACGCCTGGCTGGAGAAGCAGCACACGTTCGCCGAACTTTCGGGACAGCGCGACGTCGCGAAAGCGGCCTACAGGACAGGCAGTGAATGAAAATACCGACGAGGAGGCGCCGTCCATCGTGAGGCGAACTCGTCGTTGAACAGAAGACCAGGGAGGGTATTCCAATGGTCGATGTCCCGTTTGACACCGTTGCAGGCGTCCCGCCGGCTGAAGTGGGTGAGGTCGAGCTCTATCATCCGAGAAGCTGGTGGACGAGGTACGTCTTTTCGCAGGACGCCAAGGTTATCGCCATCCAGTATTCGATCACGGCGATGTCCATTGGAATGGTCGCGCTGGTGCTGTCATGGCTGATGCGGCTGCAACTGGGATTTCCCGGCACCTTTTCCTTCATTGATGCCAACCAATACCTGCAGTTCATCACCATGCACGGCATGATCATGGTGATCTACCTGCTCACGGCGTTGTTCCTCGGCGGCTTCGGCAACTACCTCATCCCGCTGATGGTCGGCGCCCGGGACATGGTGTTCCCCTATGTGAACATGCTGAGCTACTGGGTCTACCTGCTTGCGGTCGTGGTGCTGGCCGCGACCTTCTTCGTGCCCGGCGGGCCCACCGGCGCCGGCTGGACGCTGTACCCGCCCCAGGCGATTCTCTCCGGCACCCCCGGGCAGGATTGGGGCATCATCTTCATGCTGGCTTCCCTGATCCTGTTCATCATCGGTTTTACGATGGGCGGGCTCAATTATGTGGTGACGGTGCTGCAGGCGCGCACGCGCGGCATGACGTTGATGCGCTTGCCGTTGACGGTGTGGGGTATTTTCACGGCCACCGTCATGGCGCTGCTGGCCTTCCCGGCGCTGTTCGTCGCCTCGGTGATGCTGCTGCTCGACCGCCTCCTGGGAACCAGCTTCTTCATGCCCACGCTGGTCGAGATGGGCACGCTGACGAAATATGG
This sequence comes from Bradyrhizobium sp. Ash2021, assembly GCF_031202265.1. Taxonomy (NCBI): domain Bacteria; kingdom Pseudomonadati; phylum Pseudomonadota; class Alphaproteobacteria; order Hyphomicrobiales; family Nitrobacteraceae; genus Bradyrhizobium; species Bradyrhizobium sp. Ash2021. The sequence goes on along the minus strand of NZ_CP100604.1, from coordinate 5,841,445 downwards.
CGGCGGCAGTCCGATCCTGTTCCAGCACCTGTTCTGGTTCTTCGGCCATCCCGAAGTCTACATCGTCGCGTTGCCGGCCTTCGGCATCATTTCCGATCTGATCAGCGTCCACGCGCGAAAGAACATCTTCGGCTATCGCATGATGGTCTGGGCCATCGTGGCAATCGGCGCGCTCAGCTTCGTCGTATGGGCGCACCACATGTATGTGAGCGGCATGCATCCGTATTTCGGATTCTTCTTCGCCACCACGACGCTGATCATCGCCATCCCGACCGCCATCAAGGTTTACAACTGGGTGCTGACCCTGTGGCGCGGCGACATTCATCTCACCGTCCCGATGCTGTTCGCGCTGGCGTTCATCATCACCTTCGTCAACGGTGGCCTGACCGGGCTGTTTCTCGGCAACGTGGTCGTGGACGTTCCGTTGTCCGACACGATGTTCGTTGTCGCCCACTTCCATATGGTGATGGGTATTGCGCCGATCATGGCCGTGTTCGGCGGAATCTATCATTGGTATCCGAAAGTCACCGGACGGATGCTCAATGAGGCGCTTGGACGATTCCACTTCTGGGTCTCCTTCCTCGGGGCCTATGCGGTCTTCTTCCCCATGCACTATCTCGGTCTGTTGGGCATGCCCCGCCGCTATCACGACATTGGCGAAACGTCCTTCATCCCGGCATCCGCCCATGACCTCAACGCGTTCATGAGCGTGGCGGCCTTGATTGTCGGCTTCGCCCAGCTCGTGTTCCTGTTCAATCTGATCTGGAGCCTGTTCAAGGGAAAAGAGGCCGGCGGCAATCCCTGGGGAGCGGCGTCGCTGGAATGGCAAACTCCGCAGACCCCGCCGGGGCATGGCAACTGGGGCAAGGAGCTCCCGATCGTCTATCGCTGGGCCTACGATTACAGCGTGCCCGGCGTCGCCAGGGATTTCGTGCCGCAAAATGAACCGCCGGCCGGATTGTCGGCGCAGGGGTCCCATCCATGAGCGCCATCATCCTGTTCTTGGCTGGAATAGCGGCGATTGCGGGATGGTGGCTCTCACAGCAACGGCTGACAGCCAAGCCCTGGCTGGAGGAAGGACTGATCGTCGATCTTCGTGAGGAGAGCACGTCGTTCCTGCCGCCGGCGAAAATCGGATTGGGCGTGTTTCTCGCGGTCGTCGGCTCGTTGTTCGCGCTGTTCATCAGCGCTTACTCCATGCGCATGAACATGGTGGACTGGCGGGCGCTGCCGATGCCGCGGCTGCTGTGGTTCAACACGGCCGTCCTGGTCCTGAGCAGTGTGGCGCTGCAAGCGGCACACATGGCCGCGCGCCGGCGCGACATCGACGGCGTCATCGTCGGCCTGTGCGCAGGCGGAGCCTCTGCCGTTACATTCCTGATCGGGCAGCTCCTGGCGTGGCGCGAACTCAGTGCTGCGGGGTATTTCCTCGCGTCCAATCCAGCCAATTCGTTCTTCTACCTGATCACGGCGGTGCACGGCTTGCATCTGATGGGCGGTCTCGTGGCCCTCGGAAGAACGACTGCCAAGGTGTGGCACGGCGTGGCGGTAACCCAGGTGCGCCTGAGCGTGGAACTCTGCGCCATCTACTGGCATTTCCTGCTGTTGGTCTGGCTGGTACTGCTCGGCCTGCTGACGGGCTGGACCGACAATTTCGTCGACATCTGTCGCCAGTTGCTGAGCTAGGGAGGGCTGAGACCCAATGGCAGAGACCGCGCTGACAAACACCGGAACATCGATCACCCGGCCTGAGGGCTGGCGAGGCATCGCCGCCGACTGGTCCTCGGATCAGCGCGCCTTCAAGAATGTTTCCTGGGGGAAGGCCATGATGTGGATCTTCCTCCTCAGCGACACCTTCATCTTCAGCTGTTTTTTGCTGTCGTACATGACGGCGCGTATGTCCACGACCGTGCCGTGGCCCAATCCCAGCGAGGTCTTCGCCCTCACGATCGGGGATAAGAAAATCCCGCTCATCCTGATCGCCATCATGACCTTCATCCTGATCAGCAGCAGCGGGACGATGGCGATGGCCGTCAATTTCGGTTACCGCCGTGATCGCGCCAAGACTGCAGCCTTGATGCTGGCGACGGCGGCATTCGGCGCGACGTTCGTCGGGATGCAGGCGTTCGAATGGACCAAGCTGATCATGGAGGGCGTCCGGCCCTGGGGCAATCCCTGGGGTGCGGCGCAGTTTGGATCAAGCTTTTTCATGATCACCGGCTTCCATGGCACCCACGTGACGATCGGCGTGATTTTCCTGATCGCCATTGCGCGAAAGGTTTTGCGGGGAGACTTCGATGTCGAAAGGCGCGGTTTTTTCACAAGCCGGAAAGGGCATTACGAGATCGTCGAAATCACCGGCCTGTACTGGCACTTCGTCGATCTCGTGTGGGTGTTCATCTTTGCGCTTTTTTATCTCTGGTGAGGTCGCAGCATGACAAACGTCGCGGTACATCTGGAAGCGCAGCAACACTCGCTGCAGGCTCACGCGCATGACGCACTCGCATCAGGAACCACGCACGCAAAGGGCCAGCAGCATCCGATCAAGCTTTATCTCGTGGTCTGGGGATGGTTGTTCGTGCTCAGCACCTGCTCCTATCTCGTCGACTATTTTGGCCTCCATGGCTATCTCCGATGGTCGCTGATCCTGCTGTTCATGGTGTTGAAGGCCGGTCTGATCGTCGCCGTCTTCATGCACATGGCCTGGGAGCGGCTGGCCCTGGCCTACGCGATCCTGCTGCCGCCGGTATTGGTGTTGGTGTTTGTGGCGATCATGGTGTTCGAATCCGACTACACGCATCTCCTCCGGGTCGTATTCTTCGCGCCAACGGCCTAGCCACCATTGCCTCGTACCAGAAGGAGAACGGCCATGACCACCTACGTCATGCTTGCAAATTGGACCGAGCAAGGCATCCTGAAGGCGAAGGACTCGCCACGTCGCCTGGACGCTGCGAAGAAAGCTCTCAAGGATATGAGCGGCGAGTTCAAATCGTTCTACCTGACCATGGGCGACTATGACATGGTCGCGATCTACGAAGCTCCGGACGATGCCGTGGCGGCACGTTTCAACCTGCAACTGGGCATGCTGGGAAACATCCGGACGCGCACGCTGAAGGCGTTTCCCGAAGCGGCTTACCGGGAAATCATCAACTCGCTGGGCTAGTCTGCTCGCTACACGATTGCAGCGAGGATTTGGTCGGGAGGAGGCGTCGCCAGACTAGAGATTGACCGGCGGATATCGGACGCCGGGTAGCTGAGGGGGCCTTGGCTGGCGCCGCGCCGAGTTCCCTTTACGCCCCGTTCATCCTTCCAACCGATGGCAGCCCTTCGGCTCAGTGCGCCCGCAAGCCGCGAGACGGATAGCTGTATGCCGCCAATGCAGGGCTCGGCACCGGAAAATAGTGTATCCGCTGGCATCGAAAAGCGCCGGGTGGTTGATCCCGGACGACTTGGCCAAGAATTCCGGAGGAACGTTTCATGTCGGCTCTGCCACTCCAAGGCATCAAAATTCTCGATCTGACGCGCGTGCTGGCGGGCCCGCTGTCGGCGCAGATGCTGGGGGATCTCGGCGCCGAGGTGATCAAGATCGAACGGCCGGGCGGCGGCGACGATGCGCGCGCCTTCGGCCCGCCTTATCTGGTCGACCCCGAGGGCAAGGAGAAGAACAACAACTCGTTCTATCTGTGCGCCAACCGCAACAAGAAGTCGGTCACCGTCAATATCGCGACGGAAGAAGGCCAGGCGATCATCCGCGAGCTCGCAAAATCCTGCGACGTGATGATGGAGAATTACAAGGTCGGCGATCTCAAGCGCTACAAGCTCGACTACGACACGATCAAGGCCATCAATCCCGGCATCATCTATTGCTCGGTGACCGGCTTCGGCCAGACCGGGCCCTATGCGCCGCGCGCCGGCTACGACGCGATTCTGCAGGCGATGGGCGGGCTGATGAGCGTCACCGGCCATCTCGACGGCGAGCCGGGCGCAGGTCCCATGAAGGTCGGCCCCTCCATCGTCGACTACATGACCGGCATGAACTCTTCGATCGGGATTCTCTCCGCGCTGTATCATCGCGACGCCAATGGCGGCGAGGGGCAACATGTCGACGTCTGCCTGTTCGACACCGTGATCGCCTCGCTGTCGCATTGGGCGCAAATCTATCTCGTCAACGGCAAGACGCCGCCGCGGCGCGGCACCTGGGGCAATGGCGGCATGCCCGCGGGCGTTTTCCGCTGCACCGACGGCGAATTGATGCTGGTCGTCGGTAACGACGGCCAGTACGCGCGCACCTGCGCGGTGCTCGGCAGCCCGGAACTTGCGACTGATCCGCGGTTCGTCAAGAACAACGATCGCGTCGTTCACGGCAAGGAGATCATGGCGCTGTTCGCCGGCCTGTTCCTGAAAAAGCCCGTGGCTTACTGGCTGGACGAACTGGAGAAGGCCGGCGTTCCCTGCGGACCGATCAACGATTTCGCGCAGGTGTTCGCCGACCCGCACGTCCGCGCGCGCGGCATGGAGATCAAGGTCGACCATCCCTTCGAACATGCGCTGTCGCTGATCCGCAATCCCCTGACATTCTCCGGCACCCCGGTGAAGGACTACCGCGCGCCGCCGCTGCTCGGCGCCAACACGAAGGATGTGCTGGCGACGATCGGGTATGACGATGCGAAGGTCGATGCGCTGAAGAAGCAGGGGATCGTCTGACCGCGACCGGAACACTTCGACTACCTTCGAAGCATGATCGAGGCAAATGACATTAGTCTTGCGCCGTCGATCCGCCAACCGAAGGTGCCCCGCGATGAAACGAGAAGCGCTCCGCGTCGAACCGATCTCCTCTTATCTCGACCGGTGAGGGCGGCCGCCGGGATCGCCGGTGACGCGTGCCGGCAACATGATCTTCGTCTCCGGCCTGCCGCCGTTTGATCCCGAGACCGGCGACATCCTGCCGGCGCCGATCGAACGCCAGACCGAACTCGTTCTCGAACAGATGAAGCTTTGCCTCGCTGCCGCCGGCGCGTCGCTCGACAATGTGATGAAGTGCAACGTGTTCAGCACCTCCGCAAAGCACTTCGCCGCCGTCAATGCGGTCTACCGGCGCTATTTCCCGGAAAATCCGCCGGCGCGCATCTTCGTCTGCATCCCGGAATGGACCGGGCCGTTCGACATCGAGATCGATTGCATCGCGATGATCTGATCTGGTCCCAGATCCCAGCCTTCCGCCAGCGCACGAACCGATTGTAGCAGGTCGTGTGGGGTCCATAGTTCTCCGGAAGGTCACGCCAGGGAATTTACTTCCGCTTTCGGCGGCACAGCGGACATGGCCGGGCTTGGTCGCTGCCCGGCCCCGTCGCGAACGACCCACAACGAACTCTAGTCGCCTGCCGAGAAACTACGTGGGCAAACCCTCTTGACCTCTTCCGGGGGAAGCTCTCGATGCTTCAAAGCCCGCCGGTTCACGCTGGCGGGCTTTCGCCAAATCGTTAACCGTCGCACATGAATTTAGCGCATTCGATACGCGTCGAACGCGTGAGCCAGGAAAACGCCGATGCTGAAAAAGATGCAGATTGCGGTAACCGCCTCGGTCATCGCTTTGCCCCCTGGCTTGAGATGCCGGAAAGGGCGGCTCGAAGGAACTGGCGATAAATCGCGTTGAGAATGAGGACCAACATGATCGCATCCCGTTGTTGGATCTGGGATCATGAGAGCACCTGTTCGTTTCTGGGTATCTTCACCGAGCTGGGAAAATGGCTTCGTTGGCTTCGCGCCATGTTTCGTCGCGGGGCCCTTCACGAAGCGGCTTCACGGGATTGCGAGTTCCGCCAGGGGCATTTTCTCTCCACCCGTTCCCATAGGCGCCTGTTCGAACTGCGGCCTGACGTCGGCGCCGCGGCGCCCGCAAGCCTGACAGGTAAACTTAGGTTCCAGATCAGACAGCCGGATATCGTCGGACCAGCGATCGGAGTCGATAGCGACAGAATGGGCGCAACGACAGTCGGCGCAATAATATAATAGTGTAATTTGGGTAGGGGGCGATTCATCGTCGGCACCAGAGGCTAGGCAGCCGGCGGCGCCGGTGACCGGAGCGGGGATGGGAAACGGGGCGTTGGCTACTGGCCCCAAGCTACCGCGCCCATCCTCGCCTCTACCAAAGGGGGGCCTAAATGCGGAGTTTTGATTTTCGGATTGGGAAAATTCTCTGAACTCCAGTGGAGCAAGAGGCGGCTGCGCCAAGCAATTACCTGCTATCCAAGAAAAGGACAGTGTAACTGTCACACCCACCATCATGAGATACTCGGGTTTCACCACGCGCTCCAACGCGGTTTGGGCTGCAACCGCGTTATAGGGATTCCATTTCGAGATTTTGCTGAAACAAGAATCTTCCGAGGGGAATGTTTCAAGCCAAGGGGAGTTAATATGTGCAGCTGGAGGTATCGCCGGAATAAGAGAGCCGGAGGCACGAAATGATCAAATCAGTAATCAGGTTGACGACGTTGGCAACGTTTCTGATGGCGCTAAATGCTCCAGCCTCGTTCACCCCAGCTTTTGGGGCTGGAGGAGGAGGTGGTGGTGGAGGCGGTCCTGACCCGAAGGACCAAGGCTCGTCTTATTACCCCCGTTCGTCTTACCCGCAGCCGTCGGGCACCAAAGCCACCCATAAGGTCAAGAAGACCAGCAAGCAATCTGCCTTCGAAGACCCCGTTTTTGCCAAGGGTTACCGCGAAGCCTATGTGACGATCTATGACCGCAACGACTATGCCGCGGCCATCGAGCAGCTAAAGGCGCTCGGCCATGACGACCATCCGAATGTGGCCAATCTGATCGGCTATTCCTACCGCAAGCTCGGCGACTACAAGCTCGCGCAAGTCTGGTACGAGCGCGCACTGAAATCGGATCCGAACCATGTGCTGACCTGGCAGTATTACGGCCTGTGGCAGATCGAACAGGGTAACCGCGATCAGGCGCAGTACCATCTAAGCCGTATCGCCGCGATTTGCGGCACCGATTGCGCGGAGTATCGGTCGTTGGCGGAGGCACTGGAAAAACCGCCCGGCACTGGTCTCGTTTATTGAGTATAGCTGCAACACCATTCGGTGAGCACGTCGGCCGCTAAGGGCAATGTCTGAGTTTGGCACTTTCCGCTATTCCGACCGTGCTTGAGTATGTCGGTTATTGATAGCAAAGCGAAAGTGCAAAAGACGCGGGTCGAAGGACAACACCTTTACCCGGTGCTGGTTTGAGCCAATACGATGCCCGTTCCGGACGAGAAGTTGGGAGCGACGAGCCATGCACGGCATGAAAGCCTACTTGCCTCCGCTTGCGCGCTTGTTGATGTCTAGCCTATTCATCTGGGACGGCATCTTCCAGCTGCGCGATCCGAGCGGAACGGCAAAGTATTTTGCGAACGTCCACGTACCAATTCCCGATGTGGCGGTTTGGATTTCTATCGTTTTCCATCTTCTCGCTGGATTGGGCATCCTAGTTGGTTTCAAGATTCGGTGGGTGGCTGCAGCGCTCGTCGTTTTTTGCCTAGGCACCGGCTTTGGCGTCCACCTGGCGGCCGGGGACTTCAACAACATGATCCACTTCTATAAGAACTTAGTGATGGCAGGCGGCTTCCTTTACGTGATGACCTACGGCGCGGGTGCCATGAGCATCAACGGTGTGGACGAAGCGTAGTTAGGGCGCTGCTGATAAGCCTCCAAAGCAGGTCAGTGAAGTTAAGCCGTGCCGCTCAGACGGGCTGGATCCACTCCTGAGAAAGCTGAACTTGTCGTCCCCGTGCGATTCGTGACGTCATTTCAACGATCCGGCGCCGTTGCGATTAATGATCGCCCTCTGCGCAATTCATTCTGGCCCCCGCGTCTCGCGGCTGATTCGCCGTTAATGGTTGGTTTAGTTCCCGGCATGATCATTGGGGACCACAAGGGGTCCGATCATGCAATTGCACCAGGCGAATACCTTGGAAGAGATCCGGCCGGCTTCGCCTGCAATTCGTGGCACCGGTATTAAGCGGCGCCGGGCGCTGCGCCGCGGGGAGAGCGAGGTGGCGGCAATCTGCGGTCGCTTGCGCGGACAAGAATGTAACGAGAGGGCAGGCCGCCGACGTCGTTGTATGATTTTTGGGTGACCATCCGGAGGTGAGGAATAGGAGCGCTTCCTCTTTAGCCTTCTGCGCTGAAAGAAGCTTTTCCATGCTCCAAGCCGGGGCAAAGCGGACATTGGTCAAGCCCGCACCAATCAAGTTCGAGTATGAGTACGTGCCCTAGGTTACAGGTCTTGCCGGGTGAGGCGTCCATGCGGCGCCAACGGCTTGGCCGACGCCTTGCTCGTCGCTCCGCCCCCCGTCAGCGCCATCACCGACACCGCGACCACGCGGTCCACGATCGCCTGGACGTCGTTGAGGTCGCACTGGCCTTCCGACAATTTCGTCAGCCGCTCTTTTTCGCGGATGGTGTGGTGCGACATCGCCAGCGCGAAGTGCAGGCCCCAATAGAGTTCGGTGTCGTCGCGGCCCGGCATCGCGCGGCGCATCGCGGCGATGAATTTCCGCAAATGATCGACCTCGCGATTCTTGATGCGGCGGATCGGCGGCACCGATTCGATCGAGGCCCGGATCATGAAGCGTGCCGCGGTCGAGCCTTCGCGGTCGGGCCCGAGGCAGCCGCGCAGGGTCGGCCCGACCAGCGCGTGCATGATGGCGTCGATGCCGGCGCGGCCGCCGCCTTTTTCCTCCGCCGCCTTCAATTCATTGAGCCGCTCGCGGTTGGTGGCGAGGCTGCGGGTGACGAACAGCTCGGCGATCAGTTCGTCCTTGGAGCCGAAATGATAGTTCACCGCGGCGAGGTTGACGTTCGCCTCGGCCACGATGTCGCGCAGCGTCACGTCGCCAAAGCCGCGATCGGCATAGAGCCGTTCGGCGGCGGCAAGAATGGCATTGCGGGTATGATCACTCGCCATGGGTTACCCCCTCGCAGGGAGTTGCAATTCAAACAGTTGTATGAAACTATCGTTTGAAGAGCCGGAAATGTCAATCGCGTTCGTGCGGCGCCGTCATTTTGGCTCACCCGGCTACCGGCCGCCGCAGACGACTATGATCTTGCGGCGGCGGGGTGGCGGGCAGACAGTGCCGCCCAAAGATTTCAAAGGTGAGGGAGCGTCCCATGGACTTCAATATGTCAGACCGCCAGAAAGATTGGCTCAACCGCGTGCAGTCGTTCATGACCAAGCACGTCCGCCCCGCGGTGCCGATCTACAAGCAGCAGGACGAGGAAGGTCCGCGCTGGAAGGTGATCCCGGTTCTGGAAGATCTGAAGAAGAAGGCGAAGGCCGAAGGCCTCTGGAACATGTTCATGCCGCCGTCGGCGCATGAGGACGACGAATTCCGCGGCGCGGGATTGAGCAATCTCGAATACGCGCCGCTGGCCGAGGAAATGGGCCACATCAGCTGGGCATCGGAAGTGTTCAACTGTTCCGCCCCCGATACCGGCAACATGGAAGTGTTCATGCGCTATGCCTCCAAGGAGCAGAAGCGCAAATGGCTGCGCCCGCTGATGGATGGCGAGATCCGTTCCGCCTTCCTGATGACGGAACCCGCGGTTGCTTCCTCGGACGCCACCAATATCGAGACCCGGATCGAGAAAGACGGCGATCATTACGTCATCAACGGCCGCAAATGGTGGTCGTCCGGTGTCGGCGATCCCCGCTGCAAGATCGCGATCCTGATGGGCAAGACCGATCCGAAGGCCGCACGCCACCAGCAGCAGTCGCAGATCCTGGTGCCGCTCGACACTCCCGGCATCAAGGTGGAAAAAATGCTGCCGGTGTTCGGCTACGACGATGCGCCGCATGGCCACGCCCAGGTGCTGCTCGAGAACGTCCGCGTTCCCGCCGAAAACATCCTGCTCGGCGAGGGCAGGGGCTTTGAGATCGCGCAGGGCCGGCTCGGCCCGGGCCGCATCCATCATTGCATGCGTACGATCGGCAAGGCCGAAGAGGCGCTGGAGAAGATGGTGAAGCGGTTGTCGTCGCGCTCGGCGTTCGGCAGGAAGATCGTCGAATATTCGATCTGGGAACAGCGCATTGCCGAAGCCCGCACCGATATCGAGATGAATCGCCTGCTATGCCTCAAGGCCGCCGACATGATGGACAAGGTCGGCAACAAGACCGCGCAGCTCGAGATCGCCATGATCAAGGTCGCCGCACCGAACATGGCGCTGAAGATCATCGACCAGGCAATCCAGGCCTATGGCGGCGCCGGCGTTTCCGACGATGCGGGCCTCGCGCGCGATTATGCCTCCATGCGCACGATGCGGCTGGCGGATGGTCCGGACGAAGTCCATAACCGCGCCATTGCCAGACTTGAACTTCGGAAGTATGCAAACACGTCGCACTAACGCATGATCCGGAAAAGTGGATACCGGTTTTCCGAAAAGATCATGCGCAAACAAAAACGATAGGGCAGGATGACCTTTCGGAGAAAGGTCATCCTGATCTAGCGGGAACGCTTGAGATGGCGCTCCGCAAAGTTAGCCAAGAAGAAATCGCAAGGGAGCGTCATCGTGGCGGACGGCGTCAGGAAAGACGAAGAGTTTTCGGGCACAAGGCCGGTCGAGGAGCGGCATCGCATCGATGAGATGCGCCTCGACGGCTGGCTGAAGGAAAACGTCGAAGGCTATCAGGGTCCATTGACCGTCCTGCAGTTCAAGGGCGGCCAGTCCAACCCGACCTACCGGCTCGATACGCCTGATAGGTCCTACGTGATGCGGCGCCGGCCGTTCGGCAAACTGCTGCCGTCGGCGCACGCGGTCGATCGCGAATTTCGTGTCATCGCCGCCTTGAGCAAGCAGGGCTTTCCGGTCGCCAAGGCCTATGCGCTATGCACCGACGACGGCGTGATCGGTTCCGCCTTCTACATCATGTCGATGGAAGAGGGCCGGGTGTTCTGGGATCCCACGCTGCCGAGCCAGACGCCGGATGATCGTCGAAAGATATTCACCAGCAAGATCGAGACACTCGCGCACCTGCACGTGTTCGATCCGCAGGCGATCGGGCTCGGCGATTTCGGCAAGCCCGGCAATTATTTTGCGCGGCAGGTCGATCGCTGGACCAAGCAGTACCGCGCCTCCGAAACCCAGCACATTCCGGAATTCGAGAAGCTTGCCGAGTGGCTGCCGAAAACCGTGCCGCCGCAGCAACGCGTGTCGATCGTCCATGGCGACTACCGCCTCGACAACATGATTTTCCATGCCAGGGAACCGCGGGTTCAGGCGGTGCTGGACTGGGAATTGTCGACGCTCGGCGATCCCATGGCCGACTTCACCTATCTGTTGATGCAATGGACCATGCCGGGTCTCGCCAATGCCGACCTCAAGGCGCTGAACATTCCGAGCATGGAAGAGGCCGCACAGATCTATTGCAATGTGACCGGCACGGCGGTGCCCGATCTGAACTGGTATTTTTCCTACAATCTGTTCCGCCTTGCCGGAATCACCCAGGGTATCGCGGGCCGGATTCGCGACGGCACCGCCGCCAACGCCAAGGCGCTGGAGTCGGCCAAGCGCACCGTGCCGCTGTCGCAGGCTTCCTGGGAATACGCGCAAAAGGCGGGGGCGAAGTGAGACAACGGCGGTGCGATCCATTCGGGTCGCACCGGGCGTGGGGCTTTGTAGCTGTTCCGTCACGCCGCCTTTGGCCGCTCTCCCGGCGGTGGCCGTTCGGACGAAGCTTTGCGGGAAATGTCGTCCGTTTCGCTGTCTTGATGAAAGCGGTCGTCCAGGCGGCTATTGATGACATCCCAGATCTGACGCAGGCGTCTGACGTGAAGATCGTCTCGAATGTAGGAAACGACTGCGCCAAGCAGGTCCTGCTGGTCCAGTATGCATTCAGTTCCTTTCGCTCCATCCTGCGGTGGCCATTTGGCAGCCGCCACGGCTGCTTGGGGATCTGTACCCAGAAGAATGCGCACAAGCCGTTCGCGTAACCACGCATTCTCTAGGCAGCGCTCCAGATCGAAGATTGTGCGGACATTTATCTCTCGCAAGGCGATGGTTCGAGCAGATCCGACCGCCAGAATAAGTTGAGCCTGCGCGACCCAGTCGATAACCTCATAGAGTCCATACGGTGTTTCCACGAAGATCTGGATAGGGTTTATCGTCGCCAGGTTTTGCACGTCCTCTATTTCGAATTCGCCAAGGCGAAGCTTCATGAAGGGATCGATTCCCAAAATCATGTCGAGAGGCAGTTCCTCTTGAAGTACCTTGCTCGCCGGACTTACGCGTCGCAGGCGAATCCAGGGAAATTTGGCGATCAGTGCGCTCAAGAACATGTCGGGGACAAAGCCGATGACGAAGGCGGCGCCGATCTCCAATTGTGAACCGAGTTGAGCCAGAATGCCGCTCTGCGCAGCGGCGGCGCTCACGAACAGCGCGAGCGTTACGTGCAGAAACGAGACAAAAAATGAAATCGGGGATAGGTCGAAGTTTGCTATTCGCCGAACAAGATATTGTATTGTCCAGACATAGCTGCTCAGGAATGCGTAGGTTACCACACCCTGCCAGCCCTCGGGCCGCGCGTAATAGCTGAGCTTGTCAGCTCCGCGCGGTGAAAATGCGAACTCAAAGCACAAGAACGTCAGTAGGACGTAGACCGCCACGGGAAAGACGTAATACCGGATGGAGTTGGCACTGATCCCGACATCGGCTCGATCTGGATTTGAAGCTGGGTCGTATTTGTATTTTACGAGTTCGAACGATGGCAGAATGATCGGATGGCCGTCGTGCTTCGCAAACTGGAACAACCTTTCAAGATCGACCACTATCTCGTGACGAGCGGCGCGCACATTTAAGCGGCCGACGTACACACCGATTGGGACGAGTAGGCTGAACATGGCTATGGCGAGCCCGCGAAGAATGTCGTCATTGAGAAAATGGGTCATGAGTATTCGCCTTGCTATCGGGACGTCATCGACGTCCTCTCTGCCTTCCCGACGCTCAAAGGTAGGCGTCCGCGGCGTGCAGCTGCGATCTACTCGTAAGCAGCAATCGTGCTTTGATGATTAAACGATTGGTGCCTACACCTCGTGACTGCACACCCATCGTGGGCCGAAGAGCGTCCCGGGCACAATTCCCGGCAAAAAGTCTAGAATTGCAATTCCAGAAATATGTTATCCGATTAGTCAACCACAGATGGACGGAGTACGCAAGCGCCTAACGCCTAAACCGGTTCCCCCGCATACGGCGTCAACGCAGTCCGTGCGGCTGGCCGGGACGCTTCAGCGGATTGAGCCGGCCGATCGTGTCCTGCGTACCGCGCTCCTTGGGCGCGGTCGAACACCGGCTTGGTCATGCCGGCTTTCGATCAGGCCCGGGCACACCGCGGCGCGGGGCTGGTTAGAGAACATCCTCCACCTGATTGCCGCTCACGTCCGCCGATTGCGCGACGACGCTCCCGGGTTGTGCTGCTTGCGCAATGTTTCGGCCGAGAGACGAACCACTTCGGAAATTTCCATGAGCTGTCGGGCCAGCGGACTGGTCTTGCGCCAGATCATGCCGATGGTTCGCGACGGCTGCGGTTTTTTGAAGCGCGTGACCGACACCGACGCCGAGCGGGTCTCCACCGCCACGGCCATTTCCGGGATCAAGGTGACGCCGATGCCGGCGCCGACCATTTGAACGAGGGTGAACAGCGAGCTTGCGTCCAGCACCTCGCGCGGCGGCGTCGACTGCATATTGCAGAACGACAGCGCCTGATCGCGAAAACAGTGTCCCTCTTCGAGCAGAAGCAGCCGCATTTCGCGCAGGCTTTCGCTTGAGGGCGCCGGCGTTCCCTCATCCTCGCCCGGCCGCACCAGCAGAAAGTTTTCCGCAAACAGGGCGACCTCGGTAAACGAAGGTTCGGAAACCGGCAGCGCGACGATGGCGGTGTCCAGCCGGCCCTCCGCGAGTTCCTGTATCAGCTTCGGCGTCACCGTCTCGCGGATGTGAATGTCGAGTTCGGGATGCATCCGGGTCAGGTTCCCGATCATCGTCGGCAGCAGATAGGGGGCAATGGTCGGGATCATGCCGATGCGCAGCCGGCCGTCGAGCCGGTCCCGCGACGCCCGCGCGAAGTCGCCGAGTTCATCGACCGAGCGCAGGATGTCGCGGGCGCGCTGGGCGACCTCTTCGCCGAACTTCGTCAGCCGGACCTGCCGCGCGCCCCGCTCGAGCAGCACGCCGCCGAGCGCTTCCTCGAGTTCCTTGATCTGCATCGACAAGGCCGGCTGCGAGATCGCGGATGCTTCGGCGGCGCGTCCGAAGTGGCAATGACGTGCCAGTACGTCAAAATAACGCAGCTGTTTGAGCGTAATGTGACTCATCAAAATATCTTATTGCAGCGATCATAAGAGTCAACTTTACCTGATCGCTTGCGTTGCGTAGAAACAGGGGAGAGGGTGGAAAGCATCAAGACCACCACCGAAGGAGGCGAATATGGATGACAAGACCAAGTGCCCGTTTCCAGGCGGGCAACCCGCACCGAGCAACCGTGACTGGTGGCCGAAACAACTGGATCTGGGAATCCTCCACCAGCAGTCCAACCTGTCCGATCCGATGGGCGAGGGATTCGACTACGCGAAGGAATTCAAGAGCCTCGACCTCAATGCGGTGATCAAGGACCTGCATGCCCTGATGACGGACTCGCAGGAATGGTGGCCGGCCGATTTCGGCCATTACGGGCCGCTGTTCATCCGCATGGCGTGGCACAGTGCAGGCACCTATCGCATCGGCGACGGCCGCGGCGGCGCCGGAGCCGGCCAGCAGCGTTTTGCGCCGCTCAACAGCTGGCCTGACAACGCCAACCTCGACAAGGCGCGCCGGCTGTTGTGGCCGGTCAAGCAGAAATACGGCAAGAAACTCTCCTGGGCCGACCTCATGATTCTCGCCGGCAACGTCGCGCTGGAATCGATGGGCTTCAAGACCTTCGGTTTCGCCGGTGGCCGCGCCGACGTCTGGGAGCCCGAGCAGGACGTCAACTGGGGTCCCGAAGCCAAGTGGCTGGACGACAAGCGCTATGCCGGCGACCGCGAGCTGCAGGGGCCGCTCGGCGCCGTGCAGATGGGCCTGATCTACGTCAATCCGGAAGGGCCGAACGGCAAGCCGGATCCGCTCGCGGCAGCCCGCGATATCCGCGAGACGTTCGCGCGCATGGCGATGAACGACGAGGAAACCGTCGCGCTGATCGCCGGCGGCCACACCTTCGGCAAAACCCACGGCGCCGGCGATGCGACGCTGGTGGGCCCGGAGCCGGAAGCCGGTGAAATCGAGCAGCAGGGCCTCGGTTGGGCCAGCAAATATGGCTCGGGCAAAGCGGGTGACGCGATCACCTCGGGTATCGAGGTGATCTGGAGCAAGACGCCGACGAAGTGGAGCAACAACTTCTTCGACAATTTGTTCAACTACGAATGGGAACTGACCAAGAGCCCGGCCGGTGCTCATCAGTGGACGCCGAAAAACAGCGCCGGCGCAGGGACCGTGCCGGATGCGCACGACAAGTCGAAGCGTCACGCGCCGTCGATGCTGACCACCGACCTCTCGCTGCGGATCGACCCGGCCTATGAGAAGATCTCGCGGCGCTTCCACGCGCATCCGGATCAGCTCGCCGACGCGTTTGCCCGCGCCTGGTTCAAGCTGACCCACCGCGACATGGGTCCGATCGTGCGTTATCTCGGCCCGCTGGTTCCGAAGGAGGAACTGATCTGGCAGGACCCGATTCCCGCGGTCAACCACGAACTGGTTGGCGAGCAGGACATTGCGGCGCTGAAGGCGAAGATACTGGCATCCGGTCTCTCCGTTTCGGAGCTGGTCTCGACCGCCTGGGCGTCGGCATCGACGTTCCGCGGCTCCGACAAGCGCGGTGGCGCGAACGGCGCACGCATTCGTCTCAGTCCCCAGAAGGACTGGGACGTCAACCAGCCGGCTGAACTTGCGAAGGTGCTTTCGAAGCTCGAAGGCATCCAGAAGGAGTTCAACGCTGGGCAGAAAGGCGACAAAAAAGTCTCGCTCGCCGACCTGATCGTTCTCGGCGGCTGCGCCGCGGTCGAGAAGGCGGCAAAGGACGCAGGATCCGACGTGAAGGTGCCCTTCACGCCGGGCCGCATGGACGCCTCGCAGGAACAGACCGATGCCCATTCGTTTGCTCCGCTCGAGCCGACCGCCGACGGCTTCCGCAATTATTTCCGCGGCAAGCACCCGATGTCGCCGGAAGAGCTGCTGGTGGACCGCGCGCAATTGCTGACGCTGACCGCGCCCGAGATGACGGTTCTCGTCGGCGGTCTGCGTGTGCTCGGCGCCAATACCGGCAAGTCCAAGCACGGCGTCTTCACTACGAAGCCGGGCACGCTGACCAACGACTTCTTTGCCAACCTGCTCGACATGCGCACGCAGTGGCATCCGTCCGCGGGTTCCGAAGGCGTCTACGAGGCCCGCGACCGCAAGACTAACGCGGTCAAGTGGACCGGCACCCGCGCCGACCTGATCTTCGGCTCGCACTCGCAGCTGCGGGCGCTGGCGGAAGTCTATGCCTGCGCGGACTCGAAGGAGAAGTTTGCCAAGGACTTCGTGGCGGCGT
The DNA here is from genome assembly GCF_031202265.1 of Bradyrhizobium sp. Ash2021. Taxonomy (NCBI): domain Bacteria; kingdom Pseudomonadati; phylum Pseudomonadota; class Alphaproteobacteria; order Hyphomicrobiales; family Nitrobacteraceae; genus Bradyrhizobium; species Bradyrhizobium sp. Ash2021. Next base: position 5,824,840 of record NZ_CP100604.1, on the reverse strand, counting down.
GGACCAAGGTGATGAACCTCGATCGCTTCGATCGTGCCTGATTCCGCCGAAACGATCTTCGCGGGCTGCTAGGCCAGCAACAGGAAATCAGGGCGGCGCTTCAAAGCAATTTGAACGCCGCCCTGACGTTATGCCGAAACGGATTATTGCGTGATCCCGTAGACCAGCACGCGTTTCGATGCTGCCAAATGATTTCATGGCCGCCCCTTTCAGCGTGAATATTCAAGTAAGGTTATGTTGAAGCGCGCTTTTCGGAGCGCCGGGCGGTGCGCGTGCTATCGTGGCGGCGCAACGGGAATGGCGGCGGTAGGATGAACGGAAAACTAATTGCGGTCTTCGCGGGTGTGTTCATCGTGGCCGCGTCATGGGTGCCGCTATTGATTGTCGAAGCGTATGATCGCTATGCGATGCCGGTCGGGCTCGGCCTGTTTGCTCTTGCCGGCAGCTTTGTCGGCGGCGTGATCGCCCTGGTCGGGGCAATCAGGCTTGTGATCCACGCCTCACGCGCTTCAAGGACGCGATCCTGATTTGCTCAAATACATTCGCCGTCCCTGCGTGCTGTCGTCGACGAGGTGATTGAGCAGGGCAGCCACTTCCGCTCTTGGCATCAACCGAGAGTGCATGCGCGATTGATTGACTTGCCACGGCACGAAACTAGGGTTGGCGCCGTAGCGAAGGGAATGAATCGCATGAATTTGCCGATGAGCTGGAACGAATGGGCGCAGCACGACGGCGTGGCGCTGGCCGCGCGCGTCAGGAAAGGCGACCTGACGGCAACCGAATTGGCAAGTCAGGCGGACGCAGCGATCGCAAAACTCAATCCGGCGCTGTCGGGAGTGGTCGAAATCTTCGAGGACGCGATCGCCGATCCCGGCGGGGCCGGCGCCAATCTCGCGGGGCCCTTTGCAGGCCTGCCGTTCCTGATGAAGGATCTGGGCCCGACGATGAAGGGGCGTTTGCAGGAAATGGGCTCGCTGCTGACGCGCGGCAATCGCGCCACCGCCGACACTTTCCTGACGGCGAAGATGCGCGAGGCGGGGCTCAACCTGATCGGACGGACCACCACACCGGAGTTCGGCGTTTGCAGTTCGGCGGACAATCCCGCCGTCTACGTGACACGCAACCCGTGGAACACGGACTACACGACATGCGGATCGTCGGCCGGCAGCGCCGCCATGGTCGCGGCCGGCGTCGTACCGATCGCGCATGCCACCGATGGCGGCGGTTCGATCCGCATTCCGGCCGGGGTCAACGGCAACATCGGGCTGAAGGTTTCGCGGGGCGTGTTCTCGCTCGCGCCGCAGCTTTCGGATTTATCGGGGCTGGTATCGATCCAGGGCTGCCAGTCGCGTTCGGTTCGCGATACGGCGGCCTTCGTGGATGCGTGCCGGGGCCCTGCGCCCGGCGAATTCATGCCGTTCTGGACCTCACCGGAGCCTTACCAGGATATGATCAAGCGCGATCCGCGACCGCTCAAGATCGCGCTCTCGCACCAATGGGGCGACTATCGGGCGACACCGCAGATCGCTGCCGAGCTCGAACGGGTAGGGCGGTTCCTCGAAGGGCTTGGCCACCGCGTGGATTACGCGTTGCCGGCGGTCGACTATCCCGCCGCCTTTGACGCCCAGACCACCTGCTACATCAGCAATTTTGCGGTCGTGATCGGCAACATGCTGGCGGCACGCGGGCTGGACAGCCCGCCGGCGCATCTTGTTGAGCCTGTCAACATACGGATATGGGAAGCCGGCCGGCACATTTCGTTTGCCGAGCGGGCGCGCATGCAGGCGGTCTTCAACACCACATCCCGCGGCTTCGGGGCCTTTTTCGAGCAGTGGGACATCATCCTGACGCCGATCACCGCGCTGCCGACGCCGAAGGTCGGCACGACAGAATATTTGACGATCTCGGACAATCCATCGGTGCTGGATTGGTTCGGCAATCTATGGCGCAATTTCGCCTTCACGCCGCTCGCCAATCTGTGCGGGATTCCCGCGATCTCGCTGCCGATGGCGCAACATGAGAACGGCCTGCCGCTTGGCATCCAGGCCCAGGCAAAGCAGGCCAATGACGGGCTGCTGCTGCAGCTCGCGGCGCAGATTGAACGCGCGATCGGCGGCCAATGGAACGCCGGACGGAGGCCCGGGATGCACGTGACGAATGGCTGAATGGCCGTCGCGCCCGATCGCGGGCGCGCCATCTTTTGCTCGCCTCGCAATATGGTCTAGAACGTCGGCATGTCCAAAGCTCCAATATTGAACACGCCGCTGCCGTTTGACGAACTGGCCGAAGCCATTACGCGCCGCCGCTCCGTCTACGGTTACATCAGCGGACTGCGGCTCGACCGCGCCGCTCCGGGAGAGGCCTGGTCGAGCCTGCCGTACCGCCCCGTCTTCGTCGGCGACACCGCGACGGGCGTTCTTCACGGCGGCGTCGTCACCGCCATGCTCGACGAGAGCTGCGGCATGGCCGTCCAGATCGCGCTCGACGGCACGCGCGCGATCGCCACGCTCGACCTGCGCATCGATTACCAGAAGCCGGCAACGCCCGGCCTCGACATCAAGGCGCATTCGGTTTGCTCCCGCGTCACCCGCTCGATCGCCTTCGTGCGCTCGACGGCCTACCAGGAATCCGAGGACGATCCGGTCGCCACCGCAACCGCCTGCTTCATGATCGGCGCCAACCGGACCAACATGCTGACGGACGAGCGGTTGAACGACGGCGCGCCGCCGGCGCTTGAAGCGCCGGCGGATCCGGCCGGCCCGTTCGCCAACAGCCCGTTCGCACGTTGCCTCGGCATCCGCATCGGCGACGATGACACGCTGGTGATGCCGTTCTCGCCAAAGATCATCGGCAACCCGATGCTGCCCGCCATCCACGGCGGCATGACCGGCGCCTTCCTCGAAACCACCGCGATCGTCGGCGTGACGCGCGAACTCGGGGTGGCGCCGCCCAAGCCGATCGGCCTGACGATCAATTATTTGCGCTCCGGCCGGGCGCTTGACAGCTACGCCAGCGTGTCGATCGTCAAGCAGGGCCGGCGCGTCGTCGCTTTCGAGGCGCAGGCCTGGCAGGACGACCGGACCAAGCCGATCGCCTCGGCGTTCGGTCATTTCATGCTGAGACAGATGCCGGGCGCGGATGAGGAATAGGCGTGTTCACGCGCGCGCTCGCCACGGCAAACTTTACGCGATTTTGCGAGCCAATTTTTACCTTCGTGCGCGATGAAGTTGGACCTTCTCCCAAGCCGGCGTCCTGCATGCAACTTCGATCATTCATTTTATCTGTATTGTTCATGATCGCCTTCGGGTTGCCTGCGATCGCACAGTCCGAACGTGCGGCGCTCGTCGATTTCAACAATGGCGACAAGCGTTCAGATGGCACGGTCGCGTGGCGCACCGAACAGGTGAAGACCTCCGATGGCCGTGACGATCTCGCGATCCGCGCAGATGTCGATATCCCCGGCCGCAATTTGAAGCTGACGATGACGCTGCGCCGCAATCTCGATCCGTCCGTACCGGCGAGCCACTTGATCGAGCTGACCTTTACTGTGCCACCGGATTTCATCGATGGCGGCATGGGCGACGCCTTCTTCATGTTCCTGGGGCCGAAAGAAATGTCGGTCGCGGGGGGTGGGCTGTTGGGAAGCTCGTTCAAAACGCGGGTGGACGGGCAGTACGTGGAAGCGTTGTCCGACAAGCCGGACGATATCTGTCGCAACCTGGCTGCCCTGAACGAGAACGCCTGGTTAGCCGTCTATATCAATGGTGCGAAACGCAAACCGGGTGTTTTTCGCCCCGCCGTGTCCGATCAGAGCCTCTGGTTCAGCAAGGGAGAGGCTGGGCAGCGGGTATTTGATGCCGCATTTGCCGCGTGGGAAAAGACATCTGAGGCGGGGGCTAGAAGCACGGTTTGCCATCCAAGCTGATCGCATCGCGGACTTTCGTGCTGGGCGAAATCGGTGAATCCGCCGCCCTTGCAGGACTGCAAATGACGGCGTGACTGCCCGACGGGCTTGTCCGGCAATCGATCGGCCTGCGGCGCAGGAATTTTCGCCGAAAAATCACTTGCGCGTAGAAACTAATTTATCGAACCGGATCAACGTGATTTGCGCTGTCCAGACCTCCCCAGAAAAATTTTCCGCTTGTGCCGTCGGGCAAATCAGTGATTTGACTCCGCCCGTCTCACCCGACAAGAGGGGCGGCTCGCGATCGTCACGAAACGCGCGGTGGGATGCGGTGGACGCGAAAGCTGCGACTGACGAGCGTGGCCGATGCGGACGGCGAAGTCGTGTGGTCCTGACGCCCCGACGCCGGCGTCAAGTCGTGCGGAAGTATCCGCATGGCGACGGTGGCAAGAAAGCCCGGTCGCCGGGGAGAGCGCGAAGTAAGCCGTAAAACCATTGCGCAGGGAATGTTCAGGCACAAAAACTATAGATAAATCAACGCGATGAGGCGGGTGTGTTCACCGTTGTGTCGCGATCTGGTGAAGCGATTGATGTTGCAAAAATATTTTTTCAGCGAGGCCGCTGATGCGTTTCGCGGCCGTGCCGGGTGTCTGGTGCCGGGGACCTCGACCGAACGCATGGGCGCGGCCTAAGGGCGGACTAAACAAGCGTCTGCTTCAATTCCGCAGGCACGTTTACGGCAAACGCTCCCCGCATCGAGGTGGTCAGGCAATCCTGCTTCTCGACTGCCAAAAGATCGTTCGATGGGCAGAGGTGGCGGACGACGCGGGAGCTGAACATAGGCTTCTTGAGATATTCAAGCAGCTGGCCGGACGGTATCCGTTTGGCAACCGCATGCGCTCCGCCAAGAGCCGCCGTTGATGCGTCGGCGCGCTCGCCGCTGATTGGTGCGGCGACGCGCGTCCCCGTGGAGGTGCATCTACTTCGCACACGGAAACTGATCCTGCAAAGCGAAGAGCAATACTGCGCCCGGAGCAAAGTTGCCGACGTTGGGTGTTTTCTTTAGGAAGCTGTCGAGAATGGCAACATACTGAGCATCGACTAGCCCCAGCGTATTAGGCGGACAGAATAGCGGCTGGTGACTGCTGCTGGCGAGGCTGGCATTAGAAACCGAGAACCCATCAGTGATACCTTTTATGTAAACTCGGAGCAGCAGGATATCTCCGCCTTGCTGATATCTCGTAACCATATCCTGCGCGCTTTTGAACTCGTTCGCCTCCGCGTGCGCCCACGTTGGGGCTGCCAAGAGCAGCGCCACTGCTGCCATCAACGTTTTCCTCGTGCACCCGGTCATGGTCAGCCGGCAGTGTCTCAGTTTGAGTTTTTGCATGGGAATACCCGCATATTGACCACTAGTATTCCATAGCCGAACGGAGCTTCTGCTAATTTTGGCGAATCCTCTATCTCGCGTCGTAGCGTTTCGATTATTTGATTGCCCGTCAGCACAAACTTATCGGGAACACAATAAAGGCGCGCTTCGTGGCGCGAGGTGTCTAAATAAGTATTGGCCCACGAAAAGCCGTTCTCGGTCTGAGAAATAAGCATTTCAATGAACCGTCGATTATCAGCAGTGCCATCGTCATAGTCTTTCAAGAGTTGTTTGACCGTCATTTCAGCTTTCGCAATGTTTGGATTGAGCGCTATTGCGATCGCGGTAGCCAAAGCAAACATCCAACGCCCCATATTCGCTCCCTCGTTTTTGGTTTGCAGCTATGGCATGCCTAGCGCCAACCACGCCGTACAAAAAGTGTGTTGTGGAAATGCCCCGCGAAATTCAATCTGAGACACTACCGCTCAGCCCCCATGCTTGACGCTGGGGCATTGAGGGCCTTCTCGGGCACTTGGCAACCGACGGGTGCCGTTATCCCCGGAATTTCCGACGTCGATCAGGCCCTCGCGCTTGCGGAGGCCGCTGGTGCGTCGGCGCGGTCGCCGCTGTGTTGGTCGGCCGACGTCGATCGCGCGCATGGGCGGGGCGGGCTGCGAAGGCTCAATATGCGGCACAGCTTAGATCGCGGGCCACGTCTTGCCTGATAGGTAGGCTTCGTGGGCTTGGTTCACCGAATCGATGCGAGCACCGAGGTCGCGAAGTTGTTCGCGCAGCTGGTCCATCGCAGTCTCACCTCCGATGAACGTCAGAAAATCCCGCACAGCGTAGAGCGCGAGATGACCGAGCGCGAACAAAGGTTGCGGACGCGGACGGCCCCAGTCAAGGTTCGGTGTGAATCCGCCGTTCTCGTCGGCCTCCAGATGGAATTGATACAGGTCATGCCATGAACCGTGCACGTTGTGGGACATGCCGCCAAACATCGCCCGATACGCCTCGCCGAAACCGATGGCTTCCGCCTTCTGACGCAGGTTCTTCCCGCCCCATGGGGTTCTGTCCTTCAGGTCAACATCGTCGAGCGTGAGACCAGCGATCCGCGCCGCTCGCTCGATCGACTTGAGCATGCGTTGCTCAATGTGAAGGATGTCTCCGCCACGGTCTTGGATATTCGCTTGGATTTTGTCGCGCAGGCCGCGCTCGTGCCGTAGAGAGTGGCGGACGAACGAATCGACCAGCTCGGGGGCAAAGTTCGCGATCAGATAGCGAGCATTGACAATGGTCTCAAACGCGAGGCGGCTGAGGATCGTGCTGGTCTCGTAACGCTTTTGTACAATCTGATCGAGGTACGAGGAGAGTAATTTTGACAGCCGGACCATGTTGCCGCCGACGGCGGCCTGATCACGAGTCCATGCTGGTGCCGACCCGAGTGTGCATGCCGCCACGCAGACATAGGACGTCACTTCGCGCAGCAGCTCAGACGCGAGGATCATGAAGTCCCACTCGCGCGTGTAGGCGGCAATCGCGGCTGGGTTCACGGCCACTCGCTCGATGACCGGAAATGGCCCTTCCGATGCGGTCATGAAGTCTATTTCTTTTCAGTCAAGCAGCCAAAAAATCAGGGGAAGCCACAGCAGTGCCGGAAAGACCAGCACGCCAACGACCGTTGCAACGTCCACCGCCTTGTCCAGTTTAGGATTGGCGAGCCACCATAACGATTTTTGCGCAGCCGGCGGCTCTGTAGGATTTTTCACCGAAATCGGAGGCAATAGGTTCGCACGCCAAACAGCAATGCGAAAGCTCATCACATGCCACACTGCCTTCGTGCTGAGATAGGTCCAGTACGCAGCGAACGCACCCAGTGGGACTGTCAGCCACGGACTAGTGCCGCGCGTCACCAGAATCGTCACGAGGGCCACGATTGCGGCACAATAGGCAATCCGCGACCACCTCATAAGGCATGCTGCTTCGTCGTCACGAGAAGTGCTGTGACCATCCCCACCACGATCCAGTACGGGCCGGGGATCAGAACCCCATCCAGCGAGAGGCTAAAGCCGGACCAAAGCATGAGGCCGAACGCGGCGATCACAAGAACCAGAGCAATTGCGCCAATGCCGGCCAGATCAAGCGCCCTATATTTCTTTTCCCGCCGAGCTAGCCACGACCCAAAGAAGGTTGCTGTTCCGAAGAAGCCCAACGCTGACGCCGCCAGCGCGCTAACACCAACCGACAAAGATGACCTGAACATCACCTGCCCAGCGGTCAGGATCGAGATCAAGCAATATACCAGCGTCAATAGCCCCCGCATCGTCGGCCCCCAGTTGCGGCGATGGCTTGCAGAATGGTCGAAGATTGCGTCGGGCGCAACCTTAGAGAGCTGGGGCTATCCCCACATTTCGGAAGCATGGCCCATTTAGGGCCTTGATCGCGCGGCGATGGCCGTGCGGTGACGGTGCTCGACGCATTTGCGTCGCCTCCGTTGTGCCCGGCACGCCATCCACCGCAATCTGTAGCGGCTTGCCTGTCCCGCGCGGCCCGGCGCATCTTCTCGCTATGGGGAGCAAATCACGCGAGACCATTTACGGCGCATCGGTCCGGGCGGCGGCAGAGCGGGCGGCGGAAGCCCGCAAGGATGCCGACCGGCTCGCCGTCGCGGCTTGGAACAAGCGCATGCTCGGCTTCCAGGGACCGGCCCAGCCGTCGCCGACCCTGGGCGACGCGCTCAATGCCGGTTACGGCTATCTCGAAGTCCGCTGCCTGGGCTGCGACACGCACCAGACCGTTGCCCTCGACACACCGGTCAGCGCAGCCATCTGGTCGCGCTGCGACCGACGAAGATTTCAGCCGACGATCCGCCGTCAACCTGGTGACACAAACCAAACCCAACATCTACAGCACCACGGACCAAGAGGCCATTCATCGTGACAACTGGGCCGACACACTTGAACGACGCGCTTCATGGCGAGGCGGAGCGTCTACTGACTGTCGCGAAAATTTGGAAGCTGGGCAACTTCGGATGGCTGAATGCATACGATGCCGACCCCGATCTCATCGGACATGCGCAATGGCAAACAGACCCGCCAATCGACAATCCAATGGTCTTCAATGCGCGTGGGACACACAAAGCCGCGCAACCCGAGCCGCCGGAATGGCTGAGGACCATTGCTATTGCTGGCGCAGACTTCGAAGGATTGATGGAAGCCGCGCGAATGTCGATGGGGCTTTTGTTACTGTCAATCGATGCAGCGAGAGGGAAGGATTTTGTCAACGACGCGTTTTTTGATCTTCACCGCATGAGTGCGCTGATATATCTCGCGACCGCAACGGAACGTCTTCGCGAATTGTTCATTGCCGCCGCGTTCAGGCAGGGACAGGAAGACTATAATAGATCCAAGGACAAGGTTCATGGGGAGCCTCGCAGGAAGTTTTCATCACCCTTCATTGAGGCCGCCGACAAATTCACAAACTGCGGATGTCTGTCTAAACTGATTGCTCTCGCTCCTGACATCGTCAAGATGCGCGACGAAAGGAACATTTTGGTACATGAGATCGCTACTGAGATCGCGCAACGTGAGCGCCAATCCCATGCGCAACAAAGTGGACCACCTCCGCCGACCGTCGAAAACTTCCAAGCGCTTCAATCGATGCGCGCCGCTCTTCGTGAGAGGTTCGCTAGAGAACGCGAAACCGCAATCCAAAATCTGTCCGACCGCTATTCACTCTTGGTGCGTGTCAGCAACGAAATCTTCGAGTTCGAAAACTACGTTCGTCGCCGACCATGAAACGTGCGCCGCCGATCCGGGGGATCGCGAAGCTGGCGCGGTTCGCGGTGCGCGTTGAACCGGAGCAAGATCAATCGAGATGCTGTTCTCCATCGTCAATCGCTTCGACCGGTAGGAAGTCTCTGATGGAAACGACCCGTAAGGTGACGCAAGCTCAAATCGATTTTGGGCGACGGCTTGGTCTTGAGCTTTCGGAAAAATCGATTGGGGTCGCGCATGCACTGATACAGGATGCAATACAGCGGAGCTTCTTTGGCAAAAACGACTTGGGTAGTCCGACCTCAAAGCAAATCGAGCTAGCCATGAAGTTCGGCTTCGATATCCGCCACGAAACGAGGGGCGTTGGCGACGCCGTCATCGCAGACATTATGGACGGTTTGAATTGCCGTGGGATAGTTGAGCAGAGACTAGCGGTGGGTGTTCGAGTTCGAAACAAGCACGATACCCTAAATCGCGAATGGGTCATTTCGTCAATTTCTGCCGATGGTACGGTTTACTTTAAAGGTGGGAATGGTGCTCGCGCATGGGCACGTAGCTTAGTTCGAATAACGACGGGTGAGCAGTAGTTGAAATGTGCAATCTCTATTCGATCACCACAAACCAAGAGGCCATCCGCGCCCTATTCCGCGTGATCAATCGCTACGTCGGCAATCTCGGGCCAATGCCGGGCGTGTTTCCAGACTATCCGGCTCCGGTGATCCGCAACACCGACACCGGCACCGAGATGGTGACGATGCGTTGGGGCATGCCGCCGCCACCCAGGACCGGCGGCCCGCCTGTCACCAACATCCGCAACACCTCGTCGCCGCACTGGCGCGGCTGGCTCAGGCCCGAGAACCGCTGCCTTGTGCCGTTCAACAGCTTCGCCGAATACGCACCGGAGCCCAACCCGGAGACCAAGAAGAAGGACGTGGTGTGGTTCGCGCTCAACGATGAAAGGCCGCTGTTCGCCTTCGCTGGCATCTGGGCCGAATTCAAGGGCGACCGTGGCACAAAGTCGAGGCGGTCCGAAGGCCGGGAGCGGCCTGCGTTCGGGACGCAGGGGTCGAACCGGGGCCGCCTCAGCGGCCCTTGGGAACGTCGATAATAACCCCCGACCCACAATTAACCCCGACGGACAGCATTGGCATTTTGAATGCGCCGTAATCAACTATGATGACACTAGCGCCGCCATCACAAATCAGGCCCCCGCTCACGCGATTGAGTTCATCCTCAGTCAGGGCACGGACTTCCATCGATGTATTGATCGTCGTGGTCATGATCGTACTTCTCCAATTCGGGTTTTGACGGCGACAGCCACTACAGCGAGGGCGGCCCCACCTTACAATCAACAGCGCTGGCCAGGATCGGGATTTTGAATCCGTTGATATTGAGTATGCAGACGCTATAGCCGACCTGACAATCCATACCCCCGCTCACGCGATTGAGTTCATCCGTAGTCAACTCTCGGACTTCAACTGGCATCGATGTGTTGATCGTCGTGGTCATGATCGTACTTCTCCGGTTCGGTTTTGCTTTGCTTTGCTTGGGGGCGATGACATCGCTCATCCCAGGCGCATCAATTTTGCTCTAACGGCCGATTTCGTACTGTGACGGCGATCACATTAGCTGCGGCCCTTCGAGGCGATTGGCGAGTCGGCCGCGCCGAGGCTTCCATAGCCGATGATCGACCGCGAAAAATTCCCGCGACCTGCCGGGACCGCATCTGGTCTACGGCTTTCTCACGACATCGCCGAATGCGGTGGTCGAGCCGATCCATCCGAAGGCGATGCCGGTGATCCTGACCACCGACGAAGAGCGGGACGTTTGGATGCGCGCACCGTGGGACGAGGCGAAGGCGTTGCAGCGGCCGTTGGCGGATGATGGGCTAATGATGGTTAGGCGCGGTCCCGATAAGGAAGACACCGCGCTACTGGCTTAAGGCGGGTAGATTTTCCGGTCAAAACCTTGGTAAGGTTAGGGCTCGGCTGGGGGCCATAAAATGAAAACTCTGAGATCGTTGATTGTCGTCGTGCTATTGCCGAGTGCTGCATTGGCAGCGTTGACGAATACGGAAAGAAAATCTCAGTTTGAGAAGGCAATGGCATCCATCATTGCTGCGACCGCGCCGACCGTGTTCGGTTTTGTTCGAGAAACGCTGATTAAGGACTACATCGCCTGTAAGTCCAACAAGGCGCAAGCGGTCGAGCTTGTGCACGCTTCCTATTTCCGCTCCTGCGAGCATGAAGACGCCTCGGTTGCCGGGGGAACGCGCCCAGGAAGCCTGCCAACTGCGGTACGGCAAGCCGTGTGCCTTGCTCGCGGTGAACGAAGAAATAGCGGCTGAAGGCGAACTGACTTCGAAGGACATGCCACGCTTACATTATGCGGGCAGGTATGACGTTTCGCAAATCCCAATAATCCGTGCGATTACAAGGCGGCGTCCCGATGTGCAAAGCTATGACTTGGCGATGGAGCCGAAGGCGATGGCGATACACCCATGGGGCAAGCTGTTCATATCGGCGGGCGATCCGACTCTAAAGGATGCGCAAGCATCCGCACTGGCGAAATGCAACAGCGATCCCGCTCGAAGCGGGAGGGATGGCGGTTGCTATATTTACGCCGCCAACAATGACGTGGTGATCGGCGAGCGCCGAATGTCGCCGAAATGATTAGTCTTCAAACCATCAATAGCCCAATTTCGTTTCGCGCGCCCTTGGATGAGGCCAAGGCGTTGCAGCGGCCATTGCCGGATGATGCATTGAAGATCGTCATGCGCGGGACTGACAAGGAAGATCGGGCGGCGGCGTGACGCATCGAGAGCCAGCAATGGGGGCGAGCCGACGTCTGGTTTCAGGGGCAAAGCGGAAGTGCCCCGAACCGACGGCGACTTCCGGTTTTGACCCATACCGGAAGTCATAGCCATCTCGTCGAGTGGCCTAAGGGAGAACGCAAGACGCGAGCAGCTATCGCAGAATTATTGAGTTGACCCTTGTGGCAGCGTCATCGAACGGCCACGCTCGGCTGTACGGGCCGCTCTGGGGAACTGTTCAGCGGTGAGCGGCGCGGCGCGGCCCAACAGGTGCTCTAATATGAGTGCGTTCACCTCGGCCGCGCGGTTAATTGGCGACATGTGGTCGGCATAGGGAATCGTGCGGTGCCGAGCAAGAGGAATTGCTTCGGCAAGAAGCCGAGTTATTAGGCGCGACGGCGCGGGCGAGTGCGTGCCGCACAAAATGAGTGTGGGGACGTCGATGTCTGCATAAGCTGTCAGCGGCGTGTTATTATCTTCAATAAGACTCCAGAAGTGATGTGCAACGTGGACGGCGACCTGCGCAAACTGAGCTTTCTTTTCGTCGGACAGGATGTCCCAACTATTGACGCCGCCCCAGTAGGTTATGAAGGTTTTCATGGCCGTTAGGTAATCGCCGCAGATGACTTCGCGGCTGACGGCCTCCGCTACTGCTCGGATCTCATCGATGTATTGGGCGTCCAGTCCCTTCAGAAGGTGAAAGCAGCTCGGCTCGATAAGCGTGAGGGAATGCAAGCGTTCAGGGTGGCTCAATGCAAACTGGAGCGCGACAGCACCACCATAGGAATGGCCGACGAGATGGAAGGGGGCACCATCGGGGCAAACGTCCTGAATGGCTCTCGCTTGCTCCGAAAGGCGCAGCGGACCGGAGCCATGCCAGCGGTGCTGGTTGCCATGACCCCAAAGATCGATCGGCAGGGGTTGGAAGCCGACGAGCTGCTCCGAGAGCGATCTCCATTGCCGCGCGGAGCTTGCCGAGCAGTGAACCAAGACAACGCGCTCACCGCTAGCCGGCTTTTCCATCAGCATCGTGTCCTCCTCTTTGGTTTGGTTGGTTTGGCAGGCGACGATGATGGGCCGAGTGCGCTACAGAAGAATTTCGGTCATCGGGAATAGCGTTACATGTGTAACGAAGTAGCGCGCTGCACGGCCGCAACGCCCTTGATCGACTAGTGGTCGACGCGACTGTCGCGGTCCTGACCGAGCCCTCGAGGCGGGGAAGGACTCATGCTTTGACGGGGCCGTTCGCCCTCACCTGGCCGGAAGTCGCCGCTCGCCAGACCCACGTACTCCAGCGACCGATTCACTACGAAGCAGTATCGATCGAGGAACGGCGCGCACGGCTTGAGGCGGCCGGTCTCGCTCCATGGCGCGTCGAACTTCTTCTTGGACTCGATGATGTCAACCGATCGAATCTCTATGCGACGCCGACGGATACCGTTCGACAACTGACCGGCCACCCGCCGTTAGCATCGAAGAGTGCATCGACCGCAACCGCACAACGTTTTCTTGAGCTCACCGGCCCTCCGATCCGGCCTTCGTAAGGGCGATGGGCGCGCCTACGAGGTCAGGTATCGGCACTTTGCGGACATGCCGACCGCCGCGACGAATGTCGGCTTTCGGAGGCAAAGCGGACTTCGGGCCATTGGCGGGAGGGAAGCTGGCAAACAGCTTATGCGCGCTCGCAATCAGCGGCCCGGAAAGTGGCGGCGTTCTCGATGACGCGCTGCCACTGCCTACGGCGGGCACGCTCAACGGCGACTGACTTGCGCGCCTGCACATCCGAGATGATCTCATCGATCTCCGGCCCCTCCAGCGTGCGCTTCATACGCAACACAATAGACAGCACCATCACGACATCGCCGTAGGGCATCAACAGATCACGTGCGGCGGCACCGCAGAACGCGAGAAACGCCGCAATCGCTTCTTCGCTGTTGCAGATCAACAGGGCCAGTGCGCGAGCCTGCCGGAGATCGTCGGCGGGCGCGGCTGGCTCACCGTCGAGCACCATGCGTTCCGCCGCCTGACCGGCGAGCAACTCAATACATTTGTCATAGACGCTGCCGAAGACATCGGCCACGGGACGACGATCTTCGCCCGCTTGCGGCATCATCGGACGAAGCACGTCCCGAACGTCTGACGCGTCCCCGCGACCTTCGGCGAACGCCTCCGTGTGGCCGATTCCCCAACACAGGCCCTCATATCCACGGGCAGTGTCCGGGTTCACGGTCATGCCGCCGACCTCTTGTCCGAGTAACCGGGACGCGAGAGCATGCCCAGCCTCGTGGGTGGCGATACGTACATCCTGGTCGAACGAGCGGCCGATTGAGGCGAGGAGTTCGTCGTATTCATCGACCTCCACGTCGAGGCCGCTGCCGTTGTCGGTCGTGCCCAGTCCGACGCAGGCAGCGGCCTCCATCCCGGCGCGAGAGGTCGCAGGCTGGGCGTTGCCTTTCTCAGCCGGATTTCCTTTAGACATTACCAAGTACCTTCTTATGGCGGCGGTACATGCGCGCACGGATAGCGGCGACGGCGCTGTCGCCAGGCTGCGGCATGGCGCGGGCGATCATCTCGGCCACGGCGGCCGGGATGCGGTCTTCATGTTTGGGGTCAATGATGACCCAACCATCCACGCGATGTGTGATGCGGTGAGGCTCCCAGCCCGGCGGTGCGGCTTTCCTGCTCACAGGCGCGGCTCCTCAATCGTGAGCATCCGCGCCTCTGCGCTGCGGTCGAGCACGGTGAAGTTGGCTTCGCGCAACACCGGGTCGGGCTCCATGTGCGGCGCACCGGTCGGCTCCTCGGTGGCGTCGAGGTCGATGACATCAGGCGCGTTGGGATTGAAGTCGCTGCCGCGCGCGCCACGAAGCTGGGCGCGGCGCGGATCAGCAACGGACACGGCAACGCCATGGCGCAATGCACGCTGTGCCGTGGTCACCGGCATGACGGCATCTTCGTATTGGCCTACGAACCGCGCACGGCCATCATGGTCGCGATATTTCGCGCTGCGCAACATGAACACGGCCTGCGTCGGCGGCACCGGCTCGACCATCGCAACAGGCGCGGGCTCCGGCTTCGGCGCTGGGATCGGAGCGGCCCCATCGCGGATCGCGGTGACCGTGCCACGCAGCTCCTGCAGAGCGAAAGCGCCAGCGACCTCGACCTGCGATGAAGTGTTGCCAACAAAGCGAGCCATCTCGCCGGCCTCGTAATGATGGTGGACGTGCTCAAGGGCGACGACAAGGCGGCGAGCAGACTCCAGGTAAGGCGACAAAGCCAGCTCGACGGCGTCGAGATCGCGCGCGAGCTGCTCGCTCGCCGTCTTGCGCTCGATAGCGGCGCGCTCGGCGGCGATCCGCTGCGCGGCGTCGGCGATCTGCCCCTGCACCTCGCCGAGGGCATCGGCGTAACCGTCGCGCGTCATAGCGCAGGCGGCGACCGCCGCCTCCAACTTCGCGCGAGCCTTGTCGTCGGCATCGAGATCGGCTTCGAGGTGGTGACGCTGGAGCTTTGCTTTGGCGTCACCGAACGCCGCGTCCGCTGCCGCATGGCGGCTGCTCAAGGTCTCGGCGCGTGCGCGCAACGCCGCGAGTTCGGTTTCGAGTTTTTCCATAGGAGTTTTTTTTCGGAAAAATGGTGCCATGGCACAACGTTACTGACTGCAAAGTGATTTGCGAAGGCTCGACCTGTGGCGTGCGCCAACAGCACGAGCGATTGTTGTGGCGCGCGCCAAAAACGAGGTAGGTCCATGGAGGTAATATGCTGCCCGCTTCTGATGAAATTCTCACCACGCTCTTCTTCCGGCATCGTTTCTGTAGGTGTATCGTTCAGCCGCTTGTTGGAAGCCGCCAGAGGGGACGTGCCGAGGTCCCGGTTGTTTAGCGGCAGCGTCAGAGCCAGCGGCGGGCACTGAGCCTCAAGGAACCAGATTACTTTTGGCGGTTCCTACTGCACTCGATGGATCGTGTGCGCTGGCACACGCGTTTAGAGGAGGTTTCTATGGACAAGCGTTTTATGGTTGCGGTTGCGTGTTCCACGCTCAGCTTGGTCAGCGCAAGCGGATTTGCGCTTGCGGAAACGGTCGGGCGGTATGAATGCAGTGTTATCGGCGCGCCAAGCCAGGAGCCCATCGGCGACCGTGATGGGCATCGGCTCACCAATGTCCAATATTCTTGCCTTGGCGTGGAGGGCCTGCTGAAAGGCGCAGTGTTCACGGGGTCTTCGATCAGTGAGTGGGATGGTTCTCAAGGAACGTATTTGACTGCTGGCGGAATTCACCGGGCCTCGGGGGGATTAGCGGTCAGCCAACTCACCGAGGGTAAAGGGTCCGTTGTTATGAAAGATGGCAAGCCTGCCGGTAACGAGGTCTCCGGAAAAGGGGTGTTCAAGTTCGCTTCCGGCACACTTGCCGCACTCTCAGAGAAGGCCATCAAATTCGAAAGCAAGCCGATAGGCGTTGGTCGATTTAGCCTCGAATATACCGCTGACAGTGAGTCGGGTGCTGTCGGCATGGGCCGGAAATAGCGTCCGCGCGGCGCGGTGATGGCCTCGTCGACCAGCGGATGCTCCCGTGAGGGTTGCGAACCCCTGATCTCAAGACAGGGCACCGCGTTAAGCGGCATCGGGTGGTGCTTCGGAGCAATGGCGGTCCGCACGCTCCGCCAGCTTAAGCGGCTCCTGTGGCCGCGCCCACCCTTCATATTTTCGCGCCCGCTCCTCGGCGCGCTGCCGCACAAGCGGACCGCGACGCTTGTCGATCTTGCCCTGCTCAAGATCGTCGATCAGTTCCGATTTGCCCACCATCCAACGGCCCGCGAACTTGATCCCAAGCGGGCGCTTCGTTCCGGCGGTCAGCTCGCACTGCTTCCGGATTTTTTCGTCGCTGCACTCGGCGATGTCGGCCGCTTGCTCCAAGTTCAACAAATCGCCACGGAGAATGCGAGCGACCACACCGCCTTCGCTTTCACGCTGGCGCACTCGGATGGCTAGATCAGCAGCGTCGGCGGCGAGCCTCGCATGCTCGGCGGCAAGCCGGTCGAGTTCGGCAGCGAGCGATTTCTGATCGTCGGTCATTTGGCCTTCTGTTTGCGGCAATTTTGTTTCATAAATATCAATCCCCTTGAAATATTCTGTCGCTAGTCACCCCAAGGGCGCGAGCGCGACCCGCATATGGCCGACCCGCTGGAAGAACCTTTTCGATTGCCAAGGCGCACTGCCAAGCGGCCAGTCCCCCGCGACCGGCATTCTGGCCGGAGAAACCCTGACGCCACTGACGCCGCTGACGCCATTTTCGGTTTGACGCCACACGCGCGCGCGTAAGCGACTAAACCGGAAAACGCGTCAGCGCCGTCAGTGCCGTCAGCCATCCATCTCCTCATGGATAGCCACCATCGAACGCCGGTTTCGGGCGCAGGCTGATCCCAAAGAACTCCCGAGCTTTCTCACCACGGTAGAACTTGAACCCGGCCGCCGTCAGGTTGTCCTTGAAGGTCGAGTTGGTGCCGGGCTTGTGCCCCGCCGCCTTGGCGTAGTCAGACCATGACTTGAACAGGATGCTGCTGGCTTCTGACCTGTCCATGTTACCGGGCTCGCAGATGCACTCCTCTTGCATCCAATGACGGAAAAGGTCCTGATCGCCGAAATATTCCGCTGTAGCGTCGATCACGCTGGTCGGGCGAATCAGCCCGTTCCGCTGCCAGTCGAGACAGCCATCGATCATCCACTGGAGGATACCCGGTGCTTCCTGCATGAGCGTCTGCTCAAGCTCGCGATCCGGCGCTGCAGGCTTGAGGATGAAGGGCACGATGTTGAACCGGCGTCGAGCGGCTTCATCGACGTTATGTAGGACCGGCTTGTGATTGCCGATCACGATCAGCTTGAACTTCGGCAGATAGGTGAAGAAGTCGCGCCGCATGAAGCGTGCGGTGATGGGATCGCCGCCGGTCAGCGCCTTGATGCGGGCTTCGGCCCATGCCCGACCCTCTTCGGTCTCGCTAGCGGTGACAAGCCGGGCTCCGGCCAGCATCGCCAGATCGGTCGGGTGCTTGTCGCCGGTCGAGGCGGTGAACGTCTCCATCGCCGACGTGACGGAGTAGTCCTTCAAGATCGCGGTGACGGTGTTGAGGAAGACAGACTTGCCGTTGCCACCAGGGCCGTAGACGAAGACCAGAGCGTGCTCGCGCGTGATTCCAGTCAGGCAATAACCGCACCACTGCTGCAAAAACCGAATCAACTCGCCGTCGTTTCCGGTCGTCTCGACCAGAAACCGAAGCCAGCGCGGGCAACCGCTGCTGTCCGGCCTTACCGCAGTAACCTTGGTGATGCCGTCATCGAGCGAGGCAGGACGCAACTCGCCGGAACGCAGATCGACCGTCCCGCCCGGCGTACCGAGCAGCCACGGATCGCGATCCCAATATTCCATGGTGACGGCAACGCGGGGATCGCACTTTGCGAAGCGTTCAACGCCGCCAGCGAAACTGGTAGCTTCGATCTTGTAGCGCTTGCTATCCTTCTGATTCTCCGCGAGCTGCCGGGCCAATTCGCGCGCCCAGTGAAAGGCAAGGTTGGTGTTGTTAATCTCCCAATGGAATCCATTCCAGCGGAACCACTTGCCGTGGGAATGGCAATGCCGGAGCTTGTCCCCATGCAGCTCGATGAACTGCTGGGCGGCGCTGTCCTCGGTGACGATGTCGTTCGGCATCAAACGATGCACCGCGAAGGGTTTATTCATCCGCACGCCTTCCAGCAGTCGTTGAAGTCGTTGCCGATTTTGGGTTCGACGATGTTCACCGGACGCCGCACGTCAAGATACCGGCGCGCGCAGCTCTTGACGTCCCGGCGGCTGGTCGGGTCGTTCTCCTGCAGAATCGTCAGCTCGCGCAGATTCTGCAGCACCGGAAAGCACCGCACGGCACCGCTCGATCCCAACGCCCATGCCGGTGTGAAACCGGCCGCGCGCGCCGCCAGCACCGTCTCTACGCCTTCACCAATCGTCAGCGTCGTTGACGGTTCGGCGTCGAGCTTGATGGCCGCGCCCTTGGCGATGCCAAGCATTTTGCGGTCGATCTTCTCGCCGGTGTAACGGTCGAGGAAGGTGCGATGAATCCCGCACGGCTCGTTGGTCTTGATGTCGCGCAGCAGGCACACCATCGCCGGAAGATATTTTCCGGCCTCATAGCGCAGCCCGGCATGAAAGCGGATCACCGAGTAGGCGGCGCTGTCGGGCAACTGCAGCCCGCGATGCTCGTTCAGATAGCGGGCCGCAAGCGTTCCGCGCGGATCAACGGAATCCGCCCAGATTTTCAGGGCGAACTTCTTCCGGCGCTCCACATCGTCGCCGGTCATATCCGGTGACGGCGCTTTGTCGGAGCGCCAGTCGTCGCTCAGGCCAAGTTTGCTACGCACGTACTCGCGGCAATCCTTCCAGTCGTCGTTAGCGAAGCTATGAACTACGAATCCGCTGGGCGTGATGCGGATAGCCAGCGAGCGATCCTTGGGTGAATGCCCGGGGCCGGGCACGTTGCAGGAATCGCGGCCGGTGACATCGCCGCCCATGATGGCGGCGACCTGGCGAATGCTGAACAGGCGTGCGTTCATGACTGCACTCCCGTCTGCTCACGGCCAGGCATCAGGATCGTGTTCCGCTCGGTGCCGCTGCCGGGCGACGAGAATCGTCCAACCTCGTCACCCCAAGCATCCCAGCCTTCACGCTTTTCGCGAGCGAACACGTCGGCACGCCGCAGGTCCGGCGTCCGCTCCGTGATCATGCGGTAGAACTCATCAGGCTTGCGGCTGTGCTCGCGCGCGACGCCATCAAACAGCGACGGCAGGGTGATCTTGGGCGGCTTACCGACCGTGCCAAGCAGAATCGGCTCGTGCATGGTGCGCGCCCAGAATCCGCAACCCATGCGCACCTTGCCGTTACGCGTCACCTTCCGCCACGCAAGTTCGGTCTTGTAGGTGATTCCCCACGCCTGCATGACCGCGACCGCCTGATCAAGCATCGCGCCGGTCGCCCAAAGCAGAACAACCGCGTGGTCTTTCAACAAGTCGCGGACCGGCAACGCCATGATTTCGGCAAGCGTCATCACGCGATACTGCGCCGACGGCGACTTGCCTTGCCCCGCCGGACTCCACGTCTTGAACGGCCAGGGCGGATCGATCACCACCAGATCGTAACTGTACGCCGCCAGCGGATTGAAGAACCGCGCGGCGGTTTCCGGCTGAGGAAAATTCTCGCCGGGTTGCACGCCCGTGAGCGCGCTAGTATTGCTGACAAACATCTAATGAGATTCCTTGAATGAGATCGGAGAAGGCGGCTGGCGGGCCGCCTTTTCTTTTCCGCGCGGCTAGGCCACGCGCTGAGCGGCCTGCTCGCGCTCGCGACGCCACGCGGCGGCCGCTTCCTTGGAAATCAACACGCGGGTCCCGATGTTGAACGTGCGGGGCATCTGCTTACGGTTCTTGTAGAACAGCGGCACGGAGATGCGGTGGCGCGTGCAAAACTCGCTGATCGTAAAGGCATCAGCGTTGTCCGCTACGTCAGGCAATGCAATTTTGCGGCCGGTGACTTCGGGGCGGGCCATAATTTATCTGCTCCTACTGCTGTGATTGCGGGTAGAAGCCAGTAGAGCGTGGTCGAACTGCTTCGTAGAGTTCTACGATCAGTCTTCTGTCGAACAGTGATAAGGGAAGTGGCCAAATCTCGGCGCGATTTCAGGCTCTTGCGCCAACGCTGAGTCACCTGGGTAGCGGCCTCATGGCGGGATTGATCCGCACGCCCCGCAACCGACTCAAGCGAATCGCCCGCCGCGCCGCCTGCGTATGCCCCGCGCGTTTGCGATTTCCGGTCGGTGGCGGTCGATCATCTTCGCGATGTTGGATGGCCGATATGTCCTGCCGAGGATGGCCTTGAGCGTGAGCGTGAGAAAGTCAATCAACGGTCCATAGGGGGTGCCGGGATCGTCCTTCTTTCTCGAATAGCTCAGCTCCCCGCCTGCCTCGACCCATATCGACATTAACGTCCATTCGAGTCGGTTCTGCATGAAGTCTCTCTGCCCGGCAAATGGCGTAACCCAAGTATCATAGTTGTAAAGCCACTGCTCAGCTCGCTGCTGCCGCAACTTGAGGCCGGGATCGGGAAGGTCGGTATCGTCGAGATTGCTATCCGCCCACGCCTTCTGCTGCTCGCGTGTTTTTAGTAGCGCGTGTTCGACTCTGTCCTTCTCATTTGCCGGCTTCTCCCGAAACGTCTTGAGCCACGCCTCCCTCTCGCCCCGAGCCTCCGAAAATTGTCGCCCAACCTGCTCGATCTCGCCGCGCCAATCGGTGCCGTCAGGCCAGTCGTGGGTCGAACGAATGCCCTGCCATTGCGATTCGGAGAAAGCAGTAAATGTCACGGCACTTGCCACGCGAGCGGAATGGGCCGGCGGAGCGGTGGACGTGCTGTTGCTTGGTCTGTGCTTGGGCATTGCGGGTACCACGAGTGTCGAATCGCCGGCTCACTGGTTATCGATGAGGCCGATCAGCTCGCCAAGGCAATGACGTTATCGGCGACGGCGACCTCCGGCTCCTTATGTTCCAGCAGCGCCTTGCGAGAGATGTCGTCGCTGTGTTCGGTGATGTATTTCGAGTAGGTCCGTTCGATCATCGCAACGCTCGTGTTATGAAGAGATGCAACCAGCCGGATCGGCACGTTTTGCAGCAGCATGCGGACGATGCTGGAATGTCTCAGGCAGTACATCGTCGCGGCTGGATCGGCACCGATGGCGGAGACGACCGTGTCCACTTCGCGATGATAGTTCTGGCCCGGGTTTTTGTCCCACGGGTTGCCGTCGCTTTGCAGCAGCAGCGGCGCATTGTCGGCGCGGCCCTTGGCGGCTGCCTTCAGCCGTGCCGCCAGCTGCACGGTGATCGGCACGCTGTAGCGCTCTTGCTTTTTCACGCTGCGATTCCGGCCGCCGCCTTTACCGCTTCGCGGCATCATCAGCTTCGGCCGCACCGGATGGTCGTGCAGGTCCTCGACACGCAGCCGGACGGCTTGGCTCGGCCTTGTGCCGGTGATCGCCAAGGTATCGCTGAGCAGCCCGAATCCGTCGTCGAGCCCGTAAGCGGTGGCGACGAACGCACGCACCTTGTCGTCGCTCAAGATCACGTTCCGCGCCTCCTGCGCGTCCGGCAAATTCGCGAGTCCGATTTCCCATGCGTCACGATTCTTGATGCGCTGATCGTGCAGCGCGGCCTGCTCCAGTGCGGCGCATAGACAGCGGCCGAGCCGGTTGATCGTGGACGATGCCATGGTGCCGAGCAGGCTGTCGCGGAATTTCTTCAGCTCGGTCGCCGTGAGCACGGCCACCGGCTTCGACAGCAGGGCGCTGGTGAGGTGGACGCGCGGATGGTCGGCATTGTAGGGGTTTGCGTTGCGCGCGATCAGGTCGGCCCTGTAGTCCTTTAGCGCACCATCGACGGTGACCGGCGCGGTGCCGGTGCCGCCATCGTCACCGCGCGCCAGCTGCTTGGCGATGTCCTGCGCTTCGTGGAACGTCAGCACGTTCTTGCCGTCCGAGTCCTCGAAGTCGTCGGCGACCGCGAAGGCTTTGGTCCAATAACCGGAGCTGCCATCGCTGGCCTTGAGCACCCAGCTGCCGTTGGTCACGTTGCGGCGGTACATCAGCGCGATGCCGCGTGCGAGTGACGGGCCGCTGTAGGGCCTGCGGCGAATCCCCATTTTCAGCCGTGCGCTGCGGCTCTCCAGTTTGCTGTCGCGAATCTTGCGTGCCATGAGCTGTCCCCGTTCTCGCGATGTGTCGCAATGCTGTGTGTGGAATGCCGAAGAAGGCTCTGGCATCATATGGACACAATACATGGCGGATCAACGGGTTAGGCGTTCCATACGCTTCTCTAAGATTCTATACGCGTAATTATTTTCCCTTGCGCAGGGAAGGCCGGATGTTCTCCGCTGAACCTGTATGCTCGTGTGCGTGTTCTCTGTGCACATTGCACGCGAGACCGCGGGTGCAGCGCGCACCCGGCTTTCCCTGCGCCCTCTTTCTTTATGGGCGAAACGATTTGCAAAGCCCGGGCGAAACGCGTCGCGGGAATGCGAACGCGTACCTTAAGATTGGAGCGCCGTCATTGCGAGGAGCGAAGCGACGAAGCAATCCATTCTTTCTTTGCGCGGTAGCATGGATTGCTTCGCTTCGCTCGCAATGACGGCCCCCGACCAATTAAACCGGTTTGCCTGCATACGGCATCGACGCCGTGAGCCCGCCGTCGACCGGGATCGCCTGGCCGTTGACGTAGGACGCCTCGTCGCTGGCGAGGAACAATCCCATCGCCGCCAGTTCATGCGGCTGGCCCGCGCGCTTCAGGGGATTGAGCTGGCCGATCTTGTCCTGGGTGCCGCGTTCCTTGGCGCGATCGAACACCGGTTTGGTCATGCCGGTTTCGATCAAGCCCGGGCACACCGCATTGATGCGAATGCCGGTGCCGGACAGCGAATAGGCCGTGGTCTGCACCAGGCTGATGACGCCGGCCTTGCTGGCGCCGTAAGGGTGCCCGCTGGCGCCGGCCTTCAGCCCCGCGACGGACGCGGTGCAGATGATCGAGCCAAACCCCTGTTTGGTCATATGTGGGATCGAATGTTTGATCGCGAGGAAAGGACCGATCAAATTGATACGCAGCACTTCCTGCCAGTGCTCGACGGTTTGTTCGGGGATGGGCACCAGCCCGCCGCTGACGCCGGCATTGGCCCAGATCGCATCGAGCTTGCCATATTTCGACACCGCTTTGTCGATGAAGGCCTTTACGTCGCTTTCCGAACCCGCGTCCGCCATCACTGCTTCCACGATGCCGCCGGCATCGCTGACCAGCTTTGCGGTTTCCTTCACGCTCTCGCTGCGGTCGACCGCAATCAGTTTTGCGCCTTCCTTGGTGAACAACAGCGAAGCGGCGCGCCCGATGCCGCTTCCAGCGCCGGTGATGATGACGGATTTGCCTTCGAGGCGGCCCATGAGGTTCTCCCTTGTAACTTATGCGTGTCGGCGCTTGCCGCTCCACGGAATTTCAAACAAGATTTCAAACGCCCAAGCCACTTGCAACGACAAGTCACTTGAGACGATGTGTGCACTGACGTACAGCCATGGCGAACAGTATGGAAGGGTATTCCCGATGTCCAATCCAGCCAAACCAACCGTCGTCACAACACGGTGGTGGTGGGTGCGCCATGCACCGGTGCGCAACGATGGCGGCAACATCTACGGCCAGTCGGACATCGCCTGCGACACCAGCGATCGCGAGGTGTTCGAGGCGGTCGCGAAGATTCTGCCGCGTAGCGCGGTCTGGTATGCGAGCAACCTGATGCGGACGCATCAGACGGCGGAGGCGATCTGGGCGGCGGGATTTCCAAAGCCTTCGGCGATGCCGCACGTGGCCGCCTTTGCCGAACAGCATCTCGGTGAATGGCAGGGAATGAACCGCGCCGCCTTCATCGCCAGCCGGCCGGTCGGCAGCCATTGGTTCGCTGATATCGACGAACCTGCACCGGGCGGTGAAAGTTTCATGGATCTCTATCATCGCACGCGTGGTGCGATCGAGCGGATCACCATCGAGGAGGCTGGCAAGGACGTGATCGCGGTTGCCCATGGCGGCACCATCAAGGCCGCCGTCGGCCTGGCTCTGGGTGGTCAAGCGGAAAAAGGCCTCGCCTTTGACATCGACAATTGTTCGGTGACGCGGCTCGATCACTTCTCAAGCACTGGCCACAGCAACTGGCGGCTGCCCATGGTGAACCAGCAGCCGTGGATCGCGGATGCCAGGCACGCCGCGATGCATCAGCCGGCCGGGCCGGAAGTCGTGCCGGAGACCAAGCTCGCGTGAGGCGCGCGGTTGTCGAAGGCCATGAACGCTGCGTAAGCTTAAGAGACGAAAATCAAAACCTAATTGGGAGAGAAACATGACCTTGTTCGATATGAAGGGAAAAGTCGCCGTCATCACCGGCTCGACGCGCGGCATCGGCCGCGCCATTGCCGAGCGCATGGCCGAGCACGGCGCCAAGGTTGTGATCTCCTCGCGCAAGCAGGATGTCTGCGATCTCGTGACCAAGGAGATCAACGACAAGTTTGGCAAAGGGACGGCGGTGGCGATCGCCGCGAATATTTCCAGCAAGGAAAACCTGCAAAACCTGGTCAACGAATCCAACCGCGCCTTCGGCAAGATCGACGTGCTGGTCTGCAACGCGGCGTCCAATCCATATTACGGTCCGCTCGGCGGCATTTCCGACGACCAGTTCCGCAAGATTCTCGACAACAATATCGTCGCCAACAACTGGCTGATCTCGATGGTGGTGCCGCAGATGATCGAGCGCAAGGACGGCTCGATCGTCATCGTCTCCTCGATCGGCGGCCTGAAGGGTTCCACGGTGCTCGGCGCCTACGCGATCTCGAAGGCGGCCGACATGCAGCTCGCGCGCAACCTCGCCTGCGAATACGGCAAGCACAATATCCGCGTGAACTGCATCGCGCCCGGCCTGATCAAGACCGATTTTGCCAAGGCGCTGTGGGACAATCCGGAAACCCTCAAAGCCTCCACCGCACGCTCGCCGCTGCTGCGGATCGGCATCCCCGACGAGATCGCAGGGGCTGCGGTATTCATGGGATCGGCGGCCGGCGACTTCATGACCGGCCAGACCATCGTCATCGACGGCGGTGCCACGATCAGTTGACGCGATGGTTGGCCATTCCGGGGCCTATCGAACCCTGCGCGGGACGAAGCGCCCCGGAATCCGCCCAAGTGTCGATTTTCGTTAAGACTAACGGAATGCGGGCTGAACCGCTTCGCCGGCGACACGGCCAGCGCTGGCGCCTGCAACCTTTGATTTCACACGGCGGAGCTTGATTCACCCGTTTTGCGGATGATTGGAATTCGAAAACAGCTTCGCGAAAGGGAAACTGTGGCGCCGCCGAGTCGGTGCTGTTCCGTCAATTGATAAAGATCCTTCCCGGAACATTGTCATTGCCGCGGCAAGTATTGATTCATGAATGCTCTCTAAGGTTGTGGGACGTTTTCCCGGAGTTCCCCATGACAACGCTCGATCTACCCGTCGCCAATGACGGGGCGCGCCTTTCGACATGGGCCAAAATTCTCGGCGCTCTTTTCTTCTTCTCCGGCTTTCCGGCCTTGATCTACCAGCTTACCTGGCAACGCGAGTTGTTTCGCATTTTCGGCGTCAATTCGGAATCGGTGACCATCGTCATCACGGCCTTCATGCTTGGATTGGGACTCGGCAGTCTTGCCGGCGGCTGGGTTTCAAAACGGCGCGGGATCAGTCTGCTGCCCTTGTTGGCGGCGATCGAGATAATGACCGCCGCCTTCGGCATCGTGTCGCTCAGCGTGTTCGAGCAGGTCGGTGCGCTCATCGTCAATTGGCCGCTGCCGGCCATGGCCGCCGTCAACCTGTTGCTCGTCATCGTGCCGACGCTGCTGATGGGCGCGACCTTGCCGATCCTGGTTTCGCACCTGGTTCGTCGCTCCGGGCAAGTCGGCAACGCCGTCGGCCTGCTCTATTACGTCAATACGCTCGGCGCGGCGGCGGCCTGCGTCGTCTGCTGCATCGTGCTGTTCCCGTTCCTTGGCATGCATGGGGCGGTTTTTACCGCCGTCGGCGTCAACGTTGCCGTCGCCATCGGCGCAATGGCGGCGCACGCGCTGCATCCCGATGAACCTCGCGCTGTACCCTCGATGGCAGAAAATGGCGCGCGCGAGGCGATCGTTGCCATGCGACCCGTGTTGCTGCTGGCGGCGCTCGGCGGGTTCATTTCCTTGTCGTATGAAATATTTCTGTTCCGAACCGTCTCCTATGCCTCCGGATCGAGTGCAACGGCATTTGGCCTGACGCTGGCGTGCTTTCTCGCTGGCATCGCAGGCGGGGCACGGAGCGCGGGCAAGGTATGTGAGACGCTCCCGCAGGCCGACGCGATGCGCAAAGCAGCCGACGAACTTGTTTTCGCAAATCTCCTCGGCCTGCTGTTTCTGCCGGCCATGGCGCATTTCGCCTGGCTCGGCAGCGGTGTTTTCGTCATTGCGATGGTGATGGTCTATTTGATCGCCCGCCGATGGGGATCACTGCTGCCGTATCTCGCCCAATTCGGCGTCCGGGCCGACGATCGCGCCGGAATGCAAACGGGGCTGCTTTATTTCGCCAATATCCTCGGCTCCGCGGCCGGCGCTATCCTGACCGGCTTTGTTTTGACGAACTGTCTCACTCTGGTGCAGATCGCCGTGCTGCTGGTGATTGCGGGCACGGCCTGCGCGCTGGCCGTGATCGCGATGCTCGATGTCGCGCGCACGGAGCGGCTGAAGCGCGCGGCGGTCGCTGTCGGCGTGTCGGTTGTTGCCGTGGTCGTGACACCGTTGCTGTCGGAGCGCGTGCTCGAAAACCTGCTGTTCAAGGGCACCGTCGATCACGCCTTTGGCCATGTGGTCGAGAATCGCGGCGGCATCATCACCGTCGACACCGATGGCACCGTATTCGGCAACGGGATGTATGACGGACGCTTCAACACGCGATTACAGGACGATCGAAACGGCATCATCCGGCCCTACGCGTTGAGTTTGTTTCACGCATCTCCGCGCGACGTTCTGATGATCGGGCTGGCGTCGGGTTCGTGGGCGCAGGTGATCGCCAACAATCCCGCGGTGAACTCGCTTACGGTGGTCGAGATCAACCCGGGCTATGTTGACTTGATCGCACAGCAGCCGGAGGTCGCTTCCGTGCTCGGCAACCCGAAAGTCACCATCATCAAGGACGATGGCAGACGCTGGTTGAGCCACCATCCCGAACGGCGCTTCGACGCGATCGTATCGAACACGACCTGGAATTTTCGCGCCAATGCCGCAAACCTGCTATCGACCGAATTTCTCAAGCTCGGGCAGCAGCACCTCAATCCGCACGGAATCATGTTCTACAATACGACCGACTCCGCTCGCGTGCAGCGAACCGCCTGCCTGGCATTTCCTTACGGGGCACGGTTCACCAACCACATGGTCGTTTCGGAAACTCCAATCGACTGGAATTTTAGCCGCTGGCGCCAGACGCTGGAGTCTTACGTCATTGATGGGCACAACGAGTTCGACAGCCAAAGCGCAAGCGACCGCGTACTGCTGGATTCACTGGCAACGGTCGATCAAAGTTCGCAGCACATGATCGAGGGCTGTCCGGAAGTGCTCGCCCGCACGGCGGGTAGCCAATCTATCACGGACGACAACATGGGAACCGAGTGGCGCCACTACCTTGGAATGGAATGAAGGGCGTCTGACGGCAAAGGCGGGCGCATCCCGGGACAGCCCCGCAGGGCCGTCCCGGGAACGATGTCCGTCATTCCACCGCCGCGTACACCAGATCGCGCAGCAGCGAGCGGGTATATTGCCGCTGACCCGGGCCCTGCATCATGAACACCGCGAACAGGTCCTCCTTCGGATCGATCCAGAAGAACGTGCCGGCCATGCCGCTCCAGAAGAATTGACCGAGCGAACCCGGGAACGGCGCAATTCCGGCATGGGTGCGGACCGCAAAACCGAGCCCAAAACCGTGGCCGGGCGGCATCAAGGGAGAGTCAACTTTGACCTCGGGGCCGAGATGATCCGACGCCATCAGCTCCAGCGTCTTGCGGCCAACGATCCTGACGCCGTCGAGGCTGCCGCCATTGAGCAGCATCTGGCTGAACCGCGCATAGTCCATCGTGGTGGAGACCAGTCCGCCACCGCCGGATTCCATCACCGGCTTTTCCAGCATGTTGAAGAGCTGCACCTTATCGCCGGTCCAGGGATCGGTCGGGAACGGCTCGGCGAGACGGCCGGCATTGGCTTCGGCGGTGTGGAACGCGGTCTCCGCCATTTGCAGCGGTGCCAAGATGCGTTCGGCGAGGAACGCACTGAGCGACTTGCCGCTGACGACTTCGATGATGCGGCCGAGGATGTCGGTGGAGCGGCTGTAGTTCCACTCCGCGCCGGGCTGGCACATCAAAGGCAGGCTGGCCACGAAGCTGGCGTGTTCCGCGTTGGTGATCTTGCGGCTGCGCAGCCGCGACTCCTGATACAGCCGCTGCACCAGGCCGTTGCCGGTGTGGTCGTAGGTGATGCCCGAAGTGTGCCGCAGCAGATCCTGAACCGTCATCTGCCGCTTCAGCGGGACGAGTTCGAGTTCGCCGTTGTGTTCGACGCCGACTTTCTGGTTGGCAAATTCCGGGATGAATTTTGCGACCGCGTCGCTGAGCAGAAAATGGCCGTCCTCGATCAGCATCATGATGCCGATCGAGACGATCGGCTTGGTCATCGAGAAGATGCGGAAGATGCTGTCCTTCGCCATCGGCGCTGCGGCCAACGGGCTCTGCTTGCCGATGGCGTCGAACCAGCCGATCTGGCCGCGGCGCGCCACCAGCACGGTCGCGCCGGGCAGGGTGCCCTTGTCGACCTCGCGTTTGAACGCGTCGGAGAGCCGCTGCAAGCGAACGGGGGAGAGCCCGAGCTGCTCCGGCTTGGCGTGCGGCAGCGATGGGGTCTGCGGGGCGGAAGTCTGCCTGGCGGCGGTTTGGGCGTTCATGGTCTCTCCCATTTGCTCTTGTTGTTTGTGGTGAGGATGAAGTTTGGCGCAGAAGTTTTGAATTGAACAGCGTGATTACTGCCGGCGGACCGGCAACCCGGCCGGAATTTGCCGCGCGGCGGCGTTGCATTTCAGTGTCGCCCGCTATGGCGAAAACTATCGCAACTGGCTGTGGTGCAGCCGGTGGTTTGTCGGCGTTCGACCGCTTCGCCCTTGCAATCGGGGTGTGGCTTATGCTTGAAACGGCACGAACCGGCGGCGACGCACGGTTCCCTGCAGGAGTGTAGCTCAATTGGTAGAGCACCGGTCTCCAAAACCGGGGGTCGCAGGTTCGAGCCCTGCCACTCCTGCCAGCAAAATCAAAGACTTGGACGAACTTCCTGCTGCGGGGCCGCAGCTAGCCAAAAAACGCGGCGACGACCGCCATGTCCGATGTTGCGGGGGCGTCGCCGCGCAGATTCGCATCGATCACGCGCCGGCAGGCGTCGACCGTGACGGCGTCGCCAAGGTCGTTCGCGGCGTCAAGAACCGTCCAGGCGGGGTCGACTGGCGGCTTTTCCTGGTCTTCGCCAAGCAGTGCCATGGTTATCTCATTGCCGGTTGATGGGACGAACACGATGCGCGGCAATTTTTAAGAAGCCGATCGCGGTCTTGTTCGGATTTGAGATGCGGCGTTAGCGGCGATTAACCACTCGGGTTCCGGCGGGTCGGAACAGCGCGAAATAACGCTGCTAATCCTCGTCCTCTTGTGGAGGTGGCGGCTGCGGCTTTTGGCGTTTCCGCGGGGCGATCGGCCGCGGCGGCGGATCGTCCTGCGGTGGAAAGAAAACTTCAAAGCAAGCCGGGCTCAGGCGCGGACCGCTGGCCCTCAGACACGCGGCCACGCCGTCGGGGTCCGGCATATAGGCGCCGCAAAGTCGAAAGGCGTCCGGGGTACAGGCTTCGCGCTGTTGCGGGGTACCCTGGGCGAAGACAAAGGCTGGAAGCAAAAGAAGAAACGCGGCAGCTGCGATCCCGCAGCAAATTCGATACGACGCCATTCCGATTTCCCGCTCCTTTGCTGGATCAGCGATGGCGGATGAGGGGATAAATATGCGTCAATAAATGGGCGCAGGTGCGAGGCGCCGGGCCGTGATCGCGATGACTTGATGCCTGCGAATTAGGCTGCAAGGAAAGCGTGCATAAGGCTGCCGACCCGCTTCTGACGCCTGGGGCCGGGGAGGGGGATTATGGCTCGGCGGTCTCCCATACCTTGACCTTTTGCCCAACTGGCAGTAGATAGCCGCCACCTGCTGCCGGCCCGCTCTGCGGATATCCGGCGCGGCTTTAAATTCCCCCGAACAATCGAGCCCGCTTGGCGGCTCATCCTTCGAGAGAGGGCTGGGCCTAATTCGGCTGTTCGAATTTTCTTGAAATCAGACAATCGTCTCACGAAGGACGCGGATACCCAACGATGGCTTTCAGCCCGTTCAAATTCCTGCAGGAAGTGCGCTCGGAGACCAACAAGGTCACCTGGCCGACGCGCCGCGAGACGACGATCACCACGATCATGGTGTTCGTGATGGTTGCGCTGGCTTCGATTTTCTTCTTCGCCTCGGATCAGATCATCCGTTACCTCGTCACCTTCTTGCTGGGTGTCCACTAATGAGCACCGGAACTCAAACGATGGATAAGCGCTGGTATATCGTCCACGCCTATTCGAACTTCGAAAAGAAGGTCGCGGAATCGATCCGCGAGCAGTCGAAGCAGCGCGGGCTTGAGGAACTGTTCGAGCTGGTGCTGGTGCCGACCGAAAAGGTCACCGAAGTGCGCCGCGGCCGCAAGATCGATGCCGAGCGAAAATTCTTCCCGGGCTATGTGCTGGTGAAGATGAAGCTGACCGACGAGGCGTTTCATCTGATCAAGAACACCCCGAAGGTGACCGGTTTCCTCGGCGCCGAAAACAAGCCGATGCCGATCTCGGAAGCCGAGGCGATGCGGATCCTGCACCAGGTGCAGGAAGGCGTCGAGCGTCCGAAGGCGTCGGTGTCGTTCGAGATTGGCGAGAATGTCCGCGTGGCCGATGGGCCGTTCGCGTCGTTCTCCGGGGTGGTCGAGGAAATCGACGAGGCGCGTTCGCGCGTCAAGGTCGCGGTGTCGATCTTCGGTCGCGCCACGCCGGTCGAACTGGAATTCGGTCAGGTCGAGAAGGTCTGATCGTTTTCAAGCGGCAACGCCGCTTGAGGAGTGCCGTGGGAGGAGATGGACGATCGCCAGTCGTCCGTCGAACCGTACCACGGTCCTGTGAAGCTTCCGGAATCCTCCGGAGCAACATGAGGAGTGACGTATGGCAAAGAAAGTGACCGGATACCTGAAATTGCAGGTGCCGGCCGGTGCGGCGAATCCTTCGCCCCCGATCGGTCCCGCGCTTGGTCAGCGCGGTCTCAACATCATGGAATTCTGCAAGGCGTTCAACGCCCAGACGCAGAAGGAAGAAAAGAACACCCCGATTCCGGTGGTGATCACGATCTACGCCGATCGTTCGTTCACCTTCGAGATGAAGACCCCCCCGATGTCCTTCTTCCTCAAGCAGGCCGCCAAAATCCAGTCCGGCTCGAAAGCCCCGGGCCGCGACAAGGCCGGCGCGGTGACCAAGGCGCAGGTGCGCGAGATCGCCGAGAAGAAGATGAAGGATCTCAATTGTGACTCCATCGAGTCGGCCATGAAGATGGTCGAGGGCTCCGCCCGTTCGATGGGTCTTGAAGTTGCGGGGTAACGGGTCATGGCAATCGGAAAACGTTTGAAGAAGGCCCGTGAGGGCGTCGACCGCGAAAAGCTCTATCCGCTCGCGGATGCCATCAAGATGGTCAAGGAGCGCGCCAAGTCGAAGTTCGACGAGACCATCGAGATCGCGATCAATCTCGGCGTCGATCCGCGTCACGCCGACCAGATGGTTCGCGGCGTGGTGACGCTGCCGAACGGCACCGGCCGCACCTTGCGCGTCGGCGTGTTCGCGCGTGGCGCCAAGGCGGATGAAGCCAGGGCCGCAGGTGCCGACGTCGTCGGCGCCGAAGACCTGGTCGAGAAGGTGCAGGGCGGCGCGATCGACTTCGATCGTTGTATCGCCACCCCCGACATGATGCCGCTGGTCGGCCGCCTCGGTAAGGTGCTCGGCCCGCGCGGCATGATGCCGAACCCGAAGATCGGCACCGTGACGATGGACGTCGCCACCGCCGTGAAGGGCGCCAAGGGCGGCTCGGTCGAATTCCGCGTCGAGAAGGCCGGCATCGTGCAGGCCGGTATCGGCAAGGCGTCGTTCACCGAAGAAAAGCTGGTGCAGAACGTCAAGGCGCTCGCGGATGCGGTCGCCAAGGCGAAGCCTGCCGGCGCCAAGGGCACCTACATCCAGCGCGTGGCGGTTTCCTCCACCATGGGCCCGGGCGTGAAGGTCGAGCCGGGCACGCTGCTCGGTTAAGCTTCCAGCGGTAGATTTGACGAATTGGCGGCGAAACAGCGAAAGCTGCTTCGCCGTTTTTCGTTGGCGCGGCTGCGTGTTCAGCTGTTCCTCTGCTTTGCGGGTGCGATGCCCGGCACGATCGCGCGGGGTAGGGCAGGCGTCGGCTTTTCGTCCAGCGCGGTTGCCACGGTCCGGCTGACGCCGACGATCAGCGTCGCCAGATAGTGGTCGGCCTGTTCGCGGATATCGCAAAACCCGCCATGGGTCGTGTCCGACAGCGCGAACTCATCGTTGGTGTTGAAGGTGTTGCGAACCGCCTTGCGGCTGTAGGCGCCGACATTGGCGAAAATGTACTGGCTCAGCGCATCCGGGAAATACATCTGGCCGGTGAGCATGTTCTTGTCGTCGATGAAGATCTTGAAGTGCACATGCACGGTGCGGCCGCCGTACCAGCCGGGATAGACGCTGCGGAAGGCGGCTTCGCCGCGGGCGTCCGCGATCTGGGTGCCGCGCATGAAAGTGCCGCCGGAGGTATCGACATTGTGCCTGTCGCCCTGACCGGGATAGCCGGAGTAATAGCCATCCGCCCGTGTGTGCCAGATATCGACGCGCGCGCCGGAGACCGGTGTGCAATTGGCTGCGTCGAGCACGACAAAGCGCAACCGCAGCGGTACGCCGGGATGGCCTTCGGTGATATCGGCGCGCTGCAGTTTTGGATCGAAGTAGAACGGGCCCGGTATTGCCGCCGGCGTCAGGATGCATGCCGGCGTCAGCGCTGCGGCCGGTGCTGACGGAGTTTGCGCGAACGCCCCGGGGACGGATGCGGCCACTGCGGGCGCGGAGGCGAGCGCTGTGAGCGCCGCACGGCGGCTAAGGGGCGATTTTTCAAACCAGGACGATTTTTCGAAGGAAGACATGGCTGAGCTTCCGGAACTGCATGAGCTCTCGTCGAGGCATGATACACGGACCCGGCACATTGCAGTAAGTTACAAATATTCGCGCGGCACATGCGCCGTTTCGAAGCTCAGGACGCCTCGTCCGCACAGTCTGCAGGAATTGAAATGCCCGAAAAAGTCCTGGTCTATTCGCGTTTCCCCAAGGCGCTGATGCTGCGCATCGGCGAACGCTATGAACTGCTGGATGCCGCCGGCAAACCACCGGCCCAGGTGTTTGGCGCAGATCAGCTCGCGGATATTCGCGCCATGATCACCGCAGGCGGCACGCCGCTCGGCGCTGACATGATGGACATGATGCCGAAACTCGGCGCCATCGTCTGTTACGGCACCGGCTATGACGGCGTCGATCTCGCCGCGGCGGCAAAGCGCAAAATCACGCTCGGCCACAGCCCGGGTGCGAACGCCTCGTCGGTCGCCGATATCGCGGTGACGCTGATGCTGGCGGCGATCCGCCGCTTGCCGGTCGCCGACAATTACGTCAGGAGCGGCGACTGGGCCGCCGCAAAACCGTCGCCGATGATGCGCCCGCAGGCCGGCATGCGCGGCCGCAAGGTCGGCGTCTACGGCATGGGCGAGATCGGCCGCAAGATCGCCGCGCGCGTCGCCTCGTTCGAGACCGAGGTCGGCTATTTCAGCCGCAGCCGGCACGACGTGCCGTATCAGTATTTTCCGAGTCTGGAGGCGCTGACCGAATGGTGCAGCGTGTTGATGATTGCCGTGCGTGCCGGCGGCGACACCCACCACATCGTCAATGCCGATATATTGCGAAAGCTCGGCAAGGACGGCTATGTCGTCAACATCGCGCGCGGCTCCGTGATCGACCAGCCGGCGCTGATCGCGGCGCTGTCGGAGCAGACCATCGCCGGCGCCGGGCTCGACGTCTACGCGAAAGAGCCGCACGCGCCGGACGCGCTGAGCGCGTTTCCGAACGTGGTGCTGTCCCCGCATATCGGCGGCCATACGCTGGAATCGCATGTGGCGATGCAGGACTGCGTGATGGCCAATCTCGCGGCGTATTTTGCCGGGAAGGCGCTTCCCTATGAGGTCCGAGGCGCCTGAATCGCAGCTCTCACAGGTGGCCACCGGGGCTACCGAGCTTGGACAATCCATCCAACAATCCGCCGGAATTTCCGGCCCTAAACAACCCACCCAGGAGCCCGCCGGCGCTCCGGTTGCCCAGCCAGTGTCGGGCGCGAAGATTATCGCAGACGTCAAGGCCGCCAACGACGGTAGGTGTAGCGTGATCGATTTCCCATCCGTACGCGGTGGTCTTGCCGTACTCTGCCCAGCAGATAACCCGACCGTCACAATCGATACGGTCTGAACTATCCTCGAGTGAGCGGGCGGTGTTCCAGGCGACTATTTTGCGTCGCTCGTCCTCTGTTTTGCCAGCCAAGGCAAGCAGCGTTGGGCCAAGAAGGGGGACGTCGTTAGGACCAGTCATTTGTACTCCCGAGCTGAAACAGGATGCTTCCGGTAGTCTGATTCTATGTTCATGGTATGTTCTTTTCGACGCATAGTCCATCGGCCAGTTCGAGCCCGCCACCGGATCGAATTCGGTTTTCCAAACTGGTCTGAATTTTGCTCTTGGCAAACAGGGCGAGACTCGTTAAAGAGCCGCTTCCGGGCGTGCTGGCGGTTGCTGGCAGGTCCGTGCTCGCAATCCGAAAACCCGATACGGTAGGAGATCATTCCTTTCAGGACATCCGCATGGATTGCTCGAAAGGAAGGGAACCCGTCGCTTTGGTGGAATGCAGGCAGGGGTCATCGGCTTAGCCGTTTGGCCTCGATCCTGTCCGAGACTGCAGGCGCCCGCGATTAACCATCGGTTTTTCAACGGCTTAATTCAATGCCTGCATAGACGGGTGAAGACCGGATTTCGCTTTACGTCGCCTTTGGCGGCGGATGGCTTGTTTGGTTCGAACCTCGACACCCCGCGCCATCTGGTTCGGGAGGGCAGGCTTTTCAATGTCGTCGTGCCCGGCGTGTCTTGAGGCTGTTGTCTTGAGGTCAGGTTTTGGGCGGGACGATGGGTGCAACCCGGCGGTCTCGCTCTAAAGCGCGAAGGCCGCCAACCGGAGAGAGCTTGCTGTGGAAAGAGCGGCAAAAAAGGACGCGGTTGAAGCGCTGAACGGGGTCTTCAAGGCCACGAGCGTTGCAGTCGTCGCCCACTATTCCGGCCTCACCGTGGCCCAGATGCAGAAGCTGCGCATGCAGATGAAGCAGGCGGGCGCGACGGTGAAGGTCTCGAAGAACCGTCTCGCCAAAATTGCTCTTGAAGGCACAGACGTCGTTGCCATCGGTTCCCTGCTGAAGGGGCCGACCGTGATCGCGACTTCAAACGATCCGGTAGCGGCGCCGAAGGTTGCCATCGAATTCGCCAAGGCGAACGAACAGTTCGTCATTCTCGGCGGATCGATGGGTAAAACCGTCCTGGATGTTAACGGCGTCAAGGCGCTTGCCGCCCTGCCGTCACTCGATGAACTGCGCGGAAAGATTGTCGGCCTGCTTGTGGCGCCGGCGACCAAGATCGCTCAGCTCTCGACTGCGCCCGCGGCCAAGCTCGCGCGCGTCATCCAGGCCTATGCCTCAAAGAGCGAAGCGGCCTGACCCTTCGCAATTCAAACCTGGTTCGAACCAATACGTTTAAGGAAACTGATCAATGGCTGACCTACAGAAAATCGTCGACGACCTCTCGAGCCTCACCGTGCTCGAAGCTGCCGAGCTCGCAAAGCTCCTGGAAGAAAAGTGGGGCGTGTCCGCCGCTGCTGCCGTGGCCGTTGCCGGTCCCGCTGCCGCCGCTGCTGCTCCGGCTGAAGAAAAGACCGAGTTCACGGTCATGCTCGTCGCCGCCGGCGACAAGAAGATCGAAGTCATCAAGGAAGTCCGCGCCATCACCGGCCTCGGCCTCAAGGAAGCCAAGGACCTCGTCGAAGGCGCGCCCAAGGCTGTCAAAGAGGGCGTGAACAAGGACGAGTCCGAGAAGATCAAGGCCCAGCTCGAAAAGGCTGGCGCCAAGGTTGAGCTGAAGTAACGTAAGTTACTGCAGCGAAATCCCGGGCAAGCGTAGCGAGACCCGGGATCGGCAGAATCGCGTATGAAGGGGTAACCCTGAGTGCGTTAGTACACAAAAATGTGTGGGGATTCGTGGGGTTAACCCTCGAATCTCCACTATTGTCACCCCATATCGGGACGGCAGCAGGAAAACACGGTAGGCGGCGGGGACGGCAGGGTTCCCGGCGTAAGCCGTTGGGAGACAGTCAAATTTCGGGCTTTTTCAGTCCGTGAAGCGAAGAGTTGTGACGGGCGGGTGCAGTCATGCGCCCGCGCGTCGTTTTGCGTTTTGAAGGCGTGGAGAACGGGTTTGGGACTTAATTCCTGAATTTGGGCTTTGTTCCAGCGAAGCGATTCGAAATTCAACCCGGGGGCGATGGCAGTCGCGCTTCGGAAGGTTCGCCCATCAGGGGCGACGAAATGAGAGGCCACGATGGCGCAGCAGACATTCACCGGTCGCAAACGCGTTCGCAAGTTCTTCGGACACATCAAGGAAGTCGCCGAGATGCCGAACCTCATCGAGGTTCAGAAGGCGTCCTATGACCAGTTCCTGATGGTGGACGAGCCGGTCGGCGGGCGGCTGGACGAGGGCCTGCAGGCGGTGTTCCGTTCGGTATTTCCGATCTCGGATTTCTCCGGCACCTCGATGCTGGAATTCGTCCGCTACGAATTCGAGCCGCCGAAATACGACGTCGACGAGTGCCGCCAGCGCGGCATGACCTATGCTGCGCCGCTGAAGGTGACGCTGCGCCTGATCGTGTTCGATATCGATGAGGAAACCGGCGCCAAGTCGGTGAAGGACATCAAGGAGCAGGACGTCTACATGGGCGATATCCCGCTCATGACCATGAACGGCACCTTCGTCGTCAACGGCACCGAGCGCGTCATCGTCTCGCAGATGCACCGTTCGCCCGGCGTGTTCTTCGACCACGACAAGGGCAAGACCCATTCGTCCGGCAAGCTGCTGTTCGCCGCGCGGGTGATTCCGTATCGCGGTTCCTGGCTCGATATCGAATTCGACGCCAAGGACATCGTGTTCGCGCGCATCGATCGCCGCCGCAAGATTCCCGTGACCTCGCTGATGTACGCGCTCGGTCTCGACGGCGAGACGATCCTGTCGACCTTCTACAAGAAGATCAATTACAAGCGGGGCAAGGAAGGCTGGCGCGTGCCGTTCGACGCCACCCGTTTCCGCGGCTACTCGACCATCAACGACCTGATCGACGCCGACACCGGCAAGGTGGTGCTCGAGGCCGGCAAGAAGCTCACGGTGCGCGCAGCGCGCCAGCTGCAGGAAAAGGGCCTCAAGGCGCTGCGTCTGTCGGACGAAGAGCTGGTCGGAAACTACCTCGCCGAAGACCTCGTCAATTCGAAGACCGGTGAAATTTACGCCGAAGCCGGCGAGGAGATCACCGAGAAGTCGCTGAAGGCGCTGAACGAGCAGGGCTACAAGGAACTGCCGCTGCTTGACATCGACCACGTCAATGTCGGCGCCTACATCCGCAACACGCTGCACGCCGACAAGAACATGACGCGTGAAGACGCGCTGTTCGACATCTATCGCGTGATGCGTCCCGGCGAGCCGCCGACCATCGACTCGGCCCAGACCATGTTCCAGTCGCTGTTCTTCGACTCTGAGCGCTACGACCTGTCCGCGGTCGGCCGCGTCAAGATGAACATGCGCCTCGAACTCGATGCGCCCGATACCCACCGCACGCTGCGCAAGGAAGACATCCTCGCGGTCATCAAGACGCTGGTCGATCTGCGCGACGGCAAGGGCGAGATCGACGACATCGACCATCTCGGCAACCGCCGCGTCCGCTCGGTCGGTGAATTGATGGAGAACCAGTACCGCATCGGTCTGTTGCGCATGGAGCGCGCGATCAAGGAGCGCATGTCCAGTGTCGATATCGACACCGTGATGCCGCAGGATTTGATCAACGCCAAGCCGGCGGCAGCCGCGGTGCGCGAATTCTTCGGCTCGTCGCAGCTGTCGCAGTTCATGGACCAGACCAACCCGCTGTCGGAGATTACCCACAAGCGCCGTCTCTCGGCGCTTGGACCGGGCGGTCTGACCCGCGAGCGCGCCGGCTTCGAAGTGCGCGACGTGCATCCGACCCATTACGGCCGTATCTGCCCGATCGAGACGCCGGAAGGCCCGAACATCGGTCTGATCAACTCGCTCGCGACCTTTGCGCGCGTCAACAAATATGGCTTCGTCGAGACGCCCTATCGCAA
Source organism: Bradyrhizobium sp. Ash2021 (assembly GCF_031202265.1). Lineage (NCBI taxonomy): Bacteria > Pseudomonadati > Pseudomonadota > Alphaproteobacteria > Hyphomicrobiales > Nitrobacteraceae > Bradyrhizobium > Bradyrhizobium sp. Ash2021. The sequence goes on along the minus strand of NZ_CP100604.1, from coordinate 5,785,699 downwards.
GGTGAAGGACGGCCGCGTCACCGACGAGGTGGTGTATCTCTCGGCGATGGAAGAGGGCCGTTATCGCGTGGCGCAGGCCAACGTGCCGCTCGACGCCAAGGGCCGCTTCACCGAGGACCTGATCGTCTGCCGTCACGCCGGCGAAGTGCTGCCGATCACGCCCGACAAGGTCGACTACATGGACGTGTCGCCGAAGCAGCTGGTTTCGGTCGCCGCGGCCCTGATCCCGTTCCTCGAGAACGACGACGCCAACCGCGCGCTGATGGGCTCGAACATGCAGCGCCAGGCGGTGCCGCTGGTTCGTGCCGAGGCGCCGTTCGTCGGTACCGGCATGGAAGGCGTGGTTGCCCGCGACTCCGGCGCTGCGATCGCCGCCCGCCGTTCCGGCGTGATCGACCAGATCGACGCCACCCGCGTCGTGATCCGCGCCACCGAAGATCTCGACCCGACCAAGTCGGGCGTCGATATCTACCGGCTGATGAAGTACCAGCGCTCCAACCAGTCGACCTGCATCAACCAGCGTCCGCTGGTGAAGGTCGGCGACATCGTCAAGAAGGGCGACATCATCGCCGACGGTCCGTCGACCGATCTTGGCGAGCTCGCGCTCGGCCGCAACGTGCTGGTCGCGTTCATGCCGTGGAATGGCTACAACTTCGAAGACTCGATCCTGCTCTCGGAAAGAATCGTGAAGGACGACGTCTTCACCTCGATCCACATCGAGGAGTTCGAGGTGATGGCGCGCGATACCAAGCTCGGGCCTGAGGAAATCACCCGCGACATTCCGAACGTTTCGGAAGAAGCGCTGAAGAACCTCGACGAAGCCGGCATTGTCTATATCGGCGCGGAAGTGCGCGCCGGCGACATCCTGGTCGGCAAGATCACGCCGAAGGGCGAAAGCCCGATGACGCCGGAAGAAAAGCTCCTGCGCGCCATCTTCGGCGAAAAGGCCTCCGACGTCCGCGATACCTCGCTGCGCGTGCCTCCGGGCGTGCAGGGCACCATCGTGGAAGTCCGCGTCTTCAACCGGCACGGCGTCGACAAGGACGAGCGCGCGCTGGCGATCGAGCGGGAAGAGATCGAGCGTCTGGCCAAGGACCGCGACGACGAACAGGCGATCCTCGACCGTAACGTCTACGGCCGTCTGGCGGAACTCCTGGAAAACCGCCAGGGCATCGCCGGTCCGAAGGGCTTCAAGAAGGACACCAAGATCACGCGCGCGGTGCTCGACGAGCATCCGCGGTCGCAGTGGTGGATGTTTGCTTCGCCCAACGACAAGCTGATGGCTGAAATCGAGGCGATGCGAAAGCAGTACGACGAATCGAAGAAGGGCCTTGAACAGCGCTTCCTCGACAAGGTCGAGAAGCTGCAGCGTGGCGACGAATTGCCGCCCGGCGTGATGAAGATGGTCAAGGTCTTCGTCGCGGTGAAGCGCAAGATCCAGCCCGGCGACAAGATGGCCGGCCGTCACGGCAACAAGGGCGTGGTGTCCAAAATCGTTCCGATCGAGGACATGCCGTTCCTCGAGGACGGCACCCATGCCGACATCGTGCTCAATCCGCTCGGCGTGCCCTCGCGCATGAACGTCGGCCAGATTCTGGAGACGCATCTTGGCTGGGCCTGCGCGGGCCTCGGCAAGCGCATCGGCCAGACCATCGACGCCTATTATCACAAGCAGGATCTCAAGCCGCTGCGCGAGACCCTGAAGAAGATCTATGGCGACGATGAAACCATCAAATCGCTCAACGACAACGAGTTGGTGGAGCTCGGCCGCAACCTCAGCCACGGCGTGCCGATCGCAACGCCGGTGTTCGACGGCGCCAAGGAAGCCGACATCGAGGAGATGCTGAAGCTCGCGGGCTTCGACGCCTCGGGTCAGTCGACTGTCTATGACGGCCGGACCGGCGACGCCTTCGACCGCAAGGTGACGGTGGGCTACATCTACATGCTCAAGCTGCACCATCTCGTGGACGACAAGATCCACGCGCGTTCGATCGGACCGTACTCGCTCGTTACCCAGCAGCCGCTGGGTGGCAAGGCGCAGTTCGGCGGCCAGCGCTTCGGCGAAATGGAGGTGTGGGCGCTCGAAGCGTACGGCGCCGCCTACACGCTGCAGGAAATGCTGACCGTGAAGTCGGACGACGTCGCCGGCCGTACCAAGGTGTACGAGGCGATCGTGCGCGGCGACGACACGTTCGAGGCGGGTATCCCGGAATCGTTCAACGTGCTGGTCAAGGAAATGCGCTCGCTCGGCCTCAACGTCGATCTGCACAATTCCAAGATAGCGCCGGGGACCACGTCCGAGGCGGCAGAGTAACGCGAAGATTTTGTGCCCGGCTCAAAAGCGCGAAGCCCGTCTTCGCTCAAATGTGCCGGGCATTCGCGCCTTGCTCGGACGTTGAGCGGGGCGCGGTCCAGAAAGAATTTCGAATTTGCTGCCGGTGACGATCGGCACGCGAGGAGAAGACCATGAATCAAGAAATTATGAATCTCTTCAATCCGACGACACCGGCGCAGGTCTTCGACCAGATCCGGATTTCGATCGCGTCTCCGGAGAAGATTCTGTCCTGGTCCTACGGCGAGATCAAGAAGCCGGAGACCATCAATTACCGCACCTTCAAGCCGGAGCGTGACGGCCTGTTCTGCGCGCGCATCTTCGGGCCGATCAAGGACTACGAGTGCCTGTGCGGCAAGTACAAGCGGATGAAGTACAAGGGCATCATCTGCGAAAAGTGCTCGGTCGAAGTGACGCTGTCGCGGGTCCGGCGCGAGCGCATGGGCCATATCGAACTGGCGGCGCCGGTTGCGCACATCTGGTTCCTGAAGTCGCTGCCGTCGCGCATCGGCCTGCTGCTCGACATGACGCTGAAGGATCTCGAGCGGATTCTGTATTTTGAATATTACGTCGTTCTCGAGCCCGGTTTGACCGCGCTCAAGGACCGTCAGCTGTTGTCGGAAGACGAGTACCTGAAGGCGCAGGACGAATACGGCCAGGATTCGTTCACCGCCATGATCGGCGCCGAGGCGATCCGCGAGCTGTTGAAGGGTCTGGAGCTCGAAAAGCTCGAGGTCTCGCTCCGTGCCGAAATGCACGAGACCGAATCCGACATCAAGCACAAGAAGCTCGCCAAGCGCCTGAAGATCGTCGAGGCCTTCCGCTATTCCGGCAACAAGCCGGAGTGGATGATCCTGACCGTGGTGCCGGTGATTCCGCCGGACCTGCGTCCGCTGGTGCCGCTCGACGGCGGCCGCTTTGCGACCTCCGACCTCAACGACCTCTACCGCCGCGTCATCAACCGCAACAACCGCCTGAAGCGGCTGATGGAGCTGCGCGCGCCCGACATCATCATCCGCAACGAAAAGCGCATGCTGCAGGAGGCCGTCGACGCGTTGTTCGACAACGGCCGCCGCGGCCGCGTCATCACCGGCGCCAACAAGCGTCCGCTGAAGTCGCTGGCCGACATGCTCAAGGGCAAGCAGGGCCGCTTCCGGCAGAACCTGCTCGGCAAGCGCGTCGACTATTCCGGCCGTTCGGTGATCGTGGTCGGTCCCGAGCTGCGGCTGCATCAGTGCGGCCTGCCGAAGAAGATGGCGCTCGAACTGTTCAAGCCGTTCATCTATTCGCGGCTCGACGCCAAGGGTCTGTCCACCACGGTGAAGCAGGCCAAGAAGCTGGTCGAAAAAGAGCGTCCAGAGGTCTGGGACATCCTCGACGAGGTGATCCGCGAGCATCCGGTGCTGCTGAACCGCGCGCCGACCCTGCATCGCCTCGGCATTCAGGCGTTCGAGCCGGTGCTGATCGAAGGCAAGGCGATCCAGCTGCATCCGCTGGTTTGCGCGGCGTTCAACGCCGACTTCGACGGCGACCAGATGGCCGTGCACGTTCCGCTGTCGCTGGAAGCGCAGCTGGAAGCGCGCGTGCTGATGATGTCGACCAACAACATTCTGCATCCGGCGAACGGCCAGCCGATCATCGTGCCGTCGCAGGACATCGTGCTCGGCCTGTATTACCTGTCGATCATGCGCGAAGGCCTGCCCGGCGAGGGCAAGATCTTCGGCGACATGGCCGAGCTCGAGCATGCCCTGCATTCGAAGGTCATCCACCTCCACACCAAGATCAAGTTCCGGTGGGAAGGCTCGGACGAGAACGGCAAGCAGGCCAGGCGCTGGATTGAGACCACCGCGGGCCGCGTCATGCTCGGCAACGTGCTGCCGAAATCGTCCAAGATTTCGTACGAAATCATCAACAAGCTGATGACCAAGCGCGAAATCTCCGGCGTGATCGACCAGGTCTATCGGCACTGCGGCCAGAAGGAGACCGTGATCTTCTGCGATCGCATCATGGCGCTCGGCTTCTACAACGCGTTCAAGGCCGGCATCTCGTTCGGCAAGGACGACATGGTCGTGCCGCACAGCAAGTGGAAGATCGTCGATACGACGCGTGCGCTGGCGAAGGATTTCGAGCAGCAGTACAATGACGGTCTGATCACCCATGGCGAGAAGTACAACAAGGTGGTCGACGCCTGGTCGAAGGCGACCGAAGAAATCGCCAAGGAGATGATGAAGGAAATCTCCTCGACCAAGAAGACGCCGAAGGGCGCCGACGCCGACATCAACTCGATCTACATGATGGCGCATTCGGGCGCGCGCGGTTCGCCGGCGCAGATGCGTCAGCTCGCCGGTATGCGCGGCCTGATGGCGAAGCCGTCGGGTGAGATCATCGAAACGCCGATCATTTCCAACTTCAAGGAAGGTCTGTCGGTGCTCGAATACTTCAACTCGACCCACGGCGCCCGCAAGGGCCTCGCGGACACCGCGTTGAAGACCGCGAACTCGGGCTATCTGACCCGTCGTCTGGTCGACGTCGCGCAGGACTGCATCATCACGCAGGACGATTGCGGCACCAAGCTCGGCATCAAGATGCGCGCCATCATCGATGCCGGCACCGTGGTTGCGTCGCTGGCGTCCCGCATTCTCGGCCGCACCGCGGGCGAGGATCTGCGCGATCCCGCGACCAACAAGGTCGTGGTCAAGCGCGGCACGCTGATGGAAGAAATGCATGTCGACGCCATCCAGCAGGCCGGCATCCAGGAAGTGAAGATTCGCTCGGCGCTGACCTGCGAACTCGTCAACGGCATCTGCGGCAAGTGCTACGGCCGCGATCTGGCCCGCGGCACGCCGGTCAACCATGGCGAGGCGGTCGGCGTCATCGCGGCGCAATCGATCGGCGAGCCCGGTACGCAGTTGACGATGCGCACGTTCCACATCGGCGGCGCGGCGCAGATCAACGAACAGTCGTTCGTGGAGTCGAACTTCGACGGCAAGGTGACCATCAAGAACAAGGCCATCGCAAGGAACAGCGAAGGCCACCTGGTCGCGATGGTCCGCAACATGGTGTTTGCGATCACCGATGCCGACGGCACCGAGCGTGCGACCCACCGCATTCAGTACGGCGCGCGCGTGCACGTCGATGAAGGCGATATGGTCAAGCGCGGCCAGCGCATCGCGGAATGGGACCCGTACTCACGGCCGGTTCTCACCGAAGTCGAGGGCACCATCGGGTTCGAGGATCTGGTCGAAGGCCAGTCGATCTCGGAAACGCTCGACGAATCCACCGGTATCGCCAAGCGCGTCGTCATTGACTGGCGTGCGTCGCGGGGCGGGGCGGATCTGCGTCCGGCCATCGTGGTCAAGGGCAAGGACGGCAAGGTGCTGAAGCTCGCACGTGGCGGCGATGCCCGCTACATGCTGTCGGTCGACGCCATTCTGTCGGTCGACGTCGGCGCCAAGGTCAAGTCCGGCGACATCCTGGCGCGTATCTCGACCGAGAGCGCCAAGACCCGCGACATCACCGGCGGTCTGCCGCGGGTGGCCGAACTGTTCGAGGCCCGCAAGCCAAAGGACGCGGCGATCATCGCGGAAATCGCGGGCACCATCCGCTTTGGCCGCGACTACAAGAACAAGCGCCGCATCTCGATTGAGCCGATGGACAAGACCGAGGAGACCCGCGAGTACCTGATCCCGAAAGGCAAGCACATCCATCTGCAGGACGGCGACATCGTCGAAAAGGGCGATTTCATCGTCGAAGGCAATCCGGCGCCGCACGACATCCTGGCGATCAAGGGCATCGAGGAACTCGCAGCCTATCTGGTCAACGAAATCCAGGAGGTCTACCGGCTGCAGGGCGTGCTCATCAACGACAAGCACATCGAAGTGATTGTCCGTCAGATGCTGCAGAAGGTTGAGGTCACCGACCAGGGCGACACCGACATGATCTCGGGCGAGCAGGTCGACAAGATCGAGTTCGACGTGCTGAACGCCAAGGCCAAGGAAGAGGGCAAGAAGATCGCCACGGGAACGCCGGTTCTGCTCGGCATCACCAAGGCGAGCCTGCAGACCCGCTCATTCTTCTCGGCGGCCTCGTTCCAGGAGACCACCCGCGTGCTCACCGAAGCCGCCGTCAACGGCAAGGTGGACCCGCTGGAAGGCCTCAAGGAGAACGTCATTGTCGGCCGGCTGATCCCGGCGGGCACCGGCGCTTCGATGGCCAAGATTCGCGAAGTCGCGGTCAAGCGCGACAAGCTGATTCTAGACGAGCGCGAGAAGCAGGCCGCGATCGTGCCGGCTGCTCCCGAAGTGGAACCGCTGGCGCTGCCGCCGGCGGAATAAGCTGCTCCGGAAGAATACGGTGAATACGAAAAGGCCGGCTTATCGCCGGCCTTTTTGCTGCTTTCTTTCATTGCTGCGATGCAGGAACCTGCTTTGTTCATCTTTCCTTCAGAGTGAAAAGCGCTTTTGCTAGGACGACTTAGACCGGACGCTTCGCAGCGGGGCCGGAGACGACGGAACACACATGCTTGATCTTGCAATCGTAGGCGGCGGCCCCGGGGGGCTGATGAGCGCCTGGTATTTGAAAAAGAAGCTCGGCGACCTCTGCCGTATCACGATCTACGAGGCGTCCGACCGCGTCGGCGGCAAGATCGTCACGCGCAAATTCGATTCCGCGCCCGCGATGTACGAGGCCGGCGTTGCCGAGATCTACGATTACTCGATGACCGGTCCTGATCCGCTGCGCGAACTGATCCAGCATTTCGGTCTGCAGACGATTCCGATGGATGCCGAGCAGGTCCAGTTCGACGGCGAACTCCTGAACGACGTGCCGGGCATGCGCCGCAAATATGGCGCCAGGACCGCGGACGCGATCGAGGCGTTCCGCAAGCGCTGCGCCAACATGGTGTCGCCGATCGAATATTATGAGGGCGTCGGCGCCCACGACAACGAGCATCCCTGGGCCTACATGACCTGCGAGCAATTGCTCGACAAGGAAGTCGACGATCCCATCGCCAAGCGCTTCTTCAAGGTGATGGCGCGTTCCGATCTCGCGACCGAAAGCCACAACACCAACGGGCTGAATGCGCTGAAGAATTTTGTGATGGACGTCGACGGCTATATCGGCCTGTACTCGATCCAGAACGGCAACGAACAGCTGATCGATTGCCTGAAGTCCGAGGTCGAGGCGGACATCCAGCTCAACCACCGGGTTCTCAAGGTCGGCAAGACCGAAGGCGGCCGCTACCAGCTCAACATGATGAACGGCAAGGGGCCGGAGACGCGGGATTTCGATCTCGTCGTGATGTGCCTGCCGCATTCCTGGCTCGCCACCATGCGCTGGGACGGCGAAGAGCTGCGCAAGTCGATGGTCAAGCATGTTGCTTACTTCGACCGGCCGGCGCATTACCTGCGCGTCTCGATCCTGTTCGACGAGCCGTTCTGGGGCGAGAAGATCCCGGGCGCCTGGTTCATGTCGGAAGCGTTCGGCGGCTGCTGCGTCTACAACGAAGGCGCGCGCCACGATGTCGGCAAGCACGGGGTGTTGAACTGGCTGATCGCCGGCTCCGACGCGCTGGCGTTCGCCAATCTGAGTGACCAGGAACTGATCGACGCCGCGCTGAAATCGCTGCCGGCTTCGCTCGGCGATGCCCGTGAGCATTTCGTCGAGGGCAAGACCCATCGCTGGCTGTCGTCGGTGAATGCGCTGCCAGGCGGGTTGCCGGCGCGCGATATCATGACCAATCACCGCCCCGAGCCGAAAGCGCATCCGGGGCTGGTCGTGGTCGGTGACTATCTGTTCGACTCGACGCTGAACGGACTGCTCGACTCCTCCGATGCCGCCACCGACATCATCGTCACCGAGATGATGCGGCTGCGTCGCGCCCGCTCACAGGACGGCAAGCTGCTGTCGGACAAGATCGACCGCGGCTATTTCGAGAATTATCGCGGGCTCGGTCCCTACAGCGAAGTCTGGAGCCAGTTTACCGATCCCGCTTACCTGACGGATTTGATCAAGATCGTCTGGAACCGGGCCAAGGGCTACAAGCTGCTGGTCGCGGGCTCCGCCAGCGGCGAACTGGTCGGGGCGCTGCGTGAACGCGGCATCGATGCATGGGGCATCGAAAACAACCGCGCGATCCACGCCAGGACGCCGAAGGCTTTGAAGAAATTCAACAAGCTCGGCTCGATCGTGGATCTGCCGTTCAAGGACGGCGAATTCGATTTCGTGTTTGAGACCAGCCTGTGCCATGTCGCGGAAAAGCAAGTCGTCCGCGCGGTGCGCGAACTGAACCGCGTGATGAAGACCGGCCTGGTGTTCGGATCGGTGACCTCGGATATGGCGCCGGGGCTGATCGATCGCTACGACCTGTTGCGCGGGGTGAAGAAGCTCGGCACCTGGTGGGAGTGGTCGGAGTTGTTCTTCGGTAACGGATTCGACCTCTCGATGCATCGCCGCGACACCACCGACGCGTTGTGGGCGGCGACGCTCGCCGCCAACAAGGGGCCGGGGCACTGGTACGCGGACTCCGACAGCCTGCGCTATTCGTTCTTTGACAAGGTCGAATCGGACGAGTAATCGACAGCGCTGGCTACGCCAATTGTTTTGCCGAATTCATCCTGATCGCATAGGATCGGCGCGGTAGCGTCATCAGCTACAGCGTTCGATTTTGCGGTCAAGCCGGCCGTGCAGCATCGGTTGGTTTTATGGCGCCAAAGCCTCCTTCTTCGGATGATCGGGATCCTGCTGTCGCGGGTGATCCCGAGCTTGCGAAGAAGTTTGCGACCGGCACCGATTCCGCCGGCGCGGCACCGCCCGGCAAGGCGGCCGCGTCGTCGCCGCCCGATGACGATGACGACGAGGATGACGAAGACGACGAACCGGAGCTCGACGACGATGATGATGACGAGGATCTCGTCGTCTTCACCGCCAAGGAAGCCGCCGGCGCGCTGGCTACGACCTACGGCTTCGTCAAGCCGTTCCTGATCAATTACAAGAAGCTGTTGGCATTCGTCGGTTTCGGCGTCCTGGTCGAGACGCTGTTCAACGTCTTCATGCCGCTGAGCCTGAAATTCCTGATCGACGACGCGCTCGGCGAAGAGGATTTTCAGGCTCTCTACATAATCCTCGGCGTGCTCGCGGTCGCGGGCATCGTCACCTCGATCGTCGCGGTCTGGTACGAGCGGAGGGATGCGCGGCTGGCGGCGTGCGTCATTTCCGACGTGCGAAACCGGCTGTTCGAGCACGTCCAGAATTTGCCGTCGGCCTATTTTGCACGCACCAAGCGCGGCGAGATTCTCTCGCGTTTCTCGATCGACCTCTCGGCCTTCGAGGGCTCGATCAAAAGCTTTGCCAACAGTGCGGCCCTGCCGTTTTTCGAACTGATCGCCGGCATCCTCCTGCTGCTTTTCTTGAACTGGCAGCTCGCGGTGGTGTCGCTGCTGGTGTTTCCGATCACGCTGATCGGCCCGCGGATCCTGACGCCGAAGGCGGTGCAGGCCAATTACGAGCAGAAGCTCAACGAATCCGCGCTGCTCGGCATGGTGCAGGAAAACGTTGCGGCGCAGGCGGTGGTGAAGGCGTTCAGCCTCCAGCGCCGCACGCTCGGCTGGTTCACCATGCGCAACCGGGAGGTGCGCCTGAAAACCACCTCTGCCGGGTTCCTGTCGACCATGGTGGAACGCACCGTCACGATCTCGGTGCTGTTGCTGCACCTCGTGGTGCTGGCGATCGGCGCCTATCTCGCCACCAAGGGCCAGATCACCATCGGTACCTTCGTCACCTTCGAGAGCGCGTTCTGGGAGGTGTCCTACAACATTGCCCACATCATGCATTTCATTCCGGTGTCGATCCAGTCGGCGGCGGCGGTGCGCCACATCCAGGAATTGCTCGACGAGCCGACGCGAGGCGCCGATCGTCCGGGGGCGCCCGATCTGCCGCGCATCACCAACGACATCACCTTCGATCACGTCACCTTCCAGTATGACGGCAGCCAGACGCCGGTGCTCGACAATCTCAGCCTCAAGCTCAATGTCGGAAAAAGCATCGCGATCGTCGGCCCCAGCGGCTCCGGCAAGAGCACGCTGCTCAATCTGATCCTGCGCCTCTACGTGGCGGATGAAGGGCGCGTCAGCATCGACGGCGTCGATATCCGCCGCGTAACCCGCGAATCGCTGCGGCGGAGCATGGCGGTGGTGTTCCAGGAGAACATGCTGTTCAACATGTCGATCCGCGAGAACATCCGGCTCGGCAAGGAAGGCGCCAGCGACGAAGAGGTGGTGGAGGCGGCGCGAAAAGCCGAGATCCATCGCTACATCATGAGCCTGCCGCAGAAATACGACACGCCGGTCGGCGAGCGCGGCGACACGCTGTCGGGCGGCCAGCGCCAGCGCATCGCGATTGCGCGCGCGATCATCCGCAATCCGTCCGTGCTGCTGCTCGATGAAGCAACCTCCGCGCTGGACCAGACCACGGAAGCCGCGATCAATCGCACGCTGTTGAAGGTGGCGAAGGGACGCACCATGATCTGGTCGACCCATCGCCTGACCTCGGTGGTCGATATGGACGAGATCATCGTGATCTCCGGCGGCAAGGCGATCGAGCGCGGCTCGCACGCAAAATTGCTCGCCGCCAACGGCGTCTATCGCAAATTATGGGACGACCAGGGCCATGCGCCGCACAACGCCGCCGGTCAGGCGGACGATGACAGCGACGATGATGACGACGAAGATGATGACGACGAGGAATGAGCGCGGCGCGTCGATGCCGCGCTGAGGCGGCCGTGGGCGCGTCGCACGGCGCCCTTGCTCAGCCAGGCCAGGAAGCGCGCCCAGCGCTGTGCCCGCAAGGCCGCCGCCGATAATCGCAATGTCGGTGTATCTCATGGGAGATCCCGGCCTGGAACCGCCATTGTTGCGCCGCGAAAGGCAAATGAAGCATTACCGTCGCGACGCTCGCGAGACGGGCTCAGGCGAGCTTCCCGTGCTGCGGTTGCCCGGCCGATCCGGCGCTTCGTTGCGGGCCATTCGACCTGGCCAACAGCCGCTTGCGGATGGCGTGTCGTGTTCCCTGGGCCAGCCGAACCATAAAACGGGCCCAGCGTTGCGCGCGCCACGGCAGCCCGTGGTCGGTTGATAGCGAGCGCAGGTGATAGGCTTTGGCGCGGCACCGCGCCTCGCAATCCACCTTTTCGGGATCATCGTAGAACTGTGAAATCTTTTGTGCGTCCATGCCGTCGGTCGAGAGCCAGGCCGGGATGTAGACGTTGCACAGGCGCCCGACGTCGGTGAACACTTTTGTAGTGCCGGTTCCGGCTGCAGGGCAGGAGGTGGCGAAGGCATCGCCGACCAGCACGATGCCGGGCTGCAGATGGCCCTCGGTGACGCAGAGATCGGCCGGCCTGATCTTGACCGGTCCACTCACCTTGAATCCGCCCGTCATGCGCGCAAGGCCGGGCATCATGGCGCGCAGGGTCGCTTCCGGCGCCTGCTTGAATTGCTGGAACCAGGGATCTGTCATGTCGCGATAGACCATGAGATTGGCGCGCATCTTTCCGCCGATCGGAAACAGCGAAAGATAGGCCATCCGCGCGCGCGCCGATTTCGGCCAATAGGTCAGCGCCGGGAATGCGAAAGCTGAACGGCCGGCCGGCTCGACGTCGAAGCCGAGCGTGACCGAATGGCATTGGCTGATGACCTGGCGCTGGATGCCGAGCGTATGGCGAAGGCCGATGTTGAGTCCGTTCGCCAGCACCACCAGCCGCGCCGAGAGTGCGTCGCCGTTCGCGAACTCAATTTTCTGCCGCTCGCCGCTGCTGGCGATGGCGGAGGCCTTGGCGAAAATGGTTTCCACGCTGGGCGGGATTTGCGCACGCACGGTGTTGACGAGCGTGTCGTACATGATGCCGTGCTGGTCGCTGGGTTTCTTGGCAACGACGTAGCCGAAACGTGCTTCCCACACTTCGCCGTCAAGTGTGGTCGCTCGCAAGGTCGGCTCGGCAAGACCGGTCTTGCGCAACAGATCGAGTTGCTCGCCGCCGATCTTCTCGCAGCGCAGTTCGGGCGGGTAGACCGGGTGCGGATCGATCAGGACGGCCGGGATCCCGGCGCGTCCCAGCATCGCTGCCGCCGTTGAGCCGGCGAGACCGCCGCCGATGATTGCGACATCCGTGTAACGCATGCCCGGGCCTTTGATCGATGGCCCTATCTCTGCGCCGCAAGATGCAAACAAAGCTTGAAAGAGATGCCAGGAATAACGCCAAAACCCCGGCGATTTAACCGAAAAGCAATCTCGGAAGAACACGATCCGCCGCGATCGCACGGCGTAGCAGGGCACTCATTCGATGGTTTTGGTAACGATCGATTCACCAAACCTGGCCATCGCCCCGTATTGGGACGATCTGGTCCGGCGCGCGTCGTCGAACGTTTTCATGAATCCGGCCGCTCTGATGGCGGCGTGCGAGACGGGTTTCGCCGACATTCAGATGATGCTGGCCTGGGAGAAGGGCGCCGAGCCGCGCAGGCTGGTCGGCGTCTGGGCGCTTCAGGTGCGCAAGGTCGCGCCGTTCTGGCCGGCGCTTCTGGAGGCGCTGCCGTACAATTACGCCTTCCTGTCCAGTCCCGTGATCGATCCGGCGTTTGTCGAGGAGGTGATCCCGGCGTTCTTCGCGGCGATCAAACAGAATCCGTCGCTGCCGAGGGTGCTCAGCATAAGGTCCTTCGATGCCGAATGTCCGAGCTACCCCGCTATCCTCAAATTGCTGGCCGAGCGCGGCATCGTGCCATTGGTGCTTGCGGAACATGCGCGGCCGTTCGTAACACGGGAGTTCGGTATCAAGCGCTCCGGCTCGACGCGCAAGAAGCTGCGGCAGGACTGGAATCGCCTGACTGCGCTCGGTGCGGTCGAAGTGCTCAACCAGCGAACGCCCGAAGGGGCGGTGGAGGCTTTCGAAACCTTTCTCGCGCTTGAAAAAGCAAGCTGGAAGGGCGCTCAGGGGACGGCGCTGTTGTCCGACCCGGCGGATGCTGCCTTTGTCAGGAACTTGCTGCAGCATCTCGCCGCCCGACAGAACGCGTCGGTGGCGCTGTTGCGCGTCAACGGCGAGGCGGTTGCCGCGCAGGTGCTGATGTATTGCGGCGCCACGGCCTACACCTGGAAGACGGCCTTCGACGCCAACTATGCCAAATATTCACCGGGCGCGCTGCTGATCGATCGCGTGACCGACCAGTTGTTCGCCGGCTCCGATGTTCATGCGATCAACTCCTGTGCCGCGGAAACGAGTTTCATGGCACAGCTTTGGGCTGGACGACGCAACATGGTCGACCTGCTGTTCAACATTGGGCCGGCGAAATCCCTGCATTACCGGATGGAAGTCGCGCGCCACCTTGGATACGAACGCCTGCGGGGCTTGCGTGATCGGTTGCGGGGCCGAATTGGGGCGTCGGGTCCAAAAAAGCCGGACACCGCCACGCGCCAAGCTTAATAATACCCGGGTAATATTAGCGGTTTCGGGATTGATCCAGCCTTTATTGCCGACCACCGCGGTGGCCGGGCCGGTGCCCCTTCGGCCAGGCCGGCCGGCGCGGTCTGACCTGGCGTCGGGGGATTCGCGCCCTACTTGGGAAATGCCGGATATAGCTGCCGATCGAATTTTTGAGGCGTGCTGAATCCCGCTGCGGCAGAGGCCTTTCTGTTATTGTCGTTTCGCCTTGACTTGGCTTCCCGCCGCTTATAAAAGGCCGCTACTTCACGACAGGCGGTGAGCAACGCCAGCGTCGGAACGGAACACCCTTCGGATCCTTCGGGATCAGGACGGGCACCAACCTCGACGAATGCCGCTCAAACGCTGTCGATCATATAGCTAGGCAATGCCAGGGCGATATTAGTTCTCTTGAGCACGTTCTCTTGAGAGTGAACTCGGATGCATGACCTCGATGACGGGCCGAACAGCGAACGCTGACCGGTCCCGGATCGCGGTCCTCTGTGGTGTCGAAGCGCTTTCCGCTCAGTGATGAGTGGTTGGCGCGATTTCGTTTTGCGTGGATGTTTCCGCGCGAGACGGCCGAACGGGACGGCTAGTCCCGAGAAGAATTTGCGAAAACCGTCTTTGGGTTTCGCACGAATTAAAGGGTGAAGGCTGACATGCCGACGATCAACCAGCTGATCGCAAAACCGCGTACGGTTCAGAAGTCGCGCAAGAAGGTGCCGGCGCTGCAGCAGTCGCCGCAGAAGCGCGGTGTTTGCACGCGCGTCTACACCACGACCCCGAAGAAGCCGAACTCGGCGCTTCGTAAGGTCGCCAAGGTGCGCCTGACCAACGGCTTCGAGGTGATCGGCTACATCCCCGGTGAAGGCCATAACCTTCAGGAGCACTCGGTGGTCATGATCCGCGGCGGCCGCGTCAAGGATTTGCCCGGCGTGCGCTACCACATTCTCCGCGGCGTCCTCGATACCCAGGGCGTCAAGAACCGTAAGCAGCGCCGTTCGAAGTACGGCGCGAAGCGTCCGAAGTAATCGGGAACAGACCAGATGTCTCGTCGCCATTCTGCTGAAAAGCGTGAAGTGAACCCGGACCCGAAGTTCGGGAACATCATCATCACGAAGTTCATGAACTCGATCATGTATGACGGCAAGAAGTCTGCCGCCGAAGGCATCGTCTATGGCGCGCTCGCCATGATTGAGGCCAAGACCAAGCAGGGCCCGCTGCCGGTGTTCGAGCAGGCGCTGGAAAACGTGATGCCGACCATCGAGGTGCGTTCGCGCCGCGTCGGCGGCGCCACCTACCAGGTGCCGGTCGAAGTGCGCTCCGTGCGCCGTCAGGCGCTGGGCATTCGCTGGATCATTACGGCTGCGCGCGAGCGCAACGAGAAGACCATGACGGAGCGGCTCTCGGCGGAGTTGCTCGACGCGTCGAACAACCGGGGCAACGCCGTCAAGAAGCGTGAAGACGTGCACCGGATGGCGGAAGCCAACCGCGCCTTCTCGCACTATCGCTGGTAACGGCGAAACTTAGGATTTTAAGGAACAGCCCATGCCCCGCGTTCATGCCATAGAGAACTACCGAAATTTCGGTATCATGGCGCATATCGATGCCGGCAAGACCACGACCACCGAGCGCATCCTCTATTACACCGGCAAGAGCCACAAGATCGGCGAAGTGCACGAAGGTGCCGCGACGATGGACTGGATGGAGCAGGAGCAGGAGCGCGGCATCACCATCACGTCGGCCGCGACCACCGCATTCTGGAGCGGCAAGCGCCTCAACATCATCGACACACCCGGCCACGTCGACTTCACCATCGAAGTCGAGCGTTCGCTGCGCGTGCTCGACGGCGCGGTGTGCGTGCTCGATTCCAACCAGGGTGTTGAGCCGCAGACCGAGACCGTCTGGCGTCAGGGCGACAAGTACCGCGTTCCGCGCATCGTCTTCGCCAACAAGATGGATAAGACCGGCGCCGACTTCTACAAATGCATGCAGGATATTGTCGATCGCCTTGGCGCCAAGCCGATTGCGATCCAGCTTCCGATCGGCTCTGAGAACAACTTCAAGGGCCTGGTCGATCTCGTTCGCATGAAGGGCGTGGTCTGGGAAGAAGAGAAGCTCGACGCCAAGTTCGTAGACATCGATATTCCCGCGGACATGGTCGAGAAGGCCAAGGAATATCGCGAGAAGCTGCTGGAAGCTGCCGTCGAACTCGACGACGAGGTTCTCGCCGCTTACCTCGACGGCAAGGAGCCCGATGAGGCGACCTTGAAACGCATGATTCGCAAGGCCGTGCTGACAGGCGCGTTCTTCCCGGTGCTGTGCGGCTCGGCGTTCAAGAACAAGGGCGTGCAGCCTTTGCTGGACGCGGTCGTGGACTACCTGCCGTCGCCGGTCGACGTGCCCGCCATCAAGGGCCTCGATGAAGACGGTAACGAAGTCGTTCGCCTGCCGAACGACAAGGAGCCGCTGGCTCTGCTGGCGTTCAAGATCATGGACGACCCGTTCGTCGGCACCATCACTTTCTGCCGCATCTATTCCGGCACGCTGATGTCGGGTACCGGCGTCATCAATTCGACGCGCGACCGCAAGGAGCGTATCGGCCGCATGCTGCTGATGCATGCCAACAACCGCGAAGACATCAAGGAAGCCTATGCCGGCGACATCGTCGCTTTGGCAGGCCTGAAGGAAGCCCGCACCGGTGACACGCTGTGCGACCCCGACAAGCCGGTGATCCTCGAAAAGATGGAATTCCCGGAGCCGGTGATCGAAATCGCGATCGAGCCGAAGTCGAAGGCCGACCAGGAAAAGCTCGGCGTCGCCCTGGCGAAGCTCGCTGCGGAAGATCCGTCGTTCCGGGTGTCGACCGATGTGGAGTCCGGCCAGACCATTCTCAAGGGCATGGGCGAACTCCATCTCGACATCAAGGTCGACATCCTGCGCCGTACCTACAAGGTCGACGCCAATATCGGCGCGCCGCAGGTGGCGTTCCGCGAGCGCGTCACCAAGCGCGCCGAGGTCAAGTACACGCACAAGAAGCAGACCGGCGGTACCGGTCAGTTCGCGGAAGTGTCGATCATCGTTGAGCCGAACGAGCCCGGCAAGGGCTATGAATTCGAGTCCAAGGTCGTCGGCGGCGCGGTGCCGAAGGAATACATCCCCGGCGTCGAAAAGGGCCTCAACAGCGTGATGGGTTCGGGCGTCGTTGCCGGCTTCCCGGTGGTGGACGTCAAGGTCCAGCTGGTCGACGGCAAGTATCACGACGTCGACTCCTCGGCGCTGGCCTTCGAAATCGCAGCGCGCGCGGCGTTCCGCGAAGCGCTGACGAAGGGCAAGTCCGTTCTGCTCGAGCCGATCATGAAGGTCGAGGTGGTGACCCCGGAAGACTATACCGGATCGGTCATCGGCGACCTGAATTCGCGGCGCGGCCAGATCCAGGGTCAAGACATGCGCGGCAATGCCAACGTCATCAACGCGATGGTGCCGCTCATGAACATGTTCGGGTACGTGAATAACCTGCGCTCGATGAGCCAGGGACGCGCGACCTTCACCATGCAATTCGATCACTACGCGGAAGCACCCGCGAACGTGTCGGCAGAAGTCCAGAAGAAGTTTGCCTGATTGTCGTTGGTTCAAAGCTAACGACTGAACGGAGAGTCAAATGGCCAAAGCAAAGTTTGAACGTAATAAACCGCACTGCAACATCGGAACCATCGGTCACGTCGACCATGGCAAGACCTCGCTGACCGCAGCGATCACCAAGGTGCTGGCGGAAACCGGCGGTGCGACGTTCACGGCGTACGACCAGATCGACAAGGCGCCGGAAGAAAAGGCGCGCGGCATCACGATCTCGACCGCCCACGTCGAATACGAAACCACGAACCGGCACTACGCCCACGTCGATTGCCCGGGCCACGCCGACTACGTCAAGAACATGATCACCGGTGCGGCGCAGATGGACGGCGCGATCCTGGTGGTGTCGGCCGCCGACGGCCCGATGCCGCAGACCCGCGAGCACATCCTGCTCGCCCGTCAGGTCGGCGTTCCCGCGCTGGTCGTGTTCCTGAACAAGTGCGACATGGTCGACGATCCGGAATTGCTCGAGCTCGTCGAACTCGAGGTTCGCGAACTGCTGTCGAAGTACGAATTCCCCGGCGACACCATTCCGATCGTCAAGGGCTCGGCACTGGCCGCGCTCGAAGACAAGGACAAGGCGCTCGGCCACGACGCGATCCTCGAGTTGATGAAGGCGGTGGACAGCTACATTCCGCAGCCGGAGCGTCCGATCGACCAGCCGTTCCTGATGCCGGTGGAAGACGTGTTCTCGATCTCCGGCCGTGGTACGGTCGTGACCGGTCGTGTCGAGCGCGGCGTCGTCAAGGTCGGCGAGGAAATCGAGATCGTCGGTCTGCGCGCGACGCAGAAGACCATCGTCACCGGCGTCGAAATGTTCCGCAAGCTGCTCGATCAGGGCCAGGCCGGCGACAACATCGGTGCGCTGCTGCGCGGTACCAAGCGTGAGGAAGTCGAGCGCGGCCAGGTGCTGTGCAAGCCGGGTTCGGTCAAGCCGCACACCAAGTTCAAGGCCGAGGCTTACATCCTCACCAAGGAAGAGGGCGGTCGTCACACCCCGTTCTTCACCAACTACCGGCCGCAGTTCTACTTCCGCACCACCGACGTGACCGGCGTCGTGCATCTGCCCGAAGGCACCGAGATGGTGATGCCGGGCGACAACATCGCGATGGAAGTGCACCTGATCGTGCCGATCGCGATGGAAGAAAAGCTCCGTTTCGCGATCCGTGAAGGTGGCCGCACTGTCGGCGCCGGCGTCGTCGCAAGCATCATCGAGTAAGAGTGGACGACAGCGGTAGCGGACAGGATCTTCTGTTCGCTACCACCGCTCGCTATTCGCAATAAGCGACGAAGAAAGAGACAACGGCAATGAACGGCCAAAATATTCGCATCCGGCTCAAGGCGTTCGACCATCGAATTCTCGATACGTCGACCCGCGAGATCGTGAATACGGCGAAACGCACCGGTGCCCAGGTTCGCGGACCCATTCCGCTGCCGACCCGCATCGAGAAGTTCACCGTCAACCGTTCGCCGCACGTCGACAAGAAGAGCCGCGAGCAGTTCGAGATGCGCACTCACAAGCGTCTTCTCGATATTGTCGATCCGACCCCGCAGACCGTCGATGCTTTGATGAAGCTCGATCTGGCCGCAGGTGTCGACGTCGAGATCAAGCTCTAAGATTTTTTGGATCGTCCGAAGTTAGCGGACAGAAAGAACAGGAAGCACGCCGATGCGCTCCGGAGTGATCGCACAAAAGGTCGGGATGACGCGGGTCTTTACGGAGACCGGCGAACATATCCCTGTGACCGTGCTGAAGCTGGGCAATTGCCAGGTGCTGGGACATCGCACGACCGAGAAGAACGGTTACGTCGCGCTGCAGCTCGGTTCCGGTGCCCGCAAGACCGTCTATCTGCCGAAGGCAGAGCGCGGCCAGTTTGCGGTGTCGAAGGTCGAGCCCAAGCGGAAGGTTACCGAGTTTCGCGTGTCGGAAGACGCGCTGATCCCGGTGGGCGCCGAAATTCAGGCGGACCATTTCGTGGTCGGCCAGTTCGTCGACGTCACCGGCACCTCGGTCGGTAAGGGTTTTGCCGGCGGCATGAAGCGCTGGAATTTCGGCGGTCTGCGCGCCACCCACGGCGTCTCGGTGTCGCATCGTTCGATCGGTTCGACCGGCGGACGTCAGGATCCCGGCAAGACCTTCAAGAACAAGAAGATGCCCGGTCACATGGGTGTCGATCGCATCACCACGCTCAATCTGCGTGTGGTGCAGACCGACGTCGAGCGCGGCCTGATCCTCGTCGAAGGCGCCGTTCCCGGCTCCAAGGGCGGATGGATCTCGGTGCGCGACGCCGTCAAGAAGCCGTTGCCGAAGGACGCGCCGAAGCCCGGCAAGTTCAAGGTCGCCGGCGGCGAGCAGGCAGCGCAAGCGCCGGCCGAGCAGGAGGGCGCGTGAGATGGAACTGAAAGTCACGACCCTTGAAGGCAAAGAGGCTGGCTCGGTCCAGCTTTCCGACGAGATTTTCGGCCTGGAGCCGCGCAAGGATATCATCCAGCGCTGCGTCAACTGGCAGCTCGCCAAGCGCCAGGCCGGCACCCACAAGGCGCAGGGTCGCGCCGATGTGTGGCGTACCGGCAAGAAGATGTACAAGCAGAAGGGCACCGGCGGTGCTCGTCACGGTTCGGCCCGCGTGCCGCAGTTCCGTGGCGGTGGCCGTGCGTTCGGTCCCGTCGTGCGCTCGCATGCCTTTGCCCTGCCGAAGAAGGTTCGGGCGCTGGCGCTTCGCCATGCCCTGTCCGCCAAGGCCAAGGACGGCGGCCTGATCGTGATTGAATCGGCGACGCTCGAGGCGGCCAAGACCAAGACCCTGATCGGGCACTTCTCGGGTCTCGGCCTGACCAATGCGCTGATCATCGACGGCGCCGAGCTGCACAACGGCTTCGCCGTTGCGGCGCGCAACATTCCGAACATCGACGTACTGCCGATCCAGGGCATCAACGTCTATGACATTCTGCGTCGCCATAAACTGGTGCTGACCAAGTCGGCGGTGGATGCGTTGGAGGCGCGCTTCAAATGAAGAATATCGATCCGCGCCATTACGACATCATCGTTGCCCCGGTCGTGACTGAAAAGGCAACGGTTGCGTCCGAGCACAACAAGGTCGTGTTCAAGGTCGCCGGCAAGGCGACCAAGCCGCAAATCAAGGAAGCCGTCGAGAAGCTGTTCGACGTCAAGGTGAAGAGCGTGAACACGCTGGTGCGCAAGGGCAAGACCAAGGTGTTCCGCGGCAATTTCGGTTCGCAGTCGGACGTGAAGCGGGCGATCGTGACCCTCGAAGAGGGCCACCGCATCGACGTCACGACCGGACTATAAGGCGATACAGCGATGGCATTGAAAACTTACAATCCTACGACGCCGGGCCAGCGCCAGCTGGTGATGGTCGATCGTTCGGCGCTCTACAAGGGCAAGCCCGTCAAGGCGTTGACCGAGGGCAAGATCAGCAATGGCGGCCGGAACAACACCGGACGCATCACGGTCCGCTTCCGCGGCGGTGGCCACAAGAAGGCCTACCGGATGGTCGATTTCAAGCGCAACAAGGTCGACGTTCCCGCGACCGTTGAGCGGCTGGAATACGATCCGAACCGCACCGCGTTCCTCGCGCTGATCAAGTATTCGGACGGCGAGCAGGCCTATATCCTGGCGCCGCAGCGGCTGGCCGCGGGCGATGTCGTGGTCGCCGGCAACTATGTCGACGTCAAGCCCGGCAATGTGATGCCGCTCGGAAACATGCCGGTCGGCACCATCATTCACAATATCGAGATGAAGATCGGTAAGGGTGGCCAGATCGCGCGTTCCGCCGGCACCTATGCGCAGATCGTCGGCCGCGACCAGGACTACGTCATTCTGCGCCTGAACTCGGGCGAGCAGCGCCTGGTGCACGGCCGTTGCCGCGGCACCATCGGCGCCGTCTCCAACCCCGATCACATGAATATCTCGATCGGCAAGGCCGGCCGCACCCGCTGGCTGGGCTGGCGTCCGCATAACCGCGGCGTCGTCATGAACCCGATCGATCACCCGCACGGCGGCGGCGAAGGCCGCACCTCGGGCGGCCGCCACCCGGTTACGCCGTGGGGCAAGCCGACCAAGGGCAAGAAGACCCGTTCGAATAAGTCGACTAACAGATTCATTCTCTTAAGCCGCCACAAGCGGAAGAAGTAAGGAACGCCGGACATGGTTCGTTCAGTCTGGAAAGGCCCGTTCGTCGAAGGCTCTCTGCTCAAGAAGGCAGATGCCGCGCGTGCGTCCGGCCGTCACGACGTCATCAAGATCTGGAGCCGCCGCTCGACCATCCTGCCGCAGTTCGTCGGCCTGGTCTTCGGCGTCTACAACGGCCAGAAGCATGTGCCGGTATCGGTCAACGAGGAAATGGTGGGTCACAAGTTCGGCGAGTTCTCGCCGACCCGTACCTTCCATGGCCATTCTGGCGACAAGAAAGCCAAGAAGGCTTGAGGAATAAGCGATGAGCAAACCAAAGCGCGAACGTGTCCTCGCGGACAACGAGGCCAAGGCGGTAGCCCGGATGCTACGCGTCAGCCCGCAGAAGCTCAATCTTGTCGCGCAGTTGATTCGCGGCCGGAAGGCTTCGGCGGCGCTCGCCGACCTGCAGTTCTCGCGCAAGCGGATCGCGGTCGACGTCAAGAAGTGCCTGGAATCGGCGATCGCCAACGCCGAAAACAACCACGACCTCGAGGTCGACGATCTGGTCGTCGCCGAGGCCCATGTCGGCAACGGCATCGTGATGAAGCGTTTTGCACCGCGCGGCCGTGGCCGCTCGGGCCGTGTGTTCAAACCGTTCTCGCACCTGACCATCGTGGTTCGTCAGGTCGAGGCCGAGGCTGGCGCTTAAGGGCGCGGGAGAAGACGATGGGTCAAAAGATCAATCCAATCGGACTGCGTCTCGGTATCAACCGGACATGGGATTCCCGTTGGTTCGCCGGCAAGAACGAATACGGCAAGTTGCTGCATGAGGACGTCAAGATCCGCGAGATCCTGCACAAGGAGCTCAAGCAGGCGGCCGTCGCCCGCATCGTGATCGAGCGTCCGCACAAGAAGTGCCGCGTGACGATCCATTCGGCGCGTCCCGGCGTCGTGATCGGCAAGAAGGGCGCCGACATCGACAAGCTGCGCAAGCGGGTTGCCGATATCACCGCTTCCGACGTCGTCATCAACATCGTCGAGATCCGCAAGCCGGAACTGGACGCCACCCTGGTCGCCGAATCGATCGCGCAGCAGCTCGAGCGCCGCGTCGCGTTCCGCCGCGCCATGAAGCGGGCGGTGCAGTCGGCGATGCGTCTTGGTGCCGAAGGCATTCGTATCAACTGCTCGGGCCGTCTCGGCGGCGCCGAAATCGCGCGCATGGAATGGTATCGCGAAGGCCGCGTGCCGCTGCACACGCTGCGCGCCGACATCGATTACGGCGTCGCGACCGCGTTCACCACGTTCGGCACCTGCGGCGTCAAGGTCTGGATCTTCAAGGGCGAAATCCTCGAGCACGATCCGATGGCCCAGGACAAGAAGATGGCTGAAGGCGACAATACCCGGCCGCGCCGCGACGCTGCGTGAGACAATAGAGAAGGTTTGAGGGCGTAAGCCATGATGCAACCAAAGAAAACGAAGTTCCGGAAGGCGCATAAGGGCCGTATCCACGGCGTCGCGACTTCGGGCGCAACGTTGTCGTTCGGTCAGTTCGGCCTGAAGGCGATGGCGCCCGAGCGCCTCACCGCCCGTCAGATCGAAGCCGCGCGCCGCGCGCTGACCCGTCACATGAAGCGCGCCGGCCGCGTCTGGATCCGCATCTTCCCAGACCTGCCGGTGTCGAAGAAGCCCGCCGAAGTCCGCATGGGCTCCGGCAAGGGTACGCCGGAATTGTGGGTGGCGCGGGTCAAGCCGGGCCGTGTGATCTTCGAGATCGACGGCGTGAACGTGCAGACCGCGAAGGAAGCGCTGTCGCTGGCAGCTGCGAAACTGCCGATCAAGACGCGCTTCGTCGCGCGCATCGCGGAGTGATTGATATGGCCGAGATGAAAACCGCCGATATCCGCGCCATGAGCGAGGATCAGAGAGAGGACGCCGTCCTCAACCTGAAGAAGGAACGCTTCAACCTGCGTTTCCAGCGCGCCACCGGGCAGCTGGAGAACACCTCGCGGCTGCGTGAAGCCCGCCGCGATATCGCCCGCATCAAGACCATCGCCGCGCAAGCGCGCGCGAAGAAGAAGTAAGAGGCCGGATATGCCGAAACGTACCCTTCAAGGCGTGGTCGTCAGCGACAAGCAAGCCAAGACGGTGGTGGTGCGCGTCGATCGCCGCTTCACCCATCCGATCTACAAGAAGACGATCCGTCGCTCGAAAAACTATCACGCGCACGACGAGAACAACGAGTTCAAGCCGGGCGACATGGTGTGGATCGAGGAAAGCAAGCCGATCTCGAAGCTGAAGCGCTGGACCGTGGTCCGGGGCGAACAGAAGAAAACGGCCTGACGCTCGTTCGGCCTGGCCGGACGAACTCGGGAAAATTTTTAAGGCGCTAATTCGAGCGCATCAGAAAGAGGACTAGGTGCATCAATGATTCAGATGCAGACCAACCTCGACGTGGCCGACAATTCAGGCGCACGCCGTGTCATGTGCATCAAGGTGCTTGGGGGCTCCAAGCGCCGCTATGCCACCGTGGGTGACGTCATTGTCGTGTCGATCAAGGAAGCGATTCCGCGCGGCAAGGTGAAGAAGGGCGACGTGATGAAGGCCGTCGTGGTGCGAGTCCGCAAGGACATCCGCCGCGCCGACGGCTCGGTCATCCGTTTCGACCGCAACGCCGCCGTGCTGATCAACAACCAGTCGGAGCCGGTCGGCACCCGTATCTTCGGGCCCGTGCCGCGCGAGCTGCGCGCCAAGAACCACATGAAGATCATCTCGCTTGCGCCGGAGGTGCTGTGATGGCTGCCAAGATCCGGAAGGGTGACAAGGTCATCGTGCTGAGCGGCCGCGACAAGGGCCGCACCGGCGAAGTATTCGAGGTGCGTCCCACCGAGAACAAGGCGCTGGTGCGCGGCGTCAACATGGTGAAGCGTCACCAGAAGCAGACCCAGGCCCAGGAAGGCGGCATCGTCTCCAAGGAGGCGCCCATCCACCTGTCCAACGTCGCGTATGTCGGCAAGGACGGCAAACCGACCCGCGTGGGCTTCAAGATTCAGGCTGATGGCAAGAAGGTACGGATTGCCAAGAGCTCGGGAGCAGAGATCGATGGCTGAGACCGCTTATGTGCCGCGCTTGCGCGCGCAGTTCGACAAGGAAATCCGCGGCAAGCTGACCGAACAGTTCGGCTATGCCAATGTCATGCAGGTGCCGCGCCTCGACAAGGTCGTCCTCAACATGGGCGTCGGCGAGGCCGTCAATGACCGCAAAAAGGCCGAGACCGCCGCCGCCGATCTGGCGCTGATCGCCGGCCAGAAGGCGATCGTGACCTATTCGCGCGTCGCGATCGCGACCTTCAAGCTGCGTGAAAACCAGCCGATCGGCTGCAAGGTTACGCTGCGCAAGGCCAGGATGTACGAGTTCATCGACCGCCTGATCAACGTGGCGCTGCCGCGCGTGCGCGACTTCCGCGGCCTCAACCCGAAGAGCTTCGACGGCCGCGGCAACTATTCGCTCGGCATCAAGGAGCACATCATTTTCCCCGAAATCGATTTCGACAAGGCCGGGGAAACATGGGGCATGGACATCACGGTCTGCACCACGGCAGCCACCGACGACGAGGCGCGTGCCTTGTTGACCGCTTTCAATTTCCCGTTCCGGCAGTGAGACGCAGGTAAAGCCTCTCAAACGCGGAAACCCAGGAGCCAAGCATGGCAAAGAAGAGTTCGATCGAGAAGAACAACCGGCGCAAGCGGATGACCAAGAATGCCGCCCCCCAGCGCGCGAAGTTGAAGGCGATCATCGCCGACAAGACCAAGCCGATGGAAGAGCGGTTCGCCGCGACGCTGAAGCTTGCCGAGATGCCGCGCAATTCGTCCGCGACCCGGATCCGCAACCGTTGCGAACTGACCGGCCGTCCGCGCTCGATCTATCGCAAGAACAAGCTTTCCCGCATCGCGCTGCGTGAACTAGGCTCCAAGGGCCTGGTTCCCGGGCTCGTGAAGTCGAGCTGGTAAGGGGGGTCGTCAGATGTCAACGCACGATCCGATCAGCGATCTCATCACCCGCATCCGCAATGCGCAGATGCGTTCCAAGTCCAAGGTCTCGACCCCGGGGTCGAAGATGCGCGCCAGCGTGCTCGAAGTGCTGAAGTCGGAGGGTTATATCCGCGGCTATGCCAGCGTCGAACATTCGTCCGGCCGCAGCGAGCTCGAGATCGAGCTGAAATATTTCGACGGCGAGCCTGTGATTCGCGAGATCGAGCGGGTTTCGAAGCCGGGACGGCGGGTTTACGCCTCGGTGAAGAACCTGCCGCGCGTCAACAACGGTCTCGGCATTTCGGTGTTGTCGACGCCGAAGGGAATCATGGCTGACCACGAAGCGCGCGACGCGAACGTGGGCGGCGAAATTCTCTTCACGGTGTTCTGAGGAAGGATTAGCCATGTCACGAGTTGGCAAACGGCCCGTAACGATCCCGTCCGGTGTGACGGCGACCGTTGAGGGGCAGACGGTGAAGATGAAGGGCCCGAAGGGCCAGCTTCAGTTCGTCGTGCATGACGATGTCGAAGTGAAGTTCGAGAACGGCGCGGTCAAGGTTGCGCCGCGGCTCGAGACCAACCGCGCGCAGGCGATGTACGGCACCGCGCGCGCCCAGGTCGCGAACCTGGTCGAGGGCGTCACCAAGGGTTTTGAGAAGAAGCTCGAAATCACCGGCGTCGGTTACCGCGCCGCCCTGCAGGGCAAGAACCTGCAGCTCGCGCTCGGCTACAGCCACGATGTCGTCTACGCGATCCCGGAAGGCATCACCATCGTGGTGCCGAAGCCGACCGAGATCACCGTCACCGGCAACGATTCCCAGCGCGTCGGCCAGGTTGCGGCCGAGATCCGCGCCTATCGCCCGCCGGAGCCCTACAAGGGCAAGGGCGTGAAGTACGCCAACGAATTCATCTTCCGCAAGGAAGGCAAGAAGAAGTAACGGAGCCGGTCATGTCACTCAAGGTTACAAATGCCCGGCGCAAGCAACGCGTGAGGCTGTCGTTGCGCCGGTCCGCCAATGGACGTCCGCGTCTGTCGGTATTCCGCTCGTCCAAGCACATCTACGCCCAGGTCATCGACGACCTGAAGGGCGAGACGCTGGCTTCGGCGTCGTCGCTGGAGAAGGCGATGCGCGAGAGCGGCAACACGGGCGCCAACATCGATGCGGCCAAGGCCGTCGGCAAGCTGCTGGCGGAACGCGCCGTGAAGAACGGCGTCACCGAAGTGGTGTTCGATCGCGGCGGCTATCTCTATCACGGGCGCGTCAAGGCGCTCGCGGATGCCGCCCGCGAAAGCGGACTGAGCTTCTAAGGCTCGGCTTCTAAAAGAATTTGGTTTTGAACGGACACGAGGAAAGAGGCGTCAGCCTCTCAGAGATTGGAAAACACCATGGCAGGTGAACGCGAACGCGGCGGACGCGAACGTAGCAGGGATCGCGACGAGCGTGACAGCGAGTTCGTCGACAAGCTCGTCCACATCAATCGCGTGGCGAAGGTCGTCAAGGGCGGCAAGCGCTTCGGCTTTGCAGCACTGGTCGTGATCGGCGACCAGAAGGGCCGGGTCGGATTCGGCCACGGCAAGGCGCGCGAAGTTCCCGAGGCGATCCGCAAGGCGACCGAGTCGGCCAAGCGCAATCTGACGCGCGTCGCATTGCGCGAAGGCCGCACGCTGCATCACGATATCGCCGGCCGCCACGGGGCGGGCCGCGTCTATCTGCGCGCAGCACCGGCCGGTACCGGCATCATCGCCGGCGGTCCGATGCGCGCGGTGTTCGAAACGCTCGGCATCCAGGACGTGGTGGCGAAGTCGATCGGCTCGTCGAATCCCTACAACATGGTTCGCGCCACCTTCGACGCGCTGAAGCATCAGGATTCGCCGCGTTCGGTGGCGGCACGCCGCAACATCAAGGTGTCCACGCTGCAGTCGCGCCGCGTCGGCGGCGACGCCGAAGTGGTGGCTGAATAAACAACAGGCGCGTCGCAGCGCTTTTCGGAGTTATAACGATGGCCAATGCCGCAAAGATGATCAAGGTCGAGCAGACCCACAGCGCAATCCGCCGCCACCACTCGCAGCGTGCGACGCTGATCGGCCTCAAGCTCAACAAGATCGGCCGCGTCACCGAATTGCAGGACACGCCTGCGGTTCGCGGCATGATCGCCAAGGTTCAACATCTCGTCCGCGTCGTCGGCGAGTAGTCGTAGAAACAAGGAGACAGGGCGATGAAGCTCAGCGATATCGCCGACAACGCCGGCTCGCGCAAGAAGCGCATGCGCGTCGGCCGTGGCATCGGTTCAGGCAAGGGCAAGCAGGCCGGCCGCGGCGGCAAGGGCCAGACCGCGCGTTCGGGCGTGCGCATCAAGGGGTTCGAAGGTGGCCAGATGCCGCTGCATCGGCGTCTGCCGAAGCGCGGCTTCACCAACATCTTTAAGCTCGATTTTGCCGAGATCAATCTCGACCGGCTGCAGGAGGCGATCGACGCCAAACTGCTCGATGCCGGTTCCACCATCAATGCCGAATCGCTGGTGAAGTCGGGCGCGCTGCGCCGCGCCAAGGATGGCGTGCGGCTGCTCGGCCGGGGTGAACTCAAGGCCAAGCTGACCATCGAGGTTCACGGCGCTTCGAAATCTGCCATTGCCGCGGTCGAAAAGGCCGGCGGCACGGTGAAGATCCTGGCTCCGGCCAAGAAGGACGAAGGCGAGGCTGCGTAACATCTGCGTCATCGCCCGCTGGCCGCGGCTAATCCGCGTACAGAACGATGGACTTATCGTAGCCGAGCACCAAATAATGTCCGGCGTCTGCCGATAGCCCCATCAGGGGCGTCGGCGCGAGGGCGGCGGGAGAAAGCCAAGACATGGTCTCAGCAGCAGAACAACTTGCGGCAAACCTCAATTTCGGCGCTCTGGCCAAAGCCGACGAACTGAAGAAGCGCATCTGGTTCACACTGGGTGCGCTGCTTGTTTATCGGCTCGGCACCTATATCCCGTTGCCCGGGATCGACCCCAATATCTGGGAGCAGGTGTTCAAGTCGCAGGCCGGCGGCATCCTCGGCATGTTCAACATGTTCGCCGGCGGCGGCATCCACCGCATGGCGATCTTCGCCTTGAACATCATGCCGTATATCTCGGCTTCCATCATCATCCAGCTTTTGACCACGGTTTCGCCGCAGCTCGAGGCCCTGAAGAAGGAAGGCGAGGCCGGCCGCAAGACGCTGAACCAGTACACCCGCTATCTGACGGTGATCCTCGCCGCATTCCAGTCATACGGCATCGCCGTCGGCCTCGAGGGCGCCGGTAATGTGGTCAGCGATCCCGGCCTGTTCTTCCGTCTCTCGACCGCGATCACGCTGACCGGCGGCACCATGTTCCTGATGTGGCTCGGCGAGCAGATCACCTCGCGCGGCATCGGCAACGGTATTTCGCTGATCATCCTCTCCGGAATCGTCGCCGAGCTGCCGTCGGCGCTCGCCAACATGCTGGAACTCGGCCGCCAGGGCGCGCTGTCGACCGGGCTGATCCTGGTCGTGATCGTGATGGCGGTCGCCGTGATCGCCTTCATCGTGTTCATGGAGCGCGCGCAGCGCCGGCTTCTGATCCAGTATCCGAAGCGCCAGGTCGGCAACAAGATGTTCGAGGGCCAGTCCTCGCATCTGCCGCTCAAGCTCAACACTTCGGGCGTGATCCCGCCGATCTTCGCGTCCTCGCTGCTGCTGCTGCCAACCACGGTGGCGAATTTCAACGCCGGCAAGGGCCCGGAATGGTTCCAGTGGATCACCACCCAGCTCGGCCACGGCCGTCCGCTGTTCCTGATTCTCTATCTGGCGCTGATCGTGTTCTTTGCGTTCTTCTACACCGCGATCGTGTTCAACCCGACCGAGACCGCGGACAATCTGAAGAAACATGGCGGCTTCATCCCCGGCATCCGTCCGGGCGAACGCACCGCCGAATATATCGACTACGTGCTGTCGCGCATCACGGTGCTCGGCGCGATCTACCTCGCGATCGTCTGTCTGATTCCCGAAATTCTGATTTCCTACGCTTCGGTGCCGTTCTACTTTGGTGGTACCTCGCTGTTGATCGTCGTCAGCGTGACGATGGATACGGTGGCGCAGGTGCAGGGCTATCTGCTCGCCCATCAGTATGAGGGGCTGATCAGGAAATCCAAGCTCAGGGGCCGCCGCCGCTGAACGGCGGCCTGAAACTCAAAACACGGGTGTGCGGTATTCGCTCACCAAGCCGGGGGGCGAGTAGTCATGAGATTGATCCTGTTGGGACCGCCTGGCTCGGGCAAGGGGACCCAGGCGCAGCGCCTTGTCCACAAGCACGGCATCATCCAGCTCTCGACCGGCGAAATGCTGCGCGCCGCGGTTGCCGCGGGTACGCCCGTCGGCTTGCAGGCCAAGGAAATCATGTCCAGCGGCGGGCTGGTGCCCGACGAGGTCGTGGTCGGGATCATTTCCGACCGGCTCGACCTGCCTGACGCCAAGAGGGGGTTCATCCTCGACGGCTTTCCGCGCACGGTGCCGCAGGCAGCCGCGCTCGACGAACTCCTGAAGAAAAAGCATCTCAAACTCGATGCGGTGGTCGAGCTTCGCGTCAACGAAAGCGCGCTGCTGGAGCGGGTCGAAACCCGGGCCGCGGAGACGCGCGCGCGGGGCGAGGAAGTGCGAATCGATGACACCCCGGAGGTGCTGACCACGCGCCTCGCCCAATACCGCGCCCTGACCGAGCCGCTGATTCACTACTATTCCGAAAAGCGGAAGCTGTTGACCGTCGATGGTATGATGACCATCGAACACGTGACCCGGGAAATTAACCGAATCCTCGCTGCGATCGGCGCTGTGGAACCCAAGCCGGTGGCCGCGGCGCCGGCCAAGCGGGCCGCTGGCGCCGCCAAGACTGGGGGCGGAGCAACCGCCAGGAAAGCCGCAAAGACCGCCAAAAAGGCCCGGAAGGCCGGGAAACCGGCCTCCAAGGGGGCTAAAAAGCCCTCCAAGGTCGCCAAGCCTGCCAAGAAGACGGTGAAGAAGGCGGCCAAAAAGGCGGCAAAGAAACCGGCTAAAAAGGTCACGAAAAGGCGAGCTAAGCGATAGCAGCGGTTGACGAAACCGAGTTGAATCCTTTAATAAGCCCCGCATCCAAGTCGGATAGTTTCAGACGATGCCGGGCCCCAAGGAATCTGAGGGGACGGGCGTCGTGTTCGCGTTTGCGGACACCTGCCCGAGAACAGCAAGAACTTAAAGCCCGGTCCGCGAGGGACCGGCGACAGGAGAGAAGTCCGTGGCCCGTATTGCCGGCGTGAATATCCCAACCAACAAGCGCGTCCTGATCGCGCTCCAGTACATCCATGGCATCGGCCAGAAGAACGCGGCCGAGATCATCGAGAAGGTGAAGATCCCCGAGGATCGCCGCGTCAGCCAGCTCAGCGACCAGGAAGTGCTGCAGATCCGCGAAGTGATCGACCGCGACTATCTGGTCGAGGGCGATCTTCGTCGTGAGGTCGGCATCAACATCAAGCGTCTGATGGACCTCGGCTGCTATCGCGGCCTGCGCCATCGCCGCGGCTTGCCGGTGCGCGGTCAGCGCACCCACACCAATGCGCGCACGCGCAAGGGTCCGGCCAAGTCGATCGCCGGCAAGAAGAAGTAATTTTGCGAATAGCGAGTAGGGAGTGGCGAATAGTTCTATTCGCTATTCGCTACTCGCCATTCGCTACTCGCGTTTTAGGTGTAGCCGCTGGCATTACGGCGGCGTTTGAGATCACAGGAAAGGTTTTGGAATGGGCAAGGAAGCCACCCGCGTACGCCGCCGCGAACGCAAGAACATCGCCTCCGGCATCGCGCACGTGAATTCGTCGTTCAACAACACGACCATCACCATCACCGACGCGCAGGGCAACACCATTGCCTGGTCGTCGGCCGGCACGATGGGCTTCAAGGGTTCGCGCAAGTCGACCCCGTATGCGGCCCAGGTCGCAGCCGAAGACGTTTCCAAGAAGGCGCAGGAACACGGCATGCGCACGCTGGAAGTGGAAGTTGCCGGCCCCGGTTCGGGCCGTGAATCGGCGCTTCGCGCGCTGCAGGCGGCGGGCTTCACCGTCACATCGATCCGCGACGTGACCACGATCCCGCACAATGGCTGCCGTCCGCGCAAGCGCCGGCGGGTTTGATATTCGATCGCGGGCGATTTTTCGCCTGCGATTGTTTTTGGAATTTGTAAAGCGCGGACTGATCCGCGATCTCCAACGCCAGTGGCGGGCCATCGAGCGGCCCAAATGACTGGCCCATGGGTGACACAGTGACGATCCAGAAAAATTGGCAAGAACTTATTCGACCGAACAAGTTGCAGATCACGCCTGGCACCGACGCGACCCGGTTCGCGACCGTTGTCGCCGAGCCGCTCGAGCGCGGCTTCGGCCAGACGCTCGGTAACGCGCTGCGCCGCATACTGTTGTCCTCGCTGCAGGGCGCTGCGGTGCAGTCGGTGCACATCGACGGCGTGCTGCACGAGTTCTCCTCGATCGCGGGCGTTCGCGAGGACGTCACCGACATCGTGCTCAACATCAAGGACATCGCGATCAAGATGCAGGGCGAAGGCCCCAAGCGCATGGTCGTGAAGAAGCAGGGCCCGGGCGCCGTCACCGCCGGCGACATCCAGACCGTCGGCGATGTCGTGGTGCTCAATCCCGACCTACAGATCTGCACCCTCGACGAGGGCGCGGAAATCCGCATGGAATTCACCGTCGCTTCCGGCAAGGGCTATGTCGCCGCCGAGCGTAACCGTCCCGAGGACGCGCCGATCGGCCTGATCCCGGTCGACAGCCTGTTCTCCCCGGTCCGCAAGGTCTCCTACAAGGTCGAGAACACCCGCGAGGGCCAGATCCTCGACTACGACAAGCTGACCATGACGATCGAGACCAACGGCGCGATCACGCCGGAAGACGCGGTGGCCTACGCCGCCCGCATCCTGCAGGATCAGCTCAACGTGTTCGTGAACTTCGAAGAGCCGCGCAAGGAAGTGGCGCAGGAGATCATCCCCGATCTCGCGTTCAACCCGGCGTTCCTCAAGAAGGTCGACGAACTCGAACTGTCGGTGCGTTCGGCAAACTGCCTGAAGAACGACAACATCGTCTATATCGGCGACCTCGTGCAGAAGTCGGAAGCGGAAATGCTCCGTACCCCGAACTTCGGCCGCAAGTCGCTGAACGAGATCAAGGAAGTGCTGGCCCAGATGGGTCTGCATCTCGGCATGGAAGTGCCGGGCTGGCCGCCGGAGAATATCGACGAGTTGGCCAAGCGTTTCGAAGATCATTATTGATCGAAGGATAGATGTGGTGGCCATCCCGGCCACTGCCCTGGGCGAACGCAGGCGGCCCACCTGAGCAGATTGTCCGACGAACCGTCGCGACGAAACGAGTATTGAGGAATACAAAATGCGTCACGGCAAGGTTCATCGGAAGCTCAACCGCACCGCCGAGCATCGGCGTGCGATGTTCGCCAACATGTGCGCGGCGCTGATCAAGCACGAGCAGATCGTCACCACGCTGCCGAAGGCCAAGGAATTGCGCCCGATCGTGGAAAAGCTGGTCACGCTCGGCAAGAAGGGCGGCCTCTCGATGCGCCGCCAGGCGATCTCCGAGATGCGCGACAAGGATCAGGTCCGCAAGCTGTTCGACGTACTGGCGACCCGCTACAAGGACCGCCAGGGCGGCTATACCCGCATCATCAAGGCCGGCTTCCGCTACGGCGACAACGCCCCGATGGCCGTGATCGAATTCGTCGACCGCGACGTCGATGCCAAGGGTCTCGACTCCGGTCCGGTGCAGGAAAAGTCCGCCGAAGCGGCGTAAGCCTTTCTCGGATTGGTTTTCAAAAGCGGCGCCTCCGGCGCCGCTTTTTTGTTTCGGGACGACGTTGGAATTGTGCCAGCTATGCCGGCTGGGCAATTGCGGCCGCGTGTGGCGCTTCCGATATCTCCGTCATCACAGATGGAGACGGCACATGAATATCGACCTTTCGGGAAAAACCGCGCTGGTGACGGGCTCGACCTCCGGCATCGGTCACGCGATTGCAAAAGGCCTTGCGGCGACCGGCGCCAGCGTGGTGGTCAACGGACGGACCCAAGCGAAGGTCGATGCCGCGGCGGCGGGACTTGCAAAGGCGGTAGCCGGAGCCAAGGTCCGCGGCATCGCCGCCGATGTTTCGACCGCAGCCGGATGCGCGGCCTTGGTGGCAGCGCTGCCGCAGGTTGACATCCTCATCAACAATGCCGGGATTTTCGAGCCGAAGGGTTTTCTCGACATCCCCGACGAGGACTGGAGCCGCTTCTTCGATGTCAATGTAATGTCCGGCGTGCGGCTGGCGCGCGCCTATCTGCCTCAAATGCTCAAGCGCAATTGGGGCCGCATCGTTTTCATCTCCTCCGAATCCGCGCTGAACATCCCGCAGGAAATGATCCACTACGGCATGACCAAGACCGCGCAACTCGCGGTCTCGCGCGGGCTCGCGGAAATGACCCGCGGCACCGCGGTCACGGTCAATTCGGTATTGCCCGGACCGACGATGTCGGAAGGCGTTGAAACCTTCGTCAAGGATCTGGCAAAGCAAAACGGCCAATCGGTGGAAGAGGCGGCGTCGCAGTTCGTAAAGCAGTTCCGGCTGACCTCGCTGCTGCAGCGCTTTGCCGGCGTGGAAGAGATCGCCAACATGGTGGTCTACATCTCCTCGAAGCAAGCCTCAGCCACCAACGGCGCCGCGCTCCGCGCCGAAGGCGGTATCGTCCAGACCATCGGGTGAGGTTAAGCGATGTCGGCCTATGTGATTTCCGAAGTCGACGTAAAGGACGCCGCGGGCTTTGAGGCCTATCGCACCATCGCCGCCAAATCGATCGCGCAATATGGCGGCCGCTATCTGGTCCGCGGCGGCGCCGCGAACGCGGCCGAAGGTGGCCCGCCGCCGAAGAACATCATCGTCGTCGAATTTCCCTCGATGGAACGCCTGCACGAATGGTACGCCTCGCCGGAATACGCCGAGGCGCTGAAGCACCGGCGAACTGCGCTGGAGCGGCGTTTGATTTTTGTCGAGGGCGTGGCGGCGGCGAACTTCTCCCTCTCCCCGCTTGCGGGGAGAGGGTTGGGGTGAGGGGGACTCACCGCGAATGCTGATGCTAATTGATAGACCTGTACCCCCTCACCCGGATCGCAAGTGCGATCCGACCTCTCCCCGCAAGCGGGGAGAGGTAAAAGCTGGTCCAAACCGGCTACATAGGTAACACAATAGACCGGCGACATGGGTAACAGGTCAAGTGATCGGCAGGGAGGGCCTTGCCGATGGTTTGGATGGAGACCTGTGCGGTGGACGAGCGGATGCGCTTTGTGATTGCGGCGGAGGAGCACGAGGAGTCGTTTGCGGCGGTATGCCGGCGGTTCGGCGTGAGCCGAAGGGTCGGATACAAGTGGCTTGAGCGTTATCAGGAAGCCGGTGTTGAGGGTCTGTGGGACCGCCCACGTGCGCCGCTGCATCATCCCCAGGCGATTGGCGAGGAGATCGCCGAACGCTGCCTTGCGGTGCGGCGGGCGCATCCGAGTTGGGGACCCCGGAAGGTTCTGGCTTTTCTGGAACGTCGGGCGCCGGCGCTCGAATGGCCTGCGGCGAGCACGATCGGAGCCTTGTTCGACCGCCAGGGATTGACGGTAAAGCGGAAGCTGCGCCGCCGCAGCCCGCCCTCGAGCGCACCGTTTGCGGAATGCACGGCAGCCAACGAGGTGTGGTGCATCGACTTCAAGGGCTGGTTCATGACGGGGGACGGCAAATGCTGCGAACCGCTGACGCTGACCGATGCCCATAGCCGGTATCTGCTGCGCTGCCAGGCGATGACGCGTACCGATACCGCGCACGTCTGGCCGGTCGTGGAGGCCGCCTTCCGCGAGTTCGGCCTGCCGCATCGGCTGCGTTCCGACAACGGTCCGCCCTTTGCGTCGCGCGGTGCCGGCGGGCTTTCGCAACTGTCGGTCAAGGTGATCAAGGCGGGCGTGCTGCCGGAGCGGATTGCGCCCGGCAAACCGCAGCAGAATGGCCGCCACGAGCGGATGCATCTGACGCTGTTGCAGGACACCGCCAGTCCACCGGCGCACAGCCTGCGCGAGCAGCTCAAGCGCTTGCGGAACTTCCAGCGCATCTACAACGAACAGCGTCCGCACGAGTCGCTCGACGATGACACGCCGGCCGATCACTATACCTCCTCGCCGCGCCGCTTCGACGGCGTCTTGCGCGAGCCGGAATACGGTGACTGCGAAGTGCGGCGGGTGCGTCATAACGGCGAGATCAAATGGCAGGGCCAAACGATCTACATCAGCGGGGCCTTGATCGGCGAGCCGGTCGGCCTCTGCGAACACGATGCCGCTGGATGGACGGTCTGCTACGGCCCGATCGTGCTCGGCACGATCGCCCACCGCGACGACCGCCTGCGAAAACCCAAACAGGCCTGTGGACTTGTGGACGATGCAAGAGCATCGCCCACAGGGTCCACAGCCACAAAAACAGCAGACCTGAACGAAACGAGAATTGTGTTACCTATGTCGTCGGGCTGAACTGTTACCTATGTCGTCGGTTGCAGAAGCTCACCACCCCTCCAGCACGATTTTGCCGCGCGATTTTCCCGACTCCAGCAGCGCATGCGCGCGCTTGAGGTTCGCCGCGTTGATCGTGCCAAACGTCTGATCCAGCGTGGTGCGCAGCACGCCCTTGTCGATGAGGTCGGCGACGTCGTTCAGCAGCATGTGCTGGCCGATCATGTCTGCGGTCTGGAACGAGGAGCGCGTGAACATGGATTCCCAGTGGATCGAGACCGCCTTGCCCTTGAAGGCGCTGACATTGAATTCCGGGGGATCGTCGATAAGACCGAACTTGCCCTGCGGCGCGATGAAGTCGGCGATTCCCTTATAGTGCTGGTCGGTGTAGGTGAGGCTGGCGACCAGGCCGACCGGCGGCAGTTTCAGTTTTTCGATTTGCTCCTTCATTGGCTTCGCGTGATCGATCACGGCATGGGCGCCGAGATCGAGGCACCATTTTTGCGATTCCGGACGTGTCGCGGTGGCGACCACGGTTAGCCCTGTGAGGCGGCGCGCGAGCTGGATCAGGATCGAGCCGACGCCGCCGGCGCCGCCGGTGATCAAAAGCGTGCGCGGGTCCACGCTCTTGCCCGGCACGGCGCCGAGGCGGTCGAACAGCAATTCCCAGGCGGTGATCGAGGTCAGCGGCAATGCTGCCGCCTGCGCAAACGACAGCGATTTCGGCTTCTTGCCGACGATGCGCTCGTCGACCAGATGAAACTCCGAATTGGTGCCCTGGCGCTGGATCGATCCGGCATAAAACACTTCGTCGCCCGGCTTGAAGAGGCTGACGTCGGGGCCGACGGCATCGACGATCCCGGCGGCGTCATAGCCCAAAATCTTGGTCTCGCCCTCCGGCGGTGCTGCGCGCTTGCGGACCTTGTAGTCGACCGGGTTGGCCGAGATCGCTTTCACGGCGACGCGGATGTCGCGGCCCTTCGGCTCCGGTTTGGCGGTCTCGAAATCGATCAGTGCATCCGCTGCATCGATCGGCAGCGATTTTTTGTATCCGACGGCCTTCATGCCCTGTCTCCATCTGCTGGCGCCTGAAAAGCGCTCTCCGGCTAATTGTCGCGCTGGCGTCAAAATGGCAAGTACTGTAAATTCAGGGATATAGTCCCTATTTGGATACTATTGGAAAACACCCGGAAAATCGCATGAAACGGCGGAATTTTGCCCATCGGCCCGGCTGCGCGGTGGAAGCAACGCTCGACCTGATCGATGGCAAGTGGATGGGCGTCATCCTGTTCCACCTGCAGGCCGGCACCCAGCGCTTTGGGGAGTTGCGGCGGCGGATGCCCGGTATTACCCAGCGCATGCTGACAAAGCAGCTCCGCGCGCTGGAGGACGACGATCTCGTGATCCGCAAGGTCTATGCCGAGGTACCGCCGCGGGTCGAATATACCCTGTCCGAGATCGGCGAGAGCCTGCGGCCGGTGATCGATACGTTGAAGGCCTGGGGCGAAGGCCATCAGGAAAGGCTATCCTGTGCGCCGGTGCCGGCAACCATCAAAGCGCCCGATCGCGCGGCGTAGAGCATGATCCGGAAAAGTGGGCACCGGTTTTCCGAAAAGATCATGCTCAAACAAAGGTAACGGTTTCGCGTCCCGGTTTCTCTTCTCTCGCTGTTGGCTGGCACCTATATCAAAGGCCACGAATTTCAGGATTTTCGCAAGATGTTGATACGCTCTTTGGCTGTGCTGCTGGTTTCCGCCGTGGTCGCAACCCCGGCGCTGGCGCAGGATCGCCGTGTGCCGTCCTCGCCCGCGGAACTGCGAATGTCCTACGCGCCGATCGTGCAGCGCGTGCAGCCCGCGGTGGTCAACGTCTATGCCGCCAAGACCGTGCAGAACCGCAACCCGCTGCTGGACGATCCGATCTTCCGCCGCTTCTTCGGCGTACCCGGCCAGCAGCCGGAACAGATGCAGCGTTCGCTGGGTTCGGGCGTGATGGTCGACGCGTCCGGTCTGGTCGTCACCAACAACCACGTCATTGAAGGCGCGGACCAGGTCAAGGTCTCGCTCGCCGACAAGCGGGAATACGAGGCCGAGATCGTGCTCAAGGACAGCCGCACTGATTTGGCGGTGCTGCGCCTGAAGGACACCAAGGAGAAGTTTCCGACCCTCGACTTCGCCAACTCGGATGAATTGCTGGTCGGCGACGTCGTGCTCGCAATCGGCAATCCCTTCGGTGTCGGCCAGACCGTGACGCACGGCATCATCTCGGCGCTGGCGCGCACCCAGGTCGGCATCACCGACTATCAGTTCTTCATCCAGACCGATGCTGCGATCAATCCCGGCAATTCCGGCGGCGCGCTGGTCGACATGACCGGCAAGCTCGCCGGCATCAACACCGCGATCTATTCGCGCTCCGGCGGCTCGCAGGGCATCGGCTTTGCGATCCCCGCCAACATGGTGCGCGTGGTCGTGGCGTCCGCCAAGAGCGGCGGCAAGGCGGTGAAGCGCCCGTGGCTTGGCGCGCGGCTGCAGGCGGTGACGCCTGAAATCGCCGAGACCCTGGGGCTGAAGCTGCCGAATGGCGCGCTGGTCGCCAATGTCGCGCCGAACAGCCCGGCGTCGCGGGCCGGGCTGAAATTGTCGGATCTGATTGTCGCGATCGACGGCCAGGCGATCGACGATCCCAACGCATTCGACTATCGCTTCGCCACCCGGCCGCTCGGCGGCTCGGCACAGATCGACGTGCAGCGCGGCAGCAAGACCGTCAAGCTGACGGTGGCGCTGGAGACCGCGCCCGACACCAACCGCGATGAAATCGTGCTGACCGCGCGTTCGCCGTTCCAGGGGGCCAAGGTCGCCAACATCTCGCCTGCGGTGGCCGACGAACTGCATCTGGATGGGTCGACCGAAGGCGTCGTGGTGACCGATCTCGCCGACGATGGAACGGCCGCCAATGTCGGCTTCCAGAAGGGCGACATTATCCTGGCGGTGAACAATGAGAAGATCGCCAAAACCAGCGACCTCGACAAGGCTTCGAAGACGTCAGCGAGAGTCTGGCGCATCGTCCTGGTGCGCGGCGGGCAGCAGATC
This sequence comes from Bradyrhizobium sp. Ash2021, assembly GCF_031202265.1. Taxonomy (NCBI): domain Bacteria; kingdom Pseudomonadati; phylum Pseudomonadota; class Alphaproteobacteria; order Hyphomicrobiales; family Nitrobacteraceae; genus Bradyrhizobium; species Bradyrhizobium sp. Ash2021. Next base: position 5,746,445 of record NZ_CP100604.1, on the reverse strand, counting down.
AACGTGACGCTGGGCGGATGAGCCCGAAGCAACCGCGCGAGGCTACCAACCTCTTTGCCGCGGCAGGGATGGAGCAGGACGCCCCGCGTCCGCTGCCCGACCGGTTGCGCCCGCAGGCGCTGGCCGATGTCGTCGGCCAGGATCACATCCTCGGTCCCGACGGCGCGCTGACGCGGATGCTGGAAACGCGCACGCTGGGCTCATTGGTGTTCTGGGGACCGCCCGGCACCGGCAAAACCACGGTGGCGCGGTTGTTGGCGGACGCGACGGAACTACATTTCGAGCAGATTTCGGCGGTGTTTTCCGGCGTGGCCGACCTGAAAAAGGTGTTCGACGCTGCGCGCGCGCGCCGCGAGATGGGCAGGGGCACGCTGCTGTTCGTCGACGAGGTGCACAGATTCAACCGCGCGCAGCAGGATTCTTTTTTGCCTGTGATGGAAGACGGCACCGTGGTGCTGGTCGGCGCCACCACCGAAAATCCGTCGTTCGAGCTCAACGCGGCGTTGTTGTCGCGGGCGCGCGTGCTGGTGTTTCATTCGCTCGATCCCGCCGCGGTCGAAAAACTTTACGCCCATGCCGAGAAGGTCGAGGCACGGAAACTGCCGCTCGATGCCGAGGCGCGCGCCGTGCTGGTGCGGATGGCCGATGGCGACGGCCGTGCTGCGCTAACGCTTGCCGAAGAAGTCTGGCGCGCCGCGCGCAAGGACGAGGTCTTCAACGCCGAACAGTTGCAGGACATCCTGCAGCGCCGCGCGCCGATCTACGACAAATCGGCCGATGGCCATTACAACCTGATCTCGGCGCTGCATAAATCCGTGCGCGGCTCCGATCCGGATGCGGCGCTGTATTATCTGGCGCGCATGATGGATGCCGGCGAGGATCCGCTGTTCCTGGCGCGGCGCGTGGTGCGGATGGCGGTCGAGGATATCGGCCTCGCCGATCCGCAGGCGCTGGTGATCTGCAACGCCGCCAAGGACGCCTATGATTTTCTGGGCCACCCGGAAGGCGAACTCGCGATCGCGCAGGCCGTGATCTATCTCGCCACCGCGCCGAAATCGAACGCCGCCTACATGGCATTCGGTGCCGCGATGCGCGCGGCGAAGGAGGGCGGTTCGCTGCTGCCGCCAAAGCATATCCTCAATTCGCCGACCAAGCTGATGAAGTCGGAAGGCTATGGCGGCGGCTACGAATACGACCACGACGCGCCGGACGCGTTTTCCGGCCAGGAGTATTTCCCGGACGCGCTGGGCCATCAGACCTTCTACGACCCGCCCGACCGCGGCTTTGAGCGCGAGATCCGCCGGCGGCTGGATTACTGGGCGAAGCTGCGGCGGGAGCGGGGGCCGAAATAGCGGCCCAACGGTCCTCCATCGCAGCGGCGCTTGCGACACCAGGGCGGGGACTCGTGGACACGCAGCCAGTGGCGGACTGATGCGAGCCTGATGAAGGCCGGAGTGCCGGCCGCGAGTTTTGTCATATTGGTTCGTGACAAGGGTGAGCTGCTTCAAAAGCCGCGTTGCGACGACTACAGCCGATGAAGCTCCGCCTCTGCCTGCTCCAGCCAGAACGGCATGTCGATGTCGCGGTACATCGTCGTCGCGGTGGCGAGGTGGTCGCGGGCCTGATCCCGTTTGCTCGTGCGCAGGTAGATCTTGCCGAGACCGAGGTGGCAGTAGGCGATGAGGGGGCGCATCCCGAGCCCCTCGGCGACGGCCAGCGCCTGGCGAAAATGAGTCTCGCCGCGCTCGGCATCGAACTGATCGGGGTGGGCAGCGATATCGCCGAGCAGGTGCAACGCATGGGCCGCGAAGCCTGGTTGAGACGAACAGAATTCGAGCGCGCGGTCGCCGAGACGTCTCGCCTCGTCGCGCCGGCCGAGCCGCAGACAAGCGCGCCCCAGCGCGCAATAGAACCAGGCGATATTCGCGATGATACGGCCCGCCGCCAGACGCTCGAGCAGCGGCTCGCTTTCCGTGAGCCGGTTCAGCGCCTCGCTGGTCTCGCCGAGTTCCGCCAGAGGCCAGGCCGAGGAGGCAATCCCCCAGGGAAGGTGGAAAAGGAAGTTTCCGGTGCGGGCCAGCGCGACCCAGCGCTCGATCCGTGAGCGCGCCTGGGCCCAGTCGCCCTTGAGGAGATGGAGCGCGCTCGCGGCGAACAGCGCCATGCTGATGGTAAATGCATGCTGGGTCGGTTCGGCGATGCTGATCGCCTCGGCTTCGTACTTGGCCGCTTCGGCGAATCGGCCCATCTCGGCGAGGCTCATGATCAGACAACCCCGATCCCAGACCGATGGAGGTCCGCCAAGTCCGAAAGTTTCGTGCACCCAATCAGCAGGCAACGCGGCGAGGTTGCCGGTGGCCAGTTCAATCACCCGCTCATACTCACCCCGGGCGTAATGTACCTGCACCAGAAGGCTCGTGGTGACGATGCGAAGTCGCAAGTCATTGAGACGCCCGGCCGCCTCCAACGCGCGGGTACCGGCCGCGAGTGCCTCGCTCAACTCGCCGCGTAACGAGTGGGCGACCGTCGTGAATGCATAGACCCGGCCGCGCCGGCGGTCGTCATTCAGCCGCTCGGCCAGCGCCTCGGCCTCGCGCAGGCACTCCAACAGCCGCGGGCCTCTACCGAGTTCGAGCAGCACCGGACGCAGCTCGAGACGGAGATCGAAGCCTTGCTCCAGCGTGGACTGACTCTCCGGCTGCGTCTCGAGCAGATGCAGCGCCTGCTCGAAGAAGGTGACAGCCTCGCGGCCGGCCGACCGCGCGCTTGCAAGCTGACCCGCCTTGCGCCAATAGCCGATCGCCTCGCTCGCAAGCTTGGCCTCGGTGAAATGGTGCGCGACGAGTTCGGGCAGGCGTTCGACCGTCGCCGGGAACCGCCCGACCAGCACGTTGGCGATGCCCGCATGCAACTGCCGCCGCCGGCTCTTGAGCATCGTTGCGTAGGCGGCATCCTGAACCAGCGCGTGCTTGAACGCGTAGGTCGCCTCCGGCGGCGCTCCCCGCCGGGAGATGAGGCCGGAGGCCGTCAGCCGCTCAAGCGCTGCGTCGAGGTCGGCCGGGGCGGAGGGCGACACCGCGCCAATCAGCTCATGGGAGAACTCCCGTCCGATCGCGGCGCCGATCTGCGCCACATCCTTCACCGAGGCAAGCCGGTCGAGGCGCGCCACCAGCGAGGCCTGCAGCGACGTCGGAATGGCGAGCGGCGGCAGCGGTCCGTCGAGCACGTAGCTGTCCGTCGTCTCACGCAACAGCCCGCTCTCGAGCAGCGTACTGGTCAGCTCCTCGATGAACAGCGGCACGCCATCTGTGTGCGCAAGGACCTGATCGACGACTGCGTCTGGCAGCGCCTTGTCCCTGGTGATGCCGGCAATGATGGCGGCGCTGTCGCGACGGCCGAGGCGGCTCAAGGGCAGCATCGTCACATGCGGCTGGCCGACCCACGTTGGCTGGAGCTCCGGCCGGACCGTCACGACCAGCAGCACCAGCAGGCTCGCGGCGCGAGCAACCATTCGATCGAGCAAATCCTGTGACGTCGGATCAATCCAATGGACGACCTCGAACACGATCAGGACCGGGCTCTGCGCCGCCACACCCTCGAGCTGGTCGAGAATTGCCGTGAGCGTCATCTCTCGCTTCTGCTGGGGGCTGACCGCCAGCGCCGGGTATCGCCCGTTCGTGGGTACCGCCAATAGCTCGGCGATGAGCGCCACGTCGCATGGTAGATTTTTCGCCGTCGGCCCGAGCAGGGCTTCCAGTCTGTCGAGCTTCGCTCCGGCGCTGCTCTCCGGTTCGAATCCCGCGGCCTGCTCGAGCTGCGCAATGAACGGGTAGAGCGGACTGCGCGTATGGTGCGGAGAGCAAGAATAGCGAAGACAAGCTCGCTGCTCGTCCCTGAGCTTGGCCAGCAGGCTTTCAGCGATGCGCGACTTGCCGATGCCGGGCTCGCCGGAGAGCAGCACGACCCGCCCCTCGCCGAGCTTGGCCTGATCCCAACGGCGGAGCAGCAGCTCGATCTCCTCGCGCCGACCAACGAGTGCTGAATGCGCGCTCGCGCGACGCGCCTCGAAGCGGCTGACGCCAGCCGTCTCGCCAAGCACCTGCCACGCTTCGACCGGCTGCGAGAGTCCCTTCACCTCGATGGCACTGAGTGCGCGGCAGTCGAACATCCGCCCTACCAGCCGCTGCGTGCCGCTCGCAATAACGACCTCGCCTGGCAGTGCCACGGCCTGAAGCCGCGCCGCCAGGTTTGGCGTTCCGCCGATTGCAACGCGCTGCCCGGTATCGCTCGCCCCCAACTGCTCGCCAACGACAACCAGCCCCGTGGCGATGCCGACGCTCGCCTGAAGAGGCGTGCTGGAAGGTGCTTCCAGCGTTCGGACCGCATCGAGAATGGCAAGGCCGGCGCGCACAGCCTGTTCTGTGTCATGCTCATCAGCCGTCGGGTAGCCAAAATAGACGAGCACGCCGTCGCCCAGATACTGGGCGACAAATCCATCGAATCGCGACGCCACATCTTCGATCATCTTGTGGAAAGAGGTGATCAGATCACGCATATGTTCGGGGTCAAGACGGGTCGAAAGAGCCATCGAATCGACGATGTTACAGGCCATGATCGTGAGCTGTCGTCGCTCAGAACCGACCGCCGCAGACGCTGTTGCATCGCTCCGCGCTGCGGGGGTCTGGGTGTTTGCCTCGCCCCTCATATTGGCAATGGGTAGCACCGCAACCGACCCTCGGTCGGGTTGTGGCAGCGCGAGCTTGACAGCGGGCGATCCACTCGGCGGCTGCGTGGTGCGAAGCTTGGCGGCGAGTGACCTGGTTGCCGCATCGGGCTCCGTGTTCAGCTCGCGCTTGAGCAGCACAGCGAGGCCCTGGTAGTGCTTGAGCGCTTCGGCCTTGCGTCCGGTGGCGGCCAGCGCCTGTACGATCAAGCGATGGGCGTCCTCGCGCAGGTTGTTGAGCGCGACGGCACGCTGGCCGGCTTTCAGCGCGTGTTCGGCGCGGCCGGCGGCCAACTCCTGCTCACCGAGCCCCACCATGGCGCCGAGAGCGAGCTCAAACAACCTCTCGCGTTCACCCGTGACCCATTCGTTCCAGCTCTCTTCGCTGACGGTAACGTCGTCGATCAGTCGGCCCCGGTAGAGGTCCGTTGCTGCACTCAACGCATCGCGAGTGCCCTCACGGACCAGGGCCTCGAACCGGCTGACATCGCATAGAACGGCCGCCGCATTGAGCGATACAACCTCGCCGTCGCTCTCCAGAGCGTCCTCGCCGAGCACTTTGCGCAGCCGGAACAGGGCCTGGCGCAGGTTCTGCTTGGCCTGGGCGTCGAAGTGGGAGCCCCACAACAGCGCCGACAACCTTTCACGCGGCTGCGGCTGCGGCGCGGTGCAGGCGAGATAGGCCAGCAAGCCCGCAAGCTTTTTGCTCGGCAGGTCGACAACGCCATCCGGCCCGGTCAGCTCGAAGCCTCCCAGCAACGACAGACCAAACTTCGGGGACGGCGCGCCGTCCATTGGCGCGCGCGGGATTTGCAAGATGAAGCCCTTCCTGGAAACTCATTCGAACGACCTAATATGCCTTATCACGACGCTCCGAGCAAAAGTAACGCTTCTGTAACGCCTGACTGACGCCGGCGACGACTTCGACAGGCTCCAATTGGTGTCACGCAACGATGTGCCGGGACATCCCGGTCGCAAAAATCGGAGTACCACCATGCGCGCCTGTACACAGCTTGAATCAGGCGACGATCATCTGCGCCTCGGTGCGATCTTCAGCCTGCCTGCCACGTGGTGGCAGCGAGCCTGTTTCAGGGCAGAGTTGCGCGCGGATCTCGAAGACAAGCCCGATTTTCTCCGCGATATCGGCATCGGCTTGCACGAAGCGAAAGCCGAAGCGTCGCGGTTTTTCTGGCAACCTTTGCTACTGAAGCACCCATAGTCCAAGATCGCAATCCGATTGCTGCGGCGGACGTGGGCTCGACCAAGAGCGTGAGTATCGATGTCTCCGAGATGCACCATAAGATCAAAAATCTTCCGGTGGAGCATTTCCACGACATTTTGCTTGCCAGATTCGCACGGTGCCAACCTTCCAAAAAGCCAATCCTGCATTTTTTCCGAGCCTTGCCAGCAAAATTGACGGTCGTGTGACGCCCGACTAACGCCGGCAAAGACGGTGGCAGGCTTCAGTTGCTGTCACGCGAGCGACGTGCCGGGTGCCAGTCGGGCTTCGGTCCATTGCCATCGCGCACTACCAATCCTGGAGGTTACATGCGAGCCCCTGCAACTGCCGCCATCGCAAGCGTCTTCGCCCGCGTATTTCCTGCATCATCACGTCAAACAGAGGTCCTCAAGCAGTTTGCGCTGCTTTGCGCGGCGGGCCTGTTGGTATCAGTGCTGTGGATGACTTATGGGCTGGATCTCAGTGCCGGGTTCTTCTGAGCCGATCAGCCCCTAGAGGCCGTCTATTACAAATTTTCTGCTGACAACAGCATCGAATTATCAATTTTGCATTGGTGTTCCGAAAATGAGAAACGCTTCGTGCCCTTCGGCTGGACTGACGCCTCTCGCTTCCGATTTTCACGTCGAAAAGCAAGGGCGAAACATTTTCACACTTATCGCATCGGCGCTGCACGCCTCGCGACACCGACAGGCGCGTCGAATCCTGCGCCAATATGGTCATTTGATCGCGGACGCCCAAGTGCGCATCAGTCACGAATTGAGCCAGAACTCCGGAGATCGGAAACCGCCGGTTACTGGCAGGTCGGATCAAGATAAGAGGGCTGTCAGGCCTTCCTCAAGTGAGATGCGTTGGCTTGTTGCCGTGGCAGTCGCATTTCTTCTGATTCACATCGCCGCGGGAATCTGGCTGCGTCCTTCCGCGAACGAGGCCACAACCTCCCCACGTGAGGCAATATCCTCATCCTCGTTGTACGACTAGCAAACCACGAAAATCCAACCGCTTGCGCAATGGCGCGCGCCATTGCGTTTCATCAATTCGATTTCACCACCAGTCCAGTTCATCCGTTGCAGTTCATTGCGCTGCGATTGAATCCAAATTCAAGCGGGCAGAAAACCTCATGCTATGGGATGTTCTTCATACTTCTCCAGGGCCGATTCTGGCCCTCCTGGCCCTATTCCTGGTGGTCGCAGGTCTGATGAAAGGCATCATCGGCGTCGGGATGCCGATCGTAGCCCTTCCACTGCTCGCAATGCTGATCGACGTGCGTGCAGCTGTCATGCTTTTGTCTGTGCCGCTGATCCTGAGCAACATACCTCAGGCCCTTGAGGGCGGAGAAACGGTTGAATGTTTCATGCGCCTTATTCCCGTTCTGCTTGGAATGATGCCAGGCATTCTTGTCGGCGTGATTGTCCTTATGGACGGCGATCCCGCGGTCACAAAAATGATCGCTGGGTCTGTGATCGTCCTGGGGGCGGGGCTTGCGTTGGTTGCACCAAGATTTCGGTTGCGAGAAAGTCTTAAAACTCCTGTTGGTGTAGCCGCAGGTTTTGCAGGCGGCGCGCTTGGCGGTATGGCCGCAATGCCCGGGCCGCTGGTATTTACGTATCTGGTGGCGAAGGGCTTGCGTGGCAAGGAGTTCACCAAGGAAGCGTCGCTCTTCCTTGTCCTTTCGTCCGCGCTGCTGGCGATATTCCTGTCGTCGAGCCGCAGGTTCAGTTGGATCGACTTGGTGATTTCAACTAGCGCCTTGATCCCCGTGGGAATCGGAATGTATCTTGGACAAGGGCTTCGCGATGTGATCCCGGCGGATTTCTTCAAGAGAGCCGTTTTGGTCGTAGTGTTGTTGTCTGGCCTTGGGCTAGCACTCCTCTCAAATTGAACCATGAGCGGGAGACCGCCTTAGGCTCTGCTGCGCCGATGCCGAACCCGCCATCGAACGCCGCCGGCGCGGTCCAGGCCAATTTCGCCGGTGCGATCCGGAATCCCGCATTTTTCTCGGCTTTTGGCCCAACATGGCCGATCCCGAGGCGAATTTGCCCTGATTTCACCGTGACGATTCGCGGCATTTGCGCTACCCAACGGCTTAACTCCGGAGCCAGCGCCATCATGAGCCGTCGCGTCAAAAAGCCTCTCCGCCCGGCGGGCGATCGCCCCAAGGGCGCGCGGCCCTATCGGGGCTCGCAGGCCGAGCGGGCGCCGGCGCATCGCGCGGGCGGCAAGCCACCGGCGCGCTTTGCGGCCTCCGCGCCGCGTGCGCCGAAACCCTTCGTGCCCGAGCCTGAAAAAGTCGTCGCCGAGGCGCCGCCGCTGCCGACCAAGGTGCAGACCGTTGTGGTGACAGCGGACGAGACCAACATGCGCGTCGACCGCTTTCTCGAGGCGCGTTTCCCCGGCCTGTCGTTTTCCCACATCCAGCGTATTGTTCGCAAAGGCGAGCTGCGCGTCAACGGCAAGCGCGCCGACAGCAAGGACCGGCTGGAGGAGGGGCAGAGTGTTCGGATTCCGCCGCTGAAGCTCGATGCGCCGAAGGCCGCGCCCGGCAGCCTGTCCGAAGCCGCGCAAAAAACGCTGCAGGCGCTCAAAGACATGATCCTGTTCGAGGACGCCGATGTCATGGTGCTGAACAAGCCGCAGGGGCTGGCGGTGCAAGGCGGCTCCGGCATCACGCGCAATATCGACGACATGCTGGAAGTAATGCGCGACGCCAAGGGCCAGAAGCCGCGGCTGGTGCACCGGCTCGACAAGGAAACCGCGGGCTGCCTCTTGATCGCGAAAACGCGGTTTGCCGCGACCGCGTTGACCGGCTCGTTCCGTCATCGCTCCGCGCGAAAAATCTACTGGGCGCTGGTCGCGGGGGTGCCGAAGCCGAAGCAAGGCCGCATCTCGACCTATCTCGCCAAGGAAGAGAGCGAGGACGACACCATCATGCGGATCGCCAAGCATGGCGACGAGGGCGCGAGCCACGCCGTGACCTATTACGCGGTCGTCGAGACATCGGCGACCAAGCTCGCCTGGGTGTCGCTGAAGCCGGTCACCGGACGGACCCATCAATTGCGCGCGCATATGGCGCATATCGATCACGCCATCGTCGGCGATCCCAAATATTTCAACAAGGAAAACTGGCAACTGCCGGGCGGCATTTCGAACCGCCTGCATCTCTTGGCGCGCCGGATCGTGATCCCGCATCCGCGCGGCGGCGTGATCGATGCCAGCGCGCCACTGCCGCCGCATATGCTGCAGTCCTGGAACCTGCTCGGACTCGAGGCCGAACGGTTCGATCCGATCGAGAACGCGCCGGAGGAATGACGGTGCATCACGGCGTCAACGCGCCGTGATCCGATATCGTTCGAGACGGAGCAAGAACTGTCAAGGCGAGGCCGCTCCAATCGGCTATCGTTCGGTCCGAACTGCTCCTTTCCTCAATGCTTCGAGCGAGCATCATGCAACATTCAGGGATTTCAGGCTTGATCGGGAATCTGCGCCATGCCGCGCGGTTCCTTTTCCTCCTCGGTGCGGCGGCTTCTTTTGGTGTCGCGGCAAACGCGCAGAACCTCGTTCTCGCGGGCGGCAGCGTCTATAACTCGCCGGATGCTGCCCCGCTCGCGGATGCCGTCGTGGTGACGTCCAACGGCGTCATCACCGCGATCGGCAGCCGCAGTGAGGTGGAAATCCCGAAAGACGCGCAGACCATCGATTGCACGGGAAAGACCGTCGTCGCCGGCTTCTGGAACAGCCACGTCCATTTCACACAGGCCGCATGGCGAAACGCGGCCAGCGCGCCGGTGGCGCCGCTGGAAGAGCACATGCGGGAGATGCTGACCAAATGGGGGTTCACCACCGTGTGGGACCTTGGCTCCGACCCGGACGATTCCCTGCCGCTGCGCCGCCGCATCAACGCGGGTGAAGTCGCGGGTCCCAACATCCGTTTTGCCGGCAACATCTTCCCCAAGGGCGGCCATCCCGTCTATCTGCCTGCCGAAATCCGGCTCCCCGAAGCCGCGACACCCGAGGAAGCCACGCAGATGGCGCGCGGCTTCATGGCAATGGGGATGGACGGTGTGAAGCTGTTCACCGGCGTCTATATGGGCGACAAGCCCGTGGTGAACATGGATGTCGCGATCGCCAGGGCGGCGGTCGATATGGCGCATGCACAAGGCAAGCCGGTGTTCGCCCATCCGCAAAACCGAACCGGACTGGAGACGGTGATTGCAGCAGACGTCGATGTGCTCGCCCACATCGTGCCCGGTGAACGCTACAGCCCCGAGCAACTTGCCCGGTTCAAATCGCAGGGCACCGCGTTGATTCCGACGCTGTCGCTGTTTTCCAGAACGCTCGGCGGTCCGTCGGTGGCTGCCCGGCTGGTCGGGTCCGGCGTCGACCAGCTCAAGGCATTTTCCGACAATGGCGGCGCCGTTCTGTTCGGAACCGACGTCGGCTTCACCGAAATGTATGACACCTCGCTCGAATATGAACTGATGCACCGCGCGCTCTCGGAAAGTCAGGTGCTTGCGTCGCTGACGACGAACCCGGCGCGCTACTTCAAGGCCGCGAACAAGGGCAAGGTCGAGCAGGGATTTGACGCCGATCTCGTGGTGCTCGATGGCGATCCCATCGCCGATGTCGGCAATCTCGCCAAGGTCGCCTACACCATCCGCGCGGGCCATATCATCTATCAGAAGCCGTGAAGCGGAATTGGCCGATCGCTCTACTGCCTGAACTGCGCGAGAAACATCCGCAACGAATCATGCGGGCTCTCGACGTCTGCAATCACCCAGCCGTCGGGGCCGTTGACGACGATGAAGTTCAGCGTGACGGCGCGGCCGTGATTGTCGAAGGCGACGGCAACATAAGTCTTGTCGAATTGCCGGCGCAGGATTGAAATCGAGATCGGGCCGAGTTGCCAGGTCGGGCTCTGCACCAGGAAATCGTAAGGCGCGTCCCGCGGCGCGCTCCACGCGGCGCGCAAGCCCTGGTCGAAGAACTGCCGCGCCGTTTCCGCGTCGCGCGGCAATCCCTTTGAAAGCTCGGATGCGCCATTGCCGTAATAGGCATAGACATTCCGGATCAGGGATTCCGGCGAGCGGAACCCGGCCTGCGCCGGCGCGAGGCCAGCCAGCAGAACCGTGATTGCAGCGAAAATCCGCGCCATTCCGATCAGCTTTATTTGCATCCCGCCCAAACCTATCTATTTCAAGCCTATCTTCTTTACGCCAACCGCTGTCCACCTCGCTCAAAAACGCTATAAGGCCCCATGCGCGAATTATTCGATGAAGTGGCGGGAAAATCCCCGCTCGATCCGCAGGAGGCTGTGCGCCGCACGACGCGTGGGCCGCAGCGCAAGCGCGTTTATACCTCGGCCGGCGTGGCCGAGGCTGATGGCGGCTTTGCGGTCACGCTCGATGGCAAGCCGATCCGCACGCCGTCCGGCCGCCAGGTGGTGGCGCCCACGCGCGAGATTGCGGAGGCGATCGCAGCCGAATGGAATGCGCAAGGCGAGATGATCAATCCCTTGACCATGCCGCTGACGCGCTTTGCCAACAGCGTCGTCGAGGCGGTAGCCGATCGGGTCGACGCGGTTGCGGACGATGTTGCAAAATATCTCGGCACCGATCTGCTGTTCTATCGCGCCGGCCATCCCGAGGCGCTGGTCGCCAAGGAAGCCGCGCATTGGGACCCGATCCTGTTTTGGGCGGCCGATACGCTGGGCGCGCATTTCATCCTCGCCGAAGGCATCGTGCATGTCGCCCAGCCGGAGACGGCGGTGGCGGCGGCGCGGGGGGCTTTCCCTGACGACCCCTGGTCGATCTCGGCGCTGCATGTGGTGACCACCCTGACCGGCTCGGCGCTGCTGGCGCTGGCGCTGGCGCATGGCGTGCGCGACGCCGAACAGGTCTGGGCCGCCGCCCATGTCGATGAGGACTGGAACATCGAGAAATGGGGCATGGACGAGGAGGTGGCGGCCCGCCGGGCCGCCCGTCTGGTCGATTTTCAGGCCGCGGTCCGCATCCTGACTGCCCTGAAGCCCTGAACCCCGGGCGCAAGAACATGCGCCTGTTTCATGATTTGAGTGCGATCGGACGCAAAACCGGTTGCCAGTTTTGCCGATCGCGCGCTGTCGGTTAACGAGAGGTTTACGACGCTGGGGTAGCGTTCCGCCTTCGGGCCGAGACCTCCGCCATGGCGATATCCATCAATCCAGTGCTTCCGGTTATTGCCGTCCAGGAGGTCAGCGCGACCGCGCCCGATCTCGCGCTGCAGGCCGGCAGCGTGGTCAACGCGCAGGTCTTGAAGGTGCTCTCCGCCGATCTGGTGCGGATCGCGATCGCGAGCCTGTCGATCGACGTGCTCACGGAAGTCCCGCTGCAGGAGGGCCAGACCCTGCAGCTCGCGGTATCGCACACCCAGGATGGCGTCCGGCTCGCGGTGGTCGGGCAGGGCGCCGATGCGGCTGGCCTTGCGGGCGACGCGATATCACTTTCGCCTGAGGCGCTGGTCGATGCCGCCGGCAATCCGCCGACGATCACGGCGCCACAAAGGAACGTGCTGACGCCGCTGGAGCGCGCGGTGGTCTCGGCGGCGGCGCAGGGTGCGGCGACCGCGCAGGAAAGCCTGGCGCCGCTGTTTGCAAATCTCGGCGTGGTGACGTCGTCGGGCGGCCTGCCGCCGAAATTGCAGCAGGCGATTGCGCAGGTGCTGGCGCAGCAGACCAGCCTCGATCAAAATCTCGCCGGCAGCGATATCAAGGCGGCGTTTCAGAAGTCCGGACTCTTTCTTGAAGCCTCGCTCGCATCGGGCTCGGTCCCGTCCACCGCCACTGGCGTTCCCGATCTCAAAGCCGCGTTGATCGTGCTGCGGCAAACGCTGCAGGCGGTGCTCGGCACGACGGCCAGCGCACCAACGCCGGCAGCGGTGGCGCCGGCGGTGGACGCGGCGGCGCCGTTGCATGCGGCGGCAACACCCAGCCTTGCGCCTGACGTTGCTTCATCACCATCACCAAGCCCGGATATTGAGGAAATACTTCTGCCGCAGGCGCGGCTGCCGATCGCCGAGGATATCTTTCAATCGGGCAGCCTTGGCCGCAGCGCGCTGGCCGCCGCGCTGGATGCCGGCCCCTCGGCGGGCGCGACCTTGAATCTGCTGCAGGAAGCCTTGCAGGAACTCGGCAACCCCGCCCGATCGTTGGCGACGCCGCGCGATATTCTCGGCGCTGACGTGACCGTTCATACCAACACGCCGCCGCCGCCGTTTCGCGGCGCGCTGCCGACCGCCCAGCCGATTGCTTCGCCGTCGATCGCACCCGGCGCGCCGCTGGCTACAGCCGCGCATCATCTGCTCGGCGATACCGATGCGGCGATCGCGCGGCAAACCCTGTTGCAGGTGGCGTCGCTGCCGGACCGCATCGACCTTTCAAACACCAAAATCGACACCAGCACCCCGCGCTGGAATTTCGAGATTCCGTTCGTGACGCCGCAGGGCACGGCGATGGCACAGTTCGAAATTTCCCGCGACGGCGGCGGCGAGACCGTTGAAGCCGGCAAGCGGGTGTGGCGGGCGCGGTTTTCGCTCGACGTCGAGCCGGCCGGTCCGGTCCATGCGCTGGTATCGCTGGTCGGCGACAAGACCTCGGTGCGGATGTGGGCGGAACGGCCCGCCACCGCGGAGCAATTGCGCGCCGGCGCCGGACAGTTGAGCCAGGCGCTGAGCCGCGCCGAGCTTCGGCCCGGCGAAATCACGATCCGCGCCGGCGTCCCGCCGCAGGCCGCACCGGCCCGCGCCGGGCATTTCCTGGATCGCGCGCTATGAGCGTGGATACCAGAAACCAGCTCGCGGTCGCGCTGCATTACGACAAGACCGGCGCGCCGCGCGTCACCGCCAAGGGCAAGGGCGTCATCGGCGCCAAGATCATCGAACTCGCCAAAGCCCACGACATCCCGATCGAGGAGAACGAGGTTTTGGCGGGCGCGCTGTCCAATGTCGAGATCGGCGATGAAATCCCGGCCGAGCTCTATAAGGCGGTGGCGGAAGTGCTGATTTTTGTGCTGCGGCTGTCGGGCCGGGTTCGCTAGCTCATGGAAGCTTTGGGTTGAATCGCTGCCGGCGTTCGGGTCACCTCGCCCCGCTTGCGGGGAGAGGTCGGATTGCGTAGCAATCCGGGTGAGGGGGACTCTCCACGCACCGTGCTCGCGGAGAGTCCCCCTCACCCCTACCCTCTCCCCGCAAGCGGGGAGAGGGGGAAGTAAATGTCATTGTTTTACCACGATGGCATCCACATCGTTGCCGCGCTCCTCAACCAGTTCGGGTACCCCCGTGATCAATCGCCGCCATGCGCTCGGTCTTCTTGCCGCCGCGACCATCTTGCCTTCGCGCAGCTTTGCCAATGTCTCCTATCAGCGCAGCGAGTTTCGCGAGGATCTGGCAAAACGGTTTTTCGACCTCGGCACCGAAGGCACCTTCGTCGGCTACAAGGTCGACGATTATCTGATCATCGCCAGCGACAAGGTCCGATCCGGCCAGGCGAAGTTGCCGGCCTCGACCTTCAAGATCCCGAATTCGCTGATCGCGCTGGAGACCGGCGTGGTCGCGGATCCCGACAAGGACGTCTTCAAATGGGACGGGGTGACGCGCAGCATCGAGGCCTGGAACAAGGATCACACCATGCGCTCGGCGATCGCGGTCTCCGCGGTGCCGGTCTATCAGGAGATCGCGCGCCGCATCGGCCAGGAGCGCATGCAGAAATATGTCGACCTGTTCGACTACGGCAACCGCGACATCGGCGGCGGCATTGATCAGTTCTGGCTGACCGGCAATCTGCACATCGATCCGATCCAGCAGGTCGATTTCGTCGACCGGCTGCGCCGCGGCGTGTTGCCGGTGTCAAAACGCAGCCAGGATCTGGTGCGCGACATCCTGCCGGTGACGAAAGTCGGCGACGCCACCATCCGTGCCAAGAGCGGCTTGCTCGGCGCGGAGCAGGGCAAGCCGTCACTGGGCTGGCTGGTCGGCTGGGCCGAGAAGGGCTCCGAGCAGACCGTGTTCGCGATGAACATGGACTGCAAGGAGCCGAGCCATATCGCGGCACGGATGACGGTGACGCAGCAATGCCTCGCCGATATCGCTGCGATCTGACGGGCTGACCTGCGTCGCGCCATAGCGTTTTCGAGCGAAGTGGATACCGGTTCGCGTGAAGAAAACGCGTCAAAACAAAAGACCAGAGCCTCGGTTCTGATTTAATCAGAACCGAGGCTCTGGCGCGTGAAGCGCGGCCGGACTACCATCTTCGTGCAACAAAAAAATGCACGGAGGAAATCATGCACCAAGCGTCACTCTGGATGTCGTCGCTCGCCATTGCCGCGGCCGGCGGCTGGTTCGCCGCCACGATGTTTGCAGCGCCCGCGACCGGCAAGGAGCCGCGCTTTCCGCAGCTCACCATGGACCAGCTCAGCGAAGCTCAAAAGCCGCTCGGCGAGCAGATCATGAAGGTGTCCAGCGTCGGCCTCGGCGGACCCTATAACCCGATGATCCGCAGCCCGGTGCTGGGCCAGCGGCTGTACGATCTGTTCTATTATCTGCGCTGGCAGACCTCGGTGCCGACCAAACTCAAC
The DNA here is from genome assembly GCF_031202265.1 of Bradyrhizobium sp. Ash2021. NCBI lineage: Bacteria > Pseudomonadati > Pseudomonadota > Alphaproteobacteria > Hyphomicrobiales > Nitrobacteraceae > Bradyrhizobium > Bradyrhizobium sp. Ash2021. The sequence continues at coordinate 5,730,880 of NZ_CP100604.1, read as the reverse complement.
GAGTTTGCGATCCTGATCATCGGGCGGCAGTGGACCTCGCAGGTCGAATGGTTCGCGCATGCGCCGCTGGCGGCAAAGGCCGGACTGTCGGCCGACATCATCGCCGAATTGAAAGAGGGCAAGCGGCCGTCGAAAATGGCCGAGGACGAGGCCGTCGTCTACGACTTCGTCACGGAATTGACGACGTCGAAGAAGGTCTCCGACGAAACCTATGCGCGGGCCAAGAAAGTATTCAACGACCAGCAGATCGTCGACCTGACCGCGGTCTCCGGCAATTACGTCATGGTCGCGATGCTGCTGGCGATGGCGGAAGAAACCGTGCCTCCGGGCAAGCAGCCGCCGTTCAAGGTGGGGGAGAAGTAGGGGACGTTGTCATTGCGAGGAGCGAAGCGACGAAGCAATCCATACTTCCTGCGCTGAGGCATGGATTGCTTCGCGGAGCCTGTCATCGGGCGCGCATTCGCGCGACCCGTTGGCTCGCAATGACGATTGACGACTTTTGCGTTCCTGCCTCTCATTCGTCATGCCCGGGCTTGACGTGGAGAGAGCGAGGCCTACTCCAGCTTGAACAGCGCCTGCAGAAAGTCGCTCACGGCCTTGCGCGCTTCCATCGCGGTCGCCGGATTGCCGCCGACATGCGGATTGAGTTCGATGCAGGGATCCTTGTAGGTAAACGGCGCCTGCGTATCGGCATTCATCAGCTGGCCGCCTTCGCCCTCTTTGAGGTGGCAGTTGCGCGCGGTCTGCGCGTTGGTTGACACGGCAACGGTGCTCAGCCCGAGCAGGCCGGAGTCAAAGCCGTGCTGCGAGTCCGGATATTCGGTCAGCACCACGTCGCGCTTGGCCTCCTGCAACCGCGCGACATATCGCTTGCAGCTTGCGACCGGATTATAATCGTCGGGCGTGCCGTGAAAGATCCGGATCGGGCGCGCCGCGACCTCGGTGTCGGTGGCGTAGGTCGTGGAGCAATCCGGATAGAACGGAATATAGCCGGCAAACTGCACGCCGGACCTGTTCCAGAGTTTGTTGAAGCGATCGAGGCTGGCGTAGAGCGCGGCCTGTCCGCCGCGCGAAAATCCCATCAGCACGATGCGATTGGGGTCGACGCGCGGATGTTTGGCGAGAATTTCCAGCGAGCGATAGATATCGATGATCAAATTGAGCCGGCCGAGCAGGGCCTGATTTGGGCCGACCGCGGTCAATCCGCGGCCGGAAAAACCGTCGATCACGAAAGTCGAAATCCCCATCGCATTGAACTGGTGCGCCCACGGTTCGATGGAAGGCCCGACGCCGCTCGAACCGTGCATCATGACAACGACCGGAAGCCTGCCGCTGCCTTGCGCGATGCGGAATTCGCCGGCGACGGTGACCGGTTTGCCGTTGGCGTCGCGGGTCAGGAATTGCTGGTCCGAAATGGTCAGCGACGGAATCGCGTAGATCTCGACCCGGGAGGCGATTTCCTTCGACATCGATTGCGCGTTGGTTTCGATGCAGGTCAGCAAAACACCGGTACAAAAAATCGCGGCCATAACCGCGACGCGCCAGTCTGTCAGCATCGGCTTCCCCCCAAATTTTCTTATCGCGCCTTGTCGATTTTGGGGAAGACTACAAGCTGCCGGGAGCCTGTCAAATCCGGGCGTTGCCGATTCGTCCAAGATGGGTGAAGCCGAATCCGGCATAGTATTTCAGGCCGTAGCCGAGCGCGCGGTCGAATCCGATATGGGCCAGCCAGATCATGGCGATCGACAGCACCAGCGGCGAGGACAGCGCAAAGCCCGTCGTCATCAGCGTCATCGGCGCCATGTAGCTGTGCGCGGTGTTGTAGATCACCGCGCCGGCCTTGGGGCCGGCGAGATAGCCGGCAAAGGACAGATCGGGCGCCAGGAACAGGATGGCGTAGACCCACCACGACCCGTCCCAGACCCCGTACAGCAACGTCATGCCGAGAAACAGCGCCAATCCCTCCAGCCGGAGCAGCGTTCGCACGCCGCCGGATGCGGAGCCTGTGGGTTCTGAAATTGCGGTATCGGACATCGGATTCGGCTCCAGAGCATGATCCGGAAAAAGCCTGCCCCGCACTTGATGCGGGGTGGGAGCCGGTTTTCCGGAAAGATCATGCTCAAACAAAAGATGAGATCATAATCCCATCGGGATCATGATCTGGCCCCCGCATATATCGACCGCAGGGCAGGGTTACCAGATGCCCGAAGGCCGTTTCCCGTGCCGAAATTGCCGTGTTAGAACCCCTGAAATCCAAAGCCAAATCGGTACTCAAGGACGGGCAGGCGCAAATGAAGGATATCCTGGACACCCTCGAAGAACGGCGCGCCGGCGCCAAGCTCGGCGGCGGCGAAAAGCGCATCGAGGCGCAGCACGCCCGCGGCAAATTGACCGCGCGTGAGCGCATCGAGTTGCTGCTCGACAAGGGCTCGTTCGAGGAATTCGACATGTTCGTCGAGCACCGCTCGACCGAATTCGGCATGGACAAGTCAAAAGTGCCGGGCGATGGCGTCGTCACCGGCTGGGGCACCGTCAACGGCCGCAAGACGTTTGTGTTCGCCAAGGATTTTACCGTGTTCGGCGGCTCCCTATCCGAAACCCACGCGCAGAAAATCGTCAAGATCCAGGACATGGCCATGAAGGCGCGGGCGCCGATCATCGGGCTTTACGACGCCGGCGGCGCGCGCATCCAGGAAGGCGTAGCTGCCTTGGCGGGCTATTCCTATGTGTTCCGCCGCAACGTCATTGCCTCCGGCGTGATCCCGCAGATCTCCGTCATCATGGGCCCCTGCGCCGGCGGCGACGTCTATTCGCCGGCGATGACCGACTTCATCTTCATGGTGAAGAACACCAGCTACATGTTCGTCACCGGCCCCGACGTCGTGAAGACCGTCACCAACGAAGTCGTGACCGCGGAAGAACTCGGCGGCGCCTCGGTGCACGCCACGCGCTCCTCGATTGCGGACGGCGCGTTCGAGAACGACGTCGAGACGCTGTTGCAGATGCGCCGGCTGATCGATTTTCTGCCATCGAACAACACCGACGGCGTGCCGGAATGGCCGAGCTTTGACGATATCGGCCGGGTCGACATGTCGCTGGACACGCTGATCCCCGACAATCCGAACAAGCCCTACGACATGAAGGAATTGATCCTGAAAGTCGTCGACGAGGGCGACTTCTTCGAGATCTCCGAGACGTTTGCGAAAAACATCGTCACCGGTTTCGGCCGTATCGCCGGACGCACCGTGGGCTTCGTCGCCAACCAGCCGATGGTGCTGGCGGGCGTGCTCGATAGTGACGCGTCACGGAAAGCCGCGCGCTTCGTCCGCTTCTGCGACGCCTTCAACATTCCGATCGTGACCTTCGTCGACGTGCCGGGCTTCCTGCCCGGCACCGCGCAGGAATATGGCGGCCTGATCAAGCACGGCGCCAAGCTCTTGTTCGCCTATTCGCAATGCACGGTGCCGCTGGTCACCGTCATCACCCGAAAAGCCTATGGCGGCGCGTTCGACGTGATGGCGTCGAAGGAAATCGGCGCCGACATGAACTACGCCTGGCCGACCGCGCAGATCGCCGTGATGGGCGCCAAGGGCGCGGTCGAAATCATCTTTCGTAGCGATATCGGCGACGCAGAAGCGATCACCGCCCGCACCAAGGAATACGAAGACCGTTTTCTGTCACCGTTCATTGCCGCCGAACGCGGCTACATCGACGACGTCATCATGCCGCATTCGACCAGGCGACGAATCGCCCGGGCGCTGGCGATGCTGAAGGACAAGCATGTTGAGATACCGATGAAAAAACACGACAATTTGCCGTTGTGACGGATGGAGACGACCGTGGCAACGTGGCGTCGACGATCCAGATCACGGCAGAGCGCCAATGGATCGTGCGACCTGATATTGGGTGTGGTGACCGCAGTACTTGCGATGGACATATCGTGCTTCGCGCAAGACAGCGAGATGACCGTTACCGCCCGGACGTCTGAAGAGACCGTCATCAACGGCTACGCATATGCCGACACCGATCGAGCTTCCCCAGCTCTTGCTCATGAAGCCGCCCAAATATGGCGTTGTTTGTTACCGTATTGAGGATTTCGAGGTGGCGGGCGACTCGGGCAGGGATCGAGCTTGTATCGGGCGCCGGGTCCGCGGCATCAACGTTTTCTATCTGGCTCGACCCGGTTACAGCGGGCCGGATAGTCTCCGATACGAAGCAATCAACCATCGAGGACGGGAACGAGTGTCTGTTCGTGTCAAGGTCTTGCCCGACCGTTCAAACGCTTCCACTGCATCGGCCAGCGTTGACGGTCCATCGCGCGAGTCGGCGATGTTGGCTGGACCTATCCCTCCGTGCGCTGTGCCGGTGTCCTAGACCTTAGTACGTAGGATGGGTAGAGCGCGTAGGGCGGGTTAGCGAAGCGTAACCCGCCATCTTTTTGTTGGGCGAATATGTAGGATGGGTAGAGCGCAGCGAAACCCATCACCTTCGCAAAACCATAACCCATGGGTTTCGCTGCGCTCTACCCATCCTACAATTTCTGACGCTGCGGCACCCGCCGTTCACTCCTCATCGTCCCTTTGGCGTTGTGAAGGCGCCGCGCCATCGCCGCTTGTCTTGGTATCAGTAGACAGGGCGGGCTACGCTTCCGCCTTTGCTTTCCGAGCTTCGACAGACAAGCTGACCCGCCCCGCATTATTCTACCGCGAGGGGCGCTAGGCCGCCTTGTTTTGCTGCTTCATGAATTCCGTCGCGCGTTTCTTGAGTTCAGCGGGCGAAACGTCCTCGACGTGGGTGCCGATGTGCCAGCGATTGCCGGCCGGGTCCGTCACGCCGCCGCTGCGGTCGCCATAGAACATGTCCGCAGGCTCCATCACCGACGTGCCGCCGGCCTTCAGCGCCATCTGGTAAACCGCATCCACATCGGGCACGTAGACGTGCAGCATGGCCGAAGTGGCCTTTGCGCGCTCGGAAGCATCGGAAATCATCACGACGGAATCGCCGATCTTGAGCTCCGCGTGCATGATCTTGCCGTCGGGCCGCATCATCGGCTCGACCACGAATTGTGCGCCGAATGCATTCTTCATGAATTGGACGATCCTTTCCGCGCCGTCGACGACGAGATAAGGCGTGAGGGTGTGATATCCGTCAGGAACCGGCTTTACTTGAGTTGCCATCATTGTCTCCTTTGGTTTGGATGACCCCTGCAGCAGTACGACCCAACATTCCCCCTTAGTCTTCTGGATTTTCGCGCGGTTGTTTGTAGAAAGTGTGACGGTCCCGTTGCCGCGACGGCGGCCCCGCGGGCGCTCGCGCTAACGCGACACTAATGGAACATAGTCGTATTCGCCCACGCCCTGCAGAACCAGGAAGGTGAGCGATGTCGTGCCGCCGTTGGTCACCAGATGCGGCCGCGTGGGCCTGACGACATAGACTTCGCCGGGCTTCAAATTCACTTCCTCTTTCGGATCCTGCAGGAACAGCCTCATGTGGCCTTCCAGAACGTAAAAAGTATCGGAGACATTGGTGTGGGTGTGCCACGGCACCTTCTGGGTTGCAGAGAGCTGCAACTCCGTAATGCGAAAGCCGGGGCGCGCGGCGTGTTGGGCACGACGCTCGACTTCGTAAAGGTGACTGGCGTCCTTGACTGGCTGCTGCTGGTTCATGACGGCCTCCCTCGGATCATCCGCCCCCATCGCGTGGTGATGGCGCGCCATGATAGCCTTCCTCCGCCATTCACGAAACTGTCAGGCGAGGTCCGCAGGGCGGCGTAGCGCCAGCGTGACCCGCCATCCTTGGCGGCCGATGCCGTTCACTCCTCATGGTCCCTTTGGCGTTGCTCGCCTTCGAGAAGGCGCTGCGCAATTGCTGTTCGTCTTGGTATCAGCGCGGCCTCATCCGCGAGCCGCTGCGCAAGATCAGTGTGGTATTGTTGCACGACGTCGAGCACCGCTTTCCTCGCGAGCGTGCGATGGTACTCGGCAAGGAACCTGTGCATGTCTACGAGCTGTTCATCGGTCATGGGCGTCGCGCCTGGCCGTAACGCCGGAGTATACCGCAACCTGTTGATCTGGAGCCAGCTTTCGACGCGCCCAATCCCGGTAGGCTTCACAAACCCAGCCTCAGCAGGGTGCGGCATTTTCGCCTGCCGTGCCAACTTTGCCGGGGACGTTACCCGCGAATCGACGATTTGCGGGTCAAGGCCTCGGAAAATATTCCTAAATCGGGTCAAGAACTCTCGCCATCGCATCCCCCACGACTCGGGCGCATTGCGCCGCGGGGGCGAAAGCGTGTGTCGTGAGAGCGTCATTGCGAGGAGTGAAGCGACGACTTGTCCGCCGTAGCTCAACGAGCGAAGGCGGAAGCAATCCACCCTTTCTTTACGCCGCGAGATGGATTGCTTCGCGGAGCCTGTCATCGGGCGCGCATTCGCGCGACCCGGTGGCTCGCAATGACGGCCGATAGGCAAATCGCACGCCTTGAATCTGCATCCCCCGCGCCTACAATCCGCGAAAACGGAGCCTCGAGGGAATTCTGGCCATGTCCACGCTGTTCGCCTTCCTCCACCATGTCTGTGCGTTCACGCTGGTGTCGGCGGTCGCGATCGAATTCGCGTTGATCCGCGGGGAGCTGACGCTTTCCTCCGCGCGCCGGCTGCAGGTCACCGACATGGCGCTCGGCATCGCCGCCGGCGCGTTGCTCGTGATCGGCTTGCTGCGGGTGTTCTTCTTCGAGAAGGGCGCGGACTATTATTGGCACAGCCACGCCTTCATCACAAAATTCTCGATCTTCATCGTGATCGGGTTGTTGTCGATCATCCCGACCGTCGAATTTCTGTCATGGCGCAAGGCGATTGGGGAAGGGCAGGTGCCCGCGATCAGTGCGAAAAAGCTGCATCTGGTCACCGCCGTCATTCACGGCGAGCTTCTGAGCATCGTCTTCATCCTGCTCTTTGCCGCAATCATGGCGCGGGGCGGCTGGGTCTAGGGTTGGCGTTGCGCAATGCGTTTGCGCTGTCATTCCGGGGCGCGCGCCAGCGCGAACCCGGAATCTGGAGATTGTACGCGCGAGATTCCGGGTTCATCGCTCCGCGATGCCCCGGAATGACGAGCGAGAATGCGTAACTGGAGAACACCAATGCCCTTAGCTTACTTCGTCGTCCGCGCCACCGTCGCCGATCCCGCCAAACGTCCGGCCTTTGACGCCTGGTATTCCCGCGAGCATTTGCCGGACGCCGTCAAATCGTTCGGCGCGGAAAAGGCATGGCGCGCTTGGAGCCTGACCGACCCCTCGCTGCATCAGGCGACGTACCAGTTCGCCGACCAGGCCTCGCTCGATCGCGCCGTCAACAGCGCGGACATGACGCGGCTGGTGGCCGACTTCAATCGCGACTGGCCGGATGTGACGCGGACGCGGGAGTTGCTGGTGCTCGCGGAGGAGTTTGGAGCGGGGTGAGGACATTTGCGTTTGTCGTCCCGGCGAACGCGGGGACGACGAAGGAATTTTTCGGCGTTCACCTAAACCCATTCGTCCGTCACTTCATTCCCATGCAACTCGCATAGAACGTCGTGGTCGCCGGCCAGTCGGAAAACATGGCGCGGACGCCGACCTGCTTTGCAAGCACGTCGAGCACCGTCAGGATGTCGCCGTCGCGGTCGATCGCGGCCTTGACCGACGAGTGATAGAAGCCGCCGCCCTTGTTCAAGGGGCCGTCGCGCTCCAGCGACCAGCCGATCAGGTCGAGGCCGGCGGCTTTCGCGGCCTTGGCGTATTCGGACGGCACGATTTCCTTTTTGTCGTTCAGCGCCAGCATCACCCAGATCGGCGGCGCCAGGATTTTGACGCCTTGCGCTTTCAGCTCCGCCATCGACGGCTTCCAGGTCTCGGACTTGTTGGGATCGAGGCCGCGCTTCTCGTAGCGATCTTCCAGATACACCGCCTGGGCTGCGAACGCGGGCTCGGTCTTGCCCCAGAACAGGATGTCACCGAGGTTAAAGCTCTGGGCGAACACGTCGCTCGCCGGAATGCCCGCCTGCTTGTAGGCCTGCAGCATCTGGCTGGCGTATTTTTCCTGGGTGTAGTCGCCGTCGAACGGCATCGGCACTTCCGGCGCCTTCAGTTCCGGCGTGAATTTGGCGCCGAGGCTCCTGATCAGCGCGATGCTCTCGTCATGCGTCATCACGGTCCCGGAGTTGCTGTAGAGGTCGGTGCGCCAGCGCGGCGTGCCGTTCAGGTAGTCGGCAATTGTCGTCGCGCCCGGATTGAAGCCGTCCATCTTGGCCGTCAGCGTCTTGAATTCGGCCAGCGTAATGTCGCTGGTGCAGCATTTTGCGGACGCCTTCTTTCCGGTGGCGGGATCGGCCGGGCTGAAACCTTGCGCGCATTTCGCTGATAGCGCCGGCACCGACAGGATGTTGGTGGTGGTATGCAGGTCGCATTGCGAATGTCGGCACACCAGTTGCTTGTCTTTGGTGAAGGTGACGTCGCATTCGATCACGCCGGCGCCCATGCGCGCCGCGGCCATGTACGACTCCCGGCTGTGCTCGGGAAACTGCATTGCCGCGCCGCGATGGCCGAAGGAAAAATCGGTCTTGTGGAACGGCCCGGTGCACTGGCTGAGCTGCGTTTTCAGCGGCCCGTCCTTCATCTTGTCGACGAGATAGAACGGACGGGGGCCGATTTGCGCCTCGCGCGGCAGCGGGATGCTTTGCGCCGCGGCGGTGGCCGTCAAGGCGAGCGCCCAGAACGCGGCGAGAGTGGCGGAACGTCGGCGAAAAAGCATGGTCACCTCGATGTCGGGATGCGCGGATGATATCACCATAGCATCGTGACAGCCTGCTGTGGCGGGCGGCAGCAAGGATGCGAAGCGAGATTCGCGTTTCCTGAATAAACAATTCAGCGAGCGTTCATATCGGAGCGGCGAAAATCCGTTCGCATCACCCGCCATCCCAGGAAGAGGAAGATGTCATGGAACGCCGGGACTTTTTGAAGATTGCTTTAGGCGTCGTTGCGGGCGCTGCGGCGGCGGCCGCCGCCGCCCAGGCCGCGCCGCTGGCGCCGCAGCCGCTGGGCACGGACGGACGGTTTTCCGCCCATCAAGATCCCCATCCTGCCGTCACCAATGAAAGCGAAGTCGATCGTCTCCAGCCGCAGCAAGTGCGCTGGGGTCATCACGGGCATGGCCATCATTGGGGCTGGCACCGCCGCCACTGGGGTTGGCACCACCACAGGCATTGGGGCTGGCACCACCGCTGGCATCGCCATCACTGGCACCGCCGCTACTGGTAAAGGGCGTCCCTATGGTGGATGCCGTCCGATGTATAATTGCCCGCCCGGCTAGCATTCCGGCCCGTTCGGCCGCCACTGCTTCCGGAACGGCTGGTGAGTTCTGCAGGGCAGGGGCCGCGTCGCGGCCCCTGTCTCTTTCAGTCAAACAAAAAACCCCGCGTGAGCGGGGTTCTTGCCTTGCGTCGGATGCGGCGCTCAGAGCGGATTCGATGAGCTGTGCCATCCTCGAAACATGGTCAGGCTAACGGCACTGAACTGAATACGGCATGAACGCGTTGGATCCAAATGCCTGTTCGGCTGCGCTAGCGGGCGGCGAGAAAGCCGAGCAGCAGTTCGTTGTATTTCGCGGGCGCTTCGAGAAACACCAGATGGCCGGTATCCGGGATCACCTCGGCGCGGCCGTTGGGCATTTTCGCCGCGAACGCTTTGGCGAGTTCGGCGTTCTGGCCCATCTTCGCGCGCAGCGCTTCCGGTGCATTGGGCCGGCCCGGCGCGTTGTGATCGTCGGCGCCCATGATGAACAGCGTCGGCTGCGTGATGAGCGGGATTTCGTGCGCCACCGGCTCGCGGTAGATCAGTTGCGCGGAGGCGACGAAGGCGCGCAGCCAGCGCGGATATTCGGCGCTGCCCTTGATGTTGAAGCGCGCATCGATGAACGGCGTCACCTGGTCGGGCGGCAGCTTGAGCGCATAGTTGGTCTCGAGCTGCTTGCGATAGCCGTCGGCCGTGAGCTTGTCCTCGTTCTCCAGGATTTTTTCGGTTGGCGTCGGCGGCACGTAGAGCCGGTAATCCTCCAGCCCGATCGGCGCGGTCAGCACGAGATGGTTGACCCGGTCGGGATAGGCGCGGGCGATGCGGACGCCGAGCATGCCGCCGAGCGAATGCGCGACGATGTCGGCTTTGGCGATCTGCAGATGATCGAGCAGCGTGACGGTGTTGCGCGCCAGCGTGTCGAAATGCAGGTCGCCCATCGGCTTGGAGGATTTGCCGAAACCGATCTGGTCCGGCACCACCACGCGGTAGCCGGCGTCGGTCAGCGTCTTGATCACGGGCGCCCAATAGCTCGACGGGAAATTGCGGCCGTGCAGCAGCACCACGGTGCGCCCGTTCGGCTGCGCCGGTGCTACATCCATATACGCCATCCGCACCTGGTCGCCGTCATTTACCAGCGGCAGCATGCTGACGGGGTAGGGATAGGCGAAGCCTTCGAGCCCGATGCCGTAGGGCTCGCGCTCGGCGGCGCAGGCGGGGGTGAAGGAATAGGCGAGCAGGGCGCCGAACAGCGCTGTGGCGAACAGATATTTCATCGAAAGCTCCGGAAGACAGTTTTTCCGTCATGGCCGGGCTTGTCCCGGCCATCCACGTCTTTGCTTGCCGACATACCGAAAGATGTGGATGCCCGGCACATCTGGCGCGAAGACGCGCTTCGCGCTTTTGGCCGGGCATGGCGACGATCAGGAGTGGCTAACTCTATTCGCCGTTTCCGAACAGCGCTGCAAACCGCTTTTCGCCAGTTCGCGAAAAGTTGACGACGCGGCTGCCCTGTGCGGAGTCGCGCTCGGCCCATTTGAGTTCCGTGAATCGCGACATCATCGCTGCGCCCAGCGTGCCGGCCAGATGATGCCGCCGCTCGCTCCAGTCGAGGCAGGCCTTGCACACCGGACGGCGCGGGTGGGCCAGCGTGTCGGCGTCGATCTGCAAGGCGGTTGCCATGAACCGCTTGCCCTCGCTGGTGAGCTCGATCGCCTGCTTGGTTTCGCGCACCAGCCGCTGCTTCTTCAGGCTGTCGAGCATCTGCACGCCGAGATCGCCGGCCAGATGATCGTAGCAAATCCGCGCCCGCCGCAGCGCCGGATCCTTTGGCCCGGTGCGCACGCGCATATGGCCGGCGCGGGTGGCAAGGCCGGCGAGGCCTTCGAGCACGCCGGCGACGTCGGGGCCGGTGAGGCGGTAATAGCGGTGGCGGCCCTGTTTCTCAGGCTCGATCAGGCCGCCGGCCTCGAGCTTCGCAAGATGCGAGCTTGCGGTCTGCGGCGTGATGCCGGCTTCCTGCGCGAGCTCGCTCGCGGTCAGCGCGCGGCCGGTCATCAGCGCGGTCAGCATGTTGGAACGCGCGGGGTCGCCGACCAGGGAAGCGACCATGGCGATATCGGGGCCAGCTTTCATAGTTCGATGATAGCCGAAGCATTGACGTCAATCAAGCGGATATTCTCGGACTCGAAGCTTGGCTCCGTCATCAGCTTGGCTCCGTCATTGCGAGGAGCGAAGCGACGAAGCAATCCATTCTTTCTTTCCTCGGAACAATGGATTGCTTCGCGGAGCCTGTCATCGGGCGCGCATTCGCGCGACCCGGTGGCTCGCAATGACGGCAAACAAGGAGATTCCCGTGACCATCACCGTTTTCATCCGTTACCAGCTCGATCCGTTCAAGCGCGCGCTGTTCGAGGAATATTCGAAGCGCTGGCTCACCATCATTCCGAAATGCGGCGGCGACCTCCTGGGCTACTGGATGCCGCATGAGGGCACCAACAACATTGCGTTCGCGCTGATCTCGTTCGAGAGTCTGGCGGCGTACGAGGCCTATCGCGCGCGACTGCGCGCCGATAAGGAGGGCATGGCCAATTTCAATTTCGCCGAGGAGAACAAGTTCATCCTCGCCGAAGAGCGAACCTTTTTGCGGCAGGTTGCGCTATAAGGGTCGGAATCACGTCAGGGAGAGTTGAATGATTGCGGTGATCTTCGAAGTCTGGCCGAAGCCGGAACACAAACAGCAATATCTGGATCTCGCAGCCGAGCTGCGGCCGATTCTCGAGACGATCGACGGTTTCATCTCGATCGAACGGTTCGAGAGCCTGACCGAGAAGGGCAAGATCCTGTCGCTGTCGTTCTTCCGCGATGAAGCCGCGGTGGAGGCATGGCGCAACATTCCGCAGCATCGCAAGACGCAAGGCATGGGCCGCGCAAAAATCTTCCAAGACTACCGGCTGCGCATTGCCGGCGTGATCCGCGACTACGGCATGACCGATCGTGCGCAGGCGCCAACAGACAGCCGCGCCGTTCACGAGGCGCACTAGCGCCGCCAGGCGGGCACATCTATCTTTGCCAGCCAGATATCAGGGAGAGAAACCATGCCGGTTACGACCGCGGACAAGCGCGCCACGTTCAAGAAGATGCACGAGAGCGGATGCTTCATCATTCCCAATCCATTCGACGCCGGCAGCGCCCGCGCGCTGCAGCATCTCGGCTTCAAGGCGCTTGCCTCCACCAGCGCGGGCTTTGCCTGGACCATCGCCAAGGCCGACAACCGCGTCACCGTCGATGAGGTCTGCGAGCATCTCGCCGCGCTCTGCGCGGCGGTCGATCTGCCCGTGAATGCGGATTTCGAAGGCGGCTTTGCCGTCGAGCCGGAAAAGGTCGGCGCCAACGTCGCGCGCGGCGTGAAGACCGGCGTTGCCGGGCTGTCGATCGAGGATTCCACCGGCGATGCCGCAAATCCGCTCTATGAATCCAGGCTGGCGGTCGAGCGCATCAAGGCCGCGCGCAGGGCGATCGATGCCGACCACAGCGGCGTGCTGCTGACCGGCCGCTGCGAAGGTTTTCTGTGGGGCGTAACCGATCTGAACCTGGTGATCGACCGACTCAAGGCCTACTCGGACGCGGGCGCCGATTGCCTTTATGCGCCGGGCATCAAGACACGGGAGCAGATCGCAGCCGTGGTGAAAGCGGTGCATCCGAAGCCGGTCAATCTCCTGATCGGCGCGTCCGGTCTGTCGCTGAAAGAGGCCGCCGATCTCGGCGTGCGCCGCATCAGCGTCGGCGGGTCGCTGGCGCGCTCGGCCTGGGGCGGCTTCATGAAGGCCGCGCGCGAGATGGCGGAGCAGGGCACGTTTGGCGAGCTTGCCAACGGTTATCCCGGCAGCGAATTGAACAAGATGTTCAAGTAACGAAAAAAGCAAAACGCCGCGGGCAGATCAATGCCCGCGGCGTGGTGTCGGATTGATGCGCCAGGCGTTACTTGCTGGCCGGTGCGTTATCCGCCGGCGGATTGGCGGTCTTGTTCATATCCGTGCTGGCCGGCGGCGTTGCCGGACGTGCCGGAGCCGCACCGGTGGTCATGCCGGACTGGTTGTTGGCACGGGGTGTCACGTCACGCATGCCGGGAGGGGCTGCGGGGGGATTGGCAGGCTGGGTCTGCGCGGTCTGGGTAGCCGGCGTGGTGCCGGCCTGGTTGATGCTGCTGTTGTTCAGCCCATAGAACACGGCGCCCAGCACCACGGCGATGGCGAGCGCGAACAACGCGACCTTGGCGCTGCCGGCCGGACCTTCGGAGAGTTCCGGATCGGGCTGGATCTCATTGTCGAGACTGTTGAGACGCGCCTGACGGCGGATTTCGTCATCGGTCAAACCGGTGCGGTAGGGATCGTTCGGTTGGTAGGCCATGGATAGGTTCCTCCGTTAGCGCCCCAAAACTAATCGCGGGAGACAATGGCTGGCGCGGACGGAGGTTCCGGGTAATCTTGCAACCTGTGCCGGATGGAACCCGGAATCACTTCCAAGTTCCAACCCGTTCCAAGAGGTTTCTCGATGTGGACCCTGCCGCCGACCGATTCGGTTCTGCAAATCCTGTCGTTCGTGGCGGTCGCAGCCCAGGCGATGACGGCGGCATTGGCCGCCGGCAAGCGCAGCATGGACTGGGCGGGCGTCTGCATGCTCGGCTGCATTACCGCGCTCGGCGGCGGCACCATCCGCGACGTCCTGCTCGGGCATTATCCGCTGGTCTGGGTGCAGCACCCGTCGTTCCTGCTGCTGGCGGCGGGGGCGGCGCTGGCGACCATCCTGATCGCCCGTCTGGTGCATCGGCTGTACGCGGCGTTCCTCGTGCTCGACGCCATCGGTCTGGTGATCTTCACCATGGCCGGTTGCGACGTGGCCTGGCAGGTCGACGCCTCCTTGCCGCTGGTGATCGTGGTGGTGGCGGGGATGATCACCGGCTGCGCCGGCGGCGTGCTGCGCGACATCCTCTGCAACGACGTGCCGCTGCTGTTCCGCTCCGAACTCTACGCCAGCGTCTCCGTCGTCACCGGGCTGTTCTACGCCACCGCGTTCGGGCTGAAGCTGAATGACCAGGTCTGGACCGTGCTGACCTTCGTGCTCGGCCTGACGTTTCGTCTGCTGGCGATCCGCTACAAATGGGAGATGCCGAAATTCGTCTTCCGCGGGGACCAGCGCTAACGGTCATTTTGCCTTGCGCGCTTTCGCGACCTGATCCGGTGTCACCGCCGGCGCCGCGTTGCCCCAGGAATTGCGGATGTATGTGGTGACATCGGCGATCTCCTGGTCCGACCATTTCGCGGCATAGGCCGGCATCGATCCGGTGTTCGGCGCACGCGGCGTCGTGATGCTTTGTGCGCCATCGAGGATGACGCGCAACGTGCTCAAGGGATCGGCCGACTGCAGATTGGCGTTGCCCGGCAGCGGCGGATAGATCCGCGGCGCGCTGGACCCATCGAGCTCATGGCAGGCGACGCAGGCGCCCCGGTAGAGCTTCTCGCCGTCAGCCATTTGCGCCGGCGGGGGCGGCGACACGGCAGGCTCCGGCGGCCCTGCGGGCAAATCCTTGAGGTAAACGGCGATCGCCCTGACATCCGCATCGCTCATCCTGGAGGTTGAATTGAGTACGACCTCCGACATCAATTCGCCGGCATGGCTGCGGCCGTTGCGGCCGCTCTGCAGATATTCGGCAATATCGTCGGCGCTCCACGATTTCAGGCCGCTGCGTTCGGCGCCGTCGAGCCGCGGCGCGAACATGCCGCCGACCTGTCCACCGGCGAATGGCTGGCCGCGTTTGTCGGCTCCCAGCATGTTCTTCGGCGTATGGCAGGCGCCGCAATGGCCCGCGCCCTCGACGAGATAACGACCGCGATTCCACGCCGCGCTCTTCGACTGGTCCGGCATCAATATTCCGGGCTTGAAGAACAGCAGATCCCAGCCGCGCATCACGATCCGGTAGTTCAGCGGCCAGCGCAGTTCTGACGGCTTCGGCGTATTGCGAACCGGCGTCAGCGTCGCGAGATAGGCGCGGATCGCCAAAATGTCGTCGCGGATCAGCTTGCTGAAGTTGGGATAGGGAAAGGCGGGGTAGTAGCGCGAGCCGTCGCGGGCGACGCCGTAGCGCAGCGCGCGATAGAACTCCTCGTCACTCCAGGCCCCGATGCCGGTATCGCGGTCCGGGGTCAGGTTGGGCGAATAGATCCCGCCAAACGGCGTATCGATCCGTTTTCCGCCGGCGAACGGTTTTGCGGGATCGGCGGTATGGCAGCTCGCGCAATCGCCGGCGACCGTCAGCGCCTTGCCGCGGGCAATGACCTCGGCCGAGGGCTCGGCGCGGCCTTCGCCGGAGACGAACGCAGTGCACAAGAGGAAACAAACGAGAATCGCCCGCATGATCTGCTGTCGTCCCTGCACCGATTGACCTTCCAAGGCGTTATAGCGTGAAAGCGAGCGTGATGCCCACGCCACGCCATTTCGCGCCGGGGCTCCCGGACGACACAAACCGAAAAAGGCGGCGGTTATTCCCAACACGAAATTGCGAACTTAGAAAGCGGGGCTCGTTTGCCCAGAATTGTAGTGCGCGAGAGGAAAAATCCGACATAGACTGGTTCTAACAAGTTCAGATGACTAGCTAAAAACAGTCGTTGCGACCAAGGCTTACACGCACTTTAAGAGGGCGGAATGGGAATCAACCAGGGTCTGATCAGTCTCGACCAGAAATACACCCAAGGGACCGGCCACATCTTCCTGACCGGCATTCAGGCGCTGGTCCGCCTGCCGATGGCGCAAATCCGCCGCGACCGGGCCGCCGGGCTCAATACCGCGGGCTTCATTTCCGGCTATCGCGGCTCCCCGCTCGGCGGCTACGACCAGCAGCTGTTCGCCGCCCGAAAGCACCTCGAGCAATACAACATCAAGTTTCAGCCCGGCGTGAACGAGGATCTCGCGGCCACCGCGATCTGGGGCTCGCAGCAGCTCAATCTGTCGCCCGGCGCCAAACATGATGGCGTGGTCGGCATCTGGTACGGCAAGGGCCCCGGCGTCGACCGCTGCGGCGACGTCTTCCGCCACGGCAACGCGGCGGGATCAGCGAAAAACGGCGGCGTGCTGTGTCTGGCCGGCGACGACCACGGCGCCAAATCCTCCACCGTCCCGCATCAGTCGGACCACGCCTTCATCTCCGCGCTGATGCCCTATCTCTATCCCTCCAGCATCCATGAAATGATCGAGATGGGCCTGCTGGGGATTGCGATGTCGCGTTACTCAGGTTGCTGGGTCGGCATGAAGGTGATTACCGAGACGGTGGAGACCACCGCCGAGATCGACCTCACCGACGAGATGACGCCCTTCATCATCCCGACCGATTTCGAGATGCCGCCGGATGGACTTAACCTGCGCTGGCCGGACGACCGCTATGCCCAGGACCGGCGCTTACAGGACTACAAGGGCTTTGCCGCAATCGCCTTTGCCCGCGCCAACAAGGTCAACCGCGTCACCATGGATTCGCCGAATGCCCGCTTCGGCATCATGGCATCCGGCAAGAGCTATGAGGATATCCGTCAGGCGCTGCGCGAACTCGGCGTGACGCCGGAAATCGCCGCCAAGATCGGGCTTCGGCTGTACAAGATCGGCATGCCCTGGCCGCTGGAGCCGGAAGGGGTCAGGCAATTCGCGGTCGGGCTCGAGGAAATCTTCATCATCGAAGAGCGCCGCGAGATCGTCGAAAACCAGGTCAAGCAGGAACTGTTCAACTGGCGCGACGATGTCCGTCCCCGCATCATCGGCAAGATGGACGATCACGACGAGCGCTTCCTGCCGTTCGCGGAAGAGCTCAGCGTCGCATCATTGGCAAGCTCGCTGACCGAGCGCCTGCTTCGACTTAATCTCAACCCCGAAATCGCAGCCATGCTGCGCGCCAAGGCCGACTGGTTCAACGGCCGCCAGGCCAGCCAGATGCAGGCCGTCGCCCCGATCACCCGCACGCCGTATTTCTGCTCGGGCTGCCCGCACAACACGTCGACAAAGGTCCCGGAAGGCAGCCGCGCCTTTGCCGGCATCGGCTGCCACTTCATGGCGCTGTGGATGGACCGCTCGACCGAGACCTTTACCCATATGGGCGGCGAGGGCGTGCCGTGGGTCGGCGTCGCACCCTTCACAAAGGAAGAGCACGTATTCGCCAATCTCGGCGACGGCACTTACTTTCACTCCGGCAGCCTTGCGATCCGTCAGGCGATCGCCTCCGGCGCCAACATCACCTACAAGATCCTCTATAACGACGCCACCGCGATGACCGGCGGCCAGCATGTCGACGGCGAATTGTCGCCGCAGCAGATCACCTTCCAGCTTCACTCGGAAGGCATCCGCGACATCTATCTGGTTTCGGAAAATCCCGACGCCTATCCCGCGAACGAGATCGCGCCCGGCGTCAAGACCGCGCATCGCGACGAACTCGACACGGTTCAGAAAACACTGCGCAAGGTGAAGGGCGCGTCCGCGATCGTGTTCGTGCAGACCTGTGCCGCCGAAAAGCGCCGCCGCCGCAAACGCGGCACGATGGAGGATCCGGCGCGCCGCGTCCTGATCAATCCCGCGGTGTGCGAAGGCTGCGGCGACTGCTCGGTGCAATCGAACTGCATTTCGGTCGAGCCGCTGGAAACCGAGATGGGACGCAAGCGCGCCATCAACCAGTCGACCTGCAACAAGGACTATTCCTGCCTGAAGGGCTTTTGCCCGTCCTTCGTCACGGTCGATGGCGGCAAGCTGCGCCGCCGCGTGCCGGCCGGGGTCGGCGATATCGGCGATCTGCCCGAACCCGCTTCGAGGCCCACGCTGGAGCGGCCCTATAACGTCGCCGTCGGCGGCGTCGGCGGCACCGGTGTGCTCACGATCGGCGCGCTGCTCGGCATGGCCGCGCATATCGAGGGCAAGGCCAGCATGATCCTGGACATGTCCGGCCTCGCGCAGAAGGGCGGCGCGGTGCTGAGCCACGTCCGGCTGTCCGAACACACTGCCGACGTCACCTGTTCGCGCATCGTCACCGGTACCGCCGATCTCGTGCTTGCCGCCGACGAAGTGGTGGCGGCCGCCAAGGAAACCATCACGCTCTGCGAATCCAGCCGCACCACCGGCGTCATCAATACCCACCTCATCCCGATCGCCGACTTCATCCTCAACCGCGATTTCAATTTTATGGCACGCCAGGTCAACAGCGTGCTGGAAACCGCGTTGCGCAAGGACTCGTCGTTCTTCGATTTCACCAAACCCGCCGAAGTCCTGCTCGGCGATTCCATCGCCACCAACATGATGATGATGGGTTTTGCCTATCAAAAAGGCCTGCTGCCGCTGTCGGCCGCGGCGATCGAGCAGGCGATCGAGGTCAATGGCGTCGCGATCAAGTTGAACATCCAGGCGTTCCAACTCGGGCGTCTGGCCGCGGCTGATCCGGCGCGCCTGATCGCGATGATGAAGGACCAGGACGAGACGGTGGCGCCGAAGACGCTGGATGCGATGTCGCTGGACGAGATCATCGCCCATCGCAGCGCGTTGCTGACGGATTACCAGAACGCGGGGCTTGCCGAGCGTTACCGCAAGCTGGTGACGCAGGTGCGCGACGCCGCAACGAGCGGCGGCTATGGCGAGGCATTGCCGCGCGCGGTGGCGATCAACTACGCAAAACTGCTCGCCTACAAGGACGAATACGAAGTGGCGCGGCTCTACACCGACGGCCGTTTCGAAAAACAGCTTCGCGACCAGTTCGAGGGCGACTTCAAGTTCAGCTTCAACCTCGCGCCGCCGTTCCTGTCGCGCGGCGTCGACGCCCTGGGGCGTCCGGGCAAGCGCGCCTTCGGTCCGTGGATGATGTCGGCATTCAGAATACTGGCGAAGATGCGTGGCCTGCGCGGCACGGCGTTCGATATCTTCGGCCAGACCGCCGACCGCAAGCTCGAGCGCGATCTGATCACGGGTTACGAAAAGGATGTCGCCACCGTACTCGGCCTGTTGTCGCCGCTGACGCAGGATACCGCGATCGAAATCCTGTCGCTGCCCGACCGCATCAGAGGCTACGGGCCGGTGAAGGAGAAGGCAGTGCAGGACGCCAAGGCGCGCTACGCGCAACTCGCCGCCGACCTCGTCAACCCGCCGCCCGCGCCGCGGCAGATCGCGGCGGAGTAGGGAGCGCCGCTGTAGGGTTGGCAAAGGCGCGTTTGCGCCGTGCCCACCATCTCTCGACGGCCGTTATCTTGATGGTGGGCACGCTTCCGCCTTCGCTCGTTGAGCTACGGCGGACAAGTCGCTTTGCCCTCCCTACAATGCCCTGAGCCCATGAGTGCGCCGATCAGGTTGGCTGCGCGAGTCTGCTTTGCGCCCGATAGCCAACGAATCGTTGCATCGCAGCGAGAAGTCGCGATGTGCCACACGGAGACTAATGCATCGCAACATGGTGGCTTGAGCGGAAATGCGGGCCTATAGTCGCTAGAGCTGCCGCATCAGCGATGTTCGCGGCGATGGTGCAAGGCTTTGTGCGTCGGGGATTTTGGCCCAGACGAGCGGAGGCGACGTTGGGCACTGCCGCAAAACAGACGGTCGTTTTGGGTCGCCACCCGCTCGCAAGCGGGGTAAACGTTATTTCGACCGTCGGAGTGGCACTGGCGTATTTTTTTGCTGCGCGGCTGAGCCTTGCATTGCTGGCGCCGGTCGATGGTGTTGCCGTATTCTGGCCCGCTGCGGGAGTGGCTTCAGGGATTTTGATCGCCCTTGGTTCTGCGGCGCGGTGGCCTGTCGTCGTCGGGGTGGTAGCTGCAACGATCGCGGCCAATTCGCTGGGCGATCGCAATATCTGGAACTCGGTGTTCTCTGCCGTCGCGAACGCGGGTGAGGCCGTCATCGTCGCAGGCCTGATCCACCGCTTTTGTGGCTCTCCATTCGAGTTGAACGAACTGCGAAGGGTGCTGGCACTATTTGCCGCGACCGTTGTTGGAACGAGCCTCTCCGGCATTGCGGGTACGGCAGGCTTTGTACTGTTTCAGGGGTCGGCCGCGTCCCCGCTGGTGATCTGGCTGCACTGGTTCTCATCTGACGGGCTCGGGACCATTGTGGTGGCGCCGCTCGCGATTGGGCTGGCGTCGTTGACGCGCAACCTCCCGCCGCGGCGCGAGATCGCGGAAGGTGTCTTGGCGCTTGCTGTGGTGTCCCTTGTATGTGCGTTGCTGGTTTTCTTGCCCAATGAGCCCTGGACCGCAGAGCTGGCGATTGGCGCGCTCTGCCCCCTTCTGCTCTGGATCGCATCTCGACTTCGTTCAGCGTTCACCGCGGTTGCCACGTTCATCATTGCGATCACGATTGTCTGGACGACAATCTTCGCAATCGGCGTTTTCGGGGATTTGCAGCTGTCGATCGAAGAGCGTGTGCTGGGGGCCCAAGCTACCATCCTGGCGATCTCACTAGGCGCCCTGGTTCTTGCGGCCTTGTTTAGCGAGCGGAGGCTTCACGAAAGCGCCCTTCTGGAGAGGGAGGCCCGATTACAGGAGGCGCTGCGGGCCGGCAGCGTTATAACCTTCGATTGGGACGTGTCTGCCGACGAAGTACGGTTCAGCCAAAATGCAACTGAGATCCTCGGTCTGAACTCGCAACAGGTTCTCCGCGGGACTGAATGGCTAAAACATATACATCCTGAAGACCAGCCGCGGGTGGCATCCTGCCTCGACGATGCTCGTCCGGACCGGCCCTCGCATTCGATCGCATTCCGCTGCCGTCGGCCGGATGGTGGTGAAGTCTGGCTGGAACAGATTGCGATCGTCCAGTTCGATTCTGCCGGAAAGCCTACGCGCATCAGTGGGCTCACTACGGATGTTACCGAGCGCAAACGCTTCGATGACGAGCTTTTGCTCGCGTGGAAAACAGCAGAAATGGCCGATCGCGCCAAATCGAGCTTTCTGGCCGCCGCAAGCCATGACTTGCGACAGCCATTGCAGACCCTGAAATTCCTGCAGGCAGCGCTTGAGCCGCACCACCCAAGCGGCGAGGCACGCAAACTTGTCGCAGGAATCGGGCAGTCGCTGGACACTATGACCAGCATCCTATCGAGCCTGCTCGACGTGAACAGGCTGGAATCCGGAGACCTGCGTCCATCCGTGAGCGAGTTTTCGCTGAACGAGATCTTCGAGCCGCTCGCTGGAGACTTCGTCGTCCTTGTGCAGGAAAGAGGGCTCCGACTGTGCATCGTCCGTTCCGAGCTCATCATCCGCAGCGACAGGCGCATGCTCGCGGAAATGATCCGCAACCTGTTGTCGAATGCGGTCCGATACACTGACAGAGGACGAATTCTGCTTGGATGCCGGCGAGCCGGCGACAATGTTCGCATTGAAGTCTGGGACAGTGGCGTCGGTATCACCGAAGACCAGCTCCCACAAATATTCGATGAGTACTATCAGGGGAGCGGCAGCGCGGAACGGGGCGGCGTTGGGTTGGGCCTTGCGATCGTGAAGCGGCTCGGAGAAGTTCTGGATCACAGGGTCGAGGTGCGCTCAACCTCTGGCAAGGGTACACGGTTTTTCGTTGAGGTTCCGCGCGGTCGATCCGGTGTCAAGGTGCCGGAAACAGCGCCGCCGGTGCATCCTCACAATGATGCCTTCCTGGGCAGCGTTCTCGCGATCGAGGACGAGGCGTCCGTGCGCTCGGCGCTCGGGAGACTGTTGAAGATGAGAGGGGTTAAGGCCACCATTGTTGCAACGGCGACGGAAGCTTTGAAACTGGTCAGAGAGCAGGGCCTGCGCCCGGATGTGCTGCTGTGTGACTACAACCTACGTGGCTCACCGGATGGTATCGAGACCATTGGGCACCTGCGCGCCGCCCTTGGCCGGAACGTACCGGCCGCCGTGATGACCGGCGACACCAGATCGCAAACGGTGGACTCGATTTCTGCGCAAGGTGTCTCTGTCCTGATCAAGCCCTTCTTGGCCGAAGAACTTCTGGAAGCCTTGAAAGGCCAGGAGAAGCGCGAGTAACCACCGTGAACGCCTCATCCCATTGAATTGCCAGGCTACCGCAGTGCCAATGATACCCAGAATTCTCGCCGCGTGTCCTACCCTCGAAAGGTATCGCTCGCTCTCACACAACACGCTCGAAGAGCTTGGATTGCCGCGATGTCCGGCACGGGCCATTCGCGTCGGTTTTGTGATGTCCGGGATATGTGCGGTTAGAGTGGGGCTAGTTTCGGAAATACTGTTGTCCGGGTTTTGTTATTGAAGACATCGACCTTGCTCGCGTCTGCCGTCGAACGATTGCCCGACGCGCAAATCAGCGAGTGTTTTGGCCCGCAACCGCGCGGCCGTGCGTCCGAAAACCTCGCAAAATGCCATGCGCGCAGAGACGAATTTCACCAGCCGATTCAACTTGATTTGGGTCGTCCAGATGCGCCGCGAAAAATAATCCGCTTTTCCTTTTCCGAAATTGGTATCCTCTTCGCATCATCCCGCCTCATACAGACGCGCGCTTGGCATCGCGCGTAGACTTTCCATAAGGGACCAGGACCCGGCCATGGCCAAAACGTTCAAGGTTGGCGATCACGTGAGCTGGAATTCGGAAGCCGGACGTGTGCGCGGAAGGATCGTCAAAGTGCACAAACGGGCCGTCAATTATAAAGGCCACATCCACCGTGCTACGCCGGATGATCCGCAGTATGAAATCAAGAGCGACAAGACCGATCACGTCGCCTTGCACAAGGCCGGCGTGTTGAGGCGGCTCGGCTGATGGCCCGGCGTGAATTCGAAAGCACGGCGGCCGGCGCGAAGTTTCCGTTTTTCACCATTGGCCATTCCACGCGCCCGATCGGCGAATTTATCGACTTGCTCACTGCCTCGGAGATCGGCATCGTCGTCGATGTGCGCACTGTTCCGCGCTCGCGGACAAATCCGCAATACAATGGCGAAAAACTTCCCGAGTCATTGTCGGCATTTCAGATCGCATATGAGCATGTCGCCGAACTCGGAGGCCTCCGCGCACGCGCAAAGGATGTTGCGCCTGAGGTCAATGCCTTCTGGCAGAATCAGAGTTTTCACAACTACGCCGACTATGCGCTGAGCGGCACTTTTCGCTCCGGCCTCGCCCGGCTCCGCGATCTCGGCCGCGTGCAGCGCTGCGCCATGATGTGCGCGGAGACGGTGTGGTGGCGGTGCCATCGTCGGATCATCGCGGACTATCTGCTCGTTGGTGGCGAGCAGGTGTTTCATATTCTTGGACCGGGCAAGGTCGCAATAGCGAGCCTGACGCCGGGGGCCCGGCCCGGGCCGGGAGACACCGTGACCTATCCGCCGCTGGTGGCGGGAGCGAGTCCATGAATCATTCAGTGTTGCGGGCTTAACAGTTCAGACGAAACGCCTGCAGTCCACTTGCCGGAGTAACGTCTGCCGCGACCGTTTTGCCCGACGGGCAAATCAGAGAGCGTTTTGGCTCGCGACTGCGCGGTAGTGCGTCCAAAACACCCTCAAAATGCCATGCGCGCAGAAACGAATTTCACCAACCGATTCAACGTGATTTGGGTCGTCCAGACCTGCCGCAAAAAATAATCCGCTTTTCCTTTTCCGAAAATGATGTCCTCTTCGCGCCATCCCGCCTCATCGAAGAGGGGCGTACGCGTCGTCACGATACGTGGAGTGCGGGCTGCGGTGGACGCGATGGCGTTGCGCGCGAGAGAGATCGCAGGGCGGCCTTAAGCTTTGTCTTGGGGCTGTGAGCGATCGATCCGCGCCGGACGAGCGACGTTGTTGCGTACGGCAAAACCGTGTGGTCCTGGCACCCGTTGCTGGTGTCAAGTCGGCGGAGGTTTTTCGAGCCCAACCGGGCGCGTACGAAACCTTCAATCCGCCGACGACGGTGACAAGACGAATTCGTCGCCGGGGAGAGCGCGGCATAAGCCGTAAAGCCATTGCGCAGGGAATGTCGGATTGCCTCCGCTGCCCTGTATGCTCGTGTGCGCACCTTCTTGTGCACATTGCACACGAGACCGCGGGTGCAGCGTGCATCCGGCATTCCCTGCGCCCTCTCTTTTCGAGAGGTGCGAAAATGACTTGCAAACCTCGGGCGCGTCGCGCCGCGCCGCGAGAATGGGAAGCTGTGTTTACCGTCATTGCGAGAAGCTCTTGCGACGAAGCAATCCATTCTTTCTTGACGCGGAGAAATGGATTGCTTCGCTCCGCTCGCAATGACGGCCTCTACGATCGCGCCATACCGTCCACGTCATCGCCCGGCTCGACCAGGGCTTGACCGGGGAGGGTGGTAGCGATCTGCGACCGTCTCGCCAGACGGAATATTTCCTTACTTGCCAAGCCAGCCCTTACAGGCCAGAAAAACTGCGGGAGACAAGAAACGCCAGCGGAGAACGATTTGACCATCAAGGGCAAGGCCTACATTGCCGGGATCTATGAGCATCCGACCCGGCACGCACCCGATAAATCCACCGCACAGCTACATGCCGAAGTCGCCAAGGGCGCGATCGAAGATGCCGGGCTGACCAAGGCCGACATCGACGGCTATTTCTGCGCCGGCGACGCCGCGGGCGGCGTGATGAACATGGTCGATTATCTCGGCCTCAAAGTCCGTCACCTCGATTCCACCGATACCGGCGGCTGTTCCTATCTGATCCATCTCGGCCATGCTGCGGAAGCGATCGCCGCCGGTAAATGCTCGATCGCGCTGATTACGCTGGCGGGCAAGCCGCGCACCGGACCGATGCCGCCGCGCGCGGCCGGCGCCGAGGCCGATTTCGAGACGGCCTATGGCGCAACCACCCACAATGCCTACGGCATGTGTGCCATGCGCCATATGCACGACTACGGCACCACCAGCGAGCAGCTCGCCTGGATCAAGGTCGCGGCGTCGCATCACGCGCAATACAATCCGCACGCGATGCTCAAGGACGTCGTCACCGTCGAGGACGTGCTGAACTCGCCGATGATCTCCGATCCCTTGCACCGGATGGATTGCTGCGTCGTCACCGACGGCGGCGGCGCGCTGATCGTGACCACGCCCGAGATCGCCAGGAGCTTGAAGAAGCCGCTGGTGCGCCTGATCGGGCACGGCGAGTCGACCAAAGGACCGCGCGGCGGCAAGGATCTCGATCTGACGCACTCCGCCGGCCTCTGGTCGGGACCCCGCGCGTTCGAAGAAGCCGGCGTGACGCCGAAGGATATCAAATACGCATCGATCTATGACAGCTTTACCATCACGGTGCTGATGCAGATCGAGGATCTCGGCTTCTGCAAGAAAGGCGAGGGCGGAAAATTCGTCGCCGACGGCAATCTGATTTCCGGCGTCGGCAAATTGCCGTTCAATACCGATGGCGGCGGTCTCTGCAGCAACCATCCGGTCAACCGCGGCGGCATGACGAAAATCATCGAGGCGGTGCGGCAGCTGCGCGGCGAAGCGCATCCGAAGGTGCAGGTGAAAAACTGCGATCTTGCGATCGCGCACGGCACCGGCGGACTTTTGGGCGTGCGCCACGCCGCCTCAACCTGCATTCTGGAGCGTGCATGATGGCTGAAGCAAAGAAATATCCGGCGCCGGTGACCAACCCCGAAACCGCGGCGTTCTGGGAAGCGGCCAAGCAGGGCAAGTTCATGATCAAGCGCTGCACCGCCTGCGGCGAGCCGCATTACTTTCCGCGTTCGATCTGCCCGTTCTGTTTTTCCGACAAGACGGTGTGGGAGGAGGCTTCCGGCGAGGCCACGATCTATACGTTCAGCCTGATGCGCAAATCCGCCACCGGGCCGTACGCGATCGCCTACGTCACGTTGAAGGAAGGCCCGTCGCTGCAGACCAACATCGTCGACTGCGACATAGACAAGCTCGAGATCGGCCAGAAGGTGAAAGTGGTGTTCAAGCCGACCGACGGCGCGCCGCTGCCGTTCTTCACGCCGGTGTAATTCTTCCCTTCTCCCCTTGTGGGAGAAGGTGGCGCGAAGCGCCGGATGAGGGGTCTCTCTCCGCGGAAAGACGGTGTCCGCTGAGCCAACCCCTCACCCAGGCGGGTTTGTTGCGGGCGCCGGTGCTGCCCTCTCCCACAAGGGGAGAGGGCGTTGCGACTGGCGCCGGTGTGGAAAAGGAGTTCGAGAGTTTCCCTTCTCCCCTTGTGGGAGAAGGTGGCGCGAAGCGCCGGATGAGGGGTCTCTATCGGCGCATACATATGCTGAGCCAACCCCTCACCCTGCAGAGTTTTTTTCGGGCGCCGGTGCTGCCCTCTCCCACAAGGGGAGAGGGCGTTGCGACTGGCGCCGGTGAAGAAAAAGAAATTCGGGAGGATGTGCAAACATGCCGATCAAGTACGACGAGCTGATGGCCCTGAAAAATCTCGGCCAGAAATACGCCTATACCGACCGCGAAGTCATGCTCTACGCCTACGGGATCGGCATGGGCGCGGACCCGATGAATGAGAAGGAGCTGGCGTTCGTCAACGAGGCCGTGGCCACCGCGCGTCCGTTGAAGGTGGTGCCGACCTTTGCCTCCGTCGCGGCCTGGGGCGCGGGTCCCGGCGAAATGAATCTCAACCGCGTGATGGTGGTGGACGGTGAGCGCGACATCACCTTCCACAAGCCGTTTGCCACGTCAGCCCACATCACCGCCGACTCCACGGTCCTCGACGTCTTCGACAAGGGCAAGGACAAGGGCGCGGTGATCCGGCACCAGACGGTGCTCAGGGACGAGAAGGGCGAGAAGCTCGCGACCCTGGTCGCATCGCGCTTCGCGCGCGGCGATGGCGGCTTTGGCGGGCCTTCGGAAGGCCAGCCCGAACCGCACAAGGTGCCGACCCGCGGGCCCGACAAGACCGTCGATATTTCGACGCGTCCGGATCAGGCCCTGGTCTACCGTCTCTGCGGCGACCGCAATCCGCTGCACAGCGATCCCGAATTTGCCAAGAAGGCCGGCTTCCCAAAGCCGATCCTGCACGGCATGTGCACCTATGGCATCACCTGCCGCGGGATCTTGCAGACCTATGCCGATTACGATCCGCACGCCTTCAAACAGCATTCCGCGCGGTTCTCCTCGCCGGTCTATCCCGGCGAGACCGTGACCATGGAATTGTGGAAGGACGGCAACGTGATTTCGTTCGAAGCCAAGGTGAAGTCGCGGGGTGTCACCGTCATCAAGAGCGGCAGGACGGTGCTGGGCTGATTCATCCGTCGTTCCGGGGCGCGCGTGAGCGCGAACCCGGAACCTCGAGATTCCGGGTCTGGTCCTTCGGACCATCCCGGAATGACGGCAACTAACAAGGGAGAAACACCATGGGATTACTCGACGGCAAGGTTGCGATCATCACGGGGGCGGGTGGCGGGCTGGGTGAGGCCTACGCCAAATTGTTCGCAAGCGAGGGTGCTGCGGTCGTGGTCAACGACCTCGGCGGGCCGCGCGACGGCTCCGGCGCCGATGTCTCGATGGCGCAGAAGGTGGTCAATGCGATCAAGGCCGACGGTGGCCGCGCGGTCGCCAATGGCGCCGATATCTCGACCATCGCGGGCGGACAGTCGGTGTTCGATGACGCCATCAAGAATTTCGGCCGCGCCGACATCCTCGTCAACAATGCCGGCATCCTGCTCGACGAGACCTTTGCCAAGGCGAAAGAGGCCAACTGGGATAAGGTGATCCGGGTGCATCTGAAAGGCACCTTCTGCTGCACCCAGCCGGTGTTCAAATGGATGCGCGAGAACGGCGGCGGCGTCATCGTCAATACGTCCTCGACCTCGGGCCTGATCGGCAATTTCGGCCAGACCAATTACGGCGCCGCCAAGGGCGGTATCTGGGGGCTGTCGAACGTGCTGGCGATCGAGGGCCGCAAATACAACATCCGGATCTGGACGCTGGCCCCGGGCGCGCTGACCCGCATGACCGCGGACCTGCCGCGCTACAAGGAAAACCCCGGTTTGGCTCTGGGCCCGGACGGCATCGCTCCGGCCGTGCTATACATGGTCAGCGATTTGTCGGGCGACCAGACCGGCAAGGTGCTCGGCGTCTCCGGCCCCCGCGGCGTCCGCGAGATGCGGATGATGGAAATGGACGGCTGGAAGCCGCCGCACACCGGCTGGAAGGCCCAGGACGTCGTCGACCACGCCAAGGAGATCTTCTTCTCCGAGGAACAGATCAAGATGGGCGCGCGGCGGTTCTAATGTTACGTGTCGTTCCGGGGCGCGCGCAGCGCGAACCCGGAACCTCGAGATTCCGGGTCTGGTCCTTCGGACCATCCCGGAATGACGAAAGAGGATAGAGGAACCACCATGAAACTCACCGCCCAGGCCGCCGGCACCTTCGCGATCGCGCCGACCCCGTTCCACGACGACGGCCGCATCGACGACAAATCCATCGACCGGCTGACCGCCTTCTACGCCGAAGTCGGCTGCGACGGCGTCACCGTGCTCGGCATTCTCGGCGAGGCGCCGAAGCTCGATGCCGCCGAGGCCGAGCAGGTCGCGGTCCGCTTCGTCAAGCGCGCCAAGACCATGCAGATCATCGTCGGCGTCTCGGCGCCGGGCTTTGCCACCATGCGCTCGCTGGCGCAAAAATCGATGGATGCGGGCGCTGCCGGCGTCATGATCGCGCCGCCGCCGCATCTGCGCACCGACGATCAGATCACCGGTTACTTCAAGCAGGCGCAGGAAGCGATTGGAGACGACATTCCCTGGGTGCTGCAGGATTATCCGCTGACCCTCAACGTGGTGTTCACGCCCGCGGTGATCCGCAAGATCGTGATGGACTCACCGTCCTGCGTGATGCTCAAGCATGAGGACTGGCCGGGGCTGGAAAAGATCTCCACGCTGCGCGGCTTCCAGAAGGACGGCTCGCTGAAACCGATGTCCATTCTGGTCGGCAATGGCGGGCTGTTTCTCGATTTCGAAATGGAGCGCGGCGCCGACGGCGCCATGACCGGCTACGCCTTCCCGGAATTGCTGATCGATGTCGTAAAACTGTCGAAGGCGGGAAAACGCGATGCCGCGCACGATCTGTTCGACGCGCATCTGCCGCTGATCCGCTACGAGCAGCAGCCCGGCGCGGGGCTTGCGGTGCGCAAATACGTGCTGCAGAAGCGCGGCATCATCGCCTCCAGCGCGCAGCGCAAGCCCGGCGCGACCATCACGGCCGCGGCCAAGGCCGAGGTGGATTATTTGCTGTCGCGGGTCGCGCGGGTCGACCGCCGCGCCAATCTGCAACCGCAATCCAGCGCAGCGGGCTAGAAATTCCTCATGGTGAGGAGGCGCGCAGCGCCGTCTCGAACCATGAGGCCCCGATGCCACCACTCATCCTTCGAGACCCGGCCAAGGCCGCTCCTCAGGATGAGGTCCTGAGGAGTGAGCCTGATGGCCGAGATCGTCGCCCCGCGTCCCGCATCCACCATCCTGCTGCTGCGCGACAGCGCGGCGCAAGGCGAAATCGAAGTCTTCATGATGGTCCGCCATTACGAGATCGACTTCAATTCCGGCGCGCTGGTGTTTCCCGGCGGCAGCGTCGACAAGGGCGACAAGGAGATCATCGCCGACCCCGCGCTCTATTCGGGCGGCGAGGGGCTCGACGAGGCCAGCTTGAGTTTCCGCATCGCCGCGATCCGCGAGACCTTTGAGGAAAGTGGCATCCTGCTGGCCCGGCCGAAGGGATCGAAGGCGCTGGTCGATGCCAAGCGTGCGGGCGAGATCGAGACGGCGCATCGCGCCGATTTGTGCGACGGCAAGATCAGCTTCCTGAAAGTGCTCACCGACAACGGCATGCTGCTGGCGCTCGACGAACTCGTGCCCTACGCGCACTGGATCACGCCCGAGGGCATGCCAAAGCGCTTCGACACCTGGTTCTTCCTCGCGGCAGCACCGCCGGAACAGGCCGGCGCCCATGACGGCAAGGAATCCACCGACTCGATCTGGGTGTCGCCGCGCGAGGCGCTGGAAGGCGGCGAAACCGGCCGCTTCAAGCTGCCATTCCCGACCACCCGCAACCTGATCAAGCTCGGCAAACAGGCCAGCGTGAAGGCCGCGCTGGACGACAGCCGCGGCAAGCCGGTCGTGACCGTGACGCCGGTGATGACGAAATTGAACGGCGGCCGTCAGCTCCGGATTCCGCGCGAGGCCGGCTATGACGGCGAGGTGTTCGAAGTCGGCGCGCTGGGTTAGCACACTTCGGCGCGCAACGAAGTATTCCGTTGCCTTCACCATGTAGATTCCGCTTCGATCAATCGAGAGCCGGAAAACCGACATGGAAGAATCCCACCCGCGCCACCCCAACATGGCGGTCGAGCTCGCGCTGCTGCTGCTGCTCGCGACGCTGTGGGGCGCATCCTATACATTCATCAAGCTTGGCGTCGCGACCATTCCGCCGATCACGCTGATCGCGGCGCGCACCGCGATTGCGGGCGTGCTGCTGCTGGCGATCATGCAATGGCGCGGCGTGAGGATGCCGCGCGACGCTGCGACCTGGCGGCGCTTTATGTTTCAGGCCTGCCTCAACAGCGTGATCCCCTGGACCATGATCGCCTGGGGCGAGCGCTCGCTGGACGCTGGGCTGGCGACCATTCTCAATTCCACGTCGCCGATCTTCACCTTTTTCCTGACGCTGTCCGTCGCGCGGCATGAGGTGCTGACGTCGCGAAAACTACTCGGCGTCGTCGCCGGCATGGCCGGTATCTGCCTGATCGTCGGCGTGCAGGCGCTGGCCGGGTTGGGCGAGCAGTTGACCGCGCAAATCGTCACCGTGCTTGCCGCGATCTGCTACGCGGGTGCTGCGATCTTCAGCCGAGGCTTTAAAGACCTCGACCCGATGACGCCGGCGGCAGGTTCGCTGCTGTGTGGCGCGGCCATCCTGATCCCGGCGAGCCTGGTGGTGGACCGGCCCTGGACGCAGGCGCCATCGGCGAGTTCGTTGCTGGCGCTATCGGGCCTTGCGGTATTCTCGACCGCGTTCGCCTTCGTCATTTACTTCCACCTGATCCAGACCCTGGGATCGGTCGGCACCACGGCGCAGGCCTATCTGCGCGTACCTATCGGTGTCGCGCTGGGCGTGGTGTTCCTTGGCGAGAGTTTGACCCCGACCGCGTGGATCGGGCTGGCTTTCGTGGTCGTCGGCGTAGCCGCGATGACGATCCCGGCAAGGAAGGTGGCACCGATTGGCGCCTCATCCTAAGCCGTCATTACGCCGCAGGACGTCGCCCCAGGCCAGCCTGGGGTGATGGCAGGTGGCGCAGGAAATGGTGCCGGAGGCCGACATCAGGGGGTCGAAGAACAGTTTTCGCCCGAGTTCGGCATTCGGGCGAGCAGGGGTTTTCTGCCCGAAACGGCACACCGGCGGGCCGCGTGAATTTCGCCATCCGGGCACTCCGCTCGGCCGCTGCCGCCGCGGAATCCCGGATTGGTGCAGCGAGAATCGCAAATGTGACACCCAACGCGATGTACAAGGCTATCTACTGGGCGAGCGATCCGGCGAATCAGGCCGGTTTCTCCGTCATTTTCAGCAAGTTCCCCATCGCCCGAAATACATCGTATATTACGACCGTTTGGAGCCCGGCCTCAATAACATGACCTCTGAATTGCCGCCGAATTCGCCAATGACGCGATCGTTCTCGCTTTCGATCGGTCAGCTGACGTTCGGCAGCTTCCTGCTGGTGCTCGCGGTGATCATCATCACTTCGACCGCCAGCGTCATCGCCATCCGCCATCTCGACGCGACCTTTGGCGAGCTGCAGCGGCTGCAGAGCGTCGGCGACCTCGCCGAGGACATCGACCGGCGCATGAACGAATTGCGGCTGGCGGCGCGCGATTTCGTCACTGACCCCGGCACCCAATCGGTCCAGGTGGGCGAGGCCGCGACCTCGCTGAGCGAGGTCCTGAAGAAGACCCGGCTGGAGCTTGCCCCCGAACAGCAGGACATGATCGATGGCGTCACCGAGCGGCTGGCGACCTACCGCAGCGGCATCGAGCGGATCTCGGCGCTGATCAACCGCCGCGCGGAAATGATCGTCGGGCTGCCGCCGCTGCGCGAGAAATTCGACGAGGCCGTCGCCGACAGTCCCGATCCCAACATCTCCTCGACACTGTCCCAGACCCAAAGCCGCATCGCCTCGGCGCTGCTGGCGCACAATCCGTCGGCCGCGGAACAGGCGGCGCAAACCATGCGCTCGATGTCGATCCCGGATCCAAAACTCCGCATGGCCGTCGACAATTACGCCGAAGCGATCGTCGGCATATCGATCCGCGAACGCCAGATATCCGATATCGACAAGGAGGTGCTCGGCGCCGAGGGCCGCCTGATCCAGCGCGTCACCGAATTGTTGCGCGAGGTCAGCGCACGCCAGGGCCATGTTCTGTCCCGCGATTTCGCCCGGACGCTGACGGAAGCCAGATGGCAAAGCATCGTGCTCGGCACCGCCGGCGTCCTGATCGGACTGTTCGCAGCACTGCTGGTGGTGCGCCGTACTGTGCGCCCGCTGGCATCGATTGCGACCTCGATCCGCGCGGTGGCGGGCGGCGAGAAAAGCGCCTCGATCCCGCAGACCGACGTCGACAACGAGATCGGCGATATCGCCCGCGCCGCCGAAGTATTCCGCCAGACCCTGGTCGATGCCGACGCCGCGCGGGAAGCGGCGGTGCGCGCTCTGGCCGAACAGCGCCTTGCCGAGGAGAGCTATCGCAAACTGTTCGAGGCGTCGGTCGACGGCATTTACGTCACGACACCGGGCGGCGCGCTGCTCAACGCCAATCCGGCGCTGGCGCGGATGATGGGTTACGCGACGCCGTACGCCCTGATTAACGGCATCGGCGACATCGCCGATACCGTCTATGTCGATCGGGCGGCGCGGACGCAATTTCAGAAGCTGATGGAACGCGACGGCATGGTCCGCGAGTTCGAATACCAGGTCCGCGCCCGCGACGGCGCGGTGCTCTGGCTCTCGGACAGCGCCAGCGCGGTGCGCAACGAGGCTGGCGAGGTGGTCCGCTACGAAGGGACGGTGCGCGACATCACCGACCAGAAGCGCGCCGAAGATGCGATCGCCGAAGGCCGCCGTTTGCTGCAGATGGTGATCGACACCGTGCCCGCGGTAATCAACGTCAAGGACAAGAAGCTGCGTTATGTGCTGATGAACCGTTACATGGCCGGCATTTTCGGCATCGAGCCGCAGGACGCGATCGGCCAGACCACGCAGGACCTGATGTCGCGCTACGGCGCTGCAAAGACCGACGAGAACGACAAGCGGGTGCTGGCGGGCGGCCGGGAACTCGGCTTTTACGAAGAGGAATACAAGGATTCCGCCGGCAATATGCGGCAATGGCTGGTCAACAAGCTGCCTATCCTGGACACCGCGGGCGAGATCGAAAACATCGTCACCGTCGCGCTCGACATCGGCGAGCGCAAGCGCGTCGAGTTCGAGATGCGCAAGGCCAAGGACGCCGCCGAAGCGGCATTGCGCAATCTGCGGGAGACGCAGAACTCGCTGATCGAGGCCGAAAAGCTCGCCGCGCTCGGACGCCTCGTGGCGGGCGTCGCCCACGAGGTCAACAATCCCGTCGGCATCAGCCTCACGGTCGCCTCCGCGCTGGAGCGCAAGACCGCGATGTTCGCGGCCGAAGTCGCGCGCGGCGAACTGCGGCGCTCCAGCCTGAATGATTATCTCGACACCAGCCGCGATGCGTCGTCGCAACTGGTCGCGAATCTCAATCGCGCCGCCGAACTCATCACCTCGTTCAAGCAGGTCGCGGCCGATCGCAATTATTCGGACCAGCGCAATTTCGACCTCGGCGATCTCACCGAACAGGTGGTGATGAGTCTGCGGCCGGGCCTGCGCAAGCACAATCTGACGCTCAACGTCGATTGCCAGCCCAACCTCATCATGAACAGCTATCCCGGCCCGTACGGGCAGGTGCTGACCAATCTGTTCCTGAATTCGGTGGCGCACGCGTTCCCGGACGGCAAGCCCGGCACGGTCGATATCCAGGTGCGGGAGTCCGGCAAGGACAATGTCGAGGTGTTGTTTTCCGACAACGGCTGCGGCATGAGCCTCGACGTCCGCCGCCGCGCATTCGATCCGTTCTTCACGACGCGGCGCGATCAGGGCGGCACGGGCTTAGGCCTGCACATCGTCTACAGCATCGTGACCAACCGCCTCGGCGGCCGGCTCGACCTCGATTCCGAACCCGGCGGCGGCACGCGGATCCAGATGATCCTGCCGCGCACAGCGCCGCTGGAGCAGGCCGCGGAATAGCTGTTTCATGTAAGCGGCTAGAGCGGTTTCCACTTGATGTGGGTCACTACGCG
Source organism: Bradyrhizobium sp. Ash2021 (assembly GCF_031202265.1). Classification (NCBI taxonomy): domain Bacteria; kingdom Pseudomonadati; phylum Pseudomonadota; class Alphaproteobacteria; order Hyphomicrobiales; family Nitrobacteraceae; genus Bradyrhizobium; species Bradyrhizobium sp. Ash2021. Next base: position 5,696,269 of record NZ_CP100604.1, on the reverse strand, counting down.
TATCCGGCATGTCGAAAGTAGTTCGCGCATTGCTCGGGTGCAAATGTCTTGATGAGCTTGCCGATCAGCTTCATCAGCGTTGTTACGGTGCGAGCGGCACCCTTGCGCAGCGCCGTCTTCAGCTTCGAGAATGCCATTTCGATCGGATTGAGATCCGGCGAGTAGGCCGGCAAATAGCGCACTTTGGCGCCGACCGCTTCGACCGCATGGCGAACGCCGTCGATCTTGTGGGTGCGCAGGTTATCCATGAAGACGATATCGCCTTTGCGCAGCGTCGGCGCGAGGATCTGCTCAACGTAAGCGAGGAACGATGGCCCATCCATGGCGCCGTCAATGACATAAGGCGCCGTCAGGCCATTGATGCGTAGCGCGGCAATGAGCGTCAGCGTCTTCCAGTGGCCGTGCGGCACGCTCGCAACGAGACGCTCACCACGTGGTGAGCGGCCGCGGTGCCGGACCATCTTGGTCGTAACCGCCGTCTCGTCGATGAAGACGAGGCGCGGCGCGTCAAGCTTGGATTGCTCGAGCTTCAGCTCGGCACGCGCTGCAGCGACATCAGGACGATCCTGTTCGGCGGCGTGCAGAGTTTTTTTTGAACGTGATGTCATGGCGTTCGTAGAAACGCCAGACCGAGGTCGTACCGGTTTTCAGCCGCCTCTCGGACTTGAGCCGAGCGCGAATCTCTTCGAGCGTCAAGTCCGGCTCCGCTGCGACCAGATCAAGCAGCCATTGGCGATGCGCCTCGAGCGGCGAGCGACTGTGGCCCGTGCCGGGCAATGCCGCTACACTGCCCGTTGTCGCCCAGCGCTCGATCCAGCGGATTGCGGTCGAGGCGCCGAGACCGAGCACCCGCGCCGCCTCCCGTCTGCTCTCGCCGTCTTCGACAAGCGCGACCGCCCGCGACCTGAGGTCCTTCGAGTATCCCTTCGCCATCGCGCGACCTCACTGTTGCTGTCAAAGCAACCCGAATCTGATTTGCGCGCCTTTGGGAACCCCCTTACTGTTCCGATTCACATCAACCGAAAACCGCTCTAGTTCGGATCACGTCGCCGCGCTTGCGGGGAGAGGTCGGATTGCGCGCAAGCGCAATCCGGGTGAGGGGACTCTCTGCGAGTCGAATGCGTGGAAGCAGCCCCTCACCCCAACCCTACCCCAACCCTCTCCCCGCAAGAGCGGGGCGAGGGAGAAAGATGACGCCCTAATTCGTGTCCGCCAGCCTGCGCAGCGTCGCGCCGAAAATCTGGCTGGCTTTTCCGACCAGCGCCGTCCCGTTCATGGTGGCGCGGGTGTCGGTGAAGGTGCCGGTGACGCCGATGCCGACCGGGTTCGGTCCGCCGAACAGCGGATTGGCATCGGGGCTGGAAGTGTGACGCTGCACCAGCACCTCGCCCTTGAAGGTATCGCCCCTGACCGTGTAGCTGCCGGTGTAAAACAGATAGGCGTCCCCGCCGAGGATCTGACCATCGCGGAACAGAATCACGCCGCTGCCTTTGCCGACGCGCCCGTCCAGCAAAGTGACGTGAATCGAATACAGGCCGTTCTTCATGACGTACCGCTGCCGGCGCGCCCGTTGTCCCCGGTGCCGGTAGTCTTTTATGCCAAAGCGCAGCACCCCGCGCAACGCGACAGCTTGACCGGATCGGTCGGTGGGGGCGGGTCAGACCCTCGGTTCCTGCCAGCCGGATTATGTGACAGCGGGATGACGGCTGGGACAACTCGAATCAAACTGGCCCGCGAAATGCATGGTTGATTTCGGCACCGGCCGGCGGGTGCTGGAGCAAGAGACAGGTGACCCACTGGAACAATTCCGGCGGCCACATGGCGCGCCGATGCACCGAGAGTGACGACCGTAGTATTGCGGACCGCCATCCGCCTTCGCTGACGCTGATGCTTCGGCGGACACGTCGGCGTATAAGGATGCCGCTGAGCATAGCACTGGTGGCGTTGTTGGCGGCAGCGGCCGCGTATCCGGCGCATGCGCGCGATCCGGACGGCCGTTACGCCAACTCGCCGCTCAAGCAATGGTTCGACAGCCTGAAAAGCGGCAAGGGGCCGTGTTGCTCCGACGCCGACGGCACCGCGGTCAGCGACGTCGATTGGGAATCCAGCAACGGACATTACCGCGTGCGGATCGAAGGCGAATGGGTCGAGGTGCCCGATGACGCCGTCATCACCGAACCCAATCGCGTCGGCCGAACCATGGTGTGGCCGATCCGCGGCTATGGCGGACTGACCATCCGCTGCTTCATGCCGGGATCGATGACATGACCTGTCTGGTGCAAGAGCCCGTCCGCCGACATGTCCGCCGAAGCGTTAGCGAAGGCGGAAGCGTCGGCGAAGGCGGAAGCTTCAGCGCAGGCGGACGCCGGGCAGCATGACGCAGCGGTCTTTGGTGCGTCGGACGGCGCGCCGTGATCACGCGTATTTCTTGTCGCGCTCCAGGAGTTCGACCGAGATGCCCTGCGGCCCGCGGATGAAACAGATGCGCACGCCCGGCCGGATCGTGGTCGGCTCTCGCGTGAACTCGACGCCCTTGGCCTTGATCTCGGCGGCGACCGCGTCGATGTCTTTCACCGTCAGGCCGATATGATCGAGACCCTGATAGGGCGTCACCGGCGGCGCGTTGTCGCCGGCCTTGACCGGCGCAATGAACACATTGGCGCCGCCGAGCTTGACGTCGATCCGCCCGGGTCCGCGGATGATCTCGCCGCCGAGGATATCGTGCAGCCAGGCCGCAGTCGCTTCGGGATCGGGACTGCGCAAATGGACGTGGTCCCAGGTTACGGTAGGCATCTTGGGTCTCCCTGCATTTTTGTGATTGCGGCGCCGTGGCTGGCTATCCGGGTGTGGCGGCCGTGCAATCCTAGCGGCCGGGCATCCGCCATGCCAAGGGCCGCTTACGCAAACAAGGGCTGCCGCCGCAAAATTGTCACGCCGGCATGAAACCATTTCGTTCCAGCGCTATTGATGAATGGAACGCGGCGGAACCGTACAGCGGCAGTCGTGACAAAGGCCGTATGGTGTCAGCCCGTACGGCTTTTTTCATGCGCGGCGGGGCACTTGGCTCGCCGCCGGTTGAGGGCGAGGCTATGAGGATCGGCTATTGGTCGTCCGTACACGACAAGGCAAGGCTTGTCGTTTTGCCTGTCGTCGCCGTCGCCGGATTTGCAGCCTGGATCATGCTTCCGGACCCAAGCGACGCGGAGGACCAATCCGCACCGGTGCCCGCCGTGATTGCAGGGCCTGCGCAAAATGCGGCACCGGTTGATCCGGCGACCGCGCCGACCCAGTCGACCCCGGAGCATCCCGCCGAGGCAACGGCGCCCGCCGACGCGGCCGCGCCTGCCGCGGTTGTCACGGCTCCGGAAATCGCAGCTCCCGAAACCACGGCGCCGGCCAAATCGCCGCTCGACGGCCTGAAGATTTCCGCGCAGTCCTGGCGCCGGGCCGGGCTAGGCTCGAAGGCCCTGGTCACGCTCACGCTGCGCAACCGCAACGACTTCGCGGTCAAGGATATCGAGATCGACTGCGCCTTTGCGCGCCGCGATGGCAGCCATTTGACGGATCGCAAACGCGTGATCAGCGACGTCATCAGCATGAAGAGCCGGAAGACCTATTCCGGTATGCTGGTGGGGTTCGTCAATATTAACGCGAATAAGGCGAAATGCTCGCTGGTGACGGCCAGTCGGATTTAATCCCGGAACCCGAAAAAGTGACCGCCGCTGTTTGAACCTTCAATGCGGCGTCAGGAACTAATCACTACATCACCCGTTAGGCGATGAACCGCGCGATCGCGCGGGGGGAGCGATACCAATGCCCGTGGCGCGTTATTTCCTGTATGTCAGCGGAGTACTCCTCGCGCTGCTGTTTTTGGTCGACGCCTTCATGCCGCAGGACCTCGCGGTCGCCAACCACAGCGCCCCCGGACTCGACAAAACGGCCGTGCGAATTCACTCCGTCCAGAAATTGCCGGAGCGGGTGGTGTACGACACCAGCCTGCCCACCATCGTGCCGCCCGCGGCCAGGACCGTCGTCGCCGCTGCCGCACCGCCGGCGCCCGCGGGCGACGCCTCGGCCCAGACTCGTGTGCGCAACACCTTCGCGCAGTTCGTCCCGGCCGAAGCCAAGAAGCTCGAGCCGCCGCAGGCGCCAAAGAAACGCAGGATCGCCAAGGTCCGCACGTACCCGCCTGCGAACCCGCAGATGCGCTTTGCGCAGCAGCAACCGCATTTCGGCTTCTTCGGCGGCCCGATCTGGAACAGCACCTGGTAACGCACGCCGCGTGAGGTGACACTCCACGTTCACGGGCAGCGACGTGACCGCCGTAGCGCAATGAGCGAAGGCGGACGGCCAGGTCGGCTTTCTGCTTACTTCGGCAGTTTCGGGATCTTGTCGGCAAAGCCGTTGTAGCAGGTCAGCCGCTCGTCTTCCTCTTTCAGGAAGCGGCAATCATTGACGCCCTTGGCCGCCGGGGGTTTTGGCTTCGGCGTGGGCTTGAAGATCGCATCGTAGCAGTTCAGCCGGTCCTTGGTCGCGTCGTCGATGTCCTGACACGCCTGCAGCTTCTGGGCGATGGATTGGGGCTTGGCGGGCGCCTCTGACTTCTTGCCGGCCGCCTTTGGCTTCTTCGAGTCGACCTGCACGAGCGGCTTGTCGCCGACCGTCGGTGGGTTGGCCGGGGCGGCCGGGGGTGGGGTGGTCTGGGCGAACACGGCGGCGGGACACAGGAGCGCCAGCGCCAGGATGATCTGTCTCATGTCATTCGCTTTCATTCTCTCGCTCGCAACGGGAATCTTCCACGCCGCCAGGGCGGCCGGAGCTCCATCCCCAAGCAACTCGCCGATTTAGCTGATCTGTTGCGGTGGCGGCAACCCTCCATGACCGGGGGTATGCCAAATGGGGTGCCCCCTTCGCCTCGGTTTTGGCGGCCTGGAGCGAGGTTTTATTAGGCCCTTGATCCTACCGGCGGCTCGAATTGCCGGCGCGCGGGCGAAGAAGTACTCCCGGTACTGCTCGATGTCTTCGCGCGGCGATTTGGTGTCTGGATTTCACGCGGGCGGCGCATAGGGCGGATAGTCAGCCAGAGCCTGCGCCACCTGACGCTGTTGCTCCGTCGGAGGCGGGGGAGCGCGCTTTAGCCAGCCAAACATCCGGTATCCATTGCCGGGGAGGTGATAGGGCGACTTTACCCGACAGAGCCGACGGGCGACGATAATGCCGCTATAAACGACACCTGCAGCGGGCCCGAGGCATGCCCACATGACCCGCGCATCCCCGACGACAGGCATTCCCGCATGACTTACGAACGCGCCCATCTCAAGGCCATGCAGGGCTACACGCCGGGAGCAGCCGGACACGCCGGCCATCAAGTTGAACACCAACGAAAATCCCTATCCGCCCGGCCCCGCAATTGCGCACCTCCTGAGTTCGTTTCCGCTCGACAGCTTGCGGCGCTATCCGGATCCGCTTGCAGGTAGCTTTCGCGCCAGCGTCGCTCGCCTGCACGGCCTCGCGCCTGCAAACGTCATCGCGACGAACGGCGGTGATGAGCTGCTCCGACTGGCGTTGACGACATTCCTCGATCCCGGAAAGCCGCTCGGACTGTTGACGCCGAGCTATACCCTTTATTCCGTTCTGGCGACCGTCCATGGCAGTCCACTCGCTGGCGTACCGCTTGGCAATGATTGGTCGGTTCCCGATGACACCGCCGAACGATGGAATGCGGCGGGAGCTCCGCTCGCGATCATCACGAATCCGCACGCGCCATCAGGCACGCTTGTCTCGGCAGCCGACCTTCATAAACTCGCGCAGACCTTCCGCGGCGTGCTGCTCATCGACGAAGCCTATGTCGACTTTGTCGATCCCGAGATCGGCCATGAGACGTCCACCTTGGTCGCCGCCTGTCCCAATGTGCTGCTGCTGCGAACCCTGAGCAAAGGCTACTCGCTCGCGGGGCTGCGGCTTGCCTACGGCCTCGGCGCGGCCGAACTCGTCGCTCCCATGCTGTCGAAGACGAAGGATTCCTACAACGTCGACGCCATCGCACAAGCCGTTGGGACAGCCGCACTCGAAGATATCCGATCGGCGGCCGGAAGCTGGGAGGCGGTGCGCCATGAGCGGAGCGCGCTTAAGCTCGCCCTGACCGCGATTGGTTTGCCATGCGCGTCGTCGCAGGCGAATTTTCTCCTCGCGAGCGTTCCCGACGGCGGACGATGGCACAGCGCGGAGAAAGTCTATCGGTCTCTCATGGCCCAACGCATCTTTGTGCGATGGTTCAACGAGGAGGGACTGCGGGATAAACTGCGGATCAGCATCGGCACGCCCGAGGAAAACCGGCACCTTGTGGAAGCGCTCCGGCTGCTTGGTGGATCGAAGTAGATTTCAAAGCGATCTGAACCGCTCGTCCGCCGCTTCAAGCGCACAGGCGGCGGTCTTGGCGTGACCGGTACAATCGGTAAATCTGCGATGGCCCGAGATTTTGCATGACGTCCGTAGGGCCGCCCGCCCATTTCTCGCCGCCATTGTCGTTCAGGAAGCTTAGTGGGGCTGGTCCAATAGCGGGCAGTGTTCCTGAAGGTTCCGTGTGATCGTCCCATATTTGCTGCACCAAGACGTTGTTGTGTCTCGCCGCGCGCTGCTGGCCGGGCTTTCGTCCCTAACCGGCGCGCTTGCGCTCGGCGGATGCGCTGGCTTGGGCGCGACTGGCGCGAGCTTCGACGCTTCCTCGCTCTCAACAGACCCTACATTGCTCGTCACAACCACGCGCAAGCGGGTGAATGGCGGGCGCGCGAAGCCCTGGTTCGGGCCGGAACGCGCTTCTGCGATGACGGTCGCACGGGCGAAGCTGGTGCCGCCGGACGACGGCCGCCTCTCGCTCGCCTCAGTTGGACTTGCCGACTGGCGTCTTGATCAGGTCGAGCCGCTGTCGGGCGAGGTCGGCGAGCTTCTTGCGCAAGCCAGCGGCGGACCAGACGTCCTGATCTACGTGCACGGCTTCAAGCAGACGTTCGAGACGGCGGCGCTCGATGCCGCGCACCTTTCCGATGGAATCAAGTTCCGCGGCCGGACGATGCTATTCTCCTGGCCTTCGAAGGCGGGACTGTTCGACTACGCCTATGACCGCGACAGCGCAATGTGGTCGCGCGACGACTTCGAGCGCGTACTCACTTCCATCGTGTCGGCCCCGGGCGGCGGCCGCGTCCACATTGTCGCGCACAGCATGGGAACCATGCTGGCGCTGGAAAGCCTGCGTCAGCTCTATGCGCGATACGGTGACACCGTTGCGGGCAGGATCGGCGCGGTGGTGTTTGCCGCGCCGGACATCGATATGGACGTGTTCTCGTCAGCGATCCACCGCATCGGTCCGCTCGCTGGCAAGATCACCGTGATCGCCGCGACGAACGATCGCGCGTTGGCGCTGTCGGGACAAATCGCTGGCGGCATGACACGGGTCGGCGCCGCCGAGAAGGCAGTCATCGAACGGCTGGGGGTGCGCGTGATCGACGCTTCCGATAGCGGCTGGGGCATCATCAACCACGATTTGTTTCTATCGAATGCGGAAGTGCAGCGGGTGATACGCCGCTCGATTGACACCACGGCCGCATGAACTCGGCTTTGAGGAAACGATTGCGCGGGAAGGCTGCTTGCCGGCCGCGATGTCGCGTTTGGCGCGTCGCTTCGGGTGCTTCCATGCCCTGGACCTGCTCCCGATTCCTTGGCCTCCCGGCCGGTTCCCGGGAACACATCGTTGGCGTCCGAATTGATACGACGGAGGGGACATGGCTCGCGTATGGAACACACCGATTTTCGGGATCGCGCTCGTCTATTTTATCGTCGACGGCGTCTTTTCCTATGTCACGCGACCGATCACAGAATGGATTGCAAGACAGAGGCTGTTTGAGCGCGTGCGGCTCTGGATCACTTCGTTGCGGCCGTATCCTTCGCTTGCGCTTTTTGCGGTGCCGGTGATCATCCTCGAGCCGGCGAAACCTTTGAGCGGCTATTTGATCGGGACCGGGCATTTCTTCGCGGGAGCGGTCATTTTTATTACAGCCGAAGTCTTGAAGCTCACCGTCGTGGAACGGCTGTTTCAGTTGAACAAGGATAAGCTGTTGTCGATCCCGGCGTTTGCGTGGGGATACCGGTATTGGCGAACAATGATGGAGATCGTCGAATCTCTCGAAGTCTGGAAGGCGGCAAGAAGGGTGGCTGTTCGGGTCGGAAACGTGTGGCGTGCGGTTTTTCACCGATCCAGAGGCGCGCGAAGCGAACCGCGCGCGCACGGCACGCGGATTGTTCGCTCGAGTTTAGCTGACCGATATCAAGGACGCGCTTCGTAGATCGCCTATTGGGCTGCTTAGCGGTTTAGTACGTAGTAGATGCTGGCGACGGAGAACTTCTAACTGTACCGATAACCCATTGAAAGTTAGATATTTTCTCTGCGCGATTTTGCACGGCGTACAAAACGAGAGACAAAACACAAGCTGGCGCTCTCCCGACCCGTTACTTCCCGCCCTTCCGCTCATACCGCGCAAGCGCCTCGGCGCTGCGCCGATGTCGGCCTCGGTGAGCCCGGTCCGGATGCCCGCCCATAAGTGCGCGCCATGTTCCCGAATCGGTCCCAAGATCACGATGCGTTCCTATGGGTCGGGGGGTGCTGGCCTGTTTCGACCCCTAGTGGCCTAGCATTACAGTTGCTTTTTTTGCGGGCTTCTGAATCCATGGGCAACCATGATTCGAATGTCGTGGGCGCGGGCCGCGTCGGTTGAGGAGACGCTTGCGTTGTGGGCGGCGTCGCTTCGAGAGATCAAGCAACGGATACGTCCGTTGTTCACGCAAGAGCGTGTTGCGACGAATGCAGGTCTATTCCTGGAAGGTCTGCTCGGAGATGAGCAGCGCAAGACCGGTTGGATGCGCGCGGAGGCGGCTGGCGATCCCGGCCCATGGCGGCAGCAGGCGATTCTGGGTCGTGGAGACTGGGACGCCGATGCCCTGCGCGATATCGTGCGCGACTACGTCATCGAGCATTTGGCGGATGACGATGCGGTGCTGGTGATCGACGAGACCGGTTTTCTCAAACAGGGCAAAGCGTCATGCGGAGTGGCGCGGCAATACACTGGTTCGGCAGGGAAGATCACGAACTGCCAGATCGGCGTCTTCGCTGCCTACGTTTCGCGTCATGGCCATGCGTTCATCGATCGCGCGTTGTATCTCCCGAAGGAATGGACCGACGATCCGGATCGTCTGGAAGCCGCATATGTGCCTGCCGATGTCGGCTTTGCGACCAAACCAAGGCTTGCGACGAGAATGATCGCACGCGCGATAGCCGCGTCTGTACCATTCAGGTGGGTTGCCGGCGATACCGTCTACGGTGTTGGCAACATCGAACAGCAGCTACGTCGGGCAGGCAAAGGCTACGTGCTTGGGGTCAGCAGCGCTCATGTGTTTCGATCCTGGGGCAAGCGACCGCCGGTCGCCGGTACGGCTGCAGACCTCGCCCGGACGCGGCACTCATCCGACTGGAAGCGCCTGTCGGCGGGAGCCGGAACCAAAGGACCGCGGCTGCACGATTGGTGTTATCTCGAATTGGCCGATCTCGAGGCCGAGCAGTTCAACAGTGCAAATGACGGTTTGTGGACACGCGGTCTACTGATCCGTCGTCGCATCGCCGATGATGACCTCGCCTTCTTCACCACCTGGTGCCCAGCGGGAACAGCCCTTGAAACGCTGGTCGCGGTCGAAGGCCATCGATGGGCGATCGAGGACGGCTTTGAAACCGCGAAAAACGAGTTCGGGCTCGATCACAACGAGAGCAGATCCTGGCATGGCTGGCACCGTCATGTGTCCTTGGTGATGCTCGCCTTCGCCATGATGGCCGCGATCCGACATCGCGCCAATCCGCCACCGCCCAAAAAAACGAAACGGCGCCCCCCGGCAAAAGCCAAAGCATAACCACCCCACCACTGATCCGTTGGTCAATCCAGGAAATCCGCCGCATTGCCATCAGACTTGCGCGAAAGCGGATTCAACCCGCACACATCATCGCATGGTCTTTTTGGCACAGAGCTCACCAGGCTGCCGCTCAACGCGCCCACTTCAAATCAAAAAAGCAACTGTAATGCTAGTTTGATTTTTGCAGTGGCCGCTTTTGGCTAAATCTGGCCAGTGTCGGGAACCGAACATAAGCCCGCGTCGTTGGCGTGTATCACCGAGAACGCAACGGAGCGCTCCCGCCCTTCCTCAGGAATGGAGCAGCCCCGATGAAGCGACGCCACTTCAAACAGACGACGACTCTTGACCAACGCCTTACCCAAGAAGCGAAGCGCCTACGGCAAGAAGCCAAAGGCATCCCGCCCGGCATTGAACGCGAGATGCTGCGTCCACATACAGGAATGGCTTGCGGTCCCCCGGATTGAAATCTCCGACCTGACGGTAGTGGTTCTAAGGCGGCTCAGTAGGAACTAACTCGAGTTGAGTTGGTTGCTCGCTTAGCCACTGGAATACATAATGTGTGCGAAGTGCATCGAACTTGATGAAAAAATCGCCCACCATAAGGCCCTCGCGATCCGGATAACAGATCAACTGACGCTGGATGGCATCGCCCTCCTAGTCGAGCAATACGAAGCTCAGAAGCGCGAACTACACCCAGCACTGCATGAGTAAGGCCGCCTCAGTTGGCGGCCTCTTCACTCTGTTAGCCGCAATCGTGTTGATCATTGGCAGGTGAACGTCGCGCTAACCGTCATAAAAGCGTCATCAAAGTCTCCTGTATTCCGTGGAACTACGGGATGGGAGCCTGCTCATGATCAAATCCGACGTCACCTGTCCCGCATGCAACGGCGGCTATCGACGGATCGAGCTAACCTCGCGACCTGGGCCGAAGGGCGAATTTCGCTGTTTGGTCTGCGACCAGGTGCTTGAGGTTTTCGACGGCACAAAGGACGTCGCGCTTAGGCTTACGGTACAGCCGGTAAAGCGGGGACAATCCATTTCCAGACTCGCATCATTGCGGCATACTTTCCACAGCTAGTCGTGATCATACGCCACGTCTGTAACGACTGGTGAGGCCCGGCGCTCGACTGACGGGGGACGCGGCCGGGCCGCCATTGTTATCGTAGCTTCATTAACCTGCGACACAGTTAGATCGCTGGGATTTAAAGACCCAGCCGGGGAAATGCCGACGCCGCGCCGAGCGAATATATTCCGCTCCGGCCGGCGTTGTTTTTGGGTCGCCTCAGTTGGCAGCGGCCCCAGCAGCAGGGGGGCTGGGGGTTGAGCTGGGGCCGCCCATTCCAACCGCTGGCAACGCGGAAACAAGCGGCCAACGGTGAACCAAATTACCGCAACTCGGCCGATCGTTCCGAACTAGTTTGGAGTACCTCGTCGTCCGTGAAGAATTCCCAAGTCGTTGATTTAGAATCTGGAAACGGCAGGCTGGGGCAACCGAGTTTGCCGGGAATCGGGTGTGCGGAAGGGGATTCCTTGCAAATTTGATTTGTGATTCACTCGCCTTTGGATGTTTTGGCGGGGGACCAGATGCGACCACCGGAACGGCGGGAGACAGGAGAGCAGGATCTGTTCCGCTCTCGGCTCGACCAGATCATCGACCTGAAGCATCCGCTGGTGGCGCTGGGGCGCACGGTGGATTGGGAGTTCCTGGAACGGGAGTTCGGGGCGGTCTACACGGATGATCCCGGCCGCCCGCCACTGCCGACGCGATTGATGGCGGGGCTGGCGATCCTCAAGCACACCTACGACCTGTCCGACGAGGTGCTGTGCGAGCGCTGGGTCGAGAACCCCTATTACCAGTTCTTCTGCGGCGAGGAGTTCTTCCAGCACCGGCTGGTGTTCGATCGCTCGTCGCTGACGCGCTGGCGCAACCGGATGGGCGAGGAGCGGCTGCAGGCATTGCTGCAGGAGAGCCTGTCGGTGGCCACCAGAACCAAGGCGATCAAGCCGTCCGAGTTGTCACGGGTGATCGTCGATACCACCGTGCAGCCCAAGAACGTGACGTTCCCCACCGACGCGAAGCTTCTGAACCGGGCGCGCGAGAAACTGGTGCGGCTGGCGCAGCGCCACGGGGTAGATTTGCGCCAGTCCTATGCGCGCCTGGGCAAGTTCGCCCTGATCCAGCATCAGCGCTATGCCCACGCCAAGCAGTTCAAGCGTGCCAACCGGATGCTCAAGAAGCTGCGCACCTATCTCGGCCGCGTCATCCGCGACATCGGCCGCAAGATCGAGGGCAACAGCGGGCTCGAAGGGACGTTCGCACAGCTGCTATTGCTGGCGCGGCGCGTGCGCGAGCAGCAGCAACGTCAACGCGGACCGAAGGTCTATTCCCTGCATGCGCCGGAAGTCGAATGCATCGGCAAGGGCAAGGCCCATCGGCCTTACGAGTTCGGCGTCAAGGTCAGCGTTGCCACCACCCTCAAGCACTGCAAGGGCGGCCAGTTCGTCACCCATGTGAAGGCGCTGCCCGGCAATCCATATGATGGCCACACCTTGGAAACCGTGATCCCGGACATGGAAGCGCTCGTCGGCAACACCATCGCGCGCATCCTCGCCGACAAGGGCTACCGCGGCCACAATGCGCCGCCCGATTACAAGTTCAGGGTCTTCATCTCGGGGCAAAAGCGAGGGGTGACGCCGCAGATCAAGCGCGAACTCCGCCGCAGGTCCGCCGTCGAGCCCGTCATCGGCCATCTCAAAGCCGAGCACCGCATGGGCCGCAACTATCTCTGGTTCCGGCGCGGCGACGCCAACAACGCCGTCCTCGCCGCCGTCGGCTACAACTTCCGCCGCCTGATCCGCTGGCTCAGGATTTTGTTGCGCCAAATCCTGGCCGCTCTCTTCGCCGCGCCGTCGACCAATCCAGTCTGAAATCAGGGTTCTTCACGGACGACTACCTCAGTTGGCGGCCTCTTTCATTCCCCAGCCAGATCACCTGACAGTTGTTCGGGCAGCGCTCGCCAGCGATCACGGTCGCACGGGGTGTCAGGGTTTCGTCGTCGGCCATCAAATCCCGGTTTCACGCAGTGGGCTCTTAAAGTGATTCGTGAGGATCGGTCGAAAGGCTTCCACCTATCGTCGAATTCGCGCGACCAAGGCAAAGAAACACCTCCGACTTTGGCATGCTTCGTGCTTAGTTTAAATCTGCCGGGAATTTAAGCACCCGACTGCGGAAATATTGCATACCCGAGCGAACATACTCAGCTTGGGGCGGCGCTATCCGTCAGGGCCGCTCATTTGATGAAGTATACAGCCGCTCGGGTAACCCCATGGGAGTTACTGAGGTTATGGACAGCACCCAACATTGCCGAGACCAGGCGGCGGAATGTCTTCGCTTGATGAAATCAGTACAGAATGAAGCTGAGGCCGCGGTTCTGAGAAATCTATCCCAGAGCTGGTCGAGACTTGCCGGCCAAATCGATCGATACAATGCGCTCGTGCGTGACAAAGACCGCGCGGCCAGGATAAGGGCCGTCTCGACCAATAATCCAGGCCAAACTGCATCCGTGACGAATATTGGCAGTTAGTTGAAGCGCGCCGCGCGTGCTTAGGGACTTGAGACCGCCCGATACTCCATGCCGCCGGCCGGTCCTCTGGCGTCCAATTCAAGTTCGGTCGGACATCGGCGCCTCTCTTGCCACACGCCTTGCATGCGAAGCGCGCTTCCAGATCGGACAGCCGGACCTCGTCTGGCCATCGGTCTGCGCTGATTGCGATTCGAATGGCTGCAGTAGACCTGCAGCCGGCGGAGGGCCGGGCCGGCGTATGTCGTCCGGCAACGTCGTGCGTCGGGCCTCTCTTTTATTGCTTGATCGTGACCCGGGCTGGTTTAGTCGAATGATGCTGTGGCGGGCCTATCGTTCCCCACACCACCGCGGCAACTGCCAGTGCCGCCAAAACTGTCGCCATGACCCGCTTTTCGCTTCTCATGGTCGCGACTGTCAGTTCTTAAGTTCCAACTGCCGTATCTCAACCAGACGTGCGAGGCAATATTCGCGATACAAAACGTTGATGAGGTCCCACATGGCCGAATCCCCTTTGGTCCACTGAGGAAATGCTAGGCCGCGTTTGTTTCCGGCCGGCTTCGCGGACTCGAAAAATGGTTTCGTGGCCTTATCAGCCCGCCGGTTCACGCCCGGCGGGGTTTCTGTTTGGAATTTTGCGGTCGGCGCGGCTTTATGAGCGATGGCGCTGCGGCTCGTCGTTCTTTTCTGCTTCTTCTTTGGGAACGATTTCGGCCGACTTGCCGGACTGGTTGCCCGGATTGTAATGGTGCTTTCCTTCCGACTTTTCGCCGGGCTGCTTCTCGTTCGGGTTCTTGGTATCGGACATCTGGTGCTCCTTTGAGCACAACAACCTTATCGGAAGACGTAAGTTCCTCGGGCGGCGCCCTCTCGAAACCACTCACATTCCAGATGATCGTAACAGCTGCGCAGACTTGACGACGTTGTAGGCCTTCGTGGCCCTGCGTCGTGGTGCTGGTGGCGCAGTCGATCAGTGTCAGAGTTGCGGTCTGCCAGTGCGGGAGATCCGTGAGCAAACTCCGGCCGTCGGGCAGCGCGATCGGATCGTCAAAGCTGCGTTTGCCAGCCGCGCGATTTGTGCAACGCTATCGCTCTGTGACTTGGTTGCTGGGGCCGGCGAGGGCCGCCGTCCGATCGCATCCCACCGGGCGTGATTTTCCTTGATCGCACCATTCCACGATACCCGAGAACAGAACGTGAAGCGCGATGTTGCGTCCGTGTTGCCTGGAATGATTGGCTATGCTTCGCAAGCCGTTGATTTCGCTAGTATGAGATTGAGACTAACACTTTGCAGGCCTCGCTTTCCCCAACGATCTGAGAGCCGGTCGCGGAAATCTGGACAGAACGATAAGTGGAATTTCTGCCTGACAGCGGCGATAATTGCCGTGAACAGGAGAGACCATGAGCAGACGACCCCGGCGGAACCACTCACCGGCCTTCAAGGCGAAGGTGGCTCTGGCCGCCATCAAGGGCGATCGGACGATAGCCCAGCTGGCGGAGCATTTCGACGTTCACCCCAATCAGATTACGGCCTGGAAATCACAGCTTGAGGGCGGCGCCTCTGATATTTTCGGATCGGGGGGCGGGACGCCGGCCACGCCCGCGGTCGATGTGAAGTCGCTGCATGCCAAGATCGGGGAGCTGACGCTGGAGAACGATTTTTTAGAAGGCGCGCTCACCAAGGCGGGATTGCTGAGCGCAAAGCGATGATCGACCGTAAGCACGATCTGTCGATCACCAAGCAGGCAGAGATTTTGAAGGTCAGTCGCGGCAGCGTGTACTATCTGCCGCGTCCAGTCTCTTCAGCCGACCTCGAGATCATGCAGCGTCTCGATCGGCTGCACCTGGAGTATCCCTTCGCCGGTTCGCGTATGTTGCGAGGCCTGCTGGCTTTGCAGGGGTGCAAGATCGGCCGCCGGCATGTGAAGACGCTCATGCGGCGGATGGGGATAGAGGCGCTCTATCGCCGTCCGCGCACCACCAAGCCCGAGCCCGGCCACAAGATCTATCCGTATCTGCTGCGCGGCATCGAGATCCGGCGGCCGAACCAGGTCTGGGCCATGGACATCACGTACATTCCGATGGCGCACGGCTTCGTCTATCTCGCCGTGGTGCTGGACTGGGCGACACGTCGTGTTCTGTCGTGGCGGCTGTCGATCACGATGGAGGCGGCCTTCTGCGTCGAGACCCTGGAAGATGCCTTGGCTCGCCACGGCAAGCCGGACATCTTCAACACCGATCAGGGCTCTCAGTTCACCGGCGCGGCGTTCACCGGCCTGCTCGCCAGCAATGGCATCGCCATCAGCATGGATGGCAAAGGGGCCTGGCGGGACAATGTGTTCGTCGAACGGCTGTGGCGCAGCGTCAAATACGAGGAGGTCTATCTGCGAGCCTACGAAACCGTCGGCGAGGCGCGACATTCGATCGGCCGGTATCTCGACTTTTACAACGGCCGACGTCCTCATTCGAGTCTTGACGACATGACCCCGGATCAAGCCTACTTCGATCTTCCGCCGCTCCGCGCGGCGGCCTAACCTCGGCAGAGGCTCCACTTATCGACGCGGAATTTTTGTTCAGACAACCGGGGCCAGCTCACTGTGCGCCCTTACCATCATGGTTCTTGAGGCTGTGCTGAAACTTCGGCTAAGCTAGAGATATCTGAGCCGGGGGGCAGCAATGGAATTATTTAGGGCTGAGAGGCTCGGATATTTTGAGAGCAGTTCAACTCGAAAGTGCCGCCTTTGCGGCGACAATCTGGAATTGCTCAGGTCGATCTACTATCCGGAGACCAAGGCAACCATCCGCGTTTTTGAGTGCAAATGCGGCGAGCGCACTTGGGACGAATAAGGGCGCCTCAGTTGGCGCGACTATTCCGGGAGCTCGCTTTGTTCCGCTCGAAAGCCGAAACCACTTGATCTTGGAAGATGAACCGGCGTTCGATCGCTTCCTTGACGAACGGAAAGCTTTTTTAAAGCCGGTTGTTTCCGCTCCGAAATTCATGCTGTCATGCCATCTGGTGCCCGCTTCCGGTGCGTCGAGGAGCGCGGCCCGACCGGTTTGCACGGTCATCGTGCGGCAGCGTAGGAGATCGCAGAACGGCTATATTCGGCGGTCAGAGCCGGTCGCGGAAATCTGGACAGAACGATAAGTGGAATTTCTGCCTGACAGCGGCGATAATTGCCGTGAACAGGAGAGACCATGAGCAGACGACCCCGGCGGAACCACTCACCGGCCTTCAAGGCGAAGGTGGCTCTGGCCGCCATCAAGGGCGATCGGACGATAGCCCAGCTGGCGGAGCATTTCGACGTTCACCCCAATCAGATTACGGCCTGGAAATCACAGCTTGAGGGCGGCGCCTCTGATATTTTCGGATCGGGGGGCGGGACGCCGGCCACGCCCGCGGTCGATGTGAAGTCGCTGCATGCCAAGATCGGGGAGCTGACGCTGGAGAACGATTTTTTAGAAGGCGCGCTCACCAAGGCGGGATTGCTGAGCGCAAAGCGATGATCGACCGTAAGCACGATCTGTCGATCACCAAGCAGGCAGAGATTTTGAAGGTCAGTCGCGGCAGCGTGTACTATCTGCCGCGTCCAGTCTCTTCAGCCGACCTCGAGATCATGCAGCGTCTCGATCGGCTGCACCTGGAGTATCCCTTCGCCGGTTCGCGTATGTTGCGAGGCCTGCTGGCTTTGCAGGGGTGCAAGATCGGCCGCCGGCATGTGAAGACGCTCATGCGGCGGATGGGGATAGAGGCGCTCTATCGCCGTCCGCGCACCACCAAGCCCGAGCCCGGCCACAAGATCTATCCGTATCTGCTGCGCGGCATCGAGATCCGGCGGCCGAACCAGGTCTGGGCCATGGACATCACGTACATTCCGATGGCGCACGGCTTCGTCTATCTCGCCGTGGTGCTGGACTGGGCGACACGTCGTGTTCTGTCGTGGCGGCTGTCGATCACGATGGAGGCGGCCTTCTGCGTCGAGACCCTGGAAGATGCCTTGGCTCGCCACGGCAAGCCGGACATCTTCAACACCGATCAGGGCTCTCAGTTCACCGGCGCGGCGTTCACCGGCCTGCTCGCCAGCAATGGCATCGCCATCAGCATGGATGGCAAAGGGGCCTGGCGGGACAATGTGTTCGTCGAACGGCTGTGGCGCAGCGTCAAATACGAGGAGGTCTATCTGCGAGCCTACGAAACCGTCGGCGAGGCGCGACATTCGATCGGCCGGTATCTCGACTTTTACAACGGCCGACGTCCTCATTCGAGTCTTGACGACATGACCCCGGATCAAGCCTACTTCGATCTTCCGCCGCTCCGCGCGGCGGCCTAACCTCGGCAGAGGCTCCACTTATCGACGCGGAATTTTTGTTCAGACAACCGGGGCCAGCTCAGTCTGGCGCACTCGGAGTGCGCCAAACGGCTAACATCGGCTGAAATTAATGAATGAAATCAACGGTGTTTTGGATCGCCTTTTCGCGATGTTAGCCGTTTTGTTAGCCGTTTTCGGGGTGCAGGTTTGGGGAAATTCCAACTCCCGACCCTCGGACGGGGGACAGTACAAGAGCACGTGGTGCAATTAAATTTCACGCGAAGATGCACGAAAGCAAGGGAGGGACATGCAGGACTCGAAACAGTAACTTCGGGCTGTACCAGTGTCCGGGATTTCACTCCGCAAACGTGAGTTCCGAGAATTTCCATTCATCGAAATTGGCTGCAGGCAATTTATATGGCTGGCACTCAGTGATTGCTCGCATCGCATTCTCCTGAAATGCGCGCAGATAAGGCGTTCTGGGCACCTCATCCGCATAAATGATACCGTCAAGAGTGCCGTCGCGCTTCAGCCTCACTATGATTGTGGCTTTGGATGAGAGGGGGGTATCTCCAGCAGGTTTTTTCCAGCATCGCTGAATTTGAGCATTGATCATCTCTCGCCAGCTCCCAGCGTTATTAGCGCCAGGGTTGACGGGATAAATCGGATACAACTGGTCAGCGGCAGCCCAAACTTTTCGATACTCTCCGTCTTGAAGCTGTACGGCGAGATAATAAAAATCGCCACCTTCGAGTAATACAACGGCCTGCCAGCTTGCCTTGGGAAGAACCGCACAGTCCCCGGGCGGACTTAGCCGCCCGCGAGTCTCTTTCGCAATTTTCGCGCTATCCAGGCCTTGACAGATGACCGTGTCCGACTGGGAATTTCCCACAGACGCTGCGTTGCAAGAGGACGCGTCAAAGAAAGGGTACATACATATCGCAAAACCAATAACGACGCGCACATTTCGGAAATAGACCACACGTAGCTCCACTGAACTTTTGCGGCGACCATCTATCTCGTTGGCGGCCTGGCAGAAATATTAGTCGCCGCAGCCGCAGGCCCCAAAGTTCCGTTCCCAGTGGACGAGATGGCTCAGATGGCGGCCTGACGTTGCCGTTATTCGAACGCTGATAAATTTGGTACCAACGTCACAAGGCCGTTTCTCAGGCCATAGCTTACTGATTTGTTTTGGAAACCTTGCGACATCCACAGCCACTTCTCATCACCATTCTTGAGCGTTGCCACAGATCGCGGTTGGCCAAGAATGGCGATGACCTCGGCTTGGGTCATTCCTACCTTCACCCTCTTAGCGTCCGCCCATTCAAAGGCTGATGCACCATGAACGAAGAGTAGCAATGCGAAAGCAGCGATCACTAAGCGCGTCAGCGTTGATCGGCTGCTCTTCTCAATCGGACCAGTAACTATTGATATCAGTTTCATACTTTCACTTTTCGCACCCTGTCTCCGCCCATGCCTCGGCTCCAACAAGGACCCTGCGGTAGCGTTGCAATGTCACAGGCGGATTAGCACAAGGAGCCACGATCTTGAGCGTTTTACAAGGCGGATAACCGAGGTGATCCCACGTGTTGCAGGACAACGAATTCAGCACCCTGCCGCGTTATCGCTGAAAAGCTCCCCACCCCTGATTTAACGACTAAGCATCGCATCCGAGGCGTGGCGCGTCTGTTGTCTAATTTTCCACGATGTAGTGCCCCGCCTGGGGCGCGCTCGTTGTAGGACCAGCACGTAGCAACATACGAAGTCCAACATAGCTCGGCGATGATAACCGAGCATGTGCTTTGCGAGGGTAATGGTTACGAGACCATTTTCCACCTTGTACGACTTGGGACGCTTCACTTCGAACCAACGTTCTTTGTTGGCCGTTTCTGGTGTTGCGGGAGTGATGATCGTCCGCGTTGATTTGATGACCTTGGTACCCTTGGGCAAGGTCACAGTGATGTACTTGATCTGGTCAGCTTGCACGGTGTTGCTGATGTCTGTCAGCACTTGATCGATTGCAGTAGCGCACGGCGATTGTTCTTCCGCGCACGGAGCAGGTGTTAGCCGTTTTGTTAGCCGTTTTGTTGGATGTACATGATGTAAATAGCCAGCAATTTCAAATACTTGATTGTAATCATTAGATTTTTCGGCTGTGATTTGGCGCACTCGGAGAGATTCGAACTCCCGACCCTCGGAATCGAAATCCGATGCTCTATCCAGCTGAGCTACGAGTGCGTGTGGTTTTTCAATGGGTTAGCCGAGGTGCCAATTTTTTTAGGCACAGGCACCTCTACCGCCCCACCAAAAATAATTTCGTCGGGTTCGAATACCAGACTTGCACGGCTGGAGCTAGGCGGCCTTGCGAAGGCTTTGAAGCTGAAACTCCAGGTCCTCGACCAGCTGGGCCAGCTGCTCGCGGGTATGCGGATCTGTGGGCTCCAGCGCCAATCGGAGGGCCTGGGCCAGCTTGCGTTCGAGTTCTGCGCGGTGTCTGCGGTACATTCGATTGCTCCTGCCACATTGACGGCGGAAACCCCTAAAATGTTCACGGACATCTTCATACTTCGTTAATTCCCCTCCGTTTGGCATGCGAACCACGTATCTGGCCGCGTTTTGTTTCGTTGTGCCAGTGACGCCGAAACTCAGGAAACGCGAGTGCCGCAAGGGTTTTTCGTGCGCTACGTGGCGGTACGTAGCGCGATAGATTTTGTATCGAAATCCGATGCTCTATCTGAGCTACGAGTGCCTGCTGGCCTGATCAGACTTGGCCGGGCAGGGCCAGATGCGGATCAGAAGCAGGGATGCCGCTGGCGGTCCTGGCCGAGATAGGCGGCGGAGCCCTGGTAGCAGTGATTGTTCGCGGGGCCATCATAATAAGCGAAGCTGCCAGGGGTGGGGCCAGGTCCGTAATTGTGCAGATAGCTGATCTGGTAGGGCAGCGGCCAGTAATAGTGGTGATGGTGACGGTAGTGGCGCGCTTCGGCCAGGGTCGGCGCGATCGCCGCCGCCAACAGCAGGGCGGCGAAAGAGAAAAACTTCAGTTTGGTCATCTCGATTCTCCCAGGATTCCGCTGAAAGTAGACCATTTTGGCCGATCCGGGTCCCATTTTACGCGAAATCGGGCGAAAAACTGCGGGAAATCCGCCACACCGCGGCAATTTTTGGCCTCTTGGGGATGCTTAACGATATCCCAACACAGTCCCGCCAGAGTTCTGGGGCTTGGTCCACCGGACGGACCGGCTTTCCCGCGTCCTGACAAGGTTATTGGTTCCTGGTCGATCCATGCGCATCACGCCCCTTGCCCTGCTGTTTCTCGTTTTTGTCGCACAACCTGCGCGCGCCGATCTGCACATCACGCGCGACCACGGCGGGTATGTCGAGGAATACAAGGCCAAGTACAAGCGCATCGCCGACCGCAAGGAACGTGTGATCATCGACGGCATCTGCAATTCCGCCTGCACGCTGGTGTTCGGTATCGTCCCGATGAACAAGATCTGCGTGACGCCGAAGGCCAGCCTCGGCTTCCATCAGGCCTATTACGACAAGGCCTTCACCTTCGGCATCAAGGTCACGAGCTCGGAAGGGACGTCGGATCTGATGTCGTATTATCCGGTCACCGTGAAGGACTGGATCCGCCGCAACGGCGGGCTGACCACCGAAATGAAGAAGATCAAGAACGGCGAAGATCTCTGGAAGATCGTCGATCCCTGCCCGGAAGAGTGGTAGGGCGAATTCTTTCCCCCGGGGCGCGCTGGATCTCTGGCTTAGCCCGACGGGCAAATCAGTGAATTTGCTGTCAAGCCCGACTTGAGAAAATTTTCCTCTTGCCGCGTCGGGCAAATCACCGGTACCTGCTCGCCCGTCTCACCCGACAAGAGGGGCGGCTCGCGATCGTCACGAAACGCGCGGTGGGATGCGGTGGACGCTGATGTCACGAGGACGAACGTGGCTGACGCGGACGGCGAAGTCGTGTGGTCCTGGCGCCCGACGCTGGCGCCAAGCTTGGCGGAGTTGATCTGCGAAGTGACGGTGGCAAAAGAGCCCGACTCACCGAGGAGAGCACGAAGTAAGCCGTAAAACCATTGCGCAGGGAAGGCCGGATGTTCTCCGCTGAACCTGTATGCTCGTGTGCGTTTTTGCTGTGTGCATTTAGCACGCGAGACCGCGGGTGCAGCGCGCACCCGGCTTTCCCTGCGCCCTCTGTTTGAAGAGGGCGAAAGATTCATGCAGGACTCGGGCACATCGTGTTGCGGGAATGCGAGGTCATGTTTGCCGTCATTGCGAGGAGCGAAGCGACGAAGCAATCCATACTTTCTTTGCGCGGCAAGATGGATTGCTTCGCGGAGCCTGTCATCGGGCGCGCGTTCGCGCGACCCGGTGGCTCGCAATGACGGCTCTACGATCTTGACATACCCCCGCTGTCATCGCCCGGCTTGACCGGGCGATCCAGTATTCCAGAGACGTCAGCGATAGAACCGAGAAGGCGCGGCGTACTGGATGCCCCGCCTTCGCGGGGCATGACAACTCTCACTATTTCAGGATTGCCCGATGGCCCATGATCAGGCAATCAGGGCGGCAATGAACAAAAACTTCGAGGAAACTGCCGCGCGCGCGGCGCCGGCGATTTTCGTCGTGCTCTGGAGTACCGGCTTTATCGGCACCAAATATGTGCTGCACAATGCCGAGCCGTTTACCTATCTCGCCATTCGGATGGCGTGCGTGGTCGGATTGATGGCGATCATCGTTGCGGTTGCGCGGCCGCGATGGCCCGACCGGGCCGGCATCGGCCACAGCATCGTCGCGGGGCTTTTGGTGCACGGGATCTATCTCGGCGGTACTGCGGTTGCGATCTCGCATTCGATTCCGGCCGGCCTCTCGGCGCTGATACCCGGCCTGCAACCGATCCTGACCTCGACAATTGCAAACCGCTGGCTCGGCGAACGCGTGACACCGCTGCAATGGACGGGCTTAATGGTCGGGCTCCTCGGCGTCGTGCTGATCCTGCACGACCGGCCGATGAGCGGCGAGGCGGGCTGGGGCTGGCTGGCGTCAGGCGTATCGCTGATCAGCATCACGCTGGGGACACTCTATCAGCGGCGTTACTGCAACCAGATCGACTGGCGCGCCGGCAATCTCGTGCAGTACATCGCGGTCACGGTGTTTTTCGGCATCGGCGCCTGGCTGTTCGAGACCAATGTGGTGCACTGGACCACCGAGTTCATGCTGGCGCTGGCGTGGCTGGCGGTGGTGCTGTCGATCGGGTCGATCGGGCTGTTGTACTGGCTGATCCGACGTTCGGCCGCGACCTCGGTCGCAAGCCTGTTCTATCTGGTGCCGGCGGTGACCGCTGTCATGGCCTATGTCCTGTTCGGCGAGCGGCTGGACGCGGTGGCTGTCGTCGGGATGGTTGCCTGCGCCGCGGCGGTGTTTCTGGTCAACCGGAAGTCTTGACTCAGGGTGAAAGCAATCCGCCTCCGATCCAACAACAGCCTTAACGTGTTGTTTGATTCCGTGCTATCTTGAGGGCGCGATATTTTGTGCGATAGCAAAGGAGGTTTTCATGAAAGTTATTCGCGCGGCCCAGGCAGGACAAGGCGGTGCCGTCAACGTCGCCTGCATCAACAAGGCGACGGTCGATCTCGGCGTACCCTTCGACAAGCTCACCGCCGCATTGCAAAAATGCTACGACCAGTACTTTCTGCCGGTCTGGGGCTACCCGCTGAGATTGTATAATACAAAGACAGCGAAACGGTCCGACTGGCAATTCGTCTATTTCGACAATGCCGACGCCGCCGGTGCGCTCGGCTATCACGACCTGACCAAGGACGGGCAGCCGGTGTCGAAAATCTTCGTCAAGACGACCCTCGCGGCCAACGAGCTCGTCAGCGTTACGGCTTGCCATGAGTTGTTTGAGATGGCGATCGATCCGATCGCAAACCTGTGGGCGGAGGCCGCTGACGGCACCGAATACGCCTATGAGATGTGCGACGCCGTGGAAGAGGATACCTTCGTGGTGGACGGGATAAAGATGTCAAACTTCCTGCATCCCGCCTGGTTCGAACCGTTCAAGCACCCGCCCAAGACAAAATTCGATCATCTCGGCCTGCTCAAGAAGCCGTTCAGCATGACCAAGGGCGGCTATGTGATCGTCAAGCAAAACGGCAAGGTGAAAGAGGTTTTCGCGTCCAAGGCGAAAGAAAAGCGGTTCGCGAAAGAGAGCCGGCTCGGACACCGCAGCGAGCATCGCAAACCTACGAGTAAAGGTCTGCTAATTCCCAAAGGGAAAAAAGTCCGAACAGCAAGCGGGTCGAGGCTCGCAGCCTAGCGGCGACCGCAAGCCCGTGCGTTCGGCACGCCATCAACAAAAACAAAAGCCTCCAGGTTCACCCGGAGGCTTTTGCGGGCCACGCCGACCATTGCGCAAACCGTTCGCAAGACTGGTTCGGCGTTATGCGCCGGATCAGCGCTTGGATTTCTTCGCCTTCTTTTTCTTCTTGGCTACCTTCTTGACGGCCTTCTTTGCGGTTTTCTTGGCCGCCTTCTTGGACTTCTTCGCCGCTTTCTTTGCCGCTTTCTTTGCCGATTTCTTGGCGGCCTTTTTGGCTTTCTTCTTCGGCGCCGCCTTCTTCACGGCTTTCTTGGCCGCCTTTTTGGCCTTCTTGACCACCGGCATCGCGGCCGGTTCGGCGGCGGTGCTTGCGATTTCAGTCGGCTGTTCAGTCACGGGTGTATCGTCGTTCATGTCATCCCCCAGTAATTTACTGCGGTCACAACGATAGCGAGATTTATGAAAGCGTCAAACGGATGTCATCGACGCGTTGCGGATCCCGGTGTAGGCGGCCAACGCGCGTTCACGAGCCGTCTTGTGATCGACGATCGGGTAGGGATAGGTGTTGCCGAGTTCGACCCCGGCGGCGGCAAGTTCGAGCGGCGTCGCCGTCCAGGGCTGATGGATCGGGCCGGCCGGCAGCCGCGTAAGCTCCGGCACCCAGCGCCTGACATAGGCGCCATCGGGATCGAATTTCTGGCCCTGCAGGATCGGGTTGAATACCCGGAAATAAGGCGCCGCATCGGCGCCGGAGCCCGCGACCCGCTCAACTTCCTCGGTGCGGGAAGCGGTTTTGGCGGATCGCCAAGCATTTGCACCCGCCGCCAGAACGGCGTGAACATGCGCAGGCCGCGGCCCTCCTTGTTGCGGATATTGACGGGCGCTGTGAGGAGGTCGCCGGGAAATTTTTGCGAGCTAATACCGTCCCTTGCAAGCACGGCTTCAACTTCTCCGACAACGGCTTGATGTGGCGCCTGCGTAATCTCGTTCCAAAACACAGCGCGGGCATCGGCCTCGCGCGCGAACTTGCCGATAACGCTGGCGGCCGGCCCTTTGCGCAGCATGAGCGGCGCGCCGATGACGCCCAGACTGGCTTGCAGGCTACGCAACGACTGCGCAAGCCACCGCGCGGCGCCGCCGGGGCCGGGCGTTCGGCGGCTTCAGCGCGCGGCTCTCCTCGTCGTGGACGTACAGACAAATCACCGGCGTGCCGGCGTTCGCCGCGGCGTGCAGGGCAGGGTGGTCGGACAGGCGCAGATCATCGCGAAACCAGACGATGATGGGCGGGGCGCTCGTCATGCGATCGTCGTCGACATCTCCTGGGGCGCCTGCGTGACGGCGGTCTCCTCGACCGCCGCCCTTGCTGTCGCGAACTGGCTCGCGCCGAAAATCTGACGCGTCGTCACTTCGGCTGCGGCACGATCCGGATGTACGGCTTCGGCGCCTTCCAGCCCTGCGGATAGATCGTCTTGGCCTCGTCGTCGGAGACGGAGCCCGCGATGATGACGTCTTCGCCCTGTTTCCAGTCGGCCGGCGTCGCGACCCGATGCTTTGCGGTCATCTGCAGGGAATCGATCACGCGCAATATTTCCTGGAAATTGCGGCCGGTGGTCATCGGATAGACCAGCACCAGCTTGATCTTCTTGTCGGGCCCGATAACGAAGACGTTGCGGACGGTCTGGTTGTCCGCGGGCGTGCGCGTTAGCGGATCGCCCGAGGTCGACGCCGGCAGCATGTCGTAGAGTTTTGAGACGTTGTAATCGGTGTCGCCGATCATCGGATAGTTCGGTGCGGCACCTTGCGTCTCCTTGATGTCCTCGGACCATTTGGCGTGCCGGTCGACGGGATCCACGCTCAGGCCCATCAGCTTGATGCCGCGCTTGTCGAATTCCGGCTTCAACTTTGCGAGCGCGCCGAGTTCGGTGGTGCAAACCGGCGTGAAATCCTTGGGATGCGAGAACAGCAGGGCCCAGCTGTTGCCGATCCAGTCGTGGAATTTGATTTTACCTTCGGTGGTCTGGGCTTCGAAGTCGGGGGCGACAGCGCCAATCTGGAGTGCCATGATGTTACCTCATATTATTGAAGTTACTGAAGAATTCCTGTTCAAGCCATCGCGGAGAGTATAGGGGATGGAGGGGCCTAAGGGAACCCGGCGGCCAAAAAGGTGAAATCCTTCTCCGCAAGGCGGAACTCCTAGCATCTTCTATCGATCCGCGCCCCTGCGGCGAAAAGACCCGACGCGGTCCAAAAGGCCGGAATTGCCCCGATATTGCCTTTTATGACCCGCAAGACGCCCGGCCCGATGGCTTTAGCCTCGAACCGTGACAGCGCTCACAGCGACTAATCGGCAACCATCTAAAAATCTCTGAATGCAAGTTTCGAATCATTAACCACTCGTTTACGCCCGCATGGAAATGCTGGACCTTGACCAAAAAAAGAAACCGAGAAGTGCAACTATGTCTGCCCCTAGTACCAAGGCCAATGAGCTGTTCGCCGCCCTCCAACCGTCCTGCCGCAAGACCGCGGCGCATGCGCTGACCATTGTGCGCGACGGCGTGATCACCGGCGAAGGCCCGACCACCAAGGGCCGCATCCATTTTTCCCGCACGCTGGACGCCGATGACGCCACCCTGTGCGCGCGCATCCTGACCGCGAGCGCGGTCGAACATCAGCCGGTCAGCCGCGCCGAAGCCGAGGCGCTGTTCGAGATCAACGACGCCGCCGCCGAGCGCAGCGACAACGGCCGGTTCGATGATTTGCTGGCCAAGGCCGTCGCACATCACGCGGCCTCCGAATCCGGGCTGCCGGTGCCGCCGCGCACGGTGGCGCTGTCGCCGGACACCGATATCGCAAGTTGGGCGCCGGCGCATGCGCGGCAAATCGACACCCAGATGCTGGATTGGATCGCCGGCCAGATGCGCGGCAAGCGCCGCCGTAACCACACGCTGGCAGCGATGGTCGCGACCTTCGTCGGCGCGGCCGCCCTGCCGCTGTCGCAGTTGCCGAACGTGTTCGACATCGGGATGATGTAGGTTGATTCCAAACGATTGGATTTTAAGGGCGGCGGGGGATGTCCCCGCCGTTTTTGTTTGGCGAAAAACCGGATCGTTCGACGAAACTCTCCCGTTTTTCCCAGGGAATGGGCGTCAATCGACCTGACGCAGCGGCGGACAAGGGACCCCTGCGCGATAAGGATTCGGCGCCCGTCAAGAATTGACGGAATCGCGGGGTGGTGCATGCTCGCGGCATGTTGGGATTGTTCAGGGGTTGTCGCCTGGCTCGCATGAGCAGCGGGCGCTATTGCGTGGTGCGGGATCTCGGCCTGGTCAAGGGCGGGAAGGGCATGCGGCACCACGAGGTGGTGCTGCCGCTGAGCCTGCGTGAGCTGATGAAGCGGTTACGCCAGCCGTCGGCCAAACGTCCTGAGCCCGAGGCAAGCGCGGACCTGCTTCAAAAGATAAATTCGTAGTGCAGCATTCCGCTGGACCATGGCGCCTTGCGCGCTAAGCCGCGCGTCACCCGGATGAGCCAACGGGTCGACGCGTAACGCCGCCCGATGAGAGGCTTGGCGATATCCGGGACGTTCTCTTCCGCGCGGCGCTCATGCGGGCTACCGGCTGCGATGGATACGACGCGGCGGGGGGTTACTTCCCCGCCGTTTTCTGCTTGCCGCCTTCCGCGTCCAGCCCGAGCGTGCGGCCCGGGAATCCCGCGACGTCGAAATAGCGCGTCGACAGCACGCGCTGGAATTTCAACACCGTCTGCAGGCCATTCGCGGCCGGCTTGGAGGTGACGGTGCCGTCGGCGGTCTTCGGAACGATGCCATTGGGGAGCGCCTCGGATATGACGCGGCCCATCAAGCCGCCGTTGCCGGTGCCACGCAAATGCAGAAGCTGCGCAATGGTCATGCCGACGTCGGCGTTGCTGACCGGGAGCGGATCGACATAGCCGGATTTGAAGTCGGGGCCGATCGCCGCCATGAAATTCAGGGTGTCGCCGCGGCTGAAGCTGCCGTGCATGCCCTGGCCCTGCCGCAGCACCGTGTCGGCGATCTGGACCGAGCAGTTGGTCGGCTCCTCGCAGCCGCTCGACCAGGAGCGGAAATTGACCACGATCGACGGGTTCGGCGTCACCGCATTGCCCTTGAGGTTGAGTTGCGACATCGGCAGCGTGCCCGGGAAACGTCCGAGCTTGTCGTCCACGAACAGCCCGCTGACGTAATCCTGCTCCAGCAGCGCCTTGATGGTGCGGTCGGCCAGCTTCTTGTCCTTGTTCGGCAGGTAGATCAAATCCGATCCACCGTTGGTCGCAACCACCAGATCGGGCTTTGCGGGATCCTGTCCGAGCACGCCATTGCCGGCCTTGGGATGGGCATTGTCGGCGACCCGCGTATTCTTGTCGTTGGGATCGAACAGCGGCAGGTTCAGCGCTTTCGAAAGATCGATGGCGAGGAAGCCCATGGGCAGGAAATCCTTCGGCGTGTCGTCGTAGGAAATCTTCGCCGAGGGGCTGGTCTTGCTCTCCTTCGAAATCGTCGAGAAGCCGTGGTCGGCGGAGACGATGATGTTGGTGTTGGCGGCGAGGCCGAGATCGTCGAGCGCCTTGCGCAATTGCGCCAGGTTGTTGTCGGCGTTCTTGATGCCGGCCATCGAGGTCGGCCCGTTGATGCCGGGGGTGATGGTGTTGAGGCTGTCGCCGGTATTGTGCTGGCTGCCGTCGGGATCGCGCGACCAGAACACCAGCACGAACGGCTTGTTGCGCGCCTTGAACATCGGCAGCACCACCTTGCTGGCGACGTCGGCCATGTAGGCCTGTTGCGCGACGTTGGC
This sequence comes from Bradyrhizobium sp. Ash2021, assembly GCF_031202265.1. Taxonomy (NCBI): domain Bacteria; kingdom Pseudomonadati; phylum Pseudomonadota; class Alphaproteobacteria; order Hyphomicrobiales; family Nitrobacteraceae; genus Bradyrhizobium; species Bradyrhizobium sp. Ash2021. The sequence continues at coordinate 5,667,267 of NZ_CP100604.1, read as the reverse complement.
GACCGTGGTGCCGGGCGTCTTGGCGTCGCCGGCATTGGCGTTATCGCCGCGCGAGGGGGTCGTCAGCGGCAAATTGGCTTTGGTCAGCGCGTCCTTGATTTCGTCCGACAGGGGAACGCCGGTCTTGCCGCCGGTGGAGTCGTCGATCACGATCGTGTTCTTGCCACGGTCGGTGTGGTCAAAGATCAAGGTCGGGCCGAGCTTGCCGATGGCGGCGGTGCTGAAACCCTGCGCGCGCGCCATCTTGAGGATGGTTTCCTCGTTGAGATAGTCGCCGTTGAAGTGCTCGTCGACATCGCCGAGCACGGCGTCGTTTTCGAGGAAGGGGACCACGGTGTCGCCGGCCGGGACTGAACTATAGCCGGTATAGATCGTGTTGCTGAAGTCACCGGTATCGCCGAGATAATGGCCGGTCGCCATCGCTGAGGCGTTCGCGGTCGTGAAGGTCGGAAACAGCGAATGCGAGTTCCTGAAGTTGACGCCCTTGTCGCGGATATCGGCCATTGCGGGTGCGGTCTGCGGCGTCACGATGCGCGCGCGCAGGCCGTCCGGCACGAACAGAATCAGGTTGCGCGGCGTGGCGTTTTGCGCCGAAGCAGCGGTTGCAGTCAGCGTGATCAGGCTTGCGGACAGCAACACCATTGTGCGGCGCATCAGGTTCTCCCCGTCAGAAACGATTCCGGCTGGCAGCCGTTGCATCCGTTTAGTTTCGCTACATGACAGAATTGTTACAGGGAATCCGGTTACGTCAACCGGCTTTGTTCTCGGCCGGTGGTCGGCGTCCACGCCGGCTACGCCCGCCGGCCGAGCCAGCGACGCAGGGCCACGACCGACCAGATCGCTTCGACCAGACCGAACGGCCAGGCGCCTTGAAGAAATCCGTAAATCGAACCCAGCGCGCAGGCGGCGGCAAACGCCAAAACGAACCAGGGGCTTCGGTCCTCCGCCGCGTAGCAAACGAGCATCAGCGTCACCGCGAACAGTCCGAAGGCAGTCAGCGTGTCCATCAACTTCGGTCCATGTTCTTCTTCGCGATGCCGTGAAAAACCTTGGGCTTTATCGGCGGCCACGAAGCTGCGGAATAGCCGCATGGTGAAACAAGCGCAGAGCATTGTCTTGCATCGCAGGAATTGGCAAGCTTTCTACCGCTCGCTTCATCATTGGTAGTTTAAGTCATGAAACGCCTTCTCGTCCTTGTTGCCAGCCTCGCATTCTCAAGCCTCGCATTTTTCGGCAGCGCATTGGCGCAGCAGCGCACGATCACGGTGGCCTCGACAACCTCGACGGAACAGTCGGGGCTGTTCGGCTATCTGCTGCCGAGCTTCACCTCGGCAACCGGAATCGGCGTCAAGGTAGTGGCCGTCGGCACCGGGCAGGCGCTCGACATCGGACGGCGCGGCGATGCCGACGTGGTGTTCGTGCACGACAAGGTAGCAGAGCAGAAGTTCCTCGCCGAAGGTTTTGGCGTGAAGCGCCATGACGTCATGTACAATGATTTCGTGGTGATCGGGCCGAAGGCCGATCCGGCGCATATTGCCGGCGGCAAGGACGTTGCCGTCGCGCTGCGGAAGATCGCCGAGAGCAGGGCGACCTTCGTCTCGCGCGGCGATCGTTCCGGTACCCATGAAGCCGAACTGCGGCTTTGGAAGGAAGCGGGAATCGACCTCGCCGCGGCCAAAGGCGATTGGTACCGCGAGATCGGGCAGGGCATGGGTGCGGCACTCAACATGGCTTCGTCGGCCAATGCCTATCTGCTGTCGGACCGCGGCACCTGGCTTTCGTTCAAAAACCGTGGCGAGCTTGCGGTTTTGACCGAAGGCGATCGCCGCCTGTTCAACCAATACGGCGTGATGCTGGTCAATCCGGCCAGGCATCCCGGCGTGAAAGCCGCAGATGGCCAGGCTTTCATCGACTGGCTGGTCTCGCCGCAGGGGCAAAAGACGATTGCCGATTATAAGGTCGGCGGCGAGCAGTTATTTTTCCCCAACGCGTCCGACTAGCAGGAACGCCACGGTGCTGATGGTCACGCTGAGCGACAGCAGGATCAGTCCGAGCCCGAGCGCCAGCGACAATTCGCCCTTGCTGGTTTCCAGCACGATGGCGGTGGTCATGGTGCGCGTGTAGCCGCGAATGTTGCCGCCGACGATGATGATGGCGCCGACTTCGGCGATGGCGCGCCCGAAGGCGGCGAGGAAGGCGGTGAGCAGCGAGGCGCGGCCGAGCGAAATCAGCAAGGCCACGCTGCGAAGATGGGAGAGACCATCGGTGCGGGCGAGATCGGCATATTCGGCCCAGAGAACGGAGACCGGGCGATGCACCAGCGCGACCACGATCGGCGTGGTGAGCATCACCTGAGCAACGACCATGGCCGTCGGCGTGAACAGCAGCCCGGCGAAGCCGAGCGGGCCCGATCGCGAGAGCAGCAGATAAAGCATGAGGCCCGCCACGACCGGCGGCAGGCCGAGCAGGGCGTTGGCCAGCACGACCAGAACCTGCCGCCCGCGAAACCGGCTGATCGCAAGCCACACGCCCAGGGGCGTGCCGATCAGCAACGCGATGAGGCTCGCCGACAGGCTGACGCGCAGCGACAGCCAGACGATGCCGATCAGCTCGGAATCGAAGCTGCCGATCAGCGCAAGCGCCGCCGCGACAGATTGCCTGAAATCATTCATCCGGGGACAGTGACAGAAAAATCCAGCCTCGCATCTATAAAAGCCCACCCTATCAAACGCCGTTGCCGGTCGAAACCGCAGCATGTTGCGCACGCCACCGGCCACGCTGTCGCGCGATCGCGAGATCGCCGCACCACCGGCGGGGAAGCGGTATCGCGGACCAGCGCCCGTCCAGGTAGCGAAATCGAGCCGTCCGCACAATGATGTCCGGCGTCCGCGCGCCGTAAGTAAGTCTTTAGCGGCTCGGTATAAAATGTCCGTGATAATTTCCTGCTTTAACCACCGGTTAATCATGCGCCTGCTGCCGATGAAAGACCCGGACAAGGCCTGGCGTTCGATCAAGGCTCAATGGAAGAAGGACGCTGAAGGCGTCGGCGAGGATTTTTCTACCTTCGCGTCGGGAAGCTGCGCGGCCTTCGATAGCCTGATCAAGGATACCAGCAATCCAGGTCTGTATTGCCTTTCCGACGGCGAGCGGATTCATGCGGTGTGTCAGGTCAGCCGCATGCTGATGAGCAAATATTCTTCGCCGCTCCTGCGCGTGCGCTTCGTCAGCGTGTCTCCGGTCTACGAACTGGGGCTGGCCGGCGCCGGCGAATATGCCCAGATGATGGTGGCGCTGTTTTCCGGCATCGTCTGGCTGTCGCGGGACTCGCTGTCGGCGGGCCACATCCGGTTCTTCCTCAAGAGCCCCGGTGATTCGCAATTCTTCGCGGCGCTGCAGGTCTCGACGCCGCTGTCGCCCTTTTCAAAGTTCACGATCGAGGGCGCCTTGATCGAGTGCAGTTTGAAGGAAGCGGAATTGGCGGAAACGCCCTGATTCGGATAGGTTTTTAACTTTGCGATAACTCATTTTGCTAACGCCCTCTTGGGTTGTGCCCCTTACAACAAGCGCCTGTGGGGGCAAGCAAAATGTTGGATCAGTCATCTGACAAATTCATCGCGGGAGACCTGCGGCAGTCGATCATCGACGCGCTGGGGCGGACACGACTGGGCGCGATCCAGTGGCTCATCCTGTGCGCCGCCGGGCTCGTCCTCGCGATCACGCTCGGCACCGCCTACTTCGCCGAGCAATTCCGCGCCCGCGCGCTCGAGGTCGCCGAGCGCGAACTCAACAACACGGCGCTGCTGCTGTCGCGTCATTTCGACCAGCAGCTCGGCGATCTCCAGCATGTTCACGACGACGTCGTCAGCTATATGCAGGCGGGCCGGGTTGATAGCGCAGACGAATTCGAACAGAAAATGTCGACGTTCGGCGCGCATGAGATGCTGCGCGCCAAGCTCGCGGCGCTTCCCCATGTCGGGAGTTTGAACCTGTTCAATGCCAAGGGCAGGCTGATCAATTCTTCCGAGATATGGCCGACACCGGACATCAGCATCGCGGACCGGCGATACTTCATGGAGTTTACCTCGGGAAAGCCGACCCCCGACGTGATCGTCGCGCCGGCGATGAGCAAGGTAACGGGAGTCTGGACCACGATCTTCGCGCGCAAGATCGTCGGCCGTCGCGGCGAAATCGTCGGTTTTGCCACCCGCGGCGTCGAGCCGAGCCATTTCGAGGATTTCGTCGCATCGTTGGCGCTGGACAGCGACACCGCGATTTCGATGATTCACCGCGACGGCACTATCATCGCCAGCTATCCGCGCAACGATGCGCTGGTCGGTCGTAACGTTGCCGGTTTGCCGGCGTTTCAGAGGGCCCTGGCCCTGAACGGCAATGTCGCAGGACGTTTCACGAGCACGGTCCAGTCGGAGGACAGGGTCGGCGCGGTCAGGTCGCTGACGAATTTTCCGATCCTGATCGTGGCGGCCACCAAGACGTCGACCGCGCTCGCCGATTGGCGGGCGCAGACCAAGCTGCAGTTCTTTGCCGCGGTGCTTGCGGTCATCGTCGTCATCTGCACGATCTTCCCGATCGTGCGCCAGTTGCGGCGCCAGCACGCCGCCGCGCAACGCAAGCTGTCGGAGAAGACCCAGCAGCTCGACACCGCGATCAACAACATGACCCAGGGCCTGCTGCTGTTCGACGCTTCGGGCCGCCTCGTGATCTGCAATGAGCGTTACATCGAGATGTTCGGCGTCTCGCCCGACGTCGCCAAGCCCGGCTGTCATCTGCGCGATCTCATCCTGCATCGCCAGCAGATCGGCTCGTTCGAGGGCGACGTCGATGCCTACTGCGCGAGATTCCTCAATCCCGAGCATAACGAGGTGCGCGACACCGTGATTTCGATGCCCGACGGGCGCATGATCCGGCTGGTCTACAAGCGATCGCCGGACGGCGGCTGGGCCACGACGCTGGAAGACGTGACTGAGGTTCGCCGGGTCCAGGCCAGGATTGAGCATCTTGCCCATTATGACGCGCTGACCAGCCTGCCGAACCGGACGCTGTTCCAGCGCCATGCGGAGGGCTTGCTGCTGGAGACCGCCGGCGTCGAGTTCGCGATCCTCTACATCGACATCGACGAGTTCAAGAGCATCAACGATTCACTGGGGCATCTGATCGGCGACGAATTCCTCAAACGGATCGCCGAGCGCCTGCGTCAGTCGGTGGGATCTGAGGACTTCATCGCCCGCCTCGGCGGCGACGAATTCGCCATCCTGCAACGCGCGGTGACAAGCGACGATGAAGTCAGCGCGCTGGTCGCGCGGATCTATCAGGCGCTGCGAACGCCGTTCGATTGCCACGGCCATCGCCTCTGCGGCGATGCCAGTATTGGCATCGCGATCGCCCCGCGTCACGGCTCCGATCTGTTCGGGCTGCTGAAAAGCGCCGATCTGGCAATGTATGCCGCCAAGGCGGCCGGCCGCCGCACCCATCGTTTCTTCGATCCGGCGATGGAACGGCAGGCCAATCTCCGCCGCGAACTCGAGAGCGATTTGCGAACGGCGCTGCTCGAGGGCGGCTTCGAAATTCATTACCAGCCGCTGGTCGACCTCAACAGCGATGAAGTCACCGGCTGCGAAGCGCTGTTGCGCTGGCGGCATCCGGTGCGCGGCATGATTTCGCCCGCCGACTTTATTCCGGTTGCCGAGGAAACCGGCCTGATCGAGGAGATCGGGCAGTGGGTGTTGCGGACCGCCTGCGCGGAAGCTGCGACATGGCCGGCGCATGTGCGCGTCGCCGTCAACGTCTCTCCGATCCAGTTCAAGTCGCAGACGCTGTCGCTGAAGGTCGCGGCGGCGCTGGCCGAGACCGGGCTCGATCCGCGGCGGCTGGAGCTGGAAATCACCGAAGCCGTGCTGATCGCCGATGACGACGCCGCCCTCGTTGCGTTGAACGGGCTGCGCGCGCTCGGGGTTCACATCGCGCTGGACGATTTCGGCACCGGCTATTCCTCGCTGCAATATCTGCAGCGGTTCCCGTTCGACAAGATCAAGATCGACCGCAGCTTCGTCAAGGAAGTGACCCGCAATTCCTCATCGTCATCGATCATCCGGGCGGTGGTGAGCATCGCGGCCGACCGCAACATGGTCACGACCGCGGAAGGCGTCGAGACCGAGCAGCAGCGCGACACCGTGCAGGCGCTGGGATGCACGCAGATGCAGGGCTATCTGTTCAGCGCGGCGCGCCCGGCGCATGAAATCCGCGCGCTGCTGGCACTGCGCCCGGCCGAGGTCGAAGACGCGGCCTGAGGGGGCCCGGCGGGCAGCCCTCACATCATCGCCGGCAGGCAAGTTTTTTGGAACTCTCTCGATCGCGACGCGTTCTTCAACGGGGCCAACCGATGTTGGCAAGTAATGAGAGTTGCGAAGGTTTGCGCCACCGCGCTGCTGCTTGGCAGCTCGGTGGCAAATGCCGAGAGCGGCATGGCCTCCTATTATCGCGGTGTCGGCACGAGCGGTGAAATGACCTGCGCCCACCGCAGCCGGGCGTTCGGCAGCCTGGTCAGGGTTTCCTATCGCGGCCATTCGATCCAGTGTCGCGTCAATGATCGCGGGCCGTTCGTTCGCGGCCGGATCATCGATGTCTCGACCAGTGCGGCGCGCGCGCTCGGGATCGTGCGGGCCGGCGTCGTCATGGTCTCGATCGATTGAGGCGGACGACCGACGGATTTACGGCTTCGCTCCCATGGGGCTCCGCTCGGAAATTGCCTTCCGCAGAATCCGCGACAGCGATTCGACCGAATAGGGCTTCTGAATGAGTTCGAAGCCGCGATCGGCATTCTCCGCCAGAACGTTGCTGTAGCCGCTGGTCAGCACCACCGGGAGGCCGGGATAGCGCTCGCGGATGACGCCCGCCAGTTCGACGCCGTTCATGCCGGGCATGATGACGTCGGAGAATACCAGGTCGGCGGAAAATTCGTCCTCGGCCAGAATGGCCAGCGCCGCATCGGCGTTGACGACGCGGCGGACCGCGTATCCCAGATCCTCCAGCAACTCGGTAGAGAACTGCCCGACGTCGTCATTGTCTTCAACCACGAGCACGCGGTAGCCGCGACCGATGGTCGACGGTTCGCTGCCGATGGCGGCGGCCTCCGCCGTATCGGCGGGCGTTGCCGCCTTCGGCAGATAGATGGTGAAGGTCGCGCCCTGTCCGAGCGTGCTGGTGACATCGATGTCGCCGTCGGATTGCTTGGCGAAGCCGAACGCCTGGCTGAGGCCGAGCCCGGTTCCCTTGCCGACTTCCTTGGTGGTGAAGAACGGCTCGAAGATCGCCTCGATATGGTCCGGCGCGATGCCGGTGCCGGTATCCGTCAACGAGATCGCGACGAAGTCGCCGCTGCGGGCGGACTGGGCGCGCAGGGCAGGGATGGTCTGAACCTTTCTGACGCCGATCGTAAGCTGGCCTTCGCCGCTCATGGCGTCGCGGCCGTTCACCGCGAGATTGATCAGGGCGGTCTCGAATTGGGCAATGTCGGCGATCGCGAAACAATTGGGGTCGTCGATGCAGACCTCGATCCTGATCCGGCCGCCGACCAGCGGGCGGATCAACTGCGCCACGCTTTCGACCTGCGCGCCGACATTGAAGACCTGGGGTTTAAGCGGTTGCCGGCGGGCGAACGCCAGCAATTGGGCAGTCAGCGTGGAGGCCCGTTCCACCGTCTCCGAAATCGCGTCGATGTAACGGCGGCGGCGCTCTTCCGGCAGGTCGCGGCGGCGCAGGAAGTCGGATGCGGAGCGGATGATGGTCAGGAGATTGTTGAAATCATGCGCCACGCCGCCGGTCAATTGCCCCACGGCTTCCATTTTCTGCGACTGGCGCAGCGCTTCCTCGCCCCGGCGCCGCTCGGTGATGTCGACGGCTTCCGGCACCGCGCCGATCACCGTGCCATGCTGATCGTGCAGCGGACGCATCTCGAAGTCGAATAAGCGGTCACCGATCGGAAGATGCAACAGCATCTCGGTCTGCACTTCCTGGCCGCTCATGACGGCGATGAAGGCGTCACGGACGGCGTCGCGCATGCCTTTCGTGCCGCTGAACCACGGTGTCTCCCAGAACGGCCTGCCGATGACGTCGGCGGCATTGGCGCGAATGCCGGCCAGCGCCGTCTTGTTGGCATACAGCACGTCGCCGTGAAGATTGAGCAGGCCCTGATATTGGTGGCTGGTCTCGAAGATCGCGCGCATCTGCGCTTCGTTGGATTCAAGCTGCGCCGTGCGTTCGGAGATGCGCAGCTCGAGGGTTTCGTTCAGCCGCCGCAAATCGTTCTCGGCCTGCTTGGCAGCGGTGATGTCGTGGGCGACGCCGATGAATCCGATATGCTTGCCGGTCGGGTCCCAGCGCGGTTGCGATTCCGAGCGCAGCCAGCGCCATTCGCCGGCCGCGTTCCGGTAGCGCGCCTCCAGCACGAATGGCTTGAGCGAGGATTCGCCGGCGACCTGCTCCTGCAGGATGCGCGGCAGGTCGTCCGGATGCAGCGCCTTGCGCCAGTCGAACACGATGGCCTGTTCGAAGGGAAGGCCAAGGAAATCGAGATAGGCCTGGTTGGCGAAAGAGCGGGTGCGGTCGAGTTTGGTCACCCAGATCGGCACCGGCGCGCTGTCGGCGATCAGCCGAAAGCGCTGCTCGCTTTCCCGCAAGGTAGCCTGCGCCAGCATTTGATCGGTGACGTCGAGATCGGCGCCGACCAGGCGCTGTGCCCGGCCGTCGCGGCCGCGCTCGATCTTGGCAACGACGCGGATCCATCGGATCTCGCCGTCACCGGGCCGGATGATGCGGTATTCGGCCGAATAGTCCTCGCCCGCGCCCCTCAGCACGCCGAACAGATGTTTGACCGTCCGCTCACGATCTTCGGGGTGGATTCGACTGACCCAATCCCCGTAGGTCTCGTTGACGGCCTCCGCCGGCAGCCCGTGAACGAGCAGATATTCAGGGGACCGGCGGTTCTTGACGCCGTCGCGGAAATCGATTTCGAGGCCGCCGACACGGGCGATGCGCTGGATTCTGGCCAGCTCCGCCTCGCGTTCCTGCAGCGCGCGGTGGGCCCTATCGCGCTCGCGCGCGATCTCCTCAAGATTTTGCCGCAGCCGCTCGGCCGCGGCTGCCTCGGGGAGAACGTTGGTGGGGTTCGGAGGGGTCATGGGGCCGGGAATCTCTCGCGCTTAATTTCACACGACAAGAGGCGGCTTTGCCAGCGGTCATTTGGTCTTGGTGCCGGCGCGGCAGTTATAGGCCCTGCGGAAGCCGGCGGCCTGCGCGTCTTCCTCGGAACAAAACCAGCGGTCCGGTTCGGTGAGCGCGGGGTAACTGCGGCAGGCCTGCAGATGGTAGATGCCGACATTGCCGGTGACGCGGGCGCGGACCGCGAACTTGCCTTTGATGTTGCAGCCCGACGGCATCGCGAGAGCTTCCGGGAATAGCGCTTCGCGAATCTCCTTGTCGCGGTCGGCCGGGCACGATCCGCCGAGCAGGGCGCCGTCCTTCTTGCCGGTGCGAAACTCTTGCGGTGCAACGAAGCAGCCCTTCCACAGCCCCTGGCGTTCCTCCTTGGCGCGCGCCTCCTCGGTCTCGAAGCGTCCGGTTGCAGAGGATTCGACATTCAATGCGAAACCCTGGCGGACCAGCAATTCGCTGAGACTGGTGGTGTCGCCCTCGATCCTGCAGGCGCCGAGATGCCGCTTCTTGTAGCTGGGGTCTGCGCCGAGATCGTCACAGCGAATCTCGCGGCCGCCGATCAGTTTTGTCAATTGATCGCGCGCCTCGATACCGCAGGTCCAGGCGTCCGCGTGTTCGTCGATGCACAATTGGTCGATCGCCGGCGCATCGATGCCGTCGAGCCGGTACGTCACGCTACCGATCTGCAGCGTGCTGCCGTCCTTGATGGTCGCATTGGCGGCCCAGCTGCGGCCGGTGGACAGCGACGTCAACAGCAGCGTCGCAACAAGTAAGGCTCGTGGCTTCATCGGTCACACATCAAATGGAGTTCACATCGGCGCCAGATTTCTAGCATAGGTTCGCGCCATACAACCAAGACAAGAGCGTTTTCAAGCGAAGTGGATACCGGTTCGCGTCAACAAAACGCGTTAAAGCAAGAATCTGCAGCAAGATCGGTTCTGATCCAATCAGGACCGATCTTGCTCCAGGGGAGGCGTGCGGGAGATCACATCGAAAGAACGGCATCGGACCTGGAAGGAGCGTACCCGTTGCGCCATCGAAGGGGAGCAAGACCATGTTCGGGTTCGTCCTCAACCTCGTCTTCGGTCTCATCATCGACTGGTTTCTCTTCTTCCGCCGCAAGAAAAAGGTGCCGGAGTAGGCGCGGTCATCATCCAAACGACGCATTGACTTTGCGAGAACAAAATAGGAACATATCCCGGCGTCGCCCCATCATGGAACACCATCATGTCCTCTTCTTCGAGAGCCAATACCGAGGACCATGACGGGCTGGAAGCCGCCGTGGATCAAGCCATCTCGGCCTGCGGCGGCGATCTGCGCTCGACCATTCGCGCGTTGATCGTGGCCAACGAATATCTGGAGACCGAGGTCGGCGAACTGATGAAAGCGGTCTCGCACGCCTATGCGCGCGGCCGTTTTCAGAGTTATTCCGGCTGAAAGGCGCCGGCGGCCACGCCCGGCGCCACCAGCCGATACGAGACCGTTGCCTCTGCCGATTTTTGCTGTACGACGGGTTTGTTACCCGCGTCCCCGCATGCCACATTGCGGGTGAGGACCCTGCCCAAAGCTCAAGCAAGAAGAACATGTTCAAACGAATTCTGATCGCAAATCGCGGCGAGATCGCCTGCCGGGTCATCAAGACTGCGCGCCGTATGGGAATCGAGACGGTCGCGGTTTATTCCGAGGCCGACCGCGATGCGCTGCATGTCGAAATGGCCGATGACGCGGTGCTGATCGGCCCGCCGGCCGCGGCCGAAAGCTATCTGTTGATCGACAAGATCGTCGAAGCCTGCCGCAAGACCGGCGCGCAAGCGGTGCATCCCGGCTACGGCTTCCTGTCCGAGCGCGAATCCTTTCCGCGCGCGCTGGCTGTGGCCGGCATCGTCTTCATCGGTCCCAACCCCGGCGCCATCGCCGCGATGGGCGACAAGATCGAATCCAAGAAGGCCGCCGCCAAGGCCAACGTCTCGACGGTGCCGGGACACCTTGGCGTCATCGAAGACGAAAAACATGCGGTCAAGATCGCCGACGAGATCGGCTATCCCGTGATGATCAAGGCTTCCGCCGGCGGCGGCGGCAAGGGCATGCGGATCGCCCATTCGACCTCGGAGGTCGCCGAAGGGTTCGGTCTCGCCAAGGCCGAAGCCAAATCCTCGTTCGGCGACGACCGCGTCTTCATCGAGAAATTCATCGTCGATCCCCGCCACATCGAAATCCAGGTGCTCGGCGACAAGCATGGCAATGTGATCCATCTCGGCGAGCGCGAATGTTCGATCCAGCGCCGCAACCAGAAGGTCATCGAGGAGGCGCCGTCGCCGCTGCTCGACGAGACCACCCGCCGCAAGATGGGCGAGCAGGCGGTCGCGCTCGCAAAGGCCGTGAATTACGATTCCGCCGGCACGGTCGAATTCGTCGCAGGGCAAGACAAGAGTTTCTACTTCCTGGAGATGAACACGCGCCTGCAGGTCGAGCATCCCGTCACCGAACTGGTCACCGGCATCGATCTGGTCGAGCAAATGATCCGCGTTGCGTCAGGCGAAAAGCTGGCGCTGGCGCAAAAAGACGTCACGCTGACCGGATGGGCGGTGGAGTCGCGCGTCTATGCGGAAGATCCGTTCCGCAATTTCCTGCCGTCGATCGGGCGGCTGGTCAAATATCGCCCGCCCGCGGAAGCGAGCCGTGACGGCATCACCATTCGCAACGACACCGGCGTGCAGGAGGGCGGCGAGATCTCGATCCATTACGATCCGATGATCGCAAAACTCGTGACCCACGCGCCGTCGCGCGCAGCGGCGATCGAGGCGCAGTCAGCTGCACTCGATGCCTTCTATATCGACGGCATCCGCCACAACATTCCGTTCCTGTCGGCGCTGATGAACCACCCGCGCTGGCGTGCCGGCCAGCTCTCTACCGGTTTCATCGCCGAGGAGTTCAGGGATGGGTTTAAACCGATTGCCCCGGAGGGCGAACGGGCCAGGGTGATCGCGGCTGCGGCAACGGCGATCGATCATCGGCTCGGCGCCCGCAAGCGCAAGATTTCCGGGCAGTTGACCGGACGGCCAGTGACGCGGGCGACTGTGCGCAGCGTCTGGCTCAACGGACAAGAATACATTCTGGATGTGACGGCCGGTGCGGTGAGGTTCGGTGACGGCGTCGAAGGCGCGCGACCAGCTTCCGAGGACTGCGTGCGAGTCCGCTTTCGCGAGGGGGCAGGGGCCGTGGGCGAGGTTGAGGTAGTTTCGTCCTGGAAGCCAGGCGATCCGGTGTGGCACGGCAGCGTCGGTGGACGCCGTGTCGCCGTACAGGTGCGTTGCTTGCCTAACGGCTTCGATCTGACGTGGCAGGGAGCCCAGGCGCGGGCCTATGTTTACACCGAAAGCGAGGCGGCCGCGGCGCGGCTGATGCCCGTAATGTCGTCGGCCGACACCGGCAAGAAGCTGCTGTGCCCGATGCCCGGGCTCGTGGTCTCGATCGCGGTGAACGAGGGGCAGGAGGTCAAGGTCGGCGAAACCCTTGCCGTGATCGAGGCGATGAAGATGCAGAACGTGCTGCGCGCCGAACGCGACGGCACCGTGAAGAAGATCCACGCCGCCGCCGGCGCTACGCTGGCGGTAGACGCGCTGATCCTCGAGTTTGCGTAACTGGCACAAAACAGCACCGTCATTGCGAGCGCAGCGAAGCAATCCATCTCACGGCAAAAAGAAAGAATGGATTGCTTCGTCGCTTCGCTCCTCGCAATGACCCAAAATAAAGAGCCGAGGAATTCAAGATGGCCTTCCGCAAGCGCCGCGAAGCGTTGCGTTCGATCCTGAAGGGATCGGCCTGCGTTCGGCCGGGTTCGGTTTATGACGCCACCTCGATCCGGATCGCCGAAGACCTCGGCTTCGAGGTCGGCATGTTCGGAGGCTCGGTGGCTTCGCTCGCCGTGCTCGGCGATCCCGATATCGCGCTGATCACACTGACCGAACTCGCCGAGCAGATGCGGCGGATGTCGCGTGCGGCTGGTTTGCCGGTGCTGGTCGATGCCGATCATGGCTATGGCAACGCGCTCAATGTCCGCCGCACCGTGCAGGAGCTTGAGGCTGCCGGCGCCGCGGGGCTCACGATCGAGGATACGCTGCTGCCGCAGGCGTTCGGACAGGCCAAGACGCAGTTGATTTCGCTCGACGAGGGCGTCGGCAAGATGAAGGCCGCACTCGACGGCCGCAGCGATCCTACACTGGTCGTCATGGGCCGCAGCGGTGCGATGTCGATCACCGGTCTCGACGACGCGATCGCGCGCGTCAAGGCCTATGAAGCCACCGGCGTCGATGCGCTGTTCTTGACCGGCATCAAGAACCGTGCGGAGCTGGAAGCGATCTCCGCGGCCACGACACTGCCGATCGTGCTCGGCGGCGCGCCCGAGGAGATGACCGCGCTGGATTATCTCAGCGGTCAACGCGTGCGGATCGCGCTGCAGGGCCACGCGCCGTTCGCCGCCGCCACGCAGGCGGTCTACGCGACGCTGAAAGCCTTGCGGGAGGGAACCTCGCCCAGGGATCTGAAGGGCCTCGCGTCATCGGAGCTGAGCGGCCGCGCCATGCGCGAAGTGGATGTGAAAATCCGCAGCGGCGATTTTCTGGGGCTCAAGAAATAAATGAGCGGCGCGATCCGCCAGGTAATGATCACCGGCCGGGTACAGGGCGTCGGCTATCGCGCTTGGGTCGAGTATGAGGCGAGCAGGCGCGATCTCGAAGGCTGGGTGCGCAACCGGCGCGACGGCAGCGTCGAGGCGCTGTTTGCGGGAGCCGAGGGGGTCGTCTCCGCCATGATCGAATCATGCCGGCGAGGGCCGTCATCGGCGCGGGTCGAGGCGGTAAGGGAAGAGGCCGCGACATCCGACGCGCTGAAGCTGCGGCGGGCAGGGGAGCGGTTTTCGGTGCTGCCGACGATTTAGCGCGAGCGGATCACCTCTGCATCACCGTCATCCCGCGTCAACGCAAATGCGCTCATCGCTGACGCTGCGCGCGCTGCCGCGTTGTGCCTTGCCCGCGACGATTAGGAACCTAACACGTGTGAGACGGTTGCCTGAGGCCGAGCGGGACATCATGGACACCCTCATTCCGATGTCCGCCGGCCCCGCGAGCGTGGGGCTTTGTTTTATGGAGAATTCGAATGGCTAAAAAACCCAAGCTGCTTGCCGACCTCTTTCACGAGACGCTGAAGGATGTCTACTTTGCTGAAAACAAGATCCTCAAGGCCTTGCCCAAGATGGCCAAGGCCGCGCAGTCGAAGGACCTGAAGGCGGCCTTCGTCAAGCATGAGAAGGAGACGCGCGGTCAGGTCAAGCGGCTCGAGGGCGTCTTCAAGATTCTCGGCAAGCGTCCCGTGGCAAAGAAGTGCGATGCCATCATGGGCATCACCAAGGAAGGCGACGAGATCATGTCGGACTTCAAGGGAATGCCGGCGCTGGACGCCGGGCTTCTCGCCGCCGCCCAGGCGGTCGAGCATTACGAGATGTCGCGTTACGGCACGCTCAAATGTTGGGCTGATGAACTGGGAATGCCGGACGCCGTGTCCTTGCTGGATGCGACGTTGAAGGAAGAGAGGGCGACCGATTCCGCGCTGACGACACTGGCAAAATCGGTCGTGAATATCGAAGCCGAAGCACACATCTAGGGATTGAAGGCCCGGCTTCGGCCGGGCCTTTTCATGTGAGGATGCCTCAAGCCTTGACGCCTTAGGTCTTGCGCGTATGGCCCCAGGCCTCGTCCCAATCCTCGCCGGCGGCATCGATGACGCGGCCGTCGGATTCGAAGAATTTGTTGGGGACCTGGAAGATCGCGAGCATCAGCCCGCCCTCGGGGCACCAGGCGACGTGGCGGCTGCCTTGCTCGCGCCAGATGAATTCGCCGGCCTTGCATTCGATGCCCTGCGCCGGGCCTTCCTTGTCGACCAGGCTGCCCTCGAGCACATAGGTCTGCTCGATATTGACGTGCTCATGGTCGGGCAGCACGGCGCCTGGCGCAAACCGCATCAGCGCGGTCATCAGGCCGGTGGTGCGATCGAACAGCAGCGTCTTGGCCTCGCAGCCGGGAAAGCGGGTCTTCTGCCATTCCATGCTGGCTGGGCGAACGAGGTGGGAATGCGTGTCCGCGGTCTGTGCGCTCTTTGGGGTCACGGCGTCCATGGTGCTGCTCCGTTCGATCGGGCGTTGATCGGCTAATTCTGGGTGTCCGATATCAGGTCTCTCACAATGAAGCGCTCGGCACGCTGCCACGACTCTTCCGTGTCGCCGCGGAACGTGATCAGCCGATCGAACCTGAGTTTGTTTTCCGCGATGTCGACGACCTGAACTTTGGCGTTTTGAATGAGCGTGCTCATCTTTTGAATGCCGCCATAGAGCAGCCGGTTCGCGCCGGCGCTTCGCGCCTTTTCGAGCAGTTCCGCGGGCGGCAACTCGGCCGCGGCGCAACGGGTTCGCGGACAGGAGAGGGTGACAACCCGGTAACGCCCGTCACGCGCGAGGTCGGCGCAAATGGCGTCGGCGAAGGCCTGCAGCCGCGCCTGATGCTCGGCCTGCTGGTTGGTCGGTTCGCCGGAAGTGTCGAAATAGTCGAAATCGGCGACCGCGATCGAAATCGGCGGCGCTTTCACGTCTTCGCCTCGTGCGGACGACAGAGTGAGGAACACGCCAAGGCCGAGCACGAAACCCGCGGATCTGCACAGCGCTACGGTTCGGCAAGCAGCCGGCTCGTCGCGGGACATTGGTTCCTCCCAATTATTGCGAGGAGGCTATCCCAGGTCCGCACCGCGCGAAAGCCGTCCGCCGGCTCCCGCGAAATTTCCCGGACGGCCCTTGACATCCCGCCTCATTCGTCAGATATTTCTGTCATGACAGAAACGACCGCCAAGAAGAAACTCCCCGCCGCCATCGAACGGTTCATCCTGCACTGGGGCGACATGGGGGACGAGTGGGGCGTCAACCGCTCGGTCAGCCAGATCCACGGCCTGCTTTATCTCGCCGAGGCGCCGATGACCGCCGACGACATCGCTGAGACGCTCGGCATGGCGCGCTCCAACGTCTCCAATTCGATCAAGGAATTGCTGTCCTGGAATTTGATCCGGCGGGTGCCGATCCTGGGCGACCGCCGCGATCATTTCGAGGCGGAAACCGACATCTGGGAAGTGGCGGCGCGGATCGCGGCCGGCCGCAAGGAGCGCGAGATCGACCCCGCCGTCGATGCGCTGCGCGCCTGCGTCTCCGATGCCGCCGACGATCCGACCATCAGCCCGGTCGCGAGCAAGCGCCTGAAGGAAATGCTGGCGTTCACCGAACTGGTCGACCGCTGGTACATGCAGATGCTCAATGTACCGCGGTCGCGGCTGGTGGCGCTGATCAAGCTTGGCGAGAAGATCGTCAGCTTCCTGCCGGTGGGAAAAGCCAAATAGGGGCAAAAGGTGCGGGAGCGTGCGATGGCGTCAGCAAGGATATCCAGATTTCCAGCCGAGCCCGCTTCCAACGAAAAATTGCTCGACGATTTTCGCTTCCATGCGCTCTTGCCCGATGAAGAGTGGGGACGCCTGCCGCTGGCGACCTGGCGGCGATTCTCCAAACGCCTCGCCGATGGCAAGACCGTGGTCTATGTCGGCGAGATCGACGAGGCCTGTTTCAGCCGGATCGGCTGGTGGCTGGCGCAAGTCGCGCGCGTGATCGGCGGACCGTTGCCGACGGTTGCCGAAACCCAGGTCCCGATGATCGTGGCGGTGACTGAAGACGCGGCGAGCCGCGGCCAGATCTGGACCCGTGTCTACGCGCGCCGGCATGGCTTTCCGCAGGTCATTCATTCCTCGAAACGTTTCGCCGGCCCGACCGGTCTCGAGGAATATGTCGGTTACGGCGTCAGCATGGCGTTGCGCATCTCTGTCGAGCACGAAGCGCTGCTGTTTCGCAGCGTCGGCTATGCCGTGCAGATCGGACGCCTGCGGCTGCCACTGCCGGAATGGCTGACGCCGGGCGATCTGACCGTGACCCACGCTGACCTTGGCGGCGGCGCGTTTCGCTTCTCGCTCGAGATCGTCCATCCCCGTTTTGGCCCGCTCATTCGTCAATCCGCCGTGTTTCGGGAGGCCGCATCATGACGTCGATGCTCTGGATCCTGATCGCCGTTCAAGTCGCGATGGGCGTTTTCGACACGTTTTATCACCATGAACTGACCGAACGGCTGGCATGGCGTCCCTCGCAACGCTACGAGCTCAGGCTCCACGGCCTGCGCAACATGCTCTACGCCTTCCTGTTCCTGGTGCTCGGCTGGCTGGAAGTCCACGGCATTTTCGTGGTCATCGTGATCGCGGTGC
The DNA here is from genome assembly GCF_031202265.1 of Bradyrhizobium sp. Ash2021. Taxonomy (NCBI): domain Bacteria; kingdom Pseudomonadati; phylum Pseudomonadota; class Alphaproteobacteria; order Hyphomicrobiales; family Nitrobacteraceae; genus Bradyrhizobium; species Bradyrhizobium sp. Ash2021. The sequence goes on along the minus strand of NZ_CP100604.1, from coordinate 5,649,702 downwards.
TGGTGGCCGAAATCGTCATCACGCTGATGGATTTCGTCGAAGAAGACATGAGCCGGAAATTGCCGGCGACCGAGCGCATCAATCACACGCTGCTGGCGATCAATTACGGCGCCATTCTGGTGCTGCTGCTGCCGGTCCTGCTGGCGTGGGCGTTCGAGCCGGCCGCGATCACATCGGCCTATGGCGGTCCCCTCAGCATCGTTGCTGCGGCCGCCGCGGTCGGCGCCGGGCTCTGCGGGTTGCGGGATTTTGCCGCCTCGAGGCGCCTGACGCGCATGACCAGCGCGCCCGCGCGCGGGCTTGTCGAGAAATTGCCTGAATGGCAGACGGTGCTGGTCACCGGCGCCACCGGTTTCATCGGCAGCCGATTGGTCGCGGGCCTGACCGGCGCGGGCCATCAGGTCATTGCGCTGGTCCGCAATCCTGCCAAGGCCGAGTTGCCACCGCCGATCACACTGATCACCAGCCTCGATCAGTTGCCGGCGGACACCAAGATCGATGCCATCGTCAATCTGGCGGGGGAGCCGATCGGCAACGGGCTGTGGACCGAAGCAAAACGCCGCACGATTCTGGATTCACGGATTGCAATGACGGGCGATGTCATCAAGCTGATCGCGCGGCTCGAACGCAAACCTGCCGTGCTGGTCTCCGGCTCCGCGATCGGCTGGTATGGCCTCTGGCAGGATCAGGTGTTGACCGAGTCAGCCAAATCGCACGCCTGCTTCAGCCACGAATTGTGTGAGGCCTGGGAGAATGCCGCGCGTCCGGCGGCCGAACATGGCGTCCGGGTTGTTTATCTGCGGATCGGCCTTGTGATCGGAACCGAGGGCGGCTTCATTACGCGGATGCTGACGCCGTTCGAATTCGGCCTCGGCGGACCGCTCGGATCGGGCAAGCAGTGGATGTCCTGGATCGAGCGCGACGATCTGGTTCGCCTGATCGCTCACGTGATCGCAAAACCCGACATCTCCGGACCGGTCAACGCAACCGCGCCGATCCCGGTTACCAACCTGAAATTCACTGAAGAACTCGGCCGGCGGCTGCATCGGCCTGCGGTGTTCCGTATTCCCGCCGCCCTGCTGCGCCGGGTCGGCGGCGATTTTGCCAACGAACTTCTGCTGGGTGGTCAGCGTGTGCTACCGAACAAGGCGTTGAGCAACGGATTTGTGTTCCGGCACGAGACCTTGCGCAGCGCGTTCGAGGCAATTTTGTGAGAAGTGCCTTTGACGTCGGACCGTTCGTGGAGCGTCACCGCGTTAATTTCGCGATCGCGTCGCTCAACTGATGGATTTCGTAGGGCTTGCGAAGAATGGGGAAATGGCCGCGAACGTTCACCGCGGCATCGCTATAGCCGGTCGCCAGCAATATCGGCACTTCGGGACGGATTTCCTTCAAGCGACGCGCAAGGCCCAGGCCATCCATCTTGCCGGGCATGATAATGTCGGAGAAGACGAGATCGATGCCGTCGCGCTCGATTTCGCGCAAGGCGGCGTCGGCATCCGCGACCTTGCGGACGGTATAGCCAAGCTGTTCCAGCAAAGCGGTGCTGACCGAAGCGACCTCCGGATTGTCTTCGACCAACAGGACCGTGCCGCTTTGGCCGGTTTCGATGGCGTTGATGACGTCAGATTGCGGGCTGGCGTGCTCGCGCGGCAACAGAATCGTCACCGTCGTACCCTTGCCAATTTCGCTGGTCACCCTGACCGTTCCGCCGGCCTGGTGCGCGAAACCGTGAACCTGCGAAAGACCAAGCCCGGTGCCCTTGCCGATCGGCTTCGTCGTGAAGAACGGGTCGAATATCTTGCCGAGGACGTCGGGGGCGATGCCGGTGCCGGAATCCTGCACGGAGACCGCGACGTATTCCCCGGCATTCGGTTCTTCGTTGAGCACATCGTTACGTGCGGCAATCCTTATTGTGCCGCCGCCGGGCATCGCATCACGTGCGTTGATGACGAGATTGATCAATGCGGTCTCGAATTCGGCGATATCGACGGTGACCGGCCATGTGCTTTTATCGACATCGAACTCCAGTCTTACGGCGCTGCCGACGCCGGTGTCCAGGACATCGCGCACCGCGCTGATCCGTTCTGCCAGATTGATGGCTTGCGGATTCACGCTCTGTCGCCGTGCAAAGGTCAGCAATTGGCTGGTCAGCGCGGCGCCGCGCTTGGTCGCCGCCTCGATGGCCGCCACTGCACGCAGCAACTTGGCGTCGTTCCCCAAGCCTTTCTTCAGCGCATGGACGCTGCCGCTGACGATCATCAGGAGATTGTTGAAATCGTGCGCCACGCCGCCGGTCAATTGGCCGAGCGCATCGAGCTTTTGGGACTCCGCGAGCTGTTTTTGCATTTTCTCGAGCTTGAGCTGGGTCTCGCGGCGCTCGGTAATGTCGCGGGTGATCTTGGCAAAGCCGACGAGTTCGTCGTTCTCCCTGATCGGATCGATCACGACACTCGCCCAGAAGAAGGTGCCATCCTTGCGGACGCGCCAGCCCTCTTCTTCATACCGGCCTTGTTCTTTGGCAATCTTGAGGGCGCGAAGCGGCTTACCGTTGGCGCGGTCGGCTTCGGTGTAGAAGCGGGAAAAATGCTGGCCGACGATCTCCTCCGGCGAATAGCCCTTGATCCGTTGCCCGCCGACGTTCCAGCTCGTGACAATGCCGGTCGGGTCGAGCATGTAAAGCGCGTAGTCAGCCACACCCTCGACCAGCAGCCGGAAACTGCGTTCGCTCTCGAACAGAACCCGTTGTCGCTGCTTGTCTTTTTTCAACATCTAATACTCTGCCTCGACTGGCCAAAACGCACAGCAGTGGGTTTTGTTCCTTGGGGGTCGGGAGCCTTCCTGGGCAAGGCGGGGCACGCCCGTCCGTGAGCCAGGTGCCGTTGCGGCCGATGTATCACAATGCTGCGTTCCTCGCCGCAGGCGCGCCGGTGTGGGACATCAGAAAGAGCTTTGGCGAAACCGACATGCTGGTCCGCGATGGCGCGCGCGGCAAATCGCTGGCCGAGACGCTCGGCGACAAATCGGTGGTGTTGATGCGCGGCCACGGCGACGTGACGGTCGGGCCTTCCGTCCCGTTAGCGGTGTTTCGGGCCTATTATACCGACATCGATGCAAAACTGCAGTCGCAGGCGATCGCGCTGGGTGGCGGCGACATCAACTATCTGACGCCGGAGGAGGGCGCGAAAGCCGACACGGTCAATCTGGCCGTGCTCGACCGCGTCTGGAACTTGTGGAAGCTGCGTGTCGCTCCGACGCTTGCGAAATAGTTCGTAGAGGAAAAGTCGCTCACGCCGCCGCCACCACGCTGCGGAACGTTGCCGCCAGCGTGCGCAACGCCGCCAGTTTGGTGGGGTCGCTGACCTTCGAGTGCAGCATCACCTTTGAGGCGCCAAGCGACGGCAGGCCGTGCGCTGGTCCGATGTCGATCAATCCCGCCGGCGCGATCCGCCTTGCCAGCGGTGCGATCGCAAGTCCCGCGAGCGCCGCCGCGGCCACGGCGGTGACGCCGCCACCGACGAACGTTTCGCTCCAGCCGATGCCGGCCTTGTCGAGCGCGCGGACCGCGATCGCGCGCACGCCACAGGGCGGCGCCAGCGTCGCGAGCGGCAGGCTCTTGCCGCGATGCCAGGCGAACCGTTTGGTGGCGAACCATCCGAATTCATCTACCGTCAATTTCTCGCCGCCGCGACGGCTGCCCTCCTGGCGCACGATCACGGCGTCGAGTTTGCCGGCATCGTAGGCGTCCTGCAACTCGCGGGAAAAGCCGATGGTGACGGCAAGCGCCAATTGCGACGACATCGCCTGCCACCGCTCGAGTAGCGGCACCAGTTCCGGCCCCGCCGCGTGATCGCTGATCCCGAGCGACAATTGCTGTGGAGCCTGGCGCTCGCCCGACAGCGCGCGGTCATGCGCCGTCATCAGGGCGCGGGCGTGGGGCAGGAACGCCGCGCCGTCGGCGATCAGGGTCACCGCGCGCGGCGAGCGTTCGACCAACCGTTTGCCGACCACAGCCTCCAGCCGCTGCAGTTTCATGCTGACAGCGGCCTGCGTCGTACCCAGCGCCTCGGCCGCGCGGGTAAAGCTCTGCAGTTCGGCGACCAGCAGGAAAGCCTGCACCGTATCGATATCCAGCGTGCTCATGTCATCATCAAGAATGGTTATCACTGTTATGAACGGAGATAAGCTACCAAAATGATGCCGGCAGGTCTAGTTGGAAGGGGCGCGATCGATCGCGCACCGTCTCAAGGGAGAACGACCATGCCGCTCATCACCGTCACCTATGCCAGCGTCCGCAAGGCGCCGACGCTGAAGGCTGAAATCGCCAGCGCCGTCAGCGAACTCACCGCCCGGATCCTGCGCAAGGATCCCAGGGTCACCGCCGTCATCGTCAGGGCGGTCGACGCCGCGGACTGGTTCGCCGGCGGCAAATCGCTGGCGGAACAGAGCCTCGCCAGCTTCTGGCTCGACGTCCACGTCAGCGAGGGCACCAACACCAAGGACGAGAAGGCCGCCTATCTCGCCGCAATGTTCAAGCGCATGGGCGAGCTTTTGGGGCCGCTGCACAACGAAAGCTACGCCCATGTCGATGAGGTGAAGGGCGATGCGTACGGTTTTGGCGGCCTGACGCAGGAGCGCCGCTATATCGCCGGCCAGCTCGAGGTCGCGCCGGAGAAGGCCGCCGCTTGAACAGGCGCCGTTGCAGGTATCGATCAAAATTTCTTGCTCACGCGACCAGAGGCCGTATTGTTTCCGGTCGTGACGGCAGCGGGAGGCTAGGGACGCGTATCGCGACCTGCCATTGTGGGCAGCTCAGCATAACGGTCGAAGGCGAACCCGCCATGGTCACGGCCTGCAACTGCACGCGATGCCAGAAGCGTTCGGGAAGTGCATTCTCGCTCTCGTCCCGATGGACCACCGAACAGGTCACCAACCGCACGGGCGATAGCCTGACCTACACCCGCAAAGGCGCGTCAGGCGGGGATGTTCACTGCGTGTTTTGCCCACAATGCGGCTCGACCGTGAGCACGAGCCTCGAACTTTTTCCCGGCCTCATCGGCATCCCCGTTGGTTGCTTCGCCGACCCGTCTTTCCCGGCGCCGCAGGTCGCTGCCTGGTGCGAGACCAAGCTTGCGTGGGTGCGCTTTCCGGAAGGGCTTCACATGCTGCGGGACCAGAGCCGGCCGATGGATTAGGACGCGGACTCATTAAGCCGCAGCCATAGCCTAATTGACGCGAGTTGAACGAAGGCAAGGTAGTTGTCGGCAAGCCTGTCGTAGCGCGTCGCCACCCGACGACATTGTTTGATCCTGTTTGAAGAACCTCTCGACCCGGTTGCGGGCGCGGTAGAGATAAGGGCTGAAGCAGATCGGATCGTTGCGATTTCTTTTCGGCGGGATGACACGACGGTCGTTCACCCGAGGAACGCCACGCGGCTTGTTCGGCAGCATCGGCTTGATGGCAATCCATTCATAATCGGCGAGTTCGTAGCGCATGATTCGAGCCCACGGTTTGAAAGTTTGAATCACAAGGGTTCGCCAACCGCAACGCTCCTGGCCCGCCCTGGTGCGGCGCTTATGGGCAGGGCGGACATCAACCTGCTGATACCCCCGCTGAATCCGTCGAAAATGAACCCAAAGCGGACGTGTTTGAGAATGCAGAAGTTGCTAATTCTAGGAGACCTCGGGTATGCCCTATGTGTAGGGTCGTAGTGTGAGCAATTCAAATGGCGATGGAGCTGAGGGGTGCGAGAGGCGAGGGATTTGCGACGATTACTGCTGACGGTCGCGTGTTAGATTCCTGGTTCCTTCAGCTGCGCCTGGTCGTGGAGGCCGACAAGGCGGCAACGGTACGGCTGACGAGCGACGAGATCAACAGATCGTTGGGTGAGTCGGCAGACGGATATGCGCGACACGACGACATCCGCAATGTCGACATCGTTTCCATTCATACGGAAATTGACTCCCTTGCATCTACGCCGACTGATGTGCACGACGCATATCTTCGACTCCATCTACTGAGCCACCGGCTCGTCCAGCCTAATTGCCTGAACCTTGAAGGAATTTTCAGTCTGTTACCTAACGTTGCCTGGACGACCCTCGGTCCCTGTGAATGCTCTCGTGTACCGGAAGCACGAATCGTAGCACGAAAGCGTGCCCTTGCGTTTGAAGTGACAGGCGTGGATAAGTTTCCGCGCATGACTGACTATGTGACGCCTGCGGACGTGAGAATTGCAGATGCGGATCGCGTAAGGCTCGGAGCCTACTTGGCGCCGGGCACGACCGTCATGCATGAAGGCTTTTGCAATTTTAATGCAGGTACGCTCGGTCCCTGCATGGTCGAAGGCCGGATAAGCGCCGGTGTGGTTGTGGGAAGCGGCAGCGACGTTGGTGGCGGAGCGTCGATCATGGGCACCCTGTCCGGAGGAGGCAAAGAGAGGATTACAGTTGGTGAGTGCTGCCTGATCGGAGCCAACGCCGGTATCGGCATTTCATTGGGTGACGATTGTATCGTCGAAGCGGGCTGTTATGTCACGGCAGGCGCGCGCATCCTTTTGGAGGATGGCCGAGTACTGAAAGCCAAAGAACTCTCAGGCCAGAAGGGCCTTCTTTTTCGTCGTAATTCCCAGAGCGGCGCTCTTGAGGCAACCAGACGTTCACCAAATTGGAACGGCCTCAACTCGCAACTTCACAGCTAGGCAGCTCACTCGAAGAAGTCGTTGGCGACATGTGGCGCGTCAGCGATGTCGCCTTCTGGCCCCTCGCGTCATTTTGCTGCGGCTGCACAAAAGCGGCCGTTATCAGAGCGAAGCGGACATCATGAGAACTTATGAGTACGCGCCCTAGGTTTGCGCGAGCTGCGGCTACGTATCACTCCCGTAGCGAAGCGGCGCTTCTGCCGATCGAACATGCCGTTGATCAGCATTCATGACATCGCCCCTCGAACTGGATGATTAATTTCAATTTGCGAAGCGCCTGCGTCGGCCAATGAAAAAATATCTGGCCGGGTGGAGCAATCCTTAAATTTATACCTTCTGAAAGGCGCATTGCGCCCGATAGGGCTAGGGCGAACCAATTCGCCGCGCCAATGATGGCGGGTGAGGCGCGCGACAGGCGTACCACCCGCCTAATCAAGGGCGTCACTCTATCCACGCTTCTCAGCCTTATCTTTGCGCCAGCTCAGGAATGTCAGTGCCCCGCCAACTGTTACAACCAGATTGACCGCAAGCAACGCCGGATCGCCATACAGCGAGTAAAGCACGAACAACGCCGCGATGATGAAGCCGCGCACAAACAGAGTCACCAGATAAACGCTAGACGCTTTATTGATGATCATCCCAGACGCGATAATCCCTAGCGAAAAAAGAAGTACCCCGAACATACGAAGGCCGAGGTCATCGTAGGCATGGTTGGTGAGCAACAAATTCATCGTCGTTTGCGGAACGAACATCAGCGCCACGCCAACCGGAAGCGTGTAGCCGACGAGGTAATACAAACTGAGCCGCGTCCTGGGTAATTCATGGCTTTTGGCGGACGTGTCGTCCCCAATTGTGGTGGATATTGCATTCATGGCCTTTCTCCTTTGGCTTAATCACGCGGGCTGCCCCGCTGGCGGGAGATGTAGGTGGGAAGGCCAATGTCTCAAATGTCATTGTTGCAACTTTTTAGGACGCCGCTATCTTTGGGTGCAAGGAGACGTTCCATGCACAAAGTCGCTTTCGTCGTATTTCCGGGCTTTCAAGTCGTGAGCCTTGCGGTCATCACCGTTTTCGAAGTGGCCAATCTCATTATGGGTAAGCCGTCCTATAGCGTGCGAGTCATAGCCGAGGGCGGCGGACTTGTGCCGTGTTCGGCAGGTTTCAATGTCGAGGCCGAACCTCTCGGCCATTCGCGCTTTGACACGGTGATGATTGCGGCCGGGCTCGAGATTGTATGGCCAAGTGTGGGTTTAGTTCGATTTGTGCGCCGATCATTGAAGACGTCACGTCGGCTCGCCGCTCCATGCACAGGGGCCTTCATATTGGCCGAAGCGGGCGTGTTGAACGGGCGGCGCGCGACGACGCATTGGGCCTTCGCCCGCGAATTAAAGACCCGCTTTCCCGAGGTCTACGTGGAGGAAGACCGCATCTTCATGGTCGACGGATCAGTCTGGACATCGGCCGGAATGACGGCGGCAAACGATCTTGCCTTGGCGATGGTCGAACGCGACCATGGCGCCGATCTGGCGCGCTCCGTTGCGCGCAAGATGGTCGTCGATCAACGCCGCGCGGGTGGCCAGTCGCAGTTCTCGGCCCTTCTCGACTTGGAACCGAAGACCGACCGTATCCAGAAAGCCGTTACCTATGCCCGGGTAAATTTAAAGAAGGACCTTTCCGTCAAGGCGCTCGCTGGCATCGCGGGGCTTAGTCCGCGTCAGTTCAGCCGCGCGTTCCATGAAGAAACGTCGCAATCCCCGGCCAAAGCCATTGAGCAGCTTCGCATCGAAGCAGCGCGATTAATGCTGGAAGAGGGGCGGCTGCCGATCGAGGTCATCGCGGACGAGGTTGGATTTGGGGACCGAGAGAGGATGCGGCGTTCCTTCATTCGTAACATGGGGCGTCCGCCGACATCGGTACGACGAGATGCCTCGCAGAAACGGGCCATCAAGCCACGATATGTCCGCTAAGGGCTGCTATGCAGCAACACGTCGGCTATCAGGGCAGAGCCGACTCTGACGCGGCCTCAATCCAGCAAATTATGAGTTCACGGCCTAGATGTGGGCTTTCAGGAGGTTGTCCATCTGGTCCGAACCGAGGAAGCTGAGGTTGCGAAGCTTCAGTGTTCCACGGAGAGACCAGATGAACAGCCATAAGAATGCTCGCCTGACGCCGAAAGGTCGAGAGGCCATGGTGCGGAGTGTGGCAGCGGGACTGAGCAAAGCGGCCGCCGCGCGCCAGTTCAACACCACGCCAAAGACCGTCGCCAAATGGGTCGAACGGTTCCGCGCAGGCGGTGTCGATGGTTTGCGCGACCGCTCCTCCAGGCCTCTTTCATTGCCAAGCCAAACGGCGCCCGCCACATGCGCCGTGGTTGAGGCCTTGCGCCGCCAGCGCTACACCGGCAAGCAGATCGCGGTCGAGGTCGGCGTGTCTCCGGCGACCGTCAGCCGCATCCTGCAGCGGCTCGGCATCAACAAGCTCTCGGCACTGGAGCCGGCCGAACCGGTGCGCCGGTACGAGCGCGAACACCCCGGCGAGATCATCCACATCGATATCAAAAAGCTGGGCCGTTTCGAGCAAGTCGGCCACCGCATCACCGGCGATCGCCAAAGCAAGAGCCGCAGGGTCGGTTGGGAATATCTGCACCTGGCAATCGACGACCATTCCCGCGTCGCCTATTCGGAAATCTTGCCCGATGAAAAACGTCGATCCTGCCTGAGCTTTCTCTTTAACGCGTTGCGCTTCTTCAGGGCCCATGGCGTCAAAGTCTATCGTGTCATGACCGACAACGGCACTAGCTTCCGATCCCGTCGTTACCCTAAGGCATTGCGCCTGCTCAAAATCAAGCACCTGCGCACTAAGCCCTATACGCCGAAAACCAACGGCAAGGCCGAGCGCTTCGTCCAAACCTCGTTGCGCGAATGGGCCTATGCCCAAGCCTATCTCACATCCGATCATCGGGCTCAGCACCTGCCGATCTGGCTGCATCGATATAACTGGCATCGACCACACAGCAGTCTAAAGTCCAAACCACCCATCAGCCGCCTCGGCTTGACCGAGGACAACCTGTTGAGGCTCCACACCTAGATCGCTTCCGGCAGGCGCGCCTTGACCGGACCGAACACCTCCTCAAAAGCCCGCCTCAGCGCGACATCAACGTCTTCCAGCGTCACGGGAAGGCCGAGATCGACCAGCGAGGTGACGCCATAGCGGGGGTCGGCGACGCCGCAGGGCACGATCGCGGAAAAATGCTTAAGTTCCGGCTCGACATTGATGGCGATGCCGTGGAACGAGACCCAGCGCCGCAACCGCACCCCGATCGCGGCAATCTTGTCTTCGTAACCAGCACCCTTGTCCGGCCGTTTGACCCAGACCCCGACGCGGTCCTCGCGGCGCTCGCCGCGCACGTTGAAGGCGGCCAGCGTCCGGATGATCCATTCCTCCAGACCCGCGACGTAGGCGCGCACGTCCGGCCGCCGCTGCTTCAGGTCCAGCATCACATAGGCGACCCGCTGGCCGGGGCCGTGATAGGTGAGCTGGCCGCCGCGGCCGGTCTCGAACAGGGGAAAGCGGGGGTCGAGCAGATCGCCGGCCTTGCCGCTGGTGCCGGACGTGAAGAGCGGCGGGTGCTCCAATAGCCACACCAGTTCGCTCGCCCTTTGGGCCGCGATGTCGGCCACCCGCGCTTCCATCGCCGCCACGGAATCGGGGTAGGGCACCGGCTCGGCCGAAATTCGCCATTCGACGTCGCCGCCGCCAAGCGGGCGCGCGAAGGTCGTCAAATCAAGGCTTTGGCGGTCATTAACCATTGGCTAACCATAACGTGGTCAGGTGAAGTGAAATCCTTAAGCAATCTAGTCCCGGTTTGGCGGTTCAGAAGTGGCCACCCTCGATAAAGTCAGCGTCGATCTCATGGTGGTGCTCGGCACCACCACCATGCCTATCCACCAGGTTATGCGGCTTTCCCGCGGTGCCATCATCGAACTGGACGCCACCGAGGCCGACGAGGTCAAGATCCTCGCCAACAACCTGCCCGTCGCCAGCGGCGTGGTCCTGGTCGATCGCAACCGGATCGCGGTCGAAGTCAAGCAAATGCTGCCGAAATTGCCGGGCGTTAGGTAGTTAATTCGGTCGCAAATCCGCCTTGTCCCTCCACCCCTGATTTGTTACATCGGCGCCGTCGATCCGGCAGCCCGATGGGTTTCAGCCGGTATCCCAAGCGCTCGTGGCGGAATTGGTAGACGCGCTGCCTTGAGGTGGCAGTGAGTAAAATCGTGGGGGTTCGAGTCCCTCCGAGCGCACCATAAAATCGTTGGGTTTGAGTTCGCCCCGACCGGTTCGGGGAACGAAATGTGCTGGTCCGCTATGGCGGGGGCGATTTTTGGGCAACGGACGAGGTCGATGCCTTGCTGTAACACCGTTCGGGTAAACCGACAGATGTAGGACTTACCGGCCGGCGGTTCCGGTCTTGCGGCCGCCGTTCGGCATTCCAGAATCACCCGGAGCACATGCATGACGTTCCTGAGCTACGCCTATCGATTCGCCTCCAACTTCGTGTTCCTGGCGCTGGTTTATTTCAGCCTGAACTTCCTGGAAAAATACGAGCAGCGCGTGGTGGTCTCGATCCTCGTGCTGATCTATGCCGCGATGCACGCCGCATCGGCCCTGCGGTCGTTTTATTTCTTCCAGCGCATCGAGCGGCTCGAGATCGAGGCGCGGCGTCTGGCGTTGGCGGCAGCGGAAGGACCTAATGCGGCGGCCGCGCGCAGGCAGATCGTCACCGACGTCAGCGCGCTGCGCCATGCCGGGGAAATCAAGTCATATATCGACCTGCTGTTCCTTGCCCTCGTTATCCTGCTGTGCATCGCCAAGATCGTGACGAATTGATCTAGCGCTTCTTCAGGCTGGCAACACGAACCGAGCGTCCGTTCTTCTTTACTTGCGCGGCGTGTTTGGGCGCGGCGTGGCCCGCGTGCGGGGCCTGGTGCGCGGCATGTTTGGAACGCGCGGCCTGCCGGGATGCTGCGGCCCGCGACCGGGCAGAAACGGGCTTGGCGAGTTCTTCCGTCTCGCGCGGAGTTGAAGCCGCCTGTTCCACGCGATGTGCCGGCGCAGCGGCCAGCATCGTCACACGAGTCGTTTCCGGAATTTTGAAGACGCTCGCGGCCGGAATGGGCAGCGTGATCGCGGCACTGGCTTGCGCGAGCTGCGATGGACGCGGCCATAGCGCTTCCTGCGGCAACGGCACGGCGCGCATCAGCCGCGTGCGATAGGCGAGGTCGGTGTCGCGCCAATCCAGATTGGACAGCGCGGGCGCGGGAAGCATGTCGGTCCCTGCAAACACGAAAGTGGGAATTTTCGGCCAGCGCGAAATTGCCACCGTCTCCGCGGCCGGATGCAACTGCCATTGCTGCGGTTCGGTCGGCGTCGCCGGCCGTTCCGGTGTCGCCGGGACCACTTGAACGATGCGATAGCCGCGGGCTTTCAGTTCATGCAGGATCCGGGGGAGTGCGGTGACCGTCCGCGGTTGAATGTCGTGCAGCAGCAGAATGCCTTTTCCCTTGGCCTTCAGCCGCTGGATCGCGAGATCATAGACGCGCTGCGGCGAGACATGCCGCCAGTCGTCCGCCAGGAAATCGGCGCTCCAGAGCTGGATGCCCTTCGATGCCACATATTCCTCGATCGCCGCGTTGCGGGCGAGACCCGGGATACGAAAGAACGGCGCGGGCGCGGTTCCGTCGGCAAGTGCCGCCGTGACTGAGGCGATGCCGTCGTCGATCTCCTTACTGGCGCGGTCGATCGGCAGCCGATGCATGTTGGAGGGATGGTTCTGGGTGTGGGTGGCGACGGTGTGGCCGGCATCGCGGACCTTGCGCACGCCTCCCGGACTGGCATTGGCCTGACTTCCAATCGTGAAGAAGGTCGCCTTCACGCATTGATCGGCGAGAATTTGCAGGATCTGGTTGCTGTACTTCGGCAGCGGACCGTCGTCGAAGGTCAGCACCACCTCATGATCTTCCAGCGGCAGCGTCTCGGCGTATTGCATGGTGCCGATCCTGGGATGTTCCCTTGGATCGACCACCAGCGTGCGCGACGTTCCGAGCGCGTCGGGATGGCCGGGACAGTCGGCGGCCGAGGCGGTCTGGGCCGTGACGCAGGCGACCATGCCAAGGAATGTGCTGAGGCACGTGCCAAGGCACAAAGCGGCCCATGGCCGCTTCCGGACTCCCGCACATACGCTGGTGATCATCGAACCCCGGCTTCTTACCAATTAATTCGGCACTCAAATCATTAGCTACGACGCCATGAATGCCGCCTTAATGGTCCAAATTCCACACTTATTTCGCGATTTCCGCGCCGGCGGCGACGGCCTTAGCGGTGGCCGGAACCAGCTGGACCACGCGATAGTGATTTTCGTGCAAATAACGCAGAAAAGCCGGCAGCATGGCCGCGGTTTGCGCCTTGGGGTCGTGCAGCAGGATAATGCCCCTGCCGGCGGTTTTGAGCCGCTCGGTCATCAGCTTCAGTTCCGCTTTCGGCGTCATTGGATTCCAGTCGCTGGCCCAGAGGTCGGCGCCGAAGACCACGATGCCGCGCTTTTGCAGGAAGTCGAGGGTTGCCGGCGTGCTCTCGAAGCCGGGAAACCGGAAGAACGGCGTGCTCGGGGTCGTGGTTGCGACCCCATGGAGCGCCATTTCGACCGCGGAAATGCCGTGGTCGATTTCCCCCTCCGTCTCGCCCGGCTTGATCTGCTTCAGGCTGCGGTGCGTCCAGGTATGGTGCCCGATGGTGTGGCCTCCGGCCGCAATCTTTCGCACCAATTCCGGGTGCTCCGAGGCGGGCTTGCCGATCAGGAAGAATGTGGCAAGCACGCATTCACGCGCCAGCGCCGCCAGCACTTTGGGCGTCGTGGCGGGCCACGGCCCATCATCGAAGGTCAGCACCACCTCGTGATCCCCGAGCGGCAGGGTCTGCGGAAAGCTCTTCAGGCCGACGCGCGGATAGGTAGCGGCATCGACGGCGAGAACGCGTGAGGTGCCGAGCGCATCCTTGCGCGGGCATTCGGTTGCCTGCGCCGCCGCGATCCAGGTCGTCGAAGCAACAAGGGTCGCGAGCAACGCCTTCGTGAAACTCCCGATCGTCAGCGGTTGGCCATATTTAGCATTGCGCTCGGCGTTGCCGATTGGGTAATGCGTGCAGCGATAGCTCAGACGAGTTCTCCAATTCTGTCAAACCGGTGATGCACGGCATGGCCGAGGATATCGACGTTGCCCAGCCCTCCGCTCCCCGACCTGCGGAGCCTTCCGTGCTCGACAGTTTCCCGATGCGGGACGATGAGGGGCAGATCCGTCACGAATTTGCCGAAGAGATTACACGCGCCATCGAGGCGACCGACAAGCCACTGTTGCGTGAAGTCGTGGCGGAACTTCACGAGGCCGACCTCGGTGACCTGATCGCGGCCCTCGAACCCGAGGACCGCGTCAAACTCGTGGAATTGACCGGTACGCATTTCGACTTCTCGGCGCTGAACGAGGTCGACGACAGCGTCCGCGAGGAAATCCTCGAGGAACTCGAGCCGGAGACGGTCGCGGAGGGCGTTCGCGAACTGGAATCCGACGACGCCGTCGAGCTGCTGGAAGGTCTCGACGAGGAGGACCAGGAGGAGATCCTCGAAAAGCTGCCGCCGTCCGAGCGCGACGCGCTGGAACGCAGCCTGCTTTATCCGGAAAACTCCGCCGGCCGGCGCATGCAGTCCGAGTTCATCGCCGTGCCGCCGGACTGGACCGTGGGGCAGGCGATCGACTACATGCGCGACACCCCCGACCTGCCGGCCCGGTTCTATGAAATCTACGCCGTGGATGCCGACAAGCATTGGCATGGCGCGGTCTCGCTGGACGCGCTGCTGCGCGCGCACCGGCCGGTGCCGCTCGCCGAACTGGTCGATGAAGACCGCCGCCGCGTCTCGGTGCTGGACGACCAGGAAGAAGTCGCGCGGATGTTCGGCAAATATAATCTGGTCGCCGCCCCCGTCGTCGATACCACCAACCGGCTGGTCGGTGTCATCACCATCGACGACGTCGTCGACGTCATCGAGGAAGAGGCCGACGAGGATTTGAAGGCGCTGGGCGGCGTCACCAGCGACGAAGAATTGTCCGACAGCGTCTGGACCATCGCGCGCGGCCGTTTCAACTGGCTGCTGGTCAATCTCGCGACTGCGTTTCTGGCATCCTCGGTTCTCGGCCTGTTCGAAGGGCAACTGGAGAAGATGGTGGCGCTGGCGGTGCTGGCGCCGATCGTCGCGAGCCAGGGCGGCAACGCCGCGACCCAGACCATGACGGTGGCGGTGCGGGCACTGGCCACCCGCGAACTCGGATCGAACAATGCCTATCGCGTGGTGATGCGCGAGGCCATGGTCGGCCTCGTCAATGGTCTCGCCTTCGCCGTCATCACCGGCATAGCGGCAGTCGCCTGGTTCAGGATCCCGGGCCTCGGCGTCGTGATTGGCATGGCGATCGTTTGCAACCTGGTTGCCGGTGCGCTCGGCGGCATTCTGATCCCGATGGTACTGGAGCGGGTACGCGCTGACCCTGCGGTGGCGTCGGGCACCTTCGTCACCACGATCACCGATGTGGTCGGCTTCTTCTCGTTTCTCGGCATTGCAACGCTGTGGTTCGGGCTGAGATAGGCGAAGGAGACATTAGATCGGGGCGGAGCGCTCGTCATCCTGAGGTGCGCGCTCTTGCGCGCCTCGAAGGATGAGTACGGCCCGTGGCCCATCCTTCGAGGCTCGCCCAGCGGTGCAAGTGCACCGCAGGGCTCGCACCTCCAGCGATAACGGCGAAGCCGTTACGCAGGGATGACGGGTGCGCTGATTCAACATAAAGCCATCCCGCTCTAGGCGAGGGGACGGGCGAGGCTCGTATCATTAATCGGACCTTAAGGCGCATCGCCGATGATTCCCGCCGGGGATTGATCATGCAGCGCCTGCGGTTGAAAGCGGATGGACGGATCGTCGAATTGCGCGACGGGCAGGAGTTTCCGCTCGCCCCGACGATGTCGCCCGCGCCTGCCGAAGCCGCGCCGCTGCCGGCAGTTCGCGACCTCCGCCGCCGCGCGCGCCTGACCCAGCTTGAATTTGCCGCCCGCCTCGGTGTGCCCGTGGAGACGATCCGGAACTGGGAGCAGGGCAAGCGTGCGCCGCGCGGACCGGCACGGGCCTTGCTCGCCGTGATCGCGCATTCGCCCGACACTGTGTTCGCCGCGCTGGCCACGGAACCAACGCCGGCTTGATTATCTGACGCATTTGCTCGCCGGTTTTCTCGCCGGTTTTCCTGGCGCGAACCGGGATCCACCCGCTATCCAGGCGCGGGGCAGGCTTTCGCTCGAAAACGCTACGAGTTGGCAGCCCAGTCGCTGCAGTCCATAATGGGTATCGACCTCACGAGTACCCGTGCATGCAATTCGTCGAAGCCAACGGCGCAAAAATCCCGGCGATCGGGCTGGGCACCTGGGAGCTGCGCGAGCGAACCTGCGCGCGCATCGTCGAGCAGGCGCTGCGACTGGGCTATCGCCACATCGATACCGCACAAGTCTATGAGAATGAACGCGAGGTCGGCGAGGGGCTGCGCGCATCCGGCGTGAAGCGCGGCGACCTCTTCGTCACGACCAAGGTCTGGACCACCCATTTCAGGCCCAACGATCTCGAGCGATCCGCCAAGGAGAGCCTGGCGCGGCTGCGCCTGACCGAGGTCGATCTGTTGCTGCTGCACTGGCCAAATCCGCAGGTGCCGCTGCCGGAGACGCTGGGAGCGCTGGCACGGGTCAAGCAGCTCGGGCTGGCGCGGCATATCGGCGTTTCGAACTTCACCGTGGCATTGATCGAGGAGGCGGTCGCGGCCTGTCCGGAGCCCCTGGTGTGCGACCAGGTCGAATATCACCCCTATCTCGACCAGACCAGGGTGAGGGAGGCCTGCGCGCGTCACGGCATGGCGCTGGTCGCCTATAGCCCGATCGCGAAGGGCCGCATCAAAGGCGACCGGTCGCTGGCGCGGATCGGCGACCGCTACCGCAAGACGGCGGCCCAGATAAGCCTGCGCTGGCTGGTGCAGCAAAATGTTGCTGCGATACCGCGGACATCGAAGCTCGAACGGCTCTCGGAGAACATCGACATCTTCGATTTCGAATTGTCGGATCAGGACATGCGCGAAATATCCGGGATGGGAAGCGCCGGCGGCCGGCTCACCGATTACGGCTTCGCGCCAAAATGGGATTGAGGGAGCATAGCGCCCGGCGCTATGCTCAAGTCCGGGGGAGACATCGAAAAATTGCGGCGTGACGATGGATCTGCGGCGAATCATACATACGGACATCACGGCATCGGCGGTTGCCCATCTGTCGCTGCTCGCTCTGCTGTTGCTGTTTTCCGAGGTGCATCCGTTCGGCGAGGTGACGGCCGAGACGGTCGCGGTCGATATCGTGACGCCGCAGGAGATTGCCGAAAAAGCCGCAGCCGAGAACAAGCCCGAACCCGCGCCGACGCCAACACCAGCGCCGCAACTGGATTTCTCGCTGCCTGATAAGGCTGCAGCGGCCAGCGCTCCCGCGCCGGCAGCTCAACCATCGGCTCCCGTGCAGCCGCAAAAGCAGGCCGCTTTAGCCGCTTCGCGCCCGGCTCCGCCGGCGCCAAGCCCGCCGCAGGCGCCAAGCCCGCCGCAAGCCGCATCGGCGTCGTCGGCGCCGGCCTACGCACCGCCCGAGCCCGATCTATCGATCAAATATCACGTGTTGCTTGGCTTGCCGCAGGATCTCTCGCCGACGCTGCCGCCGGCGTCGCGATCCGGCGCCAAGGCAGGCGATAAGGCTGGCGATGATTTCGACGCGCCTGCGAATGAGTCCGCCGACATCGCCTCCAGCCTGGTCACGGAATTTCGTCGTCATCTCAGGACATGCTCAAAACTTCCCGCTGACCTTAAGGCCTCCGACGACGTCAAGGTCAAGCTGCGGGTATTGATGACGCAGGACGGCAGGCTCGCCGCCGATCCCATCCTGATCGAAGCCAGCGCCTCCATGAAGGGACCGTTGCTGATGCAGGGCGCCATCCGCGCGCTGCAGGCGTGCCAGCCCTACGCGATGCTGCCGGTGGACCGCTACGGCGAATGGAAGGTACTCGACTTGAGCTTTACGCCGAAGGATTTCTCCGGATCCTGATCGGCGAGACCAAATTTGCCGAAAGCAACCCCTCGTTCACAGGTCTTCACGCAGGCTCCGGAAGAACGGGTGCCGGACCTTACCTTGTGGGTTCATGCTGACGATGAGCGGGAGCTTTTTGACTTCCGGTCTTGGGCCAGAAGCGGACATACTGCCCGCGACCGTCGATGTCCGCTGAGTGCCAATAAGCGACATTGGCTCGCCTATTTGCTCCCGCGACCGGGCCCTGATGAATCCGATCACCGACATTGCCAGCTGCTGCGCGCGCGCCGAGAGCAGCCACGCTGCCGCCCCACCGCCGAGTAGGGTGATGAACTGGCGTCGATGTGGTTGATCGAACATCCGACCCTCAACGCAACCAATCATCGAGCCGCACCGAGATCAAGGCTGGCGAGCTGTTGCACGAGCCTTCGCCTATTCGTCTTCGTCGGGTTCTCTGACGATCGGCGGCTGGCGCTCGTCGTCCGGTTCGGTGTCGTTGTCTTCGTCCTCGTCATCATCATCGTCATCGTCATCGTTGGGGTCTCGCGGCGGCGGCATCGTGCTGCCCATGATGGTGACGAGTCTCCACTCGGCCGCGGAAAAGTTCTCAGGGGTGCGCTGGGTCATGGTCGGCTCCTTGCTGGATGTCGCGACATTCATGCGCGGATGTTATGGCGCCGGGCCAGAGCCCCAGCCCCTAGTTACGGAGCTTCGGGCCCCTCGTGAGCATTGTGCGTGGAAAAAGCAATCCGGTCTCGCCCCGATTCGGATGGCCACCAAGCACAACGTCTGACAATTCCTCGCGGCGGATGACACCAACGATGTCCTGAACGTGCGTGTCGAAATCGATCGCGCGGTTCATCAGATGAGCGCGCTCGTCGAGGCCGGTCAAGGTCGGCGTATCCTCGTGCCCGGCTTAACAGCCGACTTAGGAGAGACCTCGTCAAGCGTCGAAGACGGGCGGCCGTAATCGCGTGGCTGAACTGATCACGTGCGAAGCCGGCAACGCTCAACGCTGGCGCGCAGATTGGTCTCAAATGACAGCGCAAAAATAAGTCTTTGAAGGTGAACCAGTTCACACCAGGAGCTCAAACGGCAGGTCCATTTTGCTGGCATGGGGTAACCAAGATGCACGATCGAATCGCCACCCCAAAGCTATTCGTCGGCGAGCTACCGGAGCTGAAAGGCCAGGGCCGCGACCTGCGAATAGATGCCTGCCGAGGCATCGCGCTGTGGTGCATCTTCCTTGACCATGTCCCCAACAGCATCGGAAGTTGGCTGACGCTGCGGAACTACGGCTTCAGCGATGCCGCGGAAGTATTCATGTTCGTCTCGGGCCTAACCTGCGCGCTGGCCTACGGCAAGGCACGATGCTGCGAGGGATGGACCGGAGTGATCAGCCGGACGCTGCGGCGAAGCTGGGACATTTATGTCGCATTTCTGCTGCTCACGCTCGCCTGCGCCATCTTGGTTCACCTCGCAGGCGGCGGCCGTCTTGCTGACGAGAGCAATACGCGCATTCTGTTGGACTATCCGGGCGCGACGCTCGCGCACGCGGCGATCTTGCAATACCGTCCGGTCAATACCGACGTGTTGCCGATCTTCGTACTGCTTCATCTCTTGTTCGCGCCACTGCTGTGGCTGCTGCTGCGAGTGCCGAACGTGACCCTTGGCGCCTCGCTGGCGCTTTATGCGCTGGTGCATGTCTTTGGCTGGACCGTCCCGGCATGGCCAAACAGCCACTGGGCCTTCAATCCGCTGGCCTGGCAGCTACTGGTCGTGCTTGGCGCGTGGTGGATGATCGAGGACAAGAAAGTCCGGCCGTGGGTGACGTCGCGCACGGCGCTTGTGCTTGCCGTCCTGTATCTGCTCTTCAGCTTGGTAATCGCATTGAGCTGGCGCATCAAACCGCTGGAAGCACTGATCCCGGAGGCGCTGGCGAACCTGCTTTACCCATTGGACAAATCGAATCTCGATCCATTGCGACTGCTGCATTTTTTGGCCATAGCGGTTTTGGCGGCGTGGTTCGTGCCACGCAATTGGCCATGGCTGACGACGCCGGTGATGCGCGGCGCGATCCGCTGTGGCCAGAACTCGCTGCCAATCTATTGCCTCGGCGTTCTGTTGGCGCTCGCCAGCCACATAGCGCTGGTCGACATCTCGGATGGGCTTGTGATGCAAATCGCGCTCAGTCTCGCTGGCATCCTGGTGATGATCGCGGCCGCAACGCTGCTGAGGAGTACCCATCAATGACCGGGACCGAATCGTTGGAATCGTCGGCGGACAGCCGGGAAAGGACGATTCTCACAACCGATGTGGTTGGCAGCACCGCTCTCCTGCGCCGCTATCCCAACGACATGATGGGCGCCATGGATCTGCACGACCAGATCCTTCACGCGGCCATCCGCCACCATTCCGGCGACCCCTTTAGAAGCACTGGCGACGGTGTGCTGGCGATTTTCGACCGGCCGCTGGACGCCGTGATGGCCGCGATCGAAGCGCAGCGTGAGATGCGCCGCATTGCCTGGGGCCCCACTGGACGGCTTCAGATACGATATGGCATCCATACGGGCCTGACGCGCGCGCGGGGGGACCACGACTTCTTTGGCCCTGCTTTGCCAACGGCCACGCGATTGCAGAGCGCGGCCAATGCCGATCAAATCCTGCTCTCGGGTGTCACAGTGCAGCGGCTGACGACGGACCTCCTGAAGACACCATTCCAACTGTCCGACCTCGGCGAACACCATTTCAAGGGCATCGAACCGATCCGCGTCCACCAGGTGAGTGCGTCGGATCTGCCGAATGCGTTCCCGCCGATCGGGGGAAAGCGGGAAACGGCCAGCGGCAATCTGCCTGCAAATCTGAGCTCGTTCCTTGGCCGCGAGCGGGAGCTGGACGAACTTGCCGAAATGGCGCTTGAATCGAGGTTGCTGACCCTTGTCGGTCCCGGCGGAATCGGCAAAACGAGGCTAGCGATAGAATTTACCCGATCCATAGAAGCCACCTTCCCCGATGGCGCGTGGCTTGTTGATCTCTCAGCACTAGAGCGGGACAGCGAGGTTTGGCCGGCCATCGCTGAGGCCCTGCTGATTCTGCCCGTGCCCGGCGCCGAGCCACGAATCCAGGTGCTCGAACGTCTGCACCACGCTCGAGCGATCCTGCTCATGGACAACTGTGAGCACGTGCTCGATCCGATTGCGGACGCAGTCACCGAACTCGGTTCGACCTGTGGCGAGTTGTTCCTGATCAATACCAGCCGGCGCGCGCTTGGGGTGGAGGGCGAGGCCGTCTACGAGGTCTCCTCGCTGGATTCCCGTTCGCATGATGGGTCTGGGCATCCCGCGGCAGTTTGTCTGCTCGTAGAACGGGCCCGACTGGCCAATCGACGGTTTCAACCAACATCGGATCAGCTCGCCGTCATCGACAGGATTTGTACCAATCTCGATTGCATTCCGCTCGCCATCGAGATTGCAGCTGCCCAGCTGCGCCGACATACGCTAGAGAGTATTGAAAGCGGGGTGACAAAACCGCTCGATCTGCAATCCAGCATTTTCCGGCGCCGGGCGGGCCGCCATCAAACGCTGCGGCAGGCGCTGGAATGGTCATACGACCTTCTCGATCCGAACAGCCGCCAGGTTCTGCAGCGGCTATCTGTATTCTCCGGCTCCTTCCACGAAGAACAGGCCCTCGCTGTCTGTGCCGGGGACGTACCCAACGAATCCGACGTGCTCAGGGGGATCGACGAATTGGTCGAAACCTCGCTTCTGTCCCGGGACATCGGCGGCCGTCACCTCCTAAGAATGCTGCACACAGTCCAGGCCTTTGCACGCGAAATGCTCGACCAAACCAGTTTGCTGCAGACGGTGGAAACCCGGCATAGTGAAGTCTATGCGGCCCGATGCGGGCAGCTCGGCCAACAGTTCGCGGGCGTCAACGAAGCCAAGGCGGCTAATGCGATTTACGATGAGCTGTCCAATCTCCGTACAGCCTTCGAGCGCGCGATCACGCGCGATCTGAAACTGGCGGCGGACCTGGCGGCTCCTCTGTTCCTGTTCAACTACTCACATCGAGGGGCAGAGACGGGCAATTGGTACGAACGGATCATGGCAAGGCCGGGAGCTGATGAGCTCGAACATGCACCTATGTTCTTCGCCGGGGCCGCCGGCCACGCCTTCCACGATGAAGGTGATCAGCAGAAAGCTGCCGCTTTCATGGAACGGGGTTTTAGGGCTGAAGCCGCCGGCTCCCAATCGAGCCAAGGCTGGCTTTCCCACGTCGCCGGCCAGATGGCCCAATGGTTCGGAGACACGGCCGCGTGCATCGAGCATCACGCGACGGCGGTGAAGCAAGGACGCAGCGCAGGAAATAGCCACTGCGAGGTGATGTCCCTGTGCATGGCCGCCTTCGTCAAGGCGCGGATGGGAGATCTGGATGGCGCCCGAGAACTGGTCGAGGAAGCCACCCAGACCGGGCAGAAGGCCATGCAGCCCACTTTGATGGGGTACATTCATTACGCACGCGGTGGTGTAGCCCAGAACTCCAACCAAGCGATCGATGAGTACCAAACATCAGTCGAATGGGCGAATATGGCAGGCAACCACTTAGGGGCCCTTCGGGTCAAACAACTGATCGCTGATCTGCAAGCCGCGCAGGCTGCGCCGATCGAAGCTCTGGCTATTCATGTACGCACGCTGATTGATCTTCCGAGCCACGGGGCAGCATTCTACAACTGGCTTACGATACGCTCCCTGATTTTGCCGCTCGTTCAGCTCGAAGCCGATGAACACCTTGCTGTGCTGGCCGGGGCGCTCAGGGTTTCGCCGCTAAGGCTTGATAAAGTGGCTCGGTACGCTGTCGAGAAAAGCAGGGCCAGGCTGGGTGACAGTGTATTCGAGTTGGCGGCAGCCCGCGGGTCGCGGTTTAACCTCGCGGAGGCCCGCAGGTACATCATCGACGCTTGGCGAGGCATGGGTGAGCAAGACGGACACGGCATCTCCCCTTTGGCAAGCGCCACCAAGCCGTTGAACACGCCGCGATCGTGGCGATAAAGTCGCGGATGTATTTCGTGAAATCGCCGTCGTAGACGGAGAACATACAAATATACATACAAATATATTGTCGTCGACGATCACGAAGCGCGCAAAGTGCACCGTGCCGACGTTGTCCAATCCGGCATATATTTCATCCTTGTTTTGCGCGAATCACCAGAGCTGCGACTTCCGCCTTGGGTCAAAAGCTGAAAACTCAATGCGAGTATATGTTTTCCGCTCTGCCCCCAACAACGGACATCTTCACAGTCGGTCGGCATGTCTCAAAAGTGCCAGAAGCCGACCTTCGCTACTCGGTAGCGCCGCAAATGCGACGCTGAGCGTGACTATGAATTCGCGCCGTCCGACGTGAATTGCCATATGACCCTCCCGTGGGGGTCAGCCGATGCAACGGAGGGACGTTACCACGCTATAGTTGGGCAGTCTGCGGCGACTTCACGTTTGGCAACGGCCATAACCTCGTGAATTCGCTTGCCAGCACAGGCGGCCTTAGTGACCGCTTAGGGCCAAAATCGGAAGTGATAGGGCTCGCGCGGCACGTCCGTTCTACCCTCAACAGCAGACATCGTCAGGCCGGCCCGGCACGTCCGAAAAGTGCCAGCTGCGGATATGCAGTGGTGCGCGCTCTGGCCATTAGCGCGCCGCGCGACGAAACAGAAGAGCAATGACAAGGTAGAAGATAAAGCCAAACGGGATGATGATCCACGAGTCTTCGCTAGACGTCCCGGAAAACAGAACGGTTGGTACCGCCATCAGGAAAAACACTACGATTCCGAAGAAGAAATAGAAAAGCCCTTTGAAAATGCGCTTGCGCGTGGACACGGCCGGCTGGGTGAGAAAGAACCGAGCCAAAAGCGACTGAGGCGCGGCCACCTCCATCTCTGTACTGCGTGGGATGGACATGTGCGGCTGACGCAGAAACGCCTCGCAATGTTCGATCTCCGTGTCCAGGAACGGCCTGATCGGACCTTCCGGGAGTTGCGTGCGGAGCTTGTTCAGCCGCTCGAGGAAATCGAGCCGTTTGTTAAGATAGTCGATCGTTGCCAATTCCTTGGAAATCCTCGATCGGCCAAGGGCCCACGCCAAAATCGGCGAAAGGATCACGGGAAGCGCCGCAACAAGGAGCGGAATGTAGACGGGGACTGCGGTGGGCTCCGCGGCGGCCATCGGCGATTCCCTTTACGAGATCCTACCGGTCAAACGACCGTGCGGTTTGCCGAAACCGGCAGTATTATAAATGGACAACAGACGAGGGTCTAGAGATCGATCTTCGCAGGATGGTTGGAGCGAGCAGGACCCTTCATCCGTATGTCGCTTCCAGGCCAAAAACGGAAGTCGCGGCCTTGCGCCGGGATGTCTGCTTTACCCCGAACAACGGACATCATCAGATCGACCGGGCTGGTCCGTTTCGTGCCAGAGGCGGACATTGATGCCTCATTGCTGCGCCGCGTTGAACCATTTCAGATGGTGCAGTTGGTTTGCCGCGCGGCACGCTTTTGGATAGCCTTCATTCAATCGTGCGATCCTTACTTGCCTCATCTGAAGTACAGATTGACAGCGCTCAGGAGCCCCTACGCCATGATTACCCCCGGACGTCATCGCCCGCTTGTACAGGACGCCTGGAATGAATCGGCTGTTCGGGTCGCGATCGAAGAAATTGCGGCCGATGCGATTGCCCATTTCCATCCCGACACCTTCTGGCCGGCTCACCCGAGTGACGACGGGGTGGGAGATGGCGACCCCAGCTTCTACAAGGGCGCGGCAGGTGTCATTTGGGCACTAGATTACTTACATCGCATAGGGGCTACCCGTGTCGCCGAAGACTTTCGCTCTGTGCTGCCAAAGCTGATGGAGCGGACAGTCATCGACCACGAAGCCAGTTCGCCGACCGATTACGAGAAGCATGGCTCGCTGCTTCGCGGCGACATGGGTGCGGCACTTCTGGCAATGCGCCTTGAGCCGACATCGAGCCTCGCCGACCTGGTTTATAGGCGCGCCGAAGCAAATAATGGACTGCCAATCCGAGAACTCATGTGGGGTATGCCGGGGTCGATGGTCGCGGCAGTCCACATGGGCGAGATAACGGAGGAAGAGCGATGGCGCGGCCTCTTCGAAGTGCAGGCAGCGCGACTGTTGGCCGAACTGGAGGACACGCCGCAAGGTCCGCTTTGGGCCCAGGATCTTTACGGTGCCAAAGACCGCTTTCTCGGGCCCGTTCACGGCTTCGCCGGCAACGTCATCCCATTATTGCTCGGATGGGATTGGTTGACGGCGGCACAGCAAGCGCACGTAGCCGAATTTGTGCCGATGACGCTTGAAGCGAATGCGTGGCGGTACGAAGTTGGAACAACATGGGGCCCAAGAAGCAAGCGCGAGAAGCGGCTTTTCATTTGTCAGCACTGTCACGGTGCGCCGGGGATGGTGACGACCTTTGCTGACGCGCCCTTCGCTACGCCAGAATTCGACGCGCTTCTGTTGAATGGCGGGCGCTTTGCCTGGGCCGCCGGACCGCTAACAAAGGGGTCGAACCTTTGCCACGGCACGGGTGGAAATGGCTACGCATTCCTCAAGCTCTACCGACGCACGAATGATCCGATTTGGCTCGACCGCGCGCGCCAGTTCGCCATGACTGGCATCTTCCAGTGTCGCGGCGCTCAGATGGTTGCTGGTCGCGGTCGGTATTCGCTTTGGACCGGTGACATCGGTCTTGCAATCTACCTTTGGGATTGCATCACAGGGGACGCTCGGTTCCCGACTATCGATGTGTTCTGACTCTAGCGAACTGGGACCGCTTTGGGTCAAAAGCTGAAAAGCTCAATGGGAGCACATGTTTTCCGCTCTGCCCCCAACAACGGACAAAAAGCGACAACGGCGGCATGTCCGAGTTGTGCCAAATCCAGGCATGGTCAACGTGGCGCACACTCAGTGACCGAAGATCGGCTTACTGTAAAAGTCGGGAAAGATCGCGGGAAGATACAGGTGGGCCTGTATGCGCGCACCGATGTCGCGGCCGGAATGGGCATCGATCGGGATGATCGCCTCCGCCGCGACCTGGAGATAGCGGTTGACCCAGATGACGCCGGGATCGACCGTGCCGGTCGTCCTCCCCGCGAGCGGCCCATTGAGGGGCGTCGCCGTTGTGAATTCAACCAGCGGAACCCATCCCTCCGGGTAGCGGGTCCCGGTACGGTTGGGACCGGTATACTGGTTGGTGACCAGGCTGTATTCGAGGGCAAAGCCCAACTGCAGGATCTTCGGGTTGATCGCCTCGGCGAGCGTGGTCGGGCCGGTGGGCAGCGGCGTCAGGCTCGTAAACGCGCCTGTGTCTGTGCGTGGGATATTGATCGTACCCAATGAAGTCAGAGTGGACGATTCGGTTGGCACCGCGACGGCGGCCGTGGCGCTGATCGTGAGCGGCCGCAACCACGCCACCGAATCCGGCAGATCACCGAAGCCCTTGCCGATATAGACGGTCGGCGTCAGCGTGGAGAATGATGAGGCGATTCCTGGCGCTCCGGTGCCACCGATCGCCGCCGTGCCGCCCATCAGCTGCTGGTCGAAGCGGCAAAACCGTAGCGCAAAACCGTCCACTTCCTACCGCCGACCGAGTGCCATATATGTTTTTGCGGCCCAATATTTTTGCGACTTGGCAGCGACCGTTCGTCAAAAGGCGCGACTTCCGGTATGGGTCAAAGGCGGACTTCGAGGCAGATAGCCGGTATGTCCAATTTGCCCTCGACACCCGACATAGGTTAGCTCCAATCGCCAGCGGGTCGCGCAGGCAGCGCGGCTGTCGGTTGACTTCGTGAAGGCGCTTCTGAACCATAACGACAAGGGCGTGACGAGTATGTATGCGCGCTGGCACATGTTCGAAGAGAAGCGCGAAGCCGTCATGGCGATTGAGGCGGCGGTGTTGCCCTTGATAGCCTAGACAGCGGGCCTTTTCATTGCGGACACTCTTTACTCGTTAGCCGCCGATTGAGACGGCCTATAGTGTGAGGGCTACAAACGCGAATAGCCCGATAAGCGAGCCGAGGGCTACGACGGTGATAGCGAGGAAAAACTTGCTCATGCGGGGCGCCGCTAAGCTATCCGGGGCCTTTCTTTTAAGGATAGGAGTTCGCATCGTCCGAACAGTCTCCTAGTCGAAAAGGCACTTATCAGCCCGAGCGCCTGCTACGTGCTGGCACAATAGAGACATCTACTTCGCAGGAAATCGGCACCACTAAGGTTTCAGTCTCCCAACATTTCGGGCAGTCGAAAGTGTGCAAATCGAACCCCGGTCTTTCAGGTTCGATGAGCCGCAATGCCATCGTCTCCCCGCATTTTGAGCAACGAGGACTCTTGATAACGTCCATGGACACGGCGTTTATCCCCAATAGGCAAATGCACCATTGGACGCGCTTTGCGCAAATCCTATGTTCTGAAGGTGACGGATGTTTGGAAAAGTGACGGTGCCCGCGCAGCAATCACGAACGCGTTTTTGGAATATTAAATTGCGCAATGTTTGCCACGCGCCGGAACAGAATCGCATGCCCGAGGTTTGGGTTCACCCTAACCAACTTGGGAGTCTTCTGATGCGATCCAAACTTGCAATCTCTGCTCTTGTCGTAGCTTCGCTCTTCGGCTCGACGCTTATTGCGTCTGCTCAGAGCCAACCCGCGCCCGGCGCGTCGAGTGAAGGAAACGTCGGTCTCGGCGCTACCTCTGGCAAGAAAACGAAACACGAAAAAGGCATGACCACAGGGTCGAGCACGCGCAGCGGTGCCAAGAAAGGCGACGCGGCGAATCCATCGGACCAAGACGACGCTCGTTCCGGGTCCGGTACCATGGCTGCTCCGCCAAGCGGTAGCAAATATTGACATTCTTTCGAGGGATGGATGTACCCTCGATAACAACGGCCCCGGAGCAATCCGGGGCCCTACTGTTTAAGGATGCGAGTTCGCATCGTCCGAATAGGCACCCGGCTTCTTCCGGCCTTGCTTGATGCAAGCGCGAAACAGCGAACTCCCAACGTGCCGCCACATGTTCGAAGAGAGGCGCGAAGCCGTCATGGCGATTGAAGGTGATGCCGCTCTTGCGAGTGGTGCTCGCAGCCTAAGAGGCTAGCCGCTCTTCGCAATTGACGCCGTCGCGTGCGCGCCTACTCGTTTTCCATCCGACGAGATTTGACGTTTTTCTCGCCGGTTTTCTGTTTCGGCGTTGTTGGCGTTTCCGATGAGAATTCGCTGTCCAACGGGCTCGGCTGGTGACCTGTCGCTGCGTCGATCATTGACTTGGCCTGCGCATTTGGGTCCAAAACCGGATGTGGGTAAGTCATGCTCATTGACCGACCTCCGTCTTCAACGCCCCCAAGCAGTATCCTAGCTCATTAGCTCCGGTTTAGATACCGGGACCGCTCTCAGTGCGGCCGTTGAGAACCGGGTCCGACCCTTACGGCGATAACCGGGCAACGACGGCGCGCCTGTTCGGCTGCATATCGTATTGTTCACAGCCGTTCGCTTGATCAACGAGTTCGGCGTGCTACTACGCGGCCTTACATTCACTCTGGAGAGCATGAAGTGCAGCGCGGATCATCCGTCGCTGTGCAGGCACACTGGCCCAACGCTCCCGCCGCTACTGTGACCCTAGTCACATGTCGCTGTTGTCGTCGTCGGTCGTGATGACGCGATGAGCGCGAAGGGCTCGCGGATGTCTGCATCACGCTCAGAAGCGGACATTTGGGCTGGCCTTCAGCACGTCTGCTTTGTGCCAGGAGCGGACGTAAGGTCAAGATCGGGAAATGACAGCAGCCCCCAAACCCGGTATCTTAAGCAGATTGTTAGCTCTCTTCGAGGTTCCCAGGCGAATTATGCCAACGCACTGCAGGAGTCGCGACCAACCACTATCCGGGCCGCGACCGCAGCGTTCCACGACCTGCTCGCAAAATGGCCGTAGTCTGCAGCAATTGAAGGCAGTCACTGAATTCGACGGATTGGTCGAGGTGACAACGATGCGGAATTCGTCTTTCGGACTTCGGCGATTGCTGTCGCTTATCGCGGGCCTTACCCTCTGGGCCGCCGCCGCTTGGGCGGCTGCGGCGGAGCCCTCCGCGGCGGGCCTGTGGCAGAAGATCGAGAACGGCGAGCCCCGGCTTTACGTGTTGGTCGTCGATCACAACGGCGTCTTCGAAGGCGTGATGGCGAAACTTTTCCCCAAGCCGGGCAGTACAGGCCCGCGGATCTGTTCGGAGTGTACCGACGACCGCAAGAACGCGCCCTGGCTCGGTATCTCCTTCGTCCGTGACATGAAGCGCAACGGTCTGAACTATGAGAACGGCAACGTGCTCGATCCCCGCGACGGCAAGATCTACAGCGCCATGATGACCTTGAGCCCGGATGGGCAGAACCTGACCCTGCGCGGCTATATCGGCATTTCGCTGCTCGGCCGGGACGAGACATGGACCCGCCTGCCTGACAGCACCATCGCCCAGATCGATCCCGCCATCGTGGCAAAATATCTCCCAGCGCATGCCGCCGCGATGAAGCCGCCCGCCATACAGAGGAAGATGGCGCCAGCGCATTAGCCGTAGCGGCGGGTGTGGCCTTTAGAGCAAATA
This sequence comes from Bradyrhizobium sp. Ash2021, assembly GCF_031202265.1. Taxonomy (NCBI): domain Bacteria; kingdom Pseudomonadati; phylum Pseudomonadota; class Alphaproteobacteria; order Hyphomicrobiales; family Nitrobacteraceae; genus Bradyrhizobium; species Bradyrhizobium sp. Ash2021. The sequence goes on along the minus strand of NZ_CP100604.1, from coordinate 5,620,169 downwards.
GTGAAATCGAACGGATGAACTTTCCACAATCGTGGTTGGCCTTTGGAAGCATCCAAAGCGTTATAGTCCCGCTGCCCGTGACCGCCATTAGTTCTTAGACTCTAGAAGGCTAGGCCGCATCGGCGCAGATGCCTGTATCCCTCTCGCGTTTTACCTCGAGCAACGCGAGCGCTTTTTTTGCCAGCATGCGATTAGCGGGGTACCGGAGGAGCTATGGCCCAAAGTTGGTGACGGCGTGAATCGGGAAGGCGGCATATCGTGGGGGTGTTCAACGCCTCCACTTCTCCACCAAAGGAGCGATATGCCGTGTCTAAGGATACCGTCGTAAAACTGATTCAGCCAGGAACTTTCAGCGACCAACTCACCGACATTTTGCGCGATGGGGCGCGTGCCCTTCTCGCCCAGGCGGTGGAGGCCGAGGTCGCCGGGTTTCTTTCCAAGCATGCCGATTTGAAGACCGAGGATGGCCACCAACGCGTGGTGCGCCACGGTCATCTGCCCGAGCGCGAGGTGATGACGGGCATCGGCGCGGTCCCGGTGCGCCAGCCCCGCGTGCGCGATCGCGAGGCCGCAGCCGGCGATCCCCGCCGCATCCGCTTCTCGCCATCGATCTTGCCGCCCTATATGCGCCGCTCGAAGTCGATCGAGACGCTGCTACCGATCCTCTACCTGAAGGGCATCTCGACCGGCGATTTCTCGGACGCTCTGGCGGCCTTGCTCGGCAAGGATGCGCCCGGCCTCTCGGCCAGCGCCATCGGCCGCCTGAAGGACGGCTGGCAGGATGATCATGCCCAGTGGCGCAAGCGTGATTTGTCGGGCAAGCGCTACGTGTACGTCTGGGCGGACGGCATCCACCTCGAGGCGCGGCTGGAAGATGAAAAGCAGTGCATCCTGGTGCTGATCGGCGCGACGCCCGAGGGCAAGAAAGAGCTCGTCGGGTTCACCGATGGCGCTCGGGAAAGTGCGCAGGATTGGCGCGATCTGCTGCTGGATCTGAAGCGATGCGGGCTCGATGCCCGGCCCGAGCTGATGATCGCCGACGGCGCGCTCGGCTTCTGGAAAGCGGCCGGCGAGGTCTGGCCGAAAGCACGCGAGCAGCGCTGTTGGGTGCACAAGACGGCGAACGTGCTGGGCAAATTACCCAAGAGTGTGCAACCAAAGGCCAAGCGGGCGCTGCAGGAAATCTGGATGGCCGAGACCAAGGCCAATGCCGAAGTCGCCTTCGACGCCTTCATCGAAAGCTACACGCCGAAATACCAGAAGGCCGTCGATTGTCTGACGAAGGATCGCGACCTGCTGCTCGCCTTCTACGACTTCCCGGCCGAGCATTGGAAGCACCTGCGCACCACCAACCCGATTGAAAGCACTTTCGCGACCGTCCGCCACCGCACGATCCGATCGAAAGGCTGCCTCTCAAACAAGACCGCTCTCGCCATGGTATTCAAGCTGGTCGAAGGGGCGCAACGATCCTGGCGACGGCTCGACGGACATGCACACTTGCCAAAGATCATTCTCGGTGTGAAATTCACCGACGGGATCGAGGTCACCGCCAAGCTGGCCGCCCCTCAGCCCGCAACCGCCGCCGCCTGACTGATCAGGCCGTCACCAAAAATTGGCGATAGCTCGTACCGGAGCGGTAACGGCCGCTATGGGTCATTTGCAGATATCCACACTTGTCGCCGCGAAGACAGACGCAATACGTGGCGAAGGACCTGGAGATTGGGCAACCTATCAACTCCAAAGAGTGTTCAGAAACTGCAGACGGCCTTGCACGCGAAAGCGAAGGCGCGAAGTCTTGTCCGAGAGCCGGATGCGGGAGATCTGCCTGTCCGGTTCGATGAGCGGGATTTGGAAACGGAGCCATGGTAGAACCACTAAGGCACCGCCAGACGAAAGGGGCGGCAACAGATATGTTCTGCCTAACGCCACCGCGCCACATCTCGACTCTACCGTCAGAAGCTGACTTCGGCCGAAAACGCCGGTAGGTCCGCTAAGGGTCCAAACTGAGACCTTGAGCCGCGTCCGGGATTCGTCCGTTCATCCCCTGACAGCGGACATGCCGGACTAACGCCGGCAGGTCCGTTTGGTGCCAATAACCGACATAGCGACCCGAAGTTCGCCAACGCGAACCCCCGAAAGAAAGTCCACCCAAAGGGGCCCTCTCAATTTCAAACCTGACGATCGCAGATCACGCGGCAATCAATGGTTTTGACTTCCGGCGATAACCTACGCATCATCAGGACTCACGGGGCGGCGCGCATTGCGAGCCGATGGCGTCGAAGATAAAGTCGGAGGGTTCGATCGTACTGCGACGCTCGATGCTGTGCTCCGCGCCTACATTGTGTAGAAAGGTCTACTCCGCCGGCTAAAATAGTCAGCAAATCCCCCTGAAGAGTGAGCCAATGGGCATTTGATTTGATGTCAGAGGTTTCAGATATACCTTTCAGGCGCGTCTTGGATCCGATGGAACGAATCTCGGAGACCTTGTTCGGCCTGATCATGGCTCTCACCTTCATCTGCTCCCTCGGTGTCGCAACGGCAGGCAATATCAAGATTCAAACGATGCTGATCGGTGCGCTAGGCTGCAACCTGGCCTGGGGTATCGTTGACGGCGGTCTCTATCTGTTGGCTCGCATCAACGAGCGGGGAGGCAAGATCCTGACACTGCGCGCAGTACGGCTGGCACCGGATCCCGAAAGCGCGCGGCGCGTCATCGCCGACGCACTACCGCCGGAATTAGCGGCGATCTTACCTCCGGAGCAATTGGAATTGATGCGGCAAAATTTGCGACAGTTGCCCGAGCCGCCCCCCGGTCCAGGGCTGACGAAGCGCGACTGGACCGGAGCGCTGAACCTTTGTTTGTTGAGCTTCCTTTCAACCTTTCCGGTGGTAATCCCGTTCCTGTTCCTGAGCGACGCCAGATTAGCGCTGCGCGTCTCCTACGCCGTTGCTATCGTGATGCTGTTCTGCTGCGGTTATGTGTTCGGAATTCATAGCGGGCTGAGGCCTTGGGCGGCGGGTCTTTCGATGGTGGCCTTTGGTAGTGCGCTGGTTGGCGTCGCGGTAGCTCTTGGAGGATAATCGACTGTGCGGCAGCGAGGTGTTGCATCGGTTCGGCCTGTAAGCGGCGCATCGATCGCTGCGTTGGCTGGGTTGTGGCTTGCACCAATGACCGGCGGTCTGGCGCAGGCCGAAAACCCCGGTCCCGCCGGCGCGATCGGCCTTGGCAATCGCGGATGGTCGGCGGCCGACACCAACCATTCTGCGTCTGCGAACGAGCTCGAATTCAGTGCCCGCGCGGGGGTCGCATCCGATTACATTTATCGCGGGACCACGCTGTCCGATCATGGGCCCGCGGCCGGCGCCGCCTTCGAAACAAGATTTGAATCGCTGTACGCCGGCACCACGGTCGCCACCGTCAAGCTGCCGACCCAGCCAGCTGCCGAATTCACTTTTGCCGGCGGTATCCGCCCGAAGGTTGCAACGATCGATTTTGATCTTGGCGTGACCTATTTCGCGTATCCCGGTGAAAGGCTGCCCGGCGAGACCAACGGCATCAATTATTGGGAGGCGGTCATCCGCGGCGATCGGCGCATCGGCGAACAGGTCCGCATCGCCGGCGGCTACGCCTATTCCCCCAACGTCTCGAACACCGGCGCCTGGGATCAATATGTCGCGGCCGGGGTTGGCTATGATGTGCCGGGCCGGCTGCTTCCGCAGAACCTAGCCATATCGTTCACGGCTGCTGCCGGCTATTCCTGGTTCGGAAATCAGGCCGCGCAACTCGGCGGCTTCTCGCTACCTGCTTATCTTAATTGGCAGGCGGGCGTGACCTTTACCCACAAGGCCTTCAACCTCGATCTGCGCTACTACGACACCAATCTGTCGAAGGAAAACTGCTTTGTCTTTACAGGCGATCCAAATGCGCGGCCAGGTGGCCGCGTCAATCGCATCACGAACCCGGATGGCCTAGTTTCGAACTGGTGCGGCGCGACGTTCGTTGCTAAGGCCTGGTTTGCGTTTAACTAGGGCGCGGACCCATTAACGCGCAACCATAACCTGATTGACGCAAGCAAAAGTTGGCTCGCGCTAGTCGGTCGCCGCTCGACACCAATGGTCATCCTTCACTCTCCCCGGGATAAGCTGTTGCAGCGCAGCACTGTTGCTAGGATTCCAGATAAACGTTGATGTCGCCGTTCTTCACAGCAGCTTTCAGGGTGGCATGGTCGCGCTCGGCCTGATCGGCGTAGGCAACCGCAAAGCGGCCCATGGCCCGGTCGAATTCATCACTGGATGAACCGAGATAGCCGCTGATCGTCGCCGATATCTCGCTGACCTTGGCATGGGCGCGCGCGAGCACCCAGCCGCACGCACCCGCATAGACTTCCAGAACGTCCGCGTCGAACGTTTCGATCAGGGGTTTTATCTTGGCGTCGCGCAGCTGCCGCACGTAGAACTGACGGTCGTGGGGGCCCGTGAGCCAGCCGAGGAAAATATCCGACGCAGGCTGCATCAGGCGCTGGCCCATCACCACGCGCTGTCCGTGATGACGATAGGCGCTCTTTCCCGCATAGGGCTCCAGAACGGATTGCGCCGCCTCCTTCACCTGCAGAAACAGCGGGCCGTTGGCCTCGGACATCATGAGGACGATCCAGCATCGCCGGCCCACACTTCCAACACCGACCACCTTGATGGCGGCGTCGACCAGCCGGTAACGGTCGAACAGCTGACGCCGGTCATCGGCCAGCGAATCCCGGTAGGTGCGCAAGATCCCTTCGAGCGTCGAAAGAAAATCAGGAGCGCGAGCCGCATCCGGATGAAAAATGAGCGGAGGTTGTTCCGTGATACGGATTTGGCCACCAACGCTGCCGGCAAGCTTGGGAAAATCCAACTCCGAGCCCCTGTCTGTGGCCGCCTGGTCGATCCGCCGTTGCAGGCGTTTCCGGGCACTCTTTGGCGCGTTCGTCATCAGATCCTCGGCTGCAATGGCCGCGTACCATACAGCGAGTGGGTCCATCCTGGAGAATTCGCGCATGTGTTCGCGATAGCCGCGCGCAGCAGCCGTGGCGCAATCGCGGCCCGTGGCGTCGGACAATCCGATCGATCGGGCGGCAAGCATGACCGAGGCAGAGAGGCGCTTGACGTCCCATTCCCACGATGCCGGCGATGTCTCATCGAAATCGTTGATATCAAAAATGATATGGCGCTCGGGGGTCGCAAAGCCTCCGAAATTCGCGAGGTGGCAGTCGCCACAGGCCTGCACGTACAGCCCGGTGCTCGGCGTCCGCGCCAGGTCCGCAGCCATCACGCCTGCAGTGCCACGAAAGAATGCGAACGGCGATTGCAGCATCCGGCCATAGCGGATCGGCACCAGCTCCTTCACCCGGCCGGCGTCCGATCTGTGCAGGATGTCGATCGGGTTCGGCCGGTCTTTGGATGGTTTCCAGCGGCCATGATCCTCGCGCGCAAGCTTGTCGCGAAGGGCCTTGCCGGCGGCAGCGCGATCGTCCGGGGAAACGATGTGAGGTGTTGCACCGGCGGCCGGCTTCGTCCTGGCCTCTGATTTGCTGCTGGCACGATCCATCATAAACTCCGGCTTTTGAACCACCGCTTACCGTTCATGTTTCGGTCCGGAATCCCGAGAGCGTTGACTTAGATCAAGCGATCGGCAGATCAGCCAGGTCAACGTTGCCGTCCAATCAGCCGAAAGGCTTGGCACCATGGCCGACGCGACAGAACGAACGGACAGGGTTGAACGGCAAACTTCGTGGCTATCGTGGCTGCCACCAACCCGGTGGCTCGCGGATTATTCTGCGGCCTGGCTTCCTTCCGACATCATCGCCGGAATCACGCTCGCAGCCTACGCAATCCCGGTCTCCCTTGCCTACGCCGGACTGGCCGGGCTGCCCCCGCAGGTCGGGATCTACGGTTACCTGCTAGGAGGAGTCGGCTACGCGCTGTTCGGCTCTTCACGGCAGCTTGCGATCGGGCCGACCTCCGCCATCTCGCTCATGATCGCCGGCACGGTGGGCGCGATGGCTGCTGGCGACACACTCCGTTACGCACAGATTGCCAGCCTCGCAGCCTTCACTGTCGCCGTGCTCAGCCTCTTCGCCTGGCTATTGCGGTTGAGCGCGCTGGTCAAATTGATCAGTGACAGCATTCTCGTTGGATTCAAGGCTGGTGCCGGCCTCACCATCGCGATGACCCAGTTGCCGAGCCTGTTCGGCGTCGCAGGTGGCGGTCACAACTTCTTCGAACGAGTATATCTGTTTGCTGGACAGCTCGGTCAAACCCAGCCGCTGGTCCTTGTTGTCGGGCTGGTAGCCCTCGTTCTGCTCGTCGCCGGTGAACGTCTGCTGCCCGGACGACCCGTCGCGCTCGGCGTCGTCGTGCTGGCCATCGCTGCCGCGACCCTGTTCGGTCTGCCGGCGCTCGGTGTTCCCGTGACGGGCAAAATCCCGTCGGGTCTGCCGAACCTCGCCGCGCCGGCTCTGCGGATCCGAGACGTCGAAGGCATCCTCCCGCTCGCAGGGGGCTGCCTGTTGCTGGCCTACATCGAGGGCGTGTCGGCCGCTCGAACCCTTGCGGCGAAGCACGGCTACGCGATCGACGCACGCCAGGAGCTTCTCGGCATCGGCGCCGCCAATCTCGCCGCAGCGATTGGACAAGGTTACCCGGTTGCCGGTGGACTGTCGCAGTCGGCCGTCAACGACAAGGCCGGCGCGCGCTCCGCTTTGGCGCTCATCTTCGCCTCGGCCACACTGGCCTTGTGCCTACTTTTTCTCACGGGGCTACTGGAGAACCTTCCGAAGGCTGTTCTCGCTGCGGTCGTCCTCACCGCGGTGTATGGACTATTGGATTTCCCGGCGATGCTCCGCATGTGGCAGGTCAGCCGGCTGGACTTCCTGGCAGCGGCGATCGCGCTCCTGGCCGTGCTCTGGCTGGGAATCCTTCACGGCATCCTGCTCGCGGCCATGGCTTCCATTCTGCTGCTGCTCGCGCGTGCATCGCAGCCTCACGTCGCCTTCCTGGGGCGGATTCCGGGGACCGAACAGTATTCCGATATGGAGCGTCATCCTGACAACGAGCCGGTGCCTGGCGTGATCGTGTTTCGGCCGGAGGCCTCGCTGATCTACACCAATGCCGATGCCGTGATGGAAGCGGTTCTGACCCGCGTTCAATCCACCTCTGGCCCGATCCGTCTGGTGGTCTGCGATCTGTCTGCATCACCCTTTATCGATCTCGCCGGCTCGCGGATGTTGCGTGACCTGGAGGCCGAGCTCTCCGGCCGCGGTATCGCGCTGCGGATCGTCGGCGCCCACGGAAGAGTGCGCGATCTTTTGCGCGCCGATGGCCTCGAAGACAAAGTCGGAGGCATCGATCGCACCGCAACGGTCGAGAAGGTGCTTTTGGTGTCGTTGAGACAAACAGGCTAACCTTACCCGCAAAAGGAAGCCGATGTGAAAACGGTCGACGTCATCTACCGATATCAGGCAGATGCGCCTGCGAGACACCGACCATCCGATAGCGACGAAGCGCGACTTCGTCTCGATGAAGGCAACCGGACCTTCGCCACGCTACTCGAGCAGGTCAAAGACGAGCACGGGCGGACAGAGAGAGTTGTGCCCGTCGATGCACGTGATTTAGGCCTGATCTCTGACGAAATCGGAACACCCATCCAACATCCCTTCGCCGCAGTTCTTGGCTGCTCGGATGCCAGGGTACCGATCGAACTCATTTTTAGCGAAGGTCCGAATGACCTCTTTGTCGTCAGGGTCGCAGGCAACGTGCTGGGCACGGACGTCCTGGGCAGCTTGAAGTTTGCTGTGGAGCACCTTGGCGGCAGTTTGAAGCTCATCGTTGTCTTGGGACATAGCGGATGTGGCGCCGTAACCAGCGCTGTCGATGTGTTCCTGGATCCCAGCGACTACTTGTCGCTCGCAACGAAGCATTCGCTGCGCAACATTCTGGATCGTTTGCTGGTTGTGATTCAGACTTGCGCAAGGAAGTTGACCACGACGTTCGGTCCGGAGATTGTGCACCGCCCGGGATATCGACAGGCCCTCATTGAAGCATCGATCGTGACCAATGCCGCGCTCGCAGCTTATTCAATACAGGAGGGGGTCCGGACGAACGACGCGGGTGAACTGCGAGCGGTCTATGGTGTCTACCTTCTTGAGACCCGAGAGGTGTGGGCACCGCGTCCAGGCGACACGAAAACCGTCGGACTGGCGGCAGCCCCGAACGACCTTGCCGGATTTGTCGATCTTGGCGCCGCCATTGTTCGGTCGGAGCGAATTGCTCGTCTTCTCAGATAGCGGAACATGTTTGCGTACAACCACAAGTAACGACGTACGACGCGCGCTTGCCTCTGATGCTGGTCGCCGAGACGCAAGGAGCACCAACGGCGTCGCGCGGCTCAGTAGTTCGGGCAAACCCAGTTGCCGTAGGCGTCGTAGCCGCAGCCGCTGCGGTAGTAGGCCCCCGTCGCAGCTGCGCCGACCGCGGCCGCGCCCACTGCCGCCGCACCGACACCGTAGCCGCGATAGCCGTAGCGCCCGCCGCGCACAGCGACAGCACCGCCCCGGTATCCCCGAACTGCGACCGCGCCTCCGTGGTATCCCCGAGCTGCGACCGCGCCGCCGCGGTAGCCTCCAGCGCGCGCGCCGCCGCGGGCGAATGCGTCATCGGGGAAGGTGGTGACCAGCAGCATGACTGCGGCTGCCAAAGCGGTGAGAACTGGACGCAACATTCGCGTACTCCTTCTTCGAGAGAGGAAAGCCGCGGACACCTGCACATCGCGCCGAACCGCGGGCCTGTCCGAAGCCTCGCGCGCTGGAGCTTCGCGCCCTTGACCTAGATCAAACCTCGCGGTTCCATCTGCGTGAACGAACTGTCACCCGCTCCAACGCGGCATGCTTCCGGATCTTTTTGAGCGGACTGTGGAATTTCGCAAGGGGGCCTTGGTCCGCTCCGGGTGTGCGCCGTGAAAAGGCGGCGCTTTCCAGTGGGTGCAAGCCCCACCCGGCAACCGCTCCAGCCGGAAGCAATCGGAGCAGTCATGGAGGTAACGAAGTGGCTGAAGCCTTCGATTAGCGTGTCACGAATTGGTGACAGCGCGAGTGTGCAGGCCGTAACGCGAGTGAACGCCGAGCAAGCCTCGAAAAGGACAATGCGCAGGCCGACCCGACAACCCTATCGGGGAAGACTGATACGTCTGGATGAAATGAGCGAAGCGATACGTTCAGACGCTGCGCCGGGGTAGTGGCGGCGGCATGTACACAAGGAAAGCGTACGAAACACGGGAAGCCCCAAAGCGTGGTCAGCGAGGACCAACCGGAAGCCCGTGAGGGACAGGCCGGGCGCCTTGGGGTGGCGGAGAGGTTCGTAGTACCGCTAAAGCCGGGTAACTCCGGTGGAGGGAAGGGACCTCAGTTCAAGACAGACGCAATACGTGGCGAAGGACCTGGAGATTGGGCAACCTATCAACTCCGAGGAGTGTTCAGAAACTGCAGACGGCGTTGCACGCGAAAGCGAAGGCGTGAAGTCTTGTCCGAGAGCCGGATGCGGGAGATCTGCCTGTCCGGTTCGATGAGCGGGATGTGGAAACGGAGTCACGGCTGAACCACTAAGGCACCGCCAGACGAAAGAGGCGGCAACAGATATGTTCTACCTAAAGCCACCGCGCCACATCTCGACTCTACCAAAACCGGAAAAGCTCAATGGGAGCATATGTTTTCAGCTTTGCCCTGAGAGCGGACATCGTGCACCGCAGTCGGCAGGTCCGTTTCGTGCCATAACCGGTCGTGAGCCGGCCCGCCGCCAGGCGCCGACGAGTGCGTTGGCGTGGCAGTCGGATTTATCATATAAGGTGTGCGGTACGAAAGGTTTGCGTGCCATGGTGCAAGAGCGACCAAGGCCGGTCGAGCGCAGGTTAACCGCAATAATTGCTGCCGACGTGGCTGGCTATTCGCGGCTCATGCACAATGACGAAGAGGCTACGCACGCCAAGCTGAGCGCGCTCCTAACGGACGCTGTCCAGCCCGCAATCGCCGAACACGGCGGTCGCATTGTGAAGAGTACCGGCGATGGGTTCTTGGCGGAGTTCCCTAGCGCGGTCGAAGCAGTTCGAGCTGCTATGCAGTTCCAGAAGCGCATCAAGGAACTTACAATCGGCGCAATAGAAGAATGCCGTATTGCTTTTCGTGTGGGCATCAATATCGGCGACGTGATCGTCGAGCCCCATGACATCTTTGGGGACGGCGTTAACATTGCGGCTCGGCTTGAGAGCATCGCAGAGCCGGGCGGCATCTGCATCTCATCTGCTGTCTACGATCAAATACGAGCCAAGGTCTGGGTTGAATTCGCCGACCTGGGCGAGCAAAACCTCAAAAACATCGCCCTTCCGGTCCGAGCCTATGCGGTAGTCCGGGATAGGTCTAGCCCGCCGACACAGGCTGAGCCGGGCGCACTTTCACTGCCTCATCTTTCCATCGTTGTGCTGCCTTTCGCTAACCTCAGCGGTGATCCGGAGCAAGACTACTTCGTCGATGGGGTAATCGAGAACCTGACCACCGACCTCTCGCGCATCTCTGGTTCGCTCGTGATCGCGCGCAATACCGCCTTCACCTACAAGGGCAAGGCCTTAGATGTGAAGCAGATCGGCCGCGAATTGAGGGTGCGCTATGTGCTGGAGGGAAGCGTTCAGCGCGGCGGCAATCGGATGCGCGTGAATGTCCAGCTCATCGATGCGCAGAGCGGCAATCACCTTTGGGCCGAGCGGTTCGATAAGCCCTTGGCCGACCTCTTCGATATGCAGGACGAAATCGTCGCGCGCCTTGCCGGGACGCTCAACGCGCAGCTCGTCGCCGCAGAGGCGCGCCGCGCAGAAAGGGCATCGCAACCCGATTCGATGGACCTTTATTTTCAAGGTAGGGCTTGGTTAAACAAGGGATCGACTGCCGAGACTAGAGCGCAAGCGCGGGGATTTTTCGAGCGCGCCTTGGCGCTCGACCCCGGCAATATCGACGCGCGGGTCGGCGCCGCGTGGGTCGACGTGAGGACCGGCAACAGCTATACGACCGACGATCGGGCCGCTTGCTTCGCGGCGGCCGAAGCGGCGCTGACCAATACGCTGTCCCTGGCTCCCGAGCACGCCATGGCCCATCAAGTGTTGGGCCTAATCCTAATCTCTACCAACCGGGCGGCCCAAGGCATTGCCGAGTGCGAGCGGGCATTGGCGTTGGATCGAAATTTGGCCCTGGCTCACGGAGCTATTGGTCTCGCCAAGTATAGTATGGGTCTCGGCGAGGAAACCGAGTGCCATGTCCAGGAGGCGCTTCGCCTCAGTCCTCGCGATGCGAGCGCCTATCGCTGGATGATGTACGCCGGCTTCGCCAAACTACTGCTTGGCGCGGACCAGGAGGCAGTCGCGCGATTGCGTCGCTCCGTCGAGATGAACCGAAATTTTCCGCTCGCGCATTTTTATCTCGCCGCCGCCTTGGCGCATCTTGGCCGGCTCGATGAGGCGCGGTCCGCGGTTCAGGCCGGGCTTGCCCTCGATCCCACTTTCACCATCTCCCGCTTCCGCGAGCGCGCGTCGAGCGACAATCCGACCTATCTGACTCAGCGCGAGCGCATCCGCGACGGGATGCGCAAGGCCGGGCTGCCGGAGGGATGAGCGCGGCCCATCGGCTCGCCGCGATCCCTCGCCGTAAGAGGATAGCGTTTTCCAGGCGTGCCAGCCTCTAACACAAGCGCGGCCTTGAGCATTCGGCCATACGCCCGATTACCCGCCGGGCCACCTATATCCGACGCGCGTCATGCAACTGGCGTAGACGTCGAGGGATATCCGCTTTGCTCCTGGCCAGCGGATTCAAACGAGACTCGGGCGCATCACGGCGGCGCCGTCCTTTGCATTGAAGCCAGCTCGGATATGCCGCGCATCCAAGCTGCTAGATGGGGGCGGCCGGTCGTGAGATCACCGAAACCGCGCTTCGCCGCGACATCGAGAGCCACTGCGAGGCTCAAGTGCGCCATAGTTGGCGCGCTCTGCATCAGCGGATCAGTTACACGACCCTCAAATACATCGGCCACGCGCTGTGCACGCGTTACCTCATGCGCCAAAACAGTAGCCGAACGCTCGCCTGCGGGCCGAGCCATCTCGCGCACCCATACGCAGATGCCCTCGCACATGTTGCGCGCCGAGAACTCTAACTGCTGGTAAGCCCAATCAGTTTGATGTTTAGGGTCGTGGAAACGAGGCTTACCATCTAGGTGGTCGAGATAAGCGCAGACGAGTTGGCTATCCTCCATGCCAACACCTGAATCATCGATGAGGTACGGCACGCGCCCAGATGGGTTAATCCGATAGTAAGGGCTATCTGCAGTACGCGTTTTCGCCGCGATAATCTCCACGCGATCCTCAAGCGTCTTTTCAATTACCAGGATGCGCGCCAAGCGCGCGTAGGGTGAAGTGAACGTGACATACAGCTTCATATTCGGTGGGCCATCCATACTTCGCAAAGAATGCAATTACATCAAGTATTCGCGGTCGGCGAAATGGGTTTCACGGCTCAGCATGTCTCAAATGGGTCAAAACCGGAAAAGCTCAATGCGAGCATATGTTTTCCGCTCTGCCCCCATCAACAGACATAGAGCGACCACGGCGGCATGTCCGAGTTGTGCCAACAGCAGACATCCCGATCATTGCGCCAAAACCCGCTCGATGTCCGGCAGCTTCCACGTCCTGTCGAATAGCGGTTTGTCGGGATCGTAAAAGCGCATCGCGGGGAAAAACGCATTTCCCGACGCGGTATATATCCAGTTTGCCTCCTTGCCCGCTGGTGCCTTGGGGCCGAAGTAGATATCTACGGAGCCATCGGCGTTCCGCTGCATGGCCTGATTGTAGCTATCGAGTGTGACCACCGGAGCTTCACGAATGAGCGCGGCGGTATCCACCGCGTATACGATCATTGACCAGTATTGCTTTGCCGGAACGTTTGCCGGGACGCGTACCGTGTAGGTCATCTCGCCGCTCAACCGCTCCCCCCGGCTATCGCGAAACGTGAAGAGATACACCAAGCTGGTCCCGGTCTTCTTCGGCAAGGCAAAAGCTGCGAAGTTGGCATAACCGCGAGCGTCAATGTCCAACGCGTCCCCGATCTGGTAGGTAAACCCGGTTTTGACGCCTTTGGGGTCAGGTGGGGACCAGTTTCGATCCGGCCACCACGGTTGGCTGTAAGAGGTCAGCGCTTCAATGAAGTGCGCCTGTGCTTCCTGCGCTGCAGACTTCAGTATGTTCTGCGTAGCCGCGTCTGGCTTGAAGTCTTTTCCCTTCTCAATGCCCACGCTCTTAAGCATGCCCATTATGGTCACGTCGCGCGGTAGCACCGGCTCTTCCTGAACCATGCGGTTGAGGTTCTCAAAGAAACGCTCGTCGAAGTTGGCGATGCCATCGAACGTCTTGCCGTAAATGTCGATGAAGCGTTGTTCTGGGGGGTGGCGGCTTGCGCGAACGGATAGACGCGCAACTTCTTCACCAACGCCAACGCAGCCGCGGTATCGGCATCGGTTGTTCCGTTCCTGATCGCCCTATACAACGCATAACCGTTGTAGGTGGGGTACCTAATCGGGAAGAAGCCTGCCGGGGTATCACCTTTGAAGTCGGGTGGGAGCAGCAAGTACTTGCCGCCCTTGCCTTGGTCCTCGCCCGCAGGACCGATGTCGGTCATTGGCTCATCCCAAGCATCAACCATGGAGCCGAGCAGCCCGGCGTTAACGGCTGCCGGCATTTCGACAACGACTGGCCCGTCTTTCAAATTGTAGTTGAAATAGATGTAGTTCGTCGAAGCATTAGGCGTCGTGACTTGGAACTTCCAGTCCTGTGGTTTTGAGAAGTAGCAGATGTCGTTGTACTTTGCGCCGACATCGCGAAAGTACGCCTGCCGCATCGCGTCAGTGTTGACTAGCGGCATACCCCAGATCGCCGCCTCTACCGCGCGCCGCTCGATAGTGCGCCGGGCAAGGTCTTGCGCAGAGAAGGTTTGCGCTTGCGCCGAGATTGCGGTGACGATTAGTGCGAGCGTAGCCCAAACCGTTTTCGTCATGGCTTTCCTCCCTCGGAAACCCAACCGGAACCTTGCGCTGATCTTAGGCGGTGTGAATGTCAAATTCCAGTTGAACAGAGTGTCGCACGTAACCATCACCATGTCCGACGTGGGTCAAAAGCTGAAAAGCTCAACGGGAGCATATGTTTTCCGCTCTGCCCCCAACAACGGACATAGAGCGACCACGGCGGCATGTCCGAGTTGCGCCAATAGGCGACATATGCAGCGCAGCAAACTGCAGTTTATTCGATCACCTCATTGGCGCGGGCGAGCAGCGCTGCTGGTACTTCAAGCCCGAGCGCTTTCGCGGTCTTCAGGTTGATCACTAGTTCGTATTTTGTCGGCACCTGCACGGGCAGGTCGGCCGGCTTCTCGCCCTTGAGGATGCGATCGACGTAGCCAGCCGCTCGCCGGAACTGGTCAGTCGGGTCGGGTCCGTATGAGAGCAGCCCGCCGCTGGCGACGAAGTAGCGGTAGGGGTAGACCGCGGGCAAAAGGAGCCGAGCGGCCAGCGCGATGATTTGGTGGCGATGGACTGAGGTCGACGGACTCCCCGTCACAATCAGGCCACCGTTCGACCCGCGTGAGAATGCAATGATCGCGCGCTCGATCTCGCCCGCATCGCGCACGCCGATGGGGAACAGCTCCACCCCGAGAGACGGCGCCACCGACTGGATGGCACCCCACTGGCCAGTGCCGCTTATGGCGGGCTCTCGAACGACCGCCGCTCGCGTCACTCGAGGCGCGATCTCTTTGAGCAGCTCGATCCATTTTCCGCTCATGCTGTATTCGTAGACCGTGAACCCGGTCGCGTTGCCGCCCGGGCGTGCCAAACTCTCGACCAAGCCTGCACCGACAGGGTCGGCGACCCCCACAAACACGATTGGAACGCTGGCAGTCACCTGTTGCAATGCGACCACGAGCGGGGTGCCGCTGGCAGCCAAGACGACGTCCGGTGCAAGCGCGACCAGTTCCGCCGCGCATTTGCGAAAGCGGTCTGGATCGCCAGCGGCCCAGCGGTAGTCGATCTGCAGGTTGCGGCCGACGGCCCAACCCAATTCCCGCATACCCTGCTCGAACGCGATGATGCGAGGCTGTCCTTCCGGATCGTCCGCGGCAAGATGCATCAGCATGCCGACGCGGCGCACGCGCTCGTTCGGCTGCCCGCGCGCCGCGAGCGGCCACGCAGCCGCCGCGCTGCCGAGCAGTGATATGAATTCTCGCCGTCGAATGTGGATTGCCATGAGACACTCCCGTGGGGTCGCCTCATGCGATAGAGGGCACAATATCACGCTTAGCAAAAAGACGAACAATGCTTTTGCACTGCAGAAGCCTTGAGTCGCTCATGTCTCAGATGGGTCAAAAGCTGAAAAGCTCAATGGGAGCATATGTTTTCCGCTCTGCCCCCAACAACGGACATAGAGCGACCAGGGCGGCATGTCCGAGTTGTGCCACAAGCAGACATCAGTTCGATTTTGACGGTGAGGACTCTAGGACGTTGTAAGCCTGTCGCGTAAAGCTTGACCGAGGCGGCTGTGCCGGACGCCATTTAGTTCGTGCGGTGCGGAGGCTTCTTCTTTCGGTTCTGTGTCGGCTGCGTTGCCTTTGGAGGCTGCGGAGGTTGCGGCCAGTAGGCACAGCCGAAGCTACAGCCGCAGCCGGCACCGCATCCGGCGGCCAGCCTTAGTTTTTGGAAGAGCGGTGGTGGTCCAGCATTTTCCTTGTCGAAGACATAGAACGTCGCCAAACTGACGTCGGAGATTTCCTCCTCACCAAGAAAGATTTCGTGCTTCTGCGAGGGCGGTGATGTATTCGCTTCGCTAGTTGAGGCGCACGCACCGCTTGCCATCGAGAGAGACATGCCGGCAAACCCTAAGGCGGGTAAGGCTTTGCTCCGACGCTTGCCTATGGAGGAGCGCTTCGGCATGGCACAATTCTCCCCACTGTTTCCATTTCATCGACGCGAAGTGAAGAACGCCTCAAGGGGTCTCAACAAGAATATACCCCCGATTCTCAGCCGTATCGAAAGTGCGCATACCCTTAACGAGGGTCGCAGTTGGCATCCACACCCAGCCAGCGCTCGCAGGATTGACGTCAAGGACAAGGAACGAGTCGGATTCAGCGTCGTATGCGCCAAGCGGCGAGATATGTCCGGGGCCCTGTTGGCCTACAGCCTTGCGTTGGTAGGCGACGATCACATAGTCACCCCGACGCTTGAGGTTTTCAACCAAATCAGTCCGAATATCCTGCTCGGGCTTGCTGTCATCAACGATGACAAGCCGGGTCGTAAGACCATTTGCCCTCAGCATCTCATCGAGCTGACGGACCTGATAGCCGAAGTCCTGGATCTGTTTTCCATTGATCGTCACCGGTTCGCCGAGAACTTGCGCGCGGGTCTTCTGGCCTTTGGTGATCACGTTGTCCTGTGTGAAGCGAGGGATCGTGGGATCGTAGGCGCTCGGAATGTATTTAAGGTCTTCTGAATGTAATCGGCTCCGGTCGCGCGGCAGATCAGGGCTCCGACCTCGAACGGCGTTGAGCACAATTGCGGCAGACGCGGGTCCACAGAACGCGCCGTTCGACTCCGCTTCGAACTGATTGGCAAGGGCGGGAAAGTCCACCTTGGCAGCTGAGCGGGCCAGCCGCGCAAGCCCCTCATCCGACGAGAATGGCACAAGCTCCTGAGAAATGGTCGCTGGTGCATTGTCTAGCGCAAATGCTGCCGGAAGTTGCACCGTCGCCAGCAAGAGCGCGAGTGCAATTCGCGCGAGACGTGACATGGTTAGCTCCTATTTCTTGGAAGCCCCACGGAATCTAATCTAACGAGCCCGAAGGCCGGTTACAAAAGGAATGTTGCCGCGTTTTCGCGATTCAGGCTCCTGACGCCTATGGGTCATTTGCAGACATCTACACTTGGCGCCGCGCCTTCCGTTCTCCGCCCAATAACGGACATTGCTGTGGGGGACTAGATATATCCACTTTGCCTATCAGAAGTGAACGGGCTTAAGTGCTCGACTTGAGTTTTACGCCGAAGGATTTTTCCGGATACTGATCGGCGAGACCAAATTTGCCGCAAAGCAACCCCTCGTTCACGGGTCTTCACGCAGGCTCCGGAAGAACGGGTGCCGGACCTTACCTTGTGGGTTCATGCTGACGATGAGCGGGAGCTTTTTGACTTCCGGTCTTGGGCCAGAAGCGGACATACTGCCCGCGACCGTCGATGTCCGCTAAGTGCCAATAGCGGAAGTGTCTTGCTACGCTTGGTCAGGCTCGCTGACCCACAGATGGACGAAGTGCAAACTGCCCTGGCCACCCTCGCAAAGGCGATACGACAGACCGGCAAGGCGGCCTGCTTCGATATCGTCGATCGCATGCATGGTGGCGGCCACGCGATTCATGTCCGCGTCAACAGGTTCGGCTTCCGACACACGTAGAGCCAATTGGCCGTCGGTGTCGCGTGCCTGGGTGCCCCACCCGCGGCAGGACCTCAGCAGAGGGCCCATAATGCGGCCCAGTCGCTCTATCGCTGTCACCAGCTGGGCCCGTGGTTTGCCCATTGGTGAACGGAACTCCTGCGAACGACAAGAGAAGATTGGAACGTTCTTCGAACGTCATTCTGCTTTTCTGTCGTATTGCTTGCAGCAAGCTATTCTGCAGGCGACGCCGTGACAGCGGAAACCGCAGATTTTTTGCCTCGCCGGCGTTCCTCAAGGCGCTGCATGACAACGAAGAATGAGGGAACGAACAGCACGGCAAGGCAGGTGGAAGCGACCATGCCGCTGAAGGTAGAAATACCGAGCGATCGACGGGCATTGGCGCCGGCGCCCGTAGCTGTCACCAGCGGCAAGACGCCAAGCAGGAATGCAAACGACGTCATGAGGATTGGACGGAAACGCGTCCGTGCAGCTTCGACGGCGGCTTCAAGAAGTTCCTGCCCCGCGGCTCGCCGCTCGCGCGCGACCTCGACGATCAGGATCGCGTTCTTGGCCGATAGCGCGATCAGCAGCATGAGACCGATTTGGACATATAGATTGTTCGCAACACCAAGCGCCGTGAGCGCGCCAACAGGACCGAGCAGCGAGAGTGGCACGGCCAGCAAAACGGCCAATGGCGACAGCCAGCTCTCGTACTGTCCGGCGAGACAGAGATAGACCAGCAGCAGTGAGAGCGCGAAGGCCATGTAAAGCTGGTTGCCGACCGCATGCTCCTGATAGGACATGCCGCTCCACGCGAAATCGGTACGGGGCGGCAGGACGCGGCTTGCGACTTCCTCCATCACGTCCATTGCCTGTCCTGAGCTGAACCCCGGTGCTTCGCGCGCGGAAATCGTCGCCGTCAGATAGAGATTGAACAGGCTGATGAGCGAGGGGCCGACCGCTGGACGGACCTGCGCGAGCGATCCGATCGGTACGGTGCTGCCATCGGCAGTCTTGACATTGAGCTTCAGAGGATCATCCGGACGGAGGCGGTGAGGCGAATCTGCTTGTACGTAGACCTGCAGGGTCCGACCAAACTTGTTGAACTGGTTGACGTAGGTCGAGCCAAGGTACGATGACAATGCGGCAAAGACGCTGCCGACGGATACGCCAAGCGTTTCCGCCTTTGTGCGATCGATGACGACTTGAAGCTGTGGCGAGTCCGTTCGGAAGGATGTCACGGCTCGCTCAATCGCCGATTGCGATTCGGCGGCGTCTATCACGGCATTCGCCGAGGAGAGCATCTTCTTGTAGTCGAATGTGCCGTCGCGCTGGAGCAACTGCATCGTGACGCCGCCGGCGTTGCCTACGCCCTGAATTGGCGGTGGCACCAGCACAAAGCCTCTGCCATCCGTAAGTTCAGAAAGTCGGTCCTGGATTCCGCGCATGATCGATCTGAGATCCTGGTCTTTGGCGCGGCCGCGCTCACTCCATGGCTTGAAGGTCGCGTAGGCAATGCCCGCGTTCGCCAGAGTGGCGTTATTGTCGAGAACGGAGAGGCCGGAAATGGCGATCACGTCCGCGACGCCTGGCTGCTGCCTGGCGATCTCCGCAGCCTGCGTCAGAGCTGCCTGCGTGCGTTCCGACGAAGCGCCATCAGGAAGCTGAACCACGACCAACCCGTAACCCTGGTCTTCGTTCGGAATAAACGCGGTCGGCAATTGCGTCAGGCCGAAAATTCCCCCGGCTATCAGTCCGAGTGCCACGACCACCATAAGGCCACTCAGGCGCACCATTCTGCCGACCAACCACGTGTAGCCCCTTTCCAACCGCTCATAGACAAAGTTGAAGCCACGGAAGAAAGAATTTCGCTGATCTGGGGGTACCGGCTCTCGCAGCAGCAATGCACATTGTGTCGGGCTCAGCGTCGTCGCCAGGATCGCGCTCAGCAGGGCGGTGGCCGCGATCACGAGCGCGAATTGGGCGAACATGCGTCCGGTGAGTCCGGGCAGCAGCGACGCCGGAATGAACACTGACATCAGCACGAGGGTGATGCCGACAATGGGACCAAACAACTCGGTCATCGCCTTGATGGCGGCATCTCGCGGGGGCAAGCCCACCTCGATCTCGCGCGATACGCTCTCGACGACGACGATCGCATCGTCGACCACGATACCGATCGCGAGAACGATGCCGAACAAGGTAGAAAGGTTGATGGTAAAGCCCAATGCCGCCATCGCCGCAAAAGCTCCGATGATGGTGACCGGAATCGTCGTGGCGGGCACGAGCGAAGCGCGCCAATCCTGTAGAAACAGCAAGATGACGATCAGCACCAATACGCCAGCTTCACCGAGCGTCTTGTAGACTTCATTGATTGACGTCTCGACAAACGCAGTTGTGTTGAAGGGGATCGCGTAAGACAAGCCTGCCGGGAAGTCGTGCGACAGGGTCTCCATCTTGTTCCTGACGAGTTTCGCGACCTCCAGCGCATTTGCGGAGGGCGTAAGGTAGATGGCAATGCCGATGCCTTGCTTTCCGTTCAGGCGGAAGCTCTGGGAATAAGTCTGTGCCCCAAGCTCGACGCGGGCCACGTCCTTGAGGCGCACGACGTGTCCGCCGTCCGCGGTGGCGGCGCGCACGACCACATTTTCGAATTGGGCGGGATCCGAAAGCCGGCCCTGGATGTTGACGGTGTATTGAAAGTCCTGTGTAGGAGGCGTTGGCGGTATCCCGATTTGCCCCGCCGTTGCCTGCTGGCTTTGTTGGCTGACGACGCTGATGATGTCCTGAGGGACGAGGCCGAGCGCGTACATCTTTTGCGGATGCATCCAGATCCGCATCGCATATTCGCCCGTGCCGAAAACGTTGACGTTGCCGACGCCCGGCAGCCGCGCCAATTCGTTCACCAGATTGATCGTGGCGTAATTGCTCATGAAGAGGCTGTCGAAACGCCCGTCCGGTGAGCTCAACGTGACGATTTCGAGAATCGCGGTGGACTTCTTCTGCACAGTCACGCCTTGCGCCTGCACCTGAGTTGGAAGCGAGGCCAGCGCGGCGGAGACGCGATTTTGAACCAACACCTGCGCAAAATTCAGATCGGTGCCGATCGCGAAAGTGACAATCAAGTTGTAGGTGCCGTCGCTTGCGCTAGTGGACTGCATGTACAGCGCATCCTCGACACCGTTCACCTGGTTTTCGATTGGCAGCGAAACGCTATCGATAACAGTCTGGGCGCTCGCGCCCGGATAGCGGGTGGTGACCTGTACCGTCGGCGGCACAATGTCGGGATATTGCGCGACCGGAAGCTTGAACACCGAGACCGCGCCGATCAAAACCAGCAAGATTGCCACGACGTTTGCGAGCACCGGCCGCTCGATGAAAAGCTTTGAAAACATGGCTTCCCCCCTCTGGGTGCCGCGCGTCTACTTGGACGTGTCAGTGCCGTCTGCGGCGCTCGCGATCGAAATCGACCGGGTTGTGACCTTCCGGCCAGGGATCGCACGGTCCAATCCGGTGATTATGACCTTGTCGTCCGGCTTGAGTCCTGCGGTTATGACACGCAGCCGGCCGTCGAGGAGCTATCGCCAATTTTTGGTGACGGCCGGGCCGGTCAGGCGGCGGCGGTTATGGGCTGACGGTCAGCGGGTTTAGCGATGACCTCGATCCCGTTGTTGAATGTCACACCGAGAACGAGTTTTGGCAACTGGTTGTGGCCATCGAGACGACGCCAGCTTTTCTGCGCGGCCTCGAGCAGCTTGAAGACCATCGCGAGCGCCGTCCTGTTGGACAGGCATCCCTTCGATCGGATCGTGCGGTGGCGCACGGTAGCGAAGGTGCTTTCAATGGGATTGGTCGTTCGCAGGTGTTTCCAGTGCTCGGCCGGGAAGTCGTAGAACGCCAGTAGCGTGTCCCGATCCTTGCCCAGGCAGTCGGCCGCCTTCTCGTATTTGGGCGTGTAGCTCGCGATGAAGGCGTCGAACGCCAGCTCGGCGGCGGCCTTGGTTTCGGCCATCCAGATCTCCTGCAACGCGCGTTTGGCCTTCGGCTGCTGGCTCTTCGGCAACTTGGCGAGTACGTTCGCGGTCTTGTGCACCCAGCAGCGCTGCTCGCGCGTTTTCGGCCAGACCTCACCGGCGGCCTTCCAGAACCCGAGCGCGCCATCGGCGATGGTAAGCCGCGGCGGCACGTCGAGCCCGCGCCGCTTCAGATCGAGCAGCAGATCGCGCCAGTCCTGCGCGCTCTCGCGGGCGCCATCGGTGAAGCCGACCAGTTCCTTGCGGCCTTCCGGCGTCGCGCCGATCAGCACCAGGATGCACTGCTTTTCGTCTTCGAGGCGTGCCTGGAGATGGATGCCATCGGCCCAGATGTAGACGTAACGTTTCGCCGACAGATCGCGCCTCTGCCACGCGGTGTGTTCGTCAAGCCAGCCGTCCTTCAGGCGGCCGATGGCGGATGCCGACAATCCGGCAGCATCCTTGCCGAGCAGTGCTGCCAGCGCCTCGGAGAAGTCGCCGGTCGAGATACCCTTCAGGTAAAGGATCGGCAGCAGCGTCTCGATCGATTTAGAGCGGCGCATATAGGGCGGCAGGATCGAGGGCGAGAACCGGATGCGGTCGGGGTCGGTAGCGTCCGCCTCGCGATCGCGCACACGCGGCTGGCGGACGGCGACCGGACCGATACCGGTCATCACCTCGCGCTCCGGCAGGTGACCGTGGCGCACGACCCGCTGGTGGCCGTCTGCGGTCTTCAAATCGGCATGCTTGCCGAGAAAGTCCGCGACCTCGGCCTCGACCGCCTGGGCCAACAGAACACGTGCCCCAGTACGCAAGATTTCCGTGAGTTGATCGTCGACGTTTGCTGGCTGAATCAGCTTGATGATGTTATCGTTGGACACGGCATATCGCTCCTTCGGTGGAGAAGTGGAGGCGTCAAGCACCCCCACGATATGCCGCCTTTCCGATTCCCGCCGTCACCAACTTTCAGCGATAGCTCGCCGTCGAGTTCGCCAAGCTGCACGTCGCGCTGCTCCACCTCGTCATTGGCACCCACCACGAGCAGGTAGCGGCCTTCCTGGTTCTGTTGCAGGATTCTGTTGGGGACCAGCAAGGCATCTGCCTTAGGAGGGCCGATCGGCACGCGGAGCCGAACGTACAGGCCGGGGAGCAGCGCGTGGTTCTTGTTCTCAAACACGCCACGCACGAGAATTGTCGCTGTCTGCGGGTCAATATCCGGGGATACGTAGTCGATCTTGCCTCGATGGGGGAAACCTTCTTCATCCATAAAGCCAGCTTCGATCGGAATCTGCTGAAGCTCAGCCAGTGTGAGACGGCCGCCCTCGTTCTTGCGAAACCTCAGCACATTTTGATCGCTGACATTGAAGGTCACGTAGATCGGATCAAGCTGCACGATACTGGCCAGGTTGGTATTCCCCGCGGTTCCCACGAGTTCACCGAGCGACGCCAGATGGCGCGTGACGATCCCATCGAATGGCGCCTCAACTCGCGTGTAAGAAAGGTTGATTTGCGCGGTTTGCAGATTGGCATCGGCCGCGTCGACATTTGCCTTGTCGGAATCCCTGTTCGCACGAGCCTTGTCTAAATTTGCCTGTGTGTTGACTCCCTCTTGGGACAGAGTGTTCTGACGCTCAAACTCTGCCTGTGTCTGGACGAGCCCTGCCTTTGCGCCGGCGAGGGCTGCTTGGGCCTGCTTGAGTTGCGCTTGGTAGGGCGCCGGTTCTATCTCGAACAACAGCTCGCCGGTTTTCGCGGTTGCGCCGTCGATATAGTTGATGGACTTCAGGTAGCCATTCACGCGCGCTACCAGATTGACCGAAGCGAACGCCGTCATGGTTCCTGTGTGCTCAAGATAGGGCGTTACTGCCCTTTGCACCGGCGCAGCCACGCCGACATTTGCCGGCGGCGGCAGAACCAACTTGTTCTTCGCCTCGTTGCATCCGGCAAGCAGGCCGAGCGCAAGCGTCAGCACGGCTGCGGGGTGCCAAGTCGGGTGGTTCATGTGCACCGGTTTCTGGATCATCGCCGCACTCCCTGCGCTGCTGAACTAGAAACGCCAACCATCGGTCGAAGAAAACTCTCTACTCAGCACACACCGGGATCCGAGGTTGTTGTTGATCTGAATCAAGCCGATGGCTGAATTTCGAACGCAAAAAATAACTCACCGCACGTCCGATCCCGGCCGCGCGGTCATTGGAAGTCGGCGCTAAATGACAGACTTTTGGTTCGCCGACTGGATCTGGGGCACGCCTCTCGTTGTGCTTACGGTCTCGGTTCATGCTTTCGCGTGCTGTTTGGGATGCACTGGATCGTCGGCATCTTGGCCCGTTACTACGACCCCAAAGCGTTCAAGCTTCCTTTTGTTGCGGTTGACGGCCTGGCCGGTCTGGCGGCGGCTGTTATGGGCTGACGGTCAGTCGGGTTGGCGATGACCTCGATCCCGTTGTTGAATGTGACACCGAGAACGAGTTTTCGCAACTGGTTGTGGCCATCGAGACGACTCCAGCTTTTACCAAAATTTGGCGATAGCTCCCGCGCCGAGCATGAGATAGACTTCGGGCCGTACCGTGGCGTCAATAGCATGAAGGAGCGTCACCAGCAGCACCTCAAGCAGTTTGAAGACCATCACGAGCGCCATCCTGTTGGATAGGCAACCCTTCGATCGGATCGTGGCGGTGGCGCACGGTAGCGAAGGTGCTTTCAACGGGATTGGTCGTCGGCGGGTGTTTCCAGTGCTCGGCCCGGGAAGTCGCAGAACGCCAGTAGCGCGTCCCGATCCTTGCTCAGGCAGTCGTGGCCGCCTTCTCGTATTTGGGCGTGTAGCTCTTGATGAAGGCGTCGAACGCCAGCTCGGCGGCGGCCTTGGTCTCGGCCATCCAGATCTCCTGCAACGCGCGTTTGGCCTTCGGCTGCTGGCTCTTCGGCAATTTGGCATTTCGGTGAGTTGATCGTCGACGTTTTCTGGTTGAATCAGCTTGATGATGCTATCCTTGCACACGGCATCGCTCCTTCGGTGGAGAAGTGGAGGCGTCAAGCACCCCCACGATATGCCGCCTCTCCGATTCACGCCGTCACCAACTTTCAGCGATAGCTCCGGCGCATCGGAGGAAAACAGTAGCTGCGCAGTAATTTGGAATGGGAGAAACTTGAGATGATGGTAGCATTTCTCTCGTTGACTCTTCTAAGTCAGCCGCTCGCCATACCCGTTTCCGATCGCATTCCCAGTTTGAACGTAGAGCCGTTGTGCAGGGCCACGACAGACGACGACAATTCAATGGGACTTACCAAGGCTCAAAGCTTCGAGGATTGCATGCGCGACGAAATGACTGCCAAGCAGCAATTGTCCACGATTTGGCAGAAAACGACCGACTCAGCGCGCACTGAATGCGAGGGAGAAAGTGTCATCGGCACACAGAGCTATGTAGACCTTCTCACCTGTGTTCAGATGACTGACTTTGCCAGTGCGTTGACAACCGGTCCGCGTTTGAGGGGCGCGAGCAAGAACCGGAATAGCAACCAGTAGGGCGCTGATCAGACGATGCACCGCTCAGGATCACTTGGCGATGAATTCGAGCTTGCCGTTTCGTCAGCTTAGAATAGGGGCATGTTGTTTTTGGGAGTGAGCATTCGTCAAGCCAATCAGTCGATTTCTGCTAAGGGTCATTTGCAGACATCTACACTTGCCGCCGCGCCTTCCGTTCTCCGCCAAATAACGGACATTGCTGCGGGAATTAGATATATCGACTTTGCCTATCAGAAGTGAACGGGCTTATTCGATCAGATCGCCGGCTTGGGGCGAGCAGCGCCGTCGGGAAGTCGAGACGAAATGCCCAACACAAACTGCGTCGTCTCCTATGCAAGCGTATTCTTGCGACCTAGCTGCGACAAAACAACACGACGGGCAAATCACCCAAAACCTGTCCAGCCCCCTCGCGAGAAATATTTCTGTTTTTCCGAAATGCAAATCAGGCTATTGATTTGGCCGTCTCACCCGGCAAGAGGGGCGTTGCGCACGTCACGAACGCGCGGTGGGATGCGGTGGACGTAGATGCTGCGACTGACGAGCGTGGCGGACGCGGACGGCGAAAGCGTGTGGTCCCGGCGCCCGACGCTGGCGTCAAGTTCGTGAGAAGCAGGCTTCTCGCGGGCGATGGTGGCAAAAGAGCCCGGCTCACCAAGGAGAGCGCGCCATAAGCCGTAAAACCATTGCGCAGGGAAGGCCGGATGCTCTCCGCTTCACCTGTATGCTCGTGTGCGCACTTCCTTGTGCACATTGCACACGAGACCGCGGGTGCAGCGCGCACCCGGTCTTCCCTGCGCCCTCTGTTTCGAGGGCGAAAGATTTTGACAAGCCCGGGCCTAACGCGCCGCGGGAACGCGGAGCCGCGTTTGCGTATTTCAGCTTCCCATCGCCTGCCAGGCGTTCGATGCGAATTGCCGGCGCCAGGTCACGATGACGACCGCGGCCGTCGTTGCGAACAGCACCCACGGACTGACGAACCAGCCGAGATAGCCGAGCGCGAAAAAGAACGCGCGCTGGCCGCGGTTGAAGTGCCGGCCGGCGGCTTCGAACAATCGCGTGGTGCGCTGGACGTGGGCTTCGGCTTCCGGCGTGTCGCGCTGGCCGGCCGGCGGCATGGCGCCGAACAGGATCGCAACGTAGTTGAACAGCCGGTACGCCCAGGCGAATTTGAAGAACGTATAGATGAAGATCAGGATCAGCCCGACGCATTTGATTTCCCAGAGTGCCGGCGAGGGGCTGAGATCGATCGGCAACGCACCAAGCACCGCCAGCGCATCATTGGTCGAGCGCAGCAGCGCCAGCGCGCCGCCGATCGCAATCAGGCTGGTGGAGGCAAAAAACGCCGTACCGTTTTGCAAGGAGGCCATGATCTGCATGTCGACCATGCGGGCCTCGCGATTGAGCAAATTCCGGACCCAGACCTCGCGGTAAATGTGCATGCGGGCGGACAGGCTGTCGCGTCCGTATGCGGTATGCTCCAGCGTGATGGCATACACCGTCCATTCGAGGGCGAAGAAGGCGACCGCTGCGATATCGGCCCAATATGAACGCATGTTGCACCCTTCGTGGCCGCGACATGCCGTCAGGCAAGAAAGGTCGCGGCAAGCGGCATCAAGGTGATGTACAGGTTGAACGGGCGCAACGCACTATGGCAAGATGGCGATCCCAACAGGATTTCCCTTAAATGTTGAAACTGGTGATTGGCAACAAGAACTATTCGTCATGGTCGATGCGGCCGTGGCTGGCGCTGCGCGCCAACAACATCGCCTTCGACGAGGTGTTGATCCCGCTCTATACCGACGACAAGGCCGACAAGGATCGCATCCTGAGTTTCAGCCGTGCGGGCAAGGTGCCGGCCTTGATCGACGGCGATGTCACGATCTGGGATTCGCTTGCGATCATCGAATATATCGCCGAAAAATTCCCGGAAATTCGGCTGTGGCCGGAAGACCGCGCTGCCCGCGCGCATGCGCGCTCGATTTCGGCGGAGATGCATTCGGGCTTCATGGCGCTCCGCAACGAATGCGGCATGAACCTGCACCGCCCGGTCGGCGCGATCGCGCTCTCCGACGACGCGCGCGCCAATGTCGCGCGGATTCAACAAATCTGGGCCGAGTGCCACGCGCGCTACGGCAAGCAGGGGCCATTTCTGTTCGGCGCGTTCTCCGGCGCGGACGCGATGTTTGCACCCGTCGTGCATCGCTTCCGCACCTATGCGATCCCGGTCGCGCCCGAGGCGCAGCCTTATGTCGATGCGATGCTGTCGCTTCCGGCGTTTCAGCAATGGACCCGCGAGGGCCTCGCCGAAACATTGGTCATCGAACGGCTCGAGAAGGTCTGAATCTGAACGGTGTAAGCAGGAATTGTGACAGCAGGGACGATCATCGCCGCTTGACGGAGCGATCGTAAAGCAGTCTGAATTTGCCTGGCGGCGTTGGCCGATCGAACGAAAAGGGCATGACCATGGGAATTCTCGATTCACTGGAAAATTCGCCTGCGTTCAAGGGCGTCCTCGGTCAGCTCGAGGCCGCTGTGGTGCCGGTGGTGCTCAGCGAAGTACTCGGCAATGGCAGCCAAGGCGGATTGTCGGCGATCGTCGCCAAGCTGCAGCAGGCCGGCCTCGGCGATCAGGTCAAATCCTGGATCGGCAATGGCCAGAACCTGCCGATCACGGCCGAGCAACTACAACAGGTGCTGGGCAGCGATACCGTCAGGCAGTTGGCCGCCAAATTCAACATTCCGGTCGACGAGCTCGCCAAGGTACTGGCGCAGCAGCTCCCAACCGCGGTGGACCACGCGAGCCCGGACGGCAAGCTGCCGCATACGGCCTGACCGGCGGAACCGCGGTTTGCGGTTGCGGCCGCGGGGTTTCGCCCTCGGAACCCTCGAATAGCCGTTTATCTGGCCGTTTATCGCACTGAAAAACCTGCAAAATTTGCGCATTTGCCATGCCCTGATGCTGCTGGCTTTTGGGGCCGGTGGTGTGCTATGTTGACGCAGGGTTCTCAAGTCGGCCGACGCTAGCGGGACCGTGAGCTGGCCGACAATCTTGGGTCATGGAGACGGCGTTGAAGCACAAGTACTCCGTTGGAGAGACTGTCTATTTTACTGCGAGCAATGTAGCCCGTCCGGCCGCCACCGGCACCTATGAGGTGATCCGGCTGCTGCCGACTGATGGCGACGACTGTCAGTATCGCATCAAAAGCTCGACTGAGGCTTTCGAACGGGTCGCCAAGGAAAGCCAGCTGGCGATCTCCTGAAAGACGTGCGCGCAAGCTGCCGCTTGACGCGATTCCGTCAAGGCCGCCGTCAAAAGGCCCCGTTCGCAGAACCATTCTGTCGAAAGTTGGATGCAGCGACAGCGCATTCGCTTTCGCCGATCGCGTTTGACGCTGCGTGAGGGACACCGCGCATGAACTGGGCCTGGGCTTCGTCGCTGGATGAGATCTGGCGCTCGCCGACGTTTCCGATGTGGCTGACGCTCGCCGCGGCCGGATTTTTCGGGATCATCGTCCTGATCACGCTGCTGCGCGCGGAGAAATCCGTGGCCAACGGCGCGCTGACGGTCATCACGCTGCTGGCGATCGCGGTCGCGGTGGCCGCGACCATCCGCGGCTTCGGTCCGGACGGCCAGCTGGCGTCGGCTGAAACCCGCTCGGTTCAGCCGGTAAACGCGACGCTGCCGGCACTGGCCTGCATCGACGACCTCGCCGGCGATGCGGTCTTGAACGCGTGCGAGAAGACGCTGTTCGGCTCGCCGGACTCGGCCGCCGCCGCGGTGACCTATGCGGCGGCCCAGATCACCCGCCTGACGGCGTTCGGCGATATCGCCACCGCGGGGAAAAACCCGAGTTCGGAGTTGCAGGCGCTGCGGCGCGCGGTCGAGCGCGACCGCTATGGACTGATGGCGTATGCGCTGATGGCGCGCGACCACTGCTCGCCGGCCTCCTGCGCGGCGTTCGGCTCGCTGGTCGATAACCACCAGATCGTGGCCAACATGAACGAGCGGCTCTACGAGAACCTGATTACGCGATACGCGCCGTCGTGGAACGCGCCGGCGCCCACGCCCGCGGGGTCGGGGCTCATTGCCGGACTGCCGCCGTCAGTGCCCACCGGCAAGCCGACCAATGCCGACTTCCCAAGTGCGGCTTCAACCCCGCCCGTGAACATCATGACGCCCGAACCGACGTCGCCTGCACCCAAGCCGCCGGCTACGGCCACCGCGGCGGCACCGGTGCCGTCGCCACGCCCGGCGCCTGCGGCATCGCCGGCGCTCGCTGCGGCCAAGAAGCCGGCAGCAAAGCGCCCGCCTGCGGCGCCGGTCCAGATCGCGCCTGCCGCCGCGCCCGCGGCACAGCCGCCGCCGGCACAGGCGCCTGCGGCTTCGAACGATTGATGCTTTTCAAAGCCCGCGCAGGTCGCTAAATCCCGCCATCATGCCGCTTCATATCATCAAGCTTGCCGTCGGCTGCGAGTCCGTCAAGGAACTCAAGGCCTGGGTCGCCGAACGCATGGCGACGGCGAAGAAAAAGGGCCTGCCGCTTCGGCATATTCACGTTACGCGGATGACGCCGAAACGCGATGCGGAAGTCCTCGCCGGCGGTTCGCTTTATTGGGTGATCAAGGGTGAAATCGCAGCCCGTGAAAAGATCATCGCGATCGAGCCGTTCCGCGACAAGGACGGTATCGGACGCTGCCGCCTGGTGATGCAGCCCAAGGTGATCGCGGTCTCGCCGCGGCCGATGCGGGCGTTCCAGGGCTGGCGCTATTTCACCGAAGACTCAGCCCCGCCCGACCTGACCAAATCCGCCGCCGCCAGCGTGGCGTCGATGCCGGAGCCGATGCGCAAGGAACTGCGCGATCTCGGGCTGCTTTAAGCGCGTTACAACGACGTCTCGGTGACGATCCGCAGCCGGGTCCACTCGGACGGCGGCAGTTCGGTCTGGCGCTGGGCTTCCGAATTCCGGTCGACGATGTCGAGCAACTCCGTCTCCACGCCCATGTCGTGCAGGTAGATGCGGAACAGTTCGCCAAATCGGGTCGACGCGCCTTCGCGCTCGTCCCTGGAGACATTGGGCGCCAACCGGTTGTGGATGGACATGCCGCTCAGGATCACCCTGGTGCCGGCAGGCAGGCTGCGGTGAACGCCACCCGCCAGGATCAGCACGCAGGCGAGATCGCAAGGAACGGCATCCGGCGCGTTCATCCTGGCCTCGAGCGGCCCGCCCGGACGCTTGAGCGCAAAACATTCCGCCTCGGGTTTGCCGCGGCAGGCTTCGACCCCGGTCGGCCCCGCCATGGTGTCGATGCCGCGGCCGCGCAGAATCCGGCCCAGGCTGGTCGCGACATTGAGATTGGACTCGCCCCAGGAATGGACGACGACGGGAAGCTTGCGCCCGTTTTGCCGGTCGAGAATGTTGATCAGCCGCTTGTGGGTATCCCATTGCACGGTGCCTTCGGCGGCAATCCATTCCGAGCAGCCTTGCCCGCAGGCGCCGGCCGGGCCGTGCGCGACATAAAAGATCATGGCGTCGGGCGGCGAACCGATACCGCCGACCGGCGGCCGCTGCGATGTCTGCGCAAAGCCGGCAGCGACAAAGCTCAGCAGCCCGCCAAAGATGGCGGTGCGTACGGTCCACGTGCCCATGCTGGCCGCTCCCCTCGGCAAAACCTTTCGCGCAAATCCACCACGGCGATATTCCATCCGGCCGTAGTTCTGCGCAAGCTGACGCCGGCTCATCTGCTTTGCATTTCAAGCCGCCGGGCGGCCTAAACCCCGAGATTGTCGATCAGCCGCGTCTTGCCAAGCCGTGCCGCGACCAGGATCCGCACCGGCCCGTCCCTGACGGAGGCGATCGGCGCCAGCGTCTCGGCGTGCCGGGCCTCAAGATAGTCGATGACAAAACCGGCAGCGGCGATCAGTTCACGTCCGCCGGCCATCGCCGCTTCGACATCGTCGCCGGCCTTCAGGCGCTTGGCGCATTCCTTCATGGCGCGGTAGAGCACCGGCGCGGTCTGCCGCTCGTCCGGGGACAGATAGACGTTGCGGGAGGACATCGCGAGGCCGTCACGCTCCCGGACGGTCTTCGACCCGATCACCTTGACGCTGAGATCGAGATCCCGGGCCATCTGGGTCACGACCCGCAATTGCTGAAAATCCTTCTCGCCGAAAATCGCAAAATCCGGCCGGACCTGCGTGAACAGCTTGCCGACCACGGTGGCGACGCCGCCGAAGAAGTGCGGCCGGAAGCGGTCCTCCAGGCCGGCGGTCGCCGGACCTTCCGGCACGATCCGCGTGGCAAAACCGTCCGGGTACATCGCCTTGACGTCGGGATTCCAGATCAGGTCGACCTTCTCGGCGGCGAGTTTTGCGAGGTCGGCCTTCCAGGTCCGCGGGTACGAGCCGAAGTCTTCGGTCGGCGCGAACTGGGTGGGATTAACAAAGATCGAGACGATGACTTTTTGGGCGCGGCGTTTGGCGAGGCGCACCAGCGACACATGGCCGTCATGGAGCGCTCCCATGGTTGGCACCAGCGCGGTTGTGGCCTTTCGCGCCCGCAAGCCATCCACGGCGCGGCGTAATGCGGGAACGGTACGGACGACCATGGGACTTCGCGACATCTGGGCTCGATCTCTTGGAGGGGCGGGTGGGTGAGGGCGCTATGGCCCTCGCCCTGCGGCGGGCACACCGACCTTACCAAGGCCGAGGCGTCGTCGCCAAGACGGCTGGCGGCAAGCGTGTTCATCTGACCGCGACAGCGTGCATCAAACGGCCGGCGTGACCGGCCGGCGCAGCCGCGTGGTGCTGCCGATTCATGATTAAGGCAGACCGACAACGATTTGAGAGATCTGTCATGCATTTCACTTGACCGCAGCCGCGCCGGATTTGAAGATATCAACGGGGGTTGAATCATGCTGCTGCAGGCTAGTCAGGGTCAATCGGGCTCGGCGCATGTCGTTGTGCTGGGCAACGAGAAGGGCGGTTCGGGAAAATCCACCACCGCCCTGCATATCGCTGTCGCGCTGATGAAAGCCGGCCAGCGCGTCGCCACCATCGACCTCGATTGCCGCCAACAGAGTTTCACCCGCTACATCGCCAATCGAAAGGCCTGGGCGCGCCGCACCGGTCTCGATCTCGAACTCCCCGTCCATTTCTGCATCAAGCTCGGCCAGACGATGCAGATCGCCGACAATGAAAATTCCGAATTCCTGCAGTTCATGGAAGCGGTGAGCACGGTCGAGCGCAGCTTCGATTTCATCGTCATCGATACGCCGGGCTCGGACTCCTATCTGATGCGGCTGGCGCATTCGATGGCCGATACGCTGGTGACGCCGATCAACGACAGTTTTCTCGATTTCGACGTGCTCGGCACCGTCGATCCCGCCACCTATTCGGTGACCGGCGAGAGCCATTACGCGGAGATGGTGCGCGACACCAGGCGCAAGCGCCGCCAGCTCGATGGCGCATCGACCGACTGGATCGTGGTCCGCAACCGGTTGTCGATGATCGGCTCGCGCAACAAGCAGCTCGTCGCCGACAGCCTGAAGGATCTGTCGCTGCGGTTGGGTTTTCGCGCCATCGACGGCTTTGCCGAGCGGGTGGTCTACCGCGAGTTTTTTCCGCGCGGCCTCACCGCGCTCGACGACATCGACGAGGCCACGCTCGGGACGCGGCCGAGTCTCGGCCACGTCACCGCGCGCGAGGAGGTGACGAGCCTGCTACGCCAGCTGAAACTGCCGCTCGACGAACGCGGTCGCCGCCGCGCCGCCAATCGCGCCGAATGGTTCACCCAAGTCGACAAGCCGCTCGAAGTCCACGACATCATCGTCGCCTAGCCTCGGAGCCTAGGAGGGCCGCAATACCGTCATCCTGGAACGAGCCGCTGTTGGCGGCGGAAGGTTACCTCGGGCGGATACATCCAAGCGCCTGAATCGTGGTTCAGTTCCGCCTGATCCTCGGAAAGGGCAGTTCCAGCCCCGCGCGGCACGCAATCGATTGCGCCAGGCGGGCTCGCGGGCGGCCGGCCCTAAATCCTTTAGCCTTCCAAGAGGGCAAGTTTAGGCTGAAACTGCCGGCTTCCGGGCCAATGACGATCCGGCGCTGAATCTCGTGATCTACAACCGTGTTTGTACGGGATATCGGCCGCCGCCCAAAGGTTGTAGTTTGGGAACCGATCGCTGGGAGCGACGTTTTCATTAGACTTTTATCGAGACGCCGAACCGAAGCTTGATTGGTTGCGTCGTAAGGCTAGGAAAGGGCCGGTGATCGCCGTCGACTGAGCAATTGCACAATGGATAGGTGCATCGCACAACGATCAGGCGGACATTTCACAACATTTGGACTTCCTGTCACGTCGCCGTGACATATATGCTGAAGAAGGAGGCCAAAGAGTCTCCAGCCAAAATCGCCCAGGGATGGGTGCCGAGGACGAACATGAAACGTGGAATTACCGTTCTGCTTTCACTTTCCGTGCTGGTCACTGTCGCGTATTTCACCGCGAGCAGGTGGGCCATCAGGCACGAGACGCTGTCGTTCCACGATCCGGCGCGCGACGACCGTCTGGTAGCGGTGGATGTCGCGGTCCGCTACGACAAGGAAATGCAGGCCGATGCCGGCATGATCACCTTGCCGGTCGCGGTCCTCAACCATGGCAACACGGTCAAGAACACCGAGTACTCGTTCCTCGCCAACATCTTCGCCGCCCGCGGCTATCTGGTGATCAGCCCCCAGCATGATCTCCCTAGCGATCCGCCGATGGTGACCAAGCCCGGTGAGCTTTATGTCGGCCGCCTGCCGCAAATCCTGCGCGGCGTCGCCAATATCCATTTCGCCGTCAGCGAAATGCGCAAAGTCCAGCCCAATGCCGACTACGACAAGCTCACGATGATCGGACATTCGATGGGCGGCGACATCACGATGTATTTCGCCAAGCAGTATCCCGACGAGATCAAGAAGGTCGTGACACTGGACAATCTGCGGGTTCCGTTCCTGACCGACGGCAAGTTCAAGATCCTGTCCTTCCGCTCCAAGGATCCGCAGTTCAAGACCGACCCGGGCGTCATTCCCGATACGGCGGATTGCGACAAGGCCGGTATTACGGTGGTCAATACCAGCTTCCAGCATAATGATATGCGCGATACCGGCCCCGATCAGGCGAAGTCGTCGATCCAGGACATGCTGGACAAATTCATCGCCGACGACAGCCCGCTCCGGCCGGTCGTGACCAAGAAGCCGCCCGCAATGACCGACGCCGGACCGGTTGCGCCCTATGCGCCGCAGCAGAACTGACCGTCCGGCCCACTCCCGACGCTTCATTCGGCCGTAATGGGATTTGCGCGAAGCCGTCGCATTGACCGGTCTCGGTTGCCGTCCCACATTGAGTTCGCTGCAACTGGCGAGCGACCATGACCGGCGAACCGATCAAACCCAAATCTGCAGGTGAGGTGTCTTCCGCGCCAGCGGCCGGTCAGCGCAAGGCCGGCCCGTTGCCGGAAGCACGGCCATCGGCGGCGGACGACATTGCCGCCTTCGTCGCCAAGGCGAAGGCGATGTCACCGCTCCGTGCGGGCGCCAGGGGCAGGCTGGTGTTCGCGCTCGACGCCACCATGAGCCGGCAGCCGACCTGGGACATGGCCTGCGCGCTGCAGGCCGACATGTTTCGCGAGGCGGCCTCGCTCGGCAGTCTCGACATCCGCCTTGTCTACTACCGCGGCTTCCACGAATGCCGCGCGACGGGATGGATTTCCGACAGCGCGCAACTGGCGAAGTTAATGAGCAAGATCGATTGCCAGGGCGGCAATACCCAGATCGGCAAGGTGCTGTCGGAAGCGCGCCGGGAGGCGGTCGCCTCCGCCGTGCGTGCCGTGGTGTTCGTCGGCGATGCGATGGAAGAGTCGGTCGACGAGCTGTGCGCCAAGGCCGGCGAACTCGGCCTGCTGAAGGTGCCCGTGTTCATGTTTCAGGAAGGCCATGATGCCACGGCCGAGCAGGCGTTCCGCGAGATCGCGCGGCTCACCGGCGGCGCGTATTGCCGGTTCGATCCCGGCG
The DNA here is from genome assembly GCF_031202265.1 of Bradyrhizobium sp. Ash2021. NCBI lineage: Bacteria > Pseudomonadati > Pseudomonadota > Alphaproteobacteria > Hyphomicrobiales > Nitrobacteraceae > Bradyrhizobium > Bradyrhizobium sp. Ash2021. The sequence goes on along the minus strand of NZ_CP100604.1, from coordinate 5,585,058 downwards.
CCGCCGCCCAATTGCGCGATTTGCTGCGCGCCGCCGCCGCCTATGCCGCCGGTGGACGCGAGGCATTGCTGCGGCTGTCGAAAACCGGCAGCGGTGCGGCCAAGCTGATCGGCCAGATGAAGTAAATCGTTAGTCGATCGCAAAGCTCTCCAAGCACTACGACGACGAAATTGCCGCCTTCGTCACCGCCGCGAGGGCCGCCGACAGGTTGCCGATCGCCGTGCTGGTCTCGCCCGCGAGCCCGTGCCGTTGCGCGAGCCAGGCAGGATCATTGTAGGAAAGCCATGTGACGCCGGATGCATCCTGCCAGACCAGTGCCTTCAGCGGCAGGTCGATGCCAATGGTCTGGACCGATTGCATCAGCGGCGTGCCTCCTTTGGCATTGCCAAACACCAAAACCTCGGTCGGCCGCAGCAAAAGTCCGGCGCCCGTCGCGCCGGCGGCATGATCGATGCGGGCAAACACCGTCATGCCGCGTGCCTTCACCTCGGCCTCGAGCCGGTTCATGGTGTCGCCTGGCCCGTAGCTGCTGCGGAGGGTCGTCAGTCCGTCTGCCGCCATTCGCGCTGCTCCCACCGGTCTGCGACCGCTGTCGAAACGAGATTATAAAATCCCTGCGGCAGATGCCACGGCGGTTTTGGTTTCGTCAGGCCTGCTTGAACGGGATGGATGCAAGATCCCGTTGCAACACCCGCTTCAAGGCCTTGGGTAACGCCAGGACCGCCATGTTTTTTGCCGCGGAGACGACTATATTGGCCTCATGCCAACCCTGATTGCCGGCGTCGTCGCCGTTGTCCTGCTTTATTCGCTGCTGCAGATGTTTCGTGCAGCCAATCCGGTCGTGCTCGCGCGCGTCATCAAGATCGGCGGCGGCGTTGTCGCGCTGGCGGTGGCCGCCTTTACCGGCCTGAAAGGCGAACTGGCGGTGGCGATCCCGCTTGGCATCTTCGGCGCCGGGCTGCTCGGCTGGTCGCCGTTCGGGGCATCGGGATTTGGCAATATCGGCGGCATCTTCGGCGGCGGCGCGCAGCGTTCGGCGGGGCAGACTTCGCGGGTGCGCTCGCAATATCTCGACATGAGCCTCGACCACGACAGCGGCGAGCTCAGAGGTCAGATCGTCGACGGGCCGAATGCCGGCCGTTCGCTCGACGAGTTCGACCTGGCGGGGCTGACGGCGATGATACCGGGCTTCGACGCCGAAAGCGTCTCGTTACTTGAAAGCTATCTGGACCGCCGGTTTCCCGCTTGGCGTCAGGACGCGCAGGGAAACGCGACAGGGGGGCAGCGCCGCGCGGCGCCGAGCGGCAAAATGACGGACGAGGAGGCTTATCAGATCCTTGGCCTGCAGCCGGGGGCGGGGCGTGACGACATCAGCCGGGCGCACCGCGCCCTGATGAAGAAACTGCATCCCGACCAGGGGGGGTCGACGTACCTCGCTTCCCGTGTAAACGAGGCCAAGGATACTCTGCTTCGCACGCATCTCAGCTAACTCCGGCTACGCTACCAAACGCTACGAACCGCGAGTTGCTTCTGCATCTTCTCTGACCAACGCCCCGTGTCGCCCGCCGTTGTCCGGCGTGGTCGATCGTTCATTCCGTGAAACTTAACCGTAAATTCTTTCCGAGAAGTTTTTAGCGGGCCGAATAGCCGCACGATCGATCGGCGATCCCAACAGTTCCCGGGAGTGTTCTCCAAAAGCAACAAGGCCGGCGCTTGCGGCGCCGGCCTTGCGACTTGCAAAGCAACCCGTGGATCAGTTGCGAACGGTGATGCAGGAAATGTCGGCGCGCTTCAGCGTCTTGCAGACGGCTTCGGCCTGATCGCGCTCGAGGCCGGCGAACCGGGCGCGGTAAAGCTTTCGGTTGTCCTTGGCGACCACAGGCTCGGTGAACGGGTCGGCCTTGCTGAGCAGGCCGCGGGCCTGGTTGCGCGCGAGGTCGATGCGCTGCTTGGCCTCGCTCTCGCTTTCCAGCGCGCCGACCTGAATGATCCAGCCGGCGTGGGCGATGGCGGCTGCGGGCTTGATGGCGCCGTTCTGTTGAACCATTTGGGGTTGGGCGCGGGGCGCCGGCTCGGCATAGGCCAAGGCCTGCGAGGTAGAGACCTGTGAGGTAAAGGCCTGCGAGGGGGTGGACGGCACGCTCGCGGCGGGCAGTACGCCGAGCACGCCGTTTCCGGTTCCGTGATTGGCCGGCTGCGGCGGCATTTCCGGCTTGGTCGTTTCGGTCTTGGTGATTTCGGCCTTTGCCACCACCGCGCTCGACGTCTCCGCCACTTCAGCGCGGGCCGGCGGGATCGCATTGGTGATGGGAGTGGCCGGCTGGGACGGACCGGCCGCGGCGAGCTTCATCTGCCCGGCCTTGATCTGGACGGTCTTCACCCTGACCGGCTTCATCGGCTCGGCCGAGCCCGGGATCACTGCGATCGGCTGGGTCTGGATCACGCCATTGGTGAACGGTGCGGGCTCGGGCCTGGCCTGCAGCTCGACCCTGGCTTGTTCAGGCTTGGCGGGTGGCGGGGGCAGGGCAGCGGCCGCAGCCGCCATCAGCGAGGGTTTCGCCGGTGCCGCCGGCCGCGTCGCCGGAAGTGCGGCCATCGCGGGCTCCGCGGAAGCGGCCGCGCCGGCGCCGTTGAGCTGAACCATCTCGGTCGGCCGGGTGTCGGCTTCGGCAACGTCAGTGCTGGCATCTGCCGGATTGCGTTCGGTGATCGCGGCGACGGTGCGCTTGGTGGCGCTCTTTTCGAGGTTTTCGGCCAGCAGATTGCGCATGATGGCGTCGCGCGAACCACCGCTGCGACCGCCCAGCACGACGCCGACCAGATGGTGGTTGCCGCGGCGCAGCGAGCTCACGAGGTTGAAGCCGGACGCGCGGGTGTAGCCGGTCTTGATGCCGTCGATGCCTTCGACGCTGCCGAGCAGGTGATTATGGTTGCGGATCGACTGGCCGTGATAGTTGAACACGCTGGTCGAGAAATAGCGGTAATAGCGCGGGAAGCGATCCTGGATGGCGCGGCCCAAGGTCGATTGATCGCGCGCGGTGGTCACCTGATCATCATCGGGAAGGCCTGAGGCGTTGCGATAGACCGTCCTGGTCATGCCGAGCGCGCGCGCCTTGCGCGTCATCAGCTTCGCGAAATCACCCTCATCGCCGGCGATGGCTTCCGCGATCACGACGGCGGCGTCGTTGGCCGAGCGGGTCACCAGTCCCTTGATGGCGTCTTCGACCTTGATGGTCTGGCCGGGCCTGAGGCCGAGCTTGGTCGGGGCCTGTTCGGAGGCGTGCTCGGACACGTCCATTTCCGTGTCCAGCGTCATCTTGCCGGATTCGAGACGCTCGAACAGCAGATAAAGCGTCATGATCTTGGTCAGCGAGGCGGGATGGCGGCTGCCGTCGGGATTGTTGGAGGCCAGCACCGCGCCGGAATTTCCATCGACGATGATCGAAGAGAATTGCGGGCTGTAGCTCGCGCGCGCCTCATGGCTGCTGTGATGGCGGGCGTAGTGGCGATGATAGCGGCGCGCCTCGGCACGGTCGCTCGTGATCAGTATCGCCGCGGTGAAGGTAGCCAGCCCGAGAACGCAGACTCGCAGCGCGCGCGAGGAAGCCAAGGTTGTACGAAGCATTTACTTCCCCGTCCCAATTTCTATCTTGATCACCGGTTCGTGAGGCGAAATTGTGCCCAACGGACCGCTGATGTTTCCCTGCTCGACATGCCGATCCGGGCGAAATTTCCGGCTGGGGCGGTCAATCAGGTCGCTATTCTAGCTAATGTGCTGTTCACAAATGGATTTCAGGCGGTCTGTCGGAAGGCGAACAAGTCCGGGAATCAGGTTAGGCGGAGCGAGTTTCCAAAAGCTTAAGCAAGCGTTGCGCAACTTCCCGGGGTTGTCAGCTAATTCGATATATCTGTATATTTGTGCGTCGCACAAAATTTCTTGACCTATTGTGCGCTGCACTATATAGAGGCGGTGTCAGGGGGCCGGGACCTCCCGGCAAATCACTTCAGCACATTCAGTCTGGGAAGGACTCAGCTACCATGATCAAAGTCGAAGACATTCAGACCTACGGTAAAGAGCACCTCGAAACGGTCGCAGCTTCCGCGAGCAACATGCAGAGCGGCGTCCAGGCAATCGCGACCGCCTATGGCGACTACGCCAAGAAGTCGTTCGAAGACACCAAGTCGTTTGTGGAAAAGCTCTCCGGCGTGAAGTCGCTGGACAAGGCGGTTGAAGCGCAGACCGAATTCGCGCGCTCAGCTTACGAGACCTTCGTTGCCGAAACCCAGAAGATCGCGGGTCTCTACACCGACCTCGCCAAGCAGACTTTCAAGCCCTACGAAGGCCTGGTTTCCAAGTTCGTTCCTGCCGCGACGCACTAACAGCGCAGCCTTTTCGAATACAAAAAGCCCGGCCGTTACGGCCGGGCTTTTTTCTTGCGCCGTTGATTTTGGGAAAATCCTGGCAGCGCGCAGCTTCGCGAGCGGCGTCCCGATCGAGTTGAACACCGCCAGAACCGGCTGGACGTCGTGAGCCGGGCAATACCAAATCGGGATCGGGCGCCAAAAAGCGCCCGCTATCCTCCATGGCCGCCGAGCGGAGCGAGCTTCCTTTGTCAAATCCGGCAGAAACGATTAATCTTACCGGGATTGCCGAACCGCGAATCGGGTGGTGCCTGGGCTGCGTTTATGCGCTTGCAGCGGTGCGATGCCGGACCCATATTCGTATTGCCGATCCAGCCGCTGGGTCGGACCGGGAGCGGCGATCTGGAAAGCGTTGCTGGGAACTCTGCGATGGTTGCCGTTAGCAGCTCGCGGGAGAACCGTCAGGCGCTGTCCGGTTTCCCATTGGAATTTCGAACGCCTGAGCCATGTTGCAGTTGACTGACAAAGCTTATTCGACCGCGCCGGCGACCACGGCCGCTTCTGCTCCCCGGATGAGCAACGACGAAAACCGCAATACGGGGACCGGTGGGCCGGCGACGTCGGTCATCACCAAGGTCAAGCCGAAGACCAAGCGTCCGAACCTTTACCGTGTCCTGATCCTGAACGACGATTACACGCCGATGGAGTTCGTCGTTCACGTGCTTGAGAAGTTTTTCCAGAAGGATGCGGAAGCGGCGACCAAGATCATGCTCCACGTCCATCATCACGGTATCGGGGAGTGCGGCGTGTTCACCTATGAAATTGCCGAGACCAAGGTGACGCAAGTGATGGATTTTGCACGCAAGCATCAGCATCCCCTGCAATGCGTGATGGAAAAGAAATAGCCGCGTAGGCGCGCCGGCCCGGCAAAAAAAGGAACGGGTCTTGCATTGCTTTTCCTGACGGAAGCGGACGGCATCCCCGGTAGTTTTGCGGGGGCGGTTGCGTAGCAGTGGGCAATGCGGATTTGGAGCAAAACCACTGTTGCGGAACCGGTCTTTCGCCACGATCGTACGTAACTATATGACAGGGGATGACGAAGGTTGTTGTTGCCTGATCGGGTAATGGCGATCATGATGACCGGGGGCCATAGAGGACGCGAATGCCAACTTTTTCTCAAAGCCTTGAACAATCCCTGCATCGTGCGCTGGCGATTGCAAACGAGCGTCATCATCAATACGCGACGCTTGAACACCTTCTGCTGTCGCTGATCGATGACTCGGATGCGGCGGCGGTGATGCGGGCCTGCAGCGTCGATCTCGACAAGCTGCGCACCAGTCTCGTCAATTATCTCGAGACCGAATTCGAAAATCTGGTGACTGACGGTGCCGACGACGCCAAGCCGACCGCGGGCTTCCAGCGCGTGATCCAGCGCGCGGTAATCCACGTCCAGTCGTCCGGTCGCGAAGAAGTGACCGGCGCCAATGTGCTGATCGCGATCTTTGCCGAGCGCGAAAGCCATGCCGCCTACTTCCTGCAGGAGCAGGACATGACCCGCTACGACGCGGTCAACTACATCAGCCACGGTATCGCCAAGCGGCCCGGCGTCTCCGAAGCGCGGCCGGTTCGCGGCGTCGACGAAGAGACCGAGACCAAGGGCAACGACGATTCCAAGAAGAAGGGCGAAGCGCTCGAGACCTATTGCGTCAACCTCAACAAGAAGGCGCGCGACGGCAAGATCGACCCCGTCATCGGGCGTAATTCCGAGATCAACCGCGCCATCCAGGTGCTGTGTCGCCGGCAGAAGAACAACCCGCTGTTCGTCGGTGAGGCCGGGGTCGGCAAGACCGCAATCGCGGAAGGTCTGGCAAAACGCATCGTCGACAGCGAAGTGCCGGAAGTTTTGGCGGCGGCCACCGTGTTCTCGCTCGACATGGGCACGCTGCTGGCGGGCACCCGCTACCGCGGCGATTTCGAGGAGCGGTTGAAGCAGGTGCTGAAGGAACTGGAGGCGCATCCGAACGCCATCCTGTTCATCGATGAGATCCACACCGTGATCGGCGCCGGCGCCACCTCCGGCGGCGCGATGGACGCGTCCAATCTGCTCAAGCCCGCGTTGGCGTCGGGCACCATCCGCTGCATGGGCTCGACCACCTACAAGGAATATCGCCAGCATTTTGAAAAGGACCGCGCGCTGGTGCGCCGGTTCCAGAAGATCGACGTCAACGAACCGACGGTCGAGGATGCGATCGCGATCCTCAAGGGGCTGAAACCCTATTTCGAGGATTACCATCGCCTGAAATACACCAACGAGGCGATCGAAGCCGCGGTGCAATTGTCGTCGCGCTATATCCACGACCGCAAGCTGCCGGACAAGGCGATCGATGTGATCGACGAGTCGGGCGCGGCGCAGATGCTGGTGGCGGAGAACAAGCGCAAGAAGACCATCGGCATCAAGGAGATCGAGACCACGATCGCGACCATGGCGCGGATTCCGCCCAAGAGCGTGTCGAAGGACGATGCCGAAGTGCTGAAGCATCTCGAGCAGACCTTGAAGCGCGTGGTGTTCGGTCAGGACAAGGCGATCGAGGCGCTGTCGGCGTCGATCAAGCTGGCGCGCGCCGGCTTGCGCGAGCCGGAAAAGCCGATCGGCTCCTATTTGTTCTCCGGCCCGACCGGCGTCGGCAAGACCGAAGTGGCAAAACAGCTCGCGGCCTCGCTCGGCGTCGAACTGATCCGCTTCGACATGTCCGAATATATGGAGCGGCACACGGTGTCGCGCCTGATCGGCGCGCCTCCGGGCTATGTAGGCTTCGACCAGGGCGGTCTGTTGACCGATGGCGTTGACCAGCATCCGCACTGCGTGGTGCTGCTCGACGAAATCGAGAAGGCGCATCCGGATCTCTACAATGTGCTGCTGCAGATCATGGATCACGGCAGGCTGACCGACCACAACGGCAAGCAGGTCAATTTCCGCAATGTGATCCTGATCATGACCACCAATGCGGGCGCCGCCGACCTCGCGCGCCAGGCCTTCGGCTTCACGCGCAACAAGCGGGAAGGCGACGACCACGAGGCGATCAACCGCCAGTTCGCGCCGGAATTCCGTAACCGGCTGGATGCGATCATCTCGTTCGCGCATCTCAATGCCGACGTGATCGGCATGGTGGTCGAGAAGTTCGTGCTGCAACTCGAGGCCCAGCTTGCCGACCGCGACGTCACCATCGAATTGTCGGAGCCCGCCAAGGCCTGGCTGATCGAACATGGCTACGACGAGCAGATGGGCGCGCGCCCGATGGCCCGCGTGATCCAGGAGCACATCAAGAAGCCGCTGGCGGACGAGGTACTGTTCGGCCAGCTCAAGGGCGGCGGTCACGTCCGCGTCGTGCTGGTCAAGGACGAGGCGAGCGAGGAAGCCAAGGACAAGATCGGCTTCGAGTTCGTCGAAGGCCCGGTGACGCCGAAGCCGGAAAAGCTGCCCGGCACCCGCAAGCGCAGCGCAGCACCACGTAAGCCGAAGCCGGGTGGACCCGGCGGCGGCTCCAAGGGCCCGGCCTCGCGAGGGCCGCTGGTCAAGGTGTGAGAGCGCGTCGATCAAAATACGAAAAGGCCGGCTCGACAGCCGGCCTTTTTTTTTGGCGATGAGGGGCGGGAAAGCGCCGGAACTTTGAGGCTCAGCGTTCGCCCAGCAACTCGTCGATGCGGCGCTGAAGCTGACGCTTCTTGATCTCGCTCTTGCGCAGCCGCTCCTCGATGTCGGAGACGGGCAGTTCGGACGGGGTCTCCGGGCTGAAGGCGACACCGACGAAATTGTCGCGCCACCAGACGACTTTGGCCAGGAACGAACGACCTTTTCGCGCGATCCGCAGCGACATCCGCTCCGACATCCGCTCCTTGGGCAACTGGACGACGTTGCTGAATTCGAGGCTCGCGCCCTTGTCCGAGATATTGCGGACGACGCAGTCCCGCGTCGTGCCGTGCCCGTCGATCTCTGCGACGCCGCCGTAAATCACCTTGTCGCGCGCGCCCTGGCGTCGATCCAGCATCGAAATCTCCCAATAAAGAGGGAGTGTTTTACGCTGCTTTGTCGCGTGCGAAAGGCCGGGTCCGGCAAAATGCGCCGTTAACGTAAATTAACATCGGTTGAGATGGCGTGGATTTTGGGTGGCGGAGGCCTGTTAAGGCCGTTTTGTCTGCTCGCTGGTCCCCGGCGGCCGCCAGTCCTGGAAACCCCTGACCTCGGCGTCGGGATGGGATACGATGGTCATGAACCAGACAACGCTTCCGAGAAGCGAGCAGAAAGTATCCCAATATAGCCACGTCATGATCGCACCATGCGGTGAAGCTGATAGGCCTTACAACGCGCGCCGGTTTCGACAGTTCCTCTCGCGCGTGCGTATCGCGTAATATGTTGACCGCAATGCGAACGGTTCCTCGTGTCGGATTGTGCGTTGCGGCGATGCTGCTGTTGCTTTCGCCGGCGGTTGCTCAGGAGACGGCGCCTGCCGAGACCGGTGTTGCGCGGCCGGGCGTCGAAGAACCGTCGACCCCGGCGCCAAAGCCTCCCGACACCGCGCGCGAGAGCGATACCCGCGAGGCGATGTGCCTGATGATCGAATCCGCGGCGCGGGCGGAAAACCTGCCGCTGGAGTTCTTCGCGCGCGTGATCTGGCAGGAAAGCCGGTTTCAATCCGACGCGGTGGGACCGGTGACCCGCAGCGGCCAGCGCGCGCAGGGCATCGCGCAATTCATGCCGGGGACCGCCAGCGAGCGGCGGCTGCTCGATCCCTTCGATCCCGTGCAGGCGCTGCCGAAATCGGCGGAGTTTTTGAACGAGCTGCGCAACCAGTTCGGCAATCTCGGGCTGGCGGCGGCGGCCTATAATGCCGGACCGAAGCGGGTGCAGGACTGGCTCGCAGGCTCCGGCTACATGCCGCAGGAGACGCGCAACTATGTCGTCGCCATCACCGGCAGCACGGTCGACGAGTGGGCAACCGCAGGGAAGGGTGGAAAAATGCCCGAGCGGGCGCCGACGTCCAGCTGCCGCGAGCTGATGGCGTTGCTGAAGCGCGCGCCCAATCCGTTCGTTACGGAGCTCGAGCAGCACGTCACGCTCGCCGCCGCCAAGCTGTGGGGCGTGCAGCTCGCCGCCGGCTTCAACCGCGACAAGGCGCTCGCGATGTATGCGCGCGCGATGAAACGCTTAAGTGCCGTGATCGGCGATCAGGATCCGAGCTTGCTGAGCTCGGTGATGCGCAGCCGCGGCACGCGCGCGTTCTACCAGGTCCGCATCGGCGCCGACACGCGCCCCGCCGCAGATGATCTCTGCAACCGCATCCGCCGCGCCGGCGGCGCGTGCTTCGTGCTGCGGAATATGGGGGTGCCGGGGTGAGACAGCTGTTCACCTACGTCATTGCGAGGAGCCACCGGGTCCCGCCTCCGGCGGGCCCGATGATAAACTCCGCGACGACTTGTCCGCCGTAGCTCAACGAGCGAAGGCGGAAGCAATCCATTCTTTCTTTGCTGGTTCATGGATTGCTTCGCGGAGCCTGTCATCGGGCGCGCGTTCGCGCGACCCGTTGGCTCGCAATGACGGTGGGAGATCTGCCCGCATCCCTGCATGACTGTGTTGACGCCCGGCTTGCTTGACGCCGCCGCCGTTCGCCAGCCCTATGCCGCCGACGACTCAAAACCACCATCCGGCACCCCGTGGCGCTTCCTCCGCTCGATTCTCCACAGTGGCAAAGTCCCTTCCGCGCATTCGGATGGGGCGCGCGGTCGGTCGGCTCCACTGTGCTCACGCTGGTGCTGTTTGCGACCTATCTCGGCATCGGCGCGCTGGCGCATGACACGCATTTCTCGCTGGCATGGGCACTGGCGAGCACGGCCTTCGTCTGGGCCGGACCGGCGCAGATCATCCTGATCTCGACGCTCGGCTCGGGCGCGACCATCGTGCAGTCGGCGATCGCGGTGACCGTCAGCGCAATCCGGCTGTTTCCGATGGTGGTGTCGGTGTTGCCGATGATGCGCACGCCGCAAACCAGGCGGCGGCACCTGATCCTGGTGGCGCATCTGACCGCGGTGACGCTGTGGGTCGAATGCTTCCGTTTCCTGCCCCATGTGCCGCGGGAGCGGCGGATCGCCTTCATCCACGGGCTCGGTTGTGGGCTGGTTTGCGTCTGCCTGGTCGCGAACACCATTGGCTATACGCTTGCGGCCAACCTGTCGCAGACGCTTGCGGCGGCGATCCTGATGCTGACGCCGCTCGCGTTCCTGTTCTCGACCGCCAGCAACTGCCGGGAATTCGCCGATGTCGTGGCCCTGGTGCTGGGGCTCGTACTGTTTCCGCTCGCAACGCAGCTCAACAGCGGCGTCGATATTCTCATCAGTGGAGTTGTCGCCGGGACCGTCGCCTACGGTGTGCATCGATGGCGGGCGCAGGCATGAGCGACTTTATAGGCGACTGGCACGCATTGGTGATCCTGTTCGTCGCGGGCGTCATTCCCAACCAGATCTGGCGTATGCTCGGATTGTGGTTCGGCGGCGGTATCGACGAAGGCTCGGAGCTCTTGGTGTGGGTGAGGGCCGTAGCGACCGCGATCCTCGCCGGCGTCATCGCGCAAATCCTGGTGCAGCCACCGGGCGCGCTCGCCAGCGTGCCCGGCGGGCTGCGCTACAGTGCGGTGGTCGCAGGCTTTGCGGTTTTCATGCTGTCGCGAAAGTCGATCTTTGCCGGCGTGATCTCAGGCGAAATCGTCATGCTGTCGGGCAAATGGTGGCTCGGCTGATTGCGGCCGGTATACAATCCGCTAGTGTCGAAACGAATTGAAAAAGCAGGGGAAACGGCATGAAGTGGCGCGTTCTATCGGTACTCGCCTTCGGCCTGATCGTCGCCGCGCCGCAGGGCAGGGCCGCCGAATACCCGACGCGTCCGATCAAGCTGGTCATTCCCTATGCCGCAGGTGGGCTGACGGATACTTTTGGCCGGCTCCTGGCCGAATACCTCGGCAAGGACCTCAAGCAAGCGGTGTTCGTTGAGGACAAACCCGGCGCGCAAGGCGCCATCGGCGCCGAAATGGTCGCACGCTCCGATCCCGATGGTTATACGCTGTTCGGTACCTCCGGTTCGGTCATCATCCTCAACCCGTTGCTGTACAAAAAACTGAACTACGATCCGGCCAGGGATTTGCGGATGCTGGCGCTGGTGACCGAAGTGCCGGTGGTGCTTTGCGTCAATCCGTCGATGCCGGTGAAGACGGTCGCCGAATTTGTCGCCTACGCCAAACAGAACCCCGGCAAACTCAATTTCGGCTCCTCCGGAACCGGGAGTTTCACGCATCTCGTGGCCGAGATGTTCAAGCAGGTGGCTGGCATCGAGATGACCCACGTCCCCTACAAGGGCGCAGCGCCGGCGCTGAGCGACGTCATATCCGGCAACATCCAGCTGATGTTTGAATCGGTCAGCACGTCGGTGCCATTGATACAATCCGGAGCGCTGCGGCCACTTGGCATTGGTTCGCCACAACGGCACCCGGCTCTGCCGGATGTGCCGACCATTGCGGAAAGCGGTTACCCCGGATATTTCGTGAGGGTCTGGAATGGACTTGCCGTGCCCGCGGGACTGCCGGACGACGTCACGCGGATTCTGACGGATAGTCTCGATCGGGTGATGAACGACCCAGGCTTCCGGGCAGCGATCGAGAAGGCAGGGTTTTCGGCACTCCGTCCGCGCAGCCCGGCGGCGATCGCGGAATTCATGGAGGCCGAGCGTGTCAGGTGGTCGGGTGTGATCAAATCACAAAACATAACACTGGATTGAAGACATGGTTCGAGAAGCTGAACTCCGCGACGGCGAAGTCGCCGTCGATATGCCCACCCCGCGCGATGCCGGCCTGGTCTTCATTGGCCGCATCCGCACGCCCTGGAAGTCCCGCCTCGACACGCCGCGGCAGGGCCGTCACGACGGTCCGGTCTGTCGGCTGGAAATCTTCGAGCCCTGGGTGCCCGCCATCAAGGGCGTCGATTTTTATTCGAACCTGGAGGTGATCTACTGGCTGCACCAGTCGCGCCGCGACATCGTGCTGCAAAGCCCGAAAAACAACGGCAAGGCCCGCGGCACATTTTCGCTGCGCTCGCCGGTAAGGCCCAATCCGATCGGCACCTCGATCGTCAAGCTGGTCGGCATCGAGGGCAACGTGGTCCTGGTGCGTGGCCTCGACTGCCTCGACGAGACGCCGCTACTGGATCTGAAGCCCGACCGCTGCGAGTTCACCCCACTGGCAGCTCCACAGCCGGGGGACTTCGAGACGGAGTGAGCGGCGAAGCCCCGGTCGCGGACCGCTATTGCAACAGCGTTATCGTGACCTTCGCGGTACCTTTGTTGTTTCTGTAAAAGAATCTTCGGAAGTCACCCCATCCCGGCAGGGCCGCGTCGTTGACATACAGGAACAGTTCCCCGCTGATCTTGGGGATGATGACCTGCTCGATCGTCAGCGCCGGAACGCGGGCCTTGAGTTCGGCGGCGTTGGCCGTGGCGAGCTTGTCGGCCTCGTCCCGGTTGAGCTTTGCGGCCTCAGCCGTGGCGAGCGCACCGGCCTTGGTCGGTCGCAGGTAGGCCTCCCGTTCAGCCGATATCGGCTCTGGAATCAAGAACTCCTCGTCCGATCCGGTCGCGCCAATCCGGGCGACGATACGAAATACGGGCTGCAACAATGCCCGCTTCAGCGGCCATATGACCGTGGCGATCAACTGATCGCGCCAGCTATCCAGGTCCTCGATGTCGTAGCCTCGAAGATTGGCAGGCGTCTCGCCGTCCGTCCATGGCCACGAAGCCTGAGTGACGGTCAATTTGTATTTGCTGCCTTCTTCCAGCCAGACACCGGTTCTGTTGCAGATCGAACTGGTGTCCAGGATTTTATGCTCCTCCTCACATTGAGGCGCACAGGTCGCGGGACCGTAGGTGCACATCGGTATCCGCAGATTTTCCGGCTTGGTGCCGGTGGGCATGCAGGTGGGATCAACGTGATCGCTGCAAATCAGTAGCCTTCCGGGACCGCATGCGGGTTTATTGTCGCTGTCGCAGGTGGCGATGCTGGCGGGTTTGCAGCTTCCCACTCCCATATTTGCCAGGATCGTCGGCCGGTGAAGCGCCGCCGCCCGCGCTTTTGCGTTCACGATGGTATCGCTCTCGTGGCACACCAGTCCGCTGGTTTCCTGCACGACAAACAGCACATGGCAGGCGAACAGGAGGACGACAATGGCGAGGCCGTACGCAAAAAGAAACGGTCCGAATTCAAGTTTCAGGAAAAGGATGGTCTTCCGATAATATTCGTGGGAGCGGAGTTTATAGATCACCCACGGCGGCAGCAGGTAAGTCAGCATCAGAAAAAACAGGACCGCGCAAACCGGGATTGTAAAATATTGTCCGATCCATGAATGCGCCGGTTCGGGGAGGTGCAGAAATGAGAAATGTCGATACAGGAGAACAAGGGGATACAGGAGGACAAAAGCTCCCGGTATGAGCAGCAGCGGGATTTTGAACTTCAGCGATTTCTTGTAAGCGAGGTTCTGGTCGACGGCGCTGTCATGCCGCCAAACGAGCTGCATGGAGCTGCGAATATCGGTACCCAGCCGCGCGCCAAGATAGATCAGCAACGCCACGATGCCGCCGACGAAGACAAAATGGCTGGGATCGCGGGCGTACGCATCGATCCAGGTTGATGCGATACCCGGCAGCACATTTCCGAGCAGGCGGAGAATGCCCGATACCATCGTAAAGCGTGTCGAGTACTCCGCCGAACTGGGCTGGGCGCTGAACAGGGGATATGCGACAAGATAGATCGTGCTGAATACCGTCAGGAAATAGACGATCCGCCGTTGCCAGACGATGTTCCAGACAGCTTCCTGGGCCTTGCAACGGTTCGCCGCTTCCTGCAGGGATTCGAGCCTCGCTTGAGGTTCGATACCCTCGTCGGAGACAAGCAGGTAATTTTCGGGGATGCCGATCGGCGCGTATTCATGCGCGCCGGATTTTGCGCGCGCGATAACGCTTTTGTGGATCTTGACCCGGTCGATGTCGATTTCGACTTCGTCGCCGGGTTTGCTGGAAAACGACATACTGCAGAGGTCGACGAGTTTCCGCGGTCCGTACCGGTAGTAGCCGCCGAGACCGCTTCGGGAATCGTACAGCCTGCCGTCCTTGTCTCGCGACGTCTCGGTACGTTTCAGAACGTCCGGATCGAAACTCACCCCTTCCTTGAACCTGAGCTCGTTCTTCGAGCGTACCTCCTGCATGATCCAGTACAGTGGAATCTGCGCAAGCGAGTCGTCCGGATAGCCGCCGCCGACATTGGAATGGACGCCGGCAAACCAAACCTGGGTCAGCTGGTTTTCCGGAACGCCTTTCTCGTTCCAGAGAACCGGGTGAAAGGTGGTTCGCTCATCGTCGAGCGAGAGGGCGTGGCACGCGCGCAAAATGCGCTCTTTTTCAAACGTGCGATCGGGAAGCTCGAGCGGCCAGATCCATTTGCTGATCCCCCGGGTCAGTTCATCGATCGGGGTTCCGTAGGCCGCAACCGTATCCCAAAGGCCGAGAAACGTGATACGAACGTCCGCCGGCGCCACCGCGATTTCCGGAACGGAACTGCCGCCGAACAAACTCCTGACACACCGGCGAACCCAGCGAAAGAATGTTTCCACCCTCCATCGTGATTTGAATTTTTCCGTTCGGTACGCGCTATACGCCAGCCGTGCATTGCGATGGAGTTCTTCGTCGGTGTCGCCCTTGACGAGGCCTTGACTTAGCGCGAGCCCGGTTACGACCCGTATGGTGTAGGCGCCGCGGCTAAATCCAAATCCGTATATTCGGTCTTTCGGCTGGTAGTTCCGGCAAAGAAATTCGTAGAGCGTCAGGACGTTTCGTCGCAGCCCCCAGCCGAAGGCGCCACCCAAAACGGCCATCGGCTTGAAGGCCGAAGTGCCGACGCCGTCGTCGTAGCAGGCGACCTGCAGATGATCCGAGAGATCGAGACCTTCGAACACGCGCCAGACGTTGGTACGCCAAACCTTGCCCGCCGAATTGCCGGTCCCGTCCGAAAGCAGAATAATGTTTTTGACCATGTTTCCCCGCAGTCAAAATACAGATCGGGCATTGCCCAAAAATAATTTGCGATAGAATTCAGCTATTCAACTCAAATAGATTCGTCGGAATCTTCAAATCATCGCGCAATTTGTGATTGAATGCAATCGACCGTGCCTGATGGCGTTTTGCGCCGCGCCGTCCGCTCGAAATGGCGGCTTTTCTCCCGTCATTTGGGCCCATGTCGCTGGCGCGCCCCGAAATGACGACGGCGGATCGGTGGTCGCGGATTGGGCGTGCGACGAATCTACCCCAGCGCCGCAATCAGCTTCGTCGCATTGTCCTCCAGCACCTTGATGTCTTCCTTGCGGCTGGCCGGCGGCAACAGCGCGATACCGTCATGGCGCGGCATCACGTGCATGTGGAGGTGGAACACGACCTGGCCGCCGGCGGCTTCGTTGAATTGCTGTACGGTGATGCCGTCGGCGTGGAAGGCTTTCATGGCGGCGGCGGCGATCTTGTGGGCGCCGCGCGCGACATGGGCATAACCGTCGGGCGTGACGTCGAGGATGTTGCGGGCAGGGACCTTCGGGATCACCAGGGTGTGGCCGGGCGCGCGCGGCATGATGTCGAGGAATGCCAGCACGTGCTCGTCCTCATAGACCTTGTGGCACGGAAACTCGCCGCGCAGGATTTTTGCAAAAATGTTGTTGGGGTCATAGGCGGGCATGGCGGCGGCTCCTCAAATCACGTCGTAATTTCCTATAGCGTTTTCGAGCGAAGTGGACACCGGTTCGCATAGCAATCGAGTCTACGCAGATTGCGTACACTTATCTGCGGTAGAAAACGCGTCAAAACAGAGTCTAGCTGGTAGCAGAAACCTCAGGCCTCGTCGCCGCTCTTGCGGAACGGCGCGGCCTCGGCGAGTTCGCGGCCGACCTCGGCGACATAGGCGCGTTCACGCTTGAGGTAATCGCCGATTGCCCGGCGCAAATCAGGGTCGGCGATGTAATGCGCCGAATAGGTGGTCTGCGGCAGATATCCGCGCGCCAACTTGTGCTCGCCCTGCGCGCCGGCTTCCACCGTTTTCAGGCCGCGCTGGATCGCAAAGTCGATGGCCTGATAGTAGCAGACCTCGAAATGCAGGAACGGATGATGCTCGACCGCGCCCCAGTTGCGGCCGAACAGCGTGTCCGATCCGACAAAATTGATGGCGCCGGCGATCCAGCGGCCGTTGCGCCTGGCCATCACCAGCAGCACGTCCTTGGCCATGGTCTCGCCGATCAGCGAAAAGAATTTTCGCGTCAGATAGGGCCGGCCCCATTTCCGCGAACCGGTCTCCATGTAGAATTCGAAGAACGCGTCCCACGCATCCTCGGTAATATCAGCTCCGTTCAACGCGTGGATGGTGATGCCGGCCGCGAGTGCCTCGCGCCGCTCGCGCTTGATCGCCTTGCGGTGGCGGGAATTCAGGGTGGCGAGGAAGTCTTCAAAGCTCTTGTAGCCGGCATTGCGCCAGTGAAACTGCTGGTCGTTGCGCTGCAGGAAGCCGTGCTTGCCGAGGAATTTCGCTTCCGCTTCGCGCGCAAAGGTCACGTGCACCGACGAGGCATTGGTCGCGTTGCACAGCGCCATCAGGCCGCTGGCGAGCGCTTCGCCGATCCGGTCGCGATCGACGCCATCGCGGATCAGGAGACGAGGGCCGGTCGCCGGCGTAAAGGGCACCGAGGCCTGCAGCTTCGGATAATAGCGCCCGCCGGCGCGTTCATAGGCATCCGCCCAGCCGCGGTCGAAGACATATTCGCCTTGCGAATGCGATTTCAGGTAGCAGGGCACGATGCCGGCGACCACGCCGTCGAGCCTGGCCAGTAAATGCCGCGGGCCCCAGCCGGTTCGCGCGCAGGCCGATCCGGAGGCTTCGGCGGCGGCGAAAAATGCGTGGGAAACAAAGGGGTTATAGCCGGGTCTTGAATCGGCGCAGGAATCGCCCGCCGTGCCGGATGAGGCCAGCGTGTCGAGATTGTCGAGACTATTCGGATCGGGCCGCGGATTGGCGCAGGCATCCCATTCCGCAGCCTTGATGTCGCTGACGGAGGGGACGGATTCGAGGATAATTTCGGATGACGCCATCGAGAGTTCGGACCGGTCCCAAATTGCGATCAGCCATCGCCCATGGTGACCAACCCTGTGAAAGATCGTGCATTGCAGCAGAGACTTCAAGGCCTCGCTGAGCGCATCAGGTTCCCGGCAGGAAACCCTCGAAAATCATCTGATCGGCGTAGCGCGCGGCCCGCGCGCGCTGCTCCGGCGTGCGCACGGTCCAGGTCAGCAGCGGCAGGCCGAAAATATGACGCGCGATCCAGGGCGCCGCGGCCGGCAATTCGTTGACCCAGAAAGCGACGAAATGCGGCCGGGTGCGGAAGGCGTGACGCAGATGTTCCATGCCCCGGCGCTGGGCGGGCGTCGCCTCGGGCCAGTCAGCTGCGGTGTATTCGCGCTCGGCCACGATGCCGCGCGGCAGCGCCGGCATTGTTTCGCGCAACGCCAGCACCTGGTCCGGGTCGAACGACATGCCGACCACCGGGCCCCGGTAAGATGCCAGGACTTCCGCCATCCGGGCCACCAGTTTACGGTCGCCGTCAAAATGGCTCTTGACCTCGATCACCAGCGGCACGCGGCCAGCGACCAGCGCGCAGAGATCGGCGAGCGTCATCATTCGCTCCGGCGTATCCTTGAATTTAACCGCCTTGAGTTCGGCTGTGGTCTTGCCGAGCAGGGCGCCGCTGCCCTCCGTGAGGCGGCCGAGCGCATCGTCGTGATGCACCATCGCCTCGCCATCCGCCGTGAGCTGGATGTCGCATTCGATGCTGAAATTCCCGGATACCGCGGCCTCGGCCGCGGCCGGCATGTTTTCGATGATGCCGCGCGCGTCGTCGTGCAGGCCGCGATGGGCGACCGGCCGCGCCGTCAGCCAGTCGGGCGCGCGCATGGCGTGTCCCTTCAGGAGACTTCGAACACGCCTTCGACTTCGACGGCGGCATCCGCGGGCAACGAAGCCACGCCGACGGTGGTGCGGGCGTGGCGGCCCTTGTCGCCGAAGGCTGCGACCATCAGGTCGGATGCGCCGTTGAGCACCTTGGGTCCATCGAGGAAGTCTGGCGCGGAATTGACGAAGCCGCCAAGCCGCACCACGCGCACCACCTTGTCGAGGTCGCCGAGCGCGGCCTTGATCTGCGCCAGCAGATTGATCGCGCAACCGCGCGCCGCCGCATTGCCTTGCTCGACAGTGACGCCGGCGCCGAGCTTGCCCTTGGCGATCAGCTTGCCTTCGGCGTTGAAGCAGACCTGGCCCGAGACGAACAGCAGGTTTCCGGTGCGGACGAAGCCGACATAGTTCGCAACGGGAGCGGCGGGGTCATGTAAGGTGATGCCTTGTGCCGCCAGTTTCTGCTCGACCGTACCCGCCATGTTCGTCCCCGTTTGAATTGACTTGCGCCTGATCCGTATCAGGTCCGGACTGTTTCGCGCATCGCGCCTTCACTTGCAAGCGAGGGGTGGGCGGCGGCGGATGCCGCTTCCAACGCGAAATTGCGCGGAATGTTGCCGAAAAACACGGCATTCCGGCCATAAATTCGTACGTTTTCGTGAAGTGGCCCTAGTTGCGACGCAATAAGGCCGTCACTAATGTGACGAATCTTCATCGAGGAAAAGACAGATCCATGGCTTGCTCGTTCCCGATTCCGTTCCGTGCGTTGGTGTTGTCGGTTGCCATGGCCGCGGCCGGATCGGGTTTCGCGGGCACGCCGACACTGGCCGGGGCAAGCGGGCCGTTTCTCTCCCATCAGGCGTTGTACGAGCTCAGCCTGTTGAAATCGCGCGGCTCCAATGCGATCAGCGGCGTGCGCGGTCGCATCGTCTACAATTTCTCGGGCAGCGCCTGCGAGGGCTACACTTCCGAGTTCAGGCAGGTGTCGGAACTCGACAGCGGCGAGGGCAAGTTGACGCTGAACGACCTGCGCTCGACCTCCTGGGAGGACGGCGCGGGCAAGAGTTATCGCTTCAAGATCGACACCCGAATGAACGACGCCGACTCCGCGCCGATCGATGGTGTCGCCGAGCGCACCGGCGACCACATCACGGTCAAGCTGAAGCAGCCGGAGCCAAAGACCTTCAACCTCGAAGGCAGCATCGTGTTCCCGACCGAGCAGATCCGGCACATCATCGCCGCAGCGCGTGAGGGCAAATCGGTGCTGGAACTGACGGTCTATGACGGCTCCGACAATGGCGAGAAGGTCTACAACACACTGTCGGTGATCGGGCGGCCGATTCCAGGCGACCGCACCACCGATTCGCCCGATCCCTCGACCACCAACGACCAGATGAAAACGCTGACGCGCTGGCCGGTTACGGTGAGCTATTACGATCGCGACGCCAGGGCCAAGGACGGTGAGCAGACACCGCTCTACGCGATGACGTTCGAACTGTACGAGAATGGCGTCTCCCGCGCGCTGGTGCTGGATTACAATGATTTTGTGATGGCCGGCGCGATAGGCAAATTCGACGTCAAGGATTCCAAGCCGTGTAAGTGACGGCGAGGGGCCGCGCTCTCTTCGTCATTGCGAGGAGCCAACGGGTCGCGCGAATGCGCGCCCGATGACAGGCTCCGCGACGAAGCAATCCATCGGGCCGCAAAGCAAGTGTGGATTGCTTCGCTTCGCTCGCAATGACGGCTGCGAAACATCTCGCTATTCCTCCTCCTCCTCCTTCTCCGGCCCGTCATACGCGATCCCGCGGATCACCGCGGCGCTGCCGAACTTCTTGCGCAAATCATCCATTGCGCGCTCCGCGTGGGCCGAGCGGCGATCGAGCATGTCGGTGTCGTCGGCCGCAGAGCCCGGGCGCAGCGCGCTGACGCCGGTGCCGATCAGGCGGAAAGCGGTGCCGTCGATCTCCTTCGCCAGCATTTCGCGGGAAACTGCAAATATCTTCGCCGCCAGTTGCGTCGGCGCAGGAAGCGATTGCGAGCGGGTACGCTGGCGAAAATCCGCCGTCTTCAGTTTCAGCGTGATGGTCAATCCGGAAAGGTCGCCACTTTTGAGACGCGACGACACCTTTTCCGATAGCCGCCATAGCGTTCGTTCCAGGGCAGCGAAATCGCGGATGTCGGTCTCGAACGTCGTCTCGTTGGAAATGGTCTTGGCGCCCCGGTCGGGAACCACGCTGCGATCGTCAATGCCGCGCGCCAGCCGCCACAGCCTGCGGCCCTCGGTCGCAAACTGCTTCATCAGTTCGACCTCGTCGGCGCGCTGCAGATCGGCGATGGTGCGGAAGCCGCGCTGCACCAGCTTCTCCTGGGTCGCCGGTCCCACGCCGAAGATGAATCCGACCGGTTTGTCGGCCAGCATCTCGCGCGCCTCGTCCTGGTCGAGCGCGGCAAAGCCGCGCGGCTTGTCGAGATCGGACGCGATCTTGGCGAGGAACTTGTTGCAGGACAGGCCGACCGAAACGGTGATGCCGATGTCGCGTTCGACGTCGCGGGCAAAGCGCGCCAGCACTTTTGCGGGGATCATGCCGTGCACGCGCTGGGTGCCGGAAAGATCCAGAAACGCCTCGTCGATCGACAGCGGCTCGACCAGCGGCGTCAGCGCCTGCATGGCATGGCGCACCTCGCGGCCGACCCGGACATATTTCGCCATGTCGGGCCGCACCACGGCGGCGGAAGGGCAGAGCGCCAGCGCCTTGAACATCGGCATTGCCGAGCGCACCCCATAGGTCCGCGCGATGTAGCACGCCGCCGAAACCACGCCGCGCTTGCCGCCGCCGATGATGACGGGTTTGTCGGCAAGATCGGGATTGTCGCGCTTCTCGACGGTCGCGTAGAACGCGTCGCAATCGATATGCGCCAGCGTCAGCGAGGGCAAGGCGTGGTGCCTGACGAGGCGAGGGGAGCCGCAATGGCTGCATCGCTTCGCCCTCGGTTCGAGATCGCCGAGGCAATCCCGGCAAAAGCAGCGCGGACCGTCAAGTGCGGGCGCTGCCGCGCTCACGGCACGTCGCGCTCCCATTGCGGGTCACCCAGCACCTGATGGGCGGCCGCGATGTTGGTCGGATGAAGTTGCGAAGCGCTGGCGAAAGCCTTCACGGTTGCGTCATCGCGCATCACGAAATCAAGCACCGAGGCCAGGAATCGCGGGTCGGCCGCCGCCGTCCGCAGCGTCTCCGGACCAATTCCGCTCTCGGCCAGGAACAGCCCCAGCCGCTCGGGGTCGCCCGCAATAAAGGACAACGCCTGAACTGCAACGATTTCAGCTACTTCGCGGGGGTTGTGAACAGGCTTTTTCAACTGACCGGTTTGCCTTTCCGTTAACTTATGATCTCTATCTAGGGACCCATCATGCCCGAGTCTGCGGAAACTGTTCAAGCAAGTGGAAACCACTTCTCATAAAGACGGCCCTCGGGCTTAACGGGTTAGAGCGAATCTGGCGCTAGTTTGAATTCACATTTCGACACGCCCGGCGGCGGTGGCTGACGCACCGCATCCGGGCCTGTCTCCTTAAAGGATTGGGAGGGGCGGGATGGCAAAAACCGTCCTGATCGTGGAGGACAACGAGCTCAATATGAAGCTCTTTCGCGACCTGTTGGAAGCGCATGGCTATCAAACTTCGGGCACCAGCAACGGCTTCGAGGCGCTCGATCTCGTCCGCAAGCTGCGTCCCGATCTTATTCTGATGGATATCCAGCTGCCGCAGGTTTCCGGTCTCGAAGTCACGCGCTGGATCAAGGACGATCCGGAACTGCGCACGATACCGGTGGTCGCGGTCACCGCCTTTGCCATGAAGGGCGACGAAGAACGCATCCGCGAAGGCGGCTGCGAGGCATATTTGTCCAAACCTATTTCGGTCGGCAAGTTCATTGAGACGGTAAGGCGTTTTATCGGGTAGGGAGTAGAATTTCGATGTCCGCGCGTATCCTTGTGATCGATGACGTCCCCGCCAACGTCAAACTGTTGGAAGCCCGTCTGTCGGCCGAATATTTCGATGTGCTGACCGCCTCCAACGGCGCCGAGGCGCTGGACGTCTGCTCGCGCTCCGAATGCGACATTATCCTGCTCGACGTGATGATGCCTGACATGGACGGCTTCGAAGTCTGCCGCCGCCTGAAGTCGAATCCAGCCACGCATTTCATTCCGGTCGTGATCGTCACGGCGCTGGACAGCCCGGCCGACCGCGTCCGCGGACTGGAAGCCGGCGCCGACGATTTCCTGACCAAGCCGGTGTCCGACGTCGTGCTGATCGCGCGCGTGCGTTCGCTGACGCGGCTGAAGATGATGACCGATGAGTTGCGCATGCGCGCCATCACCTCGCTCGAGATCGGCATGGAGGCGCCCGAGCGCAGCGCCATCTCCGACAAGGGTATGGGCGGCCGTATCCTTCTTGTCGACGACCGGCCGTCGTCCTACGAGCGGCTGGCGCCGCTGCTCAGCACCGAGCATACCGTCGACGTCGAGACCAATCCGGCGGAAGCCCTGTTTCACGCCGCCGAGGGCAATTACGATCTCCTGATCGTCTCGCTCAGCCTCGAAAATTTCGACGGCCTGCGGCTGTGCAGTCAGGCGCGCTCGCTGGAGCGGACCCGGCAGGTGCCGATCCTTGCGATCTCGGATGCCGACAACAATGCGCGGCTGCTGCGCGGGCTCGAGATCGGCGTCAACGATTATTTGCTGCGCCCGGTCGACAAGAACGAATTGCTGGCGCGGGCGCGCACCCAGATCCGCAAACGGCGCTACACCGACCATCTGCGCGATAACGTGCAGAACTCGATCGAAATGGCGATCACGGATGCGCTGACCGGCCTGCATAACCGCCGCTATATGGAAAGCCATCTTGCCACGCTTACCGAACAGGCCGCGAGCCGCGGCAAGCCGCTGGCGCTGATGATCCTCGACATCGACTTCTTCAAGGCGATCAACGACAATTACGGCCACGACGCCGGCGACGACGTGCTGCGCGAATTCGCGGTGCGGATCCGCAAATCGATCCGCGGCATCGATCTCGCCTGCCGCTATGGCGGCGAGGAATTCGTCATCGTGATGCCGGAGACCGACCTGCATGTCGCGGGCATGGTGGCCGAGCGGCTGCGCCGCTCCATCGCCGGCGAAACCTTTGCCGTCAACAAGGGGACCAAGCGCATCGAGGTCACGATCTCGATCGGCCTGTCGACGCTGGAGCGCAAGGGCGAGGCCATCGCCGACGTGCTGAAGCGCGCCGACACCGCGCTCTACCGCGCCAAGCATGACGGCCGTAACCGCGTGGTGGCGGCCGCAGCGTGATCTTAGCAATCATTCCCCGCTTTCGGGTGATGACAGAGTTCTAGCGGAAGCACGCTTTTTTACGCGTTGCGGCTTGTCAGGCGCATCAGCGCCATCAACATCAACCCCGGCATTCCCAAGCAGCACCCGTGCGGCTTCCTTCGCCGCGCGCGCCATCGACGGATCGTTGCGCACCAGGTCCTGCGCGATCGAGCCGTCGACCAGCAATGTCAGTTGCGTCGCAAGGCCTTCCGCATCGGTGACGCCGAGCTGAAGCAGCAAATCGCGAAACCAGAGACGGCGACTTTCCTTGAACGCGACCGCGATCTTTCGCACCGATTTATCCTCGGCGCCGAGTTCGGCGACCGCGTTGACGAAGGGGCAGCCGCGAAAACCTTTGCTGGCGAAGCCTCGCTCCAGCCGGTCGAATGTGCCGAGAATCTGTTCGGCCGGCGGTTTGTCGGAGGGCTGTGGCTGCACGAAGCGGCGGGCCAGATAGGCTGATATCAGCGCATCCTTGGACGGGAAATGATTGTACAGCGTGCGCTTGCTGATGCCGATTTCGGCCGCGATGGTGTCGACGCCGATGGCGCGGATGCCCTGCAGATAAAACAGGCGATCGGCGGTTTCGAGGATCCGCTCTTTCATGGGCGGTTTGGCGGGCAGGGGTGCCATGCGGGCGCGTAAGTCCTTTTGCCTTGACAGCAGCATCACCTTCTAGACTAATTACACAGGTCTGTGTACCTAAATCTGACGCCAATGGCAGGACGCGGCTTTCGATTCGCGGCCGAGAGGGAGAACAAGAACAATGCCCCTGCTGCAACTCCTGCGTCCCACGCTTCCCATCCTGATCGGCGCGTCGCTGATGCTGACGCTGAGCATGGGCCTGCGGCAGTCGCTCGGCATCTTCATGCAGCCGCTGACGCACGACATCGGCATCTCCGTTTCCGACTTCACGCTCGCGATTGCCGTGCAGAACCTGGCCTGGGGATTCCTGCAGCCGCTCGCCGGTGCGCTGACCGTGCGTTACGGCTTTCGCGCCATCATGGTGATCGGCGCGATGTTTTATATCGCGGGCCTTGCGCTGATGGCGAGCGCGCACGGTTTTCTCGCGGTCATGATCGGCGGCGGCGTGCTGATCGGGATGTCGCTGGCCTGCACCGCGGCGGCGATCGCGATGTCGGTGGCCGCGCGCGCGGTGCCCACCAGCGTGCGCAGCACAGTGCTGGGCATGGTTTCGGGCGCCGGATCGCTCGGCGCCTTGTTGTCGGCGCCGCTCGGGCAGATCCTCAATGAAGGCTACGGCTGGCGGGTCGGGCTCGCCGGTTTCGTGATCCTGTCGCTGGCGCTGATTCCGGCGGCCTGGTTCGCCGGTGGCGTCGACAAGGTCCCGTTGCCAAAGCTGTCGTCGGACGACATCGGCAACACCTCGGCCGGCGTCGCGGTCAAGGTCGCGTTCGGCAACGCCTCGTTCGTGGTGATGACCTGCGCCTATTTCGTCTGCGGCATGCAGCTCGTGTTCCTCACCACGCATCTGCCGTCTTATCTGGCGATCTGCGGGCTCGATCCGATGCTGAGCGCGCAGACGCTCGGCATGATCGGCGGCTTCAACGTACTCGGCAGCCTGTTCTTCGGCTGGGCCGGCGGACGCGGGAACAAGCTGGCGCTGCTCGGCGGCATCTACATATTCCGGTCGATCGCGCTCGCCTGGTACTTCATGCTGCCGCCGACGCCGGCGACCACGCTGCTGTTCGGCGCCATCATGGGTTTTCTGTGGATGGGCGTCGGGCCGCTGGTGGCGGGTGCGGTTGCCGAAATGTTCGGGCTGAAATGGCAGGCGATGATCCAGGGTCTCGCCTTCATGAGCCATCAGCTCGGCAGCTTCCTCGGCGCCTTCGGCGGCGGGGTGCTGTACGACGCGCTCGGCTCCTACACGATGGCCTGGCGGATCGGCGTCGCGCTGGGGCTCGCGGGCGGCATCATTCAGGTGGCGTTCGCGCTGATCCGGCCGAGCGAGCCGCCATTGCTCAAGGCAGCCTAGAATCAAAAACGGCGGAATCAAAAACGGCGGAATCAAAAACGGGGCCGCGAGGCCCCGTTCAAATCGACTCAGCGTGGCTACGCTTACTTGATCTTCGATTCCTTGAACTCGACGTGCTTGCGCGCGACCGGGTCGTACTTCTTCTTGACCAGCTTGTCGGTCATGGTGCGCGAATTCTTCTTGGCGACGTAATAGAAGCCGGTGTCCGCCGTCGAAACGAGCTTGACCTTGATGGTGACCGCTTTGGCCATGTTCAGAACCTCGATGTGCAGGGGTATTTAGGGATATCAGGAGCCGGCCAAATCGGCCCGCATTTGCCGCGCAACCTAGCCTCGATCCGCCCAAAGTCAAGGTTTTGGAGGCAAAAACTGGCATGATTTCCGCGAATTAGGCCTCAAAGAACCGGTTTTTCGGCCGCGGCAGGCCCAGATTCTCCCGCAACGTGCGGCCCTCGTATTCCTTGCGGAAAATCCCGCGTTTCTGCAGTTCCGGCACCACCTTGTCGACGAAATCGTCGAGGCCGGCGGGCAGATACGGGAACATGATGTTGAAACCGTCGCAGCCGTTGGTGGTCAGCCATTCCTCCATCTGGTCGGCGATCGTCACCGGCGTACCGACGAACGACAAGCCGCCATAGCCGCCGACGCGCTGCGCGAGTTGCCGCACCGTGAGCTTGTCGCGGGCGGCGAGGTCGACCATGCGCTGGCGGCCGCTCTTGGAAGCGTTGGTTTCCGGGATCGGCGGCAATTGGCCGTCGGGATCGAAGCCCGAAGCATCGGTGCCCAGGATCACCGACAGCGAGGCGATGGCCGAGTCGTAATGCACCATGCTGTCTAGCTTGGCGCGTTTCTCCTTTGCCTCGTCGGCGCTGTCGCCGACCACCACGAACGCGCCGGGCAGGATCTTCAAATGCTCGGGGTTGCGGACGACTTTCTCCATCCGGCCCTTGATGTCGGCATAGAGTTTTTGCCCGTCGGGAAGGCTGCCGCCGCCGGTGAAGACGGCTTCCGCGGTTTCGGCCGCGAGCTGCCTGCCGTCGTCGGAGGCGCCGGCCTGCACGATCAGCGGCCAGCCCTGCACGGGGCGGGCGATGTTGAGGGGACCGCGCACCGAGAGATATTTTCCCTTGTGATTGAGCACGTGCATCTTGGCGGGATCGAAATACAGTCCCGCGTCGACGTCGCGCACAAAAGCGTCGTCGGCAAAGGAGTCCCACAGACCGGTGACCACGTCGTAGAATTCACGCGCCCGCTTGTAGCGCTCGGCGTGCTCCATGTGATCGTCGAGCCCGAAATTGAGCGCGGCGTCCGGATTTGACGTGGTGACGATATTCCACCCCGCGCGCCCGCCAGAGATGTGGTCGAGCGAGGCGAAGCGCCGCGCGACGTGGTAGGGCTCGTCGAAGGTAGTCGAGCCCGTCGCGATCAGGCCGATATGTTCGGTGGCGCCGGCCAGCGCCGACAGCAGCGTGAACGGCTCGAACGAGGTGACGGTGTGGCTGCGCTTGAGCGCATTGACCGGCATGTTGAGCACGGCCAGGTGGTCGGCCATGAAGAAGGCATCAAATTTGCCGGCTTCCAGCTTCTGGATCAGCTTTTTGATATGCGGGAAATTGAAATTGGCGTCCGGCCAGGCTCCGGGATAGCGCCACGCGCCGGTGTGAATAGAGACCGGCCGCATGAACGCGCCGAGCTTGAGTTGCCGTTTCGCCATTGCCCCATTCCGTCGCAGTTGTTGTTGGGGAAGAGATAGGGATGCGATCAGGCCTGCGCCATCAGGTCAGGCTGAGAAGAATCTTGCGAATTGAATAACGTTCGGAGGATGTTTCCACGTCATTGCGAGCGTAAGCGAAGCAATCCATGGGTCGGCGGAAAGAAAGAATGGATTGCTTCGTCGCTTCGCTCCTCGCAATGACGGAGGATTTGGTGTGAGGCGCTTACGCCCCCAATACGTCCTTCTGCATCTTGCCGCCGTAGAAATGGAAGAACGGCACCGGCGCGTCGTGGCGCAGCGGGCCGGTGGCAAGCCGGCGGTCGAGTTCGGCGAGCACGTTCTTGGTCATGGCATGCGCATCCGCCAGCGGCTTTGAGCCGATCTCGACCCAGACCAGCTCCACCAGTTCGGCGTCGGCATGGATCACGCCCTCGACACGGTGGGCGATGCTCGATGCATCCGCGGTGAAGAAGCGCGTATCAAAACGCCGGACGCGGCCGGGCGGGGTGATCGCACGCGCGATCAGGAACAGGCTGGACGGATCGGGCAGCAGGCCGGCATCGGTGAATGGCTTCCAGGGGCCGTCGAGCGTGGAAGGCTGTTCGACCTTGCGGCCGAGGCAGAGGCCGGTCTCCTCGCAGGCTTCGCGGATCGCGGCGACCGCGAGCGCGCGTGCGCGCGACGGCCCGATCTTCGGGCTGCCCTTGAGCAGGTTGGCTTCGAGCTCCCTGGTGATCGGCGCGGCAACCGGGACACGATTGTCCGACTTGTCGACACGGCCGCCGGGAAAAACATATTTGCCGGGCATGAACACCACGTTGTCGTGGCGCTTGCCGACCAGTACTTTCGGCTTGTCACCGGAGCGATCGATCAGGATCAGTGTCGCCGCGTCCTTGGGCCGGAAATAGGGATGGTGATCGGCTTCCTTTTCTTGCTTTTCGGCAGTCGCAGCTTCGGTCATCCCATCCCCATCGGTTTTTCTTTTTTCGTCAAAACAAAATACGCCTAGACGGGCGGAATGTCGGCAGGAGCATTGTCGTCAAAGCCGTGCATGCGCAGTGCCCATTGGAAGCCGACCACGGCACCTTTCACAGGTTGCAGCAGCGCGAGCGAGGCAAAGAGGGTGAACGGCAGATAGATCGCCAGTTGCAGCCAGACCGGTGGCGAATAATCGGTTTCGATCCACAGCACCGTGGGCACCACGATATGGCCGACGATGACGATCACGAGATAGGCGGGCAGGTCGTCGGCGCGGTGCGGCGTGTAGTCGAGACCGCAGACCGAACAATGGTCATCGACCTTCAGGAAGGCGCGAAACAGCTTGCCTTCTCCGCAGCGGGGACAGCGGCTGCGAAAGCCGCGCTTCATTGCGGTCCAGACGTTGCGCTTTTCGGCGTGCGCGGAATCCCGGGTCCAGACTGTCGTCGAAGGGCTCACCGTTGCCATGACTTGCCTCTCTTCGGTTTGCCGGGTTTTGGTTTGCCCGGCTTGCGATCCTTCTTGCGCGGGCTGCGGCCCGGATGCGGCTTCGACGATTTTGCCGGCGCCTGCGAACCGTCGCGCCCGCCGTCGCGTTTTCTGCCGCGCGGAATGACCTGGGCTTCAGATAGTAGCTCGAACCGGAGCGCGCCAGCTACCGGAGCTGCTTCTACCAGACGCACGTCGACAACGTCCCCCAATCGGTGCATGGCACCGCTGCGTGTTCCGACCAGCGCGTGGCGGGTCTCGTCGTAATTGAAATATTCCGTGCCCAGCGTCCGGATCGGGATCAGCCCGTCGGCGCCGGTATCTGAGAGTTTGACGAACAGTCCGGCGCGGGTGACGCCGGAGATGCGGCCCTGGAACGTGGCGCCGATGCGGTCGGCGAGGAAATGCGCGATCAGCCGGTCGGCGGTTTCACGCTCGGCCTTCATGGCGCGGCGTTCGGTAACGGAAATTTGTGCCGCGACCTCGCTCAGCGTTTCCAGCGTCTCGGTTTCCGGCAGCGCGCCTTCGCCGAGGCCGAGCGCGCGGATCAGCGCGCGATGCACGATCAGATCCGCGTATCGCCTGATCGGCGAGGTGAAATGCGCGTAGCGTCGAAGGTTGAGGCCGAAATGGCCGTAATTTTCCGACGAATATTCCGCCTGGGCCTGCGAGCGCAGCACTACCTCGTTCACCAGCGGCTCGGAATCGTGACCCTTCACCTGGCTAAGCACGCGATTGAACAGAGCGGGGCGCAATGCGCCGGTCTTGGCGAACGGCAGATCGAGCGTCTTCAGGAATTCCTGCAAATTATGAACCTTCTCCTGGGTCGGTTCGTCGTGCACCCGGTAGATCAGCGGCAGCGCCTTCTTTTCCAGCATCTCGGCCGCGGCGACGTTTGCGAGAATCATGAACTCTTCGATCAGCCGGTGCGCGTCGAGGCGCTCGGGCACGATGACGCGATCCACGGTGCCGTCGGGTTTCAGCAGGATCTTGCGCTCGGGCAGATCCAGATCGAGCGGGTCGCGCTCATCGCGCGCGAGTTTCACCAGCGCATAAGCCGTGTAGAGCGGTTTGAGGATCGGCTCGAGCAGGGGCCCCGTGGTATCGTCGGGGCGACCGTCGATCGCGGCTTGCGCCTGCGCGTAATTCAGCTTGGCGGCGGAGCGCATCAGCACCCGATGAAAGCTGTGCGAGCGCTTGCGGCCGTCGCTCCCGATCACCATGCGCACCGCGAGCGCGCCGCGCGGCTCGCCCGGCACCAGCGAACAGAGATCGTTGGAGATGCGCTCGGGCAGCATCGGCACTACGCGATCCGGGAAATATACCGAATTGCCGCGCAACAGCGCGTCGCGATCCAGCGCCGAGCCCGGCCGGACATAGAAGGCGACGTCGGCGATCGCGACATGGACGATATAGCCGCCCTTGTTGTTCGGATCGGGATCGGGCTCGGCATGAACCGCGTCGTCGTGATCCTTGGCGTCGGGCGGATCGATGGTGACGAGCGGCAGCTCGCGCCAGTCCTCGCGGCTTTTCAGCGTCGCCGGCTTTGCCTCCTCGGTTTCGCGCAAGGCGGACGGCGAGAAGGCTTGCGGAATTTCGTGGGCGTGGATCGCGATCAGGCTGACCGCTTTTTCCGTCGCCAGCGACCCAAGCCGTTCCTTCACCTTGCCGGAGGCTAGGCCGTAACCGCGCGTGCGCACGAGATCGACGCTGACGAGATCGCCATCCTCGGCGCCGCCGCTGTCGGCGCTCGCGATGTTCAATTCGCGCCCGACCTGTTTCTTGTCGATGGGAACGAGCCGGCCGCCGCCATTGGGCAGCTTGCGGAAAATTCCAAGCAGCCGGGTCCTGGCGTGATCGATGACCTTGATGACACGGCCGCGATAGGGCGTGCCTTCGCTGTCATCGGTCTTCTCGACCCGCAGCAGCGCGCGGTCGCCGACACCCGCCGCGGTGCCCGGTTGCGGGCGGCGCGGCACATCGATGCGGATTTTCGGCGCGGCGCCGTCTTCCTCTTCATCCCATTCGGTGGGGGTGGCGAGCAGTTCGCCGTCGGTGTCGCGGCCGGTGATGTCGGCCATTACGGTCGGCGGCAGCGCCGCCGGCTCCTGGATTTTCCGGCCGCGTTTGGCGACGGTGCCGTCGTCGGCCAGTTCACGCAGGATGCGTTTCAGCTCGACGCGGTCGGCGTTCTTCAGGCCGAACTCGCGCGCGATCTCGCGGGTGCCGACCTTGCCTGGATTCGAACGGATGAAGGCGACGATGGCGTCCCGGGCCGGAAAGCCATTGTCGGGTTTGCTCTTCACTTATCCCCGGGCCTTGCCCGCGCTTTTCTTCGCAGGCGTTTTTGATGCGGGTGGTGGTTTCGCCGCCGACGTCTTGGCCGCGGACGCGACCGGCGCCCGGGCCTTGCTCACGGCTTCGGATTTCGGCTTTGCAGCGGCCTTCTTCACCGCCGCCTTCTTGGCGGCTTTTGGCGCGTCGGGATCGGCAGCGGTCTTGGCCGTGGCTTTCTTTGGTGCTGCTTTCTTCGCCCCGCGCTTCGGCTTGCCGCCGCCCTTGGCCGCGCGTTCATCGATCAGGGCGATGGCTTCCTCGAGCGTGATGGTCTCCAGCGTCTTGTCGCTCGGGATCGTGGCGTTGACGCCGCCGGCCGTGACATAGGCGCCGTACCGGCCGTTCTTGACCGCGACGCCGCCAAGGCTCGGATGCTCGCCCAGGGGCTTGCCGGGATCGGCGCCGAAGCGCCGGCCGCTCGGGCCCTTTGCGATCTTTTCGGCGATCAGCGTCACCGCGCGGTTGAGGCCGACGTCGAACACCTCATCGCCGGCCTCGAGGCTGGCATAGGTCTTCTCATGGCGCACGAACGGACCGAAACGGCCGATGCCGGCGGTGATCGGCTCACCGGTCTCCGGGTGTTTTCCGATTTCGCGCGGCAGCGACAGCAGTTTGAGCGCCAGCTCCAGTTCCATATCGCCGGGCGACATGTTCTTCGGGATTCCGGCGCGTCGCGGCTTCTCGCCCTCGGCATAATCCTTCTGCTCGCCGAGCTGGATGTAGGGGCCGAAGCGTCCGGCCTTCACCGTCACGTCCAGATCGGCCGCGGGATCCTTGCCCAGGATACGGTCGGCGCTGGCTTCGCCGTCGGCGGCGAGCGGGCGGGTGTAACGGCATTCCGGATAATTCGAGCAACCGACGAAGGCGCCGAACTTGCCGGCTTTCAGATTGAGCTTGCCGGTGCCGCAGGTCGGGCACTGCCTGACATCGCCGCCATCCGCGCGCGGCGGATAGATGTGCGGTCCCAGCATGTCGTCGAGCGCATCGAGCACTTCCGAAACGCGGAGATCCTTGATGTCATTGACCGCGCCGATAAAGCCGGTCCAGAAATTCTTCAGAACCTGCTGCCAGGAAATCTCGTTGTTGGAGATGCGGTCGAGCTGCTCTTCCAGATCGGCGGTGAAATCGTACTCGACATAGCGTGCGAAAAAATTCTCCAGGAACGCGACCACGACGCGGCCCTTGTCCTCGCCATGCAGCCGTTTCTTCTCCAGCTTGACGTAGCCGCGGTCCTTCAGCACCTGCAGGATCGAGGCGTAGGTCGAGGGACGGCCGATGCCGAGCTCTTCCATGCGCTTGACCAGCGACGCTTCGGAGAAGCGCGGCGGCGGTTCGGTGAAGTGTTGCGTGACGGCGAGGTTCTGCCGTTTCAACGCTTCGCCCTCGCTCATGGAGGGGAGGCGGCGGCTATCTTCATCGTCGCCGTCGTCGTCGCGGCCTTCCTGATAGAGCGCCAGAAAGCCGTCGAATTTGATGACCTGGCCACTGGCGCGCAGGTCGAGCACGCGGGAGCCGGCTTTGGCGGCGATGTCGACGGTGGTGCGTTCCAGTTCCGCCGATTCCATTTGGCTGGCGATGGTGCGGATCCAGATCAGCTCATACAGCCGGGCCTGATCGTGATCGAGGCGGCGGCGCATTTCGGCAGGACGGCGCGACAGGTCGGTCGGGCGGATCGCTTCATGCGCTTCCTGGGCGTTCTTGGCCTTGCTCACATACTGGCGCGGCGCGTCCGGCACATAGGCGTTGCCGTAATCCTCGCCGATCACCTTGCGGGCCTGCGTGATCGCCGAGCCGTCGATCTGCACGCCGTCGGTTCGCATATAGGTGATGAGACCGGTGGTCTCGCCGCCGATATCGATGCCTTCATAGAGCCGCTGCGCGATCCGCATCGTATGCGCCGGGGCAAAGCCGAGCTTGCGGCTGGCTTCCTGCTGCAGTGTCGAGGTGGTGAAGGGCGCCTGCGGATTTCTCCGCGCGGGTTTGGCTTCGACGGTCGAGACCGTGAAGTTGGCGGCTTCGATCGCTTTCTTGAGCTCTTCGGCTTCCGCGCCGGTGCCGATGTCGAGCCGCTGGATCTTCTTGCCGTCGGCGCCGACCAGGCGGGCCTCGAAGGCGTCGCCGCGCGGCGTCGTTAGCGTTGCCACCAGCGACCAGTATTCGCGGGCGACGAATTTCTCGATTTCGAGTTCGCGGTCGCAGACCAGCCGCAGCGCGACCGACTGCACGCGGCCGGCCGAGCGCGCGCCCGGCAGCTTGCGCCACAGCACCGGCGAGAGCGTGAAGCCGACCAGATAGTCCAGCGCGCGGCGCGCCATATAGGCGTCGACCAGCGCGCCATCGATCTGGCGCGGCGCTTTCATCGCGTCCGTCACCGCCTGCTTGGTGATGGCGTTGAACACCACGCGCTCGATCTTGTGGTCCTTGATCGCGCGCTTTTCCTTCAGCACTTCCAGCACGTGCCAGGAGATCGCCTCACCCTCCCGATCGGGGTCGGTTGCGAGAATCAGGCGGTCGGCGCCCTTCAGCGCCTTGGCGATGTCGTTGAGCCGGCCGGCCGCCTTGGGGTCGATCTCCCAGATCATCTGAAAATTGGCGTCCGGATCGACCGATCCGTTCTTGGCCGGGAGATCGCGGACATGCCCGAACGAGGCCAGAACCTCGTAGGAAGAGCCCAAATACTTATTGATGGTCTTGGCTTTCGCCGGCGACTCCACGATGACGATATTCATGTCATTCCAATGGCTTATGGGAAAAGATTAAGGCTGGTTCCGCGAGACTCGCGACCGCCGTTTCGGACCGAACATGGGTGGTGAGGCGGCCCCTGTCAAATCGACAGATATTGATGGGGCGCCCATGGAATACGACTTTATATCTAAGGAGTTGCGAAATGCGCCCTAGAGTTGCGGCCATAAAGTGGTTATTTTTGGTCATATTGTGCGGCATTGGATGTAATTTTTTTGAGCAAGGCTGGGGGCGGCCGGAAGCGCAGCGCTTCGGGCAGGGATCGCCGATCGCGCGCAGAGGAGCCCGATGGGGAGGGCGGCCCGGATGAGGCCGTGGCCTTTATCACCGAGACCGTCGCCGATCTGGTCAAACTGGCCAAGCGCCACAAGCTCGAGATCCTCGGGTATCTGCTTGCCATGGTCCAACTCGAAGCGGAAGAGCGCCTGCGGCTGCGCAGCAGGCGCAAGCTGTCGTGAGGAGGGGACGGGCGCCGGCGTCCCGTCATTGCGAGCGAAGCGAAGCAATCCATCTCACCGCACGAAGAAAGAATGGATTGCTTCGTCGCTTCGTTCCTCGCAATGACGACGGCTGACAAAACTCCAACTCCATTTGAAAATAACTAAGGGCCACAAATCCGCGTTCTCGCGGCGCGATCCGCCCGAGCTTTGCGTCGTTTTCCACCCTCGTAAAGCGTAGAGGGCGCAGGGAAGACCGGGTGCGCGCTGCACCCGCGGTCTCGTGTGCAAGGTTGCACAAAGAAATGCGCACACGAGCATACAGGTTCAGCGGAAACACTCCGGCCTTCCCCGCGCAATGGTTTTACGGCTTATAGCGCGCTCTCCCCGGTGACCGGCTTTCTTGCCACCGTCATCCCTGAGAAGCTTGCTTCTCAAAAACTTGACGCCAGCATCGGGGCGCCAGGACCACACGACTTCG
The DNA here is from genome assembly GCF_031202265.1 of Bradyrhizobium sp. Ash2021. NCBI lineage: Bacteria > Pseudomonadati > Pseudomonadota > Alphaproteobacteria > Hyphomicrobiales > Nitrobacteraceae > Bradyrhizobium > Bradyrhizobium sp. Ash2021. The sequence continues at coordinate 5,550,093 of NZ_CP100604.1, read as the reverse complement.
CCGTCCGCCTCAGTGCCGTTCGTCAATGGCACATCCGCGTCCACCGCATCCCACCGCGCGTTCGTGACGATCGCGACCCGCCCCTCGTTTGGGTGAGACGGGCGGAGTTATGCCCTTGATTTGCCCGTCGGGGTGAAGCGAAATATTTTTACGGGAGGGGCTGGACAAGCGATTTCGACAATCGGCAAGTGATTTGCCCGTCGGGCAAATCAGGCGAGCGGCCCGCTAGCCAGCAATGCTTCGCGCGCGCTTGGCAGGCGGACGCGGCTTCAGCACGGTGTCGGCGGCGGTGAGCAGGCGTCCGTCCTGCGAATAGAGCGCGAGCTTGCGCACCGGCTTTCCCTTGTCGCGGTCCACCATAATGGTTCCGATTTCCTCCGGCCTCGCATCGAACTCTTCGCTCCACTGCCGCAGCGCGACCAGGATCGGAAAGACGCCGCGGCCCTTCGGCGTCAGGACATATTCCTGATAGGCGCTGCCGTCGGAGGCAGGCGCGGTTTTCAGGATGCCCTGATCCACCAGCGCGCGCAGCCGTACGGTGAGGATGTTTTTCGCCAGTCCGAGACTTTTCTGGAACTCGCCGAAACGGCGGTGCCCCAACGACGCGTCGCGGATGATCAGAAGCGACCACCAGTCGCCGATCACGTCGAGCGATCGCGCGATCGGGCACTGGTCGCCTTCGAAACTCGTTCGCTTCATGGTGGCGGTCTCCGTGGCCGTGATCACATCACGGGCTTGTGTAGTTGCATTATAAAACCAGATGCCCTAGTTAGGCAAAATAGTTTAATAATGCAACCAAAATGGACGGAGGCTACCGTGAGACTTGCGAACAAGACGGCGTTGATTACCGGCGGCAACAGCGGCATCGGGCTGGCGACCGCAAAACTGTTCGTGGCCGAGGGGGCGAAAGTCGTCATCACCGGGCGCAACAAGGAGACCCTGGACGCAGCAGCCAGGGAACTCGGGCCGAATGCGCTGGCGTTCGTCGCCGATGCCACCGACATCGCGGCGGTCGAAGCCGCGGTCGAGCAGGGGGCGGCAAAATTCGGCAAATTCGATATCGTGTTCGCAAACGCCGGTATTCCCGGCCAGACGCCTGTCGGCGGAACCACTCTTGCGGCGTTCGAATCGGTAATCAGGACGAACCTGACCGGGGTATTCTTCACCGTGCAAGCGGTAGTCCCGCATCTGAATGACGGCGCCTCCATCATCCTGAACGGCTCGGTCATCTCGGTGCTCGGCAATCCCGGTTATTCCGCCTATGCGGCGAGCAAGGCCGGCGTGCGCGCGATGGCGCGGACCATGGCATCCGAATTGTCGCCGCGCGGCATCCGCGTCAACGTGGTCGCGCCCGGCGCGATCCGTACGCCGATCTGGGGAGCGGCGATCGCCACGCCGGAAGCGGAGAAGGCGTTCGAAAAGCGCATCGGCGCGACGACGCCGCTCGGACACATCGGCGAGCCCGACCACATCTCGAAGACGGTGTTGTTCCTCGCCTCAGACGATGCCGCGCACGTGCAGGGCCAGGAATTGTTCGTCGATGGCGGCTCGACGGCGTCGCCTGCGGGCGCGCCGATCTATCGGGGGTAAACGGCGCCAGCTGTTTGGCAGACCCTTTCATCACACGACACCCGCCCGCCGCTGCTGACAGCAGCGGCGGGCGGTGTTCACTTTTTTTTCTATGCTGCGTCGAGATTGCTTGCGGCGTGCAGCGCGCCTGCGACCGCCTTCTCGCGATGCTCGGGCCCGACCTGGGTTCCGTCGGCGGAAATGAATTCAAGGTCTTTCACGCCGATAAAGCCGAACACCGAGCGCAAATAGGTTTCCAGATGTTCGCGGGCGGCGGCCGGCGTGCCGGCGCCGTAGAAGCCGCCGCGCGAGATCGCGATGATGACGCGCTTGTTGCCGGCCAGCCCTTCGGCGCCTTGGGCGCTATATTTGAACGTCTTGCCCGCGACCAGGATGCGGTCGATCCAGGCCTTGAGCTGGCTCGGAATGGTAAAATTATACATGGGCGCGCCGAGCACGACGATGTCGGCGGCCAAAAACTCGGACAGCACCGCCTGACCGGCGGCGATGTCCTCGCGCAGCGAGGCCTCTGCCGGGGCGCCCTGGCCGGCGGCGAGGTGGGAGCCGCTCAGATGCGCCAGCGGGGTCAGGGTCAGATCGCGATAGGTGATTTTGAGGCCGGGGGTGGCCTTGCGCAGCCGGTCGACGATGGCGGCGGAGACCTGACGGCTGACGGAGTGGGGGCCGAGGACGCTGGAATCGAGATGGAGGAGTTTCATAGGAGGGTCACCCTTGGTATAAGTTTGTAACTGAGACTATATGAGTGCCTGTCCGCAAACCCCGCAAGAACGCACATTTTTGAAACCCGAGCACATCGTTGAAACCCGAGCACAAAAAAGTGCCTGTCTCTAGAGCCCCAGTCCTGCCGCCCCAGCCGCATCATCTGGACAGCGACTGCCGGGGCGTGGCCTCGATCCTGGCGCGGGTCGGCGACAAATGGAGCGTGTTCGTCATCATGCTGCTAGGCGAGGGTCCGCGCCGCTTCAACGAGATCAAGCGCACGATCGACGGCATCTCGCAGCGCATGCTGACGCTGACCCTGCGCGGGCTCGAACGCGATGGCCTGGTGACGCGAACCGTATTCCCGACCATTCCGCCGCGCGTCGATTATGAGCTCACCGATCTCGGGCGCGGCCTGTCGAAGCCGGTGGAAGCGCTGGGCAAGTCGGCCTTCGAGCACCGGACCGAGATCGAAAGCGCCCGCGCGCGATTCGACGGGCGCAACGAAGATCGTTGACGACCTAAATCAGCGACACCAGCCCGCCGCCGTGGCGCTCCAGCCGTCCGGCGAGTTCGAGTTCGAGCAGCACCGCGCGCACGATGGCGGGCGAGGCGCCGGACATCCGGATCAGATCGTCGAGGCTGACCGGGCTTGGCCCGAGCAAATTGACGATGCGCGCGCGGTCGCTGCTATCGGCTTCGAAATCCAGCGGCTCGCCGTCGTCCTCGCGTGCGCGGAGCATGATCGGCCGCTCCATGATCGGCTCGACCGCGTTGATGACGTCACTGGCTTCGGTGACCAGCGTCGCGCCCTGCTTGATCAAATCGTTGGTGCCGGCGGCGCGCGGATCGAGCGGCGAGCCCGGCACCGCGAACACTTCGCGGCCCTGTTCGGCAGCGATCCTTGCGGTGATCAGCGATCCCGAACGGTGCGCGGCTTCCACCACGACGACGCCGAGCGCGGCGCCCGAGATCAGCCGGTTGCGCCGGGAAAATCGCGCGCCCGCGGCACATGGCCGAGCGGCATTTCGGAAATCGCGCCGCCAGCCTCCAGCAGCGCCGCCAGCAGGTCCTCATGCTCGGGCGGATAGATCCTGTCATGGCCGCCGGCCAGCACCGCGACGGTACCGCTTGCCATGCTGGCGCGATGCGCGGCCTGATCGATGCCGCGGGCGAGGCCGGAGATGACGACAAAACCGGCATCGCCGAGATCGCGCGCGATCGTAGCTGCGAATTTCAGCCCGGCGCCGGAAGCATTGCGGGAGCCGACGATCGCGATCATCGGCCGCATCAGCAGGTCGGGCGCGCTGCGGATGCCGAGCAGCGGCGGCGCGTCGTCGAGCGTGGCGAGGCGCGGCGGATAACCGGCTTCATCGGGCACGACCAGGCTGACGCCGATCTTGCCGGCGGCATCGAGTTCGGCGCGCGCGCTGTCCTCGCTGCAGATCCGGCCCGGCCGCGCCGCGCCGCCGCGTCGCGCCAGATCGGGCAGCCGCTCCAGCGCCGTGCGCGCATCGCCGAAATGCTGGAGCAGGGAGCGGAAGGTGCGCGGGCCGACATTGTCGGACCGGATCAGGCGCAGGCGGTCGAGCCGCTCGGCGTCGGTGAGGCGGGTGGTGCTGGGGGGACGGTCGTGCATGCCGGCCCAGCTTTGCCCAACCGGAGATTGCAATCAACTCGTTTGAGGGCGCGGCAGCCCCGCGCCGTCATGGCTTGCTCGATCCCGGCACGCTCCCTAAAAGCTGTCTCATGCCGCAGGAAACCATGCCCATGATCTCGCTCGCCGAACTCCAGCGCCGCATCGATGCCGGCAATCTCTCCGCGGATGCGGCGATCGGCCGGTCGCTCGAAGCGATCGCCGCGCACGAGAAAACCATCGGCGCCTTTGTCTGCCGTGACGACAAGGCGCGTGCCGCCAAGGCCGGCCCACTGCGCGGCATCGCCGTCGGCATCAAGGACATCATGGATACGGCGGATTTTCCGACCGAGATGGGTTCGCCAATCTACAGGGGTTTTCGGTCGCGCGGGGATGCGGCTGTGGTCGCTGCCCTGAAGCAGGCGGGCGCGACGATTATCGGCAAGACCACGACGACGGCGTTCGCTTCGTCCGATCCGACCGCGACGCTCAATCCGCACAATCACGGCCATACGCCGGGCGGATCGTCGTCGGGTTCGGCGGCGGCGGTCGGGGCCGGGATGATCCCGCTGGCGCTGGGAACGCAGACCGGCGGTTCGGTGATCCGGCCGGCGTCGTTCTGCGGCGTCGCCGCGATCAAGCCGTCCTACCGGCTGCTGCCGACGGTCGGCGTCAAATGCTATTCGTGGACACTCGATACCGTCGGGCTGTTCGCCGCCGGCGTCGAGGACGTGGCACGCGGGCTGGCGGCGATGACCGGCCGGCCCGAATTGCTGCCGGGTTCGGCGGTAACAACACCGCGCATCGGCGTGGTGACGCAGGATTTTGCCGGCGCGCCGGAAGCAGCAAGCGCAGAGGCGCTGCGGATTGCGGTGGCGGCGGCCGAGCGCGCCGGCGCCTCGGTGCGTGCGCTGGCATTACCCGAGATCGTCGCCGAGGCCTGGCGCGCGCAGCCCATCGTGCAGGAATTCGAAGCGCATCAGGCGCTGGCCTGGGAATACCGCGAAAATTACGCCGCGATGGCGCCGCTGCTGCGCGGGCGGCTCGACGAGAGCAAGGGGACGCCACCCGCCGCCTATGACGAGGCGATCAAAATTGCGAGCCGGGCGCGACACGCACTGGGCAAGGTGTTTGAGGACGTCGACGTGTTGCTGACGTTCTCGGCTCCCGGCGCCGCCCCGAAGGGGCTGGCGTCGACCGGCGATGCCCGGCTCAACCGGCTCTGGACGCTGATGGGCGTGCCCTGCGTGAATGTTCCGGCTTATGTCGCCGACGGTAGATTGCCGGTCGGGGTACAGGTAATCGCGCGGTTTGGCGCCGACGCTCAGGCGCTGGCGGCGGCGCGGTTCGTGGAAGCGGCGCTAGCGGGAAGATAAGGCCGTCATTGCGGGATGGTCCGAAGGACCAGACCCGGAATCTCGAGATTCTCAGGTGCGCAATTGCGCACCTAGTTCGATGCTTCGCATCGCCCCGGAATGACGATGTTCGTCACTTCGCCCCGATTTTGCCCTCGGTGCCGGCCTGCAAGCGCTTGATGTTTTCGCGGTGCATGTAGAACAGCAGCATGGTCAGCACGGCGGACAGCGACGCCAGCGCTGGTTGGCCAAACCACCACAGGAATAACGGCGTGATGAAGGCTGCGACCAAGGCGGAGAGTGACGAGTAGCGCGTCGTGAAGGCGGTTGCGAGCCACATCGCGCAGAAGATCAGCGCGGCCGGCCAGAACAGGCCGATCAGCACGCCGATATAGACGGCGACGCCTTTGCCGCCGCGAAATTTGAGCCAGACCGGAAACAGATGGCCGAGAAAGGCGCCAAGTGCGGCCAGCATCGCCGCGTTCGGCCCGCCGTAATAGCCTGATATGACCACCGCCAGCGTGCCCTTCAGCGCATCGCAGATCAGCGTTGCCGCAGCCAGGCCCTTGCGGCCGGTGCGCAGCACATTGGTAGCGCCGATATTGCCGGAGCCGATCGAGCGCAGATCCTGCGTGCCGGCCAATTTGGTCAGCACAAGGCCGAACGGAATCGAGCCGAGCAAATAGCCGAGCAGGAACCCGACGACGAGGAAGGCGTCACCCGACATCGCGGTTGCTCCTGCTGCCCCGGCGAATTTCCCGCGCATAAGAGTCTCTTTTTGACGCGTTTTCTTGACGCGAACCGGTTCCCACTTCGCTCGAAAACGCTCTGCTAAACATGCTCATAGACCGTCCGTCCGCCGACAATAGTACGCACCACGCGGCCCGAGAAGCGGGCTTCGTCGAATGGCGTATTCTTGCACTGCGATTTGAGGTCGGCGGGATCGAGCACCCAGGGGATATCGGCGTCGATCACGATCACGTCAGCGGGCGAGCCGGCGCGCAAGCTACCGCCGGGCAGTCCCATCAGTTCCGCCGGCCGCGTCGACATCGCCCGGATCAGGGTGCGAAAATCCATCTCGCCATTGTGAATCAGCCGCAAGGCGGCCGGCAGCATGGTCTGCAGGCCGACCGCGCCGGAGGCTGCTTCCGCGAATGGCAGCCGCTTCACCTCGACGTCCTGCGGATTGTGATCGGACATCACGACGTCGATCAGGCCGGAGGCAACGGCCGAAACCAGCGCCAGCCGGTCCTCCTCGGTGCGCAGCGGCGGCGACAATTTCAGGAAGGTGCGGTACGGGCCGATGTCGTTTTCGTTCAGGGTCACGTGATTGATCGAGACCGAGGCCGAGACCGATAACCCGGCGTCGCGGGCGCGCTTGAGGATTTCCAGCGACTCGATGCAGCTCAGGGAGGCGGCGTGATAGCGGCCGCCGGTCAGCGCGACGAGGCGCATGTCGCGCTCCAGCATCACCGCCTCGGCGGCGTTGGGGATGCCGATCAGCCCGAGCCGCGCGGCGAATTCGCCTTCGTTCATGACGCCTTCGCCGACCAGATCCGGGTCCTCGGTGTGGTGGACGATCAGGGCGTCGAAATCGCGGGCGTAGGCCAGCGCGCGGCGCATCACCTGCGCGTTGGTGACGCTGCTGGCGCCGTCGGTGAAGGCGACCGCGCCGGCGGCCTTCAACAGCCCGATCTCGGTCATCTCCTGGCCGCGCATGCCTTTTGTGAGCGCCGCCATCGGGTGGATGTTGACGATCGCGGTGTCGCGCGCCCGGCGCAGCACGAAGTCGACCGTCGCCGAATTGTCGATCACGGGCGAGGTGTCGGGCTGGCAGATGATGGTGGTGATGCCGCCGGCGGCCGCGGCCTGGCTCGCGGAGGCAAAGGTCTCGCGGTGGCTGGCGCCGGGCTCGCCGACAAAGGCGCGCATGTCGATCAGTCCGGGGGCGACGATCTTGCCGTCGCAATTGATGATGTCGGTGCCTTCGGGGACGCCGGCGGCGCCGATGCCGCGCTTTGAATCGCGGATCATGCCGTCCGCGATCAGAACGTCGCCGGGGCCGTCGAAATCCCGGGAAGGATCGACGACGCGGGCGTTGGCGAGCAGGATAGGGCGGCGATCGGTCAGCATTTTATGCGTTCGGCAGGTTGCGGGCGAGTGCTTCAAGCACCGCCATCCGCACCGCCACTCCCATTTCGACCTGTTCGCGGATCAGCGATTGCGCGCCGTCGGCGACGATTGAGTCGATCTCCACGCCGCGGTTCATCGGACCCGGATGCATCACCAGTGCGTCGGGCTTGGCGTAAGCGAGCTTCTTCTGGTCGAGGCCGAAGTAATGGAAGTATTCCTGGCTCGACGGCACAAAGGAGCCGTTCATGCGCTCGCGCTGCAGCCGCAGCATCATCACGATGTCGGCGCCATTGAGGCCCTCGCGCATGTCGCGCGCCACCTCGACGCCCATCCGCTCGATGCCGCGCGGCAACAGCGTGGAGGGGGCGACGACACGGACGCGGGCGCCCATGGTGTTGAGCAGCAATATATTGGAACGCGCCACCCGCGAATGCATCACGTCGCCGCAGATCGCGATCACGAGCCCTTCCAGCCGGCCCTTGTTGCGGCGGATGGTGAGCGCGTCGAGCAGCGCTTGCGTTGGATGTTCGTGGGCGCCGTCGCCGGCATTGACGACGGAACCGTCGACCTTGCGCGCCAGCAGTTCCACAGCACCCGAGGCATGGTGCCGCACCACCAGGATATCCGGGTGCATGGCGTTCAGGGTCACCGCGGTGTCCATCAGCGTCTCGCCCTTGCGGATCGAGGACGAGGACACCGACATGTTCATGACGTCGGCGCCGAGCCGTTTTCCCGCCAGCTCGAACGAGGATTGGGTGCGGGTTGAGGCCTCGAAGAACAAATTGACCTGGGTGCGGCCGCGCAGCGAGGTGCGTTTTTTGTCGACCTGGCGGTTGAGCTCGACATATTCCTCGGAAAGGTCGAGCAAGCCGGTAATGTCGGCAGCGGAAAGCCCCTCGATTCCCAGCAGATGCCGGTGACCGAGGACGAAGGTCGATTTCGATACAGGGGTCATTAAAGCGAGAGCTATAGGCAGAGACGGCGCGGGGGGCAAGCGGGAATAGGCGGCTTGCGAGTTATCCCCCGGTCTGTCGCCGCGCGGGGTAAAGGGAGTTGCCGCAATGTCGCCGCGTTCAGCGTGCGGAGAGCACATCATGCAGAAATGCCGGCCGATTTTAGCGATCGCGTTAACCGCGCTAGGCCTGACATATGGCCCTGCAGCGGCGCCTGCCCAGGCCTTGCCAGGCGGCTTCGCGTATCTGCGGGATATCGATCCCACCATCATCCAGGACATCCGCTATGCCAGCGCCAATAATTTCGTCGGCCACCCGCTGGCCGGCTATGAGGCGGGCGAATGCGTGGTGAAGCGGAACGTCGGCCTTGCGCTGAAAAACATCCAGCAGGAACTCGCCAGGCAAAAGCTGTCGCTGAAAATGTTCGATTGCTACCGGCCGCAGCGCGCGGTCGCCGACATGGTGGCGTGGTCGCGCGATGGCAGAGAGATGGCCACCGGCCGGCGCTTTAATCCGGCCTTCCGCAAGGCCGACCTGTTCCGGCTCGGCTATATCGCCACCCATTCCCAGCATTCCACCGGCGGAGCGCTCGATCTGACGCTGGTCGACCTGAGCGCCGACAATTCCGCCGCCTTCGATCCGAACAAGGCCTACGCCGACTGCACCGCACCGGTGGAGGAGCGTGCGCCGGAAGGCAGCGTCGACATGGGCACCGGCTATGATTGCACCGACCTGAAGGCCCATACCGCGGCGAGTTCGATCACGCCGGCCCAGCGGCGCTGGCGCAATGTGCTGGTGGCCGCGATGGCCCGGCAGGGCTTTGTCAACTATTCGAAGGAGTGGTGGCACTTTTCGCTGCCGGGCGCAGGCGCGCAGGCCTATGATTTTCCGATTGCGCGGCACAATTGATTCCCGACCGCCAGGACCGGCCATGACGCAGGCTTCATTCTCAACCCACGAGGTCTTCAACCAGTCACCGCCGTTTTGCGACGTCGATCTGTTCGCGGTGGACCGGCCGCTGGCCGCTGCGGTCGCCGCCAATGGCGGTGCGGCGGCGGAGCAAGAGCTGTCGGAGTTCGGCAAGCATTGGGGTTCGGCCGCGATGGCGGAACGGGGCCGGGTCGCCAACGAGAACACACCGAAGCTGCGGACCTTCGATGCCAAAGGCAACCGCCGCGACGAGGTCGAGTTCCATCCGGCCTATCACGAGTTGATGGCCCACAGCGCGCATGCCGGCGTGCACAATTCGACCTGGAGCGCACAGGGCCAGCCGGCCGGCGGTGCGGCGGAAGTGATACGCGCCGCCAAGTTCTACATGGCTGCGCAAGTGGAGACCGGGCATCTCTGTCCGATCACCATGACGCGCGCTTCGGTCGCGGCATTGGCGGCGCAGCCGGATTTGCTGGCCGCGACGATGCCGGTGATTGCGACCCGCGCGTATGATCCGGCTTTTGCGCCGTGGTGGACCAAACGCGGCATGACGCTCGGCATGGGCATGACCGAGAAGCAGGGCGGCACCGACGTCCGATCCAACATGACGCGCGCGGAACGTGACGGCGACGCCTATCGCATTACCGGCCATAAATGGTTCATGTCGGCACCGATGTGCGACGCGTTTCTGGTGCTGGCGCAGGCCGACGAAGGCCTGAGCTGTTTCTTCATGCCGCGCTTTGCGCCGGATGGTTCGGTCAACGCGATCCGGTTTCAGCGATTGAAGGACAAGCTCGGCAACCGCTCCAACGCCTCGTCGGAAGTGGAATTCGCCGGCGCTCATGCGATGCGGATCGGCGATGAGGGCAAGGGCATCCGCACCATCATCCAGATGGTGCAGTTGACGCGGCAGGATTGCGCGATCGCCTCGGCGGGTTTGATGCGGTCGGGATTGGCGCATGCGCTGCACCACGCGCGCCACCGCAGCGTATTCCAGAAGCATCTCGCCGATCAGCCGCTGATGCAGGCGGTGCTGTCGGACATGGCGCTGCATGTCGAAGCCTCGATCGCGCTGGTGATGCGGCTGTGCCGGTCGTTCGACCGCGCCCCCGATCAGCCCAAGGAGGCCGCCTATATGCGGCTGCTGACGCCGGCGATCAAATACTGGATCTGCAAGAGCGCGCCCGGCTTCCTCTACGAGGCGATGGAGTGCCTCGGCGGCAATGGCTATGTGGAGGAGGGCATTTTGGCGCGGCACTATCGGGAGGCGCCGGTCAACGCGATCTGGGAAGGTTCGGGCAATGTGATGTGCCTCGACGTGCTCCGGGCGTTGTCGCGCGAGGCCGATGCGGCGCTGGCGGTTTTGCACGAACTCACCGGCGAGACGCTGGGCCTGCCGGGCGCCGGCGAGGCGGTCGCGTTTGTCGGCAAATCGTTCCGCCGTCTGGACAGCGAGCGCGTGGCGCGGCTCGCGGTCGAAAAACTGGCGCTGCTGGCTGCCGCCGCCGCGCTCAACGGCGTCTCGCCGCATCAGGCCGAATTGTTCGCGGCCACCCGGCTTGCCGCCAATCACGCCAGCATGTATGGCGCGGTCGATCTGGCGAACAACGATGTCCGTGGTTTGCTGGAGCGGGCGCTGCCGTGAAAACCCACCGACGTCATGGCCGGGCTTGTCCCGGCCATCCACGTTCTTTCTTGATGTACGAACGAAAGACGTGGATGCCCGGGCGCAGGCGAGCGGAAGCGACGCCGTTCTTCGGACGGTTATGCCCGGGCATGACGGAGAGTTAAAGCTCCTTGCCAACTGAAAGTCAGCGATGGATTCCCTTAACCCCGAAAATCCCCCCATCACCGTCACTCCGACCGAACCTGCGCCCCGGATCTGGCAGTTCTGGGGCACGGCGTTATGGGGCCTGTTTGTCTTCGGCGGGATGTTCGTCGGGCAGCTGACCGTCATCGCTTATTTCGTGCTGATGCGGGACGGGCCGATCGATGTCGCCGCGGCCATCCATGTGGTCGGCGGCGGGCGGACGATTTCGCTGTCCGTCGTGATGGGATTGCCTGCGGTGATCCTGGCGTTGTGGATTGCGATCCGTCCGACACGCACGCGGTTTGCCGACTATCTCGCGCTGCGCGGGACGTCGTGGAAGATGTTCATCATTGGTGTCGTGGCGATGGTCGCGCTGGTGATGGGTTGGGACCTGGTGTCGCGTGTGTTGGGGCGGGAAGTCCAGCCCGGGTTCATGGGCGACGTACTGAAATCGGCGCAGGCCGACGGTTCGGTGTGGCTGTTGCTGATCGCGTTTTGCGTCGCCGCGCCGATCTCGGAGGAATTGCTCGCCCGCGGCTTTCTCTACCGCGGCTGGTCGGAGTCGTTCTTGCGGGTCCCCGGCGCGATCCTGCTGTCGTCGCTGGCATGGACGGCGCTGCACATGCAGTACAACTGGTTCTTTTTCGGCGAGATATTTTCGATCGGCGTGTTGCTCGGTTATTTGCGCTATCGCTCGAACTCGCTCTGGCTGACGATCGTTCTGCACGGCCTCAACAATCTCGCCGCGACGGTGCAGAGCATGTGGCTGGTGGGAAGCGGGTAGATAGGCCGGCTGTTATTTCCGTCATTGCGAGCCAACGGGTCGGCGCGAAGCGCCGCCCGATGACAGGCTCCGCGAAGCAATCCATCCTTGCTGCGGAAAGAAAGAGTGGATTGCTTCGTCGCTTCGCTCCTCGCAATGACGGTCGATGACGGATTTTCACGCCGCCAGCGCGATCGCGATCGGCATCGTGATCGCCGCCAGAATCGTCTGCAGCGTGATGATCTGCGCCAGCAGCGGCGCGTCGCCGCCCATTTGCCGGGCCAGCACATAGGCCGAGGAGGAGGCCGGCACCGCCGAGCAGGCGGTGACGATCGCCAGATTCGAACCGGATAGCCCGAACCATAGCGCGAGGGCGACCGCGAGCACCGGCATCAGGATCAGCTTGAGGAATACTGCGACCGAGGCCGCAAGGCTCGGGCGAAACATGCCTTCCAGATGCAGGCCGGCGCCGGTGACGAGCAGACCGATCGCGAGCGAAGAACGGCCGAGCGCGTCGGCGACCTCATGCCAGATTTTTGGCAGCGGGAGGTGCGTGACGTTGAGCACGAGCCCGATCGCGCAAGCCCAGATCAGAGGATTGCGCACCACCGTTATCACGATGGAGCCGATCGACCGCTTTTCCGGCGAAGCATAATGCGCCAACACCGCGACACTGAACACGTTGACGAGCGGGATGATGGCCACCATCGCAACCGACGCCAGCGCCAGCCCGACATCGCCATAGAGACTGCCGGAGACGGCGAGCGCCACATAGGTCTGCCAGCGCGTCGCGCCCTGGAAGATCGAGGTGAAGGCCGGCCCGTCGATGGCGCAGCGTGCGAGCAGGGGACACAGCGCAAGGCACAACAGCGACATCGCGAGCGCCGAGATCAGGAGCGCGCCGCCGACGCTGGCGACCGGTACTTTTGTGAGGTCGGCCTTCACCAGCGTCTGGATCAGCAGCATCGGGAACAGCACGTAATAGGTCAGCCGTTCCAGCCCGTGCCATTGCGTCTCCAGCCGCATCAGGCTGCGCTTCAAGACAAAACCCAGCACGATCAGCAGAAACACCGGCAGCAGCGCCTCGATCACGACGACCATCGTCAGCGATCCCCGCGCAGCGTCGCCAGCCGGTCCAGCGCGCCCTGCAGGATGAAGATCGCGGCGTGCTCGTCGATCACCTCGGCGCGGCGGGCGCGGCTGACGTCCATCCCGATCAGTTCGCGCTCGACGGCGGCGGTGGACAACCGCTCATCCCACAAACCGATGGCGAGATCGGTAAGTTTGGAAAAATTCCGCGCGAAGGCGCGGGTCGATTGCGCGCGCGGTCCCTCGCTGCCGTCCATGTTGATGGGCAGGCCAAGCACGAAGCCGACCGCGTTGCGCTCGCGGGCAAGAGCCAGCAGCCGCGCCGCGTCGGCCTTGAAGGCCGTGCGGCGGATGGTTTCGACGCCGGTCGCAAGCCTGCGATCGGCGTTGGACACCGCAACCCCGATGGTCTTGGTGCCGAGATCGAGGCCGATCAGCGCGCCGCGTTCCGGCCAGTGTGCAGCGGCTTCAATCAGGGGAAGGATGGGGGCGGGCATGGCGTTCGCATAACACGCGCGTTGGCGGTTGCGCAAAGCCGCGGTGGAAGATGGTCGACTAGCGGGATCGTCTGCGCCACTCCTCGCGCGTGATTTCCCAGATTTCACTGGGATGCCGACCCGATACATAATCCAGATCCTCTGTCCGGATCACACGCATGCCGCTGCTCTCTGAGATACGGCGCGATGGCAGGTTGGCGGCGGCCTTTGGAGCGCGAAGAACGGGCCGCTCCAGAGTTTCGAACCAGTAATCGGTCACCGCCGAGGATGCCTCCGTCATCAGCCCTCGGCCTTGCCACCCCGGGTCGAGCCAGAAACCTCTGTTCTCGTCGGGCTTGTCCATCAGGCTGATGACGCCGATTAATTGCCCGGGCTCGGGTTTGGGCCGGATTGACCAGTGCCAAGCGCTACCCGATCGCATCGCTGGAAGCGCGGTGTCGCGAAGGAATGTCAGGGCACCGTCAGCCGGATAGGGCCATGGAATCTGACGGTTCAGGAACTGCACGATCTCCCACCGAGGGAAAATTGCTTGCACGGCATCGGCGTCGGCGAGCTCCAACGGGCGAAGGATCAGGCGCGATGTCGTGATCGTTGGAATTGCGATGGACATCAGTGGCTCGCGCAGCAAATGAAGTCAGTGCCGGTCGTGCGGAGGGTCAGGCCGCGATGACCTCTTCGCTTCTCTCCAGGCAAGTAACAAACCCCTGCAGCGCACTGTATTGGTGCGCGCTGCGGCGCTGGATGAAGAGCGTGTCGACACGTGACTGCGACGCTGCGAGCGCGTGAATGCTGATGTCGCGGTTGACATGGTCGCGCTCGACCACGGCGCGGGGCAGCAGCGTCACGCCCATGTCGGCGGCGACGCAGCCGATCATGCCGTCGAGCGTTCCCAGTTCGAAGCGGGCGGCGGACGGCCAGCCGAATTCCGAAAACACCTGTTCGAGCCGTTGCCGGTAGGTGCAGCCGGTGCGGAACACCAGCGCGGTCGGGCCTGACTCGGGCGTGCCGGCACGCAAGGCGGCAAGGCTGGTCCATCGCCGCGCGGTGACCAGCACGAGTTCTTCCCTGAACGCGGTTACGGCGCTGAGTTCGGCATGCTCGATCGGACCGGCGACGAAGGCGCCATCCAGCGTGCCGTCGAGCATGGCGGCGACCAGATCGGCGGTCGGCGCCGTCCGCAGTGTCAACCGCACCGCCGGATAACGCCGGTGAAATGCAGCGAGCAGCGCGGGCAGTCGCACCGCGGCGGTCGTCTCCATTGAGCCGATCGAGAGCGGTCCCTTCGGCTCGCCATCGTCGCGTGCGGCCAGCACCGCCTCGCGCGACAGCGCGGCCATGCGCTGCGCATAGGGCAACAGGCGCCGGCCGGCGCCGGTCAGCGTCATGCCGCGGCTGTGCCGCTCGAACAGCGCGGTGCCGATCTCGGCTTCCAGCGCCTTCACGCGTTGGGTGACGTTGGATTGCACGGTGTTGAGTTCGTCGGCGGCGCGGGTGATGCCGCCGAGACGCGCGACCGTGGAAAAAGTCATGAGATCGGTCAATTCCACGGGGGTAGCTCCGTTTCAATTGCGAGATGGCAGCGTTCTCTAGTATTCATTTTCAGAGAATAGTAGACTCCCCTAGACTGGCTGTCCAGAACAGGGAGCCATCGCATGGCGATCAGCACCGAATTGACGGCACGGCTGGGTATTCGACACCCGATCCTCTTGGCGCCGATGGACACGATCTCCGGCAGCCGGCTGGTGAGGGCGGTCAGTGACGCCGGTGGCTTCGGTATTTTGGGCGGCGGTTATGGAGACAGAACGCGGCTCGAGGCGGAGACCGCGAAGCTGAAGGGGTTTGCCGGACCGTTCGGCGTCGGCTTCATCACCTGGAGCCTGGCGAAGCAGCCCGAGCTGCTCGACATCACACTCGAAGCGCGACCGCGCGCGATCATGTTGTCGTTCGGCGATCCCGCGCCGTTCGCGCCAAAGATCAAGGCGGCGCGGAGCTTGCTGATCTGCCAGGTGCAGAGCGAGGACATGGCGAGACAGGCACTCGATGCCGGGGCGGATATTTTAATCGCGCAGGGCACCGAAGCCGGCGGGCACGGCGCGTCGCGCACCACGATCGACATCGTGCCCGCGATCGTCGATCTCGCGGCCGGCCGCGTGCCGGTGGTTGCCGCCGGCGGCATCGCGGATGGACGCGGCCTCGCGGCGATGATGATGCTGGGGGCATCGGGCGTGCTGATCGGGACGCGGTTCTATGCCAGCATCGAGGCCGACGGCGCCGAGGAGGCCAAGCAGCGGATACGCGCGGCGAACAGCGGTGAGACCGTGCGCGGCGTCGTGTTCGACTGGTCGCGCAAGCTGATGTGGCCGGCGCCGTTCACCGCGCGCGCGCTTTCCAACGACCATCTCCGGCGCTGGACCGGCCGCGAGATCGAGCTGATGCAGCGCGTGGACGAGGTGACCGTGGAGTATGCGGCGGCGAAGGCCGCGGGCAATTTCGATGTCGCCGCCGTGTTTGCCGGTGAGTCCGTTGGGCTGATCCATGATATTCCACCGGCTGCAGAGATCGTCGGCCGCATTGTCGCCGAAGCCGAGCAAACGTTGCAGGGCCGGCGTAACTCCATCGCCTCTGTCGCCTGAAAGATCGTGAGACAAACCATGTGGCCAGACCGCCGAATTATCGACCTTTTCAAGACCGAGTTTCCGATCGTGCTGGCGCCGATGGCCGGGATCATGGATGCCGAGCTCGTGATCGCGGCGGCGCAGGGCGGGGCGCTGGGCTCGTTGCCGTGCGCGATGCTGTCCGTGGAGAAGGCCCGCGAGCAGATCAACATTATCCGCCAGCGCGTAGCAGCACCCGTCAATATGAACTTCTTCTGCCACACGCCGGTCGATGCCGACCCGGCGCGCGAAGCCGGCTGGAAGGCGCGGCTTGGGCCTTACTACAAGGAGTTGGGCCTCGATCCCGCAGCACCCGTCAATGCCGCCAACCGCGCGCCGTTTGACGAGGCGATGTGCGCGCTGGTGGAGGAGTTGAAGCCGGAAGTCGTCAGCTTCCATTTCGGCTTGCCGGATGCCGCGCTGCTCAAGCGCGTCAAAGCGGCCGGCGCCCTCGTGATGTCGTCGGCGACCATCGTGAGAGAGGCGATCTGGCTCGAGGAGAACGGCGCCGACGTCATCATCGCGCAGGGCGCCGAAGCCGGCGGCCATCGCGGCATGTTCCTGACCGTCAACATCGCCGAACAGCCCGGTACCTTCGCGCTGGTGCCGCAGGTGGTCGATGCGGTGAAGGTGCCGGTGATCGCGGCCGGTGGCATCGCCGACGGTCGCGGTATCGCGGCGGCGTTTGCGCTTGGCGCCTCGGGCGTGCAGATCGGCAGCGCATATCTGCGCTGCCCGGAATCGAAGGTGATTGCCTCGGCGCGGATCGCGCTGGCCCAGGCGCGCGACGATTCCACCGTCATTACCAATGTCATGACCGGGCGGCCCGCGCGCGGCGTCGCCAACCGCGTGATGCGCGAAGTCGGCCCGATCTCGCCGGACGCTCCGGCCTTTCCGCATTCCGCCACCGCGCTCGGACCGCTGAAAGCGGCCGCCGAAAAGCACGGCAAGGTCGATTTCACCAACCTGTGGGCCGGCCAGGCGGTGCGATTGGGGCGCGAAATGCCGGCCGCCGAGCTGACCCGGGCGCTCGCCGGCAGCGCGCTGGCGCGCTTGAGCCAGATGGCGGGCTAGGTTTCCGCTGGCACGCATGTCGGCGCTGTGCTGCTAGCGCCGAGCATCTCGCGTGTTTCATCCGGGATCGAACGTATGATTTCTGGTGCACGCCGTGTCGCGACCTGTTAGCCGTTACGTCGATGCAGCGGCGGAAATTCATAACCATTGCCGGTGGCGCTTTGATGTGGCCACTGGCTGCCTACGGGCAGCGCAAGCCGATGCCGGTTGTCGGCTATCTTCACTTTGCCGCTCCCGGTTATGTGCCGAGTGCCGACCCATTTCTGCAGGGGCTGAAAGAATTCGGTTTTGCCGAGGGGCAGAACGTGGCGGTCGAGTACCGCTGGGCTGAGGGGCGTTATGACCGGCTGCCGGGTCTTGCTGCCGACCTCGTCGGGCTCAAGGTCGATCTGATCGCGGCCTTTGGTCCGCCGCCGGCGAAAGCCGCGAAAAATGCTACATCCAGCATCCCGATCGTTTTTGAGGTTGGGAACGACGCCGTGGAAGCCGGGTTGGTCGCCAGTCTCGCCCGGCCCGGCGGCAATGCCACGGGCGTTAGCGTTCTCTTCACCCAGCTGACCCCAAAGCGGCTTGAGTTGCTTTGCGAACTCATTCCCAACGCCAAAACGATTGCCCTGCTGGTCAATCCGAACAGCCCGACAGCCGAGCCTTCGGTTCGCGGGGCCCCGGAAGCGGCAAGGGCGAAAGGCGTGCAGCTTTCGATCCTCAACGCCAGCAATGTCGATGAGATCGAGGCGGCGTTTGCGGCCATTGTGGCGTCGAAAACAGATGGGCTGATCGTTGCGGCCGACCCGTTCTTCGATAGCCGGCGCGCGCAACTGGTGGCGACGGCGGCGCGCGACAAGGTGCCCACGATCTATTTTGAGAACGAGTTTTCCAATGCCGGTGGGCTCATGAGTTATGGACCGAGCCTTGCCGCCGTCTATCGCCGAATGGGTGCCTATGCAGGACGAATCCTGAAAGGCGAGAGGCCCGACGATCTGCCGGTAGAGCAGCCCACGACGTTTCAAATGGTCTTCAACCTCAAGACCGCGAGAGAGCTCGGAATTACGGTGCCGCCCAACCTGCTGTTCACGGCCGACGAGGTGATCGAGTAACGCGCTTCCGCGGATGACGCGTTTTGGGGCGCCTGAGGCGTGCGGGCACGTGGGCCGGCGGATTCCAGGAATGGCGGGTAACCGGGCGCCTGGACCATGTTCTCATGGTTGCGGTGCAAAAGCAGCCTCTGCTATACGGCGGGCTGATTTTACTGCCCAGAGGCCCTATATTATGTCCGTCGACGCCACGACCGTCCGCCGCATCGCGCATCTTGCGCGGATCGCGGTCACCGAGGCCGAAGTTCCCCATCTGCAGGGCGAACTGAATGCAATGCTGGCCTTTGTGGAGCAGCTTTCGGAAGTGAATGTCGACGGCGTCGAGCCGATGACGTCGGTGACGCCGATGGAAATGAAGAAGCGTCCCGACCTGGTCAATGACGGCGAGATCGCGGACGCTGTCGTGAGGAATGCGCCGGAAACGCAGGACCATTTCTTTCTGGTGCCGAAGGTCGTCGAGTAGTTCATAGCGTTTTCGAGCGAAGTGGCTACCGGTTCGCGTGAAGAAAACGCGTCAAACAATAGAGTTTCAGCGATGTGCATGCTCTGCGACGATGAAAAGGCCTATCAGGCCTATATGAACTACCTCGACGCGATGGAGCGGCAGGGCAAGGCCGCCGATCCCGACAAGGCGATGGATGCTGTGCTCGACCAGCTCGAGGCCGCCGACAAGGCGCGCGCCAACGATCCTGCCAACGACAAGACGCTCTCTCCGTTCTTCTGCAGCCCGATCAATAAATGACCGATTTGATATCGATGACGATCGCCGAGGCCAGGAATGGCCTCGCGAACAAGTCTTTTACCTCGCTTGAACTGACCGACGCGCATCTCGCCGCGATCGAGGCGGCGCGCTCGCTCAATGCGTTCGTGCTGGAAACGCCGGATCAGGCCCGCGCCATGGCGCGCGCGATTGATGCCAGGATCGCAAAGGGTGAGGGCGGGCCGCTCGCGGGCATTCCGCTCGGCATCAAGGATCTGTTCGCGACCAAAGATGTCCGCACCACCGCGTGCTCAAAAATCCTGGTCAATTTCGTACCGCCCTATGAATCCACCGTGACCTCGCAGCTGTGGCGCGACGGTGCGGTCATGCTGGGCAAGCTCAACAATGACGAATTCGCGATGGGCTCGTCGAACGAGACCTCGTGCTTCGGCCCGGTGGTCAATCCGTGGCGGCGCGAGGGCTCCAACACCACGCTGGTGCCGGGCGGCTCGTCCGGCGGATCGGCGTCGGCGGTCGCAGCACTGCTCTGCATGGGCGCCACCGCGACCGATACCGGCGGCTCGATCCGCCAGCCCGCGGCGTTCACCGCGACCGTCGGCGTGAAACCGACCTACGGCCGCTGCTCGCGCTGGGGCATCGTCGCGTTCGCGTCCTCGCTCGACCAGGCAGGTCCGATCGCGCGCACGGTGCGCGATTCCGCGATCCTGATGCGCTCGATGGCGGGCCATGATCCCAAGGACACCACCTCGGTGAACCGCGCGGTGCCGGACTACGAGGCGTCGATCGGAAAATCCGTGAAGGGGATGAAGATCGGAATCCCGAGGGAATATCGCCTCGACGGCATGCCGGCCGAGATCGAAAAGCTCTGGAGCGAGGGTGGGGCCTGGCTGAAGGCCGCCGGCGCCGAACTGGTCGAGGTATCGCTGCCGCACACCAAATACGCGCTGCCCGCCTATTACATCGTGGCGCCCGCGGAAGCTTCGTCGAATCTCGCGCGCTACGACGGCGTCCGCTACGGCCTGCGCGTGCCCGGCCGCAGCATTGGCGAGATGTACGAGAACACCCGCGCCGAGGGTTTTGGCGCCGAAGTCCGCCGCCGCGTCATGATCGGCACCTATGTGCTCTCCGCCGGCTATTACGACGCCTATTATCTGCGTGCACAAAAGGTGCGGACGCTGATCAAGAAAGACTTTGAGGATTGCTTTGCCAAAGGCATCAACGCGATCCTGACGCCGGCGACGCCGTCGGCGGCGTTCGGCGTCGGCGAGAAGGGCGCCGATCCGGTCGAGATGTACCTCAACGACATTTTTACGGTGACCGTGAACATGGCGGGGCTGCCGGGGATCGCCGTTCCCGCCGGCAAGGATGCCCAGGGCCTGCCGCTCGGGCTGCAACTGATCGGTCGCCCCTTCGATGAAGAGACGCTGTTCTCGCTCGGCGAAGTCGTCGAGCAGGCGGCGGGGCGGTTTACGCCGCCGAGGTGGTGGTGAGCGTCGCGGATTTCAGAGCCAGCCTGTCGGGCGCAGCGCCTGCGCCCGGTCTCGTGCCGCCGCTGGCCGCATTGTGGTGGGCCGCCAAGGGCCAATGGGACCAGGCGCACAAGATCGTGATGAACGAAGAGACGGCGGAAGCCGCGTGGGTTCATGCCTATCTGCATCGCGTCGAGGGCGATCTCGGCAATGCCGGATACTGGTACCGGCAGGCCGGTCAGCCGGCCGCGAAGGATTCTCTTGAAACCGAATGGGAGCGGATCGCTTCCGCGCTGCTCGGAGGTGGAAAGACATGAGTACGGCGACGCACAAGCTGATCAAAGGCGCCACCGGCGACTGGGAAATGGTGATCGGGCTGGAAGTCCACGCCCAGGTCACCTCGAAATCAAAACTGTTTTCCGGCGCCTCGACTGAATTCGGCGGCGAGCCGAACACCCATGTGTCGCTGGTCGACGCGGCGATGCCAGGCATGCTGCCCGTGATCAACGAGGAATGCGTCCGCCAGGCGGTCCGCACCGGGCTCGGGCTCAACGCAAAAATCAATCTGCGCTCGGTGTTCGACCGCAAGAACTATTTCTACCCGGACTCGCCGCAGGGCTACCAGATCAGCCAGTACAAGTCGCCTGTTGTCGGCGAGGGCGAGGTCACGGTCGAACTCGACGGCGGCAAGACCGCCACCATCGGCATCGAGCGGTTGCACCTGGAGCAGGACGCCGCCAAGTTGTTGCACGACCAGTCGCCGTCGATGTCGTTTGTCGATCTGAACCGCTCCGGCGTGGCGCTGATGGAGATCGTTTCCAAGCCTGACATCCGCGACGCCGAGCAGGCCAAGGCCTATGTGACAAAGCTGCGTTCGATCCTGCGCTATCTCGGCACCTGCGACGGCGACATGGAGAAGGGGTCCTTGCGGGCCGACGTCAACGTCTCCGTGCGCAAGGTGGGCGGGCCGCTCGGCACCCGCTGCGAGATCAAGAACATGAACTCGATCAACTTCATCGGGCAGGCGATCGAGTATGAGGCGCGGCGTCAGATCGAGATCATCGAGGACGGCGGCACCATCGACCAGGAAACGCGCCTCTACGACCCCAACAAGGGCGAGACGCGCTCGATGCGTTCCAAGGAAGAGGCGCACGACTACCGTTATTTCCCGGATCCCGATTTGCTGCCGCTCGAATTCAGCGAAGCCTATGTCGCCGCGCTGAAGGCGGAGCTGCCGGAATTGCCGGACCAGAAGAAGGCGCGCTTCATCGCGGGCTTCGGACTGTCGCCCTATGACGCCAGCGTGCTGGTGGCCGAACGCGAGAGCGCGGACTTCTACGAAACCGTGCTGGCAAAGCTCGCCGACCAGGCCCGCGACGGCAAACTCGCCGCCAATTGGGTGATCAACGAGCTGTTCGGGCGTCTCAACAAGGAGGGCCGGGACATTACGGGCTCTCCGGTGTCCGCAGTGCAGCTCGCCGCCATCGTCGACCTGATCGGCGACGGCACGATCTCCGGGAAAATCGCAAAAGATTTGTTCGAGATCGTCTGGCAGGAAGGCGGCGACCCGCGCGCGCTGGTCGAGGCGCGCGGCATGAAACAGGTCACCGATCTCGGCGCGATCGAGAAGGTAGTCGACGACATCATCGCTGCCAATCCGGACAAGGTCGAGCAGGCGAAAGCCAAGCCGGCGGCGATCCAATGGTTTGTCGGTCAGGTCATGAAAGCGTCGGGCGGCAAGGTCGATCCGAAGGCCGTCAACGTTCTGCTCAAGACCAAGCTCGGCATCTGAAACGTCCCGTAACGGGACGGCGACATCGCTGCCGCCATCGCGGTCGGCGCACGCGAAGCGCGCGTCGAATGTTCGTCGCGATCTGAAAATTCATCGTCGCGACCAGGAAGCGCCCCGCGAATCGGTCGCGCCGATTCGTCCAAAAATTCGGTTTTGGCGAGCGCCGATGAGACGTTAGCGCCCCGAACACGAAAATTTTTTTATTGCCAAAATTTGCGACTCAGAGTCCGCGCAAGCGGCTTTTGCTCGACCCTGATGAGTCGCAACGACGTCGATCGCGTATCGATCGTCGATGATGTGAATTGCAGAAAGAGCTGCGACACAGTCGCTTCCTGCAATATTGACAAACGGAGATGTCGGTCCTTGCTGCACTTTTCGCATCGCTGAACGAAGGCGTTGTCGTGCCTGACATCAACACGCGGCGTGCGCTCCGGCATCGCCGTGTCAACACTTCCTTAAGCGGGACGCTGTTTTTTTGAGTGTGTTGGTGTATTCGGGATGTAGTGCATCTCGATTCCCGAGTGCACGCAGCGATTAAGCCATCTCACTACATCAGGAGGGCAACATGGCCAAGAAAGCTAAGAAGGCGAAGAAGGCGAAGAGCGCAGTGAAGAAGACTGCGAAGAAGACCCGCAAGGTCGCCAAGAAGAAGAAGTAATCTCGCTTCTTTACGAATTGCCGGCGGCTTGATGCCGGCACGTCACACGAGCCCTAAGACGATCTGCTTCTAAACAAGCAAATCCAAATCGGATGGCTCTGGTCGACGAAAGAGGGTGTCGGCGAGACATCAGGTCAAACGGCTGGATCGAATTTCGGAAGAGCTCGCTCTTTCAAAACCGGTCCGGCAGAAGAAACAGGTTTTCTTCGTTCGGTGCGGACCTCCTCGAGCTCCGCAATTTCACCGGGCCCAGAGCCCCAAAGTGAAATCTGATCCTGACGTGTTCGCCGACGCCCTCGTTCCCCGGAACGCTGCCGTTCCGATTGCCGCGCATTTGGCGCCGGGCGTCTTGATTTCCCCAATCTCTTTCTGACGTGTTTGCAGGCGTCGACCGGTTCGGGTCCGCCTCGCGATTTCCCCGCAGCCCCCGTCATACGCCCCCGCGAATGCCGGAACCCGGCACGCCGCGGCTTCTCGCTTCCATCGAGCGTTTCGGAACACGGGACCATCCGCCGGAGACGGTCATCAGGCTCGCCGCGATCCGATGAGGGATGACGATCATCGGCGTTGTCGCGATGGTTATCGTTCGGCGAAGCGGCAAGGTAAACCGAACTTCGCGATCGCATCCAAACGCCTGCGAGACAGGCACTTCTGCGATTCCGCGTTTTCCGCACGGGCTGCGCGTTTACACCCCGTTCATCGCGATACTTAAACTGCCCTTCAAATTTGATCGGTCATGATCATCCCAACAAGCCGGCAAACGGCGAGCGCATGATCCGCCAAAGTGTAGGCGGTTTGGCGACCAGATCATGCGCTCTTCAATAAACGGCGCGCGATCGGACGCAAAACCGGGTTCCACTTTTGCTGATCGCGCGCTGGAATAACAGGGCGTTCTAACAGTGGACAGGGGCCGCGCTCGGGGGAGAGCGGCAAGCAACAAAAAGGAGACAGGGATGTTTCAGGGGTACATTGATCTGGATACGGCGACGCCGGTCGAGGCAACGGCGATTCCCGACGTGCTGTTCGAGCGCGGTCTGTACTGGGCGAGCGGGCGTTCCGGCGTCGTCAATCTGATCGCAGCCCACAAATGGTTCAATCTTGCAGCCCTGAAGGGACGCACGGACGCGATCTCGCTGCGCCGCGAGGTTGCCGAGATGATGTCGGACGTCGAGATCGCCGCGGCACAGCGCGAGGCGCGGGCCTGGATGACGGCCCAGCACTGATAGAGCCAGCGCGAAAACGCTACTGCGGATCGTGCGCGTCCCTGCGCACGACCGGCAAGCGGGCTCCGCAATTCTACGGAGCGACATGTATACCCGCGGGTAACCCTGAGGCGTGATCCTTGATGGACTGGGGAACACCATCTGCGGACACTGGAAAGCGGCCGACCATTGATCGGTGACGCGCGCCCTTGGCGGATGATGTTCAGGCCGGGCGTTCGTTCTTTCGTGAAGGGGTCGCGATGGGAATCCTCGCCGTCTTGATCGTACTGCTGATCCTGCTCGTGGTTTCGGCCTGCTCTTCGGCGCGGTCCTATTTCGTCAAGGGCCGGCTCGCCGGCATGGAAGAGGCGACGCTCGAAATCATCCGCGGCATCAACTCCCATTATGAAGTGGCGGGCCAGCCGGCGCCCGACCAGGTGACGAAGGCCGTGGAGGCGATCAAATCGTTTGCGCGCGGCTCGTCCTGCGAAAAGAATATCTACCGCTATCAGGCCCGGCTCTGGATCTTCGGCGACGCCGTTGGCGCGGCCTGCTGGCGCAAGGGATATGGCGCCTGCAAACAGCAGATGACCGCAAGAGACGATCGGATTCGCGTCGACTTCGCGATCGGTGAGTTGTTGCACCTCACCGCGCTCGCGCATCTGGGCTTCAAGAAGATGATGCCAAACGATCGCGGTATCGAGATGAAGCGCTTCGGGGGCGAGCAACAGGCGCGTGAGGTTGCGCGCGCGCTCGAGAAACTGGAATGGGCTGTTCCTGAACCGCAACGGCCGGTCGAGCAATCCACCAATCGCCGGGCATTGATCGGTCAGTGGTGGCCACCCGGGCGCAAGATCGCCTGAGCGGTTGACTGCGTTGGCGGCCTGGAATCCTGCCGCCTAGTCCGGACGAGCCAGGCAGCATTTCTTCGCCTTCTTGCCGCTGCCACAGGGGCAGGGGTCGTTGCGCCCGACATGCCGCAAGGGATTTCTGACCGGTTCCACGGGCGAGTAGTTTTCCTTGAAAAGATCCTCGCCGAGCGGATTTTCCTCATCGAAAAGCCCGTTCTGGTCTTCATCTTCGACGTAATCTGTCCATTCCAGCGCCTCGATCGCATCCTCGATATAGCCGAGACCGAGGTCATTGAATCGTTCGATGTCGTCTGACTGCTGCTCAGCTTCCAAGAGATCTTGTTCAAAGTCGCTGCGCGTAAGCATGTCAGGCGGCACGCGGCCTTCGTCCCAGGCGCTGCGCACGAGCGGCGCCAGATCGCGCAAGCCGAGCAGCGCGATGGCCTGCAGCCAGCCTATCCAGACTTCATCCTCGTCGGCCGCAAGTCGCTTCTGGTGAAACTCGACAAGGAAGCGCCGCATCCGTTCGCGCTCGATCAAGCCCTTCCAGGTGAGGAAGGCCGTCGCGCCCAATAGCGCGTCACGGATGAAGTGATCAATGGAGCCGTCCACGATATGGTCGAACAGGGCTTCGGCATCGCCATCGAACACGCCCGCAACAATGCGCGCCAGCCCTTCGGTAACAGCGTCGCCGAGCAGACGGTCAAGTTCTTCCGCCGGACGGCGCAATAGTCGCAGCAGCGGGCGGCACGCTTGGGTGTTTCGCGCAGCGCCCAAAATATGGATGCCTCTAAAGAGCAGCATCTCCCCCTCTTGCGAGAGGGGCTCCCCGTCGGCCGCCCACTCAAGCACCGCCAGCATCGCGGGGGCGGATTCTTCGATCCTGATCGTGCATTGCGCGATTGCGTATCGCGGCAACTGCTGCTCGCTTGCCAGAGCGGCGAGATACTCCTCGATCGGTCCGAGATCGAGATCATTCTGGCCGTCGCCGAGGATCGCTTCGAGCTCTTCCTTCTTCATGCGGCGCTCCTGATGGGGCTCAGGGAGAGACCCTTCGCCCTGCAGTTGGCGGAGCCGGAGAAAGCAAATTCCAACCAGCCCGCCGTCGCTGCTTCGCAGCTTTGGCGCGGCACCCGCCTTCGCTTACGTTCGTCACGGCATGCCGCGCCGAAGCGTAAGC
Organism: Bradyrhizobium sp. Ash2021; assembly: GCF_031202265.1. Classification (NCBI taxonomy): domain Bacteria; kingdom Pseudomonadati; phylum Pseudomonadota; class Alphaproteobacteria; order Hyphomicrobiales; family Nitrobacteraceae; genus Bradyrhizobium; species Bradyrhizobium sp. Ash2021. The sequence continues at coordinate 5,523,943 of NZ_CP100604.1, read as the reverse complement.
GAAGGCGGGTGGCGGAGCCGGAGGGATTCGAACCCTCGATAGGGCTTTACAACCCTATAACGGTTTAGCAAACCGCCGCCTTCAGCCACTCGGCCACAGCTCCGTAAGGGCCGATATGCCCGACGCGGGGGCCAGCCGCAAGCGGCAGATTCAGGTCGCGCTGCGGCCATTTGGTGGCGTTGCCGCCCCAGGCGCTGCGCGCGAGCGAATCCCGCACGCCACGGCGCTGTTTTTGCAGGCTTTCGCGCAAGGCCGCGCAATACCGGGGTGTCGCGCCGATCGCTCGATGGGGGCGAAGAATCGACGTTGCCGCCAGGGCGATGTTTTTGTAGCGCGACACGCTTTCGCATTTGAGAGTGCGCGATTCGCACCGCCAATTCGGGTTTCCGCGCGCCAAATAAAAGCATTTGGACCCCGAAAAATATGGGCTTTTGCAATTTTCGCGGGCGCACCACCGAACCGCTGAATGGCGGTCACAAGACCGAAACAGCGGGCCGCATCCCGCGAGCCTCTAATATGGGTCGTGATTGGGCCGTCTGGTGATCGCGCCTGCGCGTTGCATTTCGGGCATCGTGTTCTTGATGTGTCTGACATCGCTATGCGGGGAATCGGTGGCTTTGCTCGTTCGATTCGACGCTGAGAGAAGCCTTGGCGGGAAAACGCGAAGCTGGGCGGTAGCTGCAACCTAATCGCGCGTCAAACGGAACTTTCAAAAACATCTTTAGAAAACAATGGTTTGCAGTGAAAGTTCGATCACGACTGCGTGTTATTTGTGCAACACCCGTCGGAAAAGGCGCGGAGTGAGGCGCTTCAGAGCGGTTCCTTTATTGCGTGTGCAGACACTCTCGGTAATTGTGATGGTGCGACGGAGGGGGGCATCCCGAGGTCGTCCCGTTTTTGGTGGTTCGCTTAAGTCCACCGACGCTGCGAGGAGCCGTTGATTTCCTTGTGGTTTTTGACGGCGGTTTATCTGCTTTGTACGACTTTTCGTACGAGGCCACAACTTGGAGGTTTAACATGAAGATGGTTAAGAGCCTTATCCTCGGCTCAGCGGCGGGTCTGCTCGCCATGAGTGGAGCTCAGGCAGCCGATCTTCCCGTCAAGGCCAAAGCGGTCGAGTACGTGAGGATCTGCTCCCTGTACGGAGCTGGTTTCTTCTACATTCCGGGCACCGACACCTGCATCAAGCTGGGTGGTTATCTGCGCGTTGACACCACGTTCAACGGCAGCATCTACGACCAGCCGGCATGGTCGGGCGACCTCGGCCAGGGCAATCGCTACCGCGATTACTTCGCCGCCCGCTCCCGTATGGCGCTGACGGTCGATACCCGCACCGCCACTGAATATGGCGTTGTCCGCACCTTCGGTCAGGCCGACTTCCAGTTCGGTACCCAGGGCAACAACACGGTCAACCCGGCCGTGTTCACTGGTTCCCCGGCCGCCGGCACCAACACCGGCCTGCTGTACCAGCCCGGCGAAGGCTACGTCGCCGTCGAGTACGTGTTCATCCAGTTCGCCGGCTTCACCTTCGGTAAGTCGTCTTCGGCTTACGCGACGCCGTGGAACGGCTATCCGGGCAACAACTCGTCGTTCCTGCTCGGCGGTCATGACACCGTCACCGGCGTGAACAACATCCAGTACCAAGCCCAGTTCGGCAACGGCGTGTCGGGCACCATCGGTCTCGATGATCCGGTCGTGTTCAACCGCACCGCTGTGAACAACCTCTCGACCGGCCTCAATGCCACGTTGAACGGTGCAAACGCCTACGCTGGCGTGCATTCTCCCGACGTCGTCGGCAACATCCGCGTCGATCAGGCTTGGGGTCTGTTCCAGATTTCGGCGGCAGCGCATGAAGTCTCCGGCTCCTACAACATCCTGAACACGCTTGCGGCTGCGCCCGGCGGCGTTAGCGTCGCAGGCGCTTCTCCGAACGCATTTTCGGAAATCTCCGGCCACCCCGAGACCAAGTGGGGCGGTGCGGTGATGGCTGCGTTGCAGATCAAGAACATCCCGACCGGTGCCGGCGACGACTTCAAGATCGACGCGACCTACGCTAAGGGTGACACCAAGCAGGTGATCTCCACCAGCGCCGCCTCGCCCAGCTTCGCGATGTTCGGCAGCACGAACCGCGCAGGTGCTTATCAGAGCATCGGCTTCGGTTCGACGACGGACGCTGTGTACCTGCCGACGCTCTTCGGCGGTGACGGATCGCTCCATCTGACGACTGCCTGGGGTGTCCGTGGTGCGTTCAACCACAACTGGGATCCGTACTGGTCGTCCAGCTTGTTCGGCAGCTATTCGTCGGTTCGTTATGATGGCACTGCCAAGCTCGAGATGTGCGCGGTCTACAGCGTGGGCAAGGTCGTCAGCGGCGACTTCAGCTGCAACCCCGACTTCAACGTCTCGCAGCTCGGCGTGGTCACCCGTTGGACCCCCGTCAAGAACCTGACGTTCTCGGCTGAAGTCATGTGGTTCCACCTTGACCAGAAGTTCACCGGCGCCGCCGTTCTGGCTCCGTCGGCGCCGAAGCCGGCCACCCTGTACGAGTTCAAGGACCAGGACACTGTCAGCTTGAACGTTCGCGTTCAGCGCAACTTCTGATCGTGACGGTCTGAGCAATTTCAAACAGAACCCTCGGCGGGAAACTGCCGGGGGTTTTCTCTTTTGGGCCGACCCCCCGCGAGCCGGGAGGAGCTGTTTTACACTGCCTTGGTAGGGTTTGCCCTGCCGAGACACGACGGCGAGACGCAAATACTGTCTTATTAGGGTTGACTTCTATATTTCGAGACACCATAGTCTCGTGGTCTAGAGCCTAACGAGACAGGAGCGCCCATCAATGACCGTTATCGGCTACGCCCGCGTGAGCACCACGGACCAAAACCTCGAACTGCAAGAGACCGCCTTGCGCGCGGCAGGCTGCGACCTGATCCGTGCGGAGAAGCGCAGCGGCACAACCACGGCAGGACGTGAGGAGCTTCGCACTGTACTCGACTTCCTTCGGGCCGGGGACGTGCTGATGGTGACTCGAATTGACCGGCTGGCTCGCAGCATTGGGGACCTTCAGGACATCGTGCGAACTGTGAAGGCGCGGGGCGCCTCGCTGAAGGCTACGGAGCAGCCCATCGACACCAGCACAGCAGCGGGCAAGTGCTTCCTCGACATGTTGGGAGTATTCGCTGAGTTCGAGACCAACCTGCGCAAGGAACGGCAGCTTGAGGGCATCGCGGGCGCTAAAGCCCGTGGGGTGTACAAGGGGCGCAAGGCGAGCATTTCTCCGGCAGAGGTGAAGGCGCTGAAAGCAAAAGGCATGGGCGCCTCTGCCATCGCCAAGGCGCTCGGGATCGGCCGGGCGTCGGTCTATCGAACTCTTGAGGACTGAGGGACGAGACACCACGCAGCTAAGGGACTCCGGTCGGGCATGGGGCCCCTGGGCGGGGATCGAGGGGGGGCCCTTTCAAAAATCGACGGCTAAAGGGCTTTGGCTTCTGCTCGGCTGAAGTGGGGGGAGTGCTTCATCGGAAGTACCGTACGGGCCCCAATGCACCCGTGGCCAAGGGTGGAACAGGGGCCTCGCACGGCCCTCTCGGCCCCGATAGCCCCTGTGAGCCTCAGCGGAGGCCGCTGGTAGCTGTTACGGCTATCCGCTGGTAAGGACCGGCTTAGCGTCAAACGCGCCCACGGGCTTCCTAGAGCATCTAGGAGCATTGCGGGAATGCCCTGTTCTGCCAAAAGCTGGGAACAGCGGCCCGTGCAGATATATGGCCGTTTCGGCCCTATTTCTAACTAACCTCTTAGCCCCCCCCCCGAAACATTCGTTCCACGATATGGTAGGGTCGTGCGCCGGGGTAACAGGGTAGATATACCATACCTAATAACAGAGACTTATAGCTAGTAATAATAGATACTTAGCTAGTGTATCTATGTTGGCTGCATCAGAAGCCCGGCCTGCTTACATCTAGCTTTGGAACCACCCCGGTATGGGCGCGGAATTGATGTATGAGGGTGTTGACGGCCAAAGCCTCCCTGCCGGCTTGAACGATCAGGCTGTCATGGACCGGCATGCTGGGGACGCCTTGCGCCATCAGCTCTTGCATGGTGGCGATGATGACTTTGCTCTCAACGAACATCAGATCGGCCCATCCTCTGACCCGGCCTCGGATGTCTCCACCCCATCGCTCAAGGAGGGGGTGACGCTGTAGAGCGCGCTCCTTGATTAAGGACATCGGGTACGCCTTAGTGTCGAATGCCTCTGGCGGAATGCCCTTCTTTTTCAACCGCTCGCGGAAATCCTTAGTGAACTCCTTGGACCACCGTGTCAGCAGATTGCCGTTGCCGAATGACGCATTGATCCAGAACTTTGCGACCTGCCGATCAAGATCCGTAGGCCCAAGGATGCCAGCATAGGCATCCGCGTCGGTGTCGAGTTGCTGATCGCACCAAGCATAGAAGATGGTGAGGTACGAGGACGAGATGTCAATCTCGACCACACTTTCGCCGTCGATCCGCATCCCAAGTCGCGTATCCTCACTTTGGTGCTGATAGCACTCGGCATCTTGCGGGTAGGAATACAGGCGACCACCTTTGTTCCACCTGTAGGTCTGAAGATTGTTCGCTTGGTGAAACTTCCTTACCCAACCAAGATGCTTAACCTTAACCTGTGGGTGCGTGAGCGTGTGCTGAGCGAAGAAGGAGTTGAGCTCAGCCACCTGTGCGCGGAGCCGCTGCACTTTCTCTATGTTCGGCGTCTTGTGCGATGGCGAGGTGAGTTGCACCAGCTCTGAGGGCATTACCTCCTCGAATTGGAAACATTGCCGCACGTTTGCCGGCGTAACGCCATGGGCTTCGCACGCGGCGAGGAGCGACGGCGTGGCCCTGTACCTCGTGAGCTTCCCCACCATCGGTCCCGGATTGTCGAACTGATATGAACCCGGATATCCCGGCTTGTGCTCCACCAGCCCAGCCTCAGTGAAGGCTTGGCGCACCGCGTCGAACACACGCCATTTGACGTATTGGCCGGTGTAATCTCCCTTGTTGAGCGAGCACCTCAACCAGCCTTCGCTCCGATCAGTCTGAATCGCGGCCAGCAAATCAGCAATGAACGCTGCCGTAGCGTGGGCATGGGCAACCAAGGTCTTCTTTCGTGCATATGCTTTGCCCTTTGCTGCCTGTGGCCTCGGATAGCGCTTAGCCAAGTCGCTCATGAGTTGGAAAGCTGCGAGACTATCCGGCGTGGCCCGCAGGGTCGCCAAGGGTGCCTTGTCGAGCGCCCCGCGTTCCTCCTTGGGAGTCTTCGGCTCCCACGCTGGGCGTTCGGCCACCTCCAAGTTCTCGGATTTTTCATTCATGTGGCGTTTGACCTTGCGCTGTTTTTGGCCTCGGCGTCTGGCGTCGCCACACGGGGCACCCACCCGCTCTGCTGCTTAATCTGTCCGGGAGCATGACCAGTCAATCAGACTTTTCGTCATCCAATTGGTAGCGCGGGAACTTCTTCATCGCCTCTGCTAAGTCCTCTGGAGTTGGTGTGGTGTAAGCCCTGCCGGCCGTCGCTGGCGCGTGTCCGGTGATTGCATCACTGTAGCGCTCGTCCATTTCAACCCGTGCAGCCTTTGCCTTAAACGTGTGACGCCAGAGCTATGGCCCAAAGTTGGTGACGGCGTGAATCGGGAAGGCGGCATATCGTGGGGGTGTTCAACGCCTCCACTTCTCCACCAAAGGAGCGATATGCCGTGTCTAAGGATACCGTCGTAAAACTGATTCAGCCAGGAACTTTCAGCGACCAACTCACCGACATTTTGCGCGATGGGGCGCGTGCCCTTCTCGCCCAGGCGGTGGAGGCCGAGGTCGCCGGGTTTCTTTCCAAGCATGCCGATTTGAAGACCGAGGATGGCCACCAACGCGTGGTGCGCCACGGTCATCTGCCCGAGCGCGAGGTGATGACGGGCATCGGCGCGGTCCCGGTGCGCCAGCCCCGCGTGCGCGATCGCGAGGCCGCAGCCGGCGATCCCCGCCGCATCCGCTTCTCGCCATCGATCTTGCCGCCCTATATGCGCCGCTCGAAGTCGATCGAGACGCTGCTACCGATCCTCTACCTGAAGGGCATCTCGACCGGCGATTTCTCGGACGCTCTGGCGGCCTTGCTCGGCAAGGATGCGCCCGGCCTCTCGGCCAGCGCCATCGGCCGCCTGAAGGACGGCTGGCAGGATGATCATGCCCAGTGGCGCAAGCGTGATTTGTCGGGCAAGCGCTACGTGTACGTCTGGGCGGACGGCATCCACCTCGAGGCGCGGCTGGAAGATGAAAAGCAGTGCATCCTGGTGCTGATCGGCGCGACGCCCGAGGGCAAGAAAGAGCTCGTCGGGTTCACCGATGGCGCTCGGGAAAGTGCGCAGGATTGGCGCGATCTGCTGCTGGATCTGAAGCGATGCGGGCTCGATGCCCGGCCCGAGCTGATGATCGCCGACGGCGCGCTCGGCTTCTGGAAAGCGGCCGGCGAGGTCTGGCCGAAAGCACGCGAGCAGCGCTGTTGGGTGCACAAGACGGCGAACGTGCTGGGCAAATTACCCAAGAGTGTGCAACCAAAGGCCAAGCGGGCGCTGCAGGAAATCTGGATGGCCGAGACCAAGGCCAATGCCGAAGTCGCCTTCGACGCCTTCATCGAAAGCTACACGCCGAAATACCAGAAGGCCGTCGATTGTCTGACGAAGGATCGCGACCTGCTGCTCGCCTTCTACGACTTCCCGGCCGAGCATTGGAAGCACCTGCGCACCACCAACCCGATTGAAAGCACTTTCGCGACCGTCCGCCACCGCACGATCCGATCGAAAGGCTGCCTCTCAAACAAGACCGCTCTCGCCATGGTATTCAAGCTGGTCGAAGGGGCGCAACGATCCTGGCGACGGCTCGACGGACATGCACACTTGCCAAAGATCATTCTCGGTGTGAAATTCACCGACGGGATCGAGGTCACCGCCAAGCTGGCCGCCCCTCAGCCCGCAACCGCCGCCGCCTGACTGATCAGGCCGTCACCAAAAATTGGCGATAGCTCGTGACGCCAAGCGTGGTTCGGACTCAACTCGGGGTCTGTGATCCCAAGGGATCGTACCCAAGAGCCTAAGCGACCCCTGGTGCGCTCGGCCTGACTCTGCCGAGGGGCTTTCTCGACCGATTTGCCGGCTCTAACTACGTTGTAGAACAGGGGGCCGCCGTGCGCTCGTTGGACAAACTTGAGAAGGCCCTGTGCAATCAGGTGTTCATGCAGAGGAATGGTCCGAGCCTTCCGTGTCTTGATCTTGCCGGCTGACGGTGTGAGACGAAAGAAATAGTCGCTACCTCTTTGCTGCAAGTCTATACCCCGCAGCTGCGTAATCTCGCCTGCGCGCGCGCCGCTATCCGCCGATGCAGCGCGGCGCGAGCTTCAATCTCGACGCTGTCAAAGCGGAAATGGCGAAAAGGATGGAGCAGGCGCAAGCGGCAAGCAAAGGCCCGAGCCAGTAGTCGCGATGGATCGTTCGATACTGATCCAGGAGAACCCCGGCAGGAAACTGCCGGGGATCAAGATGTGACACCAAGTTTTGGCCGCATGCGGCGGAGACGCATACAGATAATATCGTATGCTTGAGGGGGGATAAGAGGTAGGGCGACACGGTTCGCGGTCGTTTCGGTTCTAAAACCAAAGGCAGGCGTCCATCTGAGTTTGACCCAACCGAGAAACTTAGACGAAGATCTGACAGCCAACGCAAATGACTCATTTGATTTGATCCAGATCAATTCGAGCGCATACGAATGCCAGCAAGAAAACGTTTTGCGTTCAGCACCGGCTCCGGGGGGTCGTCATGAGACGACGTGCACTGCGCCTTACCATTAGCGGAGCCATACTTGCACTGACGACATCGGTTGTTGCCCCGACGCTGGCACAAGACCAGAAGCCCAATGTGGTTTTTATTCTTGCCGACAACGTCGGGTACGGGGACCTGGGATCTTATGGTGGCGGCGAACTCCGCGGCGCCCCGACGCCGCGACTCGACCAGCTGGCAAGTGAGGGAATGCGGTTTACCCAGTTCCTGGTTGAGCCGGCTTGCACGCCTTCACGAACGGCATTGATGACCGGGCAATACTCGATCCGAAACGGCCTGTCGCTGATAGCCATCGAAGGTAGCCCCTATACGCTTCCAGCCCGGGCTTTCACCATGGGTGAGTTATTTAAGGGTGTCGGCTACGCCACCGCAATCTTTGGAAAATGGCACTTGGGAAGCGCGCCGCAGAGCCTACCTACCGCGCACGGCTTCGACGAGTTCTATGGCATCCCACCGGACATTAGCTGGGATGCGTCGACGTACCCGCAGACAATTGCCCTCACGCACTCGATTGATGCTCCATACGATGAGTTGCTGAAGACCGGCCCGCAGATCGTCGAGGCGAAGGATGGCGGGCCGTTGCGAACGGTGAAACCGTTCACCGAGGAGGTGCGCGCCAACATCGATCATGAACTGGTGGAAAAATCAGTAGAGTTCATGCGACGACAGAAGACCGCGGGCAAACCCTTCCTCCTCTACCTGCCGTTTTCTATGGGGCATGCTCCGAACCTGCCTTCGCCGCAGTTCAAAGGCAAATCGCGGATCGGTAACTACGGCGACAAGATGATGGAAGGAGACTTCCACGTCGGCCAAATCATGGACACTCTGAAGGAACTGGGTGTTGAAAATGACACCATCATTGTGTTTGCTTCAGACAACGGCCCATACGGTGAGGCCGTACGCGAATTCGGCAATGCCGGTACGCCGGATATGGGAAATTCCGGCCCGTTCCGCGGCGAGTTAGGCGAAGCGACCGAAGGTTCGATACGGACGGCTGCAATTATCCGCTGGCCAGGGCACGTCAAGCCGAACACCACCTCCTACGCCATGTTTTCGATCATGGATTTCTTGCCGACCTTTGCCCACATTGTCGGTGGCCAGATGCCGACTGATCGTCAAATCGACGGTGTGGATCAGATCGATGTCTTGCTCGGCAACAGCGCAACGGGACATCGCGAGAGCCTTTTGAGCTTTATCGGCGGTGAGCTTGTTGCCACTCGCTGGAAGCAGTGGCGTATCTACTTTACCGACATTCATCCGAGCGGCAATGGACCGCAGCGGCAGCCGGGGATTTTCTCGACCAGCGCTTCGTTGGCCGGATACCCCAAGGTCTACAATATCGAGATGGACCCGCATGAGGATCTTGTCGTCGGTGGATTGTTTGGCTGGGTATCCGGACCTGCGCTCAAAACGGTCGAGGAGTACTTGGCCTCGGTCAAGAAATATCCAAATCCGCCAGCGCCAAATATCACACAATTCCGTAGCGCGGACTGACCGACATCCATGAGATGGAGTTGATGGTGGACGGCGATCACGCCCATTGCAACAAGGCAACTGCCCGCGATAGCTTGATCCGAATGGCGTTAACAAGCTGTCTCGCGCGCTGAAGCGACGCCCTTTGGGCACTGTCGGTCGACGGCAACGACAATATCAGCATCCGTCAACGGTGAGGCTGCGTGCGCAGGGACGACCAAGCGCCCCGGCTATTCGACGCTGGCGCCGCGCCGCAAATCGGCTTCGATCTGGAGCCGCGTGCCGCCGCCGAACCGCGCCCGATAGACCTGCAAATTCTCCATGATCCGCTGCACGTAGTTCCGCGTCTCGGAGAATGGAATCAGTTCGACCCAGTCGACCGCGTCGACCTTGGGATCGCGCGGATCGCCATAGCGGTCGACCCATTTCTTGACGCTGCCGCGGCCGGCATTATAGGCGGCGAAGGTCATGATGTAGGAGCCGCGGTAGTCCTCGAGCAGGCCGCCGAGTTCGGCCGCGCCGAGTGCTGCGTTGTAGACCGGATCGGTTTTCATCCGGCTGAGGTCGAAGCTGACGCCGGCCCGCTTGCAGACATAGCGGCCGGCATCCGGCGTCACCTGCATCAGCCCGTAGGCTTGCGCCGGCGAGACCACGGCCGGATTGAACGCGCTCTCCTGGCGGGCGATCGCGTAGACGATGCTTTGCTCGATTTCCGGCCCGAACTGCTTGAACGGCGGGATGCCATTGACGGGATAGGCGTAGAAATCGAACGGCAGGCCGCGATTGAGCGCGGCCTTGCCGACCAGCAGCATGCCGCGGGCATCGTGGTAGCGCGACGTCAGTTCGCCAAGCCCCACCAGGGCGTCGGGGTCGCCGTTCTCGCCCATGTCGGCAAAAATCGGAATCGAGATCTCGCGCTCGTCGAGTTCATAGAGCAATTGCACCGCACGCACGATCTCCAGCCGCTCGGCCGCTCGACCGCGGGGCGCGCTGTTCAATTCGATCTGCGGCAGTCCGAGCTTTGCCCGCGCCAGCTGGCCGTAATAGCTGGTCGATTGCTCGGCGGCGCGGGTGTAGGCGGCGCGGGCTTCCTGGGCGCGGCCGGCCGCTTCCGCCGCACGGCCTTGCCAATAGCCGCCGCGCGCGAGCGCGGTCGGGTTCACGCTGCCGACGCCGATCCGCGCAAAATGCTGCGCCGCCGTCGCCGGATCGTTGAGGAACCGCAGCGCGATCCAGCCTGACGTGAATTCCTGCTCGGTCTTGTAGATGTCGCGCGCGGGAAGGGCGGCGTCCCTGGCAATCAGATAGGCGGTGCGATGTTCGCCGGCGTCGATCATCTTGCGCGCCAGCAGCCGCCGCTCGATCCACCATTCGTCGACATTGTAGAGCCGGGCGGCGTCCTTTGGCGCGCTCATCATCAGTTGCGCGGCCTCCGCAAATTTCTCCTCACGGCGAAGCAACTGGATCTTTGCGAAGATGTAGCCGGTGTCGCCATGCAGCTCGCGCGGCACCGCTTCGAGCAGGGCCCTGCTGTTGGAGGCTTTTCTGTTCGACGCGATGCGCGCCTTGGCCAACGCGACATGGCCGGCGCCCAGCCGTTTTGCGGCCCGCAGGGCTGCGGCCTCCTGCTCGTTGCTGTAGAGCAGCGTATCCATCCGCGCCTTGTGATCGCCCGCCGTCAGCAGCGCGCCGAACAGATCGAGCGCGGTGCTCTCGGTATCCTCCGACATCGGATCGTTGCGCCAGGCCTCGCGCACCAGCCGTTCCGCATTGGCCCGGTCGCCGCGAGCGATCATTACCCGTGCCAGCGCGAACCGGCCCTTGGCCGACACCGGCGATTCGTTTTCGAACCACGACCACACGGTGGCGTCGTCGCGATGATCATCCCACAGGCTTGCTTCGATGCGCCGGCGCAGGAAGGTTTGCGAAGGCCAGCTCGGATTGGCTGACAGGAAAGCGCGGTAGCGTTCGAACGATGCACCATTATCGTCGCTGCGCAGGATCAACCATTCCGCGAGTTTTCTGGCGACCGGATCCGATATTGCGGCTTCCGCCTGCGTCGCATCCGCGGGCTTGTGCTTGCGGACCAGGTCGATGACGTTTTCCAGCGCGTCGGTGTCGGCTTGCGATGTCGACGTCGTCGCGGCCACCGCCGCCGCGGCGACGGGTTTGCGCGCCGGCGGCAAGGCGGCGTGCTGGCGCGTCGCGGGCGCCAATGGCGCAGCGGTTGCCGGGGCGGGCGCGATATTGGTCGCCGCCGTTTTTGCGCCGGGCACGGATTTCGGAACCGCGTTGCGGGCGATCGGCCGTGGTTTTGGCAGTGGAACCTTCGGCTTGGCCCAGGCGTCGCCTGCGATTGCGGTCAAGCCGACCGCCAGCGCCAGACTTGTCGCCAGTGCGGTCGATCGCAATGCGGCTGCACGGGCGAAACGGGTCACGGGTTTCCTTTGCGGCGGCGAATCATTCAATCGCTGAAGCCTTAGGTCTATTTGATTGAATATGTGGACAAAATGCTAAAAACGACGCAACCGGCGATGTTTGCGCCAGCACCACGGCAAAATCGCGGCCGGGGGTGGACCGGCTCGGCCCTTTCGCGGGATCGCCAGACCCGATATGAATTGGCGCTACACAGCGTTTTCCAGCGAGGTTCGCGCCAAGAAAGCGTGTCGAAACCAAGTTTACGGTCCGTGCGGTCAAATCGCGCGTTGGGAGGAAGTCCATGGCAGCCAAGACAAAATTCCGGGGTTCATTCACCGCCTTGGTCACGCCATTCAAGAACGGCTCGCTCGACGAGGCGGCCTTCCGCGGCCTGGTCAATTGGCAAATCTCCGAGGGGACCAACGGTCTGGTTCCGGTCGGCACCACCGGCGAAAGCCCGACCGTCAGTCACGACGAGCACAAGCGCGTGGTCGAGTGGTGCATCGAAGAGGCCAAGGGCCGGGTGCCCGTGATTGCCGGCGCCGGCTCCAATTCGACCAAGGAAGCGATCGAGCTTGCCCAGCACGCCGAGAAGGCGGGGGCGAACGCGGTGCTGGTGGTTACGCCGTATTACAACAAGCCGACCCAGGAAGGCATGTACCAGCACTTCAAGGCGATCAACGACGCCATCGGCATTCCCATCATCATCTACAACATTCCGCCGCGCTCGGTGATCGACATGTCGGTCGATACCATGACGCGGTTGTTCGAACTGAAGAACATCGCCGGCGTCAAGGATGCGACCGCCAGCATGGTGCGGGTGTCGCAGCAGCGCGCGGCGATGGGCGAGGACTTCAACCAGCTCTCGGGCGAGGATGCCACCGTGCTCGGCTACATGGCGCATGGCGGCCATGGCTGCATTTCGGTGACCTCGAACGTGGCACCCCGGCTGTGCGCGGAATTTCACGCCGCCTGGCAAAAGGGCGATGTCGCAACCGCGCTCAAGCTGCATGACAAGCTGATGCCGCTGCACACCAATCTCTTCATCGAATCCAATCCGGCGCCGGTGAAATACGCGCTGTCGCTGCTCGGCAAGATGGACGAGAAGCTGCGGCTGCCGATGGTGCCGGTGACGGAGCCGACCCGCGTGGCCGTTCGCAGCGCCATGGTGCATGCCGGCCTGATCAACTGACGCCGGGACCTTGTGAAGCCAGGAGCCCGCGCGATCTTCGCCTGAACAACGAAGAAGGAAATCGACCATGCTGAAGGAGTTCCGCGACTTCGCGATGAAGGGCAATGTGGTCGACCTCGCCGTCGCCGTCATCATTGGTGCGGCCTTCGGCGCCATCGTGACCTCGCTGGTCGGCGATATCATCATGCCGATCATCGGCGCGATCACCGGCGGTCTCGATTTCTCGAACTATTTCACCGGGCTTTCGAAAGCGGTGACGGCGACCAATCTGGCGGATGCCAAGAAGCAGGGCGCGGTGCTGGCCTGGGGCAGCTTCCTGACGCTGACGATCAATTTCCTGATCATCGCGTTTGTGCTGTTCATGGCCATCAAGGCAATGAACACGCTGAAGCGCAAGGACGCTGACGCGCCGCCGAAGCCGACCCGCCAGGAAGAACTGCTGACCGAGATCCGCGATCTCCTCAAGAAGGCTTGACGTGGCCGAGAAGAAGAACGAGCGCCCAATCAAGGTTGTCGCCGAAAACCGCAAGGCACGGTTCAACTATGCGATCGAGGACACCATCGAGACCGGCATTGCGCTGACCGGCACCGAGGTCAAATCGATCCGCAACGGCAAGACCACGATCGCGGAATCCTATGCCGATACCAAGGACGGCGAGATCTGGCTGATCAACGCCAATATTCCGGAATATCTGCAGGCCAACCGCTTCAACCACGAGCCGAAGCGGCCGCGCAAACTGCTGCTGCACCGAAAGCAGATCAACAAGCTGATGGGCGCGGTCGATCGCGACGGTATGACGCTGATCCCGCTAAAACTCTATTTCAACGAGCGCGGCCGTGCCAAGCTTCTGCTGGCGGTAGCCAAGGGCAAGAAGCTGCACGACAAGCGCGAGACGGAAAAGAAACGCGACTGGGGCCGGGAAAAGGGCCGCCTGATGCGGGCACGGGGATAGTGGTTATCCGTCATTGCGAGCGAAGCGAAGCAATCCATGGTGCCGCAAGGATGGATTGCTTCGTCGCAAGTGCTCCTCGCAATGACGACCGATGGAGAATTGCGAAATGAACCAGAAGAACCTGCTCGAAGTCGACTGGAGCAAGATCCCGGCGCCGACCGACGATGGCACGGCGGCGCATCTTGTCGGCATGACGATCCCGCAGCTTCCCCTGATGGCCACCGACGACTCTTCGGTGACGCTGGCGGCGCTGCCGGGCCGGACGATCGTGTTCGCCTATCCCCGCACCGGCGAGCCCGGCAAGATCAGCCTGGTCGATGATTGGGACATGATCCCGGGCGCACGCGGCTGCACGCCGCAAACCTGCTCGTTCCGCGATCTCTATGCCGAACTCAAGGCCGCCGGCGCGAGCCAGGTGTTCGGCCTGTCGACGCAAAGCAACGCCTACCAGACCGAGATGGCCTCACGGCTGCATCTGCCGTTCCCGGTGTTGTCGGACGAGAAGCTGGCGCTGACCCGCGCGCTGAATTTGCCGACCATGGCGGTGGCGGGCCTGACGCTGATCAAGCGGCTGGCACTGATCGTCGATAACGCGCGCATTACCCATGTGTTCTATCCGGTGTTTCCGCCCGACCGCAACGCCGGCGACGTGCTGGCGTGGCTGAAGGAAAATAAGGTGCGGGCTTAGCTCAAATCCGCTCTTACCTTCGCAAACACGCTCCGAAACATGTCCGGCGTCAGCACCCGCGTGTTGGTGTTGTAACGCGAGCAATGATAGCTGTCGTACAGCTTGATGGTGCCGGCGGGATGGATCGCGCCGTGCCCGAACGGCGCTGCTGAATTGCGCAGGCCCAGCGCCTTGAGCGTCGATTCATGCGCGATGCGGCCGAGCGCCACGATCGCGCGAACCTTTGGCATGGTGGCGATCGTCGCCGACAGGAATTGCCGGCAGGTGTTGATCTCGACCGGCAGCGGCTTGTTCTGCGGCGGCACGCAGCGCACCGCGTTGCTGATCCGGCAATCGACCAGCCTCAAGCCGTCGTCAGGCCGCGCCTGGTAGACGCCCTCGGCAAAGCCATATTCGAGCAGGGTCGCGTAAAGCAGGTCGCCGGCGTAGTCGCCGGTGAAAGGACGTCCCGTGCGATTGGCGCCCTGCAGGCCGGGCGCGAGGCCTACGATCAACAACCGGGCGGCGGGATCGCCGAACGAGGTCACCGGTGAATTGAACCAGCCCGGTTCGCGCGCCCGGGCCTGCTGGCGAAACTCGGCAAGCCGCGGGCAGAGCGGGCAGTTGCGGTCGGGTTCGAGGGGAAGGGGCGCTGCGCCGGAAAGCCGTCCCCGGCGCGCCGGATCGTTCTCAGTCCTCGAATTCGTCGTCATCGGCCCGTGGCGCCATGGTGGTCGCGCGCTGCAGGAATTGCGGCGCGTGATGACGCGGCTCGCGCGGGGCGGGGCGCTCGGAGGGGTCGCGGCCGAGCTTGGACTGCAGCTCGACCAGGTCTGTGAAGACGTCGGCCTGGCGCCGCAACTCGTCGGCGATCATCGGCGGCTGGCTTGAAATCGTGGAGACCACCGTCACCCGGACGCCGCGCCGCTGCACGGCTTCCACCAGCGAGCGGAAATCGCCATCGCCGGAGAACAGCACCATCTGGTCGACATGCTCGGCGAGTTCCATGGCATCGACCGCAAGCTCGATGTCCATATTGCCCTTCACCTTGCGGCGGCCAGAGGCGTCGATGAATTCCTTGGTCGCCTTGGTGACGACGGTGTAGCCGTTGTAGTCGAGCCAGTCGATCAAGGGACGGATCGAGGAATATTCCTGATCCTCGATGATCGCGGTGTAGTAGAACGCGCGCACCAAAGTCCCGCGGCTCTGGAATTCCTTGAGAAGACGCTTGTAGTCGATGTCGAAGCCGAGCGTTTTGGCAGTTGCGTAGAGATTGGCGCCATCGATAAAGAGCGCGATCTTGTTGGAAACAGGTGACATCAAGGGTTTCTCGCGTTGTTGTTAACATTTTTGGCGCAGCGGCAATCAACCGCGCGCACTTTCCAGTCGTGCTGCCTAAAGTTCGGTGAATCTTTCCCCACGACAATCACCACTGCAATTATGGTGAGGCGAGGGCGAAAAACCTAGTCTTTTTGACAATGCAATGAAGAGTTTTGCTTGTCCCGGGCGGTACTTCGCCGCGTCTGGACGCTCCGGCCTTCTGGCCCCGAGGGTGGGTTAGCAGAGCCCTCCGGGAAGGCAAATCACAAGTTTGGTCTTGCGAAACGGCCCTTACCCCTATAACTAGGCCCTATAACCGACATCTTGGCCCCATTTAACGGAGCGACAGTCTATGGCGCGCGTCACCGTGGAAGATTGCATTGATAAGGTCGACAACCGGTTCGATCTGGTCCTGCTGGCAGCGCATCGCGCCCGTATGATCTCGTCCGGGTCGCAACTTACGGTTGATCGGGATAACGACAAGAATCCTGTCGTATCGCTGCGGGAAATCGCCGACTCTTCGATTTCACCGGAAGATCTGCGCGAGGAACTGGTTCATTCCCTGCAGAAATTCGTCGAGGTCGACGAGCCAGAGCCCGACACCGTGCCTTTGATCGGCTCGGCCGGCGCCAGCGTCGACGCTGACGACACCGAAGTGGCGGTCGAGCGCATGACCGAGGAAGAGCTTTTGAAGGGCCTCGAGGGCCTGGCGCCTCCGGAAGAGCAGCCCGAAGAGGACGAGTAAGCCTCGTTCGGAGGGTCTCCAGACTGCCCGATTTGCCAAAGGCCCGGACATTTGTCCGGGCCTTTGCTTTTGTTGACATTTTTGCGGTTACGATGCGTCCTTGACGAACGAAATATGGGTTTTCGAGCGTTTCTGCACCTCACGGGGTGCTGCTTCGCACGAAAACGCACTAGGTTATGTCGTGAAGCGGACCCATCCGGTCCGCGCGGATGAAGGCAGTGATTCGATGGCGTATTGGCGCCGCACCCCCCGGCAGATGCAGGCCGCGACCGAATCGGTCGCCGTGGCGCCCGCGTCGCCTGTGGGGGAGAAGGCCGCCAAACCCCCGCGCTCGCGCATGATGCGGCAATACGATCTGGTGGAGCGCGTCAGGTCGTATAATCCGGACACCAACGAAGACCTGCTGAACCGCGCCTATGTCTACGCCATGAAGGCGCATGGCACGCAGACCCGGGCGTCGGGCGATCCCTATTTCTCCCATCCGCTCGAGGTCGCGGCGATCCTCACCAACCTCAAGCTCGACGATGCCACCATCGTGGCGGCCCTGCTGCACGACACCATCGAGGATACCGAGGCGACGCGCGCCGAGATCGATACCATCTTCGGCCATGAGATCGGCGCGCTGGTCGAGGGGTTGACCAAGTTGAAGCGGCTGGAACTGGTTTCGCGCGAGGCCAAGCAGGCCGAGAATCTGCGCAAGCTCCTGCTCGCGATCGCCCAGGACGTCCGCGTCCTGCTGATCAAGCTCGCCGATCGCCTGCACAATATGCGGACGCTGGAATTCGTGCCGCACGCCTCGCGCCGCCGCATCGCCGAGGAGACCCTCGACATCTACGCCCCGCTCGCCGGCCGCATGGGTATGCAGGAGATGCGCGAAGAGCTCGAGGATCTCTCGTTCCATACGCTCGATCCGGAAGCCTATGCGGTGGTGATGCAACGGCTGGATTCCTTGGCCGAGCGCAATCGCAACCTGATCGGCGAGATCGAAAGCCAGCTCTCCAAGAATCTGCAGAAGAACGGCATCGCCGCCCGCGTCTATGGCCGCCGCAAGCAGCCGTTTTCGATCTGGACCAAGATGGAGCGCAAGTCGGTCGGCTTCGAGCAATTGTCCGACATCTACGGCTTTCGCGTCGTGATCCCCGACGTCGAAGCCTGCTACCGCGCGCTCGGCGTCGTGCATACGACCTGGCCGGTGGTGCCCGGGCGCTTCAAAGACTACATCTCGACGCCGAAGCAGAACGACTATCGTTCGCTCCACACCACTGTGATCGGGCCCGGCAAGCAGCGCGTCGAGCTGCAGATCCGTACCGAGGAAATGAACCAGATCGCGGAATTCGGCATCGCCGCGCACGCTTTCTACAAGGATGGCGTGGGTTCGCCGACCGAGCTGCTTAACCGAGAATCCAACGCCTTTGCCTGGCTGCGGCACACCGTCGGGATCTTGTCGGAAAGCGCCAATCCGGAAGAGTTTCTGGAACACACCAAGCTCGAACTATTCCACGACCAAGTGTTCTGCTTCACGCCGAAGGGAAAACTGATCGCGCTGCCGCGTCAGGCCAATGTGATCGACTTCGCCTATGCCGTGCACACCGACGTCGGCAACTCGGCGGTCGGCTGCAAGATCAACGGCAAATTCGCGCCATTGTCATCGGAATTGCAGAACGGCGACGAGGTCGAGGTGTTGACCTCGCAGGCGCAGTCGGCGCCGCCCTCGGCGTGGGAATCGCTTGCGGTGACCGGCAAGGCGCGGGCGGCGATCCGCCGCGCGACCCGCACCGCGGTACGCGATCAATATGCAGGGCTCGGCCGCCGCATCGTCGACAGGCTGTTTGCCCGTGCCAAGATCGAATATGCCGACGACAAGCTGAAGGGCGCGCTTCCCCGGCTGGCCCGCGCCTCGATCGAAGACGTGATGGCGTCCGTCGGGCGCGGCGAACTCAAGGCCTCCGACGTCGCCCGCGCGATGTATCCGGACTACAAGGAAGAACGGCTGGTGCGGTATGGCGCCAAGAAGAGCCTCGCGGTCAAACTAAAGCTGAAGGCCGATCCCCATCATCCGGCGCGTGCCGCATCGGTGATCCCCGTGCGCGGCATCAATTCCGATCTGCCGGTCAAATTCGCGCCGAACGGCGGCGCGGTGCCGGGCGACCGCATCGTCGGCATCGTGACCCCGGGCGAGGGGATCACGATCTATCCGATCCAGGCGCCGGCGCTGAGGGATTTTGAGGAAGAGCCGGAGCGCTGGCTCGACGTGCGCTGGGATATCGACGAGACCATGCCGCAGCGCTTCCCGGCGCGCATCAAGGTCGACAACGTCAACGAGCCCGGAAGCCTGGCCCAGGTCGCCACCGTGATCGCCGAACATGACGGCAATATCGACAATATCAGCATGTCGCGCCGCTCACCCGATTTCACCGAACTGACCATCGATCTCGAGGTTTATGACCTCAAGCATCTCAGCGCTATTATCGCCCAGCTGCGCGCCAAGGCCGTCGTCGCACGGGTCGAGCGTGTCAATGGATAAAACCGGAGCCCTCATGGTGAGGAGGCGCTCTTGCGCCGTCTCGAAGCATGAGGTCACAATATCTCTCATCGTTCGAGACGCGGCGAAGACGCCGCTCCTCAGGATGAGGAAGCGCCGATAACTCTGAATATCCACGAGCCCGCCATGCCCAAAGGTCCTCCGCTCCGCCTCGGAGTAAATGTCGATCACGTCGCTACGCTCCGCAACGCGCGGGCGGGCGAGCGGCCGGATCCGGTCCGCGCCGCGCTGGCCGCGATCGAGGCCGGCGCCGACGGCATCACCGCGCATCTGCGCGAGGATCGCCGCCACATCCGCGACAACGACATGGCGCGGCTGAAGGCCGAAATCTCGAAACCGCTGAATTTCGAAATGGCCGCGACCGAGGACATGCTGAAAATTTCGCTCGCGACCAAGCCGCATGCGGTGTGCCTGGTTCCCGAGCGCCGCGAGGAACTCACCACCGAGGGCGGGCTCGACGTGGTCGGGCAGCACAACGCGCTGGCGCCCACCATCGCCCGGCTGAACGATGCCGGCATCCGGGTGTCGCTGTTCATCTCCGCCGAACCGCAACAGATCGAGATGGCGGCGAAGCTGCGGGCGCCTGTGATCGAAATCCATACCGGCGGTTGGTGCGACGCCGTGGTCGATGGCCACACGGTGAAGGCCGAAACCGAATGGCAGCGCATTGTCAGTGGCGCGCGGTTGGCGCGCTCCGCCGGGCTGGAGGTCCATGCCGGCCACGGCCTCGACTACAAGACCGCGGAGGCTATCGCCGGCCTGCCCGAAATCGCAGAGTTGAACATCGGTTACTTCATGATCGGGGAGGCGCTGTTTGTCGGCATCGGCGAAACCGTCCGCATGATGCGCGCGGCGATGGATCGCGGCCGCAAGAGCCATATGGGCAAGGCATGATCCTCGGCATCGGCTCCGACCTGATCGACATCACCCGCGTCGCCAAGGTGATCGAGCGCCACGGCGACCGCTTCCTCGACCGCATTTTCACCGATGCCGAGCGCGCCAAGGCCGCGCGCCGCGCCAATAGCGAGAAAATGGTGGTGGCGACCTATGCCAAACGGTTTGCCGCCAAGGAGGCCTGTTCCAAGGCGCTCGGGACCGGTATCCGGCGCGGCGTCTGGTGGCGGGATATGGGGGTGGTGAACCTGCCGGGCGGCCGCCCGACCATGCAACTGACCGGCGGGGCGCTGGCCCGGCTCGAGGCGATGACCCCTCCGGGCTTTGAGGCGCGGATCGACCTTTCGATCACCGACGATTGGCCCCTGGCGCAGGCTTTCGTCATAATTTCGGCGGTCGCGTCCGGCAAATCGTGACGCTCGCGGCCGTTGCCGTCAGCGGATCGAGCCAAAACTAAAAATCGTAGATTTATCAAAGGATTGGCAAGTTTTTACCGGGCGATTGATTGCGCGTCCGCGAACAACCGTCTAAAACGCCGCAGCGACAATATCGAGCCAGGGCGGATTCGGGTTTGCGCCGGAATTTGCCTTCAACATCAGAATCAAGACCATTTTCCTGACGCGAACGGCAAGCGCTTCGCGAGAGGAAAACGTTCTGCCACCATGCGGCGAGAGCGCGCAGGATTTGGGAAAGCAATGAGCGTGACCACAGGGACCAAATCCGAGAGCGGCTTGGGTGAAACCATCCGTGTCGTCATCCATGCCCTGCTGATTGCGTTGGTGATCCGCACCTTCCTGTTCCAGCCCTTCAACATTCCCTCGGGCTCGATGAAGGCGACGCTGCTGGTCGGCGACTATCTGTTCGTGTCGAAATATTCGTACGGCTACAGCCATTATTCGATTCCGTTCTCGCCGCCGCTGTTCTCCGGGCGCATCTTCGGCTCGGAGCCGAACCGGGGCGATATCGTCGTGTTCCGCCTGCCGAAGGATGATTCCACCGACTACATCAAGCGCGTGATCGGCCTGCCGGGCGACCGCATCCAGATGAAGGACGGGCTGCTCTACATCAACGATGTGCCGGTCAAGCGCGAACGCCTGAGCGATTTCATCGGCGAGGACCCCTGCGGTTCGGAGGCCACGGCGCGGGTGAAACGCTGGAAGGAGACACTACCGAACGGCGTCAGCTATGAATCGCTGGATTGCGTCGACAATGGCTTCTACGACAACACCATCGTCTACACCGTGCCGCCCGGCCATTTCTTCATGATGGGCGACAATCGCGACAACTCGCAGGATAGTCGCGTGCTGGCCGCGGTCGGCTATGTGCCGTTCGAGAATATCGTCGGCCGGGCGCAGATGATCTTCTTCTCCATTGCCGAGGGCGAACACGCCTGGATGTTCTGGCGCTGGCCGACCGCGGTGCGCTGGAATCGCATATTCTCAATCGTGCGATGAACGACGAAACGCCCGTCATCCAGGAGCCCCCGACGTCCGGCGAGCCGAGCCCGCTTCCTGATGCCGGCGACACTGCCGTGCCCAAGAAGAAGCGCGGCAAGGCCGGCGCCAAGGCCGGCGCAAAGGCCGCGGCTGCCGCCACCGCGGCGCTCGAGGCGCGCATCGGGCACAAATTCGCCGATCCCTTGCTGCTGGCCACCGCGTTCACCCACGTATCGGCGCTGAAGCCGGCCCGCAGCCGCGGGGAGAGCTATCAGCGCCTGGAATTTCTCGGCGACCACGTGCTCGGGCTGATCGTTTCCGACATGCTCTATCGCGCGTTTCCGAACGCCGACGAAGGCGAGTTGTCGAAGCGGCTGGCCGATCTCGTGCGCAAGGAGAGCTGTGCCGACGTCGCAAAATCGCTCGGCCTGGTCGACGACATCAAGCTCGGCCAGGTCGGCGCCAGCGCGAGTGCAAGGTTGCGCAAATCTGTGCTCGGCGACATCTGCGAAGCCCTGATCGGGGCGATCTTTCTCGACGGCGGCTATCAGGCGGCGGCGCAATTCGTCGAGCGCAACTGGCTCGAACGGATGCGCAAGCCGCGGCGGCCGCTGCGCGATCCCAAGACGGTGCTGCAGGAATGGGCGCAGAGCAAGGGGATGCCGACGCCGGTCTATCGCGAGGTCGAGCGCACCGGACCGCATCATGATCCGCAATTCCGTGTCGCTGTGGAACTGCCGGGACTTGCGCCGGCCGAAGGGCTCGGCGGCAGCAAGCGCGCGGCCGAAAAGGTCGCCGCCTCCGTCATGATCGAACGCGAAGGCGTGAAATAATGAATGAAACTGACGCGAAGGCTGCAGTCGCGACGCGCTGCGGCTTCGTGGCGCTGATCGGCGCCCCCAATGTCGGCAAATCCACCCTGGTCAATGCGCTGGTCGGCTCCAAGGTCACGATCGTCTCGCGCAAGGTGCAGACGACACGGGCGCTGATCCGCGGCATCGTCATCGAGGACAATGCGCAGATCATCCTGGTCGATACGCCCGGCATCTTCTCGCCGAAGCGCCGGCTCGATCGCGCCATGGTGTCGACGGCCTGGAGCGGGGCGCATGACGCCGATCTGGTCTGCGTGCTGCTCGACGCCAAGGCGGGGATCGACGAGGAAGCCGAGGCGATCCTTGCAAAACTCGCGACCGTAAAACATCCAAAGATCCTGGTGCTGAACAAGATCGACCTGATCCCGCGCGAGAAATTGCTGGCGCTGGCGCAGACCGCCAACGACCGCATGACGTTCGAAAACACTTTCATGATCTCGGCGCTGTCGGGCGATGGCGTCGGCGATCTCCGGCAAACGCTGGCCAAAATGGTGCCGCCGGGGCCGTTCCATTATCCCGAAGACCAGATGTCAGACGCGCCGATGCGGCATCTGGCGGCCGAGATCACGCGCGAGAAGATCTACCGGCAATTGCATCAGGAACTGCCGTATCAGTCCACCGTCGAAACCGACAGCTGGACCGAGCGCAAGGACAAGTCGATCCGCATCGAGCAGACGATTTTTGTCGAGCGCGAGAGCCAGCGCAAGATCGTGCTCGGCAAGGGCGGCGCCACCATCAAGTCGATTGGCGCGGATTCGCGCAAGGAAATCGCGGAGATCGTCGGCGTTCCCGTGCACCTGTTCCTGTTCGTCAAAGTGCGCGAGAACTGGGGCGACGACCCCGACCGTTACCGCGAAATGGGACTGGACTTCCCCAAGGAATGATCTGGGATTAATAAGGAAATGACCGGCTCCCGATGAACGTACCCAAGAACGTAGTGTGGTTTGAAGTACTGCTGTATCTGTCGCTGACGCTGGACGCGCTGTCGGTCGCGTTCGACGATCGGACGCCGACCGCTGAAATGACCGAACAGATGATCACGGTGGCAACCGTGATTTACGCGCTCCTGATCCTGCTGCTGGTTTATTTCGTCTGGCTCGCCGCCCAGCGGCGCAAGAACTGGCCGCGCTGGGCGTTGGCCACGGCTCTGGTCCTGTCGGTTATCTCGCTGGTGCAGATGATCGGCGACAAGGGCGTGGAACTCAGCAGCGGCATCGAGGTGGTGTCCTGCGCGCTGACCGCGGCGGGGCTCTATTTCTCCTTCACCGGCGACGCGCAGGGCTGGTTCAACGCGTAGTGGTTGTTCCACCGTCATTCCGGGTTCGCATCTTCGATGCGCCCCGGAATGACAGTGGTGAGACGGCTGCGCCTTCCGCCGGAATCCTGTAAACTCCACCCCATGGAATGGACCGACGAAGGCATCGTGCTCGGGGTGCGGCGGCATGGCGAATCCTCCGCCATTGTCGAACTGCTGACGCGCGCCCACGGCCGTCACCTCGGCCTGGTGCGCGGTGGTTCGAGCAAACGGATGCGGCCGCTGCTGCAGCCCGGCAACAGCGTGACGGCGGTGTGGCGAGCCCGGCTCGACGAGCATCTCGGCTATTACGTGGTCGAGGGCACGCGGCTGCGCGCGGCCACCATGCTGTCGTCGTCGCATGCGACCTATGGCGTGACCCATCTGGCCTCGCTGGCCCGGCTATTGCCGGAGCGCGACCCGCACGAAGACATCTACGAGATGCTCGAGCGCACGCTGGACGATTTCGACGATGTCAGTCAAGCCGCCGCCCATCTCATCAAATTTGAACTGGCGATGTTGGCCGAACTCGGTTTTGGGCTCGACCTGGAAAATTGCGCCGCGACCGGTGAGACCACGGAGCTGATTTACGTGTCGCCAAAGTCCGGCGGGGCGGTGTCGCGGCGGGCCGGCGAGCCGTTCCGCGACCGGTTGTTACGGCTGCCGCCGTTCCTGCGCGAAGGCGAGGGCGGTCCGAACGGCTGGTCGGACCAGGACCTGCAGGATGGCTTTCGGCTGACGGGGCTGTTCCTGCTCCGCCACGTGCTGGAGCCGCGCGGGCAAGGCCATTCCGATGCGCGGAACGGCTTTATCAATGCGGTGACCAAATATCGGGCGCGGGCGGCGGTTCCGTAAGTCCAATTCGCGGCCTAAATTGCCGCTGATTCGCGTCTTGCCCGATTCACCGCGAGGGTTTAACGCCTCCCCATGGGAAAACGACAGCTACCGCCGGAAGACCCGGCCGAAATCCACGATGTTCCGCTGCGCGATGCGCTGGAAGAGCGCTATCTCGCCTATGCGCTCTCGACCATCATGCATCGCGCACTGCCGGACGCCCGCGACGGGCTGAAGCCGGTGCACCGGCGCATCCTCTACGGCATGCGGCTGCTGCGGCTCGACCCCGGCACGCCGTTCAAGAAATCGGCCAAGATCGTCGGCGACGTGATGGGTTCGTTCCATCCGCATGGCGACCAGGCGATTTACGACGCCATGGTGCGTCTCGCGCAGGATTTCTCCTCGCGCTACCCGCTGGTCGACGGCCAGGGCAATTTTGGCAATATCGACGGCGATAACGCCGCCGCCTACCGCTATACCGAAGCGCGCATGACCGAGGTCGCGCGGTTGCTGCTGGAGGGTATCGACGAAGACGGCGTCGAATTCCGCGCCAATTACGACGGCCAGACCAAAGAGCCGATCGTGCTGCCCGGCGGATTTCCGAACCTGCTCGCCAACGGCGCGCAGGGCATCGCGGTCGGCATGGCGACCTCGATCCCGCCGCACAACGCCGCCGAGCTGTGCGACGCCGCCCTGCATCTGATCGAGAAGCCCGACGCGAAGTCGAAGACGCTGTTGAAATGGGTCAAGGGTCCGGATTTTCCGACCGGCGGCATCATCGTCGATTCCAAGGAGGCTATCACCGAGGCCTACATGACCGGGCGCGGCTCGTTCCGCACCCGTGCCCGCTGGACCCAGGAAGAGGGCGCGCGCGGCACCTGGATCGTGGTCATCACCGAAATTCCCTGGCTGGTGCAGAAGTCGCGGCTGGTCGAGAAGATCGCCGAACTGCTCAACGAGAAGAAGCTGCCGCTGGTCGGCGACGTCAGGGATGAGTCCGCCGAAGATATTCGCCTCGTGATCGAGCCGAAATCGCGCGCGGTCGATCCTGAACTGATGATGGAATCGCTGTTCCGGCTGACCGAGCTGGAAAGCAAGATTCCGCTGAACCTCAACGTGCTGGTCAAGGGCCGCATCCCCAAGGTGCTGGGCCTCGCCGAATGCCTGCGCGAATGGCTCGACCATCTGCGCGACGTGCTGCTGCGCCGCTCCAACTACCGCAAGGAGCAGATCGAGCATCGCCTCGAAGTGCTGGGCGGCTATCTGATCGCCTATCTGAACATCGACAGGGTGATCAAGATCATCCGCACCGAGGATGAGCCGAAGCCGGCGCTGATGAAGGCGTTCAAGCTCAGCGAGATCCAGGCCGACGCCATCCTCAACATGCGCCTGCGCAGTTTGCGCAAGCTCGAGGAATTTGAGATCCGCACAGAGGACAAGAACCTCCGCGCCGAGTTGAAGGGCATCAAGGGCATTCTCGCCTCCGAAACCGAGCAATGGTCGAAGGTTAGCGAGCAGGTCCGGAAAGTCCGCGATATTTTTGGTCCGAAGACGCCGCTCGGCAAGCGCCGCACGACCTTCGCCGATGCGCCCGAGCACGATCTCGCCGCGATCGAGGAAGCTTTTGTCGAGCGCGAGCCGTGCACCGTGGTGATCTCGGAAAAGGGCTGGGTGCGCACGCTCAAGGGCCATGTCGAGGATATTTCGGGGCTTGCCTTCAAGACCGACGACAAGCTCGACCATGCCTTTTTCGCCGAGACCACGTCAAAACTTCTGGTGTTCGCCACCAACGGCAAATTCTACTCGCTCGACGTCGCAAAACTGCCGGGCGGCCGCGGTCATGGCGAGGCGATTCGCATGTTCATCGACATGGAACCGGAAACCGCAATCGTCTCGCTGTTCGTCAACAAGGGCGGCCGCAAGTTCCTGATCGCGAGCCTCGAAGGCCAGGGCTTCATCGTCAACGAGGACGATTGCGTCGGCAACACCCGCAAGGGCAAGCAGGTGCTCAACGTCGAGATGCCGAACGAAGCCTGCGCGATCGCGACCGTGTCGGGCGATACCGTTGCCGTGATCGGCACCAATCACAAGATGGTGCTGTTCCCGCTCGACCAGGTGCCGGAAATGGCGCGCGGCCGCGGCGTGCGGCTGCAGAAGTACACCAGCGCAAAACTGTCGGATGTCGCCACCTTCGAATCCAAGGCAGGCTTGACCTGGAAGGACTCCGCCGGGCGTGACCAGAGCATGAGTTCCAGGGAACTGGCCGACTGGCGCGGCAACCGCGCCGATGCCGGCCGCCTCGCACATGGCCTGCCGAAGTCGAACAAGTTCCTGCGCGGCGTGGAGTAAAAGACAGCCGCCCCGGCGAAGGCCGGTGCGTCCGTCAGGCCCCGCTTCGCAACGCGCCCGCGGCGGCAACAAGGCCGACCGCCCCGGCCGGATTCATGCTGTCGACCATGGCCGTCGGGATCAGGATCGTCGCGCCGCGCTCCTTGGTGGTCTCATAGATGATGTTCATGGCACGAAGCTGCAGCGCCGCCGGGCTGCGGGCATAGATATCGGCCGCCTCGACAAATTTCTGCGCGATTTCCTGTTCGGCCTGTCCGAGCAGGACGCGCGCCAGTTTCTCGCGTTCGGCCTGTGCCTGCCGGCTCATCGCGTCCTGCAACGCCGGCGGCACGCCGATATCGCGGATCTCGACCGAGAGTACCGACACTCCCCATTCCGCAGTCTTGCGTCCGATCTCTTCGCGCAATAGCTGATCGCCTTGTTTGCGTTCGGACAGCAGCGTCGACAGCAAGGACGAGCCGACGATCTCGCGAAGGGAGGTTTGTGCGACCTGGGTGATGGCCTGGCGGTAATTTGTGATTTCGAGTGCGGCGCGCTCGGGATCGTGAATCTGCCAGAACACGATCGCGTCGATATTCACCGGCACCGTGTCTTTGCTCAATGCCTTTTCGGCGTTGATTTCGGTCGTCTGAATGCGCTGATCGAGCCAGGAGGCCACATTATCGATGAACGGGACGATCGCGAACATCCCCGGGCCACGGATGGCCGTGAGCTTGCCGAGCCGCAGCACGACCGCGCGTTCCCACTGATCCGCCACCATGATGGTTTGAGGAACGAGGAATGCCAGGATTGCAAGGCACCCCGCCAGCCAATAGAGGCTGCGGGAGGCCGTGTCATAGGCGAGCCATGCGCTGAGCGCCGCGACCGCTGCGACTACGACAGCTAGTACGATCGCGGGTTGGTTAGCACCACTTGCTTTAAAATAGTTGTTCATGACGACTATTCCTTCTGCTTCGCGAGGGCCGTTATTCGGTCAGCTACGGCGATGGGATCGACGCCCATCGTGGCCGCTGTGGCGAGAACCTGTTTTGCCAATCCGTCGATCTGAACCTGGCGCGCGCGCGCGCCCATGAGGGGAGGGGGCTTGGCTACAAAGCTGCCGCGCCCGCGAACCAGCGTGATGGCCCCCATCCGCTCGAGCTCGTCATAAGCGTGCCGCACCGTATTGAGGTCGATCTTCAGGGCGACCGCGACTTCGCGCATGGTCGGCATCTGATCGCCGGCCGCCAGCACGCCGGCGCCGAGCTGGCGCAAGATCTGTTCCCGAAGCTGGACATAGATGGGAACGCCCGAGCTTTCGAGCCGCAAGGTGGCGAGTAGGTCTGTATGCATTAACTAGTACACTAGACATCGCATGCGATTTGGTCAATACTTTTGTTCGACAGGCTGATCCGCGGGTCGACAAGCCGGCGCGGCAGCGCAGGGATGGAGGTGCGTATGGGCAGAGCAGCAAGGCTGGCACACGCAGCGAATATCGGCGTTGTTTTGGCGCTTGGTGGCGCATTGTCTGGCGCGAACGCGCAGGCCATTCCCGGCGCGCTCCCTGAATCCGCAAAAGCCCTCGCGCAGGGCGAATGGCCGGCCTATGCCGGCACCTACGCGGCCTCGCGCTATTCGCCGCTGACCCAGATCGACGCGACCAACGCCACGAAATTGCACATTGCCTGGCGCTGGAAGTCGCCCGACATGGCGATCAAGGAAGCCGACCCGACGGTCGGCCCAAGCACCGCCAATGAGTCGACGCCGCTGATGATCGGCGGCGTGCTCTATACCTCGACCTCGCTGTCGCAGGTCGCCGCGATCGACGCCGCTACCGGTGTGACCAAATGGGTGTTCGATCCCAAGATCTACCAAAACGGTCTCGGCCTTCCGCCCAACCTCGGATGGGTGCACCGGGGCGTCGCGTACTGGCGCAATGGCGACGAAGAACGCATCATGATGTTGACAGCGTTTGGCCAGATGATCGCGATCGATGCCAAAACCGGAAGGCCGGTGCCGAGCTTCGGCAAGGACGGCCGTGTCGATTTGGTGGAAGGGCTGCGCCGCCCGGTCGATCGCGGCTATTACACCATGACCTCGCCGCCGGTGATCGTCCGCGGCGTCATCGTGGTCGGATCTTCCGTGTTCGACTGGTGGGGCAAGCGGCCGTCACCGCCCGGCGATGTCAGGGGTTTCGACATCGCGAGCGGCCGTCTGCTCTGGACCTTCCACACGGTTGCCCAGGGCGAGGAGCCCGGCACTGATACCTGGGAGAAGGATTCCTGGAAGGACGCCGGCAACGCCAATGTCTGGGCGCCGATGAGCGCGGATGAGGAACTCGGTTACATCTATCTGCCGGTCAGCACGCCGACCAACGACTATTATGGCGGCCATCGCCTCGGCGACGGGCTCTACGGCGAGAGCCTCGTCTGCCTCGACGTCGCGACCGGCAAGAAGGTCTGGCACTACCAGCTCGTGCATCACGGCCTCTGGGATTACGACCCGCCGGCGGCGCCGAATCTGATCGACATCAATGTCGGCGGCAAGCGCATCAAGGCGGTCGCGCAGGTAACAAAGCAGGCCTTCGTCTATGTCTTCGATCGCGTCACCGGCCAGCCGGTGTGGCCGATCGAGGAACAGCCGGTGCCGGCCTCCAGCGTGCCCGGCGAGCGCGCGTCGAAGACGCAGCCGGTGCCGACCAGGCCCGCCGCAATCGATCTTCAGGGCGCGCGCGACGAGGATCTGATCGATCTGACGCCGGAGATCCACCAGGAGGCGATCGATATCGCCGCCGCCTATGACCGTGGCGGGCTGTTCACGCCGCCGTCGCAGCGCGGCACGATCGCAGTGCCCGGCAATGCCGGTGGCGCGAGCTGGTCGGGTGCGACGATCGATCCGGAGACCGGCACGCTGTATGTTGGAACGCAACGGCTGCCGACCCTGATCCTCATTAGCAAGCCCGAACCGTGGCAGGGATCCTACGATTTCATCGGCTTGCCCAGCTACGTGCCGGGGCCACGGGGGTTGCCGCTGCTCAAGCCGCCGTTCGGCAGCATGGTCGCGATCGACATGAACAGCGGCGATCACCGCTGGCGGATTCCGGTCGGCCGCAGCACGGCGATGGGGTCGATCCGGAAACTCGGCATCCGCGAGCAGCTCGGGCTGCCGTTCCGCAGTTGGGCGCTGCTGACCAAGACCGTCATGATCGTCGTGCAGATGGGATATTACAGTCCGCCGCGCTTCGTGCCCGGACTCAATTTGCCGATCAGGGACCTCCACAATCTCGATCCGCATCTGTGGGTCTACGACAAGACCAGCGGCGAAATGCTGGCGGAACTCGAATTGCCGGCGAACGCGACCGGTGCGCCGATGACCTATCTGGCCGGCGGCAAGCAATACATCGTGTTTCCGGTCGGCGGCGGCCCGCTGGTGGAAGAACTGATCGCGGTCGCGCTATGAACAATGTAACGCGGCCGCTGTAATAGTATTCGAATTTCCGCGCGCTATAACCGCAGCAGTCGAAACCGATCGATCAGGCAACGGTTATTTTTTGCAATGGCGCACGATCACCATCATCACGATCACTCGCATGCGCACGATCACGGGCACAGGCCCAGGCACGGGCACGATCACGCTGGTCACAGCCACGCGCCGGATAGTTTTGGCGCGGCCTTTGCCGTCGGCGCGTCGCTCAATGCGGCGTTCGTCATCGCGGAACTGGTTTTCGGCTACGCGGCCAACTCGCTCGCCCTGATTTCCGACGCCCTTCATAATTTCTCCGACGTGATCGCGCTGTTGCTGGCCTGGGGCGCCGCATGGCTGGCGCAGAAGCAGCCGACCGATAGCCATACATACGGCTACCGGCGGGCATCGATCCTCGCCG
Source organism: Bradyrhizobium sp. Ash2021 (assembly GCF_031202265.1). Taxonomy (NCBI): domain Bacteria; kingdom Pseudomonadati; phylum Pseudomonadota; class Alphaproteobacteria; order Hyphomicrobiales; family Nitrobacteraceae; genus Bradyrhizobium; species Bradyrhizobium sp. Ash2021. The sequence continues at coordinate 5,493,239 of NZ_CP100604.1, read as the reverse complement.
CTCTGTTCAATGCCGGCCTGTTGCTGGTTGCGGTCGGCGGCATCGCCGTCGAGGCCATCAACCGCCTGCGCGAACCCGCGGCGGTGGCGAGCTGGACCGTTGTGTGGGTCGCCGCCCTCGGCATCGCAATCAATGGCGGCACCGCGCTGCTGTTCATGCGCGGCCGCCACGGCGATCTCAATATCCGCGGCGCCATATCTGCATATGGCGGCGGATGCGGCCGTTTCGCTCGGCGTGGTGGTCGCAGCGCTCGTGATCATGGCCACGGGATGGCTGTGGGTCGATCCCGCGATCAGCCTCGTCATATCAGCCGTGGTGCTGGCGAGCGGCTGGGCCCTGATGCGCGACAGCGTCAATCTCGCGCTCGACGCCGTGCCGAGGGGCATCGAACTCGCCGCGGTGCGGGATTATCTCGGCGGGCTGGAAGGCGTCCTGGAAGTCCACGATCTGCACATCTGGGCCATGAGCACCAACGAGACCGCGCTGACCGTGCATCTGGTGCGTCCCGGCGGCCACGACGATGCGTTCCTCCATCACGTCTGCGAGGGGCTGTCGCACCGTTTCAACATCCATCACGCGACGCTGCAGATCGAGGCCAGCAGCGCGACCTGCAAGCTCGCGCCGGCGGAGATGGTGTAATAGCCCTCCAGAAATTGAAGAGCGCTTACAGCTGGCGAAGCAGGTAGAGAGTTGGGCTACTTAGCGCTGCGTCTCTTCTTCCGCTCCAACTTCTTCACTTCTACTTTGAAACGTTCCTGACGTTTCGATAGCCATTGTTCGCGTTCTTCCGCCATTTTTGGGTCTTTGGCCTTTTGTCTTTTCAGAGACGTTTCTATCTTTGCCGCCTCCCTTGCTTTAGCGGAGCAATACGCGTTCTTTCCGATCTGCAGCACTCCCGCGAGCGCCAACGCACAAAAAGGGACAAGTGCACCTGCTACAATGCCGAGATGTACAGCGACCGCAGCGGCGATCGCCGATACAATCGCGGTCTCTGATTTTTTGCTTTGCTTCAACAATAATTTTCTGACGTCTCGATATTGTTCGGAGTCCGTACAGATCACGTAATATATTTCCAATTTGAGATGCTGCCAGTAATCGGGCCACATCTTATATGCTACGTTCCCGTCGATGAAGCGCGGCATTTTGTTGCCTATTTCGTCGATTTGTTTCTCGTCGAATTCCTTGGTGCTAATGACCGAAAGTAATCCGCTCTCGCCTGGCAACCGGCCGCGCTTGTTTCGAAGGTTGCGCTCATCGGTCAGACCCTTCTTTGCAATCGCAAGCAATTTCTTTTCAGAAACTAGATCGTCAATATTCATGGCGGCCCCTCAAGTGCGAATAGGCTACGATAGTTTATCGTTTGCCGCCAATCGAGAAAAATACGACATCAAGTCCGTGACGCGATAGCCGTCAAGCCAGTCGTCACCTTGAGGGTGTGTTCAGGGAGCAGATCGGAAAGGTTTTCGGCCGTGGCTTCAATTGCGATATATCTGCAGACTCACCGGGAAACGTCCCGAAAGCTGCTGATCTACGGCGACACCGTAATGCAGCGAGTAACCCCCGGATTGAGAATGCCGGTTAGCTTTTTATGACTGCTGCGCTTTTTCAGATAATCCCGGCCGCCCGCAGCGCTACGCCCGCCGCGCACGATCCTCCCAGCACCGTCAACATACCCAGGTTGAAGCGGAAGATCGCGGTCGCTGCCGCCACCGCCAACACCAGCGCTGGAAAATCGATGCTCGACAAGACAGGCATGTCGAACGACAGCCCGGCCGAGCGGACCGGCGTCGTCTCGCGGAATACCGTGTGCAGCGCGAACCAGATCGACAGATTGAGGATCACGCCGACCACGGCCGCGGTGATCGCCGTCAGTGCGCCCGCGAGCCCCTTGTTGCCGCGCAGCGTCTCGATGAAGGGCGCGCCCAAGAAAATCCAGAGGAAGCAGGGCGTGAAGGTGACCCAGGTCGCGAGCAGCCCGCCGAGCGTGCCCGCCAGCATCGGCGACAGTTGGCCTGGATCGCGAAAGGCGGCCATGAAGCCCACGAACTGCAGCACCATGATCAGCGGGCCTGGCGTGGTCTCGGCCATGCCGAGGCCGTCCAGCATCTCGCGCGGCTGCACCCAGTGATAATGCTCGACCGCCTGCTGCGCGACATAGGCCAGCACCGCATAGGCGCCGCCGAAGGTCACCAGCGCCATCTTGGAGAAGAACAGCGCGATCTGGCTGAACACATTGGCCTGGCCGAGGCCAATCAGCAGCGCGCCAACCGGCACCAGCCATAGCAGCAGCCACACCGCGCTGACGCGCAGCGCGCGCGGCACGCTGGGGCGGACATGGTCGGGCAGCTCATCGCTGAGCATGCTGTCCACCGCCGCTGCTTTCTTGCCATTGCCGCCGTGGCCGACCGCGGCGAATTCGCTCCGCCCGCTTTTGGCGCCGAGATAGCCGATCACGCCGGCCGAGATGATGATGATCGGGAAGGGTACGTTGAAAAAGAAGATCCCGATGAAGGCGGCTGCCGCCAGCGCGATCATGATCCGGTTGCGCAGCGCGCGTTTTCCCACCCGGACGACGGCCTGAATCACGATCGCAAGCACCGCGGCCTTCAGCCCGAAGAACAGCGCCTCGACGAAGCCGACATTCCCGTAGGCCGCGTAGATGTAGCTCAGCCCCATGATGGCGATAACGCCGGGCAGGATGAACAACCCGCCTGCCATGATGCCGCCGGCGGTCCGGTGCAGCAGCCAGCCGATATAGGTCGCCAGTTGCTGCGCCTCCGGCCCCGGCAGCAGCATGCAATAGTTCAGCGCATGCAAAAACCGGCTTTCGGAAATCCAGTTCTTTTCGTCGACCAGGATGCGGTGCATCACCGCGATCTGGCCCGCGGGCCCGCCGAAGCTGAGCAGCGCGACGCGGAGCCAGACCTGGAAAGCTTCACGGAAGCTGATGCCGTGGCCGGCATCAGCTTCCGCCGTCTTGTTCGTCGTCGCGTCCATTATGCCTTCGCCTTGTTGGTCGGCCAGTTGTGGGTTTCCCCGGTTGCGTCGCGGCACCAGCGATAGAACGCGTCATACAGCAACATGCCGGCCTCGAGTTGTTCGAGATCGTCGTCATACATGCGCGACAGCCCGAGCGAGGCCGCGAGCAATCCCGGCGCTTCCGGCGAGAGATCCAGCCGCGCGGTATCGGCCGCGCGCACCATGGTGGCGAGCCGCAGCAGAGGCGGGGTCGACAACCCGAACTCCTCGATCATCACGTCGAAGGTGCAGAGCTCGCCGCGGTGGCTCCAGAACACGTTTTCAATGTCGAACGGAACCGCATTGAAGCGTTCTCCGACCGCAACGACTTCGGGCGGCGTCACGAAAAGAAACACCGCGTTCGGATCGACGAACCGGCGGATCAGCCAGGGGCAGGCGATGCGGTCGATCTTCGGCCGCGCCCGGGTTACCCAGACCGTGCGCCCCTGGGCGTCGCGCGGTGGCAGTTTCGACGCGTTCACCAGCGGCAATTTGGCCTCTTTCCAGCCTTCAAAACCGCCTTCCAGGGTTTCCGCCGACACGTCGGCGTGGCGCAGCCAGGCCGCCGTGCCTTGCGCCAGTTTCTCGCCGCGCATGCAGACGACGATGGCCGGACGGCCGGCGAATTCGCCGCCCCAGTTGGGGGCGTCTTGATGGCCCCGCCGGACCGCACCGGGAATCAGCCGCGGATCCGCGGCAAAATCCTCGTCGGTCCTGACGTCGATCAAAACGGGGGTCTTCGCCGTCCCGATCAAACGGGAAAGCTTATCTTGGGATATAGAGGTGTGGGATGACATGGTTGCGCCCTCGTAAAACAGAACGGGACGCGATACTTGGGCTTGTCGCCTCGTGGGGAGATCGCTGGGTCCCCATGGCCTGAATTAACTGCCTGCCGCGCGCGCTGTCAACCGTTCTCGCGCGCACCTCGCACGAGCGGCTTGCGAAAACTTGCATTCGGAACTAGTTTGCAGCTGTTCGGGGACAAAGCAGGCTCCCCGTCAGACGGCCCTCCGTCCAAGCTCTGCGCACACTCGACGTGTCGAGGATTGCGCATGGACCGGAACGGGCCGTTATTTTTTTGTTCCCGCAGATCTGTTCTGACCGCTTTTCTCGCCGCGTGTTACCTCGCGGATGTGGAACTGTTCGCGTCCGCGCAAACAGGAGCTGCCATGATTGCCATTGATCAGATGACACAGGGTTCGCCGCCTCCGGGTTTCACTTTTGCGAGGACCGGGCGGGGCGGAGAGGGCGCGTGGACGGTCACCGCCGACACGACGGCCGCGGGCGGCCGCGCGATCGAGCAGACCAGCACCGATCGCACCGACTACCGGTTTCCGCTCGCGATCCATGAAAGCCTGTCGGCCTCCAATCTCAATGCGGAAATCCGCTTCAAAGCGGTCGCCGGCAAGATCGATCAGGCCGGCGGCATCGCCGTGCGGCTGCGGGACGCCGACAATTACTATGTCGCCCGCGCCAACGCGCTGGAGGACAACGTGCGGTTCTATCGTGTCGTCGATGGCCGGCGCGAACAGCTGGGTGGCGCCGACCTGAAAGTCACCCCCGACGAATGGCATACGCTCGGCCTGCGCGCCGAAGGCGAGCGGTTCACCGTCTCCTATGACGGCAAGACGCTGTTCGGCGTCACCGACCGGACGTTCGCGGAAGCCGGCGGCGTCGCGCTCTGGACCAAAGCCGACAGCGTGACTCGCTTCGACCGGCTGACAATCACGACACTGCCATAGCAGATTGATTTTGGGATCAATTTGGTTTCACAAAGGCACCGATGACGAGCATTGCGACTGAATCAAAGGCGTCAACCGGAAACACGCTGATCGCGCTGCTCTATGCCGCGCGGGGCCTGCGCGGATTTGGCGACGGTTTTGCCATCATCATCCTGCCCACCTACCTGACGGCGCTGGGGTATGACGCGGTTGCCGTCGGCCTGGTGGCGACCGCCTCGCTGCTGGGAACGGCGCTGCTGACCTTGATCGTCGGCTGGATCGCGCCGCGCCGCGACTTGCGCGCGCTGATGATCTTCGGTGCGGGCCTGATGGCGGCGACTGGTGTCGCCTTTCCCAATGTCGAGCACTTCGTCCTGATCGCGCTGGTCGCCTTTATCGGCACCATCAACCCGTCCGGCGGCGATCTCGGCGTTCTCGTTCCGCTGGAACATGCGGTGCTGGCGCACAGCGCAACCGATAAGCGGCGTACGCATATCTTTGCGCGCTACAGCCTGATCGGCGCGCTCTGCACGGCGGCAGGCTCGCTGGCTGCGTCCTTGCCCGATTTCCTGGTTTCAGCGGGCAGCACGAGGCTCGGCGCGTTTCACCTGATGTTCTACGCCTACGCCGCGCTCGGCGTTCTCAGTGCGGTGCTTTATCGTCGGGTTCCGCAAGCGCCGGCCGAAGAGAAACCGCCGCAGGCGCCGCTCGGACCATCGCGCGCCACGGTCTACAAGCTCGCCGCGCTGTTTTCCATCGACGCCTTCGCCGGTGGCTTCGTCGCGCAATCCTTGCTGGTGCTCTGGCTGTTCGAACGATTTGATCTGTCGTTGTCGGCGGCGGGATTGTTTTTCTTCTGGTCGAGCACGCTCAGCGCGTTTTCCTATCCGGTCGCGGCCTGGATCGCCAGGCGCGTCGGCCTCGTCAACACCATGGTGTTCACGCATATCCCCTCCAGCCTGTTCCTGATCCTGGCGGCGTTTTCGCCCAACCTTTACGTGGCACTCGGATTGCTGCTGCTGCGCTCGGCGCTGTCGCAAATGGACGTGCCGACCCGCACCTCCTACGTCATGGCCGTGGTGACGCCGGCGGAACGGCCGGCCGCCGCCAGCGTCACCGCTGTACCGCGCAGCCTGGCCTCGGCGATCAGCCCGGCGATCTCGGGCGCGCTGCTGATGACGGCGTTTTCCGGCCTGCCGCTGGTGGTCTGCGGCACGCTGAAAATCGTCTACGACCTCGCATTGCTGGTTTCGTTCCGGCACATCAAGCCTCCAGAGGAGGAGACCTGACGGTTCCGGCGAACATCAGCGCTGCGCAACCGCGGTCTTGTCGAGCGCCGCGCGGACCCCGTGCGCCAGTTTCAGGGCGTCGTCATCAGCCCAAAAATGGATGAAGAACATCCGCGGGTTTTCGTCGAGCATGTGGCTGTGGATCGCGGTCACTTCGATATCGCCGGCGCGCAGCGCCCGGATCAGCGGATTGACCTCATTGCCCGTGACCAGGAAATCGCCGGTGATCGCGGCTTTGCCGTTGCTGGTCGGCTGAAAGTTGATGGCGTTGGCGCCGCCAAGCGCGGCGTTGACCTGCATGGCGCCTTCGGTAGCCGGCTCGCGTCGGGGAATGCCGAACTGGTAGACGCCGCCATTGGCCGTTCCCTTCGCGCCCATGACCGCGTCGATCTTCGCGGTGTCGAGATCGATGGCCGGAGCCGGGCCTGCGGTCGTCGCCGGCGAGTCGAACGGCGTCTTGCTTGCCGATGAAAGCGCCGAACGGATCGACGCTGCCATTTTCTCTGGGTCGCCGTGGCCGGCGACATGCATGTAGAACGTCGCGGGAGCGGCGCGAAGAATGTGATTGTGGATCGCGGTGATATCCAGCCCGCTTTCCAATAGCTTGGTCATGACCGGCGTAATTTCCGTCTCAAGCAGCACGAGGTCGCCCATCAGCATGGCCTCGCCGTGCATCGGCGCGAACGCCACCCATCCGCCCAGCGCCAATGCCGGCTTGATCGAGACGCCGTCCAGCGTGACGTGCAGGTCGGATCGCGGCAGGCCGTAGCGGTGAACTTCGCCGCCGACGGCCGCGGTCTTGCCCAGGGCGGCGTCGACCTTCTTCCAGTCGATGTCGGCGGCGCGGGCGGGCAAGGACAGCAGCAGCGCCACGCCGAGCGCGAGCGGGGTGAGGGGATATTTCATGATTTTTCTCCTTTTTTGCGCCCCAGATATTCGGCCGCTTACAGCGGGAGTCCGGCGATGCTTGATGCTGCGCGGCCGAGTCTTGACTGAATGCTGGATGAGATGGATCAGGACATGCGTCTGCGCCCCTCGCTCAAGCGGGACGCGATACTTGGGCATGTCGCCTCATGGGGAGATCGCTGACCCCCATCGCCACATTACAATCGCACCGGCGCGGACTGTCAACGCGGCCGCCGCTTTGGCGTTGCGCGGACATGGAACTTTCCGCGCGACAATCCAGGTTGGAACCTGCCCGCACGAGCACGCCTAGATCATCAAGACAATTCCCGACGCCAGCAGCAGCACCAGCACCACTTTCCGGAAGCTGGCCTCGTCGAGACGGCCAAACAGTTTGAGGCCGAGCCAGGTGCCGGCGAACAACGCCGGCAGCCCGATCAGGAACAGTTTGATGATATCCGGCGTGATCGCGCCCTTGGCGCCGATCCACAGCGCGCTCATCAGGAAGATCGCCACCGCAACCGGCTGAAACACCGTGCGCTGCACGTCCTTGGGCCAGCCGCGCAGGCCGCACCAGATGGTGACGAGGATTCCGGCCAGCCCGGTGACGCCGCCGAGCACGCCGTTGAGGAAGCCGATGCCGCCATCGGCCGCCGCGCCACCTGTGGTAACCGGTTTGATCGCCGGACGAAACAACGCGTAGAGGCTGTACAGCACCAGAAAGACCCCGACGCCGATCCGCACATGCGCCGGGTTGGCCCAGGTTAGAATGCTGACGCCGACGGGAACGCCGAGGGCCGCGCCCAGCACGAACGGCCAAAGTTTTTTCCAGTCCAGCGCCCCGCGCAGCTTCCAGACCGAGTAGCCCTGCACGATCAGGCCGAAGGCGATGATCAGCGTGGCGGTCTGCAGGGGTGTCAGGATGTAGAGCCATATCGACGCGGCGACGAGGCCGAAGGCAAAGCCGGAGAGGCCCGCAACCAGCGCGCCGGCGAATGTGGCCAGCAGGAAAAGCGAAATCTCAAGGGGAAATCCATCCATGTGCTCGCTCCAAACAAAAGCGAGCAGCGCTTGAATGGGATCGCCATTTCACGGGGAGGCTGCGACGTCCCCGCTGCAGGCTATGCCCGAGAGGGCCGAGCGCGCAAGATATTTGCAAAAGCGTTGACGCGATCTCCCGGCGATGAACTAGGGTGGGCCCAACAGGGGGGATCGCCATGCACACATTCGCCGCCACCGGCGCAGGTTTTCTGCTGGCCGTATTGTGGTTCGATCTGATGTTCGACGTGCAGACGCGCAAAGCGTCGAGCGAGGTGCTGCCGCCGGAAGTGCTGACGTCGATTTCGGCCTATTACCGCCGCGTCACCACCGAGGCCTATCCGATGAACCGCTTGATTGCGCTGGTCATGCTGCTGACACTTGCCGCCATTTGCGCGGAAATCGTGCAGGGCGAATACCAGTGGTGGATCGGCTGGGGCTCGCTGCTCCTGGCGGGCAGCGGTTTCGTGCCTACGATGATGCGCACCGTTCCGAACGCGCGCAGGCTTGGAAGCGCGCAGGATTCGGCGGAGGAACAGTCGCGGCTCGCGCGCGCGGTCTGCCGCGATCACATGTTCAGTTTCGCACGGATGAGCGTGGTGCTGATCCTGCAGCTGATTGCGCGATAGACGCGTCTTCCGCCCAGCCGCGCAGGATGCGGGCGGTCATCTCATCCATCGGGAAGAAACTTTCGATGCGAAGTTCCTGCAGCGTGATGTCCTGGGGAATGCCCAGCGTCGCGATGGTCGTAAACAGCTGCAGGTCGATCTTGTCTTTGCGAAATTGCATGGGCAGCACCGGCGAGATCGCCAGTTCGGCCGGCGGCGCGTCGACCGCCGCCTGGACGCCTTCATAGGCGCGCAGCCTTTTGAGCAGCGCCGCGGTCTCGGGCGTGCCGTCAGCAGCCGCATCCGCTTCCACGCTCCGAATGAAATAGCCGACCACTTCGACCCAGTTCACCAAATGCGGCCGCAGCACGTCCGGCGCGGCCAAGGCGTCGGCCAGGTTGATCGGCGTATCCGGCGCCAATGGCCCGACCAGGAATTCGACCAGGCGCACGGCGCCGGAATTGCTCTGCAGCAGATTCCAGTGCCGATCGACCGCAACGGCAGGAAAGGGCTCTTGCTGGGCCAGCATGAAGTCCAGCGCACTGCGAATTTGGCCAAGCTCGGGCGCGGCGAGGTTGGTCTGCCGCCACACCGGCGCGAAGCCGGCCGAGATGAGCAGCGAATTGTGCTGGCGCAGCGGGACGTCGAGGGTGATGGCAAGCCGTATCACCATGTCCCGGCTCGGCGACGCGCGGCCGAGCTCCAGAAAACTCAGATGCCGCTGCGAGATGTTGGTGCGCCCGGCGAGCTCGAGCTGCGACAGGCCCCTTTTCCGTCGCCACCAGCGGAGGCTGGCTGCGAAATCGTGTTGACGCGACATGAGTACCTGCCAGGTAGTTGCCGAAGCCGTGCTGACCGGCAAGATGCCATAAGCGAATGTGGCAAGACAGGGGAGGCGTGGTTGGGCGAATGGGTAGGCGTTGCGATCGCGCTGGTCTCGAGCAGCCTCGGCGGCACTGCTGCTGCGATCACGCGCTATCTCGCCGGGAATACCGACCCAATCACACTCGCCATTCTCAGATGGGGAATAGGATTTCTGTGCGTGCTGCCGGCGGCAGTCCTGCTCAAGGCGAAGTGGCCGCAGCGCCGGGATTGGCCGGCGGTCGCGGCCCTCGGCTTTTGCTTCTTCGGCGTCTTCTTCGTTCTCTACAACATCGCGATATCGTACACGACCGCGGCCCGCGCCAGTTTGGCGCTGGCGACGCTGCCGCTGCACACCATGGTGGTCGGCGCCTTGCTCGGGATCGAACCGCTGACGGTGCGAAAATCGCTCGGCGTCGGAATCGCCGTGCTCGGCGTCATCGCAGCGCTCGCATCGGGACTTTCCACCGCGCCGCCGGGGGCGTGGCGCGGCGAATTGATCATGACCGGCGCGGTGCTGTGCATGGCCTTCTACAATGTCTGGTCCCGACCGTTCATGCAGCGCTCCAGCGCGCTCGGCTTCCTCACCGTCGGGATGGGGACGGGTGCTGCGGCGTTGATCCTGGTCGGCTCCATGACCGGCAGCGTCGCGGCGCTGAGCCATTTCACGCCGCCGCAATGGATCGCGGGCCTCTATCTCGGCATCGCCGGCGGCGCGCTGGCATTCATCCTCTGGGTCAAGGCGTTGGAGCGGGCGACGCCGACGCGCGTCGCCAACACCATGACCGTCAATCCGGTCGCGGCGGCGCTGCTTGCGACCCAACTCGTCGGCGAGCCGATCACGCCCAATCTTGTGCTTGGATTGGTCGCGGTGTTCGGCGGCATATGGGTCGCGACGTCGGAGATCAAATAAGCGTAACCGGCGACGAATGACGGCGGCAATGAAGTAGTATCTCGCCATCGGCCTGTTCGGGTCCGTCGATGGGAGCAATCAATTGAAACGAATGAGAATAATAAGCCTTGCCGTGCTGCTGCTGTCAGCTGCGCTGACCATCGGTCCCGGCCATGCGCAGCCGGGCAAATCCGGCGTCGAGAAACTCTACGTTCTCAATTGCGGCGAGGGGGTCGCCGGCGACATTTCGCGCTGGTCGCCGGGGATCAACGAAGGCAAGTCGATGGATTTCGTCGACACCTGCTACCTGATCAAGCACGCGCAAGGCTGGTTCCTGTGGGACACGGGGATTTCCGACGCGGTCGCGGCGATGCCGAACGGCCTTGCGCCGGCCGATCCCAAGGCGGTGTTCTGGCGCCGGCCCAAGACGCTCGCCGCGCAACTCGACCAGCTCGGGGTGAAGCCATCGGATATCAAGGCGATGGCGGTCTCGCACACCCATCCCGACCATATCGGCAATGTCGAGATGTTTCCCGACACCATGCTGTATGTGCAGAAAGCCGAATATGACTGGCCCGGCGCCAACAACGCGCCCCGATTCAAGCCCGAGCATCCCGTCACAAAGCTGGAAGGCGACCGTGACGTGTTCGGCGATGGCGGCGTGACCATCCTGTCGACGCCGGGGCATACGCCCGGTCATCAGTCGCTGCTGGTGAAACTGCCGAAGACCGGCGCCATCGTCCTGACCGGCGATGCCGTTCATTTCAAGAGCAACTGGGACAATCGCGGCGTGCCCGTGAACAATTTCAGCAAGGACGAGACGCTGGCCTCGATGCAGAAGATCTCGGACACGCTGACCAGGGAGAAGGCGCAGCTCTGGATCAACCACGACAAGGCCCAGCGCGACGGTTTGAAAATGTCGCCGGAGTTTTACGACTAGAGCGTTTTCAAGCGAAGTGGAGACCGGTTCGCGTCAAGAAAACGCGTCAAGTCAAGAATCTAGAGCCCCGTTTCGATTCAATCGAAACGGAAAAGGCTCTAGTCGAATTTCACGCCGCGGCGATCGCCTCGATCTCGATCATGAAGTCGGGCCCATACAGCTTCGATACCTCGACCAGCGGATTGATGCGGGTAATCGAGAGCGCTGTGTCGTTTGCCGTTCGGGCATCCTCAAAGATCGTCGTCCCGGCCTTGAGCCGTGACCCATAACCACAGGCCGTGGTTTCGGGCACGCGGGGGCGATATCGAATGTAGCGACCAGCGCCTGTGGCTATGGGTCCCTGCTTTCGCAGGGACGACGTTAGAATGGACCACGCAGGTGACGATCAGTTGCGCGGCGCGGACATCGGCGGCGGTCCGATATTGATCGCCTTCTTCGGCTTCAGCGTCCCGACATAGAACGACAATCCGGCCACCAAAAACAGGCAGACCAGATAGACCGCATAGGATTGCGGCGGCGTGACCGCCCATTGCACAAAGCCTTTGGGGGCGGCTGCCGGTTCTTTTTCCATGGCGTGTTTGTGCTTCAAACCCATCGCCAAGGGAAGCGCAAATTCAGCCCGGCGGTTCCGGAGCCGGCGGACCGGCGCGCACCAGGAACAGCGCCGCCAGCGCCGCCAGACTGAGCGCGGAGGAGACGATCAGGATGCGGCTGCCCATGCTGTCGATCAAGAGGCCGAACGCCAGCGGAGCTGCCGCCTGCGCCATCCGCGCCGGCGCGCCGATGATGCCGAGGCGATAGGCGTAGTTATTGGGGCCGAAGATGGCGAGCGGCAGCGTCCCGCGCGCAATGGTCAGCACGCCATTGCCGGCGCCGTGGAAGATCGCGAACACGCTGGCCGCGCCGCCGCCCACCAGCGCCACGATGATCGCGCCGATCGGATGGGTGAGGCAGGCAAGCCGGGTCGAGACCAGCGGATGATAACGGCTGAGCAGGCTGGCCTCGACGATCCGCGCCGCGACCTGCGCCGGACCGATCAGCGCCCCGGCCGCAATCGCCTGCACGGATGTGGCGCCGGCCGCTTCCAGGATGCGCGGGAAATGCGCCGCCATCGCGCCGGTGACGCTCCAGGCCGCGGCAAAGGCGAACGCCAACAGCGCCATGGTGCGATCGATGGGAATGTGAGGCTTGACGGCGTTCGCCACCGCGACCTTGGCGCCGGCCACAGGTGGGAGCATCAGCCAGTTGATCGGCAGCCCGATCAGGATGTGCGCCGCCGCCCACGCAAAGCAGGTGTTGCGCCAGCCGATGCTTTCCAGGCCCCAGGCGGTCAACGGCCATCCGACGGTGGAGGCAAAGCCCGCGATCAGCGTAATGCCGGTGATGGAGCGGCGCGCAGCATCCCCATAGATGCGCCCGAGCGCGCCAAAGGCCGCGTCGTAGAGCCCGGCGCCCATGCCGATGCCGAGCAGCAGCCAGGCCATGATCAGCATCGGTATCGAATGGGTGAAGCCGAGCAGCGCCAGCCCTGCGGCCAGTGTCAAATTGGAAATCGAGAGCACCGACCTGCCGCCGACCAGGTCGATCTGGCGCCCAATGCGCGGACCGAGCAGGGCCGAAATCACCAGCGAGGCGGAGAAGGCTGCAAAGATCCAGTTCGAGGAGACGCTAAGATCGCGCCCGATCGGATCGGCCAGGATGGCGGGTAAATAATAGCTCGACGCCCAGGCCAGCGTCTGCGTGGTGCCGAGTGCCAGGATGATGGGAAGCTGGCGCTGGCTCATGATGGAAACATTTCTTTCAGGTCTTTCTGGCATCGGCGGGATTGACTGCGATCTAACATTTCTATAATTCTGGATATATGGAATCCGAGCAAGCCATTCTTGCGCTCGCAGCTCTCGCCCAATCGACGCGGCTGGGCGTGTTCAGGCTGTTGGTGAAGCATGAGCCTGATGGACTCGCCGCGGGAGAGATCGCGCGGGCGATCGCAGTCCCGCAAAACACCATGTCGGCGCATCTCGCCATCCTTGCGCGCGCTGGCCTCGTGATGAGCGAGCGGAAGAGCCGCTCGATCATTTACCGAGCGGATTTGGCAGCGTTTCAAAACCTGACTTCATTCATGGTTGAAGATTGTTGCGGCGGACACGCAGAGCAATGCGCGCCGATTGCCGCGTGCAAGCCGGCGCGAGGCAGGCGCGCAAAAATTACGGCCTGAGGGAGAAACATCATGAAACGTCTTCACATTCACGTGGCAGTGGAGAATCTCCCGCAATCGATCGGCTTCTATTCGGCACTGTTCGCCGCGCAACCGGCCGTGGTCAAGACCGATTACGCCAAGTGGATGCTCGACGATCCCCGGGTGAACTTTGCAATTTCGACGCGGGGCCGCGAGGCGGGCCTCGATCATCTCGGTATTCAGGTCGAGAACGCCGATGAATTGCAGGAGGTGTATGCACGGCTGCGTCAGGCCGGCGGCAACATCGTCGAACAGGGTCAAACCGCATGCTGCTACGCCAAATCGGAAAAGGCGTGGATTGACGATCCGGCAGGAATTTCCTGGGAAACCTTTCTCACCACGGGCGAGAGCACGACCTATGGCGATGGCACCGGTGAGCGCGTGGCCCGCGTGGCGCACGAAAAGCAAGGCGCCTGCTGCGTTCCGCAAGCTGCGCCGGGCGCTGCGATCTGATGCCCGGCTTTGATCTGCCGCGCCGGCTGATCGCCGAAGCGCTCGGGACCGCGCTATTGGTCGCGACCGTGGTCGGCTCCGGCATCATGGCCGAAAGCCTGACAAAAGATGTCGGGCTGGCGCTGCTCGGCAACACGATTCCGACCGGCGCGATCCTGGTGGTGCTGATCACGATTCTCGGGCCCATCTCGGGCGCGCATTTCAATCCGGCGCTGACCGCGATCTTCGCGCTGAAGGGCGAGCTGACGCCGCGCGAGGCGTTGACGTATGTGGCGGCGCAAATTGCCGGCGGCATCGCCGGCACCGTGATGGCGCACGCGATGTTCGCGCTGCCGCTGCTGGATGCCTCGCTGAAAATGCGGACCGGCGGGGCACAATGGCTGGCCGAAGCCGTGGCGGCGTTCGGCCTGGTGGCGACCATTCTGGCGGGCGTCAAATTCAATCGTCCGGCGATCCCCTGGCTGGTTGGCCTTTACATCACGGCGGCCTATTGGTTCACGTCGTCGACGTCGTTTGCCAATCCGGCCGTCGCCATCGCGCGCTCGCTGACCAACAGCTTTTCCGGAATCCGCCCCGTGGATCTTCCCGGCTTCATCGCCGCCGAATTTGGCGGCGCGCTGATCGCGCTGGCTCTCATGAGCTGGTTGCTGCGCGCCGGAGGCGAGGGCGCCCCACTTGCGAAGGAGGCTCGGTCATGAGCGTGACGATCTATCATAACCCGGCCTGCGGCACCTCGCGCAACACGCTGGCGATGATCCGGCAGAGCGGCGAGGCACCGGAGGTGATCGAATATCTGAAGACTCCGCCCGATCGCGCGCGGCTGCTCGCGCTGATCAAGGCCATGGGAATTTCGGTGCGCGCGCTGTTGCGCGAAAAAGGCACGCCCTATGCGGAGCTTGGGCTCGCCGATCCCAAATGGAGCGACGACCAGCTGATCGATTTCATGCTGGCGCATCCGATTTTGATCAACCGGCCGATCGTGGTGACGGATAAGGGCGTGCGGCTGTGCCGGCCGTCGGAACTGGTGCTCGATTTGCTCGACCATCCCGCCGACAGTTTTGTGAAAGAGGACGGCGAAGTGGTCGCGCGGACGAAATCTTAGGCGCTGGCGCCCATCTTTCGCCGGGCGGGATTGCGCGGCATAATAGCGTATGGAACTTACACCCCGCCTGCGCCTGATGAACTGGCTGGTGAGCCAGGGCCTGACCGGCCTACCCGAAAACGACCTGATCCGCGGCTTCTGCCAGCGCTGCTGCGCCGCAGGCCTGCCGGTGTCGCGCGGACTCGTCTTCATCGACACCCTGCACCCGATCTTCGAGGGCCGCGGCTTTCGCTGGAACGACAGCGAAACCAATGAAAGCGACGTCTTCGAATATGGCTCGACCAGCGGCGGCGACGCTGGCGAGACTTGGCGGCGTTCGACCTTCCATCACATGCTCGAGCATGGCCACGACGAGATGGTGATCGATCTCGCCGATTGCCCCTCGCTCGACTTCTCGATGATCAACGATCTGGCCGACAAGGGCCACAAGCATTTCGTCGCCTTCGTGCATCGCTTCGGCGAAGCTGGCACGATCGGAGAAATGGATTGCTTCTATTCCTACTGGACCACCCGTCGCGACGACGGTTTTGGTGAACAGGATATGGCCGCGTTGCGCGACCTCGTGCCGGTGCTGGGGCTCGCGATCAAGTCCGCCGCGCACGCCGACATCGCACGAACGCTGGGCCGGGTCTATCTCGGCCGCGACGCCTCCGAGCAGGTGCTGAGCGGAAAAATCACGCGCGGCGTCACCGAGAAGATCAAGGCGGTGCTGTGGTTTTCCGACGTGCGCGGCTCGACCGCGATCAGCGAAAGCCTTAGCCCCGATGAGATCATCCCGTTCCTCAACGACTATGCGCAGGCCTCCATCGATGCCATTCATGAGGCGGGCGGCGAGGTGCTGAAACTGATCGGCGACGGCGTGCTGGCGATGTTCACGCATGAGAACGTGGCGGTGGCCAAACGCGCGGCATTGCGCGCCGAGTTCCAGTTCCGCCGCAACTTGAATGTGCTCAATGCGCGCCGCTCCGCCGGGGGGCGGCCGACGACGACGGCCTATGTCGGCCTGCATATCGGCCAGGTCTTCTACGGCAATATCGGTAGCGAGGACCGGCTCGATTTCACTGTGGTGGGGCCGGCCGTCAACGAGGTCAGCCGCATCGCCTCGATGTGCAGCTCGGTCGATCGGGAGTTGCTGATGTCGTCCGCGTTCGGCACCGGCCTTGATGCGACGGGACGAAAATATCTGGTGTCCACCGGCCGCTTTGCGCTGCGTGGCATCGGCCATGCGCAGGATCTCTACACGCTCGATCCGGATATTGCCGCGGACGAGGTCGTGGCCGGAAAATACGAGCGGTATCTGGCGGGTTAGGCGGTTTTCCTGGCGCGCAGCGTGTACAGCCCGGCCGCGATCAGCGAAAACACCGTCAGCACGATGGCGAGCGAAAACATCGCTTCATGCGACACGGTTGCCGTCAGCCACACCCCGATGGCGGCCGTCATCATCTGCCAGAAGCCGACCAGCGCGGAGGCCGCTCCCGCTTTCTCGCCGAAAGGGGACAGCGCCTGTGCCGTGCCTAAGGGGTTCACGATGCCCATGCCGAGCAGAAACACGCTCATCGCCGCCAGGAACGGCAGGAAGGTGGGCGTGAACAGCGACACCAGCAGGATCGCGACGCTGCCGGCTGCGGCGGCAAAGAGTCCGCCCCGGATCGAGCGGTCGAGCCCGTAGCGGGGCGCGAGCTTCGTTGCCAGCATGCCGGCGGCGAATACGATCATCACGGTGCCGGCGAAGAACAGGCCGAGCTCAATCGGGGAGAAATGCAGCGCCTCGATCAGGACGCGGGGGGCGGCCGAGAACATCGAAAACAATCCGCCCATGATCAGGCTGACGGTCGCTGCCGGCACCAGAAAACGGCGGTCGGCGATCAGGCCAAGATAGTTTTTGGCGATCGCCAGCGGATCGAGCGGGGTGCGCGTCGCGTTGTGGGTTTCGCCGAGCACAGTGCCGTAGGCGATGGCGCCAAGTCCGGCGAAGGCTGCGACCAACGCAAATTCGGAGCGCCAGCCGAAATAGTGGTCGAGTGCGCCGCCGAGCAGCGGCGAGAACCCGGGCGCGGCCGCCATCGCGATCATGATCAGCGCCATCGCGCGCGCCAGTGCTGCGCCGGAGAACAAGTCGCGGGCGATGGCGCGCGACAGCACCGAGGTGGCGCAGGCGCCGGCGGCCTGGATCACGCGGCCGGTCAGCAGGCTCGGCAGGTCGGCGGCCAGGCCGCACCAGACGCTGCCGGCGAAGAACACGGCGAACCCGATCAGGACGGGCCAACGCCGGCCAAAACGATCCGAGATCGGCCCGACCACGAGCTGGCCGAGCGCGAACACCGCGAGGAAGATGGTGATCGCGGAAGTGACCGCCCCGCTGCTGACGTTCAGCGAGGCAGCCATCTGCGGCAGCGAGGGCAGCAGGATGTTGGTCGCGAGCGTCCCGGTCGCCGCCAGCGCGGCAAGCACCGCGATCTGCAGCACGGTCGAGGAGGCCTCCGGACGGGAAGCTGCGTCGATCGCTACGGTTTGCTCGGCCATGGGGGCTCTCGGTCTGATATGACATGATATGTATCATATAAACCGGGAGGGGGAAGCGCCGAGGACCACCTGGCGGGGCATTTAGAAGAAAATGAACGCCAAGGCCGTCATTGCGAGCGAAGCGAAGCAATCCATTGCCCCGAGCAAAGAATGGATTGCTTCGTCGCGGTGCTCCTCGCAATGACGTCCGATCAGCATCTCGCGGGTTCGCCGACCATCTCCGGCTGCCGCGCCAGCGAGACCGCGGGCGACGCCAGGATCACCAGCGCCTGGACGCCGAAGATCGCGGTGGCCAGATACAGGCACGCTTCCGCGCCAAAAAATCCGCCGACGATGGCGCCGAGCGCGGAGCCGAGCGGGCGGGCGCCATAGCTCATGATGTTGATCGCGGAGACGCGTCCGAGCAGCGACGGCGGCGTCACCGATTGCCGCAGCGTCGTGGTCGAGATCACCCACAGGATCGGACCAACGCCGAGCAGGAAGAAGCTCAAGGCCGCCAGCAGCGGTGTCGGGATGATTGTCGTCAGCGCCATCACGGCGGCGGCGACGAAGCCGGTCACCGGCCCGAGCCCGATCACGGTACCGAAGGCGAGCCGCCGCATGACCCGCGTCGCCAAGAGCGCGCCGACCACCATGCCGACGCCGTACATCGCCAGCGTGGTGCCGACGCCGGTGGCGGTCAGGCCGAGATGGCGCACCGCATAGGGCACGAACACGGCAAGCAGCAAGAACGAGGCCGTGTTGAAGATGAATTGCGTGATGAACACCGGCCGCAGCAGCGCGTGATGCAGCACGAAGGCCGCACCTTCCTTGATATCCTGCAGCGGGTGGCGCCGCGGCACCGGTTTTCGCGGGGGCTCGTAAATGCCGGACAGCAGCACGACTGCGACCACGGAGAGCGCCGCGGCGAATCCGAACGCGGGCGCCGCACCGACCCAGCCGACCAGCACGCCGCCGAGCGCCGGCCCACTGGCGAACGCCACAGTGCGGGCGAGTTCGATCCGCGCATTGGCCGCGGGCAGCTGTGGCGGCGCCACCAGCGAGGGCACCAGTGCAGGTGCGGCAACGCTGTAGACCACGGTTCCGCAGACGGCGACAAAACCAAGCAGCGCGAGCAGCGGCAGCGTCATCAGCCCGAGCCAGATCAGCAGCAGAATTCCGGCCAGCGCTGCGGCGCGCAAGCCTTCCGCGCCTGCCATCAGCCAGCGCCGCGAGATGCGATCGGCGAGCAAACCGGCGGGAATCGCGAACAGAATGAACGGCAGCGTCAGCGCGGTCTGCAGCAGGCCGGTCTGGCCTTCGCCGACCCCCAGCAGCAGCACGGCGACGATCGGCGCTGCGGCGAGCGCGATCTGCTCGGCCGATTGGGCGGCGAGGTTCGACCAGGCGAGGCGGTTGAAGGTTGAGGGCAGCGGCGGGACCTTGGTAGCGGACATGGCGTGATTCCCTAAAATGTCGATTGGCCGCCATTGTCGGGGGTCGGGGCCCCCAAACCCACCCGGTTCCCGACAGGGCGGGCGGGATTGGCGTCCTAACCACCCATCCACATGCAGTTGCAAATGAGTTGCATTAAGATTGGATATCCCCCATCTTGCCAATATGGATGCGAGATCACCGAGTTTGCCACCGGATTCCCTGCCAAAGCTGGTTTCCAGCACTGGAGGCTGGCGCATTGAGGCAGCGGTAGACACCCGGCCGAGCCTGCCCGAGGTGAACGGGACCGTTGCCGTCCCCACCGGCGGGCACTGGGTGCGCCGGCTGCTGGCCTTTGCCGGTCCCGGCTATCTGGTTTCCGTCGGCTACATGGACCCGGGCAACTGGGCGACCGATCTCGCGGGCGGTTCGAAGTTTGGCTACACCCTGCTGTCGGTCATCCTGCTCTCGAACCTGATGGCGATCCTGCTGCAGGCGCTCGCAGCAAGGCTTGGCATCGTCACCGGTCGCGATCTCGCCCAGGCCTGCCGCGCCAGCTATTCGCGGCCCGTCAACTTCCTGCTTTGGCTGGCCTGCGAGGCGGCGATCATCGCCTGCGATCTGGCTGAAGTGATCGGCACCGCGATCGCGCTGAAATTATTGTTCGGCATTCCCCTGATCGGCGGCGCGCTGCTGGCGGCGCTCGACGCCTTCCTGTTGCTGCTTCTGATGAACAAGGGCTTTCGTTTCCTCGAAGCGTTCGTCATTGCGCTCCTGATCGTCATCGCCGTCTGCTTTACGATCCAGATCGCGGCCGCGGCGCCGCCGGTCGCGGTGATGCTGAGGGGATTTGTGCCGTCGAGCGAGATCGTCACCAACCCCGAGATGCTCTACATCGCCATCGGCATCATCGGCGCCACGGTGATGCCGCATAACCTCTATCTGCACTCCTCGATCGTGCAGACCCGCGCCTATGAACGTTCCGACGCAGGCCGCCGCGACGCGATCAAATGGGCGACGGCGGATTCCACCATCGCGCTGATGTTGGCTTTGTTCATCAACGCCGCGATCCTCGTCGTCGCGGCCGCGACCTTCCACAAGAGCGGGCATGCCGACGTTGCCGAAATCGGCCAGGCCTTCGAATTGTTGTCGCCGCTATTGGGCCTCGGTATCGCGTCGACGCTGTTTGCGGTTGCGCTGCTCGCCTCCGGCCTCAACTCGACCGTGACGGCGACGCTGGCCGGCCAGATCGTGATGGAGGGTTTTCTCGACCTGCGGCTTCCCAGTTGGGCGCGGCGGCTTGTCACCCGGGGTATCGCCATTGTCCCGGTCGTGATCGTCACCGCGTTGTATGGCGAACGCGGCACCGCCGATTTACTCGTCTTCAGTCAGGTCGTGCTGTCGATGCAGCTTCCGTTCGCCGTGATTCCGCTGGTGCGCTTTGTCTCGGACAAGCGAAAGATGGGTGATTTCGCGGTATCGCGTGCCGTCTCCGCCGCGGCGTGGTTCGTAGCTGCGGTTATCGTGATTTTGAACGTGAAGCTGCTGTACGACGCGATGGTGGGATGAGGTGTCGACCCCCGTGGTGAGGAGCGCGCATCGCGCGTCTCGAACCATGAGGCCCCGATGCCGCCCATCCTTCGAGACGCCGCGCTACGCGCGGCTCCTTCAGGATGAGGTCCGTAAATCAATCCTGCGGCTCGGACGGCACTTCGCCGGTCGCGTCGACCCGCAGCCAGCCGGACGGCGCCAGCCGCTGCTGCGGCAGGAAGCGGCCCTTGTAGTCCATCTTCTTGGAGCCTTCGATCCAGTAGCCGAGATAGACGTAAGGCAGCCCCAGCCGTCGCGCGCGCGTGATGTGGTCGAGGATCATGAAGGTGCCGAGCGAGCGGCTGACTTCCGACGGTTCGAAGAACGAATACACCATCGACAGCCCGTCGCTCAGCACATCCGTCAGCGCGACCGCGATCAGCTCCTCGCCGCGGCCGGTGATGCCGGAGTCGATGTTGCGCCGGCGGTATTCGATGATGCGGGTTTCGACGTGGCTGTCCTCCACCATCATGGCGTAGTCGAGCACGGTCATGTCGGCCATGCCGCCATGGCGGTGGCGCTTGTCGAGATAGGCGCGAAAGACCGAATATTGTTCCGAGGTCGGCACCGCGCTGCGCTGCTCGCCGATGATATCGGCGTTGCGCGCCATGACTTTCCGGAAATTGCGCGAGAGCCGGAATTCGTTGGCGATGACGCGCACCGACACGCAGGCGCGGCACTGGTCGCAGGCCGGCCGGTAGGCGATCGACTGGCTGCGCCGGAAGCCGCCATGGGTCAGCAAGTCGTTGAGATCGCCTGCCTTGTCGCCGACCAAATGGGTGAACACCTTGCGCTCGTGCCGGCCCGGCAGATACGGGCAGGGCGACGGCGCCGTCAGGTAGAATTGCGGGGTGTCACGCGAATGCTGGGTCACGTCAGTTCGTCAGGCCTCCGAAGCAGCTGTCACAGCATCGCGCCGCGGAGGCTGACGGTCAATTAATTTAGTCCTGGTCAATAGCTGCGCGCTGCCGGTGCGACCTGGGTCCGCACCGAACTGTTGATAATGACGGTTCCCAGGATGATGTCGTGCAGCAGCCGGCGGCGGCCATTGAACAGCCCGACGAGGAGCACCAGCGGGGTCAGGAACGAGATCGAGACGTAGAACAGCACCGCGTGGGTGGCGCCGAGCACGAAATAACCCGGTGCGCCGTACCAGGTGCGTAATTCCAGATCCATCACGCGCATGCCTACGGTAGCCGAATGCGGGCCGCCCAGCGAGGCGCCGTAATAGACGATGGCCCAGACGATCGAGGCCGGCCACGCCAGCCAGAACAGCGCCCAGCCCAACCCGAGCGTAATCAGGCCGAACACGGCGATGAAGATGTAACCCAGGATCACCGGGATCGACAGCACGACGAGGTCGATCAGGAACGCAAACACCCGTCGCGTCAGTACGCCGCGAAACAATTCCGGCTGCAAATAAGGATCGAAGGCGTGCGGCTGCACCCCGCCGTCGTTGCGCCAGGCACCACCACCCATGTTACCCGAACCGCTATAAGACATGACCCGTCCTCCCGACATGACGTCCGGTGCAGCAGATGGGAACCGGCCCGGGGTGTGCCAAGGCCCGCCAGCATTAACAAGCCGCAATATTCGGGCGATTTGGGGGCTATTCGTCGTCCCGGCCCGCCTGTCACCCCGTCATTGCGAGGAGCGAAGCGACGAAGCAATCCATCCATCCGCGTGCGCCGCGCGATGGATTGCTTCGCAGAGCCTGTCATCGGGCGCGCATTCGCGCGACCCGTTGGCTCGCAATGACGTGGAAGGGCCGGTCGGTTTACCCTTCCGCCTTCAGCTTCTCGGCCGCCTTCGGCGCGAAGTAGGTCAAAATCCCGTCGGCGCCGGCGCGCTTGAAGCCGACCAGGCTTTCCATCATCGCGCGGTCGCCGTCGATCCAGCCATTATTGGCGGCGCCTGCGATCATCGCGTATTCGCCGGACACCTGGTAGACGAAGGTCGGCATCGCAAAGGTGTCCTTCACCCGCCGCACGATGTCGAGATAGGGCATGCCGGGCTTCACCATCACCATGTCGGCGCCTTCGGCGATGTCGAGTTCGACCTCGCGCAGCGCTTCGTCGGAATTGGCGCTGTCCATCTGATAGGTGCGCTTGTCGCCGGTCAGGGTTTTCGCCGAACCGATGGCGTCGCGGAACGGGCCGTAGAAGGCGGAGGCATATTTGGCCGCATAGGCCATGATCTGCACGTCGAGGAAGCCGGCCTGATCCAGCGCCTCGCGGATGGCGCCGACGCGGCCATCCATCATGTCGGAGGGCGCAATGATGTCGCAGCCGGCTTCGGCCTGCACCAGCGCCTGCCGCACCAATACCGCCACCGTCTCATCGTTGAGGATCTTGCCGTCCTCGATCAGCCCGTCGTGGCCGTGGCTGGTGAAGGGATCGAGCGCCACGTCGCAGAGCACGCCGAGATCCGGGAACTCCTTTTTGATCGCGCGCACCGATTGGCAGACCAGATTGTCGGCGTTCAGCGCCTCGGAACCCTCCTCGTCGCGCAGCGCAGGCTCTGTGTAAGGAAACAGCGCGAGGCAGGGGATATTCAGCTTGGCCGCGCGCTCGGCATCCCGGACCGCCTGATCGACGGTAACGCGGTCGACGCCGGGCATCGAGGCGACGGCGGTCCTTTTGTTCTGGCCATCAACGACGAACAGCGGCCAGATCAAATCGTTGGTCGTCAGCACGTTTTCCCGCACCAGCCGCCTTGCCCATTCGGCCTTGCGGTTGCGCCGGGGACGGGTGACCAGGTCGAGCGGGGGCGAGGAGAGGGCGGCCGGCCGCCGGGGCGCGTCGCGCATTTCGATCGGACGCCCGAATTTGATCGCCATGTGATGGTTGCTCCTCGACGGCGGGATAGGTTCGATTTGGTCCAATTCTAGCACCTTGCCGGGGCCCCGTCACCGCACCGTTGATTTACCGCAACGGCAATTGATTTTACCGCCCCGGCAGGCCAAGACTCGGTCTATGAGGACATCTTTCCGGCTCATGAGCTTCGATTCCCAGGTTCAATCTCAGGTCCAATGCGATGTCTGACACCTCGACGCGCGAGCAGTCGCGGGACAACGCCATATCGGTGGCGGCGATCTCGTCCGAACGGATCGAGCCCGACGATAATGCGTGGACGCGGCGACTGGTCTTGTTCCTGCGCATCATGGCGGTGGTCTCGATCGCCAAGGGCCTCTACCACTGGGCGCAGGTGACGGGCTTCATCGGCGGCGAGGAAGAGGCGTTCGAAAACCAGTCGATGGCCTGGCAGACCGCGACGATCTATTTCGCGGTGATCGAACTCGTGGCCGCGGTCGGGCTGTGGCTCGCGACCCCATGGGGCGCGGTGGTGTGGCTCACGACCGTGGTGTCGATGGCGGTGATCGAGCTGATGTTTCCGGGGATCTACGGCGGCAGCCTGACAGTGGTGGGTTTCGAGGCCGTGATGCTGGCGGCTTATCTCGCGCTCGCCTGGATGGCCGCGCGCGAACGCCCGCCATAGGCTCTTCCGCCTCGATAGTAGCTTGCTGCGCATTCCGTGGCTTCATGGTTCGAGACGCGCGGCTTTGCCGCGCTCCTCACCATGAGGGGCCGACCAGGACCAAGACCTCATCCTGAAGAGCGGCGCAAGCCGCGTCTCGAAGGGTGAAGCCACCGAACTTCAATTGGCCTAGCCCACCTGCGTGCAGGAATCGCCACGCGACCGCGTAAGATTTTCCGAAAATTTGCCGGTAACCCTTCGCTCACCGTAAAGGGTTCCCTCACACCTGTTACGCAGGCGTTTCGAATTTGAACGAACCTGTTTCCGAATGCGACAGGGGGCGCAGACGAAGCGTGAACAGGGGCCCGCCACCGTCAATGAAAGGTTGCGAAAAGCCCTTGAGCCATGGGCTTAATCCGTGATTCACTGTCTTAAATTCATGATCTCTTTATTGTCTTATTTAAGCTGATCTTCAAACGCCCCCCTTAAGTTGAAGCTATCAGGCGGGACACAAGTTTCGTCGAAATAAGTCGATAAAAACGACTACAGGGGAAGTGTCATGATCAAAGCCGTTGCAACGGCGGTGGAAACCGCTGAACGCTCTGCCGGTCAAGCTCCGGTGCAGCCGCTCTATCTTGAAGCATTGACTTTGGTAGAGCGGTTGCATCGCCGCCTGCTCGACGTCATCAAGGACGAATTCGATCGCCGCGGCCGCGCCGACATCAATTCGGTGCAGGCGCTGTTGCTCTACAACATCGGCGACAAGGAATTGACCGCGGGCGAACTGCGCACGCGCGGTTACTACCTCGGCTCCAACGTCTCCTATAACCTCAAGAAGCTCGTCGAACTCGGCTTCCTCGATCATCAGCGCAGCCGCGTCGATCGCCGCTCGGTCCGCATCCGCCTGACCGCGCAAGGCCAGGAAATCCGCAAGATCGTCGACGCGCTTTATCAGAAGCACGTCAAGACCGTGGAGCAGGTCGGCGGCATCTCGAACGAAGAGTTTGCGACGCTGAACAAGTCGCTGCACCGGCTCGAACGGTTCTGGACCGACCAGATCCTGTATCGGCTCTGAGACAAGTTTCGAAGCCTCGACGGCCAAGCCGGCGACTCAAGAAGACCGGCAGCCCAATGTTCTAGGGTAGAATTGGGTTTCAAGTAGAATTGCAAGGCAATAAGCCTTCATGGAGCGCATCGGATCCGGTCTTCCGGCCCCGTGCGTTTTGTTTTTCGGCGGTGCGAAGACGAATTTCCGAAAAGGAACTTATGATCGGGTGACGCATTATCCGTTGTAACGGAGACCCGGATCATGCTGGTCGAGCGCGGATTGCAGGTGATGAATGTCGAGGTGGTGGGCGATGCCTACGCCATCGCCTCGAACTATCTGCGCAAGGCCGGCGCCATTCCCGACAGCTTTGCGACCGACGAGCGGCTGCTGGAAATCATCGTCCAGATGTTTCAGCGCGGCGAATTCAACCGGATCAGGCTCGCCAACAAGGCGATCGCCAAATTCGAAGCCGAAACATTCATCGCCTGACCTCTCCCGGAGAAAATCATGGAAGCCGCCGTCGACCGCATCATGCTGACCTATGACCTGCTGCTGAACCGCACCGCGGCGGCCAGCGCCGAGGCGCGCGAGAAGGTGACCGATTATGTGAATACGCTGTTCGAGGCCGGCGAAAAGGATATCCACCGGCTGACCGTGTGCGGGCTGACCTATCTGCGCCAGCTCGACGGCTCCACCGATCCGGTGAAGGCCGGGTTTACCGGGCTGTAGCGGCAAGCCGCGCGGTCGCTCGTCGCGGCTTTGTCAGGCCACGGGGTTAGACAGTAACTGCCAAGCGCCGCGGCCTTACCATTGCTCCGATGCAACCTGGTTGCATCCATAGCAACGGAAAATTCTGGCCGCGGCGAAGCTCTTGGTGTTCGGCAGGTCACCCAAATGCGTCATCTCCTCTCCGCAAACGTCGCATTTGCAGGTCGGTGACTCCTCGGGCGGTTCGGCAACATCGTTCATCGCGGCTTATTGTTTGGGCCTGTCCAGGCCGGACAACGCCGTCAGCATACTCCATCGAATGGGTCGAAATAGTGAAACGCGCCCCCCGTAAAACTACGCTCCTTTTCTCGGCTCATGCGGGCTACTCGTGACGTCGAGACCGCCAGGCCGGAGACGGTAAGCTCGCGCCGGCGCTGATGTTCGATACCGAGGATATCGTCGCGAAGATCGTGAATGCATTGGCTTAAATGGTTGCGCGATGGTGCTATAAGCTCCGCGCACCAACAAGAAGCCCCAGGAAGCGCCGATGCTCACGTTTCACCATCTCAACGACTCCCGCTCGCAGCGCATCCTGTGGCTGCTGGAGGAGCTTGGGCTACCCTATGAGATGAAGCGCTATCAGCGCGATGCGGTGACGCGGCTGGCGCCGCCGGAATTGACTGCAGTGCATCCGCTCGGCAAGTCGCCGGTCATCACCGACGGCGATATCAGGATCGCCGAATCGGGCGCGATCGTCGATTACATCATCCGCCGTTACGGAAAGGGGGCGATGATGCCCGCGCCCGGCGGTGCCGAATATGAGGCCTACAATGAGTGGCTGCATTATTCGGAAGGCTCGGCGATGCTGCCCCTGATGCTGAACCTGTATGTGTCGCGGCTGAAGGAGGCCGGCGCGCCCCTGCATCCGCGCATCGACAGCGAGATGGCCAATCATCTCGGCTATGTCGATGGCGCGCTGAAAGGGCGCGAGTTCTTCGTCGGTCCGGCGCTGACCGGGGCCGACATCCAGATGAGCTTTGTCGGCGAGATGGCAAAGGTGTTCGACAAGCTCGGGCCGTATCCGAACCTTGCGGCGTGGCTGTCGCGGATGCATGCGCGGCCCGCGTTCCAGCGGAGCGTGGAGAAGGGCGGGGCGTATCGGTTTTCGAAATAATTCCGTCGTTCCGGCGAAAGCCGGAACCCATACGCCGCGGCCGGGGAAAGGGGCACCTTGGCGGGGGCCTTCTTCCTTCCCCCAACGGGCTTCTGTGGTTATGGGCCCCGGCTCAAGGCCGGGGCGACCGGTAGAAAGTTCCCTTGTTCCCCGCCATCCCCACCATATCTTGCACAAATATCAGTCTTGTACCGCAAGCGCTTGGCCAATTCCGGGCGATGTGGTATCTCGCAGGCGCTTCTTCGACCGCCACAACTGACCGGCCGCATCCCGCCTAACGGCTTGCGGCGATGGAGATATTTCTTCCATGACCGCTCCGTCCCCCTTCGCCAAGACCGCCTCCGCGCCCGACTCGTTCTTCACCGCCACGCTCGCCGAGGCCGATCCGGAGATCGCCGCCGCCATCCAGGGCGAACTCGGCCGGCAGCGCCATGAGATCGAGCTGATCGCGTCCGAAAACATCGTCAGCCGCGCCGTGCTGGAAGCGCAGGGCTCGGTGATGACCAACAAATACGCCGAAGGCTATCCGGGCGCGCGCTACTATGGCGGTTGCGAATGGGTCGACGTCGCCGAGACGCTGGCGATCGAGCGCGCGAAAAAGCTGTTCGGCGCTGCCTTTGCGAACGTTCAGCCCAACTCAGGCAGCCAGATGAACCAGGCGGTGTTCCTGGCGCTGCTGCAGCCCGGCGACACCTTCATGGGCCTCGATCTCGCCGCCGGCGGCCATCTCACCCACGGCGCGCCGGTCAACATTTCCGGCAAATGGTTCAAGGCGCAGCATTACACCGTGCGCCGCGAGGACCAGATCATCGACATGGACCAGGTCGCGCGCCGAGCCGAGGAAGTGAAGCCGAAGCTGATCATCGCCGGCGGCTCGGCCTACTCGCGTTCGTGGGACTTCAAGCGCTTCCGCGAGATCGCCGACAGCGTCGGCGCCTATTTCATGGTCGACATGGCGCACTTCGCCGGCCTCGTCGCCGGTGGCGTGCACGCTTCGCCGGTGCCGCATGCGCATGTCACGACCACGACGACGCACAAATCGCTGCGCGGCCCGCGCGGCGGCTTGATGCTGTGGAACGACGAGGCGCTGACCAAGAAGTTCAATTCGGCGGTGTTCCCGGGCCTGCAGGGCGGTCCGCTGATGCATGTGATCGCTGCGAAAGCGGTGGCGTTCGCCGAAGCCTTGCGTCCGGACTTCAAGATCTACGCCAAGAACGTTGTCGAGAACGCCAAGGCGCTGGCGGAGAGCCTGCGCGCCAACGGCCTCGACATCGTTTCCGGCGGCACCGACAACCATCTGATGCTGGTTGACCTCAGGCCCAAGGGCCTGAAGGGCAATTTGTCGGAAAAGGCGCTGGTGCGCGCCGCCATCACCTGCAACAAGAACGGCATTCCGTTCGACCCCGAAACGCCGTTCGTCACCTCGGGCCTGCGGCTGGGCACGCCGGCGACGACCACGCGCGGTTTTGGCGTCGCCGAATTCAAGCTGGTCGGCGGCATGATCGCCGAAGTGCTGAACGCGCTAGCGCAGTCGGCGGACGGCAAGGCGCCATTGGTGGAGGCCGCGATCAAGGAACGCGTCAAGGCATTGACCGACCGCTTCCCGATCTATCAGTAAAGGTCCTTTCGGATGCGCTGTCCCAGCTGCAACAGTCTCGATACGCAGGTGAAGGATTCGCGTCCGACCGAGGATTCCGCCGTGATCCGGCGGCGGCGGGTGTGCATCGCCTGCAATTTCCGCTTCACCACCTTCGAGCGGGTGCAGCTCCGCGAACTCACGGTGATCAAGCGCAACGGCCGCCGCGTGCCGTTCGACCGCGACAAGCTGGTACGCTCGCTGCAGATCTCCTTGCGCAAACGGCCGGTCGATCCCGAGCGGGTCGAGAAGATGGTTTCCGCCATCGTGCGCGAACTGGAGAGCGGCGGCGAAGCCGAAGTGTCGTCGGAGGCGATCGGCGAGATCGTGATGGAGCATCTGCGCCAGCTCGACGACGTCGCCTATGTCCGCTTCGCCTCGGTCTATCGCAATTTCCGCGAGGCCAAGGATTTCGAGACCGTGCTCGGCGAACTCTCCGCCGAAGACGACGCGCGGGTCGCCACGTTGCGCAAATGATCTTCCGCATTCTGGAAGACCAGCACGCGCAGAAATACCGGGAAGCGAAGGCGGCGGATGCGCGCTTCATGCAGCTTGCGCTGGCGCTCGGGCGGCGCGGGCAGGGCCGCACCTGGCCCAACCCTGCCGTCGGCGCGGTCGTGGTCAAGGACGGCGTCATCGTCGGCCGCGGCTGGACGCAAGCCGGCGGACGGCCTCACGCCGAGCCGGAGGCGCTCCGGCGCGCCGGTGAGGCTGCGCGCGGCGCCACGCTCTACGTCACACTCGAGCCCTGTTCGCATTTCGGCAAATCGCCGCCTTGCGTCGATGCGGTGATCGCGGCCGGCATTGCGCGGGTGGTGTCGGCGATCGAGGATCCCAATCCGGAAGTGGCCGGGCAGGGCTACGCCAAACTTCGCGCGGCCGGTATCACGGTCGATGTCGGCCTCGGCGCGGCCGAGGCTGCGCGCGATCATGCCGGACATTTCAGGCGTATCCGCGACAAGCGCCCGCATGTGATCCTCAAGCTCGCCGTTTCCGCCGACGACAAGATCGGCGCCGCCGGCCACAAACCGGTTGCCATATCAGGCGAGGCGGCAAAGACACGCGTGCATCTGCTGCGCGCGCAATGCGACGCTATCCTGGTCGGCATCGGCACCGTGCTGGCGGACGATCCGCTCTTGACTTGCCGGCTGCCGGGCATGGAAGCGCGCTCGCCGGTGCGCCTGGTGCTGGATCGGGCGCTGCGTATTCCCGGCACCAGCCGGCTGGTTCATTCCGCGCGCGAGACGCCGCTGTGGGTGATGACCTCAGATCTTTCCGAAGCGCCGGCGGCGATGAAGCTTGGCGCCGCGGGCGCGCAGGTGATCCGTGTCGCCGCAACGACCAGGCCGCCGGGGCTGGATTTGGCGGCCGTGCTGCGCGCGCTGTCCGACAAGGGCATCACGCGGTTGCTGGTCGAGGGCGGTGCGAAGGTGGCGTCATCCTTTGTCGCCGCCGATCTGGTCGATGAAATCTGGCTGCTGCGCGGGCCCGACGCGGTCGGCGCCGATGGCGTCCCCGCGCTGGATGCATTGCCGCTCGCAACAATCACGCAGTCGCCGGGCTTTAAGGTTCGTGCTAGCGAAAGCCTGAGCAAGGATACTCTGACCGTGTACGAGCGCGCATAAATGTTCACCGGAATAGTCACCGATGTCGGCGAGATCGCCAGCCTGACCCCGACCGCGCAGGGCCAGTTGCACCGCATGCGCATCGCCTGCCGCTACGATCGCGCGACGATTGCCGACGGCGCCTCGATCGCCTGCAACGGCGTGTGCCTGACCGTGGTCGCCTCCGGCGTGGAGCAGGGCAAGACCTGGTTCGATGTCGATGCCGCCGCCGAAACGCTCGGCATGACCACGGCGAAACACTGGGTCGCCGGCACAAAGCTCAATCTCGAGCGCGCACTCAAGATCGGCGACGAACTCGGCGGTCACATCGTGGCGGGCCACGCCGACGGCATCGCCACCATCGTCAAGCGCGACGATCTGCCCGATATGGCCAGATTCGAACTGCGCACCACGCGGGAGCTGGCGCGCTTTATCGCTACAAAAGGCTCGGTGACGCTGGATGGTGTGTCGCTGACGGTCAATACCGTCAGCGATGTCGTGTTTTCGGTGCTGATCATTCCCCACACGCTCAGCGTCACCACGCTCGGCGCCTGGCGCGCGGGCAGCGAGGTCAATCTTGAGGTCGACCTGATGGCCCGCTACGCGGCGCGGCTATCGGAAATGAAGTAGTCACAGGCCTTGGCATAGGGCGCTGCTGCGCCTAAAAGCTGCACAACTGACAAATAGTTCCGATTGGCAAGATACAATGGCAGACGCGCGGCGCGCACCCCTGAAAGACCAGACCGATATCGCAGGCGCGCGCGCGCTGATCGTCGAGGCGCGGTTCTATGACGACATCCAGGATGCGCTGATGGAAGGCGCGGTCGCCGAGTTGAAGACGGCGGGCGTGACGCACGACGTGATCACCGTGCCGGGGGCACTGGAAATTCCGGCGGCGATCGCGATTGCGATCGATGCCGCCGAGAAAAATGGAAAGCCCTATGACGCCGCGATCGCGCTTGGCTGCGTGGTGCGGGGCGACACCATCCATTTCGAGATCGTCTCGATCGAATCCTCGCGCGCGCTGATGGACCTCGCGGTCGCGAGAAAATTCCCGCTCGGCAATGGCATCATCACCGTCAATACCGAGGCGCAGGCCTGGGCGCGGGCGCGCGCCGGCGAACTCAACAAGGGCGGCGATGCTGCACGCGCGGCGCTGGCGATGCTGCGGATCAAACGCCGGCTGACAAAGGCCTGATGATGGCAGACAGCAAGAAGCCGGCGAAAACTCCGGACAAAAAGAATCCCGACAAGAAGGCCAACCGGCGCGGCGCAGCAAGGCTCGCCGCGGTGCAGGCGCTGTATCAAATGGACATCGGCGGCGCCGGGATCAACGACATTTTTGCCGAGTTCGAGAGCCATTGGCTCGGCAACGAGGTCGAGGGCGATAAATATCTGCCGGCGGAGGCCGCGTTCTTCCGCGACGTGGTGGCCGGCGTGGTGCGCGACCAGGCCAAGCTCGACCCCTTGATCGACGATGCGCTGTCGAAGGGCTGGCCGCTGAAGCGGATCGACGCCATTTTGCGCGCGGTGCTGCGGGCGGGCTCCTACGAACTGGAGCATCGCAAGGACGTGCCCGGCCGCGTGGTGGTTTCGGAATACGTCGATGTCGCGCACGCCTTTGTCGAAAAGGACGAGACCGGCATGGTGAACGCGGTGCTCGACCAGATCGCGCGCCAGTTCCGCGCCGATGAGTTCGCGCGTGGCTAGCCACGTACCGTGCTGTCATCACCCGCGAAAGCGGGTGATCCAGTACGCCGCGGCGGTCGTGGCTGGTCATCCGCGCCGTCGAATACTGGATCGCCCGATCAAGCTGGGCGATGACAGCTGTGGGTGTGACGCCTCATGGTAGATCGCCGAAGCAATCAATCCGGCGAGGACTCGCTGATCGCCCGCTATTTCAGGCCGATCGCGACCGATCCGGGCGCCTTCGATCTCGGCGACGACGCCGCGGTCTTGAAGGCGGAAGGCTGCGAGATCGTGGTGACAACCGACGCCATCGTCGAGGGCGTGCATTTTCTTAGCAGTGATCCGCCCGATACGGTCGCGCGCAAGGCGCTGCGGGTCAATCTCTCGGATCTCGCGGCGAAGGGGGCTGCGCCTGCCGGTTTTGTGCTGACGCTGGCGCTGCGCAAGGTGGACGACGCTTGGCTAAAATCGTTCGCACAGGCGCTTGGCGAGGACGCGGCGCTGTTCAGCTGTCCGCTGCTCGGCGGCGATACCGTTTCCACGCCGGGGCCGCTGATGATCTCGATCACCGCGTTCGGCCGTGTGCCCGCGGGCAAGATGGTTCATCGCAGCGGCGCAAAGCCGGGCGACCGCGTCGTGGTGACGGGGACGATCGGTGACGCCGCTCTGGGGCTCGCCATTCTCAGGGGTGGCAACGTCGCCGATGCCGCCGCCAACGATGGTTCCGCGCGAAATCTGCTGATCGGGCGCTACCGCGTTCCGCAGCCGCGCAATGCGCTGGCGAGCGCGGTTCGCGACCACGCCAGCGCGGCGATGGACGTCTCCGACGGCCTCGCCGGCGATCTCGCCAAGCTGTGTGCGGCGTCCGGTGCTTCCGCGGTCATCGATCTGGAATCGATCCCGCTCTCCGCTGCCGCAAGCGATCTGGTGTCGCGGCGGATTGTCGGCATCGAAACATTGATCGCCGGTGGCGACGATTATGAGGTGCTGTGCGCGATCCCGGAAGATCGCGTCGAGGCGTTCGCGGAGGCCGCGCGGCTTGCCGGCGTGCCGGTGACCTCGATCGGCATGGTGGTTGCGGGCGCCTCAGCGCCAAAATTCATCGACGGGCAGGGTGCGGAACTCGCGCTGGAACGGCTGTCCTACAGTCACTTTTGAAGCCAGCTTTGGTTGGCTGGAGCTTTATTTTCCCGCATGCATTGCAATTTCCGGGAAAACCTTTAGTTATGACGGCCCGATTACCGCCGTGCCTTGTCGAACGCGCCCTTGGGGCCTCTTCCAGAGACATCGTCGATATTGGATTGAATCCGCGCGATCGCCGTGCGGAATGCGAGCCTTACGTGCTTTGGAGAAGAGAAAATGGCTACTGGAACAGTGAAGTGGTTCAACGGTCAAAAGGGTTTTGGCTTCATTCAGCCGAGCGACGGCAGCAAGGATGTGTTCGTTCACATCAGCGCCGTCGAGCGCGCCGGTCTTGGCGGACTGGCTGAAGGCCAGAAGGTTCAGTTCGAACTCAAGGAAGACAAGATGCGGGGCAAGGTCAGCGCGGAAAATCTGTCGCTCGCCTAAGCTTCGAAAACGTTCGTTTCACGGATGTACAGGAATGACTAGCGTGCCCGCTCGACCCCTTGGGGTTGGGCGGGTTTTTTGCATTTTGAGGCAATCAGCGACCGGGTGCCATCGGCCGGCTCCCGGCCGTTGCCGAAGAAGACGCGTATTCCCCGCCACGGAAAGCCGGTTTTCCCGGTATTTCCTTTCCAGAATCGACGGTTTTCGCCCTTCGCGGCGTTGCGCCGGGGAGACGATTTTGGCATGGTCCCGCCGATTTAAGGCCGCCCTTTTGGGCAGGGAAAGGCCTTCTTTTTTTGCGCGCGCCGCGTCCGCGGTGATGCGTTGGGGTGAGACAATCAAGATCTGAGGCAAATTCAATGACAGCATTATGGGTGATTGTGCTCTGCGGAGCGCTTTCGATCGTTTACGCCATCTGGGCGACCGCATCGGTGATGAAGGCAGACGCCGGCAATCCGCGGATGCAGGAAATCGCCGCCGCCGTGCGCGAAGGTGCGCAGGCCTATCTGAAGCGCCAGTACATGACGATCGGTATGGTCGGCATCGTGATCTTCGCGCTGCTGGCTTACTTCCTCGGCATGCTGGTCGCCGCGGGCTTCCTGATCGGCGCGGTGCTGTCGGGCGCCGCCGGCTTCATCGGCATGAACGTCTCGGTTCGGGCCAATGTGCGCACCGCGCAGGCGGCGACGACGTCGCTGGCGGGCGGACTTGAACTCGCCTTCAAGGCTGGTGCGATCACCGGCATGCTGGTCGCGGGTCTCGCGCTGCTCGGCGTCACCCTCTATTTCGCCTATCTCACCCACTTCCTGGGGCTTGCCGCCAACAGCCGCACCGTGGTCGATGCGCTGGTCGCGCTCGGCTTCGGCGCTTCGCTGATCTCGATCTTCGCGCGTCTCGGCGGCGGCATCTTCACCAAGGGCGCTGACGTCGGCGGCGATCTCGTCGGCAAGGTCGAGGCCGGCATTCCCGAAGACGATCCGCGCAACCCCGCCACCATCGCCGACAACGTCGGCGACAATGTCGGCGATTGCGCCGGCATGGCGGCTGACCTGTTCGAAACCTATGCGGTGACCGCGGTCGCCACCATGGTGCTGGCCGCGATCTTCTTTGCGACCTCGCCGCTGCTGGTCAACATGATGACGCTGCCGCTCGCGATCGGCGGCATCTGCATCATCACCTCGATCATCGGCACCTTCTTCGTCAAGCTCGGCGCCAGCCAGTCGATCATGGGTGCGCTCTATAAGGGCCTGATCGCGACCGGCATCCTGTCGCTCGGCGGCGTCGCCGGCGTCATCTACTGGCTGATCGGCTTCGGTCCGCTGGCGGGCGTGAAGTTCACCGGCATGGCGCTGTTCGAATGCGGTGTCGTCGGTCTCGTCGTCACTGGCCTGATCATCTGGATCACCGAATACTACACCGGTACCGACTTTCGCCCGGTGAAGTCGATCGCAGCCTCGTCGGTCACCGGTCACGGCACCAACGTGATCCAGGGTCTGGCGATCGCAATGGAATCGACCGCGATGCCCGCGATGGTCATCATCGCCGGCATCCTCGTCACCTACAGCCTTGCCGGCCTGTTCGGCATCGCGGTTGCGACCACGACAATGCTGGCGCTGGCCGGCATGATCGTGGCTCTCGACGCCTTCGGCCCGGTCACCGACAATGCCGGCGGTATCGCCGAAATGGCCGGTCTGCCGAAGGAAGTGCGCAAGTCGACCGACGCGCTCGACGCCGTCGGCAACACCACCAAGGCGGTCACCAAGGGCTACGCCATCGGTTCGGCCGGCCTTGGCGCGCTGGTGCTGTTCGCGGCCTACAATGAAGATCTCAAATTCTTCATCGCCAACACTGCCAAGTTCCCGTACTTCCAGGGCGTGCTGCCCGACTTCTCGCTCAACAACCCTTACGTCGTCGTGGGTCTGTTGTTCGGCGGCCTGCTGCCGTATCTGTTCGGCGCGATGGGCATGACGGCCGTGGGCCGGGCGGCCGGCGCGATCGTCGAGGAAGTGCGGCGCCAGTTCCGCGAAAAACCCGGCATCATGCAGGGCACCGACAAGCCGGATTACGGCAAGGCGGTCGACCTTTTGACCAAGGCCGCGATCAAGGAAATGATCATTCCGTCGCTGCTGCCGGTGCTGTCGCCGATCTTCGTCTACTTCGTGATCTTCGCGATCGCAGGCGGCGGCGCGGCCGGCAAGTCGGCGGCGTTCTCGTCCGTCGGCGCGATGCTGCTCGGCGTCATCGTCAACGGACTCTTTGTCGCGATTTCGATGACCTCGGGCGGCGGCGCCTGGGATAACGCCAAGAAGTACATCGAGGACGGCCATTACGGCGGCAAGGGTTCCGACGCGCACAAGGCGGCGGTGACCGGCGACACCGTCGGCGATCCCTACAAGGATACGGCGGGTCCCGCCGTGAACCCTATGATCAAGATCACCAACATCGTGGCGCTGCTGCTGCTGGCGATCCTCGCGCACTGAACCAAACCGACGTGACCTGCGACAAACCCGCGGTGCAAGCCGCGGGTTTTTTGCTGCCGGTCGGGCGGCTCGCTTGAAAGGTTGACCGTCATGAAGTTCGAGATGACCCGGTGCAGTCAGTGCGGCAGCGAAATGCTGATGGGCGCGACCGTCTGTCCAAGCTGCGGCAGGGCGCAAGGGGGCTCCGGCAGGCCAGGTCCATATCAGTCGGGGACGTTGCTGGCGGTCGTGCTGTCCGCGGCGGTGCTGTTCTTCTTCAGCTGGATGAAGCCGGCGCCGCAGGTGAGCCAGATCGCGTCACCTCCGGCGGTGACGATTCCTGCGCGATAATCCCGAGCTGTTCGTCATCCTGAGGTGCGAGCCTGTTCGGCGAGCCTCGAAGGATGCTGGGCGGTGCTAGCTGCCATCCTTCGAGGCGCGCAAGAGCGCGCACCTCAGGATGACGGCGGTGTGTGCGGCACGACCATGCTCAATTCACATCCATCTGCAGGCCTTCCTGCTTGATGATGCCGGCGAATTTTGTCGTCTCCGCCGCCACGAAATCGGAAAATTGCGCCGGCGTTCCCCAGTCGGTGCGCGCGCCCATGCTGGCGATGGTCTTCTTGATGTCGTCGCGCTCCAGCATCGTCTTGATCTCCTTGTTGAGGGCATCGACGACCGGGGCAGGCGAGGCCTTCGGCAGAAACACGCCGAACCATGACGAGACGTCGAATTTTGCAAGCTCGGGCGCGCTTTCGCGCATGGTCGGGATATCAGGCGCCACCGCGCTGCGTTCGGGCGTGGTGACAGCCAGCGCCGTGAGCTTGCCTTCCTGGGTTTGCGGCAGCGATGGGTAGAGGTTGTCGAACAGGATCTGGATATCGCCGGCAAGGGCTGCCTGCAGCGCCGGCCCCGCGCCGCGGAACGGCACATGCACCATCTTCAGCCCGGTGAGCTGCAGGAACCAGGCACCGGTGAGGTGAGGGCTCTGTCCCACTCCGGAGGACGCGTAGTTCAGCTTGTCCGGGTTGGCCTTGATGTAGGCGATCAGCTCGGCGATCGACTTGATGCCGGTGGACGGGTGCGCCGACACGATGTTCGGCGTCCGGATCAGGTTGGAGACCGCCTGCAACTGGTCGGCCTTGTAGGTCAGGTTGCGGAAGATGCTGTAGGCGATGGCGTTGGGGCCGGGATTGCCGATCAGGATGGTATGGCCGTCGCCCTTCTGCCGAATCACCTCGATAGTGCCGATGGTGCCGCCGCCGCCGGAGCGGTTTTCGACCACCGCGGACTGACCCCACGCTACTTGCAGATGCGCCGCCAGCAACCGCCCCATCACGTCGGAGTGCCGCCGGCCGCGGCCGGCACGATGATGCGGACGGTCTCGGTCGGGCGCCAGTCGGCGAAGGCTGCGCGCGGCAAGATGGCGGCTGTCGCGAACGCTGCGGCGCCGGACAATACGCGGCGGCGGGAAAAAGCTCTGTTGCGCACCAATTCGCTCCCTGCTGAAACGTTGTTTTGCAGGCGAGCGTAGGGAGCGTGCGGCCGTCCGGCAAGCGGACGACTTGGCGCAGGCTCCTCAATCGTCGCGTCGTTCCCCGGATGCTGCGCAGCGCGTAGCGGTGCGCTGCTGATCCGGGGTCCATCGATAAGATTGGGATTTTGGGTCCCGGCTCTGCGGAGCGGTACTGCGTACCGCACCGCGTCCGGGACACGTGCTGAGCTAGTTGAAGCTGAGCAGCTTGAACAGCGGCGTCAGGTAGCTCATCTCCTGGCCGGAGGTCGGCGTGGTGCGGCTGATGAAGTCGAAGATCTTGCCGTCCTGCAGCCCGTAATTGGCGAGCCGCTGCACTTGGCGGTTCTTGTCGAAATAGACTGCGATCACCCGCTGGTCGACCACCTTCTGGTTCATGAACGCGACCTTGCGTTCGGAGCGCTGCGAAATGTAGTAGAACACCTCGCCGTTCAGGGTGGCGACGGTGGAGGGCGTGCCCATCACGATCAGAACCTGATCCTGGCTCGCGCCGATCGGAATCTGCTCGAGCGCGCCTTGCGGCAGGATATAGCCCTTCTGGAATTGCTCGCCGGTGCAGGCGCCCAGCGCCGCGCACAATAGCGCAACCGCCGCAACCGCGCGAAAACCGCGCCAGCGCGCGGTCAGGCCGCGCGAAGCGGCCGCGCGTGAGCTAAAATGGCTCGTCTTGGTCATTTACGGAACTGTCCCGTCCCCTTGCATCGCGCGATGCGTTGACGTACCGGGCAGCACGCTGGATTGCAACATGCGCGCGCTCCCAGGAAATAAACCCTTGGGGCTCGCTTGCGGAACCCACAATGCTTTGGCCGTTCAATCACTTCAGGAAGCCCCAAACACCCCATCGCGGCACCATTGAAGCCATCTATGGCATGATCGTGACGCGAGCGCGAGAACCGTTGTTTTATCGGGCTTTAGGGGTGCCGGACACGGTTAACGGCCGTTTTGACCTGCTTCTGCTGCATTTGTGGCTGGTGTTGCGGCGCCTGCGGTCGGCTGCGGCCGGTACTACCCTGTCGCAGGCGCTGTTCGACCATTTCTGCATTGATATGGACGATAATCTGCGCGAAATGGGGGTCGGCGACCTCACTGTGCCGAAACGGATGCAGGCATTTGGCGAGGCGTTTTACGGCCGCACCGCAGCCTATGATCTGGCGCTGACCGGGGGCCCCGAGGCGTTGGCGCAGGCGCTGTGCAAGAATATCCTGAACGGGGCGGACATCGAAAAGGCACGCCTGCTTGCGGCTTACGCCGAGGCGGTTGTCGCGGCCCTGGCCGGGCTCGACGAGACGGCATTGGTGAGCGGTGCCTGGAAGTTTCCTTGGCCAGAGGCGAACATGCAGCCATGAGCAAGAGTGCCAAGAGTGCAATGACAGAAAAACCGGACCCGTGGCGCGTACCTATCGCCGTGCTGAAAATCCCGGACACGGGGCTGCATCGCGATATCGAGGCCGATGCAGCCACGCGCCACGCGGTTGCCGAAATCGGCGGCTTGCGCGAAGTTCTCTCGGCGGATGCCTCGTTCGACGTGACGCCGCAGAGCAGCGGCCGCTATCATGTGACCGGCCAGGTGCGGGCGCGGATCGGACAGACCTGCGTGGTGACGCTGGAGCCGATGGAGAGCGACATCGACGAACTGATTGACATGATTTTCGCGCCGCCTGAGCAAATTCCAGAACTCTCCGATCTCGTCGACGACGCCGCTGAGAGCGACGAAGACATTCCGGATCCGCCGGAGCCGATCGAGAACGGCATCATCGATCTCGGCAGGGTGGCGACCGACGCGCTGTATCTCGCGGTCGATCCCTATCCGCGCAAACCGGACGCCGTGTTCGAACCGTTGGTGGAAGCCGCTGATCCCGAGGATCATCCATTCGCCGCCCTGAAAGCGCTGAAGGCCGAGGCCAAGCCGGCCGGCGCGAACAAGCCCAAGGGCAAGTGATAAGGGCAAGTGAGGCGCGGTTAATGTGGACCGCGCGGGCGCATTCCGGTTGAAGTGGATGCGCCATCTCACGAGGAATTTCATCTAATTCATTGAAAAAGCTGGATTTATCTATTTTGGCTACTTCCGGATGGCGGCGGCGCCCGATCCTGAAAGAGCGCGGTCAAGAGGTTGTTTCGGGGCGGGGACACGCTATTGTCGCGGCCCGGCGGAGGCGCAGCGTTGCGCTTTGCCGAGCGCCGCCTTCCGCGGCAGCTTCCAGCGCGCGGCCGGGCTCTAACAGGGCCGCCAGAGATCAGGTTTCCG
This sequence comes from Bradyrhizobium sp. Ash2021, assembly GCF_031202265.1. Classification (NCBI taxonomy): domain Bacteria; kingdom Pseudomonadati; phylum Pseudomonadota; class Alphaproteobacteria; order Hyphomicrobiales; family Nitrobacteraceae; genus Bradyrhizobium; species Bradyrhizobium sp. Ash2021. Next base: position 5,453,509 of record NZ_CP100604.1, on the reverse strand, counting down.
GGACGTTCATGCCTCAAAAGGTTCGAATCGCGCTTGACGCCATGGGTGGCGATGTCGGCGCATCGGTCGTTATTCCCGGCGCCGCGACGGCGCTAACCCGGCGTCCAGACTCCGAATTTCTGCTCTTCGGCGACAGCGCATTGATCGAAGCGCAACTCGCCAAATACCCCGCGTTGAAGGCAGCCTCGCGCGTTGTCCATACCGACGTCACCGTCAGCATGCACGACAAGCCAAGCCAGGCGCTGCGCCGCGGCCGCAAGACCTCGTCGATGTGGCTGGCGATCGACGCGGTGAAGAAGGGCGAGGCCGACGTTGCGGTATCGGCCGGCAATACCGGCGCGCTGATGGCGATGGCGCGGTTTTGTCTGCGTACGCTGCCCGGCGTCGACAGCCCGGCGATTGCCGCGGTATGGCCGACGGTGCGCGGCGATTCGGTCGTGCTCGATCTCGGCGCCACCATCGGCGGCGATGCGCGCCATCTGGTGACGCTGGCGGTGATGGGCGGCGCGATGGCGAGCGTGCTGTTCAATCTCGAACGGCCGACGGTCGGGCTGCTCAATATCGGGGTCGAGGAGATCAAGGGCCACGAGGAAATTCGCGAGGCCGCCGAATTGTTGCGCGCGATGAATCTGCCCCAGCTCAACTATATCGGCTTTGTCGAAGCCGACGGCATCGGCAAGGGCCTTGCGGACGTGATCGTCTCGGAAGGCTTTAGCGGCAACATCGCGCTGAAGGCCACCGAGGGCACCGCGCGCCAGATCATGGACCTTCTGCGCGCGGAGATCTCGAGCCGATGGCTTGCCAGGATCGGCTATCTGTTCGCGCGGGGCGCCTTCCGGGCGCTGCGCGACAAGCTGGATCCGAAAAAGTCCAATGGCGGCGTGCTGCTCGGGCTCAAGGGCGTCGTCGTCAAAAGCCATGGCGGAACCGACGCCGAGGGCTTTGCCTATGCGATCGATGTTGGCTATGAGATGGTCCGCTACGATCTCCTCACCAAGATCAATCAGATGCTTAATCGCGACGGCAGCGCGCTGGTATCAGCGCAGACCGCGCAGGAGGCTGTCTCGTGACTGCGATACGTTCGGTCGTGCTCGGCTGCGGCTCCTATCTGCCGCAGCGGGTCCTGACCAATGCCGAACTGGCGGCCAAGGTCGACACCTCGGACGAGTGGATCGTCCAGCGCACCGGCATCCGGCAGCGCCACATCGCCGCCGAAGGCGAGTTCACCTCGCATCTGGCGATCAATGCCGCGCGCGCGGCCTTGGCCCATGCCGGGATCGATGCGCAGTCGATTGACCTGATCGTGCTGGCGACCTCGACCCCGGACCAGACTTTTCCGGCGACCGCGGTCGCGGTGCAGAACGGGCTCGGCATCAATCATGGCGCGGCCTTCGACCTGCAGGCGGTCTGTTCCGGCTTCGTGTTTGGGCTCGCCACCGCCGATAACTTCCTGCGCACCGGCGCCTTCAAGCGCGCGCTGGTGATCGGCGCCGAAACCTTTTCGCGCATCCTGGACTGGAACGACCGCGGCACCTGCGTGCTGTTCGGCGATGGCGCCGGCGCCGTCGTGCTGGAGGCGCAGGTCCAGCCGGGAACACCGTCCGATCGCGGCGTGCTGACGACGCATCTGCGTTCCGATGGCCGGCACAAGGGCAAGCTCTATGTCGATGGCGGTCCGTCCTCGACCCAGACCGTCGGCCATCTCCGGATGGAAGGCCGCGAAGTGTTCAAGCACGCGGTCGGCATGATCACCGACGTGATCGTCGATGCCTTCAACGCCACCGGCGCCACCGCCGACAGCATCGACTGGTTCGTGCCGCACCAGGCCAACAAGCGAATCATCGATGCTTCAGCGCACAAGCTTCATATTGCGCCGCAGAAAGTGGTGCTGACAGTCGACCTCCACGGCAACACCTCGGCGGCCTCGATTCCGCTGGCGTTGGCGGTCGCCGTCAACGACGGACGCGTCAAGAAGGGCGATCTCGTGCTGTTTGAAGCGATGGGCGGCGGCTTCACCTGGGGTTCCGCGCTGCTGCGCTGGTAGGCAGACGCTTAAATTTCGATATAGTTTGTCGCTTGTTTCATGCCTGTGCATGATGAGCGCTGTTGACCATCGCCTGCTAAGCTCCTAATTTCAGGAGACAAAATTTGTTCGCCGAGAGTGCGGGGCAGGCGATGACCGGGACGGGAAAAACAGTCACACGCGTCGATCTATGCGAGGCGGTCTACCAGAAGGTGGGCCTGTCGCGAACGGAGTCGTCTGCGTTCGTCGAGCTTGTTCTGAAGGAGATTACCGACTGCCTGGAGAAGGGCGAGACGGTGAAGCTGTCATCATTCGGTTCGTTCATGGTGCGCAAGAAGGGTCAGCGTATCGGACGTAACCCGAAGACCGGCACCGAGGTGCCGATCTCTCCGCGTCGCGTGATGGTGTTCAAGCCGTCGGCCATTCTGAAGCAGCGCATCAATGGTCATGTTGTTAGTAACGGCGACGGCAAGGAAGACTGAGATTATTCTCACACGGTAAGGGAGCCAGGCATTTGGACAAGGCGCCGGATGCGTTCCGTACCATCAGCGAGGTCGCGGACGATCTCGACATCCCCCAGCACGTGCTGCGGTTTTGGGAGACGCGGTTCGCCCAGATCAAGCCGATGAAGCGCAGCGGCGGGCGGCGCTATTACCGCCCCGACGACGTCGACCTGCTCAAGGGCATCCGCCGCCTGCTGTACGGCGAGGGCTATACCATCCGCGGCGTGCAGCGGATCCTCAAAGAGCACGGCATCAAATCGGTGCAGGGCATCGCCGACCAGAGCTCGGCGGTCTCGTTCGGCGCGGTCGAGGAGGCAATCGGGCTCAGCCTGAACGAGCCCGATGAAGGCGAGGCCCTGGGCGTAGATACCGATGACGAGGATATCGAGGGCGCCGACAGGGAGGGCATCGACTACCGCTTCGCCGATACCGGCGACGAGGAGATTTTGGCGCCGTTCGGCAAGGCCCGCGCGGCTGCGGCTCCCGCACCGGCCCGTCCGGCGATATCAGCGCAGGACCGCGAGCGCCTCGAACACGTGCTGCAGGATCTGATCGCCTGCCGGCAATTGATCGATTCCGCGTTGAAGGACGGCTGAGGGACGGAGACCACGGAGGGGCGGAACCGGCCGCCGTGCCCCTGCCCAAAACCCCGTGGCGCGCCTTGCGCCGGGACCTGATCGCAGCTAATGGAACGGCATCGGAGCGTGGCGCAGCCCGGTTAGCGCACTAGTCTGGGAGACTAGGGGTCGGAGGTTCAAATCCTCTCGCTCCGACCAATTATTTCAATTTTTGGTGCTTCTGACGTGCCTTTCCGCCCCCATTGGAGTCGGAAAACCGCGATGATAGCAAGCTGTCAATGTTTCGCGTAAAGATTGTGAAACGGAGGCCAGTTTTGAAGCCAGGCAAAACGATTAGAGAGACGTTCGGTTATCTCAAGAAAAACGAGAGGGCGCGGTCCGACGCAATGATGCTTCAAGTTGGTCGCGTCGTGGTGGAGCTGTCGAACGTCGAGCACGTTCTTGGGTTTATGTACGGGATGTTGGGCGATGGGCCTCCGGGTGAACGCTGGCAGTACTTTGCAACCAAGTCCCCCAACTTCCAAGCGCGCCTAAAGCTGCTCAACCAGGCTGTCAAGGCAGCATGCCCGCCTGAACGCCTACCACTCTGGGAAGCTGCCCATCTGAAGCTCTCGGGTAGTCGCAGCGTACGAAATAGGGTGGCGCACTACGGTGTTCGTCAACTGTTCACGTCTGATCGAAAGCTGTTTGGTGTTGAGCTGAGACCTCCCTGGTATCTGGGAAACGCCGCGCGGCGGGCACTGAAGATTGCTGATGTTCGACAGGCGGCCGATGAACTGGTCGGGGCCACAGCTGACCTCTGGGATTTCATCAATAAAATCGCTCGCTAATGGGCCGCTGGGCACGGCTACGGGACAATACCGGTTATCGCCCCGTGTCTTTCAGCAAGGGTCAGAGTCGGACACAGCCAACCGGGTGGGTCGGCTTGTGATGCGGTGGTAACGACGGCTCTATGCAATCGGCGGCGGGAAGGGCGACGTTCCTTAGTGGGTAGTGTAGCGTCCGTGCCGCTCGGTGAGAGCGAAGTCGGAGCTGGTATCATTCCTGGTAAGATATTCCCCCACGATAAACGACCGGCCCCACCAGCAAAGGCGGAGCGCCCTGATTTCGCTTGGATGATGGAGGAGTCGAAGCATCTCGCTTCGCTTATCCATGTACCCCCAAAGACAATCTACGACATCTTCAAGTCATCGAGCGATTGGGAGTTTATCCTTAAAATCGACGCGCTACTCGAGGCCGCTGCACGGAAAGTCGTGAAGGTCGCCTTTGCGGCAAACGACAAAATGGACCCTGACGATATGGAAGAGTTCGTGGACACGCTGCCGATGAGAGGCCGCACGTCTCTTCTCAAGCTGTTGGAGGCCACTGGCTGCGGGAAGGAAGAGAGTCACCTTATCGATTGCGTACGTATCCTGCGTAATGGCTTTGCCCACGATATCACCCAGATTGAGCTGCACCCGGTTCCGAGGACACCGAGTTAGGTGTTTTATGGAGCAGGAGGTGTGTCATGGAGAGACGGCAGTTTACGCGAGAGTTCAAGCTTGAGGCTGTACGCCTGATCAAGGAGCGCGGCGTGTCGTATGCGCAGGCGTCAGCAGACCTTGGCGTTCATCCAACGCAGTTGCGCAATTGGGTGAAGCAGCTGGCGGACGATCCGCAGCATGCATTCCCCGGCCAGGGCCAGATGAAGCCGGAGCAGTTGGAGATCGCGCAGCTCAAGCGCGAGGTCGCCAAGCTGAGAGCCGAACGGGACATCCTAAAAAAAGCCGCGGCCTACTTCGCGAAGGAATCAACATGAAGTTCGCCTTCATCGCGAAGCACCGGGGGATCTGGCCGGCGGAATGGTTGTGCGGGGCGCTCGGTGTCTCGCGGGGTGGGTTCTATGCCTGGCTGACACGGCCGCGCAGCCAACGCAGCCGGAGCGATGAGGAGTTGGGCGCGAAGGTTCGCGCCAGTTTCCTCGCCAGCGATCGAACCTATGGCGCGAGGCGAGTGTGGCACGACATGTTGGCGGAAGGCGGGTTGTGTGGACTGCATCGGATCGAGCGTTTGATGCGGCTACAGGCTCTCAAAGCCCGTCCACGACGGCGGCGACTGCCGCCCGATCTGGGTGAGCGGCAGGTCGCCGCCGTCGCTCCCAACGTGCTCGACCGCAGCTTCGATGCGTCCGCTCCCAACCGCAAATGGATCGCTGACTTCACGTACGTGTGGACAGCGGAGGGTTGGCTCTATGTTGCCGCTGTCGTCGATCTCTTCTCCCGCCGTGTGGTTGGTTGGTCGATGAACGCAGCGATGACGGCCCAGCTCGTCACTGACGCCCTGGTGATGGCGATCTGGCGACGGGGCAAACCGGACGCGCTCTTGCATCATTCCGATCGCGGCAGCCAATACACCAGCGAACAGTTCCAGCGGCTGATGGCCGATCACGGCGTCGTCTGCTCGATGAGCCGGTCAGGCAACGTCTGGGATAACGCGGCGATGGAGAGCTTCTTCTCGTCATTGAAGACCGAGCGGACTACGCGCAGAGTGTACCGAACGAGGGATGACGCCAAGGCTGACGTCTTCGATTATATTGAGCGCTTCTACAATCCGAAACGCCGGCACTCGACGATCGGATATTTGAGCCCTATGGAGTTCGAGCAGCAGGCTGGATTAGCTTAAGCAGGTGTCAACAGAACCGGGTGCAGCTCAATGGCTGGACTACGAGGTCAATGCCGCTCCGCGGTTCGCCTCCGATGAATTCGTCGTGTACCGGCTCAAGGTCGAAGTGAACAAGATAGGGCTATCATACCTGACGCTTGAGCAATACTTCGAAGAAGGGCAGCGGCTGGCTGGCGTTGACATCCCGCCACTCGAAGACGACTGGGACGAAGACGAGATGATGGAGGAAGCTTACAATCGCGCGATGGAGAAAGATTAGTGCGTACGATGGGAGTGCCTCTGCAATACCCATCACCTCCGCAAACTGCGACTGATGCGTATCGCTGAGTTTATCAGCGTGCCGGCCGAACGCTGGACCCGTTCGCCCCACCCATCCCACGCGCTAATCCGCCATCAGATCATACTCATGCCGCAACGCCTGCTGCACATTCAGCGCCGCGCGGGCGGCGGTGTTGGCATCGGCGTCGCCCGCGGATAACACGCACATCGACCAGTTATTTTCAGCCCGCTTATCCCAGACGCGATTGATTGCGATGTTGCGGACGCTTTGGCAGCCGGGTTGCTGCCGGATTTCCGCCAGCGCGCGTGCCTGCAAATCGTCTATCGAAAGCAGGTGCTTGGCCATTGATGTCACGGGGCCTCACGTCGGGACATGGGCGATCTTGTGCGCGAGATGGCCGGTCTCGTGATCGCGACGGAGCTGGCTCAGCGAGGTCTCGTTCAGGTTGGCCAGAACGTCGCTCAGTTTCTCGGTTGGGGGATAACCGGCTGCGAAGCCCGGTCCGTAGATCTTGCGCAGCGTACCGACGAGGGTGTTGCCGTGCTTGTGGCTGATTTCGCCATCCCTGTTGCGGTGGCGATTGTCGAGACCTGCCTTGCTCATACTGCTCTCCCTGGTGCCCACGGGCCGGCAGCATCCTCCCGCCGCGACCAAATGGCAACGCATGCGTGGGCACGACGCAACCGCAGCATTTTCAGGAAATGATCGGCCGAAAATGGCCGGCCGCGTCTTCGCACTGCACTCCGCAGCAAAGCCAATGCGCCACGCGGATTGGCGTTGCGCATTCCGCCGCATCCGTTCCCCGGCGCGGCCGCCGCTATTTCTTGAAGAAGCCGATGATGATCAGCAGGATCACGGCGCCGATGACGGCGTTGACGATCGCCGCCAGGATGCCGCCGACCAGAACAAACCCGATTATCGGCAACAGCCAGCCGGCAATGATGGCGCCGACGATGCCGACCACGATATTGCCGACCAGCCCGAGGCCATAGCCCTTGACGATCAGCCCGGCGAGCCAGCCTGCGACCGCGCCGATGATGAGCCAAATGATGAGCGATTCAATCATGAGCATCCTCCTCATTGTAACACGCCGCGGTATCTCGCGGTCGCCATCATCGGAGCCGGAACGCCCGGCATTCCGCCGCCTTCGCTGCCGTGCACCATTGATCTATCTAAAGTAGTATTACGATCCGCTCCTGTGGCGTTGTCAACTGTAGCTGGCTCCGGTCCGGTCGATGCCCGGCCGCAGCCAGCGCGGGTCGCAATCGTCGCGCCGGTCGTGCTAAGCGGCGTAGGGGCCGGCCCCAGGGGAATCGATGAACAGCGCTTTGCCAATGTCGTCGCTCGTCATTGCGCTGCTTCCCGGGTGGCTGGCTGCCGGTGAACTCGCCGTTAGATATCTCGTGGCGCGCTAACCATCCGGACCGAGCAACAGCGCAAGAACTGTGACGCCCGTCACAGCGGCGCCGACGACCGCGCTGCTAGATTGCCGTCGTCAAAGCCAGTCCAATCCCAAGCGAAGGGAGCAACGACAATGACCACCACCAATCCGGCTGAATCCTGCGAACGGGATCATCAGACAGCGGAGCTGACCGAATTCGAACTCTCTGAGATCACCGGCGGTTCACAAAGCTCAGGTGCAGGCGCGGGCAAAGTCACTTTCGATTTCCAAATTACGAAGCGGATCGACGCGGCAAGCCCCAAGTTGTTTTTATAGGATAGCAGCGAAGCCGCTGGCTTCGTGATCTGCACTAACAGCCACCCGTGGCAATGGCGGACGGCGTTCCGTGCCGCAACACAAGGGAGACATCGATGAGCAAGCACCAGGACAAGCTGGAGCGGAAATCGCCCGCGAAGCCCAAGATTGAGAAAGGCAGTGCCGCGCTGGACGAAAACGATCTCGAGAAGGTGACCGGCGGCCAAATATCGATACCGTTTAGGCGTATCGAAATTGAGTACAAGGAACAGTAGCGCCGGGCCCATTCGGCCTCGGTGGGTAACCCGTGGCAATCGCGGACAGTGTCCCGTGCCGCAACATAAGGGAGACATCGATGGGCACGCACCAGGACAAGCTGCGGCAGAAATCACCTGCGAAGCCTGAGATCAAGAACGGCAGTGGTGCGCTCAACGATCAGGACCTCGACCAGGTGACCGGCGGCGATAAAAAGGTGACCGGCCGAGACAAGGGCGTAACTGAGACATTAACGCTCAGCTTTACGGAATTAAAGTGGGCGTACACCGAGTAGCACTGGGCCGAGAGGACGGCGCCCAAGCGGACTACCTCACTCTCCATAGCAGGCGGCTGGAAACACGACACGTCCGTTCAGGGTCGGTAGCGACGTTTCGACCGTCGGCCAGTCATTTCCGGTCTTCCACCATCAGCGGACATTCCCGGTTTCTGTCGGCATGTCTCAAGCGCGCCAAACCAACCTCGGCGCCCGAACAAGGGTTCGTGCGCAAGGCGTCCGTGAGCGCGCGGATGATGCGCGCCCGCGGTTTTCGCAATGGCGGACTTCCAGCGTTTATCTAGTGGTTGTAACTCAAAATCTCGATCCAGTCCTTGTGATCCTTGTCGGTGCTTTCGCCTTTGATATCCCCAAACCTCGCGAATGCGTTGAATGCACCTGCCGAGACATTGCCCAACACGTCCTCGGTTAATTCGTTGGAGACTTCGATGGTCTTCAGTTCCTTGGATGACTTCCGCTGCGATTGGACTTGCATCCTATCTCTCCTTGGGTTCTCGGGTCCGTGGGGTTGCCCGGCGAATATTTTCCCTCGCTCGCCGATGCTTGATGTCTGGCATGGCCTGATCCCGAAAACTGTGATGTTGGGCACAGAGTTCGCGCGATGCTGCGCTGTGCCACATTCATCGCGCAGGGAAGGCCGGGTGTTCCGGTGAACCTGTGGCGACCAACTCGCGGGGACGGCACGCGCGGATGCGAAATGGCGATGATGCACATGATGCACGGCTCGCACATGGCGATGATGAAGTCGGGGATGTAGATCGCGGCGAGTGGCGGAGCAGGGCAGCACGCGGGTTTTCCGTGGCGCGGACATCTTGTGACCCGTCATGCCGTGACGGCAAAGAGCTTTACCGGCCGGGGCGGAATGCTAGACTTCGGCCGGGCCCCGCGCGCGGCTCGTGAAAACAACAACAGAAAAACCAACAACAGAAAAGAAGGGAGCCGCGATCTCCATGAAGGATTTTGCCGGAAAGATTGCTGTCATCACCGGAGGCGGTACGGGCATGGGCCGCGAGCTGGCGCGCCAGCTCGTCGCCGAGGGCTGCAATGTCGCGATGTGCGACGTCTCCGCCGAGGCGATGGCCGAGACCAAGCGGCTGTGCGAGGTCGAAAGGCTGCCGCAGGGGCTGTGCATCACCACCCATGTCGCCGACGTCTCCATCGAGGACCAGTTTTTGCGGTTTCGCGACGAGCTGATCGAGCAGCAGGCGACCGACAAGATCCATCTGCTGTTCAACAATGCCGGCATCGGCGGCGGCGGCAGCCTGTTCACCAACACGCGCGAGCAGTGGGAGCGGACCTTCAACATCTGCTGGGGCGGCGTCTATCTCGGCGTCCGCACCTTCCTGCCGCTGCTCGTGAAGGCTGACGAGGGCCACATCGTCAACACCTCCAGCGTCAACGGGTTTTGGGCGTCGGTCGGCCTCGGCGTCTCGCACACCGCCTATTGCTCCGCCAAATTCGCCGTGAAGGGGTTTACCGAAGCGCTGATGAACGATCTCAGGCTCAACGCGCCGCATATCAAATGTTCGGTGGTGATGCCCGGTCATATCGGCACCTCGATCGTCTCCAACTCGCGCAAGGTGCAGAACGGCTCCGACCAGCTGACGCCGAACGAGATCGTGCAGACGCGCCAGCGGCTGAAGGGCATGGGCATCGACGTGGCTCCGATGTCGGATGACCAGATCCAGCAGATCGCGCTCGACCGCGCGCAAAAATTCCACGACGAGGCGCCAACCACGGCGGCGGCCGCGGCAAAAATCATCCTCGACGGCGTCAAGGCCGAACGCTGGCGCATCCTGGTCGGCGACGACGCGCACCGGCTCGACGAGCGCGTACGGCAAACCCCGGAAAAAGCCTACACGCCGGAATTTCATCAGAGCTTTGCCGAGGAGGTCGGCTGGCGGCTGGGATGAGGGTCCCTGTCGTTCCGGGGCGGGAGCGAAGCGAGCGAACTCCGATGTGCAATTGCACATCGAAGTTGGATGCTGCGCATCGCCCCGGAATGACGTTTGGGAGCTACCCGTGCACGACCGTCTTTGCGATCATGCAATGAATGCCCTTTGACCCGTTCACGGTCTGCGTCACCCGCAAATCCGCAGCCAGGCTGCAGAGCGTGTAGGCGTCCTCGCGCGACAGGTTTCGCTTTTCGCCGAGCAGGGCGATCATGTCGCGCAGCGACCGCACCACGCACTGATCGAGGTCGGGGTCCATCGCCATTGTCAGGTAATGCGTCTGCGTTTCCGCCCGGGGATAGTCGAGCCTGATGTCCTTGCGCAGCGTCAGGCGGAAGCGGCCCTGCAGCGCGGTCTCGATCGCGGTGACGCAGACTTCGCCGTCGCCCTGCACGCCGTGGCCGTCGCCGCAGGAAAACAGCGCGCCCGGCACGAACACCGGCAGATACAATTTGGCGCCGGCGCCGAGCTCCTTGTTGTCGAGGTTGCCGCCCATCGCGCGCGGGATCAGCGAGGTGATGCGGCCCCAGGCGGGCGGCGGCGCAACCCCCATCACGCCGAAGAACGGTGCGAGCGGCAGATCGAGCCCCCATGGCAGCCGGCCGACCATCCGCTCGCGGTCGAGCGGAATGTTCAGGAGCCGCGTTTCGTGGAAATCGTCGGGCAGGGTGCCGGCCAGCGGACGGATCAAATTGTAGCCCCAATCCTGCCTGAGCTGGACGTCGAGGATGTCCACCTCCAGTACATCGCCGGGCTCGGCGCCTTCGATCGCGATGGGGCCGGTCAGGATATGGCCGGGCACCATCCGCTCGCTGCGGGCATGAATATCGGCAAGCTCGGGCGGAATATGGAATTTGCTTCTGTCGGGTACCACGTCCGGCCCGCCGGTGACGGTATCGACCGTGACCTCATCGCCGCTGGCGATGGTCAGAACAGGCTTCAATTTCGCTTCGAAAAAACCCCAGTGGCAGGTTTCGGGGCTGGAATGCAGGTGATGATGGGTCATGAGGAGCTTTCTTGTCTGCGTAATTGTCTTCTATTTGTCATTGCCGGGCATAGTAGTCTGGCTGCGTAGACTGCGTCTGCGCTCCCGGCAATCCATCATTTTTTGAACAAGCCTCTTGTGAAGATAGATGGATACGCGGGTCAAGCCCGCGTATGACAGTGAATCCGAGGTTCGGCGCAGCGTCCACTCAAAAGAGAATTTCCCTTGTTTTTTGTACTCTCCAAGACGCTCGGCCACATGATGCTGCCGGCGAACTTTTTGATCGGCATCGGGTTGGTTGGGCTTATCCTGCTGGCTACGCGCTTTGCGTCGCTGGGCCGCAAGCTTGCGATATCAGCGCTCGTGCTGCTCGCGATCTGCGCCTATTCGCCGCTCGGAAACCTTCTGCTCTATCCGCTGGAATCGCGCTTTCCGCCATGGGATGCGGCGCGCGGCGCGCCGGACGGAATCATCGTGCTCGGTGGATCGATCGATGCGGACCTTTCGGCGGCGCATGGCACCACGGTGGTGCGCAGCTCGGCCGACCGCATCATCGGCGCGGCGGCGCTGGCGCTTCGTTATCCGAATGCGCGGGTGGTTTTCTCCGGCGGCAGCGCGAGCTTGATCTCGAACGATGCAAGGGAAGCCGACTACGCTGGCGCGGTCTTCGAAAGCCTCGGCATTGCCAAATCGCGGCTCACCATGGAGCGGCGGTCGCGCAACACGCTTGAAAATGCCGAGTTCTCCAAGGCGCTGCTGGCGCCGAAGGAGGGCGAGCGCTGGCTGCTGGTGACATCGGCCTACCACATGCCGCGATCGGTCGGCCTGTTTCGCAAAGCGGGATTTGCCGTCGAGCCCTATCCGGTCGACTGGCGGGTCGGCGGGCGCGGCGATCTCTTTGCGTTTACGGACGTGGCCGTTGACGGATTGGGACGAACGGATCTCGCGGTGCGCGAATGGATGGGCCTGATTGCCTACCGGGCCACCGGCAAGATCGACGATTTGCTGCCGGGACCCGCCCTGAAGTAGGTCGCAACCGATCGTCAATGCGGCTAGAATTGCCGCAAACAGGCCCGCAAGGTTTCGCCGATTTGGGAGTTGACGCCATGCAACAGCAATCGCCGCCGGAACAATTCGATTTGTCCGGTATGGTGGACGATCTGAACGCCTTGCTGCGGCTGAAGACCACCGTGATCGGCATCAAGATGTTCGCAGCCGTGGAGGAGATGGCGGCGATCCCGAAGATCAGGCGTCCGACCGCCGTTCATACCACCGATCAGATCGTCAGCATGGCATCGCGGCTGGGCTGGACCGTCGGCATCACCGGCGACGATCTCGTCGGCGCGCAATGCCGCGCGGTGATCGGCCTCAGCCCCCAGGACGACAAATGGCTTGCCGGCGAAAACTATGTCGGCGTCTGGCATGGCACCGCCGAGGATGCGCGCAAGCGCCAGGAGGCGCTCGACGTCGTGCCCTATGGCCGGTACCAGGCGATGGCGGTCAGTCCGCTCGTAAGCGGCCGGCTCAACCCGCCCGATATTTGTCTGGTTTACGCGACGCCGGGCCAGATGATCATCCTGATCAACGGCCTGCAATATACCGGCTACAAGAAGTTCGAATGGGGCGTGGTCGGTGAGACCGCGTGCGCCGATTCATGGGGGCGGGCGCTCAAGACCGGCGAGCCCTCGCTGTCGCTGCCGTGCTTCGCCGAGCGCCGTTATGGCGGCGTGCCCGATGAGGAAATGCTGATGGCGCTGCAGCCGGCGCATCTCGCCAAGGCCATCGTCGGCATGAAACAGCTTGCCAAAAACGGTCTGCGCTATCCGATCGCGCCCTACGGCATTCAGGCCGACGTCCGCGCCGGGATGGGCGTTTCCTACGCCAAAAAATAGCGCTAGAAGCGGCTTGAAGCCGTCATTGCGAGCGAAGCGAAGCAATCCATAGCTACGAAGGAAGTGTGGATTGCTTCGTCGCTTTGCTCCTCGCAATGACGAGAAGTCTCAAAGGAACCAAATATGTCTTCGTCGAAATTCGACATCGTCGTCTATGGCGCCACCGGTTTTACCGGCCAGCTCGTCGCCGAATATCTCGCCGCCCATTACAAGGGCGACGCCAATCTGAAATGGGCAATGGCCGGCCGCAGCAAGGACAAGCTCGCCACCGTGCGCGATGCGATCGGCGCGCCCGCGGATACGCCTTTGATCGTGGCCGATGCCAGCGATCCGGCCTCGCTGAAGGCGATGGTGGCGCAGGCCAAATCGGTGATCACGACCGTCGGCCCGTATCAGCTCTATGGCTCCGATCTGGTTGCGGCCTGCGCTGCGGCGGGGGTCGATTATTTCGACCTCAGCGGCGAGCCGGTCTGGATGCGCCAGATGATCGATGCACACGAGGCGACGGCGAAATCGACCGGCGCGCGTATCGTGTTTTCCTGCGGCTTCGATTCGATCCCTTTTGAACTCGGCGTGTTCTGTGCGCAGGAGGAAGCGAAGAAGGTTTTCGGCGCGCCGGTCAACCGCGTCAAAGGCCGCGTCCGCGCCATGAAGGGAACATTCTCCGGCGGCACCGCGGCGAGCGCCAGGGCGAGTTTCGCGGCGGCGGCGAAAGACCTGAGCCTGGTTGCGATGTTCCAGAATCATTTCGTGCTGACGCCCGGATTTGAAGGCCCGAAGCAGCCACGAGCCAACAAGCCCGCGCTGGACGAGGATATGGGCCAGTGGGCGGCGCCCTTCGTGATGGCGAGCATCAACACCCGCAACGTGCATCGCTCCAATATGTTGATGAATTTTCCGTACGGCAAAGACTTCGTCTATGACGAGATGGTCCTGACCGGTCCGGGAGAGCAGGGCGAAGCCAACGCCAAACGCGTCGTCGCAGCCGTCAACGCCGAGCGGATCGGGGCCTCCTCGGACGGACCGAAGCCGGGCGAGGGGCCTTCGAAAGAAGAGCGCGAGAACGGCATGTACGATCTCTTGTTCGTCGCCATCGCTCCCGACGGGAAGCAGGCGCGTGCGGTAGTCAAGGGCGATCGCGATCCCGGCTATGGCTCGACCTCGAAGATGATCTCGGAATGCGCGATCTGCCTGCTGCGCGACACGCCGGACGTTCCCGCGGGATTTTGGACGCCCGGCGCCGCGATGGGGCACAAATTGATCAAGCGCCTGGTCGACCACGCCGGGCTGACATTTGGCGTTGAAAAGTAGCTCTATTTTCGAGCGTCTTCTTTTAAGAAATCAGAGTATGTCTTCGCCGAAATTCGACATCGTCGTCTATGGCGCCACCGGCTTTACCGGCCAGCTCGTCGCCGAATATCTCGCCACGCAATACGAGGGCGACGCCAATCTGAAATGGGCGATGGCCGGACGCAGCAAGGACAAGCTCGCCTCGGTGCGCGATGCGATCGGCGCGTCGGCAGATACCCCCTTGATCGTCGCCGACGCTGGCGACCCCGCCTCGCTGAAGGCGATGGTCGGTCAGACCAAATCGGTGATCTCGACCGTCGGTCCGTATCAGCTCTACGGCACCGACCTGCTTGCGGCCTGTGTGGCGTCGGGAACGGACTATTTCGATCTCTGCGGCGAGCCTTTGTGGATGCGCGAGATGATCGAGAAGCACGAGGCGACGGCCAAATCGACCGGTGCGCGCATCGTATTCTCTTGCGGTTTCGACTCGCTGCCGTTCGAGCTCGGCGTGTTCTGTGTGCAGGAGGAGGCGAAGAAAATGTTCGGCGCTCCGGCCAGCCGCGTCAAGGGCCGCGTCCGCGCCATGGACTTGAAGCACTCCGGTGGCACGGCAGCGAGCATGAAGGCGAGCTTCGTGGCGACGGCGCGTGATCTCAGCCTGGTGGCGCTGTTGCGGAATCCGTTCGCGCTGACACCTGGTTTTGAGGGCCCGAAGCAGCCGCCGGGCAACCGGCCGCTGTTGGATCAGGAACTGGATTCCTGGACCGCGCCGTTTCCGATGTCGACTATCAATACCCGCAACGTGCACCGCTCCAACGTCTTGATGGGCTTTCCCTACGGCCGGGATTTCGTCTACGACGAGATGATGCTGACGGGCCCCGGCGAGAAGGGCGAAGAGACCGCCAGGCGCGTTACCGCCGCCATCAATGCCGAGAAGATGGGGCCATCCAGCGGACCGAAGCCGGGCGAGGGTCCTTCGAAGCAGGAGCGCGAGAGCGGCATGTACGATCTGCTGTTCGTCGCCTTCGCTCCCGATGGGAAGCAGGCGCGCGCGGCAGTCAAGGGCGATCGCGATCCCGGCTATGGCTCGACCTGCAAGATGATCTCGGAATGTGCCATCTGCCTGCTGCGCGACACGCCGGACGTTCCTGCGGGAATCTGGACGCCCGGCGCCGCGATGGGGCACAAGCTGATCAAACGTCTGGTCGACAACGCCGGGCTGACATTCACGGTAGAGAAGTAACGCTTTCCTACCTCGCCCCGCTTGCGGGCAACGCGCCGTCTAGGAAGCCTGCAACGGCTCCCTGAACGTGTGATCGCTAGTGACCTTGTAGCGCTCGGCGGCGACGAACAGGCCCCACATCGCGCCCAGCATCATCCAGAAATGCCGCCAGTGGTCGGTATCGATGATGAAGCTTTCTCCGACGGTGCCGAGATAGGCCGCGAAGATCGCGAGATACGTGCGCTGCCAGGGCAGCGGCACGAAGATGTAGCGAAACCCGGTCATCGCCGTGACGAACACCAGCGCCGGATAGCAGACGCCCGAGAGCCAGCCGCCGGACATGAACGCGTTCAGATAGGAATTGTGGGTGTCTTCGGGGAAGTAGTTGTGGAACTGCAGCGGCCCGATCCCGAACGGCAGATCGAGCGCCATGTCGGCGCCGAGGATATGGCGGCCGAAGCGGCCGAAGCGGCCCTCGTCGTAGCTCTGGTCGAAGCTCGCACGCTGCTTGAACATGTCGGCGATGGAATCGAACGACAGCAGCACCGCGACCAGCGCGGCGGCGAGAATGACGGCTGCGACCGCCATCACGATGATGCGCGAGCGTTGCGCCTGCGAGCGGCTGGTCAGGACCATCAGCGCCAGCATGAAGGCCGAGGTCAGCACGAGGCCGCCCCAGGCCGCGCGCGAAAACGCCAGCAGGATTGCCAGGGACATGATGCCGAACGCCAGCGCGTTGCGCAACGACTTTCGGAATTTGTCCGAGACGACGCTTTGCAGGGCGAACAAGGCGGGAAGGATCAGGAACGCGCCGAGCACGTTGGGGTCCTTGAAGGTGCCGCTGGCGCGTTCGTAGAGCGTGAACAGGCCGTGCCCGCCGGGGACGAGATTGAAATAGCCGACGAGCGCCGCCGCCGACGCGATCATTGCGCCGACGATTAGGCCGCGTCTGAGCATATCGAGCCGCGCTGCGGTATCCTCAGAGACGACCATCGCGAAAAACATCACGGTGACCGCCATGTACCAGGAGGTTGCGATCCAGTTGCCGACATTGGGCCGATCCATCACCGCGACCGCGCTGATGGTGTAGCCGACATTGAGCAGGAACAGCAGCAGCAGCACCGGCACGAACACCAGCCGCATCCGCAGGCCGGTGGCAAAGAAGATCACGAAGGCGGTGAGCGTCACCAGCTCATAGGGGCTCGGTTCGATGAAGACGATGGCGCCGGATGCGCCGACCAGCCATACCAGCGCGCGCTGCAAGGCGAGCACGCCGGGCGCAGCCGTCGCCGAGGGATGCAAATTTTCGGCTGTCGCCGCATACGCCATTACACACTCACGCAAACTCTACAAAAGATACCACTACCGTCATTGCGAGGAGCCAACGGGTCGCGCGAATGCGCGCCCGATGACAGGCTCCGCGACGAAGCAATCCATTTACCCACGTGCGGAGGCGTGGACTGCTTCGCTGCGCTCGCAATGACGTCCTTCCAAAACCTCAGTAAGCGTTCTCGTTCTTCGAAATCAGCGCCAGCGGCGTCTTGAGCAGAATGAAGAGATCGAACAGCACCGACCAGTTCTCGATATAATAGAGATCGAACTCGACGCGCTTCTGGATCTTCTCGTCGGTGTCGACTTCGCCGCGCCAGCCATTGATCTGCGCCCAGCCGGTAATGCCGGGCTTGACGCGGTGACGCGCGAAATAACCGTCGACGGCCTCGTCGAACAGCCGGCTCTGCAATTTGCCCTGCACGGCGTGCGGGCGGGGACCGACCAGCGAGAGGTTGCTCTTGAACACGACGTTGAAGAGCTGCGGCAATTCGTCGAGGCTGGTCTTGCGGATGAAGCGGCCGACGCGGGTGACGCGGGGATCGTCCTTGGTCACGACCTTGGAAGCCGTCGGATCGGCCTGATGATGATACAGCGAGCGAAACTTGAAGACGTCGATACGCTCATTGTTAAAGCCGAACCGCTTCTGGCGGAACAGCACCGGGCCCGGGCTGTCGAGCTTGATCGCGAGCGCGACCAGTCCCATCACCGGAAGCGCCATGAGCAGCACCAGCGCGCCGACGACATGGTCGAACAGCCATTTCATCACCAGGTCCCAGTCGGTGATCGGCGCCTCGAACACGTCGAGGGTAGGCACCTCGCCGAGATAGGAATAGGAGCGGGGACGGAAGCGCAGCTTGTTGGTGTGGGCGGAAAGCCGGATATCCACCGGCAGCACCCACAGCTTCTTCAGCATTTCGAGGATCCGCGTCTCCGCCGAAATCGGCAGCGCGAACAAGACGAGGTCGACGCGGGTGCGGCGGGCGAATTCGACGATGTCGTCGACCTTGCCGAGTTTTGGGCTGCCGGCGCAGGTGTCGAGCGCGCGATCGTCGTTGCGGTCGTCGAACACGCCGAGCACGGCGATATCGGAATCGTCCTGGGTCTTCAGCGCCTGGACCAGTTGCTCGCCGCTCTGGTCGGCACCGACCACGATGGTGCGGCGGTCGAGACGGCCCTGACGGGCCCAGCCGCGCACCATCGCCCGCAGGAACACGCGTTCGGCAATCAACGCCGCCAAGCCAGCGAAGAAAAACGTCGAGAGCCAGAGCCGCGAAATCTCGCTGCCGAGCTTGACGATGAAGGAGGCGCCGATGAACAGCAGGAACACGAAGGCCCAGGACGAAACCATCCGCGCCATCTGCAGGAGATTGCCGCGAAACACCTGGACTTCGTAGATATCGGCGGCCTGAAAGCAGATCACCGCGGTTGCGGCCATGGCGAAGATCGCCGCGACATATTCCCAGCGAAAGCCCGCCAGCCGCGACACGTATCCAAAATAGAGCGCGACGCCGATCAGGCTGAGCAGGATGAAGTCGGCGAGGCGGACGGCGCCCGCGATCACGATCGGCGAATAGGCGCCGCGTACTTTCTGGTTGGTGACGGCGAGGGCGGCCGGCGTCAGCCGGCGGCGGCGTTCGACCTGCGGGCGATCGGCCGTCGCGGCGGCCGCAGCGTCCAACATTGAGCGAGCGTTAATTGGTTCCAATTTGTCCACGTCCCGTTCTTGCAGCGACACATAGGGACGTGCCTGCCGAGGCGGAATTCCCCGCCTCTCGCATTAAGGGACAAATCGGAAGAAACAGTTACGTTGGTAAAGAACGGTTAACGATTGGCAAACGCGTCGCGGTAGCCGGCCAGCACGCCTTCGACCATCGCCTTCTGCGAGAAATGCAGGAAGATTCGTTCACGCAGCGACCTGGCCCGTTCCTGGGCTGCGGCCGGATCCTCGAGCGCGCTCTCGATGGCGTCGGCCATTGCAGCGGCGATGTTGGGCGCGAACAGCGCGTCGGTGTGGGTATCGAAAATCTCCGGGATGCCGCCGACATTGGCGGCCACCATCGGAATTCCGGCCGCCGCCGCCTCGATCACGACATAGGGCATGGAATCGCCGCGGGACGGAACCACCAGCAGCGAGCCCTTGGAAAAACCGTAGCGCGCCTTGACGTGCCCGATGAACCGCACCGCCTCGCCAAGGCCGAGCCGCTGCACCTGGGCCTTCAGGTTGGCGCTTTCCTCGCCGTCACCGGCCAGCGTCAGCGTCACCGGCCGGCCGTCGGCGCGCAGCCGCGCCACCGCGTCGATCAGGAGGTCCGCCCCCTTGATGTGCCTGAATTCGCCGACATAGACCAGGTCGGTCGCGTCCGCGGCCTTCACGACCGGATCGAATTCATCGGCGGTGACGCCGTTGAACACGCAGCGCACCAGCCCCTTGGGGACGCCGATGGTGCGCTGATAGGTGTCGCGCGCGAATGCGCTTTCGAACAGGAACAGGTCGGTCGCGTTCATCAGTGCGCGTTCGAGACGGCTGTAGAGCATCCCCTTGATCGTGGTCCGCGGGTAATGCAGCGAACCGCCGTGCGGCGTATAGAGCCTGATGGTGTCACTGGAGGCGGTTTTCGACCGGATGAAAGCGCCGGCCTTGGCGCCGTGTCCGTGCAGCACGTCGGGCTTCAACCGGCGGACCAGGCGCAGGAAATACGCCCATACCAGCGCATCCGAGGGCCATGGTTCGCGGCGGATCGCAACGCGATGAACGCCAAGCTTGAGGCGCGGCGCGATCTCCGCCAGCGCCTGCTCGGCGCGCTCGCCGCCGGTGAGGCTGTCGGCGATGATGCCGACGTGATGGCCGCGGTCGGCCTGACCGTTGGCGAGATCCAGGATATGGCGGAAGATGCCGCCAACCGGGGCGCGCGTCGCGTGCAGGATACGAAGCGGCTGACCTTCGACCAAAGGCATGATCAGAACCAGCGTTCGCCGACGAGCACGGTGTCGCCGGGGCTGAGGGGCGTGCCGGGCGGCACCACGAAGCGCCCGGTTCCGGACTCGTCGGTGTGCGTCAGCGTGACGCTGTCGCGCCGCGCCCGCGGCGAGAAGCCGCCGGCGATCGCCACCGCACTCTCAACCGTCATGCTGGGCACATAGGGATATTGGCCGGGTGCGGCAACTTCGCCGAGGATGAAGAACGGCCGATAGGCCTCGATCTCCACCGCGACCGACGGATCACGAATAAAGCCGCGGCGCAGTTTGGCTGCAATCTCGGCAGCGAGCCCCGCCGGCGTCCGTCCCCGCGCCGGCACCGGCCCGATCAGCGGCATCGTGATCGCGCCGCCGGCATCGGTGGCGTAAGTATTGGTGAGGCCTTCCTGGCCGTAGACCACGACGCGCAGTTTATCGCCGGCGTCGAGATGATAGGCCGCGTCATACCGAACCGGGGCGGGTTCGGCATAGGCCACGGGAATCGGGGCGGGCGCTGCCGCGTAGGATTGACCGTAGGCGATGGTGTCGAGGCTGCTTTGAGACGCGACCGCCACCGGCGCGGTCCGGCCCATGCAGCCCGACAGAACGAGCGCAGCGGCCAGACATGAAAAAGGGGCGAGCACGCCTCGCATTACGAGAATCCCGAAAAAGTATCGGCGCGATTAAGGGCTTTCATGGTTAACAAAACATGACCGCGGCCTTCGGCGGCCATGCTTCCGCTCGCAAAATGCCCGGATTAACCCAGCGGCAACCTTAATGGAGTGTAATCGGCCCGGTTCAAGCTGATTGGTTGCGTTCGCGGGAGTGTGCGATGCGTTTAGCGTTCTGGCGTACGGGCAAGTACAGGGCGGTGGTGCAGCGGGTGATTTCGAAGCCTGCGCCCGTTGCCTCCAAGCCCGTTGCCTCCAAGCCCGTTGCCTCCAAGCCCGTTGCCTCCGAACCGGTTGTCGCAAAGCCGGTCGCAACGCCGGAGTCCGGCGATCTGGATTTGCACGCGCTCGGTCAGGCGCTGATGCGCAGGCGGAGCTGGATCATCGTCCCGACGGTGCTCGCCGCCGTGCTGTCGATCGCCGCCGTCAATATCGTCTCCCCCCGCTACAAATCGGAAGTGCGCATCCTGATCGATGGCCGCGAGAACGTGTTTCTGCGGCCGAACGGCGAGCGCAGCGAGGAACGCAATGCGCTCGACGCCGAGGCGGTGACGAGCCAGGTGCAGTTGCTGCAGTCGCGCGATCTCGCCCGCGAGATCATCAGGAAGAACAAGCTTGCCGAACGGCCGGAATTCGATCCGGTGCTGCGGGGCCTTTCACCGCTGCGGTCGCTGCTGGCGCTGTTCGGAATCGGGCGCGATCCGTTCTCGCTGACGCCGGAAGAGCGCGTGCTCGACGCCTATTACGACCGCTTCACGGCGTATGCGGTCGACAAGTCGCGTGTCGTCGTCGTCGAATTCCAGTCGCGCGACCCCGAGCTTGCGGCGCGCGTCGCCGACTCGATCGCCGAGGGCTATCTGGTGCTGCAGCAGGGTGCGCGGCAGGCGCAGGCCAAATCCGCCGGCCAGTGGCTGGCGGCCGAGATCGAGAGCCTGCGCAAGAAGGTCGCGGACGCCGAATCGCGCGTCGAGGATTTCCGCTCGAAGTCGAGCCTGTTCGTCGGCACCAACAACACCACGCTCTCCAACCAGCAGATGGGCGAGCTGAACACGCAATTGAACAACGCCCGCGCGCTGAAGTCGGACGCGGAGTCCAAGGCGCGACTGATCAAGGAAATGCTTCAGAGCGGCAAGCCGATCGAGGCTTCCGAAGTGCTCAATTCCGAACTGATCCGCCGCCTCTCCGAACAGCGGGTGACGCTGCGCGCGCAGCTGGCCGAGCAGTCCTCGACCTTGCTCGACGGCCATCCGCGCATCAAGGAGTTGAAGGCCCAGCTTGCCGACATCGATCGCCAGATCCGCGAGGAGGCGGGCAAGGTCTCCCGCTCGCTGGACAATGATTCACGCATCGCCAGCGGCCGGGTCGAGGGCCTGAGCGCCAGCCTCGATCAATTGAAGAAGCAGGCGTCCTCGAACAACGGCCAGGATGTCCAGCTGCGCGCGCTCGAGCGCGAAGCCAAGGCGCAGCGCGATCTCCTCGAATCCTATCTTGCGAAATACCGCGAGGCCAATACCCGCGAGAATATCGAGGCGGCGCCGGCCGATGGCCGCATCATCTCGCGCGCCACCGTCTCCAATACGCCGGCCTATCCGAAGAAGCTGCCGATCGTGCTGATTGCGACGCTGGCAACCTTGCTGCTCTCGGCCGGCGCGATCGTGACCGGCGAGTTGCTGCGCATGACCGCGCCGCGCGCGGTCGCCGTATTCGCGCCGTCAGCGGCGGCACGGCGCACGCCGGTCCGTGCGCCGGCGGTCGAAGCCGACGCCGAACCCGCGCTTGAGCCTGAGCCCGAATCCGGACTTGAGCAGGAATCCGAGCCGGAGCCCGCGTTGCGCGAGCCGCAGATCGAGGTCGCGACAGCCATCGGCGAAATCGAGCAATTGGCCGAGACGCTCGTCGATGCCGGCACATCGGCGCACAAGGTGACGGTGCTCGGCACCGCCGCGAGCGAGAGCATTACGCTAACCGCGCTGACACTGGCCCGCCTGATGTCGCGCCGGATGAAGGTCGTGGTGGTCGATCTTGCGGCATCGTCGTTGACGATCCCCGCGGTGTCGGCCGATCCGACTGCACCGGGCCTTGCGGAACTGATGCAGGGCGAAGCCTCGTTCGCGCAGATCATCACCAAGGACCGGCTGTCGCGGGTCCATCTCGTCAGCGCCGGCCGTCCGGGTTTCGACCGCGCGCTGCTGCAGTCGCCGCGCCTGATGCTTGCGATCGACGCGCTGCTCAGGGTCTACGACCACGTGCTGCTGGATGCCGGCGCCGCCTCCGACCTGCCGGCGGAACTGCTGACCGCGCAGGCGTGCGCCGTGGTGGTGCCGGACGCCTCGATGGCAGAGGAGGCCCGCATGCTGATGTGCGATCAGCTCCGCGCGGTCGGCTTCTCCGAAGTGACAATGCTGAGCGGGCCGTGCCAGGCAATGGACGCGGTTGAAGTGGGCCCGCGCGTCGTGGCGGCGTGAGAACGCGGCAGAGACCGCAAGCCGTAGGGCGGACGAGGTCGCCTCCAATCCGCGACGCGGAGCATTTTCCGGCCGAGTGAGCGTGCGCAAAAGGAACTTTTTATCAATCCGCCGGTTTTCCTTGGGGCAAACTGACAGGAGATTCGTCATGTTCAAAGCACTCATGGCGGGAGCGGTCGCGGTTGGCCTCATCGTCGCTCCGACGGCCGCAGGCGCGGTGTCGACCCAAAAGACCGACAAGATGCACAATCCCCACAAGATGCATCATGCGCAGAAGAAGATGGCGCCCGGCACCACGACCGGCATGTCGAGTGGAACGGCGACCGAAAAAACGACTGGCAGTGCAAAGGCCAAATCAGGCTACTAAGTACGTTGACCATCGCGCGATACGCTGACGGTGGTTGACGTGAGGGGGGTCCCCGCGCGCGGAGGAACCGGCGCAGCGGGCGGGGCTGCGTATGTAAATCAGAAACAGAGCCCAGGGCGGATTGGAGCCAACCCCGTCCGCCCTCGCTCAAGGAGCGAAGGCGGAAGGCGTAATCCGCCATGCCGCTGACGCGAGCGCATCATGTGTGATCCTACGCCGCATGTCGAATGATCGTCGCGCGTTCGCCGATCGGCGGATTACGCGCATCGGATCGCAATAGCCGCCCTGACGGATTCCGAAGTACGATTGCGGCGGCCGCGCGATTGCCACATCAGGGATATTCGACAAGCGTGAGGATGTTGCCGTCAGGGTCTTTGAAGTGGGAGAGCAGACCGCCCCACGTTTGACGCTCTGCTATGCCGAGCCATTCAATCCCGAGTTTCCGAAGGTCATTCAGCGTCGCCTCCATGTTGGTGACGGTAAAGGAGAATGCCGTGAAGCGGGCTACCAGGCCTGCGGCCTCCGGATCACCGGGGTCGACATATTCGACAATGAGTTTGGCTTGACCGGTATCGAACATGGCTATCGTTTCGTTGGCAAGAACCTCCGGTAAAGCGTGTCCGGATAAAAGCGCCGCGCCTCGGCGAGTTTTGTCGTGAACACCCGCACGGCTTCGATGGGACCGAGTGTCATTGGACTTCTCCAACTCGCGAACCAGATAAAGTACGTCGGTGGTACCCATCCCACAATTGCTGCCCGACGGGCAAATCAGATTTTCTTGTCAAGAGGCTGTAGAGAAAATATTCCTGTTTTCAACCGACCCAAATCACCGGTAGAAATCCCGCCGTCCCGTTCCGGAAGAGGGGCGTTGGCCATCGTCACGAACGTTGGAACGGGATGCGGTGGACGCGGCAGCGTTGAGCGCGCAAGGGATCGCAGGGCGGGTTTCCCGTGAGCGATGACAGCGCGCAGACGAACGATGTTGCGGCGTACGGCAAAACCGTGTGGTCCTGGCACCCGTTGCTGGTGTCAAGTCGGCGGAGACGTCTCGGCCCAACCGGGCGCGGACACATCGCCAATTCGCCGATGACGGTGACAAGACGAATTCGTCGCCGGGGAGAGCGCGGCATAAGCCGTCAAACCATTGCGCAGGGAAGGCCGGATAGCCTCCGCTGAACCTGTATGCTCGTGTGCGTGTTCTTATGCACATCTTGCACGCGAGACCGCGGGTGCAGCGTGCATCCGGCTTTCCCTGCGCCCTCTGTTTTCGAGGGCGAAAGTTAGCTTGCACGACTCGGGCGCACTGCGCGGCGAGATCGTGAACGTGCGTGTGGGTTCGTCATTGCGAGGAGCGAAGCGACGAAGCAATCCATTCTTCCTTTTCCGCGGTGCGATGGATTGCTTCGCGGAGCCTGTCTTCGGGCGCGCATTCGCGCGACCCGGTGGCTCGCAATGACGGAGGAGAGGGCGCGCGTTTGCGCCGAACCATTAGCTCGCAATGACGGCTGGGCTCTTTGAAAATTGAATCAGAGATTTGCGCGGGACGTCATCCTGAGGTGCGAGCGGAGCGAGCCTCGAAGGATGGGCCACGGGCCGTACTCATCCTTCGAGGCGCGCAAGAGCGCGCACCTCAGGATGACGAAAGACAGTGCAAATGCGTCGCGCGGATTAATGTGATCACGCTAGCGGAACGCGCTGCGCAGCTTTTGCGCCATCTCCAGCAGCGCCGGATTATGCTTCACCATGCGCTTGGTGCGGTTGAGGCCGGACATCGCCGCGGCGGCCATCTTGCCGCGTGCGCTCAGGGGAATGAAACTGTCGAAGATCGGTTCGTCGCTCTTGCAGAACAGCCGCTTGTATTCGTCCGAGCCGATGCCGAGATCGAAGGCGCGATAATCGAGTGCGGCGAAGTGGTCGATGATGTCGCGCATCAGGATCAGGCCGGGGCTGTATTTCGAATTGCCCGACATCGTGTAGGTGTTGAACATCATCGAAAAGCGATGACCGTCGGCGACGCCGGCGAAGATCGCGATCACCTCTTCGTCGCAATCGAGCGCGTGGATGTCGATCGCCCTTCCGCCGTTGACGAGCCGCGTCGTGCAGGCGTTGCGGATGAAATCCTCGACGCCGGGTTCGGCGAACACGTTGGGCAGCTTCTGTTCGGCCATCCGCAACGGCTTGACGCGGAAGAACCAGTCCAGCAGCCGCGTGATCTCGGCGTCTTCGGTCGCGACGTGATAGCGATAGCCGGGCAGCGGCTGCAGCTTGCGCTCCTTGCCCTTCAGGCGACGGCGGAAAGAGTTGCTGACCAGCGTCGCGGGCGTTGCGCCCGGTTCCATCGTCAGCAACGGGCAGTCGTTGGCGGAGGGTTGGTGCGGCAGCAGCGCCAGCGGGTTCGGCAGATCGCGCCAGCGCAGGGGCTGCTGATGCAGCGCGAGCACATCGGCTTCGGAACGTTCCGCCAAGGCCGCGATCAAGGCCTCGAGATCGGCTGGCGTCGCGTTCGCGGCGAAATCCTTGTCCCACAATGCCATGTTGAAGGTCGAGTGCTTGCCGCCCATGAAGCCGGCGCTGCGCACGCCATACGCATGCCGGAGCGCCAGCGGCAGCAGCAGCAGCGGCCGGCGCTCGGCATCGAATGCAATCACGATGAAGGGGACGAGACCTTCGCGCGCGCCGACATCGCGCTGCCATGCGGCGACGAAGTCAAAGCGCTGATACGATGTGAAGGATTGTTTTGGGCTTTCGAGGCCGCGCCAGATCGCTTCCGCGGCGGCGAGATCGTGGATGATGTCGATGCCGGCAATGTGGCTCGGCTTCGACCACGCCGTTGCTTCCGCCGTTTGACCCTCGATCGCGGCAGCCATGGTCATCGCAACACCCGCTATATGAAATTGTTTACAATTTTCGGCTTGGGCGCGACCTTCGCAGGGAAATGTCAACAAAGAGTAATAACAATGCGGTCGCGGCGGGGCGCGCGGCCGGAATCAGGGACGGGACGTTGGCATCGGATAACCGGTTTTTGCAGCGGGCGCAGATGGAGCTTGCTTATTTCAGCGGCTTCGCGCGCCTGAAGCAGCGGCGGGCCGGCGGCGCCGGTGTCGTGCTGCGGTTCGAGCGCGTGCGGCCGCGCCGTTCGGTTCGGTTTCAGCCGCTAAAGTCCCGGGAAATCACGCCGGAATTTCTCGATAGAACGATCCGGGCGTTAAAACGCTGGAAGTTCGATATCGTCTCGATGGACGAGGTATGCCGGCGGGCGGTCACGCTGCCGCAGCCGAAGCGGTTTGTCAGCCTGACCTTCGATGGCGGCTACAAGGATGTAATGGCATCGGCTTATCCGGTGTTGTCCCGGCACGGCGTGCCCTTCACCGTTTACCTGCCGACTGCGTTTCCGGACGGGGTTGGGGAGGCCTGGTGGCTGGCGCTCGAGGACATGATCGGGCGCGAAGACCGCCTGAGCCTGGTGATTGATCGCAGGGAACGCCGCTTCACGATCCGCAGTACGCCGGAGAAAGTCGAAGTCTATGAATTTCTCGCGAGCTGGATGCGGACGCTGACGCCGCCGGATCTTTCATTCGCGATCAACGATCTCTGCAAGCGGTACGCCGTCGACCTGGCGGCGCTGTCACGCAGCGCATCGATGGACTGGGACGATCTGGCAAAACTCGCCGCCGATCCGAATGTGACGATCGGAAGCGCGACGGTGAACTATCCGGTGCTGGCGAACTTGCGGGATGTCGACGCGCAGCGCGAGATGGCGATGGGCAAGGCGGTCGCCGAGGCCGCCTTTCGTCGCGGAATCCACCATTTCGCCTATCCCTTTGGCGACCGCGAATCCTGGCGCCGGGCGCATGCGACGATGGCCAAGGAGATCGGTTTTATCAGCGCCGCATCGGCGATTTCGGGTGCGGTGCAGGCGCAGGGGCGCGGCAACCTGCACGCGCTGCCGCGCCTTGCCTGGGACGGGCGGCAGCGCTCGCTTCGCATGATGCGCGTGATGCTGTCCGGCGCATTTTTCGCGCCGGAGAGGCCAGCCGGGCGCGCCCCGACCTAGACGTCGGGCCGCGACATCCAGCTGATGATCGGCATCGCCGGCAGCACCCAGCCAAGTCCGGCTACGACATAAAAGATGGCCTGCAGCAGGCCGGAATTGGCAAGCCATGGCGTCTGCGCCACCGTCATCCCCATCAGCGACCACACCACGACCAGCATCAGCAGAGCGATGGTTCCGAACAATTTGCGGGTGCGTATCGTCATGGCGGATAAGTGAAGCCTTCGGCTAGTTGCGCGCAGGAAGGGGCGGACTATAAGGGGCGCGCCAATTCAATCAAGCACGGGTTCCAGAAACGGCTTCCATGACCGGTAATTCCGCACTACAGGCCCCGCAAAACCGCGCCATCCGGTGGTGGCTGTTTTCGGTCGCCGCCCTGATCGCGATCATGGTGCTGGTCGGCGGCGCCACGCGGCTGACGGAATCCGGATTGTCGATCGTCGAGTGGAAACCGGTCACCGGCGCGTTGCCACCGCTGACCGAGGCGCAATGGACGCAGGCGTTCGAAGCTTACAAGACCATTCCGCAATATCGCGAACTCAATGCCGGGATGAATCTGGCCGAGTTCAAGACCATCTTCTGGTGGGAATGGAGCCACCGGCTGCTCGGGCGCGCGATCGGCGTGGTCTATCTGCTGCCGTTCCTGTTCTTCCTGTGGCGCGGCATGATGGGGCGTGAGCTGAAGCGGCGGCTGTGGCTGATCTTCGGGCTCGGCGCGCTGCAGGGCGCGGTCGGCTGGTGGATGGTGGCCTCGGGGCTTTCAGCGCGGGTCGAGGTTTCGCAATATCGGCTGGCGACGCATCTGGTGCTGGCGCTACTGATCTTTGCCGCCATCGTCTGGACGCTGCGGCGGTTGAAAGAGCGAGCACAGCTCACGGCGCCGCTACGGCTGAAAATCACCAGCATGATCCTGCTGGCGCTGACCTTCGTGCAGCTCTATTTCGGCGCGCTGGTGGCGGGCTTGCGTGCGGGCAGGGTCTACAACACCTGGCCCGATATCGACGGCGCGTTCATTCCATCGGCGTCGCGGTTGTGGTTCGAGCAGCCTTGGTGGCGCAATCTGTTCGACAATACGCTGACTGTGCAGTTCGAACATCGCATGACCGCCTATGCGTTGCTGGCGCTGGCGGCGCTGCACGTATTCGACGCGGTTCGTTCGCGCGCCGGGTCCGCGGTGATCGGCGGCGCCTGGTCGTTGCTTCTGGCGATCACGCTGCAGGCTGTGCTCGGCATCCTCACGCTGCTCAACCAGGTGCCGATCGATCTCGCATTGACCCACCAGGCCGTTGCGATCGTGGTGCTGACGCTCGCGGTGCTCCAGGCCGAACGGCTGGCTTCGCGCCGGGTCGAGACCGATCAGCCAAAGCTGGTTTTGCCGGTCGGGCAGCCCGGCTAATCTGCCGCAATCGGCAGAAGTCCCCGTATTGCAGGGCTTTTGTCGCGGCGCGATCGGTTGACGCGTTTGTGTGGCGCAGGGCTGCTTTACTTGAAGCATCGCAGGCGTGTTGTTCTATTTCATCAACCCGATCGCCCGGAAGATTCCGCTGCGGCCGCTGTTCATCATCACCTCCGCATTCCTGTTCGCGATGGCGATCAAATTCATCGGCGAAGCCGTGCAGGAATTCCAGGAACAGGCGATGCTGCCGTTCACCGAGCTTAAGAGCGTCTCCTGGCTCGGTGCGCTCGGGCTCAACCCGACGCTGGAGGCGTTGTCGGCGCAGCTCCTGGTGATCGTGTTTGCGCTCGCAACCTATTCGGTGGGCTGGCGCGCGAGGACAAGGCAGCGGTGCGGACGGCCAAACCCTAAGCCGTCTTCAGCAATAGCCGTACACGCCGCAGGCGTAGGGCAGCCGGTTCCAGTAGCTCACATAGGGGCCGCCGTAATAGGGGCCCTGGTAGTTGTAATCGAACGCCCGTCCATAATAGCCCGGGAGCGCCGATGAGCCCGGCAGTAGCGGGGTGCCGACCAGCGGCGGGACGTATGGAACGTATCCACTCGACGGCGTGAACAGCACTTCCGGCTCTTCCTCGACATAGACCCGCCGGCCATAGGGCGGCGCGGCGGGCGCAACGGTCGTCCGGTATTTGTAATGGGTGCGGGGCAGGCCCGGCGGCAGTTTGCTGGCGGCGCGATAGGCGGCCCGCTTGGTGGCCACGGGCCCGTCGGCTGCGGCGGCGGTTCCGACCGCAAAGACCGCGAGAAGCAATGGCATCATCCAGCGCAGCATCGGTCATCTCCGAATCATCTGGAGCTATTCAGTGCCAGCTTATGCCGGAATGACCGTTAACGAGAAGCTGGTGATTTCGGCCCAGATGGCCGAGTGGGACGGCGCGGTCGCCAAACGCGACCGGGCCAGGATTATTGATGGCGACCGAACTGACGGCGGAGCAGGCGGCGTCCACGACAGACACCACGCTGGGCAATCCGGAGAAGTATGGGTACCCGCCGGCGAAGGGGTGAAACGCCTCCTCCGTCATTGCGAGCGAAGCGAAGCAATCCATCTCACCGCGGATGGAACCATGGATTGCTTCGTCGCCGCGCTCCTCGCAATGACGGCCAACTAAGCGCTCAGCGCCTGCTCGAGATCTGCGATCAGATCTTCCTTGTCCTCGATGCCGATCGATAGACGCACCACGTCGGGAGCTGCACCCGACTTCACCTTGGCGGCGTCGTCGAGCTGGCTGTGCGTGGTCGAGGCCGGGTGGATCACCAGCGAGCGGGTGTCGCCGACGTTGGCGAGGTGGGAAAACAGTTTCAGATTCGACACCAGGCTGACGCCGGCGTCGTAGCCGCCCTTGAGGCTGAAGGTGAAGACGGCGCCGGCGCCCTTCGGCGCATATTTGCGCGCCAGGTTGTTGTATTTGTTGCTCGCGAGGCCGGAGTAATTCACCTCCGCCACCGCCGGATGGCCGGAGAGGAATTCCGCGACCGCCTTGGCGTTCTCGCAATGCCTCTGCATGCGCAGCGGCAGCGTCTCGATGCCGGTCAGGATCAGGAACGCGTTGAACGGCGAAATCGCCGGTCCGAGGTCGCGCAGGCCGAGCACGCGGCAGGCGATCGCAAACGCAAAGTTGCCGAACGTCTCCTGGATCCTGATGCCGTGATATTCGGGGCGCGGCTCGCTCAGCATCGGATATTTGTTGTCCTTCGACCAGTCGAAGGTGCCGGCATCGACGATGATTCCGCCGAGCGAGTTGCCATGGCCGCCCAGAAACTTCGTCAGGGAATGCACGACGATGTCGGCGCCGTGGTCGATCGGGCGGATCAAATAGGGCGTCGCCAGCGTGTTGTCGACAATCAGGGGCACGCCGGCCTTGCGCGCGACGGCGGCGATCGCCTCGATATCGGTGATGCTGCCGGCGGGATTGGCGATCGACTCGATGAAGATCGCCTTGGTATGCGGCGTGACCGCGCGCTCAAAAGTCTCGACATCGTCGGGATCGGCCCATGCCACGTTCCAGCCAAAGCTCTTGAACGCACGGTTGAACTGATTGATCGAGCCGCCATAGAGTTTTCGCGCGGCAATGAATTCATCGCCCGGCATCAATAATTGCTGAAGCACGACGACCTGCGCGGCGTGTCCGGACGCAACCGCCAGAGCGGCGGTGCCGCCTTCGAGCGCCGCGACGCGCTCTTCGAGTACGGCGGTGGTCGGGTTGGTGATGCGGGTATAGATGTTGCCGAACGCCTGCAGTCCGAACAGCGAGGCGGCGTGATCGGCATCGTTGAACACGAATGAAGTGGTTTGATAGATCGGCGTCACGCGCGCGCCGGTGGTCGGATCGGGCTGCGCGCCGGCGTGCACGGCAAGGGTCGAAAATCCCGGAAGACGGTCAGTCATTATTTACGTCCTATTTTTGGCTTGTTCGAAAATGCGCGGCATGCTGATGGCCGCCGCGTCCGCCGTCAAGGCGCGTAGTTCGCATATCGTGGATTAGAACGGTCGTGCTTCGTTATTTGCGTTTTCAAAACAATCGTTTCGCATTTGCGTCACGTCTGTTCGCTCTTGTTTTTCGCGGCGCGGTCAGATGCCGCGGTTTCGCCGCCGCCGACGCTCGTGCGGTTCAACGACAGCCGCATGCCCTGCGTCGGGATCGGAGCGCGCTTGGAGCTCAGCGTTCGCGAGTTGACGCCCATCCAGGAAATTTCCGACGACAGCCGGCCATATTCGATCTTCGGGCAGCGATTCATCACGACCTTGAGACCGGCGGCTTCCGCCTTCGCCGCCGCGGTGTCGTCGCGCGCGCCAAGCTGCATCCAGATCACTTTTGGCGGCGGCGACAGCTTCAGCGCTTCGTCGACGACGGGAAGGATGTGGCTGGAATTGCGGAAGATGTCGATCATGTCGACGGGACGGCCGATATCCGCGAGCGACGCCACGAAGGGCTTGCCGAGCAGGCTCTTGCCGACATGGCCGGGATTGACCGGAATCATATCGTAGCCGCGCTGTGCCAGATATTTGAAGGCAAAATAGCTCGGCCGCACATTGACCGGCGACGCGCCAACCATCGCGATCGATTTCACGCCGTTGAGGATCTCGCGGATGTAATTGTCGTCGTAGGCATCATGGTTCATTGCGGTTTTATTTATCCTGCCAGTTCGGCTCGCGCTTTTCGATGAAGGCGCCGATGCCTTCCTCGGCATCGCGCGCCATCATGTTCTCGGTCATTACCTCTGCCGCATAGCGATAGGCGTCGGCAAGGCTCATTTCGGCCTGGCGATAGAATGCTTCCTTGCCGAGCTTCACCGTGTAGGCGGATTTGCGCGCGACCTGTTGCGCCAGCGCGATCGCGGCATCGCGCTCGGTGCCGGCGGCGACGACGCGGTTGACGAGACCGATGCTCTGCGCCGTCGCAGCCGAAATCGGCTCGCCGGTCAATAGCATCTCCATCGCCTGCTTGCGCGGAACATTGCGCGACAGCGCCACCATCGGCGTCGAACAGAACAGCCCGATATCGACGCCGGGCGTGGCGAAGCCCGCGGCGTCGGAAGCCACCGCAAGATCGCAACTCGCCACCAGCTGGCAGCCGGCCGCGGTCGCGATGCCCTGCACGGCGGCCACCACGGGCTTGGGCAGCTGCACGATCGCCTGCATCATCGCGCTGCAGGCGTTCATGATCTGCGCGAAATAAGCACGGCCGCGATCGGCATCGGCGCGGCGAGCGGTCAGTTCTTTCATGTCGTGGCCAGCGGAAAAGGCCGGACCATTGGCCGCGATCACGACCGCGCGCACGTTTCGGTCGTCGTGAATGTCGTTCAGCGCCGCGTGCAGCTCGGCGATCAGGCCTTCCGACAGGCTGTTGCGCGCCGCGGGCCGGTTGAGCGTGAGTACGGCGACGTGGCCTGCACTCTCGCGCAGCAGGATCGGCGATTGCGGTGTTGGTGCGCGGGCAGGTGCGGACATAGCGAAATTTCCACTAGGGCTTTGATGACAACTTAATGTAACAGGCAATCTGAAGCGAGGGCAGGGGACGGCATGGCGGCAGCGAAAATGAGCGTGGCTGAACTGGAGAAGTTCCTTCACGACGAATTCCCCCAGGCCTTCAGGGGCGGTGATATCACCATCGAAAGCGCCGACGGCGAGACCTGTCTGCTCCGTCAGCGCTATAACGACCAGATGCTACGCCCGGGCGGGACGGTTTCGGGGCCGACGTTGATGGCGATGGCCGATTTCGCGATGTATGTGGTGCTGCTGTCGGCGATCGGTCCGGTCGGCCTGGCGGTGACGACCAATCTCAACATCAATTTCCTGCGCAAAGGGCTACCAGGGCAGGACGTCCTGGCCGCGGCGAAACTGTTGAAGCTCGGCAAGCGGCTCGCGGTCGGCGAGGTCAATTTGCTGTCGGGGTCGTCGCCCGATCCGATCGCGCATGTAACGGCGACCTATTCCATTCCAAACACATAGGCTTTTTCACGGTATTATAACACCATATTCACAAGTCATTGTTTCTGCAGCATAAATCCACACGCTCCGGCATTGACGCGCAACGTCCGGTTCTCTAGAAACCGCCGCAGTTCGGCGCATGTTGCGCCGGTCCCCCATTTACGGATTTTCTCACATGAAAACGTTTTCGGCCAAGCCCGCCGAAGTGACGAAGAAGTGGGTGCTGATCGACGCCAAGGGTTTGGTGGTCGGCCGGCTCGCTACTCTGGTCGCGATGCGCCTGCGCGGCAAACATCTGCCCACCTACACGCCCCATGTCGATTGCGGCGACCACGTCGTCATCATCAACGCGGCTCACGTCGTGCTGACCGGCCGCAAGCGCGAGCAGAAGGTCTATTACAAGCACACCGGTTTTATCGGTGGCATCAAGGAGCGCACCGCGAAGTCGATCCTCGAGGGTCGCTTCCCCGAGCGCGTCGTCGAGAAGGCGATCGAGCGCATGGTTCCGCGTGGTCCGCTCGGCCGTGTCCAGATGGGCAATCTGCGCGTTTACCCCGGCGACGAACATCCGCATGAAGCCCAGCAGCCCGAGCCGCTCGATATCGCTTCGATGAACCGCAAGAACATGAGGGCCGCATAAATGTCCGATACCATGCAGTCCCTCGATCAATTGGCGTCGTTGAAGCCGGCCGCGCCGGAAGCGCCGAAATACGTCAAGAAGGTCGACAAATACGGTCGCGCCTACGCCACCGGCAAGCGCAAGGACGCGGTCGCCCGCGTCTGGATCAAGCCGGGCGCCGGCAAGGTCATCGTCAACACCCGTGAAGTCGAAGTCTATTTCGCCCGCCCGGTGTTGCGGATGTTGATCCAGCAGCCGCTGGTCGCAGCCGCCCGTGCCGGCCAGTACGACGTGATCTGCACCGTCGCCGGTGGTGGCCTGTCGGGTCAGGCAGGCGCCGTCCGTCACGGCATCTCCAAGGCGCTGACCTATTTCGAACCGGATCTGCGCGGCGTGCTGAAGAAGGGCGGTTTCCTGACCCGCGACAGCCGTACCGTCGAGCGCAAGAAGTACGGCCGCGCCAAGGCGCGCAAGTCGTTCCAGTTCTCGAAGCGCTAATTGCTTCGCTAAAATTTGCAGCGTTTGCTGCATTCGTGAATCGAAGAGGGCGCCGAGAGGCGCCCTTTTTGTTGGAGCGGGTTCGCGTGAAGGAAAACGCGTCAGAACAAAAACGAGGGCCCGATTCTGATTGTATCGGAATCGGGCCCTGGAGTTTAGAGATGAATTAACGCAGTTTTTCCTGAAAACTTGCGTATGCGTGCAAACGGATTTGGAACCCGGCGGTCTTAGCGTGTGACATCGTAATGGCGCGGCATCACATTTCAATCGCGCCAGAGAACGTTGCATCACAGGGCAGGGTGAGCTCATGTCGTTCGACACATCCACACTTTATCTGTTCGCGACCATGGTCGCGGGCATGCTTGGCGCCATGCTGATGTTCTTCGGCAGGCAGGAGAACATCCCGGCATTGAAATGGTGGGGCACCGCCTATCTGCTCGGCGCCGCCTCTGTCGCGATCTGGACGATTGCAGGCCCAACGCTTGGCGGCCCGTTGACGCTGGCGATGCATGCGGTGGGCTTCGTCGCCTGCGGCATGGTCTGGAATGCATCGCGCGTGTTCCACGGCCGCAAGCCCAACCTGCCGGGACTGGTGCTGGGCGCGATCGTATGGGCGGCCGCCGTCGTGATGCTGCCGCCCGAGGATGCCGCGCTGCGCCTGACCGTTGGCGCGGCGATCGTCGCGGTCTATGCGGCACTGACGGCCGCGCAGTTGTGGAATGAGCGCCGCGGCGCGATGCAGAAACGCTGGCCGACGATCATCGTCCCGGTGCTGCACGGCGCCGTACTGATGCTGCCGATCCTGCTCGGCGACCTCTTGCGCCCGCACGATGCGACGTTTTCCAGCAGCGTCTGGGTGACGGCATTCTCGATCGAACTGGTGCTCTATGCGATCGGCACCGTGTTCGTCATCTTCATGCTGGTGTCGGACCGCGCGGTGACGGTGCACAAGACCGCGGCCTCGGTCGATCCCCTGACCGGGATGTTCAACCGCCGCGGCTTTGCGGAAGCCTGCTCGCGGGTGATTGAACGCGAAGCCAATGCCGGCCGTCCGGTCACCGTGATGATCTGCGACATCGACTACTTCAAGTCGATCAACGACCGCTTCGGTCATCCCGCCGGCGACGAGATCCTGAAGCTGTTCGCCACCGTCGTGACCAACAATGTCCGCATCAGCGACCTCTCGGGACGCGTCGGTGGCGAGGAATTTGCAGCCCTGCTGCCGTGTTCGCTGGAGGAGGGCGTGATCGTGGCCGAGCGCGTGCGCGAGGCGTTCGAGGCTTCCGGGATCACTTGTGAGGAAGGCCCGGTCGATACCACCGTCAGCATTGGCGTGGCCGGCGGGCCCGCCGGCACCGAATTGGAGGTGCTGTTGGCGGCGGCCGACACGGCGCTCTACCAGGCCAAGCGTTCTGGCCGCAATCGCGTCGAGGCCGCCGAAGAACTGCCGCTGTCGCTGGAAAACTGGCGGCGCAAAACGGCCGGCATCGCAACGCCGGCGCGGCCAGCGCCGGTGGCGCCGTAGCGCCGGCTTTAACCTCGCGTTTACCATACGGTCCGTATCATCCGTGGTATGGACTCGATCCGCAGAAGCAATCCGCAAGCCGCCCTGATGTCGCTCGAAGCGGCAGCAGCCTCGGCCCGCGGCGGGTTTGCCTGCATGTTTTCTACCTCTGAAGAATACGAGATGGCGCTCATCACTGAGCGTCGTGCACAGGGGAGTTACGATCAGCGCAGAAGGTGCTGGCCTGCCATGCTGTTCCTCGGTTGCGCGATGATCGTGGCCGGCACGGTGCTGCTGCTGAACTGACCGCGCGAAGAGGATTGGGGATGCGGGCGCCGCGAGGCGCCTTTTTCTTTTTGGCCGGCCGGGTTAGAGACGGTTCTTCCCAAGGAAAGGCCGTTCCCCCATGATCACCGAAATCGCACAAATCGACGTCAAGCCCGGCACCGAGAAGGACTTTGAGGCCGCGGTCGCCAAGGCGCGGCCGCTGTTCCTGCGCGCCAAGGGCGGCAAGGGTTTTGAACTGCACAAATCGGTCGAAAAGCCGTCGCGGTACCGGCTGATGGCGAAGTGGGAAACGCTGGAAAATCACACCGTCGATTTCCGCGGCTCCGAGGATTTCACCGCATGGCGCGCCCTGGTCGGGCAGTATTTTGCGGCCCCCCCGGAGGTCGAGCACACCGAGACGGTGCTGACGACCTAGAGCCTGATCGGTTCTGATTGCATCAGAACCGGGCTCTAGATTCCTGTTTTGACGCGTTTTCTTCACGCGAACCGGTACCCACTTCGCTCGAAAACGCTTTGGGTTTTTTAAGCCGTCGCCGCCGCAGCCTCCGGCGCAACGCCTTCCGCCTTGAAATGGTCGATCATGACTTTTGCGATCGCCATCAGGGGCAGCGCGAGCGCGAGGCCCCAGATGCCGAACACGACGCCGAGCAGGATCTGGAACGCAAACAGCGTAGCCGGCGGGATATCGAGCGCCTGACGCTGGATGATCGGCGTCAGCACATAGCTTTCCATCGCGTGCACGCCGAGGAACAGGATGAAGGCGCTCAAGCCCGCGATCCATCCCGAGGCGAGGCTCGCCAGCACCACGATCAATCCGGCGAGGATCGCGCCGACGGTCGGAATGAACGCCAGCAGCCCGGCCTGGATTCCCAGGATGAACGAGCTGTCGATGCCGATGATCGCAAGCCCGATCCAGGTCACCAAAAACACCGCGGCCATGGTGATGATCTGCGCGATCAGCCAGCGCTCCAGCGTATCCCCGATGCGGTCGACGATGATGGTGGCGGGCGCGCGATGTTTTGCCGGCGCCATGAACAACAGGCCGGTGCGGTAGACGCTGGGCTGCGCTGCGAAGGCCAGTCCCAGGAACAGCACGATGAAGAAGTTGCCGACCACGCTGACGGTGCCGAGCAGGACTTTCAGCGTCTGGCTGACGATCGCGCCGCCGCTGGAGGCAAGCGTGCCCGCGCTCGGCAGAGTATGCGACGGCGACGCGCCCGGCGTTGCCGCCGCGGCGGCGCCTTCTGCGGTCGCGGTTTGGCCGGAGCTGGTGAAATCGAGATAGCTGGTGTCGACGCCGTGTTCTTCCAGGAAGGATTTGACGTTTCCAAGCTGCGATTTGATGGTGTCGCTCAGCACCGTGGCTTGCTTAGCGATCGTGTTGCCGCCGAGTACGACGATCCCGGACAACAATCCCGCCAGTGCCAGGCACACCACCGCGAGCCGGAGCGCGTGCGGCAGATTGACGAGACGGCCGAGCAGATTGCTCATGGCGTTGAGGGCGACACCCAGCAGCATCCCGGCGAAGATCAGGAACAGCGTTGCCGCAAAGCTCCAGGCGAACAGCAGCAGCGCGGCGAACAGCACGATGCCGACGCCGCCGACCGCGATCGCCCATGCCAGGTCGTTGCGGGCCTGAAGACGATTGTCAGCCGAATCGGTCACCGTTGATTCCTTCCTGTGCCAATTGTCCCGGCCACTCTTTCGCCAAAACGCGACCGGGATCAAGCGGCGAGGGCGCGCCGGTTTGACGCTGGCGCGTCCGGTATGCCAAGCGATGAATGAACGGGACCGCGACGGATCCGGCGAGGGGCAGATGAATTTCAGATGGTTCGGGCCGGTTGCGTTGCTGGCCGCACTGTTCATCGGCGATCAGATCAGGATCAACCGTCCCGGCCATAAATACCGCCTGACGGTCGAGGTCGAGACGCCGCAGGGGAGTAAGTCGGCCTCCGGCGTGCTGGCGGTTCACCCCGACCGTGGTTACAGCCGTGGCGGCCACACAAGCACCAAAGGCGATGCCATCTTCGTCGATCTCGGCGGCGGCAAAAATCTCGTCGCGCTTTTGGCGCATATCGACAAAAAGCTCGATCTCGACGACATCAACTACGTGGCGCTGCGTGCCTATACGGCGGCCGGCGGCAAGCGGGTGTCGTTCAACGAAATGAACCGGTTGACCGGCAGCGTGCCGGTCAAGGACGCGCTGATCCCGGTGCTGGTGACCTTCGCGGACCCGGCCAACCCGGGGACCGCACGGGCGATCTCCCCTGACGACGCCGAGGCGGCGTTGGGGAAAGGATATCGCCTCCAGGGTATCACGGCCGATGTGGTGCCGAACGGGCTTTGGCCGCTCGACTTCGGCGGCGCGCTGGGCGAGCCGGTGACCCGCGGAATCCTCGCAAAATTGCCGTGGCTGAATGGCGCCGGTAATCCCGCGGCAATTGCGCTCCGGGCGGCCGGATTGCCCGGCATTGAGGCGATCGACGCCAAAGAGGCTTTTACGCGAAAATAGCAAGGCAGGCCCGCGTAGGTCTGTGGGATATTGCTCCAGGGCTGTCTGAGAGGCATGATCGGCTGGAATCGTGGCCCGAGATAGAAATCCCTTCTTGCGCAAGACCATGACAGCGGAATTTTTGTGATGAGACGGCCGGTGGTCGGTGTGATCGGGAACGCCTATCGCATCGAAAATCGCTTCGCGACACAGATGGTCGGAGAACGCAACCTTCGCGCCGTTGCCGACGTGTCGGGCGCGTTGCCGCTGATGTTCGCGGGATCGCCTGATATCACCGATATCGGCGCCCTGCTCGATGTCGTCGACGGCGTGGTGCTGACCGGAGCGCGGGCCAATGTCCACCCGACGCGCTTCAAGACCGAGCCGCATGAGAAGCACGAGCCCTACGATATCCACCGCGACGACGTCGCGCTGGCGCTGTCGGAAGCCTGCGTCGCGCGCGGCGTGCCGCTGTTCGGCATCTGCCGTGGCTTGCAGGAAATGAACGTCGCCTTCGGCGGCTCGCTGCATCCCGAAATCCGCGAAATACCCGGCCGCATGAACCACCGCATGCCGCGGCTGGAGAACGGCGAGATCCATCCCGATCCGACGGTCGTGTTTGCCGACCGGCATGACGTTAAGCTCACGCCGGGCGGCGCCTTTGCAAAGCTGCTCGGCCGTGAAACCATCCGCGTCAATTCGCTGCACGGGCAGGGCATCCTCGAGCCCGGCAAGCGTGTCGTGATCGAGGGCGTGGCGGAGGACGGCACTATCGAGGCGATCCGGATCGCGGACGCACCGGGCTTTGCGCTCGGCGTGCAATGGCATGCCGAATATGACCCGCAACGCAACCCGATCAACCGCGCGCTGTTCCAGGCCTTTGGCGAAGCGCTCAAGCTGCACCAGCGGGCGGGCTAGGCTGGTACGGATTTCGAGATTCATGCACCCGATGCTCTTTGGTCCTGCGTCGTTCCGGCTCAAGGCCGGGACACGTGCTTCAAATTTCAAACATCAGTTCACGTTCTCGCGGCGCGACGCGCCCGAAGTTTTGCACTAATCCCTCCCTCGTAGAGGGAGCAGGGAATGCCGGGTGCGCGCTGCACCCGCGGTCTCGTGTGCAAAGCGCACAAAAGAAAACGCACACGAGCATACAGGTTCAGCGGAAACACTCCGGCATTCCCCGCGCAATGGTTTTACGGCTTATGCCGTGCTCTCCCCGGCGACGAATTCGTCTTGTCACCGTCGCTGCCGGCTTGATGGCTGGCCGATCCGGTTGGATCGTATCAGCCACCGGCAGCTTGACACCAGCAACGGGTGCCAGGACCACACGGTTTTACCGTACGCTGAAAGCGCCGTTCGTCCTGCGCGCAGTCGTTCACTCACGAGAGACTCGCCCCGTGAACAAACCTGCGCGCCGACGCTGCCGCGTCCACCGCATCCCCTCCCACGTTCGTGACGACGCGCGACCGCCCCTCTTGCCGGGAAAGGACGGGGCGAGCTGGTAGCGCTGATTTGCCCGACGCGACAAGAGGAATATTTTCGCAAGACGGGCTTGACAGATTTTGGGTGATTTGCCCGTCGGGCACTGGGGCGAGTTAGATATGCCTGGACAGATCGGCGCACAGTGATCAGAGACCTCATTGGCAAATCTCCAGCTGTGACTGTTGTTGGTCGTCAAGAAGTGTCTCAGCCAGGGCACGTACTCACTAATCGAGATTGATTGGTGCGGTGCTTCGATCTCCGCTATGCCCCGACAGCGCCCCAATCCTGCAGCGCAGCGAATTGACGCGATGTGTCAAACCGCAAGAGGGTCATCGATCATTGCTGCCCAACAAGAAACTGCCCGAAGGCGGCTCTCAAATTCAATCCTGATGATTGAAGATCAGACGGCCATCAATTTTTGCCGACAAAAGGACAACAATATTGAATTTTAGCGCGATGATAGCCGAGGCGATCGCGCCATCACGAAGTAGCCGGACCCCGCTGCTCCGAACAGATAGATTAAAGCAGCAACCCATCCCATTGAATTCAGCGTACCTGCTGTGGTGCCCATAACAACTACAATCAACCCGACGGTGTTGCCGATAATGGTAGCGATAAACACGCCGCGCACGGATTCCGATGAGCCGTCCCGGGCGAACCAGAAAATTAGACCCAATCCCAACAGTGCTGCACCGAATAATCGCGCCATAAGCACGGTTGAAGCCGAAGTTGCCATTCCATAACTGGCGGCTACCTGTTCCGGAACTAATACAAAACCGACACCATGTACCAGGGCGATAACAGCAATGATTGTGAAAAATGTTTTGATCGTCATAGCATATACCCCCCTTCCACCGCTGACAGCGAAATGCCGATCGACATCGCTAACAGATCGGAAGCATTCCGATTATGCAAGAAGCGTTATCTGTACGAACGAACTAAGCCGACGGCTGCTGCACCGCACCCAAAAGTGCACACCCTCGGCACATCCGTCAAAGGATGCCCCTAAATGGGTAGTCTCAGCCCGATGCATCCGGACAAGGGCCGACTTCCGATAAAGGTCCAAAAGCCGAAGTCAGCTTGCCCTAGTCCCGCCGGTACGTTCGCGTGAAAAAAACGAATGCGGCATACATAGCTCCATCGAATGCCGGATTGCTCCGATCAGTCGGGCAACCCGAGCTTCCGGAGGCTTTCTCCCATACGGTTGAGGACGGCGGGGGAAAACACCATTGCTTGTTTAAACTTTGAAATCGTCAGATCGGGGTAGTAACGCATCAACCGCGGCAAGCCACCTCGCACAGAAGAATGCTTGGTCATCTTGCTGCTGATCTCGACCAATCCGGTCGACTGCCAGCGTCAAACGAAATGCACCGCAGCCTCGGTCTGATCCCGATGTGGCTGTGATCCAAAGCTCTACGTTGATTAGTTGCTACCGCAGGCCATAACGCGTGAAGTCGTCGCCGATCCTGGCCTGGATTGTCTTTGCCGCCGAGATGTCGGTATCGCTGCCAGCTTTGTCGCCCTTCTTGAGCTTGGCGAGCCCGCGTCCATACAACGCGCTCGCCAGCTTCGGGTCGAGCCGCAGCGCAGAACTATAATCATCGATAGCCGCGTCAAGCTGGCCCATCTTCAGGTAGGTCAGTCCACGCGAGTCATACGTCTCGGCGTTGCCCGGCCCCGACTGAAGCGCCTTATTGCAGTCCTCCAGCGCCGCCTGCAACGCGCCGAGGATGGCTCGGGTCCAGCAGCGTCCGTTCCACACGGCTTCCAGATTGGGCTCGAGGCGAATTGCCTCGCTATAGTCATGCGTCGCGTGATCGTATTCCTTCTTCTTCAGATACGCGCCGGCGCGGTTGGCGAAGGCTCCGCCGTAGTTGGGATTGAGCTTGATCGCCTCATCGAAAGCTTTTATCGCGAGGTCGTATTCGCCTTTCCTCAAGTAAGCCACGCCGCGGTTGTTGAAGGGCTTGGCGTAAGCTGGATCGAGCTTGATCGATTGATCGAAATCCTGGATGGCGCGGTCGTAGTCCCCCTTTGCGGCATAGGCATTGCCACGATTGTTATAGGCGATCGCCAAGGCCGTCGTCGTGCCTTGACCGGAACCAATGAGCGCCGTGCAGCCATCAATCCGAGGATCAAGCGTCGTGCGATCCGAGCTGTTGCACAACTCAATATTCCTGAGATAGTTATCCTTCGGCTTCGGCTTCGGATCCTGCGCCCTCGCCGCATTGGCGAGCAACAGCGAGATGAGTATCGGCGCCACGCCGTTGATGATGCCCCTTGCGCAAAATTCCATATCAGGCTTCCCGATTTTGGGAATGAAGGAATGTGCGGTCATCGATTTCTGCGAGTGGGCGTCGCACGCCCCGATTGCGGCTTGTAGCGAGAACGGCTTGCGCCCAAGCGGTGATCCTAGCACCCTCGACAAATGTTGAGATTTAACTTGTGATGCTCTTTTTGTTCGGGTTGCTGCGTCGCAGGCGCCCCCGGCTTTTTCATAAATTTACTCCCGCCCTCTTCAATAAGGGTGGAAAATTTGACTGTCCCATCATCCGAAATTTCGACGTGGGGCGTGGTACCGCGAATCCCCATGGTTGCGACGGGGGTGTCGACCTTCATATCGCCAGTCGTCGCGATCTTGCCGGCAACGAACGTGAACGCGCCCTTGGTTAGACTGAACAAGGTCGAGTTGGAGTTCCCGTTTGGGTCGTACACGAACTCGTTCAAAGCCATGCGGGCGTTGCTCGACAGATTGAACGAGCTGCCGTCAGCAAAGTTGATGCCGATCCGGCCATCGGCCCCGGTCGCGACCACATCGCCCCGATAGACGAGATCACCAACCT
Organism: Bradyrhizobium sp. Ash2021; assembly: GCF_031202265.1. Classification (NCBI taxonomy): domain Bacteria; kingdom Pseudomonadati; phylum Pseudomonadota; class Alphaproteobacteria; order Hyphomicrobiales; family Nitrobacteraceae; genus Bradyrhizobium; species Bradyrhizobium sp. Ash2021. The sequence goes on along the minus strand of NZ_CP100604.1, from coordinate 5,410,426 downwards.
TCGCCTGACCGGCTTGACCGGCGACATTTGCCTGAATGACCACCGCATTGGCACGTTCGATCGTGACGGAACCCGTGGCGGTAACAACTTTTCCAATCGGTTTGGATGCGAGGTCCTGAACAGCCGGCTCGGCTGAATCGCGTTGCGCTTGAGCCGGAACAGGGAAAAAGCCGGCTACCGCCAGAATGAAACCTGTCACCAATGCGGTAATCGCATGCGTGCACATGATCCCCCCTTCCTGAGAAGATCTTTGGCTTGGCCGCCGCTGGTTCTCTGGGCCGTGGGCTAAGGTCGCAAGACATATAATTCTAATGCCAAATCGAGATCCATCGCAATTGACCGCCTCAAACTACGAATGAAAATCCTGGGCGCAAATTGGGTACCCCTAAATCGCAGGTTGACGACCCCATCCTTATCCGCGAAACTGGCGTAATCGCACGGAAAAGTATCAAATCCGGACACTTTCGCGTTCATGGGAAAGTTCCGCGCCTCGCGATTGGCACCCTTTACGCCGACGTCGCGCTTGACGCGTCGCCTTCCTGAATTGATTGGGTTTTTTGGATCTGGACGGTTCGGCGGGCTGCCTGGGGCGGCCAGCGCGGGGTTGTGCCCGCGCCAAAAGATCAAAAGAACCGCGGCACCACGCTGGGCCTGAGTTACAGAGCAGGCGAGGGCGAAGCCAATGTTCGTTGCGTCCAGCGTCGGGTGCTGGGACGAGGGTGAGGCCGTTGTGGCCCTGCTCCCCCAGATGATCGGCCATATTCAGACGGCGATCGGCTGCGGCACACTCAGGCGTGCGAACGGCATTGCCGTTCAAGTCATGGTTGGCGATCCCGTTTGCCAGGGTGACGTGATCGAGACCGCAGCCGACGGGCGGATCGGAATTCGCTTCATCGACGGCACCGCGTTCAACCTGTCCGGCGGCACGCGCGTGACGCTGAACGAATTCGTCTGCGACTCCAACGGCACCTCGCGTTCGGCACTGTTCGCGGTGTCCAAAGGGACTTTCGGCTTCATTGCCGGCCAGGTGGCGAAGACCGGTTGCCTTAGCGTCGAAACGCCGGTTGGAAGCATTCGCAGCCGCGCCCATACCGGTGGCGTCGGCACGCTGTCGCTCGCAGCGCTGGCCTTCTCAATCATCAAGGAAGTCCAGGCCGCGGACTCGAACGTCACATTCCTGGATGACGACAACATCGCATACAAGGACATGGCGCACGGCGCATTCGAGCTTGTGACCAAGGAGCCGATCCCGCGACACATCATTGTTGAGGATCCTGGAGCGACAATCATCCTGAGCCCGCGCGGGTCCTCGATCAGCGTGAATCAAGTCACAAATAGTGCTGCGCGAATGGCGGAGTTGCAGGAGGCCCAGCAGGACGTGCTCGCCAACTTTGCGAGGGGACCAAACGGGTCGAGCAGTCTTCCCGTCGGCAATCCGCTGCCGGTGCAACCAATCAATTTTATTCAGACCGACACCATCAACCCGCAAAATCAGCTTCCTGCGTTAGAATCGGCGGTCTTCATTGTCCCTGAGATCATCATCGTACGCCCGACTCTCGCGATCACCAGCATCGCCGGACAAATCGGCATCGCCGCAGACAACATCATCAATACCAGCAGAGCGAATGCCGGGGTTGAGATCACGGGCACAACCTCGGGTGTGGAGGACGGGCAGGTCGTTACGATCACCATCGTCGATAGTTCTAACCACCCCGTTTACAGCGGTACGGCCACGGTCACCAACAGCGCCTGGCTAATTAACCTCAGCCCGCCGGTTGCCAAGGCGCTGGCCGACGGCTTCTACACGCTGACAGCGGACGTGGCGAATGCGGCCGGCCTTTCGGCGGACGCCTCCCAGGCGATCAGGGTGGACGAGACCCCGCCGACGATCGCAATCGACACCATTGTCAGTAACAACGTCGTCAACGCCAATGCGGCGAGCGCCGGCTTCGCTATCGCCGGCGCTACGACCGACGCAGAGAGTGGCCAGCCGGTGACGATCAAGATCGTCGACAGCTCCGGCCAGGTCGTCGACACATTCACCACCACGCTCGCGAATAACACCTGGTCAATAAACGTCACCTCGACCGAAGCCAAATTGCTGCGTGACGGCACCTATACGGTGACGGCTGACGTTTCGGATTCGGCCGGCAATCCGGCGCCAGAAGCAACGCAAGCGATCGCGGTCGACGAGACGCTGCCGACAGTGACCTGGTTGCCGCCGGCTGAGAGCGGCATCGAGGGCACGGCGATCGCATTGGGCACGATCACGGCGACCGTGAACAGCCTGCCGGGCCACAGCAACAGCGTGCAGTCGCTAGTGGTGAGCGGCATCCCGGTCGGAGCAGTGCTCACCGACGGCGCGAACAACTTCATGGCGACGAGCGGTAACACCTCGATCGACGTGAAGAGCTGGAATCTCTCGAACCTGAAGATCACTCCGCCGAACGACACCAATTTCATCCTGACCATCACGGCGACCGACCAGGATGCCAACACGGCGAGTACAAGCGAGCTGGTGACGGTCGTCCCCCTGGCGCCCGACCTTCACCCGGTCGCCGCGCAGGGCAATGAGGACACGGCGATTGCGCTGAACCTTGGCGTGACGGTCACGAGCCTGCAGGGCGTCAACGGCGACGCGTCCCTGAACAGCCTCAATACGCTTGTCGTGAGCGACATCCCTGTGGGTGCTACGCTGAGCGACGGCACCGGCTTGCCCGGTCATAGCTTTACGGCGGCCGCGGATAACACCTCGTTCGACGTGGCCAACTGGAACCTGTCGAGCTTGAAGATCACGCCCCCGGCGGAATTCGAAGGAAGCTTCACGCTGACGATTGCGGCGACCGAGCACGATTCGGAAGGCAATATCAGCGCGACGGTGACGGCAACCGAGGTCGTGACGGTCGCCCCGGTTGCCGAGCCGCCGACGGCAAGCGCGCCGGCGACGCTGGCGCTCAACGAGAACGCCACCGGCGCGGCGGTTGCCGGGGTGAACGTCGGGCCGCTGGCGGAGGACAATGACGACACGGTGAGTGCGACGCTGACGGTATCGCATGGGACGCTGCGCGTCGCCAGCCTGAGCGGGGTGACGGTGAGCGGCGACGACAGTGCGACGCTGACGCTGTCGGGGAGCGCGGCGGCCGTGAACATGCTGCTGGCGGGGCTGACCTATACGCCGACCGTGGGCTACGAAGGCTCCGACACGCTGCATCTGTCAGTGACGTCGAGCGACGGCTCCAACACCTCCCCGACGGCGGCCACCGCCTCGACCGCGATCACGGTGAACCCGATTGCCGAGTCGCCGACGGCAAGCGCGCCGGCGACGCTGGCGCTCAACGAGAACGCCACCGGCGCGGCGGTTGCCGGGGTGAACGTTGGGCCGCTGGCGGAGGACAACGACGACACGGTGAGTGCGACGCTGACGGTATCGCATGGGACGCTGCGCGTCGCCAGCCTGAGCGGGGTGACGGTGAGCGGCGACGACAGTGCAACGCTGACGCTGTCGGGGAGCGCGGCGGCCGTGAACACGCTGTTGGCGGGGCTGACCTATACGCCGACCGTGGACTACGAAGGCGCCGACACGCTGCATCTGTCAGTGACGTCGAGCGACGGCTCCAACACCTTCCCGACGGTGGCCACCGCCTCGACCGCGATCACGGTGAACCCGATTGCCGAGTCGCCGACGGCAAGCGCGCCGCCGACGCTGGCGCTCAACGAGAACGCCGCCGGCGCGGCGGTTGCCGGGGTGAACGTTGGGCCGCTGGCGGAGGACAATGACGACACGGTGAGTGCGACGCTGACGGTATCGCATGGGACGCTGCGCGTCGCCAGCCTGAGCGGGGTGACGGTGAGCGGCGACGACAGTGCGACGCTGACGCTGTCGGGGAGCGCGGCGGCCGTGAACACGCTGTTGGCGGGGCTGACCTATACGCCGACCGTGGACTACGAAGGCTCCGACACGCTGCATCTGTCAGTGACGTCGAGCGACGGCTCCAACACCTACCCGACGGCGGCCACCGCCTCGACCGCGATCACGGTGAACCCGGTTGCCGAGCCGCCGACGGCAAGCGCGCCGGCGAGGGCCACCACCGCCGTGAACACCGCGATCGACATCAGCGGCGTCGTCGTGGGTCCGGCCGCGGAAGATGCCGACGATACGGTAATCGTACTGCTGACCGTCGCGCACGGGGCATTGGCGGTGAGCCCCGTGGCGGGCGTCACGGAGACCGTGAATGGCCTGGGATCGCTGACGGTGTCGGGGACGGCGAGCGACGTCAACACCGCGCTGGCGAGCCTGGTCTACACGCCCATCACGCATTTCATCGGGAGCGACACGCTGAACGTTTCCGTGACGTCCCAGGATGGCAGTGAGACCTACCCGACGCAGGCGACCGCGGCGACGGCGATAGCAGTCACCCTGAATTCGGAGTCGTTGATAGTTGGCGGGCCGGGGCCAACGCTCGACTGGAACGACCCGGACAATTGGAGCGGCGGCGTTGTTCCCACCTTGAGCATCAACGCAACCATCAATGCGCCTTCCAATTACAAGGTCATCATCACGGGCACACCGGATGCCCAGGCGGCGTCGCTTACTATACCGCACGGCGCGGCATCGACGGACATCATCGTCAATGGAACCCTGCAGCTCGCCGGCGACCTCAATGTAAGCGACTCGGGAAAACTCGAGAACGACGGGAAATTGGAGGAAGAAGTCAACGCCACTTTCATCGGGCCTATCACCAACAATGGCACCATCATCGCAGATCCCAATGTTTACCTGCACGTGACAGGCACCATTACCGGAGTCGGAAACGTCTGGATCGACAGCGGGTCCACGATCGAGTTTGCCCCGGGCAGTAAGCTTGCTCCGGGCACGACCGACAGTCAGATAGTTTACTTCGAGCAGGGCGCGGGTAAGCTGATCATCGATGACTGGGGAAAATTCGCGGGGGTCATCACGGGCACCGACATCGGCACGCACCTCACGTCAGCCGATTTGATCGACCTCACGCAGCTTCCCTTTGTGGGGGGAAGCATGTCCGCCTCGGTCTCGTACAATTCGGGCACCAACATCAGCACGATTACCTTCAGTGACGGCAATAGTGCGAATAATGTGACACTGCATTTGTCCGGGAACTACACCGGTACCACGTGGACTTTCACGAGCGTCAACGGAGGCGCCGGCACCGAAGTCAGGGACCCCCCGACGGATTCCGGCACCGTGACGGTCGACAGCGGCGCCACCGTGGAGATCGCAGCCGCAAGCGCTCAGACCATCGACTTTGCCTACGGCAGCAAAGACGCGGCCATCATTTCCGGCGCCGCGACCGGCTCGGTGATCGGCGGCGTCGCCAACGCCACGCCCGGCACGCCGCTGGCTACCGGCAAGCTCGCCGACACCGACGTCGACAATGCGCTCAACACCTTCACCGCGGTCAGTTCGCCGACGGCGAGCGATGGCGGCTACGGCGCCTTCACCATGACGGCGGCCGGCATGTGGACCTACACGCTCGACAACAACAACAGCGTGGTGGATGCCACCAAGGTCGGCGACACGCTGACTGACACCTTCACGGTGCACAGCGCAGACGGTACTGCACAGGCGGTGACGATCGCCATCCACGGCGCCAGCGACGCCGACCCCAACGATTTCGACAACCAGGCCACAGGGACGCACGTCATATCCGATCCGCCGTTCCTCTTCGGGACTCCGGGACACGACAGCATCGCGGGAGGTGGTGACCAGGGCCAGACCATCTACGGCGGCGCCGGTGACGACACCATCAACGGCACCGGTAAAAGCGACGTTCTCTACGGTGGCTCCGGCAAGGACACGATCAAGGGCAATGACGGGGATGACACGATCTGCGCCGGCTCGGGAAGCGATACGATCAACGGCAATAACGGGAACGATACCTTCATCGGTGGTTTTGCGGCGAACCTTCTCGCAGGCGGCAATGGAAACGACCGCTTCGTTTATTTGTCGGCGACGGATTCACATGCGGGCCCGTTCAACACCATCACCGATTTCAGGTCGGGGTCCGACAAGATCGACCTGACGGCGCTCGGCGCACTTGCCTTCGCCGTTCTGGCGTTGACTTCCACAAGCACTTCCGTGCCGGCGCACACCATTGCCTGGCTCTATGACGGCACGAGCAATGAAACCATCGTGTACGTCAATCCAACCGACCAAACCCTGAGTATCGGAAGTTCCAGCCTGCTGGAGATCCATTTGCAGGGGATCTCGACCGTTGAGCCGTCGGATTTCGTCATCGAGCCTGCGACGGCGCCCGCCGCCGTAGCCAGCGACCCGGTCAATCTTGATCTGGCCGCAACAGCGGTAACCGACGGGGCTGTCGTCGCGACGACCAGCGCCGATGCCACCTCCAACTGGACCGCCAATGACGGAGCGCTCCTCGCCGACGGGAACGGGACGGTGCCTACGACCGACGTGGGCAACAACTTCTTTGCCGATCGAGGCTGGTTTGATTCGATCGGCTACGACAGATTTATCAGCTTCGGCGAAATCCAGACGCACGCGACCGAAGATGCCAACGATAACGCCGTTATCACTCCGGCAAGCGGACCCTCGATCGCACCGCATAGCGTTCATCTTGCTGGGCCGATGGCGAATAACTTCACGTTCAGTCCGGCGCCGGTGCTCGATAACGTCAGTGCGATGACGATCGGCGACGGAGCAGCGGTGCCCCTGAATGGTGCGGTGAGCAACATCAATATCACCGCGTCGAACGCAGCTGTCGACAGTGCCGAGCAACAACACGCGGGCAACGGCGAATTGATCCCGACAAATGCCGGCACAATTAATGCTGCCGCCACTCATGGCCACACAATCGATACCGGCTCAAGCGTTGAGCATCATTCGGGAGGCCCGGAGGCGTCGGGGAATCACGGGCTCGCGGTTGCGGGCTCGATCGCGCATTCGGGGCACCCGCAGAGCGACGGCGGCAGTCAGACGGTTTCAGGCGAAGCAGACGGGCACGGCGTTGCCGCCATGCATGGCACCGGCGAGCATCATTCCGAAGCATCCTCAATTTCTGATATGGTGTTTGGCCCGGTGGCTGGCCGTGGGCACGGTCTTGGAGACTCATTCCACTTCAACAGCGCGATTTCCGCTTCTGATGGTCCAGGCGTCGTCAATCTCGCTGACTTGGATCTGACCCCAGGGTCGGCCAGTCACCACGAAAACGCCGCAGCCCACGGAACGCCGATGATTTCAGAGGAAGCACAAACGATTGATGCGTCTCTGCCGGGGCACCACTCAACTCACATTGCCGCTCCGGACCATGCCCACGTGCCGCATGATCTCGTGGTGTGACGCAGTTGCCCCGCCGCTCGCGTTGGCGAACGCGCTGCGCGAGCATCGGCGGATAGCCCAGGCGATCAGGTGGAAATCTGCGCCGTGCGCGTCATCCGCCACCAGCGATCGTATCGGGTAGCCCGACATAGAGAAATTTCAGATCGTAAGCCGCCGGCGCGGCGGGAGTCTCGCTTGGACTCGCCGGCGCCGGGACTTGGATCAATTGGCGCTCCGGAAATCTGCTATAGTCTGCCCACAATCGCGATGGCCGGGAAACGGCCGGGTATTTTGGGGAGAATGGCGATGCCGGGCCGCAAATGGTCGAGACGCGACGTGCTGAAGGCTTCCGCCGTATCGGCCACAGGCCTGGTGTTTGCCGAACCGCTGAAAGCCGCCGCGCCGCCGCCGACGGCGGTCACGCCCGCCTTGATCGAGGCCGCGCGCAGGGAAGGCAAGGTCTCGTTCTACTCGGCACTGGAGCTCAACACCGCCGAGCGGCTCGCCAGAACCTTCGAGGCAAAATATCCGGGGATCAGCGTTCGCGTCGAGCGCTCCGGGGCCGAGCGGATTTACCAGCGCATCGCGCAGGAGCAGGGCAGCGGCATCAACGCAGTCGACGTCGCCAACTCGACCGATCCGTCGCATTACCTCGACTGGAAGAAGAACGACTGGCTGCAGCCTTACATGCCGGACGACGTCGCGAAGCATTTTCCCGCCGACCAGGTCGACCCGGACGGCACGTATGCGACATCCTGCGCGTGGCTGGAGGTGATCGGCTACAATACCGATCTGGTCAAACGCGAGGACGCGCCGAAGAGCTACGCCGATCTGCTTGATGCCAAATGGCAGGGCAAGATGGTCAAGGCGCATCCCGGCTACAGCGGCGCGATCCTGACCGCGACCTTTGTGCTGGCGCGCGATCTCGGCTGGCCGTATCTGGAAAAGCTCGCGCAGCAGAAGGTCATGCAGGTGCAATCGGCAGCCGATCCGCCGAAGAAGATACTGGTCGGCGAGCGTGCCATCATGGCCGACGGCAACGATTATAATCTGGTGCTGCTCAAGGATCAGGGAAAACCGGTCGAGGTGGTCTACGCCGCCGAAGGCTCGCCCCTGATCATCGTTCCCTCCGGGATCTTCCGCAGCGCGCCCAATCCGAATGCGGCAAAACTGTTCCAGAGCTTTTTCTTCCAAGCTGAAACCCAGCAAATGCTGGTCGACGTCTTTGCCCATCGCTCGTTCCACGCCGAGGTGAAGGAGGAGGGGGCGCACGTTCCGCTGGCCAATCTGAAACTGCTCAAGGCCGATCCCGCCGCGGTACAGGCGCAAAGCGAAGAGATCAAGGCGCGGTATTCCCGGATTTTCAAGGTGTGAGCGATCCTGCAGACCTTCCAGCCCCCAGTTCAGCCACTCGGAAAACATTCTCCGTACTTCTACGGGGCTGAAAGTTAGGGATCGCGAAGCCGAACTCGGCTAAGGAACTAGGCATTATCTGAAGGCGCCGCCAAAGAAATACCGGCCGTTTGCCGTTCCTGGCCGGAATCGGTTGCGCATCCATCCTTCTGGATTCGTTATGACTCTGTGGGGCCGCCTTGCGATTGCGATGGTGTTGCTGGTCGTGGCAACCGCATGCGCGCTCAGCCTGTTCGCACATTACTATTTGACCGGTGTGGCGATTGCGGCTGTTCTCGCCCTCGTGCTCGCGGCCGGGATCGCCAGGTCGTTGTCGAGGCCGCTGACGCAGATGACCCGGGCCGTCGAAGGCCTGTCGCGCGGCGAAACGGTCCCGATACCATCCGACGGCTGCGGGGAGATTGACGGTCTTGCCGCGGCCTTCGCTGAGCTTACGACCCAGTTCGGCACCAAGCGGGATCTGCTTGAGAAGACCGTCGAGAGCATCCGTGACTCCGTCGTCGTTGCCGACGAGAACGGCGTGGTCGTCGTTGCCAACGCCGCGGCGCGGAGGTTGCTCGGCGTCGCCCCCGGTTTCAACAGCCTGACGGGAACGCGAACCTTCGCCTGTTTCCTTGCCGACGACGTCACCCCGATGCCGATTCCGGATTCGCCGCTGGCACGCGCGTTGCGTGGCGAGAATGTCGACGATTTCGAACTCGCCGTGCAACCCGAAGCGCCGGCCGCGCGGGCGTACATCGTCGCCAACGCGCGGCCGTTGCGCGACGAACGTGGCAAGCTTCGCGGGGCGGTCACGGTTCTGCGCGATATCACCGGGCAAAGGCGGGCCCACCAGGCGCTGGTCGACAGCGAGCAGATGGCGCAGTCCATCATCAAGACCGCGCTCGACGCCTTCGTCCAGACCGATGAAAACGGCGTCATCCTCGACTGGAGCCCGCAGGCGGAGTCCCTGACCGGGTGGACCCGGGCGGAGGCGGTCGGCGTCAATGTGGCGGAGCTGGTTTTTCCCGAACCGGACCGCGCCGCGCACAGGGAGCGGATCGCCCGGTTCCTGCACGAGGCCACGGCTGGCGCCACCGGCATGCGATACGAAGCCCGCGCGCTGCACCGGGACCGCCACGAATTCGTCGTCGAAGCGTCATTGACGGCGCTACGCCGCGGTGACCGTTACATCATCAACGCCTTTGTCAGGGACATCACGCAACAGCGCGCCGCCGAAGAGCAGTTGATCCAGGCGCAAAAGATGGAGTCGCTCGGGCAACTGACCGGCGGCATCGCCCACGACTTCAACAACATGCTGACCGTGATCACCGGCACGATCGAAATCCTCGCCGACGGCGTCAGGGACGTTCCGCATCTGGCCAAGGTGACGCAGTTGATCAGCGAAGCAGCCGACCGCGGGGGGCAGCTCACGGCAAGCCTGCTTGCGTTCGCCCGGAAGCAGCCGCTGCAGCCGGCCGAGATCGACGTCAACGAGCTCATTCGCGAAGCCGTCCGCCTGCTGTCGCCACCGCTCGGCAAGCAGATCGAAATCGAGACCGCGCTCAGCGGCGAGGTCTGGCCGGCGTTCGTCGACAGCAGCCAGCTTACCTCCGCGCTCGTCAATCTCGCGATCAATGCCCGCGACGCCATGCCGCTCGGCGGCCGGCTGACCTTTGCGACCAGCAACGTCACATTGGGCGTTCCGGAAGCGGTGGCCAGCGGCGTCGAACGCGCCGGCGACTATGTCGCGATCGAGGTCAGCGACACCGGCACCGGCATGCCGCCGCGCATTCTCGACCGGATTTTCGATCCGTTCTTTTCCACCAAGGAAGTGGGGCAGGGGACCGGGCTCGGGCTCAGCATGGTGTTCGGCTTCGCCAAGCAGTCCGGCGGAAGCGTCGAGGTCCGCAGCGCGGAGGGCCGCGGCACCACGTTCAGGATTTATCTGCCCAAGGCGGACGCGAGCGTGCTGCAGCCGCGGGCGCAGGACGATCCGCCGGTGCAGGGCGGCCACGAAACCATCCTGTGTGTCGAGGACGACCGCAAAGTTCGCGACTATGTGACGATCCAGCTCGAGAGCCTTGGCTACCAGGTCATGGTTGCCGCTGATGCCGACGAGGCCATCGCCATCATCAATGACGGCGCGGCGTTCGATCTGCTGTTCACCGACATCGTGATGCCCGGCAGCATGAACGGCCGGCAGCTTGCGGAATCGGTCATGGCCGGGCGGCCGTCGCTCAGGGTGCTCTTCACGTCAGGATATACCGACGGCGCGCTGCCGTTGCAGGGCCGCGTCGGGCACGGCATCCCGCTTCTGACCAAGCCTTATCGGCGGGCGGAGCTCGCACGCATGTTGCGCCGCTGTCTCGATCCGGCGGTCGACCCGGCGGGCGATCCGATTCCGCTGCCTTACTCGGTGCAGCCGGACCTCAATCGCTTCCTGCGGCAAAATCTGCCGGAAGAAACTTAGCCGGTTTCTCGCAGCTGGCAGCTTCAGTTTATTCGCAATCGGGACCGTCTTCAAACTTCACAGGGATCGCGCCTGCGCTGCAAACCAGGATCCGGACGTTGCTGATCGCGATGCTCCTCTCGTCAACGAAAACGAGGTTCGTCGTTCCAGGGTTCAGCGGCTCGAGAATAACCGAGCGGTCGCTACGGGCATGTACATCGACGATATCGGGATCTCCGATCAGGACGGTTTTGAACGGCCGCTCCACCTCAAGTGCGGACCCCGCACCGAGCATTAAGGTGACCGACCGATCCGCCGCCCGAGTCACGCAATTCGTGGTGATCAGGAGGAGCAGTCCAAGGACGAAAGTTCGAAAAGTCGAGGTCATTGCCAATCCTCCGAACCCGTTGACGGTCCTCGGTCGGATTTCGACCGAACAAACCGACGTCAAGTCGGCGTGATCGGGGCGGAAATCACCATGCGTTTCCTGTTGAAGTTGGCGACGTCCTTTTCCGCGACGCCAAAATTATTGGCGAGCAGATGGCGCGGCGCCTTCGCCAGCCATTCTGACAGAGAGCTTTCGTGGTAGGTGCCGCTGTCCAGCACGCCGACGATTTCAGCGTCCTCCGGACCCACGTTTTGAATGGAGTGTCCGCAACCGCGAGGTATGTAGGCGCACTCGCCCGGCGAAAGCTCGGCCACAGCGACCCGCTTGTCGGGCGCGAACAGCGTGACCCGCGTTCGCCCCTTTAATACATAATGCCATTCATTGGCATCGGTGTGCCAATGCGGTTCGTGCATCGCAGCGTGCTTCAACTTCAGAACCATTCCCGTCAACGTCGTCGACATCGGAAATTCCTTTGAAGACGCGATGTAGAGCGCGCCGCCCGGCGTGCTCACTTTCGGCTTCTGCGCCATCATGGCGTGGCGATGGGTTCGCGCGTGCTCCAACTCGCGGGCGGAACGCGCCTGCGGACCATCGAGAGCCAGCAGCTCGCCCTGCATGATGTAGGTCTCGGCCTTGGGGATCTGTGCGAAAGCCTCATCCGAGACGCCGAATGCCTGCGAAAGGGCCTTTGTATCGTAACGGCTCATCCAGTCGCTGATGCCGAACGTGCCGTGTTCCGAATACAGTCCATCGTCGAAGGCAAGGATCGCGTGACACGGCGACGGGCCGAGGGTCTGGATTGCGTGGCTGTGGCCTTTGGGGAAGTACCAGAGATCACCCGGCCCGAGATTGACGACCTCGGCTACACCCTCGGGGTCGACCACCGTCACCTGGCAAAGGCCATCGACGACGTAGGCCCACTCGGCTGAATTGTGCCAATGCATCTCGCGGGCACCGCCCGCATTTATGAACAGATGCGCGCCGGCGATATCGGTGGCGATGGGCAGTCCGCGCATGGTGACTTCACGTGCCCACCCCCCGGATGTTGCCTTGATCGGCCCCTTGTCGAGGGAGGCCGTAAAGACCACGGGATCGCCGGATTTGCGCGGAATCGTCTTCAGGTATTCCGAGGCGGCGGAAACGTCATATCCGGCTGCATGTCCGTCGTTTCCAACGGCAAAGGATTGTGAGGCGGCGAAGGTACCGGCGCCGACGGCAATCGACTGAAGGATAATCCGGCGATTTGGTTCAAACATGGTGCGCGCTCCAATTTTCGTTGTGATTCGAAAAGCCTGGAACCTGGCGCAACGCGAAATTGCTGAAACGAAACTATAATTGGTCGCGCGTCGCGCTCGACAATCTCAAAGCCATACGCCCTGCACACCGGTGCACACCGCGATCAGCGCCACCAGCAGTCCGATGCCGCCGAACAGGACTACCGCACGGAAATCATCACTGAGAAATTCCGCGGGCTCCTCAAGTTCGGCGACCATTCTGACGAATGTGGGCATGGCATCCTCGCATTGTTGTTGTCTTCGCCAAACCGAACCCGAATGGCGAAGTCTGATTTCATATTATCAAGCTTGGCCGATTTGCTTTGTGAGGTCGTTCACAGTGCGACACAAGCGTAGTGCGGAAGACGACAATCGTCTCGGTCAATCGGCGTCAATAATTGACGCGCAAGTTTTGACGATGCAAGTTTTGACGATGATCGTGTTCAACGTTGGGATGATTCGAATATCATCGTCGCGAACATCATCGTCATCGACTTCAGGGTTTCGTCGAAGATTCATTTGTCGCCGCTCGCTGCCTGGTAGGTCGTCCTATTTGGACGGCTGATTGTCGGCCGGCTTGTGATCCGCAGGTGCGAGCCTGGCCGCGGGCGCAGGCTTTGCCGCCGCGGGCGGTCTGGCACCATTTGCGGCAGGCTGTTTTTGCGCAACGGGTGGCTCGGGTGGCGTCGGTGCGGCGGGCGCGCTCGGTCCGGTCGAGACCGAGATGCCGAACAGCCGCCAATGCCCGTTCACCGGCGCGAACGCCAGATCGAAATTGACCTGGGTCGGCACCGACGGAAAGAAGCCCGCCATATGCATCAGGCCGTTGGCTTCGATCTGCGGCAGCAAATTGAGCTGCGGATCGATCACGGCGACGCCCGACAGGTCGAGATTGTCATTGCGTAGCTTGGCAAAGATCTCGCCGAGCCGTGCGGCCGTGTTGGATTGAAAGCCGGGCGCACCAATGTCGCGCAGCACCGTGTAATTGCCGGTCTTGTTGGCCTGATCGAGCGCCAGCAGCGACGACCGGATCAGGATCAGCACGCCATTGCGGTCGATTTGCGCCGGCTTTGGAACTGGTGCAGGGGTTTCGGCCCGCGCGCCGGAGCAGCCCATCGCGACGATGGTTAGCATCGCGAACAGCAGCACACAGCGAGCGGGGCCACTGGCCATCACCACGCGAATGTTGCGCAATGTTGAAAATTCGCCGGCACCGCCGCTACTGTCAGGGGCCAGCTTCGGTGCCCCTTCAGTTGAGTGTGAACGACGCACCGGCGACGACCCCGTAATCATTCACCTGCGGCGCGGATGTGAAAGCCGCATTGACGCGCCAGCGGTCCGAGACCGCATAGCCGAGGCCCACCGCGACGCCCGACTGCCCCTTGTAGTTGGCAACGGCGGTCGCGATCGACGCTTTGCCGGGCCGCTGGTCGTATTGCAGGCCGGTCGCGGCGAGTGCCAGCGCGGTCCCTGAACGTGCCTCGCGCTGATTGTTGGTGACCTCGGCCTGCAGTCCCGTGAACTGGGACTGGAAGCCCGAGGTCAGGCCGCTGAGCTGGCTGACATTGACGGCGTCGGTCGGGTTGATGCCGGCGGCTACGTTGCTGAGCCGTCGCTCGTTGCCGGGGGTGCCGAACGACACGGTGTTGGCGAGCGTCGCCACCGAGCCGGAACCGATCGCGACCGAGTTGATCCCGAGCGCCTGAGCGCCCTGGCCGATCGCCGTTGCACCGGCAGCATTCGCGACGCTCGCTTGTCCGATCGCAGTCGTGGCAGCGCCACTGGCCACGCTGCCGTGACCGTAGGCACTCGCGGTCGCGCCATTCGCGGTGCTGAACGCGCCCGTCGCAGTCGCGAAAATGCCGGTCGCGGCGCTGTTTTGACCTGTCGCCGTCGCGGCAGCGCCATTGGCCGCGCTTGATGAGCCAGTAGCGGTCGCGAAGATGCCGTTGGCGGTGCTGTTCGCACCCGTCGCTGTTGCTCCGGTACCGTTGGCGATGCTGTTCGCGCCTGTCGCGGTCGCGTTGAGACCGGTCGCAGCGCTGTTCAGGCCAGCCGCTGTCGCGGCGTCGCCGACCGCGTTGCTAGCCACACCTGTCGCGGTTGCGCCAATACCACTGGCGAAACTGTCTCCCCCCGCTGCGGTCGCGTTGGCGCCAGTCGCGACGCTGCCTACGCCGTTTGCGGTCGCGAAATCGCCGGTCGCTCTGCTGTTCTGCCCCGTTGCCGTTGCGAACTGGCCGTTCGCGATACTGCCTTCGCCGGTGGCGGTGGCATTGGCGCCAAGCGCGGAACTATTTGCGCCCGTCGCGGTCGCCTGAGCGCCATTTGCGTTGCTACCCGAACCAATAGCGGTCGCGCTTGCTCCAGATGCGATGTTAGCGGCGCCTACCGCGGTCGCACCGTTGCCGAACGCGGTTGCGCTGGCGCCGAAGGCGGTCGCGCTGGTTCCGAGCGTGCTGGCACCGGAGCCAACCGCCGTGGCAAAACCCGAGGGGGCGTTGACGACGCCGCCGCCAGCAGAGTAATCGGCGGCCGAGGCGAAGTCGCAGCCAAGAGACACGATTGCCGCGAAACACGCGACCAAAACCAAACCTCGCAACATGCGCCCCAACCTAGCGCTGTCGGCCGGCAGCCACGCCCGGCGGCGGTGCGGATAAACCAAATCAGAGGTGCGCTGCAACGCGTTTGTCCGCAATTTATCGGTCATCATTGGCCCCAGTTTCCTTTGCGATCGGGGTGCGCGGAAAAATCCGGTAGCCCAACAACCAAAGATCGCTACAGTCGAATCTGCTCTGCTCGTGCGTTCGTTGAAACAAATCTAGTTCGGGAGTCGGCAAGCGTCGCCGTCAATCAGCGTCAATAACCGTTGCGGCAGTTTTGACGGTGATTGTGTCCGCCGCTGCGATGTTCCGGGCGTAATGTTCAGCAGTTCTCTCGCCGGACCGTCCGGCAAAAGCCGGCTGCATGGTTAGGTTTTCACCGCTGAGACGAGCAAAACGCAATGGCGCGCCCCATCACGATCAATATCCTGGGTCCATTCGAGGCGCTTGATGCCCGGGGCAACAGGCTGGAGGTGCGCAGCCGGCGTTCGCGCGCGCTGTTCGCATGCCTGGCCATGGAGACCGGCGAGAGCTGGACGCGAGCGCGGCTCGCGACGTTGTTGTGGGATAAGCGTTCCGAACAGCAGGGACGTTCGAGTCTTCGCCAGGAGCTCGTGCAACTCAGGAAAGATATCGGCGTCACGTCACCGAGCGATTGGGGGCATGATCCCTTTGTCTGCCTGCCGGAGCAAATCCTGACCGATGTCGGGCTGTTCCGCTCGGCGATATCCAGTGGCGATGCCTTGCAAGCCGCGTCGATCTGGCGGGGCGAGTTGCTGCAGGCAACGGCTTTGACGGAGGGGCCATTCGCGGACTGGCTGGCGCTGTCCCGTTCGCGGTTGCGCGAGGCGGCGAGCGAATGTTTCGCAAGCGCATTGCGCGCAACGGACGATGGTGATGATCCGCTTCGGCTTGAGGGAGTGGCATTGAAGCTGGTTGCGCTCGCTCCCGGGAATGAAGAGGCGCACCGGTGCCTGATGCGCAGCTCTGCGTCGCGGCACGATCTTGCCGAGGTGATCGAACGATATCGGCTGTACGCCGCGAATGCCGGTCGGGAGCGTAGCGGCGAGCCTTCTGCCGCGATGAAGCGGTTGCTGGATGAGACGATAGCGGCGACATCGCGCAAAGGAATTTCGGCGCAGTCCGGGTTTTCGACGCGCTGGATCGCGGAGATTAACCGCCAGCATCATACGGCCGCCGCACCGCAGCCGACGCGTCCGCTCCCGATCGAGACGGCTACGGCGCTTGCCGTGATTCCGTTCGTCGATCTGAGCCCCGGCGCTGCTTCCAAAGTGGCCCTGGCGGACGGATTGACCGAAGAGACGACGACGGCGATGGCGCGTATTCCAGGCGTGTTCGTCACGGCCCGCCAATCCTGCATGGTCTACAAGGGCGCCGCGGTCGATGTGCGGACGATCGCGCAGGATCTCGGCGTAAGGTATCTTGTGGAAGGCAGCATCGAGGTGAGGGGCAAGTCCGTCCGGGTCAACGCGCGCCTGGTCGAGGGCCGCTCCGGACTTCACATCTGGGCGAACAATTACGAAGAGCAACTCGGAGAGTTTTTTGCGGTCCGAAACCGGATCGTTCTGGCGGTTGCCAGCCAGCTTCAGCCGGCTTTGATGATGGCCGATCTTGACCGCGCGCTTGACGCGGGCCCGAACAATTTGAACGCGTGGACCCGCCTTCAGCGCGCCAATGCGCATGTTCTCTTCAACCGCAGCGCTCAAGGGCTTTTCAACGCGATCGGCGAGCTCAAGCAGGCGCTGGCAATCGACCCCGACTATGCAATGGCGCAGGCGCTCCTTGCCGCGGTCTACACCTGGCGCGCGACCTGGTCGGCGTCGACGCGCGTTGCCGCGGAGCGCGCGCTGGCGCTGGAATATGCGGCGCTGGCACGGAAGACCGACCCCAAGAACTCGTTCGTTCTCGTCAATTGCGCTGACGCCGCGATCTACAGCGCGGGCAATATCGATCTGGCGCTGGAATTGCTCAACGAGGCCGTGGAGCGAAATCCCTATGATCCGCAGGGATTGGCGCTGCTTGCCAACGCAAATCGCGTCGCAGGAGCCGATCCTGCCGACAGCCTGCAGATGATCGCACGGGCGATCCGGATCAGCCCGCGTGACCCCCGAAGCCACCGCTGGTTTCACTATGCGGGCTGGTGTCATTGGAAATTGGGCGAATTGGGCAAAATGGAAGCGGCCGCCCGCAACGCGATCGAACTCTATAGCGATGCGCCCGCGCAATGGGTCGAGCTGACATGCGCTCTCGGACTGCAGGGAAAGAACGCGGAAGCAAGGGCGGCTGCGAAGGTGCTCAGAAAACTGTCGCCCGCCTTTACGCCCGACAAGTTCTTCGGGATCGCGCAGCAATTCTACGGCAAGCGCTTCGCGGGCCCCGTCAAAGCCGACTATCGGTCGCTCTGTTCGACGCTGCAGCGCGCGATGTAGTGTGGGCGACCCGCGACGTCCAGCTAGAAACCGGACTTTCTCCCGGGACGCACAAAACAAAAGGCGCTCGGTTGGGAGCGCCTTTCGCATTGTCAGGCCGTGACGGCAGCGGGGAAACCCCCGCAAAAAGTCACAGCGAGTAGTACATCTCGAATTCGACCGGATGCGGCGTCATTTCGCAGCGCGCCACTTCCGTCATCTTCAGCTCGATATAGCTGTCGATGAAGTCGTCGTCGAAAACGCCGCCGTGCTTGAGGAAGCCGCGATTCTTGTCGAGGTTTTCCAGCGCCTCGCGGAGCGAACCGCACACGGTCGGGATCGCCTTCAGCTCTTCCTTCGGCAGATCGTAGAGATCCTTGTCCATCGCCGAACCCGGATCGAGCTTGTTCTTGATGCCGTCCAGACCCGCCATCAGCATCGCGGCAAAGCCGAGATAGGGATTGGCCATCGGATCAGGGAAACGCACCTCGACGCGCTTGGCCTTCGGGTTGGACGTGTAGGGGATACGGCAGGAGGCCGAACGGTTGCGCGCGGAGTAGGCGAGCAGCACCGGGGCTTCGTAGCCGGGGACCAGGCGCTTGTAGGAATTGGTCGACGGGTTGGTGAAGGCGTTGATCGCCTTGGCGTGCTTGATGATGCCGGCGATGTAGGACAGGCAGGTCTCCGACAGGTCGGCATATTTGTTGCCGGCGAACACCGGCTTGCCGTCCTTCCAGATCGACTGGTGGCAGTGCATGCCCGAGCCGTTGTCGCCATAGACCGGCTTCGGCATGAAGGTGGCGGTCTTGCCGTAGATGTGCGCGACCTGATGGATGCAGTATTTGTAGATCTGCATCTGGTCGGCCATCAGCGTCATGGTGTCGAACTTCATGCCGAGTTCGTGCTGGGCGGAAGCGACTTCGTGGTGGTGCTTCTCGACCTTGACGCCCATCTTGGCCATGGCGCCGAGCATTTCGGAGCGCATGTCCTGCACGGAGTCCTGCGGCGGCACCGGGAAGTAGCCCGCCTTGGTGCGGATGCGGTGGCCGAGGTTGCCGCCCTCATATTCGGTGTCCGAATTGATCGGCAGTTCCGAGGAGTCGAGCTTGAAGCCGGTGTTGTAGGGCGTGGTCTGGAAACGGACGTCGTCGAACACGAAGAACTCGGCTTCCGGTCCGAAGAACACGGTGTCGCCGACGCCCATCGACTTGACCATCGCCTCGGCCTTCTTGGCCATGCCGCGCGGGTCGCGGTTGTAGGGCTCGCCGGTGGTCGGCTCCAGCACGTCGCAGGTGATGACCATGGTGGTCTCGGCGAAGAACGGATCGATCGTCGCGGTAACCGGGTCGGGCATCAGGCACATGTCGGATTCGTTGATCGCCTTCCAGCCCGCGATCGACGAGCCGTCGAACATCTGGCCCTCGGCAAAGGTGTCCTCTTCGATCATGCCGACATCGAAGGTTACGTGCTGCCACTTGCCGCGCGGATCGGTGAAACGCAAATCGACGTATTTAACGTCGTTGTCCTTGATCGATTTCAGGACATCTTTGGCGGTCTTCATGAATACCCCTTTTGGCTGCGGGACGGTTTCCAGGATTCAGCGACGTCGGTGAGATTTCAGAGGTGAGATTTCACAAACGAAATCAGGCCGCCGTAGCAGCCTTTTTTTGCTTTTAGGTCGCAAAATGCGAGATAGCACCCGGCTCAGATAGCGTCCAGCCCGGATTCTCCGGTTCTGATCCGGATCGCTTCTTCGATATTGGAGACGAAGATTTTGCCGTCGCCGATGCGGCCCGTCTGGGCGGCGCGGCGGATGGCGTCGATCGCTTTCTCGACCAAATCGTCACCGATCACGATCTCGATTTTGACCTTGGGCAGGAAGTCCACGATGTATTCCGCGCCCCGGTAGAGTTCCGCGTGACCCTTCTGCCGGCCGAAACCCTTGGCTTCGGTGACCGTGATGCCCTGCAATCCCACTTCTTGAAGCGCCTCCTTCACCTCGTCGAGCTTGAATGGCTTGATGATGGCTTCGATTTTTTTCACTGAGCGCCTCCCGGGCATTTCAAAACTTCTGAGTGCAGTTAGTTTAAACGTCGCCGCGTGGCGCTGTCTGTTCGATCCTTCGGTCCGGCAAGTCACCGGAAACGCTCACGATTGTCGCTGATGATGACGATCCTGAGACGGCTTTCTCGCCGGCTTCCTCAAAAGCAGGGTCTATGCCAAGTTGTTAACGCGTCCGATTTCGGAATGTTATCAGACTTTTAACAGGCAACCGGCGGAGGTCGAGGCGGGTGCAGCATCATACTGCGGCCTAGCAAATAGGCAAACAGGTCAATTCGCGTGCAATTGACGCCGGGCAGGCCATGTGCGGGGCGGCATGTGCCTCTGGAAAAGGCGGTTGGATCGAGGATTCGGCATGGAAGTTCTGACCACGACTGAGATGGAGCGCGCCGATCGGCTGACCATTGCCGCCGGCACGCCCGGCTTCGCGCTGATGATGAGCGCCGGGCAAGCGGTGGCGGAAGCCGCGATGGATCTGGTCGGGGAGGGGGCGATCGTCGTGGTCGCCGGACGCGGCAACAATGGCGGCGACGGTTTTGTGGCGGCGGCCGAGCTTGCGGCGCGTGGCCGCGAGGTCTCGGTGATCCTGTTGTGCGAGCGCGACAGCCTGCAGGGCGATGCGGCGCTGGCCGCGAAGGGCTGGAAATTCCCGGTGCTGCCGTTCAATCCGCAGGCGATCGGCAAGCCGGCGCTGATCATCGATGCCCTGTTCGGCGCCGGCCTGAACCGGCCGGTGAATGGCGAACCATATGAGATGATCGAGGCGATCAACGCCAATGGCGCGCCGGTTCTGGCCGTCGATCTGCCGAGCGGGATCAACGGAACCTCGGGCGCCGTCATGGGCGTTGCCATCAACGCCGTGGAGACCGTGACGTTCTTCCGCCGCAAGCCGGCGCATCTGTTGCTGCCGGGAAGGATGCATTGCGGCCGCGTGCGGGTGGCCGATATCGGCATCCAGGCGCAGGTGCTCGACGAGATCCGGCCGCAGACCTTTGAGAACGTCCCGCCAGCCTGGCAAAAATCCTTTCCGGTGCCGCGGATCGACGGCCACAAATACGCGCGGGGCCATGCGGTGGTCGTCTCCGGCGACATCGTATCGACCGGCGCGGCGCGGCTGTCGGCGCGCGGCGCTCTGCGCGCCGGTGCCGGATTGGTCACGCTGGCCTCGCCGCGCGAGGCGCTGGTGGTCAACGCCGCGGCGCTGACCGCGGTGATGGTTCGCGCGGTCGATACCGTGGTCGAATTCGCCGAATTGTTGAACGACAGGCGCTTCAACGCCTGCGTAATCGGGCCGGGCGCCGGGGTCGGGGGCCGTACGCGCGATCTCGTCCACACCGCGCTCTCGGCGAAACGGTCCCTTGTGCTCGATGCCGACGCGCTGACCAGTTTTGCCGAAGCGCCGGATCGCCTGTTCGAAGCGATCAAACAATCCGACGATCCGCAGGTGGTGCTCACCCCGCATGAAGGCGAGTTTCCGCGGCTGTTCAGCGATAGCAGCAACAAGCATCCCAACCGCTCAAAACTCGAACGGGTGCGCGATGCCGCCCAGCGATCCCTGGCGGTCGTGCTGCTGAAGGGCCCGGATACGGTGGTGGCGTCGCCGGATGGGCGCGCGACCATCGCCGCCAATGCGCCGCCCTGGCTCGCCACCGCCGGCGCCGGCGACGTGTTGGCCGGAATCATCGCCGGGCTGTTGGCGCAAGGCGTAGCGGCCTTCGAGGCCGCCTGCATCGGCGTCTGGATGCACGGCGAGGCCGCGCGCGAGGCTGGTCCCGGCCTGATCGCGGAAGATTTACCGGAAGTATTGCCCGCGGTGTTCCGGCGTCTCTATGACGAATTCGGCATTGAGTATTAGCTACCTACCGAACCGTGCCGCGGACTACGTCACCAGATATTTCGCAACAGCGCTCTCGTTCCATTCGATCCCGAGCCCGGGACCGCGTGCGGTGACCGCGCCATCGACGATTTCGGCAGGCTTCGCCAGGATCGCGCCGGCAAAATCGAGGAATTCGAGCCAGTGCGCGGTCGGCGTTACTGCCAGCATGTGCGCGCTCGCCTCGGCGAACAGATGGCTCGACATCGGAATGGAGCCCGCGTCGGCCTGGCCCGCGACCTGAAGCCAGCCGGTGACGCCGCCGACCTTCATCAGATCGGGCATGATGAAATCGCTTGCGCCGGCTGCGATCGCTTCCGCAAAGCCGCGCGGGAACCACCAGTTCTCGCCGGCCTGGATCGGCGTCGGCGAGGTCTCGCGCACTTTTGCGTGACCCGACAGGTTTTCCTGCGGCACCGGTTCCTCGATCCAGTGCAGATCGTAGGGCGCCAGCCGCGCGATGCGGCGGGTCGCTTCAGCCGGATCGAGCGACTGGTTGAAGTCGATCATCAGCGCGATGTCCGGGCCGAGCAGGGCGCGCACGCCCTTGACCACCCGCTCGTCATTGGCGGCATCGCCGTCGCCGCCCTTGATCTTGATGCCGCGAAAACCCTGGTCGAGCGAGCGGCGCAGCGCCTTCTCATCGGCAACCGGATCGACCACGCCGTAGCTGTCATAGGCGTTGATCGGCCTCGGCGATCCGCCGAGCAACTCGGCCAATGGCCGACCCGCGATCTGGCCGAGCGCGTCCCAACAGGCCATGTCGAGGCCGGACACGGCCATGCCGACCAGGCCCTGCCAGCCGAGCAGCCGGAATTTTGCGTCCATCGCCTTCATCAGGTCGTAAGGCGCGACCGGTTTGCCGGTCAGTTCGCGCCCGATCTCCTCGATCAGAAGCACCAGCGGTTTCAGCGTCATTCGGGTGTAGGCAAAGATGTAGGAGCGGCCGGTAACGCCTTGATCGGTCTCGACATCGATCACGACCAGCGGGCCCACATCGATCACGCCGAACGCAGTCTTCACGGGGCGCTTGAGCGGCACGACGAGCGCTCTTGCTTTGATGCTTCGGATCGCTGGGACTGATTTGCTCATATTCGTTTCCTCACTCGACACTGTACCATCGCACCAGCCGCGGAGCCGCCCAGTCGGTGGCGACCTGCTCGATCAGCCAGCGTCCGCCATATTCGGCCAAAAAGGCGACACGCTGGGTCTGGCCGGGTTCGATCGCCAGCGTATCCAGCCAGAACGGCTTCCAGCCATCGTCGAGCCGATCGAGCAGCCTAAAATGGTGGCCGTGGAGGTGGAACACGGTGGCGATGTCGGCGCGGTTGGTCAGGGCCAGCACCACTGTGCGGCCAGTCTTGGCCCGGAAGGCGGGCGGGGCGGAGGCTGCGAAGTTGACCGGTTTGACCCAGTCGGTCGCGGGAGCGCCGAGCGTCATCTCGAAGCGCTGGGCGTTCCTGAGGTCGAGCTGCGCCGGCAGGCCGCTGGAGGGCAGCGACGGGGCCGGGGGCAGCGGGGCGGAGCGGATTGGCGGTTCGTTCGAGACGATCAGCTTGCCGATCGGGCGGGCCTCTTTTCCATCGTGCAGGAGAATCGATGAGCTGGTGCCCGCTGGCGCGGTTGCATCGATGAAGGCGTCGACCCTACCGCCTGGCGCTAGCACCAGTGCCCCGTTGCGGGCCTGGAACGGCTCCGCCGGTTGGCCATCGAGGGCCATGACGCGGACGTCGATATTTTCGAATTTTATAGCAAACGCAGATCGCTGGCAGGCATTGATGAGGCGAAACCTGAGACGCTCATTCGATCTCGCCACCAGTTCCAGCGATGTCATGCCGTTGACGGTGAAGACCGGCGAGGTGTCTTTGGGATCGGCGCCGGGCGCGATCGCGGTGCCGTCGGTGCGGACCCGCCATTCTTCGATCAACAACACCTCCTCGCGATCGACCGCGATCGCCTCGTTTTCTCCGACCACCAGTGCCCGCGCCTGCGATGGTCGCCCCGCTGCGTCGCCCAACAGGCTGAGATCGCACAGGTAGGTGCCGGCATGGCGGAGCGGCATCTGGAAGATGTCCTTGCCTCCCGTCACGATGGGGAGTCGGGCCGTCAGCGGTTCGGCGCTCGGGACGCCATCGATTCCTCGCCAGTTGAGGACCGCTGGTACCGGCAGTCCGTTCCCGAACGCGATTTCGACGGTGTCGCCGCGCTTGAACCTGAGATCAGGCGCTCCCAGCGACCAGACCGGTGTGCTCGGCCCGCCGGGGCGAAGCGCGATGCCGCCTTCTTTTGCCTGCAGGGCCAGCGATGAGCGCCGTTGCGCAAAGCCTATGGAGGGAAGCGCCGGGATCAGGGCCGTGGCCCCCAATCCGGCGATCAGCTCACGTCGATCCAGAGGAAATTTGGGGCTTGCCATCCGACCGATGCGGACCATTTTCTTACTGATCTGTCCAGCTGTGACGAGTTGGCTCGGGCAGCTCAAAATGGGCCATTTTTTTGCTGCGAACGGATTGGCCCATGTTATAAGCCCGCCGCCCGCGGCTTCGCGGCCGGATATGATGCTATCAGCCAGCGGGCGTGGCGGAACTGGTAGACGCGCTGGATTTAGGTTCCAGTGACGAAAGTTGTGGGGGTTCGAGTCCCTCCGCCCGCACCAAGCGCTTTCAGCGTTTGCCTGAAGAATACTGGAGGGCCAGCTTCCCCCTTGGGGATGCGGGTCAGCCGAACCACCGGCGCAGGCATTAGCCGCGCGTCGACCAATTGGACACTGCCGCGGCCAAAAGGCCCGGCGAAAGCGGAAGAAGATGGACGCCATGCAGGTCACCGAAACACTCGCCGAGGGATTGAAGCACGAGTTCAAGATCAGCGTTCCCGCCTCCGACCTCGATGCCAAGGCCGGCGCCAAGCTGGTCGACCTCAAGGACAAGGTCCGTCTCAACGGTTTCCGTCCCGGCAAGGTGCCGGTCAGCCATCTGAAGAAGGTCTATGGCCGCTCTGTCATGGCCGAGACCATCGACCAGACCATCCGCGACACCAACACCCAGATATTCACCGATCGTGGCTTTCGCCTTGCGACCGAGCCCAAGATCACCATGCCGACCGAGCAAAAAGAGGTCGAGGAATTGCTCGCGGGCAAGTCCGACCTGACCTACACGGTTGCGATCGAGGTGGTGCCGACGATCCAGCTCGCCGATTTCAAGAGCTTTTCGGTCGAGAAGCCGGTGGTCGAAGTGACCGATGCCGACATCGATGAAGCCATCAAGCGCATCGCCGACCAGAGCCGGCCCTATAACGCCAAGGACGAGGGTGCCAAGGCCGAAAACGGCGATCGCGTCACCATCAGCTTCAAGGGCACCATCGACGGCGTGCCGTTCGACGGCGGCACCGGCGAGGGCATCCAGGTCGTGATCGGCGCCGGCCAGTTCATCCCGGGCTTCGAAGAGCAGCTAATCGGCATCGCCGCCAACGAGACCCGTAACCTGAAGGTTTCCTTCCCCAAGAACTACGCCAGCGAAAAGCTCGCCGGCCAGCCCGCCGAATTCGAAACCACGGCAACGGCGATCGAAGCGCCCGGCGAGACCAAGATCGACGACGAGTTCGCCAAGACGCTCGGCCTCGAATCGCTCGACAAGCTGAAGGAAGCCGCGCGCGAGCGGCTGGTGGCGGAATTCGCCGGCGCGACCCGCCAGCGCGTCAAGCGCTCGCTGCTTGACCGTCTCGACGACAGCCACCGGTTCGAGGCGCCGCCGTCGCTGATCGAGGAAGAATTCAATCTGATGTGGAATTCGATCAAGGCCGAGATGGAGTCCTCCGGCAAGACTTTTGCCGACGAAGACACCACCGAAGAGGCGGCCAAGGAAGAGTACCACAAGATCGCCGACCGAAGGGTCCGGCTCGGGCTTGTGCTGTCGGAGATTGGCGAGAAGAACAAGATCACCGTCACCGACGACGAGGTCAGCCGCGCGGTGATCGAACGGGCGCGCCAGATGCCCGGCCGCGAAAAGGAAGTCTGGGACTACTATCGCAACAATGCCAATGCGCTGGCCCAGCTTCGTGCGCCCATTTATGAGGACAAGGTGGTCGATTTCATCCTCGAACTCGCCAACGTGACCGAAAAGAAGGTGACGCGCGAGGACCTGTTCAAGGACGACGATGCCGAGAAAACTGCCGCCTGACCTGCAGGGCGTTAATGTCTTGCCGGCGTTAAGGTTGAGAAGCGAAAGCGGCTTCGCGGCGGCATCCGCCGCTATGAGTCCGCCTGCGAATCGGCTTGAACTTGTCTAATCCTGCTCGCCATTGCCCGGCCTTGTGGCCGGGAAATTGGCTCATATCTGTGAGTTCTGTTCTTGAAGTCCTGCATCACGGGACGTTCGTCCGCGCCCGGCACACCATGCCAAACCTTGCCGATGGATGTTCGCCCCCCGCCAACCGTCTACTAACCTTTGGGTGACTAATGCGCGATCCCGTTGAAACCTACATGAACCTCGTTCCGATGGTGGTCGAGCAGACCAACCGCGGTGAACGCGCCTACGATATTTTCTCGCGCCTTCTGAAGGAGCGCATCATCTTCGTGACCGGACCGATCGAGGACGGCATGGCGACCCTGGTGGTCGCGCAGTTGCTGTTCCTCGAAGCCGAGAATCCGAAGAAGGAAATCTCGATGTACATCAACTCGCCCGGTGGCGTCGTGACATCGGGCCTCGCGATGTACGATACGATGCAGTTCATCCGTCCGCCGGTCTCGACGCTTTGCACGGGGCAGGCGGCATCTGCCGGTTCGCTGCTGTTGTGCGCGGGCGCCAAGGACATGCGGTTCTCGCTGCCGAATTCCCGCATCATGGTACATCAGCCCTCCGGCGGCTTCCAGGGCCAGGCCACCGACATTCTGCTGCACGCGCAGGAAATCCAGAACATCAAGCGGCGGCTGAACGAGATCTACGTCAAGCACACCGGGCAGTCCTACCAGATGATCGAGGACTCTTTGGAGCGCGATCGCTTCCTGACCGCGGAACAGGCCCGTGAATTCGGCCTGGTCGACAAGGTGATCGACAAGCGCGCGGAAGACCTGGCCGTCGCCAAGACCTCGTAGAAGACCCCGTAATGACACGGGGCGGCCTGAAGCGTTGACGTCGACGGCTGAGGCAATCGGCGAATTTGGCCGCCGGCGGCGTGCTTATGCCCTGGCATGGGCAGAAAGTTCCGCTTTCGTGCTGGTTTCGCCGCGTTGCAAACGCGCAACGCTTTGGCGATTTCGACAACTTCTTTCCGTGCGAATGCCGGAAATCACGGTATTGTCACGATGTCCGATCCGCGCCCGGTTAGCGAATTCTTGATAGTCGGGTGCCAGCATGGTTGGCTGTCAGGGATCGGATATGATCGTGGGAGATTCCAATAAGCCGTGATTCGCACGGTGTGTATTGAGTAGGGTCTTTTTTGGTACGGAATTTGCTCTATCTATATTCATGTCCGGTTTGGTGCCGGAATGGGTCGATCGAGCGACTGGATCGAACGGCGGACGGAGATAAGAATGAGTAAGGTCGGCACGAGCGACTCCAAGAACACGCTTTATTGCTCGTTCTGTGGCAAGAGCCAGCATGAAGTCCGCAAATTGATCGCGGGTCCCACCGTATTCATCTGCGACGAATGCGTGGAACTGTGCATGGACATCATCCGCGAGGAGAACAAGTCCTCGCTGGTCAAGTCGCGCGACGGCATTCCGACGCCGAAGGAAATCTGCAAGGTCCTCGACGATTACGTGATCGGCCAGAGCCACGCCAAGAAGGTGCTCTCGGTCGCCGTCCACAATCACTACAAGCGGCTCAATCACCAGACCAAGCACAACGACGTCGAGTTGGCGAAGTCGAACATCCTGCTGATCGGTCCGACCGGTTCGGGCAAGACGCTGCTGGCGCAGACGCTGGCGCGAATTCTCGACGTGCCGTTCACGATGGCGGATGCGACCACGCTGACCGAAGCCGGCTATGTCGGTGAGGACGTCGAGAACATCATCCTGAAGCTGTTGCAGTCGGCCGACTACAATGTCGAGCGCGCGCAGCGCGGCATTGTCTATATCGACGAAATCGACAAGATCAGCCGCAAGTCCGACAACCCGTCGATCACCCGCGACGTGTCGGGCGAGGGCGTACAGCAGGCGCTGCTGAAGATCATGGAAGGCACGGTTGCATCCGTGCCGCCGCAGGGCGGCCGCAAGCATCCGCAGCAGGAATTCCTGCAGGTCGACACCACCAATATCCTCTTCATCTGCGGCGGCGCCTTCTCAGGGTTGGAGAAGATCATCTCCGCGCGCGGACGTTCGACCTCGATCGGCTTCGCGGCCCAGGTGCTGGCGCCGGAAGATCGCCGCACCGGCGAAATCTTCCGGCACGTCGAGCCGGAAGATTTGCTGAAGTACGGCCTGATCCCGGAATTCGTCGGCCGCCTGCCGGTGGTCGCGACGCTGGAAGATCTCGACGAAGCTTCGCTGAAGAAGATCCTGACCGATCCGAAGAACGCGCTGGTCAAGCAGTACCAGCGGCTGTTCGAAATGGAGAACATCGAGCTGACCTTCGCCGACGAGGCGCTTGGCGCGGTCGCCCGCAGGGCGATCGAGCGCAAGACCGGCGCACGCGGACTGCGCTCGATCCTGGAAAGCATCCTGCTCGAGACCATGTTCGATCTTCCGGGCCTGGAAGGCGTCGAAGAGGTCGTGATCTCGCGCGAAGTGGTCGAGGGAACTGCCCGTCCGCTCTACATCTACGCGGACCGTTCCGACCGTGCCGTCGAGAGCAGCGCCAGCGCCTGATTGCGCATAGCTGCCCTCGCATTTGTATCGCGATTGACGCGGCTGCCGGACGTTCCGGCGGCCGGTATGGCGCAGGTATTTCCTCGCGTTTGGCGGCGGCTGACGGGCATTTTTCCGTGACTTGACACCCCCGTACCCGATAGCCACCTAATGCAGTCGGTGGCGAAAATCGCGTTCGAGATTCGTCGCAGAAACGATCCGGAACAACAGGCTGCGAAGCCTGCGGCAACGGACCTCCCGGCACCTTGTGGCGGTTGCGCAAGCGAAGCGGACTGCGTGCAAGGGGGCACAACAAAAGGAATAGGCCATGACCACCCCGAAACCCCGGCCATCGATCGTTCACGGCGAAAGCCATTCTTATCCGGTGCTGCCGCTCCGCGATATCGTCGTTTTCCCGCACATGATCGTGCCGCTGTTCGTCGGCCGCGAGAAGTCGATCCGCGCACTCGAAGAAGTCATGAAGAATGACGCGCTGATCCTGCTCGCGACACAGAAGAATGCGTCCGACGATGATCCGAGTCCGGAGTCGATTTACGAGACCGGTACACTCGCAAGCGTGCTGCAGCTGCTCAAATTGCCCGACGGCACCGTGAAGGTGCTGGTGGAGGGGCTCGAGCGCGCGCGCGTGCAGAAATATTCCGACCGCACCGAATACTACGAAGCCACCGCGGTCGCGCTCGCCGATACCGATGCCAATTCGGTCGAGGCCGAAGCCCTGGCGCGCTCGGTCGTGTCCGACTTCGAGAGCTATGTGAAGCTCAACAAGAAGATTTCGGCCGAAGCCGTCGGCGTGGTCCAGGCGATCACGGATTTCGCCAAGCTCGGCGATAACGTCGCCGGCCATCTCGCCGTCAAGATCGCCGACCGCCAGGCCATCCTGGAAACGCTGTCCGTCACCGCGCGCCTGGAGAAGGTGCTGGGGCTGATGGAGAGCGAGATCTCGGTGCTGCAGGTCGAGAAGCGCATCCGCTCGCGCGTCAAGCGCCAGATGGAGAAGACCCAGCGCGAATATTATCTGAACGAGCAGATGAAGGCGATCCAGAAGGAACTCGGCGACGACGAAGGTCGCGACGAACTCGCCGATCTGGAAGAGAAGATTGCCAAGACCAAGCTGTCGAAGGAAGCCCGCGAGAAGGCGCAGCATGAGTTGAAGAAGCTGCGCCAGATGTCGCCGATGTCCGCCGAAGCGACCGTCGTGCGCAACTATCTCGACTGGCTGCTGTCGATTCCGTGGAACAAGAAGTCCAAGGTCAAGAAGGACCTCGAGGCGGCGCAGGCTGTGCTCGACAACGATCACTACGGACTTGAGAAGGTCAAGGACCGCATCGTCGAGTATCTCGCGGTGCAGTCGCGCGCCAACAAGCTGACCGGACCGATCCTGTGCCTGGTCGGGCCTCCCGGCGTTGGCAAGACCTCGCTCGGCAAGTCGATCGCGAAGGCGACCGGCCGTGAGTTCGTGCGCGTCTCTCTCGGCGGCGTGCGCGACGAGGCCGAAATCCGCGGTCACCGCCGCACCTATATCGGCTCGATGCCCGGCAAGATCATCCAGTCGATGCGCAAGGCGAAGACCTCGAATCCGCTGTTCCTGCTGGACGAGATCGACAAGATGGGCGCCGACTTCCGCGGCGATCCGTCATCGGCGCTGCTCGAGGTTCTGGACCCCGAGCAGAACGGGACCTTCAACGACCACTATCTGGAGGTCGACTACGATCTGTCCCACGTGATGTTCATCACGACCGCGAATACGCTGAATATTCCGGGTCCCCTGATGGACCGCATGGAGATCATCCGGATCGCGGGCTATACCGAGAACGAGAAGGTCGAGATCGCGCGCAAGCACCTGATCCCGAACGCGGTCTCCAAGCATGGCCTCGATTCCAAGGAATGGTCGATCGACGACGATGCGTTGCTGTTGATGATCCGCCGCTACACCCGCGAAGCGGGCGTGCGTAATCTGGAGCGTGAGCTGTCGACACTGGCCCGCAAGGCGGTGAAGGAGCTGATGATCTCCAAGAAGAAGTCGGTCAAGGTCACCGAGAAGTCCCTCGAGGAATTTCTCGGCGTGCCGAAGTACCGCTACGGCGAGATCGAGAGCGAGCCTCAGGTCGGCATTGTGACGGGTCTTGCCTGGACCGATGTCGGTGGCGAGCTGCTCACCATCGAAGGCGTCATGATGCCCGGCAAGGGCAAGATGACGGTCACGGGCAATCTGCGCGACGTGATGAAGGAGTCGATCTCGGCGGCGGCGTCCTATGTCCGCTCACGGGCGATCGTCTACGGCATCGAGCCGCCGCTGTTCGACCGCCGCGACATCCACGTCCACGTGCCGGAGGGGGCGACCCCGAAGGATGGACCGTCGGCGGGCGTCGCGATGGCCACCGCCATCATCTCGGTGATGACCGGCATTCCGGTCCGGCACGATGTCGCCATGACCGGCGAGATCACCTTGAGAGGGCGCGTGTTGCCGATCGGCGGGCTGAAGGAGAAGCTGCTGGCCGCCGCGCGTGGCGGCATCAAGACGGTGCTGATCCCCGAGGACAACGCCAAGGATCTCACGGAGATCTCCGATGCGATCAAGGGCGGTATGGACATCATTCCGGTCGCTCGCCTCGACGACGTCGTCTCCAAGGCGCTGGTACGCGCCCCGGTGCCGATCGTCTGGGAAGAGGACACCAAGGTGCCGGTCAAACCGGACGCCGGCGACGAAGCCGCCGGTGGCCTGACGGCCCACTGACCAGAGCCAATCGAGCAAGACCTTCTCGAGAATGATAGAACGGCGCTTTCGGGCGCCGTTCTTTTTGTGCGTCTCGTTCGAGCCGCCGCTGGAGTTGGAGCGATGAAGATCGATGGACGATGTCATTGCGGTGTCGTGACGTATGAGGCCGAGATCGATCCCGAACTTGTGTCGATCTGCCACTGCGCGGACTGCCAGACGCTCACCGGATCGCCCTACCGGGTGACGGTGATCTGCTCCGCTGAGCAGGTCCGGATGACGGGACAGCCGCCGAAGATCTACGGCAAGACCGGCGACAATGGCCGGACGCGTTTTCAGCACTTCTGTGGCGTGTGCGGTTCTCCGCTGTTCACCAGCGGCGAGGGCGGGCCCGACGATTGGGGCATTCGCTGGGGCAGCATCCGCCAGCGCGACCAATTGCAGCCGATGCGGCAGATCTGGTGCCGGTCGGCGGTGCCATGGATCAACGATCTCAAGGGGTTGCCCGGTCGGCCGACCGACTGAGGGATGGGATCCGACCTTGCACCAAGGGGGTCCCCAAGGCTAAACACAGGGCGAGGGCGGCTAGCTCAGCTGGTTAGAGCATCTCGTTTACACCGAGAGGGTCGGCGGTTCGAATCCGTCGCCGCCTACCAGCCTTCGCGCTGCGCTTCGGCTCGGCATGCCAGCCGCGCGTGGAGCGCGAGGGGTGTCGCGCCGTAGCTCGAAAAGCGAAGGCGGACCGACAGCGAGTATCCATCAATGGACATCCCCACAGGCCACGAACAAAACGCCGACCAGATTGCTTACTGGAACGGTCCGGGCGGCCAGCGCTGGGCTAATCGGCAGCAGGCGCAGGACGTCGTGCTGGCGCCGATCGCCGACCTTCTGATCGATCGCACCAGGCCTAAGGCCGGCGAACGGGTCATCGATGTTGGGTGTGGCAGTGGCGCCACGACGATTGCATTCGCACGAAAGGTCGCGCCATCGGGGCATGCCTTCGGCGTCGACATATCAGGCCCGATGCTGGCGCGGGCGCGGGAGAGCGCGCCCAAGGAATTGCCGGTCGATTTCGTGCTGGCGGACGCCACCGTGTATCCGTTCGATCCGACAAGTTTCGATTTGCTGGCCTCGCGGTTCGGCGTGA
Source organism: Bradyrhizobium sp. Ash2021 (assembly GCF_031202265.1). Lineage (NCBI taxonomy): Bacteria > Pseudomonadati > Pseudomonadota > Alphaproteobacteria > Hyphomicrobiales > Nitrobacteraceae > Bradyrhizobium > Bradyrhizobium sp. Ash2021. The sequence goes on along the minus strand of NZ_CP100604.1, from coordinate 5,377,980 downwards.
TGTTCTTCGCCGACCCGGCGCTGTCGTTTGCGAATATGCGAAAGGCGCTGCGGCCGTCGGGCCGGCTGGCGTTCGCCTGCTGGCGCGAGCCGCGCGAAAACCCGTTTTTCATGGCGCCGCTTCAGGCCGTCTACCAACACGTCCCGAAACTGCCGCCGCAGGGACCGGAAGATCCCGGGCCGTTCTCATTTGCCTCGGAGGCGCGCGTCCACCATATCCTGGGCGAGGCCGGCTTCACCGGGATTGAAATGGAGCCGTGCGATCTGGCGCTCGATGTCGCCATCGGACGCGGGCTCGATGCGGCGGTCCAGGGCGCGCTCGAAATCGGCCCGGCCAGCCGTGCGCTGGAGGGCCATCCGGATGAGGTTCGCGCCGCTGCGACAAATTCGATCCGCGAGGCGCTCGCGGCCTTTGCCAGGGGGCAGACGGTGCCGCTTCCGGCATCGATCTGGATCGTGACCGCGCGGGCTTCGTGAGGCGGAACGCGCCAGATGACGCGTCATTGCGAGGAGCGAAGCGACGAAGCAATCCATACCGCGGTTGCGGCGACATGGAGTGCTTCGCGGAGCCTGTCATCGGGCGCGCATTCGCGCGGCCCGTTGGCTCGCAATGACGGGCGGCGCTACGCCCGCTCTTCCCAGATCATCGCCAGATGCACGATGGTCTCCGCTGCCTTTTCCATGTCCTGCCGGCTGACCCATTCCAGCCGCGAATGGAACGCGTACTCGCCGGCAAAGATGTTGGGGCAGGGCAGTCCCATGAACGACAGCCGCGAACCGTCGGTGCCGCCGCGGATTGAACTGCGCACCGGCGTCAGCCCGGCGCGGCGGATCGCCTCGATGGCGTAGTCGACGATCTCAGGGTGAGCGTCGATCACCTGCTTCATGTTGCGGTATTGCTGCTTGACCTCCATCCTGTAGGTCGAGCGCGGATAGGCCTTCATCACATCCTTGACGATGCCTTCGAGCAGCGCCTCTTTTTCCTTCAGGCCTTCGTCGGTGAAATCGCGCACGATGAAGCCGACCGTCGCCTTCTCCAGCGCGCCGGAAATGCCGATCGGGTGCAGAAAGCCCTGCTTGCCGTCGGTGGTTTCCGGCGAGCAGGTCTCTTTCGGCAGGCGGTCGACAATCGCGGCCGCGATCTTGATCGCGTGCTCCATCTTGCCCTTGGCAAAACCTGGATGGGTAGAGACGCCTTCGATGGTGATGGTTGCGCCGTCGGCCGAAAACGTCTCGTCCTCGATATTCCCGGCGGTTTCGCCGTCCATCGTATAGGCGAAATCGGCGCCGAGCTTTTTCAGATCCACCTTGTCGACGCCGCGGCCGATCTCCTCGTCGGGCGTGAACAGGATCTTGATCGTGCCGTGCTTGATTTGCGGATTGCGGATCAGGAACTGCGCGGCATCCACGATCTCGGCGAGCCCGGCCTTGTTGTCGGCGCCCAATAGCGTGGTGCCGTCCGTGGTGACGATGTCGTTGCCGATCTGGTCGGCGAGCGCCGGGTGCTCGGCGACGCGGATCACCTGGGTGCGATCTTTCGGCAGCACGATGTCGCCGCCGCGATAGTTACGCACGATCTGCGGCTTGACGTCCTTGCCGGTGCAGTCCGGCGAGGTGTCCATATGCGAGCAGAAGCAGATCACCGGCACCTGCTTGTCGGTATTCGCAGGAATCGTCGCGTAGACATAGCCGTGCGCGTCGAGATGGGCGTCACGCAGTCCCATCGCCTGCAATTCGGAGGCGAGCAGGCGGCCCAGATCCTTTTGCTTCTCGGTGGAAGGGCAGGTCGGCGAGTCCGCATCCGACTGGGTGTCGATCACGACATAGCGCAGGAAGCGTTCGGTGACGGTATGCGTGAACGAGAGCGACGAAGCCGACATGATGACCGGAGCAAACTGAGAAACGGGAGGGCTCTATAACAGAAAAGCGCCATTCCGGGGCCGCTTGACGAGCCGGAATGGCGCTTCACGTCGGGAACAGAAAAGGCGTCTTAGACGGCTTCCTTGAGTTCCTTGGCCGCACGGAAGGCGACCTTCTTGCTGGCCTTGATGTGGATCGCTTCGCCGGTGGCGGGGTTGCGGCCCATGCGGGCGGCGCGCTTGCGGACCTGGAGGATGCCGAGGCCGACGATGCGGATGCGCTCGCCCTTCTTCAGGTGCTTGGTGATCATGGTGACCACGTCGCTCAGGATGGACTCGGCCTGCTTCTTCGACAGTTCCTGATCCTCGGCGATCGCCGCCGCCAGGTGCTTCAGCGTAACGGTGGCTGGGGTCGCTGCTTTCTTCGCCATATCTGGCCCTCCTCGTGGTTGATGGCTTTGGAACGTATTCGAGCGGAATGGGTACCGGTTCGCGCGCGTAAAACACGTCAAATGGAGGCCTGGTGCCAAGGTTCTGATGCAATCAGAACGGAGCGGACGCCAGGAAACCAAGACGTATCAGGCCTTAAATGATTCGGGTGGCGACTGACTACGCTGATTTGCCTGAAAATAGGCCATTATTTGCATCGACGTCGCAAAAAGGCCCGGATAGCGCGGGGATTCGCAACGTCCTTGACTAAGGAGGGGCAGGCCTTTATGCCCTCCCTTCTGCGCGGATCAGTATCTGATTTCGGCATCCGCGGGAGTAGCTCAGTTGGTTAGAGCGCCGCCCTGTCACGGCGGAGGCCGCGGGTTCGAGTCCCGTCTCTCGCGCCATTTTATCAATGGCTTAGGTCCCGATGGCTTAGTTCCACTCTGCCAACACCGCCCAACAAAAAGGCCGCCCACAGGCGGCCGTTTTTATTTCAACCAGGTCTGGATGGTTTAGCGGATGGTCGAGACATCCGAACTCGTCACCGCCACCGGCTTGCCCGCCTTCATGACGTGGGTGCTCTGGGCGGTCTGGGTGAAATCCGCGTTGGAGCGGGCCGAGATACCAAAACCCGCCACCGCGATGCCAGCCACGAGGGCGACGACCACGATCTTCAGGTGGGTCGAACGGTCCGCTGAATGAATTGAGTGGTTCATGTGATGCCTCCGAGGCGTCTATGCGCCGTCTGTTGGTGACGGTGTACGCCCGGTCTGTTTCGGGATGGTTTCATGGTTTCCGCAAAATGGTTTCGTGGATCGGCTGGATCGGTTTCGTCCCCGGCTTGCGGCGGAGGCCGGTTCGGCTGAAACTGCGGCCAGGCGCGGTACCGTGCCTGGGAGAAAAACAATAATGAAAACAACGACGATCACCCGCCGGGGTCTGCTGGGTGCGGCTTCCGCCGCCTGGGCCAGCACCATCCTCGGCAAGCCCGCCCAAGCGGCGGCCGAGTTCGACTTCAAGCTCGGCGTTAATACGCCGGAAACCCATCCACTGACGATTCGCCTGACCGTAGCTGCCAAGGCGATCGGTGCGCAGTCGTCCGGGCGGCTGAACGTCACGGTGTTCGCCAACAGCCAGCTCGGCGGCGATCCCGAAATGCTGTCGCAGCTCCGCGCCGGCGGCATCGAGCTGCTGGCGGCGCCAAGTCTCACACTGTCCACGCTGGTGCCGCTGTCGGGCCTGCCGAGCGTCGGCTTCGCGTTTGGGTCCTATGACCAGGTCTGGGCGGCGATGGATGGCGGCGTCGGCGACGTCGTGCGCGAGGCCATCGGCAAGACCGGGCTCGTGCCGATGAAGAAGATCTGGGACAACGGTTTTCGCCAGATCACCTCGTCATCGAGCCGGCAGCTCACCAGCGTCGAGGATCTCAAAGGCTTCAAGATCCGCGTTCCCGTGACCGCGCTGCTGACGTCGCTGTTCTCGGGGCTCGGCACGCTGCCGTCGAGCATCAGCTACAGCGAACTCTACTCCGCCTTGCAGACCCACATCGTCGAAGGCCAGGAAAACCCGCTGGCGCAGGTCTCGACCGGCAAGCTCTACGAGGTGCAGAAATACTGTGCGCTGTCGAACCATTGCTGGAGCGGCTACTGGATCCTCGGCAATCGCCGCGCACTATCGGCCCTGCCGCCGGATCTGCTCGATATCGTCAACAGCCACTTCGACGCCGCGGCGATCAAGGAGCGCGCCGATCTATTGGAGATGGAGCGCTCGCTGCAGGCCGAACTCACCGGCAAAGGCATGACCTTCAACAAACCCGATCCCGTGCAGTTCAGGGCGGCGCTGGTAAAGGCCGGCTTCTACGCGCAGTGGCAGAAGACTTATGGCGCGGAAGCCTGGGCTGCGCTGGAGAAATATACGGGCAAGCTGACGTAAGGCCGGATCAGGCAGTCCGCTGGATATCGGCGCGGATCGTCCGCGCTGCCCACACGAACAGCAGCGCGCCGAGTGTAGTCGTCACAGCGGCTGACAGCAGCGAGTAACGCACGGCATTGGCGCCGTAGTCGTTCTTCAGCGCGTCGTTGATCACGCCGACCACCAGCGGGCCGACGCCCTGGCCAAAGCAGGTCGCGGTCAGCGCGATGATCGCGGAAGCCAGCGCGCGCATGCTGGGCCGGGCGACGGTCTGCGCGATCGCAAAGATCGGCCCGAGGTGAAAGCCGACCAGGAACGAGGTCGCCGCCAGTGCCGCGACCATCGTCGCAAAATGGTTGGTAAGCATGCACACGGCGAACACCGGGCCGGCGAGGCCCGATGTGATCGCCGGCGCCCATAATTTCCAGCGGTCGTCGCGGCGGCTGATCTGGGCCACCACGAGGCCGCCGATCAGGGTACCCGCCATTCCGGCAAGGCCCTTGAAGGTGCCGGCATACGTGCCGATCTCGGCGCTGGAGAGATGATGCACGCGCGCCGGGAATGGCGGAATCCAGGCCGCGGTGGCGTAGTTGGTGTAGGTCGTGAGGCAAAAACCTATCAGCACGATGACAAAACTTTGCTGCGAAGCGAGGAAGCCCAGCGTCGGCCCGATCGGCTCCGGCGTGAACGTCTCCGCCATCGCGCCGCGCCTGGGTTCGGAGATGGTCAGCCACAGCACGGCGGCGAGGGCGATGCCGGGCAGGCCGGCGGTGAAGAACGCCATCCGCCAGCCGTAGTGCTGGTTGACATAGCCGCCGATGAAATAGCCGAGGAAAATCCCGAGATAGGTGCCGATGGCGTAGATGCCGAGCGCGCGCGGCCGTTCGTTCTTGTTGAAGAGATCGGCGACGATCGATTGCGATGCGGGCGGGCCCGCGGATTCGCCGATGCCGACCCCGATCCGTGTCAGCGTCAGCGTGGTCACGGTTTGCGCCATGCCGCACAAAAACGTCATCGCGCTCCAGAACGCAAACGCCAAAGCTACGATGTTGCGCCGGTTGAGCCGGTCGGCGAGGCGCGCGATGGGAATGCCGAGCAGCGAATAGAACAGCACGAAGCCGAAGCCCGCGAGCAGGCCCATCGTGGTGTCGCTGAGCGTGAACTCTTTTTTGATCGGCTCGATCAGGACGTTGAAGATGGTGCGGTCGAGGAAATTCAGCGCGTAGACGATCGTGAGCACGCCGAGCACATAGTATCGCCGGGTGGAGGGCTTTGCGACGACATCCGCTGGCGCGGCCACCTGCGGCGCGAGATCGACCATGGTTTCCCCTCGATTTATTTTCTTGAGTCGGGCGCGTTGTCTCACACCTCGCGAATGAAATTCCCCGCCTCGAATTCCACCGGTGCGGCGTTGGGCTCAAACGACACGCCGATCGGATCGCGCCCTGCGGCCATGGCCTCGAGCTGGTCGCCCAGCATGCGCCGGATCATCAGGATGCCGCGGTCGCTCTGGCCAAAGTGCTCTTCGGAATGCAGCGTCACCTCGCCCTGGCCGGTTTGCGCCTCGTAGTCGCCGGGAAATTGCTGGTGCTCCTGCTCGGTCATGTCCCACCAGAATTTTCCGTTGAACTTTGAGCGCATCCGCCCGATGTCGCCGGACGTCTTGACCCGGCCGGCGACGTAGATGCGGAACGAGGTGTCGTCGATCGGCAAGGTCCAGCCGATCGATTCCACGCGGGCGAATTGCGCGACGCGGGGATTGGGCACCACGCGCAAGGTGGGGAGGGCGGCTTCGGTCACCCGGTAGAACACCTTGCCGTCGTCCTGACGGCGGATCGAGCGCACGGTGACGCCGCGCGGCGACATCTCGAACTTCACCTCGGGCATCGAGGCCATCATGTCAGTGAATTGCGGCCCGCTGAACGAGCCGTGCAGCACCGGAACATGGTAGGGATCAACCACGTTCTCGAAATGCTGCAGCCAGTTGCAGGGGATGACGGCCGGGCCGCCGCCGCCGATCGATGAATCGTCGGCCTCGACGAACTCGCCGTCGTCCATCTTCTCCAGGCACTCGTAGCGCGGCAGCGCAGGCTTCTTCTCGGCCGGGCCCATATAGGCGAAGATCAGCCCGTACAATTCCTGCACGGGGTACCAGGGCTGGCGCACCTTGTCCTTGAACTGGCCGCCGTCGGGCTCGCAGGGCTGTTCGAGGCAATGGCCCTCGGTATCGAATTTCCAGCCGTGGTAGCAGCAACGGATGCCGTCTTCCTCGACCTTGCCGTAATAGAGCGTGGTGCCGCGGTGGCAGCAGCGGGCGTGCAGCAGGCCGACCCGGGCGTGCTTGTCGCGGAAAAGCACCAGATCCTCGCCGAGCACGCGCACTTTTCTGGGGATATCGGTGGCATCGGTCACCAGACCGACGGGGTGCCAGTAGCGCCGGAGCAGTTCGCCCATCGGCGTGCCGCGGCCGACCGACGTCAGTTCGGTCCGCGTCGTGGATGGCTTCATGGCGTAGGCGGTGCCGAGGTCGCGATCCCGCTGGGTGATATTCACTGCCGTTTCCTCCCGCCACGGCTTGGCGCCGCGGTCGTTTGATGTCTTGGGCAAAATGAAACGTGGATCGATGACAATGTCAACGATCTCGCTAAAACCTTGGCAGGCGCAAGCTTTGTTGGCAGAGCTTGGTTATGAGCCAGAAACCGAAGAGAGCGGACCCGCCTCGGCCGGTCGCCGCCGGCGACGCGGAATTGGCGCCGATCACGGCGATGGTGTCGTCGCGGCTGATGGTGCTCGCCAACCTGCTCAAGCGCGGCGCGATCCTGCGCTACAAGCGCCTTGCCGGTCTTTCGTCGGTGGAATTCGGCCTGGTCGCCTCGCTCGGGCGCCATCCGCCGATGAGCGTGGTCCGGCTGGCGGAAGCCGTCGGCATGGACAAGGGGCAGATCAGCCGGGCGCTGGCTGGACTGGTGTCGCGGAGGCTGGTCGCCAAGGCGGTCAACCCGAAGGATAACCGGGAGACCCTGGTTTGCCTGACCAAGGCAGGTCTCGCCGCGCATGACGCGATCGTGACGGGTGCCCAGGAGCGCAACCGGCGCCTGCTGGAACAATTGAGCCAGGACGATCTGGATTTGCTGCTCGGGCATATCGATCGCCTGACCGAGAGGGCTGCCCAAATGCTCGCCGCGGAGAAAGATTTGAACTGACGGCCGCCCGGAATCCGGGCACCTAATGGCCGGCAATGCGTTGGTTTGTGGAGGCCGGAACGCGCCCGCTTTTTCGGGTTATCCCGGTGCGGGAACGGCGGGCAGACCGTCAAAATAGCTTGTCTTGCGCCCTCTGTTGCGCTGCGCTAAGCCTCAAGAATAATTCCAATCAACGAATCTGCGGCGCTCCGAAACCGCAGGAAAAGGCCCCGCCGATGACCGGCATCCTGCAGAATTATCTTCCACTTGTGGTGTTTATCGGCGTCGCAAGCCTGATCGGTCTGGCGCTCCTGATTGCCCCGTTCCTCGTCGCGTTCCAGCAGCCGGATCCGGAAAAGCTCTCCGCCTATGAATGCGGATTCAACGCTTTTGACGACGCCCGTATGAAGTTCGACGTCCGCTTCTATCTGGTGGCGATCCTCTTCATCATCTTCGACCTCGAAGTGGCGTTCCTGTTCCCGTGGGCGGTCGCGTTCGGAAAGCTCGGCGCCACCGGCTTCTGGTCGATGATCGTTTTCCTCGCCGTCCTCACCGTCGGCTTTGCCTATGAATGGAAGAAAGGCGCGCTCGAATGGGATTGAGCCCCGCAGCCACCGCGCAGGGAACGTCTCCGGTGATCGCACCGGCAGCGACCGGCATTTTGGATCCCTCCACCGGCAAGCCGGTCGGCGCTACCGATCCGTACTTCCTCGAGGTCAATCACGAACTCTCCGACAAGGGCTTCTTCGTCGCCGCGACCGACGATCTGATCACCTGGGCGCGCACCGGCTCGCTGATGTGGATGACCTTCGGTCTGGCCTGCTGCGCGGTCGAGATGATGCAGGTGTCGATGCCGCGCTATGACGTCGAGCGCTTCGGTTTCGCGCCGCGCGCTTCGCCGCGGCAGTCCGACGTGATGATCGTCGCGGGCACGCTGACCAACAAGATGGCGCCGGCCTTGCGCAAGGTCTACGACCAGATGCCGGAGCCGCGCTACGTGATCTCGATGGGGTCATGCGCCAATGGCGGCGGCTACTATCACTATTCCTACTCGGTGGTGCGCGGCTGCGACCGCATCGTGCCGATCGACATCTACGTGCCCGGCTGCCCGCCGACGGCGGAAGCGCTGCTCTACGGCGTTTTGCTGTTGCAGAAGAAGATCCGGCGCACCGGCACCATCGAACGCTAAGGTTTTAGGTAATGGACAACGGCAAGCTCGACGCCTTGGGGCAGACGATCGTTAGCGCGCTTCCGGGCGCTGCGAGTGCGCACTCGGTCGCGTTCAATCAGCTCACGGTCACCGTGGATGCGACCAGGATCGTCGAGGTCGTCAAGTTCCTGCGCGACGATCCCGGCTGCCGTTTCGTCAGCATCATCGACGTCACCGCGGTGGATTATCCCGGGCGCGAAAAACGCTTCGACGTCATCTACCACTTCCTGTCACCGACGCTGAACGAGCGCATCCGCCTCCGCGCGGAAGCCGACGAGACCACGCAGGTACCGTCGATCATCGGCGAGTTTCCCGGCGCCGACTGGTTCGAGCGCGAGTGCTATGACCTCTATGGCGTGATCTTCACCGGCCATCCGGACATGCGGCGGCTGCTGACCGATTACGGCTTTGACGGCCATCCGCTGCGCAAGGACTTTCCGCTCACCGGCTTCGTCGAGGTCCGCTACGACGACCAGGAGAAGCGGGTGCTCTACGAGCCGGTCCGGCTCAACCAGGAATTCCGCAAATTCGATTTTCTCTCGCCCTGGGAAGGCGCGGACTATCCGTTGCCCGGCGATGAGAAGGCGGGACCGAAGGCCTGACCATGAACGAGCAGAACCTCCGTAATTTCACCATCAATTTCGGACCGCAGCATCCGGCGGCGCACGGCGTTTTGCGTCTCGTGCTCGAATTGGACGGCGAAGTGGTCGCGCGCGTCGATCCGCATATCGGCTTGCTTCATCGCGGCACCGAAAAGCTGATCGAGCAGAAAACCTATCTGCAGGCGATCCCGTATTTCGATCGGCTCGACTACGTCGCGCCGATGAACCAGGAGCACGCGTTCTGTCTCGCGGCCGAAAAGCTGCTCGACATTACCGTGCCGCGGCGCGGCCAGCTGATCCGCGTGCTCTACTGCGAGATCGGCCGCATCCTGTCGCACCTGCTCAACGTCACCACGCAGGCGATGGACGTCGGCGCGCTGACCCCGCCTTTGTGGGGCTTTGAAGAGCGCGAAAAGCTGATGGTGTTCTACGAGCGCGCCTCGGGCTCGCGAATGCACGCGGCCTATTTCCGCCTCGGCGGCGTGCATCAGGACCTGCCGCCGAAGCTGATCGACGATATCGATGCCTGGTGCGACCCGTTTCTGCAGGTCGTCGCCGATCTCGAAACCCTGCTCACGGGAAACCGCATCTTCAAGCAGCGCAACGTCGACATCGGCGTGGTCTCGCTGAAGCAGGCCTGGGAGTGGGGCTTCTCCGGCGTGATGGTGCGCGGCTCGGGTGCTGCCTGGGATCTGCGCAAGGCGCAGCCTTACGAATGCTACGCCGAGATGGATTTCGACATTCCGATCGGCAAGAACGGCGATTGCTACGACCGCTACTGCATCCGGATGGAAGAGATGCGCCAGTCGGTTCGCATCATGAAGCAGTGCATCGCCAAGCTGCGCGCTCCGGATGGCCAGGGCCCGGTCGTCGTCGAGGACAACAAGATCGCGCCGCCGCGCCGTAGCGAGATGAAGCGCTCGATGGAAGCGCTGATCCATCACTTCAAGCTCTATACCGAAGGCGTCCACGTGCCGGCCGGCGAGGTCTACGCCGCGGTCGAGGCGCCGAAGGGCGAGTTCGGCGTCTATCTGGTCGCCGACGGCTCCAACAAGCCCTACAAGTGCAAGATCCGGGCGCCGGGCTTTGCGCATTTGCAGGCGATGGATCACATCTGCCGCGGCCATCTCCTGGCCGACGTCTCCGCCATTCTCGGCTCGCTCGACATCGTGTTCGGAGAGGTCGACCGGTGATGGCGCAGGCGCCCATCCAGTTCGATCGCGCTTCAGGGGTTCTTGAGGGAGCCAACCTGTGGGAGCGGACGGCTGCGCTGGCGTTGTCGACCGGCTCGAAGATCGCGTCGCATTTTTCGCATCGCGGCTACAACATTTGCGCCAATCTGTTGCGCAGGACGCTGCCCGAGCGCGATATCGACATCAAGCTCAATTCGGACGCGAGCTTCGCGTTTCCCTATGGCGATGGTTACTGGAGCAAGCTGCTCAACCGCACCTTCTGCTATGAAAACGAACTGGAATTGCTGTTCCAGGATTCCGCCGATGTCGACTACACGCTGCTCGATTGCGGCGCCAATTACGGCTACTGGTCGGTATTGGTGTCGAGCGCGCCCTACGGTTCGCACAAGGCGATCGCGATCGAGCCGTCGTCACAGAATTTTGCCAAGCTCGCGAACAACGCCAAAATCAACGGCAATCGCTTCGAAGTCATGAAGTGCGCGATCGGCGTAGCGCGTGGCACCGCGCGGCTGTCCGGCACCAAGCATGAGGCTCTATCGATCGCTGGCGACGCCGCGGGCGGCGAGGAAGTGCCGGTTATCGCGCTCGATAATCTGCTGGACGACGGCAAGATAGCGGTCGGCGGAAAATTCCTGATCAAGCTCGACGTCGAAGGCGTCGAGATCGAGGCCATGAAGGGCGGTGCGCGCCTGCTGCAGGGCGACAGCGTCATCCTGTGCGAAGAGCACGGCAATGACCCGCAGCATACCGTATCGCGCTACATCCTCGAACAGACCCCGCTGAAGCTGATCGTGTACGATCCGCGCAGCAATCGCCTTGAAGCCGTGAGCGACCTCTCGATCCTCGATCGCATCAAGGTTTCATCCCACGTCGGCTACAACGTGTTCGGCACCGCAAGCGCATTCTGGCTCAACCGGATCAATGCGCTGAATGCGAACACCGCGCGCCGTGCGCAATGAGAGACTGAACGATGTCCGTCCGCCGCCTTGCCCCGAAGGAATTGCAGCCCGCCAGCTTCACGTTTTCGGACGAGAATTTGGCGTGGGCGAAAGCGCAGATCGAAAAATACCCGGCCGGACGCCAGGCCTCGGCGGTGATCGCGATCCTGTGGCGGGTCCAGGAGCAGCATGAGGGCTGGGTTTCGGAAGCGGCGATCCGCGCCGTCGCCGATCTGCTCGATATGCCCTATATTCGCGTGCTCGAGATCGCGACCTTTTACACGATGTTTCAGCTGCAGCCGGTCGGCAAGAAGGCTCATGTGCAGGTCTGCGGCACCACGCCTTGCCGGCTGCGCGGCGCCGGCGACCTGATCGAGGTGTGTCGGCACCGCATCAATCACGAGCCTTTCGAACTTTCGAAGGACGGCAATTTCAGCTGGGAAGAGGTCGAGTGCCTTGGCGCCTGCGTGAACGCGCCGATGGTGCTGATCTGGAAGGATACCTACGAGGATCTGACCAAGGAAAGCTTTGGCAAGGTGCTGGATGGTTTTGCGTCCGGCAATCCGCCGAAGCCGGGGCCACAGGTCGACCGTCAGTTCTCGGCGCCGGTGGGCGGGCCGACCACGCTGAAGGAGACCACATGAGGCGTGTCACAGTGCAGGCGGACGGGCCGGGGAGGGCCAGCGCGATGAAGAACTGGCGCTACATCGCACTCCACACCGTGGCCGCCGCGGCGTTCATCTTTTTGCTGCAGCGCTACGTGCTGCATGCATCGCTTGAATCCAGTTTGTTGTGGGCGCTGACCCTGGGCGGATGCGCCGCCGGTCTCGCTTACTCGCAGTCCAATCGCTGATCCCGGGAAGTTTTGGTCATGCTCGACGACAAGGACCGCATCTTTAGGAATCTCTACGGCTTCCACGACTGGGGGCTGGAGGGCGCGCGCCGCCGCGGCGCCTGGGACGGCACCAAGGCGATTATCGACAAGGGCCGCGACTGGATCATCAACGAGATGAAAGCCTCGGGGCTGCGCGGCCGCGGCGGGGCGGGTTTTCCGACCGGGCTGAAATGGTCGTTCATGCCGAAGGAATCCACCGACGGCCGCCCGAGCTACCTCGTCGTCAATGCCGACGAGTCCGAGCCCGGAACCTGCAAGGACCGCGAGATCATGCGGCACGATCCGCATTTGCTGGTCGAGGGTTGCCTGCTCGCGAGCTTCGCGATGGGCGCGCATGCCTGCTACATCTATGTCCGCGGCGAGTTCATCCGCGAGCGCGAGCACTTGCAGGCCGCGGTCGATCAGGCCTACGAGGCAAAGCTGATCGGCAAGGACAATATCAACGGCTGGCCGTTCGATCTCTACGTCGCGCATGGCGCCGGCGCCTATATCTGCGGCGAAGAGACCGCGCTCCTGGAAAGCCTCGAAGGCAAGAAGGGCCAGCCGCGGCTGAAGCCGCCATTCCCGGCCAATGTCGGCCTCTATGGCTGCCCGACCACCGTCAACAACGTCGAATCCATCGCGGCGGCGCCCGACATCCTGCGCCGTGGTGCGGCATGGTTCGCGGCCATCGGCCGGCCCAACAATGTCGGCACCAAGCTGTTTTGCATTTCCGGTCATGTCGAGCGGCCCTGCAACGTCGAAGAGGCGATGGGGATTCCGTTCCGCGAATTGATCGAGCGCCATTGCGGCGGCATCCGCGGCGGCTGGGACAACCTCAAGGCCGTGATCCCCGGCGGCTCCTCGGTGCGCATGGTGCCGGCCGAACAGATCATCGATACCCCGATGGATTTCGACAGCCTCGGCAAGCTGCGTTCCGGCCTCGGCACCGCCGCCGTGATCGTGATGGACAAATCGACCGATTTGATCCGGGCGATCGCGCGGATTTCCTATTTCTACAAGCATGAGAGCTGCGGCCAGTGCACGCCGTGCCGCGAAGGCACGGGCTGGATGTGGCGGGTGTTGACCCGCATGGCCGATGGCCGCGCCCACAAGCGCGAGATCGACATGCTGCTGGAGGTCACAAAGCAGGTCGAGGGCCACACCATCTGCGCGCTCGGCGACGCCGCAGCGTGGCCGATCCAGGGCCTGATCGCGCATTTCCGTCACGAGATCGAGGCGCGCATCGATCAGTATTCGCACAAGGCCGACATCGACGATGTCGGCGTCCGTGATCCCGTCAACATGGTCGCGGCGGAGTAGGGCGATGACAGATCAACCGGACAGCATCGTGCTGGCAATGTTGCGCAAGATCGATCAGCGCACCGAGCGGATGGCAGACGACCTGCAGGACTTGAAGGTCCGTGTCACTGGCGTCGAAGAAGGCTTGGCCGGTGTCAACCGGAGGCTGGATCGTCTGGAGCACCCCATGGAACGGATCGAAAAGCGTCTCGAATTGTCAGACTTGCCGCACTGAGATGATGAAACCGATGTCGCAACCGAGCATTTCCTGGTGGCAGAGATACGGGACGCTGGCGCAGATGGCGCAGGCGACTGTGGCGCTGCTCGGCTTTGTTGCGATCCTGTTCCAGATCAACGAGATCCGCTCCAACAACCGCGCCGCCAGCGCGAGGGCTGCGTTTCTGGGCTATACCGACCTCGCCTTCAAGAATCCGAAATTCTCGGCTCCGGACTACGATACGATCAAGGCCGGCAGCCGCGACGAGCGGGTTCAATACGAGAGCTTCGTCTCGTATTTCCTGTATGCCTGCGAGGAGACTATTGCAGCTTTCGCCGACAAGCGCGAATGGCAGGCCTCGTGCGATTACGACCTGAAGCCGCATCTGCCGTTCCTCTGCGAGAAGAACCGGGCGCAGCCCGCTTATCTCGCGACCTACGGCGCCGAAATCCAGCAATGGGTGAGGACGTCGATGAAGACCGCCAGCGTTACTCCACCAGATTGCAAGCTGGGAAAGACTTGACCGCAATGACCAAACTCATCGTCGATGGCAAAGAAATCGATGTGCCGCCGGAGTACACGCTGCTGCAGGCCTGCGAGGCTGCCGGCGCCGAAATCCCGCGCTTCTGCTACCACGAGCGGCTGTCGATCGCCGGCAATTGCCGGATGTGCCTGGTTGAAGTGAAGGGCGGCCCGAAGCCGGTCGCAAGCTGCGCCTGGGCCGTGCGCGACTGCCGTCCCGGTCCCAAGGGCGAGCCGCCGGAAATCTCGACGCGTTCGCCTATGGTGAAGAAGGCGCGCGAAGGCGTGATGGAATTTTTGCTGATCAACCATCCGCTGGACTGCCCGATCTGCGACCAGGGCGGCGAGTGCGACCTGCAGGACCAGGCGATGGGCTACGGCGTCGACACCAGCCGCTTTGCCGAGAACAAGCGCGCGGTCGAAGACAAATATCTGGGCGCGCTGGTCAAGACCTCGATGAACCGCTGCATCCAGTGCACGCGCTGCGTCCGCTTCTCCGCCGAAGTCTGCGGCGCGCCGGAAATGGGCGCGACCGGCCGCGGCGAGGACATGGAGATCACGACCTATCTGGAATCGGCGCTGACCTCGGAACTGCAAGGCAATCTCGTCGACATCTGCCCGGTCGGTGCGCTGACCTCGAAACCCTACGCGTTCGCGGCGCGGCCCTGGGAGCTCGGCAAGACCCAATCGATCGACGTCATGGACGGCGTCGGCTCGGCAATCCGGGTCGATACCCGCGGCCGCGAGGTGATGCGCATCCTGCCGCGTATCAACGAAGCGGTGAACGAGGAGTGGATTTCCGACAAGACCCGCCACGTCGTTGACGGCCTGCGCACCCAGCGGCTCGACCGCCCCTATATCCGCGAGAACGGCCAGCTCCGCGCCGCGTCGTGGTCCGAAGCCTTTGCCGCGATCGCGGCCAAGGCCGCGCGCACTGACGGCAAGCGATTGGGGGCCATGGCTGGCGATCTCGCCGCGGTGGAGGAGATGTTCGCGCTGAAGGATCTGCTGGCGAAATACGGCTCGTCCAACCTCGCTGTGCAGGGCGCCGACGCCTTCGACGCCAAAGCCGGCCGCGCGTCCTACATCTTCAATCCGACCATCGCCGGCATCGATCAGGCCGATGCGCTCCTGATCGTGGGCTCGAACCCGCGCAAGGAAGCCGCCGTTCTCAACGCGAGGATCCGCAAGCGCTGGCGCACGGGTCAGCTCAAGATCGGCGTGATCGGCGCCAAGGCCGACCTCACCTATGATTACACCTATCTCGGCGCGGGCACGGATTCGCTCGGCGAGCTCGCGGCCGGCAAGAACGCCTACGCGGACGTGCTCAAGAACGCAAAGCATCCGATCGTCCTCGTCGGCGCCGGCGCCTACGGGCGGCACGACGGTGCGGCGGTGCTGGCGCTCGCGGCAAAACTCGCCGTCGATTTTGGCGCGCTCAAAGACGGCTGGAACGGCTTTGCGGTGCTGCAGGATACGGCTTCACGCGCGGGCGCGCTCGATATCGGCTTTGCCGCCGGGGCGGGCGGCCTGAACGCGGCGCAGATGACCACGTTCGGTATGCTCGATGTGCTGTTCCTGCTCGGCGCCGACGACATCAAGGCACCCGATGGTACCTTCGTCGTTTATATCGGTACCCATGGCGATCGCGGCGCGCATCGCGCCGATGTGATCCTGCCGGGCGCGGCCTATACCGAAAAGTCCGGCATCTACGTCAACACCGAGGGCAGGGCACAGATCGCCAGCCGCGCCGCGTTCCCGCCCGGCGAGGCCCGCGAGGACTGGGCGATCGTCCGCGCGCTGTCGGACGTGCTCGGCAAGAAGCTGCCATACGACTCGCTGCAGGCGGTGCGCCAGGCGATCTCCAAGACTGCGCCGCACCTGATGCGGATCGACCAGATCGAGGCCGGCAAGCCCGAAGATATCAAGGCGCTGGCGGCCAAGGGCGGCAGCCTCGACAAGACGCCGTTCAAGACACGGATCGAGGATTTTTACCTGACCAACCCGATCGCGCGCGCATCGGCGGTGATGGCGGAATGTTCCCGGCTGGCGTCCGGGCAAATGCTGACGGCAGCGGAGTGAGCGTGACCTGATGGCTGAATTCTTCGCAAGCTCGTTCTGGACCGGCTTTCTCTGGCCGCTGATCATCATGGTCGCGCAGAGCCTGCTGCTGCTCGTGCTGCTCCTGATCGCGATCGCCTACATCCTGCTCGCCGACCGCAAGATCTGGGCGGCGGTACAAATCCGTCGCGGCCCCAACGTCGTCGGTCCCTGGGGCCTGCTGCAATCCTTCGCCGACCTCTTGAAGTTCGTGCTGAAGGAACCCGTCATTCCCTCCGGCTCCAACAAGGGCGTGTTCCTGCTGGCGCCGCTGGTCTCGTGTGTGCTGGCGCTGGCGGCCTGGGCCGTGATCCCGATGAGTCTCGGCTGGGTGATCGCTGACATCAATGTCGGCGTGCTCTACATCTTCGCGATCTCGTCGCTGTCGATCTACGGCATCATCATGGCCGGCTGGTCATCGAACTCGAAATATCCGTTCCTGGCCGCCCTTCGCTCCGCGGCGCAGATGGTGTCCTACGAAGTCTCGATCGGTTTTGTGATCATCACGGTGCTCTTGTGCGCGGGCTCGCTCAACCTTTCGAGCGTGGTCGAGGCGCAGAATACGCATGGGTTCGGCAGCCTGATCGGCCTGCCGCAGCTGACCATCCTGAACTGGTATGTGTGGCCGCTGTTCCCGATGTTCGTGGTGTTCTACGTCTCGGCGCTGGCGGAAACCAACCGGCCGCCGTTCGACCTCGTCGAAGCCGAATCCGAACTGGTTGCGGGCTTCATGACCGAATACGGCTCGACGCCGTATTTGCTGTTCATGCTCGGCGAATATGTCGCGATCACCACGATGTGCGCGCTCGCGACGATCATGTTCCTCGGCGGCTGGCTGCCGCCGGTCGCGCTGCCCCCGTTCACCTGGGTGCCCGGAATCATCTGGTTCGTGCTGAAGGTGTTCTTCATGTTCTTCATGTTTGCGATGGCGAAGGCGATCGTGCCGCGCTACCGCTACGATCAACTGATGCGGCTCGGCTGGAAGGTGTTCCTGCCGATGTCGCTTGCGATGGTGGTGATTGTGGCCGGCGTGCTGCAATTCGCCGGCATCGCGCCGAAGTGAGGTCGCCATGAGTGTCAATATCAACGCAACCGCCCGCTCGCTGCTGCTGTCCGAATTCGTGTCGGCGTTCATCCTCGCCATGCGCTATTTCTTCAAGCCGAAGCCGACGCTGAACTATCCCTTCGAGAAGGGGCCGATCTCGCCGCGCTTCCGCGGCGAGCACGCGCTGCGCCGCTATCCGAACGGCGAAGAGCGCTGCATCGCCTGCAAGCTGTGCGAGGCGATCTGCCCGGCCCAGGCGATTACCATCGAGGCCGGTCCGCGCCGCAACGACGGCACCCGCCGCACCGTTCGCTACGACATCGACATGGTGAAATGCATCTATTGCGGCCTGTGCCAGGAAGCCTGCCCGGTCGACGCTATCGTCGAGGGACCGAATTTCGAATTCGCGACCGAGACCCGCGAGGAACTCTACTATGACAAGGCGAAACTGCTCGCCAACGGCGACCGCTGGGAGCGTGAGCTTGCGAAATCTATCGAACTCGACGCGCCGTACCGGTAAGGGGACGACATGATCTTTCCCGCGCTGTTCTTCTATCTGTTTGCCGGCGTCTGTGTGGCGTCGGCCGTGATGGTGATTGTGTCGCGCAATCCCGTGCACTCCGTGCTGTTTTTGATCCTGGCCTTCGTCAACGCCTCCGGCCTGTTCATCCTGATGGGCGCCGAGTTCCTGGCGATGATCCTGGTGATCGTCTATGTCGGCGCGGTCGCGACGCTGTTCCTGTTCGTGATCATGATGCTGGATGTCGATTTCACCGAACTGCGCTCGGGCTTTCTGGAATATCTGCCGATTGGTCTCGTGATCGCCGCGATCTTCCTTGCCGAATTGCTGCTGGTCGGCGGCAGCTGGGTGATCAATCCCGGCACCGCCAAATCGATCACGGCGGCGATCCCGACCAATGTCAGCAACACCGAGGCGCTCGGCCTCGTGCTCTATACGAAGTACATCCATTACTTCCAGATCGCGGGCATGGTGCTGCTGGTCGCGATGATCGGCGCCATCGTGCTGACGCTGCGCCACAAGGCGAACGTCAAGCGGCAGGACATCAACGTGCAGAACGCGCGGACGCCCGAACTGGCGATGAGCGTGCGCAAGGTGGCCTCGGGCCAGGGCCTGCAGGACGCGGATGCGGCGGAGTGGGTGCAATGACGATCGGTCTCGGACACTATCTGTCGGTCGGCGCGATCCTGTTCACGCTCGGCATCCTCGGCATCTTCCTCAACCGCAAGAACATCATCGTCATCCTGATGTCGATCGAACTGATCCTGCTCGCCGTAAACATCAATCTGGTGGCGTTCTCGACCTTCCTCGGCGACATCGTTGGTCAGGTCTTCGCGCTGCTGGTGCTGACGGTGGCCGCGGCTGAAGCGGCGATCGGTCTGGCGGTTCTGGTGGTGTATTACCGCAACCGCGGTTCGATCGCGGTTGAAGACGTCAATCTGATGAAGGGCTAGGCAGCGCTATGGTTCAGGCAATTGTTTTCCTGCCGCTGCTCGGCGCCATTCTCGCGGCGCTGATCTCGATCTTCGGCGCGCATGCGCGCAATCCGGGCGGGGATAGGGTCGAGCATCACGACGGCGCGCATGGCGCTGACGCCCATGCGTCGGCGGCCCATGACGATCATGGCGAAGACGATCACGGCCACGACGACCACCACGTCGCCGAGCCGGCGGCGGCGGGCTCGCGCGCGGCCGAACTGATCACCACGGGCCTGCTGCTGGTGGCGGCGGGTCTGTCATGGGTCACGCTGGTCGATGTCGGCTTCATGCACCACGACGCTCGAATCGCGCTGTTCCCGTGGATCAGTTCAGGCGATTTGCAGGTCGCCTGGTCGCTGCGGGTCGATACGCTGACCGCCGTCATGCTGGTGGTGGTCAATACCATTTCGTCGCTCGTGCATCTCTATTCGATCGGCTACATGGACGAGGATCCCTACCGGCCGCGCTTCTTCAGTTATCTGTCGCTGTTCACCTTCGCGATGCTGATGCTGGTGACTGCGGATAATCTGGTGCAGCTGTTTTTCGGCTGGGAAGGCGTCGGCCTCATGAGCTACCTGCTGATCGGCTTCTGGTATCAGAAGCCCTCGGCGAATGCGGCGGCGATCAAGGCTTTCGTGGTCAACCGCGTCGGCGATTTCGGATTTCTGCTCGGCATTTTCACGATCTTCATGCTGATCGGCTCCATCGATTTCGAGACGATTTTTGCGGGCGCGCCGGGGCTGACCGGCAAGACCATCGATTTCTTCGGCTGGCACGCCGACGCGCTGACGCTGACCTGCCTGTTGCTGTTCATGGGCGCCATGGGCAAATCGGCCCAGTTCCTGCTGCACACCTGGTTGCCGGACGCGATGGAAGGCCCAACCCCGGTCTCGGCGCTGATCCACGCCGCGACCATGGTGACCGCCGGCGTGTTCATGGTGGCGCGGTTGTCGCCGCTGTTTGAACTCGCACCCAATGCGCAGGCCGTGGTGATGTTCTTCGGCGCCACCACCGCGTTCTTTGCCGCGACCGTGGGCCTCGTGCAGAACGATATCAAGCGCATCGTCGCCTACTCGACCTGTTCGCAGCTCGGTTACATGTTCGTGGCGATGGGGGCAGGGGCCTATTCGGTCGGCATGTTCCACCTGTTCACGCACGCCTTCTTCAAGGCGCTGCTGTTCTTAGGGTCAGGCTCGGTGATCTACGCGATGCATCACGAACAGGACATCCGCAATATGGGTGGGCTGTGGCGCAAGATTCCCTACACCTTCGCGGTGATGTGCATCGGCACACTGGCGCTGACCGGCTTTCCGTTGTTTGCGGGCTACTTCTCCAAGGATGCGATCATCGAATCCGCCTATGCGGCGCATAATCCGTTCGCGACCTATGCCTATCTGCTGACGGTCGGGGCGGCGGGCCTCACCTCGTTCTATTCGTGGCGTTTGATCTTCAAGACCTTCTTCGGCGAGCCGCACGATCCCGAGCACTACGAGGCGGCGCATGAGAGCCCGCTGTGGATGCTGATCCCGATCGGCGTCCTGGCGGCGGGGTCGATCCTGGCTGGCCTCCCGTTCAAGGAATTGTTCGCCGGCCATGGCGTCGAGGAATTCTTCCGCGAGTCCGTGAAGATGAACCCGCACATTCTGGAAGACATGGAGAATATGCCGCGCTGGCTCGTGCCGCTGCCAACCGTCATGATGGCGCTGGGTGCGGTGATCTCCTACATCTTCTATATCAGCCGGCCGTATTTGCCGGTCGAGCTCGCTCGCCAGCACCCGATGCTCTACCAGTTCCTGCTCAACAAATGGTATTTCGACGAGCTGTATGACTTCATCTTCGTGGGTCCGGCCAAGCGGATCGGCCGCTTCCTGTGGAAGAAGGGCGATGGTTACATCATCGACGGCTTCGGTCCCGACGGCGTATCGGCGCGGGTGCTCGACATCACCCGCAACGTCGTGAAGATCCAGACCGGCTATCTCTATCACTACGCCTTTGCGATGCTGATCGGGGTCGCCGGATTAATCACCTGGTTCATGTTCGGCTTGGGAGGCCAGTGATGACAACCTGGCCCATTCTTTCCGTCGTCACCTTCCTGCCGGTCCTCGGCGCGCTGGTGATCTATCTCAGCCGCGGCGAAGATGAAGCAGCGAAGCGCAACTCGCGCTGGATCGCGCTGTGGACCACGCTGGTCACGTTTGCGGTCTCGCTGATTTTGGTCTGGCGCTTCGATCCGGCGCAGCCGGACTTCCAGTTCGTCGAGAAGGCGTCGTGGGTGGCGAGCGGCATCACCTACCACATGGGCGTCGACGGCATTTCGCTGCCGTTCGTGATCCTGACCACCGCCTTGATGCCGTTCTGTATCATCGCGAGCTGGAAATCGGTCACGATGCGGGTGCGCGAATACATGATGGCGTTCCTGCTGCTGGAAACGCTGATGGTCGGCACTTTCTCCGCGCTCGACCTGATGCTGTTCTACCTGTTCTTCGAGGGCGGCCTGATCCCGATGTTCCTGATCATCGGGGTGTGGGGCGGTCCGCGCCGGGTCTATGCGTCCTTCAAGTTCTTCCTGTACACGCTGCTCGGCTCGGTCCTGATGCTGCTGGCGATTATGGCGCTGTATTGGAACGCCGGCACCACCGACATTCCGACGCTGATGCACACCGCGGTGCCGCGTTCCCTGCAGACCTGGGCTTGGCTGGCGTTCTTTGCCTCCTTTGCGGTGAAGATGCCGATGTGGCCGGTGCACACCTGGCTGCCGGACGCGCACGTGGAAGCACCGACCGCGGGCTCGGTGATCCTGGCCGCGATCCTGCTGAAGATGGGCGGCTACGGCTTCCTGCGCTTCTCGCTGCCGATGTTCCCGCTGGCCTCGCACGACTTCGCGCCGCTGATCTTCTCGCTGTCGGTGATTGCCATCATCTACACCTCGCTGGTGGCCTTGATGCAGGAAGACATCAAGAAGCTGATCGCCTATTCGTCGGTCGCCCATATGGGATTCGTCACCATGGGCATCTTCGCCGGCACCACACAGGGCGTGGCCGGCGGCGTGTTCCAGATGGTGTCGCACGGCATCGTCTCGGGCGCGCTGTTCCTTTGCGTCGGCATCGTCTACGACCGCATGCATACCCGCGAGATCACCGCCTATGGCGGCTTGGTCAACCGGATGCCGCTCTACGCGCTGGTGTTCATGGTCTTCACCATGGCCAATGTCGGATTGCCGGGCACATCCGGCTTCGTCGGCGAATTCATGACGCTGATCGGCACCTTCAAGGTCTCGATCCCGACCGCCACCTTCGCCACAACAGGCGTGATTCTGTCGGCGGCCTATGCGCTCTGGCTCTACCGCAAGGTGGTGTTCGGAGCGCTGACCAAACCGTCGCTGGCGAGCATCAAGGATCTGACATTCCGCGAAAGCCTGACGCTGTTCCCGCTGGTGGCGCTCACCATCCTGTTCGGCGTCTATCCGAAGCCGGTGCTCGACATGTCGGCGGCCTCGGTTCAGCAACTGGTAAACAATTACAACACCGCCGTGACTGCCGTGAAGGCAGCCGCGCTGGTCGTGCAATAAGGCGTCGCCATGAGCTTTTCGAGTGCAGGTTATCAGTTGCAGCCGGTGCTGCCCGAGCTCGTGCTCGCGGTCGGCGCCATGGCGCTGTTGATGATCGGTGCCTATCGCGGGCAGGGGACGACAAGGCTCGTCACCACGCTGGCGGTATGCCTCTTGGTCGCGACCGGCGCATTGGAATTGCTGTTGCCGGCCGGCAAGCTCACGACCTTCAGCGGCAGTTTCATCGTCGACGATTTCGCCCGCTTCCTGAAGGTCCTGGCGCTGATCGGCTCGGCGGCGACGCTGATCCTCTCCGCAGAATTCCTGTCCGATCCGTCGCGGCGCCTCTTCGAATATTCGATCCTGGTCGTGCTCTCGACGCTCGGCATGATGGTGCTGATCTCGGCCGGCGACCTGATCATGCTCTATCTCGGCCTGGAGCTGATGAGCCTTGCGCTCTACGTGGTCGCCGCCAGCAACCGCGACAACGCCAAGTCCACCGAGGCCGGCCTGAAATATTTCGTCCTCGGCGCGCTGTCGTCGGGCATGCTGCTGTACGGCGCTTCGCTGATCTACGGCTTTACCGGCACCGTCAGTTTTGCCGGCATTGCGGCCGTGGCGAAGACCGGCGACGTCGGGATCGTGTTCGGCATCGTGTTTCTGCTGGCCGGGCTTTGTTTCAAGGTCTCGGCGGTGCCGTTCCACATGTGGACGCCCGACGTCTATGAGGGCGCGCCCACACCGGTCACCGCGTTCTTTGCTTCCGCGCCAAAGGTCGCGGCCCTTGCGGTGTTCACCCGCGTCACGCTGACGGCATTCCCCGGCATCGTTCCGCAGTGGCAGCAGATCATCGTGTTCGTGGCCATCGCCTCGATGGCGCTGGGATCGTTCGCGGCGATCGGGCAGACGAACATCAAGCGCCTGATGGCCTATTCCTCGATCGGCCATATGGGTTTTGCGCTGGTCGGGCTCGCCTCCGGCACCGTCGAGGGCGCGCAGGGCGTGCTGGTCTATATCGCGATCTATGTCGCGATGACGCTCGGCACGTTCGCGGTCATCCTGACCATGAAGCGCAACGGCCAGGCGGTCGAGCAGATCAGCGATTTCGCAGGCCTCTCGCGCACCAATCCGCTGCTAGCCTTCTTCTTTGCGATGCTGCTGTTTTCGCTCGCCGGCGTGCCGCCGCTCGCCGGCTTCTTCGCCAAATGGTACGTCTTCGTCGCCGCGATCAAGGCGGGCCTGTTCACGCTCGCCGTCATCGGCGTCCTGACCTCCGTGGTTGGCGCCTATTACTATCTCAGCATCATCAAGGTGATGTATTTCGAGGAGCCGCTGCCCGCACTCGATCCGATGCGCATCGAGCTGCGCACGGTGCTGGCGGTTGCGGGTCTCTTCAACATCTTCTTCTTCGCCTATCCGGGGCCGCTTGTCAGCGTGGCGACGGCCGCAGCCAAATCGCTTTTTTAGATGGCCTTTTCGCTCGGTTCTCGAGCCCAATCGGCGGGTTACCATTTAGCCGCCTTCGACCAGATCGGTTCGACCAACGCGGAAGCGATGTCGCGCGCGCGCGAAGGCGAGCGGGGCCCGATGTGGTTCGTCACTTCCGAGCAGACCGCGGGACGCGGCCGGCGGCAGCGGGCCTGGATCGCGCCGCGCGGCAATCTCGCCAGCAGCATCCTCGAGGTGGTGGACGTATCGCCCGCGGTCGCGGCGACCCTCGGCTTTGCCGCCGGGCTGGCGCTGGAGACCGCGCTGCAGAAGGTCAGCATCGAGGCCGCGCTACGGATGGGCGGATCGGACCAGCTTAAATTCTCGCTGAAATGGCCGAACGATGTGCTGGCGGGACGGCAAAAGCTGTCCGGCATCCTGCTCGAGGCCGAAGCTGTCGCGGGCGATCGCCTGGCGGTCGTGGTCGGGATCGGCACCAATGTCATCGCCGCCCCCGAGGGCACGCCGACGCCAGCGACCTCGCTGGCGGCGCTCGGCGTCCATATCGGCGCCGAAGAGCTGTTTTCAGCGCTGTCGGACGCCTGGGTTGAATTCCGCGGCATCTGGGACAATGGCCGCGGCTTTGCGGAAATCCGCACCCTGTGGCTGGCGCGCGCCGCGGGGCTTGGCGAGCGGGTCGCGATCCAGACCGGCGGCCAGACGATCGAAGGCACCTTCGACACCATCGATGAAACCGGATGCCTGATCGTCCGGACACAGGAAGGCAAGCGCATGCCGATCGCCGCAGGCGAGGTATATTTTGGCTCAGCAGCCTCCGTGGGAGCAGCCTGATGGCGCGGCCGGATGAATTGACCTTTGCGCCGCTCGGCGGCGTCGGCGAGATCGGCATGAACCTGTCGATCTATGGCCTCGGCAACCGGCATCAGCGCGCCTGGCTCGCGGTCGATCTCGGCGTCTCCTTCGGCGACGAGGAGCATCTGCCGGGCATCGACTTGATCATGCCCGACATCCGCTTCCTGGAAAAAGAGCGCAAGAATCTGGTCGGCCTGGTGCTGACGCACGCCCATGAAGACCATTTCGGCGCCATTATAGACCTCTGGCCGAAGCTGCAATGCAAGATTTACGCGACCAAGTTCAGCGCCGCGCTGTTCGAGGCCAAATGTGCCGCCGAGCGCAACGCGCCCAAGATTCCCGTCACCGTGGTGCCGTCGGGCGGCCGCATCGACCTCGGCCCGTTCAATGTCGAATTCATTCCGGTCGCGCATTCGATTCCGGAATCGCATGCGCTGGCGATCCACACCTCTGCGGGCACCGTGCTGCACACCGGCGACTGGAAGATCGATCCGACGCCGATCATCGGCTTGCCTACCGACGAGCGGCGCCTGCGCGAGCTCGGCGACGCCGGGGTACTGGCGCTGATCGGCGATTCCACCAACGCGGTACGGGATGGGCGCTCGCCCTCGGAGACTGAGGTCGCCGCCACCATCACGAAGCTGGTGAAGGCCGCCAAGGGCCGGGTCGCCGTCACCACCTTTGCTTCCAACGTCGCTCGCCTGAAAGCGGTGGCGGATGCCGCGAAAGCCGCCGATCGTGAAGTGGTCGTGGTCGGCCGCGCCATGGAGCGCGTGGTGCAGGTCGCCCGCGAGACCGGCCATCTCGATGGCGTGCAGAATTTTCGCGGGGCCGACCTCTACGGCCATTTTCCGCCCGACAAGGTGCTGGCGCTCTGTACGGGAAGCCAGGGCGAGCCGCGCGCGGCGCTGGCGCGGATCGCCAATGACGACCATCCGCAGGTGACGCTGAACAGGGGCGACAGCGTGATCTTTTCCTCGCGCACCATCCCCGGCAACGAGAAGGCGGTCGGCGCCATCATCAATGGTCTGGTCAGCCAGGGCATCGAGGTCATCACCGACCGCACCGATCTCGTCCACGTCTCCGGCCATCCGCGCCGCGACGAGCTGCGCGACATGATTTCGTGGGTGCGGCCGCAGCTTCTGATTCCCGTGCATGGCGAGGCGCTGCATCTGTCGGAACACGCCAAGCTGGCGCGCGCGGCCGGTGTGCCAAAAGTCCTGATTTGCCGCAACGGCGATCTGGTCAAGCTCGGACCGGGCGATCCCGGCATCATCGACGAACTGCCTTCGGGGCGGCTCTACAAGGACGGCTCCATCCTGGAGGACTCCAAGTCGCGGGCGGTGGTGGAGCGGCGCAAGCTGGCCTTTGCCGGCTGTGCCTTTGTCGCCATCGCCATCACCGAAAAGGGCGAACTGGTTGACGATCCCGAGGTTGATCTCGTCGGCATCCCCGAGAAGAATGCCGCCGGCGAGGTCATCGACGAGATCGTGTTCGACGCCGTGGTCTCGACGGTCGAGGGCCTGCCGCGGGCGCGGCGGCGCGATCCCGATGCGATGGCGGAATCGGTGCGCCGTGCGGTCCGTGCCACCATCAACGAGCACTGGGGCAAGAAGCCGCTGTGCGTCGTACATGTTCTGACGGTTTAGCGCGTGTTCCGCAAAAGTGGCCGCCGGTTTTGCGGCAAGAACACGCGCAAGATATAAGGGAGATAGTTTCATGCTCGGCCGGCTCAATCATGTCGCGATCGCGGTCAAGGATGCGGAAAAGGCCGCCAAAATCTATGGCGGCGCGTTCGGTGCTGAAATCTCGGGAGCGGTGCCGCTGCCGGAGCACGGCGTGATCACGGTTTTCGTAACCCTGCCCAACACCAAGATCGAATTCATCCAGCCGCTCGGCGACGCTTCCCCGATCGCCAAATTCGTCGAGCGCAATGCCGACGGCGGCATCCACCACATCTGCTATGATGTGCCCGACATCATCGCCGCGCGCGACACCCTGATCAAGGAGGGCGCGCGCGTGCTCGGCGACGGCGTGCCCAGGATCGGCGCCCACGGCAAGCCGGTGTTGTTCTTCCATCCGAAGGATTTTTCCGGCGCGCTCGTCGAAATCGAACAGGCCTGACGCAAGATGGCTTATGCAATCTCCACCGCGTTTGCGATCTACTTCGTGATGTGGTGGATCGTGCTGTTCCTGACGCTGCCGTTCGGCGTGCGCAGCCAGCACGAGGACGGCGAGGGCGCCCCCGGCACCGATCCCGGCGCGCCGGTCCTGACCCGCATGGGCTCAAAGCTGATCTGGACCACGATCATCTCGGCGGTGATTTATGCCATCGCGATGTGGGCGTATTATCAGGGCTATCTGAATATCGAGCGGCTCTCGAAGCTGATGGGGATGCCGTTTTAGAGCGTTGATTTGAGGGGGAAGCAGGCAATGAATTTTCAGAGGATCGTCATCGCCCTTTTGGTCCTGGTCATCGCAGGCCTCGCGGGGGCGTTCTACGCGAACTGGAAGACCCTGACGCAGCTGCGAACGGTAAAGGCCTTCGTCGAAGGCGCGGTGTTTGCCGACGCGGTGGCGGCCTGCGAAAAGGCGCCGAGTTCGACGCCGTTCAAATGGAATGGCGGCAAGCAAACCGCGGTGATCGGCTTGAACTCGGTCAAGCCAAGCAAGGACACCATCATCGCAAGCTACACGCTGGTCGCCGACAGCGTCTATTGCGACTACGATCCAGTCAAGAAGAAGGCCGATATCGGATCGAACTTCCTGGAGCGGGAATCCTTTTAGGCTTCGCTCCGCTTGACGATATCTTCGATCTCGTCGAGCAGCTTTCGCCACGCCACATCAAGCTCCGGCGACCACTCTGTTCCGAGAACCTCGCGCAGCGTATCGGCGATCACGCCGAAGAACGCGACGAACAGTTCGCGCGGCGTGCCATAGGCGTCGTGCGACGACACCTCGCATTCGATCAGGCGAAAATGGCCGCTGCGTTCGCCTGCGAAATCCAACATCGCCTCGATCGTCAGCGCCAGCATCGAGCCCTTGACGGGCGCGCTGCCTTCGCTGCGAAACATGCCCTCGGCCTCGGGGTGCTTTTCGAACAGCCGGCGATAGACCAAAGGCGTCAGATCCTCGCAGCGCGCCGCGGCAAGTTCAAAACTGCGCGGAATCGGATTTTCTGACGGCATCATCATCTCTCGGGATGATCTCGAAAAAAAGAGCAGGGCGGAAGCCCTGCTCAAAAATTGTGTCGACCCTGTTTTCCCCAAAATTCGGATTTGATCTTGATTGATGGGGTGACGCTGCTTGTGCGCGCCGGGCTCCTCCCGAGACTTGGACCACCAGACCTGAGCCTTGCGGCTGGCCTGAGGCAGCACTGGTAGACCATCTTTTTCGTCTTGTCACCATTTTCAGCAACGAATGTTCAAAATTCGAGCAAATTGCGAAATGATTGGGAACTCACCACTGCCGGTTGCATGTCGGCCGCCAAAACCGCCGGTCGGATAAGAGGATAGGGCGGGCTCCACCGGCGCGGCGGGCGTGCCGGCCAACACCGTCCGCGTGGCGGAATTTCATGGCGACCCGCAACATAACCGGGAACGCAATCTCGACTCCGGACTCTCTTGGTGATTAGTTGGACAACGGATGGGTTTTATGATGCGCCGGCGGCTGAAGAAATTTCTTCCCATAGTCCTGATGGCTCTGATCGTGCAGATTTTTGCACCGATCGGCGCGACCTGGGCTGCCAGCATCGCCGCCTCAGACCCGTTGGCCGCTGCCGTGATCTGCCATGGCAATGCGCCACAGGCGTCAGGACAGACCGATCAAACGGGCGGCCATCGCGCCCATGACGGATGTTGCTCGGTTTGCAGCGTGCTCGCCACCGGCGCGCCCGTCGATGCGCCGCAGGTTGCGGCCGCGATCTCGGTGGATCGCCAGGCCGGGCGCGTGGTCTGGGTCGCGTTCACACCTGACCTTTTTGGTTCACGCGCGGGGTCTCACGAGCAAGCCCGCGCCCCACCGCAGTTGACGTGATCTTGGCGGCCTTTGGCCGTTCGAATGCGTTCACGACTCAACATTTGCGGAGAATTCCATGTCTATCCGTGTTTGGCGCGCGGGCCTGCCAGGGCTTGCCATCGCGCTCGTTCCCCTAAATGGAGGCATCGCCCACGAAATCGTAGGTAATCGCTTCTTTCCAGCAACGATCGGCATTGACGATCCCGGCGTGAACGACGAGCTGTCGCTTCCCACCGTCGACAGCTTCAAGACCGGCGACGTTCCGCCAGTGCGGCAGCGCGACATATCCAGCGAGTTTTCCAAACGGATCACCGAGGATTTCGCGATATCGTTTGGCTCGACCTACACCTTTCTTGGCCCGATCGACCCAACGGCAGCCGGAGCCAACGGTTTTCAGAACCTCGATACCACCTTCAAATACCGCGTTTACAAGAACCCGGAACATGAGTTCGTGATGTCGGTCGGTCTGAGCATCGAGTGGGGCGGGACGGGTGCCGAAAGCGTTGGCGCGGAGCCGTTCCATCATTACACGCCGAATCTCTATTTCGGCAAAGGGCTCGGCGATCTTCCGGACACGCTGTCCTGGATCAGACCGGTCGCGATCACCGGCCAAGTCGGCTATTCGATCCCTGCCAGAAACTCGACCACTACGTTTGGCATCGATCCGGACACCGGCAATCCGACTGTTGACACCCAATTCAATCCCCGAGTTCTGAATTGGGGTGCGACGATCCAATACAGCATGCCCTATTTGAAGTCCGCCGTGGTCGATCTCGGCTTGCCCGATTTCGTCAATCATATGATCCCGATTGTTGAAGCGACGCTCCAAACGCCGGTCTCGAATACATTCACCTCGGGGACCCTGACGACCGGCACCATCAATCCCGGGGTTATCTGGGTCACAAATACATTTCAGATCGGCGTCGAGGCGCTGATCCCGATTAACAGGCAAAGCGGCACCAATGTCGGGGTGATCGCGCAATTGCACCTCTACCTCGATGACATCGATCCGCGCGGCATCGGCAAGCCGATCTTCGGCGGGCCGGTTCAGCCCGCAAGCCCCTTTCCAAGGAATTGACCATGCGCCGCTCATCTCTTGCCGCCATCATCCCGCTGCTGCTGTTGCTCGCGACCGGCGAAGCCGCCGCGCACGCTTTTCTCGATCACGCCGAACCGCGCGTCGGCAACACCGTCGCGGCGGCACCACATCAGGTCACGCTGTGGTTTACCCAAAAACTGGAGCCAGCGTTCAGCACCATCACCGTGACCAACGCCGCCGGCGAGCGGGTCGATACCGGCAAAACCCGCGTCAGCGGCAATCAGATGTCGATATCGTTACGCTCCGGGGGCGTCGGAACGTATCATGTCACCTGGCACGTGCTTTCCGTGGACACGCATACGACTGACGGCAATTTCACCTTCCAGGTCGGCAAGTAAGGCCGCGGGCAAACCGATGGACTGGTTAGGTGCGGATATCGACGGTCCGCTGGTTGTCATTCGCGCACTGCATTTTGCCGCCACTGCGATGACGACGGGAATCCTGATTTTCCGCGTCGTGGTGGTGGATGCCGCCTTTGGTCCGTCAACGCCGACCAGCAAAATTGTCCGGGCGCAGACGCTTCGCCTGGCCTCGATTTGTCTCGCGCTGTCCGTGGTGTCAGGCGTGGTCTGGCTGCTGCTGGAGGCCGTCTCCATGAGCGGTCTTGCGCTGCCGGAGGCCATGACCTCGGAGGTGCTGTCGACCGTGGTGAACCAGACGCAATTCGGACGGGTCTTCGAAATCCGCTTCGCGCTGGCGGTCATTTTGGCGGGCTGTCTCGGATATGACCGGTTTCCGCCGGCCCGCTGGCTCGCGCTCGCAATCTCGCTCGGCCTGATTGCGGCCATCGCCTGGACCGGGCATGCCGGATCGACGCCGGGTGAGATGGGAATCCTGCATCTGGTCGCCGACACGCTGCATCTCGTTGCCGCAGCGATCTGGACTGGAGGCCTCGTATCGCTGGTGCTGCTGTTGTCGGCAAGCCGGCGTGACCGGAGTTCTGCGGGCGCATCATTTGCATGGCAGGCGACGACGCGCTTCTCGACGATGGGCATCGCCGCGGTCGCGGTGATTCTTGTCACCGGCATCGTCAACACATGGATTTTGGTCGGCTCCTGGCACGCGCTGATCGGGACTGGCTACGGGCAACTCCTGATGCTGAAAATCGCGCTGTTCATCGTCATGCTGTTGTTTGCCGCGGCAAATCGATTTTGGTTGACGCCGCGGCTCGCGTTGCCGTCAAGCGCGCCGCAGCCCGATGCGCGTCGCCAGCTGGCGCGTAACAGCATAATCGAGTTCGGGTTGGCGCTGATAATTTTTGCCATCGTCGGGATGCTGGGTACCTTGCATCCCGCCATCCACGCCTTTGCGTCTGACGTCCCGATGCAATAACTGTCTCGCTGAAAACGATAAGGACCACGAAATGCAAATCAAATGGCCAGCGTTGATGTCAACCGCAAGCGCCATCGCAGGCGCGGCCCTGCTGTTGGTATTTTTCACAGCGTCGGTGCGCGCCGAAGAAATCAAGGCCGGCGATCTCGTCATCTCGCAAGCCTGGAGCCGCGCGACACCGAACGGGGCGAAAGTCGCCGGCGGCTACCTCACTATCGAAAACAAGGGCTCCGCACCCGATCGCCTCATCGGTGGCGCAGGGGACATCGCCGGCAAGGTCGAGGTCCACGAGATGGCCGTGAATGACGGCGTGATGACGATGCGTCCACTCGACAACGGCCTGACGATCGAGCCGGGCAAGACCGTCAAGCTTGCGCCGGGCGGCTATCATCTGATGATGTTCGACCTGAAGGGGCAGCTCAAACAAGGCGACAAGGTACCGATTACGCTTGAATTTGAAAAAGCCGGCAAGGTGACGCTGTCGCTCGATGTGCAGGGCGTCGGCGCGCGCCGGCGCCCGCGGGCGCCGATGGGGCAGGCGGTCACATGGAGATGAAGAATATGCCGGATCATCCCGGCATGAAGATGCGATGACGATGGCGATGGCGCACCGGCGGTCTCTTGGTCCGCTATTGTCGCGGCTCGCGTTAGGCATCTTCTGCCTTGGTTGGCTGTGGTGCTTGACGGCAGGACCGTCGGCTGCCGCGGGCGATGACGATAATTTCTTCACGCATATTCACACAGAGAAGGCGATGGCCAATGTCACGGTTTCGCCGGGACGCGCCGGGCCGGTGGACATCACGATCCAGCTTGAGACGATGGAAGAGAAGCCGCTGACGGCCAAGGCCGTGTCGGTGACGCTTTCCGATGCGAAAGCCGGAAAGCGGCTGCAGGCGGTCCAGGCCGAACATAGCTTCGACGACAGCTGGCACGTGAGAATTCCCAATCTGGCGGCCGGGCGATGGATGCTCGGCCTTGGCATTTCGATCGCCGATAGCGACACGTTCAGCGTGGAATCGCCGATCCTGATCAAATGAACGTATGCGCCATCAAGGCGCGGATTCCGGCACGGGATCGCGTCCCCCGGATGGATTTTGCTCGTCACAATCTTTGGGCCGAAATGGCCGGAAATCCGCATTTCTTGCGGCTTTTTCACACTCCCCGGCCTTGTGTTTTCGTACCCGATCCGGTTTCACTGCACCCCTCTCGTGTCCCCGCTGATTCCCTTGAGTTTGACCCATGCGATTGTCGCGTTTTTTCCTGCCGATCCTGAAAGAGAATCCGAAAGAGGCGGAGATCGTCTCGCATCGGCTGATGCTGCGCGCGGGCATGATGCGGCAGGAGGCGGCTGGCATCTATGCCTGGCTGCCGCTGGGTTTTCGGGTGCTGAAGAAGATCGAGCAGATCGTCCGCGAGGAACAGGACCGCGCCGGCGCCCTGGAACTGTTGATGCCGACGCTGCAGCTCGCTGATCTCTGGCGCGAAAGCGGCCGCTACGACGCCTACGGGCCGGAGATGCTGCGCATCAGCGATCGCCACAAGCGCGAATTGCTGTACGGGCCGACCAATGAGGAAATGATCACCGAGATTTTTCGCGCCTACGTCAAATCCTACAAGAGTCTGCCGCTCAATCTCTACCACATCCAGTGGAAGTTCCGCGACGAGCAGCGTCCGCGCTTCGGCGTGATGCGCGGCCGCGAATTCCTGATGAAGGACGCCTATTCCTTCGACATCGACGAGGCGGCGGCACGCCGTTCCTACAACAGGATGTTCGTCGCTTATCTGCGCACCTTTGCGCGGATGGGGCTGAAGGCGATCCCGATGCGCGCGGAAACCGGCCCCATCGGCGGCGATCTCAGCCACGAATTCATCGTGCTCGCCGAAACCGGCGAGTCCGGCGTCTATTGCGACAGCGACGTGCTCAATCTGCCGATCCCCGGCGACGATGTCGATTACGACGGCGATCTCACCGGCATCATCAAGCAATGGACCTCGGTCTATGCCGCGACCGAAGACGTCCATGATGCCGCGCGCTTCGAACGCGAAGTGCCCGCCGACAAGAAGGTGCATACCCGCGGCATCGAGGTCGGCCAGATCTTCTATTTCGGCACCAAATATTCGGACGCCATGAAGGCGCTGGTGGCCGGCCCCGACGGCGCCGACGTGCCGATCCATGGCGGCTCCTACGGCGTCGGCGTGTCGCGCCTGGTCGGCGCGATCATCGAGGCTTGCCATGACGATGCCGGCATCAAATGGCCGGAGGCGGTCGCACCGTTCAAGGCAGTGATCCTGAACCTGAAGCAGGGCGACGCGGCCGTCGATGCAGCTTGCGAAAAGCTGTATGGAGAATTGCAGGCCAAGGGCGTCGATGTGCTCTATGACGACACCGACCAGCGCGCCGGCGCGAAATTCGCGGCCGCCGACCTGATCGGTATCCCCTGGCAGATCCTGGTCGGCCCCAAGGGCCTCGCCGAGGGCAAGCTCGAGATCAAGCGGCGCAGCGACGGATCGCGCGAGAATCTCAGCCCGGCCGAAGTGGTCGCGCGGATAGCAGGATAAAGATTATCCACCGGACGCGTTGAAGTCAGGCATTCCGGCCACATTTGGCCCGAATCATGGGATTATCGAAAGATGGATGAAACCATGAACGAGACAGTCCGAACCCCGCCTTTTGCGCCATTCGAGTGGCTGCTGTCCGGACGCTATTTGCGGGCACGTCGCAAGGAAGGTTTCATTTCCGTCATCGCCGGCTTTTCCTTTCTCGGCATCATGCTCGGCGTCGCCACGCTGATCATCGTGATGGCCGTCATGAACGGCTTCCGCAAGGAGCTGCTGGACAAGATCCTCGGCCTCAACGGGCATTTGCTGGTGCAGCCGCTGGAATCGCCGCTGACCGACTGGAAGGACGTCGCCGAGCGGATCAGCCAGGTCTCCGGTATCCGGCTTGCCGCGCCCGTGGTGGATGGCCAGGCGCTGGCGTCCTCGGCCTTCAATGCATCCGGCGTGCTGGTCCGCGGCATGCGCGCCGACGATCTCAACAATCTCACCTCGATCGCCTCGAACATCAAACAGGGCACGCTCGAGGGATTCGACGAGGGGCAGGGCGTCGCGATCGGCCGCCGGCTCGCCGATCAATTGTCGCTGCATGCCGGCGACAGCATCACGCTGGTCGCGCCGCGCGGCGCGGTCACGCCGATGGGCACGACGCCCCGTATCAAGCCCTACAAGATCACGGCCGTGTTCGAGATCGGCATGTCGGAATACGATGCCGGCTTCGTGTTCATGCCGCTGGCGGAGTCGCAGGCCTATTTCAACCGCAAGGACGACGTCACCGCGATCGAGGTGTTCACCGCCGATCCCGACAAGATCGACACCTACCGCAAGACGGTGACGGAGGCCGCCGGGCGACCGGTGTTCCTGGTCGACTGGCGGCAGCGCAACTCGACCTTCTTCAATGCGCTCCAGGTCGAGCGCAACGTGATGTTCCTGATCCTGACCATGATCGTGCTGGTCGCGGCACTGAACATCGTCTCCGGCCTGATCATGCTGGTGAAGGACAAGGGCCAGGACATCGCGATCCTGCGCACCATGGGCGCCTCGCAGGGCTCGATCATGCGGATTTTCCTGATCACGGGAGCCGCGATCGGCGTGGTAGGGACCTTTGTCGGCTTCCTGGTCGGGATGTTGATCTGTTTGAACATCGAATCGATCCGGCAGTTTCTGTCCTGGGCCACCAACACGCCCTTGTTCGACCCCACGCTGTATTTTCTGTCGCGCCTGCCGGCCGAGATCGATTTTGGCGAGACCTCGGCGGTCGTGATCATGGCGCTGACGCTGTCGTTCCTGGCGACGCTGTATCCAGCCTGGCGCGCCGCGCGCCTCGATCCTGTCGACGCGCTGCGGTACGAGTGAGGACGAGATGGCCGAGGGGGCAGAAGATGTACCGGTTATTTATCTTCACGAGATAAAACGCCAGTACAGGCAAGGCGAGGCGACGCTGACCATTCTCAACGGCGCCAAGCTGGCGCTGTGGGCGGGGCAATCGGTGGCGCTGGTGGCGCCGTCGGGTTCTGGCAAATCGACGTTGCTGCATATCGCCGGCCTGCTCGAAGGCCCCGACGACGGCGAGGTCTATGTGGCGGGGACACCGACCTCGCAATTGTCGGATACCGAACGCACGCTGATTCGTCGTACCGACATCGGCTTCGTCTATCAGTCGCACCGGCTGCTGCCGGAATTCACCGCGCTCGAAAACGTCATGCTGCCGCAGATGATCCGCGGCCTCAGGCGCGCCGAGACCATCAAGCGCTCCACTGAGATCCTGTCCTATCTGGGCTTGAGCGATCGCATCACCCACCGGCCGGCCGAATTGTCCGGCGGCGAACAGCAGCGCGTCGCGATCGCGCGCGCGGTGGCCAATGCGCCGCGCGCGCTTTTGGCGGACGAGCCGACCGGAAATCTCGATCCGCACACCGCCGATCACGTATTCAATGCGTTGATGCAGCTGGTGAAGGCGACGCGGGTCGCGATGCTGATCGCGACCCACAATATGGAACTCGCCGGCCGGATGGACCGGCGGGTGTCGCTGGTCGATGGCCAGGTTGTCGAGCTGGAATAAAGCGTTTTCAAGCGAAAGCCTGCCCCGGACTTGATCCGGGGTGGATACCGGTTCGCATAAAGAATACGCGTCAAAACGAGAATCAATAAGCGCGATGCCGCCGGCGCGCGGGATCCACCGCACTTGCAAAATAGGGATTAAGCAGGCACTCCGCGCCACGGCCGGCCGCCGTGCCTTTGCATTGCGCGATGGTCGAGTAACGGCATTCGAAATAGGTCGGGTCGCCAAACACCCGCATGCAAACCGGATAGCTCGGGTCGTAGGTTTGGGCCTGCGCCGGTTGGGCGATCGACACCGCGCCAACTGCCAACATCGCCAAAGTCAGAATGCGCATCAATACCTCCTGCGGGGCATCCGACCGCGATCGGCCGGCATTTCGGCCTTGGCAATGAAATAGGAGGTTTCGGCGCGCGTGGCTACCGTGCCGAAGCGCGCGCCTGGTGCGGCTTGTGTCGTTGGCCGATGTCCAGGCCGTCGAGCCGGCGTAGAGCGTTTCCAGGCGAAAAGCTGCCGCGACTTGATCCGGAGTGGTTGCTGGTTCGCGCTTTGAAAATGCGTCAAACCAAGAATCCAGAGCACCGTTCTGATTCAATATTCTTGCAGGACCGTTGCTCCGGCGCTCAGTAAGCGTGGTGCCGCCGGTAGCGCGCCGGGACTTCCGCGTTCGCGACATAGGGGTTGAGCACGCATTGCGCCGAGCGGCCCGATGCAGTTATGGCGCACTGCTCCATCGACGTATAGCGGCATTCGTAATAGGTGGCCGGTCCGTACACGTGCAGGCAGACCGGATAGCCCGGTGCATAGGTTTGGGCCGCTGCCGGGCCAGCGGCTGCGGTAGCGATCGCCAGAATCGCCAAAGCCGATGCGCGCATCAGTACCTCCTGCGGGACATGCGGCTGCGGTCGGCGACCATTTCCGCCTTGGCGCTGAAATAGGGGTTTTCCGCGCAGGTTGCGACCCGCCCCGCAGCACTTGCCTGGCACTGCTGGTAGGTTGTGAAACTGCAATCGCCGAGACCCGAGCCGAAGTCGCAACCCCTGATGCAATAGGGGTAATCGCGGGCCGATGCCGCCGGCATCGCAACCGTTGCAGACGCGGCACAGCCCACTATCAGCGCCAGTAATGCCGTTCGCATGACGTCCTCCGTGTCCGACTTTGACGGGAATTGTCAGCCGTCAACAGACAACCCATGCGAGGGCTGCGTCAAATCACGTTCGCGCGCTGAACGCTTGGGATCGTGCAAATGGTCGGCCTCGCTCTCGCCGATCCTCAATGCGCCGTACCCGGTTCACTATCTGGGGTAGCCCGGATAGGCCGGCGGCAAGCGGCGACCGCGGCCGGCATAGGGCGGCGCGTCGCCGTCGCCGACATAATAGGGATTGGCGATGCACCACAGGCGGCGACCGGAAGCTGTGGCCTGACACTGCTCATAGCTCGTGAAGGTGCAATTGCTCAGGCCGGGATGGTCGTTGCCCTGGATGCAGAACGGATATCGCGTGCCGACCGCTTCGGCGGGCATGGCGCCGAGTGCTATGAGACCGCCGGCTGCCAGCAACGCTAGAATCACTCTACGCATTTTCAAATCTCCCCAACGCCCGAATTTCCCCAACCTGACGGCTGTTCTTCGGCATCATCGAACTTCCATTATTCCGATCCAAGCCGTACGCGCGCCTTCTCGTCAATACATTCTCGCGTGCGAACGATGGTGCGCGATTGAAATGTGAGTTTTTTGCGACGAGCGCGATCACAAAGTTCCGAAAAGTGCCTGTTATGCAATATTAACTTACGTTTTCAGCGAAGTCGTTTCGCGCCGGCTGTTGCAGTGAAGTTACAGCATTTCAAACGAACGCTGCTATGAGGTGGCAACGGCCTTGGGGGCTGTACAAAAATCGGAACGGAATAAAAAAGATGAAGAAGGTTTTGCTTGTTACGGCCAGTCTGATCGCGCTCGGCGCGGCTGCGCCGGCAGTGGCTGCTGATCTTGCTGCGCGTCCTTACACCAAGGCGCCCGCGATGATCGCCGCTGTGTACGACTGGAGCGGTTTCTACGTCGGCGCCAACGGTGGTTGGGGTTCGAGCCACAACAGCTGGGATTCCGTGCCGCCGTTTTTGGTCGGCGGTGAAGGCAGCCATGACGCAACCGGCGGCGTCGCCGGTGGTCAGGTCGGTTATCGCTGGCAGTCCGGCACCTGGGTGTTCGGCGTTGAAGCGCAGGGTGACTGGGCTGACCTGAAGGGATCGAACACGAGCCTGCTGTTCCCCGGTTTCGTCAACACCTCGAAGATCGACGCGTTCGGCCTGTTCACTGGTCAGGTCGGCTATGCCGCCAACAACGTCCTGTTCTACCTCAAGGGTGGTGCTGCGGTGACCGCGGATCGTTACCGCATCAACACCACTGGCGGCGCTCTCTCCGCCACCACCAGCGACGACACCCGCTGGGGTGGCGTGGTCGGTGTCGGCCTCGAATACGGCTTCGCCCCGAACTGGTCGGCCGCGATCGAGTACGATCACCTGTTCATGCAGGATCGCACCTACAGCTTCACCACGCCGGCTGGCGCGTTCTTCGGTGCCGATCGCATCCGTCAGGACGTCGATCTGGTCACCGTCCGCGTGAACTACAAGTTCGGCGGCCCGATCATCGCGAAGTACTGATCTCGCGATCATCGATGAGATCAAAGCCCCGGGCATTGCCCGGGGCTTTTTTCGTTGGCGCACCGCCGGGTTGGGTCGAGCCGGGACAGGAACTGGCGCGGAAGACGTGACGGGGCAGCCCAAACGCCCTGCAGCTGGTGACGTCGAGCACCGGCGTCCGACCGAAGATTTCGCGCAGGAATTAACTCGCGATCAGGCTCAATTTGATTGTGACGGATATCCGCACTGGAAAACGGACGGTCGGCGGGGCATATTTGCGGGATGGCAAGCGGCATTTGGACCACCGAACATTTCACCTGCTCCGGTTGCGGGATGGATTACGACGCGACAAGAGAGCAGCATTCGGACAAGCATTCCGGCAGTTTCAAATGCGGGATTTGCCAGGCCGAGGTCCATGCCTGGTCCGGCCTTTATGATTTCTTCGATTGGAAGGCCAAGCCGATGAAGTCGCCGGTTTTTGGCAAGAAGAAGTGACCGATTTCCAAACGCCCACGGGAAGCCAAGCAACTCGTCGCGCGTCTTGCCTTGATCGGCAGCTAGAACCCTTGTCCCCCTCTCGCCGCCACAGCGACCCGGGGGAGGGGCAAACCGATTCTCGTCGGGCCGGTAACTAAAAAGGTCGCTTCTAAAACCGGCCAACGACCGCCCCTCGGGTAGTGGGTCAGTTTGATTGTGGCAGGATGGCTGGCTTGAATCGGGCCGCCATGGGCGCATATTCGACGGATGATCGAGCAGCGACCAACTTTTATGGCGCGGAAAATTCCCGGAACTGGCTGGGGGATTGATATTCTATGGCCCGATGGCGAAACCGAAGTAATCAAGGGCTTTATTACGGAACATGACGCGGGCAAGTGGATTGCTGAGCACTCCAAGGCGTGGCTGGGAAATACGGACAACTCACCTCCAACGTCCGAGGGACCCCAACCAACTCGCTAGGTCGATCAATTCATCGTGCGGCAGTACGCTATCGGCAATGGCCACTTGGTCTGCGTCATGTGGCGCGGAGGTGGATAGCATCTGCCAGATCTCGCCAAAGGCGAGTCCCGTTAACCAAGCGATTTATTTCAGGGTCAGTTTCTCAAACGGACCCACGACCGTCCCTTGACTCCGAAGAACAAAAAGGGAACACTGTTCTTCATATGTTCTAGTCCAGGGAGGCGGGGATGTTGAAGACCTTTATGGAAGAAGCGGCGGCGCTGGCGTCGATCACGCTGTTCGTCGGGATGATCGCGGTCTGGGCGCAGCTGATTCCGCAGTTCTGAACAAGGCGGGCAGGGACCGGGCGAAGCCATGCGGCTTCGGCAGGGGCCCCCTTGGGACATACGCCTTGGGCGTGCGTCCCTTGGGGAAAAGCCGGATGGCGAAGGCTCATTCGCCGTCGCGCGTGGACTCCGGTCGCGTCAGGCATCACCATGGCGGGCGAGTCGGGTCTGGAGGCTTGGGTTTCCTTTGGGTTTCCTTTGCGTGTCCGTTGGCCTGACGATCGCAGCCATCCCTGACCCAGAAGCGCTTGAGCAGCCATGTCCAGTGCCGGATTCGTTCATCTCCACGTTCATTCGGCCTATTCGCTGCTGAAGGGCTCGATCAAGATCCAGAAGCTCGGCGAACTCGCCAAGGCGGACCGCCAGCCGGCGCTGGCGCTGACCGACACCGACAACATGTTCGGGGCGCTGGAATTCTCCGACAAGATGGCGGGCTACGGCATCCAGCCGATCATCGGCTGCGAGCTCGCGATCGACTTTGGCGACCAGGATCCCAATGCGCGCAATGCGCTGGCTTCGGCGCCTTCCCGAATCGTATTGCTGGCGGCGCGCGAGCGCGGCTATCGCAGCCTGATGCGGCTGAACTCACGGGCGTTCCTGGAGACGCCGGTCCATCAGTCCCCGCACATCAAGTTCGAGTGGCTGGAGGGCGATGCCGAGGATTTGATCGCGCTCACCGGCGGTCCCGACGGGCCGATCTCGCTGGCGATTCACGGCGATCATGCAGCCCTTGCCGCGACGCGCTGCGACCGGCTGGCGAGCCTGTTCGGCGATCGCCTCTATGTCGAGCTGCAACGTCACGGCATCGAGAAGGAGCGCCGCGCCGAGGCCGGCTTGATCGATCTGGCCTACGCCAAGGGACTGCCGCTGGTCGCGACCAACGAGCCGTACTTTGCCGCCAACGATGATTACGAAGCCCATGACGCGCTGTTGTGTATCGCCGGCGGCCGGTTGATCGCCGAGACCGATCGCGATCAGCTCACGCCCGATCACCGCTTCAAGACCCGGGCCGAAATGGCGGTATTGTTCGCCGACATTCCGGAGGCGCTGGCATCGACGGTGGAGATCGCGGAGCGCTGTTCGTTCCGGCCGAAGACGCGCAAGCCGATCCTGCCGCGCTTCACGGTCGGCGCCGGCAGCAATGCAGCCGACGCCGAAGCCGAGGAGGCCGCCGAACTGCGGCGCCAGGCCGAGGCGGGTCTTAGCCATCGCCTGAAGGTCCACGGCCTCGCGCCGGGCATGACCGAGGAAACCTATCAGGCGCGGCTGGCGTTCGAACTCGATGTCATCACCCGCATGAACTATGCGGGCTACTTCCTGATCGTGGCCGATTTCATCCAGCACGCAAAATCCGAGGGCATTCCGGTCGGGCCGGGTCGCGGCTCCGGCGCGGGATCGCTGGTCGCCTATGCACTGACCATCACCGACCTCGATCCGATCCGCTTCGGCCTTCTGTTCGAGCGCTTCCTCAATCCCGAACGCGTCTCAATGCCCGACTTCGACATCGACTTCTGCCAGGACCGCCGCGGTGAGGTGATCGACTACGTGCAGCAGCGCTACGGCCGCGATCAGGTGGCGCAGATCATCACCTTCGGTACGCTGCAGGCGCGCGGCGTGCTGCGCGACGTCGGCCGCGTGCTGCAGATGCCCTATGGGCAGGTCGACAAGCTGACCAAACTGGTGCCGCAGAATCCCGCCGCGCCGGTGACGCTGGCCGCGGCGATCGCCAGCGAACCGAAGCTGCAGGCGTTTCGCGACGAGGATGCGGTGGTGGCCCGCGCCTTCGACATCGCCCAGCGCCTCGAAGGCCTGACTCGGCACGCTTCCACCCACGCCGCCGGTATTGTGATCGGCGACCGTCCCTTGAGCGAACTGGTGCCGCTCTATCGCGATCCCAAATCCGACATGCCGGTGACCCAGTTCAACATGAAATGGGTCGAGCCCGCGGGGCTGGTGAAATTCGACTTCCTCGGCCTGAAGACGCTCACCGTGCTCGACGTCGCGGTCAAACTGCTCAAGCAGCGCCACATCGAAATCGACCTCGCGACTTTGCCGCTCGACGATGCCCCGAGTTACCAGATGCTGGCCAAGGGCGATGTGGTCGGCGTGTTCCAGGTGGAAAGCCAGGGCATGCGCCGCGCGCTGGTCGACATGCGGCCCGACCGCTTCGAGGACATCATCGCGCTGGTGGCGCTGTATCGTCCGGGCCCGATGGCGAACATTCCGACCTATTGCGCGCGCAAGCATGGCGACGAGGAGCCGGAATATCTGCACCCGCTGCTCGAGCCGATCCTGAAGGAGACGTTCGGCGTCATCATCTATCAGGAACAGGTGATGCAGATCGCCCAGGTGATGGCCGGTTACTCGCTCGGCGACGCCGATTTGCTGCGCCGCGCGATGGGCAAGAAGATCCGCTCCGAGATGGAAAAGCAGCGCGCGATCTTCGTGGCCGGCTCGGTCAAGAACGGCGTGCCGAAAGGGCAGGCGGACACCATCTTCGAATTGCTCGCCAAATTCGCCGACTACGGCTTCAACAAGAGCCATGCGGCGGCCTATGCGCTGGTGTCGTATCACACCGCCTATATGAAGGCGCATTATCCGGTCGAGTTCCTGGCCGCGTCGATGACGCTCGAACTCAACAACACCGACAAGCTGTCGGAGTTTCGCGCCGAGGCGCAGCGGCTCGGGATCAAGGTCGAGGCGCCCAATATCAACCGTTCGGGGGCGACCTTCGAAGTCAGCGACAACACGATCTATTACGCGCTGGCCGCGCTGAAGGGCGTCGGCCCGCAGGCCGTTGAGCTGATCGTGGCGACGCGGAAAGAGGGCGCCTTCACCTCGCTGGCCGATTTCGCCGCGCGCGCCAATCCGCGTGCGATCAACAAGCGCGTCATCGAAAGCCTGGCCGCGGCCGGCGCCTTCGACACGCTCGATTCGAACCGCGCGCGGGTATTTGGCGGCGCAGAGGCGATCCTGGCGGCGTGCCAGCGCAGCCATGAGGCCGCGACGCTCGGGCAGAACGATATGTTCGGCGGCGCCTCCGACGCACCGACCATCATGCTGCCGCAGGTCGAGCCCTGGTTGCCGGCCGAGCGGCTGCGGCGCGAATACGACGCCATCGGCTTCTTCCTGTCCGGCCATCCGCTGGATGATTACGCCACCGTCTTGAAACGGTTGCGGGTGCAGTCGTGGGCGGAATTTTCGCGCGCGGTCAAAACCGGCGCGACCGCCGGCAAGGTTGCCGCGACCGTGGTGTCGCGCATGGAACGGCGCACCAAGACCGGCAACAAGATGGGCATCATGGGCCTGTCGGACCCGACCGGCCATTTCGAAGCCGTGTTGTTCTCCGAAGGCCTTGCGCAATATCGCGACGTGCTGGAGCCGGGCGCCGCCGTGCTGCTGCAACTCGGCGCTGAGCTACAGGGCGAGGACGTGCGGGCGAGGGTGCTACACGCCGAACCGCTCGACGCCGCCGCGGCCAAAACCCAAAAGGGGCTGCGCATCTTCGTGCGCGATACCAAACCGCTGGATTCCATTGCGAAGCGTCTGAACATGCCGGAGGCTGCGGCGCCCGGCGGCCCGGCCCGCATCCCGCAGGTCAAACCCGCGCCAGCCCCGGCGGACGGAGCCAATGGCGACGTCTCGCTCGTCATCATGCTCGACCTTGAAACCGAGGTCGAAATGAAACTCCCGGGCCGCTTCAAGGTCTCGCCGCAGATCGCCGGCGCGATCAAGGCGGTGTCGGGCGTGGTGGACGTGCAGACGCTGTGAGGTAGCAGGGTCTCCGGCGTCTCCTGCCTTGCGGGTTGTCATTCCAGATTTTTAATCTTGGCGCACGGTTGCGTGCGATGCCGTTTGTAAAACCTATCCATGGCCCGCTTTGCCGGTTGCGTTGCCCTTTTGGTTTAACGCGTTTTCCGCTGATGGTGCGGGCAAGAAATGACCTTCAGTGCCTGCGCGGGCAGCAGCGTTGCGCTTTGCGCGGCCGCAATCCGTGATTTCGCATGCGGCATGAATGTCCGGCTGTTGCAACCAGGCCGTGTTTCTTGTTACTTGCCTGCTGGGGGATCGAATGGGGCGTGGGGGCGTGATGTTTTGGCGTGGCGTAGCGTTGTTGATCGTTGCCGCATTGTTGTCCGGCTGCGAGACGGAAAGAAACGGGCTGGACTACTCCGCGATGATGCAGAAGATCGGTCCGCCGCGAGCAGGACAGTCGCGCATCGTCGTGCTTCGCGAGAAGGGCTATGCTGGGATCACTGACCCAGGCTGGGACGTCAGACTCGACGGTGGGCCGATGGCCGAACTCAAGACGGGGACCTAT
Organism: Bradyrhizobium sp. Ash2021; assembly: GCF_031202265.1. NCBI lineage: Bacteria > Pseudomonadati > Pseudomonadota > Alphaproteobacteria > Hyphomicrobiales > Nitrobacteraceae > Bradyrhizobium > Bradyrhizobium sp. Ash2021. Next base: position 5,333,948 of record NZ_CP100604.1, on the reverse strand, counting down.
GTGTATGTCGACCGCGCGTCCGGTCAGCACCAGCTCTCGGCCACCGCTGCGTTGTTTCCCGGGGTGAGTCAGCGCGACATTTCCACACAATCCGGCCGTACCTATTTCTTCCTTGCAAGGCCGAGCGACAGAGCCAAGGTCCTTGGCGGGATGTCGGCTGCGGGTGGTGTCGCCGGCCTGCTCGTTGGCGCCGCGGTTACCTCCGGCAACAGCAATCCCGGGCCGCTCGATTTCTTTCCCTTGGAGGAAGACGCCGCGCGGGCAACGATTGCCGAGCTTCGACTGGTGCAATAGCGTTTGTTGGGGCGCCTGAAGTGAGAGGCTCCGCTAACCACAGCGGTCCGCCCTGTTTTCATCAGGGCTTGGAGGATTTCTTGGCGGCTTCGGTTAGCTATGTTGTGCGGCTATTGCGGTTGTTGACGGCGATTGCCGCGCTCGGTGGCGCCGCCGCCCAGGCGGCCCCTGGCCCGGCTTCGGTTGCCGAGGGCATCTATGCGTCGGCGCCGCCGCGGCTGTTGCAGATTCGCACGCTGGTCGCCGACGCCGGGCGGCAGATTTCGATCGGCTCGGGATTTCTGGTTTCCGCCGATGGGCTGGCGATCACCAACTATCACGTGGTCTCGCAGGTTGCGCTCGAGCCGAAGACCTATCGGCTTGAATATGTGGCGGCCGATGGCAGCCACGGCGACGTCAGTCTGCTCGGCGTCGACCTGCCAAACGACCTCGCCATCGTTCGCCTCGACAAGCATGACGCGCCGTTCTTCACCTTCGACAAGACCGCCATGGAGGGGGGCCTGCCCAAGGGTGAACGGCTCTATTCCATGGGCAATCCGCTCGACCTCGGCTTCACCATCATCGAAGGCACCTATAATGGTCTGGTCGAGCACAGCTACAACGATCGCGTCCACCTCAGCGGGGCGCTCAATCCCGGCATGAGTGGCGGCCCGACCGTCAACGGCGAAGGGCTTGTGGTCGGCATCAACGTGGCGACCCGCAGGGGCGGCCAGCTTGTCAGCTTCCTGGTGCCGGCGCGTTTTGCCGCGGCACTGCTGCAGAGCGCCCGCGAGCATGAGACGGCGCCGGACCTGCGTGCCGAGATTGCGCGACAGCTCACCGCGTGGGGGGCCGCGCTCTACAAATCGCTGGGCGAAGAAGGGTTTCGCTCGACCGTACTCGGGCCCTACCGGACACCCGAAACGATTGCGCCGTGGTTCAATTGCTGGGCCAACACCAATGCCGGCGCCACGCCGAAGCCGCGCGCCAATATCAATTCAACCAATTGCAGCAGCGATACCGGCCTGTACGTGGCGTCCGATCTCAACACCGGCGCCATCCAGATCAACCATTCCTACGTCAAGACCGTCGATCTCAATCAATTCCAGTTCGCGACCTATCTGACGCAGCTTAGCCAGCCGCGCCTGGTCGGCGGCGGCCCGTACCGCAAATGGTACACGCCGGAGCGCTGCCACGAGGACTTTGTCAGCGCAGCGCCCGCGCCGGACCATCCGCCGCTGCGGGTGATCTGGTGCGCGCAAGCCTATCGCGAGTTCGAAGGACTTTACGACGTGGCACTGATCGCCGTGACGCAGGACCACAGCAGCGAGGCGCTGGTGTCGCGGTTGAGCCTTCAGGCGGTGGGCTATGACGACGCCATCGCGCTCGGCAGACGCTTTCTCGAAGCGGTGCAAATAACCAAATGATCTGGGTCGAGATATTATCGCGCCACCGCGACATCACCGCACGCGTCCGGATCGCCGGTCCGGAAGTGCGCATCGGCCGCGGCTACGATAACGATGTGATCGTCGACGATCCCTATGTCGCAGCACGGCACCTGCGTGTTTTTCGCGACGAGGCCGGGCAACTCGTTGCCGAGGACATGGGCAGCGTCAACGGCACGTTCCTCGACGGCGGCAAGAGCCGGCTGGCGCGCATCATCGTTGACGGCACCAAACCGATCCGCATCGGTCAAACCTATTTGCGCTTCCGCGCAATCAACCATGAAGTCGAGCGCGAACGGGTGGCGCGGCCTGAGCGGGGGATGCTGCCGTTCCTGGGCGCCGCGGCGCTCGGCTGCGTGACGCTTGGGATCTACATGCTCAAGGTCTGGCTGACCCAGACCTCGGAGCCCCGGGTCTCGACCTATCTGACACCGTCGCTGACGATCGTCGCCACGGTGCTGGTGTGGGCCGGATTGTGGGCGCTGCTGTCGCGCATCTTCTCCGGCCGCTCGCGTTTTCCGCGCCATCTGCTGATCGTGCTGGTGGGCGCGTTCGCGCTTTCGCTCTACAACGAGTTCGCGCAGGTTTCCGCCTTCGCGTGGACCTGGCCGACCGCCAGCACCTACCAATATGTCGCGATCTGGTCGATCCTTGCCGCGATGTGCTTCTTCCACCTGCGCGAGGTCGGCCCAGCGCGCCTGTGGCTGAAAGGCGCCATCGTGACGACGGTGCTCGTGACCGTGATTGCGGCACAGACGCTGCAGCAATCGGAGGCGTTTTCCGACTCCGGCCGGCAAAACACCACGCGGCTGCTGATGCCGCCTTCGTTCCGCGCGGTCCCGTTCCGCGACGAAAACGCGTTCTTTGGCGACATCGCCGGTCTCAAGGCCAAGCTCGATCGCGATCGCAACCAGGCCAAGCCCGTCGAGGCCGGCCGGTAGCGCGTTTTCGAGAGCCTGCCCCGCAGGTGATTCGGGGTAGATACCGGTTCGGGCCACGCGTTGCCTTATTCACAGCGCTTTTCATTCAAACGATGTTCAGCTAGCAGCGTATTCAATGCGTGTCGTGCTTGAACCGGTGGGGACCGAACAGCCATGCGTGTGACCAGAACCTTTTCGATCTTTTCGCTCTGTTTGGTGCTGTTGTCCGGGTTCCCGGGGCTCCTGACTTCCGCCTCCGCGCAGCAACAGGAAAAACGCATCGCGCTTGTCGTCGGCAATGGCGCTTACGCCAAGTCCCCGCTTGCAACGGCGGCCAATGACGCCGGCTTGATCGCCCAGACCCTGCAGGCAGCGGGCTTCGATGTCGTCGGGGCCCGCGATCTCGATGGCGATACGCTGCGGCGAAGTTTTCGCGATTTCATCCAGAAGGCCGAAGCGTCCGGCCCGGGTACGGTCGCGATGGTCTATCTCGCCGGCTACGGCATCCAGCTCGCCGGCGAGAATTATTTCATCCCCGTCGACTCCTCGATCAGCCGCGACACCGACATTCCGACCGAAGGATTGCGGATCAACGACTATGTCCGCCAGCTGGCATCGCTGCCGCTGAAAGCCAACATCGTGGTGCTGGACGCGGCGCGGCCGCAGCCTTTCATCGAAGGCGGCCAGCCGATCGCGAGCGGGCTGGCCCTGGTCGAGCCGGAGGCGCACATGCTGATCGCCTTCAACGCCGCGCCCGGCACGGTGGCTCCCAGCGAGCAGGGATCGTATGGCGTTTACGCCCAGTCGCTCGCGGAGATGATCCGCACCGGCGGATTGCCGCTGCCGGAGGTTTTCAACCGGCTTCGGCTGCGCGTCAACGACGCGAGCAAGGGGGCGTTGGTGCCCTGGCACGCGGAAAAGATCGACGCACCCTTCATGTTCTTCGATCGCGCGCCGGATGCGCCCGCGCCGGCGCCGCCGGACCAGGTCGCCGCCATCAGGAACAAGCCGATCCGCGATCTCGGTGCGCAGGACGCCTACGCCGCCGCGCTCGAGCGCGACACGATGCCGGCTTATGAGGATTTCCTCGGCGCCTATCCCGGCGATCCCTTGGCGCGCCGCGTGCGCGCGATCGTGGCCGCACGGCGTGAGGCGCTGACCTGGCTTCGCAGTTACCGGGCCGACACGCCGCAAGCTTACTGGTCGTACCTGCGACGCTATCCGAACGGGCCGCATGCCGGCGATGCCCGCCGCCGCCTCGCCATCCTGACCGCGCCGCTGGAGCCGCCGCCGGCATTCGCGGTTATCGACTACGACGTGCCGCCACCGCCGCCCGACGAGATCGTCTATGTCGATCGCCCGGTGTTTTACTTCGGCGATCCGGACTTCGGCTTTTTGCCGCCACCGCCGCCGCCGGTGTATTTCCTGCCGCCGCCGCCGCCGGATTTCATCATCCTGGAACCGCCGCCGCCGCCGATCGGGCTGTTCATCCTGCCGCAGCCGTTCTTTGTGCCGATCCCGGTTTATGTCCAGGCGCCGGTCTATGTCGCGCCGCCGCCGAACAACATCATCTTCGCCAATATCCACAACACCACCGTCATCAACACCGTCATCAACCGGCCGGCGCAGGTTGCGCCCGGAGCTCCCGGCGCCGGTGCGCCGCCGACAGCACTGGGCACGAAGGCCGCACCGGGGCAGGGCGCTGTGGCGCCGGCTGGCGCTGGTCCGGCCCTCCCGGCAGCGGCCGCGCAAAAGGCCTCGCTGATCCAGCAGGGAAAACTGCCGGTGCCACCGAGCGCGGCGATCAATCCAGCCAAGCCCGGAACTCCGGCGGCACCGCTTGGTCAGAAAGCGGCGCCAACGACGCCGCAGCCGGCCAACGTGACCCCAAATGCGCTGCCGCAGGGTCAGGGGCTGCCGAAGGCCAATAGCCTGCCGGTCCCGGGCACCAAGGGCACGCCTCCCGCGCCCCCGGCCGCGACGGCGCCTGTTACCGGAGCGCCCAATCCGAACGCGAAGCTTGCGCCTCTCAACCAGCCTGCCAAACAGCCTACTACGACGGCCCCGGCAACGTCGGCGCCGAATCAACCGGGAGCCGTGAGCGCGCCGAAGACGCCTGGAACGACCGCGCCGGCACCTCTCGTGGGTCAACCGAAAGCCGGCGGCACCGCGCAGGCCCCCGAGGCCAAGCCGGTCGTTCCGGAGACGGCCCGAAAGCCAACCGCGGCTCCGCCGCCACCGCCGCCGAAACCCGCGGCGCCGGCTCCAGTGGCCGCGCCAAAGCCTCCCGCACAGCCGCAGATCCACCGCGCCGAACCGCCGCGCCGGGCCGCGCCGCCGCCTCCGCCGCGTCCGGCGCCGCAGGTATCGAGGCCAGCGCCACCGCCGCCGAGGGTCGCCGCGCCACCGCCGCCTCGACCGGCGCCGCCTCCGCCGCCGCGGCCTGCACCCCAGATCGCCCGTCCGGCACCGCCGCCACCACCACCACCACGTCCGGCCGCTCCGCCGCCGCGACCGGCGGCGCCGGCAGCCAAGAAATGCCCGCCGAACGTTGCGAGGTGCTGAAAACCGAGCGGGTGATGCGGAGGCCGAGCAAATGCAAGCTACGCCTTTGCATCGCTTCGGGCGGCATCAAGTTCTTGCCGCAGCGATCGAAACGGTAGATGGGGCGGAGAGGGCGCGTAGCTAATCGGTTTCAATATCTTCGAGTCTGGTGCCGTGTCCTGCGCGCAGATTGTTCCGGGCCTGCTCGATACGTCGCAGAAAGCGCGGATCATGTTCGAGGCGATACTCGAACCATTCCTCCTCGGTTTCAAAGCCAATCAGCACGCCGGCCGGTTTGCCGTGGCGCGTGATGACGATTTCCCGCGTCTCCGCCTCTCTGAGAAACCGCGATAGATCGTCTCTGATTTCCGAAAGCGAAACTTCTTTCATTCCCGATCCCCGAACTGAGCGAGCCATGACTCGGCCTCCGATTTGGCCACGATCGCCAAGATTTCTACCTCCGTGACGGAAACGTCGCAGAATACCCGAACCTCGTCCTAAACGCGGCGCAAATCGAACGATTTGGCCCCCCAAGAACTCACAAAACCGGCCTTATTTCCTTGCTTCTCGCCAAAATCCGGCTATATACCGCGCCATCTCACACGGAAGCATGGCTTTACAAGGCCGTCCGGTGGCTGCCGGGCCATAAGGCTCGTCTGCTCACACGCTTCCGGAGGAACCAACCGGAGAACTGATACCATGGCGCTACCCGATTTCTCTATGCGTCAGCTGCTTGAAGCTGGCGTTCACTTTGGCCACCAATCGCACCGCTGGAATCCGAAAATGGCGGAGTTCATTTTCGGCGCCCGCAACAACATCCACATCATCGACCTCGCCCAGACCGTGCCGATGCTGCATCGCGCGTTGCAGGCGGTCAGCGACACCGTCGCCAAAGGCGGCCGTATCCTCTTCGTCGGCACCAAGCGCCAGGCGCAGGACGGCGTCTCCGAGGCTGCCAAGCGCTCGGCGCAGTATTTCGTCAATTCGCGTTGGCTCGGCGGCACGCTGACCAACTGGAAGACGATTTCCGGCTCGATCAAGCGGCTGCGCCACCTCGATGAGGTGCTCAATTCCGGCGACGCCAACGCCTACACCAAGAAGGAGCGGCTGACGCTGCAGCGCGAGCGCGACAAGCTCGATCGTTCGCTTGGCGGCATCAAGGACATGGGCGGTCTTCCCGACATGATCTTCGTGATCGACACCAACAAGGAAGACATCGCGATCCAGGAAGCGCAGCGGCTCAACATTCCCGTCGCCGCCATCGTCGATACCAACTCCGACCCCAAGGGCATCACCTATGTGGTGCCGGGCAATGACGATGCCGGTCGCGCCATTTCGCTGTATTGCGATCTGATCGCGCGCGCCGCCATCGACGGTATCTCGCGCGCGCAGGGTGATTCCGGGATCGATATCGGTGCGTCCGCTCAGCCGGTCCGCGAGGAAATTCCGGCCGCACCCCAGCCGACCGGATTCCAGGGTCTGGCCGGTCCGCGCGGCACTGCCGACAACCTCAAGAAGCTCACCGGCGTGTCGGGAGCGATCGAGAAGAAGTTCAACGACCTCGGCATCTTCCACTACTGGCAGCTCGCCGAACTCGACCACGACACCGCGCACAAGATCGGCGAAGAGGTCGGACTTCCGAGCCGGGCCGATGGCTGGGTCGCCCAGGCCAAGGCCCTGACCGCGGAAGCGGAATAATTCAAAGCGGCGTGGCCGGGTTCTCCCGGCCACCGGTTCGACTCCCGATACGACACTCCCTGTAGCTGATGGCGGCACGGCGCAAGCGCGCGCCGCTGCCGTCCTGACAGGCAAGAAGGATATTCAACGATGGCAACGATCACAGCAGCGATGGTCAAGGAGCTGCGCGAATCGACCGGCGCAGGCATGATGGATTGCAAGGCAGCCCTCACCGAGAGCGCCGGCGACATGCAGGCGGCACAGGATTGGCTGCGCAAGAAGGGCCTGTCGAAGGCTGCGAAAAAGGCCGGCCGTGTCGCGGCCGAAGGCCTGATCGGCGCCGTGACGTCCGCTACCAAGGGCGTCGTGGTCGAGGTCAATTCCGAGACCGACTTCGTCGCGCGTAACGAGCAGTTCCAGGGCCTGGTCAAGATGATCGCCCAGGTCGCGCTGCACAACAGCGCCGATGTTGAGAAGATCAAGGCGGTCAAGGTCGGCGCCGTCACGGTCGAGACCGCGATTTCGGATGCGATCGCAACCATCGGCGAGAACATGACGCTGCGCCGCGCGACTTCGCTCGAAGTCGGGCAGGGCGTGGTGGCGAGCTATGTCCATGGTGCCGTGATCGAAGGCGCCGGCAAGATGGGTGTGCTGGTCGCGCTGGAATCCGCCGGCAAAGCCGATGAACTTGCGGTTCTTGGCCGCCAGCTTGCCATGCATGTTGCCGCGGCCAACCCGCAGGCGCTCGATCCGGCGGGGCTGGATCCGGCAGTCGTGACCCGCGAAAAGGACGTGCTGGCCGACAAATATCGCCAGCAGGGCAAGCCTGAAAACGTCATCGAGAAGATCGTCGAGTCCGGTTTGAAGACCTACTACAAGGAAGTCTGTCTGCTGGAGCAGGCCTTCATCCATGACGAAAAGGGCAAGTCGGTCGCGCAGGCCGTGAAGGAAGCCGAAGGCAAGATCGGCGCGCCTGTGAAAATCACCGGCTTTGTGCGCTATGCTCTCGGCGAGGGAATCGAAAAGCAGGAATCCGATTTCGCAGCCGAAGTTGCTGCAACCGCCGGCAAGAAATAACCGCGAAGACAGCCTTGCGGCGCATGTTGCGCCGGAAGCCCGCGCGGGGACTTAAGGAAGCGATCGCATCATGGCTGAGCCGGTCTATCGTCGTGTCGTGATCAAGCTCTCGGGCGAATATCTCGCCGGCAGCCAATCCTTCGGTATCGACCAGCCAACCGTGGACCGAATCGCCGGCGAGTTGATCGCCGCACGCCAGCTCGGGGTCGAGGTCGCCGTCGTAGTCGGCGGCGGAAACATCGTCCGCGGCGTGGAAGTATCGTCACGCGGCGTGTCCCGCCCGACCGGCGACACCATGGGCATGCTCGCCACCATGATGAACTGCCTGGCGCTGGAGGCTGCGATCGAGCACAAAGGCACGCCGGCGCGCACCCTGTCGGCGTTCGTGATGCCCGAGATTTCCGAACTGTTCACCCGTAGTGCAGCGCACAAATACCTCGCCGAGGGGCGAATCGTGCTGCTTGGCGGCGGAACCGGCAATCCGTTCTTCACGACCGATACCACGGCGGTGCTGCGGGCGGCCGAGATCGGGGCGCAGGCGGTGCTGAAGGCCACCAATGTCGACGGCGTCTACAGCGCCGACCCCAAAAAGGACCCGTCCGCCAAGCGTTTCGACCGCCTGACGCACTCCCAGGCAATCGAAGGTGGCTACAAGGTGATGGACTCAACCGCATTCGCGCTTGCCCGCGAGACATCGCTGCCTATCATCGTATTCTCGATCGCCGAGCCGGGTTCGATCGGTGCGATCCTGCGCGGTACCGGACACGGCACGGTCGTTGCCGGGTGACGTCGTGTGCCGTATCGAACCGCACCGCCCGCTGACCGCGGCGACGGCTGGTTTACTTCAAGGAGGGGAGAGCGTTATGCCCACGCCTGGTTTTGACATCAACGAATTGAAGCGCCGCATGCAAGGCGCCACCCAGTCGCTCAAGCACGAATTGGGCGGTTTGCGCACCGGCCGTGCCGCAGCGTCGATGCTGGAGCCGGTGCAGGTGGAAGCCTATGGCTCGCACATGCCGCTCAATCAGCTCGCGACCATCAGCGTGCCCGAGCCGCGGCTTCTCTCCGTCCAGGTTTGGGACAAGTCCATGGTCAAGGCCGTGGAGAAGGCGATCGTCGATTCCAATCTCGGCCTCAGCCCGGCCACCGAAGGGCAGGTGCTGCGTTTGAGGATTCCGGAACTCAACGAGGAACGCCGCAAGGAACTCGTGAAAGTCGCGCATAAATACGCCGAAGCCGCCAAGGTCGCGGTCCGGCATGTTCGCCGCGACGGACTGGATACGGTCAAGAAGCTCGAGAAGAATCACGAGATATCCGAGGACGATCAGGAACGCCTCGCCGGTGATGTGCAGAAAGCCACCGACGGGATGATTTCCGAGATCGATCAATTGCTGGCGGCGAAGGAAAAGGAAATCCTCACCGTTTGACGCCGCAAGACTACCCGTGCGACCCCTTGGAAAATTCCTTGGGACCCTTCCTGGGATTGAATGATGTCTAATGCCGCCGCCCCCGCAACCGAAGGACCGGATCGAACCGGCGGTCCCTTGCATGTGGCGATCATCATGGACGGCAACGGGCGCTGGGCGGCCGCGCGCGGTCTGCCGCGTGCGGAAGGCCATCGCCGCGGCGTCGAGGCGCTGCGGCGCGTGGTTCGTGCGGCACACGAACTCGGCGTGCTCTATCTGACGATCTTTTCGTTCAGCTCCGAAAACTGGTCGCGTCCGGCGACCGAAATCGGCGACCTGTTCGGCTTGCTCCGGCGCTTCATCCGCAACGATCTGGCGTCGCTTCACCGTGACGGCGTGCGGGTCCGCGTGATCGGTGAGCGTGAGGGCCTGGAGAGCGATATCTGCGCGCTCCTGAACGAAGCCGAAGAGCTGACCAAGGCCAATACCAAGCTCAACCTCGTCGTCGCCTTCAACTACGGTTCGCGCCAAGAAATCGCCAACGCCGCGCGTCGCCTCGCCCGCGAAGTTGCCGAGGGAAAGCGCGATCCCGCATCGATCGATGCCGATGCGATCGGTCAATATCTCGACACGCCCGACATTCCCGATCCCGATCTGATCATCCGCACCAGCGGCGAGCAGCGGCTGTCGAATTTCCTGATGTGGCAGGCGGCCTACAGCGAACTCGTGTTCGTGCCGATCCACTGGCCGGACTTCGACAAGGCCGCGCTTGAGAGCGCGATCGCCGAATATGCCAGACGGGAGCGCCGTTTCGGCGGTCTGGCCGCGAAAACCGGATCGTGACCGAGGGCGAAGCCGCACCTGCGGCGGCGGCCGAACCGGGTTCGCGCAATCTTTTGCTGCGCGTCGCCGTTGCATTGACGCTGGCGCCGCTGGCGATTGCGATCGCCTATGCCGGCGGATGGCTGTGGGCGGGTTTGGTCACGCTGGGCGCGATCGGCCTCTATGTCGAATGGCTGACGATCGTGGGCGCGGCGGGCGAAATGCGCGTCGTCGCCTCAGGCGTTGTCGCGCTGGGGCTGGGGGGACTTTGTCTCGCCACGGGACGGATCGATGCGGCGCTCGTTGTCTTTGTTGCCGGGCTCATCGTCGTTGCCTTGATCACGCCGGCGCAGCGCAACTGGACGGCGACCGGGTTTTTCTATGCCGCGGCGGCCGAGATCGCTTCGGTGCTGGTGCGTCTGGATTCGGTCAAAGGTTTCGCAGCACTGATATTGGTGCTGCTGGTGGTGTGGGTGACCGATATTGGCGGTTATTTCGCTGGCCGCGGCATCGGCGGACCGAAGCTCTGGCCCCGGGTCAGTCCGAAGAAGACGTGGGCCGGCGCCATCGGCGGCTTTGTTGCGAGCCTAATCGTCGCAGCGGGCTTCTATGCGTTCGATCATAACCAAGCCGCAGAGCACTCGCTGAAGCTCGAACTAGGGTCACTATTGGTATTGGGCGCAATGCTCTCGGTCGTGTCGCAATTCGGCGATCTGTTTGAGTCCGCTGTGAAACGGCGTTTTGGCGTGAAGGATTCCAGCCACATCATTCCCGGCCATGGCGGGCTACTGGATCGCCTGGACGGATTTGTCGCAGCCGTCGTCATGGCGGCAATTTTCGGGTTCCTTCGCGGCGGCGCCGATGGCGTCGGCCGCGGTCTTATGGTTTGGTGAAACAATGAGCGCAGTTCCATTGCGTAACAACAAGGCCGCGACATCCGCCGTGCGCACCGTGACCGTCCTTGGCGCCACCGGCTCCATCGGCGACAGCACCATGGATTTGCTGCGGGGCGCGCGCGAGCGCTATCAGGTCGAGGCGCTGACCGCGAATACCAATGTCGAGGCGCTGGCGAAGCTCGCCAGGGAATTCGGCGCGCGGTTTGCGGCGATTGCCGATCCGGACCGTCTCGGCGAATTGAAACAGGCTCTGGCCGGGACGCGCATCGAATGCGGCGCCGGCGAAAGCGCGATTATCGAAGCGGCCGCGCGCCCGGCGGACTGGGTGATGGCCGCGGTCAGCGGTGCGGCCGGGCTGAAACCTGCGCTTGCCGCGGTGGACCGTGGCGCGGCCGTGGCATTGGCCAACAAGGAATGTCTTGTCTGTGCCGGCGATTTCTTCATGCAGCGCGCAGCCAAAGCAGGGGCCTGCATCCTGCCGGCGGATTCCGAACACAATGCGCTGTTTCAGGCGCTAGGCTCCGGCAACCGCGAGGAGCTGGTGCGCGTGATCATCACCGCGTCCGGCGGCCCGTTCCGCACCTGGGCCGCCGCCGACATCGAGCAGGCCACGCTGGCCCAGGCCTTGAAGCATCCGAACTGGAGCATGGGTCAGAAGATCACGATCGATTCGGCCTCGATGATGAACAAGGGGCTCGAGGTGATCGAGGCCTCCTATCTGTTTGCGCTGACGCCGGACGAGATCGACGTGCTCGTGCATCCGCAATCGATCATCCACGGCATGGTCGAATTCTCCGACCGTTCGGTGGTCGCCCAATTGGGCGCGCCGGACATGCGGATTCCGATCGCGCATTGCCTCGGCTGGCCCGATCGGATCGTCGGCCCCTCGGCCAGACTGGATCTTGCCAAGATCGGGCAATTGACGTTCGAAGCGCCGGATTTCGAGCGGTTCCCCGGACTGCGGCTGGCTTACGAATCCTTAAGGACCGGACGGGGCGCGACTACGGTATACAATGCGGCGAACGAAGTGGCGGTCGCGGCCTTCATCGCCGGCCAGATCAGATTCGGCGCCATTGCGCGGCTGGTCGAGGCGACCATGAACGACTGGATTCGCTCCGGAAATCTCGCGCCCTTGACCTCGGCCGACGACGCGATTTCCATTGACCATGTTGCGAGAAATAAAGCTGCCTCCCTATTGCCTCAAATTGCCTTAAAGGCATCCTAGAGGGTTGGGGACGGAGCTTTCGGCTCTCGTCGAGGGGAATTGGATGTCTGAGTTTTTTCTACATAGTTTCAATACGTTGAGCCATGGGCTCATCGGTTACATCATTCCCTTCCTGTTCGTCCTGACCATCGTCGTTTTCTTCCATGAGCTCGGCCACTTCCTGGTCGCCCGCTGGGCCGGCGTGAAGGTGTTGACGTTCTCGCTCGGTTTCGGGCCGGAACTCTTTGGCTTCAACGACCGCCACGGCACGCGCTGGAAGGTCTCCGCCATCCCGCTTGGCGGCTACGTCAAGTTCTTCGGCGACGAGTCGGAAGCCTCCACGCCATCGGCCGAGGCGCTCGCCAACATGACCGAGGAAGAGCGCGCCGGCAGCTTCCACCACAAGCGGGTCGGACCGCGCGCGGCGATCGTCGCCGCCGGCCCGATTGCCAATTTCATCCTGGCGATCGTGATCTTCACCTGCCTGTTCACCTTCTTCGGCAAGCCGAGCACGACGGCGCGGGTCGACAAGGTAGAAGCCGGCAGCGCGGCTGCGGCCGCAGGCTTCCAGGTCGGCGACATCGTGACCGATATCGACGGCAAGACCATCGGAAGCTTCTCGGACATGCAGCGGATTGTCGGCGTTCGCGCCGGCGAGCAATTGTCCTTCACCGTCAAGCGCGGTGATTCCACGGTGCAGCTGCGCGGCACCCCGGAATTGCGCGAAGTGAAGGATCCGTTCGGCAATGTGCAGCGGCTCGGCGTGCTCGGCATTACCCGTGCCACCGCACCCGGCGATGTCCTGACCGAACGCGTCGATCCCGCGACCGCACTCTGGCTCGGCGTCAAGGAGACCTGGTTCGTGGTCGACCGCACGCTGGCCTATATCGGCGGCATCTTCACCGGCCGCGAAGCGGCCAACCAGGTCGGCGGACCGCTCCGGATCGCCCAGATATCGGGTCAGGTCGCCACCATCGGTCTTGCAGCATTGATTCACCTGGCTGCGGTACTCTCGATCTCGATTGGCTTGCTGAACCTGTTTCCGGTGCCGCTGCTCGATGGCGGTCACCTTTTGTTCTATGCGGTAGAGGCCGTCCGGGGCCGGCCGTTGTCGGAGCGGGCTCAGGAAATGGGGTTCCGAATCGGCCTCGGCCTTGTGCTCATGTTGATGGTGTTTGCGACCTATAATGACATCCTGCATCTCGCGGCATCGTGAAGCGGCTTTTTTGTGGCGTTGCCGATGGGCAACGTCTTGGAATGAAAATGGAATTGCACTGCGATGTCAGGTTTGCCCACCCGGTTAAATTGGCTACAAGCGACGCAGCAGATGGGAATCTGCCGGTTCGTAGGGATACGGGCCGGCATGGGAATGATAAGGGCGCGTTGCGCATGATGGTTGGAATGCGAGTGCGGGGGGGCTTGGTTGCCGCCCTGATCATGTTTGCCGTGCCGGTGGCTGCCACGCTGGCGGCTGTGCTCGTGTCCGCGCCGGCAGCCGCCCAAGGCGTGGCTTCGATCGGGGTTGAGGGGAACCGGCGCGTCGAAGTCGAAACCATTCGCTCCTATTTCAAGGCGGGTCCCGGCGGGCGTCTGACCCAGGCCGAGATCGACGACGGCCTCAAGGCGCTGATCGAGACTGGCCTGTTCCAGGACGTCCGGATCAACCAGACCGGCGGCCGGGTCGTGGTGGTCGTGGTCGAAAACCCCGTGATCGGGCGCATCGCCTTCGAAGGCAACAAGAAGATCAAGGACGAGCAGCTCTCGTCAGAAATTCAGTCCAAGCCCCGCGGCACGCTGTCGCGTCCGATGGTTCAGTCGGATGCCCAGCGCATTGCCGAAATCTACCGGCGCTCGGGCCGCTATGATGTCCGCGTCAATCCGGAAATCATCGAGCAGCCGAACAATCGCGTCGATCTGGTCTTCACGATCACCGAAGGCCAGAAAACCGGCGTCAAATCGGTCGAATTCATCGGCAACGTCGCCTATTCGTCCTATCGCCTCAAGGACATCATCAAGACGCACGAATCCAATCTCTTGAGCTTCCTCGGCGGCGGCGACGTCTACGATCCGGACCGGGTCGAGGCCGACCGCGATCTGATTCGCCGTTTCTACCTGAAGCACGGCTTTGCCGACGTGCAGGTGGTGGCCGCGCTGACCGAATACGATCCCGACAAGAAGGGCTTCCTCGTTACTTTCAAGATCGAGGAAGGCCAGCAGTACCGGGTTGCTTCGGTGGACTTCCAGTCCAGCATCGGCACGCTCGATGGGAACTCGCTGCGCAGCTTCTCGCGCGTCGGTGTCGGCTCGCTCTATAACGCCGAGGCGCTGGAGAAGTCGGTCGAGGAAATGCAGATCGAGGCCTCGCGGCGCGGCTATGCCTTCGCGATCGTGCGCCCGCGCGGCGACCGCAATTTCGAACAGCACACCGTTTCGATCGTCTTCACCATCGATGAAGGCCCGCGAACCTATATCGAGCGCATCAATATCCGCGGCAACACCCGCACGCGCGACTACGTGATTCGGCGCGAATTCGATATCTCCGAAGGCGACGCCTACAACCGCGCGCTGGTCGATCGCGCCGAGCGCCGGCTGAAGAACCTCGATTTCTTCAAGAGCGTGAAGATCGTGACCGAACCGGGATCCTCGAGCGATCGCATCATCCTGATCGTCGATCTGGAAGAAAAATCGACCGGCGATTTCTCGGTGTCGGGCGGCTACTCGACCACCGACGGTGCGCTCGCCGAAGTCAGCGTTTCCGAACGCAACTTCCTGGGGCGAGGCCTGTTCGCCAAGGCGTCGGTCACCTACGGCCAGTATGCGCGCGGCTACTCGCTCTCGTTCGTCGAGCCCTATCTGCTGGACTATCGCGTTGCGCTCGGTCTCGACCTGTTCCAGCGCCAGCAGCTTGCCAACAGCTATATTTCCTACGGCACCAAGACGATCGGCTTCAGCCCGCGGCTTGGCTTCAGCCTGCGCGAAGATCTCGCGCTGCAGCTTCGCTATTCGATCTATGAGCAGCAGATCCAGCTGCCGAGCAATCTGGCGAACTGTAACAATAACCCGAACAACGGGCTGCTCGCGTTCAACCCGTCGCCGGCCTTTGCGAATTTGAACAATATTCCTGCCGGGGGTACTGCAACGTCAGGGGGCCAATCCGCCACCGACACCTCGGGCATCGGGCTGTGGTGCTTCAGCGACGGCGAAGCTTCGCTGCCGGTCCGCAAGGAGCTGCAGAGCGGCCAGACCCTGACCTCGTCGCTCGGCTATTCGCTGAACTACAACACGCTCGACAACAACAAGAACCCGACCGACGGCTTGATCGTCGATTGGAAGCAGGATTTCGCGGGCGTCGGCGGCGACGTCAGCTACATCAAGTCCGCCATCGACGCGAAATATTACACGCCGCTGGTTTCAGACATCGTTGGCGTGATTCACGGCCAGGCCGGCATCCTGAACCAGTTGGGCAACACCCCGTTGCGAATGCTCGACCACTTCCAGATGGGGCCGAACCTGGTGCGCGGCTTTGCCCCGAACGGCATCGGCCCGCGTGACATCAATCCCTACGGCACCGGCGATGCGCTCGGCGGCACCAAGTACTGGGGCGTGTCGGCGGAGTTGCAGATGCCGTTCTGGTTCCTGCCGAAGGAAGTCGGGCTCAAGGGCGCGGTCTATGCCGACGCCGGCGGTCTCTACGATTACAAGGGGCCAACGGAGTGGATTGCAACGGGCGAAACGAATGCCCCGGGCTGTATCAAGCCGACGCAGGTCAGTGCGACGACCTCGGCAAATCCCGGCACCTGCCTCGGATTGCAGTACGACGACAGCAAGGTCGTCCGCTCGTCGGTGGGTGTCGGCTTGATCTGGGCATCGCCGTTCGGACCGCTGCGCTTCGACTATGCGGTTCCGCTCACCAAGGGTAGGTTTGACCGAGTCCAGCAGTTCAAGTTTGGCGGCGGAACATCGTTCTAAAGCAATATGATCTAAGCGTTTTCGAGCGAAGTGGGTGCCGGTTCGCGTGAAGAAAACGCGTCAACGCAAAGCAGGGCTCCGGTTCTGATCGATCAGAGCCGAAGCTCTGGTCCGATCACCGGCCGGACTGCGACGGGTGGAATGGCGCAGCCGAACTTCTTCAAGCAACCCCCTTCGTCGACGCTGGCCGATATCGCCACGCTGACGAAGGCAGAGTTGGTCGACCCCGCGCGGGGCGGCCTCAAGATCAGGGGACTGGCGTCGCTCGACGAAGCCGGCCCCATGCATCTGACGTTTTTCGACAACCTCAAATACGCTGATCAACTCGCGTCGACCAAGGCCGGCGCGTGCCTGGTCAGCCCGCGTTTCGAAGCCAGGGTCCCCGCCCATGTCGCCGTGCTGCGGGCGGCGCAGCCGTTCCGCGCCTTCGTCACGCTCGCCCGCGAATGGCACGGCGACGCGCTCCGCCCGCAATCCTGGTGCGACAATGACGGCATCGCGCCGTCGGCGATCATTGACCCAACGGCCCATCTGGAGGACGGCGTGATCCTCGATCCGCTCGCGGTGATCGGCCCGAGGGTCGAAATCGGCGCCGGCACCGTGATCGGCGCCGGTGCCGTGATCGGCGCCGACGTCAGAATCGGCCGCGACTGCAATGTCGGCGCGCGCAGCGCCATCCAGTTTGCCCTGATCGGCAACAACGTGCTTATCCATCCCGGCTGCAGCATCGGGCAGGATGGCTACGGCTTCATTTTCTTCGGGCCCGAAGGCCATTTGAAGGTGCCGCAGACCGGCCGCGTCCTGATCCAGAACGATGTCGAGGTCGGCGCCGGCACCACGATCGACCGCGGCAGCCTGCGCGACACCGTGATCGGCGAGGGCACCAAAATCGACAATCAGGTCCAGATCGGCCACAATGTGACCATCGGCAGGCACTGCCTGCTGGCGGCCCAGATCGGGCTCGCCGGCAGCCTGACGATCGGCGACAATGTGGCGCTGGGCGCCAAGGTGGGTATCAACAATCATCTCAAGATCGGCGACGGCGCCCAGGTCACGGCGATGAGCGCGGTCAAGGATGACATCCCGCCCAACGGCCGCTGGGGCGGCCATTTTGCCAAACCGACCAAACAATGGTTTAGGGAGATTATTGCGGTGGAGCGTCTGGTGCGCGACAGCACGGCCGATCCGAAGGGCGAGGGGCGGGAGTGATGGAGGAGGCACCGGTCAGATTTGAGCTCGTGGATATCAATGAAATCCTCAAGACGCTCCCGCACCGCTATCCGATGCTGTTGATCGACCGGGTGATGAAGATCCGGACCGATTACAGCGGCATCGGCGTCAAGAACGTCACCTTCAACGAGCCGCCGTTTCTTGGGCATTTTCCGGATCGCCCGGTCTATCCCGGCGTGATGATGATCGAAGCCATGGCGCAGACCGCCGGCGTCATCGGCATCAAGTCGGTCGAAGGCACCGAGAAGCCGCGCGCGGTTTACTTTTTGACCATCGACAAATGCAAGTTTCGCAAGCCGGTGATGCCCGGCGACACCATCGAGTACCACATGCGCTCGATCGGCCGCCGCAAGACCATGTGGTGGTTTCACGGCGACGCCAAGGTCAACGACACCACGGTCGCCGAAGCCGACGTCGGCGCGATGCTGACGGATTGAGGCGGGACCGGTCGGCAAGATCGGTAATCGATTCTGCCACGTTGATTTCGCCGCGGTTTGGATTGTACCGCTTTGCGCAACGGGGTATTTTGCAGGATCAAGGGATCGCCGTCTGCAGGCGGAACTTCAGCCCGGCTTGCGGTTTGTCAGTCTGGCGTCGACGGCCTTCTCGGCGCTTGCGCGCGAGACCGGTTGATGAGTTTTATCAAGGTGTCGATGGCGGTGATGGCTTTGGCTGCCGTTCTGGCAGGAAACGCAACCGCGCGCGACGATGGCCGCTATTCCGGGTCCCCGCTGAAGCCGTGGTTCGACACACTCAGGAGCGCAAAGGGATTGTGTTGCTCCGTTGCGGACGGTTTTGTCGTCGCCGATCCGGACTGGGAATCCAAAGACGGGCACTTCCGCGTTCGTATCGAGGGCGAGTGGATCATGGTTCCGGATGATGCCGTCGTTACGGAGCCAAACCGCGCCGGTCGAACCATGGTCTGGCCCCTCAAGGGCCCGTCCGGGACTTCAATCCGCTGCTTCATGCCCGGCAGCATGACGTGATGTCTGCGGATCCGGGATGTCTGCCTAGCCGGGCGAACGATCATTCCAATTTCAAGTGCGCCTTTTCCAGTGCTTCATGATCAATGCGCTCGCCGCCGGCTGCGAGAAATTGCTGCCGGGATGCGGACCCCGATCATGGGTGCAGCGCCGAAATACGCCGTAACGATACGTCACTAGACAGCATCAGCATGTCGCGGTAACCACCGGAAAACCCGACGTTTTAACCTCCCTTCTTGTTAACGAATCGGCGGACCTGTCTGGATGAGCATGATCGATCCCACCGCGCGGATTGAAGACGGCGCGGTGATCGGCGAGGGCACCTCGATCGGTCCCTACTGCATCATCGGCCCCCACGTCGTCATCGGCGACAGCTGCAAGCTGATCGCGCATGTCCATATCACCGCGAAAACCACCATTGGCGCCGGCTGCACGATCTATCCGTTCGTCTCGCTCGGCACCCCGCCGCAATCGCTAAGCTATCGCGGCGAACTCACCCGGCTCGAGATCGGCGCGGGCTGCACGATCAGAGAATCCGTCACCATGAACGCCGGTACGGTCGCGGGCGGCGGCGTCACGCGGGTCGGCGAGCGCGGCTATTTCATGAACTGCAGCCATGTCGGGCATGATTGCCAGGTCGGCAATGACGTGATCTTCGCGACCTCGGCAACCCTCGGCGGCCATTGCGAGATCGGCGATTTCGTCTTCATCGGCGGGCTCTCTGCAGTGCACCAGTTCACGCGAATCGGTCCGCAGGTGATGGTCGGCGGAGTGTGCGGCGTGCGCGGCGATGTGATCCCGTTCGGCCTCGTCAACGGCCAGTATGCAAGCCTCGAAGGGTTGAACATCATCGGCATGAAGCGCCGCAAGTTTACCAAAGAGCGGCTGGCGACCGTGCGGTCGTTCTACCAAAAACTGTTTCACGGCCCCGGGATATTTGCCGAGCGGCTGACCGCAGTGCAGCCGATGGCCGCGCAGGATCCGGCGATTGCGGAAATCCTCGCCTTCATTGGCGACGGCAAGCACCGCGCGCTGTGCCTTCCGGCCGACGACGGCAACAAGCACTGATGACGGGATCGCCGCAACCATGATGTCGGCGGTTTCAGGGATTTCCTCGCCGGTGGGCGTGATCGCAGGTGGCGGCGCCATGCCGTTCGCGGTGGCGGATTCGCTCACCGCACGCGGCATCGCACCCGTGATCTTCGCGCTTCGAGGCGCCTGCGATCCGGTCGCGGTGGAACGCTTCCGCCATCACTGGATTTCGGTCGGCCAGCTCGGCCGCGCGACAAAGCTGTTTCGCAGCGAAGGCTGCCGCGACCTGATCTTCATCGGCACGCTGCTGCGGCCGGCACTGTCGGAGATCAGGCTGGACTGGGGCACGATCCGCGTGATCAGCAAGGTGATGACGTCGTTTCGCGGCGGCGACGATCATCTGCTGTCGGGGATCGGCCGTATTCTCGAACAGGATGGTTTCCGCATGGTCGGAATCAGGGATGTCGCCCCTGACGTCCTGATGCCCGAGGGGCGCATTGCCCGCGCAGCGCCGGATCCCGCCGCGACCGCCGATATCGCCAGGGGGCAGGAGGTGCTCCGCGCGCTCGGGCCATTCGATATCGGCCAGGCCGTGGTCGTGATCGACGGTCACGTGGTGGCGGTGGAAGATATCGAAGGCACCGACGGCCTGCTGGCGCGCGTGGCGCGGCTGCGCGCCGAGGGCCGCATCCGCGCCAAGGCCGGCCGCGGCGTGCTGGTCAAGGCGCCGAAGAGCGGCCAGGATCTGCGCTTCGACCTGCCGACGGTCGGGGCCAAAACCATCGAAGGCGCGGCCAAGGCAGGGCTTGCCGGCATTGCCATCATCGCCGGTCACACCATCGCCGCTGAATCGCAGACGATGATCGAAGCGGCCGACAGGGCCGGCCTCTTCATCCAGGGCCTGCCCGCGTGACGGCGGCGCGCCCAATCGCCGATCGGGGGCGGAAAATCTTTCTGATCGCGACCGAGGAATCCGGGGATCGGCTCGGCGCCAATCTGATGAAGGTTTTGCGACAGCGCCTTGGCGACGCGGTGCGATTCGAAGGCGTCGGTGGCCGCTCGATGGCGCGCGAGGGGCTGGTATCGCGGTTTCCGATCGAGGAACTGTCGATCATTGGCCTTGCCGCGGTCGTCAAACATTTGCCGAAAATCCTGCGGCTGATCCGGGAAACCGCGGCCGCCGTGACGGAAGCCAGGCCGGATATTCTCGTCATCATCGACAGCCCCGATTTCACCCACCGCGTCGCCAGGCGCGTTCGCGCCGCCGACCCCCAGATCCCGATCGTGGATTATGTCTCGCCCTCGGTCTGGGCGTGGCGCCCGGGGCGGGCCCGCGCGATGCTCTCTTATGTCGATCATGTCCTGGCCCTGCTGCCGTTCGAGCCGGCGGCCTATCAGCGGCTTCGCGGCCCACCCTGCAGCTATGTCGGCCATCCCCTGACCGAGCAGCTCGCCGCGCTGCGGCCTGGCGCCGATGAACAGAAGCGGCGTGATCTGGCGCCGCCGGTGCTGCTGGTGCTGCCGGGAAGCCGCCGCAGCGAAATCCGCCACCACATGGCCGTGTTCGGCCAGGCGCTGGGCCGGCTGCGCGACGACGGTGTGGCGTTCGAACTGGTGTTGCCGACCATGCCGCATCTGCAGGAGGCGATCGCCGAAGCGTTGGCGGGCTGGCAGGTGCAGCCCCGCATCGTGGTCGGCGAGCAGGAGAAGCGGGCGGCGTTCCGGATCGCGCACGCGGCCTTGGCGAAATCCGGCACCGTCACGCTCGAACTCGCGCTCTCGGGCGTGCCGATGGTGACGGCCTACCGGACCGGCTCGGCGGAAGCCTGGATTTTGCGCAAGGCGATCAAGGTCAATTCGGTGATCCTCGCCAATCTCGTGATCGGCGAGAACGTCGTTCCGGAATTTCTGCAAGAAGACTGCACGCCGGAAAAACTGTCGCAGGCGCTGCGCGAGGTGCTCGGCGATTCAGCGCTGCGGCGAAAACAGCTCGAGGCTTTCGCAAAGATCGATCGGATCATGTCGACCGGCAACCAGCCGCCGAGCGCCCGCGCCGCCGATATCGTGCTGGCGACGATGCGGAAGGCGCGAAGGACGAATTAGCGGACGGTTGCAAGGTTCCGGCGTGCCCCAACACAAACCTCACCCGGGAAGGCGCTAACTCGATCCGCACAAATTTGTGATGCGCAGTTCGAGGAGCGCTTGAAGGTGCGAGTTTGTTGGGAAAGCAGACGCGAGTGCTCCGAGAAAGGAGGCTTGAAAGGTGCTCGGTAGCGGTTCCTATTGCGTTTGCGATCGGGCCAAATTAATAATCCCGAAGGGGAAGAAGCAGTCTCCCCTTGAGACTCCGGTCCAATGACTGCGCAACACTCGATTTGTCGAGGAGATTTGCGCATGGATCGAAGCAAACACTCAATTTCCCCGAATGACCTGTATGCACGGCCAGGCTCCGAAGCGGCGCCGATTGTCGTCGACGTACGGCGCGATGCTGACATTGCCGGTGCCGATCGGCTGGTTGCTCCCGCTTTAGTGGTTCGGGCGACGGACGACAAATTCACCGTCTCCCTCGATCGGATTTGGTTGTTTACCGGGTTCAACAAGACTCTGTCCCGGCCGGGCCGCATCGCGTTTTGGAGCAAAGGCGACAGCATCACGCGGTTCGACCCGATCGAGATCGTACCGTTGCCATGAGCCTGCAACCAGTCAGTCATCTTCCGCATTCACCTCCCGCATTCACCTTTCGCGACTGTCAGCCCAGGAGATTTCCATGACCATCTCAACCGAACGCCGAAGCTTCATTCAGGGAGCAGGGCTCGTCGCTGCCGCCGCATCGACAGCGACGCTGGCCGCGAACCCTGCATTCGCCCAAAGCAACCAACCGAGCGGAGCCAGAACGATGTCGTATCAAGCAAAACCCCTGTCACTCGACCCAAAGTCGATCAAGGGCATTTCGGAAAAGGTTCTCGTGAGCCACTATGAAAACAACTACGTTGGTGCCGTAAAGCGCCTCAACGCGATCGGCGCGCAGCTGGCCGAGCTCGATTTCGCCAAGGCGCCGAATTTCATGGTCAACGGCTTGAAGCGTGAAGAGTTGATCGCTGCGAACTCGATGATCCTGCACGAGATATATTTCGATGGGCTCGGTGGTGGTGCCGCCGCAAGCGGCGCGCTGGCGGAGGCCATCGTTCGCGACTTCGGCAGCCTCGAGCGCTGGCGCTCGGAATTTGTCGCGATGGGCAAGGCGGAAGGCGGCGGCTCCGGCTGGGTGATCCTGTCCTACTCGCCGCGCGACAAACGCCTCGTCAATCAATGGGCCGCGGACCACACCACGACGTTGGCCGGCGGCCGGCCGGTGTTGGTGCTCGACATGTACGAGCATGCCTATCATATGGACTACGGTGCGGCCGCCGCGCGCTATGTCGACATCTACATGGAGGCCATCCGCTGGGACAACGCCGCGAAGCTGTACGATCAGTACAGCCGCGAAAGCTAGTGGCTGCGTGCGAGATACCTTGCGTAGAGATGCACAATTGGCTGGCGATGCGGCACGCTTACGACGGAGTTCGGTCATGAGCTGCCGAGCGTCACAAATCCTTGCGCTGACAATTTTGTTGCCTGCGACGGTTTGTGTACGGACTGCGCACGCGGAGGAAACGTTCAAACTGCTTGGCGAGAAGGAAATCCAAGCAAGAGTAGTCGGCAAGGACATTACCGATAGCACTCATTGGGTGAGTTACCTCCGGCCCGACGGCGTACTCCTTAGCGACGAAATGGGTCGGAAATGGACCGGGACCTGGAAAATACAGAACAACAAGCTCTGCATGTCGAATCCAAATCTGGAGTCGTCCGATTGCAATGAAGTCTGGATGTCGGGCGCCAGCATAAGGATGCGGGCGAACAAGGGTCAAGAGACCTTCGACGCCGTCGTCGAGAAACACAAGGCGAATTGATCACAGGCTTCATGCTCACAAGAGCAAGAACCCGCAACCAGGCCAACCAAGGAGGACCGAACAATGCGTAACATGGTTTAGACGGCGAGCACGAAGAGCTAGGTCTCCCCGCTTTCAAAAAAGGTACTCTCATCATGAAAATCTTTGCGATGGCGTTGCTGATTCTTACTGGCCTTTGGGCCGCTAATGAAGCGGCACAGGCTCAATCCAGCTGCAAGGTATGCAGCGAGCAGCAAGCAGCGTGCATGAAGAATTATGCCGGGCCGACCTGCAAGTCCGAATATAAAATGTGCATGAAATCTTGCGGAAAGAAGTCGTGAACCGCTGATTTGCTTGGGATATGGCGCAATCTTGAAGAAATTGTCTGTATTCGCTGCCGTAACAATAGGCTCGCTCTCGTCCACGATCAGGCCCGTCGCGGCAGAGAACGTACAAAAACTTTCGGGCAATCAAATCCGCGCAAAAATCGCCGGGATGCAGCTGACCGACGAAGTGCATTGGCGTGACGTCTACGACCGTGACGGCTCGTTGAGAAGCTATGCAGATGGAAAGAAGAGAGTCGGCAAATGGGTAATCGAGAAGGACGAGCTCTGTGTTTATTTCAAGGAACCGGAAGATGGTTGTTACGAAGTGTCGCTCTCGGGGAATCGCATTGAGATGAAGCCCTTCGGGTTGGGTTTGACCATCGAAGGTATTCTCCAGAAGCCAACTGATCGTAACTGAGTGGAAATGTAAATGACGACGCGAGACACACGGACCAGCATCAGCCGACCGGTCCTGCGACAATCCGACGGCAAGGGCGAAATTCGAGATCTCACAACGGGCGGGGCATGACATGACGACGACTACAACGACAATTCCGAGCGGCGGAATCAGCGAGTTGGTGCGGTACTTCCTGCGCCTCGGCTTTCTCGGCTTCGGCGGTCCGGTTGCGCTGGTCGGCCAGATGGAGCGCGAACTGGTCAATGAGAAAAAATGGCTCACGAAAGACCAGATGCGCGAGGCCATCGCGATCTGCCAGTCACTTCCCGGACCTCTTGCGATTCAGGTTGGCATCTACGTTGCTTATCTCCGTTGCGGGTTTTGGGGAGCCTGGGCGGGTGGCTGGGCTTTCATCCTTCCGAACTTTGTCATCGTCGCCGCACTCGGTGCCCTCTATGTCTATCTCGGCGACCTGCAGCCGGTAACCGCCATCTTCTACGGCGTGAGCCCGGCGGTTATCGCGCTGATCCTGCATTCCTGCTACCGGCTGGCCAAGCTTGGCATGGAAGACTGGTTGCAATGGGTGATCGCGGCGGTCTGCGTTGCCGTTACCGTTATCCTTCAAGCCGAAGTGGCGCTGCTGTTCATCGGCGCAGGCATTGTCGGAATTCTGTATTACGGCAGCCTGTTTAAGCGAACGCCAACAGCGCTCTCGGTAACCGTGGCGCCGGTTCTCGCACAACTCGCGCCCACTGCCTCAAGCTCAATTCTCGGCAAGCTTTTGCTCTTCTTCCTCAAGGCGGGCTCGCTCACCTTTGGAAGCGGCCTTGTGATCGTGCCGTTCCTTGAGCAGGGACTGGTTCAACAATTCGGCTGGCTGGATCAACGCCAGTTCCTGATCGCAGTGGCCATTGGCATGATCAGCCCGGGACCGGTTGTCATCACCGCGACCTTTGTCGGCTATCTCGTCGCGGGATTCTGGGGCTCGCTCGTCTCGACGATCGGCATTTTCCTTCCATCGTTTCTGCTGGTGCTGATAGCAGCACCACTGCTCGCACGTCATCGCGGCAATCCCAACGTGCAGGGATTCGTCAAGGGTGCCTACGCGGCGGCGATCGGAACGATCCTGGGAGCCTGCATCCTCTTGGGACGGATCGCCGTCGGTGATTGGCTGACCGCCTTGATCGGGCTGGTCTCGCTCGCTGTTTTGTTCCGCTGGAAAGTCAGCAACCCGCTCCTGATTGCCGCAACGGCCGTCGTCGGCCTGATCGCGTTTCCGTTGCTGCAGCCCACTTGGGTCATGACGAAATTCTAAATCAAGGAAGGCGAAATGGGGCGATAACAACCCACCGAAGGAGGTCAACATGACCCGAAGAAAGATGTTGCTGATGACTGGCGGCGCGACGGTGCTTGGACTGGCCGCCTTGGTAGGCTTCGCCGATCAGAATGCTATCTTTGCAAACGACGATGATGACGAAGGTCAGGAGAAGCTCATCAAACTGCTGGACACTTCGAAGATCAACCTGCAGCAGGGTCTAGCGGCCAGCGAACAGCAGGGCCAGCCGATCTCGGCTAAATTCGAGGTCGACGAGGGCAAGCTCCAGCTTTCGGTCTATACCGCGAAAGATGGCAAGTTCTCGGAGGTGCTGGTCGACTATACCAATGGCAAAGTGATGAAGGCAGAGCCAATCACCGAGGGAGACGACCTCGCAGCGGCCAAATCGCAGAGCGCGACGATGGCCAAGGCAAAGACCACGTTGAAGGACGCGGTCGATAAGGCCGCCGCCCAGTCAGCCAAAATCCGGGTGGTAAGTGCGGCGCCCAGCCTGAAAGACGGGCGTCCCGTTGTTTCGATTGCCTTCCTCGACGGTGAGCAAATGAAAACTGTGCAACAGCCCTTGGATTAGGGGCGCCTCTGCACTGAGCAACGCATCGGCAGAGAGACGCCGTTCGTCCCTCGGGAATGGTGTGGCGATGTTGAATTCGCTTCGGACAACCTTGACGGTGTTAGCCAGCATTGTGATGCTGGCTAACGCCGCAGCCCCTGCTCAGTCAGCGGATGCAAGCCCGCTTCAACTCGAGACCAAAATTGTGCTGGGCGACGTGCGTGGCCGCATCGATCACATGGCGATCGATTTGAAGAGGCAACGTTTGTTCGTTGCCGAGTTAGGCAACGATAGTGTCGGAATTGTTGATCTCGCAAATCGCAAATTGATCCGCAGGATCGCGGGACTGAAGCACCCACAAGGCGTCGGGTACGAGCCCACGACCGATATGCTTTATGTCGCCAATGCCGGTGACGGCTCGGTGCACTTGTTTGAAGGGAGCGACTACAAGGCCACGGGACGAATCGAGCTTGGTAGCGACGCCGACAATGTTCGCATCGACGCGGCGGCCCGTCGGGTCTTGATCGGGTACGGCAGTGGAGCGCTGGCCGTGATCGATCCCGCAACCCGCCGCAGGGTGGGAGACATTTCACTGACGGCGCACCCCGAAAGTTTCCAGATCGACCTGGATACCAGCCAGATCTTCGTCAACGTCCCGGAGGCGCGAGGGATCGCGGTCGTGGATCAAGGTTCGCAAAAGCAAACCGGAAAATGGCCGCTGGCCAATCGGAGTGCGAATTTTCCGATGGCCCTGGATCCCGTCCGTCGCCATGTCCTCGTGATCTTTCGCTCTCCCGCCGAACTTGGCGTCTTTTTAATGACGGACGGCAAGCCGATCGCGACGATCGAAACCTGCGGCGATGCCGACGACTTGTTTGTCGATGCCAAACGCGCGCGCGTTTACGTCAGTTGCGGGGCTGGCTTCCTGGATGTTTTGGAAGCGAAAGACGGGACGTATCGCCGAATCGTGCGTATCCCCACGGTTTCCGGCGCCCGAACTTCGCTCTTTGTGCTCGAGATGGATCGTCTGCTGCTTGCCGTCCGGGCGAGTTCCGGAGAGCCCGCAGCCATTTGGGTATTCCGGCCAACGCCTTGATTCCGTCGCCACGGCACCGAAGACAAACGCATGGGCACGAAACGGAAGCGTTCGAAACCGGGGCTCCCGAAATGGGCGATCATCGCTGCGTGTTTCGTCGCGTGGTCCGACCCTGCCTTGGCCTATCGGCCGTTCGATGGAACAGATGCTGCGGTGGCAGCGCCGGGAGAGCTGGAAATCGAGTTTCAACCGGCCGGGCCCTTGCGTGAGAGTGGGACCACCACTCTGATTGCGCCGGCAACGGTTGTTAATTACGGATTGAGCGAGGGATGGGAAGCCGTGTTCGAGGGGGCGGGCCAAACTCCGCTGTCGCCTGCGGGCCCAACCAGCCTGACGGCAGCGGGAGCATTCCTCAAGCATGTGCTGCAGCCCGGCAGTCTGCAGGATAAGAGCGGCCCCAGCATCGCGACTGAATTTGGCGTGCTGCTTCCGGACAGCATGGGGAGTTCAGGCGTCGGCGCAAGCCTGGCCGGCATCGTCTCGCAGCGCTGGGATTGGGGAACCGTTCACTTGAATGCGGCGACCGCGCTGACCCGGACCCATCACGCCGATATCTTTCTTGGCGGCATCGTCGAAGGACCGTCAAAATGGTCAGTCCGGCCGGTTGCCGAATTCTTTTACGAGAAGGAATTTGGCCAATCCGAAACGATATCTGCCCTGATCGGCCTCATTTGGCGGGTCCAGGACAATCTCAGTTTCGACGTCGGGCTGCGTCACGCGCTCAGGAACGGCCATCCGGTGAACGAAATACGCGCAGGCTTGACGTTCGGCTTCCCGCTGCGGTTGTTCGGTGAACGCGCACCATAGTCCAGATGAGTTCGAATGCCTCTAGCGCCTGGATCTGGCCACTGCTGTCAACGACGAGGGAGACAAAGGGCTCGGGCGCAATGCGTCGCGGGAGCGTGAAGCTGCGTCGAAATTACTCTCAAAATGAAAAAGCCGGATGCGACGAACGCATCCGGCTTTCTAACGTAACGTCTTTCTAACGTAACGTATTGTGCAGCGCCTGTTACGTCCGCTTGGCGATATCGACGTAATCGCGGCGGGCGACGCCGGTGTAGAGCTGGCGCGGGCGGCCGATCTTCTGATGCGGGTCCTCGATCATCTCGCTCCACTGGCTGATCCAGCCGACGGTGCGGGCGACGGCGAACAGCACAGTGAACATCGAGGTCGGGAAACCCATCGCCTTCAGCGTGATGCCCGAATAAAAGTCGACGTTCGGGTAGAGCTTGCGGTCGATGAAGTAGGGATCGCTGAGCGCGATCTTTTCCAGCTCGAGTGCGACCTTGAGCATCGGATCGTCGCCATGGCCGGTCTCGCCCAGCACCGCGTGACACATTTTCTGCATGATCTTGGCGCGCGGATCGTAGTTCTTGTAGACGCGGTGGCCAAAGCCCATCAGGCGGACTTCGCTGTTCTTGTCCTTCACCCTCGCAATGAAGTCGGGGATTTTATCGACGGTACCGATGTCGGCCAGCATCGCCAGCGCAGCCTCGTTGGCGCCGCCATGCGCCGGACCCCACAGGCAGGCGATGCCGGCGGCGATACAGGCGAACGGGTTGGCACCGGAGGAGCCGGCGATACGCACCGTCGAGGTCGAGGCGTTCTGTTCGTGGTCGGCGTGCAGGATGAAGATCTTGTCAAGCGCGTCCGCCAGCACCGGATTGATCTTGTATTCCTCGCAGGGCACCGCGAAGCACATGTTGAGGAAGTTCTCGGCGAAGGTCAGCGAGTTCTTCGGATACACGAAGGGCTGGCCGATGGTGTATTTGAAGGCCATCGCGGCCAGCGTCGGGATCTTCGCGATCATGCGCATCGAGGCGATCATGCGCTGCTGCGGATCGTTGATGTCGGTGCTGTCGTGATAGAACGCGGCCAGCGCGCCAACCGATGCCACCATGACGGCCATCGGATGGGCGTCGCGGCGGAAACCCTGGAAGAAGCGGGCCATCTGTTCGTGAACCATGGTGTGATGGATCACGCGGTTGTCGAAGTCCTTCTTCTGCGCCGGGGTCGGAAGCTCCCCGTAAAGCAGGAGGTAGCAGGTTTCGAGGAAGTCGCCGTGTTCGGCGAGCTGCTCGATCGGGTAGCCGCGATATTCCAAAATACCGGCGTCGCCGTCGATATAGGTGATCTTGGACTGGCAGCTGCCGGTGGAGGTAAAGCCGGGGTCATAGGTGAACATCCCGGCCTGGCCGTAGAGCTTGGCGATGTCGATGACATCAGGCCCCACCGTGCCGCTTAAAATCGGGAAATCATAGGTCTTGTTACCGACCGTGAGGGTGGCTGTTTTGGTGCTGGATTTTGCGTCCATCGTGAAGTCCCCGATGAAATCGTTGCGAAAAACCGGGCTGACCTTGGTGCCATTCTACAGGAGATGGTGAGGCAGGCCGGGTTGTCTAGAAGGCTGCCTTAAATGGGTAGCTTATTGCCCTGTGCACTGCAAGATGGCCGCCGCGCAGGTGCGATACCACCTTATGCGGAGGCCTGATCGGCCAGCCGGGCCAGGCATTCCTGCCGTCCCAGCACCGCCAGGACATCGAAGATGCCCGGCGAAGTCGTCCGTCCGGTCAGCGCCACCCGCAGCGGCTGGGCAACGGCGCCAAGCTTGAGGTTGTTGGCATCCGCGAAATTCCGCATGGCGGTTTCAGCGGTCTCCGAACGCCAGTCGGTGACCGTTTCCAGCGCGGCGCGGAGCTTGCCGATCAGTTCGCGGGTTTCCGGCGTCAGCAAAGCCAGCGCCTTCGGCTCGATCTCGAGCGGCCGGTCGGCAAAGATGAAATAGGAACCCGCGATCAGCTCGATCAGCGTCTTGGCGCGCTCTTTCAAGCTCGGCATCGCCCGCAGCAATTGTGCGCGCGTGGTGTCGTTGAGTTTCGCCTTCAAATCGGCGCCGTCGGGCACGTAATCCAGCACGTTCTCGAACTGGCTCACGAGGAACTGATCGTCGCTGTGCCGGATATAATGGCCGTTGAGATTTTCCAGTTTTGCGAAGTCGAACCGCGCCGCGGATCGTCCGATCTGCGGCAGGTCGAATGCGTCGATCATCTCCTGGGTCGAAAAGATCTCCTGGTCGCCATGGCTCCAGCCGAGCCGCACCAGATAGTTGCGCAGCGCCGCCGGCAGATATCCCATGGCGCGGTAGGCATCGACGCCGAGCGCGCCGTGGCGCTTGGAGAGTTTTGAGCCGTCCGGGCCGTGGATCAAGGGGATATGGGACATGTTCGGGAGGTCCCATTCCAGCGCGTCGTAGATCTGTTTCTGGCGCGCGGCGTTGATCAGATGATCGTCGCCCCGGATCACATGGGTGATGCCCATGTCGTGGTCGTCGACCACCACCGCCAGCATGTAGGTCGGGTTGCCGTCACCGCGCAGCAGCACGAGATCGTCGAGGTTCTCGTTCTGCCAGACCACGCGGCCCTGAACCTGGTCCTCGATCACGGTCTCGCCGGTCTGCGGTGCCTTGAGCCGGATGGTCGGTTTCATGCCGGCCGAGGCTTCTGCGGGGTCGCGGTCCCGCCACAGGCCGTTATAGAGCCGCGTGCGGCCCTCGGCGCGCGCCTGCTCGCGCATCGCCGTCAGTTCTTCCTGGGTGGCGTAGCAGCGATAGGCCTTGCCGCTGGCCAGCAATTGCTCCGCCACCTCGCGGTGGCGGGCGGCGCGGGTAAACTGGTAGACGACGTCGCCGTCCCACTCGATCCCGAGCCATTTCAGGCCGTCGAGAATGGCCGCGATTGCGGGTTCGGTCGAGCGCTCGCGGTCCGTGTCCTCGATCCGCAGCAGCATTTTGCCGCCGCGCTTCCTGGCGTAGAGCCAGTTGAACAGCGCGGTGCGGCCGCCCCCGATGTGGAGGAAGCCGGTCGGCGAGGGGGCGAAGCGGGTTACGACGGATTCAGTCATTGCGGGGGCAGGGCCTATGCGTGAACGGCCGTGGTGTATAGCAGGAACCGTGCATAACTAAAGCCTTGGCAATTAAGAGCCTTGGCAATTAAGAGCCTTGGCAATTAAGGCCTTGGCCGCGCCCCGAATTCGGCGAACGCCACTTGGCGGCTCGGTGCGAATTTGGCAGAAGGTCCGCTTGAACGCCTGCGGGAACCCTTACATGACGACAGAAACGGCGGCGGCAGAGGCGGGGCGCGATTTCATTCGCGACATCGTCCAGGCCGATCTCGACTCCAAAAAGCACAAAGGGATCGTCACCCGATTCCCGCCGGAGCCGAACGGCTATCTGCACATCGGCCACGCCAAGTCGATCGCGCTCAATTTCGGTATCGCGCAGGAGTTTGCCGGGCGCTGCCATCTCAGGTTCGACGACACCAATCCGACCAAGGAAGAGCAGGAATATATCGATTCCATTCAGGCCGACGTGCACTGGCTCGGCTACGACTGGGGAACCGACCTCTATTACGCCTCGGACTATTTCGAGCGGCTGTATGACTGGGCGGAGGGCCTGATCAGGGACGGCCACGCCTATGTCGACGACCAGTCGCAGGAGGAAATCCGGTTTTCGCGCGGCACGCTGACGGAACCCGGCAAGAACTCGCCGTTCCGCAACCGGCCCATCGACGAAAACCTCGATCTGTTCCGCCGCATGAAGGCCGGCGAGTTTCCAAACGGCGCCCGCGTGCTGCGCGCCAAAATCGACATGGCCGCCGGCAATATCAATTTGCGCGATCCCGTGCTCTACCGGATCCTGCATGCCGAGCACCCGCGGACCGGCACGAAATGGTCGATCTATCCGAGCTACGACTACGCCCACGGCCAGTCGGATGCGATCGAGGGCATCACGCATTCGATCTGTACGCTGGAATTCGAGGACCACCGGCCGCTCTATGAATGGCTGCTGGACAAACTGCCGGTGCCGTCGAAACCGCGCCAGTACGAATTCGCGCGGCTCAATCTGACCTATACGCTGCTGTCGAAACGCGTGCTGACCCAGCTCGTGCGCGAAGGACATGTCGCCGGCTGGGACGATCCGCGGATGCCGACGATCGCAGGCTTGAAGCGTCGCGGGGTGCCGCCGGCGGCGGTACGCGAATTCGTAAAAAGGATCGGCGTGGCAAAGGCCAACAGCGTGGTCGATGTCGGTATGCTGGAATTCTGCATCCGCGAGGAGCTCAACAGGACGTCGTTGCGGCGCATGGCCGTGCTGCGGCCGTTGAAGGTCGTGATCGAGAATTATCCGGAAGGCCAGGTCGAGCAGCTCGAGGCGATCAACCATCCCGACGATCCCGCAGCCGGCACGCGCAAGATCGCGTTCGGCCGCGAGCTCTATATCGAGCGCGACGATTTTATGGAAAATCCGCCGAAGAAATTCTTCCGCCTCTCGCCGGGCACCGAAGTGCGGCTGCGCTACGCCTATTTCATCAAGTGCACCGGCGTGATTAAGGATGCGGCCGGCGAAATCGTCGAACTCCGCTGCACCTATGATCCCGCAACAAAGGGCGGCAACGCGCCCGACGGCCGCAAGGTGAAAGCCACCATGCACTGGCTGCCGGCGGCGCAGTCACGCCCTGCGGAAATCCGCATCTACAATCAGCTGTTTTTAAAACCCAGTCCGGACGCCGGCAATTTTGCCGCCGACATCAACCCGCAGTCGCTGGAAATTCTTGCCGACGCACGGGTCGAGAACGCGATTGCGGAAACCAATTCCAGCGACGTGATTCAGTTCGAGCGCCAGGGCTATTTTGTGCGGGATGCCGACTCGCGGCCGGACAGGCTCGTGTTCAACCGCACCATTGGGCTGCGCGACACCTTTGCTAAGGAAGTCGGCGGCAAAGGGTGAGGGCGGCGATGCGAAACGCGGCTGAAGACGTCGTAGCAGCGATCATCGAGCGATGGTCGGCTGGATTCAGCAAACTCGACGCCAACGCTCTCGCATCGCTCTACTCGAACAACGCCTTCTTCTTCGGCTCGAACCCGACGCTGTATCGCGGCAGCGAGGGCGTCGCCGCCTATTTCAACGGGCTGCCGCGCTGGGCTTCGCCGACCGTTCAATTTACCGATGTGAGGACCGCAGAGGTCAATGCCGATTTGATCAACTTTGCGGGCACCGCGTCTTTCTCTCTCGGGGAAGGCGAACCGCCGCTGTCGGTCAAGATCAGCTGGGTCATCGCGCGCGAGGGCGGTGAGTGGCGCATTGTCAGCCACCACGTCTCCTCCAAGACCCCGCTGATCGAGCGGTAAGCTGGTCGGATGTCAGCTGGCGCGACTGCTGCTAGACTAGATGTCGTAATAGAGATGAAACTCGTGCGGATGAGGGCGCAGCCGGATGGCATCGACCTCCTTTTTTCGCTTGTAGTCGAGCCAGGTTTCGATCACGTCGCGGGTGAACACTTCGCCGCGCAGCAGGAATGCGTGATCGCGTTCGAGCGCGTCAAGCGCCTGGTCCAACGATCCGGGCGTCGACTTCACGTCCTTCGCCTCGGCGGGCGGAAGGTCGTAAAGATTCTTGTCGATCGGCCTGCCCGGGTCGATCCGGTTGTTGATGCCGTCGAGGCCGGCCATCAGCATCGCGGCGAAGGCCAGGTAGGGATTACAGGACGGATCCGGCGAACGAAACTCGACGCGCTTTGCCCGCGGGTTCGGCGAATACATCGGAATGCGGCAGCAGGCTGAGCGATTGCGTTGGGAATAGACCAGGTTGATCGGAGCCTCATAACCCGGCACCAGCCGCCGATAGGAGTTCGTGGTGGGGGCGCAAAGCCCGCATAACGCCCAGGCGTGGGTCAGCAGCCCACCGATGTAGTAGCGGCCAAGCTCGCTCAGCTCGGCGTAGTCCGCCTTGTCGTAGAACAGGTTGGTTTCTCCCTTCCACAGACTCTGATGAACGTGCATTCCCGAGGCGTTGTCCTCGAACAGCGGTTTGGGCATGAACGTCGCGGTCATGCCGTTTTGGCGGGCAGTATTCTTCACCACGTATTTGTACATCATCAGATTGTCGGCCATGCGGGTGAGCGTGGTGAAGCGCATGTCGATTTCGTTTTGGCCGCCGGTTGCGACCTCATGGTGATGGGCTTCGATCGCGATTCCCAGCCGTTCCATCGTCAGCACCATTTCGGTGCGGAGATCCTGCATGCTGTCAGTCGGAGGAACCGGAAAGTATCCCTCCTTCGGGCGCGGCTTGTGGCCCAAATTCGGCGCTTCCTTCGTGCCGGTGTTCCAGCTGCCTTCGCTGGAATCAATTTCGTGGAAAGCGTAGTTGATACCCTGTCCGTAGCGCACGTCGTTGAATACGAAGAACTCGGCCTCCGGGCCGAAATAGCTCGTATCGGCGCGGCTGCTGCCCTTGAGGTAGATCTCGGCCTTCTGGGCGATATAGCGGGCGTCGCGGCTATAGGATTGACCGGTTACTGGATCCCTGATGTTGCAAATCAGGACCAGGGTCGTTGCCGAGGAAAACGGGTCGAGGAAGGCCGTCGTCGGGTCAGGGACGACCAGCATATCGCTTTCCTGGATCTCCTGAAAGCCGCGGATCGATGAGCCGTCGAATCCAATGCCCTCGTTGAGAGCATCGACATTCACTGCGCTCGGCGGAACGGAAAAATGTTGCCACACCCCCGGCAAGTCGGTGAACCGGAGATCGACCATCTGGACCTTCTCGTCCTTAATCGTCTTCACGAGATCTTCGGCTGTCGTACAATTCGGAACCATGGCTTAGCTCCTGTAAACGAGAGGGGGCGCCTCGAAGATCGTGCTGCCGTTCCGCTGCCGCCAAGCTCCCACGCCGCCGCCGCGCCGGCCTTGATCTGGCATGGTGGCGCTCGCATTCAGACACGCCTTGTCACGCGCGAGCCCGCAGTTTCAGCTTTGGTGCGGCCCGCGCATGAGCTTCATGGCGTCTTCGATATGCCGCCAGTCCTTGGCAAGTTCGGACTCGCCCTTCGCCTCAAGTTCGATGGCGTTCTGAGCAGCTTCCGCAATGGCCTTCACGCCGTGGGCTTCCAGTAACTGCCGCGCATAATCATGGATTTCGATTTCTCGCATGGCGTCATGCTCCTCTCGCTCTGCGCGCGGCCGTGAACTCCAGCCGGGCAGCAGAACCGTAGACGTTGACACCTATCAAGCCCGCACAGTTTCATCCTGGCGCGGGACAGTTGCAAGAGCCTCCTTCCAAATTATGGGCCGCCAGGATGTTGGCCGGATGCATTGTCATCAGTGCATCACCACATACAGGGAAGGAAGGGAGGTGAGCATCATGCGCATTCAACATTGGCAAGACGCCGGCAGCCTGTTGTTAGGCGTGTGGCTGGTCTTGTCGCCGTTCGCCTTGGGCTTCGCCGGGGCGGCTGTCTGGATAACCATGGCGCTTGGGTTATGCGTCATTCTGTTTGCCGTAGAAGGATTTGTCATTCCGTCCTATCTGGAGGAATGGGGAGAAATCCTCATCGGCTTGGCTCTCGTGGCGGCGCCGTGGACGGTCGGCTACCAGCCGGGATCGGCCACGGTAAACAGTGCGGTCTCAGGCATATTGGTGATTTTGCTTGCAGTCTGGGAACTAACGACCGATCGCGATTTCAGCACCTGGTGGCACGATCGCTGGCATCATTCGGCCAGCTGACATCATTCGGCCAGCGATGAGATAACGGTCGGGCTAAGAGGGCTCAAGCAGAGAGGCAGGATCTCGGCAACGTGGTCTATCGGTCGCGCCCTCAGCGCGGGGCCATGGCGGCCCCGCACTGGGGCGACTTTGTCACGATGCGGTTCGAGGCTCTATCGGTTGCCAGATGCTGATCTTGCGGGTCTCCGGCATCAGGAAGAGGGCGAGCACGAAGCACACCGCGGGCACTGCAATCGGGTAAATCAGCGCGTAACCAATGCTGCCGGTGGCCGCGAAAGCCGCCGAAGTGATGAACGGCACCAATCCGCCACCCCAGCCGTTGCCGATGTGATACGGCACCGAGACCGACGTGTACCTGATCCTGCCGGGGAAGAATTCCGCCAGGAACGCGCCGACCGGCCCGTATACCATCCCGACATAGCAAACGAGGATGAAGATGATGAAGACCGCGATCGGATAATTGATGTTACCGGGCTGCGTGACCGTTCCCAGCCACAGATAGAGCGGATAGTACGTGATCGCGGCGAGCAGCATGCCGCCCAGGATCACCGGCTTGCGGCCGATATGATCCGACAGCCAGCCGAAGAAGATCAGGCTCGGCGTTGCAATCAGCAACGCAGCTCCCACGATGTAGGCCGAGGTCACAGGGTCCACCTTGGAGACCTGCTGCAGAAAGTACAGCGCCCAGAACTGACCACTGTACCAGACAACTCCCTGTCCGATCAGAACGATGATGGCGATCCCGATGTACTTGATGTTGGCGCTCAGGAAAGCTTCCTTCCAGGGGTTCCTGGTCATCTGTCCGCGAGCCTTGATCTCCTGGAAGATCGGCGTCTCCTGGAGCTGGAGGCGGATGTAGATGGCGATGGCCACCAGCAGGAACGACAGCAGGAAGGGAACGCGCCATGCCCATTCGTCGAAGGCCTGATTACCGAAATAGGTTCGGGTAAGAACGATCACGGCCAATGACACCACGATCCCGAGTGTCGGAGAGGTCTGCAGCCAGCCAGTATAGTAGCCGCGCTTGTCGTCCGGCACATGCTCGGCAACATAAGTGATGGCGCCTCCATATTCGCCACCAAGGCACAGACCCTGGATCATGCGCAAGCCGAAGAGAAGGAATGCGGCCGCAAGACCGATCGACTGGTAGGTCGGGATCAACCCGATCGCCCCGGTACCCAGCCCCATTCCGCTGAGCGTAATGAGGAACGTATATTTGCGGCCGACCCGGTCGCCCATCCATCCAAAGAGAAATGCTCCCAGTGGACGGATCAGGAATCCTGCTGTGAACAGCGCGATCGTGCTCAGCAGCGCGGCGATGGGGTGGGATTGCTCGAAGAACTTGACCGACAAAACGGCGGCCAGGCTGCCAAAGATATAGAAGTCATACCATTCGATGACGTTTCCCACCGACGCAGCGACAATCACGCGGCGAAAATCACTCGGTATCTGAATTGCCATGTGCTGCTCCCGTTAATTCAAAGGCTTCTCCTCGCGTTTTTCAGCGCTATTCGCTCGCGGAGTACGCTTGATGCGCGACGGTACGGGCGGGAATTGCGAGTTGCGTCCGCAACGCCTGGTCTCAGGGAAGCCTTGAACTACCTGAGAGCTCCAGCGGCCTTCATACCGCGAGCCAACGTTGCCTCTGTCCCGTCTGGCCGAGAGCAGAGGCGCGACAGCAGTTTAATCCTAATGGGACTGGTGGCTTATGAGACTTTCGGCTCAATCGGCCTGAGGCAGGCGGAAGAGATCATCGCTGACGTCAGCATTTCCTCCGTATTCTGCATCTGTTCCGCTATCCCGGGACTAACACCTTCCGGTAGCCTTGGCCCTGCCAGGTGATCGTAAGGTGTAACGTTAGTGTCGGAGCAGGGCAGTACGCCGGGCGGCAGGCGAGGCTATGCCGGCACCTGGCCGCCGCGCCAGTTGGCGCAGGCGGGCGGCTATGTCCCGTCGCGCCCGAGCGCTTGGCCGGCGTTCGCCGAAACGCTGCGCCAATGGGTACGCGCGGAGGCCGGCGCCGGCCGTTTGTTGCCCTGGGTGCCCATCGCCTTCGGCACCGGCATCGCCTTCTATTTTGCCGCCGACCATGAGCCGGTGTTGTCGGTCGCGGCCATCGTCGCGATCGCGCTGTGCGCGGTGGCGGTGCTGCTGCGGCGGAAAAAGATGTTTCCCGCCGCGGTCATGATCGCCGCGGTCGCGGCGGGCTTTGCAGTTGCGACCTGGAAGACCGCGCGGATCGCGCATGGCGTGCTGGCGCGGCCGATGTTTTCCGTGGCGCTGACGGGTTTTGTCGAAACCCGCGACATCCGCGAGCGTACCGACCGTTTTGTGCTGCGCGTCGCGACGATGGAGAGCCCGCGCGGACAGACCAAACTGGAGCGCGTGCGGCTGTCGGTGAAGAAGGGCACCGCGCCCGATGTCGGCAGCTTTGTCGAATTGAAGGCGCGGCTGCAGCCGCCGCTCGCACCCTTGCGGCCGGGTTCCTACGATTTCGGCCGCGACCTGTATTTTCAGGGCATCGGCGCCTCCGGCTTTGTGATGGGGGCCATCAAGGCAAAGGAGCCGCCGGCCAGCGGCGGCCTTTTGCTCGGCTACGCCGCCTTCATGCAGGGCTTGCGCGACGCGATCGACGCGCGCATCCGCAACGTCCTGGAGGGCGACAAACGCGCCATCGCCACCGCGCTGCTCACCGGCCGCCGCGACGCGATCTCGGAGCCCGTCAATGATGCGATGTTCATTTCCGGCCTCGGCCATGTGCTGTCGATATCGGGCTATCACATGGCCGTCGTCGCCGGTGTGGTGTTCTTTGCGGTCCGCGCGCTGCTGGCGTTGTTCCCCGCGCTCGCCACGGGTTTTCCGATCAAGAAATGGTCGGCGGCGGCAGCATTGGTCGCCGCGGCGTTCTATCTCTTGCTGTCTGGCGCCGAGGTCGCGACGCAACGATCGTTCTTCATGACGGCGGTGGTGTTGATCGCGGTCCTGGTCGACCGACGCGCCATCACCTTCCGCACGCTCGCCGTCGCCGCGATGATCGTGCTGGCGATGGCGCCGGAGGCGCTGGTGCATCCGAGTTTTCAGATGTCGTTTGCGGCGACGCTTGGCCTGGTCGCGCTGATACAGATCGGGATGCCGCGTCTGTTCGCTTCACCCGACAATTCGGCGGCCGCCAGGGTCGCGTTGTGGGGCGGGCGGGAGATCATGACGCTGGTGCTGGCGTCGCTGGTGGCGGGGCTGGCGACGACGCCCTATGCCGCGTTTCACTTTCATCGCGTGACGCCGTACGGCCTGCTGGCCAATCTCGCCGCGATGCCGGTGGTGTCGGCGGTGGTGATGCCGGCGGGGCTGCTCGGCCTGGTTGCGATGCCGTTCGGTTTCGACGGCGTGTTCTGGGCGATCATGGGAGCGGGCATCGACTGGATGATCGTGGTGACGCAATGGGTCGCGGCGCTACCCGGCGCGGTCGGCCGCATGGCCGCCTTCGGCATCGGCCCGCTGATCACGGCGAGTGCTGCGATCATCCTGTTCGGGCTGCTCCGCACGCCGCTGCGCTGGTCGGGGGCAGCTTTGCTGCTGGTCGCGGTGGTGTGGGCCATCAGGGTGCCGCAGCCGGATATCCTGATTTCCGCCGATGGGCGCAATGTCGGCGTCCGCGGCGCAGATGGGCGGCTGCATCTGATGCGCACGGCCAAGGATGCCTTTTTGGTGAGGGAATGGCTGGCGGCGGATGCCGACGCGCGCCTCTCGACCGATGCCTCGCTGGCGGAGGGCGTCTCATGCGATGAGGCGGGCTGCGTGACCGAGGCGGCCGGCAGTGCGTTGGTCGCACTGGCGCTGCGGCCTGAGGCTCTCGCCGACGATTGCGAGCGCGCAGCGCTGGTGGTGAGCGCGCGGCAGCCGCCGGCTTCGTGCGCCGCTTCGGTCATGGGTCTCGAGCGCCTGCGGCGGCAGGGCGCATTGGCGCTGCGGCGAAGCCGCGACGGATTTACTGTCGACGCGGTCAAGCCCAGGGGTCTCGACCGGCCGTGGTCGCCGGGGATGGCCGGCGAGGCCGAGACAACGATCCTCGCGCCGCGCCTGGCTGCACCGCGCGCTATCGATGCAACGCCGGCGGAGGCCGATGTGCAGGCGGATGAGTAGTCTCTCGTTTGATGCGTTTTCTTCGAAAACGACGAGTAGTCCTTGGTTTGACGGGTTTTCTTCGAAAACGCTATGGGGGGCGCTGTTACTGTCTGTCCGGTAAGGGATGCGCCGGCACTTCGAACGCGCCGAGGTGAAATTCCTCCATGCCGTCCGCCGCCGCCGCCATCTGGACCAGCGTAAACGTCGCATCCGGAAATTGTTCCCAGATCGCCAGGTCTTCTGCTGCGACGTTAAGCCATCCGAATCTGAACATGTATCGGCCGGGCTCGGTGACGTGCCCGGCTTTTTGCCAACTGATCTTGGTGACCACCGGTCACTCCCTTTGGCATGTTTCGGCAACACACAGCTTTTTTGCGCCTCCGGATTGCGTACCGGAGGCGCTCCAATACGATTTCACTCACCGCGCGTCGCAACGCTCGCCGGCCGAAGCCGACGGCGAAGGATCAGCCGATCGAGATCGACGTCGCCGGACGCGTTTCGACAGCCGGAGCCGCGCGCTCGGTGATCGGATGAGTCACCGTCACCGGCAATTGCAGTACGCTGACCCGCTGTCCCTCGCAGAGCTGCGTCACCAGCACGAAGCTTCCGTCCGGAAACTCGACCGCGTCATGGTGACGTTCCCGAACATGCGGATCAATCATGTTGAACTTGCCGACGCGGAAGCCGACGGTCCGGGTCCAGATCCACCGGTTGTCGTATTTGACGTCTTCGGCAAACGCCAGCTCGGTGCCGGGAAGCATGCAGACCGCGACATTGGGTTCGCTCTCTGATGCAAATCCGCGGGTCGATGTGCCGCGGAATGTCGTGGTGATCAGCGTCTCTCCGACCTTGGCGGGGCGGGTTGCCATAGCGTGCAGACTATAGTCACACATCGGATGCTCCTCATTCGAGATAGCCGACCCGTGCCTCCTGTTGAGGCAACAGGCCTCTATCAGAGTGGAGACAGCTTACGCGCTTTTGTGGGCAATTGTGCGGCTGGCGTAGGCCTGTCAGATCACAAACGCGCTAACACGCGCTCGGTTCGAACCGTGCGTGCAAAAAAAAGCCCCGACTCCGCCGGGGTCTCTTTGTCGTTGCCGAGTTGATCAGTGACCGGCGGGTGCCGAGAAGCCGCCATAGGCCCAGCCGGACGGCGCGGGGGCGTCGACTGAATTGTTGGCGTTGCGGTATTGTCCGCCGGCCACCACGCGGTTCGCCTTGTTGGCGCGGTGCCGTTCGGCCGCTGAAGCGAACTGCGACGTCGATGCGGCAATCAATGCCGAAACCAGAACCGTCAAAATGGTCTTGCGCATGGTTGTCTCCTCGTGCTGCACGCTATTTTCGACGAAGCGGGTGCGCTTCGTTGCTTGCGTGCTGAGGATCTAGCGCCGGACTGGGCCGCGGATAATCCTTACGATTGCCGAAGGACCATCCATCAGGGGTGGATAATCCGCCCCTTGCAGGGAATCGAAAGCGGACCAGCGCGTCCGCTCAATACTTCCGGTCTCAATACTTCCGGTAAAGCCCGATCAGCTTGCCCTGAATCCTGACCCGATTCGGCGGCAGGATGCGGACTTCATAGGAGGTATTGGCGGGCTCGAGCGCGATCGAGGCGCCGCGGCGGCGGAAGCGTTTCAGCGTGGCTTCCTCCTCGTCGATCAGCGCCACCACGATATCGCCGGTGTCGGCGGTGTCGTTGCGCTGGATCAGCGCCATGTCGCCGTCGAGAATGCCGGCGTCGACCATGGAATCGCCGCGCACTTCGAGCGCGTAGTGCTCGCCGGAGCCGAGCATGTCCGGCGGCACGCTGATGGTATGGCTGCGGGTCTGCAGCGCCTCGATCGGCGTACCGGCGGCGATCCGGC
Organism: Bradyrhizobium sp. Ash2021; assembly: GCF_031202265.1. Classification (NCBI taxonomy): domain Bacteria; kingdom Pseudomonadati; phylum Pseudomonadota; class Alphaproteobacteria; order Hyphomicrobiales; family Nitrobacteraceae; genus Bradyrhizobium; species Bradyrhizobium sp. Ash2021. The sequence continues at coordinate 5,292,289 of NZ_CP100604.1, read as the reverse complement.
CCATCACGGGCACCGCGACCGGGCGGTTGCCGTCGTCCTCGGAAGCACTGGCGCCGGAGCTGCGGACCTTGCCCAGCGTGCCTTCGATGACGCTCGGGGTGAAGCCGCGGCGGCCATTGCCGTTACCGCCGCCCGACAGCTCGGGCAGCTTGATGACCTCGATGGCGCGGGCGCGATTGGGCAGGCGGCGGATGAAGCCGCGCTCTTCCAGCGCGGTGATGAGTCGGTGGATACCGGACTTCGAGCGCAGGTCGAGCGCATCCTTCATCTCGTCGAAGGAGGGCGGCACGCCAGCCTCTTTCAGCCTTTCGTTGATGAAACGCAGAAGTTCATACTGTTTGCGCGTAAGCATCTCGAGCATTCCCCCGGTTGGTCGCGTCGTTCGATTCCCTGAGATCGGGAGCCTGATATCGGAAGTCCGAAACTCCCGTTCCTAGACACAAGGTCTCGAAACAAATCATGAACGGACACTATATGTTCGATACATGTTCCGCAACCACTTAATTTCCGGTGAACGGGACCCGGTTTTGCCGGAACGTGCCGCCCGGCGCTTCACTCCGGCAAACGCAGGAGCTCGCAGGGCGCGCCGGCACCGGCTGCGGGTGCAAACGGCGGACGTATCACAAGTGCCCTTGCCGCAGCGAGATTCCCGAGCAGCGAACTGTCCTGATGGGTGACCGGGGTTGCAATCAGCGTGCCGTCGGCGCGCTCCTCGAGGCGGGCGCGCAAGTAATCCTCGCGCTGGTCGTTGGCGGCGAGATCGCGGCCGAGCAGCGCCGTTTCTCTGGTGTGATGGACGCTGGCGCGGCCCGACAGCGCCCGAATCAACGGCACCAGAAACAGAAAACCGCAGACATAGGAGGAGACGGGATTGCCGGGCAGGCCGATCACCCGCATTGCGCCGAGCCGGCCATGCATCATCGGTTTGCCCGGCCGCATCGCGATCCGCCAAAACGCCATGGTGACGCGCTCCGCCTCCAGCGATTGCTTGACGAGGTCGTGGTCGCCGACCGAGGCGCCGCCGGTGGTGATCAGGATGTCCGCGCCGGATGCGCGGGCCCGGCGGATGCCCTCGGTGGTGGCCGCGACCGTGTCGGCGGCGATGCCGAGGTCGATGGTCTCGGCGCCCTCGGCCCGCGCCAGCGCGCGGAGCGCATACCCGTTGGAATAGACGATCTGGCCGGGGCCGGGGATGGTGCCCGGCATCACCAGTTCGTCGCCGGTCGCCAGCACCGCGACCTTCGGGCGGCGGCGGACGGCGAGTTCCGGATAGTTCATGCCGGCGGCGAGCGAGAGGTCGCGATCGGTGAGGCGGCTTCCCCCGGCAAGCAGCACGTCGCCCTCGCGGAAATCGACGCCGGCGGGGCGGATGTGCCGGCCGGTTTTCGCGGCCTCCGTGATGGTGATGTGGTCGCCGTCGACTGCCGAATCTTCCCGAATCGTGTCTTCCTGGATGATGACGGCATCGGCGCCGTCGGGGATCACGCCGCCGGTGAAAATCCGCACCGCCTCGTTGGCGCCGACCTTTTTCTCAAACGGGCGGCCGGCCGCGACCTCGCCGATCACCTTCAGCCGTGCGGTGAGATCACCGGCGTCCGCCGCGCGCACCGCATAGCCGTCCATCGCCGACATCGCCTGCGGCGGCTGGGTGCGCCGTGCCGCGACGTCGCGCGCGAGCACGCGATGCCAGGCGGCATCGAGCGCGACCATTTCTTCGGGCAACGGTTCTGCGCCCGCCAGGATCGCGCTGAGAGCATCGGCAACCGGCATCAAGGCCACGGCAAACTCCTAAATTCCGAGTGCAGCGAGCGCGTTCACGACATCATCGGGCGATGTCACGTGAACCGCAACCAGACCGCGCGCCCGGGCGCCTTCGATATTGGCGGCAACGTCGTCGAAGAACACGATGCGTTCGGCGGGCACGCCGATCGCTCTCACCACGTGATCATAGGCTGCCGCATCGGGCTTTCGAAGCCCGATGCTCGATGACAAAAACACTTCGCGGAAATGGCCGAGCACATCGGCATAGGCTTTCGAGAAATGCGCGACATGCGGCCGGTTGGTGTTGGAGAAGGCGTAAAGCGGCAGGTGGGCCGCCGCGCGCTTCAAAAGCGGTGCGATGCCCGGCATTTCGCCGGCAAAGATCGCGTTCCAGCCCTCCAGGAACTGGGCATCGGAAATGCCGATGCCGAGCGCGTCGCGCAGGCTTTGAAAGTAGGCCGCGTCCTCGATCTTGCCGACCTCGTGATCCCGGTAGGATGCTTCGCGGACGAATCGCGCGGCAAGGTCGGCCGGCGCACGGCCGGCATGGCCGGCCCAGCAGGCCAGCGCCTTGCCGAAATCGATATCGAGCACCACGCGGCCGAGATCGAACAGCAACGCGTCGGCGGAGTTGGGGGCGAGGCTTGAGATCATCCCGGTCGTTTACAAAACCGGATCAATTCGGGCAATGGCTGGACGGTATCGGCCGCAGCCTCATCCTGGCCGTTCCATAATTTCGGCTATTCAATGCTGCACGTGAACTTGCCGCGCGCTATGATATGCTCTCGTGGAGAGCCTGCGCAGGTCGAGGGAGCAATACGCATGAAAATCTTGGGCGCCGTCGCCGTTATCGCGTTGCTGGCCGGGCCGGCCTATGCCCAGTCGCAGTCGGTTCCCAGATATGGCGACGTCGACAAGGGCAAGTCGCCGCAGGAGATCGAGGCCGACAAAGAGGCTGAGAAGGCCTACAAGAGGTCGCTAAGCAATATTCCGGAACAGAAAAGCGCGGACCCCTGGGGTGCTGTGCGCAGCGACAATGCGCCGAAGGCCCCGGCCAAGACTGCCCACGTTAAGCCGAAGGCCAAGACCGACAGCGCCGCGAAGCAATAAAAATATAAAAGAACGTCTGCTGGCACCGCGCCGGGATCATGGTGACCGGGATGCGAGGAAACAAAACATGTCGGGAACCCTGCTGTTTTCACCGATGACGATCCGCGCCGTCGAATTGCGCAACCGGATCGTGGTGCCGCCGATGCATCAATATTCGGCCATCAAGGGTTTTCCGACCGACTGGCATCTGATGAACGCCGGAAAATTCGCCGCCGGCGGCGCCGGGCTCGTCGTGGTCGAGTCGACCAAGGTCGAGCGGCGCGGCTGCGGCACGGTCGGCGATCTCGGCATCTGGGATGACGCCTTTGTCGAGCCGCTCAGCCGGCTCGCCAAATTCATCAAGCAGCAGAATTCGGTCGCCGGCATTCAGCTCGGCCATTCCGCAAGGCGCGCGCCACAAGGCCATGGAAAGGCGACCGGCCGCTGCAGCGGACGCCCGAAATCGAGGACTGGGACGCCTGGTCGCCGGTGGAGCCGAGCGCGATTGCCCATAGCGAGCGATGGCCGGTGCCGAAGGCGCTGGCGCGGGGCGAGGTGAAAGATTTGGTGCAGGCCTGGGGCGACGCCGCGCGGCGGGCGCATGAGGCCGGCTTCGATGTGCTGGAACTGCACGGCGCGCATGGTTACCTCGTGCACCAGTTCCTGTCGGAACGATCCAACGCGCGCACCGATGAATATGGCGGGTCCGAACTGAACCGGATGCGCTTCATCACCGAAATCACCGAAGCGGTGCGGACGCACTGGCCCGATCACAAGCCGCTGTTCGTCCGCCTGTCGGTGGAGGACAATGCCGGCTGGGGCCCCGAACAGAGCGCGCGGCTCGCGAAAACCCTCAAGACAAAAGGCGTCGACGTCATCGACTGCTCGTCCGGCGGCATCACCGAAATGGCGCCGATCCTGGGCAAGGAAATCAAATACAGTTACCAGGTGCCGCTGTCGGAATACGTCAAGCGCCACGCCGATATCATGACCATGGCGGTCGGGCTCATCATCCACGGCGATCAGGCCGAACAGATCCTTCGCGACGGGCAGGCCGATCTGATCGCGGTCGGCCGCGAGATCCTCAACAACCCGAACTGGCCGATGGACGCGGCGCTGAAGCTCGGCGTCGAAGGCCCGTTCCGCAACGTCCCGCCGCAGTTCGGCTATTGGCTGGGTACGCGGGCCAAACGCGGGTTCGGGACGCAGCCATCGACATGGCAAAACGGGCTGGGTGAGGACAGCGTCAAAGGGGACACCCTTCGCTAAAACAAGAAACATCGGAGGAAGCCCGTGCCGAAATTGCTGAGCGAACACGACGTCGCTGATTATCGCGACCGCGGCTATCACTTCCCGGTCGATGCGCTCAGCGCCGGCGAAGTCGCTGATTTCCGCCGCAAGCTCGAGGACTATGAAACCGCCAGCGGCGGCCCGATCAAGGCGGAGATGCGCCATCGCAGCCACGTGCTCTTCACCTGGATCGACGAGATGATCCGGCACCCCAAAATCCTCGATGCGATCGAGGATTTGCTCGGGCCTGACATCCTGTGCTGGAATACCAGCTTCTTCATCAAGGAAGCGCATGATCCGGGCTTCGTGTCCTGGCATCAGGATGCCACTTATTGGGGTCTCAGCTCATCCGATGTAGCGACCGCCTGGATCGCGATGTCGCCAGCCAACAAGGTTTCCGGCTGCATGAAGTTCATCGCCGGTACCCACACGCAGCAAGTCCAACACGAGGACACGTTCGACCAGAACAATTTGCTGACCCGAGGCCAGGAGATCGCGGTCGATGTCGATGAGGCTAAGGCGGTCTATGTGGAGCTGAAGCCCGGCCAGGCATCGCTTCATCATGTGCTGCTGTTTCACGGATCGGAGCCGAACCGCTCCGACGACCGGCGCATTGGTCTTGCCGTCCGCTACATCCCGACCCATTTGAAGCAGGCGGTGGGCGCGCGGGATTGGGCGACGCTGGTGCGCGGCAAGGATAGCTACCGCAACTTTCTGCCAGCGCACGTGCCAAAGCGCGACCTAGAGCCCGAGGCGCTGGCTTTTCACAAGGAAGTCTCGGAAGAGCAGGTACGCGTGCTTTATCGCGGTACTGGCAAGACCGCCTACCGCGTGTGAGGCGGCATACCTTGCACGTCACGCCGGACATACACGAGCGGAACGTCCTTCAGGCGGCTGTGCTCGGCCATCACGCTCACGTCAGCGTCCATTCCTCGGCGCTGGCGCCGGCCAGCGCGCGGACGCGGGCTTCGTCGGCGGCGAGTTCGTGCGCGGTTCCGGAATAGACCACGATGCCGTCGTCCAGCACATAGGCGTCGTCGGCGATTTCGAGACTCATGCGCGCGTTCTGTTCGACCAGCAGAACGGAAATGCCCTCGGCCTTCATCTGCTGGACGATGCAAAACACCTCGCGCACGATCAGCGGCGCCAGGCCCTGCGAGGGTTCGTCGAGAATGAGCAGGCGGGGATTGAGCAGGAGCGCGCGCGCGATCGAGAGCATCTCCTGTTCGCCGCCGGAAAGCTGGCGGCCGCGATAGAGCTTGCGCTCCTCGAGGCGGGGGAACAGCTGGTAGATCCGCTCGATGGTCCACGGGCCGCCGCGCTCGAGCGGGACTTTAAGATTTTCCTCGACGCTGAGATTGGCGAAGATGCGCCGGCCTTCGGGCACATAGCCGACGCCGCTGGCTGCGATCCGGAAGGTCGGCCAGCGCGTGGTATCCGCGCCGAAGACGGAAACCTTGCCTTCGCGCGGCGGCGTCAGGCCCATCAGGCTGCGCAGCGTCGTGGTCTTGCCAGCGCCGTTGCGGCCGAGCAGGGCGGTGATTTTGCCCTCGGCCACTTCGAGGCTGACGCCATGCAGGATGTGGCTCTTGCCGTAATAAGTGTGCAGGCCTTCGGCGATCAATGCGGCGGTCATGCGGCGGTGCCCAGATAAGCGGCCTGAACGGTCTCGTTGGCGGCGATTTCCTGCGGCGTGCCCTGCGCCAGCATCCTGCCCTGATCGAGCACGCAGATGCGGTCGGCAAGATGAAACACCACGCGCATGTCGTGTTCGATCAGCACGATGGTGTAATTGCTTTCGCGGTGCAGGCGGCGGATCAGTTGCGTGATCTGAAACGTTTCCTGATCGCCCATGCCGGCAGTCGGCTCGTCGAGCAGCAAGAGATGCGGCTTCAGCGCCAATGCCATCGCGATTTCGGCGGCGCGCTGGTCGCCATGCGCGAGTTCGCCGACCAGCCTGTCGGTCTTGGTTTCCAGCGACACCAGCTTGAGCGTCTCCTCGACGCGGGCATGGACTTGCGCCTGTTCGGCGCGGTTGATCCACGGCCGCAACCGGTATCCGCTGGCGACCTCAGTGGCGATGCGGACGTTTTCGAACACGGTGAGTTCGGGAAAGATCTCGGTGACCTGGAAGGTTCGCGCCATGCCACGGGTGACGCGCTCATGCGTGGACAGTTTTGTGATGTCCTGGCCGTCGAAGCTGATGCTGCCGGAAGTCGGTGGAAAAAATCCGGAGATCAGGTTGAAGAAGGTGGTCTTGCCGGCGCCGTTCGGGCCGATGATGGCGCACATCTCGCCCTTGGCCACGTTCAGCGATACATCGCGCACCGCCACGAGATTGCCGAAGCGCTTGGTGACGCCGTTGATTTCGAGGACGTTCATGCCTTGCTCCGCTGCAGGAAGCCAAGCAGGCCGCGCGGGAAAAACAACACCACCAGCACAAACAGAAGGCCGACGAACGACATCCAGTTGACGGTGACGCTGGACAGATAATCCTGCAGCACCACGAACACGGTGGCGCCGAGCAGCGGACCCCAGAAGCTGCGCATGCCGCCCATCACCGCCATCATGACGAAATCGCCGGATTGGCTGTAATGCAGGCCCTTCGGATCGGCGAAATTATTGACCAGCGCATAGAGCGCGCCGGCCAATCCCATGAAGAAGCAGGACAGGGTGAAAGCGATCCAGATGTGCCGTTCGACGGGAATGCCGAGAAAACGCGAGCGCCGCTCGTTCTCGCGGATCGCGATCATGGTGCGGCCGAACGGCGAACGCAGAATAAATCCCATGGCGCCGACGGCAAGCGCGAAACAGAACAGGACGAAGAAGTAGAAGTTGTTGGCGCTGGAGAGGATGTCGATCTTGAACAGGCCAAGGTCGAGCGGCTGGCGCGAGAAGCCGCGCAGGCCGTCATCGCCGCCGGTCAGCGAGCTCCATTGAAACGCGATGTAGTAGAACACCTGGCCGAAGGCGATGGTCACCATGGCAAAGTAGACGCCGCGCCGCCGCACGATCAGCGTGCCCAGGAGGCCGCCGCAAACACCGCCCAGCAGCATTCCAAGCAGCAGCGCCAGCGGCGTGCTCGCCGCGAGAAATTTCAGCGTCAGCCCGGCGCCGTAGGCGCCGAGGCCGAAATAAGCGGCGTGGCCGAACGACAGCACACCGGTAAATCCCAGCAGGAAATTCAGCGACATTGCGGCGAGGCCCAGCACCAGGACGCGGGTGGCGAGCGCGGTGTAGCCGCCGAGCGGCACCATCCAGTAGGGGGCGAAGATCAGGGCGGCCCAGATCGCCGCGAGGACGATCAGCTTGCGGGTCTGCTCGGTGGTCAAGACATCATTCCTTCTTCGCCCAAGAGTCCGCGCGGGCGTATCAGGAGGACCACCGCCATCATGACATAGATGACCGCCTCGCTGGCGGCGGGAAGGAATACCGCGGTCAATCCCGAGGCCACCCCGATCAAGAGGCCGCCGAGCAGGGTTCCCGGCAGGCTGCCGATGCCGCCGACGATAATGGCGATGAAACTCGGCATCAAAAGGCCGGTCCCCATGGTCGGTTCAAGCCCCAATTGCCCGGCCGCGAGCACGCCGCTGAGGCCGGCCAGGAAAATGCCGACCGCGAAATTGAGCGAGCGCAGCAGTTGCACGTTGATTCCGAGGGCGGCAACGGTCTCGAGATCGAGGGTGCCGGCGCGGATGCGGATGCCCAGCCGCGTATAGCGCAGCAGCACGAACAACAGCGTGACCGCGATCACCACCACGGCCACCATGAACAGGCGATAGCCGGTGATGAAAAAGAAATCATTGCTCAGGGGTTGCGCCAGAAACGGCGGAATGGTGACGGGCTTGCCCTGCGGCCCGAAGATGAAGCGGGTGCCGTCCTCGATGATGAAGGCCAACCCAAACGTGAGCAGCAGGCTGTACAGGGGATCGCGCCCGTAGAGCGGCCGGATCAGCACGCGCTCGACCACGAGCCCGATCACGGCGGTCAAGGGCGGCGCGATCAGGAGTGCGCCCCAGAAGCCGATATAGGGCGTGATCGCATAGGCGATGTAGCCGCCGATGACGAGAAATCCGCCGTGGGCGAAATTGATGGTGTTGCTGAGGTTGAGAATGAGCGACAGGCCAAGCGCCATCAGCACGTAGAACGCGCCGACGATGAGCCCGTTGGTGATGTTGAACAGCAGAAGCAGGGTCATCGGGTACCGGATAATGGACATGGAATTGATCCGGGAGAAATCGCTCCCGGGGTCGAGGGCATCGCGGACTTCATGTTACGCCGGCCACTGGACTTTGCAGCCTGTCTCCTCAATGGTAGGCGCGGTCTTGTCGCCCGGCACGACTTCGTCGACCCGGTAGAGATCTTCCGGATCGTCCTTGCCTTTCGACTGCGCCTCGCCGACGAAGGCTGACGTCATCAGCTGATGGTCGCCCTTGCGGTAATAGACCTTGTTCGGCTGCAGCTTGACGTCGTCCGGCAACTCGAAATTCTCCAGCGCCGCTGCCAGCTTCACCGCGTCGAGCGACTTCTCCTTGTTTGCCACCAGGGCAAAGGACATCGCCGAGGCGTAGCCGAACCAGTGCCGCGCGGTCGGCACGTTGCCCTTGTTGACCTTGCGAATGTCGGCGACGAATTTCTCGACCCCCGGCACGCCCGGCTGTTTCCAGTACCATTCGAACATCCAGACGCCGATCCGCGCTTCCGGCGGCAGCGCGGCGAGCGATTCCAGCTCCTGCTGCGTTCCCGCGACGTGGATCTGTTTGTCGAGGCCGAACTGCACCACCTGCTTGAGGCAGTTGATCATGTCGGAGCCCTGCACCAGCAGGATCATGACGTCGGGGTTCGCCGCCCGCGCCTTGATCAGATAGGCCGAGAAATCCGTGGTGCCGAGCGGCGTCAGCTCGTTGCCGGTGACCGTGCCGCCGAGCTTCTTCAGATCGTCGGTGCAGGCGTCATACAGCGTGTGGCCGAAGGCATAGTCGGGGGTGATGAAGTGCCATTTCTTGCCATACTTGCTGTACAGCACGCTCGATACCGAATTGGCTTCCATCCGCGTGGTGTTGCAGACCCGGAACACATTCCATTTGCAATCCTTGCCCGTGATCGAGTCGGTGTGGCCGCCGGAGACGATGTGCAGGATCTTCTTTTCGCTGGTGACCTGGGCGATCGCAGCCGCAATGCCGGAATTGACGTCGCCGATCATGAAATTGACCCCGTCGCGCTCGATCAGCTTGCGCGCCTTCTGCACGCCGGTGCCGACGTCATTGGCGGAATCTTCCACCAGCAATTCGACCTGGCGTCCGAGAATGCCGCCTTTGGCGTTCATCTGCTCGATGGCCAGTTTGGCGCCCATCACCTCATTGCCGGCGGGCGCGGCATAGACGCCGGTGAGGGGATCGACCATGCCGATCCGGACCGCGGTCTCGCCGCGGGCCTGGATGATGAAGGGGGAAGCCACCTGAATTGCGCCGAGTGCGGCGGCGCCCTTGAGAAGCGTGCGGCGTTCGATTCTTGGGGTGAAGGATGTCATGGGCTTGTCCTCGTTGGGAGGTTCAGATTCTTGTTGCAGAAGTGATTTCGCCCGGTGCGGTCAGGCACCAGGCGAAATCCGTTTCGGTTCAGGCTGGCCACTGAATCTTGCAGCCGGTGTTTTCGACCGGTCCGGCGGCCTTTTCGCCGGACACGGGGGTGCGTATCGTGAACATATTGTCCGGGTCGCCCTTCGGCGGGTGCGCCTCGCCGACAAACACCGTGCTCATCAATTCATGGTCGCCGGCGCGGTACTCCGGCGCTCCCGGTTGCAGGGCGACTTCCGGCGGCAGCTTGAATCCGGCAAGCGCATGCGCCAGCTTGGGTGCGTCCAGTGTTTTCTCCTGGTTCGCGATCAGCGCCAGCGTCTGCACCGACGCATAGCCGAACCAGTTGCGGGCGGTGGCAGAGGCGCCTGTGATCTTCTTGATCGCGGTGTTGAATTCCGCGACATGCGGCACGCCCGGCTGGTCCCACCACCATTCCATCGTCCACCATCCGACGCGCGCGCCATCGGGCACGGCGCGGATGCTCTCAAGCTCGAACAAGGCGCCTCCGACGGCCATCTGCTTGTCGAGGCCGAACTGGACGAACTGCTTGAGGCTCGAGACCTGGTCGCCGCCGCCCATGACGTTGATCAGCACCTGCGGACCGTACGACTTGGCCTGAATCAGGTAGGCGGAGTAATCTGCGGTGCCAAGGGGGACGAGGGAGCCGGCGGAGGTGCCACCCGCGGCTTTCAGGACTTTTTCGAATCCGGCCTGCACCGAATGACCATACGCATAATCCGGCGTCAGGAAGTACCACTTCTTGCCGAACTTCTCTATCAGCGTGGTGGCGATCGCGTTGGCATCCATGGTCGTGGAGTTGCAGACCCTGAACACGTTCCAGGAGCAATTTGCGCCGGTGACGGGATCGGTGTGGCCGCCCGAGACGATATGGAGCACTTTCTTTTCGCTGGTGACCTGCGCCATCGCGATCGCGATACCGGAGTTCACGTCGCCGATGATGAAGCTCACCTGATCGCGCTCGATCAGCTTGCGGGTTTTCTGCACGCCGGTGCCGACGTCATTGGCGGAGTCTTCTATCAGCAGCTCGACCGGCCGGCCCAGGATGCCGCCCTTCTTGTTGATCTCTTCGGCCGCGAATTTCGCCCCGACCACTTCGTTCTGCGCGATTGCGGCATAGACGCCGGTGAGCGGATCGACCATGCCGATCCGCACCGGCGTTTCGCCGCGGGCCTGAATGATGAAGGGGGAAGTAACCTGCACTGCAGCAATAACGGCGCTTGTCTTTAGAATAGTCCTGCGATCGACCGACCAGGGCCGTTGCGGCTTACCCATGCGTGTCCTCCCAGACAATATGAACCAGACAGTATGAACATGTCCCGATAGCCGGCATTCTCTCGATGCCTTTGGCCATTGAGCTAAGCGTAGCCCTTCCGAATTGCTTTTGCCAATGATAACCCGGAGCGGCCGTTGCGACCTTCGGCCTAGCCGTCGGCCAGGCCCGGTTTCGCGGCAGCGGCGGCAACGACAGGGCGAACACCATGCGCATCTTCCTCACCGGCGCGAACGGATTTATCGGCGGCGCGGTCGCTTCCGCCCTGATCGCGGATGGTCATAGGGTTCGCGGGCTGGTTCGCGACCAGGCCAAGGCTGACGCAGTCGCAGCGCACGGCATCGAGGCGGTGATCGGCTCGCTCGACGATACGGCGTTGCTGCAAGCCGAGGCCCGCGCCTCCGACGGCGTCGTCAACGCGGCGAGCAGCGGCCACCGTGGCGCGATCGACGCCTTGATCGCCGGACTTGCGGGCTCGGGCAAGCCTTTGATCCATACCAGCGGCAGCAGCAACGTGGCGGATAGAGCCATGGGCGAGCCCTCGGACCGGATATTTCACGAGGACACGCCGATCGAGCCCGAGCCTGAGCGGGCAGTGCGGGTCGCGATCGACCGGCTCGTCGTCGGTACCGCAGGCATTCGCTCGGTCGTGCTCTGCAACAGCATGATCTATGGCAACGCGCTGGGCGTACCCGCGCAAAGCGTGCAGGTTCCCGTGCTCGCGCAACAGGCCAGGGAAAGCGGTGTTGCGCGTTATATCGGCCGCGGCCTGAACCGCTGGTCCAACGTGCACATCGCCGACGTCGCGGCGCTCTATGCGCTGGCCATCGCCAAGGCGCCTGCCGGAAGTTTCATGTATGTCGAAAGCGGCGAGGAAGCCCTGGGCGAGGTGGCGCAGGCGATCGCGAAGCGGCTCGGCCTGGGGGTGGCACAGTCGTGGCCGGCCGAGCAGGCGATCGCGGCCTGGGGCAGGGAGAAGGCAATATTCTCGCTCGGTTCCAACAGCCGCGTCCGCGGCAAGCGCGCCAGCGAATTGTTGGGTTGGCGACCGAAGCATCGTTCGATCACGGAGTGGATTGCAAGAGAGTTGGTGTAGCGGCTTGTTGCGGAGACGGTGAACTTATAGCGCGAAGCCACAAATTTTGGGGCGTTGGCGGATGTCTGCTTTGAAGTACATTACAGAATCAAATCGGACCTCGCGCGAGGAGAAGCGCTCCGGCGTTCTCGCTCGGCTACAGCCCGTGGGGCGGATTGGAGCCCAACGGGTCCGCGCAAGGCGCGGCCCGATGACAGGCTCTGGAGCAATCCGCCGTTTCAGGCCAACCGCCGCGGGTTATTATCGTTCACGGAAATCGCTGCTCGCCAATCGTCCAGGCGTGACGATAATTCGGCGTCAGGCGGAGGATAGCACGGGATACATCGGCGTTGGAGCCTTGAGCGGCGGATTGCGCGTTCCGCCTTCGCTCAATCGAGCTATGACGGACGGGGTCGGCCAACTAATCCGCCGCACGAGCCTCAAACAGCGTCTTTCACAACCTTCAGCGGTGACGCCTTGACCGACTTGCTGGCCGGCTTGGCCGCGAACTCCATAGGCTCTTTCGTGAAAGGATTTACCCCGCTGCGGGCCTCGGTAGCAGGCTTGTTCACAACGGACATTTTGACGAAGCCGGGAATGACGAACTCGCCGGATTCATTCAGCTCCTTATAGCCTACGGTCGCCATCTGCTCGATGACGGCCTTTACGTCTCCCTTGGAAACCTGGGTTCCCTCTGCAATTGCATCAATCAACTGATTCTTGGTCATCTTGGTCATGATGGATTCCTTTGTGGAGGCTCAGAACGATTTAAAGCGCATGAGATACGCCGGGTGCGTCACTCGGTCCAAAACGCGGCAAAGCCACGCAGCTCGCTTCTCGTTCATACCTGTGGTCATGAAGTCTGCGGGCTTAAAACCTATCGAGGCCCAAAACGCAAGGAACTCCGCGAACGCAGATGGCTGTTCAGCGTGGATTTGCAGTGTGGAGGGTTCATGCTCGCCTTAAGTATGGCGTCGGTTTTCAATATTGATCACGGCCCGATGAATGAAATCCGATATGATAGTTGGAACCGGCACAGTTGCCGCGGGGCCGGTTGTTGCGCCGATTGAACTGCCTTGAAAGAGGCCGTCAACTGAGGCGGCCTGAAAGGTCAAATGAAGCTGTCACCGAAAATCAATGAGATAGGTGCCCGGCCTGCAACGGCACCGGCTTTCCAGCGATAAAGCAACCGGCGCAGCCAAATCGGAAAATTTATCCAGTCCAGTGTAAGGCGTGTGCCGGCAAGGGAAGAATTACGGACGCCGCTGGCTGAGATGCTCTGATGACGTTGCATCCGTAGCAACGACGAGGTGCAGCGCCCTCAAATGCGCGCGCAGCTGCCGCCTGGATCGGCCAGGAGTCCGACGCAGCTGTCAGCCATCGGTAATGCGCAGGATTCGCGGGTGTCGCCGTAATTCTCCGTTCCACTACTGGTTCATGTTGTTGATCATCTGTTGCAGGTTGTCCTGATCCTGCTGCCATCGAACCATGTCGTCATTCGAGGACGTGTCGATTTGGGGCGCGGGTGACGCGGGTGAATCGTCGCCGGCGACGCGGGCGCGGGCCGACGGCGGATCGGGAATGATATGATCGAGCGCCCAGCCGCGCACGAACATGCACGCTCTCATGTTAGGAGCGGCCGCGGCGCTGAACGACCGGCCACTGCGCAAAGCGCCACAGCTGCGGCCGTCGGCGCGCTTGGCCGCCATGCTGCGGTCGTGACCGTTCGGCCGCAGCGTATCCCTGAATACCCAGGTGTCGGCGTGGGCTGCGCGGAGCATGCCGACCAGGAGAAGCGTTGTGCTCAGCGCCGTCGCGATCATGGTCCGTTTCATCGGTCATCTTCCATCTTGCTAGCGGGCCTTCGCTGATGGGACGCGATGAAGTCGGCGGGCGGTTCGAACCGCGTCGATTACAAATTGGACATCAACCCCGGGGAGGCCCGGTGCTGGCGAGCGGGCCGACCGAGCCCTGGCCAGCCGCTGCCCACCGGTAATGCCGGCGGGCTTTCGTCAAATCTTAACCGTCGACAGTTATGTATTTGCCAATCGCGCCCCCAAAGCGTCGCGAGAGTATTGCGTAACGAAAACCCGCCGCCTCAACCCGGCGGGTTTTTCTTCGGGTTTTTCTTGGGAAAGTTCACGATGTCACTGTCCTCAGCAAAGAACTATGCACTTCGAGCCGAGCGATCGCAGGACGCCAAGGAAGCTGCCGACCTCTTGGCGAAAGCGATATTGGAATTGGCCGCGGCAATCGAGGCAACCGACGCCAAAGTAAAGAAGATGAACAAGTCGGGCTAGCCTCGCCTCATAGTTGTGCGGCTCTCACGCGCTTGACCAACGCGGGGCGTCATTCGATCACGTCGTCGGCACGCGCGAGCAGCGCGGGCGGCACGGTGAGGCCGAGCGCCCTGGCGGTTTTGAGGTTGATGACCAGTTCGAACTTGGTCGGTTGCAGGACGGGTAGTTCGGCGGGCTTGGCGCCGCTGAGGATCCGGCCGACATAGACGCCTGTCTGGCGAGCGGATTCTGTGAAGCTTGTTCCGTAGCTCATCAAGCCTCCATCCACGACAAATTGACGCCAGGGGTAAATGGCGGGAATGCGATGGCGCGCTGCCAGCGCGACTAGTCTGGCCCGACGGATCAGGAAGAAGGGGCTGCCGCCAACAAAGTGCGTTTGCGGGTCTCGTTTGGCGATGGATGCGAAGGCGCCATCCAGATCGGGATCGCTCGTCACATTCACAAAATCAAGTTTTAAGCCGAAGAATCCTCGTTGTGACCGACGCTTCGGTCCGGGGCCATTCGCGGCAAGATTATTTGAACGGTAGTACCCGAGCCGAGCTTGCTTTCAAGCCGGAGCTGTCCCCCCAATCGATCCACAACGATGCTGTGGACGATATGCAGACCAAGACCACTCGCGCCATCATGTCGGCGCGTGGTAAAAAACGGATCGAAGGCCCGCCTCTCGACGTCGGGAGCCATGCCACAGCCGTCGTCGGCGAACAGAACTTCTACATGCTCGTGCCCGGCCGCGCGAACCGAGACGTCGATGTTCCCCTTGCGGCGACCGGAGAAGGCATGCGTCATTGAATTGACAGCGAGATTGGTCAGGGCCTGACCGAATGGCCCGGGGTAGCTGTCCATGGCAAGATTAGGTTCGCATCGGAGGCTGAGCGCAATGTCGCGGTTTTGCAGCTGCCGCGCAAATTGAGAGAGAACCTGGCCTGCCAGTTCGCTTGCGTCGAAGCTTCGCCGATGGGACTTAGTTTGATCGGGCGCTACTTGCTTGAAGGATTGCACGCGCTCGGCGGCCCGACCGAGATTTGATACCAATTGCGCCGAAGCGTCGCCGACAAGTTCCACGAACTCGCTCAGAGTTGAACGCCTGAGATCGCCGCGCGCGACTTCGGCAGCGAACAACTCGGCCTTGCGCTGGAGCGTCGAGGCAACAGTCAGGCTGCTACCGAGTGGACTGTTGATCTCGTGAGCGACACCAGCGACCATTCGGCCAAGCGCGGCAAGTTTTTCAGCTTCGATCAGCGAGTCCTGGATGTCGCGCAAATGTCGAAGGGCCGTCTCAGCGGCGTCCCTGGCGCTCCGGATTTCCCGCTCGGCGCGCTTGCGTTCAGTAATCTCCTCGGCAGCCACATTGACCGCAACGATTTCACCATTCGGCGTTCGCAGTGGATGCCAATAGGTCATCCAGGAGCGCTCCTCGACCTGATCTGCACGTTGTCCCGCGACTTCGATGCCGATGACAGGTTCTCCCGTCTCCATGATAGAGCGAACGATTTGCCCGACGGAGTCGGCAAGTGCCGGCACGCAGTCTCGGACGAAGCGCCCCAGATGACCCTCGACCGATATGCCACAAATCTCGGTAAGGCGCTGGTTGATCTGTAGATATCGGCAGTCAGGCGACAGGCAGGCAAGGCCGATTGGGGCGGTGTCATAAATCAGTTGCAGAGCGGGCAATTGTGGGAACAGCATCACCTCCGAAGCAGGCGATGATTTCGGTGTGCTCGTCACCAAACTTCCCCGTGGTTGTTGCGTCAGGCGCATGAGATTAGGACGGGTTCCACAGTCGATTGATCTAGATCAACGATACCCATTGGTTCGGTACCGGTCCCAGCTCTCGACAGCGTGTTTAGGGTGTCGCTTTTTCAAAGGCCGTTTTGCGTCGCATTGGACGCGATGTCCGCGATACCTGAGGATCAACGCAGGCTCACGGTTGTTAGCGCGCGCGTGGACAGGTTTGCGGAAGTGTCCGTTTCCGACACTGGGCCGGGCATTCCGCCCGACAAGCTCAAGGAAATCTTTGATCCATTCTTTTCTACCAAGGAGAAGGGCTTGGGCATGGGCCTGTCCATTGCGCGAACCATCGTTGAGGCCCACGGCGGGCAGCTAACGGCAGAGAACCGGGCCGGACGCGGCGCGATGTTTCGCATGAGACTACCACTTGCGGCGCTGCGGAAATGACTGGCTCTGGCCCATGGCGAAATTGCTGGAGGTCCGCTTTCGTTCCGCGCGACCGGCAGGGAAATTAAACACAGCTGCCAAATGCCACCGCTGGAATATATCGGACGCCATGCCGATATCATGACCATCGCAGGTGGTCTGATCACCCACCGCGATCAGACCGAACCGGCCCTGCGCAATAAACAGGCAGATTTGATCGCGGGTGGCCGGAAAATCCTCAATGATCCCAACTAGCCGGCCGATTGGGCGTTGAAACTCGGTGGAAAGCCGTCGTGACGAGACCGTAATGATCCGGCAGGGTTTGGCCTTGATCCGACCAAAAAGCCGTTGTGTGTTTGGCGTCGCCGGGCGAGGCTGCCGATTCATCCGGGTCGACGCCAAGAATGAAGCCAAAAATAGCGAAAAAATAGCGAGAAGGATCGCGAGCGATGCGCAAGAACATTACCTTTCTGCTTGGCACGGTTACGGGCGCCTGTCTGACCCTTTTCGTCGCCGGACCGCAGGGGGCGCATCTAATTGGAGCCGCCACGGCGGCCGCGCGCGCCGACAACACCTACTCGCAGCTCAATCTGTTCGGCGACGTGTTCGAGCGCATCCGCACCGACTATGTCGAGAAGCCCGACGACGCCAAGCTGGTCGAGGGCGCCATCAACGGCATGATCTCTTCGCTCGATCCGCATTCGCGCTACATGAATGAAAAGGGCTGGAGCGACATGCAGGAGACCACCCGCGGCGAGTTCGGCGGGCTCGGCATCGAGGTCACCATGGAAGACGGCTTTGTCAAAGTCGTAGCCCCAATCGACGACACGCCGGCCTCCAAGGCCGGCATCATGTCGGGCGACGTGATCACGCAGATCGACGACGAAGCGATCCAGGGCCTCACGCTCGATCAGGCCGTCAACAAGATGAAGGGCGTGCCCAACAGCCAGACCCGGCTGAAGATCATTCGCAAGGATGCCGACAAGCCGATCGACATCGCGATCACCCGTGAAATCATCCGGGTGCGGCCGGTGCGTTACCACACCGAAGGCGGCGATATCGGCTATGTCAGGATCACCTCCTTCAACGAACAGACCACCGACGGCCTGCGCAAGGCGATCACGGATATCTCGAAGGAAATCCCGCCGGAGAAGCTCGCGGGCTATGTCATCGATCTGCGCAACAATCCGGGCGGATTGCTCGACCAGGCGGTTTCGGTCACCAGCACCTTGATGCCGCGGGGCGAAGTCGTCTCGACGCGCGGCCGCACGCCCGAGGAAACCCAGCGTTTTACAGCGCGGGGTGGCGATCTGACCAAAGGCAAGCCGCTTGTGGTGCTGATCAATGGCGGCTCCGCGTCGGCGTCCGAGATCGTCGCCGGCGCATTGCACGATCACAAGCGCGCGACCGTGATCGGGACGCGCTCGTTCGGCAAGGGCTCGGTGCAGACCATCATTCCGCTCGGCACCGGCAATGGCGCGCTGGCGCTGACCACCGCGCGCTATTTCACGCCGTCAGGCCATTCGATCCAGGCGCTCGGCATCAAGCCCGATATCGAAGTGCTCCAGGACGTGCCGGACGAATTCAAGACCCGCTCCGAGCTCAAGGGCGAGGCCTCGATGCGCGGGCATCTGTCCGCCGAAGGCGCCGAGCAGACCGGTTCGCAGTCCTATGTTCCGCCGGAGGAGAAGAACGACAAGGCGCTGATCGCAGCCTTCAACCAGCTTCGCGGCGTCACCGTCAACGCGGATGCGCCGGTATCGCCGAAGCGGCCGATTCCGAACTGAGAGGCTGTGAAGCTATCTCGGACCTCATCCTGAGGAGCGGCGTCTTCGCCGCGTCTCGAAGGATGGCGGCGAGTCGATTGTTGCGTCCATCCTTCGAGACGCTTGCGGAGTTTATCATCGGGCCGCGCTTCGCGCGGACCCAGTGGCAAGCTCCTCACGATGAGGTTTGTACTCTCCGTCATCCCGAGGTGGCGTAGCGTTTTCAGGCGAAGTGGGTGCCGGTTCGCATAGCAATCAAGTTTACGCAGATTGCGTAGACTTATCTGCGGTAGAAAACGCGTAAAAAAATCGATCAGGCCGGCCGGGCAACGGGTTTGCGTTTTCGCGCCGGGATTGGGTGCGTCGCCGCCGGCTTTTGCCGGGCCTCAGCACCAGGTTTGCGATGAAATAATCGAAGGCGGGTCACGACTGTCGATCGGCGATCACCCGCGAAACTACATCCCGTCGTGTGCGCGAAAGCTTGTCGTCACTGCGTGCGGACCGCCGATGAAGCGGAGCGGTGTATCCGCGATCGTTTTCCGGCGACGCCGACGGTCTGACCGCCGGACCATGTGCGGTCGTTCTGTCCCAGGCGGCTGCGATATTCGAGGCTGTTGGGATTGCCCGGGCCCATGTTCTGGCAATTGGCGTCGGGATAGTACTGCGCACAATAGCCGGGCTCGTAGATGACAGCCTGCGCCATCGCCGGCAGGGCGAGCACCGAAAAAACCGTGGCTGCACCGAGAAGCCTGAATAGCCGCATCGCGTTTCTCCGCATGAAGGTGACAAGAGGATAACACCGCACGCCGGCGCTTAAGTCCGGATCGTCCCGTCACACCCCCGTGATGGGTCTTGCCTAGGCGCGGTAGTGCCCGGACTTGCCGCCCTTTTTCTCGACGAGATGAATGCCCTCGATGCGAACGCCGCGCTCCACCGCCTTGATCATGTCGTAGATCGTCAGGCACGCGACCGACACCGCCGTCAGCGCTTCCATCTCGACGCCGGTCGGGCCGGTGACCTTGACCGTGGCGCGGACCAGGCAGCCGGGCAATTTCCTGTCCGGGGTAATGTCCAGCGTGACCTTCGACAGCGCCAGCGGGTGGCACAGCGGGATCAGATCCGACGTGCGCTTCGCGGCCATGATGCCGGCGATGCGCGCGGCACCCAGCACGTCGCCCTTCTTGGCGTTGCCGGAAACGATCAGTTCGAGCGTCGCCTTGCTCATGACGACACAGCCTTCGGCGACTGCCATTCGTTCGGTCGCGGGCTTGGCCGAGACGTCGACCATCCGCGCTTCGCCGGACGCATCGATATGGGTGAGGGCGGATCCGCCTTTGGACGATTTTCGGGCCATCTTCTTCTAGCGCGTTCCGGTCGCGCGGGGGGTCTCGGCGCGGGTCAGCAAGGCGCGCGTGGCCGCGGTCACATCGGCCTGACGCATCAGGCTTTCGCCGACCAGGAAGGTCGACATGCCGACCCGCTCCAACCGCGCGAGATCGGCGGGCGCGAAGATACCGCTTTCGCCGACCATCAGCCGGTCGCGCGGAATCAGCGGCGCCAGCGCCTCGCTGGTCGCAAGCGAGGTCTCGAAGGTGCGGAGATTGCGGTTGTTGACACCGATCATCGGCGAGCGAAGCTTCAGCGCCCGATCGAGTTCGGCGCGGTCGTGGATTTCGATCAGCACGTCCATGCCCTGCGCGATCGCCACGTCCTCGAGATCTTTGGCGGCGGCATCGTCGAGCGCCGCCATGATGATCAGGATGCAGTCGGCGCCGTGGGCGCGCGCCTCGACCACCTGATAGGTGTCGAACATGAAATCCTTGCGCAGCACCGGCAGATTGGTCGCCGCGCGCGCCGCGACCATGAAATCGAGATGGCCCTGGAATGACGGCGTATCCGTCAGCACCGACAAACACGCCGCCCCGCCGGCCTCATAGGCCTTTGCCAGCACCGGCGGATCGAAATCGGCGCGGATCAGCCCCTTCGAGGGCGATGCCTTCTTCACTTCGGCAATCAGCGCGTAGTCGCCGCGCGCGAGTTTTTCACGGATCGCGCGCACGAAACCGCGCGGCGGCGGCGCCGTGTTCGCGAGCACCTCCAGGTTGGCCAGCGGATGCGCGCGCCTGGCGGCGGCGATCTCTTCGCGCTTGTAGGTCTCGATCTTGCTGAGGATATCGGACATGTCAGGCGCTCCCGAGGGGTCAGGCGTTGGAAACCGCGATCAGGTGCTTGAGACGCGCTGCAGCCGCACCGCTGTCGAGCGATTTGCCGCCGATCGCCACGCCTTCTTTCAGATCCTTGGCGCGGCCGGCCACGATCAGCGCCGCCGCGGCGTTCAAGAGTGCCACGTCGCGATAGGCGCTCGGCTTGCCATTGAGCACGCTTTGCAGCGCCACCGCGTTGGCATCGGCGTCGCCGCCTTTCAGCGCCTCGCCGCCGACGCGCGTGAGCCCTGCGTCGTCCGGTGTCACCTCGAAGGTGCGGATGTTGCCGTTCTCGAGGCTGGCCACGAAGCTCGGGCCGGTGAGGGTGATCTCGTCGAGCCCGTCGGAGCCGTGCACCACCCAGACGGATTCGGAGCCGAGATTCTTCAGCACCTGCGCCAGCGGTTGCACCCAATGCCTGGAAAACACGCCGACCATTTGCCGTTTGACGCCGGCTGGATTGGAGAGCGGCCCGAGCAGATTGAAGATCGTGCGCGTAGCGAGCTCGACCCGGGTCGGGCCGACATTCTTCATGGCGGGATGATGCGTGGGCGCGAACATGAAGCCGATGCCGGCTTCCCGCACGCAGCGGCCGACGTGTTCGGGCGAAAGATCGATCTTGACGCCAAGCGAAGCCAATACGTCAGCCGCGCCCGAGCGCGACGACAGCGCGCGGTTGCCGTGTTTGGCGACGGGTACGCCGGCGCCCGCGACGATGAAGGAGGCGCAGGTCGACACGTTGACCGAGCCCGAGCCGTCGCCGCCGGTGCCGACCACGTCGACCGCCTCGGCGGGCGCATTGACGCGCAGCATCTTGCCGCGCATCGCCGATACCGCGCCGGTGATCTCGTCGACGGTTTCGCCGCGCACCCGCAAGGCCATCAGCAACCCGCCCATCTGCGAGGGCGTGGCCTCGCCGGACATCATGCTGTCGAAGGCGGACGCCGCCTCCTCGCGCGACAGCGTCGCGCCGGTGGCGACTTTCCCGATGATAGATTTGAGGTCGTCCATCGCGTGCTTTCAGGATTGGGTGGGGGCATGACCCGTTCGGATCATGCTCAGTTGTTCGCGCCCGTCACCTGTGCGAAGGCGGCCTGGTTGATGGTGGTGCCGATCTCGGATTCGAGTTTCGTAACATATTGCGCAAGCTGTTCATCGGTCAGCCCGCGCACCAGCGTTTCCTTCAGCTTCTTCACGTCGTCCGAGGCGGCATCGACCGGCGGTACGCTGATATCGGTGACGCGGAATACGATCCACTCGCTGCCGCCGGCGCCGGGGGTTTGGCCGACGCCGTCCTTGGCCGTGCGAAATGCCGCCGTCACCACGCTTGCGGGGACGCCGGGCAGGGAGGCATCGCGCCGGAAACCGGCCGCGGTTTCGACCTTCGACCCCACTGCCGCCGCTTCCTCGGCCAGCGTGCCGCCATGCTCGAGCTTCTCGACCATTTCAGTCGCCTTGGCGCGCAGCTTGGTCGAGATCTGGTCATCGCGCCAGCGCGCCTCGACCTGGTCCCTGACCTCGTCGAGCGCGCGCTCGCGCGACGGCGTGATGCCGAGCACGTCGTACCAGACATAGCCGCCGCCGAACTGGATCGGGTCGTTGTCGACGCCGACATCGCTGTTGAAGGCCTGCGAGACCACGTCGAGGCCGCGCGGAATATTGGCCACCAGCTGACCGTTGGGCATACGGCCGGAACGATCGACCGCGTCGATCGTGACGGCGGCCAATCCAAGCTTCTGCGCCGCTTCGACCACGCTGGCGCCACCGCCGCGCTCGTCTTCCATCTTGTTGTGAAGTTCGGCGACCTTCGCGCGCGCGCGTTCGGTCGCGATTTCCTTCTTGAGCTGGGCAGCGAAGCTCTCATAGGTGGGCGTCACGCCGGGCTCGATCTTGCCGATCTTGACCAGCGCCACGCCGAACTGGCCTTGCACGGGCTGGCTCACCTCGCCGGAAGGCAGCGAAAACGCAGCCTCCGCCACCGCAGGATCGATGATCGCGGATTTCGCGATCATGCCGAGGTCGACGTCGGATACGTTGAGGTTGCGCTCCTTGGCCAGATCGTCGAACGACAATCCGGACGTGATGCGTCCGCGCGCCGCCAGCGCTTCCTCCGCGTTGGGAAACACCATTTGCGACACTTCGCGCCGTTCCGGCGTTCCGAGTTTGTCGCGCCGCTGCTCGAACGCCTTCTTGGCATCCTCGTCGGAGACATCGGTCCATTTACCGATCTCTTCCGGGTTGATAACGACGAAGGAAAGCTTGCGGTATTCGGGGGCCCGGAACTGGGTCTTGTGTTCGTCGAAATAGGCCGCGAGCGTCTCGGGAGAGGGTGGATCGATTTGGCCGGCCTGCGCGGTGTCGAGCTTGATATATTCGACCGAGCGCTGTTCGTTCTGGAAGCGCGTCAGCGCGTCGATCAGCACCTTCGGCGGTTCGAGGCCGGCCGAAATGGTGCCGGCGATCTGGCGCCGCAGCCCGACCCGGCGCCGCTCGGCGAGATAGCGCTGCTCGGTGTATCCGAACTGCCGGATGGTGGACTGGAAGCGGGCCGGCTCGAACGTGCCGTTAAGTCCCTTGAAATTGGGATCGTTGTAGATCGTCCGCATGACCTCGGCGTCGGACTGACCGAGCCCCATGCGGCGGGCTTCCTCGTCGAGGGCTGCCTCGGCAATGGTTTGTTGCAGCACCTGGCGGTCAAGCCCGAAGGCGCGGGCCTGGTCCATGGTCAGGGGGCGGCCGAATTGGCGGCCCAGCTGCTGCAGCTTGTCGTTATAGATCTGACGGAATAGCTCGGCCGAAATCTCGGTCCGGCCGATCTTGGCCAGCGTCGACTGGCCGAATCCCCGGAAGATGTCGGCGATGCCCCAGACTCCGAAGCTCACGATCAAGACGCCCATCACGGTGGCCATGATGATCTTGCCGAGCCAGTTTGATGAGGCTTTCCGCATTCCTCGAAGCATGGGTCCAACTTGTTTTGCAGGAGGGGAACCGGGTCGTGCCCAAAGGCGGATTCGGGTTCGAATTCCGCAACAGGGCGTCACCGAGTTGATAACGCATCATAAAGTGGCAGCCGCCCGGTCGCAACCTCAGCGGGGTGGCCCAATTGAAGCAGTTAACGACTTGAGGGATCGTATCGGCGGTGTCTGGAACTGATGGCCGCGCTCTGCTAGCGCATGCGGGCCCAATATTCGCGGGAATTTGACATGACCGAGACCATCCGGCCTCTGATCGCCGGCAACTGGAAAATGAACGGCCTAACGGCCTCTTTGGCCGAATTCGACGCCATGTGCGCGGGCGCCGCCGCGCTCGAGGGGAAAGCCGATTTGCTGGTCTGTCCCCCGGCGACCCTGATTGCCGCCTTCGCCGACAAGGCGCGGGGCTCAAAGCTCGCGGTCGGTGCGCAGGATTGCCATCCCAAGGCCTCCGGCGCCCATACCGGCGATCTTTCGGCCGAAATGCTGGCGGATGCCGGGGCCGGCGCCATCATCGTCGGCCATTCCGAGCGGCGGGCCGACCATGGCGAAACCGACGCGCTGGTTCGGCAGAAGGCTGAGGCGGCCTGGCGCGCGGGCCTCACCGCCATTGTCTGTATCGGCGAAACCCGCGCGCAACGCGATGCCGGGCAGACGCTCGATATTTGCGGCGGCCAGCTCAAGGGCTCGCTGCCGGACGCGGCGACCGCGGCCAATCTGGTGGTAGCCTACGAGCCGGTCTGGGCGATCGGCACCGGGTTGACCCCCACGGCCAAAGATGTCGAGCAAGTTCATCGGCTTATCCGGGATGTTCTGGTAGCTCGCTTTAACCGCGAGGGGGCTCAGGTCCGGATCCTCTATGGCGGCTCGGTAAAGCCCTCGAACGCGGCCGAATTGATGGGGGTTGCCAATGTCAACGGCGCCCTGGTCGGCGGCGCCAGCCTGAAAGCGGCCGATTTCCTTGCGATCGCAGCTGGCTGCCCTTAGTTAAAGCATGATCCGGAAAAGTGGTCGCCGCTTTTCCGAAAGATCATGCTCAAACATAAGGATAGGGCGCGATCGGGGGTGACAATGCCCGGTCCGATCGTGTAACACCGCGCAACTTCAGGAAAACCCGCAAGCCTTCATGTGCAGCCGAACCGGCGCTCTCGGCTTGCGATGGAAGGTTTTAAGATGCAGACCGTCGTTATCGTCATTCACCTCATGATCGTCGCCGTGCTGATCGGCTCCGTGTTGCTGCAGAAATCCGAAGGTGGCGGCCTCGGCATGGGTGGAGGCGCGGGCTTTATGTCGAGCCGCGGCACAGCCAATCTGTTGAGCCGGACCACCGCCGTCCTGGCGGCAGGCTTCTTTGCGACCAGCTTGTTTTTGGCCTGGATCGCAGGCGGTGATCGCAAGCCGGCCTCGGTTCTCGGTAACCCCCCGGCGTCGCAATCCCAGCCGGCCGGCGGCGCGACCCCGATCACGCCACCGACCTCTGGCGGCGTCCTGGATTCGCTGAAGAAGGTGGATGAGCAGCAGGGCCAGCCGGCGCCATCGGGCCCTCAGGCCCCGCGTTCGCAATAAAGCAGGGTGGCTATGCAGGATGGCGTCTACCGTCCCGCATCAGAACTTCCCATCAATACCCTGATATTGCTTTAGATTTCACGTCACCCACAGCCCGACAGAATGTTCGCCGCTGGCTGCGATTCGTTTTGGCGAATCGGCCCAGTGGCCTTAAAGGTTAAGCCCCATGGCGCGGTACATATTCATCACCGGCGGCGTGGTTTCTTCGCTCGGAAAGGGTCTGGCTTCGGCGGCACTTGGTGCCCTGCTGCAGGCCCGCGGGTACAAGGTCCGGCTCCGCAAACTCGATCCCTATCTCAACCTCGATCCCGGAACGATGTCGCCGTACCAGCACGGCGAAGTGTTCGTGACCGACGACGGCGCCGAGACCGATCTCGATCTCGGCCATTACGAGCGCTTTACCGGACGGCCCGCCACCAAGGCCGACAACATCACCACCGGCCGCATCTATCAGGACATCATCACCAAGGAACGCCGCGGCGACTATCTCGGCGCCACCATCCAGGTGGTCCCGCACGTCACCAACGCGATCAAAGAATTCGTGCTCTCCGGCAACGACGACTACGATTTCGTGCTGGTCGAGATCGGCGGCACCGTCGGCGACATCGAGGGCCTGCCGTTCTTCGAGGCGATCCGCCAGCTCAAGAACGATCTGCCGCGCGAGCATGCCATTTACATCCATCTGACGCTGTTGCCGTTCATCCCGAGCGCCGGCGAATTGAAGACAAAGCCAACCCAGCACTCGGTCAAGGAACTGCGCTCGATCGGCATCCAGCCGGATATCCTTTTGTGCCGCACCGACCGCGAGATTCCGAAGGAAGAGCGGCGCAAGCTCGGCCTGTTCTGCAACGTGCGCGAAAGTGCCGTGATCGAGGCCCGCGACGTCGACAACATCTACGCGGTGCCCGAGGCCTACCACGCCGCCGGTCTCGACGACGAGGTGCTGGCCGCGTTCGGCATCACCCCGAAAATTCCGCCGGCCCTGCAGAGCTGGAACGTGATCAACGAGCGGGTGCGCAACCCCGAGGGTGCTGTGACCATCGCCATCGTCGGCAAATACACCGGCATGAAGGACGCCTATAAATCGCTGATCGAGGCGCTGTCGCATGGCGGCATCGCCAACAAGGTGAAGGTCAATCTCGACTGGATCGAGAGCGAGGTGTTCGAGAACGAGGACCCGGCGCCGTTCCTCGAACACGTTAACGGCATTCTGGTGCCCGGCGGCTTTGGCCAGCGTGGCGCCGAAGGCAAGATCCGCGCGGCGCAGTTCGCCCGCGAGCGCGACGTGCCGTATTTCGGCATCTGCTTCGGCATGCAGATGGCGGTGATCGAGGCCGCGCGCAATCTGGTCGGCATCGAGGAAGCCAATTCCACTGAGTTCGGCCCGACGAAAGAGCCGCTGGTAGGCCTGATGACGGAATGGCTGCGCGGCAACGAACTCGAGAAGCGCTCGAGGTCCGGTGATCTCGGCGGCACGATGCGGCTCGGGGCCTATCCGGCCGAGCTCAAGCGCGGCAGCCGGGTGTCGGAAGTCTATGGCGGCGCCACCGAGATTTCCGAGCGCCACCGTCACCGATATGAGGTCAACACCGCCTACAAGGACCGGCTCGAACAGCACGGCCTGCGGTTTTCAGGCCTGTCGCCCGACGGCGTGTTGCCGGAGATCGTCGAATATGAGGACCATCCCTGGTTCATCGGCGTGCAATTCCATCCGGAACTGAAGTCGCGCCCGTTCGAACCGCACCCGCTGTTCGCGTCGTTCATTCAGGCCGCGATGGCGCAGAGCCGGCTGGTGTAAGAGGCTCCGCGAAACAATCCTTGGCGCGGGTCTGCCGCGCCATTCGTCGCGTTGCTCATCGCAATGACGATGCGGGGCAGTCATGCGTGCCAAGCCGTAGGACGTGCTCGATCCGGCCAAGACAGCCTCCCAACCACCCGCTATAAACGCCGCGTAAGAAAAGGGAGGACCACCAATGATCTACGAAACCCGCGTCTATCGCTGCCTGCCGGGCCGTTTGCCGGCGCTGCTCAAGCGCTTTGAAAACATCACCTTAAAACTTTGGGAAAAGCACGGCATCAAGCAGGCCGGTTTCTTCACCACGCTGGTCGGCGAATCCAATCAGGAATTGACCTATCTTTTGGCGTGGGAATCGCTCGCCGATCGCGAGAAGAAGTGGGCTGCGTTCCAAAGCGATCCGGACTGGATTTCCGCGCGCGCCAAGACCGAGGAAGACGGCCAGATCGTCGGCAATATCGTCAATCAATTGCTGGTGCCGACGGCGTTCTCGTCGGTGAAGTGACACCAAGCGCAACCCTGATATTCGGGGGCTGAACAGGGTTGATCCTGATAGCGCGGACCGGCATGGTCCGCGCCTGAAGAAGGAAATACCCGTGAACGCGAACATCTCTGCAGCCCCGGTCGTAACGGCGGGCGCGGTCAAATTCGGCAACGATCTGCCGATTTCGATCATCGCCGGCCCGTGCCAGCTCGAGAGCCGCGCGCATGCGCTGGAAGTTGCGGGTGCGCTGAAGGAGATCGCGGCGCGGCTCGGAATAGGGCTGGTCTACAAAACCTCCTTCGACAAGGCCAACCGCACCAGCGTTTCCGCCGCGCGCGGCATCGGGTTAAAGCAGGCGTTGCCGATTTTTGCGGAGATACGCGGCTCGCTCGGTCTGCCCGTCCTCACCGACGTGCACGAGGCCTCGCAATGCGCCGAGGTGGCGCAGGCAGTGGATGTCCTGCAAATCCCGGCCTTCCTGTGCCGGCAGACCGATTTGCTGCTGGCGGCGGCCGCGACCGGCAAGGTCGTCAACGTCAAGAAGGGGCAGTTTTTGGCGCCGTGGGACATGGCCAATGTCGTCGCCAAGATCACCGGCGCCAACAATCCCAACGTGCTGGTCACCGAGCGCGGCGCGTCGTTCGGCTACAACACGCTGGTCTCGGACATGCGGGCGCTGCCGATCCTCGCGCGAACAACTAATGCCCCGGTCATTTTCGATGCCACCCATTCAGTGCAGCAGCCCGGCGGGAAGGGGACTTCATCGGGCGGCGAGCGCGAATTCGTCCCGGTGCTGGCCCGCGCCGCGGTCGCGGTCGGGGTTGCCGGTGTGTTCATCGAAACCCATCCCGATCCCGATTCTGCGCCGTCCGACGGCCCCAACATGGTGCCGCTGCGCGAATTCGAAGGTCTGGTACGGACCCTGATGGGGTTCGACGCGCTCGCCAAGAACCTTAGCAAGCACGCAGCGCGTTGATGGCGCGGATATTGCCGTGACCGCGTCGAGCCGCCTGCCGCCGGCGCTGAATATCATTACGCTCGCAACCTTTGCCGCCAGCCTGTCGGCACGCGCGCTCGATCCGGTTTTGCCGCATGTCGCCGACGACTTCGGCGTGACCATCGCGGCCGCCGCCAGCTTCGCCGCCGTGTTCGCCTTCACCTTTGCCATCATCCAGCCGGTGCTCGGCGCCACCGCCGATCTGTTCGGCAAGGCGCGGCTGATGATCGTCTGTCTCGTGCTGCTCGGCCTCGCCAACATCCTGGGCGCGATGGCGACGTCGTTCCCGCTGTTGTTTGCGACCCGTGTTCTCGCCGGCATCGGCTCCGGCGGCGTGTTTCCGATCGCGCTTGGATTGACCAGCGATCTGGTCGGCCCCGAGAAGCGCCAGATCGCGATCGGGCGCACGCTGATGGGCTCGATGACGGGCAATCTGCTCGGTGCCTCGGCTTCCGGCCTGATCGGCGATTTCCTGGGCTGGCGCGGCGTGCTCGCCGTGCTTGGTGCCCTGGTCATCGTGGCGGCGATTGCCGTGGCCGCCGGGTTTCGAAACGCCGCCATGACGCGTCCGCCGCGGACCAGCCTGTCGGCGCTCCGGACCGGCTACCGCACGATCTTCACCAACCCGAACGCGCGCGTTTGCTACTCGGCGGTCTTCATCGAGGGCTGCTGCGTGCTCGGGCTGTTTCCGTTCTTAGCGGCATTCCTGTTCGAACTCGGCGAAACCTCGCTCTCGATCGCCGGCATCGTGATCGCCGGATTTGCCATCGGCGGGTTGTTCTACACCTTGACCGTCTCGCGGTTCCTGCCGCGGCTCGGCGTCAAGGGCATGATGTTCGCGGGCGCGACGCTGGTCGCCCTGCAACTCGTCGCCGTGGCACTCGGTCCGCACTGGAAACTTCAAATGCTGAGCCTGCTCTTCATGGGCTGGGGCTTCTACATGATCCATGGCTGCTTGCAGGTGTTTGCCAGCGAGCTGTCGGTGGAGGCGCGCGCGACCGCGCTGTCGCTGCATTCGTTCTTCTTTTTCATGGGCCAGACCATCGGCCCCATCGCGTATGGTTTCGGCATCCAGCATGCCGGCAAGGTGCCGACCTTGCTTATGGCGGCCGCGGTGATGATCGTGCTGGGATTCGTCTGCGCGCGGCTATTGCGGCAGACGCGGCCGGCGGACGCCGCAACGACCTAGTCGGCGCGCCCATTGCCGGGAGTCGGGGCAAACGATAACCGTCCGTTCACCATGCGGGCAAATCCCGGCTTCCCTTTCGGCAATCTCCGGCGCGCCTCAAGCTCCCTTACACTTTTAGCGCCTAGTCCTCGTTAGACCAGAAGCTGTCATCGCAGCCCGCAGGGGCGCGCGCGTAAGAGTAGTTAGTAAAGCGTATGAGTACCGCACGCATTTTTGTCCTGATGGCCGCGCTCAGCGCCGACGGCGTCGCGGCCTATCTTGAGCAATCGGAGACGCGCGCGCCCGCGCGCCAAAGCAGCACGCCGTCGCTGGCGCTGCGCAGCATTGCCGACGTCAACACGGTTGAGAACGGATCCGACAATCAAGCCCCGAAGCGGGGTGGCAGCATCAGCGTGGTTCGCTACGGCGTATCAGGCTCGACGACGACACAGAAGTGGCAAGGACGTTCGATATGAAATGCAGGGCAAATCAACTGGTGACGCGAACATTTTGGATCCGTGCCCTGTCGTTCTCGGCCGTCGCCGCACTGGCGCTCAGTCCGGCGCTGTCGCCGGTCATTGCGGCCGATTCCGATATCCATCCGACGGCGTCGGTCGCCACCGCCAAGACCCGCTTTCTTGCGCTCGGCATCGGCAAATCGGTGATCATCGATCTGCCGCGCGACGTCAAGGACGTGCTGGTTGCCGACCCGAAGATCGCCAACGCGGTCGTCCGCTCGGCGCAGCGCGCCTACATCATTGGTGCGGCGGTCGGGCAGACCAACGTCGTGTTCTTCGATGCCGATGGCGGGCAGGTGGCGGCCTATGACATCGCGGTCAAGCGCGATCTCAACGGCGTGCGCACCGCATTGAAGCAAATGCTGCCCGCCGCGGTAATCCAGGCCGAAGGCGTCGGCGACAGCGTCATGCTGACCGGCTCGGTATCCAGCCCGGTCGAGGCCCAGCAGGCGGGCGATCTCGTCGCGCGTCTGGTGGGCGGCGCCGACAAGGTCGTCAACTCCATCGTCGTCCGCGGCCGCGATCAGGTGACGCTCAAGGTCACGGTCGCGGAAGTGCGGCGGGACATCATCAAGCAATTGGGCGTCGATCTCAGTGCCAGCATGAATTACGGCACCGCGGCGGTCGTTTTCAACAATACCAATCCGTTCACCGCAAACAATGCACCGCTGGTCTCCGGCAACGGGTTGACCGGGGCGGCCCTGAACAAGGCCGGTCTGCCGTCGGTCACCGCTACCTTGCGCGCGATGGAGAGCGCGGGCGTGGTCCGGACGCTGGCGGAGCCAAATTTGACGGCAATCTCCGGCGAGTCCGCAACGTTTATTTCGGGCGGCGAATTTCCAATTCCGACCGGCGTAACCTGCCAAACGACGACGGCGGGCGCGATCGGACAATGCGTTCAGACGGTTGCCTTCAAGAAATTCGGCATCTCGCTCAACTTCACGCCGGTGGTGCTGACCGAGGGACGGATCAGCCTGCGGGTCATGACCGAAGTGTCGGAAGTCTCGGCCGAAAACTCTTTGACCGGCGGCGCCAATGGAACGACGATTCCCTCGATCAAGACCCGGCGTGCGGAAACCACGTTGGAAATCCCGTCCGGCGGCTCGATCGCGATGGCCGGCCTGATCCAGGAACAGACCAAGCAGGCCGTCAACGGAATGCCCGGCATCGACTCGTTGCCGATTTTTGGCGCGCTCTTCAGGAGCCAGGACTTCATCAACAACCAGACCGAATTGATGGTCATCGTGACGCCCTATGTGGTTCGGGCGGTTGCCCAGAAGGAGTTGTCGCGCCCCGATGACGGGTTTGCGCCCGCGTCGGATTCCCAATCGGCACTGCTGGCCCAGGTCAACCGGATCTACGGCGTTGCCGCCCGCGTCGAACCCGTTGGGCTCTACCACGGCAACTTTGGTTTCATCATTGACTGAGACGGGGCGGCTTTGGCCGATGCGGGATGGGGACAGAACCATGACAAACAGAACGCCGGTGGGTCGCTACCGAACGCTGCGCCTGCTGGGTACCCTGGCCGGGCTCTCAGTGGTGTTGGGGGCATGCAACTATACGACCGGTGAAGTCGTCACCGCGAGCGTTCCCAACGATTATCGTCAGCGTCATCCGATCGCGATAACGGAGACCAACCGCTCGGTCGTGATCTTCGTCGGCCAGGCCCGCGGCGGTCTGACCGTGCCGCAACGTTCCGACGTCATGGGGCTGGCACGGACCTGGGTCAGCGAAGGCACCGGTGCGATTGTGGCCGACGTGCCGGTCGACACGGCGAACGCCAGGGCTGCTGCGGCGGCCTTCCGGGAAGCTCAGGGGATCCTTGCGGCTGGCGGCGTGCCGGCGAGCGCGATCAAGTTGCGTCACTACCATCCCGACGACATCAGAACATTGCCGACGATCCGGTTGAGCTATCCAAGGATTGCGGCGGTTGCCGGCCCCTGCGGTCTGTGGCCGGAGGATCTCGGTCCTTCGATCAACGACCCCGGCTATGGCGAAAACAGGGAGTATTACAATTTCGGCTGCGCGAACCAGCGCAATCTTGCCGCGATGATCGACAATCCGTCGGACCTCGTGCAGCCGCGATCTGAAACCCCCGCCTATACCCCGCGGCGCTCCGAAGCATTCGAGAAGTACCGCAAGGGCGAACCAACCACGACCGTCTATCCCGAAGCCGAAAAGGCCAAACTCAGCGACACAGGCAAATGAGCAGCCGCGCCAGTCAAAACTCCGAAGACCAACTCGACGTCACGCCGCACGCCGACGATTACATCGCGCCGGCGCCCCGCGTATCGGTGCAGGCCTTCTGCACGTCCGATTCGACCGCGGCGGCGGCGCGAGGGGCGTCCGAAGACCGCCGCCTCGCCAAGGCCCATCTGTCGGTCCATATGGGCGGCATCGAAGCCGCGATCGAAACCTATCACAAGGCGCCGACGCCGAACGTCATCGTCCTGGAAACCGAGAGCGGCCACGACATCCTCGCCGGCCTCGATGAGCTCGCGACCGTCTGCGATCCCGGCACCCGCGTCGTCGTGATCGGCAGCGCCAGCGATGTTGCGCCGTATCGCGAACTGGTGCGCCGCGGCGTCAACGACTACGTCATCGGGCCGGTCGTGGTCCTCGATGTGGTGCGCTCGATCTGCAGCCTGTTCTCGGCGTCCGAGGCGGTCGCGGTCGGCCGGATGATCGCCGTCGTCGGCGCCAAAGGCGGTGTCGGCGCGTCCACCATCGCGCACAATGTGGCCTGGGCGATCGCGCGCGATCTCGCGCTGGATTCCGTCGTCATCGATCTCGACCTCGCGTTCGGCACCGCCAGCCTCGACTACAATCAGGATCCGGTGCAGGGGATAGCGAACGCGGTATTCTCGCCCGATCGGCTCGATACCTCCTACATGGAACGCCTGCTGGCGAAATGCTCCGACCGTCTCAGCCTGCTGTCCGCGCCGGCCACGCTCGATCAGGTCTACGACTTCGGCGCCGACGCCTTCGACTCGATCTTCGATACGCTGCGCATGACCACGCCCTGCATCGTGCTCGACGTTCCCCATCAATGGACGGCGTGGACCCGGCGCGCGCTGATCGGCGCCGATGACATTCTGATCGTCGCCGAGCCCGATCTTGCCAATATGCGCAACGCCAAGAACATGATGACCTTGCTGAAGGCGTCGCGGCCCAACGACAAGCCGCCGCTCTATTGTCTCAACCAGGTCGGCATGAGCAAGCGACCCGAGATCGAGGTGCGCGCCTTCGCCAAGACCATCGAGAGCCAGCCGATCGCGGCCATTCCCTTCGATTCGCGAATGTTCGGCACGGCTGCCAACAACGGCCAGATGATCGCGGAAATCGCAGCCAATCACCGCACCACGAAGATGTTCCTGCAGATGGCGCAGCGGATGACGGGCCGCGCAGAGACCAAGCCGCGCAGCTCGCTGCTGTCGCCGATCATGCCGATCCTCAAGAAGATGCGGGGAGGCCGCGGCCGTTCGTAAGGGCATGATCCCGAAAAAGCCTGCCCCGCACTTGATGCGAGGTGGACACCGGTTTTCGGAATAGATCATGCCCAAACAAATATTTGCTTAGACTCTGATTCAGCGTCGCTGAAACAGACTCCAAGGCAGGGGCTATTCGGCAGTGCAGGCCGCTGCCGGTCTCCATTGCCATTGCTTCGGGATTAGTCCGCGTGTGCGGCAGCCGCGACCGGTATTTTATCCCCGTCCGCGTGTGCATGCTCTTTCCGGGACAATAATTGCTTCAAGGCCGCGACCCTCGCGGCGGCTTCCTCGGGCGGCAGATCGGCTTTAACGAGGCCTTCGGCATCGGCGACGCGGCCCTGCAGACCCACCACGAAAGCCAGATTGGTCCGGATCCGCTGATCCGCCCCCGCCTGGCCATGGGCGCGGCGCAAGGTCTCCTCCGCCTTCGGCAGGTCTTTGGAAAGGACGTAGGACAGGCCGAGATTGGACAGCACGGTGGGTTCGTCGGGCACGATGTTCAACGCGCTCGCATAATACTGCCGTGCTTCCTCGTAGCGGCCGAGCTGATCGAGCACGGCGCCCTGAGCCGAGAGGATTCGCCAGTCGGGATCTTCCGGGGAGTGGGCGCGGCCGAGCACGTCGAAAGCCTGCTGGAAATTGCCGTTGTCCGCGAGCGCCCGCCCGTAACCGGCGAGAAGCGCCTTGCTGCCGGGATTGGCGATCGTGGCCTGTTCGAGCACGGCGACCGCCTGGGCGCGCTGTCCGGTGGCGCGGAGCGCCTTGCCATATTCGAGCGCCGCATCGACGTCCTTGGGGTTGGCGCGAAAGCGGTCGCGATAGAAACCCACCTCGCGCCGCGGCTCGGCGGGGCGGCTTGATTCGGTTTGGTCGCCCAGCGACCCCGTGATGTCGGACGGGCCCGACGTCTGGCAGCTGCAAAGCCCCAGCGCCACGACCGCGGACGATCCTATGAATGCAATGAGCCTCGCGAAGCGAGGCGGCGGGAGCAACTGCCGGAGCATGTAATCTGACCTGTAGTCGGCGACTGGTCAGGAATGCTTACATCTTAACCCTAAGTTCAGGTTAAGCCGGCGGGCCGGCCGCCGGTCAGGGGGCCATCCGGGCCCGCCGCCCGGTGCGGCGGCGGGCCCGTGGGCCAGGCGCGTTAACCGGCCAATGCTCCGACAGGCTTTTCGGTCTATCCGACGAATTCGGCGCCGAATTCGAAGCCGATCCGCCATCGCAACTTGCATTGGCGGGGATGGCCCGTCGAAAGGATGAGGGTGAATTCAGACGGAATTTCGGGATAATCGGCAATGACCTTGACGCCGCCGTCCGAGATGTCCGTGATCGTGCAGTCGCGCGGCAACGAGCCGGTCCCGAACTGGATTTTCGCGAGCTTTTTGCAAAGCTGACGTTCGCTTCGGCGTCGATTTGCTAACATGTCGATCCTTACCCCTTGTTCGATCATGCCTCGTCCGGCATTCCAGCTACTTTTACCGAACAACTATTGGCGTCTGTTTAGCGGGATCGTTCGCAATTAATTCGTAGTTTCTGAATTCGTTTAACGCCGTTGGCGGTCGTCCGCGCCGCGGGTCGCCAGCTCGCGTTCAGGCGTTCGTATTCGCAAAGAGGCGGACGCGAGAGAGCGTTCTCTGCACTCTCGCGCCATTCTCGCTACTTACACGAGATGGAAATCGTGGAAGTCGAACCCAGGCAAATGGAACGGGGAGGCGTCGTGCGGGACGTCGAAACCGCTCTGCGCCGCATGGGAAAGGTCCGCGGCAAGCTGCGAAGCCTTATCCCCAAACAAGTTACCTTGCGGAACGATGTGGTCGGAGGCGGCGTTGCCGGCTCCGTTGGCAAACACGAAGCCGTCATTGACGGTGTCGACCGAGACCAAATTGCCATCGCCATGATGTGCGATTTGTTCGGAATTGTGATCCGCCACGAACTCGACGCCATGGGCGCTGCCGAACTTGAAGCCGGGTGCGTTGGCCGCTGAAACCAATGCAGTGAACTGACCGGTCTGCGGATCGACCACGCCGAACGCGTTGCCGACCGAAGCATAGTAGTCGTTGCTGTTGAGGCCGGTCGCGTGAACTGCGAGCACCCGGTTATCGGCTGTGTCGGACAGATAGAACGTCCCGGCACTGGCATCGACCTTGAGCACGTCGTCGAGCCCGGCGCCGGCCGGCACGCCCTGCACCTGGGTGAAACTGACCGACTGATGCGTGGTGCCGGGGTTATGCACGTCGATGATGGCCTGATCGGCGCCGCTGGCAAACAGCAGATCGCCGTTCGGCGCGAGTTTGAGCGAGTCCGGATCGTTCTGCGGGATCACCTCCATCTTGCCGGTTTCGAGGTTGAGACCTTGATCTCCGAAATCGAGGATCGGCTTGGTCTTGATGGGACCGCCGTCCAGGTCGTTGGCGTTGGTCACCTGTACCAGCGTCGGGTCGCCGGGGTTTGCCGGGTTGGTGTAGCTCATGAACACGTTGCCATGCGTGAACACGACATCGTCATAGCCTCGTGTCGACGATGGATCGGCATAGGACAACGGCTGACCGACGCTGTGATCGTCCGGATGGATAATGCTGAGGGTGGAATTGCCGTCCTGGTTTTGCAGCGCCCAGATTTCGCCGGTCGACGGATCGAACTTCAGGCCGTCGACATAACCGTCGATCTGATAGCTGTGATCGATGTGGCCGTTGCGATCATATTCGACGATTGTGCTGGAGCCCGACAGGCCGGTGGAATCGGCGCCGTTGGTGTAGGCGACCCAGATGTCGCCGTTCGCCAGCGTGATGGAGTCGGGTGACTTGGCGCCAGCGGGAGCTGCGGCCAAGGTCGAGATGTGATCGACGTCGGCAACCACCGGAGCCGGAGACGGATCAGCGGTGAAGCTGACGCCATGGGGCGAACTGAAGTTGAAGCCTGGCGCGTTGTCGGCCGAGAGCAGTGGCGTGAAGATCCCTGTGGTCGGGTCCACCCGACCGAACGCGTGGAGACTTCCCACCGAGGCATAGTAGTCGTTGGGGTTAAGGTCTGTCGCGTGGAACGAAAAAACGTGGTTGGTTGCGGTATCCGTCAGGGTGAAGGTGCCGGATTTGGCGCCAGGCATGATGACGTCATCGAGCCCGGCGTGGGCTCCGACGCCGGCAACCGGCGTGAAGGAAACCGATTGGTGGGCGGTACCGGGATTCTTTACATCGATGATGGTGCCGTCATCGCCGCTCGACAGCAAGAGATCGCCATTTGGCGCGAGCTTTAGCGAGTCGGGATCGTTTTGCGGAACCAGTTCTGTCTTGCCGGTCACGGTATCCAGGCCCATGGCGCCAAAGGTCAGGATCGTTTTGGTCGTCAGTTCGCCCGTCGGATGGTCGCCGTTGACAAGCTCGACCAGGGTCGCGTCGCCGGGACTGGCCGGATTGGTGTAGCTCAAGAACACCTTGTCGCCCTTGAACACCACATCGTCATAGCCGCGGCTGGCCGACGAGTTGGCGAAGCTGAGCGGCGCCGATACCGCGTGCGTCTTCGGGTCGATCAACGTCAGGGTGGGATTGCCATCCTGATTCTGCAGCGCCCAGATCTCGCCGGTTACAGGGTTGTATTTCAGCCCGTCGACCGAGCCGGGTATCGAGTAGGAAAATTCGATTTTGCCGGTCTTGTCGTACTGGATGATCGTGCTCGAACCGCCGGCACCGGTTGAATCAGCACCATTGCCATATTCGACGAAGGTCGAGCCATTCGCGGTTGTTACCGAATCGGGACTGGTCGAGCCATCGAGCGGAGCTTCGAAGGTCTTGACCGTGCCGATCTGCGGGAAAGGAGCCGCGTTCTTGTCGGGAACGAAGACGACGCCGTGCGGCGAACCGAAGGTGAAGCCGGGCGCATTCTCCGCGGAGACCAGCGCCGTGAACATGCCGGTGTTCTCGTCGACCTGACCGAACGCGCCGAGCGAACCCACCGAGGCATAATAGGCGTTGGGGTCGAGGCCGCTTGCGTGCACGGTAAGAACCCGGCCGTCCTTGGCGTCCGAGATATAGAATGTGCCCGATGTCGCAGTCGGCTTGATGACGTCGTCGAGCCCTGCGTTGCCCACCGAGCCCGCGGGAATTCCCTTGATGGGGGTGAAGGCAACCGCCTGCTTGGACGTACCGGGATTCTGGATGTCGATGATCGCGCCGTCGGCATTGCTGCTGAAGATCAGATCACCGTTGGCGGCGAGCTTCAGCGAATCCGGATCGGTCTGCGGGACCAGCTCCATCTTGCCGGTCACGGTGTCATATCCCATCGTGCCGTCGAGCAGTACGGGAGCTGTGGTGAGCAGGTCGCCGGGCTTCGGGTTCGGGCCGTTCAGGAGCTTGACGATGGTCGGATCGCCGTTGCCGGTCGGATTCGTGTAGCTCAGGAACACATCCTTGCCCTTGAACACCACGTCGTCATAGCCGCGGGATGTCGAGGGGTTAGCGTAGTTGAAATGCGCCGCGATTGTCTGTGTGTTGGGGTCGATCAGCGTCAGCGAGGAGCGCGCATCCTGGTTCTGCAGCGCCCAGACCATCCCGGTCTCCGGGTTGTACTTTAGTCCGTCGACCGATCCTTCGATCGAATAGGCATGCACGAAATGTCCGGCCTTGTCGTACTGGATGATCGTGCTGTTGCCCGGCACGACGCCGGTCGAGTCGACGCCGTTGCCGTACTCCACGAACACGTACCTGCCGGCGATCGTGATGGAATCGAGTCCCGTGACGCCATTGGGCGGACTGGCGAACGTCCCGATGGAATCGACGTGCGCCGCCGGCGGTGCATGCTTGTCGGGGACGAAGATCAGCCCGTGCGCCGAGGCGAATTGCGCTCCGGTGACGAGCGGCGCGAAGACGCCGGTCGCCGGATCGACCTGGCCAAAACCGCCCAGGCTCGCAACCGAAGCGTAATAGTCGTTGGTGTTGAGGCCGCTGGCGTGGAACGAATAGACGTTCCCGGATTTCGTGTCGGTCATGTAGAACGTGCCGGCCGTCGCGCTCGGCTTGATCACGTCGTCGAGCCCGGCATTGCCGACGGAGCCTGCCGGAATCCCCTTGATCGTCGTGAATGAAATCGCCTGGCTGCTGGTGCCCGGATGCTGCACGTCGATGATCGTGCCGTCGGCATTGTCGGTGAAGATCAGGTCGCCGTCGGATGCGAGCTTGAGCGAGTCCGGGTCGGACTGCGGAACGACTTCGGTCGCGCCCGTCACCGTGTTGAAGCCGGTCGCGCCGTCGGCCAACACCGTGGTCGTCAGCAACGTGCCGCTCGGATGGTCACCGTTGAGCAGTTCCACCAGCGTCGGATCGCCAGTGCCGGTCGGATTGGTATAGCTCAAAAATACCCTGTCGCCCTTGAACACGACGTCGTCATAGCCGCGCGTCGGAGAAGGATTCGCGAAACTCAGCGGGCCGGTCACCTTGTGGGTGATTGGATCGATCAGCGTCAGCGTGGAGTTTCCGTCCTGGTTCTGCAGCGCCCAGATCTGGCCGGTGTAGGGATTGAATTTCAGACCGTCGACCGATCCTGCGACGGCGTAGGTGTGTTCGATCGTCCCGTTCTTGTCGTACTGCACGATCGTGCTCGAACCGCCTGCGCCGGTCGAGTCCGCGCCGTTGCCGTACTCGACGAAGATGCTGCCATTCTCAATGGTGATGGAGTCGGGGGAGGTCGCGCCAACCGGCGCGCCTGACGCAAACTTTTTTATCCCGCTGATTGCAACCATTCGCTGCTCCTTGGGTGCTATTTGAGGAGCGGAAAAAAACACCTGATGCACGACGGGCATGTGACGATTGGACGCCCAAATTTCTTGCTGGATTGAGGAACCTTTTGCGTGCTGCGAATTCGTGTTGTCGTTCAGCCGCTTCGTTACCGCGCCGACAACATCTCGAAATAGTTGCCGCACAAACGTCAGAAATAAGCCGCATCACCGCAAAGATTTGCGCAAGCGCCGGATGCGCGCGTAATGCGCGGAGATGTGCCGGCTACACGGGTGATGATAAATCGATCTCACCGCGGAGGCGCGCCGTCTGAATTACCAGCGCGCCGCCATCGCGATGTGTCGACGTCGCTGCATCATCCTCGGCCGCGATAGGGCGCTACGCCCTGATCGGGCATCCACATCCCCTTCGGCAATCTGCCGGTCTGCCAGAACACGTCGATCGGGATGCCGCCGCGCGGATACCAGTAGCCGCCGATCCGCGGTCGGCGAGAGATGTCGCCGCGCCGTTCAGACCCGGGTTGAGTGCGAGTGGCCGAGCGATTGATTACTCGTCTCAGAGAAGCGTAACGTTGACTGGTGGGATCGAGGAGGCGGCTATGGAAGCTACTTCGGACCGGAATTCGGCGGGTGGACCTGAGGTGTCGGCAAGAGTCGGCCACGACCCGGCAGTTTCCAACCAGGTCCGGACCATCAACCTGGCTCTTCAGGGAGGCGGAGCGCATGGGGCCTTTACCTGGGGTGTACTCGACCGATTCCTGGACGAGAAACATGTTGCGTTCGAGGGTCTCAGTGCAACCAGCGCCGGGGCAATGAATGCCGCGGTCTTTGCTTATGGGCTTGCGATCGGCGGTCGCGATGGGGCACGCCAAGCGCTCGCCGACTATTGGAAGCGGGTCAGCGATGCAGCCAGGCTCGGGCCATTGCAGCCAAGTCCCATCGACCGAATGCTGGGCGATCACAAGTTGGCCTGGTCGCCGGTTTTCTCCCTGATGGGTTTCGTAACGCGCGTGCTTTCGCCCTATGAGTTCAATCCTTCGGACTACAACCCTTTGCGCGACTTGATCGAGCAGTCGATCGATTTCGACGTGCTGAGGCGTCCGGATGCTCCGGTGAAGCTGTTTCTCTCTGCGACCAACGTTCGCACCGGCAAGGTGAAGGTCTTCAGCGGAAAGGAAATCTCGGTATCTGCCGTGATGGCCTCGGCCTGTCTTCCCACGATGTTTCACGCGGTCGAGATCGATGGCGAAGCCTATTGGGACGGCGGCTACATGGGAAACCCCGCGCTGTTCCCGCTGATCTATAACTGCAAAAGCGCGGATATCGTCATCGTTCACATCAATCCGCTGTTCCGCAAGGAGCTGCCGACCGCCGCCGGCGATATTCTGAACCGCATCAACGAGATCAGCTTCAATTCGTCGTTGATGCGCGAGATGCGGGCGGTGAGCTTCATCACCGGGCTGGTCAAGCAAAACCGCATTGTCGACCAGGAGATTAAGCGGATATTGATCCACAGCATCACTGACGACGAATTCATGGGCGAGCTCAGTCCGACGAGCAAGTACAACGCTGATTGGGACTTTCTAGTGTTTCTTCGCGACCAGGGACGAAAATGCGCAGACGATTGGCTCGCAAAAAACTTCGTCAAACTAGGCGTCGAGTCGTCGGTAGACATTGACAATGTATACCTCTGAGCTCTGGCGTTGAGGGCATCGAGATACCCTGGATTACCCCCGCCCGCGATAGGGCGCGACGCCCTGATCGGGCATCCACATCCCCTTCGGTAATCTGCCGGTCTGCCAGAATACGTCGATCGGGATGCCGCCGCGCGGATACCAGTAGCCGCCGATGCGCAAGAATTTCGGCTTGATCTCGTCGGCAATCCGCTTGCCGATCATGACCGTGCAATCCTCGTGGAATGCGCCGTGGTTGCGAAAGCTCGCGACGTAAAGTTTCAGCGACTTGGATTCCAGCAGCCACCGGCCCGGCACATAGTCGATCATCAGATGCGCGAAATCCGGCTGTCCCGTGACCGGGCAGAGCGAGGTGAATTCCGGCGCGGTGAAGCGGACCACGTAATTGGTGTCAGCCTGCGGATTGGGCACGCGGTCGAGCGTGGCCTTTTCGGGGCTGTCGGGCCATTCCACGGCGCGGCCGAGCTGCAGGGGTTTTTTGGCCATGATGTTCGTCCTTTGCGGACGCGTCATTGACGCAACAGGATAGGCCCGTCAACCGTCACCGTGAGATCGGGATGTCGGAAAGCCGCGAGGATTTCAGGTAGGCGCGACGGTCTGAACGACCACCAGACGCGCGTTGCCGGATTCGGCGCCCCATACCTCGCCGGCCCGCCCATCCAGTTGGCGAACATTGGCGCCCGCTCTGTCGCTGGCGAACACGTTGAATTTCTCGCTCACGGGATCGAAGCGCACGATGGCATTTGCCGAGAAATCGGTGAGCCAGATCTTGTCCCTGTCATCGACATAAACCGCATAGGCGTGCGGGCCCGTCCCCGGTAGCTTCCAGGCTTTCCAGGAGCCGTCCGCGGGGTCGTGCATCGACACGTTGCCGCTGTTCCACTCGCTGACCCAGAGGCGGCTTCTGGAGTCCGACCATATCCGCCGGGCGCCTTGTTTTGGCGTGGGTGGTTCGACCACCGTCGCCTGGCCCGTTGTCGGATCGAGTTTGGCAATGTGATTGCCGGCGAGCGAGGCGTACCAGACTTGGCCCTTCGGCGTGACCGTGATGCCGTAGGGACCAACGCCCCGCGGGGCATCGAACACGTTCATGGCGCCCGACTTTGGGTCGAGGCGGCCGTAATAGCCGGATTGGCCGGTGAACCAGTAGATTCCGCCTCTGTCGAACACGCCGGTGTTGAGGTTGGCGTAAGCAACTTTTTCGGGCAGGCGGAACAGCGTGACGCGATGATCCGCTGGGTCGACGCGGGCGATCGCATTCTGTCCGCCCTCGGTTACCCATGGAGCGCCGTCGGGGCCGATCGTGACGCCGTGGGGTGCCGCGCCTTTGCCGAGACCGACCAGTTTGAATGAGCCGTCGCGCGGATCCAGGCGCCCCAGCGTTCCGTTGCCCTGGCCGGTAAACCAGATGGTGCCGTCGCGGGCGGGCGTGACGTCGTGCAGGCCGATGCCCGCGTCAACCGGATAATATTTGACCCGGAACGGGCTTTCCTGCGCGCCGGCGCCTCGGAACAGGGCGGGCGTGGCAACAATTCCAGTGGCGGCCGAGATGAGAAACTGGCGGCGATTCATTGCGTTACCCCGGCTCTCGGAGAAGGAAGGTTTACACGCGGTGATCGACGTCCAGCCAGCATAACCGCGCCAAATCCACCCGTCAGGAAAAGGCCGCAGGTCAAGCGTTCACATTTGCTTGCGCTCCGTGTATGACGCGGCGCAACCAGCCAGAACCAACCGGGGAAGCATAGACATGACCGCCATCGTCGACATCATCGGCCGCGAAATTCTCGATAGCCGTGGCAATCCCACCGTCGAGGTCGATGTCGTGCTGGAGGACGGCTCGATCGGCCGCGCCGCGGTTCCCTCCGGCGCCTCCACCGGCGCACATGAGGCGGTCGAACTGCGCGACGGCGACAAGGCGCGCTATCTCGGCAAGGGCGTCCAGAAGGCGGTCGAGGCCATCAACGGCGAAATCTTCGAGGCGCTGAGCGATCAGGCGGTCGAGGAGCAGGTCCAGATCGACCAGATCATGATCGA
Source organism: Bradyrhizobium sp. Ash2021 (assembly GCF_031202265.1). Classification (NCBI taxonomy): domain Bacteria; kingdom Pseudomonadati; phylum Pseudomonadota; class Alphaproteobacteria; order Hyphomicrobiales; family Nitrobacteraceae; genus Bradyrhizobium; species Bradyrhizobium sp. Ash2021. The sequence goes on along the minus strand of NZ_CP100604.1, from coordinate 5,249,333 downwards.
CCTCGACGGCACGCCGAACAAGAGCCGGCTCGGGGCCAACGCCATTTTGGGCGTTTCGCTGGCCTGCGCCAAGGCGGCCGCGGAATCCTTCGATATGCCGCTCTATCGTTACGTCGGCGGCACCTCGGCGCGGACGCTACCAGTGCCGATGATGAACATCATCAATGGCGGCGTGCATGCCGACAATCCGATCGATTTCCAGGAATTCATGATCATGCCGGTGGGAGCGGCGACCTTCGCCGAGGCGCTGCGCTGCGGCTCGGAAATCTTCCACACGCTGCGGGGCGAACTGAAGAAGGCCGGTCACAACACCAATGTCGGCGACGAGGGCGGTTTTGCGCCGAACCTGCCGTCGGCCGACGCCGCGCTCGAGTTCGTCATGGCCGCGATCGGCAAGGCCGGTTACAAGGCTGGAAGCGACGTGATGCTGGCGCTGGACTGCGCGGCGACCGAGTTCTTCAAGGACGGCAATTACGTCTATGGCGGCGAGAACAAGACCCGCTCGGGTTCCGAGCAGGCCAAATATCTTGCCGACCTCGCGGCGCGCTATCCGATCGTCTCGATCGAGGACGGCATGTCCGAAGACGACATGGCCGGCTGGAAGGAATTGACCGATCTGATCGGCGGCAAATGCCAGCTCGTCGGCGACGACCTGTTCGTCACCAACGTCACGCGCCTTGCCGACGGCATCAAAAACGGCCGCGCCAATTCCATCCTGGTCAAGGTCAACCAGATCGGCACGCTGACGGAGACGCTCTCGGCAGTCGAGATGGCCTACAAGGCCGGCTACACCGCCGTGATGTCGCACCGTTCCGGCGAGACCGAGGATTCCACCATCGCCGATCTGGCCGTGGCCACCAATTGCGGCCAGATCAAAACCGGCTCATTGGCGCGCTCCGACCGCACCGCCAAATACAACCAGCTGCTGCGCATCGAGCAGCAACTGGGCGCGCAGGCCAAATATGCCGGCAAGTCAGCCTTGAAGGCGCTGGCGTAACGCGCCCGCAACCAAGCCTTCGGGAGGCAGACCCAAAACAGTGGGCAAGCATCACGCCGTCAATGCTTGAAGCAGGTTTCGTCGTCCGATGCCGCCACGACGTTTCGGGCGACCGCCGCGGCGGGGGAGAATGTCGCGGTTCTCGGGAGTTCGTGGCGGAGGCCGTGATCGGCTTCGAACTCCTTGACGAGCTTGACGATCCGGGAGTTGACGGTCACAAACCGGTCTTCGCCCAACGCAGCGCATTTCGCCAGAAATTCCTGTTCCTTGTTGCCATCGACGATCGCCTTCATCTTCTCGAGCACTTTTTGGATCGAGACGCCGAACGTTGTGCGCTTTTTCGCTGCCTTCTTCGCGGTCTTCTTTGCCCCTGCCGTCTTCTTTACTTTTGCCTTTTTTGCCATTGCTTCCTCCTGGCCGCTAGTTCAGGTTCGGTGATCCGAGCCGGTTGATAATGCTTCGGTTGATTGCGTCGTCGATGGCGCTGTTGTTACGTTCGATTGCCGTCGACGGACGCGGCGCGTATGTCGAGCCTCCAAGGAAGCCGTGAGGAGCGGGAGCGGGTTGGGGTTTCGGCGGCGGAGGCAACGAGATCGCGACAATTACCCTGTGAATGTCCTTTCGGAGCGCGGCTGCGCCTAGTGACGCGCCGGACACATTGAACAGGTGGTTCAAGGGGGTAAGGGTAACTTGAGGCGTCACCGAGCCTCCGATAGTGGTTTGAAAATTGAACGTGTCCGCGATCGTCGGAACCGTATCGCCATCTTTCGAGCCGGTCAGCCGCTGGAATTCGTTGAGATCGACAAATGTCTCGACCAGTTCGCCCAGCCCTATCCGGCCGCTCACGGGGTAGGCGAAATTCTCAGGTGACCCGTCCTCGGTGCACCGACCGCGGCGGAAATTGATCAGTTCACCAAACGTGTCATTGACCCGAAAAATCCGAACCGTCTGGCGCTGCAGGTCACTGGATCCTTTCGCCGGCATGCTGAATGTGCCATGGCTGAGAAGGTTAACGAAATCGACTTCTGCGGTGACTGTGTTCTGTTCCGTAATATCGAAGGTGAAATCGTAACTGATGGCCGCGCGTTCGTACTTCACGATGTTGGCACGTACCCTTGCGGGCAGTTCGTGCAGGTGCAGATCGAGTTGATCGAGGGGAAGCTGGTTGCTCTCGAGCTGACCCATGAATTCGGTCAGCTCCAATTTTCTGAGATAATCGATGATGGCCTGTTTGATAGCCGCTCGGGCCTCGCATCGGATGTGATGGACAATCTCGCGAGTGGCAAGTCGGATGACGTCGTCGGGTAGGGGATGGATCGCGCATCCAGCCATTCCAAGCGCGCCACAACTCAAAAGAATAAAACGCCACATAAGGAAATCCGCTTGAAAGAAAAAAATAAATCCGGACAAGTCTATGTTTGGTTCGATGCAAATGTCTGTGACATTTTGGCAACAAATCAACATTAGGTTGTGCCGACGGTGGCGTACTAGTCGCGCCGCACAACTTAGTTATCCGTTGTCTAAGACATGGCGGTCATCAAAAATCGATTCCGAACGGGAGGTTTACCGTGAGCACTTCATCTGGGCTGCAATTGCGTTCGCTGCTGAAAAAGAGCGGCGAACTCGAACTATCGCTGGTCAATATCCAGACGCCGGAGCCGGCGGAGGACGAAGTCGTGGTTCGTATCGAGGCCTCGCCGATCAACCCGTCCGATCTCGGGCTTCTGATCGGCCCGGCTGACATGTCGACCGCCAAGGTTTCTGGAACCAAGGACGCTCCCGTGGTCACGGCGAAGATGCCGGAAGCTGTGATGAGGATGATGGCGGCGCGGCTGGATGAATCGCTGCCGGTCGGCAACGAGGGGGCCGGCGTCGTGATCAAGACCGGATCCTCGGACGCCGCCAGGGCGCTGATGGGCAAGACCGTCGCTTGCATCGGCGGCGCGATGTACACGCAGTACCGTGTTCTCAAAGTGAGGGACGTCATGGAGCTGCCCGCCGGCGCTACGCCTGCCGACGGTGCTTCGTGGTTCGTCAATCCGCTGACCGCGCTCGGCATGACCGAGACCATGCGGCGCGAGGGTCACAAGGGGCTGGTGCACACCGCGGCCGCGTCGAACCTCGGGCAGATGCTCAACAGGATCTGCATCAAGGACGGCATTGGCCTCGTCAACATCGTCCGCAGCAAGGAGCAGGCCGACATCCTGCACAAGATCGGCGCCAAATATGTCGTCGACTCCACCGCAGCCAGCTTCATGGACGACCTCACCGCCGCGCTGGTGGAAACCGGCGCCACGATCGCCTTCGACGCCATCGGCGGCGGAAAGCTTGCCGGGCAAATCCTCACCTGCATGGAGATCGCGGCCAACAAGACCGCCAAGGAATACAGCCGCTACGGCTCGAACGTGTACAAGCAGGTCTATATCTACGGCAGCCTCGATACCCGCCCGACTGAACTGAGCCGGGCCTTCGGGCTAACCTGGGGTGTCGGCGGCTGGCTGTTGACGCCGTTCCTGCAGAAGATCGGCCCGGCTGAGATCGGCAGATTGCGCCAGCGGGTGGCGGCCGAGTTGAAGACGACCTTTGCCAGCCATTACACGCAGGTGGTGTCGCTGCAGGAGACGCTCCAGCTTTCCAACATCGCCATCTACAACAAGCGCTCGACCGGCGAGAAATTTTTGATCAACCCGAACAAGGGCTGACCGGGGGCAACAGCCCTCGCTTGGCCTGAGAATAGGAAATCCAGCTTCAGGAGTTGTCGGAATCGCAGTTTAAAAAGGGGGAAATTCAATGTCCACAGACCTCAAATATCTCGCCTTTACCGCCATTCTGACCGCTTCGCTGTGGATTCCCTATGTCGTCGCACAGGTTTCGACCAACGGGCCGCTGAAGCCCGAGAATTACGTCGATCCCACCCAGCGGCCATTGCCTGACTGGGGCAAACGTGCCGACCGAACCTACATCAACGCCGTCGAGACCTTCGCCCCGTTTGCCGCGCTGGTGATCGTGGCGCATCTGGCCGGCAAGGCCAACGCGATGACGGCATTCTGGGCGACCTGTTATTTCTGGATCAGGCTCGCCCATGCCGTGGTCTATCTGCTCGGCATTCCCCTGGTGAGGACAGTGCTGTTTACACTCGGCTATGTCGCGGTTGCCGGGATCTTTTGGGAAATCATCAAGTAGTCGTAACTGCATCGAACAGGGCTTGCGTTCTCCCGGCGACGGGAGAACATTTGCGCCGGTAACATATGCGGGAAACACCGCAAAAGCCGAGACCAGGGGAGAATTCGCCATGACCGAACTGAGCCGCCGTCATCTATTGGCCGGAGCCGCCGCCGCAGGCGCCACGACAGCCCTTTCGCCATTCACATCGCCGAGCGCGGACGCCGCGGTACCACCAACCGGAGCGCAGGCGCCCGGGTTCTATCGCTACAAGGTCGGCGACTACGAATGCACCTCGATCAATGACGGTGTGTTTTTGCGTCCGATCGATAACTTCGTCAGCAACGTCGCGAAAGACGAGGCGCAGGCCGCAGCGGACTCAGCCTATATGCCGAAGGGCATGGTCGCGGTGCCGTTCAACCCGCAGCTCATCAATACCGGCAGCAAGCTGGTCCTGATCGATTGCGGCAACGGCGTTTCCATGTTGGGGCCGAGCAAGGGGCGGGCCGGGCGCACCTTGCAAAATCTCGCCGCCGCCGGCGTCGACCCCAAGAGCATCGATATCGTGCTGATGTCGCATCTGCATCCCGATCACACCAACGGCATTCGTGCGGCCGATGGCTCGATGGCGTTTCCCAATGCCGAGATCATGGTGCCGGCAAAAGACTGGGAATTCTGGATGAGCGACGAGAACGCCGCCAAGGCCCAGTCCAACGAGATGATGAAGAACTACTTTGCCAACGTGAAGAAGATTTACGCCGGCATCGAGTCCAAGGTGACGAAGTATGATTGGGGCAAGGAAGTCGCGCCCGGCATCACCTCGATCGCAACGCCGGGCCACACGCCGGGACACACCTCCTTCGCCGTCGCCTCGGGGAGTTCGAAAATCCTGATTCAGTCCGATGTCACCAACATCCCCGAGTTCTTCCTGCGCAACCCGGACTGGCACGTGGTCTACGACGTCGATCCCGAGACGGCGCAGACGACGCGCCACAAATTCTATGACATGGCGGCGGCCGAGAAGGCGACGGTGGTGGGATTCCATTTCCCGTTTCCCTCGATCGGCCATGTCGAGAAGGATGGCGCGAAATACCGCCTGGTCCCGGTTGGCTGGGATCCGGTGATCTGATCGGCATCGCCAGGCCCGACGCAACAGGCCGCCCGGGGGCGGCCTGTTTGTTTTTTGGCGAAATGTTGTCTATGCGAACCCTGCGTTTCCAAAATTGCGCAGTTCATGCACTTGCATCCTTCTGCCGATGCGGCTAGCTGAGCATCACCGGTCCAGCTTAAAAAAGGAAATACCATGGCCACCCACAACGTCGTCGCGATCGTCGGCAGCCTCCGCAAGGAAAGTTTTTCGCTCAAGATCGCCCATGCGCTGGCCAAGCTGGCACCGGCTTCGCTGCAGCTCGAGGTCACGACCTTGCACGGCATTTCCTTCTTCAACCAGGATCTGGAAGCCGCCCCTCCGGCCGATTGGCTGGCGTTCCGCGAAAAGGTGCAGAAGTCGAACGGCGTGCTGTTTGTGACCCCCGAATACAACCGCTCGATCCCCGGCGTCTTGAAGAACGCCATCGACGTCGGATCGCGGCCCTACGGCAAGAGCTGGTTCCTCGGCAAACCGGTCGGCATCGTCAGCAATTCCCCGGGTCCGCTCGGCGGCGTCAGCGCGGCCAAACATCTGCAGAACATCCTGCCGGGTATCGCCGGGCCGATCCTGGGCCAGCCCGAAATCTATCTGAATGCCGTCGGCGATGCCTTTGACGACAAGGGCCAGCTCACCAAGGAATCGCTGCAGAAAGTGTTACAGCAGTACATCGATGCGTTTGCGGCTTTCGTCGAAAAGCAAAACCACTAAGTAAGGGCGGACCCGGCGCAGTCGTCTTAGGATTCCGTTAACCGGTCCGTCGCATGTTGGTGCCATGGTCTCTCGCACCCGACTGAAATCGCTGCTCACCGGGCTCGCCCTCTACACGATGGCGGCGATGATGGTCAGCTATTTCGGCGTCAACGCCTATACCGGCAAATATGGACTGAACGCGCGCCAGGAACTCGATCAGGAAATCATCGCCCTGACCTCGGAACTGGCGCGGCTGAAGCGGGAGCGCGCCGAGGGCGAGCAACGCGTCTCGCTCTTGAGGTCGGACCGGGTCGACCCTGATTTGCTGGACGAGCGCGCGCGCTTTCAGCTCGATTACGCCAATCCGCGCGATCTGGTCCGGACCAATAATCCGAACTGATTCCGTCAGACGTAATCTCCGCCGTCGTCCTGAGGTGCGCGCTCTTGCGCGCCTCGAAGGACGAGCCGCAAATTCATCCTTCGAGGCTCGCCAAGAGGCTCGCACCTCAGGATGACGACCGAGCAATTCCGCATATTTCAAAATCACCCGCCAACGATCACAAAAATGTCGCGCTCGGTTGCAGTGCGGCATAGCAATATTCCGTCAAGCGAACGCAATCCTTTCGCGGCGATTTGAGTTGGGTTAGAGAGGGCTTGAGTTCAGTCCCTCTTTGATCTGGAATTGCCCATGGCCTCACCAAAGAAAAGCGTCGCGAAGGAAGCAGGTCAGGACAAGGCACACGGCTCCCCTCCGGAATTCACCCGCGCGCAGGAACTGACCGCGCTGCGCGACATGCTGCTGATCCGGCGCTTTGAGGAAAAGGCCGGTCAACTCTATGGCATGGGGGCGATCGGCGGCTTCTGCCATCTCTATATCGGCCAGGAGGCGGTCGTCGTCGGGATGCAGATGGCCCTGAAGAAGGGCGATCAGGTCATAACCGGATACCGCGACCACGGCCACATGCTGGCCTGCGGGATGGAAGCCAAGGGCGTGATGGCCGAATTGACCGGCCGCCATGGCGGCTATTCCAAGGGCAAGGGCGGCTCCATGCACATGTTCAGCAAGGAGAAGAATTTTTACGGCGGCCACGGCATCGTCGGCGCCCAGGTCTCGCTCGGCACCGGTCTGGCTTTTGCCAACCGCTATCGCGGCAATGATTTCGTCAGCCTGGCCTATTTCGGCGACGGCGCCTCCAACCAGGGCCAAGTCTACGAAAGCTTCAACATGGCGGAGCTGTGGAAACTGCCCGTGATCTACGTGATCGAGAACAACCGCTACGCCATGGGCACCTCCGTGACCCGCTCGTCGGCGCAAACCGATTTCTCCAAGCGCGGTGATTCCTTCAACATCCCGGGCAAGCAGGTCGACGGCATGGACGTCCGAGCGGTGAAGGCGGCCGGCGACGAAGCGGTGGCCTGGTGCCGCGCCGGCAAGGGGCCGTTCATCCTGGAAATGCAGACCTACCGCTACCGCGGCCACTCGATGTCGGATCCGGCGAAGTACCGTACCCGCGAAGAGGTCGAAAAGATCCGCCACGACCAGGATCCGATCGAGCAGGTTCGCAATCGCCTGCTGGCGGCCAAGATGAGCGAGCAGGAATTGAAGGCGATTGACGCCGAGGTGCGCGAGATCGTCAATGCATCGGCGGATTTCGCCCAGCACGATCCCGAGCCCGATGCATCCGAGCTTTACACCGACATCTATCGCTGAGCAGGCGCAAGTTTTAATTTCGGAGTTCCCATGCCCATTCAAGTGCTGATGCCTGCGCTGTCGCCCACCATGGAAAAGGGCAACCTTGCCAAGTGGCTGAAGAAGGAAGGCGAGACCATCAAGTCGGGCGATGTCATCGCCGAGATCGAAACCGACAAGGCGACGATGGAAGTCGAGGCGACCGACGAGGGGACGCTCGGCAAGATATTGATCCCCGAAGGCACCGCCGACGTCGCGGTCAACACCCCGATCGCGACCATTTTGGCTGACGGCGAGAGTGCGGCGGACCTCGGCAAGGTCAGCGCGCCGCCGAAGCCGGCCGCGCCGCCTGCTGAAGCAAAAGCCGAAGCTCCCCCGTCAGAAGAAAAGAAAGCGCCATCCGCGCCGGCAGCCGTCGCCGAGCCTGATGCGGAAATTCCCGCTGGCACCGAGATGGTGACGATGACGATCCGCGACGCGCTGCGCGACGCGATGGCCGAGGAGATGCGGCGCGACCCGGACGTGTTCCTGATGGGCGAAGAGGTCGCGGAATATCAGGGCGCCTACAAAGTCAGTCAGGGATTGCTGCAGGAATTCGGCGCGAAACGGGTGATCGATACGCCGATCACCGAGCATGGCTTCGCCGGCATTGGCGTCGGTGCGGCGATGTCGGGCCTGAAGCCGATCGTCGAGTTTATGACCTTCAATTTCGCGATGCAGGCGATCGACCAGATCATCAACTCCGCGGCCAAGACGCTGTACATGTCCGGCGGACAGATGGGCTGTTCGATCGTGTTCCGTGGGCCCAATGGCGCCGCGTCGCGCGTCGCAGCCCAGCACAGCCAGGATTACTCGGCCTGGTACTCGCAGGTTCCGGGCCTCAAGGTGGTCGCGCCGTTCTCGGCCGCCGACTACAAGGGCCTGCTGAAAGCCGCGATCCGCGATCCCAATCCGGTGATCTTCCTCGAGAATGAAATGCTGTACGGCCATACCGGCGAGGTGCCCAAGCTCGACGACTATGTGGTGCCGATCGGCAAGGCCCGGATCGTACGGTCAGGCGGTCACGTGACGATCATCTCGTGGTCGAACGGCATGAGCTACGCGCTGAAAGCCGCCGATGAACTGGCGAAGGAAGGCATCGAGGCCGAAGTGATCGATCTGCGCACGCTGCGTCCGATGGACACCGACACCATCGTGGCCTCGGTCAAGAAGACCGGCCGCGCGGTGACGGTGGAGGAGGGCTGGCAGCAGAGCGGTGTCGGCGCCGAAGTCGCCGCCCGCATCATGGAGCAGGCCTTCGACTATCTGGACGCGCCGGTTAAGCGCGTCTCGGGCAAGGACGTGCCGATGCCCTATGCCGCGAACCTCGAAAAACTCGCATTGCCGTCGGTGGCCGAGGTGGTCGAAGCCGCCAAAGCCGTCTCATATCGGTGACGCATGGCGAAGGAGCAGCCATTACCGCCCGACGTCATGGGCCGCGATGATGCCATCGAGGTGCTGCGCGCATTCGTGGTCGATGGCGGGCTGTCGATCGCCTTCACCCGCGCGTTCGAGGAGCCGGACATGTGGGGCCTGCTGCTGGTCGACATCGCCCGCCATGCCGCGCGCGCCTATGCCCGCGAAAGTGGCTACACCGAGGACGAGGCGCTGACACGCATCGTCGACATGTTCGAAGCCGAAATCGCGCGACCGACCGATTTGGGCGATACCGCGCTCCGCTCGCAGCAGGGTCACTGAGAGAAACAGGCAGTCCTTTGGCAATTGAACAATATCATTTCGACTTTATGGCCGAAGCCATTCGCGAGGCCGAGAAGAGCATCGCGCAAGGGGGGCTGCCGATCGGCGCCGTGCTGACGCGCGACAACAAGATCATCGCGCGCGGGCATAATAACCGGGTGCAGGAGAAGAACGTCATCCTGCACGGCGAGATGTCCTGCCTGCGCAATGCCGGGCTGATTTCGTTTCATGACACCGTCATGTACACCACGCTGTCGCCGTGCTCGATGTGCGCGGGCGCGGTCGGGCTGTTCAAGCTGTCGCTGCTCGTCATCGGCGAGTCCGTGACGTTTCCCGGCAGCAAAGACATCCTGACCCAGTTCGCGATTCCCTATATCGATCTCGAGGACGAGCGGTCGATCAACATGATGAAATCATGGCGGTCGGTTCCGGCCAACGAGCGGCTGTGGCAAGGCGATATCGGCAATTGACGCGCGCAGGTCTTCCATCGGGCCTTTCCGAGGCCCAGACGTTTTGGTTAGCTTCCCGGTCGATGGAAGCATGAATAGGTTTGTGAGGTCGGTATGCCCATCAACATTCTGATGCCCGCGCTGTCGCCCACGATGGAAAAGGGCAACCTTGCCAAGTGGCTCAAGAAAGAGGGCGACAAGGTCAAGTCGGGCGACGTGATCGCCGAAATCGAGACCGACAAGGCGACGATGGAAGTCGAAGCCGTCGACGAGGGAACGATCGCAAAAATCCTGGTGCCGGAAGGTACCCAGGATGTCGCGGTCAACGACGTGATCGCGGTGATGGCCGGCGACGGCGAGGACGTGAAGGCGGCGGGAGCGGGGGCAGCAGCGCCGCCGAAAGCCGCTGCCGCACCGGCGCCCGCACCAGCCGCAGCGCCTGCGCCGATGGCTGCGGCACCTGCACCGGCTGCGCCGGCGCCAGCGCCTCAGGCGGCGGCACCGGCCCCGCAGGCCAACGGCCACGCCCGCATCTTCTCGTCGCCGCTGGCCCGCCGGCTCGCCAGGGAAGCCGGCATCGAGCTCGGCCGCATCAACGGCTCCGGCCCGCATGGCCGCATCGTCGCGCGCGACGTCGAAGACGCCAAATCCGGCAAGGGCCTGAAAGCCCCGGCCGCAGCACCCGCCGGCGCGCCCGCGATCGCGCCGTCAATGTCGGACAAGCAGATTCTCGCGCTGTTCGAACCCGGCTCCTACGAGGTGATCCCGCACGACGGCATGCGGCGCACGATCGCCCAGCGCCTCACCGCGTCGGTGCAGACCGTTCCGCATTTCTATCTGACAATGGACTGCGACATCGGCAAGCTGCTCGCGGCACGCGAGGAGATCAACGCCGCGGCGCCGAAGGACAAGGAAAAGAAGCCGCTCTACAAGCTCTCGGTGAACGATTTCGTCATCAAGGCGATGGCGGTCGCGCTGCAGCGGATTCCCAATTGCAATGTGAGCTGGACCGAAAGCGGCATGCTCAAGCACAAGCATTCCGACATCGGGGTGGCCGTTGCGATGCCGGGCGGCCTGATCACGCCGATCATCCGCAAGGCCGAAACCAAATCGCTGTCGACGATCTCAGGCGAGATGAAGGATTTTGCGGCGCGCGCCCGCGCCCGGAAACTCAAGCCGGAAGAATATCAGGGCGGCACCACGGCGGTGTCCAACCTCGGCATGTATGGCATCAGTCATTTCACCGCTGTCATCAACCCGCCGCACGCGACCATCCTGGCGGTCGGAACCAGCGAGGAACGCGCGGTGGTGCGCGGCGGCAAGGTCGAGGCGGCGCATATGATGAGCGTGACCTTGTCCTGCGATCACCGCGCCATCGACGGCGCGCTCGGCGCCGAATTGATTGGCGCCTTCAAGATGCTGATCGAAAACCCCGTCATGATGCTGGTGTAGCGGCGAAGGCGGCTTGAAATGCGCCACGTGGTCGCTGGTTGTGGTTTCCTGCTGGTGCTCTATCTCCCAATTTGGTGGAGCATGCCTTCGACGCTTCCGGCTCAAGACGTGGGATTTGCCTTGCTGCCCTTCACGCTGGCGGTATATGGCGGGCTGGCGATCGCGGCTCTTGCCATGTACTACGCCTTGTTTCGCGCAAGCGGTCATTCGATGCTTCTGCTGGCGCTCCTGCTCGCAGCCATTGTGACGTGCTGGTGCCTTCGCTGGGTCGACGGGCTCACAAGTCTGGAGGCTGGCGCGCTTGCCGCAGCTATACTCATGCATCACCTGATACTCAAAACCTTTGGCGCAATATCGCCTGCTAGACAGATCTGACCCGGGAGCCACCATGGCCGATACATCCTTCGACATCATCATCATCGGCGCCGGTCCGGGCGGCTATGTCACCGCGATCCGGGCGGCGCAGCTCGGCTTCAAGACCGCGATCGTCGAAAAGTCCTACCTCGGCGGCATCTGCCTGAACTGGGGCTGTATCCCGACCAAGGCGCTGTTACGCTCGGCTGAAATCTTCCACTACATGCAGCACGCCAAGGATTACGGGCTCTCGGCCGAGAAGATCTCCTACGATCCGAAGGCCGTGGTGCAGCGCTCGCGCGGGGTGTCAAAGCGCCTCAATGACGGCGTCGGCTTCCTGATGAAGAAGAACAAGGTTTCCATCATCTGGGGCGACGCCTCGATCGACGCGCCCGGCAAGGTCACGGTGAAGAAATCGGACGTTGAGGCGCCGAAGGGGGCGCTCGGCGAGGGCGCCTATCAGGCCAAGCACATCATCATCGCGACCGGCGCGCGGCCACGCGTGTTGCCCGGGCTCGAGCCCGACCAAAAACTGGTCTGGACCTATTTCGAGGCGATGGTGCCGGAGAAGATGCCGAAATCGCTGCTGGTGGTCGGCTCCGGTGCGATCGGCGTCGAATTCGCGTCGTTCTTCCACACCATGGGCTCCGACGTGACCGTGGTCGAGGTGCTGCCGCAGATCCTGCCCGTCGAGGACGCCGAGATCGCCGGCCTCGCGCGCAAGCGTTTCGAGAAGCAGGGCATCAAGATTCTCTCCGGCACCAAAGTCACAAAACTCGAGAAGAAGACCGACAGCGTGGTCGCGACCATCGACGACGGCAAGGGCAAGCCGCAAACGGTCGAGTTCGAGCGGGTGATTTCGGCGGTCGGCGTCGTCGGCAATATCGAAAATCTCGGGCTGGAAAAACTCGGCGTCAAGACCGACCGCGGCTGCGTCGTGATCGACGGTTTTGGCAAGACCAATGTTCCCGGCATCTACGCCATCGGCGACGTCGCCGGTCCCCCGATGCTGGCGCACAAGGCCGAGCATGAAGGCGTGGTCTGCGTCGAAGCCATCAAGGGCCTGCATCCGCATGCCACCGACAAGGACCTCATTCCCGGCTGCACCTATTGCAACCCGCAGATCGCCTCGGTCGGTCTCACCGAAGCCAGCGCCAAGGAAGGCGGCCGCGAAATCCGGGTCGGCCGCTTCCCGTTCGTCGGCAACGGCAAGGCGATCGCGCTCGGCGAGGATCAGGGCCTGGTCAAGGTCATCTTCGACAAGAAGACCGGCCAGTTGCTCGGCGCGCACATGATCGGCGCCGAGGTGACGGAATTGATCCAGGGCTATGTGGTCGCGATGAATCTGGAGACCACGGAAGAAGAGCTGATGCACACCATCTTCCCGCATCCGACGCTGTCGGAGATGATGAAGGAAGCGGTGCTGGACGCCTATGGGCGGGTGTTGAATATTTAGGGCCACCGTCATTGCGAGCGAAGCGAAGCAATCCACCTATCCACTCGTGGCGCTATGGATTGCTTCGTCGCTGACGCTCCTCGCAATGACGGATAACAAGAACGCTGGGACAAGAAAGAAAACCATCCGTGAAAGACAATGACAATCTCCGAATCGAACGCCCAACGTTCGTGACCCATCTCGAATGCGCGATGGAAGGCGATCACTATCCCGCCGACCAGATCCATAACCTCTCCAAGGCCGGCAAGCCGCTGTTGGTGCGCTACGATCTCGCCGGTGTGAAGAAGGCGCTGACCAAGGACGCGCTGGCGCAGCGCCCGGCCGACATGTGGCGCTACCGCGAGATGCTGCCGGTGCGCAAAGTCGCCGACATCGTCAGCTTGGGCGAAGTGACGACGCCGCTGATCCGGCTGCCGAAACTGTCGAAGAAGCTTGGCGGCGGCGAGATCATCGTGAAGGATGAAGGCCGGCTGCCGACCGGCTCGTTCAAGGCGCGCGGCCTCGTGATGGCGGTGTCGATGGGCAAGGCGCTCGGCATCAGGCACATGGCGATGCCGACCAACGGCAATGCGGGTGCAGCACTTGCGGCCTATGCGACCTCCTGCGGCATCAAGACCACGATCTTCTGCCCGGCCGATACCCCGGAAGTGAATGTCAGCGAGATCGAGCTGCAGGGCGCTACCGTCTATCGCGTCAACGGGCTGATCGACGATTGCGGCAAGATCGTTGGCGAGGGCAAGGCGAAGGCCGGCTGGTTCGATACCTCAACCCTGAAGGAGCCGTACCGGATCGAGGGCAAGAAGACGATGGGCCTGGAACTGACCGAACAGCTCGGCTGGGAAGTGCCCGATGTGATCTTCTATCCGACCGGCGGCGGCACCGGCCTGATCGGGATGTGGAAGGCGTTCGCCGAACTCGAGGCCATCGGCTTCATCGGCGCCAAGCGCCCGCGCATGGTCGCGGTGCAGGCCTCCGGCTGCGCGCCGATGGTGCGCGCTTTTGAAGCAGGCACCGAGCACGCGCCGCGCTGGGAAGATGCCCACACTATCGCGTCCGGCATTCGCGTGCCGCAGGCGGTCGGAGATTTTCTGATCCTGCGCGCGGTCCGCGAGAGCAAGGGTTTTGCGATTGCGGTCGACGACGAGAAGATTTCTGCTGCGCTCAACGAAGTCGCGCGCGAGGAGGGCCTGCTGCTGTGTCCGGAAGGCGCTGCGACCTACGCCGCCTACCAGCAGAGCCTCGCCGACGGCCGGGTGACGAAAAATGATCGCGTGATGCTGTTCAATTGCGCGACAGGGCTTAAGTATCCGTTGCCGCCGGTCACGCGCACGCTCGATCGTTTCCAGCCGATCGACTACGCGAATTTGTAAGGCGGCATTGCGGCGCTCTAACCCGTCATTGCGAGCGAAGCGAAGCAATCCATAGTGCGGCATAGGAAGTATGGATTGCTTCGTCGCAAGTGCTCCTCGCAATGACGATAGTGAGCGTTTTGGGAGGATACGATGCGAAGGGCGATTTGGGCCACACTGGTCGCGATGTTGGCGTTGGGCGGCGCCGCGGCCGCGGAGAATTATCCGTCGCATCCGATCACCGTCATCGTGCCGTTCTCGGCGGGTGGTCCATCCGATGCCATGATGCGGATCCTGGCCGAACGCATGAAGCTCAAGCTCGGCGAGACGATCCTGATCGAGAACGTGACCGGGGCGGGCGGCTCGCTCGGCGTCGGCCGCACCGTGCGTTCGGCCCCCGACGGTTACACCATCGGTTTCGGCCATCTCGGCACCAACGTCGCCAATGGCGCGATCTACAAGCTCGGCTACGACCTCGTGGCCGATCTGGAGCCGGTGGTGCTGTTGCCGAGCAATCCCATGATCATCGTCAGCAAGAATGCGGTGCCTGCGAAATCGCTGAAGGAGCTTTTGGCATGGCTGAAGTCGCGTCCGGTTCCGGCGGCCGCCGGCACGGCCGGCGCGGGTTCGGGCAGTCATATCGCCGGGCTGTATTTTGAGAACGTAACCGGCATCAAGCTGCAATATGTGCCGTATCGCGGCACGGGTCCGGCGCTGAACGACCTCGTCGCCGGCCAGATCGATATCATTGTCGATCAGCTGTCCAACTCCATCAACCAGGTGCACGCCGGTACCATCCGCGGTTACGCTGTCACCGACTCCAGGCGAGCAGAGCAGGCCGCGGACATTCCGACCGTGGACGAGGCAGGCTTGCCGGGTTTCCACATGACGCTGTGGTCGGGGCTGTGGGTGCCGAAGGGCACGCCGAAAGAGATCGTGGCAAAACTCAATGCGGCGGCGGTCGAGGCGCTGAGCGACCCGGCGGTGCGCAAGCAGCTCGAAAATTTGGGCTTGCAGATGACGCCGCTCGATCAGCTGTCGCCGGAGGCGCTGGGCAATTGGCAGAAGGCCGAGATTGCAAAGTGGTGGCCGGTGATCAAGGCCGCCAACGTCAAGGTGGAGTAAGCGGCGCTGTCCGCCGACGCTGACCAGGCCTTATGGAACCCATAGGCGCGCCGCGGGCCTGATCTGGAATTACCACAACGAACCTCCCATCTTTGCGGTGCCGTCGTGATCGGCAATCGTCTTGGGCGATCGTCTTGGGCAATCGTCTTGGGAGTGCCGAACGGCGGCGTGCATTCATCTGCGGCGGCGTGGGAACGACGCGCGGCCGCGTGCAACGCGGGTATCGGCCATGACGTTCCAGGCAGATTTCAGCAGTCCGGACTATTATCGCAATCCGGCCGCGGCGATCGAAAAACTTCGCGCGCAGGGGCCGGTCGTGCAGGTGCGCTTCCCGATCCTCGGCACGGTGTGGGCGACGACGACGGAGGCGCTGGCCGATCGGGTGCTGAAGGACACCACGATTTTCACCATTCGCGAGGAGGACGGCACCGTTGCCGGACTGCAATGGTGGATGCCGCGCATCGTGCGCACGCTTTCCAACAGCATGCTGTCGATGGACGAGCCGGATCACAAGCGGCTGCGCGATATCGTCGACGAGGCGTTCCGCCGCCGCGCTGTGCTCGATATGGAGCCGCATATTCGGGTCATCGGCGACCGACTCGCCAATAACCTGTTTGCCGAAGGCAGCCCGGCCGACCTCGTCGAGCGCTATGCACGCAAGCTGCCGCTGTCGGTGATTTGCGAACTGCTCGGGCTGCCACAGGCCGACCGTTCGAAATTCGCCGCCTGGGCGGGCGGCTTCACCCGCTTTACCGGCGCGCTCGGCTTTCTCGCCATGGTGCCGAACGCTTTTGCGATGAAGCGCTATATCGAGCGGCATCTCGAAACCGTTCGGCAGCATGGCGGCGAAGGGCTGATCGCCGAGATCGTGCGCGTCGCGAAGGACGGCGGACAAATCAGCCGCGACGAGATCGTGTCGATGGTGTTCCTGTTGCTGTTTGCCGGACATGAAACCACCACCCACCTCATCAGCGGGTCGGTGTATGAGCTGTTGAAGAATCCCGATCTGCGCGACTGGCTCAAGCAGGACTGGAGCCGCGTCGATCTGGCGGTGGAGGAATTTCTGCGCTTCATCACGCCGGTGCAATTCACCAAACCGCGCTGCGTGCGCCGGGATGTCGACCTCGGCGGCGTCAGGGTGAAAAAGGGCGAGAAGGTCATGGCCATGCTGGCGGCGGCCAATATGGACCCGCAGGCAAATCCCCATCCGGAGCGGCTCGACCTGCGGCGCAGGCCGAACCGGCATATCGCCTTCGGCACCGGAATCCATTTTTGCCTTGGCCACCAGCTCGCGCGGATCGAAGGCCGGTGCGCGCTGAAGTCGCTGTTCCAGCGCTGGCCGCAATTGACGCTCGCGGTCGATCCGTCCGAGATCACCTGGCGCAAGCGGCCCGGTCTGAAAGCCATCGATCGCCTGCCTGTGGTGGCCGGCCGGACGCAGCCGGATCGAGACGTGGGCTTGCAGATGGCGCCCCTCGATCAGCTCTAGCCGCAGGCGTTGGGCGATTGATTGGCAGAAGGCCGAAATCGCCAAATGGTGGCCGATGATCAAGGCCGCCAACGTCAACGCGGATTGAGGGCGTGGACTGATGAGCGCTCAGAGCGGCATCGGCGACTATTTTTCGATATGCCACGACCCGTCCCAGTTTTGGGGCGGCGGGTTTGCTTTGAGGTTCCCGACGCGCTTGAGCAGAGCGATCGACGCTCCGTCGCCGGGGCCGGCCTCGAGGGCCGCGTCAAGCGCGCGAAGCGCATCATCCCATCGCTGTTCGCGATAGGCGGCGAGGGCTTCCATATACCTGTCCCGTGACGTCAGCTGTTGCGGCGTAAGCTCGCCCTTGCGTCCAAGGATCTCAAAAATGACTTCCGAATGGGTGTGACCTGCTACCACGACCCGATCGATCTCTCGAACTTCGACGGTGTCACCGGCCGCGGCGACCGTGCGCTCGCAAACAAGATTGCGGGTGCCATACTCCTTGTTGGCGCCCTCCAGGCGTGAGGCGAGGTTCACCACGTCGCCCATCACGGTATAGCTCATCATGACGTCGGAGCCGATACTGCCGACCAGCGCTTCCCCCGTGGCAACGCCGATTCTCAGATCGCACGTCTCCATGGGAGTGCCCCGCACGCCAAGCAGTTCGGGGATGTCCTTACGCAATGCCGCTATACGTTCGATCATTTCCAGGGCGGCGAGACATGCAAAGCGGGCATGATCTGCCTCGTCGACGAACGGAGGCCCCCAATAGGCCATGATGCCGTCGCCGATATACTTGTCGATGATCCCCCGGTTGGTCCGGATCGGTTCGGACATGGTTGAAAGGTAGCGGTTCATGACCTTGACCAGGCCTTGCGGCGTCATGCCCTCGCTCAGGCTGGTGAATCCTTTCAGGTCGCAGAACAGCACAGTCATCACCCGGCGCTGGCCTTCGGCCGCTGTCAGGTTCGGGCGCTCGATCAACCCTTCGACGACGCGCGGATCGATATATTTTCCAAAAGTTTCCCTGACGCGCTGGTTGTCGCGCAGTTGCACGACCATCCGGTTGAACGCGGCGGCCAGTTGCCCGATTTCGTCACCCGTCGTTACAGCGATCGATTGGTCGAGCTGGCCGGCCTCGACCGCCCGCGTACCCTCGAGCAATTGCCGGACGGAGCGAATGATGCCACCGCTGACGAGGTTGGCGAAGATCAGTCCGACAATCGCCGCGAGCAGCGTCACGATGCCCGAGGTCAGGACTGCCTGGGTCTGCTCCGACCGGATCGTTACGGTTGCCCCATAGCCCACCTTCACCATCTCGGTGCGAATGGCGTCGATTTTCTCGTTGAATTCGTCGCGGAGTGCGTCGGTGCCAGCGAGGCTGCGTCTTACTGCTGCGAAATCTCGCGCATCAAGTTCTGAAAGGAGCTGCCCCGACGCCTGATTTAGATGGCGGCGGGTCTCGCTCACCAGACTGTCGATCCGGCTCTCGACGCGCGCCAGTGCGGCGTTGTCCGAGGGCGTACTCGTGTCGTCGATGATCGCATTGATCAGCTTGCGCGCGGCCTGCGCCTCGCTGTCGACTTCGGCGCCCTTCTCTTCGTACAGCTGCTTGCGAAGCTTGTAGCCCATCTCGTCGGGCGGCTCCTGCATCTTCGCGATCACCATACGGCGGAGCGCCAGAGCCTGTTCGAGCGACAGGATATTGATCCGCGTCAGATGCGCGTTGGCCGGAATATACCTTGCCGTCAGCTCATCGAGCAGGTGGCCGACCCGGCCAACCATCACCATCGAGAGGACGGATGTCGCCACCATGAGGACGATCAATCCGACCGCGATGGCGACAATCCGCCTTCTGATCGACCGCTTAATCATCGATCCGGAGAATGTCTTTAGTTTCTGAAGCGTGAGAGTGTTTGAAATGTCTCTGCTCCGCTAGAAAGGTCATCAGATGACATCATCCGGCAGGAACGGTCAACCGACTTGATGCAGGTCAACCCGGACGGGATTTCATTCGCGCCGCGAAAGCGGCGACGAATTCGGGCCGAGCCAATCAGTCTGCGTATGCCACCTCACGGACCTCGCGCAACTTCACTGGCCGGCAGACGTCGCGGCCGGCGGCAGCGGTGCCGCGTTGACCTCCTGCGTGACCACGGGCTGGTCGGTCTTCGACGCCACCGCGGCTTCGCCCTCAAAGCGGACGCGATAGACCAGCAGATTCTCCATCACCCGCTGGACATAGTTTCGCGTCTCGGAGAGCGGAATGCGCTCGACCCAGTCGACCGGATCCACCTTGGGATCGCGGGGGTCGCCGTAGGCCTTGATCCAGTCGCGGACGCGGCCGCGGCCGGCATTGTAGCCGGCGAAGGTCATGATGTGGCAGCCCTTGTATTCGCTCAGCAGCGCAGAGAGTTCGGCGGCGCCCATCTGCGTATTGTAGACGGGATCGGAAACCATCCGGTCCCAGTCATAGCTGACGCCGAAGCGTTTGGCGGTGTCGCGTCCGGCTTCCGGCGTCACCTGCATCAGGCCGACCGCATTGGCCGACGACTTGTCGCGCTGGTCGAATGCGCTCTCGGTGCGCGCCACCGAATAGATGATGCTGCGCTCGATGGCGGGACCGACCGGGCTGTGCCTGGGAATCCCGATGGTCGGGAACGCGTAATGGTCGAGCGCCAGCCCGCGGCCGAGCGCGGACTTTCCGACCTGCAGCATCGCGATTGCATCGTTGCGGCGGCCGGTGAGCTCGCCGAGCGCTTCGAGCACGGCGACGTCAGGGCTTTGTTCGGCGAGGTCGGCGACGAAATACAGCACCACGTCGCGCTCGCCGATCTCGTAGAGCATATCGGCGGCGCGCACGCGTTCGTCGGTAGCCACAGCGCCGTCCGATGCGAGAACAGGCGAGGGCGCGCGCAGTTCAATCTGCTCGATGCCGAGCTTGGCGCGCGCGAGCTGTCCGTAATAGGCGGTCGGGTAGCGCGCGGCCGCCCGATAGCTTTCGCGCATCGCAGCTTTTTCGCCGAGGGCTTCGGCGGCGCGCCCGCGCCAGTAATTCGCCCGCGCCAGCACGATGGGATTGGACTGGCCGCCGTCGATTTGTGCGAAATGCGCCGCCGCGGTGACGGGATCGTCGAGGTAGCGCAACGCGATCCAGCCGCACATGAAATGGTAGTCGGCCCGGTAGTATTCGTTGGCCGGCGCCGCTGCGGGACGGATCACGTCGTAGGCGGTCTGGAACTTGCCCTGATCGAGCAGCTTGCGGGCGAGCGAGCGCCGCTCGCGCCACCATTGATCGGTCTCCTGCTGCGCCATGGTCTCCGGCGCCGCCGCCAGCATCAGCTGCGCCGCGTCGTCAATCCTGTTCTGGGCGAGCATCCATTGGATGCGGCACAGCGTGTAGCCGAGATCGGCTCGCGCCTCGGTCGCGACATCGTCGAGCGCGCTCAGCGCCTTGTCCGATTTCCCCTTGACCGCGGCACAGGCTTTTACGATCGCAAGCTCGTCGCTGCCAAGGTGTTGCGCGGCGCGTCTGGCGCCCGCGAGATCCCTGGCGCCGATGCGCATATCCATGCGCGCCCGGTGGTCGTCGCGGGTGAGCAGGTCGTGAAAGGTCTCGTAGGCCTCGGCTTCGAGACGCTCCGACAATTCCTCCGACCGCCAGGCGTCGCGAACCAGCCGGCCCGCACCGTCGCGATCGCCTTCCGCTGATAGCACCCGCGCCAGCGCGAATTTGCCCTTGGCGCTGGCGGGCCCATTGCCCGCAAACCCGCGAACCGTGGCCGCATCGCTGCGCTCCTGCCACAGCCGCGCCTCCGCCCGCCGGCGCAGCAACCCCGCACTCGGCCAGTCCGGATTGCCGGCGATGAACGCCGCATAGCGGTTGAAATTCGCCGTCGTCTCGGGGTGACGCAGGATGAACCACTCGACCAGTTTCTGCCCCGCCGGGTCCGCGATCCTGTTTTTGGTGGCGGTCGCCTCGTCGGTCTTGGCCTTGCGCGCGAGATCGATGGCTTCCTTCACCAGCGCAAGATCGCCCGAGAGCGGAGGGGCGGCCTCCTTGCGAGCGGGCTCATCCCTGGATTGCTTTGACTTGCGTTCTGCGTCGGCATGCCGTGCGTGCCGGCGCTTTCCAAGCGCCGCGTGGCGATGGGGGCGAGCCTCCTTCGCTTCGTGCGTCTTTCTGGCGTGTTGTTGCTTATGGCTGGGCCGTGCGGTCGCATCCGTCGAGAACACGGTGAGCGCGGCAACGGTGAGGAAACAGGACAGCGAACGCAAGCACTGGTTCATTCCATGGTCCTCCTGCAAAGCAGCAGTCACAAACCAAGAGATCACACCACGCGTACAGCCCTAGCCCCGTCCGAGACCTAGCACATCATCGGTTAAGCAATTGTCGCGCTGGGGCAACACTGTGGGAAAAACGGGGAGGCGGGTGGAACCCAAAGGTAAAATGCAACCCGGAGGAGCTGTGTGGCGGCTCACTTCAGCGTCTGACACATTTCGGACATCTGACAACAGACCCCGGACGCCCATCAGCGGAACTTTCATCGTCCAAGGGACGCCGCCAAACTTTCCAGATTTTGTGGACTGACGTCGATCAAGCCACGCCGCGGTGCATCGATATCGGCGATCAGAAGAAAAGCAATTGAGGTGATAAACGGCAACACGAGAGCAAGCTTTCTCGTGGTCTTGCCGCCTCGCGACCGATAGCCGAACAGAACATTGGTACAAAGCGCGATGGCCGCCATGAGCCACCATACGGCGCGGGGAATCCGGTTCCAGAATGCCGCTTGAGTGTAGCCCTGCGAGTTGATCACATCGTTCATGCCAGCGAGCAACAGCGCTGCGACTGGCGTTGGTTCTGTAGTGGCCGGTCCGCGGACGGCAGCCCAGAGATCGGCCTGCAACTGGCGGGTCGATTGATCGATCTGCGTCTGCCGAATACTGTCCCGATTGTTGTAGAAGAGGATGCGCTGGTCGAGATATGCGCGAAGAAGCCTTCGCGCATTGTCGCGCCCCGTTTCAGCAATACATCGACGACGACAACGGATTGATTGTGCAGCATTCGGTGCAACGGCGGATTGCGTCTTCCGCTTCGCTCGTTGAGCTACGGCGGACGCAGTCGGCTAATCCCCCGCGCGTTGCGCCGCGGCAACTTCCTGATGCCTTTACTCAAACCAGGGCGTGTAATCATTTTTTCGGTGTCTTTAGTAGTGTTACGTTACCGGTTGCGGCGCAGGCGCAGCATCGCGCCCGGTGCGATCACCGCGCGCGCGGACGATTGCTGGATCACTGAGGCTCTGTGAGATGTGAACAGCTTGGCGGCTTCTGTCGCGCTGAAGACGGTTTGGGACAAGAACAAATCATGAGACGGCTTGGAACACGAACAATCATGGTGGGTTGACTCGGATTCCCTAAAATCAAGGGAGAACGACCATGAAACTTGCGACAATAGCATTGGCTTCTGTGTTCGCACTCTCAAGCACGTTCGCGCTTGGAGCTATCGCCAATTTTTGGTGACGGCCTGATCAGTCAGGCGGCGGCGGTTGCGGGCTGAGGGGCGGCCAGCTTGGCGGTGACCTCGATCCCGTCGGTGAATTTCACACCGAGAATGATCTTTGGCAAGTGTGCATGTCCGTCGAGCCGTCGCCAGGATCGTTGCGCCCCTTCGACCAGCTTGAATACCATGGCGAGAGCGGTCTTGTTTGAGAGGCAGCCTTTCGATCGGATCGTGCGGTGGCGGACGGTCGCGAAAGTGCTTTCAATCGGGTTGGTGGTGCGCAGGTGCTTCCAATGCTCGGCCGGGAAGTCGTAGAAGGCGAGCAGCAGGTCGCGATCCTTCGTCAGACAATCGACGGCCTTCTGGTATTTCGGCGTGTAGCTTTCGATGAAGGCGTCGAAGGCGACTTCGGCATTGGCCTTGGTCTCGGCCATCCAGATTTCCTGCAGCGCCCGCTTGGCCTTTGGTTGCACACTCTTGGGTAATTTGCCCAGCACGTTCGCCGTCTTGTGCACCCAACAGCGCTGCTCGCGTGCTTTCGGCCAGACCTCGCCGGCCGCTTTCCAGAAGCCGAGCGCGCCGTCGGCGATCATCAGCTCGGGCCGGGCATCGAGCCCGCATCGCTTCAGATCCAGCAGCAGATCGCGCCAATCCTGCGCACTTTCCCGAGCGCCATCGGTGAACCCGACGAGCTCTTTCTTGCCCTCGGGCGTCGCGCCGATCAGCACCAGGATGCACTGCTTTTCATCTTCCAGCCGCGCCTCGAGGTGGATGCCGTCCGCCCAGACGTACACGTAGCGCTTGCCCGACAAATCACGCTTGCGCCACTGGGCATGATCATCCTGCCAGCCGTCCTTCAGGCGGCCGATGGCGCTGGCCGAGAGGCCGGGCGCATCCTTGCCGAGCAAGGCCGCCAGAGCGTCCGAGAAATCGCCGGTCGAGATGCCCTTCAGGTAGAGGATCGGTAGCAGCGTCTCGATCGACTTCGAGCGGCGCATATAGGGCGGCAAGATCGATGGCGAGAAGCGGATGCGGCGGGGATCGCCGGCTGCGGCCTCGCGATCGCGCACGCGGGGCTGGCGCACCGGGACCGCGCCGATGCCCGTCATCACCTCGCGCTCGGGCAGATGACCGTGGCGCACCACGCGTTGGTGGCCATCCTCGGTCTTCAAATCGGCATGCTTGGAAAGAAACCCGGCGACCTCGGCCTCCACCGCCTGGGCGAGAAGGGCACGCGCCCCATCGCGCAAAATGTCGGTGAGTTGGTCGCTGAAAGTTCCTGGCTGAATCAGTTTTACGACGGTATCCTTAGACACGGCATATCGCTCCTTTGGTGGAGAAGTGGAGGCGTTGAACTGAGCTGGCCCCGGTTGTCTGAACAAAAATTCCGCGTCGATAAGTGGAGCCTCTGCCGAGGTTAGGCCGCCGCGCGGAGCGGCGGAAGATCGAAGTAGGCTTGATCCGGGGTCATGTCGTCAAGACTCGAATGAGGACGTCGGCCGTTGTAAAAGTCGAGATACCGGCCGATCGAATGTCGCGCCTCGCCGACGGTTTCGTAGGCTCGCAGATAGACCTCCTCGTATTTGACGCTGCGCCACAGCCGTTCGACGAACACATTGTCCCGCCAGGCCCCTTTGCCATCCATGCTGATGGCGATGCCATTGCTGGCGAGCAGGCCGGTGAACGCCGCGCCGGTGAACTGAGAGCCCTGATCGGTGTTGAAGATGTCCGGCTTGCCGTGGCGAGCCAAGGCATCTTCCAGGGTCTCGACGCAGAAGGCCGCCTCCATCGTGATCGACAGCCGCCACGACAGAACACGACGTGTCGCCCAGTCCAGCACCACGGCGAGATAGACGAAGCCGTGCGCCATCGGAATGTACGTGATGTCCATGGCCCAGACCTGGTTCGGCCGCCGGATCTCGATGCCGCGCAGCAGATACGGATAGATCTTGTGGCCGGGCTCGGGCTTGGTGGTGCGCGGACGGCGATAGAGCGCCTCTATCCCCATCCGCCGCATGAGCGTCTTCACATGCCGGCGGCCGATCTTGCACCCCTGCAAAGCCAGCAGGCCTCGCAACATACGCGAACCGGCGAAGGGATACTCCAGGTGCAGCCGATCGAGACGCTGCATGATCTCGAGGTCGGCTGAAGAGACTGGACGCGGCAGATAGTACACGCTGCCGCGACTGACCTTCAAAATCTCTGCCTGCTTGGTGATCGACAGATCGTGCTTACGGTCGATCATCGCTTTGCGCTCAGCAATCCCGCCTTGGTGAGCGCGCCTTCTAAAAAATCGTTCTCCAGCGTCAGCTCCCCGATCTTGGCATGCAGCGACTTCACATCGACCGCGGGCGTGGCCGGCGTCCCGCCCCCCGATCCGAAAATATCAGAGGCGCCGCCCTCAAGCTGTGATTTCCAGGCCGTAATCTGATTGGGGTGAACGTCGAAATGCTCCGCCAGCTGGGCTATCGTCCGATCGCCCTTGATGGCGGCCAGAGCCACCTTCGCCTTGAAGGCCGGTGAGTGGTTCCGCCGGGGTCGTCTGCTCATGGTCTCTCCTGTTCACGGCAATTATCGCCGCTGTCAGGCAGAAATTCCACTTATCGTTCTGTCCAGATTTCCGCGACCGGCTCTATGCCGCCTTCCCGATTCACGCCGTCACCAACTTTGGGCCATAGCTCTCGCGCTTGCACAGACACGTCATCAATACACAAGTCATAAGTATCATCATAAGTACAAGTCAGCGGACTATAAGTACAACTCGGGCGTCAGGCCCGACCAAGGTACGGTCGGCATGGGCCGCGGCAGCTACGGTCAGTACTACGGCAGCCCGAACAACAGAGGCGGCTTGGTTGGCGGCTCGGACGCCGGTACCTACAGGCCCTAAGAGCAAGCGCCGCGTTTCTGCGGCGCTTTTTTGTGCACTCTTCGACCGAAGTAGCGCGGCGCCTTGGTGGGCTTGCCGGAATGAACGCACATATCGAGATGTCTGCTATTTGGTCGCTTTCGGGGGCAAAGCGGACATCAGCCAGCGATTACCGAACAAACGCAATTTATGAGTACACGCCCTAGAACAAACCCCAAACGACCGGGTTGCAATTGACCCTCGATAGATTCGCAGACGGCAACTCAGTCCATGCTGCTGACGCAATTGTCACGCGCGTGTCATACATGCCTTCGTTGATTTAGATCAATGCTTGTGACCTTTATGGCCTCATCGATTTCCTTGGCAACTCTAGCGCGAGGATGAATCATGAATATTGCACAAAGAATTCGGCTCTCTCTGTTGGCGTCGCTTGCCGCTATCACGTTTGCCGCGGTACCCGCGCTCGCGCAGGCACCAGCCGGCAAGCCCAACATTCTCTTCATCATGGGCGATGATATCGGCATTATGCAGCCGAGCATCTACCATCGCGGACTGATGGTGGGGGAAACTCCGAACATCGACCGCATCGGAAACGATGGTAGAGCCGGTCGCGGAAATCTGGACAGAACGATAAGTGGAATTTCTGCCTGACAGCGGCGATAATTGCCGTGAACAGGAGAGACCATGAGCAGACGACCCCGGCGGAACCACTCACCGGCCTTCAAGGCGAAGGTGGCTCTGGCCGCCATCAAGGGCGATCGGACGATAGCCCAGCTGGCGGAGCATTTCGACGTTCACCCCAATCAGATTACGGCCTGGAAATCACAGCTTGAGGGCGGCGCCTCTGATATTTTCGGATCGGGGGGCGGGACGCCGGCCACGCCCGCGGTCGATGTGAAGTCGCTGCATGCCAAGATCGGGGAGCTGACGCTGGAGAACGATTTTTTAGAAGGCGCGCTCACCAAGGCGGGATTGCTGAGCGCAAAGCGATGATCGACCGTAAGCACGATCTGTCGATCACCAAGCAGGCAGAGATTTTGAAGGTCAGTCGCGGCAGCGTGTACTATCTGCCGCGTCCAGTCTCTTCAGCCGACCTCGAGATCATGCAGCGTCTCGATCGGCTGCACCTGGAGTATCCCTTCGCCGGTTCGCGTATGTTGCGAGGCCTGCTGGCTTTGCAGGGGTGCAAGATCGGCCGCCGGCATGTGAAGACGCTCATGCGGCGGATGGGGATAGAGGCGCTCTATCGCCGTCCGCGCACCACCAAGCCCGAGCCCGGCCACAAGATCTATCCGTATCTGCTGCGCGGCATCGAGATCCGGCGGCCGAACCAGGTCTGGGCCATGGACATCACGTACATTCCGATGGCGCACGGCTTCGTCTATCTCGCCGTGGTGCTGGACTGGGCGACACGTCGTGTTCTGTCGTGGCGGCTGTCGATCACGATGGAGGCGGCCTTCTGCGTCGAGACCCTGGAAGATGCCTTGGCTCGCCACGGCAAGCCGGACATCTTCAACACCGATCAGGGCTCTCAGTTCACCGGCGCGGCGTTCACCGGCCTGCTCGCCAGCAATGGCATCGCCATCAGCATGGATGGCAAAGGGGCCTGGCGGGACAATGTGTTCGTCGAACGGCTGTGGCGCAGCGTCAAATACGAGGAGGTCTATCTGCGAGCCTACGAAACCGTCGGCGAGGCGCGACATTCGATCGGCCGGTATCTCGACTTTTACAACGGCCGACGTCCTCATTCGAGTCTTGACGACATGACCCCGGATCAAGCCTACTTCGATCTTCCGCCGCTCCGCGCGGCGGCCTAACCTCGGCAGAGGCTCCACTTATCGACGCGGAATTTTTGTTCAGACAACCGGGGCCAGCTCAGGTGCACTCTTCATGACTTATTATGCCGAACAAAGCTGCACCGCCGGGCGTAACGCTTTTTTCACCGGCATGCATCCGCTTCGTACCGGCATGATTCCCCCGCAATTGCCCGGCAGTCCGTCCTGGCTGCGGCCGGGCACCCCGGCGGTCGCGAAGTTCCTGCTCGACCAGGGCTACACCACAGGGGAGTTCGGCAAGAATCACCTCGGCGATCATGTTGAAGCGCTACCGACTGCGCACGGGTTTCAGGAGTTCTGGGGTTATCTCTATCACCTTGACGCGATGCAGGGCGTGAGCTTCCCCGACATCAACAAGACACCGCTGGTGCAAGGTATTGCGCCGGCGTGCAAGAGCACGTCAATACCCGGTCTTGCGGATGACCCTAACGCAGTTGATCCGAGAACCGCGACTTGCCTGACGCCGCCGCGACCGGTGCTCGCGTGCAAGTCTTCGGATGGAACGCAGAAGAACATGAGCTGCAAGGACGAGGGTCCGCTGACGCTGGATCGATCGAGAACCGTGGACGAGGAAATATCGGCCAAGGTGATCGACTTCCTCGACCGCAACGACCCGAAGAAGACCAACAAGCCGTTCTTCGTCTGGTACAATCCGGCACGCATGCACATCACGACCATGCTGTCGCCGAAGTATGAGGCGATGATTGGCGAGCCGGGCGGCAAGGACTGGGGCCTCAATGAAGCCGGCATGAAGCAGATGGATGACAATATCGGCTATGTCCTCAAGAAGCTCGAGGACATGGGCCAGCTCGACAATACTCTCATCGCCTTCACCACCGACAACGGCGCCGAGAACATCACCTTTCCCGACGGCGGCACCACCCCCTTCAAGGGCGGCAAGCTGACCACATGGGAAGGCGGCATGCGCGCGCCGCTGGTGGTTCGCTGGCCGGGCCACATCAAGCCGGGCACGGTCAAGAACGAGATGATGTCGGCCCTCGACTGGCTGCCGACGCTGGTCGACATCGCCGGCGGGCCGAAGGGCGACGCGCTGAAGAAGCAGATCGAGACCGGAAGCTATCCCGGCATCGTCAAGACCACGCTCGACGGCGTCGACCAGCGCGGCTATCTCGAAGGCACGGAGAAATCGGCGCGCGAAGTCTTCTTCTATTACACCGGCGCGCAACCGTCCGCCGTGCGCTACAAGAACTGGAAGTTCTACTACACGATGGTGCCGGATACCGGGACCGGTGGTTTGTTCGGAGCCCAGAGCTTCCACTGGACCCAGATCACCAACATCAAGCGTGACCCGTTCGAGCAGACGGTCGGTTCCGATGCCAAGTCGTTGCTGGGCTACGCCGGTTCGCTTGGCTCCCCGAGCACTGCCTATCTTTACGACTGGAACATTCTGCCCATCGGCCAGCTGCTTTGGGAAAAGGAGCTGTTTTCCTATAAGGAATTTCCCCCGATGCAGGCGCCGGAAACTTACAACCTCGACGGTATCCTTGCTGAAATGAAGAAGTCCGGCCATCAGAGCGAGTGAACGCGGCGGGATGGAATGCCTTCTGAGCGGGCGGTCTTGAAAAAAGCCGCCCGTTGCAGGCATAACTGGGTCAGGTGCCGTCCTTCAACAAACTCCGCTGACCCCCAAAGGCTGCTGACTCCCAAGGCTGCTACCCCAAGGCTGTTACCCCAAGGCTATCGAACGATCCAATCCGTCAACGCGACGCTGACAAGCCGATGATGCAGTTGCTCTGCTGCGTCCGAGAGAACTGCGAGAAGGATTGCCGTCATGTACAAACCGCTCGGGTCAATACTGCTGGCTACCGCAGCTCTAGTTTTCAGCCCATTGGTGCGGGCGCAACAGGCAACAGCAACGCTGGTTGCAGCCGAAACGCCGCAGTCGATGCTGGCAGCGCAGATTCGCTTGCAAGGTTTCACCTGTGACAAGCCGCTCGGTGCCTCAAGGGATGCAAAACGCTCCCGCCCGGATCGGGCCGTCTGGATCTGAAGTGCAGCAACGCAACATATCGGGTCACCCGCGCTCCTGACATGGCGGCGAAGGTCGAACCGCTGCTATGAGCGACGTGGCTGCGTGACTGGTCATTTGGCTACGCTTGGTCGCGTTGCGAATGTGCCGCCATCGCTTTCCGTGCCTCCCGCTCGATGACTTCCACTGCCGCTTCAACTACCGGCTCGTCGCTATCTTCCATATCCCTCATCCATACGTACAGGTAGATCGCTAAAGCTTCCTGGAGAGTCATGGCAGGCTTCTTTCGAACAAGGTCTGTTGTTCAGGATGATCCTGCTTAACGTGAATGAACGCAATCAAGCTGGAATTTTAAGTTGACGTTAAGCCTGATACCAGCAATGCAAGTCGAGTTTGAATACAAGCGGAGCAAGTTAAATTTGATCAATGAAAATTAGTCATATTTTATCGAACGGTGCGGCACGGCACTTGCCGAAAGCCCATGCTGGCCTGCGAAAACTTCGGCCGCACGTCCGCGCCGCGCTTGCCGCAGCGCGTACAGGTAAAGTTTGCTTCGATGTCGGAGAGCCGGACATCATCGGGCCAGCCGTCAGCGTTGGTCTCAACGTGATGGCTACAGCGGTGATCGCGGCAATAGATCAGCGCGTAGGGCGGATTCGCCGAAGGCAAAGTCCACAACGCCGCGCTCGTCGTCTGCGCCCGAAGGCTCGTGAACTAGGCCAATGCCGTCGTTCAACCCGGAACGCCGTGGTCTGAAAAAGCTGCTTGGCTCTTAATGGTTGCTACAGGAAAGGGATCGATCCTTAGAGCCTGCTCCGGCGCTCCCTAGGGGAATCGGCGCGCACTTTGCCAAACAGCAATAGATCAAGCACAAACCTGCTGTCACTTTCCGCGGCCACGCGCAACCATAGGCCGTCCGATCCAATAAACTCAACAGACGCCTTCCAGCCCGATTGAAGCCTTAAACGAGCAAGTAGTAGAACTCTCGCCATGGGTTTACGGGAGATGCACGATGACGATTCCGCCTCGCGACACAGAGTGCATCGTGTGTGGAGCGCCGAATGCGACAATGAGGGGCTCGGGCAATCTCGAGACAAAATGCGGTCGCTGCGGCACTTTTACGCTCACCGCCACCGCCATGACTACGCTGCCTGGTATGCTTGGCACCGATATTATTCGACGGTCTAAGATGAGCCATGCGTTACGGCGGGCACAAGCATCACCCGGCTTCGGTGATACTCAAATTCGCGATGCAGATTTGGCAAGTTATTGGTCCTTAGAGAGGTTGCCCGATCCGGTCGAAGCGGCACAAAACCTCGTGCTTTGGCTCGGCGAACAACAAAATTTCCTCCACCAATACGCAACACCAGATCGGGAAATGCTTGCTGCACAGATCGGGTTGCCGATCGATCCTAACGGAGGCGCTGCATCTGCTTTCGGCTGGCTATTCAGCATGTTTGAAAAAAGAGGATGGTTTCGGACTGCGCAAGGAACCGCCAATCAGCTTCAAATTCAGCTAACACCTGAAGGCTGGGAGCAGTACGCCGCTCTATCGCGAAAACGTGAGGATAGCCGCAACGCCTTCATGGCGATGAAGTTCGGCGATGCCGACTTGGACTTGATGGTTGAGGATTATTTCAAGCCTGCTGTTTCGCGCACTGGGTTCACCCTGAAAAAACTGAGCGATGAACAGCCGGCTGGGTTGATCGATAACCAGATACGTGCCGCGCTCTTGGCGTCCCGTTTCGTCATCGCGGATTTAAGCCACGCCAACCTCGGTGCCTATTGGGAGGCGGGATACGCGGAGGGCCTCGGCCGACCGGTGATCTACACCTGCGAAAGGTCAGCTTGGGACAAGAACAAAACCCACTTCGACACCAGCCACATGGTGACGGTGATCTGGGAAAAGGCGAAGGCAACGGAGGCCGGAAAATTGCTGACGTCGACGATCCGCGCGACCTTGCGCGGCGAGGCTCGACAGAACGATTCAAGCGATTGCGCTTAGGTGACCGGGCTTTTCGATTAGCTAGTCGCTCGTTACTCGCGAATTGGAAGCGAGACCCCGTCGCTGATTGCCATGATCCCTTGACTATCAGGGGGGCACGCCGGTCTCGCAGGTTGAGGCTCGATCATTTCGCCCGGGTGCTGCCAACTCGGATAGCGAAACATTTTCGGTAAGAAATCGGTCGGTGGGACGTATCGATTGGCAGCATCGCCCAAGATTGGCTGAATTATCAGCCCGCCGCGTCCAAGGAACAGTACCGCATTCTTCGTTCTGAAGAGACCGTCGATGTGCAGATGTTTAGTTGAAGAGCGAATGAGCTGGAAGATAGGAACTCCGCTCTCGTTGACTACCTCGATAGCACGTTCACTAGCATTTACATCCCAGTTAGGCGCAAGAAGATGGAACTTTCCACCGCGTAGTGAGAAAGCCTCATAGACCTGGCCCGGGGCAAATAGACTTACGTCAGCCGTGAGAAGTCCATCTTTTACATACGGTGAGATTACAGGCGTTTGGGTCCCCTCGCGCGAGAACGAAAGGAACGGGGATGGCTCGCCTCTATTGATGCGGTCCAAGAGGCCTTTTATCGGCGCGATGTTCATGCAACCGATAGAGAAGATTGGATGCGCATTCGTGTCCTCCGAGAAGATGGGGGATGATCCCTGCAAGGGCGCTGATGCGGAGTAGAAGTTGTTGATCGTGCCGACAACTTGGCCGCCCGATACCGGCCCCGTTACCACGTTGTTATTACCAGACACCGTTATTGCCGGTGGCGGCGTTTGGGTCGCAGCAAAACGGGAGAACCATCCCCAGGTGAGAAGGGCAGTAAGCGTCAAGGCTGCTGCCGAACAACATATCTGACGCTTTCTGATTTTATATCGCAGGGCCCCAGTTACTCGCCACGTAATGTGCAAAAATAGCGCCGCTGCCGCTAACGAAAGAGAAACATACAACACACGCGTGATTGGAAGCATCGCTAAGACGATGGTGACGACTACGCTAGCTAGGAATTCCAACCCGGGCTGCACCAAATCCTTGCGCACTGCTAGCTCACATTTGTTGCGTGTAGGAACCGTCTAATGCCATCCGAAACAGCTACCATCGGTCATCACCGAAGACGTATCAGGTGTCGAAGGATTGACGGCCCGCCCGAATCAGTTGGTGGGGAGAATACCGGATCATCCGAAAGCGCAGCGAGCCATGCAAAACGGAATCGCAACGATTTCAAAACGTGCGTTGCATAAAACCTAATTGGACGACCATGCCGCTTACCGATGCTATTCTCCATGCGCCAAAACAGTAATTTCCCAAACGATTCCAACGTGATTTGCCCTGTCCAGCCCTGCACGAGAAAATATTCCGCTTGCCCCGTCGGGGCAAATCAGTGGCGTATCTCCGCCCGTCTCACCCGATAGGAGGGGCGGGTCGCGATCGTCACGAACGCGGGTTGAGATGCGGTGGACGCGGCAGCGTCGGGCGCGCAAAGGGATTGCAGGGCGGGTTCTACCTGTGAGCGATCAACCGGCGCGCGGACGAACGGCGCTTCAACGCCTTCGCCAAAACTTCGGCAGGCTTCACGTGCCGGTCGGGGCGGATGGTGGAGGTCGCTGCGTACGGCGAAGGCGTGTGGTTCTGGCATCCGTTGCTGATGTCAAGTCTGCGGAGATTTTGCGAGCCCAACCGGGTGCGCGGAATCGTCAATCCGCAGGCGACGGTGACAACAAGAATTCGTCGCCGGGGAGAGCGCGCTATAAGCCGTAAAGCCATTGCGCAGGGAAGGCCGGATGCTCTCCGCTGAACCTGTATGCTCGTGTGCGCTTTCTTTCGTGCATCTTTGCACACGAGACCGCGGGTGCAGCGCGCACCCGGCTTTCCCTGCGCCCTCTGTTTCTGGAGGGACAATGTGTGGCTGCAAACCTCGGGCGCATCGCGTCGCGAGAGCGCGGGTCTGCGGCTCGGGTAAGGGTCAGTAACAGATGGTTGCCGTGTTGCAACGATTGTTGCGTCCTCGCAACACTTCCCTAACATTTGACCGTTCCGGCGGTCCGCTGTTGTCTGCGCCGCTTTTTTGCCACACCCCTGCATGAAATCATATCCTTCGTAGGCTGAGGCCACGGCGCTCGCGAAGGCGAAGGGAACAAATTGAGTTTTCCCGGGTCGACAAAGAGATGGCCGGGGAAACGGGTTCGCGGATGGACGCCAAGACGAACATCAAGGGCAGGCTGCCGAGCCGTCACGTGACGGAGGGGCCCGAACGCGCGCCGCATCGCTCGTATCTCTATGCCATGGGCCTGACCACCCACCAGATCCACCAGCCTTTTGTGGGCGTGGCGTCGTGCTGGAACGAGGCCGCCCCGTGCAATATCTCGCTGATGCGCCAGGCGCAGGCGGTCAAGAAGGGCGTCGCCTCCGCCGGCGGCACCCCGCGCGAATTCTGCACCATCACCGTCACCGACGGCATCGCCATGGGCCATGACGGCATGCGCTCGTCGCTGCCGTCGCGCGAATGCATCGCCGATTCCGTCGAACTGACCATGCGCGGCCATGCCTATGACGCCCTGGTCGGGCTCGCCGGCTGCGACAAGTCGCTGCCGGGCATGATGATGGCGATGGTGCGGCTCAACGTGCCCTCGATCTTCATCTATGGCGGCTCGATCCTGCCCGGCAATTTCCGTGGCCAGCAGGTCACGGTGCAGGACATGTTCGAGGCCGTCGGCAAGCATTCGGTCGGCGAGATGTCGGACGCGGATCTGGACGAAATCGAGCGGGTGGCTTGCCCGTCGGCCGGCGCGTGCGGCGCACAATTCACCGCCAACACCATGGCGACGGTATCCGAGGCCATTGGCCTGGCGCTGCCTTACTCGGCAGGTGCCCCGGCACCCTACGAGATCCGCGACGCGTTTTGCATGACCGCGGGCGAGAAGGTGATGGAGCTGATCGCGGCCAATATCCGCCCGCGCGACATCGTTACCCGTAAGGCTTTGGAAAACGCCGCCGCGGTCGTTGCAGCCTCAGGTGGTTCGACCAATGCTGCACTGCACCTGCCGGCGATCGCCCATGAGTGCGGCATCAAATTCGATTTGTTCGACGTCGCCGAAATCTTCAAAAAGACTCCATATGTCGCGGATTTGAAGCCGGGTGGCCGTTATGTTGCCAAAGACATGTATGAAGTTGGCGGCATACCGCTTCTGATGAAGACGCTGCTCGACAATGGCCACCTGCACGGGGATTGCTTAACCGTCACGGGCCGGACGATCGCCGAAAACCTCAAGAGCGTGAAGTGGAATCCGCACCAGGATGTGGTGCGATCCGCGGACAAGCCGATCACCGTCACGGGCGGGGTCGTTGGCTTGAAGGGAAATCTTGCGCCAGAAGGCGCGATCGTGAAAGTCGCGGGCATGTCGAAGTTGAAATTTACCGGTCCGGCCCGCTGCTTCGATTGCGAAGAGGACGCCTTCGAATCCGTGCAGAAGAAGACCTACAAAGAGGGCGAAGTCCTCGTGATCCGCTATGAGGGGCCGCGCGGCGGTCCCGGCATGCGGGAAATGCTCTCCACCACGGCGGCGCTGACCGGGCAGGGCATGGGCGGCAAGATTGCCCTCATCACCGATGGCCGGTTCTCGGGCGCCACCCGCGGGTTCTGCATCGGCCATGTCGGGCCAGAAGCCGCGGTGGGCGGGCCGATCGCGCTGTTGCAGGACGGCGACATCATCGAGATCGACGCCGACCTCGGCACTCTTAACGTAAAATTGACTGACGCAGAACTCGCCGACCGTAAAACCAAATGGCAGCCCCGAGCGACTAACCACACATCGGGTGTGCTGTGGAAATATGCTCAACAGGTTGGGCCGGCGGTGGATGGCGCGGTTACCCATCCAGGTGGTGCGCACGAGAAACAGTGTTATGCGGACATCTAGGCGTATCATTCTTGCGTTGATGTTAGGGGCCACGCCGGTGGCGGTCCCGGGATTCGCGTTCGACGGCGCTCCGGCCAATCAGGATTCAGCGCTGCCGGTCGTTTCCCAGCCGGCGGCCTCCGCCGCCCAGGCCTTGAATGCCCAAGCCTTGAATGCCCAAGCCTTGAAGAAGGCGGTTCCGGTTGCCGCGACCACGACTACCGTCACCGTGGCTCCCTCGCTGAATTCGCTGCAATATGCCGCCGAGGGCGGCCATCCCGTCGCGCAGTGGAAGCTCGGGCGGATGTATGCCGACGGCGATGGCGTCACCCAGGACGATGTGCGCGCGTTCGAATATTTCAGCCGCATCGCCAACGCGCATGCGGAAGACAGCCCGTCGGCGCCGCAGGCGGCGATCGTCGCCAATGCCTTCGTGGCGCTCGGGCGCTACTATTTGAACGGCATTCCCAATTCCAAGATCAAGCCCGATACCGAGCGGGCGCGGGAGATGTTCTCCTACGCGGCCTCCTATTTCGGCAATGCCGACGCGCAGTACGATCTGGCGCGCCTCTACCTGAAGACCCCGGACGCCTCGCGGGATGATTTCCGCTACGGCGCGCGCTGGCTCGGTCTGGCCGCCCAGAAGGGCCAGCATCAGGCCCAGGCGATGCTTGGCCAGATGCTGTTCAACGGCGACCGGCTGCCGCGCCAGGCCGCACGCGGGCTGATGTGGCTGACCTTGGCGCGCGACAATGCCGCGCCCGATGAGGCCTGGATCAAGGAAAGCTACAACCGGGCCATCGCCAAAGCGTCCGACGACGACCGCGCCATGGCGCTGCAGATGCTCGAGCACTGGGTGCAGGGCCGCCGGGACTGATGCAGGCCCTGACGGCCTACGCCACCTCGAAATCCAGATCGGCCCAGACCGGCACGTGGTCTGACGGCTTTTCCCAGGCGCGCACATAGCTGTCGACTCCGACATCGATCAGCCGGTCGCTCGCCTGCGGCGACAGCAGCAGGTGGTCGATCCGCAGGCCCCAGTTCTTCTGCCAGGCGCCGGCCTGATAGTCCCAGAAGGTGTATTGGCCGGGCGCATCGCTGACGGCGCGCAGCGCATCGGTCAGCCCGAGGCCCAGTAACGACTGGAAGGCCTCGCGGGTGGCCGGGCGGAACAGGGCGTCCTCGACCCAGGCCGCCGGATTATGGACGTCCTGGGCGGCCGGAATCACGTTGAAGTCGCCGGCGAGGATCAGCGGCTCTTCCGCCTTAAGCCGCTCCTTCGAATACTCAAGAAGTCGCGACATCCATTTGAGTTTGTATGGATATTTATCGGACCCGACTGGGTTGCCATTGGGCAGATAAAGACAGGCGATCCGCACCACGCCGGTTTTCAGCGTGACCACGCCTTCCAGGAACCTGGCGTGGGCGTCCTCGTCGTCGCCGGCGAGGCCGGATTTGGTCTCCTCGAACGGCAGCTTCGACAGCAGGGCGACGCCGTTGAACGTCTTCTGGCCGTGGGTGACGACGTTGTAGCCGAGCGCCTCGATCTCCAGCCGCGGAAAGGCGTCGTCGACGCATTTGATTTCCTGCAGGCAGACGATGTCCGGCGCGCACTCCTGCAGCCAGCTGACGAGATGCTCGATCCGCTGCCGGACCGAATTGACGTTCCATGTCGCGATGCGCATGAGGGGGATCCGGATCGTAACCACACATTTTCGCTTTGCTGGCATACCATGCGCCGCAAGGCTGTGATAACCGTCTAGAAATAAGGCGCAAAAGTCGCCGTCAAGGGGCAGGAACGAGCCGTCCCGTCCTTTCACGGACGGGCGTGCGTGAAAATTATGAAAAAACGTAGTTTGATCCTTTTTGCCGGTGCCGTCGGCATCGCTGCGGTGGCGGCTTTCGTCACCCGCGGGTCATGGATGGGCGGAGGCGCCAGCGCGCTGGGGCCGCAGCGTCCGCGTGTGGTTTCGGTGGAACTGGCCAAGGCGGAGCACAAATCCGTGCCGGTCGACGTCGACTCGATCGGGACGGTGACGCCGATTTCCAGCGTGGCGCTCAAATCGAGGGTCGAGACCACCATCGTCGCGGTGCATTTCGAGGACGGCGCCAGGGTCAGCGAAGGCGACCTGCTGTTCACGCTCGACGCGCGCCAGATCGACGCCCAGATCGAGCAGGCCGAGGGCATGCTGGCCAAGGATCAGGCCCAGCTCGAGGGCGCGCAGCGCGATCTCAGGCGTTACACCGATCTCGTTGCCAAGGGCGCGACCACTCAGGTCAACGTCGATAACGCCAAGACCCAGTCCGATATCCTGATCGGTACCATCAAGGCCGATCAGGCGGCGCTGGACAATCTGAAAGTCCAGAAGAGCTACACCCTGATCCGCTCGCCGTTTTCGGGCCGGATCAGCGCGGCCAATGTGAAGGTCGGCAATTTCGTCCGTCCGGCCGACACCGCGCCGCTCGCCGTCATCAACCAGATGGCCCCGGTTTACGTGACCTTCGCGGTCCCACAGCGCGTACTGGTCGACCTGCGCGAGGCGATGGCGAAGGCGGATTCGAAGGTGATCGCGACCATCCCGGGCCATGATCGCTCCGAGGACGGCAAGGTCGCGATGGTCGAAAACACGGTGGATTCGACCACCGGCATGGTCACCGTGCGCGGCATCATGAACAACGAGAACGAGACCTTGTGGCCGGGGACGCTGGTCAACACCAAGCTCGTGATCCGCGCCGAGGACGCCGTGACGGTGCCCACGTCAGCCGTACAGCGCAGCCAGAACGGCAATTTCGTTTTCGTCATGAAGGACGGCAAGGCGCATGTGCAACCCGTCAATGTCAGCCGCACGTTCCAGGGAACCTCCGTCCTCGCCACCGGATTGACCGGAGGCGAGGACGTCGTCGTCGACGGACAGTTGCTGTTGTCGGAGGGAACGCCCATCGCGCCGCGCGCCGCCAAGGCGGGGGCCTAACGCGATGACGCTGTCGGAGCTGTGTATCCGTCGCCCGGTCATGACGGTTCTGATGACGGCTTCGATCATCGCGTTCGGTGTCTTCGGCTTCCGGCTGCTGCCGGTTTCCGCGCTCCCGAAAGTCGATTTCCCCACCATCGCGGTAACCGCGACTCTGCCGGGCGCAAGCGCCGACACCATGGCCTCGTCCGTCGCCGGTCCGATCGAGCGGCAGCTTTCGACCATTGCAGGCATATCGTCGATGTCCTCGACCTCGTCGCAGGGCACGACCGCGATCGTCATCCAGTTCGACCTCAATCGCAATATCGACGCGGCGGCGCTCGATGTGCAGACCGCGCTGACGATTGCGCAGCGGCGGTTGCCGATCGAGATGGTCATTCCGCCGAGTTTCCGGAAGGTCAATCCGTCGGATTTCGCGATCCTGTTCATCTCGCTGGTTTCCGACACATTGCCGTTGTCGGCGGTCAACGAATATGGCGACATCACCATCGGGCAGGCGCTGTCGCAAATACAGGGCGTCGCCCAGGTCGTCATCTTCGGCAGCCAGAAGTTTGCGATCCGGGTGCAGGCCGATCCGGAAGCCGCGGCGGCGCGCGGCATCTCGCTGGAAGACGTCCGCGCCGCGGTCTCGCGCGCCAATTCGTCGACGCCGGTCGGTACCTTGAATGGACCAAAACAGGACGTCGCGCTGCAGGCGTCCGGCCAGATGGACAAGGCGGCCGACTACAAGCACGTGATCGTCGCCTGGCGCAACGGTTCGCCGGTCCGGCTCGACGAGATCGCAAAGGTTTATGACAGCGTCGAGAACGACAAGATCGCCACCTGGTTCAACGGCACGCGCGCCATCGTTCTGGCGATCTACAAGCAGCCCGACGCCAACACGGTCGCGGTCGTCGATGGCGTGCTGGCAAAATTGCCGTCGCTGCGCGCGCAGATACCGCCGTCCGTGAACATCCAGGTGGCGATGGACCGCTCGGTGTCGATCCGTCAGTCCGTGAGCGACGTCGAAGAGACCCTGCTGATCGCCATCGGTCTCGTCATCATGGTGATCTTCCTGTTCCTGCGCTCGGCATCCGCAACCTTCATTCCGGCGCTGGCGGTGCCGATCTCGCTGTGCGGCACGTTCGCCGTCATGTACGCGTTCGATTTCTCCATCAACAACATGACGCTGCTGGCGCTGACATTGTCGGTCGGATTCGTGGTCGACGACGCCATCGTCATGCTGGAAAATATCGTCCGCCATATCGAGCACGGCATGCGGCCGTATGAGGCGGCGCTCAAGGGCGCGCGCGAGATCGGCTTCACCATCATTTCGATCACCTTCTCGCTGATCGCAGTGTTCATTCCGGTGCTGCTGATGGGGGGCATCGTCGGGCGCGTGTTCCGCGAATTTGCCGTCACGATCGCGGTCGCGATCGTGGTTTCCGGCTTTGTTTCGCTGACGCTGACGCCGATGCTGTGCGCGCGCGTGCTGAACGCACATGACGCGACCAAAAAGCCGAATGTGGTGCTTCGACTCTTCGAGGCGATGTTCGATTCCTGGCTACGCGGCTACGAATGGGCGCTCGACTGGGTGCTTGCCCGCAAGGCGTTGATGCTGGTGGTGACGCTGGCGACGCTGGCCGGCACGGTGGCGCTCTACGTCGTGGTGCCCAAGGGATTCTTTCCCCAGGAGGATACCGGCTTTCTGTTTGGCACCACCGACGCGGCCACGGATACCTCTTACGAGGCGATGGCGGTCCGCCAGAAGGAGCTGGCCGACATATTGAGCCGCGATCCGGCGGTGGAATACGTCAACAGTACGGTAGGTGCGGGCGGCCCCAACGCGACCACCAACAATGGCCGGCTGTTCATCGCGCTCAAACCAAGGAAAGAGCGGGACTCGGCAACGGTGGTGATGGCGCGCCTGCGCCGGACGGCGAACCAGGTGCCCGGAATGCAGGCGTTCTTCCAGAGCATCCAGAACCTCAATATCGGCGGCCGGCCGTCGAAGAGCCAGTACCAGTACACCTTGCAGAGCGGCGATACGGAATCGCTGTATCGGCTGGCGCCTGAAATGCGCGACAGGATCGCCAAGGTGCCGGGCCTGCTCGACGTCACCACCGACCTTTACATCAAGAACCCGCAGATGACGGTCGACATCGACCGCGAAAAGGCCGCGGTCTATGGCATCACCGTGGACCAGGTTCGCAACCAGCTCTACAACGCCTATGGCGCGCGACAGGTCGGCACCATCTACATGCCATCCAACGATTATCAGATCATTCTGGAGGCGCAGCCGCAGTTTCGCGTTGATCCGTCCGACCTCTCCAAGCTCTATATGAAGACCGCGAACAACCAGACCATTCCGCTCGACGCGGTGGCGAAAATGGTGCCGACGGTGGGGCCGTTGCTGATCAACCACCAGGGGCAGCAGCCGGCGGTGACGATCTCGTTCAACCTCGCGCCGGGTTATTCGCTGGGCTATGCGGTCGACCAGATTACCCTGATCGAACAGAATTCAAATCTGCCGGCGACCATTGCCACCGGCTTCTCCGGCACCGCACAGGTGTTCCAGGATTCATTGCGCGGGCAGGGCGTGCTGATCCTGGCGGCCGTATTCGCGGCATTCGTCATCCTCGGCATTCTCTACGAGAGTTTCATCCATCCGATCACCATCATCTCCGGGCTGCCGTCGGCCGGTATCGGCGCGATCCTGACGCTGATGCTGTTCGGCATGGAGCTGTCGGTGATCGCGATGATCGGCATCGTGATGCTGGTCGGCATCGTCAAGAAGAACGCCATCATGATGGTCGACTTCGCGCTGGAGCGCCGTCGCGTCGGCCTGAGCGCCGAGCACGCGATCCGCGAGGCCGCGCTGCTTCGGTTCCGCCCGATCATGATGACGACGTTTGCGGCGATCTTCGGCACGCTGCCGATCGCGATCGGCGCCGGCCGGCGCCGAACTGCGTCAGCCGCTCGGCATCGCCGTCGTCGGCGGCCTCTGCGTCTCGCAATTGCTGACGCTGTTCATCACGCCGGTGATCTACATCTATCTCGACCGCATCGACCGCCGCCTGAAGCGCCGGCTCGAACCGCAGCTCGAGGAAAGCGGCGGCGAGCGGCCGCACGTGGTCGCGGCGGAATAGCGGTGGGGGTCAGATTGAGGCGGGTCTTAGATTGAAAAGCTGGTGCCGCAGCCGCAGGAGGCGGTGGCGTTGGGATTGACCACCCGGAACGACGCGCCGATCAGGTCGTCGACGAAATCAACCTCCGAGCCTGCCAGGAACGGCACCGAGGCCGGATCGACCAGCACCACGGCGCCCTCGCGGGCGATCACCAGATCGTCGTCGGCCTGGGCGTGCTCGACATCGAATTTGTACTGGAAACCGGAGCACCCGCCGCCTTCGACCGAGATGCGCAGCTTTGCGCCTTCGCCCTCGGCTTTCAGGATTTCGCCGATGCGGCGGGCAGCCCGCTCGCTAACGGTGATGGCAGTGGTCATGGCAAGTCTCCGGGTGCCGGCGTCATACCCAATTCATTTGGTATCCCGCACCCGACATAGTTAAGTGCGGAGAGCAGCGGAATCAAATGGATAAGGACTAAAAAACAGTGTCGGTCGGAATGGCAGCCCCTCGCGCTCCCTATGCCTGCGACCCCGACCGCAGCCGCGGCAGGCTGTTCGCGGAGCCGCCGAGCAAGACCCGCAGCCCGTTCCGCCGGGATTGCGACCGGGTAATCCATTCCACCGCGTTTCGCCGTTTGAAGCACAAAACCCAGGTTTTCGTGTTCCACGAGGGCGATCATTACCGCACTCGCCTGACCCATTCGCTGGAAGTGGCCCAGATCGCCCGCGCATTGGCCCGGCAACTCGGCCTTGACGAGGATTTGACCGAAACCCTGGCGCTGGCGCATGACCTCGGCCATCCGCCGTTCGGCCATGCCGGCGAGCGGGCGCTGGACAAATGCCTGCACGCCCATGGCGGTTTCGATCACAACGCCCAGACGCTCCGGGTCGTGACCTCGCTGGAGCATCGCTATCCCGGATTCGACGGGCTCAATTTGACCTGGGAATCGCTGGAAGGCATCGTCAAGCACAACGGTCCGCTGACCGGGCGGGGCGGGGACCCGGCCGAACGGTACGGCGAGAGCGGCATTCCGGTCGGGATCTCCGATTTCAACCGGAAATACGATCTGGAGCTCTGGAGCTTCGCCTCGCTGGAGGCGCAGGTCGCAGCCTTTGCCGATGATATCGCCTATGACGCCCACGACATCGATGACGGGCTGCGGGCCGGTTTGTTTGCGGTCGACGATCTCAAGGTGATGCCGCTCACCGCTGATATCATCGCGGAAATCGGCAAGCATTATCCTGGTCTCCACGACATCCGGCGCGGCGCGGAACTGGTGCGCGAGCTGATTTCATATCTGATCGGGGCCGTGATGTCAGAGGCGGGCAGGCGTCTGGAGGCGGCAAAACCGCAATCGGCCCACGACGTCCGCCATCACAACCAGCCGCTGATCGCGTTTCCGCCTGACGTGGCGCAGGAGGAGGCCGAGATCAAGGCGTTCCTGAAACGCAGGATGTACCGCCACGCCCGCGTGATGCGGGTGATGGGGGATGCGGAACAGATCCTGTTCGATCTGTTCGCGCGCTATCAGCAATCGCCGGGCGATCTGCCGGCCGAATGGGTCGAGGGCACGGAGCGCGAGACCGAAGCCGAGCGGGCGCGGCGGATCGGCAATTTCATCGCCGGGATGACCGACCGTTTTGCGCTGATCGAGCACCAAAGGCTTTTTGACTCGACCCCGGATTTGCGTTAGGCGGCGGCCCAGGACTTTAGCAAATGGCCGACAAACCCGCTTCTCCGCATCTTTTTGCCGATGTGCTCGCGCGCGTTCACGCGATCTGCGCAGCACTTGCGACCGAGGGCAATTGGCCTGACGGCATCGATTTTTCGCGCGTCGTGGTCGAGCCGCCGCGCGATGCCAGCCATGGCGACATGGCCACCAACGCCGCGATGGTGTTGGCCAAGGAGGCAAAGGCAAAACCGCGCGAGCTGGCCGAGAAGATCGCCGAAAAGCTGCGCGCGGACGCTCTGGTCGCTTCCGTCGACGTCGCCGGGCCCGGCTTCATCAATCTCACGCTGAAGCCACAGGTCTGGGCGGACGCGCTGCGCACGGTCGTCCGGGAAGGCGAGGCGTACGGGCGAAGCGCGATCGGCAAGGCCGAGAAGGTCAATGTCGAATATGTCTCGGCCAATCCGACCGGGCCGATGCATGTCGGCCATTGCCGGGGCGCGGTGTTCGGCGATGCGCTGTGCAGCCTGCTCCAGTTCGCGGGCTATGATGTGACCCGCGAATATTACATCAACGATGCCGGCGCGCAGGTCGATGTGCTCGGACAATCGACCTATCTGCGCTACCTTGAGGCGCTCGGCGAGGATATCGGCGCGATTCCGGAGGGGCTCTACCCCGGCGACTACCTGGTTCCGGTCGGGCAGGCGCTCGCCGCCGAATATGGCGACAAGCTGAAAGCGATGCCGGAAAACGCCTGGCTTCCGATCGTTCGCAGCACAGCCATTTCGATGATGATGGAGATGATCAAGGGCGATCTCGCCGCGCTCCACATCAAGCATGATGTGTTCTTCTCGGAACGCTCGCTGATCGACACCGGCAACAACAAGGTCACCGAGACCATCGATTTCCTGCGCGCCAAAGGCGACGTCTACGAAGGCCGCCTGCCGCCGCCGAAAGGCGGGCCGGTCGAGGATTACGAGGATCGCGAACAGACGCTGTTCCGGGCGACCAACTACGGCGACGACGTCGACCGTCCGCTGATGAAGTCCGACGGCTCCTACACCTATTTCGCCTCCGACATCGCCAACCACAAGAACAAGTTCGATCGCGGCTTCACCAATCTGATCGACGTGTTCGGCGCCGATCATGGCGGCTACATCAAGCGCATGCAGGCGGCGGTGAAGGCCGTGACCGCGGGCAGGGCCGCGCTGGATGTCAAGATCGTGCAACTGGTGAAGCTGCTGCGCGACGGCGAGCCGGTAAAAATGTCGAAACGCTCCGGCGAGTTCGTCACCTTGCGCGAAGTCGTCGACGAGGTCGGCTCGGACGCGGTGCGTTTCATGATGCTGTTCCGCAAGAACGACGCGGTGCTGGATTTCGACCTCGCCAAGGTGATCGAGCAGTCCAAGGACAACGCGGTGTTCTACGTG
This sequence comes from Bradyrhizobium sp. Ash2021, assembly GCF_031202265.1. Taxonomy (NCBI): domain Bacteria; kingdom Pseudomonadati; phylum Pseudomonadota; class Alphaproteobacteria; order Hyphomicrobiales; family Nitrobacteraceae; genus Bradyrhizobium; species Bradyrhizobium sp. Ash2021. The sequence goes on along the minus strand of NZ_CP100604.1, from coordinate 5,204,984 downwards.
CAGTACGGGCACGCCCGCGGCCATTCAATCTTCAAAAACGCCCGGGAGGTGGTCCCCGACCTGCCGGAGGATGCCGCCGCCCGGGCGGTCTACCTCGGGACCGCCGCGGTGGAACGGCTGACCGATCCGACGGAACTCAGCCTGCTAAAGCTACTGGCGCTCTACCCCCGGATGGTTGAGGCGGCGGCGGTCGCACACGAGCCACACCGAATCGCTTTTTATCTGTATGATTTGGCCAGCGAATTTCATGCGCTTTGGACCAGGGGGCGCGATTTGCCCTATTTACGCTTCATTATCAACAATGATGCAGAAATCACGAAGGCGCGATTGGCAATGGTCCAGGGCGTCGTCTCGGTTCTGGCATCGGGCTTAGCCGTTCTCGGCGTCCATGCTCCAACCGAGATGCGGTAGGCAGGGGCGAAGGCCGTCACAAATGGGGATTTGTGAGGGTATCTGGCAGGGGCCAAATTCGTTTGTCATAACGGTTTGGCGCTGCCCCGAAGGGGATGCATCATCACGATGGCTGATCGATATCAGGACCGACCTTTTGCTACCCGCGAAGACGACGACCGCGATTTTGGTCGGGCTGAGAGCGATCCGCTGGCCGAACTGGCACGGCTGATCGGCCAGACCGATCCGTTCGGCGCCGCCCCAAAGACCCCGCATCCGCTGCAGTCGCGGGCCAATGTGCAGCCCCAATACCAGCCTCCCGCGGAGGAAGATGACGGCCGGCCCGCCGGCCCGCCGCCCTGGATGCAGCGCGCGAACCGTCCGGTCGCGCCCGAGCCGGAGCCTGAGGAACCCGAATATCAGCCGAGCCCAGTGCATCCCTTGCATCGCTATGCGGCCCAGCACCACGCTGCGCCTGCGCAGGATTATCAGGAGGAGGCGCCGCAATACGCCGATCCCGAGCCGCAGCCGGATCCGGCGCGCTATGACGACGCGCTGTACGGCCAGATCGAATCCGGCGAGCAGGACTTTCAGCGCGATCCGGCCTATCCGGACGATCCCTACGCTTATGAGAGCGGCTATGAGGAAGAGCCTGAGCCGCGCAAGCGCAGCAGTGGCCTCGTAACCGTAGCCGCGGTGCTGGCGCTGGCGGTGGTCGGGACGGGGGCGGCCTTCGCCTATCGCACCTATGTGGGTTCGCCGCGTACCGGGGAACCGCCGATCATCAAGGCCGACAATAGTCCGACCAAGGTCATGCCGGCGCCCGCCGATGCCGGAGCCGGCAAAACGCCCGACCGCATGGTGCCGGGCGATGGCGGCGAGAAGATCGTTTCGCGAGAAGAAACCCCGGTCGACGTTAACGCCAAGTCCGGGATGCGCGTCGCGTATCCGGCGTTGAACCAGAACGGCAATCCGCCGGCAGTCGCCAGCGTAGCGCCATCTGCGCCGCCGCCGGCAGCGGCCGCGAACGGCACGCTGTCGAACGGCGAGCCGCGCAAGATCAAGACCCTGTCCGTCAAGGGCGACCCGGCCGAGAATGGCGGGGTGCCCGTTGCGGCGGCCCCGCCAGCGGCTGCGGCCAAGCTGGCGCCAGCGGCCCGAACGACGGCCCCGCACAATCCCTCGTCGGCCAATGCGAGCGCCAACACGCCGCTGTCATTGTCGCCGCAGGGGGCACAGCAGCCGGAACCCGCCCCAGGCCGCGTCGCCAATATCGCTCCCGTGCAGGCCGCGCCTGCGGCCGGCGGCGGATACGTGGTCCAAGTCTCCTCGCAGAAGAACGAGGCGGACGCGCACGCCTCGTACCGGGCGCTGCAGGGCAAGTTCCCGGCTGTGCTGGGCTCCCGGTCGCCTTTGATCAAGCGGGCTGACCTCGGAGAAAAGGGCGTGTTTTACCGGGCGATGGTCGGTCCGTTCGGCTCCCAGGACGAAGCCAGCCAGTTCTGCGGCAACCTGAAAACCGCCGGCGGACAGTGCGTCGTCCAAAGGAATTAACGGCCGTTTCCTTGACCCCGGAGCTGCGCGGAGGCTAATCGGCCGCATGAGCAGCCGCGCATTCATCACGGGCGTATCCGCAACGGAACTGAGCCGCGCCGAGCGCGAATTCATCCGCGCGGAGCGGCCGTGGGGCTTGATTCTATTCAAGCGTAACATTGAAAAGCCTAATCAAGTATCTAATCTTGTAGCTGAGTTTCGTGATTTGGTTGGCGATGCGGATGCCCCGGTCATGATCGACCAGGAAGGCGGCCGGGTGCAGCGGCTTGGTCCGCCGCATTGGCCGGTCTATCCGCCCGGAGCCAGCTTTGGCGCGCTGTACGATACCGACCCCGCGCTCGGCCTGACGGCCGCCCGGCTCAGCTCCCGGTTGATCGCCGCGGACCTGATTGCGCTTGGCATCACCGTCGATTGCCTGCCGCTGGCGGACGTTCCGGTCGAAGGCAGCGACGCCGTGATCGGGAACCGGGCCTATGGAACCGAGCCGGGCAAGGTGGCGGCGATCGCGCGGGCGGTCACGGAAGGACTGGAGCAGGGCGGCGTTTTGCCGGTGCTCAAGCACATTCCCGGCCACGGCAGGGCCACGGCGGACAGCCACCATCGGCTGCCCACGGTGGATACATCGAGGAAAGAGCTGGAACGGACCGATTTTGCCGCCTTCCAACCGCTGGCGGACCTGCCGATGGCGATGACCGCACATGTTGTGTTTAGCGCGTTAGACCCCGCCCATCCGGCGACGACTTCTGCGACAATCATCCGGCAAGTGATTCGCGGCGTGATCGGGTTCCAAGGTTTGTTGATGAGTGATGATGTGTCCATGAACGCGTTGGCGGGAACGATCGCCGAGCGGACCCGGGCCATCGTCAGCGCCGGTTGCGACATGGTCCTGCATTGCAACGGCAAGCTCGAGGAAATGCGCGACGTCGCGCGCGAGACGCCGGAACTGGCGGGTGAACCGCTGCGGCGCGCCAAACGGGCGCTGGCCTCGCGAAAGGGACCGCTGCCGCTCGATCGGCGGGCGGTACAGGCTGAATTGGACGCGTTGATTGATCGGGTAGGAACGGCATGACGGCGGAAATTCTATCGTTTGAGACCGGACGGCCCACCGACATCGCAGATGGCGAGCCCGCGCTGGTGGTCGATGTCGAGGGCTATGAGGGTCCGCTCGATCTGCTGCTGACGCTGGCGCGGCAGCAGAAGGTCGATCTTGCCAAGATCTCGATCCTGGCGCTGGCCGACCAGTATTTGATCTTCATCGAGGCGGCACGGAAGATTCGTCTGGAGCTGGCGGCCGACTATCTGGTGATGGCGGCCTGGCTGGCGTTCCTGAAATCCCGCCTGCTGCTTCCCGAACCGGCCACGCCGGACGGTCCGAGCGCGGAGGAAATGGCCACGGCCTTGGCCAACCGGCTGCGCCGGCTCGAGGCGATCCGCGAGGCCGCCAACCGGCTGATGAACCGGCCGCAGTTCCAGCGCGATATCTTCCCGCGCGGCAATCCGGAATCGATCGCGGAAATCCGTCATCCCAAATTCACCGCGACTCTGTTCGACCTGCTCACCGCCTATGCCGCGCAGCGCCAGCAGCGCGTGCTGGCAACGGTGCATCTGGCCAAGCGCACGGTGTGGTCACTGGCGGAGGCCCGCGCGTCGCTGGAGCGCCTCATCGGCATGGCCGAGGACTGGAGCTGCCTCGACGAATACCTGCTCAACTACGTCGTCGATCCCACGCAAAAGGCGACCGTGTTTGCCTCGAGCTTTGCCGCAGCGCTTGAACTGGTGCGGGAAGGCGAGATGGAAATTAACCAGAAAGAGGCGTTCGCGCCGATCTATTTTCGTAAGCGTCAGCCGCAAGCCTCCGGTGCGATGTCCGCACCGGATTTGTCGGTCGAGTAAGTGGAACAAGGAGACCTAGCCATGGCAAGTCTGGCGGAAAAACGCATGGAAGATGCCGAGGAAACTCCCGTCGACGCGCAGGCGCGGCCCGAGGAGTTGCGGCTCCTGGAAGCGCTGCTGTTCGCCTCCGCCGAGCCGATCGATCAGGCGGCGCTGGCCAAGCGGATGCCCGATGGTGTCGATATCAAGGTGGCATTGGCGCAGCTGCAGGCGGAATACGCCTCGCGTGGCGTCAATCTGGTTCGGGTCGCCAACAAATGGACGTTCCGCACCGCCGGCGATTTGTCGTGGCTGATGACGCGGGAGAGCACTGAGACGCGGCGGCTGTCGCGCGCGGCGATCGAGGTGCTTGCGATCATCGCCTATCATCAGCCGGTGACCCGCGCCGAGATCGAGGAAATCCGTGGCGTGATCACCTCCAAGGGCACGCTGGACGTGTTGCTGGAGACCGGCTGGATCCGTCCCCGCGGCCGCCGCAAGACCCCGGGCCGTCCGCTCACCTTCGGCACGACAGAAGCGTTCCTGTCGCAGTTCAGCCTGGAGGCGCTCGGCGATCTCCCGGGGCTGGAGGAACTGAAGGGAACGGGACTCCTGGATTCGCGGTTGCCTTCCGGCTTCAGCGTTCCCACGCCCTCGGACGACGTGGCGTTGCGCGAGGACGAGGATCCGCTGGAGATCGGCGATAATCTGGAACTGCTGCTGGCGCCTGCCGCCGACCCGGAGCCCGAGGGCGGCGAGGGAACCTAGAGCGTTTTCGAGCGAAGTGGGCACCGGTTCGCGTAAAGAAAACGCGTCAAAACGTAAAGCTGGAGCCGGATCGGTTCTGATGCAGTCAGAACCGATCCGGCTCTAGCCCCGTCGCCGCAATATTCCCGGTTAACGGTAGCAATATTACGTAGCTGCGACAGCGATTTGCCGCGGCTGAAGTCCTTGTTTTTGACAGCCTGCGGGCCTACCTTCCGGGAAAGCTTGAGCCGGGCCGCTGGCTCGCGTGTTTGGAGGGTTGCAGGATGGGTTCGCTTAGCATTTGGCACTGGATCGTCGTGATCGCAGTGGTCCTGCTGTTGTTCGGCCGCGGCAAGATTTCGGATCTGATGGGCGACGTCGCGCAGGGCATCAAGGCTTTCAAGAAGGGCATGCAGGATGACGACAAGGTGGCGGAAAAGCCTGCCGAGCCCGTAAAGACGATCGACCACAACGCGGCGCCCTCGGCGGCGCGGTCGGATGTCGGCAGCAAGGCTGTCTAATCCAGACGCCGTTGAGAAAAGCCGCTGATAGCGCCAAATCTTGCTAGAAGGATTGGGGCGCGGGCATCTCGCGTGAGCGGAAAAATTCATGTTCGATATCGGTGGAGGTGAACTGATCGTCATCGCGATTGTCGCGCTGATCGCCATCGGCCCGAAAGAGCTGCCGGGCGTGCTGCGCATGGTCGGGCAATGGATGGGCAAGGCGCGCAAGATGGCCGCCGAATTTCAGGGCCAGTTCCAGGAAGCGATGCGCGAGGCCGAAATGGCCGACCTCAAGAAGAGTTTTGACGAGGTCAAGGAAGCGGCCACCGGCTTCACCGGCGGCAATATCATGACCTCGCTGCAAAAGGACGTCGGCGACGCCCTGCAAATCGCCGATATCGACAAGCCCGTCGACACGCAAATGGCCTCCGCGATCGGCGAGCCGGTCGTGACGCCAAACGATGCGCCGGCGACATCGAGCGACGCGCCGGCGACATCAATTGATGCGCCGACGTCGCCGGAGGCCGAGGCCCATGCGGCCGCCTCCGAACCGCTGGCGATCACCCGCGAAATCTTGCCCGAGGCTGCGCCGCAGGACATCACGCCGCCGGCGCCCGACGTGCTCAGGGACGCCAAAGCGTCATGAGCGCCGAGGACATCGAGGCCAGCAAAGCGCCGCTCATGGATCACCTGATCGAGCTGCGCTCGCGGCTGATCAAGGCACTGCTCGGCTTCGGCGTAGCCTTCATCTTCTGCTTCTTCTTTGCCAAGCAGATCTACAACGTGCTGGTCTGGCCGTTCGTCTGGATCGCCGGCGCTGAAAATTCGAAATTCATCTACACCGCGCTGCTTGAATATTTCCTGACGCAGTTGAAGCTCGCGCTGTTCGGCGCCGGCTTCATTTCTTTCCCGATCGTGGCGACGCAGATCTACAAATTCGTGGCGCCCGGCCTCTACAAGCACGAGCGCGGCGCGTTCCTGCCCTACCTGATCGCGACGCCATTTTTCTTCGTGCTGGGATCGATGCTGGTCTATTTCGTGGTGCTGCCGATGCTGGTGCGGTTCTCGCTCGGCATGCAGCAGGTGGGCGGTGCGGAGACCGCGCAGATCCAGTTGTTGCCGAAGGTCGGCGAATACCTGTCGCTGATGATGTCGCTGATCTTCGCCTTCGGCATCGCGTTCCAGCTGCCGGTGATCCTGACGCTGTTGGGCCGGATCGGCATCATCACCTCAAAGCAGCTGCGCGATAAGCGCCGCTATTTCATCGTGGTCGCCTTCATCATCGCGGCCGTGCTGACCCCGCCGGACGTGCTGAGCCAGGCCTCGCTCGCGATCCCCCTGCTGGCGCTCTATGAAGGCTCGATCATCGCCGTGCGCATAGTAGAAAAGAAGGTCGCCGCTGCGCAGGCCGCCAAGGGGGTCCCCCCGACCGCCAATCCGGCGGAGTAGGGGCCGCCTTCGCTGTTCCAAAACCGGCCTATTCGGGGTACTGGATGCGCGCCTTTGCCGGCACTGCCCAGGAATGACCCGCCATGCACGACATCAAAGCGATCCGCGACAACCCGACAGCCTTCGACGCCGGACTGAAACGGCGCGGACTGGCGCCGCTGTCGCCGTCGCTGCTTGCGATCGATGAACGGCGCCGTGCGGCGATCCTGGCCTCCGAGCAGGCGCAGGCCCGGCGCAATTCCGCATCCAAGGAAATCGGCGACGCCAAGAAGGCCAAGGATGAGGCGCGGGCCGCGAAACTGATGGCCGAGGTCGCCGAGCTCAAGACCACGATGCCGGAGCTCGAGCTGGCGGCAAAGACGGCCGACGAGGAATTGGCCAAGGAATTGGCCGCGATTCCCAATCTGCCGCTGGACGAAGTGCCCGATGGCGTCGACGAGCACGGCAATGTGCAGCGTCACGTGTTCGGCGAGAAGCGCGAATACGGCTTTGCGCCAAAACCGCATGACGATCTCGGTGGCGCGCTCGGCTACATGGACTTTGAAGCCGCCGCGAAACTATCCGGCGCGCGCTTTGTCGTGCTGAAAAAAGGCCTGGCACGGCTGGAGCGCGCGATCGGGCAGTTCATGCTCGATCTGCATACCAACGAGCACGGCTACACCGAAATCAATCCGCCGCTCTTGGTGCGCGACGCCGTGATGTTCGGGACCGGGCAGTTGCCGAAATTCGAGGATGACCAGTTCTGGGCCATCAAGGGTGAATTGCTCGCCGCCGCCGATGGCGCGCTATTGAGAAGCGAACGCCTCGGCCTCATTCCGACCGCCGAAGTGTCGCTGACCAACCTGGTTCGTGAATCCATCCTCGATGAAAAAGAACTGCCGATGCGGCTGACCGCGCTGACGCCGTGCTTTCGCGCCGAGGCGGGCGCCGCGGGACGCGACACCCGCGGCATGATCCGGCAGCATCAATTTACAAAAGTCGAACTGGTCTCGATCACGACGCCCGAGACCAGCAAGGATGAGCACGAACGCATGCTGGCCTGCGCCGAGGAGGTGCTGCGGCAACTCGATCTGCATTACCGCGTGATGACGCTGTGCGCCGGTGACATGGGCTTTTCCGCACAAAAAACCTACGACATCGAGGTCTGGATGCCAGGACAATTCTCAAGTCAGGGTGACGGCGGCGCCTACCGCGAGATTTCAAGCTGCTCGGTGTGCGGCGATTTCCAGGCGCGGCGGATGGATGCGCGCTATCGCGGGCCGGACGGCAAGCCGCGTTTCGTGCATACGCTGAACGGCTCCGGTACCGCGGTCGGCCGCGCGCTGATCGCGGTGATGGAAACCTATCAGCAGCAGGACGGCTCGATTGCCGTGCCCGACGTCTTGCAACCCTACATGGGTGGCCTCAAATTGATCGAGCACGACAAATAGCAAAAGTATGACATGGCGTTGCATCGCGACATCCACTGGATCGGCAGGCAATGGGCTGTCACTGGCCACGGGATGCAACTCATCGACCAGAAGCTGAAAGGCTTCTTCGACATCGAGGCCGCCAGGTTGTGGGACGATGGCCTGATCGAAAGCATGCACGCCAAGGAATGGCTCAACACCGCGGACTTCGACAAGGGGCTGGCGATCGCGCGGGCGCGCTACCCGCAATCGCCGGGAATAGCGGCGCCGCCGCCGGAAGAAAAGGTCGTTGCGGCGCCGGTCGTCGCGCCAGCTGCGCCGCCTGCACAAGCTCTCCAATCCGAAGAGCCCAAAGCTCGGGCGGTTGATCCGATCGCTGCGATCCCGAAGGTCGCGCAAATCAATGCACCTGAACCGCTCGCGCGCCAACCTGACGAACCGCCGAAAGCGGCGGCTCCGAAATTTCACGTGCAATTCCTCGGCAGCGCGAGGTTCGTGCGTCCCTGGCGGGTCCTGGTCAAGCGATAAGACGCATCTTTGGCCAAGTTTGCCTCTGCCGCGTGAGCGGGATAAGACGGCGCTCTCAGGCAAAAACCAGCTTCGAATCGAAATAAAGGGCGTTTTGACGGATGCGAATTCTCTGCACCAATGACGTCAAGCCCTCCAACTGATTGATTTCACTGCATTTAATTTTTGGTCGAGTACGTCGGGCTAACGGTGGGCTAATCTGACGCGAAAAACGTGGAGAAAAGCAGGACCGGCTCACGCCTTCTTCACCTTCACCCGCGCGCGCATTGCCTGCGCCAGCGCTGAACACGGGTCCTGCAGGGCCTTCTGCCACGCGATCACTTCATCCTTGAACCACAGCTTGCGGTGCGGCGTGATCGCCTGACCCTGGGGAAACAGCTTGTCCCGCTCCAGCCGGAACAACGTCGTTCTGGAGATCGGGATCAGCGCCAGCACCTGTTCGGCGGTGAACATCTCGCGCACCTGGTCAGTCACTGTTCGATCGTCCATCGGTCTATCCTCCTGAACCTCTTGCCGCCGCCGGCGGTGCCGGCCTCGGACCTTCACCTGGTCACCGCCGTGCCCACACCAGAGCGCAGTCCAATTCGCGGACAAGGTCCGCTTCGCTCAATCCTTTGACGGCGGCTGTGTTGGTCAGCTTGTCGAGGATGCGGCCAAAGATGGCGGCGGCTGGCGGCTCGTTGCCGAAGACGGTTTCACAGTCAACCCACAGGTCCGCGACGCCGACGGCAGCCATCTCCCTGATCCGCTCGTGACCATCCCAGTTCGTCATGCCTCGATCTCCTTGCTCCGGGAACGTCAGTTCCTGAACCTCTCGCGCGAGCAGCAAGAGCTATCGCGACATTGACGGTCTGGCCAGACGCCGGACCGCACAACGGTGTTGAAGTAGGTGTTGATGTAGCTTTTTTCGGTGGTGCGACTTCACCGCACGTTTGGCACGACCACGGTCGGCGTCCGCGAGACCCCGTGCCATCTACTGCTCTGCTCACTTGCGCGGGCCGCCGTTGCCGGCGATCTCGGCGCTGATCGAGATGAAATCCGCGCTCGCAACTCGCTTCGACCAGCCCGAAAGCCAGAGCTTGGTGCCGGCCGGCAAGTCCTGCTCGATGGTCAGCGCCCCTCGCAAGTTCGGCCTGTTGTCGGCGCGCGGTGCGGATGATCCGGCGATGGAGCCGATGGCGGCGCGGCCGACGGTCACGGCTTGGGTCCCGCCACAATCCGAACCCGCTGGCGGCACGGGTAGTCGTACGCCTCCAGATGCAGCTTGTTGGCGGCGAACAAGCGGCCCATGGCGTCGGCCAGCGCCGCCTTCGAGACCTTCGCCGCCTTCGCTTCCGGCTCCCCGGCGAACAACGCGGGCGCATAGCTGGTTCCCTTCTTGTTGGTGACGGCGCCGAACCGGTCCAGCAATTTCAGGAACAGCTCTTCGGCCTTCCGCTCGGCGACGGCCTTTTCAATGGTGCCCTGTCCTGGTTCGGGCACGAACATGCCGTTCTTCCAGCGCAGCAGCACTCGCGCGCCGACCGGGCCATAGTTATTTTTCATGAACAGCAATTCCCGCAATTCCGGGTCCGGCTCCTCGCCCTGGTCCGTCGTCACGGTCTTGAAAAACATTCTGGCCCGCACCGAATTGTGCCAGCCGGTGCTGCCGCTCAGCCCGGTCTCGGTTTTGATACCGATCAGGGAGGGATGGCTGCAAAGCACGACGGAACAGTTGCCGTCGATGGCAAGGCGGCGCAATAGCCCGATGAACTGCCGGACCTGGGCCCGGTCGTTCTCGTTGCCGGCGAACACGTCGGCGCTGGTGTCGATCACCAACGTCTTCGGCTGGATGTCGCAGACGGCTTTGAAGATGCGGTGAAACAGCGGCGTGGGCTCGATGATGCCGGCACGACTGACCGCGCCCAGGATGGCGTCCTTGCCGGCGAACGACAGCAGATGCAGGCCTCCGGCGATGAGGTCAGCGAACCTCACGCGGTAATGGGCGGCGATGTCGGCGACGCGGCGGTGAATTTCGTCGGCGTCGTCCTCGCAGCCGAAATAGATCGCGGGCCCCAGCTCGGGCAGCATTCCGATCCAGTCGCGGCCCAGCGCGTGCGCAACCAGCAGCTGCAGCGAAAGCAGGGTCTTGCCTATTGCGCCCTCGCCTGAGAGCAGTGTCGGCTGCCGGAGCGGAACCCGCTCGCGCACGGACCAGAGCCGTGGCGGTGGCGGCTCGCTGTCCCATTGGCTCATGTCGATGAACGCAAGTGGTTCATCCAATCCGACGCCATCATCCGGCTTCGTGTCCGCGAGGTTCGCGTGCGGCTTCAGCTCGCCCTTGCCCAGCCCGGACTGGATGGTGGCGCCGGTGGCGGCTTCGCCGTCATCATTGACCAGCAGGCAGGCGGCTGCAGCGTCATACAGGCGGTCGGCGACCTTCTCGCGGTCGATCCACTGCCGCGCAACCATCGTGCCCATCCGATACGCGAGCGCATTGAGCTTATTGTTGCGGCCGGAATGCTGCGGCATCGCCGCCAGTTCGTCCGCGCAGCCCTGCAGCGCAGCGGCGGCATACTTCCGTTCGCGGCTGCCGTAGATCGCGGCGAAGTCATTGCCCCCGCTATGGTTCGCACCATGATGGGCGGCACCGTTCGTCTTGGGAACCTCCTCGATCCAGCCACGCTCCCGCATCAGCGCGGCGGCCTTGGTGATGAACTGCTCGGCCATCGCCTTGGTCAGCTTCGCCAGATCGGCCAGCAGCACCTCGCCGGGCATGCCGCCGTGCCAGGAGTAAGGCTTCCCGGTGCCGGGATGGGTGCCGTCAACGACGATCTGCTGCCCGTCGCACAGCACCTCAACGCGGTGGCGTTGCTTTGTGGGCGACGTGAAGAACGGCGTCGCCATCTTGCCAAACGGCACGTCGGTGCGGAACAAGGCGGCGCGTTTCGGTGGTTGGCCAAAGCGGATCATGCCGCGCATGCCGGTGACGTCCCAGAGCAATTCTTCAAGCTCATCGGCTACGTCGGGATCGTAAACGTCGATGTCGACGGCCGGCGCGGTGCGCGTGATGATGCCGGTGTTGAGGGCGTCGGGGTAGTCGTGAAACCAGCTGTCAATGTCATCATCGCTGGCGGCGACGTTCAGCCAGCCCGAAATGGGCGGGGCCTTGCCGATCGCCGGTATCGGCAAGTATCCGGCTTCGCGCAGGCGCTTGCGTTGCTTGGTGGCCTCGTCGCGTATCTGCCAGGTCGCAGGCATCGGCATCTCGCAAGAAAATGGCGGGCGCAATGGCCCGCCGTGTTTTGGCTAGAACGTCACCTCATCGTTCATGTCCTTGGCGGCGGCACCTGCGGCGGCCGACTTCACCGGCCGCAGGCGAACGCCTTTGCCCATGCTGGTGTCCTCGTCGTAGAGATCGACGACGACGCCCACCCATTTTTTGTGGTCTTCCGAGTACACCTCAGCCAGCTTTCTGGCATTGGTTCTGTTCAAGACGAGCGGCTTCTCGACGCCGTCGAAGTAGACGAGGATGCGGCGCTTGGTGGTGCCGTCCTTGTCCTTGAGATCACCGACGTCCACCTTGCCGACCCGGTGGCGCGGCGTTTCTCCGTTCAGGTCGGAGACGGAAAGATATTTGCTGCCGTAGATATCGTTGAAGAGAGTCATATTCGGCTCCATGTCAGGGTGCTGTTGATGCTTCCGCCGCGGGTGCACCCGAGGTCGCGGCCAATTCGGAATTGCGGATCGTGATGGGTTCGGCGGGCCGTCCAAAGCGGATCACCAGATCCGTTAGGAAGTCGGCGACGGTCTTCGGCAACCAACCGCGGTGACGGCCGCAGCGGAGGCAGCGCAGCGACGCGGTGTGCGGCCCGGCGCCGGCACCGACTACGACGGCGGTCTCGCCACAGACGGCGCAGGGTCCGTCGATGGTGCGCGCTAACTTGATGGGCAGCCAGAGGAGATCGGTCACGCGGCGATCTCCTTCTCGATAAACCTGCAGGACATCAGGAGCCCGAACTTGTCGCCCTGCCGGATGATGACGCCACGGTCGGTCATCTCGATCAGCAGCGCGTCGTCCTTGAACTCGGCGAGCACCGCGGTGAGCTGCGCAAGCGAGAGCGCCATCCTGGCGCTACCGCAGGTCTGCGCAGCGACAGCATCGGTGCCGGCGTCGGGTTCGTGCGCGAGGAACATCCGGATCGGCTCGCCGCCGACCCATGTCACCATGATCAACGGCAGGTCGCCGCCGGCGACGGCCTTGAGCCGGGTCAGTGCGGCAACCATCTCGGCGCGCTGGCATGACGCCGAACTGCCGTTGGGCGGCGGCAGCACCTTCTTGTAGTCCGGATATGCGGCATCGATCATGCCGGATACGATCTCAAAGCCCGGCGCGGTAGCCGAGAACGCGGCATGCGATCTGCGCAGCGTCACCATCTGCGGCTTCGTTGCACGCAGCAGCTTGTCGAGCAGCTTGACCGCGGTCGCCGGGATGATGAGACGGTTATCCTCGCTGAAATGATCGGCCACGACGCCGACCCTCATCATTTTTGTTCCGTCCATGCCGACGCCGATCAGTTTATCGCCGTCGCTGTGAAGGTAGACGCCGGTCAGGAAGAAGCGCGTCTTCTCGGTGTCAGCGGCGGCTACGACATCGAGCAACCGGATGCAGTCCGCCGAGGCCAGTTCGACGCGGCCGATCTCGGGATTGATCACAAGCCCGGCGGGCGGATCTGCGAGCAGCGGCAGCCGGTACCGGCTATTGCCGGAGCTGATCATCACCGCGGTCTCGGTCGTGCTGATGTTGATGGTTGATCGGGGTCCGAAGCCGGACAGCAACGCGGCGAACCGGCACGCCGAGACCGCGGCCCGGCCACTTTCGCCGATCGATGCGGCCATCGTGGTCGAGATCGAGATCGCTGCGCGCGGGTTGTTGACGGATAGTGCGACGGTGCCTTTGTCGGCGACGATAAGAAGGGGTGTATCGTTCTTCTTGTCGGCTGCCATGGCGACGATGCTAAGAGCAGCGTCGAAGGCGCTGGCTGGTGCGCTGATCTTCATTGACGCGGCTCATAAGCGAGGAAGGTGTGCCCATGAGCGCAGATGATCTGCAACCGAAAGCGGTCGGAAGTCCGCGCATCCGAGCAACGGATCGGCGCCTCGCAATACGGACAGGCGGTGCCCTTGGCGATCTCGATCCGGTCGCCGCCCGGCAGGATTTGAGATGTTGGAAGCGGGTTGTGGTCGGAAACGTTACGGGGCATATTAGGGGTTCTCCATCGAGTGATCGCGGTTGACGCCGCGGTTGGTTTTGATCAGGCCGGCCCGTCCCACGGGTCGGCCGATCGGCTCGCGTTATGCGACCAGGGCAAGCAGCCGCTCGATCTCGGACATTGGGATGAGCCGGCGCTGGCCGACCTTGATCGAACGAACAATTTTGTTGCGGATCATCCGGCCGGCCGTGGCCATCGACACGCCCAGCGCGTCGGCCATCTCGGCCTGCGAGATCGCAAGCCGGCGTTGCTGTTCGCGACGGGTTTTCTCGGTGGAGGAAGGCATCGGGGGTGACCAACTGCCGTTGGCTACGTTGGTCACCCACTATCGGCACAAATCAGCGCCGGTCAAAAGTGCTAATTGTCGAATCTAACACCGCGAAAGGCGGGACTTTTCAGTACCTTAACGAATCGGCCTGCGTCGCTGCAGCTCCCGCACGATCTCGGCGGCACGCTCTGCATTGAGCTTTTTTCGCGCCGCTGTGCCGGCAGCTTTGATCTTCTTGTCTTTGGGCTTCGCTTCTGTGGTCGCTGCCCTCACCACGGCGACCACGGCCGCGATCATCGCCGAATCTGGCGCCGATGAACTGTTCGGGCCAGCGAGTCCCTCGATGATGGGAAGCACGGCCTCGATGATCTCGCGCGCCGACAATTTCAGATCCTTGGTTTCGGGATCCACGACAATGGTGCCGCGTCCAGTGGGACGCCCACGCAATCCCGCCGGCGGCGGCCAATCCGCGAGAACCGCATCGGCAAGCCGGACGGCCTCTTTCTCGACGAAGTTCTTTTTCGCCTTCCGCTGCGCGCCGCGAACAATTTCCACGGCCCGCTTCTCGACAGGTGTCTGATCGGTATTTTGGCGCACCTCCCGCTTAGCTTCATCGAGCGGGAAATCACGCTTGAGGGTCGCGCGCCAGGCCGCATGCCGCGTTTTGCTGCGTCGGTCGACGATGCCGAGCTCATGGGCCTTGATGCGAACCAGACGCTGGATGGTGACAAGCGGTGCGCTGGTCGGTGATGATGACGGCGGCGGAGCCGATGCCATCGCCTTCGCGGCTTGCCGGATCCGGTCTTCGCGCAAGAACCGATGCCGCAGGTTCTCTATCGCTAATTGGATCTCGTAATAGGCCAGATCGCCGTCGGCATTGGTTTTGCCGGCCGCGGCGGCGAGGCGGCGCAGTGCCTTGAGCAGCGCCAGGTCCTTCGCGAGCAGCGGATCCTTCGCGAGAAGGGATGCCAGATCCTCGCGATCGCGGAGCTTGTACTTCGGCATGCGCCAGCCCCTGATGCCTGGGTTTTCGAGACTGTCAGAGGGCTGTCTACCACCTGTCGGCCACCTCGGAAAAGCTGTCCACCGCCGCCTTAAAACTTGTGTTGTCTACCCCCCATACCCCCCGGTGCTGCACAACAGTGCGCAGCGGCTCGCCGGTGGCTCGCCGCCCACTGTGGGCAGCACGCAAGCGAACAACAGTGGCGCGCAGCAGCACACAGGGATATTGTGACGAGCCATGAGCGAGACATCGACAGTCGAAGGCCGCGACAGCAAGTCAGGCCGATTTCTAAGCGGATGCAAACCGGGACCGGGCCGTAAAGTTGGTAGCCGCAACCAATTGGCTTCCGATTTTGTGCGCGATCTCGCCAGCGCATGGCAGCAACACGGCATCCAGGCGCTTGATGATTGCGCCACGAAAGAACCGGCGACATTCTGCAAGATCATCGCGAGCTTGCTCCCGCGCCACGTCGATCTCAACCTCTCGTCGGTGGACGTTTCGGAATTCGCGCAGCGCTTCGCGACGGCGATCGAGTTGTTGGGCAATGCCGAGGCACCGATCCCGCGCCGACCGCTCAAGGTGATCAATGGGCGTTGATCTTCGTGTCGATCTTGCTCGGTTGGCGGCGCTCGATGGCGAGGTGCCAGAGTCCGACACGCTGCTCCCGCTGACTTCCGGCAGTGGTCGGATACATCATCAGCCTGGCCCGCCTTGAGCAGGTCGACGAGAGCAACACGGCCGAATTGCTGATCCGGGCGAGCGGCCTCGGCCCTGACCGGGTGAGGCAGACAGCAAGCACCCTGGCGGCGTTGGGCTATGTCGCCGTGGCCCGCAGGCTGTTTGAGATCGCGGGCAGGCGAAAGCGCGATCTCCGGCCGCTCTGACACCTCGCCCTCACGGCCCTCGCTAATTTTTTCGGAGGCTGCCTCCGGATCGCCGGCTACGTGCCGACCTTGCCGGTGCTGGCGATCGGAGGGGGTTACGGCACCTCACCTCGACCTCACGTCGACCGTAGGAGGCCTCGCCGCTGTCGGCTGAGGGTTGAGCGGCGAGGCCCGCGCAACGGGCCGGGGTAAGCCTCGCCGCGGGAGATCAACGGCAAGTCGCGCGTCGCGTTCCTAAGCGATTTGCCACCTCGCCCTCACGGCCCTCGCTAATTTTTTCGGAGGCTGCCTCCGGATCGGCCGGCGGCGACTTGCCGCCGACCTGTGGCCCCGCCGCCTTGTGTCGTGTCAGGGAAGTGGCGGCGGAGCCCGCGCCAACGAAGCAAGGGGGGCAAGCCTCGCCGCGCCACATACCAACAGCCCGCCGCGCGTCGCGTTCCCCTCGATCTCACCCGGTTCAATTAGGGTATACCCTGCGAGACCAGCCAAAACCGTGGTTCAGTAATATGGTTTGACAATCCATACTGAACCATTACCATGTAAACCATCCAAACCAGACTCATGGGGGTTTTGCATGTTCGTCCGAGCCTATCTCAGAGCCAGCACCACCGACCAGGACGCCGGCCGCGCCCGCGACCAGCTCAAGGCCTTTGCCGCCGAGCGCGGCCTCAAGATCGCGTCCTGGCACGCCGAGAACGAGAGCGGCACCAAGCTGGCGCGGCCGGAGCTGTTCCGGCTGCTCGCCGATAGCGCACCTGGTGACATCCTGCTGGTCGAGCAGGTCGACCGGTTGTCGCGCCTTACTGCTGGCGACTGGGAGAAGCTCAAGGCCGAGCTGACATCGCGCCAGGTCCGCGTCGTCGCGTTGGACTTGCCGACGTCGTGGATGATGGCGGCCAAGACGGCCGATGCGTTCACCTCGCGCATGTTCGAGGCGATCAACGGCATGTTGCTCGACATGCTCGCTGCGGTCGCTCGCAAGGACTACGACGATCGCCGCCGCCGCCAGGCGCAGGGCCAGGCCAAGGCGAAGGCCGAGGGCCGCTACAAGGGCCGGCCCGAAGACACTGAGCGCAACGCCGGCATTGCCGCCATGCTCGGCGATGGCAAGTCGTGGAATGCGATCCAGGCTGTCACCGGCTGCAGCCGCGCGACGATCGCGAAACTCGCCAAGCGGGCGGCGGCAGCATAGCGCCGCCGAGAAGTAGCGCGACGCTGCGCACCATGCGCCCATGCGCCACCTCGGCCTCGACCGCTCCGCCCCCAAGGGGAGCCGTCCCCCGGGCGTGGCCCGAACTGCTCGGCCGGCAGGGGAAATTTTAGTTCACGATCTCCCCTCAAAGGGGACCCATTTTTATATTCCGGGAAATTTTCAGGTAATACTCGAAGAAGTATTTCTTTTGCCCCTGCTGGCTGATCACGGGATTGATCCGGCCGGCCACTCACAGCGCTTTGGTCCCATCCGCGCCGGACAGGCCCGCAGCTTCGTGCGCGTGGCGCTACATGCGTTTGTCTGCCTTGCCCGCTGTTCCGACGCCGGCCGGAAAAACCTGCAGCGGCGGCATCTCAATGAAAGCCAGCGGCTTGGGTGGCGTCGAAGATCGAGAGCATGCCGTCGCACAGGCCAACCGAGAAGGATGCAAATTTGCATACTTCTCGCGCCGCCGCCGCCACGATGCTCAATGTCTCCGAGCGTTGATCTGCAACGCTAGGTCTGATGCTGATGCCGCCGTCCTGCTCAATGTCGTGAGTGGCGGCGAAGCTGGCGAACCTCGGCCTCGGCGGAAACCAGCATAGCGAGGGTACGTCAATTGACGGAGCCTCGTCGCTGCTCAACGTCAGCCCGAAATCCGTGGAGCGCGCCAACGCCTTGGTCCCATCTGCACTTGCATATTTTTTGCCGGCGTTGATCCTCATGGGACTCCACCATCCCCTGCGAATGGTGCGCCAGATCAGCAGCGCGGCCCGCCGATGCGTTGGCGTGTCCCGGCCTCACGAGAACGCGGTGCCTCTGACCCCGCGCTCACAGGCGACCTTCTCTGAGGCTCGCCGACATCGGCATCACCCGCCAGCGTGCGGATCTCCTACTTGCGTCTCGCCGAATGGCGCGGCATGCGCGATGCCGGCGTCGATGTCGTCGAGGGAGCCGTCCAGGGCGCGCTGGCAGAAGAGACCGCGATCCGGGTTCTTCCGCGATGTCCGCTTCCGGGGGGCGCAGCGGAAGTTGTGTTTCGGGGCCGGGAGGTCCGAGTCTGACCCCTATGCGACATCAGCGGGACTGTGCTTCCTCCGCTCGAACCACACTCGGCCACTTTCAGTGTGCTAATTTAACTCGCTACGATACTCGATCCCGAAATGGGAGGCTCAGATGAGATCATCCAACGTTGTGACGCTGGCTGCCGCGACCATAGTAACTGGTGCGAGCGCTGCTTATGCCGCTAGCGAGACGATCACCATGAACGCAATCGATGCCAACGGCGACGGCAAGGAGATTGGCACGCTTGTTTTGTCCGATACCCAAACAGGGTTGCAGATCACGCCACGGCTGGTCGGTCTACCGCCGGGCGACCATGGATTCCATGCCCACGTTAATCCGAATTGTGGCCCGGGCCCTGGACCGAATGGCCAGCCAGCGGCCGGCATGGCGGCGGGTGGCCATTATGACCCAGCCGACACTGGCAAACACCTCGGACCGTATGGCGAGGGCCACAAGGGCGACATGCCCGTGCTAACCGTCGATGCTAGCGGCAAGGCCACGGAGGCCGTGGTAGTGCCGCACCTCATTGTGGCCGACGTCAAGGGGCGCTCGATTATGATCCACGCGGGCGGCGATAATTACTCCGACCAGCCAGCGCCCTTGGGTGGTGGCGGCGCGCGCATCGCTTGCGGCGTTGCCAAGTAGAACTGCTAATGCTGCTCGCGCTGGCCAACGAGATCATCAAATAATCCGTTGCTGCGGTGCATGAGTCCGGAAATAGCACTTTTCGGAAGTTGGTCCTCAGTCCCGGCCGCCCGATATGCTACATGTGAAACCGCACTTTGGGGTGCGGTGCAACAGCCGTCGGGTAAGTTCGTTCGTACAGATGACGTTTCTTGCATAATCGGAATGGTTCCGATCTGTTAGCGATGCCGGTCAGCATTTCGCTTTCGGCGGTGGAAGGGGGTATCTGCTATGACGATCAAAACATTTTTCACAATTATTGCTGTTCTTGCCCTGGTGCATGGTGTCGGTTTTGTACTAGCTCCAGAACAGGTAGCCGCCAGCTATGGAATGGCAACTTCGGCTTCAACCGTGCTTATGGCGCGACTATTTGGTGCAGCGCTGGTGGGATTGGGCCTCATTTTCTGGTTCGCCCGGGACGGCTCATCGGAGTCCATGCGCGGCGTGTTTATACCTACCATTATCGGCAACACAGTTGGGTTGATTGTAGTTGTCATGGGGACCACGGCAGGTACGCTGAATTCAATGGGATGGGTTGCTGCTTTAATCTATCTCTTCGGAGCGGCGGGCTCTGCCTATTTCGTGATGGCGCGATCACCTCAGCTATCGTCGCGCTAAAATTCAATATCGTCCTTTCGTCTGCAAGGATTGATGGTCGCCTAATCTTTGATCATCAGGTTTGAGCCGCCTTCGGGCGGCTTTTTCTTTGGTTGATTTGGTTCGCCATGTCTGTTGTTGGCACATCTCGGACATAGCCGGCCGCGCTGATGATGTCGGATTACCGGGGTGAACCGGACATCGCGCCGGCAATGCCGGCGAAGGTGTCGGCGTTCGCGAAACCATGAATCACTATGCTGCGCAAGTCCGCCGGGGCTGATCGGCGAGGCTGATTAGGTCGTCGGCATTGCGGACCGCGCCTTCCAGCGCCGCGCGGGCGAGGACGAAGAGGTCAGACGACCATGCCAACGTCAACAACGCCGACAACGCCAAGGGCCATACCGTCACGGTGCCGCGCGTCATTCGACCTTGCCACGGCCGACCTTGTGCTTGGTCGGACTCTGTAACGGACCCCTTAACCCCTGCCGGGGGACTTTCCATCGGCCCGCCGTCGAGTTTTCTATTTAGGCCTCGTCCCCAACGGGTCCTCTTTTCCAGATGGGACCCGCAAATTTTTGCCAGAAATTTCCGAGCGCGCGCCGGCACCGTCGCCTCGCGCCGATGTCGCGCCGGTCGATCGGCACCACGATGTCCCGCGCCGAGTCTAGCGCGGCCCGCTGATGCGATGGCGTGTCCCGGCCTCACGAGAACGCGGTGCCTCTGACCCCGCGCTCACAGGCGACCTTCTCTGAGGCTCGCCGACATCGGCATCACCCGCCAGCGTGCGGATCTCCTACTTGCGCCTCGCCGAATGGCGCGACATGCGCGATGAACTTGCGAGATTTGCCGGTGTATGTGCCGACAGCCTTGGGTGAGCGGCGCGGGCGCGATAATCCGGCGAATCCGCCGGAATTAAAAGGCAGAGCCCACAGCTTCGTGCGCGTGGCGCTGCATGCGTTGATCCGGCTTGCCCGCTGTCCGACACCGGCCAGATGTCCGAACGCATGGCGGGCTTCCTACGGGCTCGGCGTCGCATTCTCGATGCCGAGTACGAGGTCTATGAATGCTACTCGCCGACCGTATCCAGGCGCGAGCGGTTCGGCGGATGGGCGAACTGCTGAAGGAGTTTGATGGGCGGCGAAACAATCAGCATTTGGCGGGTACCCGCCAAACCCGAGAAGCCATCGCTCATGAGGCTGGTGTTTCGGAACATCAGCGCAAGCAAGCCATCCGCGTCGCCAATGTCCCCGCCGCTCAATTCGAGCAGGCGGTCGAGGCGCAGAAGCCGCCGACCGCGTGCACGCGGAGTTTTTCCCCTAATCAATGTCGGCCTGTGTGATAAGAACAGACCCATCTTGCTCTATCAAACCGCCGTCATGTTTGGCTGACGCGATCGTTTCAATTCTCGAACGGTGCTCACCTTCGATCTGGGGAATGCGATCCAGGCAGGGCGACCCCAAAGCCAACAACGCACAGTCTGATACTTCGACTCGAACGACCGTCCCATCTTCGGCTCGTATGGGGAGCGACCAGCCAAAGCGGGACGATGATCGGAGCGGGAGTTCAGCCGTGGCTATTAGGGGCATGGTTCTCTTTCATGATTCGAGATGAAAAGTCGCAATGTGATCCTACGCGAAAAGAGTTACCGCTGAGTCAGCCGAGAGTTAATTTTGAGTCAGCGGATTTTCCCGATGCAGGCGAGCGCGCCGCGAAGGCGTTCGAGGAGAACCCGGAAATGTCTGATCGAGCGATAGCGGCGAAGATCGGAGTGGCGCATCCGACAGTCGGCGAGGCCCGCAAAGCAACCGGAGACAACTTACCAGTTGCCAAGCGCACCGGCCGCGACTGCAAGAAGCGCAAGCCGCCGAGATCGTCGTTCCTGATCAGAGGCGGGAAGATGGACTCAGTCGACGAGGCTTAGCTACTTGTATTTTCCCCAAAGTTTGAGTGTCTTCATGCATACAGGTATCATGAACGGCATTTGCCGGTTAGGCTTGTTTATCTCCATGGCTACAGGCTGGCCAAAGTCGCTGTCCTTTGACTCTTTGCAGGGCTTTTCGGAAAAGGAAAACTCGCCCCGCGTCGGCCTATAATCCGTAGTGTTGTCGATAATCTCAATCGTCAACTCGCCGTGGTCGTACTCCCAGTTTCGCTTCATCTGGTCCCCAAGATAAGTAATTTCGTCCTCTACATCGAAGCGCTTTTTGCAGTCTTTCTGAGCCGCTTGATACATCATTGTGCTCTGACCTTTCATCCGGTCGAGCATGCAGTCTTCGTAACTGTCGTAGCTAAACCATCCGGCCTGTGCCGAAACCGGCCAAAGCAATGCCAGTGCAAAAAGGTGGCGCATGAAAGAAGTCCCCCGTGAGGGGACGATGATATACACGCGTGGGTTGGATTTTCTACCCGGTCTTTCCCTGCGGCTCTTGCGCGGCGATCTCGGCCAGGCCGTTGGTTGCCAGCCACGCGCCGATGGCGCGATTGTAGCGCGTGCCGACCGGCCGGTTCGCCGAGCCCGCCGTCATTGCGAGGCTTCGACCGATGGCGAGGGCGCGGGCGACGTCGAGCCAGTCCGACCACGTCGCGCGGTCCCGATCCTTGAACCGCGCCCAGGCTTCGTGTCCGGCCCCGATTGTGTCATTGGCCGACGCCCTGCAAGATATGCAACGTCAACGCTGCGCTCGATATCGCTGCGGCGTTCAACCGGGGGCCGCCGAGGTGCAGCGCGCCGCGCACCATCGCGCCAGTCGCGGCACCAGACCCGACCCACGCCTCGACCCCAAGGGGAGCCGTCCGGCCACCGGGGCCAGACTGCTCGGGCCGCCGTTGGAAATATTGATCCGATCTCCCCGCAAAGGGTCCCATATTCCTGGCGCCGTATTTTTCGCTGTGTCAGGATGTGGAGGGACCCATATTTTGCCAGGAAATTCTCCGCAGAGGGACCCATCGCGAACGTCATGGGAGGTTTCGCAGTGACCTATGATCCGGAATTCCTGAAGCGCTGGACCATGCCTCCGAATTACTTCGGCGCGGTCTGGCCGGCATACTATTCCTCCGGCGTCGGCCAGTCGCGCGATAGCGTCGCATTGGAGCGCAGCAACTTCACCAGCATGCTGCGTGATCTCGGCGGCGAGAGCGAGACGGTCATTGTCGTTCGCGAATCGCACTGGCTTGTCGGTTGGGTCGAATGGATCGCGATCCATGAGAGCGACGACAAGGCACTTGCCATTGCTGACGACATCACGGGCAAGTTCAAGCGGTCGGCGTCGAGCAAGAAGAAGCCGACCCAGTCTAGAAGAACTGCTACGACCCGAAAGAGCGGATCAACTACTCCAGCAGACGCGGCCGGCGCGCCGCTGGTGAGCGGGCACGATCCCGTGGCGGATCGATAGCGGCGAGGCGGCCCAACGCATCGGTGGGTTTCCTTAGCCGCGCACGGCTTTCGGAGCTCATAGGCTTGGCCGATGATGTCCGTTATTGAGGGTGAAGCCGACCTCCGGGTTGAGCATCCGGACTTCTGAGTTTGACCCGAAGGCGACATCGGAGGGGGTCGCCAGACAATAGCCTTGCTGAGATCACCCTCCTTGACATTTCAGCTTGTCGACGCTGACGCTGCATTGCTCAGCGATCGTCTTGCAGCCTTCGCAGCGTTGGAAAGGTATCACCATGAGGAAGACGTTGTTGGCTCTCGCTGCCGTCGCGACTTTGGTGGCTTCAGCAGCCTCGCCCGCTTATGCTGGTCCGCGCTATGATTACGGCCCCGGCGGCAATCCGTATCCGCGCACTTATCCCGGACCCGGCGGCTATCCGTACTGGTCGGGCTATGTCGATGCCCCGGTTGGAGAGCCGATCCCGCCCTGCCGCTGGATAACCCAGCACTTCTGGGACGGGCATGGCTGGCGCGAGCGCCGCGTGCGCATCTGCGGCTGATCAGGTCGCGGCTGTTTCGGTGCCTCGACCGGCGGACTCCCACGGCGGACGCCTATTGGCCACTGCTTGCCAGCCACGCGGGGCTCTCTTTCAATTTGCGATCCCTGCTCGGCCGTCATGATCAACCGATTGTCTGTTCTTGGCACTTTTGAGACATGCCGAATGACCCTGAGAATGTCTGCTAATTGGGGAAGACCGGAAGTGAGCGGCGCGCGGTCAAAGTGACGCGATTGACCCAATTGAGACATCAGGAGTTGTCGTGTCGAAAGCCAGGTGAGTGCCATTTGTTCCGCGCTGGACAGTCGCAAAGTGCTGGGCTTTAAGTCTTGCAGAAGGCGCTTTCTCAGGGGGTTACATGCAGCGGCGCAAGTTCATCACGCTGGTCGGTGGCGCGGCGGCGAGTGTGCCGTTTGCCACCCGCGCGCAGCAGTCGATGCCGGTGATCGGATTTCTGCGCAGCACGACGGCCGCGGACGCAACGGAGTTCGTAACAGCGTTCCGCCAGGGCCTGAAGGACACGGGCTACGTCGAGGGCCAAAATGTTGCGATCGAATTTCGCTGGGCAGAGGGGAGGACCGATCGATTGCCGGCTCTGGTGGATGAGCTGATCCACTGGCCTGTGGCCTTGATTGTCGGGGATGCCGTGGCGATGCTTGCGGCCAAGTCCGCAACCACGAGTGTGCCGATCGTGTTCGCGGCCGGAGGCGATCCGGTCGGGGAGGGTCTTGTCGCCAGCCTGAACCGGCCGGGCGGCAACGTCACGGGCGTGCACTTTTTCGGAGGCGTGTTGGGGGCGAAGCGACTGGAACTGCTGCGCCAGCTCGTCCCGAAGGCCGGGACGATTGCCATGCTGGTTCACCCGAACACTCCGAATACCGAGGCGGAACGAAGCGACGTACAGGCCGCAGCGCAGGTGTCCGGGCAAACACTCATCGTTCTGGATGCCAGCAACGACCGCGAAATCGATACTTCCTTTGCAACATTCGTCCAGCGCGGGGCCGGCGCCCTGCTCATCGGTTCAGGTGCTTTCACGTTTTCCCATCGGGAACGGCTGGTCGCGCTGGCGGCTCGCGATGCGCTGCCCGCGACCTATCACCTCAAAGAGTTCGCCAGCATTGGCGGCTTGATGAGCTATGGCGCCAGCATTGCCGATGCCTATCGCCAAACCGGTATCTACGCCGGCCGTATTCTCAAAGGCGAGAAGCCGGGCGATTTGCCGGTGATGCGGTCCACCAAATTCGAACTCGTGCTCAATCTCAGAACGGCACGGGCGCTCGGGCTTGCGGTACCGCCGACCCTGCTTGCCACGGCCGACGAGGTGATCGAATAAAGCTTCTTGTTGTTGCAGTGCATGAGTCCGAAAATGGCACTTTTCGGACATGCCGCCGTGGCCGCCCTATGTCCGTTGTTGGGGGCAGAGCGGAAAACATATACTCCCATTGAGCTTTTCCGGTTTTGACCCAACTGAGACATCAAACCTGATCGCATCGGGCCGGCCATCAACCTGAAGACCGTCAAGGCACTCGGCGTCGGTATCCCCGCGACGCTGCTCGGGCGCGCCGCCTTCTGTTCTTTGGGCGGCTTACGGCGCAACCTCATGATGCGTGGTCAGCATTCACCGGCAGGGTGAATTGAAACGTAGCACCGTGGGGTATGTTTGCTGTGGCCCACAGCCGCCCACCGTGCCCCTCCACGATCGAACGGCAGATCGAGAGTCCCATGCCCATACCGCTTGATTTGGTGGTGAAGAAGGGGTTGAACAGCCGGTCCACATCCTCGGTCGCGATCCCGACGCCGGAATCTGTCACACTTACGAGCACTCGGCGTTCCTCGTCCCGGCGGGATTGGATCACCAGTTCGCGCGGCCGATCCGTGACCGATTGCATGGCCTCAATGCCATTCATCACCAGGTTGATCATCACCTGCTGCAGCTGGACCCGATCGCCGAGGATCGGGGGTAGAGCCGGAGCCAGCTCCATTCGCAACAATACCCGATTGCTGGTCAGCTCACGCTGCACTAGCGCTACGACCTCCCGGACGACGTCATTGACGTCGAGCGGAATCTTGTCAATTTCAGTCTTTTTCGCGAGCGCCCGGACGCGCCGGATCACTTCACTTGCCCGATTGCCGTCGTCGATGATCCACTCCACCGAGCGGCACGCGGCGTCGAGATCGGGAGTTGCGCGGCGGAGCCAGCGCAGACAGGCCTCGGCGTTGGCGATGACGGCGCCGAGCGGCTGGTTCACTTCATGGGCGATTGAGGCTGTCAGCTCGCCCAGGGTTGTTATGCGCACGACATGCGCGAGGTTCGTTTGCATGTCGCGCAATGCCTGCTCGACGTGCTTGCGCTCTGTCAGATCGAGCACGAACGCGACGCCCTGGTCGCGCTTCTCGTCGAACGCGGCCGAGCCGATCAGCACCGGCACCCGGCTCCCGTCCTTACGGAAATACTCCTTTTCCCACGGTTGTGCGGTCCCGGTCATCGTCATCTCTTCGACGGCCCGTGCGGTGCGGTCGCGCCATTCCGGCGGTGTCACCTCGGTCCAGCGCACCCGGCCGGAGACGAGTTCCTCGCGCTCATATCCCACCATGCGGAGGAACGTCTCATTGGCGTCGAGAAACCGACCACCGAGCTCCCAGATGAAGATGCCGATGATGTTGGCGTCCACCAGGCGCCGGATCTTGGCCTCCCGCTCCTGGAGATCGTTGTACAGACGGGCGTTCTCCAGCGAGATCGCAGCCTGCGACGCCAGCAGTTCCAG
This sequence comes from Bradyrhizobium sp. Ash2021, assembly GCF_031202265.1. Taxonomy (NCBI): domain Bacteria; kingdom Pseudomonadati; phylum Pseudomonadota; class Alphaproteobacteria; order Hyphomicrobiales; family Nitrobacteraceae; genus Bradyrhizobium; species Bradyrhizobium sp. Ash2021. Next base: position 5,178,895 of record NZ_CP100604.1, on the reverse strand, counting down.
CACCGAGATCCGGGCTGGCGTGAACACGTGCGAGGCCAGGTTGTTCTCGAGATAGAGCACCCCGATCAGCTTGGCCTGTTTCACCAGGGGCAGGCAGAGCACCGACCGGGCGTGCTTCTGGCTGATGTACTCATCCGCCGAGAACGGATTCTGCGCCGAGGCGTCATCGAGGATCACGCTCCCCCGCGTCCGGATCACGTAATGGAGCACGGATTCGGGGAGCTCCGCCGGTGACACGGCCGTCTGGCGCTGCGTGACCTCAATCTGGCCGCGGCCGGTCGTCGCCTCCGCCGCGATCCGTGGCTCGTCGTCCGGGAAGAGAATGAGCAGGCCACGCCCGGCGCCGGCATGTTCGACCGCAATCCGCAGCAGCGTCTTGATGAGCTTGCCGAGTTCGATCTCGCCGGACACCGCCTGCGCGGCCTTGAGCACCGTCCCGATATCCAGCTGCTCGACGGGCGCGCCGATGGTCGTGGTGGGCGATGCAGAAACTGGTGCGTCGCGGAGATGCGGATGAAGCTGTTCGAGTTGCCGCACCTTGCCGAATGCGCCCCAGCGAAGATAGCAGTGCCGCGCGTTTCGCAGACTGGCGTGCGCCATCGATTCAGCCCCGCGCGCCGCGTAAAACCGCGCGGCCAACTCATGGGCCAGGCCTTCGTTCTGCACGAAGCCGTTCTCGCGGGCCGATCGGATCGCCTCTTCGTACAGACGCATTGCATCGGCGTCGCGCCCCTCGAGGCGGCCGATCTCGGCCGACACCAGGGCGTATTTGTCGCCGAACGTCGGTGGATTGTTGTCGGTCCATTCGCGCAGTTGATCTCGGTGCACCGCAAGGAGTTCGCGCCAGCTGTTCTGCTCGTCGGCAGAACCATTCTCATAGAGCGAAGCAACCGTCACCGCCGTGTAGTAAAAATAGTCAAGCAACTGGGACCTGCCAGCCATGGCCCAAAGCAGCGCGTTAGCCTTGTCGGCTGACGCGAGAGCCTCGGCGTAGTCGCCTGACAGGAACCGCGCTTTGAGTTTGAGGATCCAGTACAAGCAGATCATGATGGGCACCCGGTCTTCCGTCAGTTGTGCCTCGAACGTCGCCTCATCGAACTGCGCATCGCTGAAGGTGGAGAAAGTTTTCGTCCGGCCCTGCATGGTCGCAATGAAGCGTTGGTGGCTCACGATCATGTCGGCGACGTCGCGGAACTTGGCTCTCCGGACGTAGTCCAGGCTCCTCTCCGACTCGCGCCACACCGCATCGAGCGGGTCGTTGCGCAGGAGAAGACTCGCGACCTCTCGAGACATGCTGTAGCAAGCGAAGGCCAGATCACCCGTCTCGGTCGCGGTGCGAGAGGACGCCCGCGTGAACTCGATGGCGGTCGTGATTGGCTGTGTCCAGGGGGCGACCAGTCCCATCGCGAAATAGACCTTTGCCTGGTAGGCGATAAAGCCGTGTTTCTCGACCAGGTCGCATGCGAGCTTGGCGAAGCGATAACCCTCGCGGTAACGGTGAAACGCCCCTCCGACGCACACGCCGAAGCCGGCATAGCCGGGCGCGGACGCGCCGCTCATCCCGTGCTGCAAGCTGATGTTCACCATGCGGCACAGGTGCAGGCAATACAAATGGAAATCGGTAAAGTAGGCGGGGCCGAACAGGACTGAGAGTACCAGCATCGCAGCGTGCAGTTCCGGATCCGTCATCAGCGGAAGATCAATCAGGCTCTCGATCGGCCGCCCGTCGAGATTGCGCCAGAGCGTCTCGTATTCGGCCTGGACCTGCTCCCAGGTCGGGTGTGCCGGCAGGTCAATGCCGAACAGTTTCAGACCCGTGAGCGCGCTATCGACGGCTTGCGGAAAATCCGACTTCATGGCGTGCAGGTCGATCTTGAGGCGGTAGGCGGCCGCCTTGTCGATCTTCGACGCACATCGCTGCAACAGCTCCTCAATCAGTTGCTCGGCGGTGTCGAAGTCACCGCTCAGAAGCTCGCACTCCGCGCGTTCGAGCCACAGGCTGAACATTAATTCGTACTGGCTGCCCCAGTCCCTTTCGTCGAGCAGCGCCATGCCGGCCGCGAAATACGCGCGCGCCGACGCAAAGGCCGCCGACGCCTTGGCCTTTCGCCCGGCACGCAGGTCGATCGTCGCCACCTGCGCTTTCTCGTCCCGGTCGACCACCCGTGTGGCGCCCCGATTGAATTGGTTCGCGACATCGAACAGATGCTCGGCGAGTTCGTCCGCCGTCATTCTCGCCAGCGTGCGGCCGATGCGCAGGTGGACGTCGACACGGTGCTCGTCGGGAATCAGTGAATAGGCCGCCTGCTGGATCCGGTCGTGCAGGAATTTGTAGGCGCTGTCCTCGCGAAAGACGAGCCCGGCGTGGACGGCTTCCCAAAGAGCCGCGTGCATCGCCTCCTCTGTTATCCCGTGAACCAGCGACAGAGTGGCGGTCGGGGCGACATTGCCCAGGCAGGCCAGCTGTTTCAGGGCTTCCTGGGTGGTGGCGGAGAACCGTTTCAGCTTCCCGGCCACGAGATCCACCACGTTGTCGGTATAGCTCTTGGCCCGGATGCGATTCATGTCCCATTGCCAAGCCCGCGTGACCGGGTCGAACGCGAGCAGCCCCTCTTCGGCCAGCGCGGTGAAGAACTGGATTGCGAAGAACGGATTGGCGCCGGTCTTCTCCTGCACCAGTTGCGCCAAGGGCCGCGCGCGCTCCGGCTTGCAGTAGAGTGCATCGGCGATGAGCCGGCCCACATCGTCGAGCTCAAGGGGCGCCAGCACGATCTCCTGGACCCGCGCTCCGGCTATGCGGATCGCTTCCAGCGTCCGCCGAAGCGGGTGCGCGGGACTGACCTCATTGTCGCGGTAGGCGCCGACCAGCAGCAGGTGCCGCACTTCGGAGTGCGTAACCAAGTGCTCGAGGAGGTCGAGCGTTGCTGCATCCAGCCACTGCAAGTCATCGAGGAACAGCGCGAGCGGGTGCTCCTTGCGCGCGAACACCCCGAGGAAGCGCCGGAACACCATCTGGAAGCGGTTCTGCGCGTCCCGCGGCGGCAGGTCCGGGACTGGCGGTTGTTTTCCGATCACGAGCTCCAGCTCGGGAACGAGATTCACCATGAGCTGACCATTCGGGCCCAGCGCCTCGATGAGGGAGGATCGCCAGCGGCCGAGCTCGGCCTCGCTCTGGCTCAGCAGCGAGCGGATCAGGCTCTGGAATGCCTGGCCCACCGTCGCGTATGGGATGTCGCGCTTGTACTGGTCGAACTTGCCGGAGGCGAACAGGCCCCGCGGCGGGACGAGCGCCTTGTGCAGCTCGTTCACCACCGAGGACTTGCCGATGCCGGAATAGCCCGACACGAGCACGAGTTCCACGGTGCCGTTCGCCACGACCCGGTCGAAGGAAGCGAGCAGTGTGTCGATCTCGCGCTCCCGGCCGTAGAGCTTCTCCGGAATCCGCAGCCGGTCCGAAGCGTCGTGCGCGCCCAGCGGAAACTGGTCGATGCGGCGATATAACTCCCAAGCTGCGAGGCATCTTCGAAGATCGGCCTCGACACCGGCGGCAGTCTGGTAGCGCTCCTCGGCGGTCTTGGCGAGGAGTTTCATCACAATTGCCGAGAGCGGTCCCGGGACGCCCGCGACCCGCTCGGTGGGCGGCGCTGGCTGTCGGGCGATGTGGCAGTGCACCCACTCGATCGGATCGGCGGCGGAGAAGGGGAGGTGCCCCGTCAACATTTCGTAGAAGGTGACACCCAGTGCGTAGAGATCGCTGCGGGAGTCCACCGAGCGGTTCATCCTGCCGGTTTGTTCCGGCGCCATGTAGGCGAGTGTCCCGGCGATCACCTCCGGTGGCGCGGGGGCCTGGTGCTCGCGCGGCAGACGCGAGGCAATGCCGAACCCCGTCAGCCAAACGCCGCCGCTTGCCGCGTCCACCAGGATATTGGCTGGCTTGATGTCCTTATGGATAAGGCCTCGCTCGTGCACGCGGCGGAGCGCTCCCACAAGACGGATTGCGATCCGCAGGAAATGCGATATCTCCAGCGGTTGGCCAAGCAGTCGATCCAGCGGCCCGCCGCCGGGATCCTCGAGCACCAGCGTCATGCGGTCGTTGTCGTGCGTCAGCGCGACTGGCCGCGCCGCCCACTCGGCGTCAAGTTCGGCCTTGAGCGCATATTCGTGTTCAAGCCGCTCGACGCAACCAAGCGCGGAGTCTTCCGCGGCAACGAGCAGGATCGGCGCCAGGCCGCTGCCGGAGCCCCGGTAGAGAGAGATGTCTCCCTCCCGCAGCGGCGAGAATACATAGCTCAAGAGCTCGTTCACGCGGGCCTCCTGGCAGGAGGACTATTTTAACGCATTGATTAGGTTACGTTTGCTTTCGCCCGTCAACCCAAAAATAGGCGCCCCAAAAATGCGATCGGTGCCATATCGTGGCGAGACGAGAACCTCGCGGGCCGCTGCTCGTAAAGCCTGGATGCTTTGCGCCGACGAAGTGATCGGCAATCAAGGGACGTCCGGTGATGGCAGGCACTTTTCGGACCTGACGCGATGTCTGATTTGAGTCCGCAATGCGCTCCAAACTCCGCCGACACAATCGCGCGGTACCGAACGCTGAGGCAGATGATCTGAGGGAAGGCTTGGCCGCCGCGGTGGTCGGGGATCGGAATGGCGTCCTAGCTAGGCTAGACGGCTTCGGAGACCCGGTTTGCGACCTTGCGAGGCCAATCGAGCTGCGCGGCCCTTGGCACGGTAGCCTTGATCCGCTGGCCGCGTGACTGGGGTTCATCAAGAACCCAGCACAGAAATGTCTGATCGGCGATTGTCCGTTGCAGCGCGTCATCCACGTGCCGCCACATTTGTGGCTTCAACTAACTTCAACAAACAAGAATTCGGGAGGAACATCCCGATGTACAGCATGAGCATTGTCATGGCACAGCTTCTGCTGGCGTCGAGGTGGTGCCGCCGGGCGAGCTGAGGGCCAACGAATGCCGACAGCGCCGTCGATCCGGAACCGCAGGGGTTTTCGCGCTGCGGCACGTGAGCTGATCATCGTCGCGGTAAGTTGGATGGCGAGCGGCTCGATGGCGCGTGGCGGCGAAGAGACGCTCAAGGTCGTCGATGCCTGGGTTCCTGTCACGGATAAGGTGGGCGCGGATACCCCACTTCTGCTGACTGTTCGCAACGAAGCCGGTGCCGCGGATGCCCTTCTGCGCGTCAGATGCCCTGTCGCGAATTTCTCCGAAAGGCATACAGTTGATCGCGGCGAAGGCGCGCCCGCGATGCGGATGGTTCCGTCGATTCCGATTGCAGCGGGCAGTACCACGGTGCTCAAGTCGGATGGCTATCACGTCATGCTTCTGCAGACCCGTCAGCCGCTCGCGGCCGGCGAACGGTTCACGTGCTCAATCGCCTTCCAGAAGGCGGGAACAATCGAAACGGAGGTGAACGTCCGCCAACTTCCCTGAAAGCAGCGGAAGAGCAAAACAATCTGAACAACGAACTTCTGAGCTGCGGGCCACCACACATGCCGGCGCTCAAGTGCAACGAGAAGTCATCAATAAGGAGGAAACGACATGAAGAATTTCACGAGACGTAAGCCTTCGCTGCGAGCAGCCATGCTCGCGACCGTTGCTGCGGTCGCAACGATCGCGGCGCTTCCGGTAAAGGCGGCGGATGAGGTCACTCCCGAGCGCCTGCTCAATGCAGACAAGGAGCCCGGCAACTGGCTCCATCACCACAAGAATTTCTCCGCCACCCGCTTTTCCAGCCTTTCGGAGATCAACAAGGGCAATGTGAAAAATCTCAAGGTCGCATGGACCATGCACCTTGGCGGCGTCGAGGGCGGCGGCATCTGGACGCATGGCGGCCTCGAAGGCACCCCGATCGTTGAAAACGGAATGATGTACGTCACCGACGGATGGGGGTCGGTCTACAAGATCGACACCCATGGCGGCAAAGGCACGCTGCTCTGGAAGATGGATCCAAAGACCGACCATGACTGGGCGGGCGCCGTGTCCTGCTGCGGCGTCGACAACCGCGGCGTGGCGCTGTGGGGCAATCTGGTTATTTCGCACACGCTCGACGGCAGGTTGATTGCGACCAACAAGGATACCGGCCAGGTCGCCTGGCAACGCCAGGTAGCCGATCCCAACAAGGGCGAGGTCATCACCGGCGCGCCGCTGATCGTGAAGAACATGGCCGTCACCGGCGTTGCCGGTGCGGAATACGGAATCCGCGGCTGGATCGCGGCGACCGACCTCTCAAGCCAGAAGGAGGTATGGCGCACCCATACGATACCCGGCAAGGGCGAGCCCGGGCACGAGACCTGGAAGGACGACAGGAACTCTGCCGCAGCCGGTGGAGGTTCGACATGGGTGACCGGCAGCTATGATCCGGAGACCAACACCCTTATCTGGGGCATCGGCAATCCCGGCCCGGACTGGGATAACGAGTATCGGCCCGGCGACAATCTCTATACCGACAGTTCGCTGGCGCTCGATGCCGATACCGGGAAGATCAAATGGCATTATCAGCACACGCCCAACGATCCCTATGACTACGACAGCGTGGCGGAGAATGTGCTGGTCGATATCCCCGGACCCAGTGGTCCGCGGAAGCTCGCGCTCGAAGCGGATCGCAACGGCTTCGCGTACGCGGTTGATCGCACCACGGGCAAGTTCGTCTGGGGCCTTCCGTTCGTCAAGAAAGTCACATGGACCAAAGGCCTCGACGCGGAAACCGGCAAGCCGATCGAGTATGACCCGAACAAGCCGGTGCAGACCTATATCGCGGCGGTGACGCCAAGCCGCACCAATCTGGAAACCGACATCTGCCCCGGCAACATGGGCGGCAAGAATTGGCCGCCGACGGCCTACAATCCGGATCTGAAGCTCTGGTACATTCCCGTGATCGAGAGCTGCAATCGCATCAAAGTCGAGGTGATGACGCCGGAAAAGCTGAAGCCGCGGGAGTTCTGGACAGGCGGCGGCCCGAGCCAGCCGGTTCGCATCACGGGCAGCGTCACGGCGATCGACGTGACGACCGGCAAGGTCGCAGGCAAGTTTGAAACGCCATTCCCGAATCTGGGCGGCGTTCTCGCTACCCCCGATCTGGTATTCTCTGGTCAGCCCTCGGGCGAAGTAACGGCGCTTGATGCTAAGTCGTTGGAAAAACTCTGGGAGTTCAACACGGGCGGCGGCGTGAACGCCCCTCCGATGACTTTCTCCGTCGACGGCAAGCAATATGTTGCGATCCTCGTCGGGCTGGGCGGCGCCTGGGACAAGTGGTTCATCGACTCCACGCCGGAGCTGAAGCGGATGCAGCCGGGATCGATGCTCTACGTTTTCGCGCTCTGACGCATCGCGAGCGGGCGCATCGGATTTTGCACCCTCTGCGCCCGCACTCTTCCACAGCCAGGCAAGGCACAATGACACGACACAACTGGCCTCCTGCGGGAGCCATCCTTGCGTTCGTCATCGTCGCATCTGCGGCGATGACGGCAAGCGCCGCCGCGCAGTCGGCGGATCCTACCGATCTCGGCAAGGCCGTCTTCAAGCGCGCCAACTGCGTTGGCTGCCACAAGTGGCACGGCAATGGCGGCGGTGGCTATGGCGGCGATGCACTGTCGTTGCGCAAGACCGAGTTGACGCGCGAACAAATCATCGAAACCGTGGGATGCGGCAGGCCTGGAACCGGCATGCCATTCTTTACACGCGGCGCCTATGACAGCGTCAAATGCTACGGCATGAATCGCGAGGACGTCGGCAGTCAGATGCCACCGGAGGCCAACACGTTCCTGCGTCCCAGCGATGCGGAAGCCGTGGCGGATTACGTCCTCGCCCATGTCAAGGGCAAAGGGGAACCGAACTACAGCGAATGCGTCGACTTCTTCGGCGATGCATCGCGGGTCTGCGATGTCTACAAGGCGGAGCAGCCGACCGTCACCCAAACAACGAATTCGGGGCAATCGAAATGAGACCCTGGAGCAGACTGGCGATGGTGGCGGGCGGCGTTCTGCTGGCGGCATTGCAACAAGCTGCCGCACAGGATTTCTCCGGCAACGACCTGCGCGACATCAGAATAGGAATAGCGGTCGCCGACCTTCCGTCCGCTGGCTACGCGGACTTTTTTTGCGCGGCCGATGCTGAGCGCAAGCTTTCGGCCTGGTCGGACTGGCGCGACTGTCCCGCAGGCACCGACGGGCTGCGGGCGCTCCGGTTTGGCTACGATCCGGCAACCAGCCGGAATGGCACCGTTGTGGCGGGTCATCCGGCCATCCTGACGGCGCTGATCGACAACGCCGGCACGGTCGCCGGCCTCAAGATCGAGACCGATCCAAAGGCAAGACTCTATCTTCGCAAGAAGGCTTTCCTGTTTGGCCCGCAGGTGAAAGCCCGCTATGGCCCCGACGGGTGGGCCTGTACGCAGGCCCAGCCCGAAGCCGGCGAACAACCCGTCGGCGGCATCTACGTCAAGGAGAGATGCACGAAATCGATCCAAGGACGCGCGCTCGTGGTCGAACGCAATCTATTCCGTCAAGCCGGTCAGGACGAGAAGAGCTTTATCGACGAAACGCGGGTCACAATCCTTCGCGCGCGCTCTTAGCGCGGGATGGGTTTAGATCGAGTGAGGTGCGAAATCTTCACAAAGGCAGCAAGACGGAACTCGGCAAGGTGTGCAGGAGCGATGCTATTTCCTGGTCGTGCTCCCTGCCAAAAAGCACCGAATCGATGCGCCCGATAGCCGTAGAGCGGCCAGACCATGGTCCGCCTCGGCCTTGTTCGCCTTGGAGTTGGCCACCTTCGGTTTCACGATCCCGTTCCTCATGACCGTGGATGAGACCTTCGACGTCGGCGTGGATACCCGCACGCCAGTGGATGACGTGGATTACCAAGTGCCGTTCCGCTTCACTGGCAAGCTCAACAAGCTGACCTTCATGCTAGGAGCCTGTCCGAATAGTGGCTGTTCAATTCTGAGCGAGTCTGATTCAACCTTGGGCGATGAGCAAGTATTTTCGCCCCTGGAATATCGATCAGACGCTGCTTCTGCCGCCGAATGTGCAGGACTTCGTGCCGAAAGGCCATGTCTCGCGGTTTATCGTTGAACTGGTGCGGGAGAGCCTCGATCTCAAGGAGATCACGGGCAGCTATGTGAGCGGGCTCGGGCAGCCGCCGTTCGACCCGCGCATGATGGTGGCGCTTGTGCTGCACGGCTATGCGAGTGGGCTGTATTCATCGCGGCGGATCGCGAAGGCCTGCCGCGAACGGAATGATTTTGTAATGATTGTCGCGCTCGATCCGCCGGATTTTCGCACGATCAGCGACTTCCGCAAGCGGCATTTGAAGGCGCTCGGCGCACTGTTCCTGCAGGTTCTGAAGTTGTGCGAGACGGCAGGGCTGGTCAAACTCGGCCATGTCGCGCTTGATGGCACGAAGATCAAAGCGAACGCGTCGAAACATAAAGCGATGAGTTATGAGCGCATGAAGAAACGCGAGGCGGAATTGAAAGCCGAGGTCGCTCGCATGCTGGCGGCCGCTGAGGCGGCGGATGCTCAGGAGGACGAGACTTTCGGCAAAGACAAACGCGGCGACGAGCTGCCGGATTGGGCTGGCGACAAGGAGAAGCGGCTGGCGAAGATCCAGCAGGCGATGGCGGCGCTGGAGGCCGACGCCAGGCTGGCCGCGGAGGAAGAGCGTCGCATCGAGGCCGAAAAGGAACAGCAGCGCCAAGCCGAAGGCCGCAAGAAGCCGGGCAAACCGGCGGCGCCGGCATCGGACCAGCCTGATCCCAAGTCGCAACGCAACTTCACCGATCCGGAAAGCCGCATCATGAAGTCGAAGGATGGCTTCGTTCAGGCCTATAATGCACAGGCCGCCGTCGACGCAGGCGCCCAGATCATTGTCGCGCACGAACTGACGCAGTGCGGCAACGATCAGGGCCAGCTGGTGCCCCTGATCGAGGCCATCGAGAACAATCTCGGCCGCACGCCGGAGCAGGCCTCAGCGGACTCCGGCTACTGCAGCGAATCCAATCTCGAAGCGCTCGAAGCACATCGCGTTGACGGCTATGTCGCGCCTGGACGCGCCAAGCACCCGACAGCCGCGAACGGAAAAATCGGCGGACCGCTGACCCAACGGATGCGAAAGAAGATCGACGATGGCGGCTTCGAAACGCCCTACCGATTGAGAAAGCAAGTGGTCGAACCGGTGTTCGGACAGATCAAACAGGCGCGCGGCTTCCGCCAGTTCCTGTTGCGGGGTGTCGAAAAAGTGCGTGCCGAGTGGGCCATGATCTGCACCGCCCACAACCTCCTGAAGCTGTTCACCCTCGCAAAGGCTGCCTGAGCCGGCTAACATGCCAATAAATGCCCGTCGCAGCACCTATCTGGACGGACTCCTAGGGCCGACGCAGTTGACGAGCGATGACCATCAGGTCATCCAGCACGCACTCGCCAAAGCCAAAGACTAGGCGGGCAAGGTCCTTCGAAACTGCGGGCATGCCACTTGGTGTGCCCGCTCTTCCACGCGTGATGTGATTGCTCATTGCGTTACCGACTTCCGGTTCTGGCACGAAACGGACATTGCACCAGCGTCAATTCAAGTCCGCTTTCGGGGGCAAAGCGGAAGTGACCCGAACTGACGGCGACTTGCGAAGGATCAAAACGGAACCGCGGCGTAGGGCCATTATTGGCCCTCATGACCAACGTGATTTTCAGATGCCCTCAGACGGCCTTGAAAGTCCAGCATTGGCTGGCTGACGAGCCGCTGCAACCCGACGAGAAGCGTTGCACTTACGAAGGCGTCACCTGTCCGGCCTGCACTCGGGTACACTTCATCGACCGGTCAACCGGCAAATTGTTGGGTCAGAAAGAGTAAATACAGCCTCAGTTGCCTCTTTCATTGTTCTCGCGACCGGCGATGTCTGTTTCTGGCAAATAGTGTTGCAAAACTCCGAAATTGTTGCACCGCCAATTTCCCGCCAAACGACGAAACGAACGGCAATCCCTGTTCGATGTACCCTCAGGCCCACCACTGAAGTCATGGGGAAGTTCATCGTTCGCTGATGACTCCCCCACATAATTTTCGTGTAGCCGCATCAGTGGCTCTCAAAATTTGTGTTCGGTGGCCCAAAAAGACTTTTGCAACGCTATCGGCACCTAGCGGACATGCTGATTGTGCCGGGCAATGTCCTTCGATCGCGCACGCGCGTTAGACTAAGGTCCGGTGGCTAACACTAACGCGGGCTCAAAATGCCTATCCAGCCAGGGGACGACGATCTACTGTTGGTGATTGACGTCCAGAGCGATTTCTGCGCCGGCGGCGCGCTTGCGGTTGCGGACGGCGATGCCATTATGCCGGTCATCAATCGCCTTGCCGGGCGCTTCAGCCATGTCGCGCTGACCCAGGACTGGCATCCGGCCGGCCATAGCTCGTTTGCATCCTCGCATCCGGGCTCGGCACCATTTGGGACCATCGAGATGCCTTATGGCCAGCAAACGCTGTGGCCCGATCATTGTATCCAGGGCAGGTCGGGCTCGGCCTTTCATCCGGAGTTGGAGACACATCGGGCGGAGCTTGTCGTCCGCAAAGGCTTCCGGCCGGCGATCGATTCCTATTCGGCATTCTATGAGTACGACCGGCGCACTCCCACGGGTCTGGCAGGCTATCTGGGCGAACGCGGCTTGAAGCGAATCTTCATCGCCGGGCTTGCGACGGATTTTTGCGTCTACTACTCCGCTGTGGACGCGCGACAGCTCGGTTTCGACACGGTGCTGATCGAACCCGCCTGCAGGGCCATCGATCTCGCAGGCTCGCTCGACGCGGCATGGACGGGGATGGCGGCCGCGAGCGTGCAGCGGGTGAGCGATCTCGCTTAGGCGCTAGGATTACGCGGTTCGCGTCGTACGGTTCGGCATGCCACCGACCGCAACGATTTCCGCGCTCAATTGCTCGACCGTCGTGCGATGCCGCATCGCCGTCTGCCGAATGAGCGCGAAGGCTTCGGTTTCGGAGAGACCGTGGCCGCGCATAATCTGCAGAACGGCTGCGAATACCACTCGCCGGGAACGAACACGGCCTTCCAGTCTTTCGACGTGGGCGGCTTCGTTAGTTCTTCGCTGGGCGGCGTCGAACGCCACCACCAGTGCGGTGTAGAGTCCGGCCGAACGCAGCGGTTTGACGAGAAACGACGCCGGCTGCAGATCGAGCAGCCATTTCAGGCGGCTGGGCGTCTCCGTTCCAATCAGCGCGATGATAGGCGCGCCGATCCTCCACGCCGCGGCCGTATCGCATTTGATGGGAATGCTGTCCCCATCCATCACGATAACATCGACGGCGTCGCCGGGCGGCGGCGCTTCGGCCGGATCATGCTCCGTAACCGCCATGCCCAGGCGGTTGAACTGCCGGCGCATGGTCAAGATTTCGCGTTCATCTCTCATCACCATGAGAACGCGACGGCCGCGAACAGAGAAGGGCGAGGGCTTAGTCATTTCACGACACGCAAATGGTTTGCCCGCTTCGGCATCGTATCATTGCTTTTCTCCGGTCTCATGCCAATCGTCGCCAGGTCGAGGTTCGAAAGATAGGGGTCGGGGCGCTCGGGGGCCTCTGCCTCCCAGAAGATCTCGAACTGACATCCAGGCACGGAGCGTGCCAAACGGGGCGTCAGGAAGCAGTGGTTATTGTCGGGGTCGACCCAAACCGGGCCCTGCGGGGATTCGTAGCGGTGATTTGCTGCAGCGCGCCGGACGGCGGCAACATCCGTGGTGCCGGCGCGGCGAATGGCGCGCGCCAGCAGCATGACGCAGACGTAAGTCGATTGCCCGTCGACGGAAGGGTTGCTGTCCGTGCCGTGGCGGGCCCTCCACCGGGCGACAAAAGCACGGTTCTGGGGCCGGTCGATGCTCTCGAAATAGGCCGACGATGTGATGCATCCGACCGAGGCTGCGGGCCCGATCAGCTTGAGTTCCGGCTCGCAGAGGCTGCAGCTCAGCATCGGGATCGTCAGCCTCGCGCGCGTCGTCGCTTCATGCAGCGCACGAACGAAGGCGTAGCTGGATTCGCCGACCAGTGTGTTGAACACCACCGGCGGCTTCCGGTCGATGATTTCCCGCACGATATGATCGACGGCGGTCTCGCCGAGCTCCAGCAGGCGTTCGGCAAGGATGCGGCCGCCCGCGCTGGTTACGATCTCGCGAATGACCCGGTTGGTTTCCCAGGTCCAGACGTAGTTGGACCCGATGCAGAACACGTCGCTGGAGATGTGATCCAGCATGTGCCGCACCAGCGGCACCACGTTGTGATTGGGCGCTGCTCCGACATAGATGACATTGTCGCTGCTTTCAAAACCCTCATACCTCGCCGGATGCCAAAGCAGCCGTTCGGTGCGCTCGACGATGGGAATGACCTGTTTGCGCGAAGCCGACGTGTAGCAACCGACGATATGCTCGACTTGTTCTTGGCGAATTAAATCGGCGCATGCGTCATGATAAGCGGCGACGACGCCGCCGGGATCGCGCAGATGGGCGGCGAATGTGAAATCGAACTCATGGCTTTGATTGACTTCGTCGATCGCCATCCACGCGCTCTTCAGCATCTCGCCCGCCATCATGGCGTAAGGTCCCGATTGGGAGAACACGAGGCCGAGAGGGATCGACGGCTTTTTCATCAGTGAGGCTCGGAGCGGCTGACGGCAAATGATATCATCGCGATCCTGTATTATCAAAAGCGCGTTGCACGTCATTTGTGCCGCACCATGCATAAAAAAGGTGCCGGCGTCTCATTGACAAGACGGCCGACGCTCGGACACAATCATATGGTACGTGAATACGTGCATGGCGAAACAGTTCTCGCCCAGCCGATGATGTCTGGGTGATGATCTGCACGTTTCGTTTTGCCGCGTAAACCGACACGACAATTGATAGCAGCGGCATTGATGCCATTCGGGGCCTTTTCAGGCCGCGGGTGGCTTTTTTCGTTTGTCTTCCAAAAGACAAGAAGTGGGTGGAGCATGGCAGTTCGCCTTCCGACGTTGGAACAGATCGACGACCTCGGGTCCGATTTCGGTCTCGTCCTTAGCGCCGACGAGGTCGCGGCTTTTCAGCAGGCCTTCAAAGGCCCTTTGGCCTCTTACGGCCGGCTTGACGAATTGGTCCCGCCCGCCTTGGCGCCAGTTGCGCCGCGTTCACCGGGGTATCGGCCCCCGGCATCGGAGAATCCGTACGGCGCCTGGTATTGGAAGACAGATATCCGCACCGGCGCTGAAGGGCTGCTGAGCGGCAAGAAGGTCGCTATCAAGGACAATATCTGCGTCGCGGGCGTCCCGATGATGAATGGCTCCGCGCTGCTCGAAGGTTACGTCCCGGAACTGGACGCCACGGTTGTGACGCGAATTCTCGAAGCGGGCGGTAGGATTGCGGGCAAGGCGGCCTGCGAGGATCTCTGCTTCTCCGGTGCAAGCCATACCTGCGCGGGCGGCGTGATACGCAATCCGCATAATCCTGCCCATAGTGCCGGCGGCTCATCTGGTGGAAGCGCTGCGCTTGTGGCGGCGGGTGAAGTGCCGATGGCGCTGGGCGGAGATCAGGGTGGATCGATCCGGACGCCGTCGAGCTGGTGCGGAGTGTATGGTCTGAAGCCGACCTGGGGGCTGGTGCCAACGACGGGCTCGATGCCGATCAGCTATTCCGTCGATCATTGCGGTCCGATGTGCGCGTCGGTCGAAGATGTCGCGCGCCTGCTGACGGTCATCGCCGGCCATGATGGCTGGGATACGAGGACGATCGCCGCGCGCACCGGAGACTATATGGGGGCGGTCGGCAAACCCGTGAACGGACTGCGGGTGGGCATTCTGCGCGAGGGATTTGGCCATCCGGAAAGTGATCCCGCGGTCAACGAAAAGGTGCGGCAGACGATTGCGGCGCTGGCAAAGGCCGGCGTCGAAAGCGAGGAGATTTCGCTGCCCTGGCATCTCGACGGGCCCCATGTCTGGAGCGGCATCATCCTCGAAGGCGCGGCCGAGATGATGCTGAAGGGCTATGGCGTCGGTAACAACATCCACGGCTACTATCCGCTTTCGATGCAGGAAGCCTTTGCCCGCGGCATGGGAACGCGGATCAACGACGTGTCGCCGACCGTGAAGTTGGTGCTGATGCTCGGCGAATACATGCACCGCCATTATCACGGACGCTATCATTCGAAGGCGCAGAACCTGCGGGGGTTGCTGCGCCGCGCCTATGACGAAGCGCTCGAGAAATTCGACGTGCTGGCGATGCCGACGATTCCTTTTACGGCGAGCCTGATCCCGCCGGCCGATGCGCCTCTCGGCATCGCGATCGATACCGCGCTCAACATGCAGGCGAATACCTGCTCGTTCGACGTGTCCGGCCATCCCGCTTTCACCGTACCATGCGGCCGCGTCAATGGTTTGCCGGTCGGCTTGATGATAGTCGGGCGCCATTTCGAGGAAACAACGCTGATAAAACTGGCGTCGGCGATCGAAGCCGGCGGCGATTGGAAGCTGAACTAGCACAGGACGAGGCAGCCACACGATGACGTCGCGCGATCTGCACTATTCGGGATTGGTCGAGGTTGGAAAGCGCATCTGGAAACGCGAGCTGTCAGCCGTGGAGGCAACACAAGCCCAGCTGGATCGGGTCAGGCGCCTCGATGGCAGACTGAAAAGTTACGCCCATGTCATGGCCGCATCGGCCCTTGAGCAGGCGCAGGCCGCTGACAGGGAAATCGCAACGGGCAAAGTGAGGGGGCCCCTTCACGGCGTGCCGATCGCCGTCAAGGATCTGTGCTGGACGAAAGACGCGCCGACCGCGGCCGGCATGAAGATTTATCGCGACAACCGCCCGAGCGAAGATGCGACCGTCGTCGCCAAGCTCAAACAGGCCGGCGCGATCATCCTCGGCAAACTGCAATTGACCGAGGGCGCGTACTCCGACCACCATCCGGACATCGAGCCGCCGCGCAACCCCTGGGATGCAACGCTCTGGACCGGCTCGTCTTCAAGTGGGTCCGGCGTCGCGACGGCCGCGGGGCTCTGTTACGGCTCGCTGGGGTCCGATACCGGCGGCTCGATCCGCTTTCCGTCCGCGGCCAACGGTGTAACCGGCTTGAAGCCGACCTGGGGGCGCGTCAGCCGCCACGGCGTGTTCGAACTCGCCGCGACGCTCGACCATATCGGCCCGATGGCGCGCAGTGCGGTTGATTGCGGCGCAATGCTCGGCGCGATCGCGGGCGCCGATCCGAAAGACCAGACGGCGGTGCTGGAGCCGGTGCCGGATTATCTGGCGAACCTGAACGGCAGCCTGCGAGGGACAAGAATTGGCGTCGATCCGCGCTGGACCAGCGAAGGTGTCGATGCCGTTACCAAGAAAATATTCCAGGACGCCTTGCGCGTTGCCGTCGATCTCGGGGCGGAAATTCAGGACATCGTCTTTCCCGACCCGAGCGCGGTGATCGCCGACTGGTTTCCGTTGTGCGGCGTCGAGACCGCGGTCGCGCATGAGGCCACCTATCCGTCACGAAAGTCGGAATATGGCCCGTCGCTCGCCGGCTTGATCGAACTCGGTCTGAAGCAATCCGGGACCGACTATCAGAAGATCGTCCTGCGCCGTGAAACATTCAGGGGATTGGTCAGGGCGCTGTTCGAAAAGGTTGCTCTCCTGGCCGTTCCCGCTCAGACGTTCGCCGCGCCGACGCTCTCCAAAATGGCGACGCTTGGCGCGAATCTGGAATTGATCACCGGCCTGCTGCGTTTCAGCTGTCCGTTCGACATGACCGGAAGCCCGTCCATCACGCTGCCCGGCGGCTTTACGGAGACGGGCGGCCCGGTCGCATTCCAGTTTATCGGCCGCCATTTCGACGAAGCCCGCCTGATCGCCGCCGGCGATGCGTACCAGCGGGTCACCGAATGGCACCGCCGCCATCCTTCACTCGGCGATTGAGGAGATTGCGATGACCGACAAGCCCTGGCTGAAAACCTCGATCATGGCAAAGCGCGGGCTCGCCTGCGGCGAGGCCGGCAAACGTCACGAGTTGACCATCGCGGCGCAGGGCGACTTCCATTATGTCTACGGCCCCTATGCCAAGCCGGTGCTCACGATCAATCCAGGCGATGTCGTCGCGGTGGAAACCGAGGATGCCTTTGGCGGCGTCATCACCAGCGAAAAGGACAGCCCGACCGCGAAATTGCGGTTTCCGTTTCTCAATCCGCAATGCGGTCCGATCGCCGTCAACGGCATAGAGAAAGATGATTGCCTAGCCGTCCATATTCAGGCGGTTGAGACCCGGGGCGCGCAGCCCGCGGGCACCACCTGCATCATCCCGGAATTCGGCGGCCTGGTCGGGACCGCGTCCACCGCCTTGCTCAACCCGCCGCTGCCGGAGCGGGTGAGGAAGATGCATGTCGACAAGAACGGCGTTCGCTGGAACGACAAGATTACCCTGCCTTATGAGCCGTTCATCGGCACCATCGGGGTTTCACCCGAGATCGAGGCCATCTCGTCGCTGCAGCCGGACTACCACGGCGGCAACATGGATCTGCCGGACGTCGCGCCAGGCGCGATCCTGTATTTTCCCGTGCATGTCAAAGGCGGGTTGCTCTATGTCGGCGATTGCCATGCATGCCAGGGCGACGGCGAATTATCGGGCGTCGCGATTGAGCAACGCGCCACCGTCACGTTCCAGATCGACGTCATCAAGGGCTGGAGCTTTGCTTGGCCGCGGCTCGAGACGGAAAACTTTCTGATGACGATAGGCAGCGCCCGACCGCTGGAAGATGCGGCGCGCATCGCCTACCGCGAACTGGTGCGCTGGATGAGCGCCGAATACGGCTTCGACGAGATCGACGCTTACATGCTGCTGAGCCAGGCCGGACGCATCCGGCTCGGAAACATGGTCGATCCGAAATATACGATGGGCGCGTCGATTTTGAAGAAATATTTGGTCTCATGACGTATCGGCAACAACGGAGGACTGTAATGAAAGTTGATCGCAGAAGGTTTTTACGGGGTACGGCCGCTGCCGCTGCTGCCGGCGCGTTTTCTTCTCCCGCCTGGGCGGAAGATCCGATCGGCGTCGCCAGCATCCACGATCTCTCGGGCGGGCTTGACATCTACGGCAAGCCGATGGTCGATGCGCTGACGCTCGCGGTCGAGGAGGCCAATGCGGCCGGTGGCCTGCTTGGACGGCAGATCAAGCTGATCAATTACGATCCGCAGTCGAACATGCAGCTTTACACGCAGTTTGCCCAGCAGGCGGCGCTGAAGGACAAGGTCGCCGTCGTGCATGGCGGCATCACCTCGGCCTCGCGAGAAGTGATCCGGCCGGTGCTCGACCGTTTCAAGACGCTTTATTTCTACAACACGCAATATGAAGGCGGCGTCTGCGACCGCAACCAGTTCGATACCGGCGTCACGCCGGCGCAGACCGTGGAAAAGCTCGTGCCCTACGCCATGAAGAAGTGGGGCAAGAAGGTCTATGTCATTGCTGCTGACTACAACTACGGCCAGATCACCTCGCAATGGGTGAAGAAATACGTCACCGAAAATGGCGGCGAAGTGCCGTCGATCGACTTCTTCCCGCTTGACGTGACCAATTTCGGCCCGACCATTTCAAAGATCCAGGCGGCGAAGCCTGACTTCGTGTGGTCGGCGCTCGTCGGCGGCGCGCATATCTCCTTCTATCGCCAATGGGCGGCGGCCGGCATGCGCAAGAGCATTCCGATGGCATCGACCACGTTCGCCGTCGGCAACGAGCACATCGTGTTGTCGCCCGACGAGTGCAACGGCATGCTGATTTGCTACAATTACTTCCAGGACCTGAAGAATCCGGTCAACGCAGCCTTCGTTGCAGCGTTCCAGAAGCGCTTCGGCGCCGATTATCCGAATATTACGGAGCTTGCGATGGGAACCTATCAGGGGTTCCGATTGTGGGCCGAGGCGGTCAAGAAGGCCGGGAGTGTCGACCGGCTGAAGGTCATCGAGGCGATTGAAACCGGAATCAGCATCGATGCGCCCTCCGGAAAGGTCACGATCGATCCTCCGACCCATCATTGCGTACTCGACGTCCACATCGCCGAGGTCAACGACAAGAAGCTCAACGTGCTGGAGGATTTCGCGCAGCAAAAGCCGTCCGACACCGCTGCGGTGTGCAATCTCATCAAGAACCCGAACGATAACCAGCAATATGTGATCAAGATCTGAGGCCGGTTGGCCTCAAAGCTTAATTGGGAATGGTGAACGTGGATCTCGTTATTCTCCTGGCGATCCAGGTGCTTTATGCGATAGCCAGCCTGGCGCTGATCAGCGTCGGGCTGGCGATTATCTTCGGCATGATGCGGGTCATCAACCTCGCACATGGTGAGTTTCTGATGCTCGGCGGCTATGCGGCGATCGTCGCGACCAGCCGCGGCGTCAACATCTGGATTTCGATGCTGGTGGTGGCGCCCGTTGTGGTCGGCATCATCGGCGTCATCGTCGAGCGGACGATTATCCGTTTTCTGTACGGCCGCATGATCGACACGATGCTCGCGACCTGGGGCCTCAGCCTGTTTCTGGTGGGATTGACGACGGCAATCTTCGGCAACACCACGGTCGGCATCTCAGCGCCGCTTGGCAGTTTTCAGATTGGCGCCTATCGCACCAGCGGATATACGCTGTTCGTCATCGGCGTGGCGGCGGTCGTGTTGTTTGGCATCTTGGTCGTGCTGCGCGGAACACGCCTCGGCCTGATCGCCCGCGGCACCATGCAGAACGCCAATATGGCGGCGGCGCTGGGCGTCAATCCGCCGCGTGTCTATGCCGTCACGTTCGGGATCGGCGCGGCCTTGTCGGGGTTGGCCGGGGCGGTACTGGCGCCGGTCTCCGGTGTTTTTCCGACCATCGGCGTCGCCTATGTGGCCAAATCCTTCATCACCGTGATCGGAGGCGGCGCCGCCATTCTCAGTGGAACGGTTTCCGCATCCACATTGTTCGGCACCATCAATCAGCTCGCCACCTTCGCCACGACGCCGGTGTTCGGCGAGGTGGCGTTGCTGGCAGCCGCGATCGTCCTGATCCGCCTGCTGCCGCAGGGCATCACCGGCCGCTTCTTCCGGAGAGGCCTGTGACCGACCGCACCCTCAATTATCTCGGACTTGCGCTGGTCGGCATCGTCGGCGCCGCCTTCCTGGTCCTGACGCCGCGCTTTGCCGAACTCGATGTCGTTCTCGAACTCACGATTTACATGATCATGGCGATCCTGGCGCTTAGCCTCGCGCTGATCTGGGGGTATGGCGGCATTCTTTGCTTCGGCCAGGCCGCCTTCTTCGGGCTCGGCGCCTACACCTATGCGATCGCGATGTTCAATATCGGCGAGAGCACGATGCCGCTGTTGCTGGCGATTGCGCTACCGGCGGTGTTTGCCGCGCTGCTCGGATATTTCATGTTCTACGGGCGCATCAGCGACGTCTATCTCGGCGTCATTACGCTGACGGTGACGCTGATCCTGTTCAACTCGGTGAATTCCACGGCGGGCCCGGAATTCCGCATCGGCGCGGCGCGGCTCGGCGGTTTCAACGGCATTCCCGGAATCCCGCCGCTGAATATCCCCGGCAATAAGGCCTGGGTGGTCGACCTCGAAGGCATGTTCTATCTGGCGACGGGGGCGCTGCTTGCGACCTATTTCGGGTTGCGGTGGCTCTTGGCAAGCCGCTTCGGTCGCATCATCGTCGGCATCCGCGAAAACGAGCGGCGGGCTGAATTGCTGGGATACGATCCCCGGGCCTACAAGCTTGCGACCTTTACCATCGGCGGAGCGCTTGCCGGCTTCGCCGGTTGCCTGTTCGCCAACTGGGGCGCGTTCGTGAGTCCGACAATCTTCGGACTGGCGCAGTCCGCGCAGATCATCATTTGGGTGATTGTCGGCGGCCGTGGCACGCTGGTCGGCCCGATCGTCGGCTGCATCGGCATTCAGTGGCTCACGACCGCGCTGGGCGCGAACCAGCCGAGCGGTTCGGATTGGTGGACCAAGCTGCTGGCCAACGCCCCGTTCATCCTTGGAATAATCCTGATCGCGTTCGTCCTGCTGGTGCCGAAAGGGCTGGTGCCGACGCTCGGCGATTGGGGACAAGCATTGCTGCGAGCGCGCACGCGGCGTCCGGCAACGGGCCTGAAGCCGAAGCAGGCGGAGGAGGGATGATGGCAGCGCCGCTTCTGGAAACCCGCGATCTCAGCATGCATTTCGGCGGCGTCAAGGCGGTGCGCAACGTCAACTTCTCACTGGCCGAAGGCGAGTTGCGTTGCCTGATCGGCCCCAACGGCGCGGGAAAAAGCACGTTCTTCAAAATGCTCACCGGGCAGCTTGAGCCGAGCGAGGGCGAGGTGCGCTTTCGCGGTCAGGATATCTCCCATGCCCATGCCCATCAGATCGCGCGTCTCGGCATCGGCATCAAGACCCAGGTGCCGAACGTCTTCGATGGTCTATCCGTGCGCGAAAATATCTGGCTCTCGGCGAACCGGATTCATTCCGGGGCGCGCGCCGATGGCGTGGTCGACGAAATGCTTGAGCGTATCGGGCTGACGGGCGCCGCCGATCGACTGGTCGGCCAGCTCGCCCACGGCCAGCGGCAATGGGTCGAGCTCGGCATCGTGCTGTCGACCGATCCCGAATTGATCCTGCTGGACGAACCCGCTGCCGGCATGACGCATGAGGAGGTCCACAAGACTGCCGAACTCGTGCGCGAGATCAATCGCAGCAAGGCGCTCATCGTCGTCGAGCACGACATGCAGTTTATCCGCATGATCGCCAAGCAGGTAACGGTGTTCAATCAGGGCAGCGTGCTGGTGGAGGATGCGGTGGAGAATATCCTGCGCAACCCGCTGGTGCGCGACATCTATCTCGGAAAACAGGCAGCCGCATGATGCTCGATGTACGAGGCCTGCGAACGGGCTACGGCCGCATTCCGATCCTCAACGGGGTCAGCTTCACCGTCAACGAGGGCGAGTTCATCGGTATCCTCGGGCATAACGGCATGGGCAAGACGACGCTGCTCAAGGCGTTGATGGGTTTTTTGCCGGCGACCGGCGGGCGGGTTCAGTTTGCCGGCGACGACATGACTGCACTCGAACCCTATCGCCGCGCGCGGTTGGGGCTCGGCTACGTGCCGCAGGGTCGCGAAATCTTTCCGGCGCTCACGGTCAGCGACAATCTGCGCATGGGGTGCAGCAAGCAAGGCGGCGGCGAGCTCGACACGATCGCGGAGGTGCTGGAGCATTTTCCCCGCCTCAAACCGCTGCTCGAGCGTCTCGGCGGCGCGCTGTCGGGCGGTGAGCAGCAGCTGCTAGCGATGGCGCGCTGCCTCTGCGGCAAGCCGCGTCTTGTGCTTCTCGACGAGCCCACCGAGGGGATCCAGCCTTCGATTATCGACGAGATCGTCGAGACCTTGCAGCGGCTGCGCGCGAGCAGCGGGCTGACCATGATCCTGGTCGAGCAGAATCTCGACTTCATCGCCGCGCTCTCGCAGCGGATCCTCATCATTCAGAAAGGCGCCATCACCCGAGAAGTGCAGCCGGGCAATCTCGGCGATCCAAGCCTTGTCGGAGAATTCATCGGAATCACCACCTAGCCCGATCCAGCGGGCAGGTATCACAGGGAGAACAAGCCATGGCCGTCAGAAGACCCACTCTCGATCAATTGCGCAGCGTCGCCGAAGGCCTCGGCATGCGGATGGGCGACGAAGAGCTCAAATCCTACGACGCGCTGATGCAGGCAAATTACGCTGCCTATGAGGCGGTCGATGCCATGCCGGACTACATTCCGGCAGTGAAGTATCCGCGTTTGCCGGGCTATCATCCGGACGGTGAAGAGAACAAATACAACGCCTGGTACGTCAAGACGACGATCAAGGGCGCGGCCAGCGGCAAGCTCGCGGGCAAGACGATCGCGCTGAAGGACAATATCTGTCTCGCCGGCGTGCCGATGATGAACGGGGCGTCGACGCTCGAAGGCTATATTCCCAACATGGATGCGA
Source organism: Bradyrhizobium sp. Ash2021 (assembly GCF_031202265.1). NCBI lineage: Bacteria > Pseudomonadati > Pseudomonadota > Alphaproteobacteria > Hyphomicrobiales > Nitrobacteraceae > Bradyrhizobium > Bradyrhizobium sp. Ash2021. The sequence goes on along the minus strand of NZ_CP100604.1, from coordinate 5,155,894 downwards.
CGATCGTGACCCGCATCCTGGATGCCGGTGGCACCATCGTGGGCAAGACTCACTGCGAATATTTCTGCTTCTCCGGCGGCAGCCACACCGGCGCCAAGGGGCCGGTCCACAATCCCTACAAGATGGGGCACTCGGCCGGCGGGTCGTCCTCAGGTAGCGGCGTCGTGGTCGCAACGGGCGAGGTCGATATGGCGATCGGTGGCGACCAGGGCGGCTCGATCCGCATGCCATCGTCGTTTTGTGGCCTTTATGGAATGAAGGGAACGCATGGTCTCGTTCCCTATACCGGTATAATGCCGATCGAAATCACGCTCGACCATACCGGCCCGATGACCAGCACGGTTCGCGACAATGCGCTGCTGCTCGAAGTAATCGCCGGTGCCGATGGTCTCGATCCCCGGCAATATGCCCCGAAGACGACTGACTATACGCAGGCGATGGCGGGTGGCGTCAAAGGTCTGCGCATCGGCATCGTCAAGGAAGGTTTCGGACTGCCGAACTCCGAGCGCGACGTTGACGCCAAGGTCATGGCGGGCGCCGCGCTGTTCAGGAAACTCGGCGCCACCGTCGATGAAATCTCGGTGCCGATGCATCTGTTGGGGCCCGCCATCTGGCTGCCGATCGCCGCGGAAGGGGCGACGGAATTCATGATGAAGGGCAACGGCATGGGCACCAACTGGCGCGGGCTCTACAATGTCGGTCTTCTCGACGCCCATTCGTCCTGGCGTCACCGTGCCGACGAGTTATCCGACAGCCTCAAGATCACGATGCTGCTCGGTGAGTATTTTACCAAGCACTATCGCGGGCACTTCTATGCCAAGGCGCAGAATCTGAGCCGCAAGCTGGGGGCTGCTTACGATGAAGCGCTGGCCAAATATGATTTGCTGCTGATGCCGACGCTGCCGGTAAAGGCAACGCCAATCCCGCCGCCGGACGCGCCGCGTGAACTCTATATTCAGCGGGCGTTCGAGATGGTGCCGAATACGGCGCCGTTCGACGCAACCGGACATCCCGCGATGACCGTTCCCTGCGGCATGAGCGAGGGATTGCCGATCGGGCTGATGCTAATCGGCAAACATTTTGACGAGGCGACCATCTATCGGGCCGCCGCGGCGTTCGAAGGTGCAGGTGACTGGAAGAAGATGTGATTCAACCGCAAGCGGCCTGCCTGGTGCAGGCCGCCCGCGTCACCAATGGAGGCGATGATGGATCTCGGATTAAAGGGCAAGAGCGTGCTGGTTACCGGGGGAAGCAAGGGCATCGGCCTTGCTATCGCAGAACTTTTTGCGGCCGAAGGAGCCAACATCGCCATATGCGCACGCAATGCCGAGGAGGTTGGCAAGGTGGTGAAGGCGTTGGCGGGGAAGGGCGTCAAGTCGTGGGGCAAGGCGGTCGATGTCGCCGACCCTGCCGCGTTGAAGCAATGGGTGGAGGGCGCGGCCGGTGAACTCGGGGGCATCGACACCATCGTCTGCAATGTCAGTGCGCTTGCGGTCGGCGACACGGCCGAGACCTGGGAGAAATCGTTTCGCACCGACATGATGCATACCGTCAATTCGGTTGCGGCGGCGATGCCCTATCTGGAAAGGTCGAAATCCGCCTCGATCGTCATCGTCTCCAGCGTTTCCGGCTTCGAGGTCGATTTCGCCGCCGGTTCCTACGGCGCCTTCAAGGCGGCGCTGATCCATTACGCCAAAGGTCTCAGCAACCAGCTCATCGGCAAAGGCATTCGCGTCAATGCGGTGTCGCCGGGCAACACCTATTTCGAAGGCGGCATCTGGCAGAACATCGAAAAGGGCATGCCCGATCTGTACAAGACGGCGATGTCGTTGAACCCGACCGGACGCATGGGCACCCCGCAGGAGGTTGCCGCGGGTGCCGTCTTTCTGGCCAGCCCGGTGGCCAGTCGTATTTCCGGCACCAACCTTATTATCGACGGTGCTCTGACCAAGGCAGTTTGATGGTGGATCAGGACGATGTCTGCTGATGTGCACAAAGCGGACCTACTGGTCACGCTTGCCCATGTCCGTTCTTGGGTGAACAGCAGTCAGGGAGCGGACGACGCGCCACGCGCGCTACAAAGTACTCCGCCCTTCTTAAACTCCGGCGCCCGTTCCGTTGACCCATATAAAATGCGGCTTTATGCTGTGCATATTATATGTGCGAAATGGAGATCGATATGCCGCTTTACGGCTACGCGCGGGTGAGCACCGATGGACAGTCTCTGGCGGCTCAATTGGCCGAGCTCAAGACTGCTGGTTGCGAGAAGATATTTCAGGAAAAGATCAGTGGGGCTCGGTCTGACCGAAAGCAACTTAATCGCCTGATGTCGGTTCTTGCGAAAGGGGATGTCTTGGTCGTCACCCGTCTCGACCGGTTGGCCCGATCGACGCGCGATCTCCTGAACCTTCTGGGAACCATCGCTGAAAAGGGGGCTGGTTTCAAATCTCTCCGGGACGCCTGGGCCGATACGACCACGGCGCACGGTCGATTGATGCTGACCGTGCTAGGTGGACTGGCGGAGTTCGAGCGCGAGTTGATCCGGACGCGAACTGGCGAGGGACGCGAGCGTGCGAAGGCGAGGGGGGTTATCCTCGGTCGCAAGCCGAAGCTGACCGGCCACCAACGGCGCGAGGCAATTGCTCGCCGGGAGGCGGGAGAGGTCTTAACCGACATTGCGCGGTCGTATAATGTCAGCCACTCGACGATCAGTCGCCTGAATTGAAGCTGACACACCTGCCATTCGTCAGCTCGGATCGACGTGCTGGACCACTGACTCGACATCCGACAGGCCGGCCAGTGTGGTGGTGACCGGATCGCTGCCATAATCGCTGGCGGCCACGGTGGCGATAGCCTCGGTGCTGCTCATCTCGGCGCGCGCCTGGTGGCCGATGGCTAGCTCCCGGTCGAGCCAAGGATCTATGGCCGGATAGTCGTCAAGCATCCACCGCCCGCGCGCGGCGGATGGACCAAAGGCAATGTGCGACCGAAAAGTCGGCGAAGCTGTGCGTGGATCAGGTAAATATCGGAGGTTCTGACTTACAAGAAGGGGTCATTCACCGTGGTATACGCTCGGCAAGAGCGTATTCATGAGGTCAATCGGAGAACAGCCGAGTTCTTCCGGAGCCATCCCGGTCTCGATTAATTTTCTCGCGAGCGAGTAGAGATTGTTCTCTAGAAAGAGGGTTCGGCTAAACGCTCGCGCGCTTGCAAGACTTGGATCGACCGCGAAATTTACCTCCGTCAAGGCGTGACAAACCTGTAACGCGTAAAACTCCCAATTGTCGGGATCGCTTTTCAAAAGAACCGTCATGCGATCGGCCAGCCGTTCTAACATTTCGTAAACTAGGCTGTCAGAGCCGGTCGCGGAAATCTGGACAGAACGATAAGTGGAATTTCTGCCTGACAGCGGCGATAATTGCCGTGAACAGGAGAGACCATGAGCAGACGACCCCGGCGGAACCACTCACCGGCCTTCAAGGCGAAGGTGGCTCTGGCCGCCATCAAGGGCGATCGGACGATAGCCCAGCTGGCGGAGCATTTCGACGTTCACCCCAATCAGATTACGGCCTGGAAATCACAGCTTGAGGGCGGCGCCTCTGATATTTTCGGATCGGGGGGCGGGACGCCGGCCACGCCCGCGGTCGATGTGAAGTCGCTGCATGCCAAGATCGGGGAGCTGACGCTGGAGAACGATTTTTTAGAAGGCGCGCTCACCAAGGCGGGATTGCTGAGCGCAAAGCGATGATCGACCGTAAGCACGATCTGTCGATCACCAAGCAGGCAGAGATTTTGAAGGTCAGTCGCGGCAGCGTGTACTATCTGCCGCGTCCAGTCTCTTCAGCCGACCTCGAGATCATGCAGCGTCTCGATCGGCTGCACCTGGAGTATCCCTTCGCCGGTTCGCGTATGTTGCGAGGCCTGCTGGCTTTGCAGGGGTGCAAGATCGGCCGCCGGCATGTGAAGACGCTCATGCGGCGGATGGGGATAGAGGCGCTCTATCGCCGTCCGCGCACCACCAAGCCCGAGCCCGGCCACAAGATCTATCCGTATCTGCTGCGCGGCATCGAGATCCGGCGGCCGAACCAGGTCTGGGCCATGGACATCACGTACATTCCGATGGCGCACGGCTTCGTCTATCTCGCCGTGGTGCTGGACTGGGCGACACGTCGTGTTCTGTCGTGGCGGCTGTCGATCACGATGGAGGCGGCCTTCTGCGTCGAGACCCTGGAAGATGCCTTGGCTCGCCACGGCAAGCCGGACATCTTCAACACCGATCAGGGCTCTCAGTTCACCGGCGCGGCGTTCACCGGCCTGCTCGCCAGCAATGGCATCGCCATCAGCATGGATGGCAAAGGGGCCTGGCGGGACAATGTGTTCGTCGAACGGCTGTGGCGCAGCGTCAAATACGAGGAGGTCTATCTGCGAGCCTACGAAACCGTCGGCGAGGCGCGACATTCGATCGGCCGGTATCTCGACTTTTACAACGGCCGACGTCCTCATTCGAGTCTTGACGACATGACCCCGGATCAAGCCTACTTCGATCTTCCGCCGCTCCGCGCGGCGGCCTAACCTCGGCAGAGGCTCCACTTATCGACGCGGAATTTTTGTTCAGACAACCGGGGCCAGCTCAGTCCGTCATCAGCATCCGGCCGATCATGCGAATGGTCAGAATCAGTCAGTCGCGCTGTCGCCGTCTCCCAGGTTGATGGTGGTGTATTGGGTGTGGGGTGCGGTCGCCAAGGTATGGCCGATAACGGGACATTCACGAATGTAACTTAAAAGCGGTCGCCTTAAAAGCGGTATTCCGCCGAACTGGCCCGGTGAAACGGACTCACAAAGGGCCCCTGCGGGACGTTTTGGCTAGGAATATGCGTCGCCTTCGGGCGGAGCGCGGTCTGAGCCAAGAAGCCTTGGCCCACGAGTGCGGCATCAACCGCACCTACCTCAGCGGGGTCGAACGGTCTGAACGCAATGTCTCGATCGACAACATTGCGCGCATTGCTCGCGGGCTCAAAGTCAAAGCCTGGATCCTGCTGGATGACAGTGTAAAACCGTAAATGCGCTTATCTTGCCGTTAAGGCATTTCTCCACTGCCGCCATGAAAGGCTCAAAGCGCAAGACGAGTCTGTCTCGATCGGGGGGCCTTGGCGCGATTTGGCAAATGTATGATGCCACCCCGGAGCCGCTTCGGAGCTTCGTGCATCGGGCCGTCGTTCTGCCCGAGCAGGCGCCCATGGTTCTTAGTTGAAATGGATCAACAGGGTGCCCGATATTTTGAGAGTCAGGGCTTCGAGATGGTCTATAATGGCCCCCTCATGCCCGACCAACGGGCGCTGACGAAAGCCGGCATGGACCGGCGACCTGGGAGAAAAAAATGAATTACCTGTCGCGAATTAGGCGATCGTTCGGGCTGTTGGCCGCATGTTCCGGCGCGTTTGTCGCGCTGACTGGCCCGGCGCCTGCCGAGGACACATTCAAGCTCGGGATCGTCACCTTCCTGTCCGGCCCCGCGGCGGAGAGCTTCGGCGTGCCAGCGCGCAACGGCGGCCAATTCATCATCGACCAGCTGAACGCCGCCGCGGCGCCGGCGCCCTATCAGAATGCCGGCTTCGGCGGCATGAAGATCGAACCCGTCATCATCGATGAGAACGGCGGCGCGACCAAGCAGGTCCAGGAGCTGCGCAATCTCTATCAGCGCGACAACGTCGATGCGGTGATCGGCTATATCAGCTCGGGTGATTGCCTAGCCGTGGCGCCCATCGCGGAAGAGTTGAAAAAGCTGCTGCTGCTGTTCGATTGCGGCACGCCGCGGATCTTCGAGGAAGCCAAGTACAATTACGTGTTCCGCACAGCGGCGCATGCCACAATGGATAACGTCGCGCTCATTCGCTACATGAAGTCGCACAACATCAAGATCGACACGTTCTCGGCGATCAATCAGGATTATGCCTGGGGTCAGGACAGCCGGGCGGACTTCGTCGGCGCGGCCGGACAGCTGTATCCGAACGCCAAGCTTACTGCTGATTTGCTGCCGAAGTTCGGCTCCGGCCAGTACGGAACCGAGATCTCCGCCCTCGTCGGCGCCGGCTCGGACGTCGTCTATTCGAGCCTGTGGGGCGGCGATCTGCAGGCCTTCATCCTGCAATCGGTTCCCCGCGGACTGTCCAAGCGCAGCCAGTTGGTACTGAGCGCCGCCGACCACGTGCTGCCGCCGCTTGGCGACAAGATGCCGGACGGCGTCATCATCGGGGCGCGCGGCGCCTATGGCCTGATGTCGCAGAAGTCGCTGCTCAACGACTGGTTCTTTCAGGGCTATGAGAAGGCGAACGGCGTCTATCCGGTGCAGGCGGCCTATCGCATCACCCAGTCCATCCTTGGGTTGAAGAACGCAATCGAGCTGGCGATGGCCAAGAACGGCGGCAAGAAACCCTCGACCGAGGAAATCGCCGCGGCGATGACCGGTTCGGAGTGGCAGAGCCCGGGCGGCCTGATCCAGATGAAGAACGGCGACGGCCATCAGGCGATCCAGCCGATCGCCATCAGCCGAACCAAGTACAATGCCGAGAAGAAGCGCGTCGATTTGGTGGACATCGATTATTTTGCCGCGGAATGCGTCAACCCGCCGCCGGGCGTGAAGGCCATCGACTGGATCAAGGGCGGCATGACCGGTGCGAAGTGCCAGTAAGCCGCGTCGAGGTCCGACAGATATAATCCTCTAGGGCGGCGCGGAGATCGATCTTCGCGCCGCTGCCTTGCCCACCGACATCTCCCCGATGAATGACCGGTTCAAATCGATCGATGAACTTCGCCCTGACCATCCTTCTTGACGGCCTGATCCAGGCCTCATGGCTGTTCATCGTCGCGCTGGGGCTGACGCTGGTGTTCGGCGTGCTCAAGATCCTCAACATCGCGCACGGCAGTTTCTACGCGCTCGGCGCCTACCTGGCGGCGACGGCGGTCACCATGGTGGCGGCGCGCGGCCTGCCGCCGGCGGTCGGATTCGTCGTGATGTTGCTGGCGGTCGCGGCGATCGCCTCGGCTGTCGGCCTGCTGCTGGAACGAGGCTTGCTGAAGATGTTTTACGGGCGCGACGAGGTGGTCCTGCTGCTGGTGACCTATGCGGTGTTCCTGCTGCTCGAGGACATCACCAAGCTGATCTGGGGCGTCAACCCGATCTATGCCACGCAGCCCTATGAACTGTTCGGCAACGTCGAATTCGCCGGCCTCTATTATGTCGGCTACGACCTGGTGCTAATCCCGATCTCCGTCGCCGCCGGTCTCGCGGTCTGGTTCGGCCTCAACCGCACGGTGACAGGAAAGATCGTGTCGGCGGTCATCCACAACGAGGAAATGAGCGCCAGCATGGGCGTCCGCGTCAACCGCGTCTATGCGTCGGCGTTCGCGTTCGGCGCGCTGCTCGCCGCCATGGCGGGGGCGCTCACCGCACCCAAGATTTCGGTGCAGCCCGGATTGAGCTCCGAGGTCATCATCCTGAGCTTCGCAATCGTCGTGATCGGCGGCCTCGGCAGCGTCGAGGGCGCGGCCGTCGGCGCAATTCTGGTGGGCATGGCACGGGCGGCGTCCGTGCATCTGCTACCTCAGGCCGAGCTCTTCATGATCTATCTCATCATGGCCGCGGTGCTGATGTTCAGGCCCGAGGGCCTGTTTCGCCGAGATGTCGCGAGGCGGATCTGATGCCGCGCGGCGCCCACCCCGCCATCCTGCTCGTGCTGGTCGCGGCAGCGGTGCTGTTCGGCCGCGTAATTCCGGCCTGGACGCTGTCACTCGCCACGGTCGCGGCGTCCAATGCCCTGATTGCGCTCGGCATCGTGGTGCTGGGTCGCACCGGCAATATCTCTTTTGGCCAGGGTCTGTTTTTCGCCGCCGGCGGTTACGGCGTCGCACTCATAGCCAACACTTTCGGCGTCACCGATGCCGCGGCACAGGTCCTGATTGGCGCGGTGTGCGGCGGCCTGCTCGGCCTCGTGATCGGCCCGCTGATCGCCCGCTACACCGGCATCTTCTTCGGCATGCTGACCTTGGCGCTGTCGATGGTGCTCTACGGCGCCCTGGTCAAGAGCACGATTCTCGGCGGCTCCGACGGCTTCAACGTCGGCCGCCCGAGCCTGTTCAGCGCGGTGTTCAGCAATCCGCGCGAAGCGGATTTCATGCTCTATGCCGTCTCGGTGGTCACCACCGGGCTCGCCGGCATTTTCGCAACAATCCTGTTTCGCTCGCAGCTCGGGCTCGTGAGCCTCGCGGTGCGCGACAACAACCTGCGCGTCGAATATCTCGGCACTTCCGCCAACCGCATCGTCATCATCAATTTCATCATCGCCGCGATCTTCGCCGGTGCCAGCGGCGCGCTTAGCCTGATGGCGCAACGCCATATCGACCCGCAGTTCGCCTACTGGACCACGTCGGGCGAGTTCGTATTCGTCGCCATCCTTGCCGGCAACCAGAGTGTCGCGGCGGTGTTCGTCGCATCGCTGACCCTCGAACTGGTGCGGTCGTTCTCGAGCCTGTATCTGCCTAACACCTGGCAGCTGGTGCTCGGCAGCTTCCTGCTGGCCGTGATCCTATTCCTGCCGCGTGGGATCGGCTCGCTCTGGAGCGGTGCCCGGCGCGGACACGGGGCCAACTCGCAGGTGGCGGCGACCATCGAGAAAGGATCGGCGACATGACGCCGGTTTTGTCCGTCAAGGGTCTCGCCAAGCGCTTCGGCGCGGTGGTTGCGGCCGACAATATCAGCATCGACATTCCGGCCGGGCAAAAGATCAGCCTGATCGGTGCCAACGGCGCCGGCAAGACCACCTTTGTCAACATGGTCACGGGGTACATGAAGCCGGACGGTGGCCGGATCGAGCTCGATGGCGCACCGATCGGAACGCGCTCGCCGCGCGAAGTGGCGAGGCTCGGCATCTCGCGGTCGTTTCAAATCCCGCAATTGTTCATCGAACTGACCGCCGCCGAAAACCTGATGGTGGCGGTCTCCGGCGCCAGCGGCGCCAGGTTGTCCGCGGTGTCTCCGGCCGGCGCCAGGGGCCGCCGCGAAGACGCGATGGCGCTGCTCGACCGGTTCGGCCTCGGCGACGCCGCCGATCGGCCGGTGTCAGAACTCGCCGGCGGTGTGCGAAAGCTGGTCGATATCGCCATGGCGCTAGCGCGGCGGCCGAAACTGCTGCTGCTCGACGAGCCGACGTCCGGCGTCTCCGCGGAAGAGAAATTCGTCACCATGGATCGCGTGATCCATGCGGTCGCGGGTCTACCGACCACCATCGTCTTCGTCGAGCACGACATGGATATCGTCAACAAATATGCCGACCGGGTCGTCGCCTTCTACAATGGTCGCATCCTGGCGGACGGCGCCCCCGCTGCGGTTCTGCAGGATCCGGGCGTTCGCCGCTACGTCACGGGGGGCGCACGATGACCGCCTCCCGGCCGCTGATGGACATCGACAACATCGCCGTCGAGATTCAGTCGATGCCGGCGCTGCGCGGGTTCACCATGCAGGTGCCCGAGGGAAGGATGGTCAGCCTCGTCGGACGCAACGGCGCCGGCAAGACCACCCTGATGCGGGCGATCATGGGCCATCTCGCGCCCAGGCACGGCACAGTCCGGTTCGACGGCGCGGACCTGACAGCGCTGCCCCGCCATGCACGGGCCGGCCTCGGCATCGGCTACATGCCGGAAGATCGCGGCCTGGTGCCGCAACTCACCGTCGAGGAGAACATCTTGCTGCCGCTGTGGGTCTCCAAGACAATCCACCGCAGGCAGCGGCTCGACCTCGTCTACGACGTGATCGGGGAACTGGCGGAGATGCGCGGCCGCAAGGCGCTGCTTCTCAGCGGCGGTCAGCAGAAGCTGGTCGCTCTCGGCCGAGCGCTGGGCATCGGCACCCGATGCCTGCTGCTCGACGAGCCGTTCGAAGGCATCGCGCCAGCGCTGTCGGAACGCATCTCCGAGGTGCTCGCTACGCTGAAGGCCAAGGGCCTAACCGTCCTGATGTCGCAGTCCGACCTGAACCATTCGCGCACGCTGTTCGACGTGGAATTCGTGATCGAACGCGGCGCCAATCTGGCGGCTTGATCTGCACACTACGATGCGTGGCGACTAGCCGGATTATTCGGGCCGCACCCACCACAAACTGATATCAGGTCCGCTTTCGGACGACCGCGGACCCGCCATTCAGCTCGGCTGCAAACGACCGGTGGCGATTGGACCCAAGGCGGACATGTCGCGATCGCTTCGAAACGACGTCAGTTCCTTGCGCGACCGGAATTTGCTGTCGCCTTCGCGGGACGGGGCAGCTTAGCAAGTGCCAAATCTAAAACTGTAGTTTCCGGCTTAGAGGGGCCTTAAAAAACGGGAGGCCGGTCAACGTAGAAGATCATTCCCAACTTGCTTTTGCCGATACGCTCAATCTATTCTTGGGTACCTGGCCTCGAGCGCGTTCGGACGGGGCTTTGTGGCTGCACAGACGAGCCCGTAAAAAGAAGGCAAAGGAGGAAACGCTATGACGACGAAGCATGTTGCCGTGAGTCTAGCTCTCGCACTCGGCCTTGCGGCGTACGCCGCTGCGCCAGCTGTCGCACAGGAAGGCCCAAAACTTTATGTCTTCACATCCGGCTCATTGGGGGGCTTCCCGAAGGCCGCCCTGCAGATGGGCGGGCAAGGCAATATCGACTGGGCACCGGTGAGCTTCTACGTGCTCAAACATCCCAAGGGCAACGTCATTATCGACACCGGAAACAACGACAAAACGATAACCGACCCCGAGGGATGGTGGGGACCGCTCGCCAAGGGCTTCGGCCTCAAGATGACCCAGGATGACGCAATTCCGGCGCAGCTTGCCAAGATTGGTCTCAAGACAGACGACATCAAATACGTGGTGGTCGGTCACTTGCACCTGGATCATGGTGGCAACGTCGGCCAGTTTCCGAATGCGACCCTGGTCGCCCAGGACGACGAGCTGAAGGCGGCCTGGTGGCCGGATGTCGGCTTCTCCCTCTACTACATTCCGGGCGATTTCGCCGATACCAAGAAAATGAACATCGTTCGGCTCAATGGCGACCTGGACCTGTTCGACGACGGCTCGGTGCGCGTCATGCGCGCTCCTGGCCATACTCCCGGCAGCCAATTCGTGATGGTGAAACTACCCAAGACCGGTTCGGTCATCCTCACGAGCGACGTTGTCTATCTGAAGGAAAACCTCGACAAGAACCTGATCCCACCGATCCCGGGCACGGTGAATCCGGGCGACGCCTATCGCAGCTATCAGCGAATCCGGCTCATGCGCGACGCCAATAACGCGCAGATTTTCTATGGGCATGATCCAGAGGTCTTCAAAGCGACCAAGCACGCGCCCGATTTCTACGATTGAGAACTGAACCGGTGCGGGCTCTCCCGGTTGGAGCGCTCGCACCAGACCTCCAGGCGAGAGCCCGCCGGGGCGACGCAGCAGCAAGCCTGCTGCACGGCAGGTGCTGCTCTTTCGAGGCGCTGCATGATTATCTCGTCAATTGACGCGGCGCCGCCCGACGATGCGCCGGCCCGAACGACGGATGTTCCGGCCATTTCGGCTGTCGGCGTAAGCAAACGCTACGGCTCGGTCACAGCGCTCGACCAGCTCACGCTCGACATCCGCTACGGCGAGGTGTTCGGCCTGTTGGGGCCGAACGGTTCTGGCAAGACCACTTTCATGCGGCTGCTCGCCGGCTATCTGCTGCCTTCCGCAGGGCAGCTCACGGTGGCAGGTCTCGATGCCGTGCGCGATTCGCTCGCGGTGCGACGGCATATCGGCTATGTGCCGGAATCGGCGCCTCTCTACCGGCAGATGCGCGTCGGCGAATTCCTCGCATTCATGGCGCGGCTGCGCGGGCTGCCGGAAAAGGCGGTCGGCTCCGCCGTGGAGCGGGTGGTCGACCGCCTCGCGCTGGGCGCTGTCGTGGACAAGCCGACGCGCGCTTTGTCGCGCGGCTACCGCCAGCGCGCTGCCCTTGCCCAGGCTTTGATCCACGATCCCGACATCCTGATTCTCGATGAGCCGACCAACGGGCTGGATCCACGCCAGATTATCGAAATGAGGGAGCTAATCCGCTCGCTTGCGGGGCGCCATACGGTCCTCATGAGTTCGCATATCCTCAGCGAGGTGGAGAAGACCTCCGACCGGGTGGCGGTGATGCTCAACGGCCGGTTGCTCGGCGTCCGGGCCATGGCCGACACCCCGGATCTCGAAGGCTGGTTTTTGTCGCTGACATGAGAACGCTGCGCATCCTCTTCGCCAAGGAGCTGAATGCGACGTTGACGTCGCCGATAGGCTACACGGTTGCCGCCGTGTTCCTGCTTGTGCTTGGCTATACGTTCAGCCTCACGCTGTTCGTCACCAAGGTCGCGAACCTGCAATACATCTTTCACCAGATGTATGTGCTGTCGATCCTGCTGGTGCCCGTGCTGACGATGCGCACCTTCGCCGAGGAGCGGCGATCGGAGACGCTCGAACTGCTGCTCACCGCGCCGGTTCGGGAACTTTCGGTCGTGCTGGCGAAATATGCCGCTACGCTGACGCTGGTGATGGGAATTTTCGCGCTGACGCTCGTCTACGCTGTCATCCTCGACCGCTATGGTGAGCCGGACTGGGGACCGATCTACGCGGGCTATCTGGCGCTGGCGCTCCACGCCTCGCTCCTGGTCGCGGTCGGCCTCCTGATGTCGAGCATCACCGAGAGCCAGGTCGTCGCAGCGGCGTTGTCGATCGGCGCATTCCTGATGCTTTGGTTCGCCGATTCGGTGTCCTATCTTCTGCCGCCGCCCTTCGACAGCGTTGCGATAAATCTCTCCCTGATCGGCCACTTCAAGCCGATGGTCAGCGGTTCGGTGTTCCTGTCCGACATCGGCTATTTCGTCACCGCAAGCATGCTTGCGCTCTTCCTCACCGCTTGGGGGCTTGCGCAGCGATGATCGACCAGCAAGTGTTCAACGATTGGATCAATCTCGGCTGGTTTGCCGGAGTCATCCTGGCGCTGGCGCTGCTCTTTGCGGCTGGACTGAAATTGCCGGTGAGGCTGGCCTTCGCCAGTCGCGTCGCCTCTGCCACGCTGGTTACCGCCGCCGCCCTGACGGTCGCGATCCTCGCCAATGTGGCGCTGTTCCGCCACGACGCGCACCTCGACCTCACTCACGAAAAAGCCTTCACGCCTTCGGCCGAGGCGCGCGAGGTCATGCGTGGTCTCAACGAACCGGTCGAGGTAGCGTATTTCTTCCAGAAGCAGAATCCAGCCGCGCTCGCACTTGGTGCAATGTTGCGGCAACTCGCGCGACAGAACGCGAATTTCCGCGTGCAGCTAATTGATGCCGACCAGAATCCGGCGCTGGCTAGCAGCCAAGGCGTTCGGACCTACAATTCCGCGGTGCTGCGCCTCGGCGAGCGCCGTGTCGAAGTGATCACCACCGACGATCGCGAGATTGCGCTCGGCGTGTTGCGACTATTGCGCAAACGCCAGGTCGTCATCTGCTTTGCGGCGGGTCACGGCGAATACGACATCGACAATTTCGAGTTCCACACGCATTTCGAAGGCACGCACACCCACAGCCATGACGCCTCCGGCGCCGGTGTCGTGCAGATGGAGCAGCACGGTCTCGGCCGCCTGAGACGGGCCATCGAGAAGCTGGGCCTCGTCGCCCGCAAGGTCTCCTTCGCGACCGGGCAGCCGATCGCGGATGATTGTGCCCTGATCGTTGAAGCTAATCCGCGGACCCCCTACAGCCCCGGAGAAACCGACGTGCTGCGCCGTTATCTGGAGCGCGGCGGATCTGCGATGTTCTTGATCGAACCGGACTACACGCTCGACGAGAGCATTACGGCCCTGCTTGCCAGCGCCGGCATCAAGGTGTGCGACGGTGTGATCGTCGATCCAACGGAGCATTATTTCACTGACGAGCAGATGATCGCCATAGCCCGCTACGGCCTCCATCCTGCCACGCGGGGACTGGCGCTCTCGTTCTATCCTGGCGCGCGTCCGCTGGAGGTCCTGCCCGCCGCGAACGTGCAGGTGACGCCGCTGGCAGCCAGCAGCGCCGACAGCTACGTCATCGCAAATCGTCTGGGTGACCAATCGCAGGCGAAGTCCGGGCCGCGCTCATCACAGATCGTCGCTCTCGCCGCCGAGGGGCGGCTGAGCCAATCGACGGCAGCAACTTTCCGCATGATCGTCGTGGGCGACGCTGATTTCGCTTCCAATTCCTTCTTTCCCTACTTGGCCAACTCCGACGCCGTGCTGGCAGAAGTCTCGTGGCTCACGCACGAAGAGCGAGCGCCGGCGATGAAACCGCCCGTCGAAGTGCTTCCCACGGTCTCGCTCACCGGCGAACAGATGCGCGGCATCTTCTTCATCACGGTTCTGCTGATGCCCGGAGTGATCGCGCTTGCCGGCGCCGCGATGTGGGGGTGGCGGCGATGAGCAGGCTGGCTTGGGCGGCAGCCGCGCTCGGCGCCACAGCCTTCCTCGTAGCACTCGCGTTTACCGGCGGTCGCAGCGGCCCAGGGCTTGAGCCGTTCACGCCGAAGGGACTGATGATGATCCCGGTTGAGGACGTGCGGGAGATCGATGTCGCCGCCCCGCGCGGCCATTGGCATTTCGTGCGCGCGCAGGACGGCTGGCGCGCGACGCAGGGGATAGCCGCAGCAGGTTTCGAGGTACGCCTCAACAACGCGCTCACGCTCTTGCGCAATTCGGGGCCGGACCGTGTCCTGACAGAGGCAGAAGTCACGCAGGTCGGCGCGGCGCAGTACGGCCTCGCGCCGCCCCGGATGCGCGTCATTGTGAGTGGGCCCGAGGCTTCGGTCTTCGCCATTTCGTTCGGCGTCACCAATCCGATGGGCCTGTCGCACTATGCGAGGGTTGACGGGAGTTCGCAGATCGCACTGCTGCCAGCCTTCGTGGCCGAAGAATGGGAGCGGACAGGAGAAGCGCCGTGACGGCGAGGCTCATGCGATGGGCAGCACTCTGGCTGGCGCTCAACGGCTGCGGCGACGCTGTTGCGCATGTGACCACGACGGGATTGCTGCGCATCGAATTCGCAGGCGATCGGATACTCTATGCGCTTTCCGTCGCCCTGCCTGAACTGCCGGCTGCGTCCGCGGCCATCCTCACCGCTGCAGCCAACGGCGACCGCGCGGCGGCCGAAACGGTGGCCGAAGCGGCTCGCAGGAGTGTCATGATCGACGTCGCCGGCGGCCGCTGCCGGACGGGGCGGGTACGCATTGGCGGCGCCGGCGCAAACGAGACGCGCGCAACGGTCGAGATCGACTTCACGTGCGACGCCTCACACGGTCGCCTCGACATCACCGAAGACTGGAGCGCCTTCCTGGGCGAGCACTACCAGACCCTCGGCAATCTCCGCACGCCGAGCGGCGAGCGCCAGGTGACCTTCGGGGAGGCGTCGAGGACCGCCACCGTGGACATCGACCGCACGGCCGCGACGGGCTGGTTCGACTTCATCGAGCTCGGTATCAAGCACATCCTCACCGGCTATGACCATCTGCTGTTCCTCGTCGCGCTCCTCGCCACTGCCCGAAACGTATGGTCGGTGGTGCGCATCGTCACGGCCTTCACATTGGCTCACAGCGTGACGTTATCGGTCGCGACGATGGGCATTGTGACGGTTCCTGGCCGCATCATCGAGCCGCTAATTGCGGCGACGATCGTCTGGGTTGCGTTGGAGAATCTCTTCGCGGCCGAGCCCGACCGGGGGCGATGGATCTGGAGTTTCGGTTTCGGCCTTGTGCACGGTTTGGGGTTTGCCTCCGCACTTGGCGAGCTGGGCCTGAAGGGGGCGATGCTGGTACGCGGACTGGTGGGTTTCAATTTGGGTGTCGAGATCGGGCAGCTACTCTTCGTCGCCGTCTTCCTGCCGGCACTGATGTGGCTGACACGCGGGCGCGGCGCGCAGCTGACCCCGCGCATCGCGTCGCTGACGGTGGCCACGATCGGCACCTACTGGTTGGTCGAACGCATCTTTGTCGACTAAGGTGAAAACCAGGCCATTCCAAAAAGCTCGCTCAACCTATCGTGTGACCTCATATCTGTTTTTGGCAGATACGTTTGCAAAAGTCGAAAATCGAACTGGTCGAAAAATCTCGCGAAAGTCGATTTTTTTAACGCCGCCTGCGCTGCAGGGCTATTAAAGGCTAATGCGGAGGTCCGTCATCGTTTTCTGTAAAACGATGTGGTCCCACACATCGCTGTGCAGGAAACGCACCTTTTCAGGTGCTAATGGTGTGCATAATATATGTGCGAAATGGAGAGCGAAATGGCCGTCTATGGATACGCTCGAGTGAGCACGGATGGTCAGTCACTGACGGCACAAATAGCCGAGCTTAAATCCGCCAAATGCGAGAAGGTTTTTCAGGAAAAGATCAGCGGCGCGCAGTCCGACCGCAAGCAGCTGTCTCGACTAATTGCTGCTTTAGCTAAGGGGGACTGAGCTGCACCCGGTTCCGAGGACACCGAGTTAGGTGTTTTATGGAGCAGGAGGTGTGTCATGGAGAGACGGCAGTTTACGCGAGAGTTCAAGCTTGAGGCTGTACGCCTGATCAAGGAGCGCGGCGTGTCGTATGCGCAGGCGTCAGCAGACCTTGGCGTTCATCCAACGCAGTTGCGCAATTGGGTGAAGCAGCTGGCGGACGATCCGCAGCATGCATTCCCCGGCCAGGGCCAGATGAAGCCGGAGCAGTTGGAGATCGCGCAGCTCAAGCGCGAGGTCGCCAAGCTGAGAGCCGAACGGGACATCCTAAAAAAAGCCGCGGCCTACTTCGCGAAGGAATCAACATGAAGTTCGCCTTCATCGCGAAGCACCGGGGGATCTGGCCGGCGGAATGGTTGTGCGGGGCGCTCGGTGTCTCGCGGGGTGGGTTCTATGCCTGGCTGACACGGCCGCGCAGCCAACGCAGCCGGAGCGATGAGGAGTTGGGCGCGAAGGTTCGCGCCAGTTTCCTCGCCAGCGATCGAACCTATGGCGCGAGGCGAGTGTGGCACGACATGTTGGCGGAAGGCGGGTTGTGTGGACTGCATCGGATCGAGCGTTTGATGCGGCTACAGGCTCTCAAAGCCCGTCCACGACGGCGGCGACTGCCGCCCGATCTGGGTGAGCGGCAGGTCGCCGCCGTCGCTCCCAACGTGCTCGACCGCAGCTTCGATGCGTCCGCTCCCAACCGCAAATGGATCGCTGACTTCACGTACGTGTGGACAGCGGAGGGTTGGCTCTATGTTGCCGCTGTCGTCGATCTCTTCTCCCGCCGTGTGGTTGGTTGGTCGATGAACGCAGCGATGACGGCCCAGCTCGTCACTGACGCCCTGGTGATGGCGATCTGGCGACGGGGCAAACCGGACGCGCTCTTGCATCATTCCGATCGCGGCAGCCAATACACCAGCGAACAGTTCCAGCGGCTGATGGCCGATCACGGCGTCGTCTGCTCGATGAGCCGGTCAGGCAACGTCTGGGATAACGCGGCGATGGAGAGCTTCTTCTCGTCATTGAAGACCGAGCGGACTACGCGCAGAGTGTACCGAACGAGGGATGACGCCAAGGCTGACGTCTTCGATTATATTGAGCGCTTCTACAATCCGAAACGCCGGCACTCGACGATCGGATATTTGAGCCCTATGGAGTTCGAGCAGCAGGCTGGATTAGCTTAAGCAGGTGTCAACAGAACCGGGTGCAGCTCAGACGTGCTGGTTGTCACCCGGCTCGATCGTTTGGCGCGGTCTACCCGAGATCTACTCAATCTGCTGGGTACGATTGCCGAAAAGGGGGCCGGCTTCAAATCTCTCAGGGATACTTGGGCCGACACGACGACAGCGCACGGTCGTCTTATGCTGACCGTATTGGGCGGGCTTGCCGAGTTCGAGCGGGAGCTGATCCGGATCCGAACGGGGGAGGGACGCGAGCGCGCGAAGGCGAGGGGGGTAATCCTCGGTCGTAAGCCAGCGACGAGAGGCAATCGCCCGCCGTGAGGCGGGAGAGGTGCTAACTGACATAGCCCGTTCATACAATGTCAGTCACAGCACAATCAGTAGATTGGGCTAACTAACAGGAACAAGCGCCCGCTTAGCTCCCGCGCACGATTCGGCCAAGGGAAGACAGTCGCCTGGCTATTTCATCGGAACTCAACAGATTTCCAGAAACTTTGGTCGCAGCCAAAGATGTGTCTTCGGATTTGTTTGCAAGCGGCCGTAAAATGCGGGATTTCTTTGGCGCCTTGGCGCTTTCAGTTTGCTGAGGCGCTTGATGCTTCGGCTTGGCATCCGAATTGAACATGAGTTTAAGGAGAAACCACGCCAAACGAGGGGTCCATGCTTCTCCGCAAGCGGTTCGCTTATTATCTTAAGAGGGTGCGGCAGGGTCGGTTTCCGGTTGCATTCCTGTATAATCTCAATCTATTGCTGTCATACGCGGGTGGGCGGGTCCGCGCTCACGGTCCAGCTGGCACCGGCGCGCTTGAGAACAACTGACCGGGGGTGAAATTGTCGGGAATTGTTGATGACGATGAAGACGAGCAGCCGTCCAACCCTAGCGCCACGGCGCCGGATGATGACGCGGTCGACAAACGCAACAAACTACTGATCGAGATTTGGAAACAAGCGGTCGACACCCAAAAGCACTTTAACGATATGTGCGTGAAATCCAGGCAGCTCGGCCTGACGTTCGTCGCGGCCAGCTTAGGTGCCGCGCTTTATCTATTCATTCGATCTACGCCAGCAGGCTCCGACGCTGAAGCGGCCGCCTCGCGCTCGATCTCCGCATACTCGTACTCGGTTTGCGGGCACTCGATAATCTTGCATGTATCGTTGGCGATCATCATTGCGGCAGCAGCGGCCGTCTATGCCGTCCGGCGGCTTGACCTTGGTGTCTATCACCAGATGCTTCGAGGAGCGGTTACTTTCGGTGAAGATCTTGAGGAAAAGCACATCAGGCATATCGTTGGACTGCAAAAAGGAATGACCCAAGCGATCTCCCATTTCAGTCGACACTCTGATGCTGCTGCCAAACCCGACGGAGATGGTCAATATCGCTATTGGGGGGAAGATAAACGTAACGCTGGCGAAAAACTCAAAGGCTTCTATAATTTCCTTTTCGGTTTGCTTGCGTTCCTGGCATTTCTTGTCTTCGTAGCAAGCAACTTCCTGAAAGCGGCAGGATGAAACAAGTCGACGTAGCTGTCTTTGATCTCGATAATACTCTATATGATTGGTACGCGTCTTTTCTTCCTGCATTTTATTCCATGGTTGATGCAGCCACTTCTATCTTGAAGTGCGATCGGGAGGTCTTGCTTGACGAGCTACGAGCAGTGCACATCAAGCATCACGATGTGGAGCACCCATTCAGCCTTCTGGAAACCGAAACTATTCGGGAGCTCTCTCGCAAGAGTAGCCCTGCCGAAGCCCGAAGTATTCTGGATCCAGCGTTCCACGCATTCAATAAAGCACGGAAACATAATCTCGCATTGTTTCCAGGGGTGCGACCCACGCTCAACGAACTGCGTTCCCGGGGAATAAGATTGGTGGCTTTCACGGACAGCAGCTACTTCGCGACGCTCCGCAGGGTTCGTCAGTTAGATCTCGTAGATGTTTTTGAGAGGATATTCTGTCGAGCGAAAAGCGAGAGCATGCTAACTCCTTTGGCAGAATCGCCAGTCGATAACTTGGCCGCCATCACCACTGAATTGCCTGCTAGTGAGACCAAGCCCGATCCCGCGGTGCTCAACGACATCGCAAAGAACGAAAAGACCAAGCCATCGTCAATTGCCTACGTTGGCGACAGCATCTCCAAAGATGTTTTGATGGCAAGGAGAGCAGGATGCTTTGCGATCTGGGCAAAATATGGCGTCCACCGCGATCCCGCCATGTATGATAGGCTCGTTAGGATCTCTCACTGGACCGACGAAGATATTGTCCGCGAGCGCAATTTCGCGCAGGAAGCGTCGACGATCACCCCCGACTTCACTTGCGAAAACTCGATATCGGAACTTCTTGGAGTGCTAGAAGGGCCGCGAGCAAGGACGGTTAACGCCTAAGTCGCCGCGTGGAATGGATTAGCCGGGGAAAGCCATGAAGGAAGATCGAAGCTCGGTATTTCGCGCGCTGACCTTGGTTGCCGTTATGATGGTCAGTGCACTTGAGCCGGGATTTGGACAGCCGGTCCAACAGGGCCAGCCAGCCCCATCGCCACCCGCGACGACATCGCCGAGGCCTGCAAGCGCACCGGCCCCATCGCCAACCCCGCCCACGGTTGCTGCGCCGATCAAAGAGACGAAGGAGACTAAGGAAGTCAAGGATCGTCCGAGCGATTGGGTTCAATTGGTACGAGCAGTTGCATGGCCATTTTGTCTGCTGCTCATTGTCGTCATGCTCTTGTTCAGCAGGACCGGCAAGCGAATATTCGGACTCTTTCCCAAGGTCGTGCGCAAGATCAGTGCCGGCGGCGTGGAGATGCAGATCAGTGAAGACGCTGTTGACGAAATTCGCGAATACTTACGAGATTCGTTCGACGAACTGGTCGCGAGGGCGAAAGACGAATACCAAAGAATGGCCTCGGTTCAGCTGATCTCTACGCATTTGAGCAGGGTCATGGATGACGCACTTCCTAGGGTATTGCAGGCTCATCACATTCCCGCTTTGCCCGACAATGTGCGGGGCACAATCCATGTCCCTGACATAGTTTTTTCAAGCTACTTGTACCAACTGGTCAACTATTATCCGACCGATAGCCGACCCGGCGGGAGTGCCCACCGCCGTTTCTCGCAGCGATTCGGCATCATTGGACGTTGCTGGAGACTTGGCGAATCGATGGGTCGCGGAAACGCGGTTGTGGCAGGGCCGAATGCGGTGCGCCAATTGATCGAGCAGTGGGGCTTTATGCGCAGTGAAGTCAGCCAGACGCGCGAACGGCCGGGGGACTTGTGCGTCATCCTGAGAAACGAGGACCATTTGCCGGTCGGAATTTTATTCGTCGATTCGACAACTGCCGAAGGTTTCGGGACCGACGCAGTGGCCGTGAAAGTGGCAGATACCCTGGAAAATGAGGCAGAAACTTTGGCGCTCTCTCGCGCGTTGGAACGTGCTCTTGTACCGTTGCGCATTGCGGCACCCGACCTGGAGATCACACGTACCCTGCAATGAGCACTTTTAGCACCGCACTCTCCACCTACGATGACATTGCGGCGGAATATTATGATGCTGCTCGTCATCCGACATGCGCCAATTTTTTTGAATTGAGCGCCGCCTTCCTAGTTCCGCGAATTCAAAAATATGCTCCCGCCGCGAAGGCCATTCTGGAGGTCGGTACGGGCCGATCGATCGTGGCTCCGATTGTGGCCGCGAATAAATTGCCCCTCTCGCACGTCACGTTGCTAGATCAGTCTCCGCGAATGCTCGAACACTCGCGGGATTGGGGGCGGCGCGGTGCAAGATTGCTCGTCGCGGACGCCACCAGCACGGGACTGCCGCGTACAAGTTTTGAACTGATCGTGTCGTCGCTTGGGGATCCCTACAACGATGCGAACTTTTGGCAGGAGGTGAGCCGCTTGCTAAGATCAGGAGGAGTTTGCCTCTTCACGACACCCGCTTGGGAATGGTCCGAGAGGTTCCGTGGGGAATCGCATCGGAGGGTGGCTGAGTTTGTATTGGCGAATGGCGCCAAGGCTCTTGTTCGTTCCGATATTCCGTCTGTGGCGACGCAAAGCCAGATGATTGGCGGTGTCGGGCTCTATTTGGACGAGATGCAAGAGCTTGACGCAGCGCATTTGTCGGGACCGCTCTCGTCAAAGCTATTGTTCGAGGGGAAAACCAGCCCCTTGCCGCTGGTTCGCGGCCTCGCCGTCAAAAAGAGGTAGGGCCGGACTCAGGCCGACTAGGGCCGGTGTCGGCCTGACAAGGCGCGGTTACTCCACGAAGGAGAAGGCTAGAATAACGGCTGGGGCTGTCGCCTCTTTGGTCATTGCGGGATAGCTTGTCGTGCCGGCCATCGTACTTTTGTCGATGCGCTGATGTGCAATCTCTATTCGATCATCGCAAAAATCAGGCCGCGATCGTCGCGCCGTTCCGGGTGATAAACCACTACGCCGGCACCTGTCGCCGATGCCCAGGGTATTCTACGACTACCCGGCTCCAGGTTGCGCAATGACGGTGGCCAGCGCGAGATGGCGATGATGCGGAGGGGAATGCCACCACAGCCACGGGCCGGTGGATACTGGAATTGAGGGCCAGCGGGGATGGGATCCTCAAGATCGGCCGGAAGCTCAGTATAGGCACCAGTGTGGTACAGCGGGTGGTGGGCGTCACATGAACAGTCTGGCTCCAGCAGCCGGCGGGCATAGGCATTGAGCAGGGGTTGTTCGCTTTTAGCTGGGCGCAAATGAGTCCCAGGCCGGCAACTTCCCCTCAAGACCCACCGAGGATAGACTTCCTCAATGCGCTGCTGGTGGGCGAATCAAAATCAGACTTACCGCCATGAAATCGAGGGTGGACATTTATGGTCGCCCAAGCGCAACGCCAACGACGCTCGAAATCCCTCTCTCGAAATCCCTTTTACGATTCGATGCGCGAGGTTGCTCCCGACGACCTGATCCTGTCCTTCATGGATACTCGGATATCGCGATAGGAATGCGCGGTCGTATTGCTGGGAAAGCGCGCACTTGATCGGCGCATATACCTAGCGAAGGCGCGAAGTTGGTCAATCCCTCCTGATCGTTCCCCCACAGGTAACGAGACCTTTGAGGACCCGCGTGGCACGACGTTCGATCAATTGTGAAAAGGCCGCGGGCATTCTCGCGCCGCGGCCACCGGGATCAAGTGCGCCGCCGCCACCCAGCCCCCCGGTTTAAGAAGACTGATCCGAGTTTCGTCCAGTGTGGAGTCAAAAGTGCTGTTCCGCTCAAGGAACACCGCAAGTGTTGCGCAACTGAGACAAAAGGACGCTGTCTCGATGACCTGCTGAACCCTCTCGACGTGAGACCGACCAGGCTTGCGCCTCTTTAGCGCGATCGGGCTTCTCTTCCGCGGCCATGGCGGCAGCCTACAGCAGCAGACCGCGCGCGAAAGTCGCGCCCAAGAAGGGGCCTGGCAAACTAACCACGCGTGCACGCGCGATGCTCAAAAGCCTGAAGATCGACAGGGAGATAGCCGGACGGTGAGCCGCTTGGAGTTAGACACCAAGGCCCGCCGGTTCACACCGCCGGGCCCCTTTCTTTCGGCGAATTTCTGGCACCATCCTTTCGCGTCTTCGAATCGAAAGGGAGGATCGACGTGGCGATAGGTACAGTGAAGTGGTTCAATGCAACGAAGGGTTTTGGATTTATTCAGCCCGACAACGGTGGCAAGGACGTGTTCGTCCATATCTCCGCGGTTGAGAAAGCCGGTTTCAGTTCGCTCGCTGAGGGCGCTAAGGTGAGCTACGAAATCATTGCCGATCGCGGCAAAGAATCGGCCGGAAACCTAAGACTGGGCTAAGGCTTGGATCCGCCGCTCAAGCGGCTTTTCGCCACGAATCGTCCTTACAGGCAAGTCTGGCCATGCCTAGCGGGTCAAGGGGATGGCTGGGCCCCACGCGTGTCGTTCACCACTCACCGCGCGCCGGGCCGCTCCTAGTGATCAGTATGCGCAGGCGGGATCACGCCGGCGGGTTTTTCTTGCGGTTTTCCTGGGTGACCGACCTCGGTTGTCACCGTGTTAAAAAGGGGAGTGCGGACGTGGCGATAGGTACTGTGAAGTGGTTCAATCCAACCAAAGGGTATGGTTTTATTCAGCCGGACAGCGGCGGCAAGGACGTGTTCGTGCACATTTCCGCGGTGGAGAAAGCCGGCTTCAGTTCGCTGGCTGAGGGTGCAAAGGTCAGTTACGAAGAGAAGGAAAACCGGGGCAAGACGTCCGCGGAAAATTTGAGAATCGGCTAACGGACCAGGGCGCATCGGGCGCTGCTTGCCGTCGATGCCGACGCGGGGCTCCAACTGTCCAGCGGTGGACAGTTGGGATCTGGCTTCACCAACGGTTGTTGGACTTGCGCCGATCTCGCGGGCAATCGCCCTATCCGACTTGCGGGGGTCGGCGGCAATTGCCTCCGCCGCGCGCTGCGCTTTCGACATCAACGGCGCGCCGCAATTGCAGCTTGCATCCTCGCTCGCGAAGACTTTCAAGATGCTCCTTGTCGCCAAACACTCCTCGCCGAGCCGGACCTGACGCAGAGGGCCCCGTTGTCGTCCGAATCGGGGGCAACAAGGTGCAATCCTAATAAATTGTTAATTACGGATTGCTACGCATTGGCTCAATCGCGGATAGTCCCCACCCCCCCCCCCCCCGCGAGAATACGGAGACCCGCCGACCTCAACCCCCGGCGGGTTTCTGCGTTATGTGCCCATGCGCGCTTGCTCAAAGAGCGGAGTTATGGATGAAGTGCATGTTGGTGACAGCGGCACAGACTCGCCCATGCGTTGGCGCCGATCGATGAGGAAGCACAACCGGCAGCGGCTGGCGGGCCACGCTAGGGCGGCTGTGCCGGTAGTCCTTAAAAGATACGCCGCCGGGCTCGAAATGCTTTGTCCCGGCGGTGCCCTGTCTCAAACTGGGTCCCTGGCAATTCCCAGCCATAATTGCAACAGCTATGCCACAGGGATGTGGAACACGACGGCGGGGCTTCGGTCCCGCGCCCAGCGCGTTACGGAGCCGCCGGGTGTTCTTCTGGCCAATTACCCGTTGAGTCACCTGATTGTCGGCAACGGGCACTATGTTCGGTCATCACTTTCACCGCCTCGTCTTCGTCGGCGCAGAAAGCAATGCTTTGCCGATCGGCAAACACGAGCCACTGATGACGGCCAATTTCCTTGATGACGTATTCAGTCATTTCGGCGCCCGGCAGCGAGTAGGCTACATCTTATGCCCAGCAGCGTTGCAGGTTTATTAACCCCAACTCGCCACGATCACTGCGACCTTCTGGTGGTCACTGACGCGAATACAAGCCGCCGCTGATCTCAACCCAGCGGCGGTTCGCGCGGCTGCCCGGCCACGCGGACTCGCCCATGCGCAGGCGCCGATCGACCGGCACATGACAGCCCGCAGACCAAACCACGCCAGCGGCCGTCTCAAGCCGGGTGGTGGGGCCGGGTGATCCGTTATCGGGTTATCGGGCCGTCGCGCGCTTCTGCCTTGGGGGCTCTGTTGGCTGAAGTGCAGGAACCTGCTGAGTACTCGCGAACGATTGTTGTAGGACTTCGATTTGGGCGCTCAACGCTGTGACGTCGTCGGACAACCGCTTCATCTCGGCCCGATCGGATGAGACCGTTTGTTGAAGGGCCCTCAGTTGACCGACGGCCTGCTGTAGGGACGCCTGCAGGTCATGGATCGCTTGAGCAGTCGGATCTGGTGGTGGTGCGGTCGCTTTGTGCTGCTTCACAGGAATAGTTTCGTAAACGCCCAAAGGTACGATTAAGGCGACGGCTAGCAACGTGAGGACGAAGATACGCTCGCTCCGAGAGTGGCGATTAGGTCCTGGTGGACGCTCGAATCTCGATTGATCGGCCATGAAACAAAAATCCTGGTTTGCAGGGTTCTGACATTTACGCGGCCCGGCTCAGCTTAAACGATTCCCCGGCCGCGCCAGCGTGGCGCGCCGAGCGATTGCCGGGGGAAGCCCGGCAAATTCCAGCCCGCAAAAGCCGGACTCACCAGCGACCTTCGCAAGTTCTGGTAGTTGTGGAAGACTTACTGACTGGAAAACGTGCGAGCCGGGCGCATATTTGGGGCATGGATCAAATTCTGCCCCCAGAGCTAAATGATTTGGAATTTGAGGCCCTGCGGCAGCTCGCCGCGCATCCGATCACCCATCACATTCCGTCCCGCATTCAATCCAGGCTCAAGGATATCGGCTATGCGAAGGATGTCCTGGGCGGCATCGTCCTGACTAAGGACGGCCTACAGCGGATTTCGGAAGGCAAATGACACAAGCATCTCCCAAATCCCGGACTCACCAGCGGGCTTCCAAGAGTCGCCGCGGTGCTTCGGTCCCGCGCCCCCGCAAAAACGAAAAAGGCCGCCTGAGTTGGCGGCCTCTTAGTGTCTGTCCGAAAACATGTTGAATCATCGGAATCATTTGTGATTCAAGGGAGGCGGTCCGAATCTGAAGGAGCGCCGATGTGGACGAAAGAGAACCGCGGTCGTTACGACCGCAGCCGGCTACGCTATCCCAGCGATTTGACCGATGAGGAATGGGCGTTTGTGGAGCCGCTGATTGCGTCAGCCAAGCGAGGCGGCAACAAGCGCACGGTGGATGTGCGTGAAGTGGTCAATGGTCTGATGTATGTGCTGAGCAGCGGTTGCCAATGGCGAGCGATCCCGAAGGATCTGCCGCCGCGCAGCACGGTGCACGGTTATTTTGACTTGTGGACTTGGGACGGCACGCTCGATCGCATCCATCACGCGCTCTATGTACAATGTCGGGAGTTGGCCAACCGAGAACCCAGCCCGAGCGCCGCCATCATCGACAGTCAAAGCGTCAAGAGCGCGGAAAAAGGGGGGCGTGGATTGACCCGCATGGCTACGATGCGGGAAAGAAGATCAAGGGCAAGAAGCGCCACATCCTAGTCGATACCCAGGGCTTATTGCTCCACGCCCTTGTACATTCGGCGGACATCCAGGATCGAGACGGCGGGGTGTTGGTGATGGCCACTCTGTTTGGCCTGCATCCATTCCTGCTGAAGCTCTATGCCGACGGCGGCTACCAGGGGCCGATCTTTCAGTCCGCCGTTCGCAAAATCCTCCGGCAAATCGACGTGGAAATCGTCAAGCGTTCCGATACAGCAAAGGGCTTTGCGGTCTTGCCCAAGCGATGGATCGTCGAGCGCACCATCGCCTGGCTCAATCGCTGCCGCCGCTTGGCCAAGGATTGGGAGTGCCTCAACGGAAAGGCCTTGGCGTTCTTGCGCCTTGCCTCAATCCGCCTCATGCTCAGAAAGCTCTGTCAAAAAACAGCATGATCCCGGACAGACTCTTAGGGGGTTGGGGCGATGTTACCGGCCGTGGGACCTAACGACGCCCTGGGCTTGGGCCCGGGCTACCATGGCAAACGCCGTGTCCGTGTTATCCATCGAGCCGCCGCTCACTTGATCCAGCTGTTCACCCGTCAATTCGAACTCGCTGATTTCGCGATTGTTCAACTCATTTTCTGCGCAGTCATCGGTCAGTCTGCTGTCGTGAGACGAAGGGACCATTCCTCGCGACCGCCCGGCGGCGTTGCAGCCGTCTCGTTTTAACCCACGCAGTCCCAGAAACGCACAACGCCGCCCGGCCGAATATACTGGTTGAGCGGCGCTGAGACATTGCTGGGCCCTGAAATTTCCCAGCGTTGATTTCGTAGCAAGTCGAGTGCCAAGGTTCGATCAGGAGCAGGGGGGCCGTAGTCTTGTGGGGTCATTCGCGCTGAAGGCGGCCGACACGGTTCATTCCAGAACCTCATATTGGAATGCCACGCCGTCCGGGTCATTTTCCTGAAGCCATGTGTCTGCCGCAGCCTCGCTCGCAAAGACCGTCAGGTGATTGCGGTCGCCAACCAGCTTGCCGGTGTTGACATAAATCCAAACCGTCATTGGTCCCTCTTTAGTTTCCTCCGCCCCCAGTGATGCTCCTTGCGGCCTGGATTGAACTCCCGAACATGGCCGCGGTTCAATGCGCGCCTGACGCCGATCCGGGCGAACATTGTCGGGCCGCCCTGTGTTGCAACCAGGATCAGCGCTTCCGTCGCGGCCTGCCACTCCGGGGCCGTGTGCTCGGCCTTGGGCAGCTTGGTGATGTAGAGCGCGGCGCTGGAAAATAGGCGGTCGAAGGTGGTGCCGCCGACGATGAGCGCCATGCGGCCTGCGATAGCCTGATCCTGGACAACGGTAAGTATCATCGCTCTTCGGGCCACCAAGTCGATGGTGGGGCGCTCGCCGATTTCTTATTCGGCACGAGATGACAGGGCTTGTAGGGGTAGCCACGGAACTGTGAGCAGTCCTTGCAGCGCATGTAGCGCTCTAGTTCATGGATCGGCGTCGACTTCGGCCGCAGCACAATGTCGAGGGCGACGGCCTGGTAGGTGTCGCAGCCGAGGCATCTGACTTCGAGATATCGGCAACCAGCATTGAGCGCATCACCTAGAGCAGGCGAGGGCTGCGCTGGTCCCGAAGGCCGAGCATGCGCTGGTTCCAGGCCTCACAGGCGAGCCGATCAGCCTGCTTGCGCGCCTCCTTGGCGCGCTCCGCCGATGCCCGGATCGAATTGCCGTAGAGGGTTTCCCGCGACTTGGCTCCCATCGCACAAGGATGCCGCGGTCTCCGTGCATCGGCAAGCGGCTACGGCTTGTGGATTGAGGTGGACGCCTTTGGGCCCGTTGAGCCGTCGCGTAGGTCGTCGTGGTAGATCAGCAAGGCAGGTTGGCCGTTTGGAAAGCAGACAAGCAGGCTTCTGCTATGGCTGTTCGCTGTCTTTGTCGTGCGACCATTCTAAGATCACGCCCTCCCAGCCTTGAGACCGTCCGGTAAGAACAAATTCAATCCTCGTTCGCCGGATCGTCGTCCCCACTTAGCTTGGCGTCATGATCACGTACTACGCTCTCCAGTCTTTCGACACGGTCGAAAATCTCACCGATCGAACCTTGAAGCTGTTCGACGTCGTCGCCGTAATTCAAGGCTCTTTCGAGCAAGGCAATCAGCTCCGAATTGATCGAGCGGCCATTTGCTTTCGCGAGCCGTGCGATTTGATCGCGCATTTTGGGTGAGTATCGCAGAACAAATTGCGGCGACCCTCGACCCGGCGGTTTCGCCGATGGCATGGGATCGACCTTGCTGGCCGCGTGCATGCGATCAAGCGCGGCGACGTTTCGCTTGAGGCGATCTACCGCATTTGTCGATTCTGATTTCTTCTTCGCCATTGACATTCCTGGTTGCGCGCCGTCAAAGATCCTTGCGCAATACTATCACCGGTAATAGTATTGGTCCTGAGGTCGAGTATCAAGGTGATATCACATGATCAGGAAGCATGAATCAGCGAATATGCTGGTTCGACTCCCGCCCCCGCTTAAGGCATGGCTCGTGCAGGAAGCGGGAAAGAACTGCGCCTCCCACAATTCCGAGATTGTCCGCTGTGTCCGGGAACGCATGGAGCGCGAGCTGGCCAAAGTGGCGCTCGAAAGGGCCAAGGAACGCGCCGTTGCCGCCGCAGCAGCAGCGGAGTGACGGCGATGGGCGAGTACGAATTCCACCCAGCCGCCAACCTCTTTCCCATGATGACCGATGCCGAGCTGGAGGCACTTGGCGAGGACATGCTGCGGAATGCGCAGCGCGAGGAAATCATCCTGTACAAAGGACAGATCCTCGACGGCCGCAACCGCTATCGGGCCTGCCTGCTCAAGGGCATCAATCCGCGCTTTCGGGAAGAGCCTACGCCCGATCCCTACGCCTTCGTCGCATCGGCGAACTTGCATCGTCGACATCTCGACGCCAGCCAACGGGCGATGATCGCGGCTAACTTGGCGACGTTGCGCGATGGTCAGAACAAGGCAGCGGGTGCATCCCCGGATGCACCCACCCAGACCGACGCGGCTAAGCTCCTAGAGGTCAGCCGTCCGAGCGTGCAGCGCGCGCGCTACGTCAAAGAGCATGGCGTTCCTGACCTCGTCGATGCCGTTAAGGGCGGCGACGTAAAGGTCAAGCCCGCAGCCGAGTTCGCCAAGGCGGTGCCGCCGCTCGATCAGCAGCGGCTTATCGGCGAACACGGATCGGCTGCCGCCGCCGTGAAAGCCACGGTGCAGACGAAGGCGGATCGCGCCGCCCAGGTGACGCCGAGGAAGGTGCCCGATCCGAAACCGGCGGCAGACCGTGCCGAAGCGAGAGCAAGGCTCGACGCAGCGCGCGAGACCTATGTCGCCACCGTCGAGGCGGCGCACCTCACCATGGTGCAGCGGACCGACGAGATCAGAAAGGTGGTCCGGCGGCTTTATGTGGAGGGGGGACTCCCGGGCCTCCGGCTCCTGCTGAGATCGATCGCGGCAAGTTGAACTGAGAAAGGCGCGTCATGACGGGCAACAACTTCCGGCCCGACATCGTCGCCCGCGCCGTTGAGCTGATCCGCGCCGGCGTCGATCCGCACGAGCTGCGGCGCCAGGTTCATCGCGAGCACCAGGAGCTGACCGCGCTCGGCATTGAGCGGGTGATCGGCATTGCGCGCGAGGAGACCGGCCAGCAACGTGATCTCCGCGATCACCATGTTTCACTTCTATTGACGGCAAGAGCAGGCCAACCAACCTGAAAGGACACTCACATGACGACGGTTGAAAACAAAGAACAGGCAGTAGAAATGACGACCGAAGAATGGCTCGCGATCCGCACGGAGGCCGGTCTTCGAATTGACCCTGCGACCGCTAAGGTGACCTGGCGGTGGGCACAAGTGATGGATCCCTACGGTGTCCTGCCGCATTGCCCGGAAGTCGACTGCGTTGGGAGACAGTATTTCGCTCGCTCCCCGGAAAGCGACGTTTGGGTGAGCTTCGACGATCTTCCCAAGGCGACGGTAGATGCCCTGTGGAAAAAAGCAGACGCTATGGATGATGATGACGATTGGCCTTTCTAGCGTCAGAGTAACGTTGCGCCGCGTGTTCAAGTATTGAACGCCCGCGCGTCAGCATGAGGTGCCGATCTATGCAGCCCGCCAACGAATAAGCCCGCGCAGAGCGCGGACGGCACCATCGACGTCTACTTCGGTCCGGGCGAAGGCAAGAACTGGCTGGCCACCATCCCCGGCAAAGGCTGGTTAACCATCTTCCGCCTCTACGGACCCAAGAAGGCGTTTTTTGACCAGACCAGGAAGCTCGACGACATCGAGAAGGTGGAGTGAGCAATTCGGGAGCCAGTCCGCTTCTGGCACGCAGTTGCCGATCCGGTGGCCACGATCCACGCGATTGGGAAGGCGCTGCAAACCGCGCAAATTCAAGGGCGGAGGAACGAGACCGCGTCGGCCGAGGCGGCATAGTCGCCTGGCGCGAGTCTCCATCACGCGAACAGGTCCGCGCCAGCCTGGGTGAACCTTACGAAGGTCCCGGACTCGTGCAGCCAGAGCCAGCCGTTGGCGATGGCGAGTTCAAGACCGGCTTTGAACTCGGCGGGGCTGCCGCCTTCCCGGAGGAAGGGCAGGTTGATCTTCTCGATGTGCAGGCGGCCGTCCTGCACGGGCTCGACTGTACTGGCGATCTCCAGGAGCTTGCGCGCGGCCTTCTCCGGATCGGCGAACGGTCGGTCGGAGGCGTATTTCATCACCGGGGCTCAGCCTTTCCAGTCCTTGGAGAATGGCACGGCGTGGCCCTCCCGGTCATGCCAGTTCGGCACGATGTTAACAGCGCCGGGCGCGCCGCAGTCGACACAGATCAGATTGCGGCCGATGCGCGACCACGGCTGATCCTGGGGCAGGGTGTCCAACCTGACATCCGCCTGATGCTTGCAGTCGCCGTTGAGGCACTGGATCGAACAGGTGACGTGGCCCTCGGCGAGCCATTCCGCAGGACTGCGCGGCGGATAATGACCTGACCAGCGTCTGGGTCTCTTGCGTGTGCGGATCGTGCCGCGCGGCGTCAGCGCCGCTATCGGCAGCCACCGGAGTTCCAGAGGACCGCGCCAATGAAGCATCGCCTATCAAAGCGCGGCCGGCCTATATCGGCAAGCCGCTACGGCTTGCGGCCTGACGACGGAATTCGCACTAAAGCGCAGACCTATCGCGGATTGACCACCTGCGTGATCGCAAAAATCAAGTGATCGACCGTCTGATCCGCAATGGCTTCCGGGTTGGGAACGGGCCTGGATGGCTGCGCCGGATAACGCATGAAGTGAGTCTTGTGCAATTCGTTGAGGAAGCCAACGTTCTCGGCAACTCCTCGTTCGTCTGTTAATCCGGAAGCGACGGCCGTTTTGTACCAGCCGACCAAATCATGCTGTTTGGGTTCATTTGCGATCGGACCGTGGCCTGCCGAATGAAACGCAAAGGCCTTCAGCGCCAATTCGATCGCGTGGGTCACCAGAGCGTATTTCGGCCAGTTCTGCTCGCCGTTACGAGAGTCAGGCAATCTAACCGCAGCCTCTCTAAATTGCCGCGCTCGATGCAAGTACTGTTGCGCCGTCGTGCCCGATGAGGCAATCGCGAATATTGGCGGCTTCATGCGTAATTTCCACAGCTATACATGGATGTGAGACGTTGCCCGCCGAAGGATGATGGTGCAGTCTCCGAAGGTGGATTTGAGCGACAGCCCAAATCCACCTCACGGGGAGCCATCTCAGTGAGCCTGGAGGGCCGGCGCGCAACCGCCGGCCTTCTGCTTTTTCACCGAGCTAATGATATCTGCCAGTGATTCGGAATCCGCGCACGACTCTGTCGTGCTTCTCCCGGCTATTCACAGGTACGGCCGTAGGGCCTGCTTGGCCCCCGAACTGTCTATGTCACCCGACGATCCGATAAACTTTGGCCCGCTTCCCGCGCGGCGTGACATCCGGGGCTGGCTTGCCGTGGTTCAAGGCTCGCAGGACAGCGACATGCGCCATCATGACGATGCCGCCACGGTCGGCCGCGTCGATCAGCATCTGCATCGCGAGTTGCCAGTGTTCTTGCGCGGACGTCTTGGCCGGCAAAGCCAAGATGTAGTCGGCGGCGTCCTTTAGCGTGACGAGCTGGCGTCCGTCCGGTAGCGGGATCAGATCGTCGAACTGCGTTGACCAGGACACGCCTATCGACCTTCCTCCGCAAGCCTCGGCGTCGATCTGGTAATGGCCGCCCGAAAACAGAGGCCAATCGCAGGCCTGCCGGAAGACGAATCATATCGGCGGCAATGTCCTTATCGCCAATGAAAAATTGCGCCACCTTGCGCTCGTTATTCAACGGCTTCGACCGGGTTTCATCATCGCGCGCCCAGCCAGGGCCATGCTGTTCGCCGTAAGTTTGGATCGCCGCACACCAGTCTGACGGGACAGCGTCACTAATCGAAGCGATTGCGGCTTGCCGCCGTTATGCTTTAGGATTTGAAGCCTGCCGAGACTTCGCGTGACATCCGGATCGCTAATCTTATTCGCGAGCCATCGCCGCATGAAGCTGGTCAAGATATCGACCGCTTGAATGAGCGTCTCAGAGCGGGAGTCTACGAATGAAATCTGCTCCGAAATGACTTTTTTAATATCGTACCCTTCGATCAGCTCACGGGGTTTATCGGGATGCCACAACTCCTTTTCAAACAAGAATTTCTTGTCGAAAAACCGGTAGTCAAACGCCGGATCGCGAACAAAACTCATCGGCTTATTGCGGGTTTTACTTTCCAGCAGGGCTCCTAGCGTGTCCTGCCACCATGCCTCTTGTGGAGAAACACGCACTGGGTCCTTTGCGTCAATAGTCCATTCAAAACGCCCCAGTTCGCGCGGACGACGTTGCGCGAAATACATCAAGTTCTCTTCGACGGCCGAACTGACCAGCTCTGACATCAGGACGCATTGGACATACAACTGGGCAGGCATGCGCTCCAACCTCTTACGAAGTTCGCGAACCTCCGCGATGAAATTCGGATGATGGGTAGGGGCTAGGTACTTGGTGATGCCCTCGCACTGCCCGGTCTTGTGACGTTCGATGTGATCCGGGTCTTCATGCGCCATATCAATCGCATAGACGTGGAGAATCGCATCGTGCCGATAAAGGACGTCGACCAGGGCCTCCAGGTGAGCAGGCGACAGCGCTCCGCCCTTTAGTTCACGGTCACGGCGCGGCCACTGGCGGCTCACGAAGTCGATTTCGCGGCGAGTGGGACCGACCTCCTTGTGCGGAAGCGCAAGCGAGCAGACCGCGCTCCAGCCCGCGCTTGCCGTAAACGTACCGCCCTCATCGATAAAGAAATGCATCGGGCTAATTTGATTATCGCAGTGGCCTGTTTTGAGAAGGCGGCTGCAAACGTGGATCGCCCGGGGCAAGACACATAAACTCGACCTCGGCCTTCGGGAAATTCCCCATCACATAAGGCGGGCCCGTCTCTTTGGCGTTCGTCACCATCAAGCTCTTACTTTGAGCGGTGCAGAATTGTCCCGCCTCACTTAACGCCTCGCCCTTCAAATTGCCTGACCCAGAGAAGCCTGTAGCGGCTTGTCGAGTTACGACAAACGCGTCCCCGCCAAGCGGCGCTACCCCAGAATTCGCAGCGCAGCCGGCCGCCGCAAGCGGCAAAGCCGCTGCTAAAATCCAAAATTTCATGTGCCACCCCCGAGGGGACCGTACCCGCTCAGGTGGCATTTGGGCAAGGCCGCCTCCACCCCATCAGTTGGCGGCCTCTTTCATTTCAAAATTCCCGTCATGGATATGCGGCCAGCACCACGCATCTGCCCGGCCGGGCACCCGCGCTTCGTCAAAGCAGGGCCTGACGTCGCCGCCGCGATGGCCGCAGGCCTGGCAGGTGAAGCGCGGTTCCAGGTCGGACAGCCGGATATCGTCGGACCAGGCCTCGGCGGAGATTACGACCGAATGCGAGCAGCGATAGTCGGCGCAGTAGACCAGCACCCGGCGGAGACCGGACTGGCGCATTTCGCCGAGGGTGATCTTGTGGGCGGGCATGGGCCATTGAAGCGTGAAGAAGCTGTCCGGGCAAGCTCGCGTGGCCGCCTTGGCGCGCTCGGCACCCGTCTTCCGTCTTCGGCCGGGTAGGGGCGCGGAGTCCAGCACGAGTGCCGCGCCCGTTGGGGTCAGGCGGCGGTCAGAAGTCGCGGCAGTGCAGGCAGTTCCTTCGTGCCGCCGAGCGGCAGTCCGAGTATCTCGCGCAGCGCGTCGTCGAGGTCGTCGAGCGCCTTGATGCGCGGGTCTACGGGACGTTTGATGATCTGAACGGGGACAAGGTAGTGGTCGCGCGTAACCGGGGCCGCATCCTTGTCTGCGGTCTTGTGCGTCATGACCTTGCCGATGATCGCATCGGAATAGCCAAGCTGTTCGAGGATGCAGGCTGCGGTGCGCCGCAAGTCGTGCGGTGTGACATCCACCAAGCCGAGAAACTCACAGACGCCGGTCTGGCCGGTTTTGTCCGTCGAGGTGCGCGCCAACATACGGCCCAGCGTGTGCTGTGCCATGTGCTTGTCCTTTCGATTTCCGGTGCCGGGGAATGCATACTCCCGGTCAGGATCGCCAATCGAAAAAACCTCGCCAAGGATTTCCCGCGCCAGACTGTTTAGAGGTTGCGTCACGGGGCGCGCTTTCTTTGAACGGCGAGACTTCACGATATTCAGCGGGATCGTCACGGCGGAGGGGGTGACCCCGGTGCGCGGGATTGCCACACACTCGCCCGTGCGCAACAGCGTGGTGAACGACAGCTTCAGCGCCAATTTGCTGAGACGGTCGCCGGGGCAGTTCGGATCATCGACGCCGAACCAAAAGGTGCGGATTTCGTCGGCAGTCAGGACGCGCCCGTCCTCGATGTCCGCACGCTCGACCGCGATGTCATCTTCCAAGAATTTGGGGCAGGGGTTGCTGGCGACATATTTGCGGTCGTCATGCATGGCCCAGACGAACATGGTGTGTAACTGGCCGCGAACACTGTTCGCCTGCGCGGGATGACCCTCGGCGACATAGCTTTGGTACAGTTCCTTGGTGTCGGCAGGGGTGATCTCGCTGGCGACCTTATGGCCCCACCATTCCAGCGGACGCTTGAGCGCGTAGCCAATGCCCCGCCACGTCTCCTTTCTCGGTACCTTGCCCCAGCGCCGGTCAACCGGTTGCTTACAATAGGCCATGTACTCGTCGTGAAGCTGTTGAAGGGTGATGCCCTCCGCGCGGGAGCGCGTGGTCCTCTGTCGGCGGATTTGCTTGATGTCCTTGTCGCCCGCGACCAAAGCGGCCAGTTTGGTCGCCTCGTTACGCGCCGCGCCGACGCCCCATTCTGGGTATGCGCCGATCAGGTGCCAGTCGCGCTTGCCGGTCCCCTTGTTGAGATGCTGGTAGTAGAACGTGAACACGCCATTGGGCGTGGTGCGCAGCACGAAGCCTTGCTGCTTGCTGTCGCTGTAGGTCTTGCGGGTGTCGCTTTTTCTGAGGTGCTTGTCGGTGATCAGAACGGGCATAACGGTTCCCCCTAACAATTCGCATTTGGATGGTTAGCCTCGGCTAATCGGACGTTCAGAAACGCCGAGACGGCGGTTGAAAAGCGAGACCTGAGCATGTACGACAGAGACTCATTTTGTAAGGCTTTCCCGTTTTTCTCTAACGGTCTCAATGTCCTATCGTATACTCTGCACCAATGATGACGGCATCCATGCCCCCGGCTTGAAGGTCGTCGAGGAGATTGCGCGCGCGCTGTCCGACGATGTCTGGATCGTGGCGCCGGAACTCGATCAGTCCGGCGTCTCGCATTCGCTGTCGCTGAACGATCCCTTGCGCCTGCGCGAAGTCGGCCCGCGCCATTTTGCGGTCCGGGGCACGCCGACCGATTGCGTGATCATGGGCGCGCGCCACATCCTCGGCGAGAAGCTGCCGGACCTCGTGTTGTCCGGCGTCAACAAGGGCCGCAACGTCGCCGAAGACGTGGTCTATTCCGGCACCATCGCCGGCGCCCTTGAAGGCACGATCCTTGGCATTCCCTCGTTCGCGCTGTCGCAGGAATTTTCGATCGAGACGCGTCACGCGCCGCTGTGGGATACGGCGCTCAAATTCGGACCGGATATCCTGCGCAAGGTGATCGATGCCGGCATCCCCAAGAACACCGTGATCAACGTCAACTTTCCCGCCTGCACACCCGATTTGGTCAAGGGCATCCGCGTTACGCGGCAAGGCAAGCGCAATCTCGGCTTTCTCAAAGTCGACAAGCGCCATGACGGCCGCGGCAATCCCTATTTCTGGATCGGCTTTGAGCGCGCGGCGATGATGGACACACCCGCGGAAGGCACCGATCTCGCGGCATTGGCCGCGCGCTACGTCTCGGTGACGCCGTTGCGGCTCGACCGCACCGACGAGGCATTTTCGGACGCGCTGACGACGACGCTGAAGTAGGGGGCGCACCGTGCCGCCTCGCGCTCAACTGTGATACCCGCGAAGGCGGGTATCCAGTACGCCGCGGCTTCTCGATTCAATCGACGGTCTCTGGAATACTGGATCATCCGCTTTCGCGGATGATGACGGGTAGGGTGAGCGGATAGAATTGCGCTAAACCGTCGCACTCTTCAGCGTGCTGTTGATCATCTGGGCCAGCGTCTCCAGCTGGAACGGCTTCTGCAGCGCCGGGCGATCGCGATAATCCTCGGGCAGGCCGGAGGAGCCGTAGCCGGTCGCGAAAATAAACGGGAGATTGCGTGCCTTGATCAATTCGGCGACCGGCGTAATCACCTTGCCGTTGACGTTGACGTCGAGAATGGCGAGATCGAATACGGTCGATTGGGCGAGCCTGACGGCCTCCGAGATTTCGCCGGCCTCGGCGGCGACGCTGTAGCCCAATTCTTCCAGCATGTCGGCGACCATCATCCGGATCATGACCTCGTCTTCAACGAGAAACACAGAACAGCCCTCAGGCCGCGTCGCTGTCATGATGGAATCCTTGCCCTTCCCACGACTCAAATTCGCAAATTACGCCCGCTGGTGCAATGTAATCATTAGGAAATATGCAGCCTGCCGGGCCGGGACCGCGCGGCGCTACCGGTCATCTGGGGAGTCCGACACCCCGCGCTTAACGCCAAAGCAAGGCCCCGGTTCCATGGTGGGAACGGGGAAGAAACGGAAATTTCTTTGAACCGGCAGTTCAGATGGCACCCAGCCGTCTGGCCGGTTGCGCGCTAGAATGCCCCAGCCAAGGCCTGACGAGAACGATATGGTGTCAACTCCAGAACCGCCCGAAAAGATGATGTTTCAGCTTAGCCTGCGGCGGCGCGGGATCAGCGATCAGACCATCCTGCGCACCATGGAAGAGGTGCCGCGCGAGGTCTTCGTGACGGCGGCCGATCGCGGTCACGCCTACCGGGACAGCGCGCTCGGCATCGCCTGCGGGCAGACCATCAGCCAGCCCTTCGTGGTGGCCTACATGACCGAGCAATTGCAGCTGCAAAAGCATCATAATGTGCTCGAGATCGGCACCGGCTCGGGCTATCAGGCCGCGATCCTGTCGCGGCTATGCAAGCATGTGCTGACCATTGAGCGCTACCGGACGCTGGCCGACAGCGCCCGCGCCCGGCTCGAAAAGCTCGGTTACGACAATATCGAGGTGTTGTTCGGCGACGGCTTCGATATCCCGCCCGGCGCGGGGGATTTCGACCGCATCATCGTGACCGCGGCGATGGAGCAGATTCCGGACAACCTGCTCGGGCGGCTCAAGCCCGGCGGCGTCCTGATCGCGCCGGTCGGCCCGCATCAGGGCACCCAGACGCTGGTTCGGGTCACCAGGTCCAATACCGGCTTCGACCGCAAGGATCTGGTCGACGTGCGTTTCGTGCCGGCGCTGCCCGGGATCGCCCGCGAACTGTAGAATCCCGGATTGGCGGTTCCCGCCAACATCTTATTCGGAGGGTTAAGCGCTTATTTACTCCCGACGTGTTTACTCAAAACAGTATTTTGTTGCGTACGAGTGAGTAACCATGTCCCGTGTCGCCGAGTTGCTTCGCTCGCGTCGCGTGCCGCAGGTAGCGGTACTGGCGCTGATGTCCGTCGGTTTTGCCGGCTGCAGCGCCGATATGTCGACGCGCTTTTCGCAAAACACGCTCTCCAATCCCTTTAACTATCAGCCCGAAGCGACCGGCTCGGTGCCGCCGGCCCAGGTCGAGCGTCGCGAGTTGCCGCAATATGCGCGGCCGCAATCCCAATCGCAGTACCAGTCCTCCGCCTTGCCGCCGCCGGCCGTTGCTGCGCCGCAATCCTATCCAGCCGCCAGCAACGGCGTGTCGGGCGGAGGCCGCGGGCTTGCGTCCTATGCGCCGCCGCCGGCGCAGCCGAGGCTTGAGACCACCGGCACGGTGGCGCCGCGTTCGGTTGCCGCCGCCCACAACCCTGCGTCAAGTGGCACCACGATCATCGTCGGCACCAGCGACACGCTCGATATCCTGGCCAAACGCTACAATGTTTCGTCGGCTGCGATCCTGCAGGCCAATGGCTACAAGGGCCCGCGCGCATTGTCGCCCGGTCAGCAACTGATCATTCCGCGCCAGTCCACTGTCGTTGCGACGCCTGCGCCGGCCGTCGCGCCGCCGGTCAGCAAGCCCGTGGCCGCCGTGACCGCGCCGCCGACCGTCCATGTCGTCAATCACGGCGACACTTTGCGCAGCATCGCGCATCGCAACCATGTATCGGTGGCCGAACTCGCCAAGGCCAATAATCTCGACCAGTCCGCCAAGCTCAGCCTCGGCATGAAGCTCAACGTACCCGGCGCGAAGACCGCGGCTGCAGCATCTGCCGCGCCGGCGGTTGCGACCGTTCCTGCCGCTGTGGCCCCGCCCGCCGGCAAAATGGCCGCCGCGGCGCCGCAGCAAAGCGTCCGGATGGCGCAGGCGACGGGTAATGTGGAACAACCGGCCGCTGCGGAAGCTCCGGCGGTCAAGCCGAGCGAAGCCACCGGCGCGCTGCCGACCTTCCGCTGGCCGGTGCGCGGCAAAGTGATCACGACCTACGGCGCCAAGACCAACGGCAAGTCGAATGACGGCATCAATCTGGCGGTGCCGGAGGGGACGCCGGTGAAGGCGGCGGAAGATGGCGTCGTGGCGTATTCCGGCAACGAGCTCAAGGGTTACGGCAATCTGGTTCTGGTTAGGCACGCCAACGGTTATGTCACCGCATATGCCCATGCAAGTGAACTGCTGGTGAAGCGCGGCGACACCATCAAGCGCGGTCAGATCATTGCCAAGTCGGGTCAATCGGGTGAGGTGGGGTCGCCGCAACTCCACTTCGAGATCCGCAAGGGATCTTCCCCGGTTGACCCGCTTCAATTCCTCAACGGGGCGTGAGGCGATTGCCTCACCAGGCGTCGCGACGCCACTGCATGCCCAACTGTCATCGCCCGGCGAAAGCGCGAAGCGCGTCTTTCGCATCAAGTGACCGGGCGAACCAGTATTCCAGAGACGTTCGCGTTTAAGCCGAGAGGCCGCGGCGTACTGGGTCCCCGCTTTTGCGGGGATGACGATCAACCGTGTTTTCTATAACTGCTTCACTCAATCACCTCATCGGCCGTTGCGAGCAGCGCGGTCGCGATGGTGATGTCGCTTGCTTTTGCGGTCTTGAGATTGATCACAAGCTCGAACTTGTTGGGCTGCTGGACCGGCAGGTCGCGCGGACTGGCGCCTTTCAGGACGCGATCGAGATAGACGGCCGCGTGCAGGAACAGCTCGGGATAGTCGATGCCGTACGATATCAATCCGCCTGCCAATGCAAACGAGCGCGCGAAGTAGATCGCGGGCAGGCGGTGCAGCGCGGCTGCGCGAAGGATGACGTCGCGATGCACGATGTTGAAGAGGTCGGTCAGGACCAGCAGCCCGCCGCCTCCTTCGTGCGCAAGCTCCGCCGCCATGGCTTCGATCTCGGCATCGTCACGGCATGGCGCTGCGCGTACCGCGACGGCGAAAGAGGGGGCGGCGTCCTCGATGGCGCGCATCATCTCGCCGGCATAGGGCGCGGTCGCGGGATTATATAGCACCGCCACCCGCGCGACCGGCGGCGTCATCTGCGTCAGGATCTCCAGCCATTTTCCGGCCACCAGCGGATTGAAGTCGCTAAAGCCAGTGACGTTGCCGCCGGGATGCCCCAGGCTCTCGACAAAATTCTGGCCGACCGGATCGGAGACCATCGTGAACACGATCGGGATCGTGCTGGTTTTCCGCCGGAGGGCCACGACGGATGGGCTGCCCTGCGCCAGCAGTACGTCCGGACCCAATGCCACCAGCTCCGCGGCGTCGCGGTCGAACAGCGCGGGGTCGCCGCCGGTCCAGCGCCAGTCGATCCGCAGATTGCCGCCCTCGCGCCAATCGAGCGCATGAAGGCCTTTGGTCAGGGCTGCGATATAGGCTTTGACGACGGAATCGCCGGCGCGATTTGCCATCAGCACTCCGAGGCGGCGCATGCCATCGCGCGGCTGCGCGGCGAGCGGACGCGATGCCAGCGTTCCGGCAATTCCCGCAAGGACTGCTCGGCGCCTGATCATGGTATACCTCAATCAAAGCCGAAAAGGGTCTAGTTCGCCCTCAGCCGCACACCCAGGCGTCCCGCCAGTTCCTGGGTGAACTGCCAGGCGACGCGGCCGGAGCGCGACCCACGCGTGGTCGACCATTCCAGCGCCTCGCGCTCCAGCTCGTCGTCGGCGAGCTTGATGCCGTAATGCCCGCAGTAGCCCCTGACCATCGCCAGATATTCATCCTGGCTGCAGCGGTGAAAGCCGAGCCACAGGCCGAAGCGGTCCGACAGCGACACCTTCTCCTCCACCGCTTCGCCGGGATTGATCGCGGTCGAGCGTTCGTTCTCGATCATCTCGCGCGCCAGGAGATGCCGGCGGTTCGAGGTCGCGTACAGGATCACATTGTCCGGGCGTCCCTCGATGCCGCCCTCCAGCACCGCCTTCAGCGATTTGTAGGAGGCGTCGTTGCCGTCGAAGGAAAGGTCATCGCAGAACACGATGAAGCGGAAATCGGACGCGCGCAGCAGGTCCATCAGGCCGGGCAGGCTCTCGATGTCCTCGCGGTGGATCTCGATCAGCTTGAGCCGGTCGGCCGGCTTGCGGTTGACGTTGATATTGGCATGGGTGGCCTTGACCAGCGACGACTTGCCCATGCCGCGCGCGCCCCACAGCAGCGCATTGTTGGCGGGCAGGCCATCGGCGAAACGTTCGGTGTTTTCGATCAGGATATCGCGCATCCGGTCGATGCCCTTGAGCAGCCCGAGGTCGACGCGGCTGACGTGCGGGACCGGCGCCAGCCGCCCATCCGGGTGCCAGACGAAGGCGTCGGCGGTCGTAAACGACTCAAGGCCCTCGGCTGCCGAGGAGGCGGCGGAAAGGTGGCCGGCGATGACCTCCAGCGCCCGTGCAATCCGCTCCGCGGTCGCGTCTTTCGGCGGGCCGGACGGGCGTTTTGTCGCGGCCTTTGCCGTGCTTTGCTTGGCCGCCTTGGGCGTGGCGCGAGACGTTGTTTTCTTGGCTTTTTTCGACATTTTCGCAGTTCCTGACCGCGCAGCCTTATCGGGCCTTGGAAGGTCCCGCAAGCGCCCTAAATGAGGGGGCTGGCGGCGTTGCAATTGGGACCGCGGCCGCTATAGTCCGCGCGAATTTGCCCGGACCGGCCAGACGCCCATGCGCTGCCGGTTGTCCCCCGTCTCACGAGGATTGTCCGAATGCTGATTACTCCTGCGTACGCCCAGGCTGCAGCCGGTGGCGATGCCAACAGCATGTTGATGTCGTTGCTGCCGTTCGCGCTGATCTTCGTCATCATGTATTTCCTGATTCTGCGCCCGCAGCAGAAGAAGGTGAAGGATCACGCCGAACTGGTCAAAAACATCCGCCGCGGCGATACCGTGGTCACGACCGGCGGGCTGGTCGGCAAGGTGACCAAGGTCGTGGAC
This sequence comes from Bradyrhizobium sp. Ash2021, assembly GCF_031202265.1. Lineage (NCBI taxonomy): Bacteria > Pseudomonadati > Pseudomonadota > Alphaproteobacteria > Hyphomicrobiales > Nitrobacteraceae > Bradyrhizobium > Bradyrhizobium sp. Ash2021. The sequence continues at coordinate 5,113,298 of NZ_CP100604.1, read as the reverse complement.
GACGACCAGATCGAGTTCGAGATTTCGGACGGCGTCCGGGTGCGGCAGATGCGGCAGATGATTTCGGGCGTTCGCGCCAAGGGCGAGCCGGCCAAGGAAAAGAGTGAGCCCGCCAAGGACGAGACGTCCGCGAGCTGATTTTCCGCGGCCCGGACGCGAGGGCCCATTTTCCTGAATCTGACGGGTCAACTCGATGTTGTATTTCACGCGGTGGAAGGCGCTGGCGATCATCCTGACGGCGCTGGTGGTGTGCCTTTGCGCCGTTCCAAACTTCTTCCCCGAGGCGAAGGTGAAGACCTGGCCGGTTTGGGCGCAGCGCCACATCGTGCTCGGCCTCGACCTGCAGGGCGGCTCGTCGCTGCTGCTGGAGGTCGACTCCAACTACGTCAGGAAGGAAAAGCTCGATCAGGTACGCGACGACGCCCGCCGTGTGCTGCGTGACGCCAAGATCCAGTATACCGGCCTCAATGTCCGCAACGATGTTGTCGAGGTGCGCATCACCAAAGACACCGATCTGGCGACGGCGCTGAGCAAACTGCGTGAACTGTCGCAGCCACTTGGCGGCTTGCTTGGGTCCAGCGGCCAGCGCAGCCTTGAAGTTGCGGACAGCGGCGGTGGGGCGATCCGGCTGACGATCCCTCCGGCAGCGATCACCGACCGTATTCGGCAATCGGTTGAACAGTCGATCCAGATCGTCGAGCGCCGCGTCAATGAACTCGGAACGGTGGAGCCCTTGATCCAGCGTCAGGGTGATGATCGCATCCTGGTGCAGGTGCCGGGCCTGCAAGATCCGACCCGGCTGAAGGAATTGCTTGGCAAGACCGCCAAGATGGAATTCCGGATGGTCGATCTCACGGTGCCGCCGGATCAGGCGCAACGGGGCGGCGTGCCGCCGGATTCGGAGTTGCTGCCCAGCGCTGATCCGTCGAATCCCCAGCCCTATGTGATCAAGAAGCAGGTGCTGGTCTCCGGCGGCGATCTGATCGACGCCCAGCCGGGCTTCGACCAGCGCACCAACCAGCCGATCGTTTCATTCAAGTTCAACAGCTCCGGATCACGGAAGTTCGCGGCGGCGACGACCGAACACGTCAAGGAACCGTTCGCCATCGTGCTGGATGGCAAGGTGATCTCGGCGCCGGTGATCCAGGAACCGATCACCGCCGGCTCCGGACAGATATCCGGCAGCTTTACCGTGCAGCAAGCCAATGATCTGGCGATTCTGTTGCGTGCCGGTGCGCTGCCGGCCCCGCTGACCATCATCGAAGAACGCACGGTCGGTCCGGGCCTCGGTCAGGATTCGATCGAAAAGGGCGAACTGGCGGCCTATGTCGGCTCGATCATGGTCATCGTGTTCATGCTTTTGACCTACCGGCTGTTCGGCGTGTTCGCCAACGTCGCGGTCGCCATCAACGTCGCCATGATCTTCGGTATGTTGTCGCTGCTGAACGCGACGCTGACGCTGCCGGGCATCGCCGGCATCGTGCTGACGGTCGGTATCGCGGTCGATTCCAACGTGCTGATCTACGAGCGCATCCGCGAGGAACTGCGCGGCGGACGCAACGCGATTTCGGCGATCGACGCCGGCTTCAAGCGCGCACTGTCGACGATTCTGGACTCCAACATCACCACCTTCATCGCCGCCGCGGTGCTGTTCTATATCGGCACCGGTCCGGTGCGCGGTTTTGCCGTCACGCTCGGCATCGGCATCATCACCACGGTTTTCACCGCCTTTACACTCACCCGGTTGATCGTCGCGTGGTGGGTGCGGTGGAAGCGGCCGCAAAGCGTGCCGATCTAAGGGAATGCGGCTTTGACTCATTTCGTGCTTATCTCGCTGGGCATCCTGATTGCCGTGCTGACCGTGGTCAGCGCGCTCGGCCTGCTGCCTTCGCTGCGGATCGTCCCCGACAACACCCATTTCGATTTCACGCGCTTTCGCCGCATCAGCTTTCCGATCTCGGCGCTGCTGTCGATCTTCGCGATCACGCTGTTCTTCACCCACGGGCTGAATTTCGGCATCGACTTCAAGGGCGGCACGCTCCTGGAAGTGCAGGCCAAGTCCGGCACCGCCGACATTGCCTCGATGCGGGCGACGCTGAGCACCCTTGGGCTGGGCGACGTCCAGCTGCAGCAGTTCGGCGGGCCGGCCGACGTGCTGATCCGGGTTGCCGAACAGCCCGGCGGCGACGCCGCGCAGCAGGAAGCCGTGCAGAAGGTCCGTGGCGCGCTTGGCGAGGCCGTGGATTATCGCCGCGTCGAAGTGGTGGGGCCGCGCGTCTCCGGCGAATTGCTGGCCTACGGCATGCTCGGGCTGATGCTCGCGATCTTCGCGATCCTGATCTATCTCTGGTTCCGGTTCGAATGGCAGTTCGCGCTGGGCGCCATGATCGCCAACGTCCACGATATCGTGCTGACGATCGGCTTCATGTCGATCTCACAGGTCGATTTCGACCTCACCAGCATCGCGGCGCTGCTGACCATCCTCGGCTACTCCCTCAACGATACGGTCGTGATCTATGACCGAATCCGCGAAATGCTGCGGCGCTACAAGAAAATGCCGATGCCGCAACTGCTCAACGAATCCATCAATTCGACGCTGTCGCGCTCTATCATCACCCACGTCACGGTGACGCTGGCCTTGCTGGCGCTATTGCTGTTCGGCGGCCATGCGATCCACAGCTTCACCGCGGTGATGATGTTCGGCGTGGTGCTGGTCGGTACCTACACCTCGATCTTCATCGCGGCGCCAATTCTGATCTATCTCGGCGTCGGCACGCATCGCGAAGCGCCGGAACCGCCGCCGAAGAAGAAGTAACACGGGCACGATCCCGACCCGACGGGCCGCGTCAGCGCAAGGTGGGAACCGGTTTTCGGACAAGATCATGCCCAAGCAAACAGCAAATCCCTCGGACGCTCCGCATCTTCCGAGATCGGCGCCGATCGAGGCCTACGGCAAGGGCGGCTTTGTCTTCGCCGACATGTCGCATCGGGGCTCGCTGCTGTGCCTGCCGGATGCAATCTGGGCCTGGCCGGTGACGAAGCCGGAGGAGATCGACGAGGTTTCGCTGGCGCGCGTATTCAAGGCGGCGAACAGCATCGACACCCTGATCGTCGGCACTGGAACGGAAGTCTGGATCCCGCCCCGAGGCCTTCGCGAGGCGTTGCGCGCGGTAAAAGTGGTGCTGGATCCGATGCAGACCGGACCCGCGATCCGCACCTACAACATCATGATGGGCGAGCGCCGGCGTGTCGCGGCGGCGCTGATTGCGGTGCCATGAGCGGCACCGAGGCGCATGCGGATTCCGCCGGTTTCTGCGCCGATCTGGTACGTACCCACGATTTCGTCCGCTACGCATCGACGCTGTTCGCCCCGGCGGCCCAACGCCGCGCGCTGCTTGCGATCTACGCCTTCAATGCCGAGATTTCCCGGGTGCGCGACCATGTCAGCCAGCCGCTGCCGGGTGAAATGCGGCTGCAATGGTGGACCGACATGCTGGCCGGCGCCGGCCATGGCGGTGTCGAGGGCAATCCGGTCGCAGCCGAACTGCTGCTGGCGATCCGCGATTTCGGACTGCCGGTCGAGCCGCTGTCCCGGCTGATCGACGAACATCAGTTCGATCTCTACAACGATCCGATGCCGTCGATGGCGGCGCTGGAGGGGTACGTCAACGACACCTCGTCGGCGCTGTTTGCGCTGGCCGCGTGCGTCGCCGCCCGGCCGTCGGAGGAGATCGAGCATCTGGCGCGCCATGCGGGTCTGGCGCAGGGCATCGTGCAGGTGATCGCGGCGCTGCCGCTGGACGCCGCGCGGCGCCAGTTGTTCGTGCCGCTGCAATTGCTGGAAAGCCACGGCAGCGGTATGGAGCAAGTGTTTTCCGGCAGGCAGACGCCGCCCGTACGCGCGGCGATCGATCAATTGATCGGCGAGGCGCGGGGCCATTTCGATACGGCGTTTGAATTGCTCGCCGGCGTGCCACCGGAGGTGAGGCCGATCTTCCTGCCGCTGGCGCTGGTCAGGCGCGACCTGAAACGGATGTCGCGCGCCGACAACGATCCGTTCCTGCCGTACGGTACCTCGCGGTTCCGCACGCTGTGGACCTTGTGGCGCGCGTCGCGCTCACGGGAGTTTTCGTAAGGCCAGCGAACGCCTCAAGTCTGTTTTTGGATATGCTTGGTGAATATCCTGATCACGGAGCCTTTGACGGTCGGGCCGGCGTCGAACAGATCGGATGCGATGCGCTCGACGGAATCCCGCAGGGCCAGGAATTGCGCCTGCCGCGCGATGCTCGGCGTTCCCCTTTCGCCCGCAAGCTCGTCCATCGCCGCGTCGCTGATCTGACATTGGACGGTGTCGTCGCCGTTTTGCATCGTAAATCCGAACGCCAGGCGTTCGGTGTCATATCCGACAATTTTGCCACGCGTCAGCGGCATCGAAAGCTCCCGTTGGCGCCGCCTCGAAGCGTCCTTCGTCATGGCAGCATTGTCGAGACGGAACGGTGGCGTTGAGCCTCAGTGAAGGCCGTCGTGCTCCGAAAGCGAGTGTCCGGTACGCCGCGCCCTCTCGATCCAGCCCCAACGGCTCCGCAATGATGGATCACCCGTCTTCGCGGGTAATGACATCCGGAACGTGCGAAGACGGCGTATCCATGTCCGCCGTCTCGAAATTGAACCGGTCCCGCAGATTTTTTCGCTGTTCCAGAATATCCTTCAGGAATTCCCGGTCGGCATCGCTGCGCATCATCGGCTCGATCAGGTCGATCTGGTTCATCGCCACCAGTTGCAGGATCTCGGTGCGGGGTTTGCCGGCGCTGTCGCGCGGCAATGCGTGCACCACCTGGATATGTTCCGGCGGCTTGACGCCCTTGGCCGACGACAATTCGCTGCGCAACTGCTTTTCGAGCGAGGTCTGGTCGGCTTCCACGAACGCATACAACCCGACGCCGACGCGCCGGTCGGCGAAAGCGACAATGGCGGTATCGCGTACATCCGGGTTTTTCCGGATCAGGTCGATCAGGACCGGCGCGTCGTTGACCAGCCGCCGGCCGCCGCCTTCGCGGTCGGTGAAGTTGAACAGGCCGCGAGTGACCGCCTGGTAGATTTTCTTGCCGGTCTTGAGCCAGACGCTGGCGACCGCCGACTTTTTCGCAAGAACCTTGCGCTCGCTCGGCGTCAGTGCTTCCGGCGCGTAGCTGCGCTTGTGTTTCAGGAGATGCCGCAGATCCTCGTAAGCCGCGATCCGAAACAGCCGGCTGCGGCTCTTGAAGCAGGCGGCGAGTTGGAAATCGGTGACATAGGCGCGGCCGTCGGTGCCGCGCAGCCAGTTCTGTTCCTTGGCCAGATCGTTATGGCAGATGCCGGCGCGGTGCAGCCGGCGCAGCGCCGCCTTGGCGGAGCGGAAATAGGCGACGTCGCCGTGCGGTTTGGCCAAATGAAGTGCGACGCCGTCGATGAAGCCGCGCACCAGCGCGCGCTTTCCCGCCCATAGCAGCCGTGGACCGACATCGAGGTCGCGCGCCAGCGCCAGCGCGCGGCGTTCGCGCGCAAACAGGTGAAGCGCCAGCGCAAAGGACCATGGCGGCACCTGATCGAGCCGGCGCAGCACCGCATCGACTTCGCCGTCACCATCGCGAAAACGGCCGCGCTCGACGGTCGAAAACACGTCGCGCTTCAGCAATACGCCTTCGGTCCATCGCGCCGACAATACCGCGGCGTCATCCCGGGGTAAGCTCATGATGTTACGCCGCCGCCGCTACGCGTAAGTGATCGGCGATCCAGCGATCGAGATCGGCAAGCGCGCGGGCGCTCATCGCCTGCTTCTTGGCGACCGTCTTCTCGTTGCCCCGCAGCCGCGTGCCGTCGGGCTTTTTGGTCGGAGGCGTGGCGAGCGGCGGAAACAGGCCGAAATTGATGTTCATCGGCTGGAACGAGCGCGGCCCGGCGTCGACGGTCTCGATGTGACCACCGGTGATGTGGCCGAGCAGCGAGCCCAGTGCCGTGGTCGATGGCGGCGGCGCCAGCTCCTGTGCGCGGGCGTTGGCTCCGGCGTAGAGGCCGGCGATCAATCCGATGCTGGCGGATTCCACATAGCCTTCGCAGCCGGTCATCTGTCCGGCAAAGCGCAGCCGCGGCTGGGCGCGAAGGCGCAATTGCTGATCCAAAAGCTTCGGCGAATTCAGAAAAGTGTTGCGATGCAGGCCGCCGAGCCGGGCGAATTCGGCGTGCTCGAGGCCTGGAATGGTACGGAATACGCGCTGCTGCGCGCCGTGCTTCAGCTTGGTCTGGAAGCCGACGATATTGTAGAGCGTGCCGAGCTTGTTATCCTGGCGCAGCTGCACGATGGCGTAGGGTTTTATGGTCGGATCTCTCGGATTAGTCAGCCCGACCGGCTTCATCGGCCCGTGCCGCAGCGTCTCGTGTCCGCGTTCGGCCATCACCTCGACCGGCAGGCAGCCGTCGAAATAGGGCGTACTGGTCTCCCAGTCCTTGAAGTCGACTTTCTCGCCGGCCAGCAGCGCGTCGACGAAAGCGTCGTACTGCTCTTTCGTCATCGGACAGTTGATGTAATCGGCGCCGGAACCGCCGGGCCCAACCTTGTCGTAGCGCGACTGAAACCACGCCACCGACATGTCGATGGATTCCTTGTGCACGATCGGCGCGATCGCATCGAAGAACGCCAGCGCGTTCTCGTCGGTGAGCTGGCGGACCGCGTCCGCCAGCGGCGCTGAGGTGAGTGGGCCGGTGGCTACGATGACATTGTCCCATTCGCCGGGCGGCAGGCCGGCGATTTCGGCGCGGTCGATCTCGATCAGGGGATGATCCCCGAGCGCCTTGGTGACGGCGGCGGAAAAGCCGTCGCGGTCGACCGCCAGCGCCCCGCCGGCCGGCACCTGGTTGGCGTCGGCGGCGCGCATGATCAGCGAGCCCAGCCGGCGCATTTCGGCGTGCAGCAGGCCAACCGCATTGTTGGCGGCATCATCGGAGCGGAACGAATTGGAGCAGACGAGTTCGGCAAGACCCTCGGTGCGATGCGCCTCGGTCATCCGGTGCGGACGCATCTCATGCAGGACCACGGCAATGCCGGCATTGGCGATCTGCCAGGCGGCTTCCGAGCCGGCGAGGCCGGCGCCGATCACGTGCACGGTTTCGGTTGGGGATTTCTGAGCAGTCATGGGCCGAGGGTTAGCGCGTTTTCTCGCCAAGTGCACCTGCGCCAACCGCAGCGAAGCTTATTCCTGCGCGTTTTCTTTACGCGAACCCGTGCTCACCCGGATCAAGCCGGGGCAGGCTTTCGCTCGCAAACGCCATGCCCTGGATACGACAACGCCCGCAGCGAGGCGGGCGTTATCCGTCAACAGGCAGCTGACGAGCGATCAGCCGTTATAGTTCCCGGCTGCAACGCGCGGAATGTCCGAGCGATCAAGGCCGATATCGGCCAGTTCGCGATCGCTAAGCTGGGACAATTCGCTGACATTGCGCTGATAGTCCCGGAACGCCTGGATCATGCGGATGAGCGAGAGCAACATGGTAGTCTCCTTGTAGTTTCGATTCAGCCTTTGGAGGAAAGCCTCATCGTTGAAATGAATATAGGGCGGCATACCGCATTGCAGAAGTTCCAATGTTGCGGTGCAGCTAAGTCCAAAACGCATAGCGTCGGCAAGGATCGATTAACCTTTCGGCATAGGTGCCCGATTGATCGGCCGAGGGCCCGATCTCAACCCCAATAAGACGGAAAAGGCCCGTATAATCGCGGTATCGTTGCAATCGCGAGTGCAGCGATTACCGAACGAATAAGTGATTATTCGATAGCCGAAAATCAAGTTCGCGCCAGCCGGATGCCGGTGCGGCGTCTCGCCGGTCGGGGGATTTGATGAAAACTGCATGCGTGATTCGCATGCAGTTTTTGCCATAAGAGTGAATATATAATCATTTCTTTCCGGCCGACTGCACCTTAGGTGCCGCGAGTATTCCTCCAGGATTTTTTCATCCCATCGAGTCAACCCGGAACCGGACCATCGTAACTGCAGAAATATTTCCAGGGTGCATCGTCCTCGCTGATGATTGGGTTGGAGCGCCGGCGGCGATGGCGTTCGCAGCAAATCGATCGCCGCGGGTCGGCGCCGCCGCGCGTGACGTGCTGATAATTTTTTGTGTGCTCTTACGAAGCGCATGAACAGCGCGCGCTCTGCAAGGGAAGCCGATCTATCAGTGCGTGCGATCGACTCGCGACGCCCGCGATTCCTTACCAACGCGTAATGAAAAAGCGCCGTTGCGCATGCGGCTTTGCGCGCGGCGCCGATCACATTTCTATCGCATGAAATTCATTCCGGAACGGTGCCGGGATCAGCGAAAAATGATTTCGCAGATTCCGGCAATGACGCCGTTGTCTGTGCAAGAAAAACAGAAAATGGAAAGTAACATGCTCAATAAATTACTCGGAGCGGCCGCAATGGTCGCCGCTGCTTACGCAGTCGTTCCCGCCAACGCCGCCAAGATGGGTGGCGGCTGCAGCGGACCGAACCTCGCCAAAACCGAATCCAAGATCGACACCATGGCTGATGGTGAAGGCAAGATCATGGCCCAGAAGGAAATCGCGATGGCTCAGGACGCGATGCTCAGCGGCAAGATGGGTGCATGCGGCATGCACCTGAGCAAGGCGATGCACGCCGGCATGGCGAAGTAATCCGTCGCACGCGAAGGGGCCGGTTGCTTTGCGATCGGCCCTCTCATTGGTCTGATTGTCTAGGGCGCGTGCGCGAGCTGGGTCGCGAAATAGCCGATGGTCCTGGCATAGACCTCGCTCTTGTTCCATTGCTGGATCACCGCAAAATTGGCACTTCCGGGCTCCCAGTTCTTGCCGCGCTGCCAGCCGTAGCTGGCGAGAAAATTCGCGGTCGATGCCAGCACATCGGGCGCACTGCGCAGCAAATCGCGGCGGCCATTGCCGTCGAAATCGACCGCATATTTGATGTAGGACGAGGGCATGAACTGGGTCTGGCCGATTTCACCGGCCCATGCGCCGCGCATTTCCTGCGGCGCGAGATCGCCGCGTTCGACAATACGCAAGGCGTCCATCAATTCGGCCTTGAACATGTCGGAGCGCCGGCAGTCATAAGCCAGCGTCGCCAGCGAACGCATGGTCGCGAATTTCCCGGTGTTGACGCCGAAATCGGTTTCCAGGCCCCAGATCGCCACCAGCACTTCGGCGGGCACGCCATAGCTCTGTTCGATGCGCGCAAGCACCGAGCCATACTGCTTGAGCATGTTGGACCCGCGGACAAGCCGAGGCGGGACCATGCGGCCGGAAAACTGTTCGAAGGTCTGATTGAACACAGCCTGTGAATGGTCGCGCGCAAGGATGGCCTTGTCGAGGGTGACGCCGGTCAGTCCGGCTTGAATCGCGGGCTGCGATATTCCCTTGGATGCGGCTTCCTTCTTGAAGTCCTCGAGCCAGGTTTCAAATGTGCCGGTGCCGCAGGGCGCCGCAAGCGCCGGCGCTGCCGAGGCCGCGAGCAACGCACCCAGCGCAAAAGCGCCGAGGGAAAAGCGAGAGGTCATTTGGTCGTTCACTCCGAAGTCGATTCGCTATCGACGTTAGTATCGGAACCAGACCAAATGTTCGCGGCAACCGCGGCCAAAACAAGGCTTCTGGTTCCACGTCAACGCCGCCAATGCGCTGCCGGCCTCGACGCCCAATTCGTAGGCAGCCTGATGGGATCAGGATCGGCGCATGCCAAACGGCCGGTCGACAATCAACCGGCAGTCTGACTGAGAGCGCGCCTAAGGCTTATGCGCCACCCTTGCGCCGCCACGGAAACAGGTTAGCCGGGAAATCTGCGGCTGCCTTACGTTCGCGCGGCGGGCGGGGCGGCAGCGGCTGCGGATTGAGCTCGGGCTCAATCAGTTCCCGGTAGAGATGCCAGGTGGCGTGGCCAAGCAGCGGAATCACGATCGCGAGGCCAATGAAGAACGGCAGCGATCCCGCAACCAGCAGCACCGCGACGATCAGCCCCCAGACGGCCATCGGCCATGGATTTTTGGCGACCGCACGCAGCGACGTCACCATGGCATCGCCCGCGCCGGCATGCCGATCGAGCATCAGCGGGAACGAAACGACGCTGATACAAAGCGCGACCAGCGCGAACAGAAAGCCGACGCCGCAGCCCGCCACGATCAGCCACCAGCCCTGCGGCGTGGTGAGCACGCGCTCTGCAAAATCCGGAATTCCCGCCGCGGTCTCGTAACCGAATGCGGCGATGTAAATGGCTTGGGCGGTGGCGATCCAGGTCACGAACAGGGCAAACAAGAGCACGCCGAGCCCGAGCATCGCGCCGAATGAGGGTGACCGGAGCACGTCGATCGCGTTCCACGCGGACGCTTCTTCTCCGTTCTCGCGACGGCGGCTCAACTCGTAAAGGCCGAGTGCGGCGAACGGGCCGAGCAGGGCGAATCCGGCGGCCAGCGGAAACAGCAGCGGCAGCACGGCATAACCCAGCACCGTGCGCGCGATCACCAATCCGAGCACGGGGTAGATCACGCACAGGATGACGGCGTGGCTTGGCACCGCCTTGAAATCCTCCCAGCCGAGCTGCAAGGCGCGGTGCAGATCGGAGAAGCCGATAGTTCGGATGACTGGCGCAGCCGCGGCATCTTGTCCGGTCTGCGTCAGTGATGTGACATTGCCTTGAATTTGAGTGGCCATGGTCGTCGTCTCCCTTCGGCGGCCACATTTTGCGCGCGCGAGAGGCGCACAAACGTGCCGTTTCTCGAATTGATCACGATCAGGCCAGACGCGAAGACAGGAAAGTGGAACGGGCCATGTCGCGAACTGAGTGACGAGCGTACTCCCAAACCGGGACAGAAGCACTCACGCTTCGGTGAATGTCGCATTGGCAAGTTTCGCCCGGCTGGGTAAACTCGAAACGCGATCCCGGTCAGGCTGCCGGTCAAAAAGTGCCGCAGGAGAATCACTCCATCTTCAAGTCCACTGGGAGCGAACGATGAGCATTTTCGGAAAAATCATGAGCGCGATCTTCGGCAGCGCGGCTACCGCAGCGCCCGCCGGCGGCGGTGCGGCGGCAGCACCTGCTGGCGGATCCACCGGTGGATCGCCGTCCGCGGCACCGGCGGCAGCACCTGCGCAAACCGTCGACGTTGCTCCCATCCTGGACAAGGCGGTGGCCGCCAAGGGCGAGAAGCTGGAATGGCGCACCTCGATCGTCGACCTGATGAAGGCGCTTGACATCGATTCGAGCTTTGCCGCGCGCAAGGAGCTGGCCAAGGAGCTCGGCTACACCGGCGACAGCAACGATTCCGCGAGCATGAACATCTGGCTGCACAAGCAGGTGATGACGAAGCTCGCCGCAAACGGCGGCAAGCTGCCGCCGGAAATCAAGCATTGAGATCATTACCTTGAACACGTTAAAGGCCCGCGACGCCGCGGGCTTTTTCGTGCAAGCCGTTCTTGTGTCGAACCAGAACAATGAAAAGGGAGAATACCCATGAACAGGATTGACCGCAGAACCATCCTCGCGTCGGGCGCGCTGGCGCTGGCAGGCGCCACGGCACAAAGCCGGCCTGCCGGAGCACAAGCCGGCCCGAAGGCGATGTTTCCGGTTCCGGCGACCACCATCCCGATCGTCGGCGAGACCGATGTGTTTCAGGTCCGCCGCATCTATTGCATCGGGCGCAATTATGCCGCGCACGCGATAGAGCGCGGCTCCGATCCGACCCGCGAGCCGCCGTTCTTCTTCCAGAAGCCGACCGACGCGATCCAGAACGTGGCGGTCGGCACCGTCGCCGATCATCCCTATCCATCGCTGACCAAGAACTATCACCATGAGGTCGAGCTGGTGGCCGCGCTGAAATCGGGCGGCGCCAATATTCCAGCCGAGAAGGCGCTTGAGCATGTCTATGGCTACGCGCTTGGTCTTGATATGACCCGGCGCGACCTGCAAAACGGCATGGCCGCGGAAAAGAAGCCGTGGGAGATCGGCAAGAGTTTTGACCATGCCGCCGTGATCGGCCCGATCCACCCCGCGACCAAAACCGGCCATTTCACCAAGGGCGCGATCTCACTTTCGATCAACGGTACCGTCAAGCAGAGTTCGGACCTGCAGAACATGATCTGGAGCGTGGCCGAGCAGATCGCCAAACTGTCCGAAGCGTTTGAGCTGAAGGCCGGCGACATCATCTATTCCGGCACGCCGGAAAATGTTGGCCCGGTGGTGAAGGGCGATGTGCTGTTGTGCAAGCTCGAAGGCCTGCCGGATATGTCGATCAGGATTACGTAAATACCTCAGCGTCATTCCGGGTCCGTGCTGGTGCGCGCCCCGGAATGACGGCGGTCGTGCTGGATTACGCGGTCAGATCCGCAAACTCCGGATGCTTGCGCAGATAATCCACCACGAAGCCGCAGCCGGCGATCACCTTGCGTCCGTCGGCGCGGATCAGTTCCAGCGCGCCCTTGACCAGTTCGGAAGCGATGCCGCGGCCGCGCAGCACGCGCGGGGTTTCGGTGTGGGTGATGATGACGGCCGCCGGCGTCAGGCGGTAATTCGCAAATGCCACGGTACCTTCGACGTCGAGTTCGAAGCGGTTTTGGGTCTTGTTGTCGCGGACGGGTTCGGTCGCCATGGCCATGCTTTCGGTGAGAGGTTTTCTTCATCCATCTAGGCTTTCGAACCCGTCCGGGCAAACCCGCGACCAAAGGGAAATCGGCCGCATGGATTGCCTGAATGCGTATTTTGACTTGCCTGACCGCATCGCTCGTGGGTGCAGCCCTGACATTCGCGCACCCGTCTGCCGCATCCGCAGAAGGCGACCAGACCAGGAACGAGCAGCTCTGGCAGAGCTGTATTGGCGCCACCACCACGGCCGAAGACAGGGTGACGGCCTGCAGCGCCGTGATCGACGGCAAGACGGAGACGGGCAAGAAGCTCGCCGGCGCCTATTGCAACCTTGGCTACGGCCTCACCGAACAGCGCCAGCTCGATGCCGCGCTGGCCGATCTCAATGAGGCGATCCGGATCGATCCGGCCTATCCCTGCGCTTACACCAATCGCGGCCGCGTCTACGCCTTCAAGCGCGATTTCGACCACGCCAAGGCCGATTATGACGAGGCGATCCGCATCGATCCGACGTTTGCGCTGGCCTACAACAACCGCGGCGACGCCTGGTTGGGCAAGGGCGACCTCGACCGCGCGCTGGCCGACTTCAACGCCGCCATCAAATACAACCCATCGCTCGCCATCGCCTATGGCAACCGCGGCTACGCCTATCAGCGCAAGCGCGACACCGCCCATGCGCTCGCCGATTACACCATGCAGATCAAGCTCAGGCCCAACGTGCTGGCCTATATCAACCGCGGCAATGTCTACCGCGATGCCGAGCAGCTCGATCGCGCCGCCGCCGACTATGGCGAGGCGGCCAGGATCGCGCCGACCGACGCCCGCGGCTGGCGCAATCGCGGCATGATCCGGCTGTACCAGGGCGACAACAAGGGCGGTCTCGCCGACTACGACAAGGCGTTGCAATACGATCCGGCCGACGCCTATTCGTGGAACAACCGCGCCCAGGCCAAGCGGCGGCTTGGCGACAAGGCCGGCGCGATCGCGGATTTCCGCAAGGCGCTGGAGATCAGTCCCGGGCTGCGTAACGCGCGCGACGGGTTGCAGCAGCTCGGCGCCGCGCAATAGACGGCAAAATCGCAACCGGCGGGCCTTGCAAGCGGTCACACTTTACCTACGTTTTCTGCAAGACATACGCCCCCCGAAGCGGCCGGATGGTCGTTTGATATCGGAGTGTCATGATCGCCGGCCGCTGACGTATGCCTCTTTTCAAAGGGAGGTCTACCATGTCGGATTTTCGCTTCTTCAGTACGCATCGGCCGTGGGAGGACTGGTTCGGCATGCTGCTTGGCGTGCTGATCCTGATCTCGCCATGGTTTCCGATGCAGGCCAGCCAAGAGATCGTCGATGCCGAACGCAGCCACATGATCCTTAATGCGTTTGTGGTCGGCATGCTGGTCTTTGGTGTCGCCCAACTCGAATATGTCGCACTGCAGCGGTGGGAGGAGGGGGCGGCTATCGTGCTCGGTCTGTGGCTGATCGCGTCACCCTTCATCTTCGGCTATTCCGCCGACACCATGCTCCGGTTTTGGCACGCGACGCTCGGCGGATTGGTGGTTTTGCTGGGTGCGCTGCAGCTATGGCAGGACTGGCGCCTGAGCGATCGGGAACTCGCCGAGCATTCGCAATAGCTCCTTGCGACTGGACCTGCCGGTTTGCCGTTGACCGGCAGGCCGTCCGTTGACTGAGCATCCTCTAGTTTTTGAGCGACCCCGCCAGCATGTCGCGGATCGACCATGGCTCGCCGTCGCTGCTACCCTTGATATCGTCGATCTTCCAGTCGCCGGCGTCGCGCACGAAGTCGTATCGCACGGTCTGATCGGCGGGCTTGCGCGTCGGGGTGTTGCGGCCGGCGATGGTGACGGCGATCACGGCCTTTTCCGCCTCCAGGCTTGTAGCCACCACCTTGAACGATTTGACGTCCAGCTCCTGCGAGTTTGTGACGGGATCAAAGTCCACAGGGCCGACGTCGCCCTTCGGGGTGTGGGCATCGGCCTTCGCCCATAATTCGACCAGCGATTTCGACAAATATTTTGCCTTTGCCGCCTTGTTCTCGATCACGAACGCGCCGCCGCCATCGCCTTTGCCCTTGGCCGCGCGGGTGTAGATCGCGGTGACGATGGCAACGGGATCGCTCGCAGCGGGCGGTGCCGCCAATGCCCGGCGTGACGCGGCCGCGAACAGCCCGGCGGTTGCGGTGAAAATCAGTTGTCGACGGCTAACCATGGAAGTCCTCAAATCGGGTGCGTGCTTATAGACGGGGATGCGTGCCTGCATCATGGTGATAGCAGCGAATCCGTCGCCGGGAGGCTGCCATGGCCAATGAAAAGGGCCCCAACATCAAGAAGAAGCAGAAATGCAAGAATTGCGAGGGCAAGGGCCTCCTGAAGAAGGGCGACAAGGTGGTGAAGTGCCAGCGCTGCAAAGGGACCGGGCTGCGCTAGACGCTGTCTGGCGAAGTCATGCGGGCGCTACTTCTTTGCCCGGCGCTTCGTTGTTTTTCTGGCTTTCGCGGTTTTCCTCGCTTTCCTGGCTGGCGCCTTTTTCTTCTTCGGCAATGGCTTCGGTTTGGTCGGGTGCTTCGCCCGGTCGATCATGAACGAGCGGAACTGCTCCACCGCAAGCTGCGCTTCATCCCTCGGCGTGCGCGTCGCCGACCGCGTCATCATTGCAGTGCGGACGCTCGGCTCGCTGATTTGCGCTGCAAGATGATGCCCGAGTTCGATCATCGATCTCTGATTGTCCGATAGCTCGGTGCTTTCCGGCGTCGCGTGCAGCGTCGGGATATTCGATTTCGGCAACAGATTGTAGGTCTGCCGCGGCGTGTTGCGGAGATATTTGGCGAACGTGTTTGTGCTGGCCGAACCAACGCGATCGCCGAGCAGATTGGTCAGGTTCCACTTGTCGAGCAGGAATTTCAGCAGGCTGGTGTGATCGAAGGTATCGTTGATGACGCCCTGGTCCAGCCACGGCGACAGCAGGATGGTGGGCACCCGCAGGCCGAGCCTGTCGAACTTGAATCCGGTTGCATCGGTGCGGTTGTCGGGGCGTATTGCGGCCGGCGGATCGACGTGATCGTAGAAGCCGCCGTGCTCATCGTAGGTGATGACCAGCAGCGAGCGCTGCCAGAGCGCATCGTTGCCGCGCAGCGCATTGTAGACGTCCCAGATCAATTGTTCGCCGCGAAACACATCTGACAGCGGGTGCTGATCGTTTTGCGAGACCTTGTCCCACGGAAACGTCCCGTAATTCGGTTCGATGAAACAGTATTGCGGGAAATCCGCCTCGGCGCCCTGAGCGGCGAGATAGAAATACCGCATCGGGTCGACCCAGGGCACGTGCTTCAGGACAAGCGTCTGCGACACATCGCCGTCGCCGTAATAGATCTTCCAGGAGATGCCGTTGTCGCCGAGCAGATCATACAGCGTCCACTGGTCCCAATTATTGCCGATGCTGTTGGTGGTGTAGCCGAGCGAGGTCCCGGTGTGCACGAAGACGCGGTTGGGCCATGTCGGCCCCGGCATCGACGAAAACCAACGGTCGCAAACCGTGTACTGCTTGGCCAGCGTATGCAGATTGGGAAGTACGCCGTCGTCATAATAGCCCATGATCTCCTGGCGCTGCATCCAGTCGGTCGCGGGATAGGTCGTGGCGAAATCGGTTACGAAGCCGAGGTTGGGACCCTGCTGCTGGTTGGCAACATTGGGGTACTCGTGCATCGGATCGGGCGTAACGGTGCGCGCGATGGTCGGCTGCATGACGTGCCGGATCGGCGGCTTCGGTGTCGGACTGGTATCGTCGTTCCAGTGATTGGCCGCGCTGCCCTTGATGCCGCCGCCGCCAATCCGCTCCGGAAATAACGCGCCGAGCATCCGGTCGAAGGAGTTGTTCTCCAGCATCAAGACGATGATGTGGTCGAGCGATGCCATGGATGCCTCCCTGTCGCCGGTTATGGACAAGGCTAATGCGCCGATCCCGGAAGCACAACTGAAAATGGTTGTGGTGGCGCGGGCACTACTTCGACAATGACCGCGTATGTGCGCATCACGCCGACGCCATTCGCGTTCGAAATGCCGCAGCGAACCGGGGTTCCAGCGGCCCTTGCCGAACCCGGCGCGATGACGATAAACCAGAGCCGGAAAACCCGGTTTGGGCGCGCTCAACAAGCCCCGTTTGAGAAGAGGAAACATCCATGAAACTCGTGCTGACGTTGCTCGGCGTCGTCCTGCTTGTTGTGGCCGCGGTCTATTTCGTGTTGCCGGCCGACCAGTTGCCGAGCTTCTTCCCCGGCCATGAGGAAGGCGTGACGCGGATGCACACCAAGCACGGGATTGTCGCGGGAGTCGCCGGTCTGGTGCTGCTGGCGGCCGGCGTCTGGATGGGACGCAAATGAGCGGCGAACCCGCCGTCACCGCGGCGGCGCCGCGCGGCGGCCTGGCGCGGATGTCGCGCCGGGTGATGAATCTCGCGTATCTCGTCACCCAGAACGCGCGGCGGCATGGCGACCGCATTGGCTTCGTCTGGGGCGACAAGTCCTGGAGCTGGCGCGAGATCGACAGCCTGGTCTCGGCTTTGGCCGCGGCGCTGGCGGCACGCGGCATCGTCAAGGGTGACCGCATCCTGGTCCATTCCAGGAATTGCGACGAGATGTTCTGGTCGATGTTCGCGGCGTTCCGGCTCGGCGCGGTCTGGGTGCCGACCAATTTCCGTCTGATGCCCGACGAGGTCGCCTATCTCGCTACCGCCTCCGGTGCGAAGGCGTTTTTGTGCCACGGCGATTTTCCCGATCACGCTGCAGGGGTCGCCAACCCCGCGCTCGAATTCATCTGGCGGATCGGCGAGGGCACCTTCGGCGAGCAATCCGTCAGCGACGCCATCGCGACGCATGCGGGCGCCGAGGCCGCAAATACCGCGGTCGACTACGACGATCCCTGCTGGTTCTTCTTCACCTCGGGTACCACCGGGCGCTCCAAGGCGGCGGTGCTGACCCATGGCCAGATGGCCTTCGTCGTCACCAACCATCTCGCTGACCTGATGCCCGGCACCACCGAGCAGGATGCGTCGCTGGTGGTGGCGCCGCTGTCGCATGGCGCCGGCGTGCATCAGCTCGTGCAGGCCGCACGCGGCGTGCCGACCATTCTGCTGCCATCGGAAAAATTCGATATCGCCGAGGCGTTCCGGCTGATCGAGAAACACTGCGTCAGCAACATTTTTACGGTGCCGACGATTTTGAAGATGATGGTCGAGCACCCCGCGGTTGACAAATACGATCACTCCTCGCTGCGCTTCATCATCTATGCCGGCGCGCCGATGTACCGCGAGGACCAGAAGGCCGCGCTGAACAAGCTCGGCGCGGTGCTGGTGCAGTATTTCGGCCTTGGCGAAGTTACCGGCAATATCACGGTGCTGCCTGCCGGCTTGCACGATCCCGAGGACGGCCCGCATGCGCGGATCGGCACCTGCGGCTTCGAGCGCACGGGCATGCAGGTCTCGATCCAGGGCGACGACGGCCGCGAACTGAAGCCGTTCGAGACCGGCGAGATCTGCGTGATCGGTCCCGCCGTGTTCGCCGGCTACTACGACAACCCCGAGGCCAACGCAAAAGCGTTCCGCGACGGCTGGTTCCGCACCGGCGATCTCGGCCACATCGACGAAGAGGGTTTTGTCTACATCACCGGACGTGCTTCCGACATGTACATCTCCGGCGGATCGAACATCTATCCGCGCGAGGTCGAGGAGAAGATATTGACCCATCCTGCGGTCGGCGAGGTCGCGGTGCTCGGCGTGCCCGATTCCTTTTGGGGCGAGGTCGGCGTCGCCGTCTGCGTCGCGCGCGAGGGCGCAAACCCCGTGAGCGAAGCCGAACTGGCGGCGTTCCTGTCGCCAAAGGTGCCGCGCTACAAGATGCCGAAGCGCTTTTTCTTCTGGGACGCATTGCCGAAATCCGGTTACGGCAAGGTGCCGAAGCGGCTGATCCGCGACGAGCTGGAAGCGCGCGGGCTTTTGGATATCGTCGCCAAATCGACGGGCACGTGAGCGATGCGCAGCATCGCCCAGCCCGGGCCGCCCGCGACCGAGCGCATCCAGTGGGTCGAGGCGCGCGGCCGCGCCTTCTCGTTCACGCTTGAAGCCGGCATCCCGCTGCTGGAAGCCGCGCGCCGCGGCTTTGCGGCGAATGGATTTGGCGGCGGCGTGCTGAGCGCGAGAGGCGGGGCGCTCGGCCCGTTTGCCTATGTGATGCCGGCACTTTCCAAGGACGGCGCCAACGCGGCGTTCTACAGCGATACGTTCCGGCCCGACGGCGTCACCCGGCTGAAGCTCGCAGCAATGACGCTTGGTCAACGCGACGGCACGCCGTTCTTCCATTGCCACGGGCTGTGGACGGAGCAAGACGGACGCGTCAATGGCGGGCACATGCTGCCGGAGGAGACGTTTGTCGCCGAGCCGTTCGAGGTGAACGCCTTCGGTCTCGACGGCGCGGTGTTCACCGCCGAGCCCGATAGCGAGACGAACTTCAAATTGTTCGGGCCAGTGCCGAGCCCGCTCACAGATGCGAAAACGACCAGCCGCGCCTTCGCGTTGCGGCTGCGCCCGAACCAGGACTTTGCCTGCAGCCTGGAAATTTTTTGCCGCCGGCACGGCGTCATCCACGCGCGGCTGCATGGCGGGGTCGGCTCGACCATCGGCGCCTGCTTCACCGATGGCCACACCGTCGTGCCGTTCGCGACCGAGCTTGCGATCCGATCGGGCAGCGTCGCGCCGGGGCCCGACGGCACGCTGCACGCCGATCTCGACATCGCGCTGGTCGATTACCTCGGCGGCATCGCCGAGGGAAAACTGATACGCGGCGACAATCCGGTGCTGATGACGATGGAATTGGTGCTGGAAGTGCTGGGCGAGGAGGGGGCGTCGTCCTGAGACCGTCATTGCGAGGAGCGAAGCGACGAAGCAATCCATTCTTTCTTTGCGCGGCACGGTGGATTGCTTCGCTTCGCTCGCAATGACGGTGTCCAAATTGCAAATGTGAGTCCGCACTCTCGCGGCGCGATGCACCCGAGGTTTGCGTATCGCTGACCCTCCCGAAGAGAGGAGGGCGCGGGGAAAGCCGGGTGCGCGCTGCACCCGCGGTCTCGTGTGCAAGGTTGCACAAAGAAATGCGCACACGAGCATACAGGTTCAGCGGAAACACTCCGGCCTTCCCCGCGCAATGGTTTTACGGCTTATAGCGCGCTCTCCCCGGTGACCGGCTTTCTTGCCACCGTCACTTGCGGATCGCTCCACAAGCTTGACGCCAGCATCGGGGCGCCAGGACCACACGACTTCGCCGTCCGCCTCAGCCACGCTCGTCAGTCGCAGCCTTCGCGTCCACCGCATCCCACCGCAACGTTCGTGACGATCGCGATCCGCCCCTCTTTTGGGTGAGACGCGCGGAGTCAAACCACTGATTTGCCCGACACGTTAAGCGAAATATTTTTGTCAGAAGGGCTGGACAGGCAAATTGTGCCAATGTTGGCTGATTTGCCCGTCGGGCAGAAAAATCAGCCGTTTCCGGCTTTCAGGGATTGACAAGTTCTCGATTTGTTCTTTAGCTGCGTCGCGCGTCAGCTAGTGGTTGAGTGACCCGGTCCTGGTGATTGACGAACGCGCATGGCGAGACGAAGCCGAACGATCAATCTGCCGGCGCCGTACCTCAAGCGCATCTGGCTCGAGCCATCGCGCGTCACCGACCGCGAAGCCTATCCGTTCTGCCTGCCGCTGTTGCGCGACGATTTCGAACTGAGCTTTGATCGGGCGATCACGATCATCGTCGGCGAGAACGGCACCGGGAAATCCACGCTTCTGGAAGGGATCGCGGTGCTCGCCGGCTATGACGAAGCCGGCGGCGGCAAGGGTTATATGCCGATCGACCATTCCCAGGCGACCGAGGTAATGGGCGGCCGGCTTTCGAATGCACTCCGTGCAAGCTGGCTGCCGAAGATTACTAACGGCTGGTTCTTCCGCGCCGAGAGCTTCTTTTCCGTCGCGAGATATCTGGACCTGGCGGCGCGCGAAGTCGGTGAGCGAGGTCCTGACTTCCTCTCGCATTCGCACGGCGAAGGTTTTCTGCGCTTCTTCGAAGAACGCTGCCAGCGGCAGGGCATCTTCATCTTCGACGAACCGGAATCCGCGCTGTCGCCGTCGCGCCAGATCGAATTTCTGAAGCTGATGCGGCGGATGGAGAACATCGGCCATTGCCAGATCATCATGGCCACGCATTCGCCAATGCTGATGGCCTATCCCAACGCGCGGCTGCTGCGGCTGACGAAATATGGGCTGGAGCCGGTGACCGTCAAGGAGACCGACCACTACAAGGTCATGCGGGAATTTTGTGACGACCCGGCGGGGTTTGTGGAGGCGGCGATCGAGGAGTGATCACCTGGCGATCGCTGACAAGCCTCATTTCATCTGATATCTTGGGATCGCAGGTGCCGAATGTCCGACCTCTTGACACGAATTACGATAGACCCTGACCGCATGCATGGCCGGCCATGCATTCGCGGCCTGCGTATTACCGTTGCGGATATTCTGGGCTTGCTTTCGGTTGGCCAGTCGCGAGAGGCGATCCTGCGAGAGTACCCATATCTCGAGAGCGAGGATATCGACGCAGCCTTGGCCTTTGCTGCCCGCCAGGCAGACCATCCCATCATTGCGGCGGAATAGGTTTTGCTCTTTCTCGTCGACGCTCAGCTTCCGCGCTCGCTGGCAGAGGCTCTGAGCGGCGCCGGCTGTGCGGCCGTGCACGTTGCCGACATCGACCTTGTGACCGCGACTGACCAGCAGATTTGGGATGAAGCCGTTTCGCGCTCAGCCGTCCTGACCAAAGATCGGGACTTCTCGCTCCTCCGCGCGGCGAAGAGCGACGGTCCTGTGATCTTGTGGATTAGGGTCGGCAACACGGATAACCGAAGCTTGATCGCGAAGATATTGCGCTCCTTGCCGGAAATAACCGCTGCCGTCGAACGAGGTGAAACGGTTATTGAGCTTGTTGGACTCTAGCATTACAGTTGCTTTTTTTGCGGGCTTCTGAATCCATGGGCAACCATGATTCGAATGTCGTGGGCGCGGGCCGCGTCGGTTGAGGAGACGCTTGCGTTGTGGGCGGCGTCGCTTCGAGAGATCAAGCAACGGATACGTCCGTTGTTCACGCAAGAGCGTGTTGCGACGAATGCAGGTCTATTCCTGGAAGGTCTGCTCGGAGATGAGCAGCGCAAGACCGGTTGGATGCGCGCGGAGGCGGCTGGCGATCCCGGCCCATGGCGGCAGCAGGCGATTCTGGGTCGTGGAGACTGGGACGCCGATGCCCTGCGCGATATCGTGCGCGACTACGTCATCGAGCATTTGGCGGATGACGATGCGGTGCTGGTGATCGACGAGACCGGTTTTCTCAAACAGGGCAAAGCGTCATGCGGAGTGGCGCGGCAATACACTGGTTCGGCAGGGAAGATCACGAACTGCCAGATCGGCGTCTTCGCTGCCTACGTTTCGCGTCATGGCCATGCGTTCATCGATCGCGCGTTGTATCTCCCGAAGGAATGGACCGACGATCCGGATCGTCTGGAAGCCGCATATGTGCCTGCCGATGTCGGCTTTGCGACCAAACCAAGGCTTGCGACGAGAATGATCGCACGCGCGATAGCCGCGTCTGTACCATTCAGGTGGGTTGCCGGCGATACCGTCTACGGTGTTGGCAACATCGAACAGCAGCTACGTCGGGCAGGCAAAGGCTACGTGCTTGGGGTCAGCAGCGCTCATGTGTTTCGATCCTGGGGCAAGCGACCGCCGGTCGCCGGTACGGCTGCAGACCTCGCCCGGACGCGGCACTCATCCGACTGGAAGCGCCTGTCGGCGGGAGCCGGAACCAAAGGACCGCGGCTGCACGATTGGTGTTATCTCGAATTGGCCGATCTCGAGGCCGAGCAGTTCAACAGTGCAAATGACGGTTTGTGGACACGCGGTCTACTGATCCGTCGTCGCATCGCCGATGATGACCTCGCCTTCTTCACCACCTGGTGCCCAGCGGGAACAGCCCTTGAAACGCTGGTCGCGGTCGAAGGCCATCGATGGGCGATCGAGGACGGCTTTGAAACCGCGAAAAACGAGTTCGGGCTCGATCACAACGAGAGCAGATCCTGGCATGGCTGGCACCGTCATGTGTCCTTGGTGATGCTCGCCTTCGCCATGATGGCCGCGATCCGACATCGCGCCAATCCGCCACCGCCCAAAAAAACGAAACGGCGCCCCCCGGCAAAAGCCAAAGCATAACCACCCCACCACTGATCCGTTGGTCAATCCAGGAAATCCGCCGCATTGCCATCAGACTTGCGCGAAAGCGGATTCAACCCGCACACATCATCGCATGGTCTTTTTGGCGCAGAGCTCACCAGGCTGCCGCTCAACGCGCCCACTTCAAATCAAAAAAGCAACTGTAATGCTAGCCTGACGCGAGGAAACAGAGTGCCAGCAAACCGACCTGCACTTCTGTTGTTGGCACGAAACGGACCTGCCGACTGCGGTGCACGATGTCCGCTTTCAGAGGCAGAGCGGAAAACATATGCTTCGGCAACTGCATCGGCGGCCCGTTCGCGATGAAGTTGATGGAGCGGGCTCCGCAGCGCGTCACTGCTGCGATATTGAGCCAGCCGGTCGGACACAACCCGGCGCACCCGGATTACATGTACGACGCCGGCAAGACCGTCTGGGCCAGCGAGATGCGCCAGCGCCGGCCCGACGTCTCGATGGAGACCATCGAGAAATATCTGCACAACCTGTACCGCGTGCAGCCCGATTTCGTGCACAGCGTATCGCGCGATTTCGCGAAATCATGCCAGACGTCGATGCTGGTCCTACCGGACGACGTCGCCGCGCATCCGCTGGTGGCTTCGATCGATGTCGCCTCGCTCTGCCCGAATGCCGAGATCACGGTGTTCCCCTGGAAGGAGCCACCGGAGCTGAAGGCGCGCACCATCAACCGCGCGCGCACCTTCCTGAAGCGGCATCAGACGGTGTAGCGACGTCGGAATCAGCTGTATTTGGGGCGTGATTGATCCGTCATTGCCAGCGAAGCGACCACAAAGGAAGCAAGTATGGATTGCTTCGTCGCTACGCTCCTCGCAATGACGGTGAAAAATCCGCCGGCGTCAGCTCGATTGGCTGGCCATGCGGCGTGCGGTCGGCGGCGTGGTCCCAGGCGTCGCGGTAGCGGTGCAGGGTATCGGAGGTCGCGACGCCTTTCTCGGCAACCAGATTTTCCAGCGTCGCCAGCCAATGCCGGTAATAGGTCTCGCCCGTGTCAGGATCGCCCTTGGCCTGTGCGCGCTTGATCTCGGCGGCGAGGGCGGCGGCCCATTCATTCCAGGTGAACAGTCCACGCTCATGCAGTGCGAGCGCCATCGCAAAGGCCTGCGCCTCCCAGGGCTCGCGGAACACCGGGCCGTCATCATCGCGGGGAATGCCGGGCACGGACCCGGTCGCGCGCGCAGCAGCAGCATCCATTACGCCGGCTCCAGATACGGCTCGAACGCGTCGATCGATACTTTGACGGTCGGGTCGGCATCCGCGCCCCACAATTCGGCGCCGTCGAACACGACGGTATAGAGCCATTGCGGGTTCTCGCCGGATTCCGTTGCCGCCGAGTCCGGGAACACGTGACAGCCATGATCGCGCTCGACCACGCCGACACGGCCGCGCACATAGCGCGGCAGCCTCGTGTGTGTCACCGGATGAATGTTTTTCGCGCGCACCCGATCACCCGCCTTGAATTTTGCGGGCGCGGCCGCGGTGCGCCCAAACTTGCCGCGCACCATGATGCGCTCGACATCGGCGAGGCCAAACTTGCCGCGCTTGAGCGGTTTCGGCGGCTGCACGGCGTGTCCGGCGGCGACGTCTTCGGCTGCAATGAATCCCTTGTCGATCAAGAGGTCTTCGAGTCCCAAAAACCATTTCTTGTAATAGGAACTCGAGAGATAGACGTGCGGCGGCAGGGCCTCCCGGTAGAATCGCGATGTATCGATGTTGAAGGCGCCGGCAGCCCCCATCGCGCGCACCATCGCCAGCACGCGCGCTTCCCATTCGGTATGAAACATCGGCTCGTTCGGCTCGGGCTCGACCTTGCCGAAACCATCCATGCCACCCATGTCGTGCACGCCGTTCATGATGGCGCGCCCGGCGTTTTCGGAAATCCGGTGCCGATCATGGAGTCGCGCGTCACGAGCTCGGCGAGCTGCTGCTCGCTCCAGCCCTCGGTACCCTGGGGCCGCATCGGCAGCACCAGAAAGCGCGTCTCGGCGGTCGAATCCCAGACCCGGATCTCCGTTTCCTTCGGCAGGCTGACGCCAAAGTCGGCAAGCACGCCGCGGGGGTCCTTGACGGCGCGCGAGCGATAGGGTGCGGCCTTGTACCAGACCGGCGGCAGCCCCAGCATTTCCCAAGGGTAGCAGGAGCACAGCGTGCACACGACCATGTTATGGCGCTGCGGGGTGTTCTCGACGGCGACGAGATGGTCGCCGACCCGGCTGACATGACCGAGCGTGCTCACTGCCTTGGTGGCGTCATCGAGCAGGGCCTGCTTGAAAGCGGGATCGGTCCAGGCTTTTGCGACAACCTGGGCGCCATTGTGCGGCCCGATCCTGGTCTCATAGGCCTGGATGATGGCATCGAGCGCGGCCGGTTCGACATAGCCTTTTTCGGTCAAAATCGTCTCGAGCGCGCGGACGCGCAGCTCGGTCTCCGACAATTCCGAATGGTCGTGATCGTGGTGGTGGTGATGGTCGTGATCATGATCGGTCATGGGTCCAAGATAGGCGCAAAAGCCCGGCTATGTCGAGGCGCAGACTCGATCCATTATCTTTTTGCTGGAGCATGATCTTTTTCGGAAAACCGGTTTCCACTTTTCCGGATCATGCTCTAGCATTTGTCCATGGGGTGTTGGGGAGGGCGCATTGCAATAGCCGGGGGCGCGGCCATATTGGCGGGGTTTCCGGCGGGCGTGGCGCGGGCGGCCAACGGCGCCTATGCGGTCGACGCCGCCGACATTTCCGAGGTCGGATCGTGCAAGGTCGAGAGCTGGCTGCAGGCGGCGACCAACACCGATTTCTCGGCCGTGGCCAACCCATCCTGTGCGGTGGATATTTTCAGGCCGGTGGAATTGAGCATGCAGATCGTCCGCTCCCGCAGCGACGGCGACTGGAGCAACAGTTTTGCGCCCAAGGCCAAGTGGAACATTGCACCGACCGGAATCGGGCGGCTCGGCTATTCGTTCTATGCCGGCGGCTCGTTCGACGCGCTGACCGGAGATAATCTGACGGCCTTCGCGGTCGTGCCGGCGACGTACCGGCTGTCCGAGAACATGCGAATCAACGTCAATGCCGGCTGGCTGTGGGATCGCACCGTCGATCGGCATTACCTGACCTATGGCGTCGGCTTCGACTGGAAATTCACCGAGGTGCTGCAATGGACGATCGAAGCGTTCGGCCAGGCCGGCGCGACCGATAATCCGAACGTGGTCCGGCCCCGGTTCCAGACCGGCGTGCGTTACCGGCCCAATGAAATCTTTTCCGTCGATCTGATCTACGGGCACAATATCATGGGCGAAAATGCCAACTGGATCACGATCGGGACCACGGTCCGCTTTCCCGCGCCGGCAGAACGACCCGCGCGCGAGCGCACCGGGCATTTGTGAACGATTGGTCTCTCAAATGCAGGGTAGGGTTGGGTCTGCAGTCGAGGAAACTGGATGCCCACAATTTCGAAGGGTCGAACGCCGCTAACGTTCATCAACGTCTTTACAGTCGCGCCGGAAAATCAGGATGTGTTGATCAAACTATTGACCGAAGTGACCGAGCAGAATGTCAGGCATCACCAGGGATTTATCTCCGCGAGCCTGCATCGCAGCGTCGATGGCAAGAAGGTGACGATGTACGCGCAATGGGCCAGCGTCGAGGATTATGAGTCCATGCGTCGAAACCCGGGGCCCGCACCGGCGCTGGAGAAAGCGCTCCAAATAGCGACGTTCGATCCCGGCATGTATGAGGTCACGCAGATTTTTCTTCCCGACAAGAATTAGATCGCGCCCTATCGTGCCAGGAAAAATACGGGCAGGGAGGTGTTGAGTTGACCGATTTCGTGACGATCGAAAAGGGCCTCGGCCCCGAGGGCCGCATTGCCGTGGTGCGCTTCGACCGCGGCGACGGCCTCAATGCGCTGTCGCCGGAGGCGCTGCGTCAGCTCACCGATACCGCCCGCAGCTTTGAGGATGATGCCGAAACCTCGGTGGTCGTGCTCACCGGCGGCACAAAAGCGTTCAGCGCCGGCTTCGACCTCAGGGATCCCGAGGGCCGGTCGCGCAAGACCATGGATATGGGCACGCTGCGCCGGCATTTAAAACTCGGACCGCGGCTGACGCGGGCCTGGCAGGAGATGGAGCAGATTACGATCGGCGCGATCGAGGGCTTTTGCGTCGGTGGCGGTGTCGCGCTGGCGGTGGCGCTGGATTTCCGGGTCATGGCCAGCGATGCCCATCTGCGCGTGCCCGAGATCGGGCTCGGCATGAATATGAGCTGGCAGAGCGTGCCGCGGATGTTGCATCTGATGGGACCGGCGCGCACCAAGCAGGCGGTGATCCTGGCCGACCAGCGCATCTCGGCGGCCGAGGCCTACGAATGGCGTCTGGTGGAGCAGGTGGCCGATCCCGGCAAGGCATTCGACGCCGCAATGGCGCTCGCCGCCAAGGTCGCCGCGCAACCGCCGCTGTCGGTCGCCATGACCAAGCTGACCGTCAACCGCCTCGCACACGCGCTGGACGATCTCGCCAGCCATATGGACGTCGACCAGTTCGCGCTGACGAGCCTGACCGAGGACCACAAGGAAGGCGTCGAGGCGTTCCTGGGCCGGCGAAAACCACGGTTCAAGGGACGCTGAAAGCACCGAAACTGGTGTCACACGACTCCGTCTAGATGGCTCAATCCGCCCGGGTCGCACGACCCAACGCCGGGGTCGCAGGGATTCGATCTGCGCAAGGCAGGACCCTGGGCCGACTGCGTCAAGAGCATCGCCAAGCTTTCCGACGGCACATTCAAATGCACCCGATCCAGGACCAGAATATCAACCTGCACGCCGAGTGGGACAACATCCCGACCGACATCGGCGATGCCGCGACCCGGGAACTGCTTGCGGCGGCGAGGGCGGTACCGGCTAGTCCAGGGCGCCCCGACGACTGGCCGGCGGCCTGGGCCACCGACACGGTCATGGTTGCCCATGAGGCTTTCGCGGAGCTGACATTCACGTTCAACCCGCCGCAGCCGCCGAGCACCCGAACCCAGTGGCTGGTCGCGTTTGAGGACCACACCGCCTATCTCTGGCTGATGGACCAGGTCAAACGAAAGCAATTGGCCAAGGGCGGCGCCGAGCTATCGCTGAAAGTTGGTGACGGCGGGAATCGGGAAGGCGGCATATCGTGGGGGTGCTTGACGCCTCCACTTCTCCACCAAAGGAGCGATATGCCGTGTCCAACGATAACATCATCAAGCTGATTCAGCCAGCAAACGTCGACGATCAACTCACGGAAATCCTGCGTACTGGGGCACGTGTTCTGTTGGCCCAGGCGGTCGAGGCCGAGGTCGCGGACTTTCTCGGCAAGCATGCCGATTTGAAGACCGCAGACGGCCACCAGCGGGTCGTGCGCCACGGTCACCTGCCGGAGCGCGAGGTGATGACCGGTATCGGTCCGGTCGCCGTCCGCCAGCCGCGTGTGCGCGATCGCGAGGCGGACGCTACCGACCCCGACCGCATCCGGTTCTCGCCCTCGATCCTGCCGCCCTATATGCGCCGCTCTAAATCGATCGAGACGCTGCTGCCGATCCTTTACCTGAAGGGTATCTCGACCGGCGACTTCTCCGAGGCGCTGGCAGCACTGCTCGGCAAGGATGCTGCCGGATTGTCGGCATCCGCCATCGGCCGCCTGAAGGACGGCTGGCTTGACGAACACACCGCGTGGCAGAGGCGCGATCTGTCGGCGAAACGTTACGTCTACATCTGGGCCGATGGCATCCATCTCCAGGCACGCCTCGAAGACGAAAAGCAGTGCATCCTGGTGCTGATCGGCGCGACGCCGGAAGGCCGCAAGGAACTGGTCGGCTTCACCGATGGCGCCCGCGAGAGCGCGCAGGACTGGCGCGATCTGCTGCTCGATCTGAAGCGGCGGGGGCTCGACGTGCCGCCGCGGCTTACCATCGCCGATGGCGCGCTCGGGTTCTGGAAGGCCGCCGGTGAGGTCTGGCCGAAAACGCGCGAGCAGCGCTGCTGGGTGCACAAGACCGCCAACGTACTCGCCAAGTTGCCGAAGAGCCAGCAGCCGAAGGCCAAACGCGCGTTGCAGGAAATCTGGATGGCCGAAACCAAGGCCGCCGCCGAACTGGCGTTCGACGCCTTCATCGAGAGCTACACGCCCAAATACGAGAAGGCGGCCGACTGCCTGAGCAAGGATCGAGACGCACTGCTGGCTTTCTACGACTTCCCGGCCGAGCACTGGAAACACCTGCGAACGACCAATCCCATTGAAAGCACCTTCGCTACCGTGCGCCACCGCACGATCCGATCGAAGGGATGCCTGTCCAACAGGACGGCGCTCGCGATGGTCTTCAAGCTGCTCGAGGCCGCGCAGAAAAGCTGGCGTCGTCTCGATGGCCACAACCAGTTGCCAAAACTCGTTCTCGGTGTGACATTCAACAACGGGATCGAGGTCATCGCTAAACCCGCTGACCGTCAGCCCATAACCGCCGCCGCCTGACCGGCCCGGCCGTCACCAAAATTTGGCGATAGCTCGGCGGCGCCTGGCTGGCCGAGATCCTCAATACCATCTGGCCGTAGCCCGCATTCTCCGCAGGCCGCGACACGAGACTTCCAATATCGCCGCAGCGGGGTGGTTGAGCTCAGGTGTCGAGAACTTCAGATTTCAGCATTGGCGAGCGACATACGCTCGCGCCATGCCTCCCGACTGGTTGATCTCAAAGCCAGAGTGTCTTTTTTGAGCAGGCTGCTCAGGGGCGCCATAGATCCACATAGGTTCACCGCAGTCGCTCGGACCATGATCGGTCATGCAGGCGGCACTCCACGGTGGCTCCGCGATCTGGCGACCCTGACCGCCGAATGCCGGCGGAAGAGCCAAGCTTAACATTGACAGGAAGACCAACGCGCCGAGCAGTTTGAATCTGATCATGTGATTTCTCCACGCGGATGTTCTTTCTCTGAGAGCAAGACCTCCGCTTGGGGCACGGCATTCCCGCGTGTGAGCGCCATCTTCGAATGCAGGGATCACCGTTGCGCGATCGGGATTTTGAGATCGAATTTCGATTTGTGGGTTCAAATTTGGCGATGAAGGCAGTTCGGCTTCCGTTGGGAGCTTGCCGAAGGGGCGCTCGCGCATGAAGCGAGAAGTCGCCCTGGTTTGGATTTCCCACGTTAGAGGTGACCGAATCCCCTGCCGGCTCAATACTGTGCCCCTGCGAACAGGAAAAACAGCCTCACGCGAGTTGGAGGAAATCGGCTTCAGCGACAGCCCGATCAACGTTTGGGTGCGGGATGCAGATTACGAGCCTTTTCACTGCTTGCCAGGAGCTGATCGTACAATCGATCGATCTCGCTCGCCTGATCGGGTGTGACATCCTCCAAATGCAAGGCTCTCAGCTCATGCTCGGTTGGCTGGTAATTGCGACCATTGCGAATCGGCCATGGTCCCTTGTGAAGTGGCGGGGCGTTCTCTGCAGATCCGATGTTTGCCAGCAATAGCGACGCCAGAGCTAATGTGACCCCAAAGATAACCTTGCGTCGTGATTTGTCAGCCATCATTGCGAATCCCCGTGCAGAGGGGTAGGGCGAACGACAGAGCGGACTCCGAGTGGATTCTCAAGGCAGTCGGGCTGGCGAGGTCTGCCAGCCCGAATTCTTCGTCGCTATTGGAACGTATCGATAGCGGTGTTGGGCATACACGGGGGCACCGTATAGGGATCCGAGGCAAACGCGCCGACGCTTGGAGCCCGCACACAGTCCGTAGCGCTCGTATGGGCCTTGGTCGTGGCGTGCCGTGCCGCGACATCGTTCCGAGCAGCCATAGCCTGACTTGTGAATACGACTGCGGCGATCAGCGCGGCCGACACGAAGGTCACTTTGGTCATTTGTTTCTCCATATGGTGGCAGAAGCCAAGAAAGCGTTCGGCTCCTTATTGTGGAGAGCGGCCAGCCTTGGGAAACATTCCATCACGCGCTTTCAACGAAGCGTGAGCTTCTGCAGTCACATCCGGTGATGACGACGGCCATGATGGCGGGACAATGCGGCAGGCGCGAAATCGTAAGAGCCGTAGCGGTCGCCGCAATAAGCAACGCCTGCGCCGATCGCCGCACACGCTCCCCTCAACGCGGGCCAGTCGCGAGACAACCTGGCAGCAGGAGTTGGCGTCCCTCCATTCAGAACGTCCAGATTGGGATAATAGAACGAGAAAAGGCCCGGCTCCTGGATGGCAGCTTGCGCAAATGCTGGCGCCGCCGCTGTCGCTGACAGGAGCACAGCCGCTGCGAGAGTTTTGAATGAAACCATTGTCATTTCTCCTGTAGCGATCGGGTGCGTGCCCGCGTGGAGACACAAGACGAAGTGATCACGCTCGTGAGGCGAGCGTGCTGTTCGAACGCCAGCTATCGGCTTGCAACATCCAATGCGGATGCCTTCGCTGTCGATGTAGGAGAGATCGCGCCCGTTTGATTAAATTCCGCCTGGGAAACTCAACTCTGCTTGAAACGCGCGTTACAGATTCAATTGCCAGGTGACCAGCCGGCCGGGGGAGCAACGGGACGTCGACGACCGGACGTAGCCCCGGTTCTGCTCGTCGCTCGTCGCTTTGACCGTATGCTGCCCGTTCGTCGCGGACAGAAGCAGTACCGACACGACGCGATGGGGTCGGTGGTCAAGCTGAATCGCCACATGGAGCCGCTGCCAGACCCCCCACAAAGCGGCTACCGCGAACTCATGATCGCGAGAGGGCGTGGAAAGGCCCCGACGGTTGTTCGATCCCGACGGCAACCGTGTGCGGCCTGTTGCCGCCCGGGCATGAGAGGGCGTCACCCAGATTGGCGTAGGAATGGGGGGCCGAAGCCTCAGCGAACATCAAAAGTTCTATGGCGAGATCCCTGGTTTCGCTGAAGCGCCGTCATCGACGGGGTTACGTGACAGCCGATACCGACAAGCACTATGCCCATATCCGCAATTCGCATAAGGTATATTATGGAATATTTATATCTATAATTAGATCAGATGTTTAGGCGGAATTCCTTCCAAACTAAGTCAGTTCGGCCGCCAACCTGACGATCGTGCCGGGATGCCGTCGACCAGCTGGTTCGTATCCAAACGCGCGGCCGGCGCTCGGGCTTCGCCGTCCGTCCGTCCGCTCGCCGAAAGCCGATATTGCCGCGGCCGGCGGACGCTGCAATAAGCCCGCTAACCAGATCGCGTACGAGATCACTGATGACCGCGCGGCATCAGGTCCGTATAGGATTGCATCTCACAAGAACAACAAGCCTCAAGGGAGACCAAGGATGAGCTTTTCACGACGCACGCTTCTGAAGGCATCCGCTGCGTCAGCGGTTTTGGGCGGCATCGGCGCGCCGCTTGTCGCGCGGGCCCAGACGGCCGAATTCACCTATAAATATGCCAACAACGCGCCGGACTCGCATCCGATGAACGTGCGCGCCAAGGAAATGTCGGCAGCGATCAAGGCCGAGACCAACGGCCGGTTCGACCTGCAGATTTTCCCGAATAACCAGCTCGGTTCCGATACCGACATGCTGAGCCAGATCCGCTCCGGCGGCATCGAATTCTTCACGCTGTCCGGCCTGATCCTGGCGACCCTGGTTCCGGCGGCCTCGATCAACGGCATCGGCTTTGCTTTCCCGGACTACAATACGGTCTGGAAGGCGATGGACGGCGATCTCGGCGCCTATGTGCGCGGCGAAATCGGCAAGGCCGGTCTCGTGCCCATGGACAAGATCTGGGACAACGGGTTCCGCCAGACCACGTCATCGACCAAGCCGATCACGAGCCCAGACGATTACAAGGGCTTCAAAATCCGCGTGCCGGTCTCGCCGCTCTGGACCTCGATGTTCAAGGCGTTCGACGCCTCGCCCGCCTCGATCAATTTCAGCGAGGTCTATTCGGCGCTGCAAACCAAGATCGTCGAAGGCCAGGAAAATCCGCTGGCGCTGATCTCGACCGCGAAACTGTACGAAGTGCAGAAATACTGCTCGCTGACCAACCACATGTGGGACGGTTTTTGGTTCCTCGCCAATCGCCGCGCCTGGGAGAAGATTCCCGAGGACGTCCGCGCCATCGTCGCCAAGAACATCAATGCGGCGGCGGTGAACGAGCGCGGCGATACGGCCAAGTTGAATGCCAATTTGCGTAGCGAACTCGAGTCCAAGGGTCTGGTGTTCAACCAGCCCGATGTCGCGCCGTTCCGTGAAAAGCTTCGTTCCGCCGGGTTCTATGCGGAATGGAAGGGCAAATACGGCGACCAGGCCTGGGCGTTGCTCGAAAAATCCGTCGGCAAGCTGTCGTAATTTTTAGTGCAGGGGGCCGTCATGGCTCATGCCGAACTGAGTGAAATCATGGCCGGCGAGGTGGATCAGCCCCCTCGCCGCCGTTCGGCATTGGCCTCGGTCGAACATGCCCTGGGAATGCTGGTCGAAATCCCGGCGGCGCTGCTGGTGATAGCCGAAATCGTCATCCTGTTCGCCGGCGTGGTGTCGCGCTACGGACTGCACAGTCCGCTGATCTGGTCGGACGAACTGGCCTCGATCCTGTTCCTGTGGCTGGCGATGCTGGGTGCCGCGGTCGCGTTCCGCCGCGCCGAGCACATGCGGATGACCGCGATCGTCGCCAACGCCCGACCCGCGATGCGGGCCTATCTCGATCTGATCGCGACCTGCGCCGCGCTCGCGTTCCTGTTGATGATCGCCTGGCCGGCCTACGACTACGCCTACGAGGAAAGCTTTATCACCACGCCGGCGCTGCAGATCCTCAACAGTTGGCGCGCGGCCGCATTGCCGGTCGGTATCTGCCTGATGGCGCTGTTTGCGTTGTTGCGGCTCGCGCGCGCCAGCAATTTTCGCACCGTGCTCGGCGCGATCCTGTCGGTCGCCCTGGTGATTGCGGTGTTCTGGCTCTTGAAGGGCTGGCTGAAGCCGCTCGGCAATATCAACCTGATCATCTTCTTTGTCGGCGTAGCCGGCTTTTGCGTCTTCGCCGGCGTTCCGATCGCGTTCGGATTTGGGCTCGCCACCTATGGCTACCTGGCGCTGACCACGAATACGCCGCTGATGGTGCTGGTCGGCCGCATGGACGAAGGCATGAGCCATCTGATCCTGCTGTCGGTGCCGCTGTTCGTGTTTTTAGGGCTCCTGATCGAGATGACCGGCATGGCGCGGGCCATGGTGGCGTTTCTGGCAAGTTTGCTCGGCCATGTCCGCGGCGGGCTGCATTACGTGCTGGTCGGCGCGATGTATCTGGTCTCGGGCATATCGGGCTCGAAGGCCGCCGACATGGCCGCCGTGGCGCCGGTGCTGTTTCCGGAAATGAAGGCGCGCGGCGCCAAGCCAGGCGATCTCGTCGCCCTGCTCGCCGCGACCGGCGCGCAGACCGAGACCATCCCGCCGAGCCTTGTGCTGATCACGATCGGCTCGGTGACGGGGGTATCGATCGCGGCGCTGTTCACCGGCGGATTGCTGCCGGGCGTGGTGCTGGCGATCACGCTGTCGGCGCTGGTCTGGTGGCGCTACCGCGGCGAGGATCTGCAGCACGTCACTAAAGCCAGCGGCAGCGAGATCGTCCGTGCGCTCGTCATCGCCCTGCCCGCATTGGCGTTGCCGTTCGTGATCCGCTACGCCGTGGTCGAGGGCATCGCGACCGCGACCGAGGTCTCGACCATCGGCATCGT
Source organism: Bradyrhizobium sp. Ash2021 (assembly GCF_031202265.1). NCBI lineage: Bacteria > Pseudomonadati > Pseudomonadota > Alphaproteobacteria > Hyphomicrobiales > Nitrobacteraceae > Bradyrhizobium > Bradyrhizobium sp. Ash2021. Next base: position 5,078,659 of record NZ_CP100604.1, on the reverse strand, counting down.
CTACGCGTTCCTGGTCGGCTTTTTGATTTACGGCCTTTTGATCTACCGCAATTTCGACTGGCGGCGGATTGTGCCAATGCTGGTCGAGACGGCCTGCCTGTCGGGGGCGATCCTGTTGATCATCGGCTGCGCGACCGGCATGGCCTGGGGCCTGACGCAATCAGGGTTTTCGCGCGCGCTGGCCGCCGCCATGACTGGCCTGCCCGGCGGTTCGGCGTCGTTCATCGCGGTGTCGATCCTGGCGTTCACGATCCTCGGCAGCGTGCTCGAGGGCATTCCGGCGATCGTGCTGTTCGGGCCGCTGCTGTTTCCGATCGCCCGCGCCGTCGGCGTCCACGAGGTGCATTATGCGATGATCATCATCCTCGCGATGGGCATCGGATTGTTCGCGCCGCCGTTTGGAGTGGGCTATTATGCCGCCTGCGCCATTGGAAAGGTCGATCCGGCCGATGGCATCAGGCCGATCTGGGGTTATCTGCTGGCGCTGATGATCGGCCTCGTCATCGTGGCGATCTTCCCGTGGATTTCGATCGGGTTCTTGTAAAATTCACTTCGTGAGATGGGACAAAGCCGATGAGCGCAGCCCAAAACCAATACAGCATCGGACTGGACAAGACGCCGGCAAACTATGTGCCGCTGACGCCGCTAAGCTTCCTGGCGCGCTCGGCCGCGGTCTATCCCGATCACGTCAGCACGGTCTATGAAGGCCGCAGTTTTACCTGGTCGGAAACCTACGCGCGCTGCCGGCGCTTTGCGTCGTATCTCGCCGGCCGCGGCATCGGTCATGGCGACACCGTGGCGGCGATGCTGCCGAACATCCCTGCGATGAACGAGCTGCACTTTGCGGTGCCGATGGCCGGCGCCGTGCTGAACGCGCTCAACATCCGGCTCGACGCGCCCTCGATTGCGTTCCAGCTCGATCATGGCGGCGCCAGGATCATTCTGGTCGATCCGGAATTCGCGAGCGTGATTGCGGAAGCGCTGACGCTGGTGAAGGGTCCAAAGCCCTTTGTGATCGACGTCGACGATGCCTCCTATGTCGGCGGCAAACGGATCGGCGAACTCGAATATGAGGCGGCGGTATCGCAGGGCGATCCGGGTTTCGTTGCAAAGCTTCCGGACGACGAATGGGACGCGATTGCGCTGAGCTACACTTCGGGCACCACCGGCAATCCCAAGGGCGTGGTGACCCATCACCGCGGCGCCTATCTCAACGCTGTCAGCAACATCCTGGCAGGCAATCTCGGCCAGCATCCGGTCTATCTCTGGACGCTGCCGATGTTCCACTGCAACGGCTGGTGCTTTCCCTGGACCATTGCTGCCGCCGCCGGCGTTAACGTCTGCCTGCGCAAGGTCGATCCCGCCAAGATCTTCGAACTGATCCCGAAGCACGGCGTCACCCACATGTGCGGCGCGCCGATCGTCTACAACACGCTGATCAACGCGCCCGGCGCGCCGGAGGGCGGCGCCGCGCGGCCGGTGGTCGGGCTGATCGCGGGCGCCGCACCACCTGTCGCGGTGCTCGAAGGGGCCGAGCGCATCGGCGTCAAGCTGACGCATGTCTACGGTCTCACCGAAGTCTACGGCCCCGCTTCCGTCTGCGCCGAACAGCCGGGCTGGGACGACCTGGCCGCGAACCAGCGCGCTCAGCTCAAGCGGCGGCAGGGTGTGTCCTACCCGCTGCAGGAAGGCGTCACCGTGCTCGATCCCGAAACCATGCGCGAGGTGCCGCGTGACGGCGAGACCATCGGCGAGGTGATGTTCCGCGGCAATATCGTGATGAAGGGTTATTTGAAGAACGCGAAGGCCACGCGCGAAGCCTTTGCCGGCGGCTGGTTCCACACCGGCGATCTCGGCGTGCTCGATGAGCACGGCTATGTCATCATCAAGGATCGCTCCAAGGACATCATCATCTCGGGCGGCGAGAACATCTCCTCCGTCGAGGTCGAGGATATCCTCTACAAGCACCCCGCGGTGCTGTTCGCGGCCGTGGTCGCAAAACCCGATCCGAAATGGGGCGAAGTGCCCTGCGCCTTCGTCGAGCTGAAGGACGGCGCACGCGCGACGGAAGCCGAGATCATCGCCTTCTGCCGCAGCCACATGTCAGGCTTCAAGACGCCGAAGGCAGTCGTATTCGGATCGATTCCGAAGACGTCGACGGGAAAAATTCAAAAATTCATGCTGCGCAATCAGGTGGATTCGGCGAAGGCGATTTCGGCGTAAGCACACCAACCCGTCGTCCCAACGAACGACGGGCTAAAATTAGCCGTGCTCGAGCACAAGCCGCATGCCGTCATAGGCCGGAATCACCCCGGCCGGCAGGCTCTTGCGCAGCACCTCATAGTCGAGGTCGGAATGCATGTTGGTGATGACGGCACGCTTCGGCTTGAAGCGGTCGATCCAGGACAGCGCGTCGCTGACGCTGAAATGGCTGGGATGTCCGGCATAACGCAGCCCGTCGACGATCCAGAGATCGAGGTTTTCCAGCGCCGGCCAGCTCTCTTCGGGGATGTCGTGGAGATCGGGCGTGTAGGCGGCATCGCCGATGCGATAGCCGAGCGCCGGGATATTTCCGTGCTGAACCAGAAACGCGGACAGGGTCAGCGCGCGGCCCTTCCCTTCGATGGTGCGGCTCTCACCGGCTTCGATCGAATGACGGTTCAGGATCGGCGGATAATCGCTGCCCTCGGGCGCGATGAAGCAATAGGAAAACCGCGCCATGATGTCCTTGGCGGTCGACTGATTGAAATAGACCGGAATGCGGCGGCGCTGATGCAGCACGACCGAACGGAGATCATCGATGCCGTGGGTCTGGTCGGCATGCTCGTGGGTCAGAAATACCGCGTCGATGTGATCGACATGGGTATCGATCAATTGCTCGCGCAGGTCCGGCGAAGTATCGATCACGACCCGCGTGGTGCCATGCTCCGACGTCCGCTCGGCGAGCAGCGAACAACGGCGGCGCCGGTTTTTCGGATTGTTGGGATCGCAGGCACCCCAGCCGAGTGCCGGACGGGGTACACCGGCCGAAGAACCACAGCCGAGGATCGTCAGCGTCAGCGTCATGCCACAGCTTTCGGCGCGGGCACTTTTGAGAACAGGCGGAAGAAGTTTTCGCTGGTCTGCCGCGAAATCTCTTCCAGCGAGACGCCGCGCGTTTCCGCCAGCACTTTTGCGACCTCCACCACGTAAGACGGCTCGTTGCGCTTGCCGCGGAACTTTCCGGGCGCCAGATACGGCGAGTCGGTCTCGACCATGATGCGGTCAGCCGGAAGCTCGGCCGCGAGCGCGCGCAGGCTCTCGGATTTCTTGAACGTCAGAATGCCCGTGAATGAAATCGACAGCCCCAGCGAGATCGCTTTCATCGCCAGGTCTCGCCCGCCGGTGTAGCAATGCAGCACGGCCTTGAATGGCCCCTTGCCGATCTCGTCTTCGAGGATGTGGCCGCAATCCGCATCGGCGTCGCGGGTGTGGATCACCAGCGGCAGGCCGGTCGCGCGGGCGGCGGCGATATGGGCGCGAAAGCCGCGCTCCTGTGCCTCGCGTGAGCCGTGCTGATAGAAGTAATCCAGCCCCGCCTCGCCCAGCGCCACGACTTTTGGATGCTTTGTCAGCTCGATCAGCTCATCAGCGGGAATGCCGTCTTCCTCATCGGCCTGATGCGGATGAGTGCCGACCGAACAATAGACGTTGGGAAACCGTTCGACGATCGCCAGCAGCGCGGCGAGCCGTTTCACCCGGGTCGAGATCGTGACGATGCGCCCAATGCCGGCGGTCTCGGCGCGCGCGACGATGGCGTCGAGATCCTCGGCAAAATCGGGAAAGTCGAGATGGCAGTGACTGTCGACCAGCATGGCGTCCGAACCGCTCAATCCACTTTGGGTTCGACATAGCGCGGGAATACGCCGACCGGCGCCGGCAAGGCCGTGCCCGCGGCAATGCGCGTTGCGCCGCCGAGGGCGGCGAAGTTGCGCGCGTCGTGGGGAACCCCGAGACTGTCCAGCAGCTTTGCCGACGCTTCCGGCATCGCCGCCTGCGCCAGGATCGCGATCTGGCGCACGACTTCGGCGGTGACGTACAGCACCGTTTTCTGCCGCGCCGGATCGGTCTTCGCCAGCGCCCACGGCGCTTCGCCCGCGAAATAGCGGTTGGCTTCCGCCACCACGGCCCAGACCGCGTTCAGCCATTGATGGATCTGCTGCGTCGCCATTGCGGTCCGCGACAACTCCAGCATGCCATCGGCCTGCGCCAGGATCGCCTTGTCGTTGTCGCTGAATTCGCCCGGCTCCGGCAGGATGCCGCCGAGCTGCTTCGCGATCATCGACAGCGAGCGCTGCGCCAGATTGCCGAGATCGTTGGCGAGATCGGCATTGATCCGCGCGACGATGGCTTCGTGGTTGTAATTGCCGTCCTGCCCGAACGGCACCTCGCGCAGGAAGAAATAGCGCATCTGGTCGACGCCGTATTGATCGGCGAGATTGAAGGGATCGACGACATTGCCGACCGACTTCGACATCTTCTCGCCCCTGTTGAACAGGAAGCCGTGCGCATAGACCCGCTTCTGCACCGGAATCCCGGCCGACATCAGGAACGCCGGCCAGTACACCGCGTGGAAGCGGATGATGTCCTTGCCGATGATGTGCACGTCGGCCGGCCAGTAGCGCCAGGTCTCGCTGCTCTCGTCGGGAAAGCCGACGCCGGTGATGTAGTTGGTCAGGGCGTCGACCCAGACATACATCACGTGTTCGGGGTCGGTCGGCACCTTGACGCCCCAATCGAACGTGGTGCGCGAGATCGACAGGTCCCTCAAGCCCCCCTTCACGAAGCTGATCACTTCGTTGCGGCGTGAATCCGGTCCGATGAAATCGGGCTGGTTCTCGTACAGCGCCAGCAATCGGTCCTGATAGGCCGACAGCTTGAAGAAGTAGCTCTTCTCCTCGACCCACTCCACCGGCGAGCCCTGCGGGCCGCGGCGCACATTGTCTTCGCCGACAACCGTCTCTTCTTCGGCGTAGTAGGCTTCATCGCGCACCGAATACCAGCCGGAATAGGTGTCGATATAGATGTCGCCGTTCTGTTGCATGCGATTCCAGACCACCTGAACCGAACGGTGATGCTCGGGCTCCGTGGTGCGGATGAAGCGGTCGAACGAGACGTTCAGACGCTCGTCCATCTGCTTGAATAAGAGCGCATTGCGGGTCGCGACTTCCATCGTCGGCAGCTTTTCAGCCTCGGCCGTCTGGACCATTTTTAGGCCGTGCTCGTCGGTCCCGGTCAGGAAAAACACGTCCTTGCCGTTGAGCCGCTGGAACCGCGCCAGCGCATCGGTCGCGATCGCTTCATAGGCGTGGCCGATATGCGGCACGCCGTTTGGATAGGCGATCGCGGTCGTGATGTAGAAAATGTTTTCGCGCGAGGCGGCCGGCGCGGGCCTTGCTGCCGGAGCGGGCTTTGCGGTCCGAGTGGCCGTGCTGGCAGGCGCTACGGCTTTCGGCTTCCGGATTTTGGCGGGCGCGCTCGTTTGCTGGGGGGCGGAGCCTGGCGATTTTGGAGCCGCTTTCTCCTTCGGAGTCGCCTTCTTCGCAGACGTCGTCTTCGCGGATTTTCTGACTGATTTTTTGACGGTCTTTTTCTCGGCAGGCTTCCTGGCAGCCTTCTTCGATTTTTTGGTGGTTTTCCTGCTGGTTTTCTTGGCCGCCTTCTTGGCAGTTTTCTTCGCCGCAGCTGTGCTTTTCTTGGCGCGTTTTTTCGGCGCGGCCTTGGCGGCGCGCGGCGATGCCTTCTTCGCTTTCTTCTTCTTGGAAGGTTTTTTCTTAGCAGCCACCACGAATTCCTTTAGGTGTTCAAACAGGCTTGTCGGGATTGATATCTAGGCGGAGCGCCTACCGCGTCGCTTCCGCAAGCATCGAGAATACCGAGAAAACCAGCGGTTTTCGTTCCAGATTGTACGATTCGGTGTCGCGCGCGGCGCGGACGATCTTTTCCCATACCTCCGCCAGCCGTGCAAGGCGCGGCAGATTCGCGTTGGCGTCGTCGACGTGCAGTTTTTCCGAGATCCAGCGATCGATACCGTCGATGAAAGCCGCAAGCGCGACGCGGTCGCTGGTGCCGAGCGCATCGCCCAGCGCATGCAGTTCGCGCGGATCGACCCGCGGCAGCGTCGCCAACAGCGCCGCGGTTCGCTGCTGCAGTTTCAACGCATCGCCGCCGAGCAGGTTCAGCGCGCGCCCGACGCTTCCCTCCGATGGTGCGGCCGTCTCGGCAAGTGCGGGATCGTCGGCTGCGATCTCCGTGGCACCAGCGGCCGCACGCATGACGTCGCTGGCGGCCAGCGGCCGCAGCGGCAATTTGCGGCAGCGCGACAGGATGGTCGGCAACACCCGCGACGGCGCGTGACTGACCAGAAGAAACAGCGATTGCTGCGGCGGCTCCTCCAGGATTTTGAGCAGCGCGTTCGCCGCATTCGGATTGAGCTCGTCGACGGTATCGACAATGCAGACCCGCCAGCCGTCGACGGCCGCGGTCGAGCCGAAGAACGAAATCGTCTCCCGCGTTTCGTCGACGGTGATGACGGTGCGCAGCACGCCACGGTCATTGAGGCCGCGCTCGAGCACGAGCAACCCGCCATGGGCGCCGGCCGTGATCTGCCGCGCAACCGAATCCGTTGGATCGACCGCGAGCGTCCCGGCCCGTTGCACGGAGGCGGCCTGTGGATTGCGATGGGTGAGCACGAACCGCGCCATGCGATAGGCCAGCGTCGCCTTGCCGATCCCCTGCGCGCCCCCGATCAGCCAGGCATGCGGAATCCGGCCGCTGCGGTAGGCGTTCAGCAAGGCGGTCTCCGCCTCGCGATGCCCGAACAGGTCCGGCGTTTCGCGCGGGTGCCGGACCGCGATCTCCTGCTCGGTCTTGCGGGCGCTCATGCGGTGCTGGCCGCGTTAGGGATCGCGAACAGATGATCGCGCAAGGCGGTCCAGACCTTGGCGGCGACCGTCTCGGCATCGGCATTGGCGTCGATCAGCACGCAGCGCTGCGGATCGTCAGCGGCAATTTGCCGGTAGGCGTCGCGCAGATCCTGATGGAATTTGATGTCTTCGGCCTCGAACCGGTCAGGCGCCCCGCTGCCGCGGCGGGCTGCGGCGCGCTGCAGGCCGACTTCGACGGGGACGTCGAGGATGATGGTCAGGTCCGGCTTGAGGTCGCCGATGGTGACCCGCTGCATCGCGTTGAGCACGCCGGGAGCGACCTGCCCCAGCCTGCCCTGATAGGCCCGCGTCGAGTCAAAGAAGCGGTCGCACAGCACCCAGATACCCTGGGTGAGCGCGGGCTGGATCACCGTGCGCACATGGTCGTCGCGCGCGGCGGCAAACAGCAGCGTCTCGGCGTCGGGACCGAGCAGCTTGCCCATTCCGGACAGCAACAGATGCCGGATGACTTCGGCGCCCGGCGATCCGCCGGGCTCGCGCGTGACGATGGCCCGCAGCTTTACCGCATCGAGGCGATCGGCGAGTTTCTTGATCTGGGTGGACTTTCCCGAGCCCTCGCCGCCCTCAAATGAAATGAACTTTCCGCGCCCGGAAGTCCGCTTGACCGCTGCCTCGGCCATGGTCAGAGCTTCTCTGCGCTCGCGCGAAACATGCCGATGACGAGTTCGCTGGCTCCATCGATCGCGCGGCGCACGGTCGAACCTGTAGCGACCGCTTCCGCCGCGTAAACCGGCGCTTCCATGGCAACATTGGCGCCGCGCCATACCCGCACCAAGCCAACCCGCTGGCCGGACTGGATCGGTGCACGCACCGGCCCGTTATAGACGATGCGGGCGATCAATTTCTCATTGCCGTTCTTTGGAACCATCACCTTGATCGGCTCGGGGCTGGCGAGCTTCACCGAGCGGCTATCGCCGCCGAACACCTTGGCGTAGCCGATCTGCTGGTTTGCCGCGAACAATGTCCGCGTCTCGAAACTGTGAAAACCCCATTCCAGCATCTTCTTGGCTTCGGTGGCGCGGTCTTCGGGATCCTCGAGGCCGTTGACCACGACGATCAGCCGGGTGTCGTTCTGGACCGCCGAGCCGACCATGCCGTAGCCGCCTTCCTTGGTGTAGCCGGTCTTCAGCCCGTCGGCGCCGGTGAGCGAGTTCAACAGCGGATTGCGGTTCTGCTGCCGGATTTTGTTCCAGGTGAACTCCTTCTCGCCGAAAAGTTTGTAGAACTCGGGGTAAGTCTGGATGACATAACGCGCGAGTTTTGAGAGTTCCCGCACCGTCATCTTGTTGGCGGGATCGGGCAGTCCGTTGGAATTGCCAAAAGTCGACTTGGTCATGCCAAGTTCGCGGGCGCGCTTGGTCATGAAGTCGGTCGCAAAGGTCCGCTCGTTACCGGCGATGCCCTCGGCGAGCGCGATGCAGGCGTCGTTGCCGCTCGGGATGATCGCGCCGTGCAGGAGATCGTCGACCGAAATCTTGCTGTTGATGGCCGCGAACATCGTCGAAGTGCCGGAGGGCGCGCCGCCCCGTCGCCAGGCGTTTTCGCTGACCCGGTACTCGTCGGTGAGTTTGACGTCGCCTTTCTTGATGGCGTTGAACACCACCTCGGCCGTCATCAGCTTCATCATGCTGGAGGGCGCCCGCAGTTCATCGGCGTTCTTCTCGAACAGCACGCTGCCGCTGGACGCCTCGATCAGGATCGCGGTCGGCGCATCGCCGTCAAACCCGTTCTCTTCCTTCTTGGCGCCCTGCACGCTGTTGTTGGCGGCGAAGACGATCCCGCCCCATCCGACGCCCAGCGCAACCACAGCCGCGATCAGGCTGCGCCAAGGTCGTCCGGCCGCGGCGCCAGATTTGCGGGAAGTTGCTGTCTCGGTTGCCATCGGCGATGTCCTGAATGGCAGGCGTTCTAACAGTTGGAAGTATCGCAAACAACTGAGGTTTTGGGACTTCCCCCGACCTGATCGGATTGCGGCGCGGGACAAAGGAACCTATCCTGCGCACCAAGCCGTTGCTCAACAAAATCCGGCAAACAAGGCGGAAACGCGATGCCCACCTCACGCACTCTTTCCGCCAACGGGATTGAGCTGTTCGTCCTCGAACAAGGTGAGGGTCCGCTGGTGGTACTTTGCCACGGCTGGCCCGAACTGTCCTATTCCTGGCGGCATCAGATCCCCGCCCTGGCCGAGGCCGGCTTCCATGTCGTGGCGCCCGACATGCGAGGGTTCGGCCGGACCAGCGCACCGGCCGATACCGGCGCCTACAGCATCTTTGACACGGTCGGCGACATGGTCGCGCTGGTCGCCGCCCTCGGCGAGAAACAGGCCGTCATCATCGGCCACGACTGGGGCGCGCCGGTTGCCTGGCACGCGGCGATGTTCAGGCCCGAGATATTCACCAGGGTGGCGGGCCTCAGCGTCCCGCCCCCTCTTCGTGGCCGCGGCCGGCCGCTCGATAGCCTGCGTGAAGGCGGCATTACCAATTTCTACTGGCAGTATTTCCAGGCGCCGGGTGTTGCCGAAGCCGAGTTCGAGCGCGATATCGCGCAGACCATGCGGATGGTCCTGGGGCGCGGCGTGTCCGATCCCAATTCGCTGTTCATCGACGAAGGCAAGGGATTCCTGGGCAATTTACGCGCCGACCTGCCGCTGCCGCATTGGCTCGATGAAACCGACATCGCCTATTTTGCCGAGGCCTACACAAAGTCCGGCTTTCGCGGCGGGCTCAACTGGTATCGCAACCTCGACCGCAACTGGGAGCTGACCGCGCCCTGGCAGGGCGCGCAGATCCATCAGCCCTCATTGTTCATTGCGGGATCGAAGGACTCCGTCGTCACCGGCCTGATCGGCGCCAAGCGTATCGGCGATATGGAACGGGTGCTGCCCAACCTGCGGAAAAAGCTGATCCTTGAGGGCGCCGGTCACTGGGTCCAGCAGGAGCGCCCCGACGAGGTCAACGCGGCCCTGATCGCGTTTCTGAAAACTCAGTAGAGCCCGCGCCCGCTCAGCACTTCGGCGGGGCCGCGCGGATCGATCGGCATGTAGCTCGGCCCGGCCGCATAACGATCGTCGCTCTCGTAGGACACCGCGCGGCGATTCTCCGGCACCCGGCCGCGGGAGCGGCTGGAGGCCGACATTTCCGAGGTGGCATTGATCGAGGCGTAATCGGCGGAGGTATTGCCAAGGCTGTAGGGCCGCCCTTCCGGCATTGGAACCTCGCCCCGGATCCGGCCGGCGGATGACGAAAGTTCCGGCACGAACGGGCGGGCGGACGCGATTCGGACCGTGGACGGCGATGGCGCGGGAACGCCGGTGCGCAAGGTCGCAATCAACTGGCGGTCGTCGGAGCCTTCGAGCGGCGCGCGACCGACATATTCGACGCGAACGCGGGCGACACCATTGCCTTTGAATTCAAGAAGTTCCGCGGCTTTGTTCGAGACATCTATGAGGCGATTGCCGTGGTAGGGTCCGCGGTCATTGACGCGAACGATCAGCGATTTGCCATTCCGGAGATTGGTGACGCGCGCGTAGCACGGCATCGGCAGGGTGGGATGGGCGGCGGTCAACGAGCCCATGTCGAACACTTCGCCATTGGCGGTCAGCCGGCCGTGGAAATCATCGCCGTACCAGGAGGCCATGCCCTCCTCGCGATACTCGGCATCTTCTTCGGGCACATAGACCCGTCCGCCGACAGTATAGGGCTTGCCGACCCGGTAGGTGCCGCCGCCCTTCGGCACGGGTTCTCCGAAGGCAACGACCCGGGGGCTACTGGAAACGCCGTATCTGGGATCAACGCGGCTGGCGAACTTGTTCGACGAGGCGCAGTTGGCGAGCACGAGGCAGGTTGCCACCGCGGCAACGCCACGCGCTACCAGGACGATCGAATTTGGCCGTCGAATCCCCATCGCCCCAATTACCATTCCACTGGCCGCATGCCTACTCGGAGGCTTGAACAGCCATAAACCACGATGCGGCCCACCTCCGCACCAAGGCATGAAGATATCGCAACTGGAACACGGCGGAAATGGGGTCAGCCCCCGCGTGGTGAATCAATGGTTTCCGCGGCGGCCCGCGAAATTGCGGCCCCGGACCGCCGATCACGGGCTAATCGCGGCCGGATCACGCCTGCCCTGTCCCGCATTCAAACAACCTGTTGCAACAAATCATCACTCGGCCGGATCTTCGATCCAGACAAATGAATCTTTTTGACTGTGCAACGCGGCAGTCGTTTGGTGGGTGCCGGGGCGCAAAGGAAGTTTGCGATGATTGAGACGGTTACAGCGGTGATGGGCCTGGTGAGCGCCGGGATTTTTCTCGCTCATGCATTCGAAGGTTTTCGCTCAAGGGCTTGAGCCCCGGGGCGGAGAGACGCGTCACCGCTGCCAATCGGCGATTCCGAAAGCTTTAATAAATTCGGACGAGAATCGACAGTGGCAGGTGTAACATGCGCAACCACGACATTGTCTCCGACGGGTTCCTCGCACTGACCACCGCGAGCCTCGTGCTTTTGTGCTCGAGCTTGATCGCTTTCGCGTTCAACTAGGCCGAAAGAGCGGGTGCCGGAACGCTGCCTCCACGCGCGTGCGTAAATTAACGATCTTCGAGCAGTTGCTATTGATCTCACCCTCCGGTTGCGGTTGGATGCCGCCGGGCTTGGGGAGATCAATCAATGCGTGTTTTGGGAGTCGTGGCGCTCGCCGCGGCGGTGGGTGGCTGCGCGTCCGTGACACGCGGGACGACTGAAAATATCAGCATTTCATCGACGCCGTCAGGAGCCGAGGCCACCATCTCCGGCCTCGAGGTTCCGACCGCATGCATCACGCCCTGCGCCATTGTGGCCAAGCGCAGCGCCGACATCACCGTCAGTTTCGCCAAGGAAGGTTACGAGCCGGAAGTCGTCCCGTTGATAAAAGAGGTTCCGGCGACCGGTGCCGCCGGCTTTGCTAAGCCGCTGACTTCCAAAGACGGAAGGGTGGCCGAGTGGTTTAAGGCACCGGTCTTGAAATACGAAAGGGGCTCATATCATCTCATGATATTGAGCCCTTTTTCGTGCTATTTTTCAGCGCGTTATAGGGTCGCTCTAATCTGTTTCGTTATAGGGCGGTATCGTTCAATTATAGCCCATTATTCGCAACATTGCCCCAAACATTGCCCCAGGAATTGATTGCCATGTCCGCCCCCGGTGCCGAATTCATCTTGGCCCATGCCCACCGGCTCATCACGGTGGCGACCCGATGCGCGTGGTCGTTCGGGTCAGCCGATGGACTGAATGATCTATTGTTGACGCCGGATGACCCGCATGGCGATTGGCGTCAACCTGTCTCGGTCCTTCATCGTGACGCGCTCATGATGGTTGCTCTGCGGGTGTCGATGCTGCTCGACCGCGATGACTTGAGCTTTCAAGCGGTTCATCGCCTCTTGAAGGACCCCGAGGTGGTGGCGACGCTTTTTCAGGCGCTGGAAGATCGGCACGGACCAGACGTCCTTGAACCGTCACGAACCGAGCTGATCGAAGAGTTCCGGCAAATCTACGGCGAGATTGACTGGAAGGTACACGGGCGACTTGTGCATCTGCGCAACCTGGGAATTGCGCACCTCACGCCGGAGGAGATGACGAAGTCGATTTCGTTTGCCGAACTCCGGACCCTGGTTGGAATCGTTGGTCGGCTCGCGGCCACCCTGCAGCACCTCTGCCAGACCCAAACGGCATTTAGGACTGACATGTTGGATGAATACCGGGACATCGCACGCAAGACGATGATGCCGGGGTAATCGAGGAACGGATATTCTGTCCGCTGCAGCGTTTTTAGCGACCTACTGAAAGAGCCGCCCAATGGTCATGACGGCCTATCTCGACGAAAGTGGAACGCACGGCAAGGAGTCGCCGGTCGTAACAATTGCAGGATTTATTGCGAGCCCGGATCAGTGGAACTTCTACGAGGGCGATGCTTCCACCAGGGCCGCACCAAGCTGGTGGTCCTGAATAATCATATCCACGTCCTGCGCCTGTTCGTGCGAGTCGCACGATGTGGCAGTTTCTCCGCGGCTCGGCGAGAGCTTGGCGTGCTTCAATCGACAGTTTCACGCATCGTTGCGACGCTGAGTGGTATAATGGAACGTCCTGCCGGAACCGGCGACAGGTCGGTCGACCGAAGTTGGATGAAAGACAACACGGAGCGCAACATGACCCGAATTTTTGCTGAGATGTGCTGGAACGTGAGAGCCAATCTGATGCGCTTTCTGCTAGTGATCGGCGTGTTATTGCTCCTCCCTGCGCCGTCACAGGCGCAGAGCTCGCCGATGATCGACGTAGCCAAAGCGTACGGGCTCGATTCTTTTGGGCAAATCGAGGCGATCCGATACACTTGGAATGTCCAGGCCCCGTTCGGCACGATCGCCCGCAGCTGGCAATGGAGCCCCAAGACCGATACCGTGTCATACGACGGCAAGGACAAGGATGGCAAAGAGGTCAAGGCGACCTACAAACGCTCGGAGCTCGACAAGCAGAGCGATGCCATCAAGGCCCTCGATCCGGATTTCATGAACGATCAGTATTGGCTGATCCTGGCGATCCGCATTGTTTGGGACGGCGTGGCGGGGACCGACGAGGGCACGCAGACGCTTCCGCTCAGCGACGGGTCCGCGCAAAAGATCTCGGTGAAATACCCCGACGCCGGCTATCAGCCCGGCGACACATGGGACCTCTATTTGGGCTCCGACAAGCGAATCCGGCAGATCGTCTACCACCGTGGCGCTCCCACGCCACCACCCAAGCTCGTGATGGCCGACTACATCGATTACAGAAAGGCCGGGCCGCTGCTGATCTCAATGGATCACCACGGCAAAATCGACGGAAAAGACTTTCGGCTTTTCTTCACCGATGTATCGGTCAAACTGACGGGATCGGACAACTGGATCAACGCACAGTGACGTCGGCGTAATAAACCGGCGTTCTCTCGCGTAATAACCTTTGAGGGGCGCGTCGCCTGAGTATTTGCGCGGCGCGCCTCCTCAGTTAAGACAGGCCCATAACCGATCGATTTCCTTGGAGTACGCGCTCATGGCCAATCCCTTCAGCGATGCCTGGACGTTCTTGACGGCAAACACCGGCGATTTTCAAAAACTCGGAGAGTGGCGTTTTCTGGTGCTTGCGCTGTTCTACGCCCTTCTGATCATCGGAACGGTGGTGGCGTTCAAGAATTGGCAGGAGGATCCAGCGCAACGGACCGGCCGCCATCTCGGCGTCTGGTTCGCCCGCATGCTGATCGGCTGTATGTGGTTTCAGGGCATGTTGTGGAAGCTGCCCCTGCCATTGTCCGACGGCTTGCAATACTGGACCGAGCAGGAGTCGACCAACGCGGCGTTCCAGTTTCACCGCGACTTCCTGAAGGATGTCGTGTTGACCCACATGTCGATCTTCGGCCCCATCGTCTTTCTTGCCGAGCTGGTGTTCGCGGGATCGCTGATGCTTGGGCTTGCGGTGCGCTTCGTGGGGGTGCTCGCGATCGCCTATACGCTGCAACTCTGGCTCGGACTTTACGACAATTCCTCGGAGTGGCCGTGGACCTACATGTTCCTCGCCGTGCTGATGTTCCTGTTCGCCGTGGAGGCCGCCGGCCGCAGTCTTGGTCTTGATGCCTGGCTCCGCCGCAACGTCGCCGACGTGCGCGACGGCAAGGGGCTGATCGGCTGGTTCTTCCACATCGCGGGCTAGCGGGTGGTGGCGAGAGGCATGTTGGCCGGCGCAGCGGCGCTCGTTGCCACGCTGGTGGCGGCGCGCTCATTGGCGGCTGACATTGGTTATCTTGCTCCGTCGAGCGTGCCTGCAAGCGAGTTTCCTGCGCCACGACGACCGGTGGCGCCGATCGTCAGCCCAAGCCGCTCGGCCGAGGATCGACGCGACGCCCTGAAGGAAGACGGCCAGATCGCGCGCCTTCTCGACATCAAGCCGGGCATGACCGTAGCCGACATCGGCGCCGGCAGCGGCTATCACACGGTGCGTCTGTCGCCGCGTGTCGGCCCGACCGGAACTGTCATCGCGGAAGATATCACGCAAAATTATCTCGCCGCACTGGCCAAGCGCATCGAGCAGCTGAAACTGACCAATGTCGAACTCGCGCTCGGCGAGCCGCACGATCCGCGCCTGCCCGCCTTATCGCTCGATGCGGCGATCCTGGTACACATGTATCACGAGATCGCGCAGCCTTATGCCTTCCTCTATAATCTCTCACCGGCGCTGAAGCCCGGCGCACGGATCGGAATCGTCGACCAGGAACGTCCGACGCCGGAGCACGGCACGCCGATCGAGCTGCTTCGTTGCGAGCTTGCTGCGGTCGGCTATCACGCGACCGCCACCTATCAGCTCGCGGGCGACGGGGGATATCTGGCGGTGTTCTCTCCGCCTGACGCAGCGGCTCGGAAATCTCCCAAGGACATCATTCCTTGCCAATATCGCGCCGGCGCGCGCTGATCAGGCCTGCTGGCGCCGCAGCGCAAGCGCGAGGCGGATAAACGTCGTCGAGATCGACCAAGCCGCCTTGAGGCCGGCTGCGAGATTGCCGGAGACTTTCGACACGCCGCCGATCCGCCGCCGCTGTCCGACGGGGATCTCCAGCGCCGCCAAGCGGGCGGCCGCAACCCGCATCAGCATTTCCAGGTTCCAACCGAACGTCTCTTCCTTCATGCCGAGACGCCTGAGGGCATCACGCCGGATGGCGCGAAACGGCGAGAGGTCGGTGAAGCGCACACCATAGACTAGCCGCAGCAGCAGCCCGCCAATATAACCAGCAAGCAACTGTTGCGGCGCGAGGCTGCCGGGCTCGCGCACTCCGCGCACACGCGAGCCGAGCACGAAGACAGCCTCGCCGGCGACGATGGGCGACACCAGCGCCGGGATGAATTCGGCGGGATCGCTGCCGTCGCCATCGAGGAAGACGAGAATGTCGGCATCCTCGCGCACGGCGGCGATGCCGGCCTGGATGGCGCGGCCATAGCCGCGGCGCGGCTCGACGATCACGCGCGCGCCTGCTTCTTTTGCGCGTTCGACCGTGCGGTCCTTCGAGCCGCCATCGACAACGACAACCTCGCTGACATTTTGCGCCAGCACCGCGGTTACGACCTGGCCAATCGCGGTCTCCTCATCGAGACAGGGAATGATCGCTGAGACGACCGGCAGGCTAATCACCTCGGTTACAGGCTCCAGCATAGGCCGCAATTGGCGCAAGCCTTTGGCGGCTTATCTGACAGCAACGCCGCGCGAAATTCGCGATAAGCGTCCCCGTTCCAGATTTCCTGCAACGACTGTTGCCCGGCATGGCCGAGCGTATAATTGTCGTAACCATGTAGCGAGAACGGCGCGATACAACACGGCAGCGCGCGGCCGTTGGCTGTGAAATACATCAGCGACCACGGCCGGCGGCACAGCGACCACGGCGAACCGTCGCCGCTCCCCTTCAGGCTCAGGCCAGGCTCGCTCGCCGCACCCGACGCACTGAAGGTGATGCCAAGCGAGCGCGCCAGATCCTCGGCCTGCTTCAGATAGGCCGCCTCCTCCGCAGTCAACCGCTCGAACAACGCCTGATCCGGCTGCGCCTTGCCGATGGCCGCGTCATCAAAGAACACCAGCCGTTGCAGATAGACTTCCTTGACGCCAGCCTCGGCTGCGACCTGCACAAAGGCCGGCAACTCCTCGACGGTTTCCTTGAGGCCGGTGAGCCAGACGGACACCTGCGGCTTTGCGTACCCTTCGCGCTCCTGCAGCTCACGAAACGCCCGCACATTGCGGATAATGCGGTTGAAGTAATCGCGGCCTCGGATCGCCTTGAAGCTCTCGCGGTTTGAGGCGTCGAGCGAGACCCGGAGCT
This sequence comes from Bradyrhizobium sp. Ash2021, assembly GCF_031202265.1. Taxonomy (NCBI): domain Bacteria; kingdom Pseudomonadati; phylum Pseudomonadota; class Alphaproteobacteria; order Hyphomicrobiales; family Nitrobacteraceae; genus Bradyrhizobium; species Bradyrhizobium sp. Ash2021. The sequence continues at coordinate 5,061,812 of NZ_CP100604.1, read as the reverse complement.
CATCGAGGCCAGCGTCGATCAAGGCGCGGCCGTTGCGCTCCCTGAGTACGGTACCGTTGGTGTTGAATAGAACGTAGACGCCGCGGTCTTTCAGATAGCGCACCATCCGCGGCAGGTTCGCGATCAGCATCGGCTCGCCGACCCCATGCAGCACCGCGCGCGCGAGATCAGGCGCCTGTTCGACGATTGAGGTGAACAGCTGCCAACTCATATCCGCCGGCGGCTCGAGCTCCTCGTAGGTGCGCGGACAGGTGGTGCAGAGCAGATTGCAGCGATTGGTGACCTCAAGATAGAGGCAAACCGGCGGACGCTCCGCCACTGCCGTGCGCTCGGCCGCGACCTGCTCGTGATAGCGGCGCGGATCGAACGGCGCGCGCTGGGCTGGCGTTTCGCCGGAAAGGCTCATTGCGATAATCCCGCGCTTGCGGTCTTTGACTGGCGGCTCGTCCAGGCCACCCAGGCCCAGGCCAGCAACAGACCTCCGAACAGAACCGATTTTGTCACAATTCTCGGAATGTAGAAATCCCAGTCCAGCTGCTCTGACAGCATGAGTGCCGTGATCGAAACGACCCAGGTCGGCGCGGAACCGCACAAGGGAACGAATGGCGTGATGAGCAGAAAGTACCAGGGGTAGTTCGGCGACACCAACAGTAGCGTCAGCAGCAACAGCATGTTGATATTGGCGAGACTCGTCGCGATGCCGCGGTCGGAGCGGAAGGCCGCGGCAAACGACGCGCCCAGCACCGTGAGCGCGGCCAGCACCATGTAGACCGCGACATCACCTTGATGCGAGCCAAACACCAGCCGCCACAGCGCGAGCAACCAGAGCTCGTAACCGGCGGTGACCCCCTCTTCCGTCAGATAGCCCTTGGTCAGATAGCCGAACACGCCCCAGCCGACCGACAGATACGGCAGATAACAGAGCACCACGACGGCGATCACGACGAGCGGCATTTTGAGATTCCACGGGCGCCAGACGCCAGCCAGCACCGGCGCCACGTATGGCTTGACCAGCGCCGAGAGCGCGATCAGGGCGGCGCCGCGCAGCGCCTTCCCGGTCAAGGCAACCCACAAGCCCGCCAGCATCAGCGCGACCATCAGCGCGTCGACATGGCCGCCATTGGCGATCTCCCAGAGCGGGAGCGGATGCCAGAGATAGGCGATCACGCGCGTGATCGCCTGCTCCATGCGCCGCAGGAACAGCATAATCAGCGCGACGGTAACGGCCTCGCAGCCAAGCATCGCAAGACGCATCGTGATGACATTCTCGCTGAACCGCGTGACGACCAGAAAGAAGAATTGCGCGACCGGCGGATATATGGTGGCGGCCGTATCGACCCGGTTGATATGCGGGAAGATCGCCGCGTCGCGCAGGGATGCCAGCGCAGGATCGGCCGGAAAATAGCGATAGGGATTGACGCCGGCAGCCTGAACTTTGCCGTCCCAGATGTAGCGATAGATGTCGCTTGAGAGCAACGGATCGAATAACAGCATATAGACGCGCAGCAGGATCGCGACCGAAAAGATCAGCCACAGCACGCGATCGGGCGGCAACCGCTCCGCGAGGCGCGTGGCGACGATCGTAAGCAAAGCCGCCACCATGGTCAGCGCTATGTAGGCGTTGTCGCCAAGCATCCTAAAGGCAAACGGGGTCGCCGAGGTCAGAGCGATTAAAGCGGCAGCAACGCCGATCAGCCTCGTTAGCGGACTCATAGGTTGAGCTCAGCCGCGTCCTTGAGAAAGGCGCGACTCGCCGGCGCAAATCCCCCTGCGCGAAAGCGGTGCGACCGGCCGGCCAACTCCTCCTGCAGCCAGCGCAGCGTTTCGACGTCGTCGATATCGTACCATTCCGGCAGCAGCGTCGTGGCAAGTCCGATCTCGTTAGCGCGCTCGCATGTGGCGCGTGCCACGGTGCTCGTTCCCCAAGCAATCTGGCAAAACAGCTCCCGATGCGGACGTTTCAGGCCGATCAGGTAATAGCCGCCGTCGCTAGCCGGCCCCAGGACCATGCGGTCGCCGGGTTCGCGCAAGGCATCGATCGCCTGCGCCAGGAAACGTGTCGGCAGGGTCGGGCTGTCTCCATTGACCAGCAGCACACAATCATGTCCGGCGTCGAGCAGCGCGCGCGTCGAACCCAGCAAGACCTCGCCGAGATCCGCTCCCGTCTGCAGCAGCAACCCGAACGCAGCCGGAAGCAGCTCGCGCATGATTTGCTCGGTCCCCGCAGGCGCATAGACGCCATAACCGCGCCGGCCAAGACCTTCCGGGACAGCGTCGATGGCGGCAGCGACATCGCGCAGAAAACAGGCCGAGAGTTGCGAAGCGGCGTCAGTGCCGATCGCCGACGCCAGCCGCGTCTTCGAGCGGCCGGGCAACGGCGCCTTGCAGATGATCCCGATCGCCGCACCGCTCACGGCAAAACCCGCGAACGCAGTCGATCGGCGGCGATCGCGATGAGCTCAAGAGCATCACGGCTGCCATCGGCCTCGCCCTTTTCAAAATCGCCGTCGACGCGCCCCATCTGGTTGGTCACATGGGCAAAGCACAAAACAGACTTCTGCCTGGCTTGCGCAAAGGCGTAAAGTGCCGCGGCCTCCATCTCCACCGCCATCAGATTGCGCATCGCCATCGCGTCGATCGCCGATTGCGTCTCACGAAATGGCGCGTCGGTGGTCCAGGTGGCGCCGGTCAGCACCGGGACCGGAAACTCTGCAAAGGCGCCTTTGAGTGCCGAAATCAATCCGACGTCCGCCTGCGAATAGTCCGACGGTGGCGCGTAATGATAGCTCGTGCCTTCGTCGCGCAACGCGCGATCGATGATGATGAAATAAGGCGGCGGGCGGACCGGCACGATCTGACCCGAGGACGTCACGCTGATCAGGAGCCTGCAGCCCGAGGCGAACATTTCCTCGGCAATCAGCACTGCAAACGACGCGCCGACGGCGCAACCGACAATCCCGAACGCTAGACCATCGCGGCTGAACGTGTAGAGCTGCGTGTGATAGCACGCCCATCCCTTGTCCAGCCGCGCTTCACCGCGAGCGACCAAGCTGCGCAAGATATCGCCGTCAGGGTCGAGGACGCAGATCTCCGGGACGCTTGAGGACGCGATCTGCTTTTGCCGACGCGCCTCGCGAAGCAGGTTTTCGGGCGTGAAGGCGGATGGCTGCGCATAATGCTTGTGCGCGAGGATGGGCGGGACACCCCCGTCATTTGCGGCCATCTCTAGACAAACCTCGTTAAGCCATGCCCAGCCATTGGTAGCGTTCTCGCAGGTAACGGGCAAGCGCCGGCTATCAGTGTGCGGCAGCTGAGGCTGACCGATGCCATGAAAAAAATAAATTTGAACGATGAAACAAACGCCCCTCGACAACGTACTAGTCGAATAGGGGTTCTCCGCAAAAATCCGATCCCGCCACATCGCCACAATGCAGATATATCATGAGCAAAGCAGGTCTTGTTGATCCACTGACGGAGATCGCCTAGCATCAACGGGACAAAACGCCGGTTTTGAAATTCCCAACGCCGATATTGAGAGCCGTCATGGATCACGAGATCGCAGTTTCAAAAGCCGAAGACATCGCCGATCACATTCTCGCACCGGCAGCTAGGCAAAACGACAAGGAGGCACGATTTTCCTCCGAAGCCATCGCTGCGCTCGGCTCCGCCGGGTTGCTCGCGATCACGCTGCCCACTGAGATGGGCGGCTCAGGCCTTGGACCACGGACGCTCGCGGCCGTCATCGCGACCTTTGCGGAAGCCGACGCATCCGCCGCGATGGTCTATTTGATGCATATGTGCGCTACCGCAACGATCGCGTCGGCGCGCGCAGGCGCAACCACCGCGGAGACGCTCAAGGACATCGCGGCCGGCCGGCATCTCACCACGCTGGCCTTCAGCGAAGCCGGATCGCGCAGCCACTTCTGGGCTCCGGTCTCGCGCGGCAAACGCAACGGCGCCGATGTGCGCATCACCGCCAGGAAGTCCTGGGTGACGAGTGCCGGCCACGCCCAAAGCTATGTCGTCTCCGCGCTCGCGCCCGACGGAAAGGGGCCGACAGATTCGACCCTTTATCTTGTCGCGAGCAACAAACCCGGATTGTCGGTCGCCGGTCCCTGGGACGGTCTTGGCATGCGCGCCAACGCCTCCGCCCCAATGGACCTCGAAGATTGCGAGGTGGAGCCCGGTTTTCAATTGACCGACGATGGTGCCGGCTTCAAGGCGATGCTTGAGATCGTACTTCCGCTGTTCAACCTCGGAACATCCGCGGTTGCGCTCGGGCTCAGCCGGGCGGCAGTTGCAGGAACTGCGGCACACTTGAAAGCCGCGCGATTCGAGCATCTGGGCGCAACACTCGGGGAGAGCCTGCCGACGCTTCGCGGCCAGCTTGCAACGATGCAGATCGACACCGACGGGCTTGCCGCGCGGATCGACGATCTCGTCGATCATCTTGAGCGTCCGCGGGAAACAACCGTGCTGCGCGTGCTCGAGAGCAAGGCGGCCGCCGGAGAGGTGGCGATCGCCGTCACCTCTACGGCGATGCGGGTGTGCGGAGGCGCTGCATTCTCAAAACACATGGCGATCGAGCGCCTATTCCGCGATGCGCATGCCGGCGCGGTGATGGCGCCGACCGGCGACGTCTTACGCGAGTTCATTGGTAAGGCCGTGCTCGGCATTCCGCTGTTCTGAGTGAGAGGAGCAATCATGAGCCGGACGATCTGGGTCGGTGCCGTCGCTTACGATCCGAAAGTAGTCAGCATCTGGGAGGGTATGCGGCGATATTTCCACGAGGAAGCGCATGTGCCCGTCGAGGTCGTGCTGTTCCAAAGCTATGAGGCACAGGTCGCTGCTCTCCTCGCCGAGCCCGGTGACGCGCTGCCGCGCATCGACATCGGCTGGAATACCAACCTCGCTTTCATCCAAGCCGATGCCTGGAGCAACAAGAAGTGCCGGCCGATCGCAATGCGCGATACGGACTTGGGCTGGATGACCAAGATCGTCGCGGTCACCGGCGGGCCGGTGGCGAAACTTGCCGATCTCAAAGGCCGCACGCTAGCACTCGGCAGCCGAGATAGCGGACATGCGGCGATCCTGCCGGTTCATTTCCTCGAGCGCGAGGGACTGACCGAGGCGAAGGACTACAAGTCACTGCGCTTCAACACCGACCTCGGCAAGCACGGCGACACCGGCACAAGCGAATCCGACGTGGTTCGTGCTGTCCTCGATGGCCGCGCCGATGCCGGCGCCGTTGGCAGCCCGTTCTGGAACACGGTGCGCGGCGAGCGCCTGGTGCCAGACGGCGCGCTCACAGAGATATGGTCCTCGCCGCCGTTCAATCACTGCATGTTCACGGCGCGCTCCGATCTTGATCCTACCCTCGAGCAGGCGTTCGCCAACGCGCTGTTCGCCATGAGCTTTGATAACCCGGTCCATCGTCCCGTGCTCGAGGCGGAAGGCTTGCGGCAATGGGTCGCGCCGCAGCTCGAGGCTTATTCCAGTTTGCGGGACGCGTCATCGCAACAGGGCTTTTTGAAGCGGCCTGCGGTATAGCCTGAGGCGTCAGGCGCAATTAAAGATCTGTGCAAGCCGGTGCTGGTGCTCGTGCTCGCGGTCGAAGGCGCGCCGCACGGCGGCGAAGGATTCGGCAAGCGGAAAGATGTCGGGGCTGACCAGGAGATCATTATCCTCCGCCCCAACCGGGTGCCAGAAAACACCCTCGGCGGTGATCGTCACCTCGGGAACCAAATCCACCCGCGCCAAGGCGACACCCTCAGTTGCGGTGCCGCGCAGAGCAATCCGCCGAACCACCCGGTCCTCTTCCTTGACGCTACGTGCGTCAAGGAAGCGGGAAAACTCCGCGGCCTCTTCATCGCTCGACACCGTCGCCGCCAAGCGCACGCGAAAGCCCTCGGCGCGCGCGAGCTGGATTCCCTTCCAGGCCCGATCCCATGATCCCGATCCGCGATGCTCGTCATGGCGCTCCGGTGTCGGACTGTCGAGGCTGATCTGAAAGGTGACGCGCTCGCGCGGCAAGCCGCGCAGCGTCTCCAAGTGCCGCCCCGCAAACAGCATGCCATTGGTGAGAACGGTCACCGGCGCCGCCGCGGCGCAAGCCGCGATAATCTCCCCGATGTCAGGCAGCATGAAAGGCTCACCGCCGGTCACGAAGATCTCCCTGACGCCGAGCTCTGCCGCCTCGCTTGCGATCCGCCGCACCCGCTCAAGACCCAGCGCGCGGCGCGGCGCCTTGGGCGAGGAGCGCACACAGCAATAATCGCAGTTCAAATTGCAGTCGAAATTCGCATAGAGCCACAGGCGCGAGCCGACGGGTCGATCATCGCCAACATTCGCTGGCGCCTCGCCATGCCGGAGCACCCAACGGGTGCGCCCCTCTTCCTCTGCCACGTCGACCAGGCTGTTCCGGGTGAATCGGCACCACGCCTCGAGCTCAGGCCCAAGGGCTGGGTCGCTGCTGGTGACGGCCAAGAGATCGCCCTTAGAACAGCGACGCAGCGCAGCTATCAAATCCGATAGCAGGCCCGAGGCAAAATTCTTACTCCCGGCATCAAGCTCTACGCGCGTTTGGATCACCATGGGTTACACTATAGCTCTTGCACTAGGGAATCCAAGGCGACCCTCACGGCAAGTTTGAATGAGCTAGACTAGCGCGCGCTCATCATCAGGCTAATGACATGAGCTGCTGCCGCTCCTAGACTGTGCCCGGGATAGGCGTGATCGGGGCCGCGGCTATCGTTCCCATTGTCACGGACATGTAAGACCTAAAATTCTTGTTTTGGCGCAACTCACCAAAGCAAGCAGCGTAATATCAAGCAGCTATATGAGATTAAGGACGCCCATTATTCAACACACTGTCGCAGCGCCCCTGCTCTCAATATCGAGTCGTAAGGTTTGTGAGCCAACTTGGCGATGCTTCCACTAGCGCTGCTTCAAGCTGATGGTCCCAACCGGTGAGGATGAAAAGCCCGATTGCGACGAAGACAGCGCCGAGCAGCGGCTTTCCAATTTGGGCGGTCCGCACAAGCTTCCCCTTCGCTGCGAGCGCTACCTCCCGCGAAGCTATCCCAAGCAGGACCAGCGGCGCTGCAGCTCCCAACCCGAATACGGCCATCGTAGCGGCAACCGCGGCGAGATTCTTTCCTTGCGAGGCGAGAAGCGAAGCAGCTCCCAGGGTTGGCCCCACGCACGGACTCCAGACCGCGCCCAGTAAAATCCCGGTTCCGAATTGGCCACCGACTCCGCTTCGCGCAGCCGATCCGAATTTCTGGTCCAGAAAATTGCCGATAAATCCACCCACCGCCGCGATACGGGCAGCCAACGGCGCGCTTATCATGCCCACGCCGAATGCTATCATCAGTGCAGCGGAGACGTCGCGGAATAGATCGCTGCTCAGCCCAAGGCCGAAACCGACGGTTGCCACGAACAGGCCAATCGCGACGAACGACAAAGCCAGTCCGCCGGCAAGAGCAAGCGGGCCCAGTCGATGCTCTGACGCGGCCGCTCCAAGCACAATCGGCAACAACGGCAGAACACAGGGCGAGAGGGTCGACAACAGGCCCGCCAGGAACGCCAATCCAATCTGGCTTGTCACGCTAGGCTACGTCAGATCGTCTTCGACAAGAGATCGGCGATCGAAGCGCGATTGGTATCGCCCACCGAGCGGCCCACCTCGGCACCCTGCTTGTAGACGATCAAAGTGCTCTGCATGCGCACGTTCAACTTTTGAAGGAGGTCCTTTTGTGTGTCAAAGTCGATCTTGAAGACTTGGAGATCCGCATATTTGGGCTCGCCTGTCAGCTCGCCTAGAATCGGCGCCTAAGCCTTGCAGGTCGGGCACCAGACCGCGTGAATCTCCAGCAGGATCGGCTTGCCGGCCGCCTTCGCCGCCTCGAAAGCTGCCTCATCCCATTTGACTGGGTCCCTTGCCAGGGCGGGCGCAGCCGCAACCAACGCGATCCCAGTCAGAACGAGCATGCGCCGCGATATCATCTCTCTTCCTCCAGTACGGCACCTAGTTCAGCGCGGGCGGCACGCCATTCATGGACGACCAGCTACGACCAAGGAGCCTATTTCTCCTGATGCGTCCTACGATACCGCCTCAGCGGATGTTACGATGCGACAGGTGTAACTTTTCGTTGAACAGGCGCCTTCAACGCCCAAGCACCTGCCGCCACACCCCCTATCCGGCGCCGCGTACACACGGTTGCTACATCGGTGGCGGTCTTCCCATGTCCTGGACCCGCGAACCCGAAAGGCCTGTGATCAGTCGGGTTCCTCGCTCGAAGGTGAAGTAATTCCACATCCAATTCATCATGACCGCCAACCGATTTCTGAAGCCGATCAGGTAGTAGACGTGAGCCGCAGACCACAACAACCACGCGAGCGGGCCATCGAAGTGAACGCCCCATAGCTGCGCAACAGCGCTCTTACGCCCGATCGTGGCCATCATGCCGAAGTCACGATAGCGAAATGGAGCATAATCCTTTCCGAGAGATCGCGCCTTTAGGAGTCTTGCCAGATATTCACCTTGTTGCTTGGCGACCGGCGCGACACCAGGCAACGGTGCGCCGGAGACGCCAGCACAATGGGATGTATCGCCAATCACAAATATTTCGGGCTGACCGGGCACTGAGAGATCCGGATTGACTTTTACCCTCCCCACCCCATCCGTTTCCACGCCAAGCCAAGAGCCGGCCGGCGACGCCATTACGCCTGCCGCCCAGACGACTGTGGCTGCAGCAATGCGTTCTTTTCCAAGTGCGACGCCGTTAACATCGCACTGTGTGACTGTCTGATTGAGGCGAACTTCAACGCCTAATCGTTCGAGATCTTCACGCGCCCGGTCGGAAAGAGCGGGAGGAAAGGAAGGCAGAATTTTGGGCAGCCCCTGCACGAGAATGACTCGAGCGTCTCGCGGATCGATCTTGCGAAAGTCGGCGGCCAGTGCTTTCCGAGCCAATTCGGCTATTGCGCCGGCCATTTCAACCCCGGTTGGGCCGCCGCCGACAACAACGAAATTCAGAAGGCCTCGCTGTTTATCGATATCGGGTTCCGCCTCGGCTCGTTCAAAGGCCACCAGAATCCGACGCCGCAAGTAGGTCGCATCGTCTACGCGTTTGAGACCCGGCGCGTGTGCGGCCCAATCATCGTGACCAAAATAGGCGTGTTGAGCTCCCGTCGCCACGATGAGAATGTCGTAAGGGATATGCCTGTCCTCCGCGATCACCGTCTTTTCGTCTACGCGGATCCCGGTGACGTCCGCCAAGACGACATGCGTGTTCTTGTATCCGCTGAGAATGCTTCTGATGGGCGAAGCGATGTCCGCAGGCGAAAGGCCCGCTGTGGCAACTTGATACAACAGAGGTTGAAACAGGTGATAGTTGTGCCTGTCGATAACAGTCACATCGAACGACGAGTTTCCCAGCGCCTTTGCGACCGAAAGGCCTCCAAATCCGGCTCCGACAATAACGACACGCTTTTTCCTTGGTGACGTTTGCAGCTCCGTGGTGATCATAGTGGCATACTCTCTTGGGCAATGGCCCCGCAAGACCGTCCAGCGGACACCGTGCCAATCATGAGTTCATGCTCACCTCTTCGTATGCCGGCGCTAGGAAATTACAGCTTCACTGGGTTGTGACTGGGGTGGCAACGACCGGACTTCCACATTGGAGGCTATCAAGTCTGCGAGAAGTGGCTGAAGGACCGCAGGGGCCGCACGCTCTCGAAGGACGACATCCTCCTGTGTGTACCGAAAACCTAAACACGGGCGTAGTGGTGATGAAGTCCGCCCAGGATGGCGTGTGAACTGATCACACCGGTTCGCTGAACCGGGCGAGACACTGGTCCATCCTTGTTCAAGGACCGATGAGTTCTGACGCGGTTGTAATAGTCCGCATAAGATTTCAGGATTCGGCGCAGATGCATCTCGCCTAGGACAATGATGTGGTCCACACACTCACGCCGGATCGATCCGATCAGCCGTTCGGCAAAGCCGTTCTGCCAGGGCGAGGCTGGTGCGGTAGGCTTGTCCCGGATGCCCATGGCGCGCAATCGGCGCGTGACGACGCTCCCATAGATCCGGTCGCGATCGCGGATGAGGTAGTGCGGGGCCACCGCTATGTGCCAGGAGTTGCACTCCACGCTAGGTCGCGCTTTGAACCCATAGCGGACACGGCGTCAGTCTTCGCCCGCATCTTACCTTTGTCACATGCCCGACCCGTCACGCAACTAAAGTCGGTGCGACGACCGTAACCTTTCCGAAGCTCGATCGAACCGTCCCTATTGATGCCGCACGATCCGTCGGGCCGCTGCGGCGATCGAAGGCACCGAAAGGTCACTGCGACGATGAGCTCCTTCTGCCACATCGCCTTCGCCGTCTCGGCGGCGAGCGCAGCCGCGATGTTCTACGTCGGGCTGTACCAGGGCCGTCTGGTCGGCCGCCTCATCTGTCCGTTCCTCGGTCAGCAATGCGCAGGCGTCGCCGACGCCCCCTTCGCGCGGCTCTTCGGCATTCCGGACGGTTACATCGGGACGGCCCTGTATATCGTGATCCTGGGTTTGTTGCTCGCTCCGCCAGCCCGCTGGGTCTGGATCGCGTTGCTCATCCTCGCCGCCGTGGCGACGGCGGCCAACGTGCTCGGCGTCCGCGACATGATGAACTTCGGCGGCTACTGCTTCTACTGTCTCACGACCGCGGTATTGTCCCCAGTGCTACTCTACTCGATCTGGAAGCTCGGGTGATTTCGGAGGAGTCGGCCATGGATGCCAAAAGCCCTGCTGCATACGCCGTGGTCAGGCTCCGGAGGGAGGCTCTTCCGGTCGGCGCGCGGATTCGGACTACGTCTTCCACGAACTCACCCGCAGTATCTGCCCATCCTGCAAGATGGTGATCGACGCCAAGATCCTGCTCCGCGACAACAAGGTCTACATGAGCAAGCGGTGTTCGAATTGCGGGCCGTTCATGGCGCTCGTCTACGACGACGCGCAGGCCTACGTGTCATTCGCCCGGTTCAACAAGCCCGGCACGATCCCGCTGACGTACGGCATGTCCCGCGACAAGGGCTGTCCGCACGATTGCGGTCTCTGTCCCGATCATGAACAGCACGCCTGCCTCGGCATCGTCGAGGTGAACAGCGCGTGCGACATGGACTGCCCTCTCTGCTTCGCGGACGCCGCGCCTGGCTTCAGCCTCACCATGGAGGAAGTCGAGCAGATGCTGGACGACTACGTCCGGACGGAAGGCCGGCCGGAGGTGGTCCAATTCTCCGGCGGCGAGCCGACCATACATCCGCGGATCATCGACTTCGTCCGTGCCGCGTACCGCGACATCCGCTTCGTCATGCTGAACACCAACGGCAAGCGTATCGCCCGTGACGACAAGTTTCTGGCTGAACTCGAGAAGGTGCGCCCCTCCTTCTACTTCCAGTTCGATGGCTTCGAGCGGGAGACCTACCGCGCGATCCGCGGCGAGCCCGACATCCTGGAAGAGAAGCTCTTCGCGCTGGACCGCCTCGCCGAAATCGGCCTCGACGTGACCATCGTCCCGGCGATCGAGCGCGGCGTCAACGAGCATGAGATCGGCCGGATCGTCGAATTCGCGATCGGGCATCCGGCCGTCCGCGGCATCACCTTCCAGCCGGCTTTTCACGCGGGACGGCACTCCGCTCACGACCCGATGAAGCGCATGACGATCCCGGAGATCGTCCGGCTGATCGAGGTCCAGACCGCGGGCAAGTTCGTCGCCTCCGACTTCGTCCCGGTGCCGTGCTGCTTCCCGACCTGCAATTCGGTGACCTACGCGTTCGTCGAAGACGGCAAGGTGACCCCTCTGCCGCGGATCGTCGACGTGGACGACTACCTCGACTACATCACGAACCGCATCGTTCCGGATTTCAGTCGCGAGGTGAGAACGGCCCTGGAAGGCCTCTGGTCCTCGTCCTCCGTTGCGGGCTCCGAAGCGTCGCAGCGCCGGGTCGCGATTTCATGCCAGACCTGCGAGGTTCCGGACGGTCTGGCCATCAACGGCATCGCCAAGAACATGATCATGATCATGCTCCAGGACTTCATGGATCCGTGGACGTTCAACCAAAAGAACCTCATGAAGTGCTGCAAGGAGTTCCTGTTACCGGGCGGCAAGCAGATTCCGTTCTGCGCGTTCAACTCCGTCGGCTACCGCGAGCAGGCGCGCGCGCAACTCAACGCGATGGAGCCGGAACGCCGCCGGGCGCGGAAGGAGGGGCGGCCCTATGAGCCGAAGCCTATCGTCTTCGACTTCGGCGACAAGCGCGCGCGATGATCGATTTCGTGGCCTCGCCGGAGACCCTCAAGCAGTGCTGCGCGGCGGCCTACGACCACGACGCCGTCCGGGTCCTGGTCGGCGACGCGCTGCACCCCGGCGGCGCGCAACTGACCGAGCGGCTGGGGCGGATCCTGAATCTGGGGCCGGACACCCGCGTCCTCGACGTCGCGTCCGGACGCGGCGACGGCGCGCTGGTGCTCGCCGGCCGTTTCGGCTGCGAGGTCGTCGGCCTCGACTACGGATGGCGGAACGTGGAGGCGGCGACGAACGAGGCGAGAATGCGTGGACTCTCGGACAAGGTCACATTCTACTGCGGTGACGCCGAGAGATTGCCGTTTGCCGACGGAGCGTTCGACGCCGTCGTCTGCGAGTGTGCGCTGTGTACGTTCCCGGACAAGCCGACGGCGGCCGACGAATTCGCTCGAGTGCTGAAATCCGGTGGACGGGTCGGCATCAGCGACCTTACCCGCAGCGGCCCCCTACCCCGCGAGCTCGAAGGTGTGGCTGCCTGGATCGCGTGCGTCGCGGACGCGCGGACGCTCGACGAATATTGCGCGCTGCTCGACGGCGCCGGTCTAGCCGTTGGCGCCGTGGAGGAGCACGACAGCGCTCTGGTCGATTTCGTGGAGGCGATCCGTTCGCGGCTGTTCGCGACGAAGATCATGGTCGGCTTGAAAAAGGTCGAACTGCCGGGCATCGATCTCGCGACCGTCAAGGACATCGTCCGGCACGCCCTCGCCGCGGCGAGGTCCGGCGTTCTCGGCTACGCGATCGTGACGGCCGCAAAGGATGCCGGCCCGCGCGCCAGCGACCTCAAGGCAAGAGCTTGAACGCCCTTCCAAAAGGCCACCTTGCGGCGATGTTAGCGGCCGCCGGTCTCGGGTTCGGATAGTACCACGCGGCGTCGACGTTCTCGCGATCTCCCACTGTTACTGCGTATTGTATTTCGCCATGCCCTTCCATGGGCACACGCTGGTGGTGGGGCTCTCGCGGAAGTGCTCCCGAGACAGAGATTCCGGAGGGAAATAGTGATTGCCTCGACCACTTCGGTCTGCGCGCATTCCGCGATCACGACGTCGTTCCAGATCGCTTTGGTCATTTCGCTTATCCTCACCCGCTTTTCGGCCGGCCCGGGCCGGGCTGCGCGATCATGTCGATCAGCGGGCGATATCCGCGGTCGGCGAGGCGCCGCGCGGCGACGCCCACGTAGGCCTGATCGAGTTCGATGCCGAGGCCTTCGACAAGTCGGTTCATATAGTTGAAGAGCGCCACGGTCGCGACGAGGTGGTAGTACGCTTGGCCGTCCCATCCCGCAGCGAAGACCGCATCGACGTCGGACTTGGTCAGGCCGTCGGCGCGCTCGGTCAGCTTCGCGGCGAGCTCCAGCACCGGCCGCATCTTCACAGGTATGTCGGCCTTCGCATCGCCGGCCAGCAGCGCGGCGACCGATCCTTGCGGAACGCCAAGACGCTCGGCGGTCGCGGTGTGTACGCCGTGGCAGTACCGACAGCCGTTCAGACCCGACACGTAGGCGGCGATCAGCTCGCGTTCGGCGTCGGTGAACGGCGACGGGCCGCGCAGCAGCGCTTCGTGGAATTCGAGCAGCGGACGGTTCGTCTCCGGAAACATCTTGAAGACGTCGAGCAGCGTCGCGTTGTCCGGCAACGACGGAAGGTGAGCCATGCGCGGTCCTTTCCGAGCCTAACCCCTGATGTCCGGGCGCGGCGCGATCCACTCGAACATGCGACGACCGAACAGGCTGCCGAGGCCGACGAACATGGCCGCCGTTCGGATATTGAACATGATGATCATCAAGGTCGCATCGCCGGCGTGGAAGAGCGAGAGGGCCGTCGCGGTAATCGCTGCGACCGACAGACTGCCCATGAACGTCACTGCCGTCGGACGCAGGGGCGCGGCGTAACGCAGCATCACCAGCATGGCGAGCGACAACGGCAGGCTCGTCAGAACCAAGGTCGCAAGGCAACGGGTCGCCTCGCCGAGACTCACCCCGTTCGGCCCCATCGATATCCACTGCGTGAGGCACTGGTAGCCGATGTTCGACAGCCATATCGCCGCGGCGGGCGCGGGAAGGATCAGCCACAGCCGCGAGCGGTCCGGAAGACTGACGAGGAATGCCGCGACGGCCGCAAGCACGCCCGTCAAGGCGGCCCCGGCCATGCCGGCGGCGAACGCCGGATCGCGCAGGCGATGCGCCAATGCGTGGCGCGCGGCACGACGACGTCCGTGAGCGTCCGTAGTCGCTCGATGATCTCTCTTGCTTCGTCGAGGCGACCCATTTGGGCATAACACGATGCAAGAAATCGATACGTAGGCACCCAGTTGGGATTCTCCTGCAGTGAGCGAAGCAGCATCGTCCTGGCTTCATCAAGGTGCCGGGCGAAAAATCGGCCGACTCCAATCCCCAGGAAAGGGTCGTGCATGCGAACACGCGGACTTAATCTCAACCCGGTCTCGAAATCCTCGATCGCGCGATCGAGCTGGCCGACCCACAATCTGAGCCACCCGCTGCGCCACCAACCAACCGCGAAGCTCGGGTTCAGCTCGAGTGAACGGTCGATCAACGCGATGGAGGCTACAATGTCTTCGCCGAAGTAAGCCAGAACGTAAGCGCCGTTAGCGAGCACATTAGGGTCATCACGGGCGGCCGCAAGCGCCCGACGCGTTAGTCGCAATGCCTCGTCGCGGTTCGCGCTGGCATCGTCGACCCATCCGGCGACATCGAGCGAGGAGCGGCAACTTCCCGCCAGAGCGAGGGCTGGCGCGTAACACGAGTCGCGCTTGATGGCCTGGTTGAGCAGATCGAGCGCCTTGACATAACTCTCCCGGCTCACCTCTCCGGATCGGATCGGTGCAAGCGCGCGCAGGTAGAGGTCGTAGGCAGTGAGATCGTCGGTCGGCCGTTGTTGGGCGGACCAGCGCATCTCCGCGCCTTGCAGGGCCGGCTCGATGATCCCGGCGACGCTGACCGCGACCCTGTCCTGAAGCTCAAACACATCTTCGAGTGTACCGTCGAAGTGGTCGGCCCAAAGGTGAGCGCCGCTGATTGCATCGATCAACTGCCCGGTAATGCGCATGCGGTTCCCAGCCTTGCGGACCGAGCCCTCCAGCACATAGCGCACCCCGAGCTCGCGACCGGCTTGCTTGACGTCCACCGCGTGGCCCTTATAGGTGAAGCTCGAATTGCGAGCGATCACGAAGAGCCAGCGGATAGGGCTGAGTGCCGTGATGATCTCCTCTACCATTCCGTCGGCGAAATATTCCTGCTCCGGGTCGCCGCTCATGTTCTGGAACGGCAGCACCGCGATGGATGGCTTGTCCGGGAGTGGCGGGGCGGCACTCGGCCTATCGCTCAGCGCGCTAAACGATTTCGCGCGTACAGCAAAAGCGCGGACCGGCTTGGCAATGTTCTTGAGCTGCTGTTCGCCCCGGTCCTCGAAGCCAACGTCCAGCTTGCCCTCGACCTCGCTGTACACCTTTTCGGAAATCAGGATGCCGCCGGGATCGGCGACCCCCTCTAGCCGGACAGCGATGTTGATCCCGTCACCAAAAAGATCGCCGTCAGCTGCGACGATAACCTCCCCGAGATTGACCCCCATGCGTAGCTTAAGGGAGCTTCGGCCTGACGCGATGCTTTCCTGTATCTCCACCGCGCATCGCACCGCAGCCGACGGACTTGCGAACTCGGCCAACGCGCCGTCACCCGTGGTCTTGATCAGCCGCCCTTCGTGGCGGGAGAGACTAGGCTCGATCAATTCTCGCTTGAGCCGCTCGAACTCAGCGTAAGTGGCTTCCTCAGCGCGTTGCATGAGCGCGGAATAACCGACTACGTCGGCGGCCAAGATTGCCGCTAATCCGCTGCTCGGTCACAACACCCTCTAAAGGACCTGACCGCAGGTGCCTGCCACCCAGCTACCGCCACTTTTGGGCAGGCTCCGTGGGGATGCTCAGCCTAGCACTTTGCTGCGGGCCTGTGGGCGGCAATTGCGGGAGCCTTTGCCTGTGGCCAGCGCACCGGGCGGCAGCCATGCGTCAAACTCGGGAGGTCCGAGTTGGGTCAAAACCGGTCCTGACGAGCCTGAAACGGGACTTCCGAAATAGCCCAGAAAGCAGACATTGCCGGCGTCAGTCGGCATGTCTTAAACGTGCCAAAGCTCAAGGAGCGAGGAACAACCGCTTCTCATCGTGGTAGTCGATCGTTGGAAATGTGCTGCTTGCTCTGAAGTAACGGCGAAAAGAAGAGCTACGCCATTAACCTCCTGCAACAAACCAAAGGCAAAGCCGTGCAAGGATGCCATCCACCCGACACGCTCGGCAATCTGCACCTGGACCTTAGGCTTAATAGCGTTCGGATCGTCGAGCGCGGCAATCCTGACCTGCATCATACCCATTTGGTCGAGAGGTGCGTTCGTAAAGAACAAGCCCGTGCCGCACGTCGGACAGAATGAGCGCTTGCGGCTCGCGGAAGACGAATAGACTTTTGGTTCACCTTGGATGGACACGGCGGCCTTCGGGACCATCGGCCACGCCAACATTGGCGCTCCTGACTGCCTAAACCTGTACTTGCGCGCTGCCCGCTTGAGGATATCCCGCATCCGCAGCACGGTCCTGTAGGCCACCTTGAGTTCGGACTGGATCTCCAAGAGCGTTGGCTTGCTATCGCGCCTCGGGGCTTCATAGCTGAAAGCACGGGCCGCACGCACCCACGTGCTCAAAGGTAACCAGACGAGTCCCGGCGTTCTACGCGGGGTATCTATCTAGCTCATCGAACACTCTGGCCTGGAATGACGACCGTCTCTGCCGACGACAGACCCATTCGTCCTCGTCCTGCTATCTGGAGGAAACGGCCGCTTTGCGCCAACAGCGGCCGTTCGATAAGCGCTCATTCCGAAAGTACGGACTCGGCATAGGCTTAGATTGGTCTCGTCAATATCCGCCTTGCGAACGAGGTCAAACCCTCTCGGAGACATCCACCGCCGGCACCAATGAGCTTATAGAACACCGCTCTCGTTGGCTGTCACTAGATATTCTTTGATCCATATCCAGCGCGATTAGAAGCGAAAATTGCCGCTTTCGCATTGTCAGTGCACACAAAGAGCCGATTCTACACGAGATTCCGTAAAGATTGTATCGATAGCCAGATGCCATTTCAGGCTTGCTGAAACATCCTCCCGCCACGCATCATCTTCACCTCCATCCCTTCGGTCCTTGCCGGCCGGACGAGCCTATCTCTTCTTCCCATCAGCATCGAACTGCCTGAGAAATGCGACAAGATCATTGGTCTTTTGCTCGTCCTTCAGACCAGCGTAGATCATCTTCGTGCCCGGAACCTTCGCTTTTGGATCCCTGATATATTCCCGGAACGTCGCTTCATCCCAGGTAATCCCCGAATCTTTGTTGGCATCGGAATATGAATAGCCGGCGACACTGCCGGCCTTGCGGCCGATGACGCCGTTGAGGACGGGCCCAACCGCGCTCTTCGCGTTCTCGCCAATCTGGTGGCAAGCCTTGCACATGCCAAAGACCTTCTCGCCGGCGGCGGCGTCCTGCGCTCTCGCTTTACCTGCGGCGATAGTCGCCAGGACAGCGACGAAAATCACTGCTCGCATTTCATTCTCCTCTCCTGGATCTGCCTGAATGACTAAAACTTCACGATTAGTCTTTGCTCAGTTCACTCGTGGCCAAGCGCCGGCTGACGTTCGGTTGAAAGACGCAGGACGTTCGCCGCGACCTGCTCGCGGAACCTATCGATCAAATCGCTGGTGGTCGCGCCGCACACGAGCCTCATGCTGGTATCAAATACCGCGACAACCTTTTCGTTCACCAGCAGATGAGCTTCGTTCTCTGCATCGAGACCTCCGCGCGCTAGTTTCGCAACACGGAGACCAATCACCTCACTCGATTCCAGCGCCAGTAGTGAAACTGTGATCCACGGTCCGAACATTAGCATCTCCTGTTGCTGCAAATTCGCGCGAAGATCCTGCACCGGATTTCCGGTGCAGCCCGAACCATGCGAGGCATGGTTATCACTGCTACTCCAATGTCAGGTGAGCGCTAAGAGTACCTCCGCGAGTTCTTCGGTCACGACGTCAATCGGCTGCAACCCGTCGACAATATGGAGCAAACCTTGCGACCGGTAGTATTCGGTGACGGGAGCGGTTTGCGCGCGGTATGCTTTCAGCCGGGTCTTCGACCTCCAGTTCAAGGACTGCGTTGAGCCCGATTTTCCTTGCTGCCAGTTCCCTATCAAGAGCCTGCGCTTGCGCCACGGTCCGGGGAAACCCATCGAGGACAAAGCCGTTGGCCGCGTCGGAATGGTCCATTCGATCGGCAACAACCGCAGTGATGACATCATCAGGCACGAGATCCCCGCGCTCCATGATATCTTTGACATGCGTTCCGAGGGCCGAGCCTGAGGCCACTGCTTCGCGCAGCATGTCCCCGGTCGATAGTTGCGGAACGGCGAAACGTTTGGCAATTCTCGTCGCCTGTGTGCCTTTTCCCGCGCCCGGCGGCCCCAACAGAACCAGTCTCATCACGATGCTCCCCTATGCAAGCAGCCCTACCGATTCTTGATCAAATCATCGACCACCGCCGGATCGGCGAGCGTCGACGTATCACCAAGCGCACCAAATTCATTCTCCGCGATCTTGCGCAGGATACGGCGCATGATCTTTCCGGAACGGGTCTTCGGTAATCCAGGCGCGAACTGGATGACGTCGGGGGCGGCAATCGGGCCGATTTCCTTGCGCACCCACGCGACGAGTTCCTTGCGCAACTCCGCGGATGGCTCCCTACCCGTCATCAAGGTCACGTAGGCGTAGATGCCCTGTCCCTTGATCTCGTGTGGAAAGCCGACGACAGCGGCTTCGGAGACGTCCTTGTGCGCCACGAGCGCACTCTCCACCTCGGCCGTTCCCATCCGGTGGCCGGAGACGTTGATGACATCGTCGACGCGCCCGGTGATCCAGTAGTAGCCATCGCTGTCGCGCCGACAGCCATCTCCGGTGAAGTACTTGCCCGGAAAGGTCGAAAAATAAGTCTGCATGAAACGTTCATGATCGCCAAAGACCGTGCGCATTTGGCCCGGCCAGGAATCGGCGATGACCAGGTTTCCTTCGCAGGCGCCGTCCAACACCGCGCCGCTGGCATCCACGACCTCCGGCCGGACACCGAAGAACGGAAGCGCGGCAGAACCTGGCTTCAACGCGGTAGCGCCAGGCAGCGGCGTAATCATGACGCCGCCAGTTTCGGTTTGCCACCAGGTGTCGACGATCGGGCAGCGCCGATCCCCGACCACGCGGTGGTACCACTCCCACGCTTCCGGATTGATCGGTTCGCCCACGGATCCAAGCAGGCGCAGCGAGGTGCGGCTAGTCCGTTTGACCGGCTCCTCGCCCGCCGCCATCAAAGAGCGTATCGCAGTCGGCGCAGTGTAGAAGATGTTGACCTTGTACTTGTCGATCACCTCCCAAAACCGCGACATCGATGGGTAGTTAGGGATCCCCTCGAACATCAGCGTGGTCGCGCCATTGGCGAGCGGTCCGTAGACGATGTAGCTGTGGCCGGTAACCCAGCCGACATCGGCCGTGCACCAGTAGACGTCGCCATCGTGGCAATCGAACACGTATTGATGCGTCATCGACGCGTAAACGAGGTATCCCCCTGTCGTGTGGACGACGCCTTTCGGCGCACCTGTTGATCCCGACGTGTAGAGGATGAACAGAGGGGCCTCGGCGTTCATCTCGGCAGGCTTGCAATCGGTTGGCGCATTCGCCACCGCGTCCTCGTACCAGACGTCGCGGCCATTGACCCAATCAACTGGACCGCCGGTGCGCTTGACGACGATCATCGTTTGCACGATGTCCGGTGCTTTCTTTACTGCCGCGTCGGCATTGGCCTTCAATGGGACCTTGCGCCCACCGCGCAGACCCTCGTCCGCCGTTATCACGACTTTCGAATTGCACCCCTCGATACGTCCGGCGAGCGCGTCTGGTGAAAAACCTCCGAACACGATGGAATGCACGGCTCCGATGCGGGCGCAGGCCAGCATGGCATAGGCGGCCTCCGGGATCATGGGCAGATAGATCGTGACCGTATCGCCGTTCGCGACACCGTGGCTCTTCAGTACATTTGCGAGACGGCAGACGTGCTGGTGCAGCTGTCGGTAGGTGATGCGCTTCGATTCGCTCGGATTGTCCCCTTCCCATATGATCGCGGTCTGGTCGGCACGATTGGCAAGATGCCGGTCGATGCAGTTAATCGATACGTTGGTGGTTCCGTCCTCAAACCATTTGATCGAGACCTTGCCGGGATCGAAACAGGTATTCTTTACCTTCGAGTAAGGCTTGATCCACTCAATTCGCCTGCCGTGATAGTCCCAGAATTCATCCGGAGCAGAAGTGGAGAAGGTATACATTTCGTGGTACTCTGGCGCATCCACGTAAGCCCGCTCCACCCAACCCACCGGCACTGCGTAGGCAAACTCTTCCAAGCTCACTAGAGTGCTCATCGGATACCCCTCCTTCCCACCTCGAGACGCTCCTATCAAACCAACGCCAACGGAGCGGCGGGCAGACGATCGCCCGTCGTCACGACGATGACCTCGGGGCGTCCAGACCTGATGCACAAATCCGCGAACGCGTCAGGAATCTTAGCTCGCGGCCGTTATCGAGGGAGAACATCCCACCCCGACCGGGAACGACGTCGATGATCAGGTCGGTATGCTTCCAGACCTCGAACTGGGAGGCGCTGATATAGACCGGCGCTCCCCCGATATGACCGAGCAGGACGTCGGTGTCCCCGATGATGAATTCGCCCGCGGGGTAACACATCGGCGACGATCCGTCGCAACAGCCGCCCGACTGATGAAACAGGATCGGGCCATGCTCGGCGACGATTTGTTCGATCAGCCTGAGCGCTGCAGGTGTTGCCGAGACTTTTCCTTCCAACAGTGCCTCCCCGCGAGAAAGGACCGGCGCGGACGCAAGCGACCGCGCCGGTAGTCCAGGGAGAACTCAGAAGAAGCCGAGCTTTTTCGGGCTGTAGCTGACCAGCATGTTCTTGGTCTGCTGGTAGTGGTCGAGCATCATCTTGTGGGTCTCGCGGCCGATGCCGGATTGCTTGTAGCCGCCGAACGCCGCATGCGCGGGATAGGCGTGATAGCAGTTGGTCCAGACGCGGCCCGCCTGGATCGCGCGGCCGAAACGGTAGAGCCGGTTGGCATCGCGGCTCCAGATGCCCGCGCCGAGGCCATAGAGCGTGTCGTTGGCGATCGACAAGGCCTCCTCGTCATCCTTGAAGGTCGTCACCGAAACCACCGGCCCGAAGATCTCCTCCTGGAAGATGCGCATCCTGTTGTGGCCCTTGAACACGGTCGGCTTGACATAGTAGCCGCCGGCAAGATCGCCCGGCAGCAGGTTGCGCGAGCCGCCGGTCAGGACCTGTGCGCCCTCCTGCCGGCCGATGTCGATGTAGGAAAGGATTTTCTCGAGTTGCTCGCTCGAGGCCTGCGCGCCGATCATGGTGGCGGGATCGAGCGGGTCTCCCTGAACGATCGCCTCGACGCGCTTGAGCGCGCGCTCCATGAACCGGTCGTAGATCGCTTCATGGATCAGCGCCCGGCTCGGGCAGGTGCAGACCTCGCCCTGGTTGAGGGCGAACATCACAAAACCCTCGATCGCCTTGTCGAAGAAGTCGTCATCCTCGACGACGACATCCTTGAAGAAGATGTTGGGCGACTTGCCGCCAAGTTCGAGCGTCACCGGAATGAGGTTCTGGCTGGCGTATTGCATGATCAACCGGCCCGTCGTGGTCTCGCCGGTGAAGGCGATCTTGGCGATGCGCGGCGAGGACGCGAGCGGCTTGCCGGCCTCCAGCCCGAAACCGTTGACGATGTTGAGCGTGCCCGGCGGCAGCAGATCGCCGATCAGATCGATCCAGACCATGATGGAAGCCGGGGTCTGCTCGGCCGGCTTCAACACCACGCAGTTTCCCGCGGCAAGCGCGGGAGCCAGTTTCCAACAGGCCATCAGCAGCGGAAAGTTCCACGGAATGATCTGGCCGACGACGCCAAGCGGTTCATGGAAATGATAGGCCACCGTATCGTGGTCGATCTCGGAAAGACTGCCTTCCTGGCCGCGAATGGCGCCGGCAAAGTAGCGGAAGTGATCGATCGCGAGCGGCAGGTCGGCCGCGGTGGTTTCGCGGATCGGCTTGCCGTTGTCCCAGGTCTCGGCCAACGCCAGAAGATCGAGATTCTCCTCCATACGGTCGGCGATCTTGTTGAGAATGACTGAGCGCTCGGCAACGCTGGTACGACCCCAGCCCTCCTTCGCGGCGTGCGCGGCGTCGAGGGCCGCTTCGACATCCTGCTCGTTCGAGCGCGCGATCTCGCAAAGCAGCTGGCCGTTCACCGGCGAACGATTCTCGAAGTACCTGCCGGAGCGCGGCTCGGCCCATTTGCCGCCGATGAAGTTGCCGTAGCGCTTCTGGAAGGGAACTTTCGCGGTCCGTGAAAACTCTACCTTGTTCATGGCTGTCCTCCTCAGATTGCGGCGCTTGATGCGACGCTTTGAGAAAGAAGCTTGTCGAAACCGGACCGTCTTACCAGCCCCGGAAAACCAATCGCCGGCCGGAGTGTCGCAAAACTGAGACACTCGATAGGGTGATTTTCAGTGGGTGCGGTGAAGTTCCAGTCGCCGCAGCTTTCGGTAGAATGTGGCCCGGCTCATGCCGAGCGCTTCAGCCGCCGCCGTGACATTGCCCTCGGCTCGCGCGAGTGCCCGTTGCAGCACCCCCCGCTCCGCCGCGGCAAGGTTTTCGGTCACCGTCCTTGACATATTCATCACTTCCGCTGCAGGCCGCGATTTCTGCAGGCAGGCCTGAGAAATTCCAAGCGCCAAGCGCGCAGCGCGGGTAGCCCCTACAACAAGATCGTCCGCATCGACCGCGATCAGGGCTCGTGCGCCCTTGTCGGCGACGGGGACGACCAGGATGCGCGCCTGCGAATACGCCAGACGAAAGCATTCCGCCTCGATGCGCGCTGCGGCGTCACTCACCGCTGTCGCGATGAGGTTGACGAACTTTTCAATCAACTCGGATCTGCAGGACGAAACATCGAGCGCTGCAACGAGACGCCCCTGATGATCATAAATTGGAGCAGTCGTGCAGCTCAATAGCGCATTGCGCGCATAGAAATGCTGGTCGCGGTGGATTGTCAGCGCTCGTTGTTCGACGAGACACGTACCAATGCCGTTCGTGCCCTCGCTGCCTTCGCTCCAGATTGCGCCCGGCCATAATCCCCAGTCAAAAAATGTCGCATCGTCGCCGGGCGCGCCGCGCCGCACGACCGGGACGCCGTTCCTGTCGGCGAGCAAAACACAGCAACCCGCTCCCCCGACCGAATGATAGAGTCTGTCGAGGCTCGGCTGCGCGACGTGGATCAGCGGCTCCATCTTTTGCCGGGCCCTCCCGAACTCTGAATCCGTCAGTCTCTCGGGAAGGTTGCTTCGAGCCGGATCAAGCTTGTGAAGGCATGCTGACCTCTGCCAGGACGCAATCAGCGCCGATTTCGCTGCACCATTAGATGAGATCGCAGATTGGATCCGATCCGCGTGGTGGGTAGTCCCGGCTGCCGCCATTCGCTCCTCCCAAAATCCGGATTCACTGCTGTCGGCCTCGTCGACCGCTCGATCCAACAACTTTCAAGCCGACATACGATCCCGGTCCACTTCACCCTCAATTCGGCCGGGTACGAGATCGAGAATTGGCACCTGCTTTGTCCGTCGCTTTCTTGTTTAGGGAAAAGTGGATCGTCGTCGGTGACGACGGTCGCGTTACCTTCTGCCCTTTCCCGGCTACCCACACCTCGGTTTGATCGAGGATCGCTCGACTACCTTCTTTGCTGCGGTTTCCTTTTTATCCTTCCTCGGAAACGGGATTTTGCGTTATATCAATATCGGGACGTGTCAACGCCACTACCATCAAAAAACAAACAAAATCCTATGCGAGGGGGAATAGCCTTTGGGAGCCACGCAAAGCAGCGTCGGCGACAGCATTGTCGTCGCGCAAGCCAAGAGCGTAGGTCCACGCGAAGCAGCCGAGGAAATTTCCCGGCAGCTCGCGTTTCTGGATCTTGCGATGATCATCGTGTTCGTTTCTCCATTTTACCACCCCGCAACATTCATCGAAGAACTAACATGCCGAATTCCCGACACGCCGATTTTCGGCTGCACCACCGCGGGTGAGCTGGCACCCGGAGGCTGGGAAGAGGACAGCGTGGTTGCGATGGGCTTCAGTGCTGAGGACTTCATTATCGCAGCCCGGCCCTTTCCCGATTTATCGACCTTTCGAGTTGATCATGGGCGGTCAGTCTGCAGCGAGTTGCATCAAGACTTCACCCGTCTCACCGAAGAACGGGACTGCGGTGAGGAGGCTTTCGGGTTCCTGTTCATCGACGGCATGTGTCAGCGCGAAGAAGCGGTCATGTCCGCGATCTACACTTCGCTGGAAGACATCCCGGTCGTGGGCGGGTCGGCCGGCGACGGTTTGCGGTTTGACAAGTCATGGATCTTCTACGGCGGAAAAGCGCATTCCGATGCGGCCATCCTGATACTGATCAAGACACGCTTGCCGTTCCGGCTTTTCAAATGCGACCACTTCGAACCGACATCGATCAAGATGGTGGTCACAGAAGCGGATATCGAGCGCCGCATCGTCAAGGAAATCAATGCCGAGCCGGCCGCGATCGAATATTCCCGTGCCGTTGGGATTCGAGATACCAAGCTTGATTCGCTGTCCTTTGCCGCGCATCCGGTCCTGGTGCGGGTTGGCGGTTCCTACTATGCCCGTTCGATCCAGCGCATGGATCCGGATGGCTCGCTTCGATTCTTCTGCGCTATCGACGAAGGAATGGTCCTCACCATCGCACAGGTTCGAAACCCGATCGACGCGACGAACGACATTTTCGAGCGGCTGATCGACGATTTGGGCGGCGTCTCCATCTTCATCGGATTCGAATGCGTCCTGCGCCGGCTCGCCGTCGAACAACACCAATTGTCGCGGGAGATGTCCGAGCTGTATCGTCGCAACAACGTTATCGGATTTCAGACCTATGGCGAGCAATATCGGTCCATGCACGTCAATCAGACGCTGACCGGTGTTGCGATCGGAAGGCGAAGGGCCGCGCCGTGATCGACATTGAGCCGGACCAGACCGCGTCGCTCGAACGCGAGATTTCCAAGCTTCGGAAAATCAACGCAGCCTTGATGTCGCGCGTGGAACGCTCCACGGACCAGCAACTCAATGCATTTTCGCTGTTCGAAACGGCGATCTCTCTCGACCAGCAGGTCCGCAACAGAACCCAGCAGCTCAAGCAGGCCCTGCAATCGCTGGAAAAGACCAACGGTTCTCTTTCTCAGGCCAAGCAGCAGGCGGAAGCAGCCAGTTCGCTGAAGTCGTCGGTCCTGATCTCCGTTACCCACGATCTTTTGCAGCCGCTGAATGCCGCGCGGCTGACGCTGTCCGCGCTTGACGAAATGATCGCTTCACCAAAGGGGCTTCTGCTGACCGAGCAGATTGACCGTTCGCTCGCGACGTTGGAAGATCTGCTCCGGACGCTTCTGGATATCTCCAAACTCGATGCTGGCGTTCTGAAGCCAGAATTTCGCCCGGTTTCGATTTCGACGCTATTCGAGCCACTGCGGCACGAGTTCACCCCTGTGGCGGCGAAGCGTCACCTTGTTCTGAGGATCGAACCCTGTGCCGAGACCGTCTTGTCAGATCCGATGATGTTGAGGCGAATCCTGCAGAATCTTCTGGCTAACGCCCTGCGATACACGCAGCGTGGCAGCGTGCTCATGGGTTGCAGACTCAAGGGTGCTAATCTCAGTATACAGGTGCACGACACTGGTCCTGGCATTCCGGAAGCCCAGCGCGAAGCCATTTTCATGGAATTTCAGCGCGGGGAAGCCAGTATTGGCGCCGATGCGGGCATCGGCCTCGGCCTTTCGATCGTTCGGCGGTTCGCTACCGCGCTCAATCATGAGATACATCTGAAGTCGCGCTTGGGGCGAGGCTCGATGTTTGGTGTCACGGTGCCTCGCACCTCCGCACTCGAGGAGGCCGCTTTGACCGGAGAACCTGCGCTTTCCGAGTCCGCCTATGGAGGCATGGAGGATGCGAGGATCCTTTTGATTGAAAACGATCTGTCCAGCGCCGAGGGGCTGGCCAGCCTGCTGGAGAAGTGGGGGTGTGACGTGGCCATAGCGGCGTCGGCAGCAGAAGGACTCGACAGCATCAGGGCGCTTGACGAGCGTCCCGATGTGATCATCGCGGACCTTCACCTCGACAACGGCGAAACCGGTATCAAAGCCGTCGAGGAGATACGCAGCGCAATCAAGACCGAGGTTCCCGCGATTATCGTGACGGCCGATTATTCCGCAAAGGCGGCCTCGGATGCCGCATCCTTCGGACATGAACTATTGAAAAAGCCGATCAAGCCAGCCGAAATGCGGTCCCTGCTCTCCTTTCTATTGACGTGATCTTCCTGCGGGCAGATTCGAGCCGACTATACGAACGGTTCGGTTCAATTGCGTCGCACTTCCCAAATCGCCGACGGCCGCCGGCGTGTTATGTTCTGATCGGATCAGATCGAGTCTGGAAACCTTGATGATTGCGGTGGTGCGGCTTCGGACGCCGAGTTTGCGCAGAATCTCGGTGACATGAACCTTGACCGTCGTGACGGAGATATCGAGTTCGTAAGCGATATGCTTGTTCTGAAGACCTCGACAAATCATGTCGAGAACGCGAAGCTGCTGGGATGTGAGGCGGGAAAGCTGACGCAGCAGGTCCTGAATTTCCGCACCAGCGCGTCTGGCTGCCGCACTCCCGTGAAGCCGCTTCGGGACATAGACCTCCCCCTCCAGAATTGAGCGGATCGATTGGACCAGTTCGGCCTTCGGGGTCGATTTCGGAATATAGCCGGAAACACCGAGCGCCATCGCGCATCCAACGATCCGCGCGCTTTCGAATGCCGAAACAATGACAAGCGCGCTTTTCGGGGCAGCTACGCGTACACGGAACGCTCCCAGAAGCCCAGTGGTGCCGGGCATCGACAAATCGAGCAAAATAACATCGACGGAGCCCTTCGATGCAAGAATATCCAGTGCACCGTCGATCGAAATTGCCTGAAACACTTCAGCGTTGGCAAAGGCGGCCGCAACGACGCCGACCAAGGCGTCTCGAAACAGCGGGTGGTCCTCGACGACAAGCAACCTCACTGCATTTGCCTCGCCTGGGCGCCGGTCTGTTGGCGGCCGATCGCGCCATTCAGCTGCCCTCTCGGGACTGCGGAGTTCGTTCGTGACGATCAGCACATTATCTCAAGGATGGAACGAAGCCTATAGGTCGACGACCGGTTCACCGGCATAACCTGACGTTACCGGGATATCCGCCGGCGCCCGGGGTGATGAAACGCCGCTGACGACCGCCCGGCGCGGGGAAGCGGCTTACTAACCATCCCGATCAGGAGGGCCGTTCCCGTTCACCCCTTGCACTTTGGCAGGGAGCCGGCAATGGCAACGCGATCTTGCCGATTTCGATAATCGCCTTATTGCGGCTGAAGAGCCCGAGCTTGCGCAGAATCTCGGTCACGTGAGCCCTTACGGTCGACTCCGCCAGCTTGAGTTCCGCGGCAATCTCGCGGTTCTGCAGGCCATTCCTGATCAGGTCCAGCACGCGAACCTGTTGGGGCGTCAGCTTCTTGATTTTCTCGCGCAGGGCGGCTTCGGTTTGCACCGGTGTGCCCGCTCCCACGTACCCTTTCGGTGCGGAAACCGATCCACTCAAAATCCGGGCGATTGCGTCCGACAGTTCGCTGACGGAGGTCGATTTGGAGAGATAGCCGACCGCCCCAAGCGCGAGCGCTTCGCGGATCGTCTGCTTGTCATCGACGCTCGAGACAATGAGGATCGGCAGCTTCGGATGGCTGTCGCGCAATCTGAGAAAGCCGGAAAATCCTACGGCATCCGGCAGCAGAAGATCCAGAAGCGCGAGATCGATGTTGCGTTCCGTCGCCAGGATATTCAGCGCCTGCCGGATCGACGCGGCCTCGAAGATTCGGGCATCCGGATGCGATATCCGGATTGCATTTCCGAGTGCTTCGCCAAACAACGGATGATCATCGATAATGAGGAATCCCATCATGAGAGCCTCAAACGAAGCATTGGCTGCATCCAATTTATGATGCCCGCGGCATCCTGCCCGGCAGTCCTAGTTCGAACCGTCGGCCGCTTCCTGCACCGTCTGCAGATATACAAGGACATTTCGAAGCTCATCGTCGCCGAACACTTCTTTCCAGGCAGGCATCCCCTTGGACGGCCTTCCGTCATGAACCGTCTTCCAGTACGTCGCTTCCATGTCTTCGCCATATCGCTTCTTCAGCAGGCGCAGATTGATACGCTTCTCGGCCTGCACGGCGTCAGGCCCGTGGCAGTGCGCGCACGTCCCGTTGAACAGCTCGTGGCCAGCCGAAATATCCCCGGAAGCGGCAACCTTCACTTCGGCGGGTTTGCTGTCGCCGGTCGATTGGCCAACGGTCACAGGTTCCTTCGAAACCGCATCGGCGATGGCGGTCGGATGGCCGAGCTCACCGAATTTGACCGGCGCGTCGCTCGGCACGCCATATTTCACGAACAGCCTGGCAATGTCCTCCTGCAGGGACGGTAGAACCACGTTAACATCATCCCGAAGCACCGTCGACGCTTTCGCAAAGCCGATCGCGGTGGACCACATCAGCCCCTCGCCCGCTGTGGTTCTGATCCGGTATTTTTCTCCGTAGGCGGTGCTGTTGAGCCAACCGGCCACAGGAGCCCAGATAAAGGCGACGTCGGCCTTTCCCTGGTCGAGCATCTTCATTCCTTCGTCAGGACTCAATACGGTGATCTTCTCGATCTCGTCGCGCAGCGCGAGCAGGTTTTGCGGTGTGGTCTGATACTGTACGGCGACGCGCAACCCCTTCAAATCGTCGATGCCCGCGATGTTCCGGCCCTTCACGCTCACCAGCGCGTAACCTTCCCTCGCGATCGGCTTCGAGAAGATGACGGCAGGCCCCATGAAATCGTCCACCTGCGGCAAACCAACCATGGCGTCGCACTGTTTGCTCAACAGCGTTTCACGAACAGTTCGCTTGCCGAAGTAGGACTTGTACCAGCTGTAGGTCACCGGCCGCTCCAGTTTCCGTGCGACCAACTGGCCGATCTCAAGATAGAGGCCGGGCCGTGCCGGGTCATCGCTCGAGAACGGCAGGTTCGTCGGATCCGCGCAGAGACGCAACGGCCTCATTTCATCGGCGCCGGCTCGAACAGCCGGCGTCGCCATAATTGTGGACAGCAGCAGCGCTCGCGCAACCTTCTCCAACCGGGAGCCGTGTCTTGAAAGACGAGCTACGTTTGGAACTGTGCGGATCACTGCTTCCTCCACCCATTTGTCTTATTGCAGAGCAAACACAAACAGGGCGCCGCCTTCGGGCGCAGCTGCCACCATCTTCTTGCCGATCTCACCAAGGAAGGCTGGAAGGGCGGCCGTGCGTCCGACGACGATGGCGACATACTGCTTGCCGCCCACCGAGTAGGTCACAGGGCCCGCACCGATTCCGCTTCCAAGGTTCTTGCTCCACAGCACCTTGCCGGTCTTCGCATCAATGGCGCGGAAATCACCGTGTAGATTGCCGGAGAACACCAGATTGCCGCCGGTGCTCAGCGTTCCGCCATTGAATGGCAGGTCTTCCTTGATGCCCCAGACCTTCTTGTTGGCGACCGGATCCCAGGCGACCAATTCTCCGAGGAAACCGCCGGGCCCTTCCTTGGTCGGGAATTCAGCGCCGAGATAGAACACCCCGCGCTTGTAGCTGACATCGCTCACCGACCAATCCATGCAAACATTGTTGGCCGGAATGTAGACGAGGCCTGTCTGCGGATTGAACGACATCGGCTGCCAGTTTTTGCCACCGATCAGGTTCGGGCAGATATCCTTGGCAGGATGGCCCGGCCCCGGACGCTTGTCGGGATCTTCCTCGGCACGCATGGTGCCGATGTCGAATTTCTTCGCCCAGTTCGCGTAGACGTATTTTTCGGCCGAGATCATCTTGCCGGTTTCCCGGTTGGCGACGAAGAAGAAGCCGTTACGATCAGCCTTCATCAAGACTGGCGTGTTGGCTCCGCCGATCTTCAGGTCGGTCAGCAGCAATTCGTTGACGCCGTCGTAGTCCCAGGCA
Organism: Bradyrhizobium sp. Ash2021; assembly: GCF_031202265.1. Taxonomy (NCBI): domain Bacteria; kingdom Pseudomonadati; phylum Pseudomonadota; class Alphaproteobacteria; order Hyphomicrobiales; family Nitrobacteraceae; genus Bradyrhizobium; species Bradyrhizobium sp. Ash2021. Next base: position 5,031,204 of record NZ_CP100604.1, on the reverse strand, counting down.
TCGGCCGGCGTGCCCTGGATGTGCCACTTGATCTTGCCGGTGTTCGGGTCGATCGCGAGGGTCGATGCAGTATAGAGGTTGGTCAGCTTGCCGAAATTGCCGTCCCCGGTCGAGCGGACGCCGGTATTCCAGGGCCCCGGATTACTGGTTCCCCAGTACACCGTGTCAGTCTTCGCATCATAGGAGCCGACCAACCACGCCGCTCCGCCGCCGTGAAGGCCGGTATCGCCCTTCCACGTGTCGCTGCCGGGCTCACCTGGCCCCGGAACGGTGTAGGTCTGCCAGAGCAGTTTGCCATTGTTCAGATCGAACGCCAGAAGCGCGCCCCGGACACCATATTCGCCACCGCCGAAGCCGGTGATGATCTTGTCGCGAACGACGAGCGGCGGAGAGGTGATAACAGAACCCTGCTTGTAGTTGACGACAGCCGACGTCCAAAGCTCCTTGCCGCTGGCGGCATCGAGCGCCGTGAGCTTGCCATCGAGCCGGCCGATGAAGATCTTGCCGTCGGCATAGGCGACGCCCCGGTTGTTGACGTCGCAGCAGGCATACTGCAGCACGTCATCCGGTATATCCGGCTGATAGGTCCATTTCTGCGCGCCGGTCACGGCATTTATGGCGTAAACATATTTCGGTCCCCACGACGTCGTGACGTACAACGTGTCCCCGATCACGACCGGAGACGATTCGTTGGAACGAAGCGAGGCCAGCGACAACGAGTAAGCCAATTGAAGCTTGCCAACGTTCTCCGCAGTGATTTGCTTGAGCGGGCTAAAGCGCGTGTTGCCGTAATCGTGCCCAGCGACCGCCCAGCCGTTGGGGTCCGATACAGCCTTCACAACCGAATCGTTGGCTTGGACGCTGCTTGCGGCAACCATCGCAAAGGCAGCGATCGAAACGCCAGCAAAGATACTCCTGCTTCTGAGTCCCATCTGTGTCCTCCGGAAATTCTTGTTACCGCGTTCGCAAATTCAGGGCTGGTTACGCGGAAATATCGATGCGGCGTTGTTTCGCCCATCGCGAAGAAAGTGCCAGCAACGCCGTCGCGCACGTATAGGCGGAAGGTAGTAGTTCATGCGAATAGCGACTTGCTCTCATGACTCCGCTGCGCCAATCGAACTTTGTGCGCCGCCGCATGAGTTCTGTTCGACCACCGGTCGTTCGCCCGACAAACGATGAATCTACCTGGAGATGCGTGCTGCTTGGAGATCGATTTGACCGTGGACCGATCGGCTCCGCCGCACGCCAGAGGCGCCGCTCCGGCCTACTACCTTGATCGCAGTTCCCTAACCGGACGCGCGTGCTTAAATGCACCCACCACGCGAAACATGCAGTGGTGGGAAAACACACCTGTCAACGTCCCCAACTTGAAATGAGGAAACATGACCTGGAACGCTCCGAAAATCGTTGAAGTCGCCGTAGGGATGGAAATCAACATGTACGCGTGCGCGTCACGCAAAGCATGACTCGTTTTCGCCGCCACCCTCCAGAACAACCCATCTGGACGGTGGCGGCGGATCGAGAGACCGATCGCTGGTTCAGATTGCGTCGAGCCAGCCAACGAAATTGACGAAAGGGATACTCTCATGATCGGTCGCGTAGTTCTATTTGTATCGCTGATGACATGCTCCGTCACCGCGTTTGCCGCGGAGTCCAACGGTGATCCGGTCTCCGGAAGGGCCATCTTTCAGCACACCTGCCAAAACTGCCACTCCGTGGAAATCGGAGTAAACAAGGTCGGACCGAGCCTTTGGAACGTCGTGGGGCGCGTCCCGGCCAGTGTGCCGGATTACACTTATTCGGAAGCCATGAAAGCAAACAAGAGCACGTGGTCCGCGTCCAACCTGGATGCCTATCTTGCGGATCCGCGCGGGGACGTTCACGGCGCGAAAATGTTCTTCAAGGGATTGCCGGACTTCAGGGATCGCGCCGACGTCATCGCCTATTTGACAACCTTGAAATAAGCCACGTGAACTCGCTGTTGACGACCGCAGCAGGCGGTCTCGCGCCTCCATAGACTTCATGCGCCGCCTGCGGTCATCCGTCGATTTGATCTACATCAACAGCCCCCTCGAAGCATCGTCATAGGATGTTTTAAGCTGGCGGAAAGCAGCCTGCATTTCCGTTTTACTTGAAGCGTTATGGCCACGAGTCCGCAGCCCGCCTTTCGCGTGCCGCGCCGGTTAACTTGCGCGACTACTTTGTCGGTGAGCTTGTCTGCGATTTCCCGGGAGGAACAGGATGGATGCGGAAAGCCACGAAGCGATCCAGCGGGATCCCGACTACAAGGAGTTGGTGCGGCGACGTTCGTCCTTCGGATGGACGCTGTCGCTGATTATGCTCGTCATCTATTTCGGCTTCATTCTGCTGGTCGCGTATGCGCCCAAATTCCTCGGCATCCCGCTGGGGACAGGTGTAACGACCATCGGCATTCCGATCGGCCTGTTCGTTATTGTCTCGGCGTTCGTGCTCACCGGCATCTATGTGAGTAAGGCCAATTCCAAATATGACACCCTGATCCGTCGAATTGTCGAGAGGTCGTAGCCGTGAAAAATTTACCCTGCGTCCTCGCGACAGCGATCCTTGCCAGCCTGCCCACACTCGCACTTGCTGCCGGCACCATCGACGGTGGCACAAAGCAGGCGATCAACTGGGTCGCCATTGGCATGTTCATCGCCTTTGTCAGCCTCACCCTCGGCATTACATATTGGGCGGCGAAACAGACCGCTTCGGCCGCGGATTTCTATTCCGCCGGCGGCGGCATCACCGGTTTCCAGAACGGCCTCGCGATCGCCGGGGACTACATGTCGGCAGCCTCTTTCCTGGGCATCTCGGGCCTGGTTTACACTTCCGGCTATGATGGCCTGATCTACTCGGTGGGATGGCTGGTCGGCTGGCCGATTGTCACCTTCCTGATCGCCGAGCAGCTACGCAATCTCGGCAAGTTCACCTTTGCCGACGTCACCTCGTTCCGGCTCGGGCAAACCGAGATCCGCATTCTCGCTGCTTGCGGCTCACTGGTCACCGTCGCCTTCTACCTGATCGCGCAGATGGTCGGCGCCGGGAAGCTCATTCAGCTGCTGTTCGGTCTCGACTATTGGATCGCGGTCGTCCTGGTCGGCGGCTTGATGATGGTTTACGTGACCTTCGGCGGCATGAAGGCAACGACCTGGGTGCAGATCATCAAGGCAGTATTGCTGTTGATGGGCGCCACGTTTATGGCCGGCGCGGTGTTGTACAAATTCGGCTTCAGCCCGGAAGCCCTGTTTGCCACGGCAACGCAGGTGCACCCCAAGAAGCTCGCAATCATGGAGCCGGGCAGCTTGATCTCCAACCCTCTGTCGGCGATCTCGCTCGGATTGGCGCTAATGTTCGGCACGGCCGGACTGCCGCATATCCTGATGCGTTTCTTCACAGTGAAGGACGCTCAAGCCGCCCGCAAGTCGGTGTTCTATGCGACCGGCTTCATTGGCTACTTCTACATCCTAACCTTCATCATCGGGTTCGGCGCCATTGTGCTGGTCTCGACCGATGCAGCGTTCCTTGACGCGAGCATTCTGGAGAAGACGAAAAGCGGAATCGCGGCGATCAAGGGCGGCTCCAACATGGCAGCGATCCATCTCGCCAAGGCGGTCGGAGGCAACGTGTTCCTCGGCTTCATCTCTGCCGTGGCCTTCGCCACCATCCTCGCGGTGGTATCGGGCTTGGCGCTTGCCGGCGCCTCATCGATCAGCCATGACCTCTACGCTATGGTGATCAAGGACGGAAAGGCCAACGAGCAAGACGAAATCCGCGTCTCGAAGATCGCGACCCTGTTCCTGGGCGTGCTCGCGATCATTCTGGGCATCATATTCGAGAACCAGAACGTCGCCTTCATGGTCGGACTTGCATTTGCCATTGCAGCGTCATGCAACTTCCCGGTACTGGTGACTTCGATCTTCTGGAAGGGGCTGACCACGCGGGGCGCATTGATCGGCGGCTTCCTCGGACTGATCAGCGCCGTCGTCGGCGTCGTCCTGTCGCCAGCCGTATGGGAAGCGACGCTCGGCAACCCCAAGGGGTCGGCACCGATCGCGCTCGACAACCCGGCACTGTTCTCGATCGCGATCGCGTTCGCCGGCATCTGGCTGTTTTCAATTCTGGATCGCAGCGCGCGGGCCAAGGCCGACCGCGAAGGCTTCGATGCACAATTTGTGCGCTGCCAGACCGGCATCGGCGCATCAGGCGCCACCACGCACTGAAGCCGGGCATCGAGAACCGTCCATGCCCGGGTTCCCGGCGAACTTCGGTTCAGGTACGCGAAGGCCAACCTAACTTGGCAGGCCGAGTATCCGCCCGGTTGAATCATTTGGCTGGCGCTGTGTAATCCTAAGCTCGCCAGCGCCCGGTCGGGGAATACAGATGCCCAACTCCTTCGATGCCACCAATCCACCCTTCGACCGCCTGACGTCGCAAGAGGTTGAGACACTGCGTGCCGCGCTGGATATCGACTACTTCCGCCCAGGCGAAACCATCATCGCTCAGAATGCGCCAGCCAACGCCCTGTTCGTCGTCATCAAGGGCACGATCGAGGAGCGCGACGGCAGCGATCTGCTGGCGTTGCTCGGTCCCAAGGACACCTTCGACAGCCGCGCCCTCGTCCACGGCAAGAGTGGTCACGCATTCGTGGCCCGTGAAGAGACGCTGTGCTACGTCGCTCCCAAGAACGTGACGCTCGGCATGATCCAGAGCAATCACCGGTTTGCCTCGTTCTTCTACCGCGAGATATCTCACAAACTGGATGAACTCGCCCGCGACGAAGAGGAGCGGCGCTACGGCTCGCTGATGCGCGCTCGGGTCGCCGAGCTGTTCCTGCACCCCCCTGCGTTCATCGACGCGAGCGACACCATCGAAGCCGCCGGCCATTTGATGCGCGAGATCGGCAGCAACGCGCTGTTCGTTCGCGACGGCGAGCGCATCGGCATCATCACCGGCATGAACCTGTCCAAGGCCGTGGTGCTGCGGCGCCAGGCGATTGAAACACCCGTGCGGGAACTCGCGCATTTTGACGTCGTGACACTGCGGCCGGATGATTTCGTGTCGTCCGCCTTACTGCTGATGACGAAAAGAAACAAGCGACGCGTGGCGGTGCATGACGGCGAGCATTATGTCGGCATCCTGGAAGATATCGACCTGCTCGGCTTCCTCGCCGGCAGCGCCCAGGTCGTCGCCGGCCGTATCGATCGCGCCTCGAGCAAGGATGACCTGGTGATCGCCGCGCGAGAAACCGCGGCGCAAGTGCGCACCCTGCGCCGCCAAGGCGTCAAGGTCGAGGTGATCGGAGAAGTCGTCTCCGACCTCAATGGGCGCCTGTTCTCCCGGCTTTTCGATATGATCGCACCCGACGAAATCCGGACCGGTAGCTGCCTGGTCGTCATGGGCAGCGAAGGCCGCGGTGAACAGACCGTGCGCACCGATCAGGACAACGGACTTATCCTCGCAGGCCCTGCCGACACGGCGGCGCTCGCTGCGTTCAGGACCGATTTCTCTGGCGCGCTGGCAGATTTCGGCTTTCCGCCCTGCCCCGGCAACGTCATGGTGCGCAATCCGGTTTGGTCAAAGCCGCTTTCGGACTATCTCGCGGATTTCCGCCGCTGGGTGGCATTGCCTGACGAAACAGCCCATATGAACGTGGCCATCTTCTACGATGCACGCGCTGTCGCCGGCGACACGCAGTTGCTGACAACGGCCAAGGCCGCATTGATCGATCTGATCCGCGGCGAGCAGGCTTACCTGGCTCATTTCGCGCGTGCTGCGGACGCCTTCGCGACACCGATCGGGCTGTTCAACAACCTGGTCACGTCCGAGGGCAAGGGCGATTCGCTCGACCTCAAGAAGGGTGGCCTCTTTCCGATCGTTCACGGCGTCCGCAGTCTCGCGATCGAGCATGGCCTGCTGGAAACGGCGACCGACAAGCGCGTCGCGCGGCTGTGCGAAATCGGTGTCCTGCAAGCCGACTTCGCCCGCGAGTTGAGCCAGACCTTTCGCTTCCTGCTGACGCTGAGGCTTGATGGACAGCTGGCTGCATCGGCGGGCACCTCGGGAACGCTCGTGCGACCGTCATTGCTTTCAAGCATAGAACGCGATCTATTGCGTGACGCCTTTCAGGTGGTCAAACAATTCCGCGGCATCATTCGCCATCACTTCAATCTTGGCATGTTTTGACATGATCCCCCGCGCGATCAAGCGCCTTTTTCATCAAGCCTCGATCGGCGATCAATCGTACCGGTTCATGTTCAAGCCGGGCCCCGCAGACGAGGTCGTCGCGATTGATTGCGAGACGACGGGCCTCAACGTGCGCACCGATGACATTGTTACCATTGCCGCGATCAGGATCCGGGGAAACCGGATACTGACCAGCGAGCGTTTCGAGGCGACTGTTCGCCCCGATGCCGGCATGCGGGCCGAGGGGATCAAGGTGCATCGCCTGCGGCAGGCAGATGTTGCACAGAGCCCATTTATCCGGAAAGTGCTGCCAGGCTTGCTTCATTTCATCGGCGGGCGTCCGCTGGTCGGATACTACGTCGATTTCGATATCGCTATGCTCGACAAATACGTCCTTCCCTACATCGAGATCGAGCTGCCCAACCCGCGGATCGAGGTTTCCAAGCTGTATTACGAGCGCAAGTATGGTGACGCACCGGCGAATACGATCGTCGATCTCTCATTCGCTTCGATGCTCAAGGATCTCGGCATCCCGCCCCTCGCCCAGCACGACGCTTTCAACGATGCGCTGATGACGGCAATGATGTATGTCGCCTTGCGCGACCTGAAGGAACGGGGTGTGCGCATCGCTCGCGCCCGCTCAAATGTTGCCGTTTTCAATCCGACAGGCGCATGAAGCTCTATCGCCAGTGCTCCTGCAGCCATCCGGTCGGGGAACTATTGCGCGTCAGCTGACTTCGACGCGCCGGCAAATTTTCTTTGCGCCCAGCTGCGGACATTCTATCACCGCTCATTCCGTGAGTTGATCTTTTCGCGCTCGGCATAAGATCGATCTCTGCGACTGGCGGCTTGTCGTACCCGGTCACAAGTTCCCAAAACATCGGCTCATTGCTGAAAACCGAAGTGCCTTCAATTCGGCTGCTCGCGTTGGCTGACACTAGATTTTCTTTGATCTCCCGGCGCACACATCGTGCACACGCCGCCTCTTAACTATTTGAGAGAATTTGACTCTCGGTCCAATCCGTCATGAGGAAGCTTGATCTAGGTCCAGCCAGCATGAGCCAGCTAGATCTTCGATCCACAGGTCAATGACCGCTTCGCGCGACAAGCGGTCCTTCATTGACAATCATCATCTACGTTAGAAATATTTTCGGACTTGCGACCAAGGAAGCGAGCCACCCCTCGATGATCGAAACGAATCGAGCGACGACTTCCGCTGTACCCCGACAGCGGACATCGTCGGCCATCGCGGCCATGTCCGAAAAGTGCCACTTCCGGACTCATGCACCACAGCAAAGTGAACCTTAGGGGAGGATACGACGTCTGCCAGGTGATCTGGTCGTATCGCGTGTTCCCGACGTCGGGGCTTCGCGCTGAGACAAGCTTCAAATTTGAATCGAGCGGTTGGTTCGGGATGAGCTCCAGGAAACTGCGCCGCTCGGCAACCACGTCTACTGCGGTCTTGGCGTTGCCGGTCAGTGATCGCAACGATGATTTTAGGTAGCCCTTCCATAGCGGCTTGATAGCTTGAGCCGATCATCCGCAGGCTCGTTGCGGCTCGATCGGTCCGCGCCTCGGATATCATCATCCGCGGTCGCCCGCCAGGCCTGTGCTGTTCCCATCCTATTGATCTATCGCAATGTCTCACGACGCTACATCTGCGACTATTACATAAAATCAATCTTCAGGGAGGGCGCAATGGTCATTGAAATCTTGCGCCAAGAACATCGCAACATCGAAAAGTTGCTCCTCGTTCTTGAGCGGGAGCTCGACGTCTTCGCGCGGGGAGAACGCCCGGACTACGAAGTAGTTCACGCGGTTATTGCTTATTTCCAGGTCTATCCCGATGCCTACCACCATCCGCTGGAGGACAGGGTATTCGAGAAACTGAAGCTGCGCGATTCCGCCGCGGCCGCGAAGATCGGCGATCTCGCGGCCGATCACCGGCGGGGCGCCGAACGTTTGCGCAGGGTCGCCCACGCAGTCGAGAATGTACTCGCCGATCGGGAACTCCTGCGCCAAACCGTCAACGACATCATTCGCGACTTCATCGAGCGGGAGCGGCGCCATATGGCAATGGAAGAGCAAGTCTTCTTTCCGGCCGCCATCAACGCTCTAGAGCCTGCGGACTGGGCGGAGATCGCTTCGAGATTGACGGATCAGAGTGATCCGCTCTTCAGTGAAGTTGTCGAAGAGAAGTTCGAGGTCGTGCGGAGGCATATCTTGCAGCTGGAGCAGGAGGCAGAGGCGGAACGATCGACGCATTGCTGATGCCGCGTTTTAAGAGGGGCCAAGGCTTCGCGACAGTTCGTTCTTACTGGCGCGCGAGACTCGCCTTGGCGTTCATTGTCTCAAAAGGAACCCACCTGCCGACGCGGCCGGCCAGAATTGAATCTCAGAGGATGGAGGGTGCGATGACGACAACCCAGCATGAACCTTATTCGTTTGTCACGAAAGTCATCGGTCTGTTTGCCGACTGGCTCAAGCAGCGTCGAGAGTTGAACGAACTGATGGAGTACGAAGCCGAATTCGGCGGGTTGGAGTGTGTTGCGCGCGAGCTCAACGTGACGCCCGCCGATCTCGAGAGGCTGGTGCGGCAGGGCTCGCAGAGCGCGAACGAGTTGCCGTACATGCTCACGGCATTAGACATCGACGAAGCGGCCTTACGTCGTGCGGAGCCGGCCTTATTGCGCGATATGGAGCGCGTCTGCTCGTTCTGCACGCACAAGCGTCAGTGCCATCAGGAGCTCGCGGCCGGCACTGCTGCGACCAACTATGTGGAGTATTGCGAAAACTCAGATACCATCGACACGGTGAGGTTCAAGAGTTGAAGATCATGAACTGATCAAGACCCGGCCACCTGCGATCTGATAGCGCGCACGAGGCGGGCGACGCCACCAGAGTTTTGGAACGAATTACGGCGACGGCTTACTTGACGAAGCTGAGGTAGGAAGCGAGCGCCTCAATTTCGTTCGGGCCCAGCGTGCTTGCCACCATCGGCATCGGAGAGGCGATGCCCGAATGATATCCCTGACCCCACTGCTCAAGCCGGCCTTTCAGGTAAAAATAGGCGAGGCCCCCGAGGCGCGGAATATCCCTGATGCCCTCGGCGTTCGGGCCATGACAGGCATAGCAGGAGACGATATTGGCTTCAGGAATTCCATCCATATAGATCGTTCGTCCCCTGGCCGCGAGATTGCGGTCGCCGTCATTGGCAGGTTTGGGGGGGAGCCCGGCGAAATAGATGGCGAGATCACGCACTTCATAGGGACGCAGAGCGGCGACCGCGCCCCACATATATTGCTTCGAAAATGGATTGTCCCTGCTGTGCTCGGCAAAGCTGCGAAGCTGACCCTGGATATATTGCGCCCGCTGTCCCGCCAGCCGCGGCGCGACCATGTACCCTTGCGCCCCTGTTCCGTGGCACCAGGTGCAATTGCGGACGCCGGCGTTGTTCTCGCCGTCACCCGCCCTGACCGGAGCGGTCGAAGCGACCATCGCAAGGATCGCTATCGTCAGGGCGATGCGTCTCATGACGGCACTCATTGCAGGTAACTCACATAGGCTGCGACGGCTTCGATCTGCGCCCGCGTCAGGTTGTGCGCCGTCGGCGCCATGATGGCTGATGTGTCGACCGCCGAGCCCTGGCCGCGTTCCTTTTTCCAGCCGGTCAATTGTCCGACGGTGTAGTCATAGAGCTGACCCGCCAGCCGCGGAATTTCGTTCTGTCCCTTGCCCTCGACACCGTGACAGGCAGCGCAGGCAGGAACGTTGGCTTCGGGGAGGCCATCTTCGTAGATTTGCTTGCCAGTGGAGATGGATCTTCGTGGCGCACCTCCGAATGGTTTGGGATCGAGATGCCTGAAATGCGTGGCGAGCGCCGTCAGCATCGACGGGCTCAGCACATGCGCGACATTGAACATGATCGGGTTGGTTCGCCGCCGCTCGATGAAGGCGCGCAGCTGCGCTTCGATATAGTCGGGTTGCTGCCCGGCCAGGCGAGGCATCGGGAAATAGCCCATATAGCCTTGTCCCTGCAGCCCGTGACAGGTCTTGCAATATTGCAGCTTGGCCTCAAGCCCGCCTGGCCTTGCGGGCGCGCTTCTGTCCTCGGCGTGACCTGCCGCGGAGAACAACGCTGCCAGCAGCGCGGTTCGCCAAGCCAGCCGCAGGATTGAATGGGCTCCGACCATTACCAACCGGGCCCCCAGATATGGAAGTTCAATCCGGCCTTGACCACTTGGATGCTCTGCCGGACGTCCACCGGGCCGACAAACCCGTTGATCGGATCGGACATCGCAACGGTGGCGTGCCCGAACCCGTAATAATCGTATTCGAGGCTGGCTGACCAATGCGGCGAGAATGCCCAGTCCACGCCGCCGCCCGCGGTCCAGCCGACACGGTTTTCCAGCCCGGTGAAGGCGAAGGGGGCGCCGGCGAACGAACCCGTGACATCGTACCGGTCGCCGGCCAGCGCGGCGCCGCCTTTGGCATAGAGCAGCACATTGTCGAAGGCGAAACCGACGCGGGCCGTCACGCTGGTCAGGAAATCCGTCTTGGCCCGCACCAGCGCCGTATCGGGATTGCCAAGCGGCAGGCCGACTGTCGTGCTGCCCCGCATGGTCGAGCCCGAGGCCGCACCTTCGATTCCGATCACCCAGGAGGGTGCGAACTGATAGTCGCAGCCGATTTGCCCGCCGATCACAACGCCCGTTGGCGACGGATTGACGGTGGTGACGTCGGGGGTCGAACCCAGGCCCAGAAACGAATCCTGTACCAGCTGCACCGGGTCGGTGATGTTCTTGTGGGCAAAGCCGCCGCCGAGGTGGCCGCCGAGATAGCAGCCGGTCCAGCTGAAGCGCTCAACGAACGGCGTCGCCGCCTTGAGCGGCAGATCCGCCGCGCGCGCGAGCGGTGCGGTCATGGCCAGCGCTGCTGCGATCGCGAACCAGATATTTCTCATTGGGCAATCTCCCGTGCGGACGCGCCCGCCTACATGGCAAACCAGGCATGGAGGAACAGGGTGTTGTTGTCATGGGCACCGATCGCGGTGCCGTTGAACTTGTTGTAGTAGGTGTATTGCAGGCCGATGCGGGCGTTGAACCACGGCCAGCCGAACGACTTGCTGGCGCCGAACGGGATGTAGGCGATCTCGGCCATCCAGCCATTGCTGTTCGGCGTCAGTGCGTTCCCGTTGATGTCGAGTCCAAACAAGCCTGGATCGGATGTGCCGCGGATATCGAAATATTGTCCGGTCAGCACGACCCTGTTGTCCGTGCCATAGGCGAATGACGCCTGCAGCTTCATGCTGTCGAGCAGGTTGGTCGGATTGGCCGACGCCATGCTGGCGAAGCTGGCATCCAGCCGCTGGAATTCGCGAATATAACTGCCGCGCAGAGTCACCCAGTAATTGTCGCCCTGGTACTGATATTGGGTGTCGAAGCCGATGTCGGTGAATTTGTCCGATAGCGGCATGGTAGCGGTCGAAAACGTCGTGAAGCTCGTATCGACCCATGGATGCACATCGGTGTACATTCCAAATGTACCGACCATCAGCGAATGGCGGCCCCAATGCGGCTCGAGCGCAACGCGCCAATAAGGCGCGACCCCGCCGAGCAGCCCCGGCGCGCCGAATGGGTCGGTCCCCAGCGCATTCTGCTGGCTGAATCCGAGCGTTCGGTAGCCGGTGAGTTCGAGATAGAGCAGATCATTGATCATGGCATAGGCGCCGACGCCGCCGACATGCGCGGCGAACGCGCCCTCGATCATCGTCTTGCTGCCGGGCGTCGGCGCGAGCGTCGACACCGCGTAAGGGAAGGACCAGGCCGGCGTCGTGTTCCACAAATCCTGAACGGTCGGATTGTTGTTGGCGGTGATACCGTAGACGAGATCAAGCGGACCGATGCTTGCGGTCCTGGCAAAACGAACATCGGTATTGTCCCACGTCCAGGTGTGCCCGAACGGATCGCCAAATCCTCCGGCCGGCACCGCGTTATAGGTCACCTGCGCGAATGCGCCGATATTGTCGGTGATCGCGCCGCCCCAGAACGCGCTGAACGGTGACAGCACGGTGTTGTCGTTCGGGCTGTAGGGATCGGTCGGCGGAGGCAGCGGCGCCTGGGTATGGGTGAAGCCGACGATGGCCATCATCGACAGCGGCGGGACATATTCCTTGTCGCCGCCAGTCACCGGCGCATCCAGCGCCTTGGCGTAACCGCGCAGTTTGTCGAGTTCGGCGCGCGCGTCGCTTCCGGCTTGTGATGAGAATGGCGTCGTCCGGAATTGACCACCGCCGGCGGTGTATCCGAGCAGCTTGAATCTTCGGCCGTAGGGGGTGAGCGCCGGAAAATCAGTGTGGCAGGTGCCGCAGGGCTGTCCGGTCTGGCGCGCGAAACTCGGAAGCGCTTGCGCAGGCGGTGCAAAGCTGATCGTCAGCAAGCCGCCGAGAAGCAAGGCCATCGCACAGGCAGCGATGAGCCCGCGATTCGCAAACGGCCGAGGAAAACGACAGTAATCGCCTCGCATCGCGCGCCATCCACTTCGCTCACGGTGGGCTGTCCGGACGCACGAAGTGTGAATCCAGGAGCGCTCCAGAGCCAATCCACCGCTAACGCACGGCGGTGAAAGCAAGTGTTCAAAAAAGAACACCGAAATTCATTTCGATTATGTGAGGATTTTCGGCAACAGAGCGCGGACGCCGCGTCGTATCGTTGACTCTTCTGGATCAAAGCGTCGCGCAGGCATAACATCATCTGGTCGCGGAGGGCGGATCATGAAGCTCATTGGCTTGAGGTTGGCATTGCAGACGGCGCTGTTAACGGTCGCTGTTTCCGCGGCAGGCCACGCCGAAGGCAAGGGCAACGCCGCCGTTCCAAAGCAGGAGCTGGACGCCAAGATCGCCTACTGCAAAACCTGCCACGGGCTGTCGGGGCAGGGCTTTCGCGGATCGTTTCCGATGCCACGTCTTGCCGGACAGCAACCGGAGTACCTGGTGAATCAGCTGCAGGCGTTTATCGAACGCAGGCGAACCAACCCTGTGATGTTTAACGTGGCGCATGTCTTGAGCCCGTCGATGCTGACGGCGTTGTCCACGCATTTCAAGGATCTCGATCCCAAGCCGTTGGGAGGGGCTCCCAAGGAGCTCGTGGCCGACGGCAAGAAGATCTATGAAGAAGGGATTCCGAGCGCCGAGGTTCCTCCGTGCGGTTCCTGTCACGGGCAGGATGCCAAAGGCTCCGACGCATTCCCTCGGCTGGCGGGTCAACTCAATGACTACGTGGCGAAGAAACTGTTGAACTGGAGCAAGGAGCGCGGTCAGGATCCGGCGAAGCCGGATAATTCGGCCATCATGCAGCCGATCGCACATAATTTGACCGAAGCGCAGGTCAAGGCCGTCGCGGCCTATGTAAGCTATCTGAATTGACAAGCGGCCGGCGAACTAACCTCCGAGTACCGAAAGCAACAGCTCCGCGCGGACTTCTATCTTCCCGCTGTGTCCGTCGTAGCTGATGAATCCCTTTTCGCGGAACTTGTTCATGAAAGTGCTGACCCGGGGGCGCGTCGTGCCAACCATCTCCGCCAACGCTTCCTGACTGAGTGTCACCCCAACTGGCTTCTGGCCTTCTTCGTAAGAGTTCGTGAGCACCAGCAGCAGCCGCGCCAGCCGTCTTTCGCTCGAATTGAGCAGCTGATCGATCATGTCCTCTTCAAGGCGGGTATTTCGTGACAGCAGATGGGTGATGAAAAATGCTGCAAGATGAGGCGCTGAATCGAGTGCTGAAAGCATCGCCCGCTTCTTGACCGAAATGATCAGGCATTCTTCCATCGCCACGATGGTCGCCGTCCGTAACTTGGCGGGGCCCAGGCAGGCCTCTCCGAACAATTGACCCTCGCGAAAGATCCCCACGATCGCTTCCTTGCCGAGGTCGGACAAGACGATTGCCTTGACCCGTCCTTCTTCGATGTAACAGACAGTATCGGCAATCTCTCCTTGCGCGTAAATTTTCTGGTTCTTTTGAAATTTTTCCGAGGTTGCTCCGGCGCCGAAATGGCGAAAAAAAGCCTTCGCGTCAAACCGCGCTTTCGGATTTTCATCGCGCGAACGATTTGACACAGTTCATGCCTCCGCGGACCTGCCTGCGGCAACGTCACGAAACGGCAGACAACCAACAGTCCCTTTGAATCATGAATAGAGCCGAAGCGCGTTGACCCAGATCAAAAACGACGACGTGCCAGGCAGCCCTTCTGCCAAAATCTGACCAAACGTGCGTCGGCGGAAGGCGCTGACGTGCCCGTCGAGGCTGAGCAAGAACTCGGCTTTTTTGGGAGTTGATGTACCATTCGGCTCATGACGAATCGCCCATTCAAGACCGGCGAGAGCCGAGAGCAAGCCAGTCTCCTTCCTGCCCGGGTTGAGGACTATGTTGGAGCGGACAATCCGGTGCGAGTGATCGAGAGCTTTGTTTGCGCCCTCGACCTTGGGAAGCTCGGCTTCCGGCATGCGGATCGCGGCGCGGAAGCCACCGGACGAATCGACAAATGAATCGAAAATCAGGCGCCGCTCGCAGCCTCACGGCTCAAGGCTTCACCGAAAAGCAAGGCCAGTACCTGGCTTTCATCTACACCTATGCGCACATGTTCCGGCGCCCGCCCGCTGAAGCCGACATGCAGCGCCACTTCCAAGTCAGCCCGCCATCGGTCCACCAGATGATCGTGACGCTCGAACGAAACGGTCTCATCAGGCGTCAACCCGGCGTCGCCCGAAGCATCCAAATCCTCGTGCCTCCGGAAGACCTGCCCATCCTAGATTGGCTCGGAATCAACCAGTCAGAACCACTGTGACGAGGTACTAGCCGGGATCGGAGATGGCGGACCCCAACTTGCGATCAAGGCGCCTAAGCGGGTCTGTCCGACGGATGCTCCGTCACCGGCTCATCATCGGCAATGGCCCGCCAGGCCGCGCCATCGAGATCGTCATACTGCCCGCTCTTGAGCGACCAGAGAAATCCGAGCAACCCCACGAGGCCGAGGCCGAGCGCCAGCGGCACCAGAATGACCAGCACTTCCATCATGACCTCCGTTGCGCGACGTCGCGCCCGCGAAGCGCGTTCAGCATCACCAGGAGTGAGGAGCCGGACATCGCGACCGCAGCGATCAGCGGCGTCACGACCCCGGCAATCGCGATCGGAACCGCCAGAAAATTGTATCCAACCGCAAGCCAGAGATTCTGCCGCATCAAGTGCAGCGCCTTCCGCGAGAAATCGATCGCGGTAACCACGGGAGCGAGCGGATTGCCGAGAAACACAAGATCCGCGGTGGCCTGGCTCAGATGGGCGGCACTGATCGGCGACATCGAAACATGCGCGGCGGTGAGCGCCGGCGCGTCATTCAGCCCGTCGCCGACCATCATGACCTTGAAGCCCTGCTGTTTCAGTTCGTCGATGCGCGCGATCTTGTCTGCCGGCATGACGCCGGCGCGCCACTCGCCAATTCCGAGCGATTGCGCGGCCGCCCGCACCGCCGGCTCGCGGTCGCCCGAGACAATCTCGACCGCGATGCCGCGTGTCTGGAGCGCGGCCATCATCGCCGGCGCATCCGGGCGCAGAAGCTGCCGGACCGCGAACACATAGCGGGCACCGCCCCGGCTGAACGCGACGGCCGACACTTCCGGGTCCCGGATCAGAATCTCGTTGGCCAACCGGTCGGCACCGCAAAAGGACGGCCTACCCAGCCTGATCTCCTCGCCCTCGACGAGAGCACGAACGCCCTGCCCGGGCTCCTCGACCACGCCGGCCAGCGGCGACCGGGCGTTCGACGCACGCGCCACCGCGGCGGCCACCGGATGATGGCTTGCGAGCGCCAGCCGTCCGGCAAGCTCGAACGTTTCGCGCGGGATAGCTTCCGAATTGACGACATCGAGCTCAGGCAAAGTCAGGGTTCCAGTCTTGTCGAAGATGACCCGGTCGACTTCGGCCAGCCGTTCGATGGCATCGCCCGAATTGAGCAGCACGCCGGCCCGGAACATTGCGCCCGATGCCACCGTCTGGACGGTCGGGATGGCGAGGCCAAGCGCGCAGGGACAGGTGATGATCAAGACCGCGATCGCGGTAACAACCGCGTCGTGCCAGTTCGCCCCCATCAAAACCCAGCCGATCATGGTCAGCAGCGCCGCTGCATGCACCACTGGCGCATACAGCCTCGAAGCACGGTCTGCGAGACGCACATATCGCGAGCGGGTCTGCAAGGCATTGTCGAGTAGCCGGGTGATGTCTGCCAGCAGCGTGCCTTCCGACGCCGCCGAGACGCGGACGCGCAGCGCGCCTGAAATGTTCAGCGACCCGGCATAGACCGCCGTGCCTTGCGCTGCGGTGACGTGCACGGTTTCGCCGGTGATCAGGCTTTGGTCGATCTCGGATCGGCCCTCGATCACCGTGCCATCGACCGCGCAGCGCTCGCCGGGCCGCAGCAGGACGATGTCGCCGGTATGAATCGCAGCGACCGGCATCTCGGCGATCTCGCCGGCGCCGACGAACTTGGTCGCGGTCTCGGCCTTGAGCGCCGCCAGGTTTCCGGCAACCGCGCGCGTTCGTCGTCGCATGTTCTGGTCGAGATAACGTCCCACCAGCAGGAATGTCAGCAACATGATCGCCGCATCGAAATAGGCATGTTCGGCGTGGTGGATAGTCTCGATCAGCGACATGCCCAGTGCCAGCATGACGCCGACGCTGATCGGAACGTCCATGTTGACGTTGCGGGTGCGCAACGCCTGATACGCCGATCGGAAGAACGGTTGGCCGGCATAGGCTGCGGCCGGCAGCGCGATCAGCGCCGACAGCCAGTGAAAGAAATCGCGCTGCTCGGACATCATGTCGCCGATGTTGCCGGACCACACCGGGATCGACAGCATCATCACATTCATGGTCGCGAACGCCGCGACCCCGAGGCAGCGCAGCAGGAAGCGCGATTGCTCCGCTTCCGCGGCCTCCGCGCTTTCGGTCTCGAATGGATGAGCCTTGTAGCCGAGTTCGGCGAGCCGGTCGATGAATCGGGCCGGATCGACCGCACCCTGGCGCCATTCCAGCGCCACCCGGCGGTCGGTGAGATTAACGCGTGCGAGCGTGACATCGGGGATCGCAGACAGTCCGCGCTCGATCTTGGACATGCATCCGGCGCAACTGACGCCCTCGACTGCCAGATCGATGTGGGACAGACCGGAGCCTACGTCCCGGACGTAATGCGAAAAGTCGCGCACGGCCTGCATAGTCGATGCCTTCCTAGTTCAACAGCACACGATTCTTCGACAGGAACATCCTTCGGCCCGCCGCATCGCCCTGAAGCACGAGGTCCCATTGCCCCGGCGCGATCAGCGGCGCACTGCCGCGGTAGATGCCAATCCCGGTCTCCGCAAGTGTCACCGCCTGATCCGCGCGCCTGTCGGTTGGACGTTCGAAGCGGCCCTGAAACTTCAGGCCGGACATCGGCCGGCCGTTGTTGTCCCGTGCCTCCACCTGCAGCGTCGCACCACCATCGGGGCCGCGCTGAACGTGTGCGTCGACTTGCCATTTGCGCGCGTTCTGATCGTGGGCGGCTGCGATCTCCCCCTCATAGGCCAGGCTGGCGCTATAGGCGCTGTCGACTTCGGTGCCCGGCAAGGTCTGGATCGCGAACTTCATCATGACCAGATTGACTCCGATCACGACACCGAAGAACGCGACCAGCAAAAATAACACCGTGCGTCCGGTAAACGGTTTCGGCGTGTAAGACACTCTGTCCATGCGATGCTCCGTTGGGGTGTTACGGCGTGACGAAATTATCGGTCGCCGAGGCGACCTCGCCGAGGCCGATGTCGGTCACCCGGAATCGCACCGGGATCGACTTCTCGGGGTTGTTCTCGGAAGGCGCCGTCACCAAAAGCCGCAGTTCGGTGGTCTGGTCGCGCCCGAGTACGATCATGGGCCGATCGGGGGTCACCGAATCGACGCCAACGACATGGACCGTCGCGTTAGCTGGCCCATCGATATCGATGGCGATGACGCGATCGAAACCGCGTTTGTTCAGAAGACGGACCGTATAGGCATTCCGGATCGAGCCGTCGCTCAGTTTCACCGCGACCGGATTGCGGTCATGCAGCACGTTGACGTCGAGCAGCGATCGTGTCAGCAACGCATACAGCATGATCGCGCCGACGGTTGCGATCAGCGCGCTGTAGACGATCGTGCGCGGCCTGACGATGCGATAGATCGGCGGCTTGCCGGCCTGGCGCCGCTGAATGTTGATGTCGTTGTCGTAGCCTATCAGCCGGGTTTCCCTGCCGATCTTCTTCATCACGGTATCGCAGGCGTCGATGCACAACCCGCACTGGATGCAGTCGAGCTGCGCGCCGTCGCGGATATCGATGCCGGTCGGGCAGACCGCGACGCATTGATAGCAGTCGACGCAATCGCCCACCGCCTTGCCGAGCGCGCGCAATTCGTTGGCCTTTTTCAGCGACGTGCGCGTTTCACCCCGGTCGTATTTGTAGGTGACGTTGAGCGCCCATTCGTCGGTGAGCGCGGCCTGGATCCGCGGCCACGGGCACATATAGACGCAGACCTGCTCGCGCATGAAACCGGCGAGCAGATAGGTCGTTGTCGTCAATATGCCGATCCAGATATAGGCCAGCATCGGCGCCTGGAAGGTGACCAGCTGCTTCACCAGCGTCGGCGCATCGTTGAAATACAGCACCCAGGCGCCGCCGGTCCACCACGCGATCATCAGCCAGATCGAATGCTTCAGTGTGATTTCGGCAAAGCGCTGCAGCTTCAGCGTACCTTTGGCGGCGTCCTTTTTCATGCGCTCGCGGCGGTCGCCTTCCACCATTCGCTCGACGGCGTAGAACAGGTCGGTCCACACGGTCTGCGGACAGAGATATCCGCACCAGATCCGGCCGCCGATCGAGTTCATCAGGAACAGTGTGATGGCGGCGACAATCAACAACCCCGTGAAGTAGTAAACCTCCTGCGGCCACAGTTCGATGAAGAAGAAATAGAACCGGCTGTTCGGCAGATCGACCAGCACCGCCTGGTCGGGCGCGCCGAGACCGCGATGCCAGCGTACGAACGGCAGCAAATAGTAGACGCCGAGGCAAAATGCCATCAGGCCCCATTTGATGCGGCGGAATGTACCGGAGACGCTCTGCGGATAGACCTTCTTACGGGCGGCATAAAGCGGTCCGTAATCGTCAATCTCCACTTCGATCGGGGGTGCGGTCGTGTTCATCTGAAGGATTCATCTCGCATTTGCCGCCGAGCCTAACCGGAGGCCTCAGATGCGCAGTTGATCCACCTCAAACAAACCTGGGGAACCGTCGCCCGCCGCGATCACTTTCCGCCGCCGAGCGAATGAACATAGACCGCCAGCGCCTTGATCGTGGGGGGATCTAGACGGCCGACCCAGGCCGGCATGACGCCGCCACGGCCGTTGGTAATCGTCTCGATCAGGGTCGCCTCGTCGGAACCGTAGAGCCATATCTTGTCGGTGAGGTTGGGCGCGCCGAGTTCCTGGTTTCCCTTGCCACCGTCACCGTGACAGGCCACGCAGTTGTCCGCGAAAATCTTTGCGCCCGCCGCCGCGTCATAGCCCTGGCTCGTCGACAGGCCGGACAATGATCGGACATAGTTCGCGACGGTGACAATCTGCTCTTTCTTGAGGACCCCCTCCTTGCCGAAGGCCAACATCGCGCTCTCATGGGCCTTCGTATGTCCCGAGCGCGCACCGAACTGGATCGTCTGCATGATCTGATCGAGCGTGCCGCCCCACAACCAATCGTCATCGTTCAAATTCGGATAACCCTTGGCGCCGGCGGCGCCACTGCCATGGCAGGGTGCGCAATTGTCGCCGAATACCGTCTTGCCACGGGCGCGGGCGAGCGCCAGCAATGCCGGGTCCTTCTCGATATCCGCGAGCGGCGCAGCGCCGAGCGCGACCATCCTGTCGCCGCGTATCATTTCAAGGTTGGCGAGTTCGACGGCGACATCCGCCCGGGACGAGTAGTGCAACAGGCCCGTGGTATTGCTCCACAGCATCGGCCAGGCGGGATACACGATCCAATAACCCACCGCCCAGACGATGGTGAGGTAGAAGGTGATGACCCACCAGCGCGGCAGCGGCGTATTTAGTTCCTTAATGCCATCCCATTCGTGACCGGTGGTCGTTTTTCCGGTGACGTGGTCCAGATCGTTGTGGTCAGCCATGATCGGTCAATCCTCCCGCAGCGGCATTTTCGACGCCTCGTCGAAAGCCGCCCGATTGCGAGGCCAAAGTGCGTAAGCCACGATGGCGAGAAAGATGCCGACGAAAATCGGCGTCCAGAATGTCGTGACGAAATCCGATGTGAAATTCTGGACTGTTAGGATTGCTTTCATCGTCCTGCCTGCTCAGCGAAGATTGGCTTTTTCGTTGTAGAGCTTGAAATCCACCAGGGTGCCCAGCATCTGCAGATAGGCAACTAGCGCGTCCATCTCGGTGGGCATTCCCGGCTTGCCGTCAAAATTGCGCACAACCGCCTTCGGATAGCGTTTTGCGAAACCGTCGGCCCCGGCGCTGTCCGGATCGGCCTGCGCCTTCAGGTCGTCGACGGCGTTGGCGATCTGATCGTCCGAATAGGGCACGCCGACGCTGCGGCTGGTCCGCAGATGGTCCGCGATAGTCCGGGGATCGACTTCGGTGTCGGCGAGGAACGGATAGCCGGGCATCACCGATTGCGGAACGATGGCGCGTGGGTTAATCAGATGCGTCACGTGCCATTCGTCGGAATATTTGGCGCCGACGCGTGCGAGATCCGGCCCGGTGCGCTTTGACCCCCACTGGAACGGGTGGTCATACATGCTTTCGGCGGCCAGCGAATAATGGCCATAGCGCTCGACCTCGTCGCGCAACGGCCGGATCATCTGCGAGTGGCAGAGATAGCAGCCTTCGCGGACATAGATATTGCGGCCAGTCAGCTCGAGCGGAGTGTATGGCCTGACGCCATCGACCACTTCAATTGTGCTCTTGAGATAGAACAACGGGGTGATCTCGACGAGGCCACCGATCGCGATCACCGCGAGGATGCCCACGATGAGGACGATCGAGTTTTTCTCGAGGATCTGATGTCGGGTCCAGAATGACATTGCGTTGCTCCTTACTCTGCCGGCTGAAGAGCAACGGGTGAGCGCAGCGCCGTCGATTCGGCCTCGCCGACCCGCACGGTCATCCAGAGGTTATATGCCATGATCAGCGCACCAATCAGGAACAGCGCCCCGCCCGCGGCGCGGATGATATAGAAGGGATGCATCGCCTCGACGGTTTCGATGAAGGAATATTCGAGGAAACCCAGCGAGGTGTAGGCACGCCACATCAGGCCCTGAAGAATTCCCGACACCCACATCGCCGAGATGTAGAGCACGATGCCGATGGTCGCGGTCCAGAAATGCCAGTTGACGAGCTTGAGGCTGTAGAGCCCCTTGCGATTCCACAGCCAGGGGATCAGGCAATACAGCGCACCGAACGAGACGAACCCGACCCAGCCGAGCGCACCCGAATGAACGTGGCCGATGGTCCAGTCGGTGTAGTGGCTGAGTGAGTTCACTACCTTGATCGACATCAGCGGGCCTTCGAACGTGGCCATGCCGTAGAACGCGACCGACACGACCAGCATCCGCAGGACGGGATCAGTACGCAGCTTGTCCCAGGCACCTGACAGCGTCATCAAGCCGTTGATCATGCCACCCCAGGAGGGCATCCACAGCATGATCGAAAACGTCATGCCCAATGTCTGCGCCCAGTCCGGCAGCGCGGTGTAATGCAGATGGTGCGGCCCGGCCCAGATGTAGAGAAAGATGATCGCCCAGAAGTGGATGATCGATAGCCGATAGGAATAGACCGGCCGCTCCGCCCGCTTGGGAATGAAATAGTACATGATGGCGAGGAAACCGGCCGTGAGGAAGAAGCCCACGGCGTTGTGCCCGTACCACCACTGGAACATGGCATCCTGCACGCCGCCCCAGGCGATGTAGGACTTCGAGCCCCACACCGAGACGGGCAATGCGGGATTATTGCCGAGGTGAAGCACCGCAATGGTGATGATGAAGGCGAGATAGAACCAGTTCGCGACGAAGATGTGCGGTTCCTTGCGCTTCACCAGCGTCATCAGGAACACCAGCAGATAGGTCACCCAGACGATCGTGAGCCAGAGGTCGGCGTACCACTCCGGCTCCGCATATTCCTTCGATTGGGTCACTCCGAGCAGGTAGCCGGTACCGGCAATCAAGATGAAGAAATTATAACCGAGAACGACGAACCACGGCGCCAGATCGCCGGCGAGACGGACCCGGCAGGTTTTCTGAACCACATAGAATGAGGTCGCAATCAGCACGTTGCCGCCGAAGGCGAATATGACAGCCGAGGTATGCAGCGGCCGCAAGCGACCGAAACTGGTCCACGGCAGATCGAAATTCAGCGCGGGCCAGGCAAGCTGCGAGGCGATCAGCAGTCCGACGGCGAAGCCCGCTATTCCCCAGAATACCGATATTCCCGCCGCGAACTTGATCGGGCCGAAATTGTAATTGGGCCGGCCGTCGATCTCTTGGGGAGGTAACGCGACCGGACGGTCGAAATAGCGATTGAAGATCGCAAAGGCCGCCGCGAGGCTCGCCGCCGCCCCGAGCGAGGCGTGGAAAGCGAAAGCCGTGTCGAGCGCCTTGGCGGCGGCTATCATGCAGAGGAAGGCGGCCGCCGAAAAGAATGCGGCCAAGCCGGCTTCGCCGTGCGTCATCCATTTTCCGGATTGAGACTGGTTCATCGAATGATTCTCTTTGGAGCGGCCCGGAGCGGCACCGCTCCATCAATCCCGATTCCACCGCCGATGAATTAATCAAGATCAAGCTACGCCGGGCCACAGGCGACCAAGCCCGCGGCGGCGGCAAGGCGTGCGCGCGTTCAGAAACTGCGGCGCTTGCGATGGCCGTCGGCTGACATCTGCTGCAGTGACCGGGACTGGCGTTCGCCCCAGGCCAACACACCGGCAAAGATTACGAACATTGCCACCACAGCTACGGAAACCAGCACCGAATCGATAGGCATAACGACCTCCTTTGATTTCATTGAGAGTATGGCGAACCAAAACAGGCGGTCTTTGACGTCGATCAAACTCGCTCGATAAAAGTCCGTGGCGCTGGACTCAAGCGGCGGCCAGGGCTTCGGCGCGTGCCGCATCAGCCAGGCGAATGCCGCCATGCACGATGTCGATCACCCGGTCGCGCTCCAGCTTGGTGAAGGTACGGCTAACCGTTTCGATGGTCAGACCAAGGTAATCGGCGATGTCCTGCCGACTCATCGGCAACGGCGTTATCGCGGAGATCTGGCCGATCCGCGCCAGCCGCTCCCTCCATTTGACGAGGAAGGTCGCGACCTTCTCTTCCGCCGACCTTCGTCCGAGCAGGGCCATCTGGTCGTGGGCCTCGTCGAGATCGCGGATGACGAATTCGTTGATACGGCGCAGGACATTCGGCCGCTCATCCACGAAACGAATGAATGATTTCTTGACGAAACGGCAGACGACGACCGTTCCCACCGCGTCGGCCGAGATGCCGTGACGGCCGTTGACGGCAATGCCGAGGAAATCCCCCGGCAGCGCAAATCCGACAATCTGCCGGCGGCCGTCGGGCAACAGCTTGTAAAGCCGCATCACGCCTTCGAGCACGTTGAAACATGAGGTGGCGATCTCTTCCTGACTGAACACCGGATCGTTGGGGCGGTACCGGAGGCGCTGCCCGAGCTGTTCGAGTTCGCGCAATTCGTCCTGGTCGAGCGCCGCGCAAATCGCATGCGGACGCACCGCGCACTCCGCGCAAGGTTGGCCTGCGACAACGATTTTCTTCATGCACGACTCCAGTCGCCATCCGAGGGACCAGTCCAGGCATCTTAACCGATTGGCCACGGTCAAATTGATTCAGATCAAGCCTGAAAGATTTCAGTCCCGATATCGTGCCTTGCGCCGATGCCCGGCCGATCGAAGAAAATTGTGCCGCCATGCTGCGACCCACCCTGCACCAAACGCTTATCGCGCTGATTCTGGTCGCGCCGGCGTTGTTCACGCCAACCCTGGCCGCCTCACCTTCCGAGGCCCGCGGCAAGACCTTCGCGCTCAATAATTGCGCGCGATGTCACTCCGTGGATCGGGTGACCCAAAGCCCGCTCAGGATCGCGCCGCCGTTCCGGACCCTGCACAACCGTTATCCGGTAGAAACCCTGGCTGAGGCGCTGGCCGAAGGCATACAGACCGGCCACCCGACCATGCCGCAGTTCCAGCTCGATCCGGACCAGATCCACGATTTACTGTCCTATCTGAAGACCCTCGAATAGCCGGCGCTTGTGGGCCCCGGGGCGTACCGCTCCGGGCCGCGGCACCGAGACCAGCCCCCGCCTCGCCTACAGCGCCTGCGCCGTCCAGGCGATCATATTTTTCGCGAGCCGGCCGAACGCTTCGTCGAATGCGGCGACCGCGGCCGGCGGCTCGACCTTGTCGAATTTCTCGGTTTCCTCGAAGAGGCGCGATGCGACCACCTTGCCGCTCTTGTCGACGATCCTAGCCGACAATCCGATCTCGGCGGCTGGCGTCGAATCGACGGCAATCCGAAAGCGCCGGACATCGATCAGGAGCTGGAAGTCGGTCTGCCCGATATCGGCCATGCGCAGCGGCGCATGCGCGAGATCGTAGTTCTCGAAGCTCTCGATCAGCCTCGCCTGGATCAATTTCGGAAGCGCGTCGGCCCACATCGCCTCGGAGAACCCCGGGTAATCCTGCGCCGGCTGGAACAGGAAACGCTGCGTCTCCAGCATCGCCACGGCGGTGGGCTCCGGGATCGCCCATTGCACATTGATGGTCTTGCCCGGCGCTCCCGGATTTTGCACGGCGCGCAAATCATAGGTGATCTTCGGCGGCGGCGGCGTGGCGCCGGTCATGCGTTCGAGGCCGGCGACGATGCCGTCGAGTTTTGCCGTATTGCGCGACAGTCCTTCGGAAAAAACCTTGAAATTAGCAATGGTGTCCTTCAGCGGCCCCGAGTTGTCCGCCAGCACCGAATCCACCCGCCGCAATGCGTCCCGGGCGGCCTGGGTCATGCTCTGGCCCGCCCCTTGTTCCGCAATCAGCGTCGGCACCGGGCCGGAATTGGCCTTCGCCGTGCCGCCCTCCAGCGCAATCACGGGGACGCCGGTGAGACCCTGGAATTCCAGACCGACCTTGGTGTCGGCCCGCACCGGCGTCGCCGACGATACCGAGATCGTCGCATTGACGCGGCGCGGATCGTCCGGCGCCAGGCCGAGATCGCTGACCTCGCCGACGCGGATGCCATTGAAGAGGACGGCCGCGCCGACCAACAGCCCGGGCACCGAGCCATCGAACTGCACGTGATAGGTCACGCGTGGCCCAAGCCCGCCGGTATTGTGAAGCCAGTAAACGAAGCCGAACCCGGCGGCGATGGCCGCGAGAACGAAGGCGCCGACAACGACGAAGGGAGCGCGGGTTTCCATCTCTTAACTCGCTTTGGGTTGCAGCATCAGGGAGCGCTTGCCGTGGAAATAGGCCCGCACCCAGGGATGCTCGGATTGGAGCAGTTCGCGCATCGGTCCGATCGCGACAATCTTGCCGTCCGCCAGCGCTGCGACGCGGTCGCAGACGGTATTCAGGCTGGCGAGGTCATGGGTGACCATGAACACCGTCAACCCCAGCGTCTTCTGCAATGTCTTGATCAGCGCGTCGAAATCGCCCGCCGCGATCGGGTCGAGCCCCGAGGTCGGCTCGTCGAGAAACACGATCGCGGGGTCGAGCGCGAGCGCGCGCGCCAGCGCCACGCGTTTGGTCATGCCGCCGGACAATTCGGACGGAAACTTGTCACCGTCCTCCGGCGCCAGTCCGACCATTTCGAGCTTGGCGGTGGCAATCTCATCCATCAGCACCTGCGACAGAACCAGATTTTCCCGCAGCGGAAACTGGATGTTCTGCCGCACCGTAAGGGACGAAAACAACGCCCCCTGCTGGAACAGGATACCCCACCTTCCAGCGGCGCTCTGCGTGCTGCGGCTATGCGTATCGCCGATCGTCGCGCCCATCACTTCGATGGTTCCCGCCCATCGTGGGATCAGCCCGATGATGGTGCGCATCAGCACCGATTTGCCGCCGCCTGAGGCGCCCACCAGGCCAAGGATCTCGCCCTTTCGGACATCCAGAGCCAGGTGGTCGATGACGATATGCTTGCCGAAACCGACCACGAGATCGTGCACGCGAATGGCGAATTGCGGGGGCACTTCCTGCATCGCTACATTCCGATCGACGCGAAGAAGACCGCAAACAGACCGTCAAGCACGATCACCAGAAAAATCGACTTGACGACCGAAGTCGTCGTCTGCTTGCCGAGCGACTCGGCACTTCCCTTCACTTGCAAGCCCTCGCTGCAGGCGACGATGCCGATCACCAGCGCCATGAAGGGCGCTTTGATGATGCCAACCTCGAAATGCGTGACCGACACCGCTTCATGCAGCCGCGCGATGTAGATTTCCGGTTCCATGCCGCCGTAGAATTGCGCCACCAGGCCGCCGCCGTAGAGCGCAGCCATCGATCCGATGAAGCTCAGGATCGGCAGCGCACAGATCAGCGCGATAACGCGGGGCAGGATAAGGATTTCGACGGGATCGAGGCCCATGGTCGCGAGCGCGTCGATTTCCTCGCGCATTTTCATCGATCCAAGCTCGGCCGTGTAGGCGCTTCCGGAGCGGCCGGCGACCATGATGGCGACGATCAACACGCCGAGCTCGCGCAGCACCAATATCCCGACCATGTCGACGACGTAGGAATCGGCACCGAATTTGCGGAAATGGAAGAAGCCTTGTTGCGCAATGATCGCCCCGATCAGGAAGGTGATCAGCACGACGATCGGTATCGCCTGCCAGCCAACCCGGTAGAACTGGTAAACCAGCGATGTTAGCCGCAGCGATCTCGGCCTGCGAAGCACGCCGAAGATGGCCAGAAACAGCGAACCCAGCATCTGCAGGAATACGGTAACGTCTTCGCTCGCGCCGACCGCGGAGCGACCGATGTCGTTGACCTTGGCCACGACCGGATTTAGCACCGGCGCCGGGGCCGGATTGCGGCGGTTGACCTGGTGGACCTCCTCGATCAGGCCGACATAGTCGTCGGCAACGCCGACCATTTCGGTGCGACGACCCGCCGACTGCGCGCGCCGCGTTATTTTTTCAAGGAGCCAGGCACCCAGCGTATCCAGTTCGCGTATCTCGGCCATATCCAGCTTGACGATTCGGGACTGGTCGAGCTGCGGCGTAACGGCGTCGGAAAGCCGCTCGAGCGTGGTCACATTGGCCGATGTCCAGGACCCGCTCGGGCGCAATTCGAGCAAATCGCCGGATGGCGTGGCCGTTAACATTGGTGCAGTCGCCAAGATCATTTCCCTCAAGAATATAGCCGGGCCTTCCTAGGCCGCGTCGGCGGCTCCCATGTTGACCTGCCTCAAGGCGCCGGTCGCCAGCCGACCTAGAGTTCGAATAGTTGACGCAACAAGAGTGAGCGCGATGTTCAATTCAAGCGAGCTGGGGGATGAGCTGCGGGCCCTCAAAAGCGAGGTGTCGCGGCTCCTCGACACGAGCAGCGACGGACTTTTCGACGCGGCGAAGGCACGCGCCGACGCCCTCGCCGACCAGATCAAGGCGGCCTTGAGCGAGCTCGGCGAGACCTTGAACGGGGAAGAAGATCACGTCGAGAAACTGATCGCCGAGCGACCGATTGCGACGCTCGCATCCGCTTTCGCGCTCGGCGTCGTCATCGGCTTCATGATGCGGAGGCACTGAGGTGGACAGCGACAATGTCGTCAAAAACCTGCGTACGCTGTGGCGCACCGACCGGATCATCGCGGATATCCGGATGCGGCATATGCTGGTTGGTCTCGGCTTGCGGGCGTTTGCCGCGCTGATAGCCGGCTTCGGTCTGCTGATGCTGGAGCTGTCGGCCTATTTCGCCCTCGTCCAGATCTGGAGCGCGATTTCCGCCGCCGCGATCCTTGGCGTAGTCAATTTTGTGATCGCAGCGATCTTGTTCGTGATCGCCGGGAGGCCGCCGGCCGGCCGCGAACTCGAACTCGCCAACGAAATTCACGGCTCCGCCGTCGACGCGCTACAGATCGAGGCCCGGGCCATGCAATCGCACTTCACCGGCATGGTCCAGCATCCCCTGAACAGCGTCCTGCCGCTCGTTCTGGTGCCGCTGATCACAATCATCGTCAAGAGTTTGAAAAAATCGAAGGCTGCGGCCGCCTCCGCTACCCCGGCCGCTGCGGAAACCAACTGATCACGTCAGCATTCGCCCGAGCACAAAAAGGAGCGTTACCACTATGTCAAGAGCCCAACCGAAGCCGATCCTGAATGCTTCCCTGCCCGCCCAATTTCGGCAAATCCGTATTGCGCTGGCCCGCGAACCGGGCCATCCCGAAGGTGACGACGAGGTAGCGTATATCTTCGTGGCGCCAATCGATGCCGAAGGCCGTATCGACCCGAAATTGTGGCGCACGCATCGTGAAGCATGCCGCGTCGCACGGCTGCGCCCCAACGAACAGGACGAGCATGGTCATCTCGTCTACCATCCAGGCGGCGCCTGGGCATTTCACTATGACGGCGAAGCCAGTCTACCCGACGAAGATGGATATCATTTCGCGGACGAACGCTTTGTGGTTGGCGAATATGTCTCGATCAACGAGCGCGGCAAGATGCACCCGTACCGCGTGACATCGATGTCGTATCTTTAGCCACGGCGTGATCGCAGCAGCGTTCACCGGATGAATGAGCGCGCCGCCCTCATACGGTTGATCTAGCGGAGTCCACCGCCCATAAGTCGGTAGTCCCTCGGCAAAGGAGCGGGCCGCGACAGTTCCGCCAGTGCGACGGCGACGATCGAGGTGTTGTCATGCCTGCCCGGAGCCGCGCTAGGCGGCCAAAGGGCCTCCAATCTCGAAAACGCTTCGACATTTTTGCGCCCGTTTGATTTAGCTCAAACGTGATTGTTCGATCTGCATCATCAATGATCGTTGAAATCTGGTCACGGGAGGCTGCAATGTCACGCTACGTTGCTCGATTTATGAAGGATGTTCTTGGCGCGAATGGGCATGAAGCTGAAATTTGCCAACGTTCGCTTGAAATCGAAGCTGGAAATAAAACGCTCGCGGCGGACTTGGCAAAGCTAAGGTTTTGTGAAACCGAAAATGTGAAGGAGTGGTCCCTTCATGCGGATCGCGTTCACGTAACTGACGCCGAGTTTTCGTCGTAAGATCGCTGCCCGCGCTATTTGCGAAGCGATCCGATGTAAGCGGCAATATCGGCTGCCTCGCTCCGACTCAGCGGGCGGTTCGGCATGCTCGAAGATTGAAATTGCCGCGGCACCCCGTTCGGCCCGGGTTTGATCTAGCGCAAGAAGCTCAGTCTGTTTTCACGTTAATTTGGTTTCGTCAATGCTTCATTGGAGGCTGCGATGATCATTGAACGCTTATGTCAAGAGCATCGCAATATTGAGACGCTGCTCGCTGTCCTTGAGCGCGAACTGGAGATCTTCGATCGCGGGGACCGTCCCGACTATGACGTTATTCGCACGATCATTAACTATTTTGAAGTTTACCCGGACTTGTACCATCATCCTCTGGAAGACTTAGTCTTTGCCAAGTTCAAAATTCGTGATCCCGCTGCGGCTGCAAAGGTGGGTAACCTCACACTTGAGCACCAAAAAGGGGCCGAGCGTTTGCGCCGCGCCGCGCAAGCGGTTGATGGGGTTCTCGCGGGCCGTGAAATTCTTCGGCAAGATGTGGATACCATCGTTCGCGATTTCATAGAGCACGAGCGGTGCCACATCATGATGGAAGATCGTGATTTCTTTCCTGCCGCCCTCAAGGCTTTAGAGCCTCAAGATTGGACGGAGATCGCTTCGACCCTGATCATTCGGAAGGATCCGCTGTTTAGCGAGGTGGCCGAAAAGACGTTCTATGCGCCACGAGCGCATATCTTGCAGTCGGAACAAGAGGCTGAAGCAGGACGGCATTAGTCGAGCTTTGCATTGCGCTCGCGGTGGACGGCTCTTTCTTATTTTACTTGGCGATTTTGAGTTATTCGGATGATCGCTTCGTTCCCCACTCGATGGTTTGGAGTTGGGCGTCGAAAGGCAATCAGGGCTGTCGCGATCGCCATTGGCGTACAACAGCGGACACAGGCCGCGTTGATGACGTCGGCTTTGGGTCCAAAAGCAGAAGTGGCACTTTGGGGTCGTGATGTCCGCTTCGGCCTCAAGAGGAGACATTCATCGAGACGCCTGCATAGAATACCGAAAAGTAATAGAACACCCGCGCCGGTCAATGCTTTGGCCGCAGCGATGGACCCGCCTACCCGCCAAATGCTTATTGTTTCCCCGCCCATCAAACTCCTTCAACAGTTTGCCCATCCGCCGAACCGCTCGCGCCTGGTACGATCAGCGAGGACGCGCAGCGCGCCGGGCCAAGGGAAGCCCGCCCATGCGTTATTCTGAAATCCCCGACACCGCCGACGGCCAAGAGAGTTTGCACGCGCCAGCGGGCTCCGCAGCGGCTCCAGGTAAAAATTGGTGAAAAAATTCCGGAAAGGGATGGGACCCGTGGAAAACCGGGAGATGGGACCCGTTTGAGCCGAGGCCTGAATAGAAATGTCGCCGGCGGCCCGATGGAAGGTGCTGCCGGGCATAGTACAGGGTCCGTTACAGAATCCGAGACCGAGCCCGGCGGCGATCACCCCGGCCGGCGAGCAAGCACGCGCGATACCTGCGTCGGCGGCGATGGCTTGCAGTGACGTCTTGCTCTACTTGATTGCCCCAAACATTGGCCCAAGGCCCTTAATGTTGAGATAAACAGATAAGCAGTTCAACGTCTTACGTGCTTCACGGCACCGGTTTGCACATACGGCGGGCCAAGTTTTTGGGGCAACCCCATCAACTTTCGAGCGGCGCGAGACTATGTTGCCGCCTGCCCGCAATCTTCCTCAGTCGGTCGGAGACCTGGGCGTATCCGAGTGGCCTCAGAACGCGCTCGGCGCGTCGTACAGCATCCGGCGACAGATCGGCGGCCCGAACCAACAACTCGGCAATGTCCCCCTCGTCAGCGCCATCCGCGCGGCAGGACGTGACGACGTAGGCGATGATTTCCGGGATCGACGTGAGAGGCAGCAGGGCATCGGTATCAGGCACCGTGCCCTCCAGCGCTTTCAATCGCTCAAGGTCCGCAGCGTCAATCATGATTGATAACCCGAAGAGGACGACGCAGGCGCGGTGGCTCGGGGCTGTTGCCCAGCAACTCAGTCGCGGTCCGGAATCGACTGGCGAACTCGGACGCATCGACCGAAAAGCTCAAGTTGACGTCGCGAGGCATCAGCGATGCGATCACCTTGAGCAGCACTTCCGGCTGATCTCGTGCGACGCGATCCAGAGCGTCGCGCCCATGCAGCTCCCAGCAGTTTTTGAGATCGGCGACAAAACTTTCAGAGAGGGCATTGCGCGAACCAACCCTCCGGCCCGGCCCCGGTTTGCATCCGCTTAGAAATCGGCCTGACTTGCTGTCTCGATCTGAGGTGCTGGTCGCGGAGTCGCTCATCGCGCCAACCTAAGCCTGTTTCTTTCGAGCGCAAGATCACCGTGATGATTGATGAGGATCGATGGTTTTACCGGCCGGTCCAATCCTCCACTCCAGTCCGCCGTCCCTAAGGGGACTGGCGGAACTGGAGACTGGAGGAAAGTGTTGGACCTCAAGCTGTCTGGCCCTCCAGTTCTCTCCAGTTGTTCTCCAGTTACATTATTTCATCGTCTTCCATGCTCTCGATGGTTTCAGGCTTGCTGCCGCGCACGATGAACTCGCGGTCTCTGCTCTGGCTGTCCTTGCGCGTCTCGATGCGCAGAACCTTGTTCGTGATCCACGTTTTTATGATTGCGCTGAGACGCGCGACGTCTTTCGGGTCGTTGTCCGCGCCATAGGAGACGGTGATGTGCAGATGCTCGGCGATGGCATACCCGAACCACTTTGGTGAGCGGCTATCGGCGCGGTATTCTCCAGTTGCCGCCAGTTTTTCCGCCAGTTCCATGTCGCGTGTTGCGACGCCGTCGAAGGGGTTTGGCGGCGTCCATGAACTGGAGACGGCAACCTCGTCGCCATTGGGCAGTCGTTCGATGACCAGGCGCATCCATTTTGCCTTGCCGACCTGGCCCATGTTGGCCTTTCCGTTGGCGATCCTGATATAGGTCCGACGCTCATCACCGGGGATGCCGAGTTTCTTGGCTTCATCGGGCGACATGAAGTTCAGCACCCTGGCTGAACGGACGGCCCAAAGGATTGCCGAGGCACCGCGTCCGTCTTCGACGGCGGTATCGGCCTGGCCCTGCTTGGGCTTGCCGGGATGGTGGAAGACCTCGCAGGCGGTCCGTGTCCGCCGCGCAATGACGCCGAACCCTTGCTTGATGACAACATCCATCTGCTCATTGCTGTTCTCGGTTACGGCATGAAACGAGATCAGCGGGTCGACCATGAAGACGTCAATGTTGCGCGCCGTGATGAGGGTCTCGATCTTCTCCATGATCGCCGCATCGACCTCGGCCTGGGCTGAGCCCTTGGGAAGTTTCGCGATCCTCAGCGGGTTGTCGCGGACGCTCTGAACAAACAGTCGACCGGCCAAATCTGTTTCCTTTACGCCGTAGTGCTGGCAGGTGGCTGCGACGCGCCGGTCGAGTTCATCCTGGTCCTCCTCCCCGTTCAAGAGCAGGACCCGCAGCGGTCCCTCGGGAGTTTTCTCACCGGTGGCGAGGTCGCGGCCAAGACAGAAGGAGATGGCCTCATAATTGGAGCGCGTCGTCTTCGCGCGACCGCCTGCGGCAACGGTGGCTCCGACTGCGCCCCGACAATAATGCCGATCACGGTCGAGAAAGCGGCGCGACGGAATTGTCGCCGGATGCCAAGATCATTGCGGGCCGGTACTCAATCAATCCGCCGTCACCGAGCCAAGGGCATCGCGGGTGAAAACGGACCACCCTGACCTCGCCAGCAACGATGCACAGGACGGCGCGCTGCCCTTCCGTGTAGTGGTGACGCAGGTTGTCAGGGAGCGCGCTGGAACCGCCCAGCATCCGGCGACGGTCGCGTGACGCCTTGCGATCCGGAGACCGCTGGCGCTGCCGGGACGCGAACCGACCCATTATTCGGCCATTGAGCCGTCCAGGCTGGGTGGTGTGTCCAGGCGCAGTGCGGCGGCCCATGGGACGGCGGCGGTCAATACAGGACGAAAGGTAGGTCGCCTCTGCATCGCCGATTGCCCCCTCGCCATAACCCTTCCAGAGCAGCCGGGCGGCCTCGTCCAGATGATGAATGTCGGAACAGGTATTGATGGTGTCATAGATGGCGCGGCCGACCACACCGAGCTGTTGGCCTTCGATGACGTTTGCCAGCTCTGCGGAAATGCCTTTGGGTTCAATGGCAGCGCTTGTGCCGGTTTGCCAGTCTAACTTGTTGATTTCCGCCGCTGTGCTAGTTCTGCTGGGATCGCCACTTCATTTTCCTATCCTAACAATTTCAATGTCTTGCTCGTCATTTTGGCTCACCGGGTTGTCGGGTGAGCCAATTCCTGTTCCTGTAATGAGCCGGCCGGTGGCATGACATCAAAAGCGGCAAGGCCGAATACTATGTCGCGGAGGATTGGGTTTACACAGTCAATGGAAAGCCTGCGTTTTATTTCGGGTGACGTGCGCGCGAACAAGTTTTGCCAAGGAGGGATGACTATGAACGAGTTCAAAAAAGCAATTTCCGAAACCCAAGCGGAGAAGGACGCGAAAGAGAAGAATAAAGAACAGCACGCCACAGAGCGCCAAGAGCAACTGCAAAAGTGGACAGCGGACGTTCGAAGCTGGGAAAAACAGGTGTATTATCCTATACTAAAAGACACTGATGAAGCCTTAAAGGACATCGGGGGGCAAACCCAGAGCATGAATGCCCAACCCGGCGTCTATAACGTTACCGTACAGGCGCGGGGCAACGGGCAAACGATCATTTTTAAAATTGCTCTTGATGGAACGCTCGGTACCGTCACCCACGGCGGCTACGGCGGGAATGAGCTCGGCAAGATCTCTGATCCAGACACAACTGCGCGCTTCAAAGAGCTCTTGGTGGGGGCGGTAAAAAAAGCCGCAAGCTAAAAGCCTTACCTGCTCAAAATTCACGACAAGCTAACGCATTGACAAGACTAGCGCCGGGTAAAGCATCTGGCTGCCGGCGGGATCCCGCTCAAGTTTCCGCTCACGAAACGGACCTGCGACTCCCACCCCGAAGCTGTCATGCAATGGTGCAACCTGATCGCGAATCGCTGTAGAAGGGCAAGTAATGCGAAAATTCTTGGAAGGCTTGGACTTTGGCCGCGTTACAAACCAAGTCGCCTATGCGGAAGATCCAGCGAATTTGCCAGAACCAATGCCGGGTGCCCGTTGGCGTGAGGACGAGAAGTTCAATGAACGCTCCGCGCTCGATGACGATCCGGAGCTCGCGCGAGTTTTCGAACGTGCTCGAACGCGCGGATGCGCAATTGTAAAACGGCTGGTATGATCACATGAAATACGAAATCTTCGATACCTTCCTTCGCGTCGAAACCTGGCACACGTCGCATCCCCTCGATGACAAGCGGTTTTTCCGCTGTCTTCATGAGGTTGTTGAGAATCCGGCTTTTAGTGCCGAGGCAATGGGCGACTATATGCGAGACGTCAAAAGCGTGAACTCGCATGAACACCATTACGCCAGCCGAATTCGCGATCTCGTCAGCAAGGCATCGGCCGTCCGTGAATACCTGCAGGTGACGGAACGCGGACTCCCTTACGACGATCCGAACGTCCGGGTTTGAGCAGCTATTGATTATGCACCGCTGATGCCCGCATCAAACCGATCAATGGCGTCGAAAATTGCCAATTGAGAGAACCGGGGTGCCGCAATGAAAAGAGACATGGAGTTGATCCGTACCCTGTTGCTTCGCCTCGAGGCACTTGAAATTTGGCCTGGCCAGATCATGTTGATCGACGGGTCGACCGAGGGCGTTGGCATTCCCGGGCGGGACGTCAATCAGATCAACTATCATCTAGGCCTATTGCAGCAAAAAGGTATGTTTAATTCCCCGGGCAAAAACGGCATGGACAATCGACTTAGGTTTGCTGGCTTGACCTGGGAAGGTCATGATCTGCTCGACTCCATTAAGAATGATGAGGTGTGGCGATTGACGAAAGACACCGCGGACGGGATTGGAAGTTGGACCGTCGAAATAATCAAAGAACTTGCTAAGGGATTTATAAAAAAACAAATCGAAGAGCGAACTGGCCTCAAGATCTAGAGGGGCTCACTCGCCGCTCGTGCGCTCACGCCGCGCGCATTGTCAAAACTAGCGCCGAATAAAGCATCTGCCGACCCGGCCGCGATATCTCGCCTCAGCTTCGTGCAGGCGAAGAGTATTGAGCCGCTCCGTGAATAACCGGGATAAGCGAGTATTTTCTGCTGCACACGCGTCAGGCGTGTCATCCTCCAGCGAATCGCGAATCAGCGCGATCTGTGGGGAAGAAATGGCAGACGAGATTAAAGCGGGAGATGTGGTCCAGTTGAAGTCTGGCGGTCCGAAAATGTCGGTCCAAAAGATGGGCACCTACCCGGGGATCGGCCAGGGAGCGAACTGCGTTTGGTTCGATGGCTCCAAAGAGAGCATGAAGGTCTTCGCGATTGCCGTATTGAAGAAAGTCGAATAGTCGCGCGCTGCGCGATCCGCTGCCGTGTCTCAACCCAGAACCGGCGGCGGGTCGGACCAGTTTTCTGCCCCAACATCTGGTGCGATTGCTTAACGGCCGGCGCCGCGCTTTGATGCCGGCATGCCAGAACTCACCCGCCGCCGTTATGCGGAACGCTCCGACTGCTGGCACGTCTATTTCGGTGATGTGCACGCCGGCACGATCGCGCGGCGCAATGGATGCCCGGTCGAAACCGATCAGCGGGAATGGATGGCCGGCTTTTATCCCGGCTCGCAGCCCGGCGAAATCCGGAGCGGTACCGCGGAAACCTTCGACCTGGCTCGCTCCGAATTCGAAGCCGCTTGGAACGTGTTTCTATCGAACCGAACCGAGCCCGATTTCAAGGCGTACCGCGATCAGCGCGACTGGACGACGCGAAAATACGCCATGTGGGAACGCGGCGAGCGCTTTTCATCGCAGCGGCCCAACAGCATGATGCGCTGCCCCTGCGGCGAGACGTTCGACAGCCACCGGCTCGAGCACACGCTCGTGCATGTTCCGCACATAACGACCGCGCATCAGGTCGACGGCATCCGGCGCTGATGGCCAAAGCGGGATGGCAGCGCGAGTTCTTCGATCCGATCCCGCTACCGAACGGCCGCCAGCTCGTCACACTGATGGACGCGGGCGAATATTTCCAATCGCTGCCGAAGGCGAAGCAGAACGCCACACCTTGGCGAAACGCGACCGAGGCCCTGCTGCAGGTCGTCGATTACGTTGAACCGTGGTTATACCGAGCGTGCATCCGAGCAGGCGGACGCCTCGCCGATTGTTCGGACGATGCGAACGCCCATCCTTAGGACCACAGCATGTGCAATCTCTATTCGATCACCACGAACCAGGAGGCCATCCGCGCCCTCTTCCGCGTGATCAATCGTTACGTCGGCAACCTGCCCCCGATGCCCGGCGTTTTTCCGGACTATCCCGCGCCCGTAATCCGCAATGCAGGCGATGAGCGCGAGATGATCTTGATGCGTTGGGGAATGCCGCCGCCTCCGAGGACCGGCGGACCGCCTGTCACCAACATCCGCAACACCTCCTCGCCGCATTGGCGGGGCTGGCTGAAGCCGGGGAACCGCTGCCTGGTGCCCTTCAACAGCTTCGCCGAATATGCACCGGAGCCGAACCCGGAGACGAAAAAGAAAGACGTGGTCTGGTTCGCGCTGAACGACGATCGGCCGCTCTGCGCCTTCGCCGGCATTTGGACCGAGTTCAAGGGCGACCGTGGCACGAAATCCAAGCCGATCCCCGGCCCTCACCTCGTTTATGGTTTCCTCACGACCTCACCGAACGCGGTCGTCGAACCGATCCACCCCAAGGCCATGCCGGTGATCTTGACGACCGATGAGGACCGCGACGGGTGGCTACGCGCGCCGTGGGATGAAGCGAAAGCGTTGCAGCGACCGCTACGGGATGATGCTTTGAAGATCGTTGCGCGTGGTGCGGACAAGGAAGATCGGGCGGCGGCATGAAATTTATCGGCGACAGACCATTCAGTGATCCCGACGCCGCAGCGCGCAAGCTGCTCGACATCGTTCGCGGATCGATTAATGAGAGCGGCCTGCCCCATGCCTACACCGGCGCAACGAACACTGAATTCACGCAAGCCGGTGGCAGTGTCGAGGAATATTCAATCGGGATGAAACACGCCGCCGCGCAAAAATGGTTTGAGATCGATCCATCTGGAACGCGGATTGTTTTGCTGGCCGATGGTGCGGAGTAGCGATAAACTTCGCCACGATGTTCGATTTGAGCAAACGAGGCTATCTCATTCTGATTGCCGGACTGGTTCTCAGCGCGGCCTTTATTGTGATCATGATGTTTTCGGTGGCGACGCTAATCACTTCCTGCAATCAGGCAGACCCCCTTTGCAGGCAAGGCGGGCTAAAGCCCGAACAGGAAATTCACCGCAAGTAGCATTTATAAAATGGGTTCGCGTCGGCTGCGCAGTTCAATATTGCTCACCGTCAGAAATAAAATTGGGGGTTTTAATTGTGCGTCAGTCTGGTTGGTCCCGTCGCTTTGAAGACCCGATTTTGATCCCCGATGGCCGCAAGCTGACCACGCTAAAGCAGGCCGCCGAATACATCATCGCTCTGCCAAAAGCCGAACACGATGAACCGAAATGGCAGGCCGCGATGGAAGCGCTGATATTAGTTGCGGAGAATGGCGGACCGTCAATGTTCACACGCATTGGCGTCATGCGTGGATTTGAACCGCCACGTCGAGGGGGTCTTTAATTCGTCGCCGAAGGATACACATTGGGCAAAACGGAAATTAAAGCGGGAGCGATGACCCAACCGCAGTCGCCGATCCGAAGGGAGGTTCTGATGCGCAATCTGGCTTTGACGGTTTTGGTGATCGGGGGCGCCTCTGTGGCGGGGGCGCGGGCTCAAACCTACGATCCGGCCTACCCGGTTTGCCTACACGTTTATACCCTGGGGGCCAACTATTACGAGTGTCGGTACACATCACTGCCTCAGTGCGCCATGTCGGCGTCGGGCCGCGCGGCGCAATGCGTAGTCAATCCATATTTCGCAAACACGCGCGAAGGGCCGCTGAGGCCACGCCACCGCCGATACCGCGTCTACTAGTGCCAGAATTTTGTTCCGAGTAAGAGGGGCATCCGGGAGACCTCCGATGAAAATCGCTCACAAATTTGAAGAGATGACAGCCGACAAACGCCCACTGGCCCCGCATTTGGATGGCACTGGGCTTCGTTTCGAAACCATGGATCACGGCGAGGAATATCCTGACACGATGCTGCTAGCGATCAAGCTGACCGATGCCGAAGGTCGTTTTGCATTTACGTTCCGATCACAGTGAATGGCAAGGGTGGTCGACAGCCAGGGGTACGTGCTAGAACGGGGACGATATCCGATGATTGATCAGGAACGCATCGCAGCGCACAAGCATTGTTTGTTCCTTCGCTGAAACGTGATATCGTCCCCTCTATTGCGTGCATACGACCTCCGGTGGGAGGGTTAGCATGGCAATCCACATCCGACGGCGAGAATTCATATTCACACTGGGCGGCGCGGCGATTGCGTGGCCGCTCGCGGCGCGCGCGCAGCAGCCGGAGGTGCCGACCATCGGCGCGCTGGTTATCGGCAATATAAGCCCGGAAGAATTCTGGCGGGAGTTTCGGCAGGGACTACGCGATCTGGGGTATATCGAGGGGCAGAACATTCGATTTGAGTTTCGGTCGGCGGAAGGACAGATCGACCGGCTTCCCGAACTTGCAGCTGAGCTAGTTCGTCTCAAGGTCGATGTCATCGTCACTTGGTTTACGCCCACCGCTGTGGCTGCAAAGCAAGCGACGCGGGAAATCCCGATCGTGATGGCCGAGACCGGAGATCCGATCGGCACGGGCCTTGTCATGAGCCTTGCCCGACCGGGTGGAAATGTCACCGGCATCGCGAGCGTAACCGCCGAACTGGCCGGCAAAAGCGTCCAATTGATCCGCGACATGCTGCCGTCGGCGCGCCGGGTCACCGCTCTGGTCAACGCGACCGATCCCTTCTCCAAACCTTTCCTCGAACAGATCCAGCTTGGCGGCGAAGCCACCGGAACCGCAATCAAGCCTATCAGGATTAGCAACAATGAGGAATTCGAGAGCGCTTTCGCCGCGATGGAGAGAGACCGGCCCCCCGCCATCATCGTTCAGCCCAGCCTGCCGAGCAAGCGCGCCGCCGAGCTGGCGCTGCAACACCGCGTGCCGGCGGTTTCCGTGCCGCGCTGGTTCGCCGACCAAGGCGGGCTGATGGCGTACTCCGCGATATATGCGGACCTTTTTCACAAGGCTGCCGTGTACGTCGACAAAATCCTCAAAGGCGCCCAGCCCGCCGATTTGCCGGTCGAGCAGCCAACTCGTTTCCAACTGGTCATCAACCTCAAGACCGCGAAAGCGCTCGGCCTCGAAGTGCCGCCCGCGCTTCTCGCCCGCGCCGACGAGCTGATCGAATAGCCGGGGCTTGTCGCCTATTGTGCAGGTTTTCGGATGCCGGCTGTCCGAGGCTGGGCAGGATCTCGGCATCCCGGCATCCGAAAACCTGCACAACAGCGGTCATTCCGCGACCGCGTAGATGAGTGCTGCCCTCCCCGGGAAGCGAGGCGGCGCATCGGGTGGAGCGGGTACAAACGCCGCAAGCCATTTGAAGCGCCTCGCCTTTACGTTTTCGGTACACAGGCTTGACCTTGACGCCCGCGCGTCGCAGGTTTCGGGGCGCCGCGCGCGGCTCGCGCGCCCAACAGGCAGGATCGATCTTTCATGGCATTCGTGCAGTTCACGCAACCGGACGATCAGCCCATCGTCATCAACACGGATAGGATCGTGACCGCCACACCACTGCCCGACGGACAAGGCACGCGCATCACCTTCAACAACGGTGGCCATCAGGACGTGAAGCAACTCATCGCTGACGTGCTGCGGCAGTTGAACATTAGCGCGTAGGCTCAGGACATCGCCGCCTGGGCGAACCATTCCGCCGATCAAGTGAGATCGTGCACTTTCTTGAGTGCTGCCCAATGTCGCAGATGGGTC
Source organism: Bradyrhizobium sp. Ash2021 (assembly GCF_031202265.1). NCBI lineage: Bacteria > Pseudomonadati > Pseudomonadota > Alphaproteobacteria > Hyphomicrobiales > Nitrobacteraceae > Bradyrhizobium > Bradyrhizobium sp. Ash2021. Next base: position 4,990,573 of record NZ_CP100604.1, on the reverse strand, counting down.
ATTGAACAAGCAAAACGGCCTCAGTGTGCGCACATCTGAGGCCGTTTGAGACCTCCCGCCGGGCATTGGGTAAAATGTCGACCGGTCGGTGGCTTGGCTTTCGGAGATAGGATCGCCGATTGCTGAGGACCAAGACCAGCCCAGGTGAATCGTTCCGTCCCAATCCGAAATATTTAGCGTCCTGATCGCACCGCGGATGGCGCGCTGGCCCTGTTTTGACCCTTGAATCGCTCTGTAACCACTAATCGGCAACCGAACACGAATTAACTGGCTATTTGGTTCGATCGGGATCCATAAAGCTCCATCACCGCTGCATCACGGGCATCCACCGGTGACAGAGAGTGTTGCGCTCCCGCCTATTCTAGGGAGGCATCATATGCCCCAATCTCAACGCATGTCGTCCGCCATTCCGCCGGTTGCATTTGGGCGCCCCGCCTGTCCGAAGTGCAAGGCCGAGATGATGCTTACCTGCATCGAGCCAGCACGCCCAGGCGTCGACTTGCATACGTTTGAGTGCGCTATCTGCAATCGCGTAGTTACAGCCCTGGCCGCGTATGAAGATCCTATGAAGTCCAAGGCTCTTGGACGCTGGCTTCAAGGCGATTTGCACTCGCCGACGTAGTTAAGTGTAAACACAAAAGGGCAAATTAGGCCTTGAGCTCCCGGGAAACTCCGATGCGACTTTCGACCCATCGACAAAACATTGCGTAGTAATCAAACGCAAAAGGAGGAGGAAATGAGGGATTACACATACGAACGGAAGGTGCCCACCGCGGCCGAGCGTGAGGCACGAAAAGCCTTCAAGGAGGCGGACGTCAAGGTAGCGATGGCCGAGTATGAACGCACTCAAAAGGCGTTCCATGCAAACCACGAGCGGTTAAAGGCGGAGCGATTGGCTCGCGACGCCGAAGCAGCGCGGACGCTCAAAACCTAATCGGAGGCTTTCGGTAAAATCTGAGTAGCTCCTCGAACCTGTTAGAGTCTGTCCGGAAAGATCATGTTGGATTGCATAGCTTTCTCAGCATGAGCCTGATCGACGCGAGACGTAGGAATGCGAGGCCTCGGCGGTTGAGATTTTCCCAATCCTTGGCCAGGCGCCTGCATCGTCCAAGCCACGCGAACGTGCGCTCGACGACCCATCGCTTGGGCAAGACGATGAAGCCCTTCGCGTGATCGGATCGCTTGACGATTTCGACATTTACTTGCGCCATTATTTTTGCCATAGCGCGGCGAAACAAGGGGCCTTGATAGCCACCATCGGCGTAGAGCCTCAGCAGGAATGGATAAAGACCGAATAGCGTCGCCATGACGAGTTCGCCGCCATCGCGATCCTGAATGTCGGCGGCGTGCACGATGGCGTGGATCAGCAGGCCTTGCGTATCGACGAGAATGTGGCGCTTCTTGCCCTTGATCTTTTTTCCCGCATCGTAACCCGGCGGATCGATCGAAGACCCCCTTTTTCAGCGCTTTTGACGCTCTGGCTGTCGATGACGGCGGCGGTGGGACTGGCTTCCCGGCCAAGCGCTTCGCGACATTTCACATAGAGCATGTGATGGATGCGATCGAGCGTGCCATCCCAGCTCCACAGATCGAAATATCCATGGATGGTCGAACGCGGCGGCAGGTCTTTCGGAATGGCCCGCCACTGGCAACCTGTCGACAGAATATACATGAGGCCGTTCACCACCTCGCGCATGATCACCGTGCGCTTGTCGCCGCCGCGCTTGGCGGGCGGGATCAGCGGCTCAACAAGCGCCCATTCGTCATCAGTCAGATCGCTGGGATAGCGCAAGAAGCTACGATCATAACGAGCGCGGTTGTTCGTCGTCCACATGGGCGGCTCCTACGAATCAGGCCACCACCCTTGAATCACAAATGATTCATCCGATTCAAGAACTTCCAGGACAGACACTTAGGCCGAAATATCTTGCCGTACTCGTCGGTGATCTGCACCTGCCATCCGGCCGTAACTAGGGTGCGAGCTTTCGCAACCGCCAGCATTGGACTGACGTGGCTCGCAACGACGGTTTCCCGTCCTCCTTCCTCGCATGAATGCTGAACGTCATCGCATCCTCAAAAGAGAAAGGCCGGCGGGCGTTCGCCGCTCTGCAGGACTATTAGCTGCAACCACTGATGGCCCGGCACCGCCTGGTCATACGTTGGTCGGTATCTGTCCCTCAGCGAAAGCCAGCATAGATGCGTGCGCTCGACACCTCGTCCCTCTCACCACTGGGTGTGACAGTCACACTGTCCTTTACGACAGCTAGGTCACTGCAAGCGTCGATTCGGTGTCACGACTGAAATGACCAATGTCTCAATTGGGTCATTCTCGACTGATCCAGTCGGCCCTGCCTGCCATCTAATGTCCGCTCCGGTCCGAAAGCGACCGAAGCGCTGCATCGCCGCGAAATGACGCGATGGGCCAAAAGCGGCATTTGGCTAACTAACCGTAGTCCGTCAGTTGTTCGATCCCGGCGCAATCGAGCAGCGGACAACGCTTCAAGGTGATGCCGGGTATCGCAACGGTTTTGAGATTGACGATCACCTCAGCGTTCGTAGCTTGCTGCTGCTTAATGACAGGACATCTGAGGCTTGCTGTTCTTTCGCTTCGTAGTATTCTGCTGAGAACTTGATTGACCATCGCAAGAAGAACGATTGCAATTTCTGGGTGGGCTTTTCGACGCCGAAATGTTCGGCAACGTGCGCCTTGCGCAACCACCTCACCGCCGACTCGATGCCGATGGCGCGTTCGAGCCTCTCAACCGCTGCGATCCCGACGATCTCTGCCTGCCGATAGCGAAAACCGACCTTTTTGATCACATACATGCGCTTGAAGGTTTCATAGCCCTTGAATGCGAGCTGAACGATCGGATGTTTTTTGGCCTGTGGCCAGGCGGCGGGGTACACCGGCAGCACCAAGAGCTTGCTCTTCGCGATGACCGTTGCCACCGGATGCAAGAGTTGCATCCACGCCGGCCAGAATGTGACCTTCGCCAACAATATCGCGTGCATCGCCGTTGCGGCTCCGAGAGAGATCGGGAGCCAAAATATCGCGCCCAGAATCACGAGCAGTGCGGTGTTCGGCGTGAGATGCCGGCATTTCCGGAACACCCATGCCATGCCGCTCTCAAAGGCGGTATGCACGGCTCGTTCGAACGCCCGATAGCTAATCTTCCGCCGAAGCCGCGACCAGTTCCGGCGTATCGATATGCTCCAGCGTCGACGATTCGTCTCGGAAAGCGGAACAAGACGCAACGCGCCGCTTATGGCAGTAACGATGACATTGCCAAGAACCCTGGCCGCGAAGAGCGGAAGCCAGACGATCTGCATTGCCAAAGGGAAGGCGTAGTCGAGCAGCCGCATCAGAATCGAAAGGATGAAACGCAGGATTTTGTTGGCGGCGAGCGCTATAAGAACGAGTGGGATGATGATCACATCGTCGAAGGCACCGCGGAAGCGGCTTTCCTTGGTCCACGCCGGATTATGATAATCGGTCATGGTGCAACGGTTCCGGGCTGAATGCAGTGGATCGTGCCGGCTCAAATTAGCACACAGTAAGGGCTAGGTGGCCTCACTTACCGGTCATTTAGCGACAACCCGACGTCCGTTCAGGCTCAAAATGAGAAGAACTCAGTGCGAGCATATGTTTTCCGCTTTGCCCTCGAACGCGGACATTACTCAATGCAGTCAGTAGTTCGCATTTGTGCCATGAGCGGCATTACTGAAAAGGAGCAGAGCAGAGAGCGATGACTGTCGAAATACATCGCTTGCGCTAATAGAAGTTTGAGCATTGAATTCCGCGATGATGCGCCGCCACCGCAAGTCGTTTTTCGAGCGGGCCTGGAGCTATCGCCAATTTTTGGTGACGGCCTGATCAGTCAGGCGGCGGCGGTTGCGGGCTGAGGGGCGGCCAGCTTGGCGGTGACCTCGATCCCGTCGGTGAATTTCACACCGAGAATGATCTTTGGCAAGTGTGCATGTCCGTCGAGCCGTCGCCAGGATCGTTGCGCCCCTTCGACCAGCTTGAATACCATGGCGAGAGCGGTCTTGTTTGAGAGGCAGCCTTTCGATCGGATCGTGCGGTGGCGGACGGTCGCGAAAGTGCTTTCAATCGGGTTGGTGGTGCGCAGGTGCTTCCAATGCTCGGCCGGGAAGTCGTAGAAGGCGAGCAGCAGGTCGCGATCCTTCGTCAGACAATCGACGGCCTTCTGGTATTTCGGCGTGTAGCTTTCGATGAAGGCGTCGAAGGCGACTTCGGCATTGGCCTTGGTCTCGGCCATCCAGATTTCCTGCAGCGCCCGCTTGGCCTTTGGTTGCACACTCTTGGGTAATTTGCCCAGCACGTTCGCCGTCTTGTGCACCCAACAGCGCTGCTCGCGTGCTTTCGGCCAGACCTCGCCGGCCGCTTTCCAGAAGCCGAGCGCGCCGTCGGCGATCATCAGCTCGGGCCGGGCATCGAGCCCGCATCGCTTCAGATCCAGCAGCAGATCGCGCCAATCCTGCGCACTTTCCCGAGCGCCATCGGTGAACCCGACGAGCTCTTTCTTGCCCTCGGGCGTCGCGCCGATCAGCACCAGGATGCACTGCTTTTCATCTTCCAGCCGCGCCTCGAGGTGGATGCCGTCCGCCCAGACGTACACGTAGCGCTTGCCCGACAAATCACGCTTGCGCCACTGGGCATGATCATCCTGCCAGCCGTCCTTCAGGCGGCCGATGGCGCTGGCCGAGAGGCCGGGCGCATCCTTGCCGAGCAAGGCCGCCAGAGCGTCCGAGAAATCGCCGGTCGAGATGCCCTTCAGGTAGAGGATCGGTAGCAGCGTCTCGATCGACTTCGAGCGGCGCATATAGGGCGGCAAGATCGATGGCGAGAAGCGGATGCGGCGGGGATCGCCGGCTGCGGCCTCGCGATCGCGCACGCGGGGCTGGCGCACCGGGACCGCGCCGATGCCCGTCATCACCTCGCGCTCGGGCAGATGACCGTGGCGCACCACGCGTTGGTGGCCATCCTCGGTCTTCAAATCGGCATGCTTGGAAAGAAACCCGGCGACCTCGGCCTCCACCGCCTGGGCGAGAAGGGCACGCGCCCCATCGCGCAAAATGTCGGTGAGTTGGTCGCTGAAAGTTCCTGGCTGAATCAGTTTTACGACGGTATCCTTAGACACGGCATATCGCTCCTTTGGTGGAGAAGTGGAGGCGTTGAACACCCCCACGATATGCCGCCTTCCCGATTCACGCCGTCACCAACTTTGGGCCATAGCTCGGCAGGCCTGCGCTCTCGCATGGTGAAGCGATAGAGAAGACGCTCGCGCCTGGAAGTAAGGCGAGTGTGAAGGGCTTCATGGGGAGCTGAAGACGGGAGGGTATGCCGAGTCGGTCCACCTAACTGATGAGGGGTGGGCCAAACGCGCGCAGCCTGATGCGCGCAACGACCAGCACCGGTCGAACACGAACAAGGGAGGAGAACGATGAGCACCTGGCTTAGTGAACGAGAACAGCGCCTCGTCGCTGGCGCCGAGACGGCATCGGCGGCAACGCCGATTCCGACCCAGATCGTGTCCAACGGCGAGTATCTCCCGCTTCCCCAGAGCGCCACCCAGAAGAAGGTCGAGGTGCGGATCAACGAGCTCGCCGACTTGAACGGCAAGCACCTCGGCCTGAGCCGCCGGCAGTTCCTGCACACGAGCTGCGGCATGGCGGCGGCATTCCTTGCCATGAACGACATCTACGGCAACGTTTTCCAGGTTGCACCTGCCGAGGCCCGCGAACCCGAACTGATGCGGGCCCGGGCGCAGAGCCTCGCCGACCAGTTCATCTTCGACGTGCAGACCCATTTCGTGCGCGACGACTTCGACCACAAGGAGCTCCTCGGGCTGGCGGACTTTGCGAGCCAGCACTGGAACCCGAAGATGAAGGAGGAAGGTGTCTCCTCGCTTGCCCGCTACAAGTTCCAGAACTATGTGAAAGAGGTCTACTACGACAGCGACACCAACATGGCGCTCTTGAGCGGCGCGCCGTTCGACGACCCGAGTTGGTGGCTCCTGTCCAACGAGCAGATCGTCAAGGCGCGCGAGCTGATCAACGACTTCGCCGGCTCGCGCCGCCTGCTGGCGCACAGCGTGCTCACCCCCAAGCAGCCCGGCTGGATGGAGGAGGTCGACAAGGCGATCGAGGTGTACAAGCCGGACTCCTGGAAGTCCTACACGATCGGCGACCCGCTGGCGCCCTCGAAGTTCCCGTGGCGGCTCGATGACGATCAGGTAATGTATCCGTTCTACGAGAAGGCGGTGAAGGCCGGCATCAACACGCTGTGCATTCACAAGGGGCTGCTGCCGCCTGACTACGAGAAGTCGTTCGCCGGGGTGTGGGAATACGCAACCGCGTGGGACATCGGAAAGGCCGCGAAGGATTGGCCGCAGATGAACTTCGTGATCTATCACTCTGCGCTGCGACCGTTCCTCGAGCTGCCGGACAAGGCGTGGGCAGACTTCGAGGAGACCGGCCGCATCCAGTGGGCCACGGATCTCGCGGAAATCCCGCAGAAGTTCGGCGTCACCAATGTCTATGCCGAGCTAGGCACGTCCTTTGCCAACTCGGCGGTGGCGCATCCAAAATTCTGCGCCGCGCTGGTCGGCACTCTGATCAAGGGCATGGGGGTCGACCACGTCATGTGGGGCACGGACTCGGTCTGGTACGGCTCACCGCAGTGGCAGATCGAGGCGCTGCGCCGGCTCGAAATCCCAGAGGAGATGCAGAAGAAGTACGCATTTGCGCCGCTCGGCGATGCCAACAGCGCCACCAAGCAGCTGATCTTCGCCGGCAACGCAATCAGGTTCTACAAGATCAAGGTGAAGGCGGCTGACAACACCAAGATGCCGGTCTTTTCCGAGGACCGCCTCGCGGCGCTCAAGAACGAGTATGCGTTGGCGGCCAAGGAACCATCGAACCTGCGCTACGGCTACGTTCGCGCTGCCTAGTGTCCAACGGCTGCGCCGGCGGAACGGGCAGGGCTTTGCGGGCGCAGCTGAGGTGCTGCTGACGGACAAGGATATCGATTGACAAATCTGACTTCCGCTTCGGGGTCATCTTCGGAAGTCCCCGGTGGCCCAAAGCATGTCCCTTCTACCCCAGCAAAGCGAACATCCGTCGTGAATGTGGCGTTGGTGTTTGATCATCAAAATTGTCCGCATTTGGTGGGGGCCTTTTAGTTCTCCCCCAACTCGAATTCTGGCCCCTCACCCACCCCCCGCTGGGGGGCCTCGTGATCGCGCCGGCCGGCGCGTCGAGCGCGAGAGCGTCAGCCCTCCGATCGCGTGATGATGTTCGTCGCGTTCGACGGCGTCCAAGATCCGCCGCGCCCCGTCGCGGCGCCTCGATCATTAATCGCATCGGCGCTGACCTGCAGCGTCTTGGCGCGCGCTGTGGATTGATGGATGATCGGCAGAACATTACTACCGATCGCACCGTGTTCCATCAGACGATCCTTCCCGAGGGCGGTCGTGCAAGAGTCCTTGGTCGCTCCCTTTGATTTGCATATACCGGAGCGGATAGGCGATGATCTTCCTCGCGCACGAAATCCATGCTGACGACTTCTTCCGCCTCGCCTCAAAAAACAAGTTCTTTGAAAAGAGCACCCGCCGACTTGGGCGGGCGAAGTCTAGGGAGGAAACCGCTCCAAAACCGGAGCGCAACGACAATCTGCACGATTCGGATGTTATCGCCAAGGTTGATGAAGTCCGTAAGACTACGAGGGCTCACCCCCGAGCGCGGAGCCCTGATTACAGATCTGACTGACCTTCTCAGCGCGAGCGGCGGTCCGGTACACGCGATCACCGTCGAAAATGGCGTCGATGTCGCGACCAATCTCGGAACTAAATCTCAGTAACCGGGATGTCGGCCAATCCCACAGGAGCAGACATCGCCTGACGCATTTGGCAGGTCCGTTTCGTGCCGATAGTGTTGCAAAACTCCTAAAATGCCGGGCGGATAATTTCCCGCCAAAAGACGAAACAAGAGCCAATCGCAGGCCAAAGTGACCTCAGATTCGTTACAGACCTCGCCCATGAGTTCGTCGCTCGATCATGTGGTCCCTCACATAATTGTCTGATCGCCGCACCAGCGGCCCGGAAAATTTGTGCTCGTTGCTGCAAGAAGAGTTTTGCAACACTATCTGCCAACAGCGGACATCGGGGGTAACCTTCGAGATTAGGCGCCAAGGCTCAAGAGGTTCAGGGCCGACACGAGAGTAAGCCAGAGAGCGGGCAAATTGCCGAAAGCACCATGAGGAAATTTGACGATTGCCCCATCAATCTTACCAAATACTGGTTTTTCCTCGATTAGTATCCGACGAATACCAACGGCTTTGCGCGGGGAGTATGTGATGAACTCGATCAGCAGCGCAGATTTTTCGACCATACTAAACCGCATTCTTGATACGGCTGCGGACAATCTCAGGATCGCAAAGATTCTGATTCAGATGGGTCTCGATCCTAACAACATCACCTACGACGCACTATTCAACCGGTTGCTAGAGATTGTGCTGGCCAACATCACGCTTGCCAACATGTTCGCTCTGATTGGCGCCATCTTTCTTGTAGCAACCTTGCTGATGCATACAATGGTGCCACTGCGCGTCGCGAACATGGCCGGCTGTACATTCTTCGTCGTCTTTGGCGCGCTCTCCGGAAACGTCGGGACTTTTATCCTGTACCTGTTGTTCCTGCCGATCAATGCAATTCGCCTCCGCCAAATGCTCAATCTGATCAAGAGGGCACGCATCGCGACAGAGGGCGATACCTCATTGGAATGGCTAAAACCGTTCATGATCGAGCGCAAATATCGCCGGGGCGATAAATTGTTCAAGAAGGATGATGCGGCCACCGAGATGTTCTTGACGGTCACAGGAAAGTTTTTGGTCAGGGAAATCGACGTCGAACTTCCGCCGGGACGTCTGATGGGCGAACTTGGTTTCCTTACTCCCAATAAACGGCGAACCGCGACCGTCGAATGCATCGAAGACGGACAAGTGATGACTATAACCTATGAGAGGCTGCTCGAAATCTACTTTCAAAATCCGCAATTCGGTTATTACTTTCTCGTGCTGACCAGCCAACGCTTGCTGGAGAACATCTCGCGGCTGGAAGGAACTATCGCACAAGAAAAAGCCTCGCGGCAACCTCTAGCCACGGATGAGATAGCTTAACCTTTGGCTGTCGATGTCCGCATTTTTAGTAACCCAGATACAGCGCGGGTCTCGCGAGGCATCGACGTCCGGTTTGGGGTCAAAAACGGAAGTCGCCATTGCCTCGTGCCACTTCCGCTTTGCCTCCGAGAACGGACCTTAGCCCGCGTGCTCGGCATTGGCTCGCCTATTCGATCACCTCGTCGGCGCTCGCGAGCAAGGTCGGGGGCACCTCGATCTTTTGCGCCTTCGCTGTTCTCAAATTGATCGAAAGCTCGAACTTTGAAGCCTGGTAGAACGGTATTTCAGCGGGGTTGCCGCCGCGAAGGATTGCCGCGATGTTGTCGGCCGCGCGTTTGTTGAGTTCGACCAAGTCGAAGGAATAGGCCATTAAGCCGCCGGCGGCCACGAATTCAGGCAAGGCATAGATTGCCGGCACGTTGGCGTCCCGGACCAGGTTCACGATCAATGCGCGGTTCGTCATGGTGTCCGGATTATCGGCAACCATGATCGCATTGGCACGTTCGCTCGCAACCTGCGCGATGGCCTCACGGTAGATGACCTCGTTGCCGGGCGCCTGAGCCACCAAAGGGATCAGCGAGATGCCTTCGCTCTCGCAGAACGTCCGGGTCGCGGCTCCCTGTTGACCTTCCCATTGTGGTTTCGAGATGAGCCAGGCCAACCGGGAAAGGCGGGGAAGCACTTCGCGCAATAGCCCGATCCGCTTGCCATGAATAGTTGGCCCGGTGTCGACGCTGACGCCGGTGATATTCCCGCCGGGCCGGCCGAGGCTCTGGGCCAGACCTTGCGCAACCGGATCGCCGGTGAGGGCCACAATCGGCAGCGTCGTTGTGATCTGCTTGAATAACAGCGCGCCGGGTCCGATAATATAAACGGCGTCTGGCGCGCTGCGGACCACTTCCATTGCAAGCGTGGCGGGGCCTGCACCGCTCTTCTCCCGGCCCCACCGATCAACGTTGAGGTTTTCGCGTTCGGCATAACCGAGCTGCTTCAGTTCGGCGAACAGCGCGCGATAGTAGCGGTTCTCGCTGTTCTCGTTCATTAGCGCTTCAGGCTCGGACGGGCTGAAGATCGCCAGCCGCCTGCCTTTACCAGTTTGCGCGCCCGCACGCTTGCTTGCGGCGACCGCCAACACGCCCGCGATGAAGTTACGCCGCCTCATCGATTTCATCCTCCGCAGGGACCGCACCCTAACATATAGTTGGGGGAAAAGCGTTATGTGGCATGGCAAAATGCGGTCACTCGACTTCCGGTTAGGGTCAAAGAACGCAACCGCTCGCGCGGTAGGGCACTGCGGCGTGGGGCGCGGGGGTGCCAACAACGGATGGAGCGATAAAGCGTCTTATGTTACTTGGAGGCGACGGACCAAGGAGCATCCGCGAGCCTGACGAACGTTGAGCAAGTCTATCGTGGGATCTACCATCAAAGACATAGCGCACGCCGAAGGCGTTGCGAGCCGACATTTGCATCATGAACGATCGGTTTTAAAGAAGCGAACCGGTGCGATCGGAGATGCAGCAATGACCGCCGGTGATGTATAAACACGAAAGCGAAAACGATTTTCGCCGGATGGCGTCAATAACTTGGAAATGTCGGTTCGCCCTATGCGGTACAGAGCTTGCAATCAGGCACATAACGCAGAAGTTGAAATATGGGCTATTTTTGCCACACGTAACCCTTTGAAATTACACATAATGCAAAAGCTGTTTTCCACCATTAGCAACCTTCATGCCATAACGCAAAAGTTGTGCTCGCAGATGACGGCAGCAGCAAGCGTCAAGCTCCGATAGGTCAAAGCCCGCGGCACCGCCACACGTTCCCCCAGCGCGGTTTCCTTCATTGGAGGCTTTCGGACGACGGCCCCGGTGCACGCCGCATCGTCCCGATCGGCCGTCATCCGAAACCCTTCACAACAACGGACATCGATGCCCCCTGCGGTTTGCAGGGAAATCGATATCGACAACGCTGAGGATGTCTCTCAAGCTCTGTGCAAGTCTGCGCTCTACGGATGAAAATCAGCAGAAGAAGATAACCCGGATGTTGGGCTTGGCTCTCATTCAACGTTGTTGGGGCCGGGCGCCGGCAGCCGGGCGTGCGATAAGACCATCGAGGTTCCTGTTATTTGATTTCCCACGTCGTGTTATGCGGGATGTCCATCGCGAAATAGCCGCCCGGACCAGCCAGTGCAGGCATTGTTATACAAGCAAATGGCTCACTCCCAGTGATCCCCTTGTACTTCCCGGTGCCGCCGGTGATGATATGGGTCCCACAATCCATTTTCGGCTGCGACTTATCGAGGTCTCGAGTATCGAAGGTCGAGAAAATCTTGTCCCCGTCGCTGTCGGCCAACACACAGGCGCCGTCAATATATTTCTTGTCGCCGGACGCAACGTTCAACGCCGCGCAATGTGCTGACATCTTGTCCAGCATCTTCTCTCCCTTCATGTTTTGGGTCGTCCCGACTGCCTCCAGCGTGGTGGCCGTACCGAGTCCGGCAATGTCAATGCTCATCAACGGCCGAAAAATGAAGTGCGTCACGTAGGGCGTGGTCCCCTTCTTTTCGATCGGGTCTCCTAGGACGACCCCGGGGGCAAAGGTCATGACTACCCCGGAGAGAAGCGCTGTTTTGACGAGTGTCATCGCTGCGGTGGGTCCCGCGATTATGCTCAGGTTTATGGGCTTCATTGGTTCCTCCTTGGATCGAGCGGCTGGCGGCAAATTCCGCGACACGTTTACCCGGAGCACGAAGTCTCTAACTAGTTCTTCAAATAGCCGACGTAATAGACGCCGATGACGTTGCTGCTTGCATCGCGGATTGGTTCATAGCCAGTGACGTAAGGCTTGCCCAGAATGTCGGCCTCTCCGAAATAGCTTTCGCCCTTCGCAATAGCCGCGATGGCTTTCCCCTTTGGGTCAAGAATCGTGCCTATCGCCCGTGACCCATCATCCTTCTTGACGTTCGTTGCCACGCGGACGAACTCGTCGCCGCTCTTAACAAAGATCGTGGCCGTCCCCCCCACTTCCTTCTGGACATCGTCAACCAGCACGAAGTTGTTATTCATCTTGGTCGCGCCAAAATGTAAAGCTGGGAGACTCTTGCCGGCGACTGCCTCGTCCCCGTTGACACTGGGTGGACCCAGCATCGCAGCCTTCGACTTGAGAAGCTGCATTGCTGCCTGCACATCCTCAGCAGGTCCGGCGAACACTCGCGCGGGGAGTTGAATCAAAAAATCGGCAGTGAAGGCCAGCAGTAACAGTGCGAGCGTGGACTTCTTCATGGTTACCTCCCATCGGCCTCACAACATCTCGATGTGAAGACTCTCGGGCGAGAAGGCCCATTGCGGCGATTATTCAAGTCCGATAACTCCACGCCCCTTTTCGCGCGCTTGTCAACGGTGGCCGCTGAAGCGACCCTGCGGCACAATGTCCGAGATGGGTCAAAGCACTAAATCGCTGCGCGATAGTTCGCCCGTTGAGGCGGTGCGGCTTGCCTGCGAGCATGGTGGCCGCGGGTAGAAACGTAGAACGTCCGCAAATTCCGCGTCCGAGATGCGGAAGACCACATCTGCATCGTCAAGAATTTGAATGACGAACACCGTGCAATCGGAGAAGCAGTGATCATCTTGACGAGTAGGTTGAAACAGTTTCGGTTGGACAAAATTGAGGTTTGTTGCAGTCTTCAAAAATTGGTTCGCCCTATGATGCTCCATGGCTGTCGCAAGGCTGATCGCGCAGAAGTTGTCGAACGTGACCTTTTTACAACGCCTAACTCTTTGAAATCACATAAGAGGCAAAAGGAGCTTTCCCCACTTGTGCAACACTCGTGCCATAACGCCAAAGTTGTGCATCCCTTCGAGGCCAGTACACCCTTCGAAAAATTACCCGGCACTCAAATCACGTACCGCGGTTAAATCTCCATAGCGCCCGCGGCACCGCCGGTGCCCCACTTCCCGCGATTTCGTGCCTTGGCGCTTTTCGGACGCCGGTCGTCGGAGCGCGTCGATAGCCTCGTCAAGCCGGCATCCGAAAACTTGCACAACAGCAGAATTGGCAAAACTGGCTCAATGCGAAGCGGCGTAGAGTTCCATCGGCTCTTGGAGTCCCTTGAGTGAATGTTTTCCCCGCTCCTTGAAGTGCAGACCCGACCCGGCGACCAGATCCTTGACGGTCCTTGACACCAATATCTCGCCGCCTTCAGCGAGCGCGGAGACGCGCGAGGCAATGTGCACGGCGATGCCCTGCACATCATCGCCGGCAGTTTCGACCTCCCCGGTATGCAGGCCACAACGAACCTGAATGTCGAACGGGCGAACAGCCTCGGAAATCGCGCACGCGCAACGTACCGCACGTGCCGGACCGTCGAAAGTGGCGAGAAATCCGTCCCCAAGAGATCTAATTTCGTTGCCCCGGTAACGTGCGAGTTCACGTCGTACCGTCGTGTGGTGGGCGTCGAGCACATTGTGCCAGCGCTGATCACCCATCTCCTCTGCCCGCGCGGTCGAGCCCACGATGTCTGTGAACAAGACTGTTGCCAGGACACGGTGGCTTTCTGCGATAGCGATGGATCCGGTGAGGAATTCCTCGATGCAGTCACCAATCTTCTCATGCACGAAAAAGAGGTGATCCTCTCCGGGCAATTCGATCAATCGTGCCCCTGGAATGTGTTGGGCAAGAAAGCGTCCGCATTCCACATCGATGAGCGTGTCTTCTGTGCAGTGGATGATCAGCGTTGGCACGTGGACCGAGGATAGAATCTCGGTGATGTCGATTTGAGAAGCCATCTGTAACACCGCCATGGCGGCTGATGGACTTGCGCCCAGTCGCTCGAAACGGCCCCACCATTGCTGCAAGGTCGGATCGTCCCGACGCGATGGCGCCCATATTGGTAGACTACGGCCGGTACCCCAGTCTCGATCGACGTATTTCAAGTAGGGCTTTAGCGCATCGGCGGTGATCGGCCAACGAGCAAAGGCGCCATAAAGCACTAGCCGTTGACATCGCTCAGGGTAGGTTGCGGCAAACAGAGCCATCAGCGCTCCCCCTTCCGATATGCCGAGCTGCGCTGCGCTCTCAATTCCAACTGCATCCATCACCGCACGGACATCATCCATGCGCTGCTCCAACGAAGGAATTTCAGGAACTGGATCGGAAAGGCCGGTCCCACGTTTGTCGAATATGACGACGCGAGCGAAACTCCCCAGACGAAGCAGCCAACGGGCCAGCTCTGGATGGTCCCAGTAATTCTCGATGTGCGATATGAAGCCTGGTGCAAACACCAGATCGATGGAACCACCGCCAAAGACTTGGTAAGCGATGTGAACACCTCCGCTCTTGGCATAGCGCGTCACTGGCGTCGCCATCGCACCCTCCGAGGCCGCAGCAGATAGCTCGCGATAAACTATCGCAAACTAGCTGCCGTGAGAAGCGGCGATAAAATGAGCAACGGGCGGCTTTGATGGTTGCCGCATTCAGGTCGGCTTCGGGGGTCAAAAGCAGAAGTCGAGGTCAGGTTGCGGAAGGTCTGCTTTTCTTTCGAAGGCAGACACCTCGTGGTGAATGACGTGTCAATGTTTGATCGATTTTGGTGGGGCGTAGATGGTAGGGGGCTTATTGTTTTCACGGTTTGCTGAAAATGGCCCCTCACCCACCCGTGGCTTCAACGAGCTCAGTCGCAACTCGGTCGAAGACGTTCGGCTTGCCTAACACGGCCTGCCTCTCGCCATGAACGTTAGTTAATCTTTCGCCTCGGAGATGAAGAGGCAACGGCAGAAAATCGAGTTATGTCCGATACCGTTCAAATTGATTTCGACGCTCCGGCAGTCCTAAGAAAATGGCCTTCACTCAATAATGAGCGTGTTAGTGCCGCCCTTGGCGCTCGTCCGTACCTCGTAGTCGAAAGTAACTTGGATGAATGTGTCCGGCAGTTCATGAACAAGCCGACCCGCCAGCGTCATCTGTATGAGATACACACCGCTCCACAGACAGACCTAGTTAGTGCTGTCCTGTCCGCTGAATACATAATTGAAATCGCTCGACTGCGAGGTTTTCTATAACGCCACTTCTGGTGGGGCGGCTTCCCAACAAGCGGCCCGCCGAAGCGAGCCGTTGTTAAGACGATACAGGCGATATCACCTCCGCATACTAAGCGACACACCTAGCTTCGCAGCCATAACGGTCGTCGCACCTGGCGTTCGCTTTAACGCCTTCGATATCTTGGCAACGCCGGCTTTTGACTTCGCCATCGATTTCATCAAGCGAACGTCCTCTTTGCTCCAAGGACGTGGTGTTCGTTTCTTAGTTTTCTTAGCCATTTGATTCCTCGTTAGTGAGGCAGGCTTCCTAGCACACACAACTATTTCCGCAACGCCGCCCCACGGGCGGCTTCGCTATTAAAGGACAACCAAATGTCAGTCGCTGACGAGACGGCAGGCGACCGCCGAAGGTCCAAGGTTTGCAGAAGCCGTCATGCAGAAAGTTCACAGGGACGGCGACATTTCATTGCAGATGGTTAGCGGCAGAATGCGCATGGTCAGCTAGACTTCTCTCCAAAACGCCGACTGAACTTATGGGCAGGAAGGGCGCCGTCCTTCATAGCCCTTGTAGGTTTAGGACCGCATCTTCACGAACGGACGCGGAATGACTTGATCCATGTCCACAAGGCTCTGAGACTGAAGGTTACAAGCACTTCATGGTGCCTCATTCCCTTCCCGCCCTTGACCAGCCCCAGGTCACGAATAATGCAATACGTCCCATTGCTCATTCGGGCGAGTTTCGAGCCTTTGAAATGAATGCGCATACGCGACAGCATCCATAAAGGATGCACTGCTGGGTAGTTCCGTCAAATCTTGACAAAATCGATCTCAACATCACAGGCGGCAGCCCGCAAGACGCATGCGCTAGAGGTAGTTCAGCGCCTCCCCTGCCCGCCGCCTCTCGCCGGCGCGCGCAGCCAGGATGGGCCCCGAGACCCTCCGCATGCGGTACCGCCTGGCATTGATTGGCGAGACCGGCGTCGCCTGCTATGCAACGCGCCGAGGAAGGCGCCTTCTGATCTTGGAACGGCTTGCAGTAGATCGCTTATTGCGGTTGGATTAGCTTTTTAAGTTTGGGGATTTTGGGATGACAGGTCCACAGCCAGCTGGCCGCTCATGGACGCGGGCGGAAGAGCAACAACTGCGCGAACTGACCGAAACTGGTGTCAAGGTCGGAATGATAGCTCGGAAGCTCAAACGCTCACCGGGCGCAATCTATGCCAGAATAAACTCCCTCAAAAAGGTGTCGCAGGACTTGAGGTCCATCGGACAACCGAAAGCCCTGCCATCCGAACATCTGGCATTTGCACGAAATTCGGCTGAGAGTGGCGAAATCAAAAACAGTACGTAGCCGACGCTGGTGCGGCGGCCGGTCCATTATACAGACAGCCGAACGCCCGTCCGGCGGTTGCTGCGGCGGTTTTTGCTTCGGCGCAACGACCGGAGCCGGCCGAACCATAGCAACAGGACCGTTGCCTACACGACGATAAAACTCCTGTTCCTCTTTCCAGGTGTAGGGCGGCTCGTGATACTAGCTGCCGTTTTTCTGCTCGCATCCTGACCATCTTACCCAGCCTTCGATCTCGATCGGCAGCTTGAGATCGACGAGACGCGCCTGCAAAAGGGACAGCGACAGCATGTCCTTTGCGTTGACATAGTGGGTGCTGTCGCCGGGATGGGACCCCACGTTGAACTCGAGGTGCGGTCCGCGCCCCGAATCGCGCTCAGGCCCGAGATCGAGTTTTTTCAGCAGGTGATAAGCCCGAGCGAGCGGTCCACCTGTGATGTCAAACCAATCCTGCGGTCCAGGATCCGCAGAACCTGCTCCGCTGACCAGGCGCCCGGGCCGCGGGCTGTCGGGATCTCTGCAGCGTTGAGGCCCGCTCCAATGGCCCGGAGTGACACCGCCGCCCGGCGCGAGGGGTGCTCGCTGGCGTGATCCAGAACCATCCGAACCGCACGGGCCCGGACCTCGGGTGAAAATTTCTTCGTCGTCTTGCTTGTCACGGCTCCATCCTCTCAGGAGTTGGAGCCTCCGGCAAACCCGGGGCGGTTCAGCTGTTTCACCGCTTCTAATGTGAACCACGTCACACTCGTTCGGCGGCCTCGAGATTACACTCGCGAGCGGTTTCATACCGTCTTGGCATCGTCGCAACCGAGTCCAAGAACGCATAACTAAGCAGGCTGTTTTTTTCGATTTTGTCGTCCTCAAAGCAGATCAGCATCCTCGAGTGAACACGGAGGGGCATATGACCGACCAGTGGAGTGGTTTCACGCGTGAGCAACTAATTGACGAGTTAAAAAACGGAGGTCGTTTCGTGCAGTACGCCTATTGTTTCTCGATAGGAATTATGAGTTTCAAAAAATCGACTAAACCATGTCTTATTAGATCGGGACGTTCCGCAGCGATTAGAGGTCTTCCTTGGACTGCATTGTCTTTCTTAGCGGGCTGGTGGGGAATACCTTGGGGCCCGATTTTTACCGTCCAATGTATTACAAGGAATCTGCGCGGAGGTCACGACGTAACAGACGAATTTGTTAACGCACTTCTGTAGCAAACGACAGGAAGCGGAAAAATGCGCAAGTACGTCGATTTGGTTGCTATCTTTTTGCTTGCCACTTTCCTTTCAACTTCTGCCGCCTTGGCCGCAAACATGGAAGAAGGCGCTACGACGTGGATTGCTGCGATTTTCACTGTGGCAGGTGGCGGTTGGATTTGGAGGCGCACCTTCAAAGCTGCTGATGTGTACGAAATTTGGTATGGCACCAATCGACGCGACCGGATTGTAAATACTTATGACAACGAGTTTGGAAACAGGCTTCACTATGGGAAATGCAAGGTCGCGATTCCGAAAGGACATGTGTTCGGGTCGATAGGTTCGTCGCCTCTTAGGCGTTGGCTTATGCGACTGTTCTCCGGAAGTGACGATAGACTTCGAGTACAGAAGCTCCTGCCTTGCTCGGCGACAGAGTTTGGTAAAAGCATTGGCCGCCGACTCTCTCAATTTGGCTTGGAGGAAAGGGCAGTTCTGGTCTTCATTCACGGTTACAACGTAACCTTTAACGATGCAGCGATTCGGGCTGCGCAGATCGGGTTTGACCTAAAGATACCGGGTGCAATGGCGCTTTACAGCTGGCCATCGAGCGGACGAGTGGATGGTTATTTGAGCGACGCTGATTCTGTTGCCGCGAGCGAGTCGTTTTTGATTGAATTTATTGAGCGCGTGTCAAACGCCGCAGGTGAAGCTAAAATAAATATCATTGCACATAGCATGGGAAATCTCGGCTTAATTCGCGCGCTAACGTTGGGTCTCGCGCAGCAACGATTGAGCCACATTAGATTTGGTCAGATCTTTTTGGCGGCGCCTGACATTGACGCAAACCTATTCAAACAACTAGCGGTCGTTTATCCAAAATGCTCTGATAAAACTACGATATACATGTCTGCAACGGACCACGCGCTATCAATATCGAACTGGGTTCATCGAAATCAAAGAACGGGATATACTCCGCCCGTCACGATAGTGGGTGGCGTTGACACCGTGGAAGCGACAAATATAGACGTGGGTCTGTTAGGTCATGGATATTATGCGGCGGCATCTGCCCTCTTATATGATATTGCAATTCTACTCCGGAGCAATTTGCCACCTCAGAAGCGACCGGGTCTATATTCCGCAATTTCCGAAGACGGCGATCAATATTGGGTCATGCGTGCTCAGGCTCACTAGCATTCGACGGCGTCAGGATGGAATGTAATGCTAGAGAGCGAACAAAACTGTCCAACAACATGGCTTGAAGCGAGGCGCGGGGATGTCTAGCACTCCAGCCCGCTGCACCGTTGACGTCGGACGGTTCGCGCGCCCCGGCCAAACTCGTGGGCTGGCTCACTAAGCCGCCCAACCGCTGGATGCATCCGCCACTCGGATCGTGGCTCCCAATATGCCGCCGAGAAGTACCGAGAGCTATTGCGGAGCACGGTCTGCGCGGCTCCATGGGCCGGCGGAAATCCCTCGCGCAATCTAAGCGCGAGGGATGATCATGGGCAAGAGGGCTTTGATTGGAATTTGGTTTAGCTGTCTGCCTCCACGAAGACACACCATCATCGCGGCGCTCATTCGTGGAAGATTGGCGATGGCTTCCGCAGCCGCGATCAATTGCTCGTTTGGAATGTAGGTCGGTGTCGTCATGATGGTCCTGCCGGCTGGTGCCGCAGAATCTGACATGCTTGATTTGAGATTCTGCGGCAAACCCGGCTTGTTCCGAAAACCGGAAAAGTAAACCGTCACTGACAAGACATTTGCAATTCGCGCCGAGAGTTTGCGGGGCTAAAAATATTTCCTAGGAGCGTGTCCGAGTAGTCCGCAACAAGCCCGAAATTTGAAACTTATGGAATCGGGAGCACGGCACATGAGCAATCATCTTGCGATAGAGCACTGCTGCCGATTCTTTTCGTTCGTTCGCAGTAGTACTAGAGCGGTTTCCGCCTGATGTGAATCTCTTTGTGCACAGGGGGATTCCCTAACTGCAGCAAATCAGATTCGGTCTTCGCTACCATTAGGGGCGAGGACGATCATGGCAAAGGGTTATTCGACAGACTTGAGAGATCGTGTGGTGGCTTTGGTCGAGGGCGGCGAGAGCTGCCGGGAAGCCGCGCGCCTGCTTGATCTTGCGGCCTCGACCACCATCCGCTGGATGGATCGCTGGCATACAACCGGTAGCGTCGCAGCGAAGCCCGGCACCGGCCACTGTCGCTCGCCGCTCGAGCTGCATGAGCAGTGGCTGCTCGATCTGGTGGCCGCTGAACCCGATCTGACACTCGATGAGATCGGCACACGGCTCGCATCGGCCAAAAGACTGAAGGTCGGCAGAACCTCGATTTGGCGATTTTACGAGCGGCACCGCATCACGTTCAAAAAAAACACTGCACGCCGCCGAACAGGATCGGCCTGATGTCGCCGCTGCACGCGCCGCGCTGAAAGCCGAGCAATCGTCTTTACGCGCGCGACGGCTCGTCTTTATTGATGAGACGTCGGTGACAACCAAAATGGTTCGTCATTCTGGTCGTTCGCCGCGTGGCGAGCGACTCGTCGCGAGTGTACCGCACGGCCACTGGAAAACCCTGACGTTCATCGCGGCGTTGCGCGTCAGCGGCCTGACCGCACCTTATGTCATCGATGGTGCGATGGATGGAGCCACATTCATGGCCTATGTCGAGCAGGTGCTCGTGCCGACGCTGACAAAAGGCGACATCGTATTCATGGACAATCTGCGGACCCACAAAATCGACGGGATGCGCGAAGCAATCGCGGCTGTTGGCGCAACAGTTCGCTATCTGCCCGCCTATTCGCCAGACCTCAACCCAATCGAGATGGCATTCTCGAAACTCAAAGCCGCGCTGCGCAAAGGCGCCAAGCGCACCGTGAAGGAACTCTGGCGGCTGATCGGCAAACTCGTAAAATCGTTTGTCCCCGACCAGTGCGCCAACTATTTTCGCCATGCGGGATATAGACGATGACCTACATCAGCCGGAATCTGCTCTAGTTAGTGGCCTGCTCGATCAGATCCTGCAGGCCGGCCGCGGTGAACGCGCCGAACACGTCGCGCAGCCAGGCGCGCACATAGCCCACAAGCATCCGCAACGCTCATCCCTGAGAGGCCACTACATGTGTAATCTCTATTCGATCACGACCAACCAAGCCGCGATCATCGCCCTCTTCCGCGTGATCAACCGCTACGTCGGCAACCTGCCGCCGATGCCCGGTGTGTTCCCGGACTACCCGGCGCCCGTGGTCCGCAACGTCGGCGCCGAGCGCGAACTGACCATGATGCGCTGGGGTATGCCGCCACCGCCGCGCACTGGCGGTCCTCCGGTGACCAACATCCGCAACACCTCATCGCCGCACTGGCGGGGCTGGCTGAAGCCCGAGAACAGATGTCTGGTCCCAGCGAACAGCTTCGCCGAATACGCGCCCGAACCGAACCCGGAGACCAAGAAGAAGGACGTGGTTTGGTTCGCGCTGAATGAGGACCGGCCACTGTTCGCGTTCGCTGGCATCTGGACGACGTTCAACGGTGATCGCGGCACGAAGTCCAAGCCGATACCGGGGCCGCATCAGGTCTACGGCTTTCTCACTACATCCCCGAATGCGGTGGTCGGGCCGATCCATCCGAAGGCCATGCCCGTGATCCTAATCACCGATGAGGAGCGCGACGTTTGGATGCGGGCGCCGTGGGATGAGGCTAAGGCGTTGCAGCGGCCATTGCCGAATGATGCGCTCAGGATCGTGGCGCGTGGTGTGGATAAGGAAGATCGGGCGGCGGCGTGAATAACCCACTCCCAGACCGCCAAATTTGACCCAGGAGCCGCCTTCGGGGGGCTTTTGTGGTATAGGACCATCATGACTGATCAGCCGCCTCAAGACCCCAAACCAGAACAGATACAAGCGCACTGCCCGAAATGCGGTCCCGGCCGCTTCGCTGATGTTATTGCCTTGCACAGCCACATGGAAAGTCACGACGACGAGCACGGAATGTGGAGCAACACCACCTCGCGCATCTTGCAGTGCGGCGGGTGCAAGGAAGTCTACTTCCAGCAAATCTACATTTTCTCCGAAGACTATGAAAACGACTACGGGCCGGAGGGAGAAACGGTCACCAACTATAACGAGCGCATCACGTACTATCCCGCCGCGGCGAAGCGCAAGCGGCCTGACTGGTTGCTCATGGACATCGAACCCAACCTTGGTGCGCTTCTCAGCGAGACATACAACGCGCTTGACGTAGATGCTCGGGTGCTTGCTGCAACCGGCGCACGAACGGTTTTTGACCGCGCCTCCGAACTCCTGAAAATCGACCCGGCGCTCTCATTCAAAGACAAATTGGACGCTCTTCAAGAGAAGGGTCATATTGGCAATTCGGAACGAGAGCACCTAGACCTTCTCACCGATGCCGGTGGAGCTGCGGCACACCGAGGTTGGAAACCTACAACTCAGCAGCTCGACACGATTATGAACATCGTCGAAACGTTCATCTACCGCACGTTTGTCATCGACGCAGAAGTCAAGAAGCTCAGGGCTGAAATCCCGCCCAAGCAAAAACGGAACAAGGAATAACCGACCGCACGCCGCTACACGCACTTTCATCAGGTATTTTTACTTAGTTCACGCGAGCATTTTCAAGATGCGCCGGTCCGGCTGCTCTCGACAATTTGAAGACCCGATATCGCTGCCCGATGGCCGCCAGCTCACCACGCTAAAACAAGCCGCTGAATACATCATCGCCCTACCGAAAACCGAACACGACGCGCCGGAATGGCAGGCCGCGATGGAAGCACTGATATTAGTTGCGGAAGGTGGCGGCCCAACGATGCTTGCGCGCATCGGGTTCATGCGCGGCTTGAACCGCAACGTCGAGCGGGTGTTTGATAGTTCGCGCAGGGGTACGCATTGGGGAAAGCGAAAGCTAAAGAGGGACCAATGACCGATCACGACAACATTCTCATTCACATGGCATTACGCGAAGCTGGTAAGATCATCGGCCAATATCTTGAGCCGGGACCGCGCGATGCCGAACGAACGATCAATCGGCTGATTGCCGTGCTGGATACGCCGGAACTGGCGGCGGCCTTAGAGCGGGTCGACAAGCCCGACGACTTGCAGGAATTTCCGGGCGGTTAAACTACTGACAGGGGTAACGTGTGCCATCGGGTCCGAGATATGTCGCCGAAGCGGGATCGTACCCGGGATATTGTGCGCAGGCGTTGTAGGAACTGGGACTGTCACCGCCGCCGTCTATCACAATTGTCGGCTCGGCACGATGTAACCCGCCGCCGTGGTGGTCACCTCCGACACGCTGGTAGCCACGCTCACTGCCGGATGATCCGTCCCGAGCGAGTGCTAAAGACGCTGGCGCAAGCGCGATCAAAAAAAACGCAGCGCCGAAGAACATGAACTTAGCCATGGTTGCTCCTCCAAGGGCGAGTGTTGGATAAAACGAGGCGTTCAATCTAACGTTCCAAGAAGATCGTAGGTAACGAAAGTTTCATTCGCCGCACACCGAGCAAACAAGAGCTAAATCTATCGAAAACGATATTGGAAAATGCCCATGACCCACAACACCGCCGACATCGCCGCGTACATCGTCGAGCTGACGGAACCAGCAAAGGATCGAACGATGGGATATCTCGAAAGCGCCATCGAGCGCAAGTTCCCCGGCCTCGACATTGATCAGCTTCACGCCGCGCAAGAGATCGCTGCGGCGGCCTTGAAGGCGGCGGAGCGATGACCGCGTCAATTTTAAACCAATTCGTTGGGGCGGATTTCAGAGGTCGGTAATAACTTCACGCCAAGGTTCTCCAATCCACTGGGGCAGAACCGGAGGATCGCAATGAAACACCACCATCATTTGGAGGCGCACGCGCA
Organism: Bradyrhizobium sp. Ash2021; assembly: GCF_031202265.1. Classification (NCBI taxonomy): domain Bacteria; kingdom Pseudomonadati; phylum Pseudomonadota; class Alphaproteobacteria; order Hyphomicrobiales; family Nitrobacteraceae; genus Bradyrhizobium; species Bradyrhizobium sp. Ash2021. The sequence goes on along the minus strand of NZ_CP100604.1, from coordinate 4,966,922 downwards.
TATCGCGCCAAGGGTCATGTCAAAAGAAGCAGAGAAGATCACGGCGCTGGTCGCAGGCCTTCGCAAGTCGGTTTTCGACATCGACAAGGAACGCGCGCGGACCAGGGACGCTTCCGACCCGGCACTCATGAGCACTCTGGATACACGCCGCAACAATCTAATGGTTACGGTTGCCGCGTTGGAAGACCGTTTGTCAGCTATTCAAGGATTGCTTAAACTGAACCGGCGACACGTTGCGCATCGAATGCACTGACCGCATTTCACCGACATTAGGGGCGCGACCGGTCGCCCGTAACCGCGCGCAGAGAGTGGCATAAATCGCGACTGCTCGCGTTAATCAGCGCATCAGGCCAAAAGCCGTTAACACCTCGCCATGTCAAGGCCGACGGTACGACGAATCCGGGGTGGCCGGTCCGCGATCGGCAGCGGCTTGGAAGAAGGTCGGGCCCCACATCTTGGGCGGTTGCCGGAGGCCCGGCGGTGCGCTTTGATTGCGCTATGCCCGAACTTACCCGCCGCCTTTCCAAAGACCGAGCCGACTGCTGGCTGATCTATTATGGTGATGTCCAAGTCGGGGCGATCGCCAAGAGCGTCGGCAATCCGGGGGCTGCTCCGCAGTGGCAGTGGAATTGCGGCTTCTATCCAGGCAGCGATCCGGGCGAGTGCAAGACAGGCCGGGCGGCCGGCTTCGACGAGGCACGCGCGCAATTCGGCCGCGTCTGGGGGATTTTCCTCGCCAAGAGAACCGGTGCCGACTTTCAGACGTGGCGCGACCAACGCGACTGGACTGCGCGCAAATATGCTATGTGGGATCGCGGCGAGCGCTTCCCGTCGCAGATACCCGCCCGATGAAATACGTCACTGACCGCCCCTTCGCCGATCCGGAAGCTGCGGCGCGCAAGCTGCTGGATATCGTGCGGGCGTCGATCGCCGAAAGCGGCCAGCCCCACGCATACACTGGCGCGACCAATACCGCGTTCCTACGCGCCGGCGGCAACCCCGACGAATACCGCCGGCCAACGCTACGCTGCCGCGCAAAAATGGTTTGAGATCGACCGCTCGGGAACGAGGATCATCCTGCTTCCTGACGGCGCCGAGTGATGCGATGGTCGACGTCCCCTTCGACGACCCCGATCCCGCTGAACAGATCGGGTAGGTGGGCGGAATTGACCGCCGCGAAGGTGTTCGATTCTCAAACATATTTAAGCCAGGAGGCAAGCAGCCGACCGCCTCACCTGCTCCTGTTTGGAAACAATTTGTCGGTCGATTTGTCGAGCCGTTTGTCCGCGCCTGGCGAGCTTAGATGCCCTACGAGTTCGCCGGTAGTCTTGTAGATGTTTTGGCCTCTGAGATCATACAGCTTGATGCCGGACAGGTCGAAAATCACGGTCCCTCGGATCATCGCGACGTGATGTCCCTCGCTGTTGAATATATTTCCGTCCATAGATCGTCACTTCTTCTTTGCGCGGTCGACGCGTGGGTCTTTTCTTCGGCCGGCGCAGTTGGATCGCCGAGGCGATCGATTGTCTTCGTGCCATTCCATCGCCGTCTTGAAGCGGCCCCGCCGCGAGCAACACGCCGGGACCGCCATTCCCAAACTTCCGGCTCGGGGCTGGGGGCTGAAACCGGAAGCGCCGGCTCTGAGTCTAGCGGACAAATGTTCCTACAGAGGCCCGCGGCCGTCCAGCCTTGGTTGCGGTTTTTATTAGGTAGCCCTTTAGGCGGGCCACTTCGCTGTTCAGATCGGGGATATATAGTCCTGTGCAAGACCGTTGGTCTTCCGTCGCCATCGAACAGCACGGTGATGCCCGTGTTACGACGGCCTATGGCGACAACGATGCCAAACTTGTCAGCCAGACTTGGGCAACGCACGGCTCCAAGGTTACTCATCTTGAAGCGCTGGCCGACAGCAATGCTATCTGCTTTCGGATCCACAATTTAGCTCTGCAATAAATGAACAAATAATCTTCAATGAACTAAAAGCGCAGCGGCAAATTTGGTTCCTAACGTTGGACTATTCGTGGCCGGACCCGGCTTCACCGCTATGCTGCACCCAGTTAATTTTGCTGTTAGCGCACCCAAAAGGAACCCGGTAGCCGCGCGGCGCATTGATTGACTGTCGATCATCGCTCTTATTGACGCTGGGCAATTGGAAATGGTCGGCGGGGCCGCTGGTTATTAAATGCCCACCGGCGGCCCCACTGCGTATCGGGCAACGAAAACCCGCCGGCGAACCGGCGGGCTTGATAGTGCTGCAGAGCAAATCACGCAGCCTTCGCCTGCCGGACTGCCTTCAGCACAATCTGCCGTGCGCATGGCGACGGCTCGACGTTCATCCAGCAGCGAGAGCTTATTTCGTCCTGCTCCTGCATGCGAAGCCATGATCGGGTGCTGGTGGCCGACCTAGGCGCGGCCCGACGATGTTCGCGCGGATTGCGATGATGCAGGCGCTGTACCCGGCGGGCGAGCGGGTTTTCAATCCGGATCGGAAAGAGCATCATTGGGGCAAGCGCAAGCTGAAGAGAGACCAATGACCGTATTTGTCTACGTCAACACGAGCAGGCAGGTTGGCGAAGCAGAGCACATCAAGGTGTTCGCAAATGCGGACGCTGCTGAGAAGTGGTTCGAGGACAACGACCCCGAGGGCGTCGCGTTCGAATATGAGGTTCTCGAATGAACCGTATCGGCCGGCGCACCGTCATTGCCATGCTGGTGATCGCGACAGTGGCGATCATCTGGAGTGTGCTTGGCCCGCCAGCGTGAACAGACGGGCACAAAAAGGCCGTCGCTTGGTTGAATCACCGACGGCTGGGCGCCGATGCATTGTTAGCTTTCTTCCTCGCAACTTTCTTGGGCGCGCCTGGTGCTGCCGAGGCCCGGACGTTGCCGAGACTCCCCAAGGATGACGCCAGAACCTCGCGCTGCGCTGTTAGCCAGTGCGCTTCGGCATTGCCATCTTGGCAGCCATCTACAACCCACAAATGATAGGCACGCTCGCGAATTGCTTGTTCAAGGTCCTGCATGTGCGGAACTCCTGCCGTTGCTTTGCAGCGATTCTTACCTTGCATGGTTAACAAAAAGTAAACGATCGCTGGGATAGTCCGCCAGCGTGAACCGGCGGGCGACGCCCTCGCCTCTCCAAGACCTGTGAACTGGATCACATGGCCCACGCGCGGACTCAGCTAACAACTCCAAAGCCGGTCTCACCCTGAGGCCGTGCTTTTGGGAATCGCAAATGACTGCTGTCGCACGAGCGTTTTCACGCGTATTTCTCTCAACCTCGGGCGAGTTTGACGTCCTCAAACAGTTAGCTTTGCTTTGCGGGGCTGCCGTGTTGGTATTCCTGCTGATGCAGACCTACGGGATCGACCTCAGCCCGGGCTTCTTCTGAGTCCAACTTTCTTGCACATTGAAAAAGGCCGCCGGCGTGAACCGGCAGGGTTTAGTCTTCGCGGCATTTGCCTCTGATCAACACCCGCGACTGCCAGCGGCTTGGGTCAAAGATTCTCACTGGGGAAAGCGAAAGCTGAAGCGGGACGAGTAGCGGATCAGCCGATTCGTAGATTTCCGGGCGACTCCTTGCCGCGATCGGTGGCGGTCAGTATCACTGCCGGATCAGATGATCCGGCCACGTCGTATTGGTGATGGGACCGCGGAACCTCCCAGTTCTCATGCAGGAAGCGCCAGCCGCGTTGCACGAGGTTTCGATGTAAGGCTTGCTCGCCCCAGCTATCTTGCATCGGGCAACCGCCTCACTGCACGTTGTGGCGTGTGCCGAAACCGTACTGACAAAAGTCGCGAACATGATTGCTACTACAGACTTGCGCATATCGTTAGCCGCGTTCGCAGCCGGCGTGCGGCCGTCATGAAGCCCATCGCCAGTTCCGACATAATCGAACCGAAGAAATCCAGAGCCTGTTTCATGGTGAGTCCCCTTTGCTTGAACAAAGGAGTGTCGGCTCGGTCTGTTTCAGGTCCGCTTCGTCGCCCGGCAAAATGGTTTCGGCGCCCGACGAAAGGCGAGCCGCAATGAAAGAGGCCGCCATCGTTGCGGTGCGCCACTGCCGGTCACCGCTTCGCCGTTCCGCTTCCGCAGTCCGGCAAGGATCGCTGCCGATGCCGTTTCTTTTTGCGCGCCTTCGATGCACATTGCGGGGATGTGCAATCTCTATTCGATCACCGCGAACCAAGAAGCCATCGGCAGGCTCTTCCGGGTCATAAACCGCTATGTCGACAACCTGCAGCCGATGCCCGGCGTGTTCCCAGACTATCCTGCGCCCGTCATCCGCAGTGCCGGTGCCGAGCGTGAGCTGGCGATGATGCGCTGGGGCATGCCGCCACCACCACGCACGGGCGGGCCTCCGGTCACCAACCTTCGCAATACGTCGTCGCCGCACTGGCGGGGCTGGCTGAAGCCGGAAACCGCTGCCTGGTCCCGGTGAACAGTTTCGCCGAATACGCGCCGGAGCCCGAACCCGGAGACCAAGAAAAGCGATGTTGTCTGGTTCGGCCTCAATGACGATCGACCACTATTTTCCTTTGCCGGGATCTGGACCGAGTTCAAGGGCGACCGCGCGGCACGAAATCAAAGCCGATCCCCGGCCCTCACCTCGTCTATGGCTTTCTAACGACGTCGCCGAACGCGATCGTCGAGCCCATCCACTCAAAGGCGATGCCGGTAATCCTGACGACCGACGAGGAGCGCGACGTCTGGATGCGCGCGCCGAGGGATGAAGCCAAGGCGCTACAGCGGCCCTTGCCAGACAAGGCACTGACGATCGTCGCCGCGGCGCAGATGTGAGGCCAGACGGCCAGAGCCTTCGAGGCGGGTGTCGCTGCGAAAAAGGACCCGCCATTTGCGACGAGTCCCAGTCTAGGGAGAAGTCTGAAGGGTAAACCGATTCGTGACTTCGTTGTGCGTTGCAATTCACACAAGCAGTGCGAAACCGCAGCCCTTCCACCGAGAGTCAACAGGTTATCGCTTAGTTGTCGACCCGCCTAAAGGGCACCACCGTTTCTACGGCTTGCCAAGCGGTGTAGTCATACTGCCCGACCCAGCAAAGAATCTCCGTCCTGCACACCCAGCAATCGAAACTCCCGTAACATCGGTGTTGATGCTGATTTTGCGTCGCTTGGTAGCCCGCCCCGCACTTGGGGCAGGAAAATATAACGGTAGCTTGGGCGCGGCCATCCATTCAGGCAAGCTGCCCTTGATTCGGGACGATTCCTAGGCAGCCATCTGCGTCAGACTGCCCCATAATTCTGGACACAACCGTGAAATTGACCGCCGATCGACCGTTCGCTGATCCAGAAAAGGCAGCGCAAAAACTGCTAGAGATCGCCGACGCGGTAGAGCCGGTGCAAGACGGCCGAATCCACATCGAGAAAATCAACGGACCGTTCCTGTTCAAGGAAGGCGGCAGCCCGGCCGAATACGGCGCCGGGCTTAAGTTCGCGATCGAGCGCGGCTGGCTGTGGCTGCACGAGTCGGGCACCTATGTGAAATTCACCCCGACCGGGGCCGAGCTGTTCGCCTGATGGTGTCCGCCGCGCAGCCAAGCGCCGCTTCAGGTTCTGCCTCAGCTCCTCGACAAACTCCCTGAGCCGCTGATAGGTCGTTTGGTCGCTTGTATCGGAAGCCAGCCGTTTCGACTGCTCCAATTCTCCGGGGGCGTTGTTGTTCTGATCCAGACCAAAAGTATTCATTTGGCGTGGTTCCTGCGTGAGCCGGATCACGAGGCGCCCCGGGATGAAACTCTATCGGTCCATGCGCCTCGGTTTTGGGAGAGCGAGCCGCCGAGCGCCACACCGTTACGGGATGTATCACTCAGCTCGGGAACCGTGCCTTTTCGTGGATCACAGCCGCCGTAGCGGTGACTCAGGTGGCGCCAATGCGTTTTGAGGTCCGCCGATTGTCAGCCACCGGACCGACCCAAAAACGGATCCACGGACTCCGCTAACCGCGCCGCCAATCGCATTGCCGGCGGGGCCGGTTGCCCCGCGGGCGTCAGTAAGCCTATCCGCACGGCCTCCGGGCTTTGGACGGAATGGCCCGCTAGCCCAGTACCAGCGACAAAGGCGGCTATTACGATCGCAACGAGATATTCGATCCTCATGGCGATGGCCCTCCATCGGCCCCATAAGACAATTGTGTTCGTTAGACTTCGTTCCGCCGAGGGCGCCGCGTCGTCGTGTACCCCAGGCGTTGGGCCTGATCCCTTCCTCCTTTCAACCAATGGGGGCCATTTGCGCGAGCCCCAGCACGGCACTTTGATGGGGCATGTCTATCCCCGCCCCGCGACCCCAGAAAATCACCTTCAGTGAAATGCGCTCAAGCACGACGGCTAGCGCCTGATCGTGCGGCGGCAAGGCTCGTAGGTGCGACTGTCCACCCATTTTGCCGCAGGCAGAAAAGCCTTTCGAATTGTGATCTCAATTACAAAACAAGGGCCGGCCTGAGCGTATTCTCGCCGCAATCTCAAAAAGGAGCGACGGCTATGATCGGCCCGATGTGGACTCGTAAAGCGCGCGCGCTCGTCATCGCAAATTCGCTGGCCGGCGCGGCTGTTCTGTTGATAGCGATGGCGGCCCCCAGCCCGTCTCAGTTGCGGCGCTCGGTAGTGAATGGCAATGCAGCAAGACGGCGTTTGTTTTGACGACGTGCCGTCAAGCGGACCCCATGCTCGCATCAGGTGTGACGCAATAGGCGGGGTGATAAAGAGTGGGACAGCGGCGGGAACCGGCGGCGTGACCCGCCGGTCACGGAACGTCCCTCGTCCTTGAGCCGCCGATGCTGTGGGGCTTGTTTAAAAAAGAAGTCCCGATTGCTCAACGCCGCTTCCGCATACTGGTCGATCGCCACTATGGTCGCCTGGACGTGCTGATAGCGGTAGCCCTCACGCGTCGCCCTATGCCGAACCTCCGCTAGCGCCTTGATCCACGGCGGATTGTCGGCCTTGTCGTCGTACCACTTGAGCGGTTCAGCAGCCATGAGACGAGCAAATGCGGAACGAATTGGCAAGCCACTAGGAATAGGTGATCCTCTCGACGGACACCCCCACCCCGTTCGACGACCCGGTACCGCTACCGAACGGCCGGAGCCTCTCCACCCTCAAGGACGCTGCCAACTACATCACGAGGGCTTCCGAAGGCTGGCAATTGAAAGAGGCCGCCAACTGAGGGCGGACTATCCTAATTAGGACATCGCTTCTAGCGAATTAGGACATGATTGTCCCCCCAGCTCCTGATCGGGCGCTTGCAATGAGCGGCCTCAGCACTCACGCGCTGGGGCCGTTTGGACCGGTTACGGTTAGGCCATGACAACCGCAGCGAAACTACTTGCGCGAAAGCAGGCATTGCTGGAACGGCTGCAGGAAGATCCCGGCCCTCACGAGCGGGATGAAATTGAGCGCCTTCTAGCCGAGATCGATGCGGCGTTAAACTTGCTCGATCAAACAGGGCCTGGAGAAACTAGCGATGAGCAATGACCCGATCCCGCGCAATAACGGCCGCGACGCCGAACGACGCCGCCAGGACCGAACTTGATCATTTCGGCAATTGCCCGGTCCGTGGTGCGCTGGTCGATATGCGCGACCTCGCAGGAAGTCGAAGAGCTCGACAGGACGCCGTTTGGATTCATGAAAGGGCCGCCAGCGCAAAAACGCCAGCACCGCCTGACAGGCGTTGAGCGTCAGCGCTATTCAGAGGCTTGAGTTATATAGTCCCTGTGCAAGTAGGTTGGTTGTCTGTCGCCATCGAACAGCACGCCGACGCCGGTGGTACGACGGCTCACGGCGACCACGATGCCGCTCTTATCGGCCAGGTTGGGACACCGAACGGCGCCGAGATCATTCATCTTGAAACGAATACCCACTGCAAATTTATCTGTTTCCAAAATCATCGTTCCGGCCTCGCAATAAGGAAAAAATATCTTTAATGAACTGAAGACCTGAGCAGCAATTTCGCATCAAACGTTTGGAATTATTGACTTCTTTGTGTCTGATCAACATGCGACCTTTCGGCGCACGAGACGGGCGCCAGGAAGTGGGAGAGATCAGCGCCACCGATGGATTCGTAAGAAGCCCCTCCAGCCTGAGCCGGCGGTCTCCACGCTCTTCGTGCGAGGCCGGCCAAACTCCCGAAACCGAACCTGGCATGGTCATTGCTGACATACAGGTGCAGGGGGATTTGAGGGCCCTGTAGTTACCCAACGCCGTCTCGCGATCATACTCCGCGGGGCGGCGTTGTGCTTTTCTGGGAATGGCTGAACCGAAATGAAACGGTCCCTTGGCGCCAAGGAAAACCCGCCGGCGTGAAACGGCGGGCGCGATCTAACTCATTGATTGGCGAATTCAGTCACCCCACCCGCGACCTATCCGCGTCCGTTTCCAGCCTCGCTTCAATCTCTGAAATGGTTCCGGAGAGCCCCGCGACGGCGCAGGCCGCATAGAGCAGCGACTGGTGACTTTCTTCACAGCTTTGGGCGATGCGCTCAATGCTGGTTACCGCTACCTCGAAGTCCGATGCCTCGGCTGCGACACGCATCAGACCGTTGCGCTCGACATCGTGCGGCGACCGAAGTGCACGCCGATCCATGAGCTAGAGCGCTACATGCGCTGCAAGGATTGCTCGGAGGTGCGGGGCTATCCGGTCAAGCGCAGCCATCTCGTGGCGCTACGGCCAACGAAGATTTCGGCGAGTGATCCGCGGTCGAGCTGGTGGCCGGGGGAACGATAGTGCGCATAGTCATGGACTGGCAATCACTCGAAACATTTTCATTTGGCGACCATCCAGCACTGGCCGACGAACTCGTCGGGCTGGTGCTTGAAGGCAAAAAGAGCGCTACGTGTTGGGCGGTTAGCGAGGGGCTGAAAGGAGCCGCTGTAGGAAAACCCATGGTGGCGCTCGATGGCAAGAATAGGCCGCGCGTCGTCTTGAAAACGATCGAGCTAACGCAGCGCCAGTTCAATCAAGTCGATGAGGCGTTTGCCTATGACGAAGGTGAAGGCGATCGGTCACTCGCGTATTGGCGCGAAGCACACAAGCGCTATTTCACCCGGACTGGTCTATTTCAGCCGCAGATGATGCTTTGGTGCGAGCGCTTCCGAGTGGAGCATGTGATCGAGCGATACTGACAATGTGCAATCTCTACAGCGTGACGACCAACCAGGAAGCAATCCGCGCCCTCTTCCGCGTGATCAACCGCTACGTCGGCAACCTGGCGCCGATGCCGGGCGTTTTTCCGGACTATCCGGCGCCCGTGATCCGCCATGCTGGCGCCGAGCGCGAGATGGTGCTGATGCGCTGGGGGATGCCGCCTCCTCCACGAACCGGCGGACCGCCTGTCACCAACATCCGCAACACCTCCTCGCCGCATTGGCGCGGATGGCTGAAGCCGGAGAACCGCTGCTTGGTGCCCTTCAACAGCTTCGCCGAATATGCGCCGGAGCCGAATCCGGAGACGAAAAAGAAAGACGTGGTCTGGTTCGCGCTGAACGATGATCGGCCGCTCTGCGCTTTCGCCGGCATCTGGACCGAGTTCAAGGGGGATCGGGGGACCAAGTCCAATCCGGTGCCCGGGCCTCACCTCGTCTATGGTTTTCTGACGACGTCGCCGAATGCCGTTGTCGAGCCGATCCATCCCAAAGCCATGCCCATGATCTTGACTGTCATTGCTGATCGAAATGGGACCCCCGCCGCGCCGGGCGCAATCCGTTGATAACATTTGAGAAGTGACTTTTTTGGGGGTCCCGATCGGCGCCGATCGGGACCCCCTCGAAGCGCTGAATTCACGTTGAATCAATCAGTTGCAGGCGACCAGCATGGGGTCCCGACTTCGGCGCCGAAACACACTGGCTGGCCGGCCTCGGCTGGGCGACCATCTCCGCAGTGAACTGGCTGCTCTCTTAAGCCGGATTCAAATACTGCACGATCTCGGCCGTTTTGATCGCTGCACAGCCGATCATTATCCAAAGAGCGAAATTGATTTCCAACGCGACCAGCACCATCGCGCGTCTCCCTAGTTTCCGTCCACTAATCGGGACGATTGGTTACGAGAGTGACTGCGATTCGCTCGGACTTCCAGCTGATATTTAAGGCATCGGTTGTGCAACGCCGAATAAAACTCGACGTCTTTGCTAATCGCGTTGCAAAATATCGATGCCAAGCAACAACGAAAAAGCCGCCGCTGTTCACCCTAGCGGCGGCTCAGGTTTGGGTTCTCTCAAGTCTTATTGCTTGTGAGCGCGTTCTAGCTCTCTGGCTGCGAGCTCGGTAAGGCGATCAACTGAATGCACTTAGCGGCAGAGATCTCGAGCAGGGTCCCGATGCTGATTTGATCCTCGAACTAAACGACTGGTGACGGCGACACGTATGGCCACAGAGACATATCGCTATTTCGATCTGCCGCGCGGCGGCGGGCGCTTCCAGTTGCTGGCCGATTGGTGGGTTGAGGCTGGTATGGACGATTTCCGGCGTGAGACGGAAGCGTATCTGCTTACGGTTTACCCAGCGGTTCAACTGATCGCGCTCACCGACATCGAGCCGCCGCCCTTGGGTCGCAGGGCGCATCTAACGGACGGCGGCTTTGACTATCGCCAATTTTTGGTGACGGCCTGATCAGTCAGGCGGCGGCGGTTGCGGGCTGAGGGGCGGCCAGCTTGGCGGTGACCTCGATCCCGTCGGTGAATTTCACACCGAGAATGATCTTTGGCAAGTGTGCATGTCCGTCGAGCCGTCGCCAGGATCGTTGCGCCCCTTCGACCAGCTTGAATACCATGGCGAGAGCGGTCTTGTTTGAGAGGCAGCCTTTCGATCGGATCGTGCGGTGGCGGACGGTCGCGAAAGTGCTTTCAATCGGGTTGGTGGTGCGCAGGTGCTTCCAATGCTCGGCCGGGAAGTCGTAGAAGGCGAGCAGCAGGTCGCGATCCTTCGTCAGACAATCGACGGCCTTCTGGTATTTCGGCGTGTAGCTTTCGATGAAGGCGTCGAAGGCGACTTCGGCATTGGCCTTGGTCTCGGCCATCCAGATTTCCTGCAGCGCCCGCTTGGCCTTTGGTTGCACACTCTTGGGTAATTTGCCCAGCACGTTCGCCGTCTTGTGCACCCAACAGCGCTGCTCGCGTGCTTTCGGCCAGACCTCGCCGGCCGCTTTCCAGAAGCCGAGCGCGCCGTCGGCGATCATCAGCTCGGGCCGGGCATCGAGCCCGCATCGCTTCAGATCCAGCAGCAGATCGCGCCAATCCTGCGCACTTTCCCGAGCGCCATCGGTGAACCCGACGAGCTCTTTCTTGCCCTCGGGCGTCGCGCCGATCAGCACCAGGATGCACTGCTTTTCATCTTCCAGCCGCGCCTCGAGGTGGATGCCGTCCGCCCAGACGTACACGTAGCGCTTGCCCGACAAATCACGCTTGCGCCACTGGGCATGATCATCCTGCCAGCCGTCCTTCAGGCGGCCGATGGCGCTGGCCGAGAGGCCGGGCGCATCCTTGCCGAGCAAGGCCGCCAGAGCGTCCGAGAAATCGCCGGTCGAGATGCCCTTCAGGTAGAGGATCGGTAGCAGCGTCTCGATCGACTTCGAGCGGCGCATATAGGGCGGCAAGATCGATGGCGAGAAGCGGATGCGGCGGGGATCGCCGGCTGCGGCCTCGCGATCGCGCACGCGGGGCTGGCGCACCGGGACCGCGCCGATGCCCGTCATCACCTCGCGCTCGGGCAGATGACCGTGGCGCACCACGCGTTGGTGGCCATCCTCGGTCTTCAAATCGGCATGCTTGGAAAGAAACCCGGCGACCTCGGCCTCCACCGCCTGGGCGAGAAGGGCACGCGCCCCATCGCGCAAAATGTCGGTGAGTTGGTCGCTGAAAGTTCCTGGCTGAATCAGTTTTACGACGGTATCCTTAGACACGGCATATCGCTCCTTTGGTGGAGAAGTGGAGGCGTTGAACACCCCCAGGCAGGTCATCCCGCCGGTTGAAGTAAAGGTGAAAGATCACCAGCCGGGCGAATACCGATATGAAGTGTATGACGGATGGCATCGCTTCTATGCATCTGTAGCGGCAGGCTTTCCCTGTCTCCCAACCGTCACCGTCAGTGGTTGGAAGCCTGATACACCGGCTATAAACGAACCTCGCTTCTGATGGTCAGGTGCGCCCGTCCGCTATCGGTCGCCTGCCGCTGCCTGCGATGTGCGCGCGGCCTGACGGCTCTCGTCGAACATGGTTAGGGGCAATCAATGAAAGCACTAAGGATCATCGGCTACGTTTGCCTGTCGCTCATGTCGGTCTACAGCATCGTCTTCAGCGACAGCAAAAACTTCGACTGGTTGGTGGTCGCTTGTTGGGGTGGCGTCTTTTATTATTGGTGGCTTGAAGATCGAGACGCTCGCAAGGCTAGAGAGGAAAAACGGTTCCAAGAACTCGCCTCGCGGGTAGCCGACCTTGAACGGCAGACAGGGCAGTTTGGGTATCAGATACGGGAACTACAGCGCACTGCGTCGAAGGGTGGAACGTGGGGACCGTAAGCGCTGACCGTCGAGCGATGATGGCGGCCCCTCCGCATCGGTCCTCCGGGTCCTTTGGGGGTGGTTAACCGGCGCGGGCTACGCGCGACGGCCGAGTGCGAGGATATTTGCCATCGCGCATTTCGGATTTAATTACATGCGGGTTGGTACACAAATGGCGGCGCGGTGTGGCGCTATCGAATACGGAAGCCGTGATCTTCATGGGTTGGAACGCTGGGGCCGGCACGAGGTTAGCTAGATCACGCACCATTGTGGCGGCGCTGACCGGCGCGTTGGATTGGAGGCGGCACATGAAAATCATCGTGGACGAAGCCGGCGAGATCATCGCCAAAACAACGGATGACCATGTTCTAATCGGCGGCCACCACCGCCTCGCGGTGGCGGCCAGCCTCGGCAAAAGACTGGTCTGGCGAGATACTGGCGAACCTGTGAAGCTTGATCTCTTCTTCAAGCAACATGGAAGTTCTCTTCGACATACAGCCTGAGCCGCTCGCCGAGCGTAGCGTTGTTCGGGTACATCGCGATGGTCGCCGTCATGGGTCGCGCTGCTGTGGGTAATCCATGTTAGTTGATCCGCGATACACCCGCGACAGGGCGGCAATGTGTGACAAGTGCAACCAAATCGACAGGAAGATCGAGCGCTATCGAACGCTGAGTTCCAGAATAACGGACCAGTTGACCATTGATGGTATCGCCAAGCTCGTTGAAGAGCTGCTTGCCGAGAAATTCGGGCTACACCCAGAAATCCACCTAGTTCGCGTTATACCGGATAATGGAAGACGCCAATTTTGGCAGGCTGCGACAGATCGGGACGAAGCCTTGGACCGCGTGCTCGACGTTATCCCAGAGGGATGGGCAGCCAGCTTGGAGGAAAGGCGATTAAGTGCCGACCACATGGCAGAGCTTGACAAGAAGCCGGGAGAGGTCCGGCGATATCAGGTTTCGTAATCTGGACGCAGAAAAGGCCGCCTCAGTTGGCGGCCTCTTTCATGACAGCCTTGGCCCATGCGGCGCACGGCCTTCCCCGCCTGCCAAATGACCTTCGATGTTATCGGCGATCTCCTCGCAGACCGACGCCAACGCAAGCAGTTCGGTTTTAACGAGAGGATCGTCGGCCTGCCCGACAAGTTTCCGACACGTGGCCGCTTGACCCCATAGATAGGTAAGCCAATCATGTATGCCGAACACGGTACCGTTGAGCTTGGAGCGGTGACAATCCATTTTGGAGCTTTCACTGGAACGGTCTGCTTTAGGTTTAGGCTGTCTTGGCGAAAATCGTGAGCAAACCGTCGGCGATGTTGATGGCAACAACGTGCGACGAGCTGAAGCCCTTCGCTTTAAGCGCAGATACTGCCTCCGGTGTCGCGTCAATGGACTTCCGAAGTGATTGCAAATCTTCTTCGTTTGTTTTCGCGACGATTTCATCGACCTTTGAGCGGACCGCAGGTTGCAATTGCTTGATGTCAACTACCTGTATTCTCCGAATGACAGTGTCGGACTGAGCAGGCGGCTCCTGTGCTCTGGGCTGCGGGGACGCTCCTTGTGCCTGCACGAAAGCGGTCATCCCAAGGGAGAGTGCGGCAATAATGACGGATCCAGTAACGATGCGCATGGTCATTCCTTTCCTCAGTTTGGGAAGCTAATTGCTATCCACGAACTTTGGATAGCGTCCGGTTCTCGTGTGGCCATTCGGTGAAACCAATGCGGCAGCAACGGTTCCCCGGCTCACAATGATGTGCGTGAAGCGAAAGCGTTGCAGCGACCGCTACGGGATGATGCTTTGAAGATCGTGGCGCGTGGTGCGGACAAGGAAGATCAGGCAGCAGCATGACCTGCTAGTGTCGAACAAAGCGGAATTGCTCGGTGCCGCGTTCGAGAGGATCGGAGCTGCGCTCGACCATGCCATATCCCTCGTGCGCTGCGACGAAGGCCTGCGACGGTATCCGGTTTCGCTCGTACCTCACCAGCTTGTCCTTCGCCGTCGGCAGTGATCCAGGGCCGTTGTCGCTGAGGAACGATGTCTGCACTTCTGAGTCTAACGTTTCGTCGTCACTGGTTGGCACGCGCTTCCACACCATTGTCGACGGCCGCGTCGCGCAGAGAGCCCTCACGGTCTCGATTGCGTCCGGAACGTATTGGATAGCACCGTTCGAGTGCATCAGTTCTACATCGCCGAGCCAATCGGCTGCCTTGTCAATGTCGCTGAAGAACCTCAGCCTATTCGTTGCTAACTCGCCCGCACGGCGAGCCATGGCCGGAGTTTCCACGATCGCCCAGCGGATGTCGGGGCTCTGCTGACGCGCGAGCTTATAATGCAAACCTGCACCGCCGCCGAAATCGAGCACCGTTTTCACGGTAGCCACGAGCGGCCAGTCGCCCGTAGGCTCATAAGCTAAAGTTTTACGGAAAATCGTGTCGACCAGCTCTTCATTCTCGTACCCTTCGATCACTTTTCGGGGCGGAAAGAGCTTACGCCGGACACGTTGTATCAGATTCATCTGCGACCATTGCGGTAAGGTTCTTGTTGGTAGCGGGCGATGCAACCAGAACATCTAGAAACAATTCGACCAATGGGCAAGGGTAACCTCTGTGAGCAGGAGCGACTTGCCTCTGTACCCGCGCTCGGCTTGGATGTTCGAGGGGCGAAGGGGATGCCGGACCAAAAATCAGGCTGGGGCCGCGAATTCGAGGAGCCGATCCCCCTGCCCGATGGCCGCCGGCTCGTCACGCTGCAGGACGCTGGCGAATACATCCAATCGCTGCCGAAGGCGACGCAGAACACCGCGCCATGGCGGAACGCTACCGAGGCGCTGCTGGTGGTCGTCAATCAAAACGGCCCGACGATGTTCGCGCGGATTGCGATGATGCAGGCGCTGTACCCGGCGGGTGAGCGGGTGTTCAATCCAGATCGCAAAGAGACGCATTGGGGCAAGCGGAAGCTGAAGCGGGATCGATAGGAATAAAAATCGGTGCGTTGCTGGCCGACCCGACCTGCTTGACTTTCGGGGACGGCCAATAGTGGTCGATTCGGAGTCAAGACAATGACTAAAGAACTGAAATGCCCCGACTGCCTTGGTGCAACCCGACCGATTAGCCAACATCCAATCACCCAGGCACTCCTTGGCTCCAGCCTGGGACTTTGAAACAAGTTGATCCACTTAAGTAGGATGCAGTAAAGCGTCACTGGCGTGCTGGGCAGGCTGCGCAGCGGCGTTACGCCGGCATGGCGGCAGTGAAGAAACGCGCTATTCTTCCGGCGGCTGCGGCGGCGATTTTTTCGTCGGCGCAGCAGATGCTTTCGGGGGAGCCTTACCGTGGGGAGAATCTCGGTCCTTTAAGATAGCGACCGGGCCATTGCCCGTGCGCCGATAGAAGTCGGCTTCCTCCTCGGGGGTGTAGGGCGGCTCGTGATAGAATGAGCCGTTCTCAGCTTGTACACGTACCATAGTCATCGTCCTTTCTACTTGACCAAACCCATCAGCCCGATCTCCTGGGCGCCGCAGACCTGATCAACCCCAGGTGGAAGCCATCCTTGTGCCCGCGCACGAGCGACCAATCGGCGAGCCTCAGCTCCGGGAATTATTCTCCCATCGATATTCGTGCCCATTCGGCCTGTTTTCAAATTGCTGTCGAGCGAGTGGTCAAATAAGCGTTCCAAGAACCCGGCAAATTGAGGTCCAATCGGTACTATTAAGCTGCGCACTGCGCACAGGCATGAGGCTGGTGGACCGCACGATGGCCGGCGCACAGAACAGTGACGCGGCAGCACCAAGGAAGTCTGCGCGTCATTTGAGTATCATTATGTTGATTGGGTGCTGGCGCTGTCATTAATCCCTCTCTTTGAGGGCTGGCACCACTCTGCTGAGTTTGCCGTAAAGAACGGCCACATCCCACTGTCGTGGAGACCACCTTGCCGCAGCGTGGCAGGTTGGTGAAGGTGCCAGCCTTCGTCGAGATGCAATCAGTACCGTAAGCTCAATCGCGGCGATTACAAGCCGGCAGTTCGGCAAAGGTATCAATCGGTCAGAGCATCCCTTGGTGCCCCAACAAACCCCTGACCTGAATAGTCGCCGATTGATGGTTGCCCGTAACAAACCTCCAAATTGCCATCCAGTCCACCGGAGAAATTCCATATGTCCTTGAACCAATCACCGTCGTAGCCATAACCTTCGCCTTTGATGGAAATTGTGTCGCCACGAACAATTCGATCCCATTGTGCCTTGCTCACTGAAAGCTCGACGCAAACCTCGCCACCATTGCCCCACGAGATCGAAAATATTTTGTAAGGTGCTTTCGGCAATTTCATTTCCTTCGGGTTTCGTTCAAATATAGCAAGACGTTGCGGTTAGGAAATCGCTGTTCATGGCAGAACGCATCATCATTTGGCAGAAAGACAATGCGACGATGATGTCGTCGTGGACAGATACTGTTGTCTTTACAAAACGAAAAGACGGCACGTTTTCGATCCGACACTTCAGCATGGGTGACGAATATAAATTCATGGCAGCGGGAAAGACTAGTATGAAAACCGCCCAAGAATTGAGCTATGGCCCAAAGTTGGTGACGGCGTGAATCGGGAAGGCGGCATATCGTGGGGGTGTTCAACGCCTCCACTTCTCCACCAAAGGAGCGATATGCCGTGTCTAAGGATACCGTCGTAAAACTGATTCAGCCAGGAACTTTCAGCGACCAACTCACCGACATTTTGCGCGATGGGGCGCGTGCCCTTCTCGCCCAGGCGGTGGAGGCCGAGGTCGCCGGGTTTCTTTCCAAGCATGCCGATTTGAAGACCGAGGATGGCCACCAACGCGTGGTGCGCCACGGTCATCTGCCCGAGCGCGAGGTGATGACGGGCATCGGCGCGGTCCCGGTGCGCCAGCCCCGCGTGCGCGATCGCGAGGCCGCAGCCGGCGATCCCCGCCGCATCCGCTTCTCGCCATCGATCTTGCCGCCCTATATGCGCCGCTCGAAGTCGATCGAGACGCTGCTACCGATCCTCTACCTGAAGGGCATCTCGACCGGCGATTTCTCGGACGCTCTGGCGGCCTTGCTCGGCAAGGATGCGCCCGGCCTCTCGGCCAGCGCCATCGGCCGCCTGAAGGACGGCTGGCAGGATGATCATGCCCAGTGGCGCAAGCGTGATTTGTCGGGCAAGCGCTACGTGTACGTCTGGGCGGACGGCATCCACCTCGAGGCGCGGCTGGAAGATGAAAAGCAGTGCATCCTGGTGCTGATCGGCGCGACGCCCGAGGGCAAGAAAGAGCTCGTCGGGTTCACCGATGGCGCTCGGGAAAGTGCGCAGGATTGGCGCGATCTGCTGCTGGATCTGAAGCGATGCGGGCTCGATGCCCGGCCCGAGCTGATGATCGCCGACGGCGCGCTCGGCTTCTGGAAAGCGGCCGGCGAGGTCTGGCCGAAAGCACGCGAGCAGCGCTGTTGGGTGCACAAGACGGCGAACGTGCTGGGCAAATTACCCAAGAGTGTGCAACCAAAGGCCAAGCGGGCGCTGCAGGAAATCTGGATGGCCGAGACCAAGGCCAATGCCGAAGTCGCCTTCGACGCCTTCATCGAAAGCTACACGCCGAAATACCAGAAGGCCGTCGATTGTCTGACGAAGGATCGCGACCTGCTGCTCGCCTTCTACGACTTCCCGGCCGAGCATTGGAAGCACCTGCGCACCACCAACCCGATTGAAAGCACTTTCGCGACCGTCCGCCACCGCACGATCCGATCGAAAGGCTGCCTCTCAAACAAGACCGCTCTCGCCATGGTATTCAAGCTGGTCGAAGGGGCGCAACGATCCTGGCGACGGCTCGACGGACATGCACACTTGCCAAAGATCATTCTCGGTGTGAAATTCACCGACGGGATCGAGGTCACCGCCAAGCTGGCCGCCCCTCAGCCCGCAACCGCCGCCGCCTGACTGATCAGGCCGTCACCAAAAATTGGCGATAGCTCCCAAGAATTCATCGATGCGCTATCTGAGATGAATGTGTTTATCCCCCGCCGAGGAAATTCGAGACGAAATCTGCCAGGAGATAGATAAGTTAGACCCTGCGTTTTCTCAAAAGATCGGGGAATGCATTGAGGCTCAGTGATGCCTCGATGAAATCTTGATTGATTGCGCCTACCGCCACCACTTACCTGAACAAATACACAATTCTAAAACTAACCACCGTAATCGCTTGATGTCGCATCATCTGTTTCAAGGCGCAAGAGCGGTGACCGAAATTGTTGGTCGGTACATGGCGGGGGCCTTATCGTTTTCACTGGTTGCCGAAATCGGCCCCTTACCCCACCCCGCCGGGGCCTCGTCAACCGCGCCTGGGCTCTCCCCCCGATCCGCAGCGCCTCAGCCCTCCGATCGCGTGATGATGTTCTTCACGTTCGATGCCGTCCACGTCCCACCGAACCATCAAGATCACAGCGCGAACCCCACCGACCATTTCGCAGTCGAGCAGTCGATCGCCGGAGATGATCGGATCATTCGCGTCGATCTTGCTATGGCCGCGACATGTCCGCTTGTCCTCCGATAGCGACCGGACAGCAAACATCGCGGGAGGTCTCAAATGTGCCACAGCCGGACTCGTGCAGCGCAGCAAATGGCTTTGCAGCGGACCCTACTTGTTCAGCCACACGTCCTCGTAACGATAGCCGTTAAAAGAGCTGTTCACCATGATGGTGACGCCCTTGACATAGGGCTGCCAGCAGGTGCCCTGGCGGCTGTGGAAGATGATCGGACGGGCGACGTCCTCCTGCAACTTCTTGTCGATCTCCCAGACCAGCTTCTTGCGCTTCTGGACGTCCGTTTCCTGCGACTGCTCGTCGAACAGCTTTTCGATGTCCTTGTTGCAGTAGTTCGTGTAGTTCCGCTCCGAGCCGCAGGAATAGTTCTCGTAGAACGACTGGTCGGGATCGTCGACGGCGTTGCCGGTCAGATTGAGGCCGAGCGCGTAATCCTTGCGCGCGACCTTCGGGAACCATTGCGCGGTGTCGACGACGTCGAGCTCGCCATCGATATAGATGCTCTTGAGCTGGTCGATGAGAATCACCGCGGGATCGCGGTAGATCGGGATGTTGCGGGTGGAGACCTTGACGGCGAGGTGCTTGTCGGGGCCGTAGCCCGCCTTCTGCATCAGCTTCTTCGCCGCTTCGCGGTTGGCGTTGATGTCAGGGCCATAGCCCGGAATCTGCTCCAGCATCTCCTTCGGCATCGCCCACAGCCCGTCCGGCGCGGGCTCCATGGTGCCGCCGATATCGCCCTGGCCCTCGAACAGGATCGAGATGAAGGCCTTGCGGTCGAGCGCGAGTGCCAGCGCGCGGCGGATGTCCAGATTATCGAACGGCCGATTCGAGGAGTTGACGATGATGTTGGCCGAGACGTTGGTCGGCGCAACGACACAGACCGCGTTCGGTGCCTGGGTCTTGACGTCCTTCAAAAGCGGGATCGTCACCTCGGTCGGGTAGGTCATGTCGAACTTGCCGGCGATGAAAGCGAGGATCGCGGTCGAGCGGTTCGGAATGATGGTGAATTCGATGCCATCGAGATACGGCAGGCCCTTCTTCCAGTAATTCTCGTTGCGCGTCAGCTTGATCGATTCGTTGGCCTTGAACTCCACGAATTTGAACGGGCCGGTGCCGATCGGATGGGTGCGCATCTCCGCTGGGCTTACGTGGCAGGGATAGACCGGCGTGTAGCCGGAGGCGAGCAGTGCCAGCAGCGAGGGCTGCAGCCGCTTCAGATTGAAGGAGGCTTCGTAGTCGCCGTTGGTTGTGACGTCATTGACCTGATCGTACCAGGTCTTGCGCGGGTTCTGGCGGAACTTTTGCTGCGACTGGCCCATCAGCATGTCGAAGGTGCATTTGACGTCGGCCGACGTGAACGGCTTGCCGTCATGCCATTTGACGCCCTGCCGCAACTTGAAAGTCAGCGTCTTCTTGTCGGCGCTCCACGCCCAGCTTTCCGCGAGCTCGGGGCGGATGTCGTCCAAGCTGTTCTGCGCGATGTGCTGGTCATAGATGACCAGGTTGTTGAAGACGGGCATGAAGGGGATGTTGATCGAATTGGTCGCGCCCTCATGGATCGACGCGCTGCCGGGGCTGTCGCGGTGATAGATCCGGAAAATACCGCCTTGCTTCGGCTCGCCCGCGATCGCTATGCTGCCCAGGAGCAACAGGCACGACATCGCGGCAGCAAACGCGCGCCCGCTTCGCATGCTTCTCTCCCTGCACGGTTCGGCCCTTGCTTAATTCTTGCGCTGGCGTGCAGCCGATCTGCCCCTGCTGCATGCTGCGCGCGTGCAGCGAGCGGCCACGCAGCTGCTGCGCCGCCCAGTGCAAATATGAATTCCCGCCGTCGGATGTGGATTGCCACGCGGACCCCTCCCTCCGGAGGTCGTGTGCATGCAATAGAGGGGACAATATCACGCTTTAGCGAAGGAACGAACAAAGCTTTTTGCGCTGCGAAAGTCTGGAGCCCCATGTCGCAGATGGGTCAAACTCGGAAGTCGCCATGCTTCACCGCCATGTCCGTTCATCCCCCCAAAAGCAGACATCAGCAGGCTGGCTCGTCGCGTATGTTTCGTTAGCCGGGTTCTGATTTTCTGCGCGGATGAATGAATGTAGTGTCAGTGTTTGAGCTTGGGAATTGCGCGGTAGCGGTTGGGGGCTTCCGGTTCTCTTGATAACTGGAAATTGGCCCCTTACCCCGCCCCGCCACCCCCACAAATTCAACGGCGGCGTCGGTCGATGACCTGGATCGAGCGCGAAGCTAATCCGCCAATGGATTTTCGATCGTCTGCTTCTTGCCGTGCTTCTTCAGGAGATCGTTGAAGGCCTCGATCGCCAGGGAGTTCAGGGTTGCGTCGGTTTCGGCCGCCAGGATCCGCAGGGATCGCCAGCCCTCGAGGTTCATTCTGATCAGCAATCCCTTGAAGGATCCGGCATCGCGGGACTTGAGCCTGGTCGGCTTGGCTGGTCGGGACATGGGTGGTGCTCCAAGGACGTCAAACCGAGAGATAGCGAAATCGCCTCAATATTGCCAACCCAGCAGATCGTGCTTGCGTGATATCACAAAGTCGATATAGCTTCCGATAACCGTAATTCTCGGAAGTAATGGAACTCTTGCCATGACCGCACCGCTCGCCATCCAGAATGCCTCGAGTTCCGTTTCGGTGACGCTCGCCCCTGATCTGGCCGCGGCGGTCAACTACGCCAAGGCCGAGAAAGCACCCGCGACGCGCAAGGCCTACGGCACGGACTTTCGACTGTTCAAGGAATGGTGCGACGGTAAAGGCGCGCAATCCTTGCCGGCTGCCCCTGAGACCGTGGCGGCGTTCCTGGCGGCAGAAGCCGACGCCGGCGTCAGGCCTTCAACGCTCGGCCGGCGCGTTGCCGCCATCCGCTATGCTCACAAGCTCGCCAGCCTTGCCACGCCAACCGACGCAGAAGGCGTCAAGGCGACCCTGCGTGGCATCAGGCGTTCGGTGGGCGCGGCCAAGGTGCGCAAGGCCCCTGCCGTGGCGGAACGCATCAAAGCCATGGTAACGGCCTCCCCAAACACATTGGCAGGCAAGCGCGATCGGGCATTGATCCTGCTTGGCTTCGCCGGCGCATTCCGGCGATCGGAGCTGGTTGCACTGGACGTGGCTGATATCGAGGAATCGGAGGCCGGCCTTCGGGTCACGATCCGCCAGTCGAAGACCGATCAGGACCGCGAAGGTGCCACCATCGCTATTGCCCGTGGTATGTTCGCCTGTCCGGTACGGGCGTTGCGCGCGTGGCTGGACGCGGCCGGAATCGAGTCCGGCGCGCTGTTCCGATCGGTGAACAAAGCCGGCGTGGTCGCAAGTGCTCGGCTTACTGATCGGTCTGTCGCCAGCATCGTCAAGGCGATGGCCGGCAGCGTGGGTCTGGACGCCAGTACCTTCTCTGGCCATTCGCTGCGGTCCGGCTTTCTCACGTCAGCTGCGTCAAACGGCGCGTCAATTCTCAAGATGATGGACGTCTCCCGGCACAGGGCTGTTGATTCGCTGCGCGGTTACGTCCGCGACGCCGAACTGTTCAAGGATCATGCGGGCGCCGGGTTGCTTTAAGCGGCCGCCCGCTTCAGTTCAGCTTTGATGAATCCGGCTGTGGGTCCTGTGGCTCATCATGGGCCTCTTGACGCTCCACGTTGGCCCCGACTGCGATTGCAGCCAGGTCGTCATCAGTGAGCTCGCGCGCAAGCGCGTTGCGAAGCGTGATGTCGCTCGTCTGGCGCGCCTTGCCATCGACGCGATCGGCAATCTCCCTGATCGCCTGGAGTGCGATCGGTTCGCCGCTGCTCGCGATGTTGATCAAATTGCGCGCGATGGCGCGCAGCGCCCGCTGATTGTCGCCAGCAGCCGCCAGTTCCATTCTCAAGGCATCGGCGAAGGGCCTTTGCGTGTTGATTGAGCCGACCGGGCGACCTCCAGCCATGGTTTGTAAACCCGTAAATGGTTGATCTTACGCCGTAAACTCAACGGGTGTTCGCGCGAGATGTCAATCGTCAATCCGAATCAAACGCGATTGGGCGGCTGACCTTGGGATCCGAATCCAAAGTGCGATTTGTGTCGGTCTGGCACTCGTCATGAAGTGGTGCCATAGGCAGTGACGAGTTGTGCTCCAACATCAGAATCGGCGCGGTGTAGGTTTCATCACCCTCGATCAGCTTTTCCAGACAATCCATGCCGGCGACGTAACGCGACTCCCCGCTGGAGTCGAACAGCACGCGGTGATGGTCGTGGCGGTCGCCCCATACCTCGATCCGCTCGGTGACTGTGCCAGCGCCAAACTTTAGATGGCGAACGCGATCACCGACGACCGGCGGTGCTGCCTTGGCCGCCTTCCGCTGCACGGCTTTGGCTTCGGCCTCAAGTTTCTGTTCGGTGCTGGCGACCAGCTTGACCAGCTCGGCATATCGATCCTCAATCTCGTGGAGTGCATCGTCGCGCTCGTCCCAGGCATCTTTTTGCTTGTCGAGTTCGGAGATGACTTCGCAGATCGCAGGCATGAACTTTTGCCTGGTTCGGATTTCGCGACATGTGCATTCCAGCGCCACGAAGAAGTATGGATTGCGCGCCATCACGTCATCGATCAAAACCTGCGCGAATACGGCGGGGTTCGGAATGTTTGATGTCGAAAAACTCCCGAGCAACATCGCAATCATTTTGGCAATTTCGGATTTTCGGACATCGCCATTGTCGTCAAGCCAGTCCGTGGGTTCGCATTCGTTGAGCAGTGTCTCGAGATGGCCGTCGGCAACTGATTTGCGCGCACCGGATGTCGCATAACGCTCAAGTACAGTTCGAGCTCGTTTAAGTTCGCTGTCTGATGGCTCTTGTTTCAAACTTCTCGCAGCGTTCGACATCGCCTCATGGTGCTCAACGAGCCGGTCGAGGCAGTATTTCGCGCGTTCGATTTTCTGCTGCGTCGGCCAGTGCGCGATCGAACGCGTTGCAGTCGGCGGAACCGTAGGAATCTTGCTCATTCGTCCTTCCCTCCAACATCGAATCCACCGGCTCGCAGCGCTTCCTCGACGGGGTCAGGCTTTCCGCCAGAACGGCGCCCACTGCCACCGCCAGTCGACCGCTTGGGCGGCGGTTCGCTCTGCCAGCCGCCCTTCAACCACTTCACCGGTTCCGGCAGATACTGTGGCTCTCTTGCAGCCGCCCAGCGCCGCGCACTCGCCAGGATGTCCGCCATGTCGTGTTTGCTGGCAGCACCGATGAAGGCCTTGGAGACCTGCTCTCGATCATCGTGATGTCCGCGCTGCCAGAGTTGCCAAAACTCCTTGAACCCTTCTTCCAGCGCGCGCCCCTCGGGCGCGCGCTCGCTGGCTTTCTTTCCCTCCCAAGCGGCGTCGTGAGGCGCCGCTTGGTTCTCAGATGGTTCGTCGGAAGCTGGCTTCCTCTTTTCGTGCGCTGGATTTCCTCTTTTCATACGCTGATTTTCCTCTTTTTCGTCGTCGACAGCGGAAGCTGGCTTCCGGTTTTCTTCGTCTGAATTGGGGAAGCTGGCTTCCTCTTTATCGTCAGCCATGTCGCTGCTGGCGTCCGCGTCATCCGCGTCGTTATCGTCATCCAAACCGGAGGCTGGCTTCCGCTTTATGGCGAGCCGATAGATGTTGGTTTGGCGACGACCTCGGTGAGGTTCGATGTCGAGGTGGCCACCCTCCTGCAGCCGATCTGTCAGACTGCGAATAGAACGAACAGTGAGACCGGTCGCCTTCGCCAGGGTGTCCTGCGACGGCCACGCCCTGCCAGATTTGCGGTTGATGTGCTGCGTAATGCGGTAGGCCACCATAAAGGCCGTGGCGGGCAGACTGCGATCGGCGAGAACCTGATTCAGCCATGCGAATAGATCGCGTGTGAAAGTGTCTGTCATGGCGGCGCGCGCAGACATGGCGGCGAGTTGTCAGGCAACGCTTGCCTGGCGTTCATTGCCGTGGCATTTTGTGAACTGAGCCCGCAGCCAAGCTGCTCAGAATCTCGAAGCCCGCCGGCCGTGATCACGGCGGCGGGTTTCGCCATTTCTGGGGTAGACATTGCTTATGCGTTATCCCCCTTTTTCATGTCGAGCATCCGCTCGACGGCTCTAACCGGCACACGCAGCAGCTTTCCGATCCTGATGGTCGGAATATCTCCCCTCTTCGCTGCCGCGTAAGCGCCATTTCTAGTGAGTCCGAGAATGGCACCGGCTTCCGGCACTCGATACACGAGGCTGGGAGCTTTTTCATTTTTCGACACTGTTCGTCTCCTTGTATGGTGGTGCTACACCACTATAGTCACTTTATCTCGTCTCACAACAAAAAGGTGGTAGACTCCCACTAATTTCATGGTAGTGTCGGCACGTCATGATTGGTCTGAAGTCTTATCTGCCGAAATTGGAGACGCTGACGGGGCTGACTCGTGAAGTGCTCTATGAGCGGCAGCGCGCGCTCGTGAAGTGTGGTGCTCTAGAGGCGCAGCCAGGTCGGGGGCCAGGAAGTGGAGTCAGAGCAGACGCGCGATCGGTATCTGTTTTTTTGATCTCACTTTTATCTCACGACACTCTTGTCGACGCCTCTAAGGCAATCGATTTCGGCAGATTGAAGAGTGATGTGGGTCGGTGCGACCTTACCGACAAATTCTATTTCAAAGATGTGCTGGAGGCGATTTTAAGCAACGAAAGAATTGCCGAAAAGGTCTGGGCGGTGATTGTTCAGCGCGAACAGCAGTCGGCGTCCATTCAGTTTCGCGGCAGACACCTTAAGTACGCCACAAGTGGTTTTGCAACTAGAGCCATAGTGAG
The DNA here is from genome assembly GCF_031202265.1 of Bradyrhizobium sp. Ash2021. Lineage (NCBI taxonomy): Bacteria > Pseudomonadati > Pseudomonadota > Alphaproteobacteria > Hyphomicrobiales > Nitrobacteraceae > Bradyrhizobium > Bradyrhizobium sp. Ash2021. Next base: position 4,941,088 of record NZ_CP100604.1, on the reverse strand, counting down.
GGTGCCTAAGCTGATGATAGAACCCTCAATCACGGCGACACTTTCAAAGAATTTCATCCTTCAAGTCGCGAAGGATATCGCGGAATTTAGCGAGGAAACCAAATGAAAGGTCACATCAGAGAGCGATCGCCTGGTCACTTCGCCATCATCCTCGATCAGCGCGACCCCGCCACCGGCAAGCGAAAACGGAAATGGTATTCGTTCGAAGGCACCAAGCGACAAGCGCAGATCGAGTGCTCGCGTTTGATCACGGAAATCAGAAGCGGCAGTAACGTTGAGCCCTCAAAGATCACTGTTCTCCAGTTTTTGGAGCGCTGGCTCAAGCATGTGAAGCCAAACGTTTCACCTAAAACCCACGAACGCTATGAACAGATCGCGCTGAAGAATATCGCCCCGCTAATCGGCGCCAAACTACTTCTCAAACTCAAACCGATCGAGATCAGCGAGGCGTATTCTCAGGCGCTGGAAAGCGGTCGCTGTGACGGCAAGGGCGGTTTGGCGCCGCGAACGGTCCATCACATGCACCGAATTCTTTTCTCAGCGCTGGATCAGGCCGAACGCTGGAAGCTGATCGCCCGCAATCCGGCCGCTTTGCTGGAGAAGCGCGACCGCCCAAAAATAGAGAAAAAGGCCGTGAGGACGATCGACGCGCCGGCGACGGCCGACGTCTTCGACGCGGCGCGAAAGCGCCGGCTGTTCATTCCGCTCGTCTTGGCCGCTTTTTGTGGCCTGCGCCGCGGCGAGATTACCGCCATCCGCTGGCGCGCGATCGATCTGGATCGCGGGCAGCTGGCAGTGCTCGCCTCAACCGAGCAGCTGGACGACGGGACCATTCGAGAGAAGGAAGCAAAGAGCGGCCGCGCCCGGACTGTCGCCCTGCCCTCCCTCGCCGTCGAGGAACTGCGACGCTGGCGCCTCCTTCAGGCACAGGAGCTTCTGCGGCTCGGTACCAGGACTGATGACGATTGGCTCGTCGTCACCCAGGCGGACGGCTCGGCGCTTCAGCCCCGGAGCCTCACGCACGTTGTGAGCGCGTTCCTGAAGGAATGGGGCGTCACGCTGAAGGGTCTGCGGCATAGCCACGCCAGTCACATGCTCGCTTCCAACATCCACCCCAAGATCGTCCAGGAGCGCCTTGGCCATTCCAGCATCGCGATCACGATGGACATCTATAGCCATTTGATGCCGAATATGCAGGGAGACGCCGCCGACGCGGTTGACGTGGTGCTTCGTGCCGCCATAAACAGGCGCTCCAAAGACGTTGGGTAGCAAAGCGGTAGCAAATGGCCATTTTTAGCCTCAGTTGCTTCTCAGATAGCTGAACAACATCAATGGTTTGGAAGGGTGGCCGAGTGGTTTAAGGCACCGGTCTTGAAAACCGGCGTGCCTGCAAGGGTACCGTGGGTTCGAATCCCACCCCTTCCGCCAGTATATTGTTCTCCCTTGTTCGCACTCGTTCGGAATTCACAGCAAAATCAGTAGGTTCATCGGAAACGCTGTACTCCGCGGTTCGCCGGTGTTCTCGCTAGTCAGCTCGCTGACCGTGGTTTTTGGCCGTGGGTTCGGAGGACGGATTTTACTGGAGAATGATGTGGCTGGACGGCTTAAGTCTCTTGACGTTGAACGCGAAACCAAGTCCGGCAAATATGCCGACGGCGATGGGCTCTATCTCATCGTGAATGGGCCCACATCCAAGAATTGGTCCTACCGATATTGGAAACACGGCAAAGAGCGCTGGCATGGCCTCGGATCCTTCAAAGAGGTGTCGCTCAAGGAAGCGCGTCTCGGTCGGGATGCAGCGCGGCTGCGCGTGAAGGGCGACAGGAACGTGCCGGGTGTGGACATCGTGCAGGAACGTCGGGCGGCACGGCAGGAGCTCAAGGCCGCCGAGATCAACTCAGTGCAGCCGACGTTCGAACAATGCGCCGAGGCATACATCAACGAGCACTGGAACAGTTGGAGCAAGAGACATCGCGACCAGTGGCCGTCGTCACTCAAGCGCTACGCCTATCCCACCATCGGAAAGCACACGATCGCAGAGATCAAGCCAAGCCACATCCATGATCTGTTGAAACCCATCTGGCTTGAGAAGCGGGAGACAGCCAACCGCGTCCGCGGCCGCATCGAAACGATCATTGCGAAGAATGTCGACGTTGACGACAAGGATTTTCGGAATCCGGCCGAGCTTACCAAACAGCTACGGGAGAAACTCCCGAAGCGTTCAAAACGGGTTGTCCGCCATCATCCGGCGTTGCCGTATGTCGAGGCTGCTAAATTCATAATCAGGCTTGCGGAAGCCGAAGGTACGGCCGCGGCGATGTTGCGGTTCCTTATCCTGACCGCGTGCCGCACAAATGAGGTCGTCGAGGCGCGTTGGTCCGAGATCGACAGGCCAAGCTCGATCTGGAAAATCCCCGGCGAGCGCATGAAAATGGATCAAGATCATCACGTCCCTCTGGTGGATCACGCGATGAAAATCATCGATCAAATGCGCGATGGCCGCCAGAGTGATTTGATCTTCACCAACCCTGAGGGCGGACAGTTCTCCGAAAACGCGATGCTGGCGGTGCTCGACCGCCTAGCAATACAGTTGCCTTTTGTGAGGTTTTCTGAATCCATGGGCAACCATGATTCGAACATCGTGGACGCGGACAGCGTCGATTGAAGAGACGCTTGCGTTGTGGGCGGCGTCGCTTCGGGAGATCAAGAAGCGGATACGTCCATTGTTCGGGCAAGAGCGTGTTGCGAAGAATGCTGGCTTGTTTCTGGAAGGTCTGCTTGGAGATGAGCAACGCAAGACTGGTTGGATGCGCGCTGAGGCCGCAGGCGATCCTGGTCCATGGCGGCAACAGGCGATCCTGGGTCGCAGGGATTGGGATGCGGATGCCTTGCGCGATATCGTCCGCGATTATGTCATCGAGCATTTGGCGGACGATGACGCGGTCCTCGTGATCGATGAGACCGGCTTTCTCAAACAGGGCAAAGCGTCGTGCGGCGTGGCGCGTCAGTACACTGGTTCGGCGGGCAAGATCACGAACTGCCAGATCGGCGTCTTCGCGGCCTACGTTTCGTGCCACGGTCATGCTTTCATCGACCGCGCGCTGTATCTTCCGAAGGAATGGACCGACGATCCAGATCGACTGAAAGCCGCATACGTGCCCCCCGATACCGGCTTTGCGACCAAACCAAAGCTTGCGACGAGAATGATCGCACGCGCCATAGCCGCGCCTGTCCCGTTCAAGTGGGTTGCAGGCGATACGGTCTACGGTGTCGGTGACATTGAACAGCAACTGCGTCGCGCAGGCAAAGGCTATGTCCTGGGGGTCAGCAGCGCGCATGTATTTCGATCCTGGGGCAAGCGTCGATCGGTCGCCGGCACGGCTGCCGACATCGCCCTGACGCGGCGTGCGTCCGACTGGAAACGCCTGTCAGCAGGGGCCGGAACCAAAGGACCGCGGCTGCATGATTGGTGCTATCTCGAATTGGCCGACCTGGCCGGAGAACCAAACGACGAAAATCCGGGCCTTTGGACACGCGGTCTGCTGATCCGTCGTCGTATCGCCGATGGCGATCTCGCCTTCTTCACCACCTGGTGCCCAGCGGCAACATCGATCGAAACACTGGTGGGGGTCGAAGGCCATCGGTGGGCAATCGAGGACAGTTTCGAGACCGCCAAGAACGAGTTCGGGCTCGACCACAACGAGAGCAGATCCTGGCACGGCTGGCATCGCCACGTTTCCATGGCGATGCTCGCCTTCGCCATGATGGCGGTGATCCGCCATCGCGCCAATCCGCCGGCGCCAAAAAAAACCAAACGCCGAACCACGGCAAGGGTCAAACCACAGCCACGCCGTCGTTGATCCGATGGTCGATCCAGGAAGTCCGACGCATTGCCGTCAGGCTCGCGCGAAAGCGGATACAACCCGCACACATCATCGCATGGTCACTCTGGCGTAGAGCTCATCAGGCGGTCGCTCAGCGAGCCCACTTCAAAGCAAAACGGCAACTGTAATGCTAGGCTGCGGACACGTCACCGTGCATGGCTTCCGCTCCACCTTCGCTACATGGGCCGAAGAATGTACAGACTACCCGGACGGTGTGCGGGAGGCGGCCCTGGCTCACAAGTATAAGTCGGAAACCACAGCAGCGTATCAGCGTGGCCAAAAGCTCGAGAAACGACGTGCGCTGATGCATGATTGGGCCGACTTTCTGTCCCAGGCGAATGTCGTTCCTTTTGAGAACAGGGCTGGATAGGCGGTCGGACTCGCCAAGGCCAGATCCTACGAGCTGGATGAACTCCTACAACATCGCGAAGTTCAGAGCGACCCATCGCCGCCCAGGAGGCGGTTGGGCTTCTCACACGCCGCCCTCGTCCCGGAGCCGCGCGAGGCCGTGGTGAACCCCACGGCGCAATTCTCGGATGCACGTACTACGCGTAAGAGTGTGAGCTCAGTCAACCAGCATCGATGCGGTGACCATCGTCTCAAGCACGCGTTGAGCGCCAAGCGTGGTGTTAGCGAGTGAGTGAGTGAGTTCTCTACCGGTGAGCTATCGCTGAAAGTTGGTGACGGCGGGAATCGGAAAGGCGGCATATCGTGGGGGTGCTTGACGCCTCCACTTCTCCACCGAAGGAGCGATATGCCGTGTCCAACGATAACATCATCAAGCTGATTCAGCCAGCAAACGTCGACGATCAACTCACGGAAATCTTGCGTACTGGGGCACGTGTTCTGTTGGCCCAGGCGGTCGAGGCCGAGGTCGCGGACTTTCTCGGCAAGCATGCCGATTTGAAGACCGCAGACGGCCACCAGCGGGTCGTGCGCCACGGTCACCTGCCGGAGCGCGAGGTGATGACCGGTATCGGTCCGGTCGCCGTCCGCCAGCCGCGTGTGCGCGATCGCGAGGCGGACGCTACCGACCCCGACCGCATCCGGTTCTCGCCCTCGATCCTGCCGCCCTATATGCGCCGCTCTAAATCGATCGAGACGCTGCTGCCGATCCTTTACCTGAAGGGTATCTCGACCGGCGACTTCTCCGAGGCGCTGGCAGCACTGCTCGGCAAGGATGCTGCCGGATTGTCGGCATCCGCCATCGGCCGCCTGAAGGACGGCTGGCTTGACGAACACACCGCGTGGCAGAGGCGCGATCTGTCGGCGAAACGTTACGTCTACATCTGGGCCGATGGCATCCATCTCCAGGCACGCCTCGAAGACGAAAAGCAGTGCATCCTGGTGCTGATCGGCGCGACGCCGGAAGGCCGCAAGGAACTGGTCGGCTTCACCGATGGCGCCCGCGAGAGCGCGCAGGACTGGCGCGATCTGCTGCTCGATCTGAAGCGGCGCGGGCTCGACGTGCCGCCGCGGCTTACCATCGCCGATGGCGCGCTCGGGTTCTGGAAGGCCGCCGGTGAGGTCTGGCCGAAAACGCGCGAGCAGCGCTGCTGGGTGCACAAGACCGCGAACGTACTCGCCAAGTTGCCGAAGAGCCAGCAGCCGAAGGCCAAACGCGCGTTGCAGGAGATCTGGATGGCCGAAACCAAGGCCGCCGCCGAGCTGGCGTTCGACGCCTTCATCGCGAGCTACACGCCCAAATACGAGAAGGCGGCCGACTGCCTGGGCAAGGATCGGGACACGCTACTGGCGTTCTACGACTTCCCGGCCGAGCACTGGAAACACCTGCGAACGACCAATCCCATTGAAAGCACCTTCGCTACCGTGCGCCACCGCACGATCCGATCGAAGGGATGCCTGTCCAACAGGACGGCGCTCGCGATGGTCTTCAAGCTGCTCGAGGCCGCGCAGAAAAGCTGGCGTCGTCTCGATGGCCACAACCAGTTGCCAAAACTCGTTCTCGGTGTGACATTCAACAACGGGATCGAGGTCATCGCTAAACCCGCTGACCGTCAGCCCATAACCGCCGCCGCCTGACCGGCCCGGCCGTCACCAAAAATTGGCGATAGCTCCTACCGGTGGAGGACTGGTTCTCCACCGATGGGGGATGGGTTCTCCATCAATGGGGCACTGCTTCCCCATCAATGGGGAACTGGTTCTCCATCAATGGGGCACTGCTTCCCCATCAATGGGGAACTGGTTCTCCATCAATGGGGCACTGCTTCCTCATCAATGGGGAACTGGTTCTCCACCAATGGGGCACTGCTTCCCCATCAGTGGGGAAGTCAATGCTGTATTGATGTTTTCCACAACTTCCTTTTATTTGTCGCGCGCGACGAGTTTACAGACGACCGTTCTTTGCTGTTCCTGCGAATAGGCCAGAACAAAAGGAACGCAGCCGATGTCAACAAGTCGAGCAGAGGCAATCAGCCCAGGTCTTAGCGAGGGGCGCCCGATTGTTGCGAGCGTGAACGAGACCATGGTCGCGCTGAAGATTGGGCGCGAGAAAATCTACCAGCTTCTGAATTCAGGCGAGCTGGAGAGCTACCGCGAGGGCGGCTCGCGGAAGATCCTGTGGCGCAGCATTGAGGCTTATGTGCAGCGCCGGCTTGCCGAGGAAGCCAAGCGCCGCGGGAGCGCCGCATAACACGCAACCGGCACCAATGCGCTTGGCAATCAAGCCAGCGACGCAAACCCGAATGTTGTTCGCCACCGGCTGGTCCGGTCTCACTCTTCAAATAGGACGCCAGTCGACGCGATCGAGTCGGCGCCGTCGAGGAAAGCTCGCGCTAGCGTTTAGAACATGCTGATGCCCCCAGACATCGAAGAGGAGGATGTCCTCACTGATGAAGCTAAGCGCGAGGAATACGAGCGCGTAGCCGCGCTACAATGTGATGAGATGGTCCGCAGGTTTGAGCTCGCAGATCCCCGCGATCGCTGGCGCCACACTGGGGAGCCGCGGCCGGTGGAAGGCATGAAAGACTGCCGGCTGGTTGAGACCAGGGCCCGCCCTGAACAGGTCGATGTCGAGCTGCCTGATGCGTTGCCGCTCACAGTCGACGGTTGGCGCAAGCGTGATTTGCCGGAGCCAGATCTCCTTCTGGGTTCTTGGATATCGACCACCAGCCGCGTTCTGTTGTCGGCCGCCACGGGACTCGGCAAGAGCAATTTGGCGATCGCATTAGGCCAGCATGTCGCTGCAGGAAAATCATTTCTGCACTGGAAAGCCGGCCGCGCCGCCAAGGTGCTCTATATCGACGGCGAGATGTCCCGCCGCCTGTTGAGGCAACGGCTCCTCTCCGAAGCCGATCGGCACGGTCACGACGTGTCCAACTTCTATGGGCTTAGCCGTGAGGATGTCCCGGGCTTTCAGCCACTTAACTCGCCGGTCGGCCAAGCTTGGATAATCAAACAGATCGAGCAACTAGGGGTCGAGCTAGTCATCTTCGATAACATCATGTCCCTTACCGTCGGGGATATGAAAGAGGAGCTGTCGTGGACGCAGACCATGCCGCTGGTATTAGCCCTCACCGCCAAGGCGATCGGACAAATCTGGGTCCACCACACCGGGCATGATGAGACCAAGGGCTACGGCACTAAGACCCGCGAATGGCAGCTGGACACCGTCATTCATCTCCAGTCGGCAAAGCGCCGCGATACTGACGTTTCGTTCACGTTGTCGTTCAGAAAAGCCCGCGAGCGCACCCCGTCGACCCGCGCCGACTTTCAGGACGCCAAGGTGGCGTTGGTGAATGATCGATGGGAACACGAAACGGCCGAGGCAATTCGCTCCGGCAAAGTCTCCCCGCGTACTCAAAGGGCGCTGGACGCACTGATCGCCGTGCTGACCTCCGACCAAGCCAAGAACCCTTCAGGTAATAGGCGGCCCGTGCATCGCGACCATTGGGCATCGGAGTGCAATGCGCAGGGATTGATCGATCTTAAGGGGAAGCCGAAGAGCGCGCGAACTCTCATGAACACGTTCCGACGCGAGCTGGCGTCCGCCAACCTGATTGCCTACGAAGGTGATATGCAATGGTTGATCGGTTGAGGCGAATGCTGTTTTCTGACCATTTTTGCGTACTCGAAAACAGCCCAAAAACAGCCAATCTCGTACCCGCATGGAACAACGGGAAAACACGTCGGAACAGGAGAAAACAGTCCCGAAACACGTTCGAAACACCCGAAACAACCTCTATAGAGGAAGCGAAATTGTTTCGCATCCTTGCGCGGCCGCGCCGCTTTAACCGCACCGGAGGCGGTTACCTCATCGCCAATTCGATAAATAATTCTTGGCTGTCCACCAACCCGAAGCGACACGTTGAAATCAGCACCGACGCCAACAAGGCTCACAACAGCCAGTTCGTCCCCGTAATTAAGATGATCAAGTCTTGGAACAAGGCCCATGGCAGCTTCTTCAGGTCATTTCACATCGAGGTGCTGGCGCTAGAGATTTTTCACGGTGTCAGGATCGACGACTTCCCGTCCGGCGTCCGCTTCTTCTTCGACAAGGCCCGGAGCGCGGTCAGGACGCAGAACAAGGACCCGGCGGGGTACGGCGACGACATCGGTCGCTACATCACTCAAGGAACCGTGGATGACGCTACCAAGCGGTTCGAGAGCGCCTACGGCATTGCCGTGAACGCTGAGATAATGGCGAACCGTGGAGAAATCCGAGGCGCGGTCGAAAACTGGCGGAAACTCATGCCCTACCACTTCCCTGCCTATGGCTGAGATCACAACCGGCGAGCGGCCCGCCTCAAAAGCCCTGGAAGAGATCATCCGCGAGGCAAAGCGCCTTGAGGAGAGTACCCTCTATTCGATGAAGGGCCACCACGTCGCGTCCAACGGTTGGTCGCGCCGAAACTTGTGGCTTGGTCTACCGGTGGTGATTATTTCCGGCCTGGTCGGCGCAACGACGTTTTCGCAATACGCCGAGATCTACCCTGCTGTAAAAGTCGCGGCCGGGCTGCTGTCAGTTGCAGTCGCAATTCTCTCCGGCATCACTACCTTCCTCAATCCGAACGACAAGGAAAGCGCGCACCTCAGCGCCGCTCACGGCTTCGATAAGCTCAACAACAATGCCCGTCTCTTCTGGTCAGTCGATTGTTGGCAGGAGGCATCCGACTTTGTCCTGACCTCGCAACTCAAGGAGCTGGTAGAGCGCAAGAACGAACTCAACAGCAACAGCCCGCAAATTCCGAGCTGGGCCTACAGGAAGGCGAAGGCCGGCATCGTCGCGGGTGAAGCTAAGTTTGTCGATCACGATGGAGGCGGCCTTCTGCGTCGAGACCCTGGAAGATGCCTTGGCTCGCCACGGCAAGCCGGACATCTTCAACACCGATCAGGGCTCTCAGTTCACCGGCGCGGCGTTCACCGGCCTGCTCGCCAGCAATGGCATCGCCATCAGCATGGATGGCAAAGGGGCCTGGCGGGACAATGTGTTCGTCGAACGGCTGTGGCGCAGCGTCAAATACGAGGAGGTCTATCTGCGAGCCTACGAAACCGTCGGCGAGGCGCGACATTCGATCGGCCGGTATCTCGACTTTTACAACGGCCGACGTCCTCATTCGAGTCTTGACGACATGACCCCGGATCAAGCCTACTTCGATCTTCCGCCGCTCCGCGCGGCGGCCTAACCTCGGCAGAGGCTCCACTTATCGACGCGGAATTTTTGTTCAGACAACCGGGGCCAGCTCAGATGGCCGACGCTTCGAGTCCGGATCACTACATTTTACACTGTGTAAGAAGGTACGCGGCTGCCCTGGCCGAATTCCGATACGCCGATGACAGCGACCAATCCCGTCTTCAAAAAAAAATGCATGACTCGCTTGAGGCATGTAAATCAGAAGTCGAGGCAGAGAAAAGCCGGCGTGAGAGCCGCTTAGCATCTGACATTCGGGGCAATGTTCGGGAGAGAAAGCCGCTTAGCCGAGCGATAAGCGGCTCCGAAGCAGAAGCAATCCGCAATTTTTACGCTATACCTCCTGCGCCACTACTCGATACTCTTTTAGGAGCGGAGTTGATTTCGCTAGGTGACCTTTTCGAAGGGTGGGCGCAAGACAACAGGCTCGACCCACGGACAATGATCGAACTATTGGGCTGGTCCGATGGGATGCGTATCCTGGTTCAGGCAGTCGGAGACGAATACGCTCCTCTCCCTCCTCAAGAAGGCGCTCCCGTCCCATTGAGGAAATTCTTGGCAACCAAAGCCGCGGGACAATCGGTTGGCCTACGGCGTCTAGATCGGCAGGAAACGCCCCGAATTGCAGAAGCGCGATTTCATCCTTCATTTGATCCTAAAGCCCTGCTGCGCGTGGTAGCTGGCCGCGATGGCACTACCGTGGAATTGACTGGTGCTAAGAGCACCTTTGAGGGCCGGTTCACTCATAAGGCTATCGTCTCGCCCGATCGCGCATCCCGGTTTTGGACCGAACTGGACGCTATGTTGCGGGTGCCTTTCAAAATTGAACAGACTCTAGGCTTCGACGGAATCACGGTCAACGTCCAGTGTCGAACACCAGTGGGTAGCAAAACCTTTGAGGTATGGTCACCAGGATCTGAGACAGACGCAGGAAGACTTATTATTTTAATTTGCAGTCTCGCTTCAGACGTTTTGTCTGACGCTTCGGCAATCGAGTGCCTGCAGAACCTGCAGAGCCATTTGCTCGAATAGGTGTCGAGGCGGTTTTCCCGATTTCGTTCTGCCATCAAAGTGCGCGGGACTGCGGAGCAGCCATCCTCCTCAGCTTCACCAGTAAAGCTACGCAATCATTTGGCTTTCAGGAAACGAGGCAATCGCAATTGCCAGAAACTACGGTCAAAAGCTACGGCAGACGGTAGTTCCACCTGCCTAGCTGGGGTTCCACCCATGCAGAGCCCGCACCGTTGCCGGCCGCGCACGCAGCACTAGAACCCGGTCCGCCATCGTGATCGCTTCACCGATATCGTGGGTATGCGAAGCAATTCAGCTCCGCCGAGTTGGTGAACAGGTGGTTCGATGGATTGCGTGAGGCCAACGCCTTGGAAGAAGCCTGGCACCAGGAAGCGGCGGTCGAGTGATCTTACTGCAAGGCTTCGTTTCTCAACTGTTCGGCTTTATCGACGTTGTGATCTCCGGCATACCGATCGTAATAGGTGGAAGCCTCTGTTGTGTAACCGCCCGTCTTCTCGCAGTCGTCATTGAGACGAACAATCTCAGCTTTGAACTTCTGAATGACGGTTAGGTCTTTGTCACTCATCCACTCTCCGTGTTTCGGAATAAAGGCGTTGAGCAAGTCCTCTAGCGTTTCATTTTCAAGGCTGGCGGCCGGGTTGTCATTTTGTATACGCTTTGTCCACGCCGTAATCAGATCCGAATGCGCCACAACGAGACCGCTGGCAACGCTAGGATCTCTTGCCTGATGCAGGTCATCCTCGGTCTTCAAATCGGCATGCTTGGAAAGAAACCCGGCGACCTCGGCCTCCACCGCCTGGGCGAGAAGGGCACGCGCCCCATCGCGCAAAATGTCGGTGAGTTGGTCGCTGAAAGTTCCTGGCTGAATCAGTTTTACGACGGTATCCTTAGACACGGCATATCGCTCCTTTGGTGGAGAAGTGGAGGCGTTGAACACCCCCACGATATGCCGCCTTCCCGATTCACGCCGTCACCAACTTTGGGCCATAGCTCTCTCTGGCCCGCGACAGCGGCAAACCCGAGGAGTTGTGCAAGGACGTAAGCGCTCTGACGAACTCTGCTGGAGGTCAATTGATCTACGGCATCGAGGAAGACAAGGCGGCCGGCAAGCCGTCAAAGGTCGATGATGGCGTTGTTGACCCCAAAATCACGAAAGAATGGATCGAGCAGATATTGAACTCCAAGGTCCAACCGCGGATGGATAGCGTTCGTATCGAGCGCATCGATATGGAAACTGGCAAGTTCGGTTATGTGATTACCGTCCAGCAATCCCAAATCGGGCCTCATCAGGCTCCCGATGGGAAATACTACAAGCGGTTCAATTTCCAGTCGGTACCGATGCATGACTACGAAATCCGCGACATCATGCGTCGCTCGACGACTCCCAATCTCGATGTGACGCTATCTCTGCCTCAGGGAAAAAAGTGCCAACTTGAGTTTCCCCCTCATCAGGAATTGTCGAAGCCAGTATTGCTCGGCGTGACGGTCAGCAACAAATCTCCCACCCCGGCTTATCACACGATAGTCGAGGTGTTCGTGGATGATATTTTGCAGGTGCCTTTCTCAACCCAATTTACACAAGCGGGCGCCGCTAAAGACCCGCTAGGTCGTAAATTCAGGATCTACCGCTGGACGCTATCGTCTCCACCAGGCTTACCAATTTTCCAGGGTGCTAATCACGAGAGCCATTTTGGACAAATGCCGCTGCAATTCCATTCCTCGCTGCTCCACAGCTCGATAATCTACTTGGAAACAGACGTGCGAGCGCCCGGTGTTTCAAAACACGAGAAGTGGGCATTTCATTCCGATGGCGGAATTTTGACCCTGCACGATCCGAATAGTCACTTCGTTAGGACCGCTTGATGTCCATTCTCAAAGACCTGCGAATGCTGTCCAGAAAACAAGGCAGTGTCGAAGATATCGCAGAGTTCACCAAACAACTGCACAATGAGTCAAATGATCGGGGCGCCGCGCTTCTTGCGGTCACGAACGCGGACGTAGCCCTATCAGCTGCGCTCTACCAACGGCTAAGGATTGGCGAAGCCAAGAGAGAAGAGTTCGACAAGCTGGGAGGTCCACTAGAAACGTTTAGCCAGCGCATCATGATGGGCGAAGTTCTGCAGATATACGGTCCCGACACTAAATATAATTTGGACTTGCTTCGCCTGCTTCGTAATACGTTCGCCCACGCCCATATTCCCGTTACATTCGAGACCAAAGAGATTGCTGCGTCGATCCAATTGTTTAAGCCGCTGCCGCTAAAACTACCTCATGCCGTCGGCGCTGACGCAAAGCCCGTCCCCGCAGGCAGCCGCGACCGATTTCTCCACCACTGCGAGATTGTCACTCACAACCTGGGCGTCTGGGCGTTTTATGGCGTCCTTCCCGTATCGGAAGTGCATTTACCTCCAGGTTATTTTGCGTTCAGTCAACCCAAGCCAATGCCTTAGCTTGAGAACCAGTGCCAATGACCGAACCCCACTTCATCAATCACAGCCAAAGTCCAACTCACGATCCGTAGGAATGGTGGCACTGCTCCTCTTCCCCAAGCTCGCCGCCGACCGCACTGGATCAGCCATTGCAGACTATATCGAAACACTTCAGGGAAGGGTCGACCTGACGGCAGGATGTCGTTAGAACTGCTGCTCAAGATTCTCGCGGGCAGCAGCCGGCAAGCCTCCGCCCAAGTGAATCAAGCCTGGTTCGTTGCCCTGTGAATAGCCGGGAGAAGCCCGGCAATCTGCGGTAGATCCGTGGTCAGTATGTCACCGTTGGCAAGCACGATTCGCAGAAGAGAATGCATCCGCATGGTGTCTAAATTCCCTCCAGAAGAGCTCTACCGTCGCATCGGACGGATCATTGAGGAGTGTCCTTCGTTTGCTGGGATTTCGAACCTATCGGCAGATCAGTTGACCTGGCTCGGCAGAGCCGAAGCTCTAATCGCGGTTTGCGGTGACATGCTTATTCAGGCTGAGTTTGCTGCTGCGAGGGCGACGCTCGCTCAATCGACAATGCGCCAGTCCGGATTTCAGGATTTGATGATGGCGCTCTATCGAGCGCTGGCCAAGGCAGAGTTGGCGGCACCTGCAGGAGCGCAAGGTGCATTTATCCCTGTCGGTGGCAGCTTCGATGCGTATGCCGCCTTAGCGAAAGTGTTCTCACAGGCCCAATTCGATTTGCTGGTTGTGGATCCTTACATGGACGACTCGGTCCTGCTAGAATTTGGCGGCGCGGTGCCTGAGACGGTGACGCTCCGGTTGCTCTCAGACCAAGCCACAGCGAAACAGTCGCTCGAGCCTGCCGCAAAAAGGTGGAAGGCACAGTATCCTAACCGCAGTTTGCAGGTGCGATTGACGCCAGCGCGGGGGCTGCACGATCGCGTAATACTGGTTGATGGCAAGGAGGCATGGACCATCACTCAATCCCTAAAGGATCTCGCAAAGCGGTCGCCTGCAGAAATTGTACGCGCAAACGATATCGCAGCGCTGAAGATCACGGCCTATGAGCAAATCTGGACCACTGCAGGAGTGCTGGTTTAATGGCCGATCAACAAATAAAAGTCGGAAGCGTAGTTCAACTGAAATCTGGCGGCCCGCTTATGACGGTTAGTGAAGTTGGCCAAGGTCAAATGGACGACTACATGAGCGCTTGGTGCGATTGGTTCATCCAGGACAAGGCCCCATGGAAACAGGAGCACGGCGTCTTTCCCATGACTTCTTTAAAGCTGATCGAACCATAAGCGGCCCTTCTCATGAGGGCTGCTCCACACAACATGGGGCAACACGCTCCTTTCGGATTTGTTCGAAGCAGAATTACTTGAATGGTCCGTGGTAGCCTTGCGGAGAGCCATGAAGACTATCGTCATAGTCTTACTTTGCGCGCTGGTTAGCACCACAGCTGATGCAGAGACGGTCGGCTCGAAGCGGAAAAGCAGCAACGCCGCTGAATCTGCTACACGTTCCCCACCTCACCGCGTACATAGGGCCAATGCAATACGCCACTGACAGACCGTTCGCCGAACCTGAAGCAGCCGCGCGCAAGCTGGTCGAGATTGCGCACGCCGCCGAGAGCTACATGGACGGCCGAATACCCATTGAGATCATCAACGCCCCCTTCCTGAAGGCCGGAGGCAGCCCGTGTGAGTATGGCGCAGGCCTGCAGGTTGCCATCGCCAAGGGCTGGCTTTGGCGCCACGAGAGCGGCGTTTACGTGAAGTTCACACCGGCGGGCGCCGAGCTGTTTGCCCGAGACCGGTTGGCAGCGTCGTTTCTTCGACCCGATCCCCCTGCCCGACGGCCGGAAGCTGGTGACGCTCAAAGATGCCGGCGAATAGATCCAGGCCCTACCGGCGGCCGTGCAGAAGACGGAGCCATGGCAGACCGCAACGCAAGCGCTGCTGGTGGTGGTCAACGGCAACGGCGATCCCATGCTCGCCCAGATCGGAATGATGCTGGCGCTGTATCCGCCCGGCGAGAAGGTTTTCGACAAGTCGCGGAAGGACCCGCACTGGGGCAAGCGCAAGCTGAAGCGCGATCAATGAAAGAGGCCGCCAACTGAGGCGACCTTACACGCCGAAGCTATGGCGGATTTGGCGCGCCATGGCGAAGGCAACGTCCGTGTAGCGGCCGTTACAAAAATACTGGTCTATCTGACTAACAATTGTCAGCGCCAGTGCGGCTATGGCGGCACCTTTGAGCATGACGCCGTGATCGTGCGCCGTCGTTATTAACGATTGGTTACTGTTCCGCTCTGCGAAATAGGCCACTAAGCAAAAGCCCGGCAGTCGTGACTGCCGGGCGGGGCGCAGAATACATCTAAGGAAACGGCAATGATGGCAGCCTAGGATCTCATTTTGGGCCGGTCTGTTCAAAAGGTAACAGATCGTCTGTTGATCTAGGAGTCCGTCCAGATAGGTGCTGCGACGGGCATTTATTGGCATGTTAGCCGGCTCAGGCAGCCTTTGCGAGGGTGAACAGCTTCAGGAGGTTGTGGGCGGAGCAGATCATGGCCCACTCGGCACGCACTTTTTCGACACCCCGCAACAGGAACTGGCGGAAGCCGCGCGCCTGTTTGATCTGTCCGAAGACCGGTTCGACCACTTGCTTTCTCAATCGGTAGGGCGTTTCGAAGCCGCCATCGTCGATCTTCTTTCGCATCCGTTGGGTCAGCGGTCCGCCGATTTTTCCGTTCGCGGCTGTCGGGTGCTTGGCGCGTCCAGGCGCGACATAGCCGTCAACGCGATGTGCTTCGAGCGCTTCGAGATTGGATTCGCTGCAGTAGCCGGAGTCCGCTGAGGCCTGCTCCGGCGTGCGGCCGAGATTGTTCTCGATGGCCTCGATCAGGGGCACCAGCTGGCCCTGATCGTTGCCGCACTGCGTCAGTTCGTGCGCGACAATGATCTGGGCGCCTGCGTCGACGGCGGCCTGTGCATTATAGGCCTGAACGAAGCCATCCTTCGACTTCATGATGCGGCTTTCCGGATCGGTGAAGTTGCGTTGCGACTTGGGATCAGGCTGGTCCGATGCCGGCGCCGCCGGTTTGCCCGGCTTCTTGCGGCCTTCGGCTTGGCGCTGCTGTTCCTTTTCGGCCTCGATGCGACGCTCTTCCTCCGCGGCCAGCCTGGCGTCGGCCTCCAGCGCCGCCATCGCCTGCTGGATCTTCGCCAGCCGCTTCTCCTTGTCGCCAGCCCAATCCGGCAGCTCGTCGCCGCGTTTGTCTTTGCCGAAAGTCTCGTCCTCCTGAGCATCCGCCGCCTCAGCGGCCGCCAGCATGCGAGCGACCTCGGCTTTCAATTCCGCCTCGCGTTTCTTCATGCGCTCATAACTCATCGCTTTATGTTTCGACGCGTTCGCTTTGATCTTCGTGCCATCAAGCGCGACATGGCCGAGTTTGACCAGCCCTGCCGTCTCGCACAACTTCAGAACCTGCAGGAACAGTGCGCCGAGCGCCTTCAAATGCCGCTTGCGGAAGTCGCTGATCGTGCGAAAATCCGGCGGATCGAGCGCGACAATCATTACAAAATCATTCCGTTCGCGGCAGGCCTTCGCGATCCGCCGCGATGAATACAGCCCACTCGCATAGCCGTGCAGCACAAGCGCCACCATCATGCGCGGGTCGAACGGCGGCTGCCCGAGCCCGCTCACATAGCTGCCCGTGATCTCCTTGAGATCGAGGCTCTCCCGCACCAGTTCAACGATAAACCGCGAGACATGGCCTTTCGGCACGAAGTCCTGCACATTCGGCGGCAGAAGCAGCGTCTGATCGATATTCCAGGGGCGAAAATACTTGCTCATCGCCCAAGGTTGAATCAGACTCGCTCAGAATTGAACAGCCACTATTCGGACAGGCTCCTAGCGGTTCCGAGAAGCGGCTTGACCGTTCTACCGATCGGCTGTTCCCCGCCGAGCCGCCCCTGACCCGCGACGATTGCCAAGCCCTCGGGGTGGCTTTCGCGCGTCTAGTCCCAGAAGGCGCGGGCGGCTGGATGACGGCCAAGAAGCGGTCGGAGATTGCCAAGAAGGCAGCCAAAGCTAGATGGAAAGAGACTTCTGACGTCTGCCCTCAAGAACGGACATCACCCATGGTGCTCGGCAGGTCCGTTTCGTGCCAAGAGCCGACCCACGCCTCGCAGCAATTTAACAGTCTATTCGATCACCTCATCGGCGCGGGCGAGCAGCGACGGCGTTACGATGAGGCCGAGCGCCTTTGCCGTTGTGGTGTTGATGGCGAACTCGAGCTTTGTGACCCGCTGCACGGGCAGGTTCTCCGGCTTCTCACCGTTCAGAACACGACCAACATAGTCGCCCACCTGACGGTATGCTTCCGAATAATTCGTTCCGTAACTCATCAATCCGCCGCCTGCGACGAATTCCCGGATTGGATAGGCCGCAGGCAGCATGTGTCGGGCGGCCAAGCCGACAAGCGTTGCGCGATTTTGGAACATCAATGCGTCGGCCGAAACGAGCACCGCATCCGGTCGCGCGTTCGCCATTGTGGCGAAAGCTGCTTCAAAATCATCGGCATGCCGCGCTTCCACGGGCGATAGCTTGACAGCGAGAGCTTCGGCCGCCGATGCCAGCTCGTTGCTGATGGAGTCGCCCCCGGCGACGAGGCTTGTTGGGCTGTAGAGGAATGCAATGGACTTTGCCAACGGCATCAGTTCGCATAGCACCTGTAGACGCTTGGCCAGCAGTTCGGTGTTGAGAACTGAAATCCCAGTGGCATTGCCGCCAGGCCGGTTGAGGCTTGCGACGAATCCACTCTGGACGGGATCGAACCCGGTAAAGAAGAGGATTGGAATGGATGTGGTGGCGGCCTTGGCGGCAACGATGGATTGGCCTGCAAAGACGATGATGGCATCCACGCGGCGCTGAACGAGTTCCGCGGCCAATTCGGCCAGCCGGTCCTCACGGGCGTTAGCCCCGCGATATTCGATCGTGAGGTTTCGGCCTTCGACATAACCCATTTCGGCCAAGCGGCGCTGGGTCGGGACAAAACCTGTCCGCGCGCCTTCCACCGATCCAAATCCCAGAACGCCGATAGCCCGCGAAGCCGGCTGCTGCCCGCGCGCAGCAAGGGGCCACGCCGCCGCACCGCTCACAAGGCCGATAAATTCACGCCGTCGCATGCCCGTTCCCAAGTATCAGGGTGTGGCAAGGCAGTGTAGCTGTCCGAACTCGGCGTTTGGAAGACGTCGGGGCCGGTCAAAGCAGGTATATTTCGAGAGCGATGACCGTTTGGGTCCAGGCTGTGTGAAAACGCGTTTGAGCCAATGACGCTCAGAATTGCTTTTTCAATCGCCTTCTGCCAGCACCTACCAATGCGATTGGTTTCCGCAACGACGAAATCGAGATGAAAATTCTACGCGCAAGTTCAGCGTTTGAGTTTTCATACAGCCTAGGTCAAAAACCGACCTCGACCCACGCCTCTGGCACTTATGCTTTACCCCCAACACCGGACATTCGGGAGCGCGGTAGGCACGTCCGAAAAGTGCCAGCAGCGGAAGTGCCGGGCACTATTCAATTACCTCGTCGGCGCGGGCAATGAAAAAGGGCGAGATATCGAGGCCGAGTTTTCTCGCAGTCTTAAGATTAAGCCGCAGATTAAAGGTCACGGGTCGTTGGACCGGGATGTCGCCGGGCTTCTCGCCCTTTAGAATTTTGTCTACCACGGCCGCGGAGCGCCGAAAAATATCGGCATGGTTCGGCCCATAAGCCAAGAGCGCCCCCGCCGTGGCCGCGTCCAGATTGGCGCCCATCATCGGTATTCGATACTCAAGCGCCAGGACGGCGAGTTGTTGTCGTAAGTTGAAGATCATTGAATCGGGGGCTGTCGCGACGGCGTCGAGGCGTTGATTCCTTGCCCTGTCCATGGCAGCATCGATATCGGCGGGACTGCCGACTTCAAGCACTATGGTGTCAATCCCGAGACCTGCCGCGGCGGCAACGTACTCGTCGAAAACCCATTGCGGGCTCTGCCCTCCCGGATGCACAATCAGACCCATCCGTTTGAGGTTTGGCACGGCGTCTTTGAAAATCTGAACTCTTTTGGCAGTGAGATCCTCCGAAACATTCGACATGCCCGTTAGATTGCGGCCCGGGTGCGCCAAGCTTTCAGCGAGCCCGCTGCGGACTGGATCAGATATGATCACGAAGACAACCGGAATCGTTTGCGTCGCCTGTTCGGCAGCACGCGCGGCGGGGAGAATGGACGCCATGACGACATCGACTTTCAGTGCGACAAGCTCCTGGGCGAGCGCCCGGAACCGGTCGTATTCCTCGTCAGCGTATCGATGCTCGAACAGAATTGTCCGCCCTTCCACATAACCAAGGTCTTTGAAGCCCTGAGTTAGAGATGTGAAGTAGCTTCCTTCCGCTTCGGCGCTTGCCGCATGCCAAAGCACGCCTATTCTAGGAATTTTCCCAGGTGCTTGCGCGCTGGCGCCACTTGGCCGAGCAAGAGCCGCAGTGCCGATGGCTGCTATGAACTCTCGCCGATTCATCCGATTCAGCTCCCTAACCCTTATCCACAGCTAACACTTCGCGGGAAATCGAGACAGGGGAATTTCAATATCTTCAACGGCGCACGTCCGGTTTGGGTCAAAAGCTGACTTCCACCCGCGCCTTTGGCACTTCCGCTCCGCCCCCAACAGCGGACATTCGCGGAGCGCTCGGCATGTCCGAAAAGTGCCAAAAGCGGCCGTGAGCAGACTGCGATAAGCTAGCGCCGCGGCGTCCTTCCGCGGATGCGGTCGAAGCCCTGCTTGATCGCGGCGAAGCGCCTGTCGATCGTGGCTTCGTGCTCGGTGTCGGTGAAGATGTAGGGCCAGTCATTTTCGATTGCCTCGCGAACCAGTTCGCCGACATAGAGCGGATCGATGCCAAATTTGTTGATCCGCTCCTCGAGTGCCTTGATAATATCGGCGATCGGTCCTTCCGTCGGCGGACTGCCGATCTTCTCGACGATCCGCTGCGGCACGTTGCGACGAAAATTAAAGATCTGAGTGCGGACAACGCCCGGACACAGGACGGATACCCCGATTTTCCGCGGCGCGAGCGCCTTACGCAGTCCTTCGGACAGAGCCACCACTCCATATTTGGTCACATCATACTGCGGACTTCCTCCAGCGATCAGCCCGAAGACGGACGCCGTGGAAACAACTTGCCCTCCTTCGCCGTGCGCCTCGATCAGCGGACCGAAAATCTCGATGCCCCAAATCACCGACATCAGATTGACGTCGAGAACCCAATTCCAACCCGCATCTGTCCAATGACCATAACCCCGGCCGCCGGCGACCCCCGCATTGTTGACCAGAATATGGACTTTTCCGTAGCGCGACACGGTGGCATCCGCTGCGGCTTGGAGGTCTGCTTTAAGCGATACATCCGCTCTCACGCCGTCAACGTCGGCGTTGGTAAGTTTCAATTTCGCTACAGCCGTTGCTAACGCCTCTTCCTCGATGTCGCATAACATGACATTCACCCCGGCGTGCGACAGCGCCGTGGCGATCCCTAATCCGATGCCTGATGCTGCTCCGGTGACGAAGGCTGTCCGTCCGGTAAGGTCTTGCATGTGCGTGTTTCCGTTGCTTTTGCAATTGGCCTTGGCAGATACCTATCTGGGTTCGCTGAGTTTATCGAGCTTCGGCTCAAGGCGTCCACTCGCCTTAACCATGGCCGGATCATCTGGATGCGGCGGGCCGCGTGCCACGCCCGGTTTGGGTCAATTTCGGAAGTCGCCGCTGGCGCTGATCACTTCCGCTTCAACCCCGAGAACGGACATCCCCCAGGCGACCGGCATGTCTGAAAAGTGCCAGAAGCGGAAGTTGTTTGGCTTATTCGATCACCTCTTCCGCCTGCACCAGCAGATTTGGAGGGATCGTAATTCCAAGCACCTTCGCGGTGGCTAGGTTTATCACCAGCTCGAACTTGGTGGGCTGCTCAATTGGCAAATCAGCGGGCTTGGCGCCCTTGAGAATTTTATCCACGTATTCCGCGGCGCGGCGGTAGTTTTCAGCAAAATCGCTTCCGTAGGACATAAAGCCGCCGGCCTCGGCATACGATCTTTCGTTGAACACTGCGGGTAGTCCGTGCTTCACCGCCAGATCGACAAGCCGTTTGCCCTCGGCGTAGAAAAGGGCGCTGCCGCCGACGACGACTGCCGCAGCCCCGTCGCGGACCAGCGACGCAAAGGCACCATCGAACTCATCGGCGCTCCGCACTGGGAGGGATTGCAGCGATATGCCGAGCGCCTCGGCGGCGCTCTGAGCATTTCGCGCAGCGATTTTGGCACCCTCGAATCCCGCATCCCAAACCATGGCGATGTGCGTTGCCTGCGGAATAGCCTGTCGCAGGAGTTCCAGTTGCTTGGCGCTCAAATCCGAATTGATTACCGTGAGCCCCGTGATATTCCCGCCCGGCCGGCCCAGGCTGGCAACAATACCTTGGCCCACCGGATCGGCGGAGCCCGTCATGACGATTGGTATCGTACCGCTGGCGCGCTTGGCGGCCTGTGTCGCGTATGTGCTCGCGACCACGAGGACATCGACCGGCAAATTGACCAGCTCCGCCGCGAGAGCATCGACGCGGTCGGCCTTGCTCTCGGCCCATCGCGGCTCGAAAACGACCGTCTCGCCTTCGGGGTAACCGATCTCGCGCATTCGCTGCCGGAACGCGTCCCATAACCGCTGGCGGTTAGGCTCACGAGCGGTGAAGTCCAAAAGTCCGATACGCTGAATTTTGCCCGCCGATTGCACGGGAGTGCAGAACATGCTGGCTACAGCGCCGCTGACGACTGATATGAACTCGCGCCGTTGCATGTGTGCCCCCCGAGAATGCGCCTGTTCCAGTGTTTGAAGCCTAGCACTTTTGCGAGCGGACGGCGGGAGAAATGGTACACAGCCGGCCTCGCAACTGGTCACCCCAATGTCCGGTCTGGGTCAAACTGCGACATCGGCTGACGCGAGCCCCAAGTCCGGTTTGCCCCCGAAAGCCGACGTTCGTCGGCGCGGTCGGAAGGTCCGCTTCGTGCCAACAGGCGACATGGAATCCGCATCGGCAAGAGAAAGAGGCCGCCAACTGCGGCGGGCTCTACTCACACATGTCAGACGGCTGGTAACGCCGGTGCGCTGCAATCACCGTAGCGACGCCATTACCTGGGTCAGTTTCGCTGACGATGTTCCGCGAGAGCTTGCCGCTCAACTCGATGACGCAGTGGACGCGAGCCCTCCGGCTCCGGCTTCAAGATAGTAGAAAGCCTTTTCGCCACGGCGGAACGTCCATCCTCCCTACCCTCGCATTGAGCGCTCTGGAAACGCTCGCATTTTCAGACCACCTTCCTAGAGCAGCCGTGAAAGCTACGGTCGAAAGCCACGGCGGAACCGTTTTCGCGCGCAATTGGCGGCTTCTGACGAGCCTCGGAGCCTGCACCATCGCGCCGCGGTGCGAACGCGGCTAAAAGCCGTACTTCGCACGCCGGCGATTGAATGCTGCTTTTGCCTCCTTCCATGACACCCCTAAAGGGGTGCGTCCCTGTCTGTCTCCTTGTCCCGGCCGCTAGCTGGCAAACCATATGAGTTCCTTGCCGTTGAAAACCTAGCCGCCGACTTCGCGATGTACTTCGCGGCTGCGCGCGACCTATCGACCGAGGACATCAAGCGCGCGATGACGACGAAGCATTTCGAGCTCGTACAATTTGCCGAGAAATATTCCGTCAGCATCGCATGGCTGATTACCGGGAAAGGGCGAATTGCTCGGGACCAAGTGGGACCGGCATGAAGCGCCGGCGCCGATGCCACCGGAAGCGCAACCGGCAGCGGCTGGCCACGCACGCCAAGAGACTCAGGCCCTGACAAAGAGGCCGCCCCAGTTGGCGGCCTCTTCATCTGACAGACATAAAAGCGATTGCGATTACTACAAGCCAGCCCACAATGACGAGAGACGTCAGGGCTCCAGCAGTTATCTTGGCCTTCTCTTTGAATGTGTAATCGCGCATTTGTTATCGGGAGTGATAGGCGTCGAATGCGTGGGCAACGAACAGGCTGATGCTGAGAAAGACAAGCAGGCCTGTGATTGCCTCGATCATCGCGGTGCTCCTGGCCTCGGCATGCCCGAAAGAGAGGCTCTGAGGAATGCGCGGTAAATTGCATTGAGGAGGAGGATCATGATCGAACCTCGTTGTTTGATCAGACGGCCTCCATGGTGAGCTGGGATCGTATCTGGCCGACGTCACCTCCCGCCGGAAATGGCTTCATGATACTGGAATACGATTTCGTCGGAACCGGCAGGACGAAACCACCTCACGATCTTGAGAGCGGCTATGGCGGGATATCTTACCTTTGAGAACGATTGCGGGTCACGTTGAGCCGGCAGGAAGCCGGTCAGGCGCGGGCGCGCAGTTACTGAATTCAGCGAACGTTCAGGGTGCACCCCGCGCAAAATCACGATCGGAGGGTAACCTAACCGCTCAAGGTTACTTTGCACGACTGATTGCATAAGTCTCGAAACCGGCAATTACTGATCATATCCAACATGATGTAGCCGTCGCCGGAGTCGTCTAAACGATGAAAAGAATAAAGTCAGTCCTGCTTGAGGAGAGATGTCCAGCCTGTGGTGGCACCGGCGTTCAACCGGTCAAACAGCCAACGCCAGGGCGCCGAATTTATCCGCCACGCTGTGAAAAGTGTCATGGCAAAGGTCGACTGACAAAGGCCGAGGCCATCAACCGAGGCGCCCCGACGAAGGGGCTGGCCTAAAGCCTCAAATTCCCGGCCGACTCTTTGCCGCGGTCGGAGACGATCTCGTAGCTGACCTTGGCGCCCTCAGCGAGCGAACTGAAACCGGCTTTCTCAACTGCCGAGATATGGACGAACACGTCCTTGCCGCCGCCCTCCGGTTGAATGAAACCATAGCCCTTGGTCGAGTTAAACCACTTCACGGTACCTATCGCCACGTCGATCCTCCATCGATTCGTAAGAAACAAGTAGACACAAAAGGATAAAAGGACGGTGACAGAAATTCGGCGAAAGAAAGGGCCAGCCAGCGTCAACCGGCGGGCGGCGGCCTCACCTCATCCTCTTCCGGATGATGCCAAAACCTGTGAACTTGATCACACAGCCCACGCGCCGACTCAGCTAAGAACTCCAAAGCCGGCCTCACCCTCATGTCGAGCTTTTGGGAATCACAAATGACTGCTCTTGCTCAAGCGTTTTCGCGCGTATTTCTCTCCACCTCTGACCAATTCGATGATCTCAAAACGATAGCTTTGTTTTGTGGCGCCGGCCTGTTGGTGTCCCTGCCGCTGATGTTGACCTACGGCGTCGACCTGAGCCCGGGCTTCTTCTGAGTCCAACTTTCTTGCACACACTGAAATGGGCCTCCGGCGTGAACCCGGCGGGGCGCCCTCACCACCACGGTGAGAGATTGAGCCTTTCGCCTGCCTCGGTCAGGCGGCCACACCGGGCAACACCTTCGAAATCATTTTTGGTTTCCGCGAAACCGTCCTGAAGCAAGCGACACTTTATCAACATCGCTCCTAGTCGAATCACGAGGTTGCCATGAATGCGATTGAGAAGGTTTTTACGAGGTCGGCTCCTGAAGCACGCAGCGACGTTGAGGACGACTCTGTCGCGACGATCGCGCTATTTTGCATGATTGGATTGCTCGCCTCTTTCTGTATGGCGATCTACGGCCCGGATTTGAACCTGGGATTGAGCCTTGGTTTCTTCTAGCTGCCGCGATGATTGCCCGTCGGTGTGAACCGGCGGGCACGAAAAAGCCGCCGCTGGGGGCTGGTCAGCGACGGCTCTATCGGGTGATTGCCCCCCAAGTCTTAGGGCTTGGCAGCAACACTTTGCACCCTCGTCCCTTAGCTTGGCAAGGCGCGGTGCAGCAACGCGGATCAGCCGACCGGCTGAGCGACGCTACAAGCGCTTCAAAAGGACCTTGGCAAAATCGTAGCCCTGCGGCCATCTACTCCAAGGTAATTTGATCCAAAAACTTGCTGGCAGATTTGGCGCGGCGATAGGCCGACGCACAGACCAGCGCCATCGGAATGGGAAGTGCGCCGAAAGCGAGCGGGAGGCGTTAGTAGGGATGCAAAAGTCCGATCATCAAACCCTCCCATGTTCTGTTGCGTCCAACAGCGCGAGCCGCCCTTTATCTCACTGAGCCTGTCGGGACCGGCCGGGACCGTGGTGGCGCGGGTCGGAATGCAAAGCTGGAAAATATGCTGGCGCGGGGCCGGAAGATAGCCGGGCCGGGTCGGATTGTTGAAGGCTGGTAATATGAAACGAACTCGCCAACTGGGGCGGCGCGATCCCGAAGCTTCGACACGATTCTTTCGAGGCTCAAATCTAATTCTTTATCGCGCGCCACCGTGCTTCGAAATTATCGGAGTCATCGGGTGCCCTCGCGTTTGCGTCTAAGGGATCGTTCGGCTTTTCGGTGAGGACGCTTTTAGGTTCTTCGTTTGAAGCCGATTGTGCTTGCGCTAGCACAGGCCACTCCAATAACTTTTTCGAAAGCATGGGCTTGCCTTCGTACCAGCATTTGCGTCCATCGATGAGACGCCAAGACCAGTACCCGTGCGAATTTGTTGGCATCGCGGCACTGCATTGTTGTTTCGCTTGCGCAGTTGGCATCCCAAGTGACGAGAACATACAGAGCCGGTCGCGGAAATCTGGACAGAACGATAAGTGGAATTTCTGCCTGACAGCGGCGATAATTGCCGTGAACAGGAGAGACCATGAGCAGACGACCCCGGCGGAACCACTCACCGGCCTTCAAGGCGAAGGTGGCTCTGGCCGCCATCAAGGGCGATCGGACGATAGCCCAGCTGGCGGAGCATTTCGACGTTCACCCCAATCAGATTACGGCCTGGAAATCACAGCTTGAGGGCGGCGCCTCTGATATTTTCGGATCGGGGGGCGGGACGCCGGCCACGCCCGCGGTCGATGTGAAGTCGCTGCATGCCAAGATCGGGGAGCTGACGCTGGAGAACGATTTTTTAGAAGGCGCGCTCACCAAGGCGGGATTGCTGAGCGCAAAGCGATGATCGACCGTAAGCACGATCTGTCGATCACCAAGCAGGCAGAGATTTTGAAGGTCAGTCGCGGCAGCGTGTACTATCTGCCGCGTCCAGTCTCTTCAGCCGACCTCGAGATCATGCAGCGTCTCGATCGGCTGCACCTGGAGTATCCCTTCGCCGGTTCGCGTATGTTGCGAGGCCTGCTGGCTTTGCAGGGGTGCAAGATCGGCCGCCGGCATGTGAAGACGCTCATGCGGCGGATGGGGATAGAGGCGCTCTATCGCCGTCCGCGCACCACCAAGCCCGAGCCCGGCCACAAGATCTATCCGTATCTGCTGCGCGGCATCGAGATCCGGCGGCCGAACCAGGTCTGGGCCATGGACATCACGTACATTCCGATGGCGCACGGCTTCGTCTATCTCGCCGTGGTGCTGGACTGGGCGACACGTCGTGTTCTGTCGTGGCGGCTGTCGATCACGATGGAGGCGGCCTTCTGCGTCGAGACCCTGGAAGATGCCTTGGCTCGCCACGGCAAGCCGGACATCTTCAACACCGATCAGGGCTCTCAGTTCACCGGCGCGGCGTTCACCGGCCTGCTCGCCAGCAATGGCATCGCCATCAGCATGGATGGCAAAGGGGCCTGGCGGGACAATGTGTTCGTCGAACGGCTGTGGCGCAGCGTCAAATACGAGGAGGTCTATCTGCGAGCCTACGAAACCGTCGGCGAGGCGCGACATTCGATCGGCCGGTATCTCGACTTTTACAACGGCCGACGTCCTCATTCGAGTCTTGACGACATGACCCCGGATCAAGCCTACTTCGATCTTCCGCCGCTCCGCGCGGCGGCCTAACCTCGGCAGAGGCTCCACTTATCGACGCGGAATTTTTGTTCAGACAACCGGGGCCAGCTCATACCAATGCAAGCCGCCAAAGCGATTGATGGAATCTGCTTCGTCATTGGAGCACTCAAAGACTACTTCGTAGCTGCAATCGGCTTACCGCAACTACCAAATCGGGCCGTTCGAGAACTTCCACCAACTTGTCGAGGATAAGCTCGTTATTGTGGGGTCGGGGCTGGAGGTACTCCTCCAGTATGCGTTGCGCTTCGCTAACCGCTTTGAGAGCCAACTGTTGATCAGTCATCGCTTCTTACCCATTCGACGTTGCGCTACGGGAGGAGAAGGACAGATCAAGCCATTTTTTGGAATCATTCCATCAATTTTTGTTTCAATATGGAACGCGCGCGCCGAACGACAAGGCGAAATCCGTCGTGCTTGATCTCATGAAGCCAGTCCGGAGCGGCCGGGACCGTGGTGGCGCCGGTAGGGATGCAGGGCTGGAAGATGTGCTGACACATGGCCGGAAGATAGGTGGCGTGGTCGCGCTTTTGAGGGCCAGGACCGCCCGTCGGAGAAGCGACGGCCCCTGACAACGCGTCAACCGTCCCTCCAAGACGGCGCGGCAATGCTTTGATCAATGTGAGCGAATTTGCCGGGTGTAGATTGCGCCAGATCAAGCATGCCTTGCGACGAAGTGCCGTTAGTTAGCGAATGGCGAAGTCATCAAAGCTGCTAGCCATGAAATGCGAGCGATCCCACCAGTGAAACTGGACGAGACCACGGCTCGTATCTGGATGGCGGCGGGAGTTGTCCTCCAGCGTGTCGGATCTCCCGCGCTAGGCCTTCACTTTCCAAAGGAGACCTGAGATGGTTGCTGTCGATCATTACAGGCAAGAACTCCGGTCGCTGATGGACCGGGCGGCCACGCAAGGCGCAATCGATATCCTGATCAATGCTGGTGAATTATGCCGCACCCTTCGCGGGGGTATCACCGCGACAGATGCTTGCTGCAAAGCCATGCGAGAGGAATTGAAACCCGGCGACATCGTACTTATCGAGCCGGGCGCTGGTGTGGGGACGACAATCCGCTACTTGTTGCCGCGGCCAAGCCGTTAAAATTGGCCGCCGCATCGGGATGCAAAAATGGTATCTCGCCGCTCAGAAGCCTCCGCGCTGCATTCGACTGACAGTGATAATCAGATCGGGGCGTTCGAGTACCTCGATCAGCGTATCATGATGATCCGCTCTTTATTGGCCGGGGCCGAGGGTGCGAGCAAGTCCGAGCGAGCGCAGAAAACTTTGTCGGTCGGCAGGTCCAAGGCTCCTAAGCCTCAAGCGCGATTACGTCATGCTCCCCGGCATGAAGCATCTGATCAAAACACTCTGCCCGTCAAATCTAATGGGCCAAACCATCGTCCTGCCGAACAGGTTTGGTTCAGTGATCAGCGCATCATCGGGAACATCAATCCACGCACCGTCTAACCGTACGCGATAATGACCATCTTTCGATTCCCAATCTGGGTCGGAGACGGTTTCACCGTCTGCCATTGAGCAGCAGAGTCCCTTGCCGCTTGCGAGATGATCGAACCACGGTTTGAGCGGCGAGTTGGCGTAACGACCATCAAGGTCGCGCGCGGTTATGTCTCTGTGAACTCGGCGTCCGGATGGGCCACGATGGTGGCGAACACAATGCCACCAAAGAACAGCGACCAAGCGGTGTCCCAATAGAACCAGAAGTCGACCATGGCGACCTCCATTTTGCTGCGAGGTCAACGTTACACCCGCCATAGCGGTTCGCCAGTCTGAAAAGCGAGATCAGATCTCTAGCGTCTCTTGGACGGCGTCAAATACCTCTTCGGCGGTTCCTTCGATTTTCCCGTCGGCCCAAGCTTGGAATGCGATGGCATAGACGAGCCTGTCGGCATCGGGATCGTCGGCCGAGGTCACGTCGTCGGTGCCCTCGACAAGAATGAGCGCTTTGGCCCTATGGCGATCTTCGTAAGGGCCTCAATGCGCTCTTCGTGTTCTTCCGGATCGAAGGAAGCGACTGATCCGGCGACCAGCAAGCGGTGCGCCGGATTGGCAACCGCACATCGGATCCTGGCCGCAAGCGCAGGCAATTAGTCCCGCTCGTCGAGACGCTTTCCACAGGCCTCTGGTCTTGAACACAGAAATACACCGAACGGCTATGCGTCCCGCACCGGCCTGGCCTCGCCAACCCGTTGTCCCAAAGGAAACGGCCCCAGCTGGGGGGAGCCGGGGCCGCAGTAGGGAGGAGTGCCGGGAGGGACTAGCTACCGGCACGATTCTGATGTCGGTACGCTCGCGCGCCGAGACCATTAAATTATGTTTTAGAGTGATCTCTTTTGAAATCGTAATGCGCCGTAAACTCTGCTGCGGCGCGCTCCCCGGTAAGGCTGCTTGGTTGGCCCCTTTGTAAGTTTGGTGTCAGCCTTCGATGGTAGGTGGTGATTCCATCACCCAATGGCTGGGGTGAGGACCTCACGAAAGGCCGCCCTTCTCAGGGGCGGCTTTTCTTTTGCCGCCTTAGTCCATCAGTTGCCCGCCACTGGCTCCGGAATGTTGTAGGACTTGCGTTCCAGACGCGCCCATTTAAGCGCCTGAGAATAGTTCGGACAGCGGAGCACCATTTCCTGGCCGCGAACCACGACTATGACGTCGCAAATCAGGGATGCGGGATCGGTTCGGATGGTAACCTCTGGCGGCGCAAACTTATCGGTCATTGCCGTGTAACCCGGATCTCCCCGGAAGGTTCGCACGCGCGGTGACGGAGTTCTTAGGGCTCACCTGCAAGATCGCTGCGACGGGTAACCGGACTCGCCTTGCTTCTCGCCCTTTAGCTTCTTGAGCCAATCGCTGGATTTGTGAGCAATCCAATCCTCGGCTTCGCTTTCATTTGCGAACCCGGATATCCGTTGTTCGACCCCACCTTGCGGCGAGTAGATAACAAGATGCGCGCTTGCCGGCCTCGGCCGAGAGGTGCTTACGGTCGGCTTCCTTTGTGTACCGCTCTGCCTCGCTGAGAGTGCGCCAGCCAAACCAAGCCATCAGTTGGTGCGCCGTCGCGCCGTGATTTGCGAGCCGGGTTGCCGCGGCCGATCTCAAGCCGTGTGCAGCGCAAAGCGGAAGCCCGGCCTCGTTGCAGCGATCGCGAAACCAATTACCGAAAACGGCGGCTGTGAATGACTTTCCTTTTTCCGTCACCAGGAACGTTAGGTGCCTTTCGTTATGCGGCTGTAAGTCAAGCTCTTCTCGAAGGGGCAGCAAAATCGGGATATCGAACGGCACGCCGGTTTTTTGGCGGCTCATCGAAAGCGTCTCATCGCGGACGAATTGCCGCCCCATCCTCACCACGTCGCAGCGTGCCTGTCCGGTCCGCCCAATGTCGGCATCTTTCGGCCCAACACGCGGTTTGATAGGAAAAATGAAGACAGTGCCATCTGGCGTCGCCGATGTCTTCTGTGGATGGCTCCCGCGTTGCAAGGGTAAATTTGATGCAGTGGCGTGGTCGGGTGCAGTCTTCTGTCCGGCCTGTTGATGCAGTCGGTTGGGACTGCTGGCCCTGATGGAGTCCGCGAACAAGGTCCCATTCTCAGTTGCAGGCTATGACGCCTTAGACATCGGTCGGGTTATCCCTGTTCCCGGTCTGACCGGTTTGCCATCACATCGCATCGCGCTCGCAACCTCGTGAAGCTGATCTCCTCTTCAGCTAAATCCTGTATCGTTTATGCTGCCGGTGCCAGCTGGTGGCCGGTACGATAGATTTCTCCACGTGCCATGATCGCCCAGATGACCCGCGCGGTCTTGTTCGCCATCGCGACGGTGGCTACCCTTGTGGGCTTTCGCGCCAGCAGATCCGCCAGGCGTGGATCGATTTTACCGGGATTGTATTTTGCGCGGCGCACAAGTGACGTCATGCCGACAATGAGCAGCTTGCGCAGATATTTGTCTCCCATCTTGGAGATGCGCCCGAGCCGCTCCTTGCCACCGCTCGACTTCTGAAGTGGCGTCAGTCCCAACCAGGCAGCGAACTGCCGCCCCGAGCGGAACTGATGCGGGTCGGTGACCGATGCGGCAAGCGCCGTCGCGCCGACCGGCCCGATGCCGGGGATCGTCATGAGACGACGCGCGACATCGTTGCCACGTTGCCAGACCAGCAGATCGCGATCGATCTGGCGAAGCCGAACGTGGACATCGAGCGCCTGCTGCGACAGCGTACCAACGATCTTGGCAGCTTCAATCGGCACATCTGGTGCTGCACCATCGACGATCCGTCGGGCCATCAGAAGCGCTCGTTCGAGACCCTTGGGGATGTCGATGCCAAATTCGGCGAGCAGGCCGCGGATCATGTTAACCAGCTGCGTGCGCTGTTTGACCAGCAAATCCCGCGTTCGGTGCATCGACAGCGCCGCTTGCTGCTCGGGCGACTTCACGGGCACGAACCGCATCGTCGGCCGCGTTACCGCCTCGCAAACCGCTTCCGCATCGGCAGCATCTGTCTTGCCCCGCTTTACATACGGCTTGACGTAAGCCGGCGGCATCAGGCGCACTTCATGACCGAGCTTGATCAACTCTCGCGCCCAGTGATGCGACGTGCCGCACGCCTCCATGCCAACCAGGCACGAAGGCAATTTGGCGAAGAACGGCAGCATCTGCGCTCGCCGAAGCGACTTGCGGACAATGACCTGACCGGTCGCATCAACGCCGTGAACCTGAAAAACGCTCTTGGCCAGATCGAGGCCGATCGTGGTAATCTCCATGACGGATGGCTCCCATTTTGCTCGTGAATGCCTGATAGCCTTCACACCTTGGCACCTAGATGCCGTGAGCGGGAGCCATCCACCTCATCTCAGGTGGGGTCATTTGCGTCGGTTTTGCCATGTCCGCGTCATGTCCGCTTACCCCCCGATAGCGACTGAACAGCGGACATCGCGGGAGGTCTCAAAAGTGCCAAGACCGGACGTGCGCTCGATCGTCCGGCTGAACACGAGAGAGGGCTGGAAGGGTATTCAGCCTGATGCTGCTCGGGGTTTTCGCAGGCAAGTTTTCTCTTGCCTCTTTGTTCACGCCCACACGTGGGGGATTGCACCTGATGAGTCTCAAGCCTCCCACGCGGAGGTCAAGATGATCTTGCAGAAATCGGCGCGCTCGAATTTCGGATTTATGAATGCCAGCACGTCGTCGTTGACGGTGCCAAAGGTGCTATCCGGCCGATGCGCCATACCGTGATAGAAGGCGTCGATAATGTCTTGCTTGAAGTGATTGCCGCGGGGGTGGGCGGCCACCACGCCAAGCCTCTGCTGTTCGTCAAACTCCTTGTAGGCGAACCCGAGGACATCCATCTCGACCCCGGCGGTGACCAGTGTCACCACCGCTTTCTTGTGCTCGGGGATGCCCGGCGTGGTGTGGAGCGCGATCGCATCCCAGACCATTTCGACGGACGACTCCGGAACCCCATATTTCCGCAGGAACTCGCGAGCCGCATTGGCACCGTCTACTTCGAAGCGCAGCATTGAATGCCGATACTGCTCGGTCAGCCCGATATCGTGAAACATGGCGCCGACATAGAGTAGCTCGGGGTCATAGGCCAAACCCTTGCGCTGACCGGTCAGGGCGCCGAACAGATACACCCGTGGAATGGTGATAGAGAAGGTCGGGCTCCTTGTCGCGGATCACTCCGTTAAGTCTTTGGCCATCTTGCTGTCGGAGATTTTGATCCCCGCTATTGTCTCAGGCATAGTGCGACCCTCGACGTGGTTGAAGGCTCGATCACCGTCCGGATCACACTGCCGGCGCGCTTGAGCTCGCTGGCTACGAAGCCCACACGACCTACAACTGCCGCATGAACTCAACCAGATTGTGCTTTTCCTCGGGCGTGAGTTTAAGTTCCTGGACCAGGTTGAAGAACTCGACCGTGTCTTCCAGCGTCAAAAGCCGGCCGTCATGGAGATACGGTGGGCTGTCCTTGATACCCCGCAGCGTGAATGCCTTAATCGGTCCATCGCCGGCTTCGTTTTTCAGGAACCGCTCGACATGGAGGTCGTGCATCTGGTTATCGAGATAGACCGGCGCCGGATGGCAGGTGGAGCATTGTGCTTTGCCAAAGAACAATGTCTGCCCCGCCAGTTCTCCAGCCGTCGCCTTTGCCGGGTCGAGCATGCCGGTGACGGTTAGTTTCGGTGCCGGCGGAAAGTCGAACATATTCTGCATCTGGGCCATGTTCGTCACCTGGATTCGGTCCAGAATGTTCATGCCTTTCTTGAGCGCGTGAATCATATCGCCATTGAAGTAAGCGGTGCGCTGCTCAAACTCGGTGAAGTCCTCAACCGAACGTAGGCTCCGCTTCGAGCCGTGAATCTGTTGATTGAACAAGCCGCGGAGACTGACGGTGTCAAGTCGAATTCGCCGTTGCTCGGGCCTGATGTCTGGAGTGATGTGGAACTGACCGCTGGTGTGGCCATTCGTATGACAATCCAGGCACGTCACCCCCAAGCTGGGCTGAACAGTCCTTCGATCGTCGGTCGGGTTGAACTCTTCTTGAGGAAATGGCGTCACCAGCAACCGCAGGCCATCGAGCTGTACCGCGGTCAAGATGTCTTTGAACAAGCGGTAATAGTTGTTGATCGAGACCACTTCGCCTCGGGAGACGTCGCCCAGCTCGGGCCGGTTTTGTAGAAACATCGCTGGCGGAAACTCGGGCAAAAACGCCTCAGGCAGATCGAACTCGACGTCGTACCGCTCCAGCCGCGGGAACATTTTGATCTGCATCTGGGGGAAGACCTGGCCGCCTAGCCCGCCTCCTTGGGATGCGTGAGGCAGTGCCTTGTAGGGGAAGATGTCCCGCTCGCGAATTTCAGCCGGGCTCAACTGGGCCAGTGCTTCCCAGGTCATCCCCGCTGGCAATTTCGCTGTCGGACCCACCGCAAGGGGCTTGCCGCGGGACATTGTGACGACCGGGTCAAGCCTCGATTCAAGATTGTACCGGCTTTCCAGGAGCCGGCGTTGGGTCGCCATGACCTGCGGCTTATTGGCGACGCTCGCCCTGTAAAGGTCGTCAAACGTCATCCCAGGCCTCGTCGCACCGAGGAGATCGCGATAGAAGTCGAAACCGTTCATCTGTCCGCGATCTGTTTGATTGGTCAAAGCCTCCGACGATGGCACCGCATTGCTTTGGTTGAAGACGTCGGAGAGGTCGTGGGCCGTCTTCTTCTGTTCCGGCCGCTCCACTGGAGCTTCCTTGGGGGTTTGCGCCTGTGCGATAGCGTCAGGGGGCTGTTGCGATCTCGCGCTTTCAGGAACGGTAAGGCTGAAAATACCCAGGATCAGACCAGCAACAGGAAGGACTATTTTTAGGTAAAGTGGCATAACGAGCCTCCTTCTTGGACGGCTTGCCGCGGTGCGCCAGGTAGCATGTAAGGAAATTGACAGAGCCGGAACGCCTTAAAATCGATTCCGTTCCAGTGTGCAGAAAAACATTGTGGCCAAGTGAACTTCAAGACCTGCTGGGCAGCTTCATCCGTGTTGCGCAGAGATTGGGCCAGGTCCGGTTGGGGTCATTCGCGTCGTTTTGACCTTTTGCCAGTCACTTCCGGTCTACCCCGAACAACGGACATCACCCGACCGGCCCGACTGGTCCGTTTCGTGCCAATATCGGAAGTTGGTCATCCGCACGAATGATCTGGCAGAGCTAGCTCCGCTCGACGGCGTAGCGCGACTTCATTTCGTCGAATGAAAGTTGAGAGTGCATACGCCGCCGCAATAAATAGGCCCACTGAGATCACACTCAGTGTTCCGGAAATCTTGTAAATTTTGGCGCCCACTGCATAAGCACCAAAGCCGAAGAGACACGCCCAGCAGACTCCACCAGCCGCATTGAAGAAGAAGAACCGACCTGCCGGCATGTTATTGGTGCCCGCCAGCAAAGCCGCAAACATTCGTAGCACTGCAACGAAACGCCCAAAGAACACGACGGCGTTCCCATACTGAAAGAAAAGATATCGACCGATCAGCAATCGATCCTCATCGAGGCGGATGTACCGACCGTATCTGCGAAGAAAGGGCAAACCAAGCCGACGCCCGACCATGTATCCCATACCGTCCCCGACAATCGCACCCGCTGCAGCTGCCAGTACAACGACGATGATGTTGATCTGACCAGTGGTGGCGGAAAGGAGTGCGGAGGCAACCAGAATTGTCTCTCCGGGGAGAGGCACGCCGGCACTTTCGAACGCAACAGTGCCAAAGATGATCCAGGGGCCGTAGATTGGAATCGAGCTAATCAAGGCATCGGACAAAGAAGTAAAGTCCATCTTTTGAGGTTCCAGATCCGTGAAGACGCGATAATGACCCTCGAGGCGAATTGCCTCGACGGTGGATTTCGAAAAGTTGATGGTATTTCATGATGCTTCACCGGATGGTGAGATGTTCGCAAGCGATTGATTTATAAGTAGCTGGCCATGGAAAGGTCAGCTGCTGCCTCATATCTCGTGCGTACGGAGGGTTCGTCCAATGGATAAAAACGCACAGCTTGATTGGACGTTCCGATGGCCATCCTGCCCAGTCTTCAACAACTCCGCTTTCTGTGTGCTCTGGCCGAGCAGTGCCATTTCGGCCGTGCCGCGGAAAGTTGTGCCGTCACGCAATCGACGCTGAGCGGAGGGATCAAGGAGCTCGAGGCACGGCTCGGCATAACGCTGTTTGAGCGCAGCCATCGCCAGGTGATGCTGACGCCCTTGGGGAAAGAGATCGCGACGCGCGCCCAGCGCCTGCTGGTCGACGCCGAGGAACTGGTCGGGTTGGCCCGCGGCGCGCAGGAGCCGTTGTCCGGGCCGCTCCGGTTCGGGGTGATCCCGACGGTCGGGCCATATGTCCTGCCCTCGCTGCTGTCGCATCTCGGCGCTGCGCTGTCGAAGCTCAAGCTTTATGTGCGGGAGGCTCCGACTCCAGTCCTGTTGGACAAGCTAGCTGGAGGAGAGCTCGACATTTTGCTGGTGGCCATTCCTTACGAACTCGGCGATGTCGAAGCAATGGAGATCGCTAACGATCCGATCGTAGTAGCGATGCCGCGCAACCATCCTCTTGGCCGGCACAAGGTGGTGGGCCTTGACGACCTTGCCCGTGAGCAGCTGCTCCTGATCGATGACGGGCATTGCCTGCGCAGCCATTCACTGCAGGCATGTCGGATCGTGGATCCGGTTCGCAATGAGGTATTCCAAGCGACCAGCCTGCGAACACTGATCCAGATGGTGGCGGCGGAGCTTGGCATCACGCTAATGCCCCAGATCGCGGTGGCTTCGGAACTCGCTTCAACTCGCAATGTTGTGATTCGGTCGCTGTCTCCAGACGAGCCGTTCCGAACCCTGGTCCTGGCATGGCGACCGACATCCGCGCGGGGCGCCGAATTCAGGATGCTCGGAAATCTTATCCGAGAGTGTCTGACTGTTACCAAGAGGGCATGTGCGCCTGACCAGGACACTGAAGCGTTACCAGCGCGCTGATCGGCATCGTCCTTTTCTACGCTGATGCTACGGCAATCGGCTGCTTCGATTACTGTCTTCGAGATTTCCCATTAGCGATTCGGAGTCGGGCGGCCATATGAGGGCGGTGAGAGAAGTTCGAAGATCAATGATGGCTCGCCCGTCGAAAGGAGAATTTTCATGACTGGACGAAGAACGATGATGGTATTGGCAACGGCTCTGCTTGCCGGGTCTCTGCTTGCGACGGGTGCACAGGCACGCGGTGGTGGAGGCGGCGGCGGCGGCGGAGGAGGCGGCGGTGGACACGGTGGCTTCGGTGGCGGCGGCTTTGGTGGTGGCGGCTTTGGCGGTTTTCACAGTGGCGCTCCTGTCGGAGGTTTCCACGGTTTTGGCCCCGGCCCCGTTGCTCTAGGATCCCACGGTGGCGGCTTCCACGGTTTTGGCCCTGGCCCCGTCGTTCGAAATGGCGGCTTCCACGGTTTTGGACCCGGCCCGGTCGTTCGAGGATTTCATGACCACGACTACGGGCGCAACCGCTACGACTACTGGCCGTATAACGACTGGGGCGACTATGCGTATTATCCGTATGACAACTACGACGACTCCTACTACGACAACGGCAGTTGCTACGTTGTTCAGCGACGGGTGCACACCGCGCATGGTTGGCGTAAACAACCCCGCCAGGTATGCGGTTGATCGGCCGTCGCGCATTGAAGGTAATCGCGGTCTGAACGTGAACTGACTGCTTAAGCATCGATTGCCATGAGATCACCTCAGCGCGTTCCCGCGCTGGGGTGAATTACCAGGACAGCTCGGCGTCTTCCATTGCCAACAATGCAAAGGGCGTCTTGAAACCGGGCAACGCCGTCACTCTCAACCCAGCCGGCCACGTTCGTCCATCGCTTCAAGTCGAACGCGTAGACTTCGGCAAACGCTACGTCGCCGTAGCAGAATAGATCCGCCATGGTGGGTTCAGCCGCACAGAGATATTTTGCTATCAGCAAGGTGGGGGTCCAGTACCGACAGCGCCGCCTCGGCTCGTCGGCGATGGTATTCGGCAATCATCGGCTCGACAGTCATTGGAAGAAGTTTCCGTTCGCCGAGCTGAACGCCGTAGCAGCTAAAGATGGGCGGGAACAGGACATCGACGTCCCAGTACAACCAATCCCGCACAATCTGGCGTGTTGCCGGATCGGGGCCCCTGAAACCGACCGAGCGTCTCGGCCAAACTGCTCAACGAAGGCCGCTGATTGGTTGTAGATTCGACCACTGTCGACCAGGACCAGGACCTGGAACGAGAACGGCTCTTCCGACAGGCGCCACCTTTTAGGTCGGGAGCGAATGTGGGCTACCGTAGAGCGTGAAGCGCTTCACTGATGTAGCCTCCCCGTCGCAAACGTCTGTGCACTTAACCCGCTGATTTCAGAATTGCCGGCTAACCGGCGCGCGTCGGTTTGCGAAGGGTACCGCGACTGACCCTGTCCGACAATCGCCGCTAAACGGCGTGTTGACAGAACCGATCGCCTTGTACCCCGCGTCACGGCGCAGGTTTCGCGGTTCGGCTCAAACGTCCGTTGTGGGTCAAAACCGGAAGTCGTCGGCGGAACGGCGCACTTTCCGCTTTTCCCCTGACAGCGGACGTCCGCAGCAGTCGCGTTGCATTGTTGGTGTCCGGTGCGATCGCCTATGCAAATGGCGGGCCTTGGGCGAACAACGGGGGGCAGCCTCTTCTACCGTCACGCTCGTTGCGGATCTGCTCTGGAGCGGAGACGCAGTCGGAGAAGACGTGAGTCACCTTGCAACAAAGTGAGACACCTGGTGGGACGGTGAGACAGTGGGACGGTGTGCGAGACAGACGAGCGCAGCGAAGCGCGCTACTAAAAGGCGCCGTATGTTCTGGCGGCTAGGAAACCCACGTGAGTCGTCCCACAAAATGGTGGATCAGTGAATGGGACAATGAAACAGTGGGACATCACGCGCCCCCGCGAGCTATGGCCCAAAGTTGGTGACGGCGTGAATCGGGAAGGCGGCATATCGTGGGGGTGTTCAACGCCTCCACTTCTCCACCAAAGGAGCGATATGCCGTGTCTAAGGATACCGTCGTAAAACTGATTCAGCCAGGAACTTTCAGCGACCAACTCACCGACATTTTGCGCGATGGGGCGCGTGCCCTTCTCGCCCAGGCGGTGGAGGCCGAGGTCGCCGGGTTTCTTTCCAAGCATGCCGATTTGAAGACCGAGGATGGCCACCAACGCGTGGTGCGCCACGGTCATCTGCCCGAGCGCGAGGTGATGACGGGCATCGGCGCGGTCCCGGTGCGCCAGCCCCGCGTGCGCGATCGCGAGGCCGCAGCCGGCGATCCCCGCCGCATCCGCTTCTCGCCATCGATCTTGCCGCCCTATATGCGCCGCTCGAAGTCGATCGAGACGCTGCTACCGATCCTCTACCTGAAGGGCATCTCGACCGGCGATTTCTCGGACGCTCTGGCGGCCTTGCTCGGCAAGGATGCGCCCGGCCTCTCGGCCAGCGCCATCGGCCGCCTGAAGGACGGCTGGCAGGATGATCATGCCCAGTGGCGCAAGCGTGATTTGTCGGGCAAGCGCTACGTGTACGTCTGGGCGGACGGCATCCACCTCGAGGCGCGGCTGGAAGATGAAAAGCAGTGCATCCTGGTGCTGATCGGCGCGACGCCCGAGGGCAAGAAAGAGCTCGTCGGGTTCACCGATGGCGCTCGGGAAAGTGCGCAGGATTGGCGCGATCTGCTGCTGGATCTGAAGCGATGCGGGCTCGATGCCCGGCCCGAGCTGATGATCGCCGACGGCGCGCTCGGCTTCTGGAAAGCGGCCGGCGAGGTCTGGCCGAAAGCACGCGAGCAGCGCTGTTGGGTGCACAAGACGGCGAACGTGCTGGGCAAATTACCCAAGAGTGTGCAACCAAAGGCCAAGCGGGCGCTGCAGGAAATCTGGATGGCCGAGACCAAGGCCAATGCCGAAGTCGCCTTCGACGCCTTCATCGAAAGCTACACGCCGAAATACCAGAAGGCCGTCGATTGTCTGACGAAGGATCGCGACCTGCTGCTCGCCTTCTACGACTTCCCGGCCGAGCATTGGAAGCACCTGCGCACCACCAACCCGATTGAAAGCACTTTCGCGACCGTCCGCCACCGCACGATCCGATCGAAAGGCTGCCTCTCAAACAAGACCGCTCTCGCCATGGTATTCAAGCTGGTCGAAGGGGCGCAACGATCCTGGCGACGGCTCGACGGACATGCACACTTGCCAAAGATCATTCTCGGTGTGAAATTCACCGACGGGATCGAGGTCACCGCCAAGCTGGCCGCCCCTCAGCCCGCAACCGCCGCCGCCTGACTGATCAGGCCGTCACCAAAAATTGGCGATAGCTCCGCCCCCGCTCCCTTGATTTCAATTGCGCTCTTGATTCATCACCACGCAGTGGAGAACCACTTCCCCACCAGAGCGGGAGCATTGCGATCGTCACTCAGATGTCAGCACCGGCAGTGCCGGTCAACCGCCTCCCCGGCTTCCCACTAGTTTTTTCGGATCACACTGGCCCATCGCCTGGGCCTTGGCCACACTGCGGTAGCGGTCCTGCGCCAGCTCCAGGCTCTCGACAATTTCGGCAGCGTCTTCATCGGGCGGCGGGAGCAGGTCGGGATCATCGAGTGCGTTGTCCTTGAGCCAAAAGATGTCGAGACTGGCCGCCGAGGCCGACGCGATCGAGCGCTCTGTGCCCGTAGTCAGAACCGTGGGTAACGCGCTGCGCAAGCCAAAAAATACAGTAAATTCAATACAGTTGACAGGACACCCCTTCCGCCAAACTTGCCGTGTCCAGCCCGGGGACATAGGTAACAGGTCGTACTAAGACATGGGTGGCAACCTCGGGCCGAACGGGTTGTCGAGGGATTGCAGGGTTTTCTGCTCCAGGTCGAAGTATCCACGATCATAGTGCATGAAGCTGACGAGCCAAATGCCGTCATCGACTTCCTTGATGCCGAGTTTCTGGCCGGCCAGCACGGTTGAGATGTTGATCCGCTTGCGATGCAGGCAGAGGCGTCCACAGGCGGTGACAAGAACCTCGCGATCGTAGAACGGATAGATGAGCTCGGGCAAGCCGTCATAGCGTCGCGTTGAGAATTCTGCAGGGCATTTCATCTCCAGCGCTTCATGCACGAAGGCATCGAAGCGTTCCTGCTGCTGCAGGCTGTTGGAGCCCGGCGGGCGGGTTGTTTCCTTCTTGAGGGTGAGGTGCATGAGCTCATGACGCCCGTTCTGCTGCGGATGGCCGGGCTTGATGCGTTCGATGGCGATGTGCACCGACATGCGAGCGTTCTTGGACCATGCCCCAGACGGCCTGACCTACAGTCGTATCCCCCTCGGCGCGCGTGATCGAGAACACTACGGAGGCGATTTTGGGACGCATCAAGACCGCCGGCAGCGACATTGCCGCGGTCAAGCGGATGGGATGAAACGACGACAACTATTCGTGGATTTTGGCTCGCTCACGAGGTGCGACGCCAATCGGAGCCACCAAACCACGCCGCAGCAAGCAGAACCGGAGGCACCTGTCCTAGTTTGCCCCCTTTTTCGCCATCCGGTCGATTGATGGCTGCTGCATTCCGGGCACAGTCGCGTGTTGAGTTCCACTGCCCGCCCTTTGATAGAAGCCAAGATAACAGGCATGTCTAACGAATTATCTGCTTCGACGGACCTAGCACCGACAGCCATCACCGCGCTGTCGAAACGCGTTGTCACGGACCTTATACCAATTTCTGCGGCTGTTCTGGTCGCAATTTTATGCGTCGGCTGGATGACAGGTCTGTCAACGGGCCTTGATATTCGCATTTACCAGTTTTTCAACGACTTTTGCGGCTGGAGTTCCAAGTTGGACAAGCTGCTGCTGCAAGGCTCCGCGCTGAAGAGCGCGCTCTTGATGTGCGCTTTTGGCTTCTTATGGTTCCGACCCGACGGTGATGTATCGCTTCGCCGCGAACTGCTGATCACCACGATCCTTGCGGTTCTGATTTCGCTGATCCTCAACCGCACGCTGTCAACGCTGCTGCCATTTCGAGACCGCCCGATCTACAGCATCGGCGGTCACGCGCCGAGCATGGAATGGCGCGCGGATCTGGAAAATTGGAGCAGCTTTCCTAGCGATCACGCAACCTACCTGTTCGCGATCGCGGCCGGCTTCTGGTTGATATCAAGGCCGTGGGGTACGGTCTTTGGCATGGCCGCCGCCGCGGTTTCGTTGACGCGCATTTTCGTCGGCGTCCACTTTCCAAGCGACATCCTGACGGGCGCATTGATCGGCATTGCCACCAGTCTTGCGGTCAGTCGTGAATCGGTCAGGGTTCACATCGCAGCCCCGATCATTGCGCTGGAGCCGCGCTTTCCTTCGTTCTTTTATGCCGCTCTCTTCGTCACGCTTGCGGAACTATCGGAAGCTTTCCAACAAACGCGCCATGTTGGCATGGCCATCCTCCATCTTTTCGGTGGCGATCACTGAACAGGACCACGGGGGACCCGACTACCGCTGCAGGCCGTTGTCCCCAGATGCGATTATGGCCCTTTGATCGGATTGACCCCGAAGAAACGACTCCACTCGCTGGATGCGTTGCGGGCTTTGGCCGCCAAAGCGAAATCCAGGACCTCATTTGCCGATTACCCGTTGGGAAAAGCTTTCGCACGCGACGGCGCTTGGTTACGCTGACCCATGCAAGCATCCATCTGGATAGGGATTTTTATTGGCTCTACGATCGGCGGGCTTATTCCCGAACTCTGGGGTGGCGACATGATCTCCTATTCGGGAGTGCTGCTCAGTGGGGTCGGCGCCTTCGTGGGACTGTGGTTCGGGTCGCGAGCGTCAAGATGACAGAGAACGGCGCAGGCCGCTCAGGAGATTCCCGCGGATCGGGGCTATCGAATCCCGATCGGCTTGGGCGCAAGGCTTGCGGGCATCGCGGCGCCGATGTTCGGCCGGATTTCAGCGCAGCGAAGAAGCGGCCCGGCGCGCGGTGTGAGTTCTCGAAGACACGCGTCGGGCCCTGACCATCCCCTTGGCCCGCTGGGCATGGCCAAGATCGAACGTGGGGGCGATTCGTGGCAAAAACCCGCCTGCGCACGCTTTGTACACAGCGCGGTCAATAAGCTTGGCCGCTGACGCAGCCCGCACGCGCTACAGCGCCCAGAAAGCGCCCATGATGGCTG
Organism: Bradyrhizobium sp. Ash2021; assembly: GCF_031202265.1. NCBI lineage: Bacteria > Pseudomonadati > Pseudomonadota > Alphaproteobacteria > Hyphomicrobiales > Nitrobacteraceae > Bradyrhizobium > Bradyrhizobium sp. Ash2021. The sequence continues at coordinate 4,898,434 of NZ_CP100604.1, read as the reverse complement.
CTCCGAGCATCAGGATGATCAGGTCGGTCGCTATGCTCTGCTTCGCGGATGGTTGGGTCATGGCTTAATCCCTCCACAACCCCCACTCTCGGACCGATCACGGCCGGCCCTTGTGATCCAGTTCACTGGAACTCAGGGGAAAGGTGGCAACTAAGGATTACAACGATTGATATATTGGGCGATCGTCGGCCAGCATCGCGTCAGGCGAGTTTTGGATAGGTCGCCTTGTCGAAGAAGCTCGAGCCCGCGACGTACTTTCGTCCCGCCGACATATCCGGCTTCTCGTCTCCCTCGCCGCCGCATTCGAACGTCAGTTCCAGCTGAACGCCGCTCGGGTCATAGACGAACAGTTGCCACAGCGACGTGCCGGGCACGATGAATTCGCGCCAGTCGAGTCCGGCCGCCTTGAACCGCGCAACGTAGGAGCGATAGCCCGAGCACGACAGCGAGACGTGATCGATGGCCGCGGTGCCCGCGGGCGCCTTGCCTTCCGGTCCAAGCGCCGGTCCGCCGGCGTAAACGTGGAGGATTGCAAGCCCGCCCGGTTGCGTGCAGCCGAGCCAGGCCCCCGGATATCCGAAATCCGGCCGCTGGAAGTCGCGCAATCCGATGATGTCGGTATAGAATTTCCGCGTCGCCGCCAGATCCTCGGTCTTGATCGCGATGTGATAAAGCCCGTGGACCGTTGCGAGCGGCAGTTCAGTGGCTGCGGTCATTGCGCGTGTCTCCTCAATTCGACGTTTCCATCCAGGGGCAGTCCGACGTCCCGATAGAGCGCCTTCAACCGGTTCTGGAACGATACTTCATTCTTGTGCGCGGTTCCCTTCACGGGATCGGCGCCTTCCAGCATCGTATCGGTGGCCTCGAGCGAAAACTCCATGACGAAACGCATGCGGTCCTTCCGCAGCATTTCGACATCGGCGAGCCAGCTTTCGACATTACGGCTTCCGCTGCGATAGCGCTGCGAGATCAGCATTGCCGCATTCGCGGCATCTTCGAGCGCCTGGGTCGCGCCCTGCCCCAGCGTCGGCACCATGCCGTGCGCGGCATCGCCGAGATAAAGCACGTTGCAGCCGGCGGCGCGGTAGAGCAGCTCGTGTTCCTGCATCCGCGCCCAATGCGTCTCGGTCGCGTTCGCGCAGATGGTGTCGATCAGCCAGCGTGCCTGGGCACTCGGCGGCGCGCCGCGCGGCGTGTAGGCCGCCCGCAGCGCATCGGGTGTTTTCGAACGCTCGGCGATCTGCTCATCCGGCGCGATCGGAAACGTGCCGGCAATATAAATGTGCCCCGGCGGCACCCGGAATGACAGCAGGCGGTTGGGTCCGTTGAACCATTGCTCGTAGTCGTCGATCAAACCGTTCGACGTGTCCGGCACCAGCAGGCGAAAAATCGCAACGCCGGTTTGCCGCACCGCCGGTTCGCCCGATATCGCACGCCGTATCCGCGAGTATCGTCCATCGGCCGCGACCAGTAGATCGATCCCGTCCAGCCGATGTGGCTTGCCATCCCGGCTCCACGAAATCGAGGTCTTGGCGGGATCGGCCGCATCGCGGCTGATCTCGGCGATCTCGCAGCCATACGACACGCAGTCGCCGGCGGCCTCGCGCAGCACCCGATAAAGCTCCGACCAGCGGATCCGCCAGCCCGGTCCGTCCGCAACGTTGACCAGCGGAAGATCGAACAGCACGGTGCCGTCCGTCAGCGATATCCGCCAGTTGCGCCAGATATAGCTGGCCTCGGTGATGCGCGCGGCCAGTTCGGGATCGATCGCATTAAGCGCCTTGACGGCGTTCGGACCGACATTGAGCCCGGTGCCGGCTTCGGAATGGTCGTCGCGCGAAACCCGCTCGAGGCAGACCACTTCGACATCCCCGAGCTGCGCGAGCCTGCGCGCCATCACGCATCCCGCCACGCCTGCACCCACGATGACGATCCGCATCAGGCGCCGCCCTTTTTCTGGTGGGCGATGACGGCAATCAGGCCGCCGCCGTCGGGTCCCTGATGTTCGGCGCCGCCGGACACGAAAATCCGTCCGTCGCCGATCACGCCGGCGACCAGACCCGCGACCGCGCCGCGGATGTGACGCTGCGCGTTGATGTCGGTGTCATCGAGCATGGTGTGGCGGTTGCCGCGGATCCGGCCGCGCCGGTCCGGCTCGCATTTGACCAGCACGGTTGCGATTCGCGCGGCATCGTCGGCGGAAACCTGTGGGTTCGCGGCGATGCCGAGATCGGCCAGCACATCGACGATCGCGCCGATGTCGAGCGCGTCGGCCATCGGCCGGTGCGCGATGCGCAGCGGGCCTGACCAGTGCGGGCTGTTGCCAAGCACGATGACCTCGTTGCTCTCGACTTCGACGCCCGAGGAAATGCTGGCGCGCGGCGACTGGATCGAAAAATCGCTGAGCAGCGACGCATCCTCGAAGCCGGAAGGCTTTAGCTCGTCGAGCGCGACGGCAACCCCGAAGGCGCCGGCCGCGCGCGCATAAGCCATCGATTTGTTGGGATCATTGGTGAGCGGCGTCTTGCCCGCGGCAGTCGCCGCCGCGGCACGGGCGACTGTCACGCAAGGACATTTGACCTGCACGAAATGCACGTCGTCGAGCCGCTCAATCCCGGCATTGGCGATCGCCGTACGAACCGCATTGGCGACGCTATCGACATGCGCGCGCCGGCCGACATTTTCGGCCGGAATCGGCTCACTGAGTGCGGTGCCGATCGCGAGCGATGATCCTGCGCCCGGCGTCGCATCGGCTTCGCCGGCACAAAACACGCTGTAATGCGGGCTCATGACGCCTTCCGTGCCGCCGGACAGCACGCAGGGGATTTCGTGGACCAATTGCTCCGCAGGCTTTTTCAGATGTCTCGATAGCAGCGCCATCAGGGTCTGGGTGAAGTAGCCGCGGGTGAAATCATTGACGCCGCCATTGCCCTCGGTCTTGCCGATGATGGCCACCACCTCGGCCGCCCGCACCGCTCCGCCCGTAATCAGGCGATCGAGTTCGGAGAGATCTCCGGGATGCGCCATCGACAATCTGAATACCTGTGCCGACCTCACGGGACCCTCGTACTTCCTGTCAATTCAAACAGCCGGCTCGGGCTCAGCGGGATCTCCAAGAGCTCGACCTTCCGGCGCTTGAGATCCAGCGCATCCTCGATTGCCTGCGCAAACAAGGGACCGACCGGGATCGCACCGGCTTCGCCCGCTCCCTTGATCCCCAGCGGGTTGAGCGGGGACGGCGTCGTCGTATGGTCAAGCTCCATGCGCGGAACTTCCAGCGCGGTCGGCAGCAGATAATCCGCAAGCGACGCGTTGAGGAGCTGGCCCTGGTCATCGAACGACAGTTTTTCGTAGAACGCGTTGCCAATGCCCTGGGCTACGCCGCCATGGATCTGGCCGGCCAGGATCATTGGATTGATCACGGTCCCGCAATCGTGGACCACGACGTATTTGAGGATTTTCAGGTCGAACGTCTGCGGGTCGAGTTCAACGATCATGGCGTGGACGCCATTGGCGGTCGCGCCGCTGGGCGGCCCAAAGTACTGCGTCGACTCCAGCCCCGGCTCGGTGCCGGGCTTGACCGCGCCGCGCATCGGATTGGCGCGTTGGGCCAGTTCGCCAAGCCTGATGAATTTTTCGGGGATACCGACGATCGAAACCTTGCCGCCTTCGAGAACGAGATCATCCTCCGAGCATTCGAACAGGTCGCCGGCGAGCTTCAGGGCCTTCTGTCGCACCACGCGCGAAGCTTCATTGACCGCGTTGCCGGCGACGACCGCGCCACGGCTGGCGAATGTCCCCGCTCCCCAATAGAACCGGTCGGTGTCGCCGGTGACGATATCGACTTCGGTGACATCGACGCCGAGTTGGTCGGCGACGATTTGCGCAAAGCTGGTAAAATGCCCCTGCCCCTGGGTGCCGATTCCGGTCGCGACATTGACCTTGCCGTTGGCCTGCACCTGCACCTTGGCGCCTTCGTAGGGACCGATGCCGGTGCCCTCGACGTAACATGCGATGCCGATGCCGACATGACGGCCCAGCGCGCGTAGCTTTGGCTGTTCGTGCTTTAGGAAGTCGGCATATCCGATCGCTTCGAGCGCCTTGTCGAGCACCGGCTCGTAATTGCCGCTGTCATATTCGAGCGGCTGAAAATCCTGGAAGATGATCTCGTTGTTGTACGGAAACGCATCGGATGGAATGAGATTGCGGCGCCTGATTTCCGCCGGATCGATCTTCAATTCGTGCGCGGCCAGATCGAGCAGCCGCTCCATCACGAACACGCCATGCTGACGCCCGGCGCCGCGATACGGCGTCACGATCGGCAGATTGGTGAAAACCGCCGTGAACGTGCTGTCATAGGCCGGCACCACATAGGGACCAAGCAGCGTGCACTGGCTGTTGATCGGTACGGTCAGGCCATAGGGATCATACGCGCCGGTGTCATGCAAGAAAACGTCCTTGATGCCGAGGATGCGGCCGTCGCGCGCGATCGCGATCTCCGCATCGTGAATCTGGCCGCGCTCATGGGTGGTCGCAAAGAAGTGTTCGAGCCGATCTTCGATCCACTTCACCGCACGGTTGAGCCGCATCGCGATCCACGGCAGCACGACCTCTTCCGGATAGAACATCATGATCTTCGGACCGAAGCCGCCGCCGACGAAGGGCGCGATCACGCGCACCTGGCGCTCGCCGAGGCCGAGCATGGCGGCCAGACCGTTGCGGACGAAAACCGGCGCCTGGGTGGTGTCCCAGATCGTCATCTGGTCGCCGCGGGCGTTCCATTGCGCGACCACGCCACGGGTCTCGATCGGTGAGGAAATGCCGTGCTCGTAGCGAAACCGGCGCTTGAGGATCAGATCGGCCTTGGCGGCGGCGCTGCGATAATCGCCCTTGGTCTGCCGGACATGCGCTGCAATGTTGGACCCGAGATCGTCGTGCACATGAGGTGCTGCGGCGTCGAGCCCCTTTTCGATATCGACCACTGCCGGCAGGATTTCGAGATCGACGTCGATATCGTCGAGCGCGTCCTCGGCGATATAGCGGCTGTCCGCAACGATCACGGCCAGCGGTTCGCCGACATGGCGGACCTTGTCCTTGACGAGCGGCACCTGGGTTCGCGCGTTGAAGACAATTCCGGCGATCGGTGGCGGTTGCACCAGCAACGGTCCGTGCTGCCAATAGGCGCCGAGGTCGGCGGCGGTGTAGACCGCTACCACGCCGGGGCGTTTCAGCGCCCGGGAAACGTCGATGTTTTTAATGCGGGCATGCGCCACCTGGCTGCGCAGGAAGGCGACGTGCAACATGCCGGGCAATTCGACGTCGTCGATGAACAGCCCCTGTCCCGTGAGAAGCTTGCGGTCCTCGTTGCGTTTGACCGGTGCGCCGAAAAAACGGGTCGTCATGGCTGGGCCCGCATCGCCTGCGCGGCCGCCAGCATGGCGTCGACGATGTTCTGGTAGCCGGTGCAGCGGCACAGATTGCCGGACAGCGCTTCGCGCACCTCGTGTTCCGACGGTTGTGGATTTTCCTTCAGGAAGGCCGTCATCGTCATCAAAATGCCCGGTGTGCAATAGCCGCATTGCAGGCCGTGATGGTCGTGCATTGCCTGTTGCACCGGATGCAGTTCGCCGGCCGGCGTCGCGAGACCTTCGACGGTTGAGAGTTCATGCCCATTGGCCTGCACCGCCAGCATCAGGCAGGAGCGGACCGGCGCGCCATCCAGCAGCACCGTGCACGCGCCGCACACCCCGTGTTCGCAGCCGACATGGGTGCCGGCGAGCAAGAGGTCATGGCGGAGGAAATCGCTCAGCAGCGTGCGGGACTCGACGCCGCGCCGGTACGACACCCCGTTGACCGATAGCTTAATATCGTGTCGGTCAGGCGCCATGACCGGCCCGCTGATGCGCGGCGGCAAGCGCGCGCTGTGTCAGGACCCCAGCGATATGCCGTTGATAGTCGGCGGTGCCGTGGACATTGCCGGAAGGCGCGATCATCTCCTGGACCCCTGCGGCAGCGGTTTCGATGGCGCCGTCCGTGCAGGGCTGCCCGATAAGGGAAGACAAGGCCTTGCTGGCATCCACCGGGGTTTCGCCGACGCCGCAAAGCGCCAGCCGCGCCTTCGCGCATCGCCCTTCTCCGTCGAGGGTCACGATCGCCGCGACGCCGGCCAGGGCGAAATCGCCGCGCCGGCGGGCCACTTCCATAAAGCATGTGCCGGTGCGGGGCTTCGGCGCCGGAAACGCGATCTCCACCAGCATCTCGTCGACCCCGAGATCGGTGGTGAGCAATCCCTGGAAAAACTCCGATGCCGCAACCTCCCGGCCCCCGGCGGACGATTTGAGCCGCATTCGCCCCTCCATTGCGACCGCGAGCGCCGGAATTTCGGAAGCTGGGTCCGCATGCGACAGGTTCCCGCCGATGGTCCCCCGGTTTCGGATTTGCGGATGGGCAATGTGGGGAAGCGCGTCGGCGAATAACGGACAGGATGCCAGGAAGCGGCCATCCCGTTCGAGGTCGCGGTAGCGGGTCAGCGCACCGACCCGGACGCCCCCGCCACTGGTCTGATCGACGCCGGCCAAGTCCTTCAGGCCGTTGATGTCGATCAGCACGGACGGCCGCGCCAGGCGGAAATTCATCGCCGGAATCAGGCTTTGGCCGCCGGCGAGAAACCGGGCTTCGTCACCATATTCGGCCTTGAGCGACAGCGCGTGATCCAGCGAAGAAGCCGCAATGTATTTAAATGGAGCAGGCTTCATAACGCTCGCTCGGAGACGGCATCCGCTTTGGCTTGAAAAGACACCATAAAAGTATCTGCCGACCGGCCTTGCCTGTCAAAAGCCGCCAAGCCCAAACACCACAAGAACTGCATGGAAATGCAGCGAATTCCTGCTTATTATTCTCTCCGCGTGCATAAACAATGGGCGCGCCTCTTTTAGCAGCTTTTGCCACTATCCCTGACATGGCATCGCGTCAGCCGAGCATGTCAATTGTCAGTGAACCGACGATCAGGCATCGCCCGGACCAGAACGTGTCATCCTTTTCTCCTGCGACTTCAGCTCCTTCGCCCGCACCCTCGCCGGGACGACTGGTCGTCGATGCGCAAAACATCTCGCTGACATTCGAGACCGCCGACGGCCGGGTCGACGCGCTTTCCGGCGTCAGCCTGCAGATCGCCGAGGGCGAGTTCGTTTCCTTTATCGGCCCGTCTGGGTGCGGCAAGACCACAATGTTGCGCGTGATCGCCGATCTCCAGCAGCCATCCTCCGGCACGCTCCTGGTCAACGGCATGAGCGCCGAGAATGCACGGCTGGCGCGCAGTTACGGCTATGTGTTCCAGGCGCCGGCGCTATTCCCGTGGCGTACCATCGAAAAGAACCTGAAGCTGCCGCTGGAAATCATGGGATTTTCGGAGGCCGACCAGCAGCAGCGGGTGGAACGCTACCTCGCGCTGGTCAATTTGACCGGTTTCGAGCGCAAATTTCCCTGGCAACTGTCGGGCGGCATGCAGCAGCGGGTCTCGATTGCGCGTGCGCTGTCGTTCGATCCGGCGATGTTGCTGATGGACGAGCCGTTCGGCGCGCTCGACGAAATCGTGCGCGACCATCTCAATGAGCAGCTGCTGCAATTGTGGAAATCGACCGAAAAGACGGTGCTGTTCGTCACCCATTCGATCCCGGAAGCGGTTTTCCTGTCGACCAGGATCGTGGTGATGTCGCCGCGTCCCGGCCGCATCATCGATATCATCGATTGCGATTTTCCGCGCGACCGGTCGCTGGAGATCCGCGAGACGCCGGAGTTTCTCAAGATCGCCCAGCGCGTCCGCTCCGGCCTGCGCGCAGGACATTCCTATGACGAGTAGTTCGCTCGCATTGCCGGTGCGGACGACGGCAACGAGTGTCCGCCATCCGCTGGCCGAGCGCTATGCGCCGCTGGCGACGACGATCCTGGCGCTGATTGCGATCTGGTACGTCGCGGCGCTGGCCATGAACTGGACGCTGGTCCGCGACGGCTTTGAGCGCGAGGAGACGCCCTACGCGGTCACGGACGTTCTGTCCGGCACGATGAGCGCCGAGCGTCCGCTGTTGCCGGCGCCGCACCAGGTCGTGGCCGCGTTCCTCGACGGCGTCTTTGGCTATCCGCCGATGGCGCCGCGCAGCCTGGTCTATCATTCGCTGGTCACCCTGTCGGCGACGCTGCTGGGTTTCGTGCTTGGCGCGCTGTTCGGCATCCTGCTTGCGCTCACGATCGTGCACAGCCGGGTGCTGGAACGCAGCCTGTTGCCCTGGATCATCTGCTCGCAAATGGTGCCGGTGCTGGCGCTGGCGCCGATTTTCATCGTGGTGCTCGGCGCGCTTGGGCTGCACGGGCTGCTGCCGAAATCGATCATTTCGGCCTATCTCTGCTTTTTCCCGGTCGCGATCGGAATGGTGAAGGGATTTACGTCGCCCGATCCGCTGCAAATCGAACTGATGCGGACGTGGTCGGCGACGCCGCGCCAGATGCTGTGGAAACTGCGCTGGCCCGCGGCGATCCCCTACCTCTTCACCAGCCTCAAGGTCGCCATCACGATTTCGCTGGTCGGCGCCATCGTCGCCGAGCTGCCGACGGGTGCGGAAGCCGGCATCGGCGCGCGGCTCTTGGCCGGCTCCTATTACGGGCAGACCGTCCAGCTCTGGGCGGCGCTGGTCGCATCCGCGGTGCTCTCGTCCGGGCTGATTGGCCTCGTCGGTCTGGTCGAGCGCGGCGTTGCCCGGCGCATGGGAGCGCATTGATGGACCCGCGCAAGCTCCGGCTCGGCCTTCTCGTGTCCGCGGGCGCCATTCTGGTGGCCTTTCTGTTTCCGCTGGCGCCGCTGGCAAAGCCGCTGCTGTCGCATCCGATATGGCAGGCCGCCGCCGGCGCCGGGGTGCTGTTCGTGCTGGCGGCCTGGATGGCCGACGACCGCGCCGCGGCGGTCGGCATCGGCGGGGTCATTCTCCTCGGCACGACCTCGCTGGTCCTGCTGCACGATCCTGAGATCGCGGGCTCGGCGCGAATCGGCTTCTGGCTGATCGTGATCGCGGCCTGGCTCGCGGCCGCCACTTGCGTAATCAACCTCGCAGCCCAGCGTCCGATCCGGACCGAGCGGCGGAAACTGCTCAATCTGCTGGTGCCGTTGCTGTTCGGGGCAACGGTTTTCTATCTCTGGGAGGTCGGCGTACGCGGCTTTGGCGTGCCGCCGGTGCTGTTGCCGTCGCCGAGTGCAGCAGCGGTCAGATTTGCGGCATCGCTGCCGACGCTGAGAGAGGATTTCGTCCAGACCTTCATTCGCGGCGTTCTGGTCGGTTACGCGATCGGCTGCGGCGCCGGGCTGTTGGTCGCCATCCTGGCGCACCGGTTCGCCTTTCTCGGCCGCGGGCTATTGCCGCTTGGCAATTTCTTCTCGGCGCTGCCGCTGGTTGGCATCGCCCCGATCATGGTGATGTGGTTCGGCTTCGACTGGCCGTCCAAGGCCGCCGTGGTGGCGCTGGTGACCTTCTTCCCGATGCTGGTGAATGCGCTGGCGGGACTGTCGGCGTCCGGACATATCGAGCGCGACCTGATGCGCTCCTATGCGGCGACCTACCCGCAGAGCCTGAGCAGACTGTATCTGCCGGCGGCGCTGCCATTCATTTTCAACGCGCTGAAGATCAACGCCACGTTGGCCCTGATTGGCGCGATCGTTGCAGAGTTCTTCGGAACACCGACGCAGGGCATCGGGTTTCGCATCTCCACCGAGGCGGGACGCATGGCCATCGACATGGTCTGGGCGGAAATCGCCCTCGCTGCCCTCGCCGGAATGGCTTTCTACGGACTTGTCACGCTGGCCGAACGCGCGACAACGTTTTGGCACCCGTCGTATCGGACCTAGGTCGGCAAGGTCTTAGGATTTGGAGTTTTTTTTATGAAGCACAGTTTGGCATTGGCCGCAGGCCTCACGTTTGGTCTGGCGCTTTCGAGCGCACAGGCCGCCGATCCCGTCACCATCCAGCTGAAATGGGTTTCCCAAGCCCAGTTCGCCGGCTACTTCGTCGCCAAGGACAAGGGCTTCTACAAGGAAGCCGGACTTGACGTCACGATCAAGCCGGGCGGCCCGGATGTCGCCCCGCCGCAGGTGATCGCCGGCGGTGGCGCCGATGTCGTCGTCGACTGGATGCCGTCGGCGCTGGCGTCGCGCGAAAAGGGCGTGCCGCTGGTCAACATCTCCCAGACCTTCAAGAAGTCCGGACTCGAACTGACCTGCCGCGCCGACACCGGCATCAAGAAGCCCGTCGACCTCAAGGACAAGACCGTCGGCATCTGGTACGGCGGCAACGAATATCCGTTCCTGTCCTGGATGTCGAAGCTCGGCTACAAGCCCGACGGCTCGAAGGGCGGCGTCAAGGTGATCAAGCAGGGTTTTAACGTCGATCCGATCCTGCAGAAGCAGGCGGATTGCGTCTCCACCATGACCTATAACGAGTACTGGCAGGTGATCGATGGCGGCTACAAGCCGAGCCAGCTCGTGGTCTTCAAATATGAGGACGAAGGCGTCGCCACGCTCGAGGACGGCCTCTGGGTGCTGGAGAAGAACCTGAAGGATCCGGCTTTCGTCGCCAAGATGGCGAAGTTCGTCAAGGCGTCGATGAAGGGTTGGGACTACGCCAAGACCCATCCCGACGAGGCCGTGAAGATCATCCTTGCCGGCGATTCCACCGGCGCCAAGACCGAGAAGGATCAGAAGCGGATGATGGGTGAAATCGCCAAGCTGCTCGGCGACGGCGACGGCAAGCTCGACGTCAAGGACTATGAGCGCACGGTTGCGACCCTGATGGCGGGCGGCTCCGATCCCGTCATCACCAAGAAGCCGGAAGGCGCTTATTCCTTCGCGGTCTATGACGCGATGAAGAAGTAATCCCGGGTTGACCAAAGGGCGGGGCTTCGGCACCGCCCTCTTTTTCAAAGCGCCGACCGGCGCCTGGCTTTTCACCTGTTTTGTTTAGAGAGATCGTGAATATGAAATGGATGACGAGGACCGCCGCGCTGATTGGCTTGCTTGCAGGCCTTGCAGCCCTGCCCGGACAATCCCTGGCGCAGGACAAGGTTTCCGTCGGCGTATTCCCGGTGAGTTCTTCCCTGCCCTACTTCGTGGCGCTGGACCTTGGATTCTTCAAGGAGCAGAACATCGAGCCTGAGATGACCAAACTCATGGGCGGACCCTCGAACGTCGCCGCCATGATGACTAACCAGATCGAAGTATCCGTGGTCCTCGTGATGCTCGAAGGACTTAACGCCAACGTCAAGAAGCCCGGCGTCGCGATGTATATCGGCCTCAACAGCCAGACCAAGGTCTGGAAGATGGAGCAGTTCGTGGTCCGTAACGGCTTCCCGGCAAATTCGATCGCCGATCTCAAGGGCGCCAAACTGATGTCGGCACCGGGGCCCGCCAATCTCAATACCGCCAAGGCCATCCTCGCCAAAAATGGCCTCAAGGAAGGCGACTACACCATCGATCAGCTCGACATGGGCCAGCACGTCAATGCGGTGACGGCGGGCACTTTCGATGGCGGCTATACGCTGGAGCCCAATGCGTCGATGATGATCAAGGCCGGTGTCGCGCGGTCGCTCGAGGCCGGCGTGATATCGAAATATATTCTGGGCAGCGAAACCGCTGACGCCTTTGCCGCGGGTTGCGCCATGACCTCTGACTTCATCCAGAAGCGGCCGGAGGTGGCGAAGCGTTTCGCGGCCGCCTGGGCAAAGGCCATCGCGTTCATCAATGCGAACCCCGACGAGGCCCGCAAACACCTCGCCAAAAACACCTTCACGCCGGACAACGTGGTCGACATGGTGTCGATGCTTGGCTACGTCATGGCGGGCGACATGAGCCCGAAGCAGCTTGCGGATTTTCAGGCGTTCGCCGATTTCGGCACGTCGATTGGCGTGGTGCCCGAAAAGGTCGACGTGACAGAATTCCTCCAGAAGTTTTGAGGGCGCGCGTGGCAAACCCTGCCCTGAGTGTCGCGACCGGTCCGGCCAGCGTCCCCGACGAGTCCCGTCGGACCGCGCCGCACGTCACCATCCGCGGGCTATCCAAGCACTACGCCGACGCCACGATCTACGATCGTTTCGACTTCGACATTCCCCGCGGCAAGCTGATTTCGGTGTTCGGCCCGAACGGCTGCGGCAAGAGCACCCTCATCAACATGATCGCGGGCCTTGTCCCGGCTGACGCAGGCGAAGTGCTGTTCGACGGCCGCCCCTTGAGCGGCATCCGGTTCGGCTATGTGTTCCAGAACTATCGCGAGGCCTTGTTCCCCTGGCTGCGCGCGTTCGACAACATCGCCTATCCCTTGAAGCTGATGGGCATCCCGACACCCGAGCGCAACCAACGCGTCGAACGGCTGATTTCCCATCTCGGCGTCAAGATCGACCTCGCGCTGTACCCCTATCAGCTCTCCGGAGGCCAGCAGCAGCTGGTCTCGATCATGCGGGCACTGATCATCGAGCCGGAAATCCTGTTTCTCGACGAGCCGTTTTCCGCGCTCGACTACGAGATGACCCTGTTCATGCGCGACCAGCTGCAGCGCGTTTTCATCGAGACCAAAACGACCACGGTGCTGGTGTCGCATGATCTCGAGGAAGCGGTGTATCTTTCGGACTATGTCCTGCTGCTGTCGCGGCACCCGGCGCGCGTGGTCGAGTTCGTGCCCTACGACGCGCCGCGGCCGCGAACCGACAGGACTATGTCGGAGGCGGGCTTCATCGCCACCAAGGCGCATTGCCTAAAACTGTTCCAGCGCGAGGTGCACCGCGGATGAGCAAAGCCAAGGCCCTGCTGCCGCTGGTCGGCGTCGCCATCCTTCTGGCGATCTGGACAATCGTGACCTGGCTGAAGCTGGTCGATCCGGTGTTGCTGCCGTCGCCGCTGGCGACGTTCCGGACGTTGTGGGAGGGCATGGTCAACGGCAAGCTCGGTGTCGACTTCCTCAAGACGGTGATGCGAACGATCTACTCGACCGCGATCGCCGCCGTGATCGCGATCCCGCTCGGGATCCTGCTCGGCTCATCGGAAAAACTCTATCGCTCGGTGGAGTTTCTGATCGATTTCTTCCGTTCGACGCCGGCGTCCGCGATGTTTCCGCTGTTCCTGGTGCTGTTCGGCGTCGGCGACCGGACCAAGATTTCAGTTGCCGCGTTCGGCGCCGCTTTGGTGATCCTGTTCAACGTCGCCTATGGCGTCATGAACGCGCGAAAGACGCGGCTGCTCGCCGCCAAAGTGATGGGCGCTTCCAGGCTGCGCGTGCTGTTTGACGTGATGCTGAAGGAATCGCTGCCACAGACCTTCGTCGGCCTGCGCAACGGCGTCTCGCTGGCGCTGGTCATCATCGTCGTGGCGGAGATGTTCATCGGCTCGACCGACGGGCTCGGCCAGCGCGTGTTCGAAGCCCAGCAGCTGTTCGATATGCCCGGCATGTATGCCGCGATCTTCGCGGCCGGGGCGCTTGGCCATACGCTCAATTTATTGTTTCTGGTGATTGAACGCCGTTTTGTGCACTGGGCCGGGCGATAACCGCCTTACGCAACTTCGTGATCGCGCTGCCATTCTTCGGTATCGGCGAGCCGCGTCCAGTATTGCGCGAAGCTCTGCAGGCGCCGCGCTTCGTTGGCATCCTTCTCGGTCCTGGCCTGTTGAGCGGCCTCGGCTGCCCATTTTCGGAGCTCTGATTGATTTGACATATCCGCCTCGTACATCCCGCCACGTTGGTTGGTGTAGAGGCAACTAGCCAAGTTCATCGTTTTTGAGGCCGAACACGTCCTTGTGTTCGAACAATCCTGTGTTGGACGATCCTCCAGTCGCCGGGCCGATCAGTGGCTGACCCGCCAGATCGTTCCGTTGCCGTCTTCCGAGACAAGCAGTGCGCCGTCATGCGCCACCGCAATGCCGACGGGACGACCCCATACCTCGGAATCATTGATGACGAAGCCGGTGACGAAATCTTCGTACTCGCCGGTCGGGACGCCCTCCTTCAGCCTAATACGAACGACCTTGTAGCCGGTTCGTTTGGCCCGGTTCCACGATCCGTGCTCGGCTGCGAAGGCGTCGCCACGATACTCCTCGGGAAAGCTGCTCCCGCTATAGAAAGTCAAGCCGAGCGACGCGGAGTGGGCCTGCAGCAGGACGTCGGGGATCGTGACCTTGTCCTTCAAGTCGGGGCGCTTCCCGGCGTGCCTTGGGTCTTCGTTGCCGCCGATGTAGAACCACGGCCATCCATAAAAGGCATTTTCGCGAACCCGGGTCACATAGTCCGGCACAAGGTTTTCGCCGAACCCGTCGCGCTCGTTGGTCGAGCACCACGGCGTGCCGGTCTGCGGCTGGATCGCCAGGCCCACGCAGTTACGGATGCCGGTGGCAAATATCTTCTGGTTCTTGCCGTCGGGATCGAAAGCCAGCACCGCCGCGCGATCGGTCTCGGCGCCCCAGGCTGCGCCAAGCGCATGCGCGCGGCTCCAGGTATCGAGGCCGCCCGGGGGCCGGCCCATGCCTTCGCCGTCATTGCCTTCCGAGCCGACCGAAACCAGCATGCGTGTGCCGTCCGGCGTGAAGGCGATATCACGTGTCGAATGGCCGCCTCTCGGCAGCCTGGCCACTACCGTTTCGGGTTTGCCGGATGCCGTCAAATCGCCGGACCGGTAGGGAAATCGAACGACGCTGTCGGTATTGGCGACATACACCCAGTGCGGATCGTCGCCATCAGGGAAGAACGAGATTCCGAAGGGGTGACTGAGGCCGCTGGCATAGACTTCGCTGATCTGAGGTTTCGGAGCGCCCTCCGCCGTGCGCAAAATACGGATGCGGCCCGCCCGCGTTTCAGCGACAAACAGGTCGCCGTTCGGCGCGGTACGGATGATGCGTGGACCGCTCAGCCCATCGGCGAACAGTTCCACTTTGAATCCGGGCGGAACTTGCGGCTTGGTCGAGGCTGGCCTGGCCACGACGCGGGACACGTTGGCGGCCGAACGCGTTGCGCCCGGCTTCGGCAGGTCTTCCGGTTTGATCAGACGAACGGTGCCGGGTTTGTCGCGCAGCCAGTCGCCGAAGGCGTCCTGCCCCCGCAGTGTAACCGGCTGGGCATTCGACGGACCAATCGTGGAAAGTATTGATGCCAACGCCGCGGCGGCTGCACAGGTTTGTCGTGTTGCGGTCATTCCATTCCTCTGTGGTGAACACGGTCAAACAGTGAAAACAACGCCTGCCATCCTAGAACGTCCATTCGCCGGCCCCTGATCACGTTGTCTTCACGAGATTGCCCGAGGCGGTTCTCCGGACGATCACCATTTTACCTTTTCGGCCCGTGGATTCGGCACGCCGGAAGTTGTAATCAGTTTCGATGATGTCGATTGGACATTCCCTTTGGAGCAGGCCCTTTGAATATTCTCTGCCGCGTCCTCGCCGTCACATTCTTCGCCCTCGCCCCGCCGCTTACCGGTGCAGCGATGGCGCAAAGCGCGATCGCCGCCGCTGTGGCAAAGCCGGTGTCGCTGCCGGATATCGCGATCGGCTCGCCGAAGGCGCCGATCACCATCACCGAATACGCCTCGATGAGCTGCCCGCATTGCGCGGCGTTCGGCGAGAACGTGTTCCCGATGCTGCGGACGAAATATATCGACACCGGCAAGGTGCGGTTCGTGTTCCGTGAATTTCCACTCGACATCAAGGCCGCGGCGGCCTCGATGCTGGCGCGCTGCATCGCCAAGGACGATTCCGAAAAATACCTCGGTGCCGTCGATATCCTGTTCAAGCAGCAGGACCGCTTGATGGATCAGACCAAGGACACGCTGAATTTCATCGGCAAGCTGAACGGGATGAGCGAACAGGAGGTCGAGACCTGCGAGAAGGATCAGGCGCTGCTCGACAAGCTCGCCGCCGACCAGAGATATGCGGTGGATGCCTTGAAGGTGGATTCGACACCGACCTTCTTCGTCAATGGCGAGCGGCTCAAGGGCAGCATGTCGTTCGAGGAACTGGAAGAGCGGATCAAACCGCTGTTGAAGAAATAACGAAGGCACGCCGTCGCCCTCTCCCCTTGTTCTGCGCGCCGCCGTCGCCGATGATGGCGCCAACAAGCATATTTGGGGGAAAGCGCCATGGCGGCCATTTTGCGAATATCGTGCGCAGCCGTGTTGTTGTTGTGCGGTGTCCCGCCAGCCTCGGCGCAAAGCTATCCAAACCGGCCGGTGCGCGTGGTGGTCGGATTTCCGGCCGGCGGGCCGACCGACGCCATCGCGCGCATGGTGTCACAGAAACTCTCCGATGCGCTCGGCCAGCAGTTCTTTGTGGAGAATGTCGGCGGCGCGGGCGGAAACACCGCGGCCGGCCAGGTCGCGCGCGCGACCCCGGATGGTTACACCATCATGGCGATCAGCACCGGATTCATGGTCAATCCCAGCCTCTACGCCAGGGTGCCGTACGATGCGGTGAAGGATTTTGCCCCGGTGACGCTGGTCGCAGCGTCTCCGAATGTGGTCGTGGTCAACCCGTTGGTGCCGGCCAAATCGCTGCCGGAACTGGTGCAGCTTATTCGAGACAATCCCGGCAAATACAGCTTTGCGGGTCCTGGCGTCGGCTCGACGCCACATCTCGGCGGCGAATTGTTTCGGCTGGCGTTCAATCTCGACCTGGTGCATGTGCCGTTTACAGGTGCTGCTCCGGCGGTCCAGGCTACGGTCGGCGGGCATACGCCGATCGCCTTCACCGCACTGCCGTCCTCGCTCTCGGCGATCCAGTCCGGGCAACTCCGCGCGCTCGGTGTTGCGGCAAACGAACGCGCGGGCGGAATACCCGGCGTGCCGACCTTCGCCGAACAGGGCATCAGGGATCAGGAAGCCGACACCCTCACCGGTATCGTCGCGCCGGCGGGGACCCCGAAGGAGATCGTTGACCTGCTTTATCGCGAGATCGCCAAGGCTGTCGGGCAGCCGGACCTGACCGAGCGCCTCGCCGTGCTCGGCTTCAAGGCGGTGGCGGACACACCGGATGAATTCGCCGCACGGATCAAGCTGGAAATGGAGAAGTGGGGCAAGGTCGTGCACGATGCGAAGCTGAGGATCGAGTAAGCTTCCCCGCGCTCAGCGCCATCAGGTCGATTGCGGTGCTTTCGGGACGTCGATGAAGGTCAGGCCGATCCGGTTTTTCTGGATCCAGGCGATGCGGCATTCACGGACGATCGAGGAGTCCTTCGCCATCACGAGGCGAAAGCACTGCGGAACAAAAGCCGGATTCGCGACGTCAATCGCCGCCCCCTCGACCGAAATGTTGCGCACGACGCAACGCATCACGGAACCGCCCGACGAGACATAGGCGGGTTCGTCGATTTCGGTTCGCGGATGCTTTCGTTTCTCTTCCATCCCCTTCGACCCTGGATGTCGCTAAAACGGCAGGCTAGCGGCAAAACATTAAACAAATGGCGAGCGTCCGCCGCCACGCCCCGTGCGTGGCACTCTCGGCCGAATTTGTGCAAAGCGGTATGACATCCCGCCGCCGTTGCCGCGCAGATGTGATCCGCGTCTCCGCGGGGTTGCTGTTCGCGGCATCGGCGGGATAGCCTTCGCCGATAGCGGTGCGCAGGCGCGACGCCCGTTCAAAAAATGAACATGCGCCAAGGGGAAACGCCATGTTCGAGATACTCGATCGCCGGACGAGTCTGACCGGCAACCAGATCAAGATCCTCGCCGCCGCCATCATCGGCGACGCGCTCGAATTCTTCGACTACTTCCTGATCGGCTTCGTGCTCGCCTTCCTGATCGGGCCGTGGAAGCTCACCTTCGGTCAGTCGGCGACGGTGCTGATGAGTTCCGGAATCGGCGCCATCATCGGCGCCTATCTCTGGGGTTGGCTTGCCGATCGCGTCGGCCGCCGCGTGGTGTTCATTGGCACCGTCTTGAACTTCTCGATTGCGACGGGCCTGCTCTATTTCACACCCGATAATGGCTGGATCTATCTGACGATCATGCGTTTCTTCGTCGGCACCGGGGTCGGCGGGCTGTATTGCGTGGACCTGCCGCTGGTGCAGGAATTCATGCCCTCTTCCAAGCGCGGCTGGGTCGGAGGGCTGGTGACGTGCGTCATCCCGCTGGGTGTCGGTCTTGGCGCCGTGATGGGCGGTTTCATGGGAAGCGACCAGTGGCGGCTGCTGTTTGCCATCGGCGTGCTCCCGGCGTTGCTGGTCCTGCTGGTCCGCCTCTGGGTTCCGGAATCGCCGCGCTGGCTGTGCCGCCAGGGCCGCTACGAAGAAGCCCGCAAGTCGCTCGCCTGGGCGCTCCAGATGGAACCATCTACCCTGCCGCTGCCGACCGCCGCTGACGCCGGCCCGATCGTTAAGTCGAACTGGCTTGACCTGTTCAAATATCCGCGGAGCCTGCTGGTCTCCTGGCTCGGCAATGCCGGCGCCCAGACCGGCGTCTACGGCATCACACTCTGGGCGCCGTCGCTGTTCGTGCTGCTGTTGAAGGTGACGCCCCAGGAAGCCGCCAAGATGATGATCCTGCTCAGCGTGAGCGGCTTCATCGGCCGTCTCTCCTTCTCCTACTTCTCGGAGGCGTTGGGACGGCGCACCGCCGGCGGGCTGCTCGGCCTCGGTGCCGGGGTGCTGACCATCGTCGCCGGCTACCATTACGATGCGACGATGTTTGGCCTGTCGGCGTTCTGGCTGATCCTAGCCGTGGCCTTCTTCTTCGCCGATGGCGGCTTTGCCATCGTCGGGCCCTATGCGGCCGAGGTCTGGCCGTCGCATCTGAGAACCAGCGGCATGGGCTCGGCCTATGGCTTCGGCGGTATCGGCAAGATCATCGGACCGGTCGGCCTCGCGTTGATCGTGGGTTCCAACAATTATCTCAAGCCCGACGTGCCGCTGACCCAAATCCCGACCGCCTTCGTCTATCTCGGCTGCTGGTTCCTGATGGCCGGCGCCGTGTATTATTTCCTCGGCATCGAGACCAGGGGCAAGTCGATCGAACAGATCGACAAGGATCTGGCTGACGGGCTTGATTTGTCGACGGCCACCGTGCGGCAGGCATAGCCTTGGACCGGCCGATCTCCACTTCTGCCGATCTTGCGGGCGACCAGCGTGTGATCGCCCGCGCCGAGGCCGTCCGTCCCGCGGTCGCCGCAGCCTCCAACGAGGTCGAGGCGACGCGGCGGCTGCCGCCGGCGCTGCTCGACAAGCTTCACGACGCGGGGCTGTTTCGCTTGCTGCTGCCACGTTCGTCCAACGGCATCGAAACCGATCCGGTCACCTTCTTCCACGTCATCGAGACCATCGCCCGCGCCGACGCCTCCACGGCATGGTGCCTAAGCCAGGCCGGCGGCTGCGCGATGTCGGCGGCCTATCTCGACCTGCCGGTGGCGCAGGCGATCTTTGGCGATCCGAAGGCCGTACTGGCCTGGGGCCCCGGCCCCAGGGTCAAGGCGGTGGAATGCGACGGCGGCTATCGAGTCACCGGCGTGTGGTCGTTCGCCTCCGGCGGCCGGCATGCGACCTGGCTCGGCGCGCACTGTCCGATCTATGCGGCCGACGGCTCGCCGAAGCGCGATGCCAATGGCGAACCGCTGGAGCGCACCATGCTGGTACGCACCCAGGATGTGGAATGGACCGACATCTGGAACACGGTCGGGCTGCGCGGCACCGCCAGTGACCAGTTCGCGCTGAACGACTTCTTCGTCCGGTCGGATCATTCGATCACCCGCGAATTCGACCGGGAATGTCACGAAGGCGGACCGCTCTACCGCATGAGCGCCGGCACCTGCTACCAGGTCGGCTTTGCCGGCGTGGCCTGCGGAATTGCCCGCGGCGCGCTCGACAATTTTGTCGATGTGGCGCGCAACAAGGTGCCGCGCGGCATGAAGTCACCGCTGCGCGACAACGCCGTGGTGCAGTCCGGTCTCGCCCAGGCCGAGGTCAATTTGCGCGCCGCGCGCGCCTTCCTGCTGCAGTCGATGGCCGACATCTGGAAGGATCTGGTGGCCGGAACCAGCATCACGGTCGAACAGCGCGTCATCATCCGCATGGCCGCCACCCACGCCATCCACAAGGGGCGCGAGGCGGTCGATTTCGCCTATAACGCCGCCGGAGCCACCGCGATCTTCGAGGGGCATCCGCTGGAGCGTCGCTTCCGCGACATCCACACCGTGACCCAGCAATTGCAGGGCCGGCTCAGCCATTTTGAAACCGTCGGCGCCTGGATGCTGGGCGTCGAGGCCGACCTCGCCTTCGTCTAACCCACTTTCGTCCAGGGAGAACAACCATGCCACTTGGCGGACTGCAGCATTACACCATCGAACCCCAGGACCTCGAGCGCACAAAGAACTTCTACTGTGAAGTGCTGGGCCTGGAGAACGGCGATCGGCCGCCGCTCGATTTTCCCGGCTATTGGCTCTATTCAGGCGGCGTCGCCACGGTGCATCTGATGGGCACGCGCAAGCCGCGCGAAGGCATCGTGGTACGCGGCACCGAAAAGAAATACGAGGACACCGGCCGTCTCGATCACATCGCCTTTTCCGCCACCGATGTCGACGGTGTGCGCAAGCGCCTGCAGCAGCACAACGTCAAATTCCGCGAAAGCATCGTG
Source organism: Bradyrhizobium sp. Ash2021 (assembly GCF_031202265.1). Taxonomy (NCBI): domain Bacteria; kingdom Pseudomonadati; phylum Pseudomonadota; class Alphaproteobacteria; order Hyphomicrobiales; family Nitrobacteraceae; genus Bradyrhizobium; species Bradyrhizobium sp. Ash2021. Next base: position 4,877,809 of record NZ_CP100604.1, on the reverse strand, counting down.
CCGCGTACCGGCGATACGCAGTTCTTCATGTACGACCCCGATGGCGTCGGCGTGGAACTGAATTTCCCGAAGGTGTAGAGCGTTTTTCGCGCCCCGGTCTTGCCGCGAGTTTGACATCAATTCGGCCGGCCCTGCGCTGGCCGGATTCGCCTTGCGATATTCCTGGGCCAAAGCACTCCTCGGCCAAAGCGCGCATGATGTTCCGGCGCAACACTCAACGGTGAAAGATCGACGTTCCCGACAAGGCCGCGAGTCGGCCATCACTCGGGCGCGAGTCGGACAGGGTTTCTTCAATATTGCGTGACGAATAGACGAGCCGCGCCGCTGCGGCAGGATAGCCGGGTGCCGTGCCTTTAACCTACCCCAGGGCTACGTGCCCGGCTATTCGTCGCGGCCCCACCGTATTCAAGCCACAAAAAAAGCCCCGGGCGATGCCGGGGCTGTTGTTTGGCGCACTGGATCGATTTCAGTATTTCGCAACAACCGGTCCGGCCCAGTCGAAGCGATAATTGAGCTTCACCATACTTCATTGGTCCCGACAGTCTTGTGGCCCGTCACATTTTGATTGAGGCAAGCCGTTGTCGTCTGACAAATCCCGGCGACCTGGCTGAGTCCGAAATCTCCGCCCTGATAGCCGGTGTACCGATACCCGCCGCCGATTTCCCGGTTCTTGTTGGGCGCGTAGGCCAAGCCTGCGCCAGCCTGGCACCGGGCGGTCTGCTCAGTTTGCCCTTGGCTGTTGCCAAAACGCAGTCGTTCGGCTCCTCCGCGTATCTGACGCCCAACTTGGTCCGGGCGGTGAGGACTTATCCACACGCTGAACCAAGGTTCGGCGGGGGACAGCCAAGCCAGGAATCGAGGCGTTCGGGCACCGCCAGAGCGGAGCGGCGGGACCGGTTACAATTGCCTAATCGAGCCCGCGTTCGTGGCTCAGATTGACCATTTCCTGAATGAAAATCTGCTTCTGCTTGTCGTCCAGGCTCGCAAACAGCGGCTCGGCCGAATCGGCCACATTGCGCTGATCGACCGCCCGATCGTTGAGGAACTGGGCTTCGTTGCGCATCTGCTCGATGATGTCGTCGGGCGGATCGCGCTTGGCGCGCGCGATGCGCAGATTGAGGCGATCGGCGCCGTTATGGCCGAGATAGTGCATCGCACTATTGAAGCCGGCCCAGTTCTTCTCCTGCTCTGGCGTCAGGTTCAATTCCTTCTTTATCCGCTCGATATTGGCGTCGCTGTTGGCGACAATTTGTTCGGCCGTGATCTGCGGCGCACCTACCTGGGTCAGGACTGCCGGCTGCTTGGTCCCCTTGGCGCCCTTGGCCGCCTTCGCGGTTTTCGCAGCATCGCCCTGCTTGCCATCTTTCGCGGCCGGCGCCTGTCCATTCGGCGCCTGGCCATTCCTACCGCCGGTCAGGACACCGGTGACTCCGGTCACGACGCCGACCACGCCGCCGATCGCGCCGCCGAGGACGCCGCCAACCGGTCCGGCGGCCTTGTTGCCCTCGCGGGCGCCCTTTTCAACGCCCTGAACCACCTGCGCATCGGCCATCCACGGCGCGCCAAGAAGCATGATGGCGGCCAGCCCAAGCGCGACGCATAGCTTCCACCGCGAACGCAGCGTCGTTACCGGGTTGGTCATTCGTTCATCTCCTTTTGGTCGATCTAAACTGTCGGCTTTGCGTTCTCTACGGCGGAGGGCCCGCCGCCGAATCCGGATTTTATCGTTTTCGCGTTGCGCAAGTCTACCTGCCGCGCTCCGTCATCCAAATGACGAAACGTTCGCCGCAAAACGGGATTAGGCCGGCGGGGAGAAACCTGCTGCGCTATCGGACACCCGCTCGCCCATCCGCGAGGTCGGTGTGTGCGATGCAATATCCTCGCGCCGTTGCCGGGAATGCCTTGCATTTCGTGGATGGAGATTCCCGCTGCTTGCAATTTGCACACAACGTTAGTTCTAGAACAGCAAGCGCCTGATTTCTCGACAGACGCCGGCAATTCTGCTCTGATTGCGTCAATGAAATCTCCGCGACGCCTGAATCGCCGCGAGCAGAACAACAAAAACGAGATTTCTCTTCGTATCCGATTGGCTCACCAGGGAGGTAACGCCATGTCACGGAAGAAGCTCACTCGTCGAGAATTTGTTGCTGCTACTGCGCTGTCATCGGCAGCGTTGATCACCGCACCCTATGTGCGCGGCGCGTACGCCGCCGGCAAGCTGACAATGGGCTTCTGGGATCACTGGGTGCCCGGCGCCAACAAGGCCTCGACCGACCTGGTCAACGAGTGGGCCGAAAAAGAGAAGGTCGAGGTTTCGATCGACTACATCACCAGCAACGGCCGGAAGAACGAGATCACGATCGCCGCCGAAGCCCAGGCGAAGTCCGGGCACGATATCCTCGCGATGGCGACGTGGTGGCCGCATTCGCAGGCCGATCTGCTTGAGCCGATGAACGACGTTGTTGAACCGCTGATCGCGCAAAACGGTGCTGTCAATGGCACGGTGCAATATCTCGGCAAGGCCGGCGACAAATGGCTCGGCGTTCCCACCTGTATCGGCAGCCAGATCAAGGGGCCCTGCTCGCGCATCGACCTCATGAAGAAGTACGCCGGCATCGACGTGCAGGAGATGTATCCGGCAGGCAGCCCGCCCAAGGCGGAGAACTGGACCACGGACACCTTCCTCAAGGCGGCCGAAGCCTGCCACAAGGGCGGCTTTCCGTTCGGCATCGGGCTTGGCGAGACCAGCGACTCCGTCGATACCGTCGGCGCGATCTTCCTGTCCTTTGGCGCCGAGGTCGTCGATGCCAAGGGCAATGTTGTCGTGAAGAACGACAATGTCCGCCAGGCGCTAGAATACTACAAAAAGTTGATCGCGTTCCTGCCGCCCGACGCGCCGGCGTGGGACGATGCCTCCAACAACCGATGGCTGGTCTCGGGCAAGGGCGCGCTGATCATGAACCCGCCGAGCGCCTGGGCCGTCGCCAGGCGCGACGCCCCGGATATTGCCGCGCAATGCTGGACTCACGGCTTCCCAGCCGGCCCGAAGGGCCGCTTCGCGCCGTTCTTGCCCTATTTCTGGAGCGTCTGGAATTTCGGCAAGAACAAGGCGGCGGCCAAAAGCCTGCTGACACACATGTCGCAACCGGCTGCAGTCGAGAAACTGGTCGCGGCAAGCGGTGGCTATGATCTGCCGGCGTTCGAGAAACTCACCACGCTGAAGACATGGGCCGAGGAAGGGCCGCCGAAGGGCACGCTTTACCACTACCCCAATCCGTACAACCATCAGAAGCTCTCGATCGCGGCATCGCCGGCCCCACCGAAGGTCGCCCAGCAGATTTACACCCAGGCAACCCTGACCAAGATGTGCGTGCGCTTCTACCAGGGCGAGCCGATGGAGAAGACGCTGGCCTGGGCGGAAGGCGAACTCGAAGGCTTCATGCGGAGTTGAACTGGTCCGGGCGGTCGCGCCAGTCGCGTGGCCGCTGCGGCGAGCACTCCACGACGCGGTTGCGTCAATACGACTGGTGGCCGGCAGCGATGCCGGCCCCGATTGAAAGCCTGACCGGCTCCTCTGAAACCGCGAGGAAGATGAATCATGGCTGATGTAGCAATTCAATCGCGCAGAATTGCCGGCGCGGGAACGCGAAAGCGCTCCAGTTTGCGGACAACGCTCAAGCGCAAGTCCACGGCCGCCTTCCTCATGACGCTGCCGCTGATCCTCCTGATCGGAATTCTGGTGATCTATCCGGCCTTCTATTCCCTGCATCTGGCAACCCTGAACAAGTCGATGCAGCGGTTCATCGGCTTCGGCAATTTTGAGTTCCTGTTCAGACGCGAAACGTTCTGGCTGGTCGTGAAGCAATCGTGCATCTTCGCGATCACAGCTGTGGTGTTCAAGGCGCTGATCGGCTTCATCGTCGCGCATTTCGTTCACAACATCCCGGCAAAAGGGCAGCGCAAGTGGCGCGGCATGCTGCTGGTGCCTTGGGTTATCCCCCCCGCGATGAGCACGCTGGCATGGCTGTGGCTGTTCGATCCTTCCTACAGCGCGTTCAATTATACGCTTTCCTATTTTGGCATCGGGCCGATCTCGTGGACTGGCGACGCCTATTGGGCGCGGTTCTCGGTCATTCTTGTCAACATCTGGTTTGGCGCGCCCTTCTTCATGATCATGTATCTGGCGGCGCTGAAATCGGTGCCGGAGCAGCTCTATGAGGCGGCCGCCATCGACGGTGCCAATTGGTGGCAGCGGATCTGGTACGTGACGCTGCCGATGATGCGCAACATCATTGCGATCACGACGCTGTTCTCGCTGATCGTGACGTTTGCCAATTTCGACATTGTCCGGATCCTGACCGCCGGCGGTCCACTGGATCACACGCATATTTTCGCGACCTGGGCGTTCCGCGTTGGTATCGAAGGCGGCGACATCCCGCTCGGCGCCAGCGTGTCGCTGTTCATGTTCCCAATACTCGCGATCGCGGCGATCTTCATCCTGCGCGACATCAACAAACGTGGGAATGAAGCCTGATGAGCACGCTCGCAATCGACAAGGCCGGTCCGACCCGCAAGACCAAATATGGCAGCATGAGCCGCGACCGCGCCTGGGCGCTGAAATGGTCGTACTTCTTCCTCATCCTGTTCGCGATCTTTTCGCTGGTGCCGCCGCTCTACATGCTCATCACCTCGCTGAAGAGCAGTGCCGAGATTTCGGCGGCGACCAATCCCTGGTGGGTATTTCATCCGACGCTGTCGAACTACGTTGGGCTGCTGACGTCGAACCAGTTCCTGATATTCTTCCGGAACTCTGCCTTTGTCTCGATCTTCGTGGTCACCATCACCATGCTGATCAGCGTGCCCGCGGCGTTCGCGCTGTCGCGCATGCGGTTCTGGGGCTCGGCGACCCTCGCGACCGGTGTTTTCCTGACCTACCTCATTCCGGACACGCTGCTGTTCCTTCCCCTGTTCAAGATGTTCGCGGTATTCGGCGACTGGACCGGCATCCAGCTCATCAACAGATGGTACGTGCTGCTGCTGCTCTATCCGACGCTGACGGTTCCGTTCTGCACCTGGATCATGATCGGTTATTTCGCTTCGATCCCCAAAGAGCTCGATGAGGCCGCGATCATCGATGGCGCCTCCTGGTTCCAGACCCTGACGCGGATATTCATTCCGGTGGCGATGCCGGGGATTATCGCCGCAACCATCTTCGCCTTCACCGTGTCTTGGGCGCAATTCCTGTATCCGTTGGTGTTCACGACCTCGACCGATCAACTGGTGCTGCCGGTCGGCATCATCACCTCACTGATCAAGGGCGACGTGTTCAACTGGGGCCAGATCATGACCGGTGCCCTGCTCGGCGCCGCGCCGCCGCTGATCATCTACGCGTTCCTGATGGATTATTACATTGCCGGCCTGACCGCCGGCGCGACAAAGGGTTGAACTCATGGCTGACGTGACGTTGCGCAAGGTGATCAAGCGTTACGACGACGTCGAGGCGGTGCGCGGCATCGATCTCGACATCGCCGACCACGAGTTCGTGGTGCTGGTGGGACCGTCGGGCTGCGGCAAGTCGACCACGCTGCGGATGATCGCGGGGCTTGAGGACATCACCGACGGCGACATCATGATCGGCGGCGACGTCGTCAACGACGTGCCGCCAAAGGACCGCGACATCGCGATGGTGTTCCAGAACTACGCGCTGTACCCGCACATGACGGTCGCCGAGAACATGTCGTTCGGGCTGCGCCTGAAACGTTATCCGAAGGCCGAGATCAAGACCCGGATCGACGAGGCCGCGCGCATGCTCGACATCGTCGAACTGGTCGATCGCAAGCCCAAGCAATTATCCGGCGGCCAGCGCCAGCGTGTCGCGATGGGCCGCGCCATCGTGCGTAACCCAAAAGTGTTCCTGTTCGACGAACCGCTGTCGAACCTCGACGCCAAGCTTCGGGTCCAGATGCGGATCGAAATCAAGAAAGTGCATCAGAAGGTCCGCACCACCACGGTTTACGTCACCCACGATCAGGTCGAGGCGATGACGCTGGCCGACCGGGTCGTGGTGATGAACCACGGCCGCATCGAACAGATCGGCACGCCGAACGAACTCTACCACAAGCCGGCGACGCGCTTTGTCGCCAGCTTCATCGGCTCGCCGGCGATGAATTTCATCCCCTGCCGGCTCGAGGATGTCGGCGGCAAGCTCAACATCCGGATCACCGACCGGATCGCCTTCCCGCTGCCGCCCGCCCGCGCCGCCCGATATCAGGGTGTCTCGCGGACCGACAAATTGCTGTTGGGGGTCCGGCCCGAACACATCACCGAAGCAAAGCCGCATTCGGAGCCGGGCATCGAGCCCTTCGATGCGGTGCTCGATGTTACCGAGCCGATGGGAATGGAAACCCTGATCTATTTCACGCTCGAGGGCGCGCAGATCTGCGGCCGGGTCAATCCCAACGCCGGCGCACGCGATGGTGCCCCGCTCCGATTGGCAGTGGACCTCAACAATATGCACCTGCTAAACGAGGTGACCGGCGTCGTCCTTTGACGGCGCACAAACAAAAATGAGGCCAAGGGGCTGGAAATGGCGACCAACAAGAAGAAAATTTTCGTGACCGAATCGATGTCGCAGCAGGGACGAGCGTTGCTCCACGCACGGGACGATATCGAACTCGTCGAATTCCCCAACATGATCTCGGCCCGGGATTTCGAGGCCATGTTGAAGGCGCAGGCGCCGGTCCACGGCGTGGCGCTCGGCGCCACCCGGTTCGGCGAATCCGAACTCGAGGCGTCCGGCGACATGAAGGTGGTGACGCGGATCGGGGTCGGTTTCGACGCCGTCGATGTCCCGGCGCTGAGCCGCCGCAAGGTGCCGCTGATGGTCGCGGGCACCGCCAACTCGCCGTCGGTCGCCGAACAGGCGCTGTTCATGATGCTGACATTGGCGAAGCGCGCGGTGGAAATGCATTCGATCGTCAAGGACGGCAAATGGGCGGCTCGGCTCGGCATGCTGCCCTACGATCTCTTCGGCAAGACCGTCCTGATCGTCGGTTTCGGCCGCATCGGCACCCGCACCGCCAAGCGTTGCCTGGCGATGGAAATGAACGTTCTGATCTACGATCCCTACAAACCCGCGGCCGACATCAAGGCAGCCGGCTGCGAACCGGTCGCCGATCTCGATGCGGCATTGCCGCGCGCTGACTTCGTCAGCATTCACTGCCCGAAAAATCCGGAAACCGTCGGCATGTTCAATGCCACGCGGCTGCAGCGGATGAAGCCGACGGCGTACCTCATCAACACCGCGCGCGGCGGCATCGTCGACGAACCGGCGCTGCATGCGGCCCTGGTTTCAGGCAAGATTGCGGGCGCGGGCCTCGACGTTTTCGAACAGGAGCCACCGCCGGCCGGCCACTCGCTGTTCGCACTTCCCAACGTCATCATGGCGCCGCATGTCGCCGGCGTGACGCGGGAGGCCGTGGACCGCATGAGCGAGCAAACTGCACGCAATATCCTGAGCGTGCTCGACGGCGATCCGTTGCGCCAAAACGTGATCAATCAGGACGTCTTCGGCTGATCGCCCAGGGATCACCGTTCTGGCGCCGGCCGATCCATCGATCGGCCCGGTCAACGAGGTATGCACATGGCATTCAGGGAATACGGCAATTTTGACGCGGTCGGCCTTGCCGGGCTGGTCCGCAACAAACAGGTCACGGCGCGCGAACTGCTCGACGAGGCCGTGGCGCGCACCGCGAAAATCGATCCGCAAATCAACGCGGTCGTCGTCAAGCATTACGATTATGCCGAACGCCAGATCGAGCAAGGACTTCCCGACGGCCCGTTCGCCGGCGTGCCGTTTCTCCTGAAGGACCTCGATCTGCTGGAGGGCACGCGCACGACGTCCGGCGCGACTTTGCTGAAGGATTTTGTGGCCGATCACAGCGGTACCCTCGCCCAGCGCTTTCTCGCGACTGGCGTCTCGATTTTCGGAAAAAGCGCCAGTCCCGAATTCGGCCTGATGCCGACCACCGAGTCCCGGCTGCACGGACCAACCCGAAATCCCTGGAATCTGGCGCACTCCTCCGGCGGCTCGTCCGGCGGCGCCGCGGCGGCGGTCGCCGCACGCATCCTGCCCGTGGCGCACGCCAGCGACGGCGGCGGCTCGATCCGTATCCCCGCCTCCGCCTGCGGCGTGTTCGGAATGAAGCCGACCCGCGCGCGCAATCCGCTCGGTCCGGATCGCGGCGAAGGCTGGGGCGGATTTTCCTGCGGCCATGTAGTGAGCATCAGCGTGCGCGACAGCGCCGCGATGATGGACGCCATCCACGGGCCGGAAGCGTCGAGCCCCTATGTCGCGCCCGCTCCGGAGCGGCCGTTTGCGCAGGAGGTCGGCCGCGATCCCGGCAAGCTCCGCATCAGCTTCACCGACAAATCGCCTTATGGCGATGCCATCGATCCCGAGATCGCGGCTGCGGTTCGTGACGTCGCCGGCCTGCTCGCAGGATTGGGTCACCACGTCGAGGAGCGCGCGCCGCCGCTGGCTGCCGATCCGGCGGCCGTGATGACCACGATTGTCGGTGGCAACACCGCGCTGACCGTGCGGTTGATCGAGCAGCGGCTCGGCCGCTCGGTGACCGAAAACGATTTCGAGATCCTGACGCTGGCGTTCGCCCACAACGCGCAAAACACCTCGGCGACCGACTATGTCGCAGCCCAACTTGGCGCCTTCCAGATTTCGCGCGGGCTCGCGACCTTCTTCGAGAATCGCGACGTTTTCCTGTGCCCGACGTTGTGTTCGCCGCCGCTGCGCCTCGGCGAACTCGATTCGATGTCTGGGGATCTGTCGCACATCCCGCCGGTCCTGCGGCGCTATATGCCGTGGACCTCGATGTTCAACATGTCCGGCCAGCCCGCGATGTCGGTGCCGCTGGCATGGAATAAGGCCGGATTGCCGCTCGGCATGATGTTTTCAGCCAAATTCGGCGATGAGGCCACCTTGTTTAGCCTGGCAGGCCAGTTGGAGCAGGCGCGGCCCTGGAACGGCCGATTGCCGCCGGTATGCGCGTAAGCTGACAAAACTCAGCCTTAATCCGGAGCGAGGAAGGGGTATTAGCGCTGGTGGCGGAGCCCGGCTTCCGTTAATCACGCCCTATTTCCGGGGACTAATATTTTGAGCCAGAGCGACCCAACCGATAATGCACTTGCGGCCATTGCCAGCATCCTTGACCAGCCCGAATCCCACCGCGAGCCGGACAAGGTCGCGGTTGAAGAGCAGCCTGCGCCGCCCCCCGCGGTCGAGGCGGCCGGTTACTCCAAACTCGGTCCCGGACCGATGGCCGCGATCCGGTTCAAATGGACGGTGCGCGAGGATGATGGCGCATATTATGTCGACGAAACGATCGGCGAGAATTCGACCCCGCTCGTGACGGGGCCGATGACGAAGGAGGCCGCGATCAAGTTCGTGGACGATCGCGAAAGCGACGCGCGGCTGCGCTTCGAGCAGCTGAAAAGCGAAATGACCGGACGCAGCGCCGCCGCCAATCTGGTGCACAAGGACAGCGGCGAGATATAACGCTTCAGTCTCGTTCTCAGGCCTGTCGTCAAACTTATCTTGGCGGACCCAGAAAATCCTTTTTTGCGAGATCGACGCCGGCGTGGCGCAGAATGTCATAGGCCGTCGTGACATGGAAAAAGAACTGCGGCACGCTGAACGTCAGCAGCAGCGATCGCCCGGTGAATTTTCGTTCCGCGCCGTTCCTGAACCTGAACGCGACCTCCTTGTCCGCGGCGCCATCGATCGCGCTGCGCGGCATCGCCTGGACGAAATCGATCGCAGTGGCGATCCGCGATTTCAGCTCCATGATATCGGGCTCGGCATCCCCGAAAGTGTGAGGTTCGCGGCCGGCCAACAGCGCGCAGGCAATGACCGCGTGACGGTTGGCTTCCCCGACCTGCTGACGGAGGCTGTACATGTTGGGGTAGAGCCGCATGTTGAGCAGGATCGCGGGATCGATGTTGCGCGCGCTCGCATAAGCCGATCCATGGTCCAGAAGCGCGGACAGATTGCTAAGATACGGCACGAAAACACCCACGGACGCTTCGTATAATGAGATGGTCACGATTCTGGCTTCTCCGGCTGGCTCCAGGCTGCCATCTGGTCTAGATCCTTGCGCCTGCACAAGTGCATGTCATCAGATTTGGCCGCGGAGAAGACACCATGTTTCGAATTCTGGCGAGCTTGGCAATCGCTGTCCTGGTGACGGTTTCCGCCGACGCCCAGCAGCCCGCGGCATCTTCCCGCCTCGACGACATCATCAAGCGCGGCACGCTGCGCGTCGGCATGACCGGTGACTATCTGCCGTTCACCTATCTCGACAAAACCAATTCGAAATTCCGCGGCTTCGACGTCGACATGGCCGAAGCGCTGAGCAAGGCGCTCGGCGTCAAGGTCGAATATGTCCCGACCGCCTGGCCGCAGCTGATGAAGGATTTTGAGGCCGACAATTTCGACATCGCGATGGGCGGGATCTCGATCACGCTCGACCGGCAGAAGAGGGGAATGTTCTCCACGCCGATCATGCGCGAGGGCAAGACCCCGATCGCGCGCTGCGCCGATGCGGGCAAATACCAGACCATTGCCGATATCGACAAGTCAGGCACGCGCGTGATTGTCAATCCCGGCGGCACCAACGAACGGTTCGCCCGGGCCAACGTGAAGAATGCCGAGATCAGGGTTTTCGGCGACAACGTCACGATCTTCGACGAGATCGCCAAGGGCAATGCCGACCTGATGATGACCGACTCATCGGAGACGCGGTACCAGCAGAAGCTGCATGCCGGCGTGCTCTGCGCGGTGCATCCGGAGAAACCGTTCGACTTCGCCGAGAAGGCCTACTGGCTGCAACGCGATGTCGCGTTGAAGGCCTTCGTCGACCAGTGGCTGCACATCGCCATGGAAGATGGCAGTTTCAAGCGGATCTATGCCGCCTGGTTTGAATAATCCGCATGGACAATACGGCGCAAAACGCAGCGGAAATTGACCACCCATCCGGCCCTAACTAGACTGGCCGCCGGCACCTTTGAACCAAAGCCGCTACACTACGACTCATGATTTGAAAGTGATCCAGGTCACGTTTCGTGACCCTGCTGAAGCATAGCTTCGCTCGCTGGGATTCCCTGCTCAGGAGGTCATCATGAAGAAGCTTCTCGCTATCGCCGCACTGTTGTTGGCGAGCACCGCCGCGCAGGCCCAGTACACCTTCGAATATGGCGGTCGCACCATTCGCGTCGATCCCGATCGCGGCACCGTTTCGATTCCCGGCGTCTACGATAATTCCGGCCGGCGCTCGAAGCGTTCGCGCAACGAGGATAGCGACCGTCCGCGCAAACAGGCGCCGCAGCAGGCGAAGACCGACCCGCAGGCGCCGCCGGCCGAAGCCGTGGTCCCGCCACCCGCACCGGCCGAGCAGACGACCCCCGCTCCCGCTCCGGCCGTCGCCGCTCCCGCGCCCGTTCCCCCGGCGAGCGAACCCGCGACCACGACCGCCACCGTTGCGCCGGCCGATACCGCGGTGGTTCCGCCACCATCTCCACCTGCGGCCAGCGCACCCGAGCCGCAAGTTCAACAGGAACCCGCTGCTGCTCCAAAGCCCGTACCGGCGCCGGCCGTTGCCGCGGTGACGCCACCGCCCGCACCGCCGCCGGCGGCTCCGCAAGCCGCGAATTCGCCGCTCGGCGTCTGGTTGACGGAAGAGAAGGAAGGCAAGGTCCGGATCGAACAATGCGGCGCCAATCTCTGCGGATATTCCGTCGACAAGAGGTCAAACCAGAATGGCGAACAGGTTCTGATCAACATGAAGCCCGGCAAGGACAAATGGAGCGGCCGGATTCTCGATCCGAACACCGGCAGCACCTATGATTCCACCATCGCGCTGAAGGGCACCGACACCCTGCGCGTCCAGGGCTGCGCCTTTGGCGGCGTGTTCTGTGGCGGCCAGACCTGGACAAGGGTCAACTAAAGCGTTTTCGAGCGAACGCCTGCCCCGGACTTGATCCGGGGTGGGATACCGGTTCGCATGGTTTACGCAGATTGCGTAGACTTATCTGCGGTAGAAAACGGGTCAAAACAAAAACCAGAGGGCCTCGGTTCTGATTGAATCAGAGCGGGCCCCGCGCGGATTTTTGCCCGATCAAAAACCTATGCAGCTTTGCTGTCTGCCGCGGTTTTGCGCCGGAATGTTTCGGTATCGCGCTTCAGCGCAATAGTGTCCTGTCCGGCCTCGAAAATGGCAAACCCGCCTGCCTCCAGTCTTTGCGTGAGGTCGGCGGCGTCCTTTTCCGCCATGCTTTCGGTTTCGTAGATCACGAGCTTGGTCGAAAGTTTTGCAAAGTCGAATTGGGAAAGGATGACGTGGTCAAATCCCTCCGCGTCGACCACGATGATGTCGGGGTCGCGATGCGCGGCGCGATCGAGCAGATCGGCAACCGTGACGCACTGAACTTCGCTGGCGCGGATATAGGCGTCGATATTGGCGATCTGGTCGCCGAATTTCTCGATCTGCTCGCGTGACAGCGTGCCCACGCCGTGCGCCCAGCCGGGCAGCCGGCCGCTGCTGCAGTCGAGCGTGTACATGGTCATGGCGCCGTTGTTCTCGGCCACGGCGTATTGCAGGAACACCATGCCCGGGAAGTCGCGATAGGTGCGTTGCAGCTCGCGATAATAGTTCGCCTGCGGCTCGACGAATGTGCCCGTCAGCCTGTGGCGGAAGATCGCCAAATTCAGCGGATCCGAGAGATAGCCGTCATTGGCGCCGATTTGCAGAAAGGTCCGCGCGTTGTCCTGCAGGACGACGTCTTCCACCAGAACCTCGACCGGCCGCCGGACATAGCCGCCCAGCCGGTAAGCGATGTTGCGAATGTTCGATTTCTGGCGTGCCGATAAATTGCGTGCCGCGAGCGCTCTGATCATCGGTCGTATCCTTTTGGGCAAAGGCTGTGTCATCGCGAGACAGCCGGCGTCCTCAAGGACAGAGGATTGCGAAGAGCGTGCCATCGATCGACCGGTGACGGTCCTGGTGGCCGGTTCGCGTGTCCCGGACGCGACGCAGCGCTTATTGCGCTGCTCCGCAGAGCCGGGACCCACCCCGGATCAGGTCCGGGGCAGGCTTTCGCTCGAAATGCACTAACCAAGCTTTGCGGAAAATTCCGCGTCGGTCACGTGCTCCATCCAGGTCACGTGACTGCCGTCCAGCGACTCCTGCATCGCGATATGGGCCATGCCGTTGGTCGGCGACGCGCCGTGCCAATGTTTCTCACCCGGCGGAATCCAGACCACGTCACCGGGCCGGATCTCGTGGATCGGTCCACCCTTGGTCTGAACCCGTCCAACGCCTGAGATCACGTACAGCGTCTGGCCGAGCGGATGCGTGTGCCAGGCCGTCCTCGCGCCGGGCTCGAAGGCGACCAGGTTCGAGACCAGCCGTGCCGGCGCCGCGGTTGCGACGATCGGATCCTGCAGCACAGTGCCGGTAAAGTATTCCGGCGGCGCGCGGCGGGTCGGCCGCGAGCCAGAGACGTGAATATCCATGGGGTTACCTCGCTTTTTTGATGTTATTTCTTGGATGCCGCGTAGCGCGCCTTGGTCTCGGCGTTCATGGGATAGAGGCCGGGCAAGACCGCACCCTTGTTCACTTCATTGACGATCCAGGCTTCCATCCGCTCCTGCTCGGCGCCTTCGGCCAGAATGAGGTCGAGGAATGCTTGCGGGATCAGCACCGCGCCGTCCTGGTCGGCGACGACGATATCGTTCGGAAACACCGCGACGCCGCCGCAGCCGATCGGTTCGCCCCAGCCCACGAAGGTCAGCCCCGCCACCGAAGGCGGCGCGGCAAAACCGTCGCACCAGACCGGCAGGCCCGTACCCAATACGCCTTCGACGTCGCGCACGACGCCGTCAGTGATCAGCGCCGCGACGCCGCGTTTCATCATGCGCGCGCACAGAATGTCGCCGAAGATGCCGGCATCCTTGACGCCCATGGCATCGACCACGGCAATGCAGCCGGCGGGCATCGCCTCAATTGCGGTGCGCGTCGAAATCGGCGACGACCATGATTCCGGCGTTGCCAGATCTTCGCGCGCGGGCACGAAGCGCAGCGTGAAAGCAGGTCCCACCAGCCGCGGCAGCCCGGGCCGCAGCGGTTTGGTGCCGCGCATCCAGACGTTTCGCAGGCCCTTCTTGAGCAGGACCGTGGTGATGGTGGCGGTAGACACGCGCGACAGCGTCGCGATCGCTTCGGGGGGCAGGGACATCTGGAAGGCTGGCTCCGGTGGGAATGAATTGCGCGCGCATCTTGCGGGGTGCGGCCATCGCGTCAAGGCCTGCTTGGCGGGGTGCGATCACAACATCTTATCGCTGGCATGCAGATTAATTTATTGAAGTTGCTGGTTCTTTTTGCACGAAGCGAATTCCACTGCGACCCAAAACAGGCTAGAGCGTGATATTCGGACGAGTCACGAGCCATGGCCGCACCCTTAAGCCCACCCCGCCTTTTGCCGAGCGGCGACAGCGCCATCACGGTGGAATTCAGCCGCAACATCGACGATGACGCCAACCGGCGGGTGCTGGCGCTCGACCGGGCGATGGCTGGCGCGCCCGTTACCGGCGTCACCGAGACCGTGCCGACCTATCGGTCGCTGCTGGTGCATTACGATCCCGTGCAGATCGGTTTCGCCGAGCTCGGCGAGCAGCTTCTCGCGCTGGCGCAGCGGCCCGTTCCCGCGGCGGCAAAAACCCGGCGCTGGCGTATCCCGGTGGTCTATGGCGGCGAGCACGGCATCGACCTCGAGGACGTTGCGAAAACGCTCAACACCACGCCTGACGACATCGTGGCGCGACACACCGCCGGTGATTACCGCGTCGCCATGATCGGCTTTACACCGGGCTGGTCGTACCTCAGCGGGCTGGCGCCCTCGCTGCAGATGCCGCGGCGGCAAAATCCGCGCCTGCTGACGCCGGCCGGGACGATCTCGATCGGCGGCGTACAAACCGGCGTGCAGTGCCTGGCCGGCCCCAGCGGCTGGCACCTGTTGGGACAGACGGCGGTGAGGACCTACCAGCTCCACCGCGAACCAACTTTTCTGCTGGAGCCCGGCGATGCCATTACCTTCACGCCGGTCGATGCCAAGACCTTCGCGGACCAGGATCGCGCCGCGGAAGCCGGCGAATTCGTCGCCGAGTTGATGGCGTCATGAGCAAGCTCGTCATCCCATCGATCGGTCCGGCAAGTTCGGTGCAGGACGGCGGACGGCCCGGCGCCCAGCGCTACGGCCTGACCCCGGGCGGCGCAATCGACCGCCTGGCGCTGGCGGCCGCGAATACGCTGGTTGGAAACGACCTGTTTCTAGCAGCCGTCGAAATCGGCCCGTTCGGCGCTAAATTCACGGCGCGCGGCGGCGCCGTCCGCGTCGCGCTATCGGGCGCGCCACGCAATGCCGACATCGCCGGACGCGCGGTTGCCTCGGATACATCGATGACGCTGGCCGACGGCGAGACATTGACGCTCGGCTTTGCCCGTGGCGGGTCGTTCAGCTACCTCGCGATCGAAGGCGGCGTGCAGGGCGAGCCGATGTTCGGCAGTCTGGCCGTGAACGCGCGCGCCGGGCTCGGCAGCCCGTACCCCCGCCCGCTGCAGGCCGGTGACGAGTTGCAGACCGCGCCCGCCAGCGGCATGGCCGAGCGACGGATCGACCTTCCGGCGACGTCGGAGGCGCCGATCCGTATCGTGTTCGGACCGCAGGACGATGAATTCACCGCCGAAACAAAAAAGCTGTTTCTCGACAGCGAATGGAAGATCTCGGCGACCAGCGACCGCATGGGCTACCGGCTCGAGGGGCCCGTCATCCAGCATACCGACGGCCACAACATCGTGTCCGACGGCACCGTCAACGGCAGCATCCAGATCCCCGGCAACGGCCAGCCCATCGTGCTGATGCCGGACCGTGGCACCAGCGGCGGTTATCCAAAGATCGCGGCCGTGATATCGGCCGACCTCGGTCGGTTCGCGCAGATCCCCGCCGGCCGCGCGTTTCGCTTCAAAGCGATCAGCATGACCGAGGCGCATGCCGAGTTGCGCAAATTCCGGGAATTGCTGCGCACCCTGCCCGACCGGCTGAGCGATATCGAAAGCTTTGATCTCAACATCGAGGCGCTGCATGATGCCAATGTCGCCGGCCACGCCGTCAGTGCCGTCGATGCCGGGACGTGGCACGTCGTATCGCCAGCGGACATATTGGGGCCGGACTGACCAATCCCCAGGACTCAACGACACGATTCACTCACAAGCGGACCGATCATCATGACAACCATCGATCTCAACTGCGATCTCGGCGAAAGCTTTGGCCCGTGGGAAATGGGCAATGACGCGGCCATGATCGAGCTTGCGACCTCGGTGAACGTCGCCTGCGGTTTCCATGCCGGCGACGCCGACATCATGCGCCACACCGTGGAGCTCGCGAAAGCGCGCGGCGTCAGCGTCGGCGCGCATCCCGGCTACCGCGACCTGCACGGTTTCGGCCGCCGGCCGGTGCCCGGCATGAAATCGTCGGAGATCGAGAACCTGGTCGCCTACCAGATCGGCGCGCTGCAGGCGATCGCGACCGCGGCCGGCCACAAGGTCACCCACGTCAAGGCGCATGGCGCGCTCTCCAACGTTGCCTGCGAGGACGACATGACGGCGAAAGCGATCGCCAGCGCCATTAGGGCAGTCGACCCAAACTTGATCTTTGTGGTGCTCGCCAATTCAAAACTGGTGCAGGCCGGCGAAGCGGCCAACTTGCCGATGGTGCACGAGGTGTTCGCCGATCGCGCCTACGAAGACACGGGATCGCTGGTGTCGCGCAAGAAGCCGGGCGCGGTGTTGCATGATGCGAAGCAGATCGCGGACCGCGTGGTGCGGATGGTGCAGGACGGCGCGGTGGTCTCGGTGACCGGCAAGATCATCAAGATGCGCACCGATACCGTCTGCATTCACGGCGACACGCCCGGCGCAGTTGATATCGCCCGGGGCGTGCGGCAGGCGTTGAAGGACGCAGGGATCGCGGTGGCGCCGTTCAAGACGGCGCATTAGCCGCACCCACCGCCCTCATCCAGAGGAGCCGCGCAATGGCGCGGCGTCTCGAAGGATGGGCCGCAGCATGATACGTCATCCTTCGAGACGCGCGCAAAGCGCGCTCCTCAGGATGAAGGCTTTCTTCAGAACGGGTGAACCGACAGCGTGCCGAATACGACGGCCGCGATGAGCGCGAGCGCGCTGTAGAGCGCGGCGGTGTGGATTCCGGTTCCGGTCCGGCGGGACAGGGAGCGCGCGTAAAGGTGCAGGCGGGCTTCCGCCGATAGTTCGCGCATGGTCGATCTCCAACGCCCCATTTGCGATAATGGAATATCGTTCGTGGCGCGACGCAAGATGACCGGCGAAATAGCGATGCGATGCTTCGGCGGACTCCGTTTTAGGTGAAAAATTCTCTCACACGGATTCCCGCGAGAATTTTATTCGGCCCGATTTGAGCGAATGGGAACCCGGACTTCTTGTTTTACGCGTTTTCTTCACGCGAGCCGGTTCCCACCTTGGATCAAGTCCGGGCAGGCTTTCGCTTGAAAACGCTTTAGTAGACGTCCTGCTGGAACCGGCCCTTCTTTTTGAGTTCCGCAACAAAGGCGATGGCCTCGTCGGTGGAGCGGGCGCCGAACTGGGCGACGATATCGACCAGCGCGCGCTCGACGTCCTTGGCCATCCGCTTGGCGTCGCCGCAGATGTAGATGTAGGCGCCTTCGGCCATCCATGTCCACAGTTCGCGGCCGAGTTCACGCATGCGGTCCTGCACGTAAAATTTCTTGTCGCCGTCGCGCGACCACGCCAGCGACAACCGCGTCAGCAGGCCCGAGGTCTTCATGACGTTGAGTTCATCGGCATAGAAGAAATCGCAGTCGCTGCGCTGATGACCGAAGAACAGCCAGTTCTTGCCGGGCGCACCGGTGGCGCGGCGGTCGTGCAGGAAGGCGCGGAACGGTGCGATGCCGGTGCCGGGTCCGATCATGATGATCGGGACCTTGGGATCGTCCGGCAACGCGAAGCCGTGGGCCTTCTGCACATAGACCTTGACCTCGTCGCCAGGCTGGATGCGCTCGGCGAGGAAGGTCGAAGCCAGCCCGAGCCGCTTGCGCCTGTTGATGACATAGCGCACGCAATCGACCGTCAGCGACAGCTTTCCAGGCGTGGCATTGTGCGACGACGAGATCGAATAAAGCCGCGGCTGCAATGGTTCGAGCGCCTCGATAAAGGCTTCCGGGTGCGGCCGCACATTGGAGAATTTTTGCAGCACCGCCATCACGTCCAGCGTCGCGGCATCGCCGTCGGGATCCTCGCCCTGCGCCAGCGCCCGTGCCTTCTCGCGCTGCGCGCCGCCGGTCAGGTAGGAGATCAGTTCGAACAGCGAATCCGGGGCCGGCGCCAGCGAGACATCGTCGAGCAGGACTGCGCGCAACGTCTTGCCACGGACATCAGTGGTATGCGACGCGCCGAGCAGCGCGATGATCTGGTCGACATGGCCGAGATCGTTGCGGGCAAAGATGCCGAAGGAATCGCCGACGACATAATCGAGGCCGCAGCCCGAGAGGTCGAAATCGATGTGCCAGGTCTCCTTTTCCGACTTGCCCTTGTTGAGCAGACGGCGCGCGATGAATTTTGCCGGCGCCGGATTGTCGCGCGAACGCCCCGGCTCCGCCACGACCGTGGGCCCAACAGCGGCAGCTGCCGCAACCGATGACGATGCGGCCGGCGCTTTTTCCAGTTCCTCGTTCAGCGCCTTGAGCATCCGCGCGGTTTCCTTGCCGCCGGGGACGCAGAGATTGAGCCGCGCCTCGCTCTTAGCTGCGATCGCGTCGGAATAGTCGTTGCAATTGTAGCCGCACTGGCCGCAGTCCTGCTGCGCCATCGCCGCCATCATGCGCCGGCGCAACGGCCGGCCTTCGGCAAGCTTCATGCGCTCGGCGATCGGCATGGTCTGGTCGTGCCACGGCGCTTCGCCGTCGTCGCCGGCGGGACCTTGCATCACCGCAGCGCCCTGCTCGGCCGACAACGGCGTCGTACCGTCGGACAACAGGCCGGCAAAGAAGCCATTCAGCCAGGAGCGCTGTGCCTCAGAGAACGGCGCGCTCGAAGGGATGATCTCGATTTTCGGTGGCGGCGTAATCTGGTTCATGACGACACCTCTGCATCGGCGAGCTTGCGCAGCATTTCGCCGTCATGGCGGCGGGCAAATGACAGAAAGGTTTCGTCCGGCGAGGCGCGATGCGCAAGATACGCCTTCAACAGTCGCTCGACCGTCTGCGGCGCATCCTCGGCCTTGAGGTCGTGATAGACCTCCTGCCCGACATCGGCGTTGGGACCAAAACCGCCACCCGCGAACAGATGATAGCCTTCGACGGGATCAGCATCTTCGCCAATATCAACCTTGGCCGCGATCAGCCCGATATCGCTGATGTAGTGCTGCGCACAGGAGTGGTGGCAGCCGGTCACATGGATGTTGAGCGGCGTCTCGATGTTGACTCGCGGTTCGCACCAGTCGCCGATTTCGGCCGCATGGCGCTTGGTGTCGGATGCCGCGAACTTGCAGCCGGCATTGCCGGTGCAGGCGATCAGCCCGGCGCGGATTTGCGAAGCCTCGACCGCCAATCCAATAGCCTTGATGGCAGCGATCGCAAGTTCGATATTCTCGTCCCGCACGCCCGGGATCAGCAGGTTCTGCCAGACGGTCAGTCGGATATCGCCGTCGCCGAGATCCTGGACGATCCTGGCGAGCCCGCGCATCTGCTCGCACGTCACCTTGCCGAGCGGCAACGCGACGCCGATCCAGTTCAACCCTTCCTGCTTTTGCTTGTGCACGCCGATATGCGCCATGCGATCGAACGCCGGACGCGGCGCCAGCGCTTCTGACGGTACCCGCGTGAAGGCATGACCGAGCTTTTCCTCGACCAGGATGAGGAACTTCTCCATCCCCATGCTGTCGATCACATATTTCAGCCGCGCCTTGAGCCGGTTGGTGCGGTCGCCGAGTTCGATGAACACGCGGACGATCGTGTCCGCCACCTTGGTGGCATCGGCCGGCTTGACGATGATGTCGGTGTATTTGGCAAAATCCCTGTGACCGGTGATGCCGCCGATCCCCAACCGGAACCAGATTCCGGGCTCGACGCCAAAGCCGTCTTTCACCTCGACCGCGGAGAACGCGATGTCGTTGGTGTCTTCCAGCACCGCGATCTTGCCGGCGCCGTCGAAGGCGACGTTGAACTTGCGCGGCAAGCCATACAGCGAGCGGTCGTTGAGGATGTGGTAGTGCCACTCGCGGGCATATTCGCGGGTGTCGAGAATCTCCTGCGGATCAATCCCGGCGGTCGGCGTGCCCGTGACGTTGCGGATATTGTCGGCGCCGGAACCGCGCGAGCACAGGCCGAGATCCTGAATGCCTTCGATCAGCGCCACCGCGTGCTTCGGCGGAATTTCGCGCACCTGAAGATTGGCGCGGGTGGTGACGTGGCAAAACGGCCCGCACAGCCGCTCGGCCAGATCAGCCATGCCGGCGAATTGCCAATGCTTGAGGATGCCGTTCGGAATCCGTAAGCGGCACATGTAGGAATCCTGCGCCGGCGCCACGTAAAACAGCCCGTAATAGCGCCAGCGGAAATTGTCCGCTGGCGACGGCGGCGCATTGTCGAGCGCCTGCTGCTTCAGCCGCGGATAGGCATCGAACGGATGCTCTTCGCGCTTGTACTTTTCCTGATCCGCGAGTTTTTTGCCCGATGCCGTGATCTCGTCCTGCGCCTTGATATGCGCGGCTTCAGGTCCGGACGGTTCGGTGCTTGCCTTGCCTGCGCTGCCGCCAAGGCCACGTCCGACCCTGCTGATCTGCAAGCCCGTGGTAAAGCCTTCGAGATAGCGTTTCTGCTCGTCGGTGAAGTCGACTGAGAGCGATTCGATTTTCATGGCGGCGACGAAGCTCCTGCGGCCACGTTCGGTGGCTGCAACGGGAATGGGATGACCGCCTTGAAATCAGCTCAGCTTCAAGCGCCGGGCTCGATTCCAGCAAACGGTCCGACCAGCCTCGTTGCTGCGGAAATCCATCTTGGACGTAGGGCCAGCTGACATCTGCGACGACTGACCGCACTGCAACATACAAGTTGCGTGCCAGCGCGAGTCCTACAGAATATATTGATATTTCAATATGTTGCGAAACGAACTTGGAGCCCTGAACCGCGCTTCACAACTATTTTCAGGCAGATTGCCGAAAAATTAGCCAGATGGGGAAGACGCCCAATACTGCATCAACGGGTAGCGTTCAGGGCGTCCAATGGCCGATCCTGAATGCCGCCAAATGCCCGGCGATGTCGTCCGGATCGAAGGCCGGACCGGCGAACGCGCCGATGGCGGCGGAGGCACCGGCCGCCTTCCCCTGATGCCCGACAGCCGCGTCATACAGGTCGGGCCTGAACACTCCCATGGCGGTCTTGAGCGCGTCCGGTTTCATCGCGGTCTGTCCCCACCGCACCATCTGCGCATATAGCCAGGCGGCCTGCGCGGGATCGGGCCGCGCCGCGCCCTCGCGCCCGATCAGCAGATAGCGGCCACTTTCGCGCAAGCCACCGTCGGGCGAAATCTTCAGACGGCCATCGAGGGTGCGCTGGATCACCTCGGCATCAACGCCGATCCGCTCCGGTGCGCTGAGGATGCGCGCCACCTCCGCGCGGTTCTGCGGCTCCTCGATGAATTCGGCGGCGCGGACATGCGCCCGCACCAGCGCGGCCACCACATCCGGATATTTCTGCGACCAGTCCTGCCTGACCGCCAGCACCTTTTCGGCCGCGCTCACCAGGATGTCCGTGACGAAGTGCAGGATGTGTCCGACGCCGAGATCGACCGCGACCGAATTCCAGGGCGCGCCGACGCAGAACGCGTCGACGTGCCCGCTGGCCAGACTGTCGACCATGTAAGGCGGCGGCAGCACCACCAGCCGGACATCCTCGTCGGGATCGACACCGCCGGCCGCCATCCAGAACCGCAATTGATAATTATGGGTCGAGAACGGAAACGTCATGCCGAAGGTCAGCGGCTCCGCACCGCTGTTGCGGCGTTTGGCGACGACACGGGCCAGCGCCAGCGCGGTCGCCATCGGGTCGAAGCGGTCGCCCTCGATTTCGCCCATGATCGCGGCATGCAGCGCCGGCGAAACCGTGATGGCATTGCCATTGAGCCCGAGATTGAACGGCGCCACGATCGGCACCTTGACGTGGCCGAGCCCGAGGCTGGAGGCGATCGCGACCGGGGCCAGCAGATGCGCGGCGTCGAACAGGCCGATATTGAGTTTGTCGCGGACATTCGACCACGAGACTTCCCGCACCAGCGAAACATCGAGGCCTTCGGCCGCGGTAAAGCCCTTGTCGACGGCGACGATCAGGGCCGCGGCATCGACCAGCGGAATGAAACCAATGCGAAGCGGTCCGGTCATTTCAGCAACTCCGCCGCGGTCAGGATCGACTGGGCGATCTCGCCGATCTTCTTTTTCTCGCGCATCGCAGTCGAGCGCATCAGCACATAGGCCTCGTCTTCGGTGAGGCCTTTCAAGTTCATCAAAATGCCCTTGGCGCGGTCGATGACCTTGCGTTCCTCGAGCGCGGATTTGGTCCGGTCGAGTTCGTCCTGCAGTTTTGCGAACGCATTGAAGCGCGAGACGCAGAGGTCGAGGATCGGCTTGATGCGTTCTTTCTTCAGCCCGTCGACGATATAGGCGGATACGCCGGCATCGACGGAAGCCTGGATCGACGCCGCGTCGCTCTGGTCGACGAACATGGCGATCGGCCGGCGCACGGCCCGGCTGACCTGGAACATTTGTTCCAGCACGTCACGGCTGGGGTTTTCCAGGTCGATCAGGATGATATCGGGGTCGAGCGCATAGATCCGCGCCAGCAGGCTCTGCATTTCGCTGATATGGACGACGCCGGTAAAACCCGCCTCCCGCAACCCCTCTTCCAGGATCGCGGCACGGATCGGGCTTTCGTCGACTATGACGATTTTAGGAGACGACTCAGCGCTCATCGACCACTCACAACCCGGCAAACGCATCCATAGCACGCCGATAGCCGGCGCAAAGGGTTGTAATTATGGGCAATTCGGACTAGCTCCTGCGGATCAATCAGGCAGATCCAGATATGCAACAGGCCGGAGCGCCGAAAGTCAGCTTTGTCTCCTTGGGATGCCCCAAGGCGCTGGTGGATTCGGAGCGCATCATCACGCGGCTGCGCGCGGAAGGCTATGAGCTGGCGCGCAAGCATGACGGGGCCGATATCGTCATCGTCAACACCTGCGGCTTCCTCGACAGCGCCAAGCAGGAATCGCTTGGCGCCATCGGCGAGGCAATGGCCGAGAACGGCAGGGTCATCGTCACCGGCTGCATGGGCGCGGAGCCCGAGCAGATCGAGGCGGCCTATCCCGGCGTGCTCTCCATCACCGGCCCGCAGCAATATGAGAGCGTGCTGGACGCGGTGCACCGCGCGCTGCCGCCGGTCCACAATCCGCACCTCGACCTGGTGCCGCCGCAGGGCATCAAGCTGACGCCGCGGCACTACGCCTATTTGAAGATTTCCGAAGGCTGCAACAACCGCTGCAGCTTCTGCATCATTCCGAAATTGCGCGGCGATCTGGTCTCGCGCCCGGCCGGTGACGTGTTGCGCGAGGCGGAAAAACTGGTTGCCGCCGGCGTCAAGGAATTGCTCGTCATCTCGCAGGACACCTCGGCCTATGGCGTCGACCTGAAATATGCCGAGAGCCCGTGGAAGGATCGCGAGGTCCGCGCGAAATTTTTCGATCTGGCAAAAGAGCTCGGTGAACTCGGCGCCTGGGTCCGGCTGCAATATGTCTACCCCTACCCGCATGTCGACGAAGTCATCGGCCTGATGACCGACGGCAAGGTGCTGCCCTATCTCGATATCCCCTTCCAGCATGCGAGCCCGGAAATCCTCAAGGCCATGAAGCGCCCCGCCGCGCAGGAGAAGACGCTGGCGCGGATCCAGAAGTGGCGCGAGCAATGCCCTGATTTGACGCTGCGCTCGACCTTCATCGTCGGCTTCCCCGGCGAGACCGATTCCGACTTTGCGTATTTGCTCGACTGGCTCGAGGAGGCCGAGATCGATCGCCTCGGTTGCTTCAAATATGAGCCGGTCGCGGGCGCTGCATCGAATGCCATCGGCAATGCTGTGCCACAGGAGGTCAAGCAGGAGCGCTGGGATGCGCTGATGGCCCGTCAGCAGAAGATTTCGGCGCGGCGCTTAAAGCGCAAGGTCGGCACGCGGCAGCAGATCATCATCGACGAAGTCGGCCCCACCGTCTCGAAGGGCCGCTCCAAGGCCGACGCGCCCGAGATCGACGGCGCGGTCTATCTGTCGAGCCGGCGTACCTTGCGTGTCGGCGAAATCGTCACCGCCAAGATCGAGCGCGCAGATCAATACGACCTCCACGGCAGCATCGCGGGCTTCTAACGTGCTTGACACCGCCTGCTATCAGGCTGTATGGCCCTGCGCCATGATCTAGAACCGGACCAACCGCCGCGCCTCTTTCCGCCGTCGCTCCTGCGACGATGATGGGTTGCGCCGTGTCCGACGACAACGCTGATTAGCTAGTTCAGCAACGTTTTCGAGAAGGCCGCACCCAAAAAGTGCGGCCTTCTTGCGTTTCGGCCGGCCTTCCCACCCAACTGCAGGAGTTCGACATGACCAACGCCACCCATCCGTATCATGCGCTGATGAACATCACCGCCCGCCCGCAGACCGTCTTCGTCAAGGGCGAAGGCGCCTATCTGTGGGACGACAAAGGCAAGCGCTATCTCGATTTCATGCAGGGCTGGGCGGTCAATTGCCTCGGCCATTCGCCCGCCGTCGTCGCCGACGCGCTCGCGGCGCAGGCAAAGCTGCTGCTGACGCCGAGTCCCGCGTTCTACAACGGCCCGAGTTTGAAACTGGCAAAAGCGCTGGTCGCAAACAGTTGCTTCGACCAGGTGTTCTTTGCGAATTCCGGCGCCGAAGCCAATGAGGGCGCGATCAAGCTCGCGCGCAAATACGGCGTGCTGCACAGAGGCGGCGCGCACGAGATCATCACCTTCGTCGGCGGCTTCCACGGCCGCACGCTCGCGACCATGTCGGCATCGGGCAAGAAAGCTTTTGAGCCATTGTTCGAGCCCAAGGTGACGGGCTTTCCCAAAGCGCAGCTCAACGATCTCGATTCCGTCAAGCGGCTGATCTCCGACAAGACGGTTGCCGTGATGCTGGAGCCGATCCAGGGCGAAGCCGGCGTCTGGCCCGCGACCGATCAATTCCTGAAGGAATTGCGGGCGCTGACCAGGGAGCACGGCCTGCTGCTGATCGTCGACGAGATCCAGACCGGCATGGGCCGCACCGGAAAGCTGTTCCATTACGAGCATGCCGGCATCGAGCCCGACATCATGACGCTCGGCAAAGGCATCGGCGGCGGCGTGCCGCTCGCAGCATTGATGGCGACCGAACATGCTTCGTGCTTCGAGCACGGCGACCAGGGTGGCACGTTCAACGGCAATCCGTTGATGTGTGCCGCGGGGCTCGCGGTTCTCGATCACGTCAGCAAACCGGAATTCCTGAAATCGGCAGTCGATGCCGGCCTGTTCCTGGAAAGCGAGTTGCAGCGGCTGTCGGCGCGGCACGGTCTCGGCGAAGTTCGCGGCCGGGGCCTGCTGCTGGCGCTCGATCTCAAACTGCCGATCGGCGCGTCGATCGTGGCGCAGGCTTTCGCCGACGGCGTATTGCTCAATTCGCCGCAGCCGGACGCGCTACGCTTCATGCCGGCGCTCAATGTCACGCGGGACGAGATCGCGGAGATGGTCGAATGCCTTGATGCCATACTCACCAAGGCAGGTGCGGCCAGGCGCGTGGCGTAGGTTCTTGGTCGGCGTCATTCCGGGATGGTGCGTAAGCACCAGACCCGGAATCTCGAGATTCCGGGTTCGATGCTGCGCATCGCCCCGGAATGACGCTGGGGAATTACGGCCGCAGAATTGCCGCGCCCGTCGTCGCCCTGCTCTCAAGCTCGATATGCGCCTTGGCGGCATCCTTCAGTGCGTAGGCGTGGTTGATCGGCACGTGCAGCTTGCCGTTGATGACGGCGGCAAACAGCGTGTCGGCGCCTTCGAGCAGTTCGTGGCGGGTGCCGACGTAATCGTTGAGCTTTGGCCGGGTCGCAAACAGCGAACCGTGATTGTTGAGCTCGGCGAGCGCGAACGGCGGCACCGGGCCGGAGGCGTTGCCAAAACTCACGAACAGGCCGCGCGGCCGCAGGCACGACAGCGAGCCCGGGAACGTGGTCTTGCCGACGCCGTCATAAACCACGTCGCAGAGTTCGTTGCGGCTGATCTGCTTCACCCGCGCGACAAAGTCTTCCTCATTGTACAGAATGACGTGGTCGCAGCCATTGGCGAGCGCGAGGTCGGCTTTCGCCTTGGTGCCGACGGTGCCGATGACATGCGCGCCGAGTGCTTTGGCCCATTGACTGGCGAGCAACCCGATGCCGCCGGCGGCGGCGTGGATCAGCACGCGATGTCCGGGCTCGACCTTGAAGGTCTTGTGCAGGAGATACCAGACCGTCAGCCCCTTGAGCATCAGCACTGCGCCCTGCTCGTAGGTGATGTGGTCGGGCAGCTTGACCAGCTTGTCCGCGGGGATGACGCGTTCGCTCGCATAGCCGCCGAGATTGAAATAATAGGCGACGCGATCGCCGGGATGGAAATTGGTGACGCCCGGCCCGACCGCGACAACCTCGCCCGCGGCCTCGTTGCCGGCGATGAACGGCAAGCCTGGCGCCTTGTAGAGGCCGGTGCGGAAATACACATCGATGAAGTTGAGACCGACGGCGTGCTGGCGGATGCGAACCTCGCCGGGTCCAGGTGCGGCCACGTCAACGTCCTCATAAACCAGGGCTTCCGGGCCCCCCACCTTGTGCACGCGCACGGCCTTGGTCATGACAGGTTTCTCCCTTGGTATTCCCGCGAATCCCGAACCGAAAGCCATCGCCACCGGGTTGTCAACTGAGTGGCTGAAACCGGCTAAAGCATGATCCGGAAAAGTGGGAACCGGTTTTTCCGATCAGATCATGCTCAAACAAGGAGAAAGATCGTGATCCGATTCAATCGGATCACGATCTGACGGCCCTTTTGCGGTTGCGCCTGGCGAGCACGTTGAACAGCTCCACCGCGGCCGAAAACGCAATGGCAAAATAGATGTAGCCGCGCGGGATGTGGAATTTGAATCCGTCCGCCACCAGCGCGACGCCGATCAGCACCAAAAATGCCAGCGCCAGCATTTTTGTGGTCGGATGATCCGCCACAAATCGCGCGACCGGTCCCGATGAGGCGTACATGATGACGCAGGCGATCACGACGGCCGCGATCATGATTTCGAGCTGCTGCGACATGCCGATCGCGGTGATGATCGAATCCAGCGAGAACACCATGTCGATGACGATGATCTGGACGATCACCCAGAAGAATGCGCTGGCTCTCGGCGCTGCATCGGACTCCACCTCTTGCGCTTCGACCTCGGCATGAATTTCGTGGGTCGCCTTCGCGATCAGGAACAGGCCGCCGCCGATCAGGATGATGTCGCGCCATGACAGCACAATGCTTTTCACGGTGATGACCGGCTCGGTCAGCCCGATCAGCCATACCAGCAGGGTGAGCAGGATGATGCGGAATACCAGCGCCAGAAAGAGACCGATCTGGCGCGCCCGCTTGGCCTGCGCCGGCGGAATGCGCGAGACGATCACCGACAGGAAGATGACGTTGTCGATCCCGAGCACGATTTCGAGCGCCGTCAGGGTCAGCAGCGCCGCCCAGGCTTCCGCGCTGGTGAATAATTCCATCATACCCGCAACGATTTTATTTGCCGGATGACCGCATCGCTGCCGACCATATAGGCGGCGATGGCGCAGAGCCCGGCGACGATGGGGGCGCCGACATCGAAATCGCGGGCCAGCGTGTAGATCGCAAGCACGGCCCAGGCGGCCAGCAACAACAAGGTCAGCCAGCGCAGGCGCACCACGCGGATCGGATGCAGCACGTGAACCGGCACGAATGTCAGCACGATCAGAATGGCGATGGCGAGGCTGGAAATCGACGGCCGGAACTGCAGCAAAAACAGATAAAATGCCACCGCGTTCCACAGCGCCGGAAATCCGCGAAAATGATTGTCCGCGGCCTTCATGCGGCGATCGGCGAAATAGAGCGCGCTCGACACCACGATGCCGATGCCCAATAGCGGCGCCGCCAGCGGCAGCAATAGTCCGCTCGCGGTGATCGCGTAGGCGGGGACGAAAACGTAGGTGACGAAGTCGACGACGAGGTCGAGCACATCCCCTGACCAGTCCGGCTGCAGCCGCTTGACATCCAGCTTCCGCGCGATCGGGCCGTCGATCGCATCGATCACCAGCGCCACGCCGAGCCAGCCGAACATGCTGGCCCAGTGCTCGCGCACGGCTTCCAGCATCGCGAGCAGCGCAACGCCAGCTCCCATCGCCGTGAAGATGTGCACGGAGAAAGCCGCCGCGCGCATTCCGTGCGACGCTGGGGATGAAACTGGCTGGCTGGTCTGGTCCATGCCCGGGCAGTGCTATCAGGAATCGGTCCGATTAGCATATCCGCGCTTGCGACTTTCCGCCGCGTAAACCGGTGAAAATAATCCGCCGGTTAATGGCTTGAAAATGGCGCCGGGAACGTCAATTGTCCCGATATGACCGATGCACCGCAAGTTTATGACACAGCCGTGATTGGCGGCGGGCCGGCCGGACTGACCGCCGCCATTGCGCTGGCGGAGACCGGGGCGAAAACCGCCCTGCTCGCCCGCCGCGCGCCCTATGCCGACAATCGCACCACCGCACTGCTCGGCGCCTCCACCGACCTGCTCGAACGCCTGGACGTCTGGCGGCGCTGCAAGGATCAAGCCGCGGCGTTGCAGACCATGCGCCTCGTCGACGACACCGGCCGGCTGATCCGTGCACCGGAGGTGCGGTTTTCCTCCGATGAAATCGACCTCGATCAGTTCGGCTTTAACATCGACAACCGCTCACTGATGGCAGCACTGGAACAGCGCGCGGCCGAACTCTCCGGCCTGACGCGGTTTGACGACGAGGCGGAAACCATCCATCCGGAACACGCCGATGTTTCAATCCGGACCGGCCGGGGAGAATCGCTCGCCGCGCGGCTTGTGATCGGTGCGGACGGGCGGCAGTCGCTGTCCCGCGAGGCCGCCGGTATCGCGGTCAAGCGCCGCGACCTCCATCAGTCGGCGCTGACCTTCAATATCGGTCATACCCACCCGCACAAGAACATATCGACCGAGTTTCACACGCCGCACGGACCGTGCGTGTTCGTGCCGCTGCCTGGCAACCGCTGCAGCGTGGTTTGGGTTTCGGCGCCGAAGCAAGCCGAACGGCTGATGGCGCTCGGCGACGACGAATTATCTGACGCCGCCGAGAAGCAATCGCATTCCATTCTCGGCCGGGTTCAGGTCGAGCCCGGGCGGAATGTCTTTCCGCTTGCGATCGAGAGCCCCCGGCAATTCGCAAAAGATCGCGTCGCGCTGGTCGGTGAATCCGCCCATGTGCTGCCGCCGATCGGCGCGCAGGGCCTGAACATGGGACTGCGCGACGCCGCCGACATCGCCGATATCGTGGGCCAGGCGATGTCTATCGGAGAGGATCCCGGTTCGCCGCAGGTGCTGGCGCGCTACCAGTCCGCCCGCCGGACCGATGTGTTGAGCCGGACGTTTACGATCGATATTGCCAACCGCTCCTTGCTCAGCGATTTCCTTCCCATACAATCGCTGCGCGCCGCAGGCCTGCACCTGATCGGCTCGATCGGCCCGCTGCGGCGGCTTGCCATGCGCGAGGGGCTTGCGCCGTCATGGCGGCGCGTCAGCTAGATATTCGGCGGTTCTCAAGGAAACATCAGCCGTCCGCTCTGAATGAACCACATCACGCTGGTCAGCGTGACGACGGACGCAAACGTCCCGATCAGCACGGCGACCGACGCCGGCTCGACCCAGGTCTCGTTCTGCCGGGCGATCACGAACACGTTCAGCGCCGGCGGCAATGAGGCCATCAGGACGGCGGTCGCCGCCCAAGGTTGCGGGAACGGACCGAGCAGCAGCATCAGTCCGAACACAACGAGCGGATGGAGCAGCAGCTTGATCGCGATCACGCCGGGCACTTCCCAGGGCACGTAATTGAACGGGCGCAGCGCCACCGTGACGCCGAGCACGAACAGCGCCGTCGGCGCCGCGGCGTTTTGCAGAAACAACAGCGTTTTGTCGATCGCAACCGGAAATTGAAGGTGCAGCGCCGCAGCCAGCGCGCCGGCGCAGGCCGACATGATCAGCGGATTGAGCGCAATCTGCCGCGCCACGACGCCGAATGCGTGCAACAGCGAGGGATGCTCGCGGTTGGTCAACTCGATCAGCAGCGGCACGATCGAAAACAGGAAGATGCTGTCGCAGCAGAAAATCAGCGCGGTCGGCGCCGCCGCCTTGGCACCGAGCACGGCCAGCGCCAGGCCCGGGCCCATATAGCCGATATTGCCGTAGGCGCCCGAAAGCCCTGCGATGGTGGCCTTGCGCAGCGACAGTTCTCCAACGACCCGGCCCACGACCATGGCCAGCACGAAGGCGCTCATGGTTCCGAGCGTGGTCGCGATCAGGAATGGCGGGTTGTTGAGTTCCGCGAACGGGGTCTTCGACATGATGCCGAACAGGAGCGCCGGCAGCGAAACATAGAGCAGGAAGAAGTTCATCCAGGCGAGGCCCGATTCAGGCAGCCCTTTGGCCTTCCCGCAGGCAAAACCGATGAAGATCAAGCCGAAATAGGGCAGCGCCAGATTGAGAATGTCAGCCATGCGGAAATCGTCTTTTCTTCAGCGTTTTCTTGGCTGTGGCGCCAGATGCGATGGCCAGAGCGGAGGGTTAAATCGACCTTTTGCCCCTAGCATCGGCCACAATCATGGTCTATTTGACGAGGCATGATTAGAGCGCGCACCGCCAAATTTCAGATCGGTCAGATCGTCCGCCACCGGGTGTTTTCGTTCCGGGGCGTGATTTTCGACATCGATCCGGAATTCAACAATACCGAGGAATGGTGGTTGTCGATCCCCGAGGATGTCCGGCCGCACAAGGATCAGCCGTTCTATCATCTGCTCGCGGAGAATTCGGAATCGGAATACGTCGCCTACGTCTCCGAACAGAATCTGCTGCCCGACGATTCCGGCGAGCCGATCCGGCATTCCCAGGTCGCCGAGATTTTTGTGAAGGATAAATCGGGCGGCTACCGGCCACGCAATCCGTCATTGAACTGATTTGGCTCCATCCGGGCGACACTTTCCCTGAACGAAAAAGGCGCCCGGTCCGGGCGCCTTTTGTTTGTCGACAAGCCTTACGCTTACTTCGCGGCCGGATTGGCCGGAGCGCCGGCCGCAGGCTGGGCAGCCTCGAGCTTCTTGCGCTGTTCTTCCGCCCGCTTCTGCAACTCTTCCTGCAGCTTCTTCTGGGTTTCCTCGAACACCTTCGGGTCGGTCGGCGGGCCATCATAGGCCTTGGCGAACTCGGCCAGCGGCAGCGGCAGCGTCAGCGGCGCGCCATTGGAGTTGATGGCCTGAACCACCAGATTCTGGCCCTTCTTCATGTTGGCCAGCAATTCCGGGGTCACTTCGTAGTCCGACATGCAGCCGTTGGCGAAGCAGATCACATAGGGGCTCTGCGCCGGCGGATTGTTGTCGACGATCACGCGGGTACCATGAACCAGCTGCATGCCGAGCGGCAGCGTCACGCGCAGGATCTTCTTCGGCTCGCCTTCCGGCTCGATGATGACGGCGGCGATGACCGGCTGGCCGGACTCGATCCGGCCATCCTTGCCGGTGAAGCAGACCTGCTTGGCGCCGGCGTCCTGGCCCTTGAGGCAGAACTTGGTCCAGGGCGCGTAGATCAACTGAACCTGCTGATCCTGAGGCTGCTGGCCGGCTGCGGGGGGCGCGCCAGCGGCTGCCGGCGGCGGCGCAGCCTGGGCAGCCGGTGCGGGCGCCGGGGCCGCGGCCTTGGGTGCAGCTTTGGGAGCTGCCTTGGCCTTCGGCGCAGCCGCGGGAGCAGGAGCCGGGGTTTGGGCCTGCGCCGCTGCGCCGAGCAAAGTTGCGGACATTGCAGTCGCCGCCAACAAGGCGAAAACTCGCCCATGCGGCCGAATCGGCGCGGCCAAGATACGGAAATTCATTGCGGAAAACCCTTTCTGAACGGGAGCGCCCGAAACCGCTGCAGGCGCCGACACCTAGCCGTTTGGGCGGCTGTCTCCAAGTCAATTGAGGCGGATACGTGACAGGCGCTGCCGCCCTGGTCAATTGCACGCCTTCAATACAGCGGCGCGCGAAAAGATCAATGCCGACAAGCATCTTTGAGCCGGCGTTACGGCGGATGCCGAGGCCTATGGTAAAGCTTGATTTTGTGCAATTTCGAATCAAATCCGCGCGTGCCGATGTCCGCCTTTGGACGTATCCGCCTTCGAGCCATCGCCTGCGTCGCGGTTGCGCTCGGCCTGTCGCCGGTGCCGGGCGCCCGCGAGGCCCAGGCCACCGAAAGCTATGCGATCGCCATGCATGGCGCCCCGGCGGTTCCGGCCGATTTCACCCACATGCCCTATGCCAATCCGGACGCGCCGAAGGGCGGCCGGCTGGTCTGGGGCGCCCTCGGCACCTTTGACAGCCTCAACCCGCTTATTGTCCGGGGCCTCGCGGTGCAGCAGATCCGGGGGTTCGTCGTCGAAAGCCTGATGACGCGCGGCAATGACGAGGCTTTCACCCTCTACGGATTGTTGGCGAAAAGCGTCGAGACCGACGACGCTAGAAGCTACGTCACGTTTCATCTCGACCCCCGCGCTCGCTTCTCGGATGGCAAGCCGGTCGCGGCCGAGGACGTGCTGTTCTCCTGGGCCTTGCTGCGCGACAAGGGCCGCCCCAACCATCGCCAGTATTATTCCAAGGTCGCAAAGGCCGAGACGCCTGATCCGCTCACGGTGCGCTTTGATCTCACTGACGCCAATGACCGCGAACTGCCGCTGATCCTCGCTTTGATGCCTGTGCTGCCGAAACATGCGGTAAATCCCGCCACCTTTGAGGAAACCACGATGACCGGACCGGTCGGCTCCGGTCCCTATCGCGTCACAGCGGTGAAACCGGGCGCGAGCGTCACGCTGACGCGCAATTCCGACTATTGGGCGCGCGACCTGCCGGTGAACCGGGGCCTGTATAATTTCGACGAGATCAGGCTCGACTTCTACCGCGAGGCCAACGGCGAGTTCGAGGCGTTCAAGCGCGGCCTCTACGACTTCCGCGTCGAGGGCGAGCCGCTGCGCTGGCACGACGGCTATGATTTTCCCGCCGCGCGCAGCGGCGAGGTGATCCGCGATGTCATCAAGACCGGGATGCCGCAGCCGTCGGAATTCCTGGTATTCAACACCCGCCGGCCGGTGTTTGCCGACATCCGCGTGCGCCAAGCGCTAACGCTGCTGTTCGATTTCGAATGGATCAACCGCAACTACTTCTTCGGCCTCTATGCCCGCAGCGCCGGC
Source organism: Bradyrhizobium sp. Ash2021 (assembly GCF_031202265.1). Classification (NCBI taxonomy): domain Bacteria; kingdom Pseudomonadati; phylum Pseudomonadota; class Alphaproteobacteria; order Hyphomicrobiales; family Nitrobacteraceae; genus Bradyrhizobium; species Bradyrhizobium sp. Ash2021. The sequence continues at coordinate 4,844,087 of NZ_CP100604.1, read as the reverse complement.
TTCTTCGCAGGCTCCGAGCTGTCGGCCTATGGTCGCCCCGCTGACGAGCGTGAGCGCGAGTTCCTCAAACAGGCTGGCGCGCAAATCCCGCCCGATATTCTAGACGGCAGCTATCACCTGCCGGTAAGCGACGGCTCGGGCCGTGATCGCACGACGCTCCGCAAAGCGCTCGCCCTGCTGTCGGAGGCCGGCTACGACATCAACGGCACGGTGCTGCGCCAGCGCGCGACCAAGGCGCCCCTCACCTTTGAAATCCTGGTGACGACGCGCGATCAGGAACGGATTGCGCTGGCCTATCAGCGCGACCTCAAGCGCGCCGGCATCGAGGTCAGCGTGCGCGCGGTCGACCCCGTCCAGTTCGATCAGCGCCGGCTCGGCTACGAGTTCGACATGATCCAGAACCGCTGGGACCAGTCGCTGTCGCCCGGCAACGAGCAGTCGTTCTATTGGGGCAGCCAGGCCACCGATATCCCGGGCACCCGGAATTACATGGGCGCCAAGGACCCCGCGATCGACGCCCTGATCGCGGCCCTGTTGGAAGCGCGCGAGCGGCCGGCCTTCGTTGCGACGGTACGGGCGCTGGACCGGACCCTGATGTCGGGCTTCTACGCTATCCCGCTATTTAACGTGCAAGAGCAATGGCTCGCGCGCTGGAATCGGATAGAACGGCCTGCAACCACGGCGTTGACGGGCTACCTGCCGGAAACGTGGTGGCAGAAGCCGGACCCGCAGCCGAAATGATGCAACCGAGTTGACGCCGTGACCCAGCCCACCGCTTCGCCAACGCTCGACGGATTGTTCAAACGCGTTTTGGCGCGGCAGCCGGACGCGATCGCGCTGATCGACCCGCCGAACAAGCCCCGCATCACCGGCCAGAGCCCGAAGCGCCTCACCTTTGCGCAGGCCGATCGCGCGATCTCGGCGCTGGCGGCGCATTTCATCGAATCCGGATTGCCGGCCAATTCCGTGATCGCGGTTCAACTGCCGAACACGATCGAATTCGCGCTCACGGTGCTGGCCGCGTACCGCGCCGGGTTGGTGGTCGCCGTGCTGCCGCTGCTCTGGCGGCAGGCGGAATTGACCATGGCGCTCAACCGCACCGCGGCGCGGGCGATCGTGACCACCAGCAAGGTCGACGGCATCGTGTATGCCGACCTCGCGATGAACGCCGCCGCCGAAGCGTTTTCGATCCGCCATGTCTGCGGCTTCGGCACCGATTTGCCCGACGGCATGGCTTCGCTCGACAACGCCATCCTGAGGGAATCGCCCGCGACGCGCGCGGTGATCCAGGACGGCCGCAAGGCGGCGCTGATCTCCTTCGACGTCACCGCCGACGGTTTCCGGCCTGTGCCGCGCGCCCATCTCAGCCTGATCGCCGGCGGACTGGCGCTTTCGCTTGAAAGCGACGTGCCGCAGGGTGCAACCGTGCTGTCGGCGTTTTCGCCGATGTCGTTTGCCGGCCTCGCCTGCTCGCTCGTGGTCTGGCTGTTGTCGGGCGGCACGCTGGTGCTGCACCATCCGTTCGACGAGGAGGTGCTGGAGCGGCAGATCAACGAACATCGCTGCGATACGCTGATTGCGCCGGCGCAGCTGGCGCTGCGGCTGGATGAACTCGACCTCACCCAACGCCTGCCGCGCTTGCGCAATGTCATCGGCCTGTGGCGCACGCCGGAACAGGTCGCCTCCAGCGCGTGCTGGGCTGCGCAACAGGTGACGCTGACCGACGTCTATCTGTTCGGCGAAGCCGGATTGTTCAGCGCGCGCCGGATCGCCGAAGATGGCGCGCCGGCCCTGATCAAGCCGGGACCGCACGGCGCGCCGCGCGAATTGCCGGGGTCGTCGATCGCCGGAGAAATCCTGCTGACGCCGCGCGGCACATTGGGATTGCGCGGGCCGATGGTTCCCGTCGCCGCCTATGCGCCGCCGCCGCCCCCCAGCGACTCCCTGATTGCGCCGCCGCCGCGCGATTTCGTCGATACCGACTATGCCGCAAGGCTCGATCGCGCGACCGGCGCGATCAACATCACCGCGCCGCCTTCCGGCATCATGGCGGTCGGCGGCTATCGATTTCTGGCGCAGGACCTCCAGGAATGGGCGAGACGGCTGGGCCAGGGCGCGCTGCTGACGGCATTGCCAGATCGACTGAGCGGCCACCGGCTGGCCGGGCGCGCGCAGGACAATGCCCGCGCCCGCGAAGCTCTGTCAGGACTTGGACTTAACCCATTGATGGTGGAAGCGTTTCGCGATCGGACGCCCTCGACCTGAAAGCCTGACCCCTAGTGGCGTTGACGCCGCATTAAGCCCGGCAAACTAGGATCGCAGGCTCCGTCCTGCGTTAATCCGAGTTGTCAGATGTCCCAACAAGGCCCGATCCTCGTCGTCTCGGCTGCAGCAAGGCCCTCGTTTGCGTCCGCGCTCGATGACGCAAAACTGTTTCCGGTCGTGGAGACCGAATGGGCGGACGCAGCCCGGGCGGTCGAGCAGGTGCAGCCGGCGGCAATCCTCACCGCGACATCCGCAATCGATGAACCGAGGTTTGCCGCGCTGGCGAAGCAGATCGCGGCGCGGCAACCCTACCTGCCGTTGATCGCGGTTGATCCGCTGATCGGGTTGCCCGAGAACGCCATTCCGTTTTTCCAGGTGCAAGGCAATTTCGATCGCCTGGTCGCGCGCCTGAATGCTGCGCTGCGAATCCGTTCGCTGCATGCCACCGTGATGCGCCGGCAAGCCGTGCGGATCGCCTTGTCGGATATCGATACGGTTAGCGAGGCCACCGTGCTGCTGGTCGGCCGCGGCGCCGCCTACCCCGCACTTTCGGTATCGCTCGGCGAGCGAGCCGGCGTGGTCGGGGCGCTCAGCATCGAGGCCGCGGCAAGACATCTGAACACCCGCGACATCGACGGCATCGTCGTCGGCGAAGGCTTTAGCGCGCGCGTGATCGATGCGTTCCTCACGGTGCTGACCGAGGACTCCCGCTTCCGCAACCTGCCGGTCGTGGTGGCGTCGAACGATCTCGCGCCGGCCTACGATCTGCCCAACCTCGAGATGATCTCCGGCGAGCCTGGGCGGATCGCCGATATCGCATTGCCGATGATCCGCCAGCACGCATTCGAAGCCCATCTGAGCCGGACGCTGCGGGCGATCGACGCCGAGGGCCTGATTGACGCGCGGACCGGCCTGCTGACTCCAGCAGCATTCGATCGCGACTTCGCAACGGCGGTCTATCAAACCCAGGAGCGCGGCGGCGGCTTGTCGGTGGCGCGCTTCGCGTTCGATCCGGCGCACCCGCGTGCCCAGTTCGACGGCGCGCGGATCATCGGCCGCCTGATGCGGCAGATGGATTTCGGCGCCGTATTCGACGATGGATCCGTCATCGTCGCGTTCGCCGAGACCGACCTCAGGAACGCCCATGCGATAGCGCGACGCCTCTCCAGCGTCATGCGCCACACCAGCCACGGCAAACGCGATGCGCGCGCGGAGCCCGTCGTCAGCGTCGCGACGCTACAGCCGAATGATTCGGCGAAGTCGCTGCTGGCGCGCCTGGATGAGGAAGCGCGTCGCGCGGCGTCGTAATTGTTCCAAAATTAAATTGAGGAACGTTCGTTCCGTCCTCGCATTGTAGATCGGCAATTCTGCGCTGGAGGACATTATGAAAAAAATCGCACTTATCACCGCTTCCCTCGCCATGCTCGCTGCGCCGGCTTTCGCCGAGGACGTCAAGACCACCGGCACCGCACCCGCCGAAGCGAAGTTCTCGACGGTACAAAAGGACGAGATGTTTTCTTCGAAACTGAAGGGCCTCAACGTCTATAACCGGAAAGATGAATCGGTCGGGGAGATCACCGATCTCGCGATCAAGAACCACCAGGTCGACGCGCTGATCCTGTCGGTCGGCGGCTTCCTCGGCATGGGTGAGCGCTATGTCGCGGTGTCGCCGTCGTCGGTCAACGTCCGCTACGATGCCAAGAACGACAAATGGCTGGCGTCGATGAACACAACGAAGGAGGCGCTGAAGGCCGCGCCGGAGTTCAAATATCCGAAGTAAAACGCGACGCTTTGGTTGAGTAACAGCGGCCGTCGGCAGCCATGCCGGCGGCTGTTTGCGATAGTTTCCGTCATTGCGAGCGAAGCGAAGCAATCCATCCTACCGCGAAAAGAAAGAACGGATTGCTTCGCTTCGCTCGCAATGACGCTGATAGGTCCGAACTACGCCGCCTTCCTGTTTTCCGCGAGATTGGCCAACTGCCGCAAAATCTCCGTCGTGCCCAGCAGCCGCTCTTCCGGAGTCTTCCATTCCTGGAAGAACACCACCTTCATGTCCGGCCGCACTTTTGCGGCCTGGCCGTGCTGGCGGATGAAGAACACCAGGCGATCCGGCTGCGCGAATTTGTTGTCGCGGAAGGTGACGACCGCGCCCTTCGGCCCGGCATCGACCTTCTCGACATTGGCCCTCCGGCAATAAGCCTTGATCGCGGCGACCTTGAACAGATAACGGACCTCGTCCGGCAATACGCCAAAGCGGTCGCGCATTTCGGCGGCGAAATTCTCGATCTCCTCGTCGGTGTCGAGATCGGCAAGGCGCCGATACAGCGACAGCCGCACCGCGAGATCGTTGACGTATTCCTTGGGGATCAGCACCGGCATGCCGATGGTGATCTGCGGCGACCAGCGGTCGGCGGCCGGCTCCACCACGCCGGCCTTGAGGTTGAGGATCGCCTCCTCCAGCATCGATTGATAGAGCTCGAAGCCGACTTCCTTGATGTGGCCCGACTGCTCCTCGCCCAACAAATTGCCGGCGCCGCGGATATCGAGGTCGTGCGAGGCCAGCTGGAAGCCTGCGCCCAGCGTTTCAAGCGACTGCAGCACTTTTAGCCTCCGCTCGGCCTGGGCGGTGATCTTCAGCTGCGCCGGCAGCGTAAACAGCGCATAGGCGCGCAGCTTCGAGCGACCCACCCGCCCGCGCAGCTGGTAAAGCTGCGCCAGCCCGAACATGTCGGCGCGGTGCACGATCAGCGTATTCGCAGTCGGGATATCGAGGCCGGATTCGATGATCGTGGTCGAGAGCAGGATGTCGTATTTGCCGTCATAGAACGCCGACATGATGTCTTCGATCACGGTCGGCGGCATCTGGCCATGCGCGACCGCGACCTTCATCTCCGGCACGTTCTTGTCGAGGAAATCCTTCACGCCGGCGAGATCCTCGATCCGTGGCACCACGTAAAACGCCTGCCCGCCGCGATAGCGCTCGCGCAGCAACGCCTCGCGGATCATCAAAGGATCGTGCGGCGCCACGAAGGTGCGGACCGCGAGGCGGTCGACCGGCGGCGAAGCGATGATCGAGAGATCGCGCACGCCGGTGAGCGCGAGCTGCAACGTGCGCGGGATCGGCGTGGCGCTCAGCGTCAGCACGTGGACCTGCGCGCGCAACTGCTTCAGCCGTTCCTTGTGGCTGACGCCAAAATGCTGCTCCTCGTCGACGATCAGCAGGCCGAGATCCCTGAACTTGATCGCCTTGCCGAGCAGCGCATGGGTGCCGACCACGATATCGACATTGCCATCGGTCAAGCCCTTCTTGACCTGTGTCAGTTCCTTGGCCGGGATTAGGCGAGAGGCCTGCGCTACATTGACGGGAAAGCCGCGGAAACGCTCGGCGAAATTCTTACTGTGCTGCCGCGCCAGCAGCGTGGTCGGCACCACGACGGCGACCTGCTTGCCGTCGAGCGCGACCGCGAATGCCGCGCGCAGCGCCACTTCGGTCTTGCCGAACCCGACGTCACCGCAGATCAGGCGGTCCATCGGCCGGCCGCTTTCGAGGTCCTTCAGCGTGGAGGTGATGGCGCCAAGCTGGTCCTCGGTCTCTTCATAGGGGAAGCGTGCGCAGAACTCGTCATAGACATGCGCCTGCACCGGCATTTTCGGCGCTTCATGCAGATGACGCTCGGCGGCGATCTTGATCAGTTCGCCGGCGATCTCGCGGATCCGGTTCTTCAGCTTGGCCTTGCGCGCCTGCCAGCCGCTGCCGCCTAGCCTGTCCAGTTCGACATTGGCGTGGTCGGAGCCGTAGCGCGACAGCAGTTCGATGTTCTCGACCGGCAGGAACAATTTTGTCTCGGCGGCATAATGCAGCTCGAGGCAATCGTGCGGCGCGCCGGAGACTTCCAGCGTCTGCAGGCCGATGAAGCGGCCGATGCCGTGCTCGACGTGAACCACGAGATCGCCGGCGGCAAGGCTCGTGACTTCCGAGATGAAGTTATCGAGCTTGCGGCTCGCCTTGCGCGGTCGCACCAGGCGGTCGCCAAGAATGTCCTGCTCGCTGATGATTGCGACGTCGTCGGTCTCGAAACCGCTTTCCATGCCGACCACCGCCAGCATGGCCTCGTTGCGCGGCGTCGCCTGCACCGTGCGCCAGGTGTTGACGCTGGTGAGGTTGTTAAGCTTGTGATCCCGCAGCATGCTGCCCATGCGGTCGCGCGAGCCCTCGCTCCACAGCGCGATCACCACCTTCTTTCGCTGCGCCTGCAATGCCCCGACATGGGCGACGACGGATTCGAACACGTTGACCGAGCTGTCCGCACGCTCGGGCGTGAAATTCCGTCCCTGCCGCGCACCGGCATCGAACACATCAGCGGCCCCGTCCGGCACCGCGAACGGCGTCAGCCGCGCCAGGGCGGATTCGCCGAGCCGCTCCGTCCATTCGTCTTCGGTCAGATAGAGGCGGTCGGGCGGCAATGGCTTGTAGATGGCGCCGCCGCCGGGATGCTCCAGCGCCTCGCGTCGGGCCTCGTAGTAATCCGTGATCTGCTTGAAGCGCTCGCGCGCGGCGTCCTCGCTCTGCGGCTCGATCGCGACCACCGCGCCGTCGAGATAATCGAACAGCGTGTCCATCCGCTCCTGGAACAGCGGCAACCAGTGTTCCATGCCGGGATGGCGGCGGCCTTCGCTGACGGCTTCGTACAGCAGATCGTCGCGCACCGGCGCGCCGAAGGTCGCGACATAGCCCATGCGGAAGCGGCGGATGGTCTCGGTGACCAATTGGAATTCCGAGATCGGCACCAGATCGAGCGCGCGCATGTCGAGCAATGTGCGCTGGGTCTCGGCGTCGAAGGTGCGGATCGATTCCAGCGAGTCGCCGAAGAAATCGAACCGTACGGGCTGATCGAGCCCGGCCGGAAACAGATCGAGGATGCCGCCACGCACCGCATATTCGCCGGGCTCGCGCACCGTGGAAGAGCGGTTGTAGCCATTGTGCTCCAGCCAGGCGACGATGGAATCCATCGGCACGACATGGCCGGGCGCGACCGACAGCGCCTGCGCCGCCACGGTTTCGCGCGCGGGCACGCGCTGCACGATGGCGTTCACCGTGGTCAGCACGATCAGCGGCTTGTCGCTGCCGGCAAGGCGCGACAGCCGCGCCAGCGTGGTCAGGCGCTGCGCCAGGATGCCACCATGCGGCGACACCCGGTCGTAGGGCTGGCAATCCCAGGCGGGGAACTGCATCACCGGCAAATCGGGGGCGAAGAATTCCAGCGCCCGCGCCAATTGCTGCATCCGCGGGCCGTCGCGGCACACCACGGCCAGACTGACCGCCGGTGGCTTCGGCCTGGCGGCGACCGCGCGCGCGAGGTCCGAGACGACGAGGCCTTCGGCGCCCTCGGCGACATTGGCGAAGGTCAGCGCGCGGCCGGGGGCCAGCAACGCGGCGGGCGATTTAACGGGAGACTTCATGCGTCGTGGTCCACGGCGCGGAACGCCTTGATGCGGTCGAACAATGCGCTGCCATGTTGCGGATCGAGCGGCTTGTCGCCCGTAAGCGCGGCATAGAGATCGGGATCGGGAACCTCGATCAGGCCCTCGAGCTCGGCCAATTCGCGCTCGGACAGGCCCGCGATCTCCGCATCGGCAAACCGCCCGAGGATCAGGTCCATCTCGCGGGTGCCGCGATGCCAGCAGCGAAACAACAGCCGCTTGCGGCGGTCATCAAGGCCGCCGCTCGATCGTGTCGATCCCGTCATTTTCTCTAATCCATCCGAACGCCAAAAGCCCGGACGTGCCGGGCGGGGTTGATATAGCGATGGAGATGGCCGATGTCAGCCCTTCATATTCGCTGATTAGCCAACCGGTTCGTCATGGCCGGGCGTAGCCGTCCGAAGGACGGCGTCGCTTCCGCTCGCCTATGACCCGGCCATCCACGGCTTGGCCACAAAAAAAGACGTGGATGCCCGGCACAAGGCCGGGCATGACGGTGAGGAACGCGCTTAGGTACCCGTGATGCGCCCTGCTCTGCTCAATCCGCTGTTTGCACCGGTCACGACCCTTCCCGGCGTCGGGCCGAAGCAGGACAAACTGCTGCGCTATCTGCTCGGCCGCGATGAAGCGCCGCGGCTGGTCGATCTGCTGCTGCATCTGCCGGCGAGCGTAATCGACCGCCGGGCGCGGCCAAAAATCCGCGACGCGGCTGTGGGAACGATGGTGACGCTGGAGGTCACGGTCGATCGCCACCGGCCGCCCCCGCCGCGCAATGCCCGCGCGCCGCATCTGGTCTATGCCAGCGACGAGACCGGCGATGTGGTGCTGACCTATTTCCGCGCCAAACCCGGTTATGTCGACAAGCTGCTGCCGGTCGGCGCCAGGCGCTACGTCTCCGGCACGCTGCAAATGTATGACGGCATCCCGCAGATCGTGCATCCCGACCGCGTCGTCGACGAGGAAGGCTTTGCCAAGCTCACGGGCATCGATCCCGTCTATCCCCTGACCGAAGGCTTGGCACTCGGCTCGCTGCGCCGCGCGATCGCGCAGGCGCTGCAAAAACTGCCGGAGCTGCCGGAGTGGATCAGCCCGGACGTGATCCGCCGCTGCAAATTTCCGCCGATCAAGGTAGCGCTGAATCGCGTCCATGTGCCGGTTGAACTGACGGACATCCTGCCCGACGGCGCGTTCTGGTCGCGCCTTGCCTTCGATGAATTGCTGGCCGGCCAACTGGCGCTGGCGCTGATCCGCGCGCAGTTGCGGCGTCCGGCCGGCGACCGCCATGCCGGCGACGGCCATCTGCGCCGAAAAATCATCGATGCGTTGCCGTATGCGTTGACCGGTTCGCAGCGCGAGGCGGTGGCCGCCATCACCGAGGATCTGCGCCAGCCGGTGCGGATGTTACGCCTGCTGCAGGGCGATGTGGGATCGGGCAAGACTGTGGTGGCGCTGCTGGCCGCCGCCGCCGTAACCGAGGCCGGCAAACAGGCCGCCCTGATGGCGCCGACGGAAATTCTGGCGCGCCAGCACATCAAGACCATCACGCCGCTGGCCGAGCGCGCGGGCTTGCGGGTTGCGATCCTCACCGGCCGCGAAAAGGGCAAGGAGCGCAAGGAGATTTTGGCGCGTCTGGAAGCCGGCGAGATCGATTTGCTGGTCGGAACCCACGCGCTGATCCAGGACGACGTGATTTTCAAAGCGCTCGCACTGGCGGTCGTCGACGAGCAGCATCGTTTTGGCGTTCGCGAGCGGCTGGCGCTGACCTCCAAGGGCGAAGCCGTCGATGTGCTGGTGCTGAGCGCAACCCCGATCCCGCGCACCCTGGTGCTGACCTATTTCGGCGACATGGACGTCTCCGAATTGCGCGAGAAGCCGGCGGGCCGGCAAGCGATCGATACCCGCACGATCCCTGCCAGCCGCATCGACGAGGTGATCGACGGCGTCGGCCGCGCGCTGAAGGCCGGCAAGCTGGTCTACTGGATCTGTCCGCTGGTGGAAGAATCCGAAGCCGAAGGCACCGAACATCTCACCAACGCCACCGAGCGGTTCGAGTCGCTGCAGAAGCGGTTCGGCGACCAGGTCGGCCTCGTCCATGGCCAGATGAAGGGCACCGAGAAGGACCGCGTGATGGCGCAGTTCGCCGCGCACGAGATCGGCTTGCTGGTCGCAACCACCGTGGTCGAGGTCGGCGTCGACGTGCCCGCCGCGACCATCATGGTGATCGAGAACGCCGAGCGCTTCGGGCTCGCACAATTGCATCAATTGCGCGGTCGGATCGGCCGCGGCTCGGAGGCCTCGACCTGCCTGCTGCTCTACAAGGAGCCGCTCGGCGAAATGTCCACCGCGCGGCTGAAAGTGATCCGGGAAACCACCGATGGATTTCGGATCGCCGAGGAGGATCTGAAACTGCGCGGCGAAGGCGACGTGCTCGGTATCAGGCAAAGCGGCCTGCCCGGCTACCGCATCGCGCGCTCCGAGGTCCATGGCCAGTTCATCACCCAGGCGCGCGACGAAGCGCTGCGCATCATGAAGGACAATCCGAAGCTGAAGGGCGAGCAAGGCGACGCGCTGCGGTGCCTGCTCTATCTGTACGAGCGCGACGAGGCGATACCGCTGATTGGAGCGGGGTAATGCTTCCGTCATTGCGAGGAGCCAACGGGTCGCGCGAACGCGCGCCCGATGACAGGCTCCGCGACGAAGCAATCCATTCTTTCTTTCCGCTGTGGGATGGATTGCTTCGCTGCGCTCGCAATGACGGCGTAACCTGACGACGGCCGGAGGAAAACGCGAATGAAACAACCGTGCGTCTACATCATCGCAAGCAAGCGTCACGGGACGCTCTACACGGGCGTTACATCAAATTTGCCGCGGCGCGCCTTCGAGCACCGCGAGGGGCTGGTGAAGGGCTTTTCGGCCAAATATGGCTGCAAGATATTGGTCTGGTATGAGCTGCACGAGACCATGATCGAAGCGATCACGCAGGAAAAACAGATCAAGGCCGGAAGTCGAGCGAAGAAACTGACCTTGATCGAAGAGCTGAACCCGGAATGGAAGGACCTCTACGAGACGCTGATTTGAGCCTGTGCCCCCTCATCCGTCATTGCGAGCGAAGCGAAGCAATCCATCGTGCAGCGCAAAGAAAGAGTGGATTGCTTCGTCGCTGCGCTCCTCGCAATGACGTGGAGGGAGACGTGCGCCTCTTACTCCACGCGACGCTGATTTGAGTCCTCGGTCCCTCCCCGTCATTGCGAGCGAAGCGAAGCAATCCATCTCTCCACACCAAGAAAAGAATGGATTGCTTCGTCGCGGAGCCTGTCATCGGGCGCGCGTTCGCGCGACCCGTTGGCTCCTCGCAATGACGTGGAGGGAGACGTGCGCCTCTTACTCCAGGCGACGCTGATTTGAGTCCGCCCCCCTCATCCGTCATTGCGAGCGCAGCGAAGCAATCCATCGCGCAACACTAAGAAAGAGTGGATTGCTTCGTCGCTGCGCTCCTCGCAATGACGTGGAGGGAGACGTGCGCCTCTTACTCCACGCGACGCTGATTTGAGTCCGCCCCCCCTCATCCGTCATTGCGAGCGAAGCGAAGCAATCCATCGCGCCACACAAGAAAGAATGGATTGCTTCGTCGCTGCGCTCCTCGCAATGACGCGGAGGAACACGTGCATCGCAATGACGAGGAGGAAAGACGAAGACCCTACTCCGCCTCCACCTTCGCCGGCTGCAGCGTGGCTGCGTTCGCCACCCGCGCGGCGTTTGCGGTTGCGGCCAGGGCTGCGATCTTCTTCTGCGGATCGGAGCCGGGCTGCACCACGCCTGCGGACATGATCAGGGTCGCGGCGTCTTCGGCGCTCATGTCGATCTCGACGATCTTGCTCTTCGGCACATAGAAGAAGAAGCCCGTGGTCGGGTTCGGCGCACAGGGCAGGAACACCGAGATGTGCTCCTCCTGCCCGGGGAGACTGTTGGCGATCTCGACGCTCGGCGCTTGCGAAATCAAGACGATCGACCACATCCCCGGCGAGGGAAATTCGACCAGCCCGACGCGGCGGAAGCTGGATCCGTTGCCGGAGAACAGCGTTTCGAACACCTGCTTCAGCCCGCGATAGATCGCGCGCACCGCCGGGATGCGGCCGAGCAGCCGTTCGCCGAGATCGACCAGCGTCCGCCCGATCAAATTGGCGGTGAGGAAACCCAATAGCGTCAGCGCGATCACGGCGACGATCAGCCCGGAACCTGGCAGCCCGAATGGCAGATAGGTTTCCGGCCGGTAGGCGATCGGCACGAACGGCCGCACCAAGCCGTCGACCCAGGTCACGAACCACCAGGTCAGGTAAAAGGTGATGGCGATCGGACCGGCGACGACCAGCCCGGTCAGGAAATAGTTGCGGAAACGGGCCATCAGCCCGCGCGGGGCGTCCGGATGTGACTCGCTCGGGGGTACAGTCGGCGGCAATTCTTGGCGGTTCATTAGGGTTCCAGGTCGGTCGAGACGGCCGGCTAACTCCCAGCTAAGCCATCCTAGCAGGTTTTTGAAGACCTGAGGTGACGCGGGCGCGCGCTTTGCGACTATTCGACCGTGACCGACTTCGCCAGATTTCGCGGCTGGTCGACGTCGGTGCCCATCACCACGGCGGTATGATAGGCCAGCAATTGTACCGGAATGGCATAGACCATCGGCGTAAAGGTCGCGGCCATGTCGGGCAGCACGATCGTCACCAGCGATTCGATCGTGGCTTCCGCCGCCCCCTTGGCGTCCGTCATCAGGATGATACCGCCGCCACGGGCCGCAACTTCCTGCATGTTGGAAACCGTCTTCTCGAACACCCGGTCGTAGGGCGCGATCACCACCACCGGCATGTTCTCGTCGATCAGCGCGATCGGCCCGTGCTTGAGTTCGCCGGCGGCGTAGCCCTCGGCGTGGATGTAGGAGATTTCCTTCAGCTTCAGCGCGCCTTCCAGCGCCAGCGGATAGCTGGTGCCGCGGCCGAGATAGAGCACGTCTTTCGATTTCGCGATCTCGCGCGCCAGTTTTTCGATCTGCGGCTCGATCGTCAGGGCTTCCGCCATCAGCCGCGGAATTTCAACGAGGCCATGGACCAGCTTGGTCTCGTCCTCATCCGACAATTCGCCCCTCGCCTTGCCCGCGGCAACCGCAAGCGCCGCCAGCACCATCAACTGGCAGGTGAACGCCTTGGTCGAGGCAACGCCGATTTCCGGACCCGCCAGCGTCTGCAGCACGGTCTCGCTCTCGCGCGCAATCGTCGAGGTCGCCACGTTCACGACCGAGAGCGTATGCACGCCCTGCGATTTGGCGTAGCGCAACGCCGCCAGCGTGTCGGCGGTCTCGCCGGATTGCGAAATGAAGATCGCGAGATCGCCCTTGCGCAGCGGCGCCTCGCGGTAGCGGAATTCCGAGGCGACATCGAGCTCGACCGGCACGCGGGCCAGCCGCTCGAACCAGTATTTGGCGACGTAGCCTGCATAGCTCGCGGTACCGCAGGCGGTGATCGAGATCCGCTGGATATCCTTGAAGTCGAACGGCAGCTTGACCGGCAGCATCACGCGGTCGGTCGCCATATCGACGTAGCGGGCAAGGGTATGGCCGACCACTTCCGGCTGCTCGTGGATTTCCTTGGCCATGAAGTGGCGGTAATTCGCCTTATCGACCAGCGACGTCGACGCGCTGTGCTTGATCGCGTCGCGGTGAACGATTGCGTTGTCCTTGTCGTAGATGGTGGCGCCTTTGCGCGTCAGCACGACCCAATCGCCGTCCTCGAGATAGCTGATGGTGTCGGTGAACGGCCCGAGCGCAATGGCGTCGGATCCCAGATACATTTCGCCGTCGCCGTAACCAATCGCGAGCGGCGGGCCATTGCGGGCGCCGATCATCAGGTCGTCCTGGCCGGCGAAAATGAAGCCGAGCGCGAACGCGCCGCGAAGTTCCGACAGCGCCGCCTTCACCGCTTCGACGGGATTGATACCCTGGCTGAGATAACTGTCGACGAGATGCAGGACGATTTCGGTATCGGTCTCGGTCTCGAACACCGCACCTTTCTTCTGAAGCGCTTCGCGCAATTCGCGAAAGTTCTCGATGATGCCGTTATGGACCACGGCGACCCGATCGGTGGCGTGCGGATGCGCGTTGTTCTCGGTCGGCCGGCCGTGGGTGGCCCAGCGGGTATGTCCGATGCCGGTGTGACCGGCGAGCGGTTCGGCCTGCAGCCGCTTTTCGAGATTCTTGAGTTTGCCTTCGGCGCGGCGGCGCGCGAGGTGGTCGCCTTCCAGCGTGGCGACGCCTGCGGAATCGTAGCCGCGATATTCAAGGCGTTTAAGCGAATCCACCAACTGCTCCGCGACCGGAGCGCGTCCGAGAATGCCGACAATGCCGCACATGCGGTTTGATATCCCCAAATCGTCGAAAATTTGCCCAACCAGCGCCACGTTCCCTTAACGGGAAACGGCGGTGTCTACCTACTCAATAATTATTGCGGATTGAGACAGTATTAAGCGGAAAGCTTAACAGGTATCTCGCGATAATGCCTGGCGATTGGTCCATGGGTTACCGAAGCGAGCAGCGACCCAGCGCGACGTGAGGTGACCACGCATTGCCGTGCGCCAAACAACGATTTTGCCGAGCGATTCCAACGTGATTTGGCCTGTCCAGTCCCGTGCGCAAAAATATTTCGCTTAACACGTCGGGCAAATCAGTGGTTTCTCTCCGCCCGTCTCACCCGAACGAGGGGCGGCTCGCGATCGTCACGAAACGCGCGGTGGGATGCGGTGGACGCGGATGTGCCTTTGACGAACGGCGCTGATGCGGACGGCGAAGTCGTGTGGTCCTGGCGCCCGACGCTGGCGCCAAGTCGCAGAGCAAAGCTTCTGCGGGCGATGGTGGCAAAAGAGCCCGGCTCACCAAGGAGAGCGCGAAGTAAGCCGTAAAACCATTGCGCAGGGAAGGCCGGATGTTCTCCGCTGAACCTGTATGCTCGTGTGCGTGTTCTTGTGCACATATTGCACGCGAGACCGCGGGTGCAGCGCGCACCCGGCTTTCCCTGCGCCCTCTGTTCTCGAAGAGGGGCAACAGTTGCGCAAAGCTCGGGCATGTCGTGCTGCGAGACCGTGAACGCATGTGTAGAATACCGTCATTGCGAGCCACCGGGTCGCGCGAATGCGCGCCCGATGACAGGCTCCGCGAAGCAATCCATCTCGCCACGCAAAGAAAGAACGGATTGCTTCGTCGCTATCGCTCCTCGCAATGACGCTGTTCCATCGCACGGCTACGCCGTCAACTCTCTTTCGGCTTCTTGCCCCGCATCTTCATCTCGCGGTAGCGCTTGGCGCCGCCTTCGCGGTTGTTCTGCGGGCTGCGCTCGACGGCCATCGCATCGTCGGGCACGTCCTTGGTGATCACCGAGCCCGACCCGATATAGGCGCCGTTGCCGATTTTCACCGGCGCCACCAGCGAGGAGTTGGTGCCGACGAAGGCGCCCTCGCCGATGATGGTCCTGTGCTTGGAGAAACCGTCATAGTTGCAGGTGATGGTGCCGGCGCCGAGATTGGAGTTGGCGCCGACATGGGCGTCGCCGACGTAGGAGAGGTGATTGACCTTGACGCCGGCTTCGAGCGTCGCGGCTTTGGTCTCGACGAAATTGCCGATGCGCGAACCTTCGCCGAGCGATGTGCCCGGCCGCAACCGCGCATAGGGGCCGACGGAGGCCTTTTTGCCGATCGAGGCCTGCACGATGTGCGAGAAGGAATGGATCACCGCACCGTCGCCGATGCTGACGCCGGGGCCGATCACCACGAAAGGCTCGATCGTAACGTCGCTGCCGAATGTGGTGTCGGCAGCGAGATAGACGGTATCCGGCGCAATCAGCGTCACGCCGGCATCGAGTGCGGCCTTGCGCAACCGCGCCTGCATCACCGCTTCGGCTTCGGCGAGCTGGGCTTTTGTGTTGATGCCGCGCACTTCATCCTCGCTGGTTTCAATCACCACCGCCTCCCATCCAAAATCCCTGACGATGCCGACGGCATCGGGCAGATAATATTCGCTCTTGCTGTTGGCGTTGCCGATCTTGTCGATGATCTCAAGCGCCTTGCTTCCGTCAAACGCCATGACGCCGGCATTGCACAGCGTCACCTTGCGTTCCTCGGGCGTCGCGTCGGCATGCTCGCGGATCGCCACCAGATGGTCGCCTTCGGCCAGCAGCCGGCCGTAGCCGGTCGGGTCGGCGGCGCGAAAGCCGAGCACGGCAAGTGCGGCGCCATTTTTCAGGGGCGCGCGCAGCCGCGCAAAAGTTTCGGCCGAAATCAGCGGCGTATCGCCGAACACGACCAGCAGATCGTCGGCGCCGCGGGCGATGGCCTCGCGGGCCGCCAGCACCGCATGCGCGGTGCCGAGGCGCTCGCGCTGGACGAAGGTCAGGGCATCCGGGCGCACCCGCGCCACCTCGTCGGCGACCGCCTTGTGGTCCGGCCCGATCACGACCGCGAGTGCTGCGCCTGCCCCGTGAGGCGCCGCATCCAGCACATGCGAAAGCAGCGACTGGCCGGCCACGGGATGCAGGACCTTCGGCAGCGCGGAGCGCATCCGTGTGCCCTCACCGGCCGCGAGCACCACCGTCAGGCTGGATCGATCGGTCATTCACATCCCTTGTTCAAAGCGCTTGTTCAGGGCCCTTGCTCAAAGCCCTTGCTCAAAGCCCTTGGGCGTCAGGCCATTGGCGTCCGGCGCCGTCTTTAATTGTTTTCCCCGGGAGATGAAACCGATTCGCGGCCCCGTGGACGCCCGGATTCAAGTGCGGGGCGCAATTCCTGTTAATGTTTGTTCCGTGATTCGGCAGGCCTCGAGGAGGGCCAGAGACGTTTTGGCCAAAGACCCCGACAATCTGGCGCGCAGCTTCGACACCGAAAACACCGGCGGCTTGCTGAGCGGTTTTTTGGCCGAGGAAGACGAACTCGATCGCCACGCGCTGTGGCGGATCGGATCGTGGGGCGTCGGCGCGGTGGGCGCTGTGATCATTGCCGTGCTGGCCAACCAGTCCTCGCTCGGGTGGCGGCGCGAGCAGATCGCGGCCGTCGACCTGACGCGGCAGGCGCAGCAAATCCAGTTGGTCGCCAAGGAAAGCCAGAACGAGACGCGGCGGCTGGCCTCCGCAATCGATACGCTCAGCGGCGACCGCGACCGGCTGTATTCGCGCGTCACCTCGCTGGAACAGGGCCTGGACTCCGTGACCGGCGCGATCGCGCGGCAGGGTCCGGCTCCGACTTCGCAGGCGGCCCCTGCAACCTCCTCCACCCTGGCCGAGCCGCCAACGGCAGCGCCAAGCCCGGTGCCTGCCCCAGCGGTGGCGCCGGTCGCATCAACCCAGCCCGCCGCTGCACCAGCCGACAAGCCCTCCACTGTCGAAAAGCCGCTGGCCGTGGCCGACACGGGCGGGGCGATGGTTTCATCGGTTGCCAAGGACCCGCCGAAGAAGACTGACACCGCCAAGTCCGATCCTGCCAAGTCCGATCCTGCCAAGTCCGATCTTGCAAAGTCCGATCTTGCAAAGTCCGATCCTGCCAAGATCGCTCCGGTGAAGATCGAAGCAGCCAAGACCGACACGCCGAAGGCCGACAGCGCCAATACGGAAGCCGCCAAGACCGATACCGCAAAGACCGATCCCGCAAAGCCTCCGGCGGCGACGCCGTCGACGCCGCTGGTGGCGTCGAAATCGATCATGGCGCCGCCCGACCCCTCGGCCACAAAACTGATCGAACCCATGCAACCGCCGAGCGTGGTGACGGCAGCGCCGATTTCGGAGGTGGTCGCTTCGGCGCCGCCGGCCGACGACGCCGAGCCGGACGAGGCCACAGCTCCGAAGGTCGCGCTTCATCGCACCGAGTTCGGCGTCGATCTCGGCAGCGCCAATTCGCTCGCCGGCCTGCGCGCGCTGTGGCGCGGGCTTTTGAAATCGAGATCCAATGCGCCGCTGGCCGCCTTGCGCCCGATCATCGTGATCAAGGAAGGCACCAACGGCCTCGGGATGCAGCTCCGGCTGGTGGCCGGGCCGCTGAACGACGCCGGCGCGGCGGCCAGGATCTGCGCGGTTCTGAGCGAAAACAACCGCAGCTGCGAGACCGCGATCTTCGACGGACAGCGGCTCTCCGTGAACGGCGACGATCCGGCGCCGGTTTCGACCACCAAGCCCGCGCCACGCCGCCGTGGCAGCGGCAAGCATGCCGCCGCGGTTGTCGAGGAGCCGCCGAAAAAGCCGGAACCGGCCGCCACATCGACGATCTCGTCATGGTTCGGTAAAAGGGGACAATAATATTTGGCTGCAAGGCATTACGGTCGAATTCTCACCTGTTTTCACGCGTCTGATGTGAGCTTCGGCTTGTCCTGCCCGCTATTCCCGACCATATTCGCCGATCATTGGTTGGACGCATTTTCGTGCGGCTAACCGGAACCCACTCCGGGAAAATGCGCACGTGAAGAAAACTCCGTTCCGGCTGACGCCCTACCAGGTCCAGTTTCTGTTGATCGTCGGCTTCGTCACCGTCGGCTATGCGCTGTATCTGCGCTATCTTGCGGTCGAGTACTCGCCCGTCGCGCTGGCATGCGACGCTGGCCTGCAATCCCTGCTGTGCAAGGCGCGGGTGCTGGCGACCTATCTGTTCAAGAATTCGGTGTTCGGCATTGTCGCGCTGGTCATTGCGACGCTGCACGTGATGCGGCCCTCGATTGTGCTGTTGACCGGCGGCTTGATCGCCGCAGGGCTCGGGATCGTGCTCTACAATATCGCACTGTCGGGAATTGCGATCGGCCTGCTTATTTTGGGCTTTGCGCGGCCCGCGCCCGCCACAGCGTAAGCGCCAGCAGCAGGTAGATTGCGCAGGTCCACATCGACTGCCAGTTGGCGGTGCCCTCGTTGATACCGGTGTACAGCGCGGTCACGACCAGCAATCCGGCAAAGGCGGATTCCGCGATCGGCCGCACCCCCGCCTGGGGGCGGTTGAGCAGCATCAGGCCCGCGAACGGCACCACCGCCATCGTCAGCGCGGCGAACGGGAAATCGCGGTAGCGCGGATCGAAGGTGAAGCCGAGCGCGGTTTCGGCTGCGATCAGCGTGGTGACGGCGAGCGCGATCGCCAGCAACGCCGTCGGGAAAGATCCGCCCCTGAACTCTCGCGGGCCGAGCAGTTCCAAAAATGTCGGCAGCGATCGGCCCGACATCGCTGCATGGGTACAGAGCAAGGGCGAGGCGATCGCCGCTGCCAGCAACGCCCCCCATTGCAGCCAGCCGCCGACGCCGTAGCTCTCGTAGAACATCTTGTCGGCGGCGATCCCGAACAGGATCCCACCCGTCGTCGCCCATAGGCCGACCGCGATCCAGGACGTCGGCCGCGGCGTCCATGGCCGCCGCCGCAGTGCCAGCCATGCCGCCAGGAACACGGCCACGCTGAGCGCCATGCCGCCGCCCATCTGCCATTTCCATAATGGATAATTGCTGATGACCTGGCCTGGCGGATATTTCACCACCCGCTTGGCGGCATCGAACAGGCCCCAATAGCCGCCGACGGTGCCCTCGAGCTGGCGCTTCCAGGGCTGGTCATAGGCCTCGATCAGGTTGACGCGAAAGCCTTCGCGCTTGGCCAGATCCAGGATATCGGAGACGATACGCGCCTGATTGGTCCGCGACGGCAGCGCGCCCTCGCGCATCCGCCCGGCACTCGGCCAGCCGGTCTCGCCGATCAGGATTTCCTTGCCCGGAAACGCCACCGCCATCCGCTTGCGGATCTCATCGACATGGGACGCCGCGAATTTCGCCTTGACCGGAATGTCCTCCCAGTAAGGCAGGATGTGAATGGTGACGAAATCGACCGCGTCATAGATTTCGCGGTTCTTCAGCCAGAATTCCCAGACATCAGCATAGGTGACGGGAATGGTCACCTGCGCCTTGACCGAGCGGATATTGGCCGCGAGGTCGGCGGTGGTCATCTCGCCGCGCAGCAGCACCTCGTTGCCGACCACCAACGCCGTAATGACCTGCGGATATTGCTTGGTCAGGCCCACCGCGATCGAAATCTGCACCAGATTCTTCAGCCGGTCGCTGCCGAGCCAGATGCCCTGGATGACCTTCAGCCCGACCTTTGCGGCGAGACCGGGAACCTGGTCGAGGCCGTTCTCGATCGAATAGGTGCGCACACAATCGGTGATCTTGGCGAGGTCCGCCAGATCCCGTTCGATCTGCTCGGGCCCGATATGCGTGGTCGGCTGCAGCGGCGTCTGCGCGCCGCGAAACGGCGCATAGGACACGCATTGCAACTTGGCATCGGGATCGATTGGCGCGCGCACGAGCGTGATCGGCGTGGCGAGCCACCACCACACGGCTGCGATCGCACATAAGGATGTCAGGAGAAGCGCCAGCGGCGTACGAAGAGAAATCGGTTCCATCCTCCGGGCGGGGCCCGTCGATTAGCCGGTCGCCGCGCATCTGCCAAGAGCGCGATAGGTGCAATACCGGCTTTGTCCAGCGGCCATTTTACCACGCCGCGATAAAGTTGTGACTTTGCTGGACAAAATCCGAAATAACCGTCATGGGAATTGCTTAAGTCTCCGCCGCATTGGGGACCCATTTGGACGGCATCAAGCCAAGCCACGGACCGTCCAAAGTTGTCTCTCGGGGCAGGAAACATATCGGGGAACGTATGCGTCGACGGGTGCTTGATCCAAGAGTTGCGGTTTTGCGCCATGTTGCCGTTGCAGGCCTCGCGCTCCTGATCGGATCCGGCAGCGTTTTTGCCCAGAGCGGCACCCCTGCCCCCGATCAATCCGGCAAACCCCCGGCCACCAATGCCGCCGACGCCACCAAGGACAACCAGCGCAAGACCGACGAATTCGTCGAGGCCGCCCAGGTCATCAATGGCCCGGCCGGCAACCCGGAATGCGTCTGGCTCGGCCGCCGGGTGGTGAGCCTGATGTGGCGGGACGATCTCGACACCGCTTTCCGGCACCTCGATCTCTACGACCGGTTCGGCTGCCCCGGCGGGCACGTCCAGGCGGCGTTCCGTTGCCTGACCCGTTTCGGCGGGCAGATCGATCCCAAGGTCGCGGAGACCCTGAGCAGCCGCGTCCATGCCTGCTGGGTCAATCCGGGTGCGCAACCCCAGGCGGCCGCAGCGGCAACGCCGGCCGCGGCGTCCGCGACCGCCGGCAATGCCGCGCCGGCGCCGGCCGCGACCCCCGCGCCGGCCGCCTCACCGGCCCCGCCGGCGAAGTAATCGCCGGGCTGTCGGAACGATCCGAATTTTTCGCCGTTTGAATCGCTCAGCGCCCTTAAAACGCCATGGCGGGATACCAGTTGTGAAATTGCGCGGCAGGATTATCCTGAAGTTGCCGCCGTGTCGGTCGAACCTAGGGGACGGGTTCGCTTTCCCCTCAAGTAGGCCCCGTATGGTTTAGTCGCCGATGCGCGCCGTCGTCGCCGTTCTGTTGTTTGTGACCGCGGCCCACGCTGCGCTGTGGGGTCTGTTTCAGGAAAAGCAGGCGGCACCGGATTTCCGTGGCATCCTGCCGAGCGCTTCCTACGCGCCGTTTGAACCTGGCCACACCGTCGCCGACAGCATCGCCGACTCTGAGAAGGTTCGCGCCGACCTGAAGAAGCTCTCCACCCTGACGCGAGCGGTTCGCCTCTACTCTTCGACCGAAGGCAACGAATTGGTGCCGCCGATTGCCGCGGAATTCGGCATGAAGGTCACGGTCGGCGCCTGGATCGACAAGGACGGCGATCGCAACAAGCGAGAGATCGAGGCCGCCATCAACCTCGCCAAGCGTAACAGCAATGTCATCGGCGTCGTCGTCGGCAACGAGACCATCTTCCGCGGCGAGCAGAAGGTCGAAGACCTGATCACGTTGATCAAGCGGGTCAAGCAATCGGTCAACGTTCCCGTCACGACGGGTGAAATCTGGAACATCTGGCGCGACAATCCGGAACTTGCCTCATCGGTCGAATTCATCGCCGCCCACGTGCTGCCCTATTGGGAAAATTTCACCGACAAGCAGGCGGTCGATCAGGCGGTCGAGCGCTACCAGTTGCTGCATGACACGTTTCCCGGCAAGCGCATCGTGATCGCCGAGTTCGGCTGGCCGAGCGCCGGCTATAATTTGCGGAATGCCGAACCCGGTTCGTTCGAGCAGGCCTCGGTGCTGCGCAACTTCGTCACCCGCGCCGAAGCGATCGGCATGGACTACAACATCGTCGAGGCGATCGATCAGCCCTGGAAGTTCTTCGAAGGCGGCGTCGGCCCCTATTGGGGCATTCTGGACGCCTCGCGCGAACCAAAGTTCGCCTGGACCGGGCCGATCGTGAACGAGAACTACTGGAAGCTCGCCGCCATTGCGCTGCTGGTCGGCCTGTTCATGTCGCTGCCGATCCTGCGGCTCGCCGAGCCGACAATGATGCAGGCGCTGGTTCTGTCGGCCGCGGCGAACGGCGTCGGCGCCTGGGTCGCCACCGTGTTCGCGTACTGGGCCGGGCATTATTTCGTGTTCGGCTCGGCGTTTGCGATGGTACTCGGCCTGATCCTTCTGGTGCCATTGGTGCTGATCGCGATGGCGCGGATCGAGGAAATAGCTGCGATCGCATTCGGGGGGGCGCCGCGCCGGCTGATCGTCAAGGGCGCGACGGTGGCGCCCGCCACCATGGGCGAGACCATCAGCTTCCCCAAGGTGTCGATCCACATCCCCGCTTATTTCGAGCCGGTGGAGATGCTGAAGCAGACCCTCGATGCGGTGTCGCGGCTGGATTATCCGAATTTCGAATGCGTTGTGATCATCAACAACACGCCCGACCCGGAATTCTGGCAGCCGATCCAGGACCACTGCCGCACGCTCGGCGAGCGCTTCAAGTTCATCAACGCCGAGAAGGTCAAGGGCTTCAAGGCCGGCGCCCTGAAGATCGCCATGGACCGTACCGCGGTCGATGCCGAGATCATCGGCATCATCGATGCCGACTACGTGGTGCAGCCGGACTGGCTGAAGGATCTGGTGCCGGTGTTCGCCGACCTCCGCGTCGGCCTGGTGCAGGCGCCGCAGGAGCATCGCGACGGCGACCGTTCGCTGATGCACTACATCATGAACGGCGAATATGCGGGGTTCTTCGACATCGGCATGGTCCAGCGCAACGAGGCCAACGCCATCATCGTCCACGGCACCATGTGCCTGATCCGCCGCGCGGCGATGGACATGGCCGGCGGCTGGGCCGGCGACACCATCTGCGAGGATACCGATCTTGGCCTCGCCATCATCGAGCACGGCTGGCTGACGCATTACACCAATGAACGCTACGGTCACGGGCTATTGCCGGACACCTATGAGGCCTTCAAGAAGCAGCGCCACCGCTGGGCCTATGGCGGCTTCCAGATCGTCAAAAAGCACTGGCGAAAATTCCTGCCCGGCGCCAGCCGGCTGACGCCGGATCAGCGCCGCGAATTCTCGCTGGGATGGCTGAACTGGCTCGGCGCCGAGAGCCTCGGCGTGGTGGTCGCGATCCTCAATCTGATCTGGGTGCCGATCGTCGTGTTTGCCGACATCGCCATCCCCGACAAGATTCTGACCCTGCCGATCATCGCCTCCTTCATCGTCTCGCTGGTGCATTTCCTGGCGCTGTATCGGCTGCGCGTGCATATCAAAGTCGGCCAGATGCTGGGCGCCATGATCGCGGCGATGTCGGTGCAATGGACGGTATCGCGCGCGGTCGCTCAAGGCCTGATCACCGAGCATCTGCCGTTCGCCCGCACCTCGAAGGGCGGGTTGTCGGTGATGTCGATCGAATTCCAGGCGTTCTGGGAAGCGGTCATCGGCGTGCTGCTTTTGGTCGGCGCCGCGGTGCTGATCGTGAACAACGACTCCACGCTGATCAAGACCACCGGTAATAAACAGGTGCGCGAAATCTATATTTTCGCGGCGGTCCTGCTGCTGGAAAGCCTGCCCTTCCTCTCGGCGGTGGCGATCGCGATCCTGGAGAACTCCCGGATTAACTCTTTCGCCTTCTGGCGCAACAGCGCGGTGCGGACCGCCGAACTGATCGGGCTCCGCCCGGTGACGATGCCGACGGTCGCCAGCCCCTCGCAGCCGGTGGCATCCGAGATTCACCGGGACAGCTGACCAAAACCGGCGGCAGCACGGTGGATGGATTGGGCCGGCCCAACTTGAAGAGGTTGGGCTAACCGTAAGCTGTGCAAGGGGAATTTGGGACCGGCGATTGGCCCATTTGCGGCGGTTTGCGCTATTGACCGCCAAGGCCCCGCCCCCTACACAGCGCGGGCCGAGCGTGATCCGGAAAAACCCTGCCCTGCACCTGGATAGCGAGGTGGACCGGTCTTCCGAAAAGTTCATGCTCAAGCAATAGAGTGAGCGCGTAGCTCAGGCGGTAGAGCACGTGACTTTTAATCATGGGGTCGAGGGTTCGAGTCCCTCCGCGCTCACCAAATAACCCCACAAAAACAGCATCTTATATGTAAAGTAATTTTTCAATACCTAAGCCTGACCTTTCGTGTAGCAGGCGTGTAGCAGCACCGACGACATGCAGCATCCACAGAAAATCACGCTCGGCGAAATGCGGGAATCCGGTCTCCGCCGGGTGCTGGTCTACTGCGCCGACTACCGTTGCTCGCATTCCGTCACGATCTGCGCCGAGGCCTGGCCGGACGATGTACGGCTGAGCGACCTCGAACCGCGCTTCACCTGCAAGGTCTGCGGCCATCGCGGCGGCGACGTCAGGCCCTGCTTTGACGACGCTCGGGTGCCCGGCCGGCAGATGCGTGATGCTGGCCGCATATCCATAACGGCAATTTTTGAAATGAAAGAGGCCGAGCTTCCAGGTCTGGTCAAAAAACGCCTTCTTCGGTCCGTAGAGGCGGAAGATGGGTTAACCAGCCTTTGCCGGGGATGGTGGCCAGCCAGTTCTTGCCTTCGCCGGGAGACTTCGGACCGAAGTAGACGTCGATGGTGCCGTCCGCGCTCTGCGCGGGCTTATTCGTTGGCGGGCTGCATAGATCGGCACCTCGTGCTGACGCGCGGGCGTTCAATACTTGAACACGCGGCGCAACGTTACTCTGACGCTAGAAGGGCCAATCGTCATCATCATCCATAGCGTCTGCTTTTTTCCGCAGGGCATCTACCGTCGCCTTGGGAAGATCGTGGAAGCTGACCCAAACGTCACTTTCCGGAGAGCAAGCGAAGTACACTCTGCCAATGCAGCCCCGCTCTTTCGCAAGCTCCGGGAACACACCATAGGGGTCTGCCATCTGTGCCCACCACCAGCATACCTCGGCGGTGTCGGGATCGATTTTTAGACCGGCCTCCTTGCGGATCGCGAGCCATTCTTCGGTCGTCATCTCTACTGCCTGTTCTTTGTTTTCAACCGTCGTCATGTGAGTGTCCTTTCAGGTTGGTTGGTCTGCTCTTGCCGTCAATAGAAGTGAAACATGGTGATCGCGGAGATCACGTTGCTGGCCGGTCTCCTCGCGCGCAATGCCGATCACCGCTCGATGCCGAGCGCGGTCAGCTCCTGGTGCTCGCGATGAACCTGGCGCCGCAGCTCGTGCGCATCGACGCCGGCGCGGATCAGCTCAACGGCGCGGGCGACGATGTCGGGCCGGAAGTTGTTGCCCGTCATGACGCGCCTTTCTCAGTTCAACTTGCCGCAATCGATCTCAGCAGGAGCCGGAGGCCCGGCAGTCCCTCCACATAAAGCCGCCGGACCACCTGTCTGATCTCGTCGGTCCGCTGCGTCATGGTGAGGTGCGCCGCCTCGACGGTGGCGACATAGGTCGCGCGCGCTGCGTCGAGCCTTGCTCTCGCTTCAGCACGGTCTGCCGCCGGTTTCGGATCGGGCACCTTCCTCGGCATCACCTGGGCGGCGCGATCCGCCTTCGCCTGCACGGCTTTCACGGCGGCGGCAGCCGATCCGTGTTCGCCGATAAGCCGCTGCTGATCGAGCGGCGGCACCGCCTTGGCGAACTCGGCTGCGGGCTTGACCTTTACGTCGCCGCCCTTAACGGCATCGACGAGGTCAGGAACGCCATGCTCTTTGACGTAGCGCGCGCGCTGCACGCTCGGACGGCTGACCTCTAAGAGCTTAGCCGCGTCGGTCTGGGTGGGTGCATCCGGGGATGCACCCGCTGCCTTGTTCTGACCATCGCGCAACGTCGCCAAGTTAGCCGCGATCATGGCCCGTTGGCTGGCGTCGAGATGTCGACGATGCAAGTTCGCCGATGCGACGAAGGCGTAGGGATCGGGCGTACGCTCTTCCCGAAAGCGCGGATTGATGCCCTTGAGCAGGCAGGCCCGATAGCGGTTGCGGCCGTCGAGTATCTGTCCTTTGTACAGGATGATTTCCTCGCGCTGGGCATTCTGCAGCATGTCCCCGCCAAGCGCCTCCAGCTCGGCATCGGTCATCATGGGAAAGAGGTTGGCGGCTGGGTGGAATTCGTACTCGCCCATCGCCGTCACTCCGCTGCTGCTGCTGCGGCGGCGGCAACGGCGCGTTCCTTGGCCCTTTCGAGCGCCACTTTGGCCAGCTCGCGCTCCATGCGTTCCCGGACACAGCGGACAATCTCGGCGGACAACGTCCCGCCGTGATATTTTGCGCGCTCCTCAAGCCAAAGCCGGACATCGGCCGGGACGGTGACCAGGATTCTCTTGCTGTCGACGGCTGCTTTCAATTGATGTGCCTCATTGATAGATGCAGTTTCGATCAAGTTGATCCTGATCGCGGGCGTCGTCAATGAACGCAAAGTTGCAGAAGTGCCTGCAGCACAGGGCTTTCCGTAAGTTCTTCTTACTGCGGGGACGACGATTGACCGTAATAGACGCCGTTTCTAAGAACCGGAAAAAACTTCGGGCCGGTTGTATTTCAGCCAAAAATAATGAAGGCGACCTCGAGCGTCAGAGTTCGCCGTGTGGTCTGGTCGGCTGTTGTCCTTTGGCCGAGCCGCCGATTTAGGTGTAAGGTGGATTTCTTCGTTCGAGGTTCAGTTCTCCTGAGGTGGCTCGAATGGTCGTGTGCAAAGCGGCCGAAGTGCCCGTCATTTTAGATGGCAGCCGCTCTTCCTGCCTATGCAAAAATCGGCCGCGACGCGGGCTACCGCGGATTCTTGACCACCAAACTCGCCAACGCGATCTCGCCATCGGGAACGTAGTGATTGACGTGCTCGGTCGGAAGATCCTGACCGGATTGATATACTTTCACGGCCCCGATTGCCCCACTCTTCGTCAACTCGCTGATGATATGATCGCGCTCGGCATTTGTGTCCGAATCCGTGGCGTGGGTGATCTGAAACGTGAGTCGAGTGAGGGATAGGCCAGTGTCTCTCGTGCCAGCTCCAACCCAAAGAACGCTTTCGTTGTCCGGTGGCCGGTCGGTGTTCAGCCAGAAGCCGGGCGCCCCCCACATGGCTTGCGCGCGCGTTAGGCTCAATGCCCAAAATCGTATGTGGTGACGTTTTCGCGGGCTGTTATCAATTGCTTTTTGGAAGCCGACGTCCTGACCGCGTCCGAAAAGATAGAGGGTGCTGAATGGTGCAGTGGGGTAAGGCGAGTTGAGTACGAAGGCTCGGATCATGCCCCAAGAGCTTGCCAGCCCCAGTCGATCCGCTTCCGACCAGCCGCTGACCGCGAAGGCTGATCGAAGCTGCTGCAGCGTACCCACGAGTGCGATGTTGACAGGGTCTCCCGGCAACCCATCGCCCGTGATTGTGTAACTGGGTACCCGTTGGTGCTGCAGAATTCTGAGACCCAAGCGAATGACGCGCGGAAGAACAATATAGGCTGCAAATCCATAGGTGATGCCCACAGCCAGAATCCAGGGCAGCCTGCGGTCCGCTGTTTCAAAGACTACAAAAACGATCAACCAGACACTGAAAATACCCAACCCAAATATCGCTAGTCGTTGAAGGAGGCGTACAAGCAATCTCACGATCGCCTCGTCCGTTATGAAAGTGGGATGACCGTGCAAGGCTAGCAGAGTGAGCCATAGCCCGGCCAGCACCAATGGCGACACCGAGGCCTAACGATGTGCAACCTCTACAGCATCACCACAAACCAGGCCGCGATCATCGCCCTCTTCCGCGTCGTAAACCGCTACGTCGGGAACTTGCCGACGATGCCGGGCGTGTTCCCCGACTACCAGGCCCCGGTCGTGCGCAACACCGACGCCGGCACCGAGCTGACCACGATGCGCTGGGTCATGCGGCCACCACCGAAGATCGGCGGGCCGCCGGTCACCAACAGCCGAAACACGTCGTCGCCGCACTGGCGGGGCTGGCTGAAGCCGGAAAACCGATGCCTGGTCCCGGCCAACAGCTTCGCCGAGTACGCGCCGGAGCCGAACCCAGAGACGAAGAAAAAGGACGTGGTGTGGTTCGCACTGAGCGATGACCGCCCGCCGTTCGCCTTCGCCGGCATCTGGACCGAGTTCAAGGGCGACCGTGGGACCAAGTCCAAGCCGGTCCCCGGCCCTCATCTGGTCTATGGCTTCCTGACGACGACGCCGAACGCGGTGGTCGGGCCGATCCATCCGAGGGCTATGCCGGTGATCTTGATGACGGACGAGGAGCGCGACGTCTGGCTGCGCGCGCCGTGAAACGAAGCCAGAGTGCTACAGAGGCCGCTGCCGGACGATGCGCTGCGGATCGTGGCGCGCGGGGTCGACAAGGAAGACATCGCGACCGCGGCATGACCAGAGCAGCTTCCATGGAATCCTCCTGTTCGCCGAAAGGCTCGAATGGAACAAAAATTCCAGTTTCGAGTTAGGGGTGAAAAATCGGGAGGACCTCATGGATCGGACAACGCGCTGCCCAAAATGCGGAAAACGAATGGTCCCGGTTGTCACCCTCTCCGGCCGCACCGACCTCCAATGCATAAGTTGTGACGACCCCGCGGTGAAATGGGCTGAAAGTCCGCTTACAGCCCCTGAGAAGCCAATCGTAGCAGAACCCGTTTAACCTCTCCGCCCGCATCGAGCTGAAGCCGGGCTCGGACGGATCTTCAGATGGAGCTGGCTGCGCGAAGGTCTTGCAGAGCTCGGGCTGAAGGCGAAGTCGAAATAGCCCGCACGATTTGTCTCGCTATCCCCGGCCAATAGGCGCAGCCTTTGCCGCGGGGCCTCTCCACAGGAGGTCGGTCGTGAGTGGTAATATTTTCAATAGCAATGGTACCCACGTTGCCGTGTTGAACGGCGCGGAAGTCTTCGACCTCGACGGCCAAAAAATCTACGAGCTAAAAGGGATCAACCTCTATCGGCTGTCCGGCGAGTTGGTCGGGCATCTAAACAGCGCGCACGAGACCGAGAAGCGGCTCGATCGCTCCACCGACAGGCTGTTCCCTGTCAGAGGGAGGTCGCGCCAAATCTGATTGCTGAAGGCGCCAGGGAAATGACCGCGATCAAATCGACCGATCGAACGCTAACAGAGATGCAAGACCTGGAGGCGATGGCGGCGAAGCTATTAGAGACCGCTCGCAAGCTTCCATCGGGGCAGGACCGCCACAACGCGCTTCAGGAGATCGAGAGATTTCGGGCGCGGATAAGTGCTCTGCAACACCTCGATTTGTCGGGTATGGCTCAGTCGCCGCAACCTTATGACCTTGTAACCCGGCCCTGCACGATTCACGCGGGTCACTTTCGCTGGGACATCAGAGAGAACGGAAGACCTATTCAGTCTTCCATGGAATCGTTCGCCACCGAGCAGGAAGCTCACGCGGACGGTCGCCATGAGCTCGAAAAATTAATCCAAGTCTCGAGGTTGTGACTACCTGATTTGCTGATTTGACAATTCCGCGCCTGGGGAATTCGGCTTGTGCACGTCCATGGGTTGCTGGACAATCCGCCGCCTGGTCGAGCCAGCGCTGAAGGCAATAAAATGAGGAAGAGCAACGCAGCGACAAGGCTAGCTCGTCAGAGAGGGCGAAAGCTTCGCGCCGACGAAGCTCTGGCTGAGCTGGAGCGGGCGCAAAAGGTTTTCCTGCAGTCCGATAAAGCCAGCGGACATCATTTGAACGACGATAAAAGCCCCCTGATCAATCTGTTGAGCTGCATTGTATGTAAGCGGACGATGAAGCTGGAAAAAAGCGCTCCCGACGTTGAGGGTAGTGACATCATTCAATATCGTTGCGAGCTGTGCAAAAGAATTGAGCTGGTGCGACTATTCCGCCGAAGTCGAGATGCGACGCCCTGAAGGCGAAGGGAAAATGAGATGCGATTCATCGTGGCATCATTGATCGTTTCCTCCGTCCTCTGCCTTTGGGACAAGGATTACAACGGCAAATTACTGGATGGTCTGGGCAGGATGGTGCAGGACATTTCACGCAGTTTAGCGGGCTGAAGGCGAAGGGGAAATGACCCATGCTCTCAGCGATGGAATATCCCCATTGGTTGATGGCAGCCGGAACTGTCTTGGTGGTGCTCGGATTTATCGGTTTTGCATTTCGCCAAAACAGGACCGTTGAGCCCGATCACGAGCCGACGGAAAATGAAGGCGAAGTGGAAATGACCGAACGTAAACCAGAACCTTCCCGGCCACCGTTCCCATCTCGGCCGAGGGAGCCACCGCGGCAGCCCCCGCCAAGCAGGCAATAGGCAAGCCCTCACGGCCGGCTTTCACGACGAAAACGCAAATACGAGGATCGAAGTTAAATCGAGAGCGACGGTGATGTATCTCCGTTTCAGGCCAACTTATGCAAAATTGCGCCCAGGGGGGACCTTACGCCCTCTTGGGCTTGCCGACACCTTGGCCGTCTCACCTCCCGGCTGCGACGGCCATTTTCTTGGTCCTCGGCCGGGCCGCTGGTGAGTCCGGGATTTGCGGGCTGCAAATGTGCCGGGCGGTCCTGGGCCACCGCATGGCTCGCCAGGCTGGCGCGGCCGGCGGGGTTAAATCATGGTCCCACGAAACCATTTTCCAGAACCAACGAAGCCGTCCGGAAATGATCGCCGGCTAGCCTTAGCCTCGATCAAACAACGGGGTTCGGTCATGTGGGACATCATCATCAGCTTATTTTGTCGTCCGTGAAGAACCCTGATTTCAGACTGGATTGGTCGACGGCGCGGCGAAGAGAGCGGCCAGGATTTGGCGCAACAAAATCCTGAGCCAGCGGATCAGGCGGCGGAAGTTGTAGCCGACGGCGGCGAGGACGGCGTTGTTGGCGTCGCCGCGCCGGAACCAGAGATAGTTGCGGCCCATGCGGTGCTCGGCTTTGAGATGGCCGATGACGGGCTCGACGGCGGACCTGCGGCGGAGTTCGCGCTTGATCTGCGGCGTCACCCCTCGCTTTTGCCCCGAGATGAAGACCCTGAACTTGTAATCGGGCGGCGCATTGTGGCCGCGGTAGCCCTTGTCGGCGAGGATGCGCGCGATGGTGTTGCCGACGAGCGCTTCCATGTCCGGGATCACGGTTTCCAAGGTGTGGCCATCATATGGATTGCCGGGCAGCGCCTTCACATGGGTGACGAACTGGCCGCCCTTGCAGTGCTTGAGGGTGGTGGCAACGCTGACCTTGACGCCGAACTCGTAAGGCCGATGGGCCTTGCCCTTGCCGATGCATTCGACTTCCGGCGCATGCAGGGAATAGACCTTCGGTCCGCGTTGACGTTGCTGCTGCTCGCGCACGCGCCGCGCCAGCAATAGCAGCTGTGCGAACGTCCCTTCGAGCCCGCTGTTGCCCTCGATCTTGCGGCCGATGTCGCGGATGACGCGGCCGAGATAGGTGCGCAGCTTCTTGAGCATCCGGTTGGCACGCTTGAACTGCTTGGCGTGGGCATAGCGCTGATGCTGGATCAGGGCGAACTTGCCCAGGCGCGCATAGGACTGGCGCAAATCTACCCCGTGGCGCTGCGCCAGCCGCACCAGTTTCTCGCGCGCCCGGTTCAGAAGCTTCGCGTCGGTGGGGAACGTCACGTTCTTGGGCTGCACGGTGGTATCGACGATCACCCGTGACAACTCGGACGGCTTGATCGCCTTGGTTCTGGTGGCCACCGACAGGCTCTCCTGCAGCAATGCCTGCAGCCGCTCCTCGCCCATCCGGTTGCGCCAGCGCGTCAGCGACGAGCGATCGAACACCAGCCGGTGCTGGAAGAACTCCTCGCCGCAGAAGAACTGGTAATAGGGGTTCTCGACCCAGCGCTCGCACAGCACCTCGTCGGACAGGTCGTAGGTGTGCTTGAGGATCGCCAGCCCCGCCATCAATCGCGTCGGCAGTGGCGGGCGGCCGGGATCATCCGTGTAGACCGCCCCGAACTCCCGTTCCAGGAACTCCCAATCCACCGTGCGCCCCAGCGCCACCAGCGGATGCTTCAGGTCGATGATCTGGTCGAGCCGGGAGCGGAACAGATCCTGCTCTCCCGTCTCCCGCCGTTCCGGTGGTCGCATCTGGTCCCCCGCCAAAACATCCAAAGGCGAGTGAATCACAAATCAAATTTGCAAGGAATCCCCTCCCGCACACCCGATTCCCGGCAAACTCGGTTGCCCCAGCCTGCCGTTTCCAGATTCTAAATCAACGACTTGGGAATTCTTCACGGACGACTATTTTACCACCGCTCTTGCCGGTCGAGTTTGGTTGAAATGCGCAAGCATCACCTCGCTGGCTGAGTTGCACCAAGTCAAATTCGCGCTAGGAATAACCTTCAAATGTTAGGTTAAAACGCACGGTCAATTGCGCGTTCAGTGTGAAGTCGTAGTAGCGTTTTATGTCGAGTTCTTTTCACAACACAGACAGACGCACCTACCGGAAAGTTATGCTGGTAGGCTTGCTATTTTGCGCGGCGTTCGTGGTGTTCAGCTTTTTTGCGAGAGAACAACCGGCAAATACTTACGTTCTGAAAAAGGCGGATAGGTTGGTTCGCAGCGCAGGCTCTGCGGTGCCTGCTAACTAATTGCCCAAGAGACAAGCCGCCCGTCACATGTCCGCGCAGCGCCCTCAGCGCTCGAAGGGCAGCGCCCCCTGATCTTCCGACCAATCGATGACATCGAACATCATTCCGCGCTTGAGCATTTCGGCCTCGAGATCGGCGGCGTGCTTCTTCCACTCAGGCGTCTCCCGCACCCGAAACCGGGTATCCTCGCCTTGCCGCTTTCATCATGGCATCAAGCCCAGGACGTTGATCCCTGCCCTTGGCGCCGCTGATTCCGGCATCCTCGTAGACTTTCACGATCTTCCCAGAACGATCAGCTACCGCTTCCAATTCTCGGCGCTGATTTTCGGTGTCTTCCGGAGTCTGGCTCAACATCCTGATGCCCGCCGTGGACATGGCCAAGTTCGAGGCGCGCTGGCCGCGCGGCACCCGAGAGCGGGTGATCTTCGACATCCTCGCCTACACCGGATTGCGGATCGGCGATGTCGCGACACTTGGCCGCCAGCACTTGAAGCAGCGCACGATCGTGATCGACGGGCACCCGTGCGTAAGCAATGAACAGCGCAGCGCCGTAGCATCAAATCGATCAAAGGGCGTGTAACGACCCAAGACCCCGGAGCGATCCGGGGCCTTTTTTCCATCAGACGTTGGCGGTCTCATACCGAGCTGCAGGTTGGGACGACTGAGGCTTTTCCTCGATTGGGCTTGCAGGCAATTGCAGTACGGTAGCCCTTTGCCCCGCAGCGAGGTTAGTGACAAGAACGATTGCACCGTTTGAGAATTCCAGCGCGTCGTGATGTTGGTATCGCTTGTCGAGGTCAATTTGGCGAAACCGCGCTAATCGAACCCCGATGTTCTTGCTAAACATCATGCCGTCAGTTTGAACGTCTTTCTCGAATGCGATCTCGGTCCCAGGACGAAGGCAGACCGCGACTTTCGGATCGTCAGGGCTCGCAAAGCCCCGCGTCCCTGTAGAAAATCCAATCGAAACCAAGGTTTCCGCGACCTCAGCGGGACGTGTCGCGACCGCATGTAAGCTGTAATCGCACATGGATGCGCCTCCTATAAACCGTCACCCCCAAATCACGAACCTTCGCAAACCGATTTGGTTGCGAGGTGCGGTGATGGGGATCAGTAGATTCCCCATCCGTCCCGGAGTCGACCTAAGAAACATTAATTCGGCCAGCCCAGAGGGCCTAACCGCCCGGGCCGCGCTTTGATATAGGCCACGCTCCAATGGCGCGGGCTTGCATGCGTGAACAGAAAATCACTCTCGGGAAAATGCGGGAGTCCGGCCCTACCCGGCTTCTGGTCTATTGTGCCGATTATCGCTGCGCCCATTCGGTCACGATCGACGCCGGCCAGTGGCCGGATAATGTCCGGCTGTCTGATCTCGAGCCGAAGTTCACCTGTAAGGCTTGTGGGTACCGCGGCGCCGATGTCAGGCCGCTGTTCGCGGCGGACAAGCCCTCTTCGGGGTATCCCGCCCACGGTAGAATTTCAGGCAGATCACCCCAAGCATCCTAGGGATATCCGACATTAAAGGAAAACCCGCCGGGCGTGAACCGGCGGGCTGTTCGATCGATGCCCCGACACCGGGACCACCTCAGTTTAGGCGGGTAACTTGGATGAGTCGTTTCGCTTCCCAGCAGTCGTGGATGCAGCAAAGTAACCGCCGACTATCGAGTTGGAGGAAGTATGAAAAATCAACAACCTCGCTCGCGTGTCGATTGTGAATGGAGCGATGGCATTGACGACGGGGAAGGCTAGCAGCATCTCACCTGTAGATGAAACCCCGGCCCACACGTTGCGGACAGTATGCCGACCAATCTGCACCTCCCTGATGAGAAGGGTTGGCAGCGTGCGGATCGTGCCATCCGCCATCTTGAAGCGAACAGCTTCCTGCCGAACTCCATAACCATCGCGTACAATTCTGGCAGCGATAGCCTCTGATACCAGGCACGTTGTCGCGCCAGTATCCAACAGCATCCTAAGCGGCTGGACGCCCAATACCACATCTATCATTGCCGACGTGCCATTGTTAGTTAGATAGATCGGCACGCTGTCCGCTACCGGAGCCGATTTAGTAATTGCGGCGATAGTAGGTGCGGCGACAGGGGTTGAGGCAGCCTCGAGCCGCGAATACCACTGGGCTTTGTCGGCGACGTAAAGCACCGCGCCTAAAACGGCTGCGATCATGGAGAGGCGATACAAGAAGGCGTCGGTCACAGGCGACCGTTCGCTCCCAGTGCGGAGTCTGAGGACACTGCGCACTAGGAAGAAAAAGACTGCCATCGCCAGGAAGACGATGCTGTAAGGATCGACCTTGACCATTGCCCTGCCCTTAGCCTCCCGTCGATTGCCTTTTATGCGCGCCGACCCGGAAAAAACCCGCCGGGGTGAGCCCGGCGGGGCTTCTTCAATCGGCTCTTCCAGCAGCCACCGGCAACGCGGAAACAAGGGGCCAACGGCCAGCCAAATTACCGCAACCCGGTTGATCGCTCCGAACTAGTTTGGAGTTACCTCGGTTGACGCCGCACATATTCGCCATACGGCTGATCGCCGCGGTTGTGGCGATTTGGGCTCTGTTGGGCGGCCGGTAGCTGGTCGCGCAGTGGCCTGCCTTGAACCTGCGACAAAAGAAAACGACCCCAGCGCATGCTGAGGCCGTCTATTGCTGCCGGAACCCCGGCTGGTTTGGCCCGACTCATAGTCGCCGGCCGAGGTTCCGGCACGCGAAGGCAAGGCCCTAATTGTCGCGTTCTTGTGGCGGCGCAAAAGAGATATGGGAGGCCGGGCAGCGGGTCAGTTTGTGGGCAGGATTGTTAACTGGAAAACGGACAGTCCGGAGCGCATATTCGCGGGATGGCTCAAGACTTGTCCGCACCACCATTAACCCACGAAGAGTTCGCCTCGTTGCAGCACTGTGCCAAGGGTCCGATGCACCGCACAATCCCGCCCGAACACAAAGACCGACTGATCCAACTAGGATACATACTGGAATTGCCGGGCGAACTTCGACTAACGAACGCTGGCAGGCAAAGGATTGCGGAAGGCGAATGACAGACAAGCATCCCAAACGCCCCGGGGACCGCATTCTAGCCTTGGCGATTTTGGCGATCGGGACGGTATCAATAGAGCCGGCGGCGGCCCAGACGTATGATCCGGCTTACCCGGTTTGCCTGCATGTCTACAGCCGCGGGGCCAACTATTACGAATGCCGCTACACGTCGCTGCCTCAGTGCAACGCGTCGGCATCGGGCCGCGCAGCACAGTGCGTCATCAATCCATATTTCGCGGGCGCGGAAGAGCCCGCGGGTTATCGGCGGCATCGCCGCCGCATCTACTAAGGCGGGTCGCAAGAGACGCCAGCCCGCCGGCGTGAACCGGCGGGCTTGAATTTATCCGACTCTCAGATTTTCCGCAGATGTTTTGCCCCGGCTGCTCATTTCTTCGTAGCTCACCTTGGCGCCCTCATTGAGACTGCTCAGACCGGCTTTTTCCACCGCCGAGATGTGCACGAATACGTCTTTGCCGCCGCTGTCGGGTTGAATAAAACCAAACCCCTTAGTCGCGTTGAACCACTTTACAATACCTGTCGCCACGTCCGCTCTCCCTTTTGAAGCAAGGGCGACAGCCTAGGTCGCTAATGCAGTACACCGCAAGGAAAACCCGCTGGCGTGAACCGGCGCCCTCACCTCTCGTCCGGATGCACCCACACCCGGCGTCCACTCACATCACGTACTCGACCAACATTCTTTGCACATGATCGCACCGCAGACATTCGAACGTTCGGACGTTGGAACCGTTGGGATATTCGATACGTGCCAGCACCATGTGGTTGTGACACCTGGGGCAACGATGCTGCTTGATCGAAAGTTGAGACGGCTCGGCACGAGTATACGATTCAGGCATGTGAGTGATGCACCGCGGTTGGAGGTCAGGACTAAAGCATTCCCAAAACAGCTGCCACCAACCGGAGTATGATCGCTCGGTCCCACTGGTATTTCCTCGGCCGGGCACTCAAATCCCCAGCAGCCAAACGTAGCAATCTATATGTTACGGTCATGTGACAAGGAAACCAGCCCGCCAGCGTGAACCGGCGGGCTTTGATTTTGTGAGCAATCAAACGCCAACCTTAGGAACGGTCTGCCCGTTGCTGGGGGCGGTTCTGTCATCTGGGCTTGGCATGCAGCGTGCATAATTGATGCTGCCGGGATTTCAGGGCCCGACCAAGGAAATGCCGATGCCGCTGGGCGAATATATTACGCTCCGGCGGCATTGCGCATTTGAGTGGCCCGACGCACGACGTTGCCGGACGACATACGCCGGGCCTACCAACCCGTGGGCTTCCCCCTGGAATGGCTAATTCAAAGTGCGGGCGATTCTTGGCAAAATTGCACCCATGCCACGCGAACTGAAAATCACTCTCGGGGAAATGCGGGAATCCGGCCCTACCCGGCTCATCGTCTTCTGCGGCGATTACAAATGCACGCATTCTGTCGTCATCGATGCCGCTCGTTGGCCCGATCAGGTTCGACTTTCGCGGGCCTGGATATCAGGGTCGTGCCTTCGGCTATGGGGTCATTTGCCGGGTCTCTTCCATGCCATCATCCCATAGACCGCGACAAAAACGACAAACGCCGCAATGATGGACAAAGCGATAGTTTTTTCCATCCGTCGAATATGAGCCCCACCCGGCCCGTTTTCCAGCCCTGAAACCCGCCACAATCAAATTGACCCACTACCCAGGCTTGCGGGCACCGCGGCGCCGATATCAGGCCGCTATTTGAGCCAGCGCGCATGGGCACGGCCGTGTCATGACCGCTTGGTATGCGCGTTGCAGTACTAGGGAGGCTGGGGATTTCAGTGTCCCAGTTCAGGAATAAGCGCCGCCGGGCGGCCTATTTTGATCCCGGTGGCGTGTCTTTCCGAGACAAATTCATCTTCGATCTGATTGGAAGCCGTCACGCGTTAGCTACTCGCAAGATGGCGCAACAGGAGGCGTAATGATGATTGAGGCCTTCGCAATAGTCCTAGGGCTGATCGGTCTTGCCCTCTTGGCCGCTCACGCGTTGGATGCCTATCGGAACGGCTAGTCGTCAGCGCGGCGCGACGCGCGTTCGGTGACACGCGGGCGGGGAGACAATTGCTCCGCATATGCACGGCTTAGCTTTTTGGGTGTCTGACACCTGACTTGTGGAAGCCCCAGAACGCAATCAGCAGCAGGGCTGCGGCTCCAATTCCCATCAATAGAAGAATGGCTTCCAGCATGACGAATCAAGCTCCGCGTGTGGAAAGGATACACACGGGCGGAAACTTGTCATCATAGGCCGTACCGCCGGGGTGAGCCGGCGGGCCGTTGGCGAGTGCGATCCCCAGGAACTTACCCATCTTTGCGCAGTTTTCAGTCGGGGCCCGGAAAGATTTGGCCATGTTTCGCCTCTTGTCGATTCTCGCCTTTAGTGCGCTCTGCATCCTCGCGGATCGAGCATCTGCTGATCAGCTGAAGCCGCATGAAAGTTTGGCATCCGAGATCAGCTCCCGGCAACGGTGCGCGTGCACATGGCGTGGCCCGACCCGCATTATTCATCACAGGCGCTATCGGAGTGTCAGAACAGCGTACTTAACAATTGGCTATGATCCCCTGCCGTACCGCTTCGGCTCAGCATCGGTATGCGCGCCGCCGAGCTATGGCCCAAAGTTGGTGACGGCGTGAATCGGGAAGGCGGCATATCGTGGGGGTGTTCAACGCCTCCACTTCTCCACCAAAGGAGCGATATGCCGTGTCTAAGGATACCGTCGTAAAACTGATTCAGCCAGGAACTTTCAGCGACCAACTCACCGACATTTTGCGCGATGGGGCGCGTGCCCTTCTCGCCCAGGCGGTGGAGGCCGAGGTCGCCGGGTTTCTTTCCAAGCATGCCGATTTGAAGACCGAGGATGGCCACCAACGCGTGGTGCGCCACGGTCATCTGCCCGAGCGCGAGGTGATGACGGGCATCGGCGCGGTCCCGGTGCGCCAGCCCCGCGTGCGCGATCGCGAGGCCGCAGCCGGCGATCCCCGCCGCATCCGCTTCTCGCCATCGATCTTGCCGCCCTATATGCGCCGCTCGAAGTCGATCGAGACGCTGCTACCGATCCTCTACCTGAAGGGCATCTCGACCGGCGATTTCTCGGACGCTCTGGCGGCCTTGCTCGGCAAGGATGCGCCCGGCCTCTCGGCCAGCGCCATCGGCCGCCTGAAGGACGGCTGGCAGGATGATCATGCCCAGTGGCGCAAGCGTGATTTGTCGGGCAAGCGCTACGTGTACGTCTGGGCGGACGGCATCCACCTCGAGGCGCGGCTGGAAGATGAAAAGCAGTGCATCCTGGTGCTGATCGGCGCGACGCCCGAGGGCAAGAAAGAGCTCGTCGGGTTCACCGATGGCGCTCGGGAAAGTGCGCAGGATTGGCGCGATCTGCTGCTGGATCTGAAGCGATGCGGGCTCGATGCCCGGCCCGAGCTGATGATCGCCGACGGCGCGCTCGGCTTCTGGAAAGCGGCCGGCGAGGTCTGGCCGAAAGCACGCGAGCAGCGCTGTTGGGTGCACAAGACGGCGAACGTGCTGGGCAAATTACCCAAGAGTGTGCAACCAAAGGCCAAGCGGGCGCTGCAGGAAATCTGGATGGCCGAGACCAAGGCCAATGCCGAAGTCGCCTTCGACGCCTTCATCGAAAGCTACACGCCGAAATACCAGAAGGCCGTCGATTGTCTGACGAAGGATCGCGACCTGCTGCTCGCCTTCTACGACTTCCCGGCCGAGCATTGGAAGCACCTGCGCACCACCAACCCGATTGAAAGCACTTTCGCGACCGTCCGCCACCGCACGATCCGATCGAAAGGCTGCCTCTCAAACAAGACCGCTCTCGCCATGGTATTCAAGCTGGTCGAAGGGGCGCAACGATCCTGGCGACGGCTCGACGGACATGCACACTTGCCAAAGATCATTCTCGGTGTGAAATTCACCGACGGGATCGAGGTCACCGCCAAGCTGGCCGCCCCTCAGCCCGCAACCGCCGCCGCCTGACTGATCAGGCCGTCACCAAAAATTGGCGATAGCTCCGCGCCGCCCTATCGGTATTACTGGCGCTAGCACCACAAGGAAAACCCGCCGGCGCAAACCGGCGGAGCTTCGATCTCGATTCCACCCGCTCGCCGTGCCTAAAGATGCTCGGGCACTGCTCTAACAATCCGTCATAGTCGACGATGCCATACCCCCGGGCTGGCGCGCCATCCGCTCAGCACAATCACTCTGCCGTGAGCGTTGGACGCCAAACCATGTGCAATCTCTGCTCCATCACCACGAACCAGGAGAAGACACGAAGATGACGGGTGCTGGCCGGGTTTCGAGGAGTAGTGCTCGGCAAAAGTCGGCCGCCGGCGCCATTGCTCGCGCCATAGGGGCCCCCATCTCTCTCGGGCACAGCAACCCACTCCAGTCAGGAAACTTTGATGGCCAAGCTCGACGGCAAGATCGCTCTCATCAGCGGAGGCACCAGCGGTATCGGTGCGCAGACCGCCAAACTCTTTCAATCCGAAGGTGCGACGGTGGTCGTTACCGGCTCCAGCGAGCGCTCGGTGGAAGCCGCCAAGGCGGCACTCCCCGGGATCGAGGTGCTGGTCTCGGACGCGGGCAACGTGGCCGCTACCAAGGCCCTGGTCGACCAGGTCAAGGGCAAACACGGCCGCATCGACGTCCTGTTCGTCAACGCCGGCATCGCCAAGCTCGCGCCGATCGCGCAGGTCGACGAGGCCTTTTACGACAGCCAGTTCAACATCAACGTCAAGGGCGCATTCTTCCTGGTCAAGCACGCCATCCCTGTCATCCCGGACGGCGGCGCGATCATCCTGACCGCTTCGGTGGCCGGCGCGAACGGCGGCTTAGGGGGCAGCACGGTCTATGGTTCGACCAAGGCGGCACTGCGTTCGTTCGGCCGCACTATCGCCAAGGAACTGACGCCGCGCGGCATCCGGGTCAACACCATCAGCCCCGGTCCGATCGTCACCCCGATCCTCGACAAAGGCGGCCTCACGGCGGCTCAGAAGGACAACTTTATCGAGGGGGCCAAGACCCGCATTCCGCTCGGCCGCACCGGCACCGTCGCCGAAGTCGCCGCCGCGGCCCTCTACCTCGCCGCCGATGCGACCTACACCACCGGCGCCGAACTGTTCGTCGACGGCGGTTTGATCGACCTCTAGATCGCTCAGGGCTGCCGATGCGACTTCACTGCGCTTGGATGTCCGGATGGCCCCGAAATATCATCCCACGCCCCTTTCGGGCGGCGACCGGAAGGCTTTGAACAAGGAGCTCGGCAAGGCGCGCGCCATGACCCGCATCCTGGCCACGCAGTCGGCCGAGATGCGGGCAAAGGGCGAAGCGATGATCCAGCAGGCCGACAAGCTGCTCTGCGAAAGCTGGAACGAGCGGATGTGGAGCGACGGCGAGCCGATCGATCCGTCACCAACGATCGACTAGGCCGTCAACGGCGGCTTTCCCTGGCTGGAGATCCAGTGCGCACGATGCAAGACGGCAAGCGACGTCGACCTCGCGGCGATGAAGCACCCGCCGACCACTTTCGTGCATGATCTCTCCAGTCGGCTGCGCTGCCGCAAATGCGTCAAAGCGGGCCGACGTCCCGCAGCGACCTTGCTACAATTAGCTTGGCAGCCGCGGCATCCCCGTTCGGAAGACTGACGCCTGAGCAGGCTTGGGCACGACGTGCCGTGGGTGAAGGCGTGAAGTTTTGTCCGGGAGCCGGATGCCTTAGTCGGGCACGTCCGGTTCGATGTGCAATCTCTACTCGATCACCACCAACCAGGAGGAGATTCGCGCCCTGTTTCGCGTGATCAATCGCTATGTCGGCAACCTGCAGCCTATGCCCGCGTGTTTCCCGACTATCCCGCGCCAGTGCTGCGCGACGTCGGCGAGGAGCGCGAACTGACGCTGATGCGCTGGGGAATGCCGCCGCCACCGAAGTTCGGCGGACCACCTGTCACCAACATCCGCAACACGTCGTCGCCGCACTGGCGCGGCTGGCTGAAGCCTGAGAACCGGTGCCTGGTCCCGTTCAACAGCTTCGCTGAGTATGCGCCAGAGCCGAACCCGGAGACCAAGAAGAAGGACGTGGTCTGGTTCGCACTCAACGACGACCGGCCGCTGGCTGCCTTCGCCGGCATCTGGACTGAGTTCAAGGGCGACCGGGGCACCAAGTCCAAGCCGGTCCCCGGCCCTCACCTCGTCTTCGGTTTCCTGACGACGACGCCGAACGCGGTGGTCGAACCGATCCACCCGAAGGCGATGCCGGTGATCCTGACGACCGACGAAGAGCGCGATGTCTGGATGCGCGCGCCGTGGGACGAGGCAAAGGCGCTGCAGCGGCCGTTGCCGGATGACGCGCTGAAGATCGTCGCACGTGGCGCGGATAAGGAAGACGTGCAAGCAGCCTGATGCCGTGCCACCATTGGCCGACATGATGGAGGCCGCCAACTGAGGCGGGCTTAGTCTTTTGTCTCGTTTAGCTTCTCAGCTAGCTCGGCGGCGGCTTTTGTAAGTCGCGCTGCTATCGGCTCGCCCGGATTGTGATTAATCGGCCTCTCGGCAAGCGTGATGTACCACGCAAGCTCTGCTCGG
This sequence comes from Bradyrhizobium sp. Ash2021, assembly GCF_031202265.1. Taxonomy (NCBI): domain Bacteria; kingdom Pseudomonadati; phylum Pseudomonadota; class Alphaproteobacteria; order Hyphomicrobiales; family Nitrobacteraceae; genus Bradyrhizobium; species Bradyrhizobium sp. Ash2021. The sequence goes on along the minus strand of NZ_CP100604.1, from coordinate 4,801,771 downwards.
GTCGGCTGGACCGCCTTAAACTCAGGGTCGTGCTTATTCATGAATCGCGCCGCATGGATTAGGCGGGAGCATGAAGCACTCTCAGTCACCGATGGTTGCCGATGGCGGCTCGATGATGACGGACAAGATAAGTTATGTCAGGTACGGCACACAACTCAAACTAGATGACGGCGAGGTGCCATTGGACCGCCGACCGATTCGCTGAGCCTAAGTCCACCGCCTTGATGACACCTCGTCCATAGTGACAATCATCTGATTCTTTCATTGCGACGTTCGCGAGAGTCTGTCCAAGACCCAGTCTTGCTCTCGCTGGCATATTGATATGACGAAGTGACCGAATTAACCATCAATACCGACTCCGAGTAGCGCGAACGAAAGAAGCGGTTCACAACACTGGCCGCTCTCGTTGACACTTACCGGCTTTGGCCTGAGCTTGGTCGAAAGCGCTTCCAGTTTGTCACGGCAGTCGATTTGAGGGGATATGCCCACCGCGGTCTCTTTGTTTAGTGGTGCCGGCGGCTTCTGCGAGGGGGTTCGCCTCGCGGGCTTCAAAGTCGTGTGCGCGGTCGAAATGGATGGATACGCGATCCGGACGCACAGCGCGAATTTTCCCAAAGTACCGATGTTTCGGGGTGACGTGACGCGCTTTCTGATCGATGCGCAGCCGGGCGTCCCGTCGAAACGTGAGCTCATTGATGGCGGCGTGGACCTAGTTTACGGCGGGCCGCCCTGTCAAGGATTTAGCCAGATTGGGCCGCGAGACCTAAAGGACCCGAGAAATCTCCTCTATCTCGAATTCGCCAGAGTGCTGAAGGCGCTGAAGCCAAAGGCGTTCATAATGGAAAACGTTCCGAACATGGTGGCCATGAAAAACGGCCATTTCCGGGACCTGATTTTTTCTGCGCTCAAGGGGGCCGGATATCACAACACCATCCTCGTCCCTCTAACAGCGTCTGAATACGGCGTCCCGCAGCACCGCCGACGGGTCTTTTTCGTCGGGACCCGTAACGACCTTGCGTCGCCAACCGACCTGGCGGTCCTCTTTAATCGGCATCTCTCCGCTAACCAAAGCGAGCGCGAGATAACCGTACGGGAGGCGATCTCGGATCTTCCCCGAAGGGTATCGCTTGATGACGGCACGCTGCCATATCCAAAGCTTCGGCTAAAGATCCCGTCCGACTACCAGCGGGCAATGCGGCTGGACTGCGAAAGCCCGCTGATCTCCAAGCATTGGAAGAACGCCAACCTGGACGGCGCGGCTTTGCTGCACAATCATCACACGAAGGGTATCGAAGCGCGGCGAAAGCGCATAGTCAGGGCAATGAAGCCCGGAATGTGCGGAGATTCCCTCCCCGCCACGCTGTGGAAAGGCACCCGTCCTTACAAGTGGCGGCGTCTCGATCCTGATGAGCCGTCCTATACCATTCTTGCGCAGATGCAGCGCGATCTCTCGGAGTGGATTCATCCCACTCACGACCGCTGGATTACGGTGCGCGAGGCGGCGAGGCTGCAGTCCTTCCACGATGGTTTCGTCTTCGTTGGGAGCGAGCGACAGCAGCTAAAGCAGGTCGGCAACGCCGTCCCTCCCCTCCTTGGATATGCGGTAGCGAGCGCGGCACAAAGGTTGCTGAGGGCTATCTAGCGCCCGCACCGCGACCAACCAGGCGAATCCTTCGAAATAGTTCGAAAGTCTGTGTAGGCCCCCCAGAATTCCCTAGCCATGTCAACAAATTAACTGTTGAGGTAGATTTCGGCGCGCGTGTACAGTGGGTTACAACCCGGCCAAGAAAACGCACGGGAGGGGGCAAATATGAATCCATCGATAAGCGTTCAGGGTGGCTAGTCTGCGATGATCATCCTCGATCCCGCACAGGCGCTTGCGCTCCGCAAGTCCGCTGCCGGCCCGGTCGACGTCGCGGGCGGCGGTGGAACCGGCAAGTCCGTGCTCGCAAACGCGATCGCTTCCCAGGCTGCGCGAGCCGGCAGGACCTGCCTCCTAGTCGGATCGAGCCAAATACTCGACCGGCCGCTCGGCTACAGCCTCATTCGCGACATCCACAAGGTTCTGTCGGACCGCGCTCAAATCGACCATCCGGCATCGAGCCCCGCACTCCCGCCGCCGGCCGCCCGGCCGGCGAGCGTCGTCGAAGCGCGTGCGAAGTCAAATCCTGCCGCTGCTCGTGCCGCGGTTCGCATTCTCGAGAAAGCGCGCGAGCTCGCGAAAACGCACGACATCTCGCCGGCAGAAATCGAAGGCAGCGTCGTGGCCGAGCGTGCTCTCGCTCCGGGCGTGACCGAGTCCCTTTCGCTTGCGGAGCAAGATGCGTCGAGGATCGCCGACGTGCTCTGGACCGGGAACGCCAGAGCCGGCCGTACTTTCAAAGACGTCGACGAACTCGTTGCTGGCCGCCCCGTGGAGGTGCCGCCGAACGACGAGGCGCTGGGCTTCATTCTCGCGACCGACCAGGAGTACGAGGCGGGCGTTTCCAAGATCGTGTCGGAGCAGCAGGAGGCGAGCGAGGAAAGCTTGGTCTCGAAAGCCGTCGAGAGTCTGCTTCGCCCCCGGTCTTCCGACCGCACTCTTTCGGAATATCACAGGCACGCGTCTTTCATGGTGCGTACCATCGGCAGCGCAATCGCTCTGATCAGGAAGCACGGGACATTCAAGGCAGCGCTCGCCGCCGGCAACGGAAACGAGGCGGCCAAGGCCATCGAATACTTCATGCGCATGAGGCCCGACCAGGGCACCGTCGCCGCCGTCAGAACGTTCGATGCCGCTCTGCAAGACTACCGGCACGACAGCGCCGCTCTCGAGCCGCTGTTAGCGCAGTACGGAAGCAGGCCACTAAGCAGCTTCGCGCTCCCTGCAGCGGAGCGTCCCGCATCGCTTCAGCGGGACGTAGGAACGCTCGTCCAGAAACTGCGGGAAGCGAGGTACGCCGCCAGGCACCTGCAGGGGCATCTTGGCTCATTGCGCGCCTCGCTGCCCAAACCGCTTTTCGAGCGCTTTTTCAGCGCTCCGATCGAAGATGCACCGGAGATCCTAGGCCGCGCGAGCGCAGCCGACCCCCGGTCGAAGGCGGCCAGCGAACTCAGGCAGCTTCGGGACCTGTTCGCGAGCACCGGCTTCGGTGACCTGCTGAAAGCTACAGAAGGCTTGGCCCAGCAGATCGCGGAGTATTCAAAGGAAGCCGCAGACGTCGGCGCCTCGCCGGCCGCGCCATCGTACAGCCCTCAGATACTGGATCTGCTGCTCGAGCTCTCGACGATCTCGGAATATCAGGCGCAAACGGAATGGCCACCGTGCGTGAGGCGAGCGACAACCGTACAGGAGGTATTGGATGCGGTCGCGAACAGTCGGTTCGACTCCGTAGTGATCGACGACGCATCCGACTTTTCCGCGGACGATCTTAGGCAAATCGCCTCCTCCGGACCGACGGTGCACCGCCTCGGCGCTGCCGAGCACGACGATGCAATCCTGCTGGAAATTCCCCACCGCCAAGCGGATGCCGACGTCGCCGCGGCGGCATCCGGCCAGCAGAGCCGCTGGCTCGGGGCGCCGGGCAGCTTCGGCCTCCTGGTCCGCGAGGATCCAGCGATGAGCCTCGAGCAGCTGTCGGCCGCAGCCGGACTCCTCGTCGCCGAACTGATCCAGCACGGCTGCAGCGCGTCACTGGCCTCCGGCACGCAGGCCGCAGATGTCATCGTCGCTACTATGGACGAACTCCATGAGGGTGGCCTCGCCGACGTGGCGCAGAAGGCCGCACACGGCATCGTCATCCTCTGCAGGAAAGATGAGCGGCTGCCCCCTGCCCAGCCCGGCTTGCCCGCAGCGGCGGACGCGCGGACAGCCCTGTCCTTGGGCTGGAAGATTCAGCGCGCGACAACCGAAGGCACGGTACTCGAGAAGGACGGCAAGGTCGCAACTCTCGTCAACGAAACAGCTGCAATTTCGCCGTGGGACGAAACGGTGACCGACATCTCGCGGCGCCTCGAGGCGCTAGGCTGGCAACCGATCGTGGCGTGGAACGGCGCCGAACGCAGTCCGCCGGATTTGGACAGCCTACTCACGGCTCACTCGCTGCCTTCTACGCCCAGTCCGTTCAGGAAAATCGCCGAAGAATTCGATCTGCGGGCTCCGCCTCCGCAAGGTGGAGGACCCAGCCCGGGTGGCGATGTGCATTCCGAAATGGAGCCCGGCAACATCGGGGACGGAGGATCTCCGCACCCTGGCAGCGATATGACTCTCGCTGCCGAAACTCTTGCTGCCGGCATTCCGGAGTCAGAGACCGCGCCGGAAACGGCCGCCGATGAAACCCGCGTGCCGGACGAAGACATTTCACCTCCGGCTGGACTTTCCAGCGAGCCCGAGGCCGCCGGCACGGAACAGCCTGACGATCTGCCGGCGCCGAACGACGATGCGCTCCAGGTGCCGCCGGAAGATGCGCGCTTAGCCGCCCCCGAGCATACCGACCGCAGCGCATCCGAAAAGTCCGAGCCCGTCGACGGACCGTCGGAGAGCGCTCTTCAGCGGTCCGAGCCTGCCGTCGGCGATCAACCGTCCGACGAAAGCCGTTCGGACATCGGTGCAGAAACGTTCGAGCAGGAAAGCGCCGTGCCGGCCACATCACGGCTCCAAGCCGTTTTTCGGGACAGACGTGGAGCGCGAAGGTCGATCGCTCAGCGGGACGAAGCTGAACCCCGCCGCGAAAGAAGAACATCATCCAGATTGCGCCAGGCCGATGCCAAGCTGCGCCTGATGATCGATACGATACGGAAGCGCATTTCTCTAGCCGCCGTGCTACTCAAGCCCGAAGGCTTTCCCGACGAGATCGATATCGGGGAAGCCGCCGTGCAGACGTTCGATGAATCACGGTACGATGACTTCGACCTGGAGTGGACCACTGGTCTTCTGGACGCCGAAATTCGTCTAAAGGACGAAACGCAGAAACTCGAGTGGATCCGGAGCGCGAGACCGTTCCATCTTTTTACTGCGGCGCCCGGCGAGCCCGACCACGTTTCAACTTCCGCCGCGCCGCTGGGCAGTCGAAGCACAATCGTTTGCCGCGAACGGCACGCCGCCGCGATCGAGGCCGCTGCGACGGAAGCGGGCTCCCCTGCGCTTCGGCGGCTGGCAGATTTCGAAGGCTTACCTTCCGGATGGACCGTGCTGGACGGCTATGCGCCGGTTCGAGCTCTTCATTCACCGCTGGAGTGGCTGAAGCCGCTGGATCCCGGCGCGGAGACGGTCATCACTCTCCACGGTGGCTTCGAAATTCGGTCCGCGGCTTACGCGCAAGGCGAACCGCCGCTTATCCGCATCGAGGGAATGCCGTCGAACTGCCAAGTGTTCATCGACGAGACACCAGCGGAGAGGGATGAGGATGGCAGCTGGAGCGCACCCGGCTGGGATGCGCCCGGACAGCACCTCGTCGACATCGTTCCGGGAAGGTCGTCGACCTACCACATCATGCCCGATCCCGCTCTTCGCGAAGGTTGGGAGCCGTGGACGGCGCATGCTTCGCTGGCTCCGGCGCTTGCGGGGACCGCGGCGGTTTGCGGCGCGATGGTCTTTTCTCCCGATGGCCGAACGGTGCTCGCGATCGAACCGGCTTCGAGCGTGACGGCTCTCGGCGCCCGGCACGAAATCAAGATGCTGACCATCAGGCAGGACGCTCCGGCGGCGCTCGCCGCACTTGCCTTCGAGCCGCTGTTCGCCGTCCTATCATCCGGAGGACGAAAGGACGACAGCAAAATCCTGGTGCTCGACTTTCCGGCTGCAGCAGCGGACCAGCAGCCCCGAAAGCTCGATAGCCGATGGGCATCCAAGATCAGAGACATGGCGGCGCGCCGCGTTCCGATAAGGCCCGAGACGCCGGCCGCGAAAGCGGCATGGCGGACCGCCACCCGGGAAGCCAGGCGATGGAAGCGCCTCCGATGACCGACCGCCTGCTGGAGTGGATTTCATACCGAGAAAACGGCCGGACGAACGATCTGCCCTCAGATCTCGTCGCGGGAGGCGGTCCATACCGGATCATCGAGGATCTGGCCGTGCTCGGGCACGTCGAATTGGAAGCGGACAATCGCTGGCGCGTCGCGCCGCCGGTGCTGGCCGCGCTCGGAGAAGAGTCCGAGCAAAGCGCGACCGCAGTGCTGTGCGGCGCGAGAACTCGCGGCTTGGTGAGCCGGCTCGCCAAGGCTTGCGCGGATCAGGGCGCCGAGATGCAATCCATCGCCCAAGGCGAGCGGCCGCACTGCCTGCTGGTGACAGCCGCAACGACCTCCGATCTCTGTGCGATCGCGACTGCGGCCGCGCTGAACTGGCAGCGAGACGCTGCCTTCACTCTGCTCGCGAGCCTTCCGACGATTGCCACATGGCCGCGGACTCCTTGCCAGATGGTAGCGGGAAAAGTGGAAGAAGTGCGCAGGTTCTCGAAATCCAATCTGCGCTGGACGGCATCCTCCATCGAAGAAGCTCGGAACGCCGTTCGCGGACTCTTCCACATAAAGCGAGACTGGAATTCCATCGTTCTCATGAAGGACGGCAAGGACGCCCAGTCTGAGATCGACTCGGCCGCCGGACGTTTGGCCGTGGCTGCGGGCGCCAGAAAGCTCCAGCTGGATCTCAAATCCCGGTCTTTGCGAATACCGGCTGCGCTAAGACCCCCGACGCTCATTTCCCGGTCGCTCGCGCTTTGCTCCGGCATGCTGCCCGAGTTCGGACGTGAGAAGCGGGATCTTGCGTTCCGAGGGATATCGCACCGCATCGCTCATCTGGCCGTGTCGATAACGGGATTGAGGCTTGCATGACCGACACGGCAGCCCTCTTTCGCGGACTCAAGGATGCGTACCTGCGATACTTCGACAGTCCGTTCGACCTTCGGTTCGACGAACTGGTGAACGAGCGCCGCGACCTTCTCGATCGCGATGGCGTCCTTTATCGCGATCCTCTTATCGAACCGCAGCCGCCTTACGCGGGAAGCCGCCAGAACGTCGTCCAAGCCGCTCAATCAGCGCTGACCGGTGCCGCCGGATGGTCCGCGCAGGCGATTGCCGATCTGGGGCAATTCGCTACGAACGGCCTGTTCCTGTCGAGGACCGACTCGCAGATTGAACTCTACCGCCACCAAGTGGACATGCTGCGGATCTCGGCCGCCGAGAGCCGTGACGCCGTGATTCTCACGGGCACCGGTTCAGGAAAGACGGAATCGATCTACTTGCCCGTTTTAGCCTCTCTTATCCGGGAGTCGGCTCGATGGCCCGCCATTCCCACCGCTCCGCAGAACGACTGGTGGAACATGAGCCCCGCACCTGGATCCGGCCGGCGGCTGCATCATTCGCGTCTCGGCCAGCGCGACCACGAACAAGGATCGCGCCTTCCCGGCCTTCGTGCACTCGTCATGTATCCGCTGAACGCACTGGCCGAAGACCAGATGACGCGGCTTCGCCAGTCTCTGGATAGCGATGCCATCCGAGGATGGCTGTCGGCAAACCGGCCGGGCAACCGCTTCTGGTTCGGCCGCTACATCGGATCGACACCCGTCTCAGGGCGTCCCACAAGCACCGAAGCCGAAACGACTCTCCGCAACGAATTGAAGCGGCTCACGGACACCGCGAACGCGGTCGCCGGGACGGACGCCGAGCGCTTCTTCCCTCGGCTGGACGGCGGCGAGATGTGGAGCCGGTGGGACATGCAGGACGCGCCCCCCGACATCCTGGTGACCAATTACAGCATGCTGAACATCATGCTCATGCGCGATGTCGAGACGCGGATATTCGACGCGACGCGCGCCTGGCTCGACAACGACCCCACCAACGTCTTCCATCTTGTAGTCGACGAACTGCATGCCTACCGGGGCACTCCGGGCACCGAAGTCTCCTACATACTTCGGGTCCTCCTGGACCGGATCGGACTCCATCCGGACCATCCGCAACTTCGCATTCTCGCATCAAGCGCGTCGCTGGGGTCGGACGAAGCACGCGCGCAAGACTATCTGCGCCAGTTCTTCGGCAGGTCTACCCCTTTCGAACTCATCCGCGGCGGCTCCGTGCCGCTCCCGACCGGATCACGGGACCGCGTACGCGGCCTGGCCGACTCGTTCTCTCGGCTGGGCCAAGCGATCGAGGTGAACGACCAGGACGCGATCCACGCGGCCGTCGATGCCTTGAGCGCCGATGCCGGCGCCGCCCCTCCGAGCACCGAACTGCCGATCGAGCGGCGCCTGGGCGATGCGCTCGGTACGATCGGTGCAGCCGAAGCGGTCAGGGCGGCGTGCAACAGCGGCACCGATGAAAATCCAGCCGTGCGTCCGCTGACGCCGGCCGCGATCGGCTCCGCTTTGTTTCCAGACAGCGGGGCGGATGAAGCCGCTTCCGCAGGAATGGGGCTGATCGCGTCCCTCGCGCGCAGCAGGAATTCCAGCGACGCCCCCCTCCTCCCGCTGCGGACGCACGTCTTCTTCAGGAACGTGCAAGGCATCTGGTCGTGCACCAATCCTCGTTGCACCGAAGTGATGCGAACCGAGCCCGACATCCTAGTGGGGCGGCTTTTCGACAGGCCGGCGACGACTTGCCCTTGCGGATCGCGCGTTCTGGAGATGCTCTACTGCGAGCCGTGCGGAGACGTCTTCCTCGGCGGGCACCGGCGCGAACTGAGACCCGGGGTCTGGTCGCTCGTCCCTGACGATCCCAATATCGAGAAGGCGCCAGACCATTCGGCCAGCGACCGACACTACTCAAACTACGCGGTCTACTGGCCCGCACGAACGGCCGCAGCACTGCAAGCGCCGCAAAACGACACCTGGACCCAGGAGGGCGTGCGGCGCCAATGGCGTCGTGCCGTCTATGACCACCGAACGGGAGAAATCCAGCTTGCGCGGACTGCTGCTTCGGCGACCGGCTGGCTATACTACGTTCCGCAACTCCATCAGGTGCCCGTCCCTGCAGCAGCTTTGGCCGCGCAGTCCGCGGAAAACGACCGGCCGTCGGTCTGCCCGAGGTGCGAAGCCAACTGGAGCAAGCTGGCGAGCGTGGCGCCGATACGCACTCAGCGCACCGGTTTTCAAAAGACGGCTCAGGTGCTGACGGACGCACTCCTGCGGGAGATAGCGCCCATTCCTCAAGGTGCGACGCAGGCGGCCGAAGACTCCAGGCGCAAGCTGGTCCTGTTCTCCGACAGCCGCCAGGACGCGGCGAAACTAGCAGTCGGCGTCGCGAAGTCTCACTGGCTCGATGCCATGCGCCAAGTTCTGGTCGAAGGCGTGACGGAGGAGGCACGCGCCATCCTGGCATTTGAACGCCGGACAAGAAGGGAGAACCTGACGGCCGAAGAAGCGGCGCTCGCCGACCGGTTCGGATCCGCCCGGCCCGACGCGGCGTTCGCCATCATGGCCGTCGCGATGGGTCAAGGAGCGATGCCGTCGGCCGTCGGCGGAATGACCCAGCAGCAGTTCGCCGATCAGATCCTTGCTCAGGCCCGCAGCGGCGTACTGCCGATCCAGAGCCTCCAGGCGCAGGCGCAGCGCAGACTGCTCGCGACCGGGATGAATCCCGGCGGCGTCGACCGGAGCGTGACTTGGACGAATCCCCAGACCAATCAAGGCGAGTGGCCCAGACTCCTCGACTGGCAGCTGAACCCGCCGGGTTTTCGGAACAACCTGTCTCCGGACGAGCGCGCCCATCAAAACAAGATCGAGAATGCCGAACGCGAGGCGATCGCGGAATCGATCTTCTCCGGAGGACGGCGAGATTTCGAGTCGCTGAAACTCGGCGTGGTGACGTTCAATCCGCAGTTCCGGCCGGCCGCCGACCAGGTTCTCGAAGAGGCGGCCGAAAGCTGCATACGGATGCTGGGAAAGAGACGGAGGATCACGACTCACCGGGCTACCGACGACGACCCCCGGCTCCCGAAATACGCCCGGGACTACCTCGCGGCTGTCGCCAATCTGGCTGCGCGGGACCCTGCATCCTTCGAACAGGACGTCACCGGTCTGCTCACGCGCTCCGGTGTCCTGAACCAGGGCATTCTCGAATACGATCGGTTATTCGCTAGAGGCGCCGGAGAGACGTATTTTCAGTGCGACCGCTGCTCCCGGATCCATCTGCACCGAAGCGGAGGAATCTGCTCCAACTGCGAGTCGCGTCTCGACCAGCCGCGCCGCATTGCCGACGACAACGCGCTCGACCGGCTGGACTATTACAGCTGGCTCGCTACTCGGGCAGGTCCCGTCTTCCGGCTGAACTGCGCCGAGATGACGGGACAGACGGACAAGATCGTCGCCCGAGACCGGCAGCGGCTGTTCCAGAACGTCAATGTGGGCAACGAGCACGGGCTTACCGAGAATCTGGATCTTCTCAGCGTCACGACGACCATGGAAGCCGGCGTCGATATCGGTTCGCTGCTCGCGGCCATGATGGCCAACATGCCTCCAATGCGCTTCAACTATCAGCAGCGCGTCGGGCGCGCTGGAAGACGCGGAGCGGCAGTTTCGATCGCGCTGACGCTCTGCCGGGGGCGCAGCCATGACGACTACTATTTCCAGCGTCCCGACCGCATCACGTCGGATCCGCCTCCGCCACCCTATGTCGACACGAACCGCTTGCAGATACTTCGCAGGGTCCTCAGCAAGGAGGTGCTGCGCGCGGCCTTCTCGGAACTGCAGCTTTTTGCCTGCTCCGATGGCGACAGTGTCCACGGAGAGTTCGGACGGGCAGACGGATGGACCCAGCCTCCGGACGCTACGCCCGCCGGCTACGCGGGAAACACCGTGGCGGAGATCGTTCAGGAATGGATCGCCCGGCATCCGGCAGAAGTAGAACACGCGTGCGACCTGCTTCTGACCGGCACCGTATTGGCGGCGGATCCGGCGTCGCGCGCGGAAGCGCTGAATTTCGTCCGCAACGACCTCGTTCAGCGGGTCACGCTCGCGAGCCAGGATCAAATGCTCATCCAGGATGGGTTGAGCGAAAGGCTCGCGAACCGTGGCATTCTTCCCATGTTCGGGTTCCCGACCCGGGCGCGGAATCTGTATCACGGAAATCCCCGCGCGTGGCCCCCGCGCGATGTGATCGACCGCGACCTCGAACTCGCGGTGAGCATGTTCGCGCCGGGCGCTGAAACGGTGAAGGAACGCGCTATCCACACGGCGATCGGTGTGACCCACTACTACAGGCAGGGACAGCGCGCCGTCGAAGAGGCCGATCCACTGGGGCCGTCCATCCCGGTCGCCGTCTGCGGCAACTGCCAGCATGTGGAGACGGTCAATCCCGGCGGCCCGGCATGTCCTACGTGCGCGGCCGCGGCCGGCAACGGGGAGCGCGAATACCGGGCCCTCGACCTTCGCCAGCCGAAGGGATTTTACAGTTCAAGCAGGTGGGCCAGAGACTACGACGGTTCGTTTGATTTCGTGCCGAGAGCCGCGCGCCCGAAAGTCGGGCGCCCGCCGTTCGCGATCAATCCGCACCTGAACCTTCAAGTCGGCGCCGGTGTAGGCAGCCTCTACGTCATCAACGACAACGGAGGAAATCTCTATCATCTCGCGCGAGTGTGGCCCAATTCGCAGGCAAAGATCGACATTGCCGCCGCCCAGACGGCAGATGCGAAGTTCGCCGCGTCCGAGGGAAGACGCGCCCCTCCCCTGCGGCTGGCTGCTCTCGAGAACCCCATAGCTTGCGCACTCGCGGCGATCAGCGAAACGGACATGATGCTGCTGGGCATCAGAGATTTCGGTCCGGGCCGAGGAGCCGATCCCCGCACCCCCCAGGGACGCGCGGCCCTCTACTCGCTTGCCTTCATGCTCAGACGGGCGGCGGCCGTTCTGCTGGACATCCACGATTATGAATTGAAGTCCGGCATACGCAGCATCGAGGATCCCGCCGCCGGCGTGACCGGCCAGATATTCCTCTCGGACACGCTGGAAAACGGTGCGGGGTACGCCACACACCTCGGCCAGCCTGCAGTCGCGGAGCACCTGCTCAGGCTGATCTCCGAGCCCGGCCACAACGGCTTCTTTGAGACGCTGGTCGGCAACCTTCACGCCGACTCCTGCGACACGTCATGTCCCGACTGCCTGCGCAGCTACAGCAACCTCCAATACCACAGCCTCCTGGACTGGAGACTGGCGGTCGACCTCGCATCGCTGGCGCTGGATGCGGCGGCTCCGATTTCGCTGGCATCGCCCAGATGGGCGCGCGTTGCGAACATCGCTGCGGTTACTCTGCTCAACGCGCGCCCAGGGTACAGGCAGATCACTATCGCAGGCCTGCCGGCGGTGACGAACGGCACCGACGTTAAGATGGTCACCCATCCCCTTTGGCTGACGGATCGGAATAATCTGGGGCCAGATATGGCGCGTGCATGCGACGAAGCCGAGCGGGTCCACCGGCTCCGCATCGACCCCGATCAATCGTTCGTTTCGGTGTTCGAGGCCCTGCGGCGTCCGCTTTAGCCATGGCGGCGCCCTTGGTCATCGGACCTATTGCGAGCACAAGCCCTACACTGGCAGAAGAAATGAAGCTGTGCCGGCTGCGAGCCGGCCTGGCCTCCTGCCGCGAGGCCGCATCATGGGTGTTGCACGACCCGCGCCTGTGGCTCGGAACGGCGCTGCACGCTCTCCTCGAAAGAGCCAGGCACGAACACATCCCCGATCTCGAAGCTGCGTGGGACGCCGAAATCGCGCAGTTCGTTCAGCGGATCGGATCTCACCAGTTCGACCAAAGGTTCTCCGATCCGAGTCGCTGGCCGTCTTATTTTCTCATCAGGCAGCGTGCCTTGAGCTCTGGAGCAGAACTCAATGCAGCAAGGAGGCCGCCCGGCAGCGTCGGCCAACGGTCGCCAATGCGATCGGGTACGGAAAGAAGACTGGTCGCGAGGGGCGGCCGTCTGATCGGTCGTCCGGACCGGTTCGACGGGTCTTCGGTAACCGACATCAAATCGAATCTTCCGGACCAGACGACGCCCGTCGGCGCGGAATTTTTCAAACGAAATCGGCGGCAGATCCAGATCTACGCCGCGATAATCGCCGAAAGCCTCGGCTTTTGGCCGAAGAAAGGCATCATCTCCGGCGCGTCTGGCGAGACCGCCGAATTCGGCCTTGCGCCGTCGGAATGCGACGCCGAAGCCGATCGTGCGGTCGAAGATCTCGACATCTGGAATCGCGCGCTGTCGTCCGTGACGCAGGCCTCTGACTTCGCAAGTCCATCGGAATCGTCTTGCAGCACCTGCCGCTTTCAGCTTATTTGCCCGGCCTTCTGGACCTGGCTTGCTCGAGGCAGCGCAGGCGGCCTGCCTCCGAGAGCCGTCGCAGCCGCCGGCTCCCTCGAATCCCTTCATCAGGGGAACGACGGAGATTTGCAGACCGTAGCCCTGGCAAACGTGGCTTCGACCCAGCCTGGGATGACTGCGGCGAACCTGGTGACCCGCCGCTCGATACACGGCGATTTGTCGTCACATCTAATCGGGGCCGAATGCAGAATCGTCGGAGCGGAGATGCGGCGCGACGGGCGTCTTGCAGCCGACTTTGCTACGGTCCTGATGCCGACGAGCCAAATTCCGCAGATCGTCATTCGTTCTGATATGACACCGGGATGCCAATAACTGTACTTGGTGAAAGGTTTCGAAGTGCCCAAGCTCCGCAAACTGCTCCCTCGCCGCAAGAGGGTGCCCTTAAGCCGAGGCGAAGTCATGTCGCGCATCCGCTCGACTGGTACAGCGCCTGAGCGGGTAGTTAGAGAACTACTCTCCAAAGCCGGCATTAGGTACCGGATGAACGTGCGCAATCTTCCGGGAAAACCAGACTTCGCCAACAAGCGGAGAAGATTCGCGATCTTCGTTCACGGATGCTTCTGGCATTCGCACGAAGATTGCTCACTGGCATCGGATCCAAAATCGAACCGGAGCTACTGGCTGCCGAAGCTTGAGCGGACGAAAGCCAGAGACCTCGCGCACATGCAACGACTCGAACACCTAGGCTACCGCGTCCTGGTCATTTGGGAGTGCTCGTCCAGGAGGCCCCAGCGTGCGGCCGAGCAGATTGCGGATTTCTTCAAAACCCTGCGGTAGCTCTACCGCTATTTCATCTCCCGCCGCGCCAACCGCTCCTTGGCCGCGATTTCCAGACATTCCGACGCCGACTTATCTATGGCGATGCCGGCCTGCTTCATTTCCTTGATCAAGTTCTCGTCCATCGTGGCAAGGAAATAGCGCTTGTTCGTCGGCTTCACAGCTACTATGGCGGGGTCAGACTTCTCATGATCGTACATCATCGGCTACGGCTCCTCGCCTTCCCGACACGGACCAGAGCAGCACGCATGCTGGCGCTGGCCGACCATGAGATCTCCCGGTTCCCGAGCAAGGAGCCTCCGCACATGCCAGTGTCTAAGACCACGCCGGGCCGTCTGGGCGCTCGCGTTATCGCGCCCATCCGTGTTGCCTTCCGTCACCGGAACGACGTCGGCACCCAGGATGAGGGAACTTTCGCGGCTCAATGGCTGGCCTGTGCACTCCCCTGTCAACGCTTCGCCGATGCCCTCGCGGGCATCTGCGCATGACTCGGGGTCGATGCGGTTCGCTACTCCTTCATCGTGATGGACTTGCACTCTCTACTCCTTGCCGGTCTCCCGGCGCTTCGCATATGTTTTCCGCTCTGCCCCCAACAACGGACATAGAGCGACCACGGCGGCATGTCCGAGTTGTGCCAACAACGGACTCATGCACCGCAGCACCTGCGGATTATCCAATCACCTCGTCGGTACGAACAAGCACAGCGGGTGGTATTCTAAGACCGAACTCCTTTGCGGCCTTCAGATTGATGATGATCTCAAAGGCAGTAGCTTGTTGAATGGGCAAGTTACCGGGTCTCTCTCCCTTTAGGAGCCTCTGGCGCGTGCGACGTAGATCTTCCCGCCTCTCTCCCGGCCATCAATATGTCTGTGCCAGATAGTCCACAATCTTGCCGACGTCCGCCTCATCGATTGGCGCGCCGTAGACCTTGATCATCTTGTTCACCTCGGCCTGCCAGAAATCTTGCTTGAATTTCGGCCCCCGAGGCTGCGTCTGGACATAGTCGGCGGAATGACACGCCGTGCAGTTGTTCTGCACGATCTCTAGATTGGGGCCGGGCTTGAATGCCGCCGTCTCGTTCGGAAGCTTGTACGAAATCGGCCGGGCGCTCACTTCGACCGAACCTGAACCGCATACGCTGACCATCAGTCCAGCGAGGCCCGTCAGCGCGACAAGTGCTGATTGCTTCATGATGGATCCTTAAGCCGCCGTGACGCGGACGGTTTCAACCACGTTGCGCAGATAGCCCGCTCCGTTCCAGAGCGGCTCCATCGGCTGCACCTCGCCGCCGTTGCTGGTCGCGCGCACCCTCAACTCGTACGTACCCGCCGCCAGCCTGACCGGCATCTGCCATTCGCGAAAGGAGTATTTCCCCAGATCCTTGCCAAGGTTGGCCTGCGCCCAGGTTTTTCCGCCGTCGGTAGAGATTGCAACGCCCTTGATGCCTTTGCCGCCATCGAACGCGATGCCCCTGAGCGTGGTCTGGGCGCCGGCCTTCAGCTGTGCGTCGTCCGCGACATTGGTGATGAACGACCTCACCTTGAAGCGGTTGATCGGAATGGTGGCCTTCGGCGCGGTTCCGGGCTCCACGCAGTTGCAGTCGTTGTCAGGGATGCGATACGCGGTCTTCATCCAAAATCCGTCGAAGACATTGTCGATGACCGTGATTTCGTTGAGGTGCTTGACCCAATAGGTGCCGTAGTAGCCCGGCACGACGAGACGCAGCGGGAAACCATTGAGAACAGGAAGATCCGTGCCGTTCATCGCATAGGCGAGCATGACCTCGCCGTCGCGCGCATGATCGACATCGAGCGCCTTGGCGAAATCGGGGGTCTTATCGGTCACGGGCTCGTCCATGCCGTTGAAGACGACCTGGCGCGCGCCCCCTTGGACGCCGGCCCTGTCGAGAATGGCCTTGAGCGGCACGCCCTTCCAGCGCGCATTGCCCATGGCGCCATTCCCCAATTGGCCGCCTGCAACGCGAGGAATGAAGAATCCGCGGCTGTTGCCCGAGCACTGGTTGACCGCCACTACATCGATGGCCGGCAGCTTCTTGATATCAGCCAGGGATAATTTCATGGGCTTGTCGACCTTGCCCTTGATCTCGACCGAGAACTTGCCCGGGTCGATGCTCAGCGGGATGTCGGCCAGGTGGTAGCGAACAAAAAAGGCTTCGTTCGGCGTCATGACATTCTCATTGAAGACTGAGAATGGCGTTTCCAGTTGTGGCGGCCTGCTCGTCAGGCAGATCATTGGACGCTTTTGCGGATATTTGACGAGCGGTCGTTCCCCGTTCTCAAACGGCAGGACTGCCGTGGCCGCAAATGCGCGCAAAGAAGGGGATGTCAATCCCGCACCGAGCGCCGCAATGGCAGCCCCGGAACGCTTCATGAGACTGCGCCGGTCGATCATTGCGTTTCTCCACTTCGATTGGTCGCAGGATCCCGCTTAACGACCCGGTGCTCCGTTTTTGTCTCTGCCCAAGGCGTCTCGCTCTCGGGAACTGGCAGAACACACGTTCATTCCAAGCCAAAGATCAGGCCGAAGCGGACACCTTGCGTCGTGACATTCCCACTAATCTAACGTGCCGATTGGTCCGCCTTTGCCTCGACGAGAATTTTCATGAATTTTGCGAACAACAGTTCCCGTTCGCTGGTGGAAAGCGTCTTCCCGCCAGACGAGGAAGCGTAGTTCTGCATGAATTTCTCGAATGCCAGCTTCAGTTCGGGAGAAGACTGCCTGAGCGTGCTGTCTGCGTTGGCGGACACGGCTTGATTCCGGTGGGTAGCGAGCCAGTCGGCCGCGGGCTTAAATCGCACCCAGCCCGGCATGTCGGCCGAAAGGTTGACTTCGCGCCACTTGGGGTGCCTCGATGGGTTGTTGAACTGATCGATCTTGCTGAAGAACGCGTCGACGAATTTAGCAACCCTCTTGTAGCGCGGGGAGTTCTCCGGCCAGGCATAGGCGACGAGCAGCGCCCGGTTCGCGATGGTCGGGACAGAGGTCCCCTCGGCGATCAAGTTCGGATAGTGTTCATGGGTGATCTCGGCGGGAAGATAGTTTGCGAACAGGTCGTGCAGCTGATGATTTGGCAGGGTTTCCTGATCGAGCGGGAGGAAATGCACGCCGTCTTCCTTCTTTACCTTCGCGAAAGTGACCTGCGGCGCTCCCGTGAGGATGATCATTGCCGAGATTTCTCCTGACATCAGCCGCTTCATTGCTTCATCGTTGTCGTAGTAAGAGCGCTGCACGGGAATATTGAGCGTATTGAAAACGGTGTCGGCGGTTACTTCGGTCTGGCTGTCCTTCAGGTTAAAATTAACTTTCTTGTCCTTCAGATCGTCGTAGGACTTGATGTCGTTTCGCGCGAGAACCTGAAACTCGGAATTGTAGAGCTTCGTGATGTATTGGACGCGCTGCTCGATATTGGCATACAGCACCGGATCCTTCTTCTTCAGGAGTCGAAGATTGTCCTCGTCGACGACAGCCATGTCCATGTTTTTGAGAAACAGCACGTCGTTTAGGTTTTGAAGTCCGCCGACGCCAAGAACCGGCAGGACGCGCACCCCGTCCGGCCCCAGGTCGTTCACAACGTTCCGGATGTCCTCGGTGAACCTGGCGCACGTGCATGAGATGCCGGACACCACGACCGTTACTGCGATATCGTTGGCCTGGCGCTTTTTTTCTTCGTAGCTGACCGCCGGCTTTTGGCTTTGAGCCAAAACAGGACGCAAGGGGACAGTTAAGGATACAAGAAACAAGAAGAACGACAGGCAGACGAAGAGATTTCTAGCAGTCGCGTTGAAGACGCCCATAACTTTGCCCTTTGCTGTGACGCTGCGTTGGACTTGGTCTGTTCTCGGCGAAAATCCGTCGGGAACGTGGTTTTGAGACGCGTCATATGGCACGCAGGTCAATGTTGCTTGCTTGCGAGGATTTCGAGCCGCTGAGTCGCCTCCGCCGCTCCGAATTTTTTAGCCTTCTCGTACCAGTCTCGTGCCATAGCTACGTCCGGCACCAAGCCATGGACGCCCAGTTTTTCCAGAATCGCGGGATCGTAGGTTTCGGCGAGCGTCATGGCGGCGTGCGCATCTCCGGCGTCAGCCGCGCGCCGCAGCACGAGGCGGGCGGCGGCGAGATCGCCACTCGCGATCAAAGCATCCCCTCGCCTGAGCAACGAAGCGATTTCATTGGAATCGAGGCGATGGATCGCATCCCTGAGTGTCTTGAGCTCTGGGGGAGCGCGGCTCGGCAGCGGCGCGCTCTGGTAGGCCATCGTGATCTCCTCACGCGTCGGCGCCGCGGCGGCCGTAGTGACAGTTCGAACGCTAGTAGGCGTCTGACTTGCCGGCGCCGATGGCTGAGCGTTATCCTTCGACTGTGTGCTACGTGCTGTTAGTTGCGACGGATCGGACTGCGTCGCTGCAGGCGGAGCCAGAAATGCGGCGGAAGCTAAAGTTTTGGCGGTAACGACGATGTGCCGTGTGGCATCCGTAGAAAACACCGCGAACAGAATTGCCACGGCTGCAGCCGCCAAAACACCCGCCAGGATCCGTGACGGGATGGAGGCTCTTCGCTTCTTCCGCAAGGGAGTGATGTATTCGCTCGGATCCGCTTCCCCGTTATCGTCGGAAAGAAACGATGGGACGGAATTCTCCGGATAAAACTCCGTTCGGCCTCGTCGCCGTAACGTGTAGGGCGCACCCCGATAATCGGCTGTATTTTCGTCAAACGGACCGACATCAGGGTCGTCTGATCTATATTGAGAGAACCGTTCCACCATGGGAATGCTCCCCGCTACTGTGCGTAACAGTGGGCCATCCCAGGAAATTCTTATTATTCATTATCCAGGAGCTCCCCGCTACCGAGTGGGTACTCCGCATTTCGAATCAGTTCAAAAAGAGACCGCTGCCAGCACAATTTGGGAGATTTTTAGGTCTTATTGTGTCTAAATAGCGGTGTGCACCGGTAATTTGGCTGGTATCGGGCCGCTTGAACAGCGGTCGCAGGCCACAATCCATCCATTTGACAAGAATTATCCGGGTCAACAAATGCTGCAAATATTGGTCGACGTGCGTCGATCACCTGGTCAAGGCCATCAGCCCGGCTGCTCAGTCTCGATCGCCTGCGGAAGTCGAACTGGAAAGCCTGAGGCAGCCATCGTTTTTTTGAGAAACGTTCACGTGCCACTTCTGGACTTCGATTGGAGAGCTATTCGCTCCCTTGTCGGCGAAAGCGGCAACTTGGCGCTCGGTCATAACGCCTCCTCTTGCTGCAAGGGCAGGACGAATTGAAACGTCGCACCGTGCCCCTCATTGGCGGAAGCTGACAGTTGTCCGGCCGTGAGCTTCCACGACGCCAGGCCGAAAGCAAGCCAAGGTCGCCAATGCCAGCGCAATGCTGCCGACGCGCCGCAAGCTCATGGACGCATAGGCTGCGAACTGCGAGCCGAAGCGTTCAGACAACGTACTGCAAATCCGTAAGGGTCCCTTCGCCTCGTTTTCGAGAACAACGTAACGGATTACATTATTTCTACGGTATTGTACGGCCTTTATGATGGGATTTAATTCTTCAAATGTCGCGCTAGCATGAGGACCGCCAGATTCAAGACGCACTGTGCAGCCGTCAAGTTGATTTAGAGAGTGCATCATAGGTGCGGACTTCTATGAGGAAACCGAAGGTTCACTGTACTACTGCAAGCGGTCTTCTTTTGGAGAGGAGATGGGAAAGCGCGAGCTGTCGCATACCCCCGACTCTGGGAGAACGTGTCCGACTGAATGCCGGAAGCCCAACCGCTTTAGTTGTTGAGACTGGGGCCGACGTAGTGACCATTGCTTGGCCGACCGGCGAAGCAACATTCCCCCCGGAATGTTTGCACCGCGTCTCGATTTCAGGGGCTCTTTTGCCCCCTGAATCGAGAGAGCACCTGAATCACCCGCGCGGGCGACGATCTAATGGGAGCAACTCATCAGGGGCGCGGTGAAGAAGCGCTTGCAGCCCAAGCAACACTATTCTCGTGGATGAGCCCGATGACGGCGGTAGTTAAACTCGCTTCATCGAAGGCATCGTTTTGCAGATTTGGTATTCGACGGGCGTCTACCCCATCCGCCACCGCGTCCGCTCGATTACGATTGTCGTTTGATATGCGTTACATGGTTCGTAAGGGAATCCAGAATTGGATGGTGTGGGATCGCAAAACCCACAGACCAGCGACCGTTGACGAGAAGCTGGCAGT
The DNA here is from genome assembly GCF_031202265.1 of Bradyrhizobium sp. Ash2021. Classification (NCBI taxonomy): domain Bacteria; kingdom Pseudomonadati; phylum Pseudomonadota; class Alphaproteobacteria; order Hyphomicrobiales; family Nitrobacteraceae; genus Bradyrhizobium; species Bradyrhizobium sp. Ash2021. The sequence continues at coordinate 4,781,477 of NZ_CP100604.1, read as the reverse complement.
AAAACTTTCCAAAAATGAGGCTAGCGAGCTCGCTGCCGCGCTCAACACGCTCGGGGCAGATGGTCCTTCATTTCACCCCTCGCAGCCTGCGACTCCGCTCCAACCGCTCCGGCGCCGCCGCAAGGTAAAGAGGAGCGCTTTACGCATTTAGCCAAGCCTGTGGCGGCGGCGCGGCTTCCTGCTTGCATCGACGAATGCATTCGGTGACGACATTAGCGCAATGCTCCAAATAAGCGTTTACTTATCCGTACAAGCGCAGCCACCTAGTTGGGCTTCGGCGCACGAAGATTTCGGCGAGCGATCCGCCGTCAACGTGGTGGCCGGGTGAACGGTGAAGATCACCAAAATACCGCTCGGGCTGTTGCATTCACGCAACCTTCTTTCTGCTCCGAAACGATAGTGTTTTGGATTTGGATCGGAGGTGGCACATGTTCGACGTGTACCTAAACCATAAACGTGATCTGCTGGTGGTGAGGCAGGGATCGTCGATACCTCTCGGTGACACGTCGGGGAGATGGCAAAAGAGAAAGAGGAGGGTCGCCAGCGTCAGCGACGAGATTAAGTCTACCGTTCAGAGGCAGGGCTATTACATGCGGAAGCGGAGTGAGTTGAAGACAAACTAGGATCAAGTCCGGGTTTTGAAGCGCGGCTCGCATGTGCAATCTCTATTCGATCACCACGAACCAAGAAGCGATCCGGGCACTCTTCCGCGTGGTCAACCGATACGTCGGCAACCTGCCGCCGATGCCCGGCGTCTTCCCGGACTATCCGGCCCCGGTAGTGCGCAACGCGGGCGATGAGCGCGAGCTGATCACGATGCGCTGGGGCATGCCGCCCCCGCCGCGCACGGGCGGTCCGCCAGTCACGAACATCCGCAATACCTCATCGCCACACTGGCGTGGCTGGTTGAAGCCTGAAAACCGATGCCTCGTGCCCTTCAACAGCTTTGCGGAATATGCGCCGGAGCCGAACCCTGAGACCAAAAAGAAAGATGTCGTCTGGTTTGCGCAGAATGATGATCGCCCGCTCTGCGCGTTCGCGGGGATTTGGACTGAGTTCAAGGGCGACAGAGGCACCAAGTCGAAGCCAATCCCCGGGCCGCATCTGGTCTACGGCTTCCTGACCACGTCACCGAATGCCATTGTTGACCCGATCCATCCCAAAAGCCATGCCGGTGATCCTGACGACCGACGAGGAGCGCGATGTCTGGATGCGCGCGCCGTGGGATGAGGCGAAGGCGCTGCAGCGGCCATTGCCGGATGATGCACTCAAGATCGTGATGCGCGGCGCGGATAAGGAAGACAAAGCCGTAGCCTAGAAGCCGAATTGCGAGCACGGACCTATCACCAATGTCGGTGCGGTTGTCAGCCCAAGGCGGTGCAAGGTAACTTCCAGATTGCAGATCGGCTCTAACCGGCAGGAGAGGTCGCATGCTCAAGATTTATGGAGCCCCGCACTCCCGTGCGTTTCGCGTCATCTGGCTCGCAAACGAGATCGGCATTCCCTACGAACACATTCCCGTAACGTTCAGCGTGCCGAACGCGCAATGCAAAGAACCTTGGTATCTCGCGCTGAACCCGAACGGACTTGTACCCGCTATCGATGACGGCGGCTTTGTCATGTGGGAGACCGCGGCGATTAGCCTCTACCTCGCCGAGACCTACAAGAACTCCCTCTATCCATCGACGCCGCAAAGTCGAGGCCGGATGCTCCAGTGGACGTTCTTCGCGGTCACCGAGGTCGAACCGGCGCTGATAACGCTGTTCCGAAATCGGATCTTCTTTCCGCCGGAGCAGCGGAACGAGACCTTGGCCGTTCAGGCAGAAGACACCCTGCGCGCAAAGCTCGCAATTCTTGAGGATCAACTCGTCAAAACCCCGTTTCTCGGTGGTGACACATGGAACATGGCCGACTTTATGGTCGCATGCGTGCTATATGTTCTCACCCGCCTAAAGTTGGACCTGACGTCCTATCCGAAGCTCGATGCTTGGCTCGATGCGAGCATCAATAGACCGGCAGCGAAAGTGGCCCGCAAGCTACGAGAGTAGGCCCAATTCGCGCGTCGATCCATCCGAAGGCGATGCCGGTGATCCTGACGACCGATGAAGAACGGGATGTGCGGATGCGCGCACCATGGCCACCTTGGACGCTGGGATTGACAGACGCGGTTGCCGTGCCAGTGTCGACGCCATCAAGATCGGCGGGCGGATGTACCCCGTCGGTCTGTAGGGCCTCGGGATCGCTTCCGGGGCCTTACTTTTTGGCAGGAACGATTGTCGGTTTTTGTGGTTTAATGTTGCGTTGGGAGGTGCGTAGCCATGGGCCACGATCGCGCCGCCAGATACCGCAGATTAGCGCTTGCGGAGCCCGACAAGGAAAAGGCGGAGTTGCTCCGACTGCTTGCTGACGAGGCAGATCGAGGCGTTTTGGTCACCGCCGAATGGGTCTCGGCACGACCGTCAAAGAAAGTTAAGATATCCGAAGCCGGGGCTAAGTAGCCGGAGCGGCGCGACGGGTTTTTCGACATGCGCGATCTCGCGCAGGTGTATGATCACGAACGGCCGCTGCCTCATCCGGCATGTGATCAGGTCTAATGACCGTCACCTACTATGTGGCAATAACCTTCACTGTCACCGACGACGGCACCATCGCGCCGGGCGAGGCAATCGAATGTCCAAGCGCCGGGACCGCGATCTTGCGGGCGGAGGTGTTATCGCGAATTCGGGGCAACGTTGGCGCGGTTGCATTTAGCAGAACCGGCGATCCCGACGTCGGCGTATTCGAGGACGCGGTGGTGTTGAAGAAGTTCGGCGACATCCCGATTGATCTGAGCATGCTGTACTGACCGGCCGATCGGACGGGCCGCGTCATAGGCTACGTTCGGCGGCGCGTTGTGTTGAGGGCTGGGTCGCCCGCCGAGGCTAGAACGCGCCAGCGGGCTGCATGCGCTAGGCGGCGTGTGCCGTTGCCGAGGCTAAATGAAAGAGGCCGCCGACTGAGGCGGCCCACAAACCAAATCTTAAATCGACTACTTCTTGCCGTGCTCTTCCATGTGAGATTTGGCGGCTTCGTCTGAGTGATGTCGAGCGTGAAGCGCGTGTCCCCTGGCAGTGTGCGCATGATGGGCTGCTTTTTCGTGCTGTCCGGCGTCATGATGCTTAGCTGCTTCGCCATGGTGACGCGCGGCATGCGTATGGTGTTCATGCGACTGCTTATGGTGCTCGGCTGCTTTCTTAGACATGTGGTGTTTCCTCCGTCGTTGCTTTTAGATTAGCCCCATGGGAACAACGAAACGCTCGTTTTCTGACAGTTGTATGTCAGGAACATTCGTTAACTTCCGAGGCCACCCCCATTTTCAAATTAGGCCGCTAGGGTCAGGCGAAAGAGCTGCTCCGCAGGCCGCGCGGTGGCACCGGGTTGAAATGACTGCGCCCATTCTTTCCGCGCGCACGAATACTGTGGATTGACAGTGCATAAGTCCGCCACCGCCACACCAACACCACGATGCACGCTTGTTATAGTGGGAGCAGAGTCGAACGCGTGGGGGCGATCTACGCCAGCGCGGTCGAGTGGCCGGGCGGCCCGCCCTTCCCCATACCCCAAAGTGCGAGCGCGCCCGGCCACCTCGATTTTCTTAATGTTGGAGTTGGCGCGCGCCTACCTGTTTAACGGGAGCCCGCGCGAGCCCTGCCTGTGCTTTGTGACCGAATGAAAGAGGCCGCCAACTGAGGCGGCCTTACTTTTTTGGTTCTGCTGGCATGGTATGCAGGGCGAGCTTTTGGTCGAAAAGGTTCCCAATCGCTTCTTTGAACCGATCAATTGTTGGCTGGTCGGTGATCGATTGGGAGAGCCTTCGGTAGTGCTCAATCCTCTGTCCAAGTTCCTTGCATTTCTCACACATGGCAAAGTTCCGCATTCGCGCGTCGAAAATGCTCCCGTCTATGTAGACGGCTGCGCGGGCGGATTGTTTCAGATCGGAATTAGGATACCTCTAGATTCGCTTTTGGCTGTGCGTTCCTCATCATGACGCCAGCACATTGGGACTGTGCAGGATGGATTGGCCTGACTATCTACGGGACCAAGCGGCCATGTATAGGCAACTTGCCGAGCAGGCCGATGATCCTGTCGTCAAGAACGAGCTGCTTGAGTTGGCATCGGTGTGTGAAGAGGTCGCCAGCAACATCGAAGATCATCTGACAGGCGGCTAGCCGGTCACTCACGCGGCGGGCTGCCGCCTCGTTCAACCTTACTGACTCGAAGCCTGGTGCTTTCGCTGATGTCCGCTTTGGAGCGCATTACGGACTCAAGTCGCACGTCGGGCCATGTCCGAAAAGTGCACAAAGGCGGAAGTAACTGAGTCTCATCCAATAACGTTGTCAGCTCGAACGGCGACCGCTTCCGCTATAACGGTTGCAGCGTGGAGCACAGTGAGGGGAGCGTCAGTAGGGTTGATCCATTTTCCATCCACTTATTCAACCTGTCGGTAGTGCAATGGTTTCTGCACTCGCGAAGGATGCGGATTTACCGGCTTTAGCAATCCGGGAGCGTATTGTCGCAAGCGATGTGCGCTTAATGAGCGCTTAACGCTTTTGCGCAACAGATAGATCACCAGCGCGAAATTACGTCCTAGTCATAAGTGCGAGCGGAGCTCTGCTCCCCGAGGAGGGGAATCGCATGGGACTGCTTTTCATTGGCGTGCTGGCTGGAATCTTGATCGGCTTTGGCTGGGTCGCGCCGTCGCAGGGATACTTCCTGGGGTGCACGTCGCAAGCCTGTTTCGACAGAGTTGCGGTGAGCCGAGCGGCGGAGCCGAAGCCAACGGCATTCAAGCCGCATCCTGCGATTGCAAAAGCGAGCTCTGCCAACACGGTAAAGCCCGGCGAACGATCATCTGCGAAGAAGCGCGGACGACTCGATCTCGCCAAGGCAGCGCCCCCGCGGACGAGGATCAGTGTCTCAGCGTCCAATCGGCCTCCGGAAACATCGGACCCGGTGTTGAACAAGGCAAAGCTCTCGATCGCAGCGAAGATGGAGGATCCGGGGTCCGCCGAATTAAGCGACATGAAACGAGCGATCAGGTTGAACACATTTGGGCGTGCCGTGGATACGATTTGCGGGCACGTCAGGGGAAAGAACGCGTCAGGCGGAGAGACCGGCGAAAGACCATTTCTATATCTCGTGAAGGAGGATGATGCATACGTCGTCGACGGGAAGAAGGATTCAGCGGCGGCAATCGCGTATCGGAATATCTGCAATTAGTTAGAGCATGATCCGAGAAAGCGGATAGCGTTCTCTCGAATTCATGCACATGGAAGACCAGAGTACGGGCGCGATCGATCAAATCGCGTCGTGCATCGGTATAAATTGAGCGGAAAGAATTTCCACCGGCAATGAAGCGTCAAGCTGATCCTTCAGTTGCGGCTGGGTAGGCTGCACAGCGCCATTTTCGAGATGGCGCCTCTCAGATGAACGCTGCGTAACGCGAGTTGTGGGCAGCGCAATACAGACCAGTGGGGTGCCTCAGGGTTTTTTTGTATTTCGAGGATACTATGGACGACATAACTAGTTCCGCAGAACGGCTCAATGGATCGCTGCAATCGCCTGTTCTGGTGATCATCGAGCCACTCGCTTTGCCTCGTACGTGCATTCTAACCATTCTCAGGCGGGAATTGGTCGAGTTCGAAATCCTCGACATGGCGACGACCCAAAGCCTGGATCGAGCGTCGGCACGGGATGTTCGCCTGGTGGCGCTGGGTATCGGGGACAAGCTCATCGGCGATCCCTCCGTCGAAGATGATCTCGCGCTTGTCGTAGAGTGCTGCCCCAACGCCTCCATCGCGCTCTTGTCAAATCGTGATGACGAGGCCACCGCGCTGGCAGCGATGCAGCGGGGGGTGCGTGGTTTCTTGCCCACCTCGCTTGCCATCGAGGTCGCTGTTGCGGGCCTGCGCCTTGTTCTTGCCGGCGGAGTCTACAGGCCGCTACCGATCGTCGGGTTAAACAGGGCGCCGGGTCTCGAACAGCCATATCCCCGCGGGCTTGCGTCAGCATACCTGGACCAGGACGCCGCCAGAGGTGCGGCCGACAGGAGCATGATCGATTTCACGCCTCGCGAGCAACAGGTGCTGGCGGAATTGGAGCATGGTCTGCCCAACAAGCTGATTGCAGCCAAACTGAACCTTTCGGAAAACACTGTCAAAATGCACATTCAGCATATCATGCGGAAATGTGCCGCTCACAACCGCACGGAGGCGGTTCTCCGCTGGAGCGGCCGATTGTCGGGGCACAATCGCGACGCCGACGCAGCAGCATCTTCGATTCCTGAAACATAGATTTCAGCTCAATCCTCGCGGAACGCGTTGTTGAAGCTGTCGAGCAGAGGCCTCAGCGCGTATAGCGCGACGGTGCCGCGCCCTGTCGTGATGAACACTTCAACCGGCATGCCCGGAATGATCGGGATGTCCTTTGCGGCGATCTGCGCATCCTCGATGCGAATTTTCGTCGCGTAAAATGGCTGGTCGGTGCGCTTATCGAGGAGGCGGTCGGCGGATACGTGCGTCACGATTCCCTTCAGGCGCGGCACACGGCGCTGATTGTACGGCACGAGATGCACCTCGGCATTCAAGCCAGGATGAACCACATCGATGTCCTCGGGCCGCAGGCGCGCGGTCACGATGAGGCGATCCTGCCGGGGCACTAGATCCAGGAGTGGAGCACCGGCCCCGACCACACCGCCCGGTGTATGAATCCGGAGGTCAGTTACCACGCCGTCCTCAGGCGCCTTGACCTCCGTGCGCGAGAGTTGATCCTGGGCCGTCAGCAGCCGCTCGCGCAACTGCAGGACCTGGTTTTGTGCTTCGCGCAGCGACTGTGCGATCTCGTTTTGCTTGTCGCTCTCGAGCTTGAACAAGGTTGCCTGCGATTCGTTGATGACTTGCCCGGCTCGTGAAATCTGTGCGGCGATTTCGCCGCGGCGCCCCTCAACGTCAGCGAGTTCACGTTGGAGGTTCAAAAGGCGCGGCCGCCGCTCGAGGCCCTTGCTGACAAGGGTGGAAACCATGTCCAGCTCCTCCCGGGCGATGTCGATTCGCTGTGCAACCGCGGTCTCCTGCGCCTTGAGACCTTCGATTTCCTTTTCGACCTGGAGCCTCTTTTCCCGAATGACCGCAACCTGCGACTGAAAGACCTGCCGTCGCGCTTGAAAAATCGTCAGCTGCGCCGTCAGGACGGCGGCGGCCGATTCATTCTCCTTGCCCACCTTCTCCAGCGCGCTCGGAAATGAGACCCTCTCGTGTCCCTGCTGCTCGGCCTGAAGCCTTACTTCATGAGCCATCGCGTCCCACAACTGGCCTCGAAGGCTTTGCACCTCCGCACCGGCCCGGGTGTCATCCAGCGCGATCAGTGTCTGTCCGCTGCGCACGACGTCGCCGTCCGAAACTAGAATTCTCCTGACGATACCGCCTTCCAAATGCTGAATCGTCTTGCGGCTCGACTCCGATTCCACGACGCCGGAAGCGATCGCGGCGCTCTCCAGAGGCGCGAGGCTCGACCACGTGCCTAGACCCAGCATGAAGCAGAGCACCAGCAAATTGCCCGCAAGCGTGACGCCGCGGAGCCTCGCGCGCGGTGAGATCGGCGTGGGAGCCGAGCACCATGGAAACTCAAGGGGCTCGAAATCGTCAATTGCGGTAATCACGATTCCCAACCGTTGCCCAGCGAGCGGGCCGCTTAAGGGCGCGTACATATCTTGTTTCCAGATCATGGGAGAACAGGCTGCGCTGGCACTTTGGCGGTTGCAGACGCGCTCCCGGGTAACGTGACTTGCGATGCAACTTGGGGCCGGCTCAAATGCCGCTCAAAGATTTCCTCGCTTTCGCCGAACGCGATAACCGCACCGCCTTCCATGATGGCGATCTTGTTCGTAGCTCCGAGGATACCCATTCGGTGAGTGACGACGACCACGGTGACATTCGCGATCTTCATTTGCTTGATGGCATCCAGAAGCACCTGCTCCCCCGCGTAGTCGAGGCTGGCGTTCGGCTCGTCGAGAACAACAAGGCGCGGATTGCCAAAGAAGGCCCGAGCAAGGCCGAGCCGCTGTCGATATCCGCGCGAAAAGGACAGGCCTCCGCTGGGAATCACGGTGTCATACCCCTGAGGCAGCCGCATGATCGCGTCATGGATTCCGACAAGCTTGGCCGCTTCGACGACCTTCCGCCGATCGGCATCATCAAGTCGCGCGATGATGTCGTTTATCGTTTCCCCGAACAGGTTGATGTCCTGGGGGAGATATCCGAGATGGTGACCGCTTCGTCCCTCGCGAAGCAGCGAAACGTCGGTACCGTCGAGCAGCACACGACCGTGCGTTGGCATGGAGAGTCCGGCGATCACCTGGCCAAGCAAGGACTTGCCAGACCCGGAGGGACCAATGATGCCAAGGCATTCTCCAGGCGCGAGACTGAACGAGACGCCTTTCAGCAGAAAATTGCCGGCCCCCGGTAGCTTTACGTCAATATTGTCGACGACGAAACCGCTCCTCGCTTGTTGCGACCAAATCTCCGTATCCTCGGCTGAGACGGGGAATGCGGCAAGGACGCCGCCGAGCCGCCGATAGGCGCTCAAGGCGGTTGCGAGCGATTTCCAGCTTGCAATCGCACCCTCGACCGGTGCGAGCGCTCGGCTGAACATCAGTGTCGCAGCAAAGATAATCGCCGGACTCTTGCCATAATCGAGGACAAGCCACGCGGCCGCACCCATGATCAGGACCTGCGACAGCGCGCGTACCGGTTTGGCAGCGAGCATGACGATCTCGCTCCGGCAGAGTGACACATCGTGCTCTCTGCGCGCATCTTGCGCGTCGTGGTAGATCAGGCGCGCAGTACCGTTGAGCATCCCCATTGTGCGGATCAAGTGAATATTGCCAACCGCAGCCGCGAATCGGCCGTAACTTCTGGACCAAGCGGCGCCGGACTTGACCAGAGCATCTTCCGTGAGCAGGTCGCCGGCAAGCGTGAGACCGAATAGGAGAGCCACGCTGCAGGCCCCCACCACGCCAAGCAACGGATGAATGAGAAAGAGGACACTGAGGAAGAAAGGCGCCCAGAGCGCGTCGAATAGCAGCGGGCATGCGCCGGATTCCACGAACTGGCGCAGAACTGTGAGGTCCCGATATGCGTCCGACGCTCGCGTCCAATCGGCGCGAAACGCAGATTCGAGGCAGGCCGAAAGCACGGGAGGACGAAGTCGATCGTCGAGCCATGCACCAAGCCGGCCCAAGGCGGCGCGGCGCAACGCGTCCAGCACGCCGCCGACTACAACCGTGATCGCAACGATGAGGGTGAGCATCAGAAGCGTGTCCCCGCTCCGGCTCGACAAGACCCGATCGTAGATCTGAAGAAGGTAGATAGACGGCGCGAAGAGAAGCAGATTGTAGCTGCAACTATACGCGAACACGAGCCCGAGCGGGCCCGCGCAGGCCCAAAGCGCGGCCTCCAACGGTGTCCGGGCCGGCGGCAAGATAGGTAAACGGATGGGCGGCATCAGCATTGTCGTAACCGCCGGAGATTGAGGGCCGACCCATTTGCCTGACCGTCGATCCGATTCTCGCGACGGACCGGCGGATCATTGGCGACAAATCCAGGACCGGCGGCCTGTGCCGCCGGTCACTGCCAGGCGGGCGAGCCGCTGGTCAGAATGTGTCGAAGTGGAAGCTGACCTCACCACCCAATGCGGCGTTGCCGCTTCCGCCATTGCCGCCGATACCAGCCACCACCTCCTGGTGCATGTCCGCCATGACCGAGTTGGTCTGAGTGGCCGTGGTGTTGGCGTATACCTTGGAGGTATCGTGGCCGCTGTCCGAGCTCTGGCTTCCGTTCGACGTGGCGCTTCCGCCATGGGCCTTCGCAAACCATGAGGCGGTCGCGTTCGCGCCTCCGGCATCCCAGTTTGCCGTCTGGCTGACGTGATCGCCGGTGTTGACGTGTACGCTGGCGCCGTCCGCCTTGTTATAGGGGTCGAAGCTGAGGGTAGGCTTGTTGATGATGGCTCCCGAGAAATTGCCGTCACCGCCATTTCCGACACTTTGACCACCGGTGTTGATCGATTTGAATTCGATCGAGTCAGAGACGTGGATCGATCCCTTTAACATATCGGCCTCCGTGCTGTGTTTTGCTTTGGTGCGACATCCCATCTCCATCAGGGACGACGGATGCGCTCACGAAGTCTGATCCCCGCTTGCTCGACCGGGATAGATGCCAAATCGGACGCCATCCAATTCGGTAGGTGTATGCACGAAAGTCTGAGATGCATCGTGAGATCCTGCTAACGGCGCAGGCCGAAAGTCTGGGTTTCCCTGTTCAGCCGGAGGCTGCGCCGAAGCGCGCCCAAGGTTTGTCGCCTCGCCATAGGTCGGGCGGGCGAGAATCCTTGCCTATCCCATCAAGTGAAGATCTGACAAAAGATGCGTGGCAAGCCCACCCCCTAACGCGAGATTGCCATGGCCGCCGTCGCCACCCACTGCGGCGATCTGGACCGCGCTCTGATCGATGTACACGCTGTTGATCTGATCTGCCTCGGCCGTCGAGTGGGGGCCGGCGATTGCGATATTGATGGGAGCGTAGATCGCAATGCTGACATCGATCAGGCTACCCGAAAAATGGCCGCCGCCACCATTGCCTGCGCCGTTCGCCCCGGTCGCGATCGCGTCGGAGCCGCCCCACAAGCCGTGGGAGACAAGGCTTCCGCCGCCGCCCATCGCAACGTTTCCGTTGCCGCCATTCCCTCCGATGCCGGCCATCTGAACGGAGGATTGATCGAGATACACGCTATTTGTCTGGACCGCGTAAGTACTGGAATTATAGCCCGCTACCGCGATGTTGATCGGGTCATACAGCACGACAGCCGTATGGACGAGCCCTCCATAGAAGTAACCGTCTCCGCCGTTGCCGGCCTGGCTGCCACCTGTGTGGACCACGTCCCAGGCGCTCCCGCCGCTCTTTGAACCCCAAACTGGGTCCGGCGTGATGACGCTGCCGCCGGTCGCCGCATTATCGTTCCCGCCATTCCCACCGACGCCGGCGATTTGGACAGCCGATTGATCGATCTCAACCGTATTCGACTGACTTGCATGCGCGGTACCACCTGGGCCCGCCACCGCAATGTTGATCGGATGGTAGATCACAACGGGGGCGTCCACCAACGCTCCGGAGAAATAGCCGTCGCCCCCATTGCCGGCGTTGTTTCCGCCAGTCGCGATCACGCCGGAGCCAAAGGAGGCGCCACCGACGCTCCCACCCGACGCGATGTTGTCGCTACCGCCATCTCCCCCGACGCCCGCCATCTGAAAGGCGGATTGATCGACATTCACGTTGTTCGTCTGGTCAGCCCAGGCAACAGAACCGTATCCCACCGCCACCGTGATGTTGATTGGTTCATAAATGAGCATGGAGGCGTGAATGATGCCTCCATAGAAATAGCCGTCGCCGCCGTTGCCCGCCGTGTTTGCTCCGCTGTCTACCGCGCTGGCGCCAATCGAGAGATTGGATGAACCAGAACCGGGCTCGATGGCCGAAACATTCGTGCCAGCCGCATTGTCGTTTCCGCCGCCGCCGCCCGGGACTGCCGTCGGTGCGGCATGTTGATCGGCCTGAACCGGAACGGATTGATCTGTGTCGCCTCCGCGATGATGCTCGGCTGGCCCAGCCTCATGCGTACGGGAAAGCGCGTCGTGGAAGTGCGCGTCAGCGCCTACAAACGAGCCGCGACCACCGGTCACAGCGCCATCGTCGCCTGTGTCAAACATGGAGAGCCAAGAAGCCCTCGATATCGGAAACCCGTCATGACCATCGTACCCATCGTGATGATGGGGGTGATGATACAGTCGGATTGCATCCGACATCCGCGAAAAATCCATGGTCGCCTCCCTCGTCGCAATCGCTGTCAGCAATCCGACGGGTCCTAGCCTCAAGACGCAATGTCGTCTTGGGAACGTCAAAAGCCGAGTCGTCAGTTCGGATGCAGCGTTTTGGGTAGCCATAACTTCGGCTACATCCGTTCGGGTGCAGCAACAGCCCTAAGGGCATCGCGCGCGTCAGTGCTGGTCGGATCGGCACGTGTCGGGCGCGTTGCAAGCGAGAGCGCCGTCAGCAAGCCAAGCTCTCTGGCACCGGCGGGTCCGAGGTCCGCTTCACTGGCATCTTGTCTGTCAGAGGGCTAAGGAAGGGCCATTCGCCACCCAAACCGAACCTGTACGGCGGTAGCGACGCTGTCCGCATCGGCGAAACGCCCGCGTTCTTGGCGCAGAGCAGACTAACTCAGCGCTGACGAGTTCCGCTAATGGGATGGTCCGGCCGTGCTCCTGCCCCGCCAGCAAGCGAAGCTGGCAAGGGGCGCCAAAGACAAGGAGCACGCCATGTCTCAGATACCCAATACCGCGATCGCCGTGATCGGCATCGATATCGGCAAGAACTCGTTCCACGTCGTGGGCCACGATGCGCGCGGCGCCATCGTGCTGCGGCAAAAGTGGTCGCGTGGCCAAGTGGAAGCGCGGCTCACCGCCAGCAACGCGGAACGCCGCTCTTCGTGGTTGATCTAGATCAAGGAATGAAGACGGTCCTGACGCCCTTAAAATGGGATGTCTGCATTACCCCCGAGAGCAGACATTTCCGGCGTCAGTCGGCATGTCCGAAACAGTGCACAACAACGGAAGTGCCCGTCTCAATCGTTTGAAGGATTCAAGGTGCGGCGATCGTCTTGGGGTGGGGCTCACCGAAAAAGCGCCGATGAAGGTTGCGGCTTACCCCAAACGCTATTTCCAAAACCAGTCTAGGGTGGCTCTTGACCAAAGAGCCCATGTGGAAGCCAAAGGGATCTTCCACAAATCCAAAGCCTGCGGGACCAGTCAGTTTCACAATCGACGCTTTGCCATAAACCGCCTCGACGTCGCTTGCGTCATGTCCGACTAGCAGAGTGTATTGATGCCTCAAGGCACGGCGAGAGTGGCTTCCGATTACATAGAAATGGGGTCCGCTGTTCTCATCCACGGGCTGAATGTAGAAGAAGAATTTGATGAGTCTCCAATCATCGAGGTCGAAGTGAAACCGTTCTTGGGAAGCAAGATGCAAATCGGCTTCTGTTGTCCCACTCGCAGGAAAACTCCACCATAATCTGGTTGCCGTAACGTGGGCTTGATCTCCAAGATAGCTTTGCGCAACGTGTTTCAGCAGAGGGTCTTTTTGAACCCGGATCGCGGCGTCGCAGTTGAGAACCCGCTCAAAGAAGTGCCCAGTTAAAACGCCTCTTCCGATCGCAGCTTCGATCGAAGCATGGTCAGCCGCCAAAAATTCAATCTTGCGATCGAAGTTGCCGAAGCATTGTGTCGATTCGGCAAATGAAAGAATTTCGTCTGTCACCGCGCCGGGCAGATGCAAGCCACGGAAGAGTCCCTTGTTCCGCAGCGCTTCAACTACTTCGTCTGTTCCAATATTCGGAAAAAGGCTGCTCGTAGAATCGAATGTTCCCGACGCTTTCGTTGCGGACCAGGTCAAGTTCCGAAAGAACATGATCCTCCCCAACGCGAACATGGGAAGCCACCTCGGATTCTCTTTTATGTCGACGAAATGGGTCGGAACGCGACGCAGCGCACGACTTAATTTTCCCACCATGGCGAACCCTCATCGAATGATACTCCCCTACATTCCAAATGAGGCGTTTTTTTCGTAAAATCACGGAAATCCAAAATCGCGGAAATCCAAAATGGCTTAGTGCCCTGTGATGACGAGGTCGGCTCTGGGTCAAAACCGGAAAAGCTCAGTGCGAGTATATGTCTTCCGCTGTTCTCCCAACAACGGACATTCGGCAGGGCATTTGCCGATCTCCCAGGAGGCTACTAGTGGGGAATGGGTTCGGCACTGGTGGGGAATTGGTGGGGATCCGGTTGGGCTCCGCCTTCGAACCGACACCGGCAGGGCGTGGTCGTCCTATGGCAACGTGGTCGCGACCGGCAAGCTTGGTGTTTCAGTGTCTCACCGTACCGAATCAAAACGACCCTTTGAGTTGAGACAGGAGAGCCACTGCCCGTCCTTGAGGTTGATCGCATCTTTGACTCAGTCATGAGCGAGGTATTTGGCACCGAACTCGATCCAGACGACATGGATGGGAGGTCTTGGACTAACAGCGGACATCGTCAGACCGCGATAGCATGGCCGAAAAGTGCCTTAAGCGGAAATCAGCTCGCTCCGCACTAGGTCCCCTCGTCGACATCCTAATTCCTCACCCGACGGACATCCCCTCCTCCTCACCGCGTTGATTGCGTTATGTTTTGCGATCGGGGTCGAAAAGCCACGGTCGAAATCCACGGTCGCGCCCCTTTCGGAGCGCGGCTCCCGGTCGCGACCCTGTACTGTCTCACTGTTTCATTTGCTGTCTCACTATTTCATTTGGTGACTCGAAACAGACTGTGCTCGATGAGACAATGGCGTGCGGGCCATTTAACTTGGCTGGGCTGCTCGCTTCGCTTTTTTCCGGGGACGCCGGTCCGGCATTGGTTGAGCGTCGACAGTGGCACCCCTATCTATGGCTGATCAACTTGGGAGCCGCAAATGTCTGAAATCGAGCGCACCTCGGCCGCATGCCAGGTTCTTCGACCACGCCAGGTTGCCCAAGCGCTTGCGTTGGCCTTGGCGAACGGGGAAACGGAAATGCCGTGCAGCGTTGAGGTTGGTACCGCCCCACGGCCTTTAATAATCAACATCAAAAAATCTTGGCCGCGCTTTGCAGCGTGATCCAGACGCCCCATGCAAGTGGGAGTCCGACGAATGCCCAGAACAGTGCGGCCCTCGCGTCGAGCCCGCCGAACCCGATTCCGAACGATCCGGAGGGTCCCAATGCGCTCGCGCTCGCCGCCTGCAGATTTGCGACTGCCGCCTCGCTCATGTGCCATTTCGGATCGACCGGCTTGATCAAATAGTTGCAGATCAGGCCCGCGATCAGCATCGCACACAGGATGTACATCGTGGTGTTGTAAAGCTGATCGCGTGGCACGCCGGCCGCGAGCTGGAATTCGCGGATGTAGTTGACCACAACCGGACCGATGATGCCGGCCGTCGACCAGGCCGTCAGCAGACGGCCGTGAATGGCGCCCACGTACTGTGTGCCGAACATGTCGGCAAGATAGGCCGGCACCGTGGCGAAGCCGCCGCCATACATCGACAGGATGATGCCGAAGCCGAGCACGAACAGCAGTTTTGAGCCCATCGCTGCAAAGGTCGGCGCCAGCGCGTACAGCGCGATGCCGAGGATGAAGAACGTGTAGTACGTATTCTTGCGGCCGATCTTGTCGGACAGCGACGCCCAGAAGAAGCGGCCGCCGATGTTGAACAGCGACAGTAGCCCGGTGAAGCCGGCTGCGATACCCGCAATCGTCGCCTTCTGCGCGGCCGTGAGCGCGTTGAAGCCGACATCCGGCAATCCGATCAGCTTGCCGGCGAAGATTTCCTGCAGCATCGGCGAAGCCATGCCGATCACGCCGATACCCGCCGACACGTTCAAACAGAGCACCCACCAGATCAGCCAGAATTGCGGCGTTTTGTGCGCGTCCTTGAGGTGAACGTTGTACCGCGAAATCATCGCATTGGCCTTGGCTGGAGGAGTCCAGCCTTCCGGACGCCAGCCCGCCGGTGGAATACGATAGCGGAACGCGCCGATCATCATGAACACGAAGTAGATGACGCCCATCGCGACGAAGGTTTCCCAGACACCGACCGAGGTCGGGGTCTTGAAGTAATTCATCAGAAGGTTCGCCAGCGGCGCGCCGATCATGGCGCCGCCACCGAAGCCCATGATGGCCATGCCGGTCGCCATGCCGCGGCGATCGGGAAACCATTTCACCAGCGTCGAGACCGGCGAGATGTAGCCGAGACCGAGGCCGACGCCGCCGATCACGCCCGAGCCGAGCCACATCAGCCACAGTTGATGCGTGATGATTCCGATCGCGCCAAGGAAGAGACCGCCGCACCAGCACAGTGCGGCGACAAAGCCGGCCTTGCGCGGCCCGACGCGCTCTAGCCAGCCGCCCCAGATCGCGGCCGAGACGCCGAGGAATACGAAGAACAGCGTGTACATCCAACCGAGGCTCGCGACTTTCCAGTCGCAGGTCGTCGTGAACAATTCCTGCACCAGCGTCATGTCGGGACACGCCTTCGGCGCGGTCAGCCCGATCGCGCGCGAGAGCGGCAACCAGAATACGCTGAAGCCGTAGGCCATGCCGATGCACAGATGAATGCAAAGCGCGGCGGGCGGCACCAGCCAGCGGTTGAAGCCGGCGGTCGCAATCGTTCGTTCCTTGGCGAGGATACCACCTCCGGTGCGAGGCATGGCTCCAGCGCTACTGATCGTCGTCATCGATTCTTTCCCTTGCAGTTGCCCTTTGCCGGGCGGGTCCGCCTAGGATCCTGTGTCTTCAGTTCTTCGCGGCACAACCTTTCCATTGCGGCCCGCGCACTTTCGAGATGCGCCAGGATCGCAAAGCGCATTCGATGATTCCAACGCCGGGCACAACCGGATACGCCCGCTGCGGACGCTTGGTCCGTTCGCAGTGCGTGCCGCGAGGCACAAGAGGACTTCGGCCGATTGGCTTCTGGTTCTCACGTCCCGGGTCGCAATTGGCGCAGCGTTGCCCGGCGTTCATTTTGTTTCCGCGTTAGAGAGGGCGGCGCTCCGCGGTCGTCATCAGCGGCATCATTGGAGAGGCCGGCGACGGGATCACGGCCGATCTCGACCCGTCGCTATTCTTGCGACCGGACCTTGATGCTGATGAGGATTTGCGGGAACCGCCGAGCAGACCAAATCCCAATGCATGCATGCAAGACCGATCAACAGTCTTGCCCGCGCTTGGCTCTTGCATTCGGGGGCATTGAGATTTACGAGAAGAGTGTTCAGGTCTTTCTCGCATTGATCCCAATTGGCCCGTGTCGAGCAATCGCGCGGGTCAATTCATTTATGCGGCGGCCTCCGTTTCCATTTGAATGTTCGTGATTGCGATTATTCCGGCACGGTGCTGGGCGAAGGCCTGACGCCCTCGGTCGGTGATGACGAACATTGTCTTGCGCCGATTGCCGACGCCGGACTTCGCCAGCTTGATGAAGCCGGCCCTGGCGAGCATGTTGGAGTGGAACTCCAATGCGCCGCGCCACTTGATGCCGAGCGCTTTATAGACCTCGGTGAACGAGGCGTCGCCGGAGCGCATCTGATGCGCGATGATCCCGAGCCGCGTCGGATGAAACAGCAATTCGGTAGGTTTGATTGGCTTACCCGGCACTGCACAGCTCCAATGAGGACCGCCCTTGGCCATCTATGCAGGATCGTCTTGAGCCGCCCCCAGTCCGGGCGAGATCGATCCGCTCATCGCGAGCTAGCGCGCTGACCTGAAGTCTGGAGACCACAGGGATCGCGCTAGTGCCAATCACCACGTCGGTGACGAGGAACAACCTATCGATAAAGACCCCTTTGTCAATGAGATTGAAAGCGCAAAGATTCAAGTTATCCCTGCACCGTAAGAGTTTCTTACGCTTCTCGATCTCATCGGCGCGAACGTAAAACAGTTTTGGACAATTGCGGACGACAACACCACGCGCCGACGATGGATATCGGCGACGACGACACCGCCGATATTGTTATCGCCGACGATGTCGGTGCTGGTGATGTTGAACGTGCACGAAAAAAAGATGCTGCATGGGATCGGCCGCCAGGCGACTACAGCAATAACACCTGTGGCAGCGACAACAGCATCGGCATCACGCGCTCCGCATCGTTTTGACGTTCGACTCCGTCGGATTGAGAATGCTCGCGACCATCACGGCCAGCGCCTCGAACGCATCGCGCTTTTCGACGAGGTATTCGTAGCGATCATAGGTTTCGCGGACCCCGCCGATGACATGGCCGAGCGCGCGCTCGGCATTGTCGGGCAGCACCTTGGCGCGACTCATGAGGCTGCGCGCGGTGCGCGGCCTCGAACGCAGCGATGGGCGAGGTAGAAACGGTTTGGGACAACAATGGACGCAATGAGACGAAACACGCGACGTTGCGCTCGGCGGAGTCGTTGCCGCAGTTGGTGATATGCCGACGTGCGCGAAAAAAGATTCGTTCTTCAACACCGATCTCAACACCGTTGACACTCTCCGCACCTCGCCAAAACCACCAGGCATCGCCATAGTAGCAACGGTCACCAAACGAAGGTCGGTGCGACATGACGAGACTGGATACGAAGAAAGCCGCCACCTACATCCCGTGCGCGAAGAGCACGCTCGACAAGTTGCGGGTAACCGGCGGCGGCCCCAGGTTCATCAAGCTCGGCAAGCGCGTACTCTATGACACGCTCGATCTCGATCGATGGCTGGAAGCGCAGAAGCGCGCCTCAACCGTTGATACTGGCGCGCCGTCGCCGGGCCGTCGCAGGCGCTGATTTTTTCGGAAACGAAACCACGTTGGCTGGCTCGCCTTCATCCGGCGAAGGGCCGCCATCCAGAAGCCCCATGATGTGCGCCAGAAACTTCTCGATCGCGGCGGCCTTCTCGTCGCGGTAGGTCCATACGTTATAGACGCCATCGATACCGGCGATGACGTGACCATTGACCGCCTTGGCATGGGTCTCGGGGATGCCGATCGCAATCATGAGCGTGCGGCACGATCGGCGCAGATCGCGGATTTGCCATGGCCGCATTGGCGACCGGCCTTCGGCCTTGCGGATTTCGGCGATCTTTTTGTCGATTGTCTTTTTCATTTTGCTGAAGCCCGAAATCGGCTTCTCGCCACCGGTTGTCGAAAACACGAAACCATTCTTGGGGATCGGCGGCAGCAATTGCTTGAAGGATGGAGTCAGGGGAATGAGGTGGTCGAGATCGGTCTTGTACCGATCTGCTGGAACCGTCCAATTGGCTCGTGCCCGATCCATCTCGTCGGTGTGCATCCGGGCAACTTCGCTGCGGCGGCCGCCGCAGAACAAAACCGCTTTCCAATATTGACGGGATGGCTCCTCCAGCTCGTCGCTCGCCCGCCACAGGTCCAGGATTTCGTCAAACGGCAAATACCGATCGCGTTTCTTTTCCCCGGCGGGCTTCTTGCCCGGCAGGGGTTGCGTGATGAATTTCGTATCCCGGTCGCGCCACCACTCGAACGCTGTATGCAGATGGGCATGGACTCGGTTGGCCATCGGGCCACCGCCTTTGGTGCCGCCGTTTGCCCTGACCTTTTCGAACATCACCTTAATCTGTTCGTCGCGCCGCAGATCGTATATCGCCACGTCGCCGATGACGGGGCGAACATGCCTATCAAAAATATCCGCTATCGCGTCGGCGCTGCGGAGCGGATCAGAGGGATCGCGCGCATATTTTTCGAGCCATTCGTCAAGGACAAAATTGACGGTGTTCTGCGTCTTGGCCGCCTTGACGTCGCGCTCTGCCGCTGGATCGCGGCCATCGGCGACCTTACCGGCATGTCGCTTGGCGGCGACGCGCGCCTCTTCGGCGGTTACCTCGCCCAACAGCCCGAGCGCCATGTATGGCCGCCGCCCGTTCCTGCCCGCCGCCGTGTACTGGTAGCCGAAGGTGACGCGCCCGCTGGGCAAACATGCCGCCCGAAAGCCCCTGATCTCGGTGTCGTAGATCGTCTGGCCGGGCGTCAGGGCCGCGACCGTCCGCTGGCTGATCTTGACCGGCTTCTTGCCGGTCGTTGCTGCTTTCATCATGGGGTCTGCCGCCGTTGTCATGGGGTCTGCGTGTAGCGCCCGTGTAGCACCGTGTAGCAAATTCGGTGCTACACGGGGATATTTGGGGTAACATGAGCTTACGGAAGAAGTGTCTGCGGTTCAATGGTTTTTGCCATTTTCGCAACAATCAGAGCACACTACGAAAATGGCCGAAACATAACTTTTAATCATGGGGTCGAGGGTTCGAGTCCCTCCGCGCTCACCAAGCTTATCCTAATGCGGCCTCGCCTCAGAATTGCGAGGGGTTGCGGCTTGCGATGGAAACGGACGAGAGAAAATACAACAATCTTTCCGCTAAACTTAATCCGGGCAGTCAAACTTCAACAAACGTAACGGTCCTGGACCGCTGAAGCGATTGGAACGTTTTGGCCAGTAGCAGGTAGTAGCAGTGGCAATCGATCCCAGTTTCGCTGGATCGAGCATGGACAAAGCGGCCGCCTATGCGATCTCAGCCTTAATCGTCGGCTTCGGTGTTTCGATCCTTATTGCCGG
Source organism: Bradyrhizobium sp. Ash2021 (assembly GCF_031202265.1). Taxonomy (NCBI): domain Bacteria; kingdom Pseudomonadati; phylum Pseudomonadota; class Alphaproteobacteria; order Hyphomicrobiales; family Nitrobacteraceae; genus Bradyrhizobium; species Bradyrhizobium sp. Ash2021. Next base: position 4,761,226 of record NZ_CP100604.1, on the reverse strand, counting down.
CCTAAGCTCCAGCGCGCCCGCTTTATGGATTTGCGTCGGTCTCATCCCCATAGCGATCGGCGTCTGGAGCGCTTTTGGTGACACTTAAAAATCCACCCCTTTCGGGGTGGTTTCGCGCAAGCATCTCTTGCCCTCTCCCGCTTGCGGGATCATACCTCTTCGATGTCTGAAATCAGCAACATGCGAACGGTCACCTGCCACGATTGCGGCAAGCCTGTCTCACTAAGTGCGCGGGCCTGCCCGGTGTGCGGCTCGCGGGAGCCAGCCGGTCCCGTGCGCATAGGACACCGCGCGCCGCGCAAGATCGGCATCGAACGTCTCAATGATCGAAATTTGGCGGTAACGTCTCTCGCGCTGGGACTGCTCGGCGCCTGCTACGGCTTCGCTACCAACACCGGCGTGATGTCTGCCATATTCTTTACTGCCCTGTACGGATTCATTGGCGTCGCCATCGGCGTGCCGATCGGCTTTGCAAGCAACCTCATTCGGCATTGAGGGCTTCGCGGGCGGCTTTTCGCGCGTCCAGACTTGCTCTCCACCAAGAGTTGCGGTTGGATGGATCTGGGTCGGGGGGTATTTCATGCGTGTCCTGGGAATTGTGGTGCTTTGCGCCATTCTTGGCGGCTGCGCGGCTTCGCGCGAAGAGGTCGTGGCTCGCTTGGGTGAGCATTACATCGGGCAAAATGTCGACGTGCTCGTCGTCGACTTCGGGCCGCCGGCATCCACCTTCAAGATGAATAGCGGCGACACATCGTATATTTGGCAGCTCGGGAACCAGACCAACGCCGTCGGCGGAGACGGCAGCGCAATCGCGAGCACCCGCTTTTGCAAAGTGAGCGTGATCGCCTCGAAAACCGGGGTCGTGAGCCAGCTCAACACCGAGGATTCGAATGCGGGTGGCGGCTTCGCCGGCGCGGTGGGAATGTACGGCAGCATATGCGCCAACCGCCTCGGCATTCGGCCCCGGCGGTCATAGGCTCGACCGGCAGCGGTTCGCGTTCGTTCCGAACCCCAAGGGATTAATAATTTGCCGATCGGCTGGCACCGCGGTTTAATGTTGCGTGCCCGCTCGCCCGCTTGCGGCCACGGCGGCGCCGATGTCAGGCCGCTGTTTGCGGTGGAAAGGCCCTCGTCCGGGTATCCCGTCCACGCGGTGCCGTTCAGCAAGGGCTGGAGTTCGCGATGAGCGGTCGCCTCAAGATCTCAGGGAACAATCGGCTCGGCAGAACGTCTTATACGACGCTTCCAGCCGAAAGGTGCCCCCCCGACTGCTGGAGGAAAACCCGTATCGATCGGGTTGGCGGCCCTCGGTTGGGGCCGTTTAAATTGACCGAGTAGGTCGCTGACAGCCTTCGACAAGCGTGGCCGGCGTCACTGATGGCGGGCAAAGGCTGGCAGCGCGAGTTTGAGGGATCCCCGTTGGGAGCGCCGGAAGCTGAAGCGAGATCAGCAATGCGGTCTGGATTTACCTCGCGGAAACCTCGCTGCAGCAAAACGATCCGGAAGGCGTAGGGTTCGAATATGAGGTTCTGGAATGAACCGCTCGGCCGGCGCGCAATCTTTGCGAAGCTTCTGATTGTCGCGGTGGTGGCGATTTCGGCTCTGTCGGGCGGCCGGTAGGTGTCTTGGTCGGGAGAGCGCGGCTTCAAAGAGCCGGCCCCAGCAGGGGGGCCGAAGGCTGGGGCCGCGGAGATGCGTCGATGCCGAAAAACAGGTTCGGCACATCCGCTTGGTAGCACGCAGATAGGCTCCTGGTCGCTCGCTCTTTCGAGGTGCCCCATTTGAGCCGTCGTGCTCGCCTGCGCACCGCCGTAGGGTTGGCGTTAATGACAGCGCCCTCGCGCGGCAGGCGCCGCGCGGAATGTAGTGCGGAGATACTCAAGGAGCCAGAACCTGCGAGAGAGCTGGGAATGCTTCAAATGGATTATCCACTTCAAATGGAATATCCACATTGGCTGATCATAGCCGGCACCGTCCTGTTGGCGATTGGATTTATCGGGCTCGCATTCAACCGAAAGAGGGACGTTGAGCCCAACGATGAGCCGACGCAAATGAAGGCAAATGGAGAACGAGACGGGCGAGAGTCGAACGTCGCCACCCTTCCCCCTTGGCCATGGCGCCCGCCACCTGAAGCGCGCTAAAATCCCCTGGCTCTCCAGTCATCGCCCTGGGTCGATCAAATTTCAGCACAAAGGCATTTGCTGATCTGTGTCATGGTCGCAACGCAATCTAGAATTTCCGACTACCAAATCGGGGCCTGAGATGAAGAACGCAGCACGTTTGCTTTGCACAGTACTCGCGGTCGGCACGATCTTGTTTGCCGCACCTGCACGGGCTCAGACCTACGATCCAAACTACCCGGTTTGCCTGCAGATCTACGACGACATGGTGCACTTCTACTTCGAGTGCCGCTACACTTCGATGGCGCAATGTGCGGCGTCGGCGTCGGGCCGATCCGCCCAGTGCGTGGTCAATCCATATTATGCGAAACCTGGCCCACGCAAAAAGCGGTCCCGAAAGTAACGGCAAGCCTCACGCCTCACCGTAGTCCGCACGCGATCCAATCCCGCCGACGAGCGGTCGGGCATTGGAGCCGCCGCGCGATGCTTCGGGTGGCCTGCGCCGACCGTCAGATCACGAGGAGCTGGCTCACGCGCCTGACATGGATGGCGCACCTGACCCCCAGTGCAATTCCGTCCAGCGTCCCGGTCAGCACCTCCGCGACGTTGTTGAAGCGATGCGGCGAGTGTTCGGCCGTATAGAGCCATGCCCTGTGGGATTTTCCCGCCAGATCGAGTTCGATCGCCGTTATGCCGAACCTCTCGCCATCGGGAAAGGCGGCGGGATTCCAATCGAGCGGCGGGGTCACGATATCAGGCAGCCTGACCTGCAGCGGACGATCCAGCTGCAAATTGATGGTGCCGTTGTGACACTGGATGATCTCGGGAAAATAGCTCCGTATCAGCGGCTTCTGAAGTTCGATGGTCCCGGGACCGCCGTTCGGGTTGGTCCTGCCGCTCGCCCAGCCACCGCCCTCGGTGACCACCGCTTCTATCCGCATGTCAATTCCTGCCGGGTTTGCCGAACCTGCTTCGGCGCAGACTGATCGATACCTGGAGATGAGGCCGGACCACCGGCCGCAATGCATTCAGTAAGCGCGATGCCGCCGGTAATTTGCTCCCGCGGGGGCGCGAGCGCCTGCAAAATAGGGATTGACGATGCACTGGGCGGAACGCCCCGATGCCGACTGCGCGCATTGCGCCAGCGAGGTATAGCCGCATCCGATGCTGTCTCCCCCGATGCCGTAGGTCTGCAGGCAGACGGGATAGTCCGGATCATACCTTTGGGCCCGGGCCGGCGCCGCCGTCAAAAGCAACACAATCGTCAAAATCCCCAAAGCCGGGATGCGCATCGGAGCCTCCGTTGGGATGGGCGGGTGATAGCACTGTCTCCCGCGGAATGTGACCTCCTTCATACGCGCCGCCCGCCGGCGGAGCTACCAACCGGTGACCCCTTCCGGTCGGCCCCTGGAGCGGCTTGCCATGCCTTCGTTTCGATATTTGATTTTTTCTGCGGCGATCCTGTTTGCCGAGCCGGGCGTTGCCCAAAAGCTGGTAGACCCAAATTCCGTCGCGCCCGAATTTCGCGAAGCCGCGGAAAAGCGGCGCGCCGAACAGGTCAAAATGGTGGAATGCCAGCATAAGGCCGATGAGGCCAAGGTGCTGCCGAGGGACCGGGCCGTGCACATCAACCACTGCCTGGAAACTGCGGCAGGCAAATAGGCTCGGCCCGTGGGCTGCGCGCCCCTCTCAGTCCCAGCCGCTAATGTCGGGGAATTCGGTGCCGTCATCGTTGCCGAAGAACCCGGACAGAATCATCACCACGAGCACGATACCGCCGGCGATAAAGGGCCACGTGTCGGCTTTGATGGTGTCGATCAGGGCCTGCATGCTCCTTCCCAGCAGGAGGGTGCGAAGCATTGGTTACCGTCGGTACGTCAAAACTTCCGCTTTGCCCGCAAGGCGAAGGTCCGCGCCCTGTGTGTCATCACGACGTGCCGTAGCTGTAAAACCCCCTGCCGGTCTTGCGGCCGAGGTGGCCGGCATCGACCATCTCCTTCAGGAGCGGGGCCGGACGATATTTGGGATCGTTGAATCCCTTGTAGAACACCTCCATCACCGACAGCATCGTGTCGAGGCCGATCAGGTCGGCCAGCGCCAGCGGGCCGATCGGATGATTGCAGCCGAGCTTCATACCGGCGTCGATTTCCTCCGCCGTCGCGATCCCCTCCTGCAGCGCGAAGATGGCTTCGTTGATCATCGGGCACAGGATGCGATTGACCGCGAAGCCTGGGCTGTTCTTGGCGGTTATCGAAACCTTGCCGATCCGTTTTGCAAACGCTTCGGCCTTGGCGACGGTGTCGTCGGAGGTTTGCAGGCCCCGGATCAGTTCCAATAGCGCCATCACGGGCACCGGGTTGAAGAAGTGCATGCCGATGAAGCGGTCGGCCCGGTCGGTCGCGGCGGCGAGTTTGGTGATCGAGATCGAAGAGGTGTTGGTGGCGATCAGTCCCCGCGGGTTCAGCGTCGCGCAAATATCCTTCAGGATCTTGACCTTCAGGTCCCCGTTCTCGGTCGCGGCCTCGATCACGAGGTCGCAAGGCGCGAGCTTCGCCTTGTCCGTCGTCGCGACGATGCGCGACAGCGTGGCTTCCTTCTCGGCGGCGGAGATCTTCTCTTTCTTGACCAGGCGGTCGAGGCTCGTGCCCACGGTGGCCAGACCGCGCGCGACGGCGGCGTCCGAGACATCGACCATGGTCACGCCGAGCCCTGCGGCGGCGCAGACCTGGGCAATGCCGTTGCCCATGGTGCCTGCCCCGATGATGCCAACCTGTTCGATCATTGCTTTTGGTCCTTTTTCGTTGCCCGAGCGGCCCGATGGCGGCTCACATCCGTTTGACATGCGGACGCGCTATGCCCGCCATCACGCATGCATACCAACACGCTGCGGCGGGCGAAACCGGTACCGCGCGGAATTGGGGCCCGTTCGGGCGTTGCATAGACTGCTCAGACGAGAAACCTGAGTCGCTTCGAGCGATGAAATCGGATATTGCCGGATGCATTATCGGTGAATTGAACCGCCGCCGTCATGTGCAATTAGCCGTCATGCGCAATTAATTGAAGTGTTTTTCGATGGAATATCGGGGCAAGCAATATTTGATATTCGAAGGCGACGAGCCGAATTCATGGCGATGGGCCGTGACCCTCGACGACCTCACCACCAAGACTGGTGAAACGAAGAGCCGGGGTGAGGCTATCACGCAGATCGTGCTTCTGATCGATGGTTCGCTTTCGGGGGCAACCAAGCATCCGGGGCGGACCAACGACGCGTGATCCGTTGTTTCACTATCATCCGTTGTTTAATTCGACACCGGGTAATTTGAAACCGGGCGCGGAGGTTCCGAATCCCCGTCCGGAACAACCAGCTTGGGGCTGTGAACGTTATCGGGCTCACCGAGTTCGTTGACGTACCAACGGCTGCGAATAAAAAGACTTTCCACCAGGAACGGGAACTTTGCGGAACTATGGCCGGCAGGCGGTTCGATGACTCGTGCGGCAATTCCAGGGAATTCGAGCCGGTAAATCCTGCCAATTTTCAATTTGCGCATGCCACGATCCATCAAGGCAAAATCTTCGATTCACGATCGTTTGTAAACAGCCTTAAATCAGCACTTGGTTGTATCATTCTCTAACGGCACGCCGATCCGATACAGCGTGCTCAAACGACTGCGGCGACTCGGTTCCCCGCATCGGTAGATCGAAACGATGACTGCCTCATGAAGCGTCACCAGCTCCGGCCGCCGAGAGCCCTGCGCTTCACCGGTTCCAGTTCCTTCTTGAGCCGGTCGCGTTCGGTGCACAGCTCGTCGACCCTGTTGAGCATTCGCTCCAGCAGCGCCTCGGCCGCGGCCGTGGAAATTCCGGCCCGCTGAAGCTGGCGGATTTCCCCGCGCTGCCGGTTCACCTGCGCGCGCATCCGTTCGATTTCGGACCTGACATCATCAAGCTGCATGCGGTTCCCGTTCGGCCAGAGCTCTTTCAATCAGGGCTCTTTCAATCTGCCGGCGAATGGCTGCGGTCGCGCGGCCTTCCCGCTCGAGAAGGCGCAGCCGGTTCCACAGACGAATGATTTCACGCTCTTTTTCGGCGTCCATGACGTTCACTCGCGGTTTTGCCTAATGTGAACGAAAAGAGAACAAATCGCAAGCCGCTAGGAATAGCGTCCCCGGCCATGGCTGCACCCTATCGCGGGGCGTTTGGCCGGTCCGAAAGGCGTGCACACGAGCCGGCAGTGGCGCTTGGCCGCCTTGACCGCAACTTGCCGTCGGATGAAGCTCCGGTCATCATTGGGGGGAACGTAAAATATGTTCGTGAGCCTTGCCGCCGTCGCGCTCATTGCTCAACTGGGCGGTCCCGTCCGCACGCCGAGCCAAGGCGAAGCCTTCGTGACTCAAACGCAGTACCGGGTCTATGCGCATCCGCCGCCGTGTGGGGACGGTTTCGATCTCAGTGCGCGTGACGGGCTCTGCTACCCCAACGGTTATCTCGCTCCACAAGATCAGGCAGCCCGGCGATATCCGGGGCCCGTGTATCGCGGTGGCAGATACCCAGTACCGTGCGGCAACGGTGCCGACGTCGATATTCGGGATGGCCTCTGTTACCCCAACGGCACGGTGCCACAGCAATTTCAACAGGGCCGGATCTATCGCGGTCCCCAATATGACGATGACGATTATTACGAACGTCGTCCGAGGCGCCGCTACTATTAAGCACCGCAGGGTGAATTGCGTTGAAGCGATGATGACGACGTCGGATACGTAAAACACCCCATTGCGGCTGCCGCGTTGTATGCAATCATCCGGAATTGATGACTGGACAGGCACCCCGCTTGGGCCCGGCCATCGGCGGCCTCACGGGTGATCCCCATCGGTGGGGCCGTTTTGTTTTCGAGAAGGCCGTCCTGATCAGGATACCCGTCCTGGCAAATTCCGCTTGGGACACTGAGTCAAATACAGGCAGCGCCTTCCGCCACTTGCGAACAAAACGAGAAACGGCGAGTCTCCGGCGCCCATGTCAGGAATGATTCGACGGTGCCCGCAGCCTACCTTTCAAGCCTCAATCCCGAACAACGGCGCGCGGTCGAGCATGGCGTGGGAACGGATGCCTCGGCAGGACCGCCGCTTCTCGTCATCGCCGGCGCCGGATCTGGCAAGACCAACACCCTCGCCCACCGCGTCGCGCATCTGATCATCCATGGCGCGGATCCGCGGCGGATCCTCCTGATGACATTCTCGCGCCGGGCGGCCGCCGAAATGACCACGCGCGTCGAACGCATCGCCCGCAAAGTGCTCGGCGACGAGGCCGGGGTCATGACCGACGCGCTGAACTGGGCCGGCACATTTCACGGCATCGGCGCGCGGCTGCTGCGCGAATATGCCGAGCGGATCGGTCTCGATCCCGCCTTTACGATCCACGACCGCGAGGATTCCGCCGACCTGATGAACCTGGTCCGGCACGAGCAGGGACGATCGAAAACCGAGAAGCGTTTTCCCACCAAGGGCACCTGCCTTGCGATCTATTCGCGTTGCGTCAATGCGGAAATCTCGATCGAACAGGTGCTGGGGCAGTTCTTTCCATGGTGCGCCGGCTGGTCGAGCGAACTGAAACAATTATTCGCAGCCTATGTCGACGCGAAGCAGAAGCAGAACGTGCTCGATTACGACGATCTGCTGCTCTACTGGGCGCAGACGATGGCGGAGCCTGCGCTGGCGGAAGAGATCGGCTCGCGCTTCGATCACGTGATGGTCGACGAATATCAGGACACCAACCGTCTGCAATCGTCGATCCTGCTGGCGCTCAAGCCCGGCGGACGCGGACTGACGGTTGTCGGCGACGACGCGCAATCGATCTACTCGTTTCGCGCCGCGACCGTGCGCAACATTCTGGATTTTCCTGGCCAGTTCAGCCCAAACGCAGAAATCGTCACCCTCGATCGCAACTACCGTTCGACGCAGCCGATCCTGTCCGCCGCCAACGGCGTCATTGGGCTGGCCAGGGAGCGCTTCACCAAGAACCTCTGGACCGATCGCGCCTCGACGCGAAAGCCGCAACTGGTCGCGGTGCGCGATGAGGCCGACCAGGCGCGCTACATCGTCGAACGCGTGCTTGAAAATCGCGAGGAAGGATCGCTGCTGAAGCAGCAGGCCGTGCTGTTCCGCACCTCTTCGCACAGCGGTCCGCTCGAGATCGAGTTGACCCGCCGCAACATTCCCTTCGTGAAATTCGGCGGGTTGAAATTTCTCGACGCCGCCCACGTCAAGGACATGCTGGCCCTGCTTCGGTTCGTGGAAAATCCCCGCGACCGTGTCGCAGGCTTCCGGATCCTGCATCTGTTGCCGGGCGTGGGACCGGCGTCGGCGCAGCGCGTGCTCGACCTCATGAGTGAGGCCGCCGATCCGCTTGCAGCACTGTGCGGCCTGCCGTCGCCGCCCCGCGCCGGCGCGGACTGGCGCGACTTCACCGAGGCGGTCGGCAATCTGCGCTATGGCGAATGGCCCGCCGATCTCGAGCGCGCGAGACTCTGGTACGAGCCGCATCTGGATCGCATTCACGAAGACGCCGAGGTTCGCCGCGCCGATCTGATCCAGCTCGAGCAGATCGCGGCCGGCTATCCCTCGCGCGAACGGTTCCTGACCGAGCTCACGCTCGATCCGCCGGACGCCACCAGCGACCAGGCCGGCGTGCCCCTGCTCGACGAGGATTATCTGATCCTGTCGACGATTCACTCGGCCAAAGGTCAGGAGTGGAAGTCGGTGTTCGTGATGAACGTGGTCGACGGCTGCATGCCGTCCGATCTGGGCGCGGGCACTTCGGCGGAACTGGAGGAGGAGCGGCGATTGCTTTATGTCGCCATGACCCGCGCCAAGGACGATCTGCACCTCATTGTGCCGCAACGCTTCTTCACTCACGGCCAGAATTCACTCGGCGACCGCCACGTCTACGCCTCACGGTCCCGCTTCATTTCAGAATCCCTGCTGCCGATGTTCGAGCGGACCAATTGGCCGCCGGCCTCCGCGGCCGCGGCGCGCGCGGCCAACCAGGGACCGCGCATCGATATCGGCGCCCGCATGCGCGGTATGTGGCGCTGACCGCGGAGCTCCATTCAGCCTTGGCTCAGCCTTGGCCGTCCTCAAGGCCGTATTCGCGGTAGATGGTCAGCGGATCCTTGTCCGGAAACAGCCTGCACTTTGCCTGCGCCAGATGCAGCGGCATCGCGCCGGGCTGGCAACCCGCCACCAACAGCTTCTTGATGTCCTCCATATGGGGACGCGGCTGGTGCTTCGGCGGGAGCTGCTCCAGCGCGACCAGTGCCGTCGCCAAAGCCTCGGTGACCACCCATTCGTCGTGGCCTGTAATGCCCTTTTTTGACAATGCCCGGCCCTCCCCACGTTCTAGTCGTCGTGACCAAGCGATCCCCGGTGCACGACGTTGCCGCACGACATTCCATCAGGCTCGGCCAGACCATGGGATGCCCCCGGAATGGCCCGATCAAACTGAGCGAACTTTTTGGCGAAAATTCACCCAGCGGAACATCGGGCATCGCATCTTGAGTCAGACTCTCAGCGGCCCCTAAGCTCTAACACCCCCGGCAGATGCCCGTGAACTTGCTGACTTGCGCTTGGTCACGGCCGCGACCGCGGCCGCGGGACGGCCTCCTGCGTGAGTCCGTCTGAACCGGGATGATTATCTGCTGTGACGCGCCCACGACCGGCGTTGTGGTGGGCCGGGGCGATGCGATTGCGGGTGCGGGAATGATGGGCGCCGGGGTATTGGTACCGAGCGGCGGCAGCCTCGACGCATTGCCGATCCCGCTGGGGTCGCTGAGCACGCTGGGATTGGCCGGCCCGAACGGCACGCCGCTGATGGGTGAATTGCCTGCGCCGGCCGAACCCGCGGGCGGCGTTAGCTGCGCCAGCGTCACGCCTTGCGCCAAGGTTTCGGGGGATGCGATCAAACTGCCAAACAACAAGGTGAGAACGATCGCCGAACTGCTGGACATTGAAACGCTCCAAACCGCAAGCCCAACGATGATATAAGCCGCTTGTTCCCGCCCGCAATCTTCCGGGGATGGGCATCGGATCGAGAATCAGCATTAATCCCGACGCGATCACGCTTTGAGATTCCACCGGAATGACAGAGCCCGACATCGTCGATCAGGAGATACACGCGCTGCAGCAGCGGTTACGGGCGGCCTGGCAGCAATTGGGCGATCCAACCCTCACCGCCTTTACCCGCCGCGAACTGCGCAACCAGATGAAGCAGTGTAGCGCCGACCTGCGATCCTATCTGCAAAAGGCCGCGGAGCGCCGGTCCCAGCCGGTCAACCGTTCCGCCCGCACCTTCAGCAAACCCGAGCTTCGCATTCTCGCCTGAATGGCTGGCGCGGTCGCGGCTGCTGCAGCCAGCCGAAGCGATAGTTGGTGCCCGCCTTGACGGTGTGCACGTCCCGAAGCAATCAAGGGCAGCAACACAGTTTTGCCATTGTCAAAAAGCCTGCGGCCGCCGCATATTTTCATGGCCAACCGGGGCGCCGGCCTGGATCGCCTCAACGTGCCGGCTACGCCTCGCCGGCCGCCGCGTTCAGCCCCGCCCGGTGCGCGCTGTTGATAACCCGCTGCGCGGAGGGCCGGCGGCGTGACAGATGCAGGCGACGTGTTATCGACGGGCACGAAGTTTCGATCATAACGGACAGCACAACATGCGGATTACCCTGGTCGGCTCCCGCCATTTCGGCGTGACGACACTGAACACGCTGCGGCAACACGGCGTCGACATCGTCAGGGTTGTCGTTCACGACGGCGAAGACCGGCTGGCCGCGTCCGCCAAAGCCGCCGGGATCGAGGTTGTCGTCCAGGCCAACCCCAAATTCGTCGCAGCCTCGGAGATCGCTCCCAATACCGACCTGATCGTGACCGCGCACAGTCATGCCCGGGTCACCCGGGAGGCGTTGGCCGCCGCCAAACTCGGCGGCATCGGCTATCACCCCTCGCTGCTGCCCCGCCATCGTGGCATCGCGGCGATCGAATGGACCATCAAGGAAGGCGACCCCATCGCCGGCGGCAGCGTCTACCACCTCGCGGACCGGATGGATGCCGGCGCGATCGCGGCCCAGGAGTGGGTCTTCGTCAAGAAGGGCGAGACCGCCCGCGAATTATGGGAGCGCGCGCTGGCGCCGCTCGGCCAAAAACTGCTCGGCGACGTCATCGACTACGCCAAAATCCACAAAACCCTGCCGGCCAAGCCGCAGGACGAGCAGTTTGCAACCAACGCCCCAAGCCTGGGCGATGGTAAACACTAGGCTTTTCGACGCCAATGCCCGCGAATTTTCGCGAATCTTTCGCCGACGACGAGTTTTCTGTTCCCGGCCCGGAACCAGATTCACCTTGAGGTGTTTGAGTTCACAGGAACTTTCTGTGTTGCTGCGCCGCACCAAAGTTTGAACACATTGTGCCCGGATAAGGCGCCTCATCACACACATTTGTCAGGGATTTGATCCATGCGCCACAATCGCATTAGCGACCTGTTTTTTGCCTCGTTCCTCGCCTCAGCGGCGGCCCTTGCGGCGGCTCCGGCTTCCGCCCAGCAGCCCTATGACGGCCTTTGGCAGGTCACGGTCGTCACCAAGACCGGCAGTTGCGATGCGCAGACCACTTCAACCTTGACCGTCACCGAGGGCAAGGTTTCGGCCTCCGGCGCCCCGGTCTCCGGCAGCGTCGGAAGCGGGGGACTTGTGCGAGTCTCGATCAATGGTGCATATGCGAACGGTCAACTCAGTGGCAACTCCGGATCGGGGAAATGGAATGGGGCATCAGCTGGTGTACCTTGTAGCGGTCGGTGGGAAGCATCCCGCCAGTAAGACGAGCCGAACGTCGGAACTCTTTGCCCATACGCGGCGGCTGATATTGGCAGCCGTCGCGTTTTGCATGATGGCCTTCACCGCCTCAACCAGCCACGCCCAGTCCAACCCGTTCGCGGGCATGGCCGGCAGCTGGTCCGGTGGCGGCACCGTCACGCTGGACGATGGGTCGAGCGAGCGCATCCGTTGCCGCGCGATCTATCGGGTCATCGGGCCCAACATGGAGATGAGCCTCACCTGCGCCAGCGACGCCTATAAGTTCAACCTCGCGGCTAACGTGGTCGCCGAGGGCGGCGCGGTCTCCGGAAACTGGACCGAGAGCAGCCGCAACATCGGCGGCAGCCTGCAGGGCCGCGGCGGCGGCGGCAACTTCCAGGTTGTGGCCAGCGCGGCCGCGTTCAATGCCAGGATTTCGCTGCGAACCGCAGGCAACAAGCAGACGGTCGACATGAGTGCCGACAGCGTGTTCAGATCCGTCCATATGGCGCTTTCGAAATAAGCGCTCCAATTGCGCCCACGGGCAAAGCCCGGGGCGCAATTCGGTCGATCGGTCACTAGCTCGTTTTGGGTTTCGCCAGCTTCGCCGCGGTTTCCTTGATGGTTCTCGCGATTAACAGGGCCTGTTCCTTGTTGAACGCAAAGTCCTGCACGCCTTTGTGCGTGGTCAGCGAAAGCACCATGATGTCGGGTTGGTTCTCGGGCCAACCGGTGGCGAAGGCCGTGACATAATCCGCAGCAGTGGATCGATTGGTCATTGATGAAACTCTCTCTGGCTTTTCCTGTGCCTTCTATACTTTGGGCACGTAAGCGGTGACTTCGATTTCGACCTTGGCCCTGACATCGACAAGTCCGTCGATGTAGAGCAGCGTCGATGGCGGGAAGTTGCGCCCGAGCGTCTCCTTCCAGGCTGCGCCGATGCCGGCGCCGGCCGCTTCGTATTCGCTGCGGCTGGTCAAATACCAGGTCAGGCGGACGATGTGCTCGGGCCCTGCGCCGGCCTCGCCGAGCAGCTTGATGATCCGCGTCAGCGCGGTGCCGACCTGGGCGGCCATGTCAGGCGGATACTCGCCCTTCTCGTCGCCGCCGGTCTGGCCCGCGAGCACGATCCATTTGCCGGGACCGTCGACCTCGACGCCGTGCGAAAAGCCGCGGGGTTTCGACCACTCGGCCGGTTGCAGGATACGCATCAGCAAAGTCCTCCCAATTTTCATTGTCATTCCGGGATGGTCCACTGAACTCGGGTTTACCCGAGTTCAGCAATATTGGTGTCCAAGTCGGCAACAGCCGACTTGGATGGACCAGACCCGGAATCTCGAGATTCCGGGTTCGATGCTTCGCATCGCCCAGAATGACGAGTAAAGTCAGCCGATGCTTAGCATCAATCGAACGGCCAATCCCACCGCGAAATTGAAACGCGCATCACTGCGTCAGCACATTTGCGCGTTGCAAATCAGCCTCAACTCGCCGATACCGGCCTCCCCTCGTTGACCAGCCGGTATTTCCTCCGCCGATGGACCGCACACAATCCAAATCGATGGCCGCGCTGTGGATGGCGGGCTGGCTCGCTCTAATGCTGATCGTGGCGGTCGCGGGCCGCGAGGGCATGCGTGAACTCAACGTGTTTCAGCTGATGGAGATGCGCTCGATCCTCGGCCTCTTGATGCTGTACCCCCTGATCCGGATCAACGGCGGATTTTCCGTGGTGAAGACCGCGCGGGTCCACGTGCATATCGCGCGCAACTTGCTCCATTACGCCTCGCAGCTCGGCTGGTTCTTCGCGCTGACGCTGATCCCGATCGGCCAGGTGGTGGCGATCGAATTCACCATGCCGATCTGGACCGCGATCCTGGCCGCATTCTTTCTCGGTGAACGCATGACGGGCTGGAAGATCGTGGCGATCGCGCTCGGCCTGGTCGGCGTGATCGTGATCGTCCGTCCCGCCACCGGCGAGATCAACCCGGGCCAGTTGATCGCGCTCGCCGCGGCCGTCGGCTTCGGTATCTCGATCGCCGTGGTCAAGTCGCTGACCCGAACCGAACAGACGCTGGCGATCATCTTCTGGATGCTGGTGGTGCAGACGGCGGCGGGATTTTTCCCCGCGCTCTATGTCTGGACCTGGCCGCCGGCCTACATCTGGGGCTGGGTCGTCGTGATCGCGTTTTGCGGCACTTTCTCCCACTACTGCATGGCGCGCGCGATGCTACATGCCGACGCGACGGTGGTGATCCCGATGGATTTCCTGCGGGTCCCGCTGACCGCAACCGTGGGCTGGCTGATCTATTCGGAACGGCTCGACCTGTTCACGGTGCTTGGCGCCGCGCTCATCCTGATGGGCAATCTCTTGAACCTGAAACCGAATAGTCCGGTTCCGGCGCGGGCCGGCGCCTGATTCTTCCTGCGACTGTCGCCGAATATTGTGATGCGGATCACGCGCGCATGCGCGGCCGGCGGTTACCGTCGGAAGCGCCGGGTGCGCGTCTTCAAATTCTGGGCAAGTCCCCCTTTTTGGGGGCGCGAAGTGTGGCTTTTTCGTGTAATATGCGATCAGCGTTGTAGCCAAAGTTTTTTCGATTCTGCCTGGGGATTTCAGATGCGCACCCTCACCCTCATTGCTTCACTGATCTGCATCACGTTCACCGCCAGTGCTGCCAACGCCGAGAAACGCGTCGCCTTCGTCGTCGGCAACGGCGCCTACAAGAACGTCGCCCAGCTTCCGAACCCGCCGGTCGACGCCAAGGCGATGGCCGGCGTGCTGCGCAATGTCGGCTTCGAAGTCGTCGAAGGCACCAACCTCACCCGCGACAAGATGACGGAAAAGCTGCTCGACTTCGGCAAGAAAGCCCAGGGTGCCGATGTGGCCGTGTTTTTCTATGCCGGTCACGGCATCGCCATCAGCGGCACCAACTATTTGTTGCCGGTTGACGCCGACGTCAAATCGGAAATGGACGTCAAGTTAGGGGCCGCCATCAATATCGACCTCACGCTCGACCAGACCATGAGCGACGCCAAGGTCAAGCTGGTGTTCCTCGATGCCTGCCGCGACAATCCGTTCGCCGCCAAGATCAAGTCGAACTCGGCCACCCGCAGCGTTTCGGTGCAGACCGGCCTTGCCGAAATGAAATCCGGCGAAGGTACCCTGATCGCATTCGCGACCGGCCCGGGGCAGACCGCGCTCGACGGTCAGGAAGGCACCAACAGCCCGTTCACGCGCGCCCTGATCGCCAACATCGCAACCCCCGGCGTCGAGATCCAGCAGGCGATGACCAAGGTCCGCGCCCAGGTCAACGAAGAGACCAACAAGGGCCAACTGCCCTGGGGCCACACCAACCTGATCGGTTCTGTCTATCTGAACCCGGTCGCAGCACCTGCGGCCAATACGGCGGCGGCGACGTCCGTCCCGGTTGCCGTAGCCACCGCTCCGAGTTCGGACGTCGAACTCGAGTTCTGGCGCTCGATCAAGGATTCCAACAAGCCGGAAGAGCTCAACGCCTATCTATCCAG
Source organism: Bradyrhizobium sp. Ash2021 (assembly GCF_031202265.1). NCBI lineage: Bacteria > Pseudomonadati > Pseudomonadota > Alphaproteobacteria > Hyphomicrobiales > Nitrobacteraceae > Bradyrhizobium > Bradyrhizobium sp. Ash2021. The sequence continues at coordinate 4,745,749 of NZ_CP100604.1, read as the reverse complement.
TTATCCCAACGGCCAGTTCAGGCCGCTGGCGCTGTCGCGGATCGCAGCCCTCGAGAACGGCCCGAGCACCACGACCCGCAACCTGACCACCGGCATCGATCCCGCGACCTTCAACGCGGAAGCGAACCAGACCACCGAGGACCAGATCGGCCTCGACAAGGGCCAGCGCCGCGACGTGCAGCGCCGGCTGACCGGGCTCGGCTTCGACACCAAGGTGACCGGCAAGTTCGATGAAGCGACCCGCGCCGTGATCACCCGCTGGCAGGCCGCCCGCGGCTATCCCAAGAGCGGTTACCTCAACAAGCTGCAGCATAAGGCCTTGCTGACCGAGATCGTATCGGCCACGACATCCGCCAGTTCCGGCGATGACGACGATCGCCCTGCCCGACGCCATAGCGGCGGTGGAGGCGGAGGCGGTGGCGGCCGTCACTATCGCGGTGGCGGTGGCGGCGGTCCGAACCCCGGCGCCTTTATCGGCGGCGTGGTCGGCGGAATGTTCCGCTAGGCCCGGGCCATATCAAAGGAAAAAGCCCGGCAGCGACCCGGGCTTTTTTCATTCGGGGGCGGATCGCGTGGACTCCGCATGCCCTGCCGTCAGTTTCACGAACTTGTCGCCGCCCGACGTCAGCCTGCACATTTCAACTTCCTTGTCCGCCGGCGACCCGCCTACTTGCCGGCGGCTTTTCGCAGCGCCTCGTTGATGCGGTCCTGCCAGCCCGCACCCCCCTCCTGGAAGTATTGCAGGACGTCCTGGTCGATACGCAGCGAGACCAGTTCCTTGACGCCGGGAATGGCTACCGTCTTCGGCGGCGCCTCCACCACCTTGGTGGTGGTGCGCTTGAACGCCGCTTCGGCCTCGGAGCGCGCATCGTTCAGGGTTCTCGGTCGCCTCGGTTGATCGGCCATTATCAAATTCCTTCAAACAGTGCCGTCGACAGATAGCGCTCGGAGAACGACGGTACGATGGCGAGAATGGTCTTGCCGGCGCTCTCCGGCCGCTTGCCGATCTGCAGCGCCGCCGCGATCGCGGCACCGGAGGAGATGCCGCCGGGAATCCCCTCATTGCGGGCGAGTGCGCGCGAGATTTCGATCGAGGTCGACGAGTTGATCTTGATGATCTCGTCGATCACGGAGCGATCCAGAATGTCCGGAATGAATCCGGCGCCGATGCCCTGAATCTTGTGCGGCGAATGCTGACCGCCCGACAGCACCGGGCTTTCCTCGGGCTCGACGGCGACCACGCGCAGCGAAGGCTTGCGCGGCTTCAGCACCTGTCCGACGCCGGTGATGGTGCCGCCGGTGCCGACGCCGGCAACAAAGAAATCGATATTGCCGCCGGTGTCGTTCCAGATTTCTTCCGCCGTGGTGCGGCGGTGAATTTCGGGATTGGCGAGGTTCTTGAACTGCTGCGGCATCGCCGAGTTGGGCGTGGTGCGGATCAATTCCTCGGCGGTCGCGATCGCGCCCTTCATGCCCTGCGCTGCCGGCGTCAGCACGATCTCGGCGCCCAGGAACGCCAGCATCTTGCGCCGCTCGATCGACATCGATTCCGGCATCACCAGCTTCAACCGGTAGCCGCGCGAGGCCGCGACGAACGCCAGCGCAATTCCGGTATTTCCCGACGTCGGTTCGATCAGCACGGTGTCGGCATTGATCACGCCGGCCTTCTCCATCGCGATCACCATCGCAGCACCGATACGGTCCTTCACGCTCGCGGCCGGGCTGAAATATTCGAGCTTGGCGAGGATGGTGGCGTGCACGCCGTGGGCTTGCGGCAGTCTGCGCAACCGGACGATCGGCGTGTCGCCGACCGCGTCGACGATGGAGTCGAAAACGCGGCCCCGCCCGGGACGCTGCACTGCACTCGTTGCCGTTGGCGCGTTCATCAAAGACTCCCCTGGCGAGAATGTGCGCGGAATTTGCGCTGTTCCTAGGTTAGGTGCAGTGCACGCCTGTGTGCAAGCCAGAAACACCGGAGACAAAATTTCGCTGCATTGCAAAATGTTAGCAGCGTCAAATAACGTCAAACCTACGCATTTGTGTTGCGACAACGTCAAACAAGTGAGTGTATAGTTTGCGTATCAGATGAGTTCAGGTTCAGAGCGCAAGGAGGTCACGATGCCGGCACTTGCTGAAATCCTGTCGACCGCGGCGTCCAGGCCCAACCCGCGCGGATGTGATTTACCGACCTGCCCGGTATGCGCCGACTCCATGGTCGCCGCGGAAGCGTCTGCCTATCTGCACGACGAATTGATCAGCTATCTCTGGACCTGCGACACCTGTGGTTACGGTTTCGTAACCAAACATTCGGTCAAGAGGTTCGCCTGTAACTGACTCACCTCGGAGCAATGTCGCCGCGCGCCCAATCGGCGCGCGTTTGTTTTCGGAAATCCTCAAACGTCCCGCCCGCGATCGCGTCGCGAATGCCCTGCATCAGCTCTTGGTAATAGGCGACGTTGATTTCCGACAGCAGCATGGCGCCGAGCGTCTCGCCTGCCCTGACCAGATGATGCAGATAGGCGCGCGAATAATTCCGCGTTGACGGCCACGGGCTCGCGTCATCGAGGGGCCGGGGATCGTCGATATGGCGGGCGTTGCGCAGGTTGATCTGGCCGAACCTCGTGAACGCCATGCCGTGACGTCCGTTCCGCGTCGGCATCACGCAGTCAAACATGTCGATGCCGCGCGACACCGCCTCCAGAATGTCCTCGGGCGTCCCGACGCCCATCAGATAGCGCGGCCGATCCGCCGGCAGCCGGGGCGCGGTCTCCTCGATCATGGCGAGCATCACCGCCTGCGGCTCGCCAACCGCAAGCCCGCCGATCGCGTAACCGTGAAAGCCGATCTCGACCAGCCCGCGCGCGCTGGCGTGACGCAGTTCGGGCACGTCGCCGCCCTGGACGATGCCGAACAGCATGTAGCCTTCGGGCGCGGTCTCGAACGCGCGCTTGCTGCGCTCCGCCCAGCGCAGCGAGAGTTGCATCGCGCGCTCGATATCGCCGCGCTCGGCCGGCAACCGCACGCATTCATCCATCTGCATGGCGATGTCGGAGCCGAGCAGCCGCTGCACCTCGATCGAACGCTCCGGCGACAGTTCGACCTTGGCGCCGTCGATATGCGAGCGAAACGTCACGGCGTTTTCGGTCACCTTGCGCAACTCCGACAGCGACATCACCTGGAAGCCGCCGGAGTCGGTCAACATGGGGCCGCCCCATCCGGTGAATCGCTGCAGGCCGCCGAGGCCGGCGATCCGCTCGGCCCCCGGCCGCAGCATCAGATGATAGGTATTGCCGAGCACGATGTCGGCGCCGGCCTCGCGCACCTCGCGCCAGTGCATGCCCTTCATGGCGCCGGCGGTGCCGACCGGCATGAAGCCCGGCGTCCGCACCTGGCCATGCGGGGTCGTCAGGCGGCCGGTGCGCGCGGCGCCCTCGGTGGCAAGGAGATCGAAATGATTGGCAGGATGATCGGGAAGGCTCATGCGTCAGCTTATGGCGTGACAATGCTCCCCTGTTCAACCTCGTTGATGCCGATTTTCGGCCCAAAAGCCGTTGACGCCGGTCAAACTTTTCAGCATAAGTCCGCGCCATGATCACGACCACCAAACGTACCGCGAAAACCAAAGCACCCTCCGGGGGCTCGGGAGCCGTGCGCGCGTAGTCTGGACGATCGCATCATCTGAACCGAAGCCCCGCCTGAAAAGGACCGGGGCTTTTTTATTGCCTGATGGAGACCAAAGTGAAGAACGATCCCGTTGTTGCCATCGCCGGCGTGACCGGCGCCGTCGGTGCCGAGTTCATCGCCACCATGGACAGGCGTGCCTTTCCGGTCCGCAAGCTCAAGGCGTTGGCGAGCGCGCGCTCGGCCGGCAAGACCATCGATTTTCGCGGCGAGAAGGTCGTGATCGAAGAACTAACCGAGCGCTCGTTCGACGGCGTCGATATCGCGCTGTTCTCGGCCGGCGGCGGCATTTCCCGAAAGTTCGCGCCGATCGCGGTGAAGGCCGGTGCCGTGGTGATCGACAATTCCTCCGCCTTCCGGATGGATCCGAACGTGCCGCTGGTGATCCCCGAGATCAACGCGGGCCGTATCCGGGAGCACAAGGGCATCATCGCCGTTCCCAACTGCGCCGCGATCACAGCACTGGTGCCGTTGTGGCCGATCCACCGCAACAACCGCATCAAGCGCCTGATCCTGTCGACCTATCAGGCGGCCAGCGGCGCGGGAGCAGCCGCGATGGAGGAACTGGTGGAATCGACCCGCGCCTATCTCAATGGCGAGGCCTTTCAGCCGAAGGTCATGCCGCATCCCTACGCGTTCAACCTGTTCAACCACAACACGGCGATCGATCCCGCGACCGGTTACAACGACGAAGAGACCAAGGTCATCAAGGAGACAAGAAAGATCTTTGAGGACGAGCGGATCGCGGTCGGCGTCACCTGCGTCCGCGTGCCGGTGCTGCGCGCCCATTGTGAGGCGATCACGTTCGAATGCGAACGGCCGATCAGCGAAGACGAGGTCCGCGCCATCCTGGCGAACGCGCCGGGCGTGCGAATTGTCGACGACCGGGCCAAAAACTATTTCCCGATGCCGATCGATGCATCGGGCCAGGACGACGTGCTGGTCGGCCGCATCCGCAAGGATCTCAGCGACCCCTCCGGCCATTCGATCTCGATATTCGTGGCCGCAGACCAGCTATTGAAGGGGGCAGCATTGAACGCGATCCAGATTGCCGAGCTGTTGCCGGAGCGCGTGATGGCGTGAGGCGAGGTGTAGGACCTCCTACCCGCGGTCAAGGGGGGCGGGTAGTCCCTCGATGGCCGAGAGTAGGAGGTCCTACGCTTCACGCGCTAGATCGGCCCCTGAGCACGTGCTTCACGCCGCCCGGGTGTTCACCTTGAGGGGCACCAGGCGCCCGCTCGCGAGCGCGGCATGCGCACTCGATGCGCCAGCTTCGTGATATTCGGCGTCCTCGTTGACTTGCCAAATGTCGAAGAGGCGTTCGTCCGCCAGGATGTTCCGCGCCGTCAGCATTGCGGTCATCATGGCGTGATCCTGATTGTTGTATTTGTGCATTCCGTTGCGGCCGATCAGATGCAGGGTTGGACAGCTTTGCTCAAGGTCGCGCCGAATCGTCGCGATGTGCTCGCGATAGACATCGTCATAGACCGGATAGGCCTTGGGTTGCCGCACCACGCAGCCGTCGACCACGTCGGCGGCCGAGACCAGACCAACCTTGGCGACCTCTTGAGTAGCGAGCGCGATGAGCTCCTGGTCGGACATCGTCCACAGGCCGTCGTCCTCGAAGCAGAAATATTCTAGTCCCAGGCAGCTCATCCCGGCCGGCGCCATTTCGGGCGACCAAGAACCGAAATTCTGCACGCGACCAACTTTCACGCTGGGGTCATGAATATAGATCCAGTTGTCGTCGAACACATCCGACTTGTTGATCATCAACGCGACGGTGAGGAAATCGCGGTAGCGCAACTCGCGCGCATGCAGCAGCGACATCGGTTTCGGTGACAATTTCTGCACCAGCTCGCGTACTGGCGCCGAACTTACGACGTGGCGCGCCGTATAGCTTTCGCGCCGGCCGTCCACGGTCGCAACCTCGATGCGCCAGAGCTTCTGAACTGCGTCATAGGCCAGCTCGGCAAGTTCGCGGCCCATCAAGATTCGGCCGCCACTCTCCGTGATCCTGGCCGCCGCGGCCTCCCACATCATGCCGGGACCCTTGCGGGGGTACTGGAATGTTTCTATCAGGGTCTTGACGACAGCGTCGCCGGTCGCCTCGGCTTTCGGCTTGCGCCGGAACGAACGCGCCAGCGCGTTCACGACCGCGACACGGAGGTCCAGGCCTTTGATCCGCTGCGCCGCCCAGTCGGCGGAAATCTCGTCACACGACATGCCCCACACCTTTTCGGTGTAGGTCTTGAAAAAGATCTGGAACAGCCGCTCGCCGAACCGGTTGCGAACCCAGTCATGGAAGTTGCGCGGTGCCGCTACCGGGAAAGCCTTAGCAAACGCATAGGAAAGCATGCAGGCGGCGCTGGTGAAAATCCCGAGATTGCGCAGCGCCTGGAATGCGCTCAGCGGATAAGAATAGAACTTTCCTGCATAATAGATGCGCGATAGCCGCCGTCGCGTGATGAAATCATTCGGCAGGATCTCATGCCAGAGATCGACGACTTCCTTTGCTTTGGAGAAGAAGCGATGGCCCCCGATATCGAACAAGAAGTTGCCGTGCCGCACGGTGCGGCTGATGCCGCCGACATAATGCGGGTCTTTTTCGATCACGATGACCGACGGCGTTTCCTTTGTCAGGCAATAAGCCGCGGTCAGCCCCGCGGGGCCGGCGCCGATCACGAAAATCTCTGCGTCAACGGTCATGAGCGGCGCGATCCCTCGGTTTTCGCATGGCATTTGCGCAGATCTTTGTTAACGCCCGGCTTATCGCCGCGTGCAAAAAGCATTAATGAGACGTCAACGTATCGCACTGTGTGCGACGTCAGTCGGAGGCGGCCTCCGCCAGAACCGACACCTCTTTGGTGCCATAGGACAGATAGGTCAGGCGCCAACGCCGCTCTTCCGAGATCTCCTGCAACGCCTTGAATCCGCCGGTTCTCCAATCGGGAAAGCCAAAATAGTCGTCAAAGTGCAGGACGAGGCCATGTTCGACGTAGTCGGCACATGATTGCAGCACATCGACTGTTGCAGCGTAAGTGTCGCAATCCACGTGCACCAATAGAGGGATATCGGAGCTGGGGTTTTCCGCTTTCCAGCGCGACGCCGACTCCGCAAACCATCCCTTCACCAGGAAAACGTTAGGCCGGACCTTCGGCAATTTGCCGCCGAGATCGAAAGTTTTCGCAGGAGCCATGCCGCTCCATTGCTCCTGCAAACCTTCGAAACTATCGAAGCCGACGAATTGCAGTTCCGGAAATCTTCGGGCCTGGTAGTTAATCATTCCTGCTTTGTAGACTCCAAATTCCAGGACGCGATTGCGGGAAGGAAATCGTCTCCTGGCTTCCTTGATGGAGAGCGCTAGGCCGTCAAATCGATCCAAGAACGCATACGCGCCCTTCATGTTTTCTTTGGCGTAGTGAAAGGAATCCATCACGGCATCACGGCGCATCAGCATCGGAACTGACTCGGGCAGTGTGCGTTCGACGACGTAACGCGCGAACGAAGCAACCACGTTGGAAATCCACACTTCTGCGCGAGTGCCGATCCGCGTCATATTGGACTTACCCTCAACGTTCTGCCTCACACTGTAGGCGCATTTAGAAGCGCTCCGACCGTTCGGCTCGGCTGTATAATATATTTCTTAATTTTCGCGTTCGAAGGCTGGATCACGGCACTGATTGAATAAGAATTGCTTAATGTGTGATGTGCACACTAGTACGATGACCGTGCCAGATCATTTTTACACGCTATCACACGACCAAAAAGATGCAGTTCGGGCGACGGCCAACTGGCGCCTTAGCGCGTTCGTGCTCTTCCTGTTTATCATCTCCGCGCTCAGCACTATTCACAGGGATATAAATCAGGGCTTCGATGAGGTGGCGCATGTATCTTATGTCGCGTATCTCCAGCACTCCGGCGATATATGGCCCGAGTTTGCGAAGATGCCGATGCTCGACCCGTCAAGCTTCCGCTTCACCAGAGTAGTCAACTATCTCAATCACCCGCCGCCGTATTATTTGCTATTGGCTCGGCTGGGTCCCACCCTCGAAGGCCATCCCGAGGCGATCATCTTCTATCGCCTGCTCAATGTAGCGCTCGACACGATCGGGCTCGCAGCGCTGATGGCGATTGGACTCGCCGCGGGGCTGCCGCGATCCACGTTCTGCGCCTATATCGTTCCGATCGCCTGCATTCCACTGCTGACTCTCCTTGCCGGCTCCGTTAGCAATGACAACCCCGCCTTCGCTGGCGGAGCGATCGCCACGCTGGGCGCCTATCAACTCCTGCTCAGCGGCAGCCGGACTTGGCTTTTGACTGCCCTCGGCGGCGTCGTTGTTGCGTCGTGGGCGAAGTTCACCGCACTGCTGTTGGCCGGGGGACTTGTTGGCGGCGTATTGCTGTGGTTGCTGTGGCGCGGCCGCGTGCCATCCCGGTGGATCGCACCGATCGCGGTCGCGGCGCTGTTGGCCTGCGCCCCCTATTTTGCATTGATTGCGCAGTACGGCAGCCCGACTCCGATGACAGTGGGGGAAATCACCAAGGTCAGAATGGAAGCAGCGCTGTTCGGCTGGGATCACGCTGAGCACCTGGGACCGATTGCCTATATCAGCCATTTCATCACGGAATTTACGATTGAATGGATACCGCCGTGGAAGGCACTCGACGCATCTTATTGCGCATTCCTGATCCCAATCGCGTCCGCGCTGTGCGCCTATGCCGGGACCCTGCTGGCGATCCGGCGGATCGTCTCCGGGAATGCAGCTGCGCTCGATGTTGTGATTGTCGCCGGCGCGCTGGCATTTGCCGGGACGTTGGTGATCCATGTTATCTTCAACTATAGGCTCCATGTGGACTTCGGCTGGCTGAGTTCCGCTTACCCGCGCTACTATTTGCCACTGGCGGCTCTCTTTCCGCTCGCGGGGCTGACGTTGCTCGGTGAAATCAGATCGTCGTCCGTTCGTGCCATCCTGCTTGTGCTGCTGATTGCCGGCCCCTTGCTGGTCCGCCTGCTGCTCGAGCCGCTCGTATAGGAGTTAGCGCGGGACATTCGCAGATCGGAAAGGACCGATACGGTTCATTCCAGAACCTCATATTCGAACGCGACGTGCTCCGGATCGTTTTCCTGAAACCACGTTTCGACCGCGTCCTCGTTTGCAAAGACCTTCAGGTGATCGCGGTCGCCAACCAGCTTGCCGGTATCGACGTAAATTCAGACCGTCATTGCTTATCCCGTTTCAACTTCCGGCGCCCCCAACGGGGGTTCCTTCCGTGATGCATTGAACTCGCGAACGCGACCGCGGTTCACTGCGCGCAAAACACTGATGCGAGCCATCATGACGGGCCAGCCACGCGTCGAATCAATGGCGCCAGAAGGTTACGCTTCAATTACTTGCGAAACAGCAAAGTGGCGTCGCCATAGGAATAGAAGCGATAACCGCCGGCAATCGCGTGGGCGTAGGCGTGTTTCATGGTCTCGAGGCCAGCGAAGGCCGACACCAGCATGAACAGCGTCGAGCGCGGCAGATGGAAGTTGGTCAAGAGAATATCGACCGCGCGGAAGCGGTAGCCCGGGGTGATGAAGATCGAGGTCTCCCCGTCGAACGGCTGGATGGTACCGTCCTCGGCGGTAGCACTTTCCAACAGCCGCAACGACGTGGTTCCGACCGCGACGATGCGGCCGCCTTTAGCGCGCGCCGCGTTCAATGCCGCTGCGGTCTCGGGCGAGATGCAGCCCCATTCGGCGTGCATCTTGTGCTCGGATGTCTCCTCGACCTTGACCGGCAGAAACGTCCCTGCCCCGACATGCAGCGTCAGCCGATGCAGCTCGACGCCGCGGCCGCGCAAAGCCGCTTCCAGCGCCGGCGTGAAGTGCAATCCGGCCGTGGGGGCGGCAACCGCGCCCTCATTGGCCGCGAACATGGTCTGGTAGTCGGCAGCGTCGCGATCGTCGGGCGTGCGTTTGGAGGCGATGTAAGGCGGCAGCGGCGGCGCGCCGAGATCGGCGATGGCCTGGTCGAGCGTCGGCCCGTGAAACGAAAACGACAGCGTGATCTCGCCGTCTTCGCCCTTGGCCTCGACCTCGGCGTCGAGGTGACCGAGCAGGCAGACTTTTCCTTCATTGCCGAAGCGCACCACGTCGCCCGGCGCCAGTTTTTTTGCGGGCTTGACCAGCGCCTGCCAGCGCGAACCGTCGAGGCGTTTTATCAATGTCGCCTCGATCTTGGGTTCGGTTTCCCTACCGATGCGGCGCCCCTTGAGCTGGGCCGAGATCACCTTGGTGTCGTTGACGACCAGCTGGTCGCCAGGCTCCAGCCATTGCGGCAGCTCGGCGACGGTGCGGTCGCGCAACACACCGTCCGGCTGCACCACCAGCATCCGCGCGGAATCGCGCGGGCTCGCCGGCCGCAGCGCGATGCTTTCGGGCGGAAGTTCGAAGTCGAAGAGATCGGTGCGCATGGCGCAATGCGCTCCAGCGTGGCCGTTGGCGTCATTCCGGGGCGCACCGAAGATGCGAACCCGGAATCTCGAGATTCTCAGATGCGCAATTGCGCATCATAGTTCACGCTGACGCGTGCCCCGGAATGACAGCGCGAGGTTAAGCCGCGTCGGCGGCCATGTGCGCCTTGACGATCTTGTCGGGATTCTTCACCGGCTCGCCGCGCTTGATCTTGTCGACGTTCTCCATGCCTTCGGTCACCTTGCCCCAGACCGTGTACTGGCCGTTGAGGAAGGAGGCGTCGTCGAAGCAGATGAAGAACTGGCTGTCGCCGGAATCCGGGCTCGCCGCGCGCGCCATCGAGGTGGTGCCGCGCACATGCGGTTCCTTGTTGAATTCCGCCTTGAGCTTCTTGCCGGAGCCGCCGGTACCGGTGCCGTGCGGGCAGCCGGTCTGCGCCATAAAGCCCTCGATCACGCGATGGAACACGATGCCGTCGTAAAATCCCTCGCGCACCAGTTCCTTGATCCGCGCGACATGGCCCGGTGCAAGATCGGGCCGCATTTCGATGGTGACGGGACCCTGGGTGGTTTCAAGGATCAAAGTATTTTCGGTGACAGCCATGCTCTTTTCTCTTCGGTTCTGGGTGGGGATTTACGGGTTCTGAAAGGGATCGCGAACGGACGGCCGGCAACGGCACCGCCCAGTCCTTCGGTAAATGGCAACGGCGTGCAGCGTTGCAATGTCTCCATCACCGCGATCCGGTACTGCACCCGGTCGTTGTCGCTGGCCTGCTCGGATTCATAGGTGATCCGGGGATGGCCGAGAATGACGCCCTCGCGGTTGAAACTGACGACGACCGTGATGTCAATCGGGTTGGCGCTCGACAGCGGCGGCGGCTTCCAGCAGCGATGCAGCCTGACGACGACGTCCCTGATGGTGTCGAGCCGCTCGGGTTCAGCCCGCACCGGCGCCGACAATGCGAGCAGCAACAGCGGTGCGGCAAACCAGGGAAATGGCTTGCTGCGCGGCGCCGCCATGGTTCAGCCTTGCCTCACTTGATGTCGGATGCGACTTGCACCTTCACCATCTTGTCGGGATCGGTGACCTGACCGCTCGACGATCCCGGCGGCGACTTCTTCAGCTTGTCGACCACATCCATTCCCGAGACGACCTCCCCGATCACAGTGTACTGGCCGTTCAGGCTGGAGCCGTCCGCGAACATGATGAAGAACTGCGAGTTGGCGGAATCGTTGCTGTCGCCGCGGCGGGCCATGCCGACGATGCCGCGCTTGAACGGCACGTTGGAGAATTCGGCCTTCAGGTTCGGATATTTCGAACCGCCGGTGCCGTTGAAATTCTGGCCATCGCCAGTCTGCGCCATGAAGCCGTCCATCACCCGGTGGAACGGCACGTTGTTGTAGTAGCCCTCGCGCGCAAGCTGCTTGAGCCGCTCGGCATGCCCCGGCGCGATGTCGGTTCTGAGCTTGATGACGATGCGGCCTTTGGTGGTGTCGATCACGATCGCATTCGCCTTGTCGAGATTGGCCGGCAACGGCTGGGCGATCGCGGGGGCCGCGCAAACCAGCGCAGCGAGAATGGCGAAAATTCGGATCATGAAAACTCCGGGGTCGAGAGGTCGGATATCGGGGCGCGGAACGCCCGCTAGCTGGCGAATTTGGTCTTGAGCTGAGCAGCGACCGATGACGGCACGAAGGCGGATACGTTGCCGCCCATCTGCGCGATTTGGCGCACCAGTGTGGCGGTGATCGGGCGGACGGCGACCGAGGCCGGAACAAACACGGTGTGCACCTCGGGCGCCATGGTTTCGTTCATGCCCGCGATCTGCATTTCGTAGTCGAGGTCGGTGCCGTCGCGCAGACCCCGAATCATGATGGTCGCGGCCGCCTTCTGGGCGGCTGTGACCGTGAGATTGTCATATGTGGTGCAGTCGAAGCCACAGCCGGCCGCCTTCGCGATCGGACCGAATACTGCTCGGACCATGTCCAGGCGCTCTTCCGTCGAAAACAGCGGCTTTTTGCCGGGATGGACCCCGATGGCGACGATCAGCCGGTCACACAGCAAGACGGCGTGTTTGACGACATCCAGATGGCCGTTGGTGACGGGGTCAAAGGAGCCGGGATAAAGCGCGATACGGGGCATAGCCCCCTCTAACCCGCCCCGGGCGGCCCGGCAAGCCAGCCTGGTTCCCCAGCCGGCAGGGTTTTTATTTGGCGTCAGTCAATGAACCAGTCCCGGGGTCCCGGCGTCTCCTTAGCGAACCGACAATGTTTCGTCCGCCAATGGACGACGAAACAAAACTCAGGCGGGACGAAACCATTTTCGGGCTTGGCGAAGACGGCCGGAAACCTGTGCTGGTTAGTAAGTTCACAACGAAACGACGGGCCGCGAAGGCCCAATGACAGGGGACCGTCATGATCAAGGCACTTTCTGCCATCGCTGTTGCTGCGCTCGTCGCTACCGCACTCACCATTCTCCCCGGCTTCGCCCCGCAGGTGGAAGCCAGCGTACCCCAGGCCCTCGCCAAGGCTGACCGTCTGGACGTCCGCGCGGTCGGCAGGGACTGCTCGCAGCAGGCCTGGCCGAATTTCGAGGCTTCCTGCCTTCGCGTTGCCGGCACCAAGGCGGCGCCGATCCATGAAGCGCGCCTGGTTACCGCTGACCGCACCCCATAAGGACCGTCCACCCCACAGTCACAAAACACCCCATGGTAATTTGCGGCGTGTCGTCGCAGACTGACGCTTGATCGCGCGCTTCGGATGATCCGGCGGGCGCGATGCAACGTCCTTGGGGGTCTTGCCAGTGACCAGTACGCCCGCCATCGCCGCCGGCCATCCAAGCCCACTCCCCCTCGCAGCAACGCTCGGCGCCCTCGGCGTCGTCTATGGCGACATAGGCACCAGCCCTCTCTATGCGCTGAAGGAAGCCGCCAAGGCCGCCGCCCATGGCGGAACGGTTACCCAGGAGGACATCCTCGGCGTGGTGTCCCTGATCCTGTGGGCGCTGATCCTGATCATTTCACTGAAATACGCCCTCCTGATCCTGCGCGCCGACAACCGCGGCGAAGGCGGCATCGTCGCGCTGCTCGCACTGCTCCACGCGCGCAATGCCCGGCCGGGGACGTGGCGCGCGCAGCTTCTGGTCGTCGGCCTTGTCGGCGCCGCGCTGCTTTACGGCGACGGCGCAATCACGCCGGCGATTTCGGTGCTGAGCGCGATCGAAGGTCTGAAGGTGGACGAGCCGTCGCTGGCGCCGGCCGTGGTGCCGATCACGATCGTCATTCTGATCGGTCTGTTCATCATGCAGAAGCAAGGCACCGGTTTCATCGGCCGGATCTTCGGCCCCGTGATGCTCGCATGGTTCATCGTTCTTGCGGCGCTCGGCATCCATGGCATCGTGAAGGCGCCGGCGGTGCTGGAAGCGCTGAGCCCGCTCTATGCGTTCGAATTCCTGATCCATCAGGATTTCCACATCAGCTTCGCCATCCTCGGCGCCGCGTTCCTCGCCGTAACCGGCGGCGAAGCGATGTATGCCGACATGGGGCATTTCGGCCGCTTCCCGATCCGGCTCGCCTGGTTCGCGGTCTGCCTGCCCGCGCTGCTGCTGAATTACTTCGGCCAGGCCGGCCTGCTCGTCTCCGATCCGACCGCGATCGATAATCCGTTCTTCCAGCTTGCACCCGAATGGCTGCACTACCCGCTGGTCGCGTTCTCGGCGCTCGCCACCGTGATCGCTTCGCAGGCGATCATTTCCGGCGTGTTCTCGCTGACCCAGCAATCGATCCAGCTCGGCTTCCTGCCGCGGATGCTGATCCGGCACACCACGGGGGATGCGATCGGCCAGATCTATGTGCCGCTGGTGAACTGGCTCCTGGCCGCCGCGACCTTGGGCGCCGTGCTGAGCTTCGGCAGCTCGGACGCGCTCGCCGGCGCCTATGGCATCGCGGTGTCGCTATTGATGGCGATTACTACGTTGCTCGCGGCTTTGGTTGCGATCCAGTGGGGCTATTCGCCGTTCATCGTGATCGCGGTCAACGGCTTTTTCTTCGTCATCGACGTGATCTTCTTTGCCGCCAACTCGGTCAAATTGTTCGAGGGCGGCTGGTTTCCGCTGCTGCTCGCAGCCTTCGTCGCGTTCCTGATGCTGACCTGGCGCAGCGGCGTCAGACTGGTCGAGCGGGCCCGCGGCGCCCTGCGTCAGCCGGAAGAGGATTTGATCGAGACCGCCATCAACAAGTGTCATGCGAGACTGTCGGGGACCGCCGTGTTCCTGGCGTCGTCGCCCAAGGGCGTGCCGCTGGCGCTGACGCAATTCGTCAAGCACAACCACGTGCTGCACCAGCGCGTGGTGCTGGTCACGGTGCTGATCGAGGAATCCCCGCGCATCTCCGATGAGGAGCGCGCCGAGGTGATCGAGGTGATCCCGGGCATTACGCGGGTCATCCTGCATTACGGCTTCATGCAGTACCCGACCATCTATGATGGGCTGATCCTGGCCTGCAAACAAGGCAAGCTGCCCGGCATCGATCTCACCGACATCACCTATTACATCGGCCGCGAAACCATCATCCCGCGCGAGGATGTTCCGGGCATGTGGGTATGGCGGGAGTCGGTGTTCGCGTTCCTGCAGCGCAACGCCGAACGCTCGGCGGCGTTCTTCGGCGTGCCGACCAAGCAGGTGGTGGAGTTCGGGACCGAGATCGAGATTTAGCGGTTTCCGCGTCATTCCGGGTTCGATGCTTCGCATCGCCCCCGAATGACGCCGGACATCAATGCCCGTTGCCGTTCTCGCCGCTCTCCCCGTCATCGCCGATATGCTCGACGGAGACCACATGCTCGTCCTCGGCGGTATCGAACACGATGACGCCCTGGGTCGAACGGCCGGCGATCCGGATGCCCTCGACCGGGCAGCGGATCAATTGACCCTTGTCGGTCACCAGCATGATCTGGTCGGAATCCTCGACCGGGAATGACGCCACCAGCTTGCCGTTGCGGTTGTTGACGGACATCGCGACGATGCCTTTGCCGCCGCGGCCGGTGGTGCGGTATTCGAACGACGAGGTGCGCTTGCCGTAGCCGTTGACGGAGACGGTCAGCACGACCTGCTCCTGCGCCGACATGTCCGCATAGCGTTCCTGGGAGAGTTGGAGCGAACCTGACGTCTCCTCGGCTTCAGCGTCCGCCGGCTCTTCGGCACCGACCTCGCCGGCCACGGCGCGGCGCATTTTCAGGTAAGCCGACCGCTCATCCGAGGTCGCCTCGACATGGCGCAGGATCGACAGCGAGATCAGCGTGTCGCCGTCTGCCAGCGCGATGCCGCGCACGCCCATCGAGGTGCGGCCGGTGAAGACGCGCACATCGGCGACGGGGAAACGGATGCACTGGCCGCCGGCGGCGGTCAGAAGCACGTCGTCGCGCTCGGTGCAGATCTGCACGTCGACGATCGCCTCCCCCTCCCCGAGCTTCATGGCGATGATGCCGGAGCGGCGGACATCGACGAAGTCGGACAGCTTGTTGCGGCGGACGGTGCCGCCGGTGGTGGCAAACATCACGTCGAGATTGGCCCAGGAGGATTCATCCTCGGGCAGCGGCATGATGGTGGTGATACGCTCGCCCTGCTCCAGCGGCAGGATGTTGATCAGCGCCTTGCCGCGGCCGTTCGGCGCCGCCACCGGCAGCCGCCAGACCTTCTCCTTGTAGACCTGGCCGCGCGAGGAGAAGAACAGCACCGGTGTATGGGTCGAGGCCACGAACAGCCGGCTGACAAAATCCTCGTCGCGGGTCTGCATGCCCGAGCGGCCCTTGCCGCCGCGCCGCTGCGCCCGGTAGGCCGAGAGCGGCACGCGCTTGACGTAGCCGGCATGCGAGACCATGACCACCATGTCCTCGCGCTGAATCAGGTCCTCGTCCTCGACCTCGCCCTCCTGCTCGATGATGACGGTTTTGCGCGGGGTGGCGAACTCGTTCTTCACTTCGGCGAGTTCGGTCTTGATGATCGCCTGGACGCGCGCGCGCGAGCGCAGGATGTCGAGATAATCGGCGATTTCGATCGCCAGCTTGTCGAGTTCTTCGGAGATTTCCTCGCGGCCGAGCGCGGTCAGCCGCTGCAGGCGGAGATCGAGGATGGCCTTTGCCTGCTCCATCGACAGCCGCGCGGTGCCGTCCGCGGCCATCCGGTGCCGGGGATCGTCGATCAGCGTGATCATCGCCTCGACGTCCCTGGCCGGCCAGTCGCGCGACATCAGGGTATCGCGCGCGGTGGACGGATCGGGCGAGGTGCGGATCACGCGAATGATCTCGTCGATATTGGCGACCGCAATGGCGAGGCCGACCAGGATATGGGCGCGGTCGCGGGCCTTGTTGAGCAGGAATTTGGTACGGCGCGTTACCACCTGCTCGCGGAACGCGATGAACAGCGTCAGCAGGTCCTTCAGATTCATCGTCTGCGGCCGGCCCTGATCCAGCGCCAGGATGTTGGCCGGAAAATTGCTCTGCAGCGGCGTGAAGCGATAGAGCTGGTTCAGCACCACATCGGCCATCGCCTCGCGCTTCAGCTCGACCACGACGCGAAACCCGTCGCGGTCGGACTCGTCGCGCAGATCCGCGATGCCCTCGATCCTCTTCTCTTTCACCAGTTCGGCGATGCGCTCGACCATGGTGGCCTTATTCACCTGATACGGGATCTCGGTGATGATGATCGCTTCGCGATCCTTGCGGATGGTGTCGATCGTGACCTTGCCGCGCATCACGATCGAGCCGCGCCCGAGATGATAGGCCGAACGGATGCCTTGGCGCCCCAGGATGATGCCGCCGGTCGGAAAGTCCGGTCCCGGAACGATATTGATGAGCTCGTCGATGCCAAGCGCGGGATCTTCGATCAGCGCCACGCAGGCGTCGATCACTTCGCCCAAATTGTGCGGCGGAATGTTGGTCGCCATGCCGACCGCGATGCCGCCGGCACCGTTGACCAGAAGATTTGGGAACTTCGCCGGCAGAACCGACGGCTCATTTTCCGAACCGTCATAGTTCGGCTGAAAATCGACCGTGTCCTTGTCGATGTCGCCGAGCACCGCGAGCGCCGATTTGGTCAGACGCGCTTCGGTATATCGATAGGCCGCCGGAGGATCGCCATCGACCGAGCCGAAATTACCCTGCCCGTCGATCAATGGGACTCGCATCGAGAAGTCCTGCGCCATCCGCACCATTGCGTCGTAAATCGACTGGTCGCCGTGCGGATGATATTTACCGATGACGTCACCGACGACGCGCGCGGACTTGACGTACTTCTTATCCGGCGTGTGGCCCTGCTCGTACATCGAGTACAGGATCCGCCGATGCACGGGCTTGAGCCCGTCGCGTGCATCCGGCAGCGCCCGCGCCACGATCACGCTCATGGCGTAATCGAGGTAGGAGCGCTTCATCTCGTCGAGAATGGAAACGGGACGAATATCGGAGGACGCCGGCGGCTCGCCGGGCTGGGTATCTTCAGGGTCAGACAAAGGGGGAATCCGGTCAATTCGATTTCAAGGAATCATATAGCGTATCGGGGCTCCGATAACCACCCCAAGACGGTTCCGCAGCGCTGTTTTTCCCTTCGTTTTTTCAGAGACTTACCGGGTTGCCGAGGTCCGCCGCCAGGCCCGCGGAACCGGCCATTTCGGCGCCTGGAAATGAATCGGAAAAACCGTTTGTCCGAGGCACCTGCTAATGGCCAAAAACCACCGCGTGCATGATCCGTCCGGGCACCAAAGTGAACAGCCCCGCGACCACGAGCGCACCGGCGAAAATGAAGATCATGATGCGGCGGTGAGCGGTGACGTCATGATGATGCGCCCGCCATACCGCGATCGGGAGCACGATCAAGGTGAAGATCGACAGCAGATGGATCGGGCTCCAGGGGCCGAGCAGTCGGATCTGGTGGATCCAGAACGAGCTGATCGCCACCATGGCCATCAGGCCGACCCAGATCCAGCCGATCGTCCGATGCGGCAGCGTTCCCTTCGGTGCGGCGAACTGGACGAGGCCGAGCGCGAACGCAGCCATCGCCGCGAAGGCATGAACGGGAATCGCGGGAGCGGCATCAAGCAGCGGCGCGAGGCTCATTGCGGGCGCTCCAGAAATTCAAATCGGGAATGGAAATGATCGAAACGCCAGATCGATTTCCTTGTGTTAATACCATTAACATCATGTTAATATCATTAACATCGATTGAAGTCAAAGCCAGTCGAAACGCAGCAGCGAAACCGCGATTTTCCTTTGAAATCAATATATTGTGGAAATTTATTAATGTTGAAAACAGACCGAATCGGTTCGCGCGACACCGCCTATCCCGGCGTCACGCAAACCGATTCTGAACCTGTGCTGCGATCAGAACGGAATATCGTCGTCCATATCGCTGTTGCGTGCGCCGGCACCGGCCGCCACAGCCCGGCGCGGTGCGGAACTCGATGGCCCGCCCGCACCAAAATCGCCGCCCGACTCGTCGGGCCCGAAACTGCCGCCCCCGCCGCCGCTGCGGCCATCGAGCATGGTCAGCGTCGAGTTGAAGCCCTGCAGCACCACCTCGGTCGAGTATTTCTCGACGCCGCTCTGGTCGGTCCATTTGCGGGTCTGCAGTGCGCCCTCGATGTAAACCTTGGCGCCCTTTTTCAGATACTGCTCGACAATCTTGCAAAGCGGCTCGGAAAAAATCACGACGCGATGCCACTCGGTCTTTTCCTTGCGTTCGCCGGTCGCCTTGTCACGCCAGGTTTCCGACGTCGCGATGCTCAGATTGGCGATCGGCCGGCCATCCTGCGTCCGCCGGATTTCCGGATCCTTGCCGAGGTTACCGACCAGAATCACCTTGTTTACGCTTCCCGCCATCGCTGCTCTCCACTCAAAATTGCCGGACTGGCCGAACACCGGCCGTCACTTCGGATTTCGCTATCTGCCTTGGGATATTTGAAAGCGACCCTATACGCTCGCAGCCATGGCCCGCTTGGCGATCCCGCGGCAACCCCCCGGTTATCCACATATAGCATCGCCCGGCAGAATGTTCCAGTTTTGTTCCTTGCGATTCGCAGAGGGCCGGGACCGGGCGGTATTTCGGCACCCGGGAACCCAAAATGGAACCCGATTGCGTCGGGCCCGGTCCGAATACTCTAAACAAATCACTAACTTGCGGAGCCTTCACTTCGTCGGCGAGTGTGGCATTTCGGAGACGGCATTTCCGGCTGAATCGGGGTATGACCTGTGCACAGACGCGGCGCTCGCGTCACAATTGAAACGCTTCGGGACCAACGATAAGCGATCCAAGAGCTGGAGATTATGCGATGAAAAGGTTTTTACTTGGTACGGTTGCTCTGATGGCGCTGGCTGCTCCCGCAGCCGCTGCTGATCTTGCCGCGCGTCCTTACACCAAGGCGCCGCCGGCGCCGATCGCTCTGGTCTATGACTGGAGCGGTTTCTACATCGGTGCCAACGGTGGTTGGGGTTCGAGCCACAAGTGCTGGGACTTCACGACGCCCGGTGGCACGTTCCTCGCCGCCGAGGGTTGCCATGACGCGACCGGCGGCACCGCCGGCGGTCAGATCGGTTATCGCTGGCAGGCCGGCACCTGGGTGTTCGGCGTTGAAGCGCAGGGCAACTGGGCCGACTTCAAGGGCAGCAATGTCAGCCTGGCCTTCCCGCTCTTCAGAAACGAGTCGCGGATCGACGCGTTCGGCCTGTTCACCGGTCAGGTCGGTTACGCCGCCAACAACGCGCTGTTCTACCTGAAGGGCGGCGCTGCCGTGACTTCGGATCGTTTCCGTTCGTTCGCAACCGGCACCAACCTACTGGTATCCGACGCCAACGACCAAACCCGCTGGGGTGGCACGGTCGGCGTCGGCGTTGAATACGGCTTTGCTCCGAACTGGTCGGCTGCGTTCGAATACGATCATTTGTTCATGCAGGACAAGACCACCACCTTCCTCAACAACGGCGTCGCCGGTGTTGCTGGCACCCTGTTCAGCACCGACCGCATCCGTCAGGATGTCGATCTCGTCACCGTCCGCGTCAACTACCGCTGGGGTGGCCCGGTCGTCGCGAAGTACTGATCTTCGCAACGCGCCAAAATTCGAGACGAGAAGGCCGGCCTAGCGCCGGCCTTTTTGTTTGCACGCCTCGTTGTTTGCATGACTCGTTGTTTGCACGACTCGTGCTTCGATCGAATTTCGACGGTGTGCGGATGTTGCGCACGCCTGTCCCGAATGAGGCGTTTTGCCACGGATGTGGTTTTTTGGTGACGGCCTTTTCGCACCCGTTGAGCTAGAATTTTTCGATCTCACGCGTTCGCTTGGCGATGCGCTGGGGCCAAAAGACGCGAACGGGAATCGCAGGGGAATGAAAATGATACGAAACGTTCTGGTGGCAGGGTTCGGCTTGGCGACATTGGCGGCGGCGCCCGCGCTCGCGGCAGACCTTGCCGCGCGGCCCTATGCCAAGGCGCCCACGATGATCCCCGCGGCGTATGACTGGAGCGGCTTTTACATTGGCCTCAACGGCGGCGGCGCATCGAGCCGCGAGTGCCTCACCATCACCAGCGTTGCAGGCGCTGCGGTGACCCCGAATTCCGAGGGCTGTCACAGCGCGACGGGTGGCCTCGCCGGCGGCCAGATCGGTTATCGCTGGCAGAGCGCGGGTTGGGTGTTCGGCGTCGAAGCCCAGGGTGATTGGGCCGACCTGAAGGGATCGACTGCAAGCCTGACGGCGGTGATCCCCTACACCAACCAGACCAAGGTCGACGCCATCGGCCTGTTCACCGGCCAGGTCGGCTACGCCTGGAACAACGTGCTCTGGTACCTGAAGGGCGGTGCCGCAGTCACCGACAACAAATACACCAGCGCCTTCACCGCAACCGGTGTCGTGTTCAATCAGACCACCGAAACCCGTTGGGGCGGCGCGATCGGAACCGGAATTGAGTTCAGCTTCGCGCCGGACTGGTCCGTTGGCTTCGAATACGACCATCTGTTCATGGGCAACCGCAACGTTACGTTCCCGGCCACCGCCATTGCCGTCACCCGCAGCGACAACATCCGCCAGGATGTCGACATGGGCACGGTCCGGGTCAGCTACCGCTTTGGCGGTCCGGTCATCGCCAAATACTGATCGTCGTACTGATCGTCGCAACAGCGGGCCTTGCGACTGGAAAAGGCCGGCCTCGCGCCGGCTTTTTTGTTTTGATGCCGCCGAGCTGCTGCCACGTGCCGCCATTGCAACCTGCTTCGCAACAAACCGTTGATGATTCGCCGAGAGCACTGGAAATCACCCGGCGTTCTTCCTACGTTCCCAGCATCACCCCATCGGCGCTTGTTGGCGGATTTCCCGCGATGCGCGCCCTAAAGCGGCGCCCGACGCGCGCCTGGAATTGCCGATATGGATGAAGTGCTCAGGGCGAAGCGCCAACAAAACGCCTCCTCGATGCGCGCGATCACGATCCGCGGCGCGCGCGAACACAATCTCAAGAACATCGATGTCGAGATCCCCCGCGACAAGCTCGTGGTGTTCACCGGCCTGTCAGGCTCCGGCAAATCCTCGCTCGCCTTCGACACCATCTATGCCGAGGGCCAGCGGCGCTACGTCGAGTCGCTCTCCGCCTATGCGCGCCAGTTCCTGGAGATGATGCAGAAGCCCGACGTCGACCAGATCGACGGCTTGTCTCCTGCAATCTCGATCGAGCAGAAAACCACGTCAAAAAACCCGCGCTCCACCGTCGGCACCGTCACCGAGATCTACGACTACATGCGCCTGCTCTGGGCCCGCGTCGGCGTGCCCTACTCGCCCGCGACGGGGCTGCCGATCGAAAGCCAGATCGTCTCGCAGATGGTCGATCGCGTGCTGGCGCTGCCCGAAGGCACCCGGCTCTATCTGCTGGCGCCGGTCGTGCGCGGCCGCAAGGGCGAGTACAAGAAGGAGCTCGCCGAATACCTCAAGAAAGGATTTCAGCGGGTCAAGATCGACGGCACGTTTTACGAGCTCGCCGAAGCGCCTGTTCTCGACAAGAAGTTTCCGCATGACATCGACGTCGTGGTCGACCGCATCGTGGTGCGGCCGGACATCGACCAGCGCCTGGCGGAGAGCTTTGAGACCGCGCTAAAGCTGGCCGAAGGCTTGGCGGTGATTGAATATGCGGATGCGCCCGCGGCCGCGGCCGACGAGAAGAAATCCGACAAGAAGACCGCAAAGATCCACGACAAGAGCGGGCCGGAGCGGATCCTGTTCTCGGAAAAATTCGCCTGCCCGGTTTCCGGCTTCACCATTCCCGAGATCGAGCCCAGACTCTTTTCCTTCA
This sequence comes from Bradyrhizobium sp. Ash2021, assembly GCF_031202265.1. Classification (NCBI taxonomy): domain Bacteria; kingdom Pseudomonadati; phylum Pseudomonadota; class Alphaproteobacteria; order Hyphomicrobiales; family Nitrobacteraceae; genus Bradyrhizobium; species Bradyrhizobium sp. Ash2021. Next base: position 4,723,293 of record NZ_CP100604.1, on the reverse strand, counting down.
ACAACCCCTATGGCGCCTGTCCGGCCTGCGGCGGCCTCGGCGTCGAGCAGCATATCGACGAGGACCTGGTCATCCCCGACAAGGAGATGACGTTGCGCAAAGGCGCCATCGCGCCCTGGGCCAAGTCGTCCTCGCCCTATTACATCCAGACGCTGACCGCGCTCGGCAAATTCTACAAGTTCACGCTCGACACCAAGTGGAAGGACCTGCCGAAAAAGACGCAGGCCGCCCTCTTGCACGGCTCCGGCGACGACGAGATCAAGTTCTCCTATGAGGACGGGGTGCGTTCCTACGACACCAAGAAGCCGTTCGAAGGCGTCATCACCAATCTCAACCGCCGCTACCGCGAGACCGAAAGCGAATGGGCGCGCGAGGAGCTGGCAAAGTATTTCTCCGACGTTCCCTGCGAGGCCTGCCACGGCTACCGGCTGAAGCCGGAGGCGCTGTGCGTCAAGATCGGGGCAAAACATATCGGCGAAATCTCTGAATTGTCGGTGCGCCGCGCCGGCGAATGGTTCGAGAGCGTGCCGGCATCGCTCAACGCGCAGCAGAACGAGATCGCCGCGCGCGTCCTGAAGGAGATCCGCGAGCGGCTGTCGTTCCTGCTCGACGTCGGCCTGAATTACCTGACGCTGTCGCGCGCCTCCGGCACATTGAGCGGCGGCGAAAGCCAGCGCATCCGCCTCGCCTCCCAGATCGGCTCGGGGCTGACCGGCGTGCTCTATGTGCTGGACGAGCCCTCGATCGGCCTGCACCAGCGCGACAACGCGCGACTGCTGGAAACGCTGAAGCGGCTGCGCGACCTCGGCAACACCGTGATCGTGGTCGAGCATGACGAGGACGCCATCCGCCTCGCCGACCATGTGCTCGACATCGGCCCCGGCGCCGGCATGCATGGCGGCCACATCATCGCCCAGGGCACGCCAGCCGAGATCATGAGCCATCCGAAGTCGCTGACCGGCAAATACCTCACCGGCGAGCTGTCGGTCGCGATCCCCGAGCGCAAGCCGCCGAACCACCGGCGCACCATCAAGGTCATCAATGCGCGCGGCAACAATCTGAAAAACGTCTCGGCGGAAATTCCGCTCGGGCTGTTCACCTGCGTGACCGGCGTCTCCGGCGGCGGCAAGTCGACGCTCCTGATTGACACGCTCTACAAGGCGATCGCGCGCAAGCTCAACAACGCCAGCGAGGGCGCCGCCCCCCACGACCGCATCGAGGGGCTGGAGCATATCGACAAGATCATCGATATCGACCAGTCGCCGATCGGCCGCACCCCGCGCTCCAATCCCGCGACGTATACCGGCGCGTTCACGCCGATCCGCGAATGGTTCGCGGGTCTGCCCGAAGCCAAGGCGCGCGGCTACGAGCCCGGCCGGTTCTCGTTCAACGTCAAGGGCGGCCGCTGCGAGGCCTGCCAGGGCGACGGCGTCATCAAGATCGAGATGCACTTTCTGCCCGACGTCTACGTCACCTGCGACACCTGCAAGGGCAAGCGCTACAACCGCGAGACGCTCGAAGTCCTGTTCAAGGGCAAGAGCATCGCCGACGTGCTCGACATGACCGTGGAGGAAGCCGCCGATTTCTTCAAGGCCGTCCCGCGCGTCCGCGAGACGTTCAAGACGCTGCACCGCGTCGGCCTCGACTACATCCATGTCGGCCAGCAGGCCACGACGTTGTCCGGCGGCGAAGCCCAGCGCGTCAAGCTGGCCAAGGAACTGTCAAAGCGCGCCACCGGCCGCACGCTCTACATCCTGGACGAGCCGACCACCGGACTGCATTTTCACGACGTCGCAAAGCTGCTGGAAGTGCTGCACGAGCTGGTGTCGCAGGGCAACACGGTGGTCGTGATCGAGCACAATCTCGAGGTCATCAAGACCGCTGACTGGGTGATCGACTTAGGCCCCGAAGGCGGCGACGGCGGCGGCGAAATCGTCGCCTGGGGCCCGCCCGAGGATATCGTCAAGGCGCCGCGGAGCTATACGGGGAAGTTTTTGGCGCCGGTGTTGAAGAAGGCGGCTGGGAAGCCGAGGAAGAGTGCGGGAGCGAGCGAGGCTGCGGAGTGATGAATTGGCTGGCCTGAACCGGGAATAAGGCGGCCATGAGAGAAACTCTTCTTCACGTGATCGCTGGTCTGATGATTACCTAAAGCGGAAGAAGCGATGACACGACCATCGAAAGAATTCATCCACGAAGGCAAATATGCGGCCGAGGTGCCTGTCGAATTGATCGACGACGACACCGCTTGGTCGCCTTACCTTTCACCTGCAGATGTCAGCAAGCTCGACTCGGTACGGCTGGCCCTCCGCCGCTGCGACCTCGCCGAAGCGGCAAAATACGGTCGTGTCTTCGAGCTAACGCCAGTTGCTGCGAAATAGGCTGGAGTTGCTGCACGAGTTGGTGTCGCAGCTCGTAGGGCGGAATAGCGGAGCGTATTCCGCCTCTTTCGTTTCGTCGTCTGCACGTGCAGCGCAATACGCTGCGCTATTGCGCCCAGCGGCACTAAACCGTCCAGTAGTGCGGGTGCGGGCGCGAGCGGTCGCCCCAATCGAAGGTGTCGTCATCGAGTTCGCATGGGCCTTCGCGCAGATCCTCCAAGGTCAGGTCGGTTTGGTAGCCCTGACACGCGGGATCGAACCTCAGCCCGTCCCACCGCACCGGATAGTGGTGGTGACTAGCGAGCAGCCCGCCGGTTTTTATCACGGCGTAGGCCACCGTTCCTCTCACCTTGTCGAGCATCAGGCGCTCGATCGTACCGAGCTTTGTGCCGTCTCGCCCGTAGACAGTCGCGTGCTCGACGCGATCGCTGGGCACCAGGGTATGATGCATGGCGTCCTCCCTGTGTTTCTCTTGTCCCCTGACATTATAGCACGTGCGGCGCAATACACTACGCTATTGCGCCCTACGGCCCTCACGCAGCGATTGCGGCTACGCTTCGTTCAAGGCCTGCGCGATATCCGCGATCAGATCGGACGGGTGTTCGATGCCGATCGATAGCCGGATCGTGGAGTCGAGAATGCCTATTTTCTGGCGGATGTCAGCCGGAACGCCGGAGTGGGTCATGCTTGCGGGCAGGCTGGCAAGCGATTCGGTGCCACCCAGGCTCACCGCCAGCTTGAAGATTTGCAGCGCGTTCAGGAATTTGAAGGCGGCGGCCTGGCCGCCGACGATGTCGAACGAGAATGTGGAGCCCGCGCCGGTGCACTGCCGCGCGAACAGCCGGCCGGCGGGCGAAGCCGCGTCGTGGTGAGGAAGATAGTGAACCTTGGCCACCTTGGCGTGGTCGCGCAAATAATCCGCCACGAGCCGCGCATTTGTGTCGGCTTTTTCCATGCGGATGCTCAGGGTTTCGAGCGAGCGGCTGATCATCCAGCAGGAATGGGGATCCAGTTGGGTGCCGATGGCGCCTCGCAGCGCTTTGATATCCTTCATGATGGCCTTTGAGCCGAGCGCTGCGCCCGCGATCAGGTCGGAATGACCGCCGACATATTTGGTCAGCGAGTACAACGAAATATCCGCGCCGTGTTCGATCGGCCGCTGAAACACCGGCCCGAGCAGCGTATTGTCACACGCGACGATCGGCACGTGGTCTTGCGCCTCGCCGATGTTGTCGGCGATGCGGCGGACAAGCGCGATATCAACGAGTCCGTTGGTCGGATTTGCCGGGGTTTCGATGAGAATCATCGCAACCCGCCCCTTTCGCATGGCCTCGTCCCCCGCCAGCTCGACAGCGGCTTCGTCGATGCCGTCGGCAAAGCCCACGGCGGTGATGGAAAGGCCCGCAAGCGTCTTCGCCAACAGGGTTTCCGTCCCGCCATAGAGCGGTTGGGAGTGCAGGATGACATCGCCGGGCCGGACGAACGCGAGGATCGTGGTCGCAATCGCCGCCATGCCGGACGAAAACAACGCGCATTTCTCGGTGCGCTCGTAAACGGCGAGCCTGTCCTCGACGATCTCGCTGTTGGGGTGATTGAACCGCGAATAAACCAGGCCCGCCCCCATCCCTTCGGGAGGCTCGCGGCGACCCGAGACGAAATCGAAAAAATCCTGTCCGTCTTCGGCGGTCCTGAACACGAAGGTCGAGGTCAGAAAGACCGGCGATTTGACGGCCCCTTCCGACAGTTGCGGATCGTAGCCGTAGTTCAGCATCAGCGTTTCCGGATGCAGCATGTGGTTGCCGATGTGGGTCTTCGACGGAAATGGTTTCACCATGGCCAGCCTCACTGTCTGGATTTGGAACGCGCCAACGATAACCGGTTTTGCCGTTGCAAGGGCGGAATAGCGGAGCGCGTTCCGCCTCTTTCGCTCGGCTGCGCGGTCGTCACACGCTTCGCTGTCGCCGCCCCACGGCCTAGCATTACAGTTGCTTTTTTGATTTGAAGTGGGCGCGTTGAGCGGCAGCCTGGTGAGCTCTGCGCCAAAAAGACCATGCGATGATGTGTGCGGGTTGAATCCGCTTTCGCGCAAGTCTGATGGCAATGCGGCGGATTTCCTGGATTGACCAACGGATCAGTGGTGGGGTGGTTATGCTTTGGCTTTTGCCGGGGGGCGCCGTTTCGTTTTTTTGGGCGGTGGCGGATTGGCGCGATGTCGGATCGCGGCCATCATGGCGAAGGCGAGCATCACCAAGGACACATGACGGTGCCAGCCATGCCAGGATCTGCTCTCGTTGTGATCGAGCCCGAACTCGTTTTTCGCGGTTTCAAAGCCGTCCTCGATCGCCCATCGATGGCCTTCGACCGCGACCAGCGTTTCAAGGGCTGTTCCCGCTGGGCACCAGGTGGTGAAGAAGGCGAGGTCATCATCGGCGATGCGACGACGGATCAGTAGACCGCGTGTCCACAAACCGTCATTTGCACTGTTGAACTGCTCGGCCTCGAGATCGGCCAATTCGAGATAACACCAATCGTGCAGCCGCGGTCCTTTGGTTCCGGCTCCCGCCGACAGGCGCTTCCAGTCGGATGAGTGCCGCGTCCGGGCGAGGTCTGCAGCCGTACCGGCGACCGGCGGTCGCTTGCCCCAGGATCGAAACACATGAGCGCTGCTGACCCCAAGCACGTAGCCTTTGCCTGCCCGACGTAGCTGCTGTTCGATGTTGCCAACACCGTAGACGGTATCGCCGGCAACCCACCTGAATGGTACAGACGCGGCTATCGCGCGTGCGATCATTCTCGTCGCAAGCCTTGGTTTGGTCGCAAAGCCGACATCGGCAGGCACATATGCGGCTTCCAGACGATCCGGATCGTCGGTCCATTCCTTCGGGAGATACAACGCGCGATCGATGAACGCATGGCCATGACGCGAAACGTAGGCAGCGAAGACGCCGATCTGGCAGTTCGTGATCTTCCCTGCCGAACCAGTGTATTGCCGCGCCACTCCGCATGACGCTTTGCCCTGTTTGAGAAAACCGGTCTCGTCGATCACCAGCACCGCATCGTCATCCGCCAAATGCTCGATGACGTAGTCGCGCACGATATCGCGCAGGGCATCGGCGTCCCAGTCTCCACGACCCAGAATCGCCTGCTGCCGCCATGGGCCGGGATCGCCAGCCGCCTCCGCGCGCATCCAACCGGTCTTGCGCTGCTCATCTCCGAGCAGACCTTCCAGGAATAGACCTGCATTCGTCGCAACACGCTCTTGCGTGAACAACGGACGTATCCGTTGCTTGATCTCTCGAAGCGACGCCGCCCACAACGCAAGCGTCTCCTCAACCGACGCGGCCCGCGCCCACGACATTCGAATCATGGTTGCCCATGGATTCAGAAGCCCGCAAAAAAAGCAACTGTAATGCTAGAGCGGTCGCATGACGTAATTGCTGCGCTGTTTACCCAGCCTGCTTGGTCTCCCTCCGGCGAGGGCCGCCTTGTTGGATTAGTCCAATTGGTGCGTAACAGTCCTTATGGACAGCCATAAGCGCAGTACTCAGCTTGAACGGCTTGAGGTGGTCGAGACTGGTCGCCGGCGGCGCTGGTCGGATGACGAGAAGCTGCGGATCGTCACCGAGAGCTTTCAAGCGCCGCGCGCGATATCGTCGACGGCGAGACGCCATGGCATATCGCGTTCGTTGCTGATGACATGGCGGCGCTCGTTCGGTCCCGAGCCGATCAGCCCTCAAAGCGAGCAATCCGGCTTTGCGCGGGTCGTCCTTGCCGCTGAGGTCGATCCGGCGGTTGCTGCCACGCCGACGAGCGGGCAGATGGTGATCGTCGTTGGCAGGGATCGTCGGGTGATTGTCGATGCCGGCGTCGATGCGGCCGCCCTGGCGCGGGTGCTGCAGGTTTTGGAGCGTCGATGATCCCGATCTCTTCGAGCGCACGCATCTGGATTGCGACCGGCTACACTGACATGCGCAAGGGCATGCAGGGTTTGTCATTATTGGTGCAGGAAAACCTTGGTCGTGATCCGTTCGCCGGAGATGTCTTCGTGTTCCGCGGACGCGGCGGTTCGCTGATCAAGGCCTTGTGGCACGATGGAATTGGATTGTCGCTCTACGCCAAGCGGTTGGACCGTGGCCGTTTTGTCTGGCCGGTGACGGTGGGCGGTGTGGTGGGGCTGACCGCGGCGCAGATGAGTTATCTGCTGGAGGCGATCGACTGGCGCAACCCGCAGCACACGTGGCGGCCACAGAGCGCAGGATAGGCTTAAAAAATGTTCTGAGGTGCGGAAGAAAAGACGCCTCAAATCGCCCCTTTTGTGATTCCATCAGGGCCATGGGTGACGGCCTTGAATCGCTGCCAGACGACATCGAAACGCTGAAAGCGGCATTGATCGTTGCTCGCGCGGAGGCGGCGGCCGCCCGCGCTCGGCAATCCGACGACCAGGCATTGATCGCCCATCTGAAGCTGCAGATCGAGAAACTCAACCGCGACCGCTATGGCCCGCGCTCGGAGCGTACCGCGCGGCTATTGGATCAGCTCGAACTGACGCTGGAGGAGCTGGAGAGTTCGGCGACGGAGGACGAACTCGCAGCCGAAATGGCCGCGGCCAAAACCACGAAGGTGGCGTCGTTCACCCGCAAGCGGCCGTCACGTCAGCCGTTCCCGGAGCATCTGCCTCGCGAGCGGGTGATCGTACCGGGACCTGTGGCGTGTGCCTGCTGTGGCGGCGCGCAGCTGTCCAGGCTCGGCGAGGACATCACCGAGACGCTGGAGGTCATCCCGAAGTCCTGGAAGGTGATCCAGCACGTCCGCGAGAAGTTTACTTGCCGTGATTGCGAGAAGATCAGCCAGGCCCCGGCGCCGTTCCATGTGCTTGCCCGCGGCTGGGCGGGGCCAAGCCTGCTGGCGATGGTGCTGTTCGAGAAGTTTGGTCAACATCAGCCGCTGAACCGGCAAGCAGAGCGCTATGCCAAGGAGGGCGTGCCGATCAGTCTGTCGACCCTGGCCGACCAGGTCGGCGGCTGTACGGCGGCGCTGGCACCGTTGTTCAGGCGCCTCGAGGCCTATGTGCTGAGCGCCGAGCGATTGCACGGGGACGACACCACGGTCCCGGTCCTGGCCAAAGGCAAGACCGATACCGGCCGGATCTGGGTCTATGTGCGCGACGACAAGCCTTTTGGCGGGCAGGCCCCGCCGGGGGCGGTGTTCTATTACTCGCGCGATCGCGCCGGCGAGCATCCCCAGGCTCACTTGGCCAACTACAGTGGAATCTTCCAGGCTGACGCCTACGGCGGCTATGGCAAGCTCTATGAGCTTGGCCGCACGCCTGGGCCTATCCTGGAAGCGGCCTGTTGGGTCCACGCCCGGCGGCCATTCTTCGTGATGGCCGATCTGGCCGAGAACGCGCGTCGCAAGGCTCAGGGCAAGAAGCCGGCAGTGATCTCGCCGCTGGCGCTGGAAACAGTCCGCCGGATCGACGCCCTGTTCGAGATCGAGCGGGCCATTAACGGTCAGAGCGCCGAAAGGCGCAAGGCCGTCCGGCAGGAACTCAGCGCGCCGCTCGTGGCCGATCTGCAAGCCTGGATGCGCGCGCAACGCGCCAAGCTCTCGCGCGGCAACGATGTCGCCAAGGCCATGGACTACATGCTCAAGCGCTGGAGCGCATTTACCCGCTTCCTCGATGACGGCCGCATCTGCCTGTCAAACAATGCGGCCGAGCGTGGCGTGCGCGGCATCGCTTTGGGTCGGAAGTCGTGGTTGTTCTGCGGCTCGGATCGCGGCGGCGAGCGGGCCGCGGTGATGTACAGCCTCATCGTCACCGCCAAGATGAACGACGTCGATCCGCAAGCCTGGCTCGCCGACGTTCTCGCGCGCATCGCCGAGCATCCTGTCCAAAGGCTCGACGAACTGCTGCCATGGAATTGGCGCTCCGCCATCCGCAACGTTGATCAAGCAGCCTGAGCCGAAAATGACCCGCGCGCGGTCTTCGCCGGATGCTTACCCTGCTTGAACCTGTCCGGCCTCTGAAAGCACAAAAGCGCATACATCCCGAAGAACCGTGAGGAAGGAATGCGCAATGAAGGCCCTGAAAGCTTCGGTCTGTATCGTGGTCACCGCGCTCGCCCTGAGCCTGTCGCTCCGCGCGCCATCCTACGCGGGTGAGGACGAGGCGAGCGCTCTCAGCCAGCAGATGAAAGAGCTTTATCGGGCTGGGAAGTACGCGGAAGCGCTGCCATTGGCTCAGAAGTCTCTGGCCCTTCGCGAGAAGGAGTTTGGTCCCGATGATGCGAATGTCGCGATGCCGCTGAATGACCTTGGCACGATCCACTACAATCTGGGTCAATACGCCGTTGCCGAGCTGCTGTACAAGCGCTCACTGGCCATCAGGGAGAAGACGCTCGGTCAGGATCATGCGGAAGTCGCAACTGTGCTGAACAATCTGGGCGAACTCTACCGCGCGGAAGAGCGTTACGCGGAAGCGGAGCCGCTGCTCAAGCGGCCGATCGCCATTCGCGATAAAACGAGCGGTCCCGACGATCCGTCGATCGTGCTGGCGTTGAGCAACCTCGCCGCTGTCTACAGCAATCGGGGTCGGTACGACCAGGCCGAGCCGCTGTTCAAGCGGGGGCTGGCCGTCCTCGAGAAGGCGCACGGCCCCGATGATCCCGAAGCCACGGTGTTGATGAACAACCTGGCCGATGCCTACACCCATCGGCATCGTTACGCCGATGCCGAGCGGCTGCTCAAGCGATCGATGGCGGTGACCGAGAAGGCGTTCGGACCCGACCATCCCGACGTCGCACAGGCGCTGAACAATTTAGCCGCACTTTACGCGCGTCAAGGGCGTAACGCCGATGCCGAGCGGCTTTTCAAGCGGTCGGTGGCCACCTTCGAGAAGACGCTCGGTCCGAACCATCCGGATCTCGCGGATGTTCTGGAGAACCTGGCCGGTCTCTGCAGGGATCAGGGTCGCTATGCCGATGCCGAACAATTCTCCAAGCGTTCGATGGCCATTCGAGGGAAAGCAGGGTCGGGACCGATCTGAATAATTTGGACGTAGCGACAGCCGGATAGGTCTCGATCGGGGAGAAAAACGTCTGCACTGGGTCAATCGCGTCACATGGATCGCAGGCAGGCCACTTCCGATCTCCCCCCACTCCGGACAAATAGCTGCACTGTACCAACTGACGCGATGTGCCAGTACCGTGCCCCACAGGATTTCGTTGACAGTGCACTTAACTTGACGTGCCCTCCAACCGATCTCCGCGCGTTCCGCTTCGGACCACGCTTGCCGGCTCAAGCGCGCCCGGTCAACCCGCCCGAGGCGGATCAGGACACAGGACCGCCGCACAATTCGGAAAATCCGAAATATCGCTTGCGCCGTCGGGCAAATCAGCGCTATAAGCTCGCCCAACCCGGCCCGAGCAGAGGGGCGTTGGCCATCGTCACGAACGTGGGCCGGGGATGCGGTGGACGCAGAAGCGTCGGCACGAAGCGGTGTCGCAGGGCGAGTCTCTCGTGAGCGATCAACCGGCGCGCAGGACGAACGGCGCAGACGCGTACGGCAAAAGCGTGTGGTTCTGGCACCCGTTGCTGGTGTCAAGTCGACGGAGATTTTGCGAACCCGACCGGGTCTCGCAGAATGGCTAATTCGCCGACGACGGTGGCAAGACGAATTCGTCGCCGAGGAGAGCGCGCCATAAGCCGTAAAGCCATTGCGCAGGGGATGCCGGATGCCTCCGCTTCACCTGTATGCTCGTGTGCGCATTTCTTTGTGCACATTGCACACGAGACCGCGGGTGCAGCATGCACCCGGCATTCCCTGCTCCCTCCTCGGGGGAGAATGTTTTTGCAAAACTCGGGCAAATCATGCCGCGAGAAGGCGGATTCATGTTTGGCACCGTCATTGCGAGCGCAGCGAAGCAATCCATTTCGCCGCGCAAAGAAAGAATGGATTGCTTCGCTGCGCTCGCAATGACGTTGATAAGTCGGTGTCACGTCCCCCATCGTCACCCGGCTTGAACCAGGCTTGAACCGGGCGATGACGACTGAAGGGTGACGCATGAAGGCTAAGTTGCTGAATGTAGCTGTTGTTGTTGCGTCCTCACCTCCCCGCATATTCCCGCCATCCCCTTGCCCGCAACGCGCAGGCCGGGCACTCGCCGCAGCCATACCCCCATTCATGCTGCGCGCCGCGCTCGCCGAGATAACAGGTGTGGGATTGCTCGCGGATCAGATCGACCAGCCCTGCCCCGCCGAGATCGTGCGCGAGTTTCCAGGTCGCAGCCTTGTCGAGCCACATCAGCGGCGTGTGGAGTTCGAAGGATTTGGCCATGCCGAGACTGAGCGCGGCGTTCAACGCCTTGATGGTTTCGTCGCGGCAATCCGGATAGCCGGAATAATCGGTCTCGCACATGCCGCCGATGATATGCCGGATGCCACGCCGATAGGCCAGCGCGGCGGCAAAGGTGAGAAACACCAGATTGCGGCCCGGCACGAACGTATTGGGCAGGCCGTCGGCGCCCATTTCGATTGCGACGTCGCGCGTCAGCGCGGTATCGGAAATCTCGGCCAGCGTCGGGATCTCCAGCGTGTGGCTCTCGCCGAGTTTTGCCGCCCAATCCGGCCGCAAGGCTTTCATGCCCGTAAGGAGACGGTCGCGACACGCGAGCTCGATGGCGTGACGCTGTCCGTAGCTGAAGCCGATCATTTCGACATGGGCGAAGCGCTGCAGCGCCCAGGCGAGGCAGGTGGTGGAATCCTGCCCGCCGGAAAACAGCACCAGCGCGGTATCGGATGGGGATTGATTGTTCATTCATTGGCCTTTAGCACCCACCCATGCGTTGGCCAATTGCCCACCTTTGGTTTGGGCCAATCGGTGGAAATATCGGCTGTTTCGGCGCGTTTCGCTGGGATCGCGCGGCCGCTTGCGGCATAAAACCAAAACCCAAAAAACTCCGGTGCCCGATGACCCCTTCCCGCGACATTTCACGTTTGCTCGAGATCATGGCAGCGCTGCGCACGCCCGTGACCGGCTGCCCCTGGGATCTCGAACAGGATTTTGCGTCGATCGCGCAATACACCATCGAGGAGGCCTATGAGGTCGTCGACGCCATCACGCGCGGCGATCTCGACGATCTCCGTGACGAACTCGGCGACCTCCTGCTGCAGGTCGTGTTCCACTCGCGGATGGCGGAGGAGCAGAACGCCTTCGCGTTCGGCGACGTGGTCGAGGCGGTCACGCGAAAAATGATCCGACGGCATCCGCACGTGTTCGCCGACCAGGACGGGCGGCTGACTGCGACCCATGTGAAAGGCAACTGGGATCGCATCAAGGCGGAAGAGAAAGCCGAGCGCGCCGCGGGCCGGCCGCCGGAACAGGCCGAGCACAAATCGCTGCTGTCGAGCGTCAAGGCGGGGCAGCCGGCGCTGACGCGCGCGATGGATTTGCAGCGCACGGCCTCGACGGTTGGTTTTGACTGGAACGACCCGCGCGCGGTGCTGCACAAGATCCGCGAGGAAGCCGACGAGATCGAGGCCGCGCTCGACCGCGGCGACGCCGGCGAACTCGCCGCCGAGACCGGCGATCTCCTGTTCGCACTGGTCAATCTGGCGCGACATGTCGGCGCCGATCCCGAAACCGCACTGCGCGGCACCAATGCCAAATTCGAACGCCGCTTTGGCTATATCGAGCGCGTTCTGGCGGCCAAGGGCCGTTCACTCGAAAGCGCCACGCTCGCCGAGATGGACGCGTTGTGGAATGAAGCCAAGGGCGAGGAGCAGCCCGCGCCGCCTGCGGCGGTAAAGGCGCTGGGTCGCGGCTGAATGTAGCGGACTCTCTCCCCGTCGGGGACGAGCAGAAGGATTACGCCACGTGCGGCACGGCATCGAAACGCGACACCACGATGTCGCGCTTGGTCGCGTCGACGCGCACGGTCATATCGAATCGCCCGTCGTGAAGCTGCTTGTTCAGCACTTCTGAATTGCGATGCAGCCAGCTGATGCCGGCGCCATCGGCGGCGTCGACGGAGAGGTCCAGCGTCATCCGAAAAGCCGCCAAACGATCCTCGATTGCGGCCAGTAGCGCCTCGACCCCCTCGCCGGTCGCGGCGGAAACTAGGAAGCACGGCCGTTCCGGCGGCCGGCGCGCGGCGATGTTGCGCAGGTTTTCGCGCTCTTCCGCATCGAAGCGATCGATCTTGTTCCAGACTTCGAGAACGCGTTGCCCGGCATCGGGATCGATACCCAGCTTGCGCAGCACGGCATCGACGTCGCGCTCCTGCGCTTCCGCATCTTCATGGGACATGTCGCGGACATGAAGGATGATGTCCGCCTCCAGCACCTCTTCCAGCGTCGCGCGAAACGCGGCGACCAGCTGCGTCGGCAGGTTGGAAATGAAACCGACCGTGTCCGACAGCATCGCCTTGCCGCCATGCGGCAGCGCCAGCGCGCGCAGCGTCGGGTCCAGTGTCGCAAACAGCATGTCGGCGGCCTGCACGTCGGCGCGGGTCAGGCGATTGAACAGCGTCGACTTTCCGGCGTTGGTGTAGCCGACCAGCGCCACCACGCGGTACGGCACCCGCTGCCGGCCGGCGCGATGCAGCCTCCGCGTCGCCTGAACCTTCTTCAGTTCATTCTCGAGCCGGATGATGCGGTCGCCGATCAGGCGGCGGTCGGCTTCGATCTGGGTTTCGCCGGGGCCGCCCATGAATCCAAAGCCGCCGCGCTGGCGCTCCAGATGGGTCCATGAGCGAACCAGGCGCGAGCGCTGGTAATTGAGATGCGCGAGCTCGACCTGCAGCGCGCCTTCCTTGGTCTTGGCGCGGCGGCCGAAGATTTCCAGGATCAGCCCGGTGCGGTCGAGAACCTTGGTGTTCCAGGCCTTCTCGAGATTGCGCTGCTGGATCGGCGACAGTGCGCAATCCATCACCACAAGTTCGATGTCATGCCCGGTGATGAGACCTGTGATCTCCTCGACCTTGCCCTTGCCGAGATAGGTGGCAGGACGGATCTGGCTGATCGACGCGATCAGTGTATCCGCGATCGTGAGATCGATGGCGAGCGCCAGACCGGCCGCCTCCTCCAACCGTGCCTCGGAATCGCGGACAGCATCATTCGTTTGCGCGTCGGGGTCGCCGCGGCGCATACGCAAGTAAGGGCCGATGACGATCACCCGCCCGGTTTCTCTGCCCTCCGCCGACCGCGGACGGTCGGCGCCCCCTTTAAGATTTAGGGGTTCCAATCAGATCACTTTCAAGCCGGAGCATCCTCGCCGCCTTCGAACAACTGGATCGGAGCGCCCGGCATGATGGTCGAAATCGCATGCTTGTATACAAGCTGCGAATGACCGTCGCGACGCAGCAACAGGCAGAAATTGTCGAACCAGGTGACAATCCCCTGCAGCTTCACTCCATTGACCAGAAAGATCGTCAGTGGCGTTTTGGTTTTGCGAACATGATTTAGGAAGGTGTCTTGTAGGTTTTGTGCGCGGTCTGCCGCCATTGTTTTTATCCCGCCGTCTTGTGCTTCTTTTTCTTGAACCGGTTGTTGCTCTCTAACGGAGCCTCCCCCGGTCGCCAGCCTACCCTGAGATCCCCCTCCGGTAGGCGCGGCCGTACGATTAGAAGGCACGCGCGGTTTTTAGGCAAGCCAGTTCGCGCGCCACCCCGTAAGAACCCGGTGTCAAATCTCCAAAAGCGTGGGGAAAGAGATGAATATTCCAAAGCAAGTGCATGGACCGGCGCCAGAAAAGCCTTTCGCGTATTGCGGATACCGTTAGCGCGTCAAAACAACAAACTACAGTCTCGGTTCTGATCAATCAGAACCGATCGGGTCAACCGACCCCGAGTGCCTTGAGCTTGCGGTGCAGGGCCGAGCGCTCCATGCCGACGAATTCGGCCGTGCGCGAGATGTTGCCCGAGAAGCGGCTGATCTGGGCAATCAAATAGTCTCGCTCGAACACTTCCCGCGCCTCACGCAGCGGCAGCCCCATGATGTGCTCGCCATTGTTGCTGGTCGGCATTGCCGGCACCATCGAACCGACGTCCTGCGGCAGCATATCGGCGGTGATGATCGCCTCCGGACCGCCGCCGGCCAGAATCATGACGCGCTCGACATTGTTGCGGAGTTGCCGGACGTTGCCGGGCCAGACATGGGACTGCAGTACCGCCATCGCATCCTGGCCGATCTGGCGCTTCGGCAAGCCCGTCGCAACCGAAATCTGATCCATGAAGTAGTCGATCAGTTCGGGAATGTCCTCGCGGCGCTCGGACAATGGCGGCACCCGGATCGGCACCACCGAGAGCCGGTGATAGAGATCTTCGCGGAATCGCCCTTCCGCGATTTCTTCTTCCAGATTGCGCGCGGTCGAGGAGATGATGCGGACATCGACATGGACCTTGGCAGTGCCGCCGGAGCGCAGAAAGGTCTGATCGACCAGCACACGCAGGATCTTGTTCTGGGTTTCGCGCGGCATGTCGGCGATTTCGTCGATGAACAGCGTGCCGCCATGGGCTTCTTCCAGCGCGCCGGCTTTGCGTTGATGCTCGCCATTGGACTGCTCGATCCCGAACAGTTCGACTTCCATCCGCTCCGGCGTGATCGCCGCGGCGTTGATGACCACGAACGGCCCTTCGGCACGGCTAGAGGCATGATGCAGCATGCGCGCCGCCAGTTCCTTGCCCGAACCGGAGGGACCGACGATCAGGATGCGGCTGTTGGCCTTGGCAGCCCGGTCGATGGTTTGGCGCAGCTGGTTCATGCAGGCGGATCGGCCGGTCAGAACGCTAGCCGCAGGAGCCAGTTGCTTGAGTTCTTTCACTTCACGCTTGAGGCGCGATGTCTCCAGCGCCCGGGTCGCCACCAGAATCAGCCGGTCCGATTTGAAGGGCTTTTCGATGAAGTCATACGCGCCGCGCTTGATCGCTGCGACCGCGGTTTCGATGTTGCCATGGCCGGAAATCATGACGACAGGCACGTCGGCATGATCCTTCTTGATCTGCTCAAGCAGCTGCAAACCGTCGAGCTTGGAGCCCTGCAGCCAGATGTCGAGGAACACCAGATTTGGACGGCGGTTGGCGATCTCCGCCAGCGCCGAATCGCTGTCGCGCGCGGTGCGGGTAATGAAGCCTTCGTCCTCCAGGATGCCTGCAACGAGGTCCCGAATATCTGCTTCGTCGTCGACAATCAGAATGTCACTGGCCATGGGTTACACCTGTCTTGTCAGTTGCCGGTCGCGGCTTTGATTTTTGTGTCACTATTGGTCGTAGATGCCGGCTCAATGGTTTCAGAAACCGGCGTATTTGTTTCGGCGCTCTGTTGATTTGTCTCCGGAGGCTGCTCCTTTGCGTCGGCTTTTGGTGGTTGGCCGGATACGGCGAACCGCAGCCGCATCCACGCCCCACGCTGGCCTGACCGGAAGTCGGAAGCATCCTTGAGTTCGATACGGCCGCCATGGTCTTCGAGCACGCGCCCGACGATCGCCAGCCCAAGCCCGGTGCCCTTCTGGCGCGTCGTCACATAGGGCTCCAGCAAGCGGGCGCGGGCGACCTTCGGCAGGCCAATGCCATTGTCGATCACATCGATCACGATGTCGTCGTTCTCGCGTGCCGCGATGACGTCGATTCGGCCTCTGCCAAGTTCTTCCGGCGGAACCTGCTCGATCGCCTCGGTCGCGTTCTTGATGATGTTGGTCAGCGCCTGCGAAATCAGCCGGCGGTCGAACTGGGCCCGCATCGGGTCCTGCTTGATGACGGTTTCGATATCGAGGTCGGCATGCCCGACCTTCATCAGGAACACCGCCTGGCGCACGGTATCGGCGACGTCCTCCCCCTCCATCACGGGCTTGGGCATCCGCGCAAAGCGCGAGAATTCGTCCACCATCCGCCTGATGTCGTCGACCTGGCGCACGATGGTGTCCGTGCACTGCTCGAAGATGCCCTTGTCCTCGACGATGACCTTGCCGAACTTGCGCCTGATACGTTCGGCGGAAAGCTGGATCGGGGTCAGCGGGTTCTTGATTTCGTGGGCGATGCGGCGTGCGACATCGCCCCAGGCCGAGGTGCGCTGCGCGGAAACCAGCTCGGTGATGTCGTCCAGCGTGATGATGTAGCTGTCGCGGGACTGGCTGGTCTGCTCGGCGCTGATGCGAACCGACAGATTTCGCTCATGGCCATCGCGGGTGATGGTGATCTGGCCCTGCACCAGCCGCTGCGTGCCTTCGCGCGCGGTTTTCATCATATCGTCGAGTTCAGGCAGCACATCCGACAGCGGATGGCCCAGCGTCTCGGATTCGGCGTGGCCGATCAGCTTTTCGGCGGAGCGATTGAGAATGCCGACGCTGCCGGAGGCATCGACGCCGATGATGCCGGCGCTGGCCGACGACAACACCGCTTCGATGAAGCGGCGGCGGCTGTCGATCAGGTCGCTGGCGCTGACCAGTTCGTCGCGCTGGGTGCGCAGTTCCTGCGTCATCTTGTTGAAGGTCTCGCCGAGCTGGGCCAGGTCGCCTTCCGACTTGTGGACCGGCACCTGGACGTGCAAATCGCCCGTTGAAACGATGTTGGCGGCGCTCATCAGGTTGCGGATCGGCGCCACCAGCCAATTGGCGAAGTTGAGCCCGATCAGCACGGAAGCCATCAGGATCGTCAGTGCGATCACCGCGAACATCAGCGCAAAGGCCACCTGAATGCCGAGCCTGCGGGATTCGATCTGGGCATATTCGGCGACGCTGGCCTCGGTCTGCTTCAACTGGCTGATCACGCGCGGATCGAGCAGGCGCGCGACGTAAAGGAAGGTATCGTTGAATGCGCGCAGGCGAATGACGGCCGCGACGTAGTTTGCTTCGGGAAATACCGCGATCTGCGGCTCGGTCTCATCGACGTTGCCGAGAAAGTCCTGCGGCGGCGTCGTAAAACTCTGCTGAATGCCGGTTTGCGCCGACTCCAGGACGTTGCGATCCTTGTCGATCAGCATGGCGCCCGGCAAATTGCGCGAGGCTGCACTTGCCGTCAGCAGTTCTCGAAACGACCTGCGGTCCTGGTCGAACAATGGCCGTGCATGGGAGATATCGTTTGCCATTCCCAGAATATCGCCGCGAATGAGCTGCGCGTGTTCGTAGGTGTAGGCGCGGGCAATGATCAGCGAGTTCTGGATCACTTCGCGCGTCGGACCCGAGAACAGCCGGTCGAGGCCGCGATCGATGGTGACGTTGGCGACGATGGCGACCAAAACCGCCGGCAACACCGCGATGACCGAAAACAGACTGACGATCTGGATGTGCAGCCTGGCCGCCGCCCTGCCGCGGCGCCGGGCCTGAACCACCTGCCAGACTTCGCGGACGATAATGCCGACCAGGAGCAGGATGCTGCACGCGTTGATCAGCAGAAATGAGTATACGACCTGTTTGGTCGGCTCGATCGGGGTCAGGCCGGAAAGTACGACAAAGGTCAGGAACGCCGAGAGCAGCGCGATCGCGACGGAAACCGGCGCCAGCCACTTCCGCAGGGACGATCCCTTCGGTTCGGCAAGCGACGCGTCAAACGATGGAGCCGAGGTCTCTGCGCTGGTCATACCGGCAATGGGTGAGCAATGGGTGAGCTGAAAGACTTATGTCCGCCTGCCGCGGACTGATGCATTCATATCACAATGTTGCCGAATTGCGACAATTCCGCGGCGTACCCGACCACGAAAGTGATCGGTCCCCAGCGGCTTTCCGCCTCATGGCGCGATGGAGCCGGCGGCTAAGCCGCCTAGCCCCCGCTGCGGTAGACCTGGATGTCCAGATCGCGGATTTTCTTCCGCAGTGTATTGCGGTTGAGGCCGAGCAGGTCGGCGGCGCGGATTTGATTGCCGCGGGTCGCCGCCAGCGCCGCGGTGAGCAGCGGCACCTCGATCTCCTTGAGGATGCGGTGATAGAGGCCGGGCGGCGGCACGCCGTTCGGGAAGCCCGAGAAGTGCGAGGACAAATAGGCCTCGACCGCGCCGCCGAGATTGTCGACGCCGAGCGGGGCGCTGCCGCCGGATGCGACCGCCGGCGGCGCCAGTTCGCCATCGATGACGGAGCCCGTGATCACGTCCTGCGGATAAAGCGCCGCCAGCCGGCGCGCGAGATTTTCGAGTTCGCGCACGTTGCCGGGCCAGCGGTGCTGCTTGAGGCGTTCCAGCGCCAGCGTATCCAGCTTCTTCGGCGGCAAGCCGTCCTTCTCCGCCAGCGAGAAGAAATGCCGGATCAGATCGGGCAAATCCTCGATCCGTTCGCGCAACGGCGGCAGGCGTAGGGGCACCACGTTGAGGCGGAAGAACAGATCTTCACGGAACAGGCCCTGCTGGATCAGGATGCGCAGGTCCTTGTTGCTGGCGGCGACGATACGCACGTCGGTCTTGATCGGCGTGCGGCCACCGACGGTGGTATATTCGCCCTGCTGCAGCACCCGCAGCAACCGCGTCTGCGCCTCCATCGGCATATCGCCGATTTCGTCGAGGAACAGCGTGCCGCCTTCGGCCTGTTCGAACCGCCCCGAGGCGCGGGTATTGGCGCCGGTGAACGCACCGCGTTCATGGCCGAACAATTCGGATTCGATGAGGTCGCGCGGGATCGCCGCCATATTGACCGCGACGAAGGGGCCGTTACGGCGCTTGCCGTAGTCGTGCAGCGCGCGGGCGACCAACTCCTTACCAGTGCCGGATTCGCCGGAAATCATAACCGTGAGGTCGGTCTGCATCAGCCGTGCCAGCACCCGGTAGATTTCCTGCATCGCCGGCGAGCGGCCGACCAGCGGGATCGAATCGAATTCGCCCTCGTCCGGCGCATTGGCAACTCGCTCCTTCGGCTCCGCCAGGGCGCGGCCGACGATGGTGATCAGCTCCTTCAGGTCGAAGGGTTTTGGCAGATATTCATAAGCGCCGCGCTCCGAGGCCCGGATCGCCGTCATGAAAGTGTTTTGGGCGCTCATGACGATAACCGGAAGGTTCGGCCGCATCTTCTTGATCCGCGGCAGCAGATCGAACGCGTTCTCATCGGGCATCACCACGTCGGTGATGACGAGATCGCCCTCGCCCTGGCTCACCCAGCGCCACAGCGTCGCCGCGTTCCCGGTCAGCCGCACCTCGTAGCCAGCGCGGGAGAGAGCCTGGTTGAGAACCGTGCGGATGGCGGTGTCGTCATCGGCGACTAATATGCTACCTGCGGGCATTGATTTTCCTCATCTTGCATCCTGTGAGGCATGCGATGGAGTACCCGAAACGTCATCGCGATTGCTTTGGTCAAAATGCTTGGCGGCGTTGAACATCGGCAGCAGCACGCGGAAGGTGGTCTTCCGCGGCTGGGATTCACATTCGATGATGCCGCCGTGATCGCCGACGATTTTTGCCACCAGCGCGAGGCCGAGCCCGCTGCCGGTTTGCTTGGTCGTCACGAACGGATCGAACAGGTTTGGAAGCAGGTCTTCCGGCACGCCGGAACCGTTGTCCTTGACGCAGAATTCGAGCGGCAGCGACACCCGCGATTTCTTGCCCGGCACCGAGAGCCGCACACCCGGACGGAATGCGGTGGTGAGCTGGATTTCCGCGTCAGAGCCAAGGTCGGCCACCGCCTCGGCGGCGTTCTTCACCAGATTGAGGAACACCTGGATCAACTGGTCCTGATTGGCCAGCACCGGCGGCAGCGACGGGTCGTATTCCTCGATGAAGCGGATGTTGCGGGCAAAGCCGGACTGCGCCAGCCGTTTGACGTGGTCGAGCACCGAATGGATGTTGACCGGGCCGCGCGCCACCGGGCGGTCGTCGCCGAATACTTCCATGCGGTCGACCAGCGTGACAATGCGGTCGGCCTCGTCGCAGATCAGCCGCGTCAGCATGCGGTCTTCGGATGATGCCGCCTGCTCCAGCAATTGCGCCGCGCCGCGGATGCCGGACAGCGGGTTCTTGATTTCATGCGCCAGCATCGCCGCCAGCGCGATCACCGAGCGCGCCGCACTTCGATGCGTCAGCTGCCGGTCCATCTTGTCGGCGATGGTGCGCTCCTGCAGCATCACGACGATATGGCCCGGCCGCTCCGTGAGCGGAGCGACGTGAAGATCCACCTGGCGATCGCCGCCGATCCGCGGCGTGCCGAGATCGACCTTGTATTCGTTGACCGGCGAACCGCTCGACCGCACCTGGTCGATCAGCGCCAGTAGCGGACTCCCGAACGGCACCAGTTCCTTGAGCGACTGCCGCTGCAGGAATTGCGTCGATATCTCGAAGAAGGATTCCGCGGCGATATTGGCATCGACGATACGGCCGTCGGGCGCGATCAGCAGCACCGGGTTGGGCAGCGCGTTGAGGATCGCCTCGCCGTCGGCGGGCACTCGCCGGCGATGTTCTGCAGCTGAAGTCATGCAGCAGCACTCCATGCAAAATCGTCGAATGCGTCTTCGAGTGAACGATGCACGCTGGAAGGCTCGTCCGCGGTCAAAATCTTCTGTCGCCAATTCCTGAGCGTCGCCGCCGGCGCCCGGCTGCATTGCGCCGCGATCTCCAGCGCCCAGCCGAGATGCTTGCGCGCGTGCTTGAGCCCGATGCGCAGTCCGTAATGGCTGCAGATTTCGTCATAGAGCCCGCGGATATGTTTGAGCTGTTCGGCAAGCGGCAGCGCCGATTCGGCCGTTCCCGTTTCAAGCCGGCGCCCGATCTGGCCCGGCAACCAGGGCTGGCCCTGCGCGCCGCGCCCGATCATCACGGCGTCGGCGCCCGACATTTCCAGCGCGTCCACGGCCTTCTCGTACGACGTGATATCGCCGTTGACGATGAGGGGTAAGGAGATCGCGTCCCTGACCGCGCGCACCGCGCTCCAATCCGCTTCGCCCTTGTAGAACTGACAACGTGTGCGCCCGTGCACCGTGATCATCTGGACGCCGGCAGCCTCTGCGCGCTGCGCAAGCTCCGGCGCGTTGAGCGTGCGATCGTCCCAGCCGAGCCGCATCTTCAGCGTCACCGGCACTTTCACGGCTGCGATCGTTGCTTCAATCAGCCGCAGCGCGTGGTCGAGATCGCGCATCAATGCCGAACCTGACTGACCGCCGGTCACATGGCGTGCCGGACAGCCCATATTGATATCGATGATGTCGGCGCCAGCAGCTTCGGCAATCCGGGCGCCCTCCGCCATCCAACGGGTCTCGCAGCCGGCGAGCTGAACGACGTGCGGACCTACGCCGGTCGCCTCGCAGCGCAGAACCGACATCGGCCTGCCGTTGACGAGGTCGTCGCTGGCGGTCATCTCTGACACGACCAGCCCAGCGCCGAGGGCGGCGGTAAGGCGTCGAAAGGGGGCGTCGGTAACGCCGGACATGGGCGCGAGGAGAACCCGGTTGGCGACCGCAATATCACCTATTTTCAACGGCTTAGTGCGTTTGCATTCCAGGCCGGTCACGGGTTTCTCGTCGTTCTGGCGGCCGCGTCATTGCAACCGCTGGCGTATATTGTGAGCACAAATCTTGTGCAGTCAAGCTCCATGCCTACACTTTAGACAGTTCTGTCATTTGTGCAAGTGCACTGCAACAAAAACTGCTTTTCCCACAGCTATTGGCAATCGCTCTGTTTTTGCGCATGCAGCATGGTAAGGGCTGTCGCCAACGCGCCACCTTTCCTGAACCCGGATTCGTCCCTCATTAAGTCCAATGTCCAAATCTGAGCGCGCAGCAGCTATCCTCGTCGCAGCCGGGCGTGGGCTTCGCGCCGGCGCCGGCGGGCCAAAGCAATATCGTACGATCGGCGGGCAAACCGTGATCTTCCGGGCGATGGAGGCGTTCTGCCGCCATCCGGATGTCTTCGCCGTGCAGCCGGTTGTGAATCCCGACGACGCGGCGGTGTTCAACGAAGCCGTCCGCGGCTTGCGCCATGCGCCGCCAACCAGTGGCGGCGCGACGCGACAGGCTTCGGTGCACGCAGGACTCGAAGCGCTAGCGAGCGAGAAGCCCGACATCGTGCTGATCCACGATGCGGCGCGGCCTTTCGTCACGGCTGCGGTGATTTCGCGGGCGATCGACGCGGCGGGCCGCACCGGCGCCGCTATTCCGGCCATCGCCGTCACCGATACGATCAAGCTGACCGGCGAGACCGGAGACGTCGAGGCCACGCCGGACCGCGCGCGGCTGCGGATCGCGCAAACGCCGCAGGCGTTTCGATTCGAAATCATCCTCGAGGCCCATCGCCGCGCCGCGCGCGACGGCCGCAGCGATTTCACCGATGACGCGGCGCTCGCGGAATGGGCGGGATTGACGGTGGCGACCTTTGAAGGCGATCCTGCAAACATGAAACTGACGACCCCCGAAGATTTCGTCCGCGAAGAAGCCCGCCTCGGCGCCATGCTCGGCGATATCAGGACCGGCACCGGCTATGACGTGCACGCCTTCGGCGATGGCGATCATCTGATGATCTGCGGCGTGCGCGTGCCGCATACCCGCGGCTTCCTCGCCCATTCCGACGGTGACGTCGGCCTGCATGCGCTGGTCGACGCCATCCTCGGGGCACTGGCGGACGGCGATATCGGCTCGCATTTTCCGCCGAGCGACCTCAAATGGAAGGGCGCCTCCTCCGACCAGTTCCTCAGATACGCCGTCGACCGCGTCACCGCGCGCGGCGGCCGTATCGCCAATCTCGAGGTCACGATGATCTGCGAGCGTCCGAAGATCGGACCGCTGCGCGACACCATGCGCGCGCGCATCGCCGAGATCACCGGCATCAATATCTCGCGGATCGCCGTGAAGGCCACGACCAGCGAGCGGCTCGGCTTCACCGGGCGCGAGGAAGGCATCGCCGCGACCGCGAGCGCCACCATCCGCTTGCCCTGGAATGATAAAGGTTGGAGCGAGTAACATGAGCGGCAGCGACGCCCGCGCCCTCTCCCGCTCGCTGCTCGATTTGTGCCGGATGCGCAAGCTGACGATTGCGACCGCCGAATCCTGCACCGGCGGCCTGGTCGCAGGCGCCCTGACCGACATTCCCGGCTCCTCCGACGTCATCGACCGCGGCTTCGTCACCTATTCCAACGACGCCAAGCGCGCGATGCTCGGCGTCAAGGTAACGACGCTTGCGACCTTCGGCGCGGTCAGCAAGGAAACCGCAACCGCGATGGCGATCGGCGCGCTGGAGAAAGCCGGCGTCGATCTCGCCGTCTCGATCACCGGCATTGCCGGCCCCGGGGGTGCGACGCCCGGCAAGCCGGTCGGGCTCGTGCATTTCGCGGTGGCCGCGCGCGATGGCAGAATCCTGCACCGCGAATGCCGCTTCGGTGCGATCGGACGCACCACGGTGCGCCAACGCTCCGTGGTGGAAGCGCTGCGCATGTTGATGGAGCTCGCCCGCGGGCCGCAGGCGCCGGCAAAACCGCGACGCGAGGCCGCGAGCAGGTTGCGCCCGCGCGTCGCCCGAACGCCGCGCGGCGGTGCCGTCAAGCGGCGCCGGCCGCCGCGAACTTAGTGCGACCTCTCCACGTCATTGCGAGCCACCGGGTCGCGCGAATGCGCGCCCGATGACAGGCTCCGCGAAGCAATCCATCGTTCAGCGGAAAAAAGTATGGATTGCTTCGTCGCTTCGCTCCTCGCAATGACGGTGAAAGTCCTCATGACGGTCGGCTGACACCAGCTTTCCCATAAACCACGTCCGCGCGCTTCTCGAACGCGGCCGCAAAGCGCTGGAACGCGGTGTCGAACATCGTGCCCATCAGCATCGCCAGCATCCGACTCTTGAATTCGTAAGAGAGGAAAAAGCCGACGTCGCAGTCGGTTTCGCCTCTCGGCTCAAAGCTCCAGCGGTTTTCCATATTGCTGAACGGCCCCCGCAAATATTCGACCAGGATTTTCAGGTTGGGACGGTCCAGCGTCACCCGACTGGTGAAGGTTTCCCGCACCAGCTTGAACGACACCGTCATGTCGGCGACGACGATTTCGGTACCGTCCTCCATCGGCGTGCGCTGGCGGATCTTCAGCGAATGGCACAACGGCACGAATTCCGGATAGCGCTCGACGTCGGCGACCAGATCGAACATTTGCTGCGCGGTGTGGTGGACACGGCGCTTGCTTGAAAATTTCGGCATCGACTATGCTCAGCGGGATAGCGCAGCCCGCGCCACCTGGAGTTTTGCGAAATCCTCGCCGGCGTGATGGGACGAGCGGGTCAGCGGGCTCGCCGACACCATCAGAAAGCCTTTGGTATAGGCGACCTTCTCGTAGCCCGCGAACTCGTCCGGCGTCACATAGCGCATCACGGCGTGGTGCTTGCGGGTCGGCTGCAGATATTGCCCAATGGTGAGGAAATCGACGTCGGCCGAGCGCAGATCGTCCATCACCTGCAGCACCTCGTGCCGCTCCTCGCCGAGCCCCACCATGATGCCGGATTTGGTGAAGATGGTCGGGTCGATTTCCTTGACCCGCTGCAACAGCCGGATCGAATGGAAATAGCGCGCGCCGGGACGCACGGTGAGGTAACGCGACGGCACCGTTTCCAGATTGTGGTTGAACACGTCGGGCTTGGCGGCGGCCACGACCTCCAGCGCGCCTTCCTTGCGCAAAAAGTCCGGCGTCAGAATCTCGATCGTGGTGGTCGGGCAGCGCGCCCGGATCGCGCGGATGGTCTGTGCAAAATGCTCGGCGCCGCCGTCGCCGAGATCATCGCGGTCGACCGAGGTCACCACGATATGGGCGAGCCCGAGCTTGAACGTGGCTTCCGCAACGTGCTCCGGCTCGGAAGCATCGAGCGCGCCGGGCATGCCGGTCTTGACGTTGCAGAACGCACAGGCCCGGGTGCAGGTGTCACCCATGATCATGAAGGTGGCGTGCTTCTTGTCCCAGCACTCGCCGATATTCGGGCAGCCCGCCTCCTCGCACACCGTGACGAGGCCGTTCTCTTTGACGATTTTGCGGGTGTCGGCATAGCCGCGGGTATTCGGCGCGCGGACCCGGATCCAGTCCGGTTTCGGCGGCGACAGCGCATCCGGCCGGTTCACCTTTTCAGGATGACGCGGGCGCACCGGGTTGGTGGAGACGGTATCGACGAGGACGACCATGTTAAGTCCGGAAGTTACGACAGGTTCTAACTAATCCGTGTCGCTGCTCGCCGCAACCCGCTGCGTCCAGCGAAGCGACGCTGCGGACTCGCCGAAGCTAGCAGAAACATGCAAGATATTGGCAGCTTTCCCGTCAGTTCCGCACCGATTCTCATCAGAATGGCTCAAGGCTCCAAATCCGCCGCGGATCACCCTCCGCGCCTCGGCAAGCCCATCAAACGCCGATTTTTCGACCGCAGCGTGCATGAGGTCGCCCCCGACCTGATCGGGGCGACACTGCTAGTCGACGGCGTCGGCGGTATCATCGTCGAGGTCGAGGCCTATCATCACACCGATCCGGCCGCGCATTCGTTCCGCGGGCCGACGGCGCGGAACATGGTGATGTTCGGTCCCCCCGGGTTTTCCTACGTCTATCGCTCCTACGGCATCCATTGGTGCGTGAATTTCGTCTGTGAGGAAGCAGGCTCCGCCAGCGCGGTGCTGATCCGCGCGCTGCAGCCGACCCACGGCATCCCGGCGATGCGCCGGCGCCGAGGCTTGCACGACGAACGCGCGTTGTGCTCGGGGCCCGGCAAGCTGTGCGAAGCCCTCGGCATCACCATCAAGCAAAGCGAGCTGCCGCTCGATCAGCCGCCGATCGCGCTGCATGCGCGGACCGGCCAACCGGAAATCGTCAAAGGCGTTCGGATCGGGATCACCAAGGCGGTTGATTTGCCGTGGCGGTATGGGCTGAAGGATTCGAAGTTTTTGAGCAAACGGTTTTGACGAGTGCATCAGACCGTCATTGCGAGGTGCTCCGCGACGAAGCAATCCATTCCTTCTTTGCGCGGCGCGATGGATTGCTTCGCGGAGCCTGTCATCGGGCGCGCATTCGCGCGACCCGGTGGCTCGCAATGACGGCTGATGGGACGCACCTTCGCGATATCGCGGCGCGATGCGCCCGAGTTTTGCAAAATCGTTTCGCCCCGGAAATCAGAGGGCGCAGGGAAAGCCGGGTGCCCGCTGCACCCGTAGCCCCTGTGCATTGGTAGTAAGCACAGGGTAGTCACCACGAGTACACCGGAAGTCACCCGAGTTTGCGGCGACGATCGCGCCCGACGCTGCCGCGTCCACCGCATCCCACCGCGCGTTTCGTGACGATCGCGAGCCGCCCCTCTTTCGGGTGAGACGGGCAGAATCAAATCACTGATTTGCCCGACGGGACAAGAGGTATATTTTCTTAGAGCGGGCTTGACAGCAAATTCGCTGATTTGCCCGTCGGGCACTTTCTGGATCGCCGCTCACACCGCGTGATGGCACACGGCCTCGATGCGGTTGCCGTCGGGGTCCCGCAGGAACGCGCCGTAATAGGACGCGTGATAATCGCGCAGGCCCGGCGCGCCGTCGTCGGTGCCGCCGGCGGCGATGCCGGCGTCCCAGAACGCGTCGACCTGCGTGCGCCATTTCGCCTTGAAGCACCAGTGGCGGCCGAAGGCCTCCTCGGGCTTCACGCCCTTGCGGATGGTGAGATAGACGCGATCCGGATATGCCGCCCGCGCCCGCTCGCCATAGCCGAGCCAGTCATCGCGGCGGCCGACCTTGACGACATCGAGCGCCTTCATGATGGCGTCGTAGAACCGCTCGGCGGCGGGAATGTCGGACACCGTGATGGAGACGTGGTCAAGCATTGACGTTCTGCAGTCGCTCCAGCGCTTCCATGATCTTGGCCTTGCGCGCAACTGCGGCTTCGCGCTTTTCCTTCTCTTCCTCGACGATCTCTTCGGGTGCATTGGCGACGAATTTCGCGTTGCCGAGCTTGGCGTCGACGCGCTTGATATCGGCGTCGGCCTTGGCGATTTCCTTGTCGAGCCGGGTTCGTTCCGCCGCCAGATCGATCACGCCCTTGAGCGGCAGCGCGACGGTCTCGCCGCGCACCAGCAATTGCACCGCGCCTTCCGGCGCGCGATCGGCGACGGAAATCTCGGCCAGCCGGGCCATGCGTTTTACGACATCGCTCCAGCGCTGCGCGCGCTCCTTTGTCTCGGCGGATGCGCCCGCGAGCACCAGCGGCGTCAGCGTTGCCGGCGCGATGTTCATTTCCGCGCGCACCGAACGGATCGCGGTGACGAGGTCGACCACCCAGCCGATCTCGGCTTCGGCGGCGGGATCGCTGAAGTCACCGGCATCGAGCGCCAGAATGACCGGCGGGATCAGCGGATCGTTCGGCCCCGCCATCGCCATCGACGCCATCTGTTCCGCCGTCGCCTCGGCTTTGCGGGGCCACGCGGCCAGCACCAAAAGTCCGTCGCGCTTGGCCGTCACCGCCCAGAGTTCCTCGGTGATGAAGGGCATGAAAGGGTGCAGCAATTTGAGGATTTCGTCGCGCGCCCATGCGGTCATGGCGCGGGTCTCGGCCTTTGCAGCGCCCTCCTCGCCCAGCAACACCGGCTTGGCGAGCTCGACATACCAGTCGCAATAGACGTTCCAGACGAAGCGGTAGATCGCGTTGGCGGCATCGTTGAAGCGATAGGCTTCGATCGCCTCGGTGACCTCGCGCGTCGCGCGCGACGTCTCATGCGCGATCCAGCGGTTCAGCGTCTCCCTGGCGTTCGCCGGATCGAATTCTGCCGGCATCGCGCAGCCGTTCATCTCGGCGAAGCGGCAGGCGTTCCAGAGCTTGGTCGCGAAATTGCGGTTGGTTTCGACGAGTTGCGGCGACAGCTTGATGTCGTGGCTGTGCGCCGCGCCACGCGCCAGCGCAAAGCGCAGCGCGTCGGCGCCGAAATCGTCGATGACGCCTAAGGGGTCGATGACGTTGCCTTTCGACTTCGACATCTTCGCGCCCTTCTCGTCGCGGACCAGGCGGTGGATATAGACGGTTGAGAACGGCACTTCCTTCATGAAGTGCAGGCCCATCATCATCATCCGCGCGACCCAGAAGAAGATGATGTCCCAGCCCGTCACCAGCGCGTCGGTCGGGTAATAGCGCTGCACTTCCGGCGTCGCATCGGGCCAGCCGAGCGTCGAGAACGGCCACAGCCCCGAGGAGAACCAGGTGTCGAGCACGTCTTCATCGCGGGTGATGAAGTTTTCGCGCCTGGCCGGGTCCTCTGCCATCGCCTGCCCCTGCTCGGGCGTGATGACTTCCTGCTCGACGTAGTAGCCGAGTGCGTTGCCGACCGCTTCTTCCTCGGTTTCGGCGACGAACACCTTGCCGTCCGGCCCGTACCAGGCCGGAATCTGATGGCCCCACCAGAGCTGGCGCGAGATGCACCAGGGCTGGATGTTCTCCATCCACTCGAAATAGGTCTTTTCCCAGTTCTTCGGCACGAATGTCGTGGCACCCGAGCGCACCGCCGCGATCGCGGGCTGCGCCATGGTCTTGGCGTCGACATACCACTGGTCGGTCAGATAGGGCTCCAGCACCGTGCCGGAGCGGTCGCCATGCGGCACCGTATGGGTGTTCGGCTCGATCATCTCGAGGAAACCGAAATCCTCCAGACGCGCGACGATCCGCTTGCGCGCGGTGAAGCGTTCGACATTGTTGAACTCTTCCGCGAATTGCATCGCCCCTTCCGGCAAGCCGCGCAAATAATCCTCGTTGCCGACGAGGGCGAGGCAGCCCTCCTGATCGAGCACGCTGATCCGCGGCAGGCCGTGCCGCTTGGCGACTTCGAAGTCGTTGAAATCATGCGCCGGCGTGATCTTGACCGCGCCGGAGCCTTTTTCCGGATCGGCATAATCGTCGCCAATGATCGGAATGCGGCGGCCGACCAGCGGCAGAATGACGTGCTGGCCGACGAGATGCCCCAGCCGCTCGTTCTCCGGATGCACCGCGACCGCGGTGTCGCCGAGCATGGTTTCGGGGCGCGTGGTCGCGACCACGATGAAGGTTGAGGAATCCTCGGGATTGAAGCTCTTGCCCTCGATCGGATAGCGCAGATACCACAGGCTGCCCTTGACCTCGACCTGCTGCACCTCGAGATCGGAGATCGCGGTGAGCAGTTTCGTGTCCCAGTTCACCAGCCGCTTGTCTTTGTAGATCAGGCCTTCGCGGTGCAGTTCGACGAACACCTTGACGACGGCGCGCGACAGGCCCTCATCCATCGTAAAGCGTTCGCGCGACCAGTCGCAGGACGCGCCGAGGCGCTTCAGCTGATTGACGATGACGCCGCCGCTCTCGGCCTTCCACTGCCAGACCCGTTCGAGGAATTTGGCGCGGCCCATCTCGCGGCGGCCCGGCTCCTGCCGTTCCATCAATTGCCGCTCGACCACCATCTGGGTCGCAATGCCGGCGTGGTCGGTGCCGGGCTGCCACAACACGTCGCGCCCGCGCATCCGCTCGAAGCGGCAGAGAATATCCTGCAGCGTATTGTTCAGGGCGTGGCCCATATGCAGCGAGCCCGTCACGTTCGGCGGCGGGATCACGATGGTGAACGGTGCTGCGTCCTTGCGCTCGGGGCGTCCGGCCCTGAACGCGCCGCTCTCCTCCCAGAGGCGGGACATGCGGCTTTCGATATCGGCAGGCTGGTAGTTTTTCTCGATCATGACAATGCAGTCGGAGGTATGGGAACGGTTAGAAAGCCGCCGGAACGCGGCAAGTCAACCTGACCGGCACGGCAAAAACACGATAAAACCGGCTGTGGTGGCTGAATGAGGGCCGGTCCGGCCCTATCGGACTAACGCCCGCGCGAAACCCGCTCGATTTCGGCCTTGACGATGCGCTCCACCAATCCCGGCAGATTATCGTCGAGCCAGGATTTCAGCATCGGGCGCAGCATTTCCTTGACCAGATCTTCCAGCGTCCGCGCGTTGTTGCTGAGCACGGTGTTGGCGAGCGAATTGAAGGCGGATTCTACCGCCGAAACGGTCGTGCGCGACAGGATCTGCTGCGGCGCCGGAGCTGCGGCGCTCTCGAACGGCGGCGGCTCGTAGGCCGGCGGCCGAAGCGCCCTGGCGGACGTGCCTTCGGTGAATTCGATATCGTCCTGGGGGTCGATCTTGTGGAACGAGGATGCCGGCGCTGCGGCGGGCGGCGGTGCCGGATCCGGCAGCGCCATCTCGTCGGTGAGTTCGAACACCTCGCCGTCAGGCTGCGGCGGCCTGATCTCGGCCTCGGGCGTCGCCGCGTCGAGGCTCGCCAGCATCGCGTCGATGTCGTCCTGGCTGTTGGACACAGCCGGCTCAGGCGCTGCGGGCGGCGGAGGCGGTGCGGGCTTGGGCGCGGCCGGCTTGGCAGCCGGTGCGATCGCCGACGGCGGAATATCCTTCATCCCCGGCGCCTTGGCGGCCGGCGCCGCAGCCGGGCCGTCCGGCTTGGCGGGTGCGGGCGGCGGACTGGTGGGCTTCTCCGCAGCCGCCGGCTTTGCTTCGTCGTCGGCAATGATGCGACGGATCGACGCCAGAATCTCCTCCATCGAGGGCTCTTGGACCTTTGCAGGTTGCGTCATTTCCGACTCCACATCGAAAGCATTTTACACCAAGCCGCAAAGGATTTGCCGGTTCCGGATATGCAGGCCGGGATTTTCATCGCACAGGCCTGACTTGTCCCCAGATCAAGCCCGCCCGATGCATCGCGCGAGGTCCCGCTCCCCCTTTGGCACCCGAACATCGCCGCCAAGAACGCAAATACGCGGCGCGAATCGCTCTGTTGCCTACGGCAAAGGTATGTCACGGCAAGATTTGATTGCAAGCAATGCACTCATGGCGTCTTCGAGCGAGGGCCTGTCCCGCACGTGATGCGCGATCGATCCGGCTCGCATCGCAATCAAGTCCACGCAGATTGCGTAGACTTAATCGGCGATAGAAAACGCCTCAAAGGAGACCGGAGCGCAACCGCCGCCGGATGTCATCCCGCGCGAGGCAGCGATGGTGCCGGGATCAGCGGCCGTCGGGCGTGCGAACGCCGATCCAGCTGTCACGTACCTGATGGTAATGCACGCTGGGATCGTAGGTCTCCGTCGGCAATTTCAGTACCTGCGGCGACAGCCGGCCGACCGCGTTCAGCACGGCATAGGACGCGACCACGCGGTCATGCTGGGCGGTAACCAGCGCCACGCGCGCGTTGACCAGCGCCTGCTGGGCGTTCAACACGTCGAGCGTGGTGCGCTGTCCGGCCTTGGCTTCTTCACGCACGCCGTTGAGCGCGATTTCGGATGCCGTCACCTGCGCCTGCGCCGATGACACCTGGGCCTTGCCGGCGACCAGCTGCCCCCATGCGGTGACGACGTTGGCGCGGGTCGCATCGCGCGTCTGTTCAAGAACGAGACGCTGCTGTGCCAGCGTCTCCTTCGATTGGCGGATCAGCGAGTACTCGGCGCCGCCCTGATAGATTGGGACCGTGAGCTGCGCGGTCGCCGATGCGCCGAACGACCGATAGAGGATTAGCGACGATTCGTAGGACTGTTGCACCGAAGCTTGCAACGTCACGGTGGGCAAAAGCGCGCCTTCGTTGACTTTGACCTGGAGATAACTGACGTCGATGCCGTACATCGCAGCCGTCACGTTCGGATTTTCGATCAAGCCGAGTTCGACCGCGCTCGGCAGCGTTCCTGGCAAGAAGCGATCCACCGGCGAGCCCGGGGCAAGCCCCTGGGGTTCGTTACCGATGATGCGGCGGAAGTTCGAACGCGTCGTGACCAGATTGGCTTCGGCCGTCAACAGCTGCGTCTTGCCGGCGGCAAGTTGTGCTTCCGACTGCGCGACGTCGGTGCGTGTGACTTCGCCGACATTGAATCGATCCTTGGTCTGCTTCAACGTCTGTTCGAGAACACGCACGTTGCTTTGCTGAACCTCGACGATTGCCGAGTCCCGCAGAAAGTCCATGTAGATCGTGGCTGCCGAGAGCAGAACCGATTGATCGAGAACCCGCAGCGCCTCGCGCGAGCCGGAGACCTGACTCTCGGCTGCTCTGGTCCTGTTGGCGGTCTGCTGACCATTGAAAAGCGTCTGCGTCACGGTGGCGCCGACGCTGCGCGGCGGGTTGGTGCCGTGGATTTCGGTCCGCACGATGGCGGTTGGGCTGCCGCCTGAGGTGGTATTGGTATCGGTATATTGGTAACCGGCACTGCCGGTGAGCGCGACCCTCGGGCGATAGCCCGACAACGCCTGTGGCACGTTTTCGTCGGTGAAGCGCACCTGGGCACGCTGTGCGTTGAGCTGAGGATTGGTCTGGTAGGCGCGCACCAACGCGGCCTCGATCGTGTCGGCCAAAGCGGGCATCGGGCCCATGTAAGCTAGCAGGAGCACCGCAGCCGCAGCTCCGGTAACGACCTTCACCCCACGCATCCCAGGTAATCCATTCATATTCGTTCGCCGGTCCACACACATGAACCGGGCGTCGCTTCGCCCAAGTGAGTCCCGGCTCACCTTAGTCCGCACGTGGGCCGGACGGAACCACCCAGCAACGGAACCCGGTGGAAACTCTTCACGTGGGGCAATCCGGCCACACTTCTGATTCAGAACGGGATTTTAACGGCCGTTGCGGGGCGACAATGGCTAGAAAACGAAGGCGGGAAGCCGTTCCAGGCCGGGCAGGACCGGCGCCGCGGCGTCGAACAGCGCCCGGTTCCCGAAATCGCCGTGGGAGCGCGTCACAATGGTAGCCCGGGCGGGCGACGACATCGCGAACACCCCGACCAGCCGGCCGCCATTCCGGAGCTGCGCGTAGAGCTGCTCCGGCACGATCTCGGTCGCGCCGTTGACGACGATGACGTCAAACGGAGCATTCGCCGAATCGCCCCCGGCTGCCGCCCCGGTGCCGACCGCGACATTTCCACAACCGTTGCGGGAAAGGATGTCCCGGGCCTTCGCGGCCAGCCCCGGTTCGCTCTCGGTCGCGGTCACCTGCCCGGCAAATTGCGCGATCACGGCGGCCGCATAACCGCTGGCGCAGCCCACCACCAGAACCCGGTCGGTCTGCTTGATCTCGGCCGCCTGCAGCATTTTCGCCAGCACCGCGGGCTTGATCAGGAACCGCTTCACGCCGCCGCCCTCGCTGACATCGAGGTCGAGATCGAGATAGGCCAAGGCGCGCTTGTTTTCGGGCACAAAGGCCTCGCGCGGCACCGCCAGCATGGCATCGATGATTCGGATATCGGTGACGTCGCTCGGACGCACCTGGCCATCGACCATCTTCTGGCGCGCGGTCACAAAACCGGACATTGGCAAGACCCTGATAACGAGACGCTGATGGCGAGCGGCATTGCCGCCGCAAGAGCTAGAACCGGGTCATCTTTGGTACAAGCTCCGCCAAAACGCAACACGCCGATCACGCTGCGGAAAGCAAGCCAGCCAGTCGGGAATCCGGGTTACTCGATCGTGACGGCGAGCCGGCCGATCAGCAGCGCCACCTCGTCCAGATGCTCGGAATCATGGGCTTCAACGGCCTGCGCGAGCCGGCGCAAACATTCGTCGTCGCTCAGGGTCGGGATGTCGCTCGGCACGATCGAGGGCACCGTCTTCATCAGATCGGTCGCAATGACTGGCATGGAATCGCCTCCGTAAACCCGGCAAGGCCAGCCTCTTGGCCGAATGAGTCGATTTGGCGGCCGGGCCATGACACGGATGAATGGGCCAATTGCGCCGGCAGGTTGCCAATTGTGTCTGCCGCCAGGGCAAAACTGCCGGCAAACCCTTGTGTTGCAGCGATTTTCCGGCCCAAGCGAGCCGATGCCCAAGTCAGCCATTTGGTCCTTTGCAAGCCCGGAAGGCTTTGTTATACGCTGCCGGCTCGCGAACAATTGTTTCGCCTGTTCCTCGGTAGCTCAGCGGTAGAGCATTCGACTGTTAATCGAATGGTCGCTGGTTCGAATCCAGCCCGGGGAGCCACCAATTCTCTGAATCAAATCAATAATGTAAGATTTGCCCCCGCAGCGGATTCGAACTTTCCGATGCGGTGAGTTGCCTAAAGAATGACATTGATGCCCTTGCGCTCGATGACATTCAGGAACGCGGGCGCCGGTCCGGTGGGCCGCGAGCTGTACCCCGTAGCCAAGCTGAGAGGCTGAGAATGTATCCTGCGGGGAGCCGTTGGTAAGCATCTTCGGGTCCGCCGGCTCGGCTGGTTCGAGCCGGCGGCTCGATTGTGAGTTGATTGGGAGTGCGGCTTTTCTGCCCTTTGTCTCCCGTTGTTATGCCGGAACCTGGGCTGCGGCACGTAATCTGAAGCTGCACATCATGTTGTGGGCCAGCGCGAACCAG
Source organism: Bradyrhizobium sp. Ash2021 (assembly GCF_031202265.1). Taxonomy (NCBI): domain Bacteria; kingdom Pseudomonadati; phylum Pseudomonadota; class Alphaproteobacteria; order Hyphomicrobiales; family Nitrobacteraceae; genus Bradyrhizobium; species Bradyrhizobium sp. Ash2021. The sequence continues at coordinate 4,688,694 of NZ_CP100604.1, read as the reverse complement.
AGCAGGACCGTGCGTGCCTTGTCTTTGCCGCGGACCGTGATCTGCTGGAGCCCCATGCGCCGGGCATAGGCATTGATGCACTCGTGCTCAGCTCTGCGTCGATAGATGTTTTTGCCGAGATCGCTCCCCATGCGCTTGCGCCAATCGGCCACCGCTACACTGTCGCCCGGCTTCGGCGCATACGGATCGGTGCCGTGCTTGGTATGCCCAGGCGGACACCACAACGTCGTACCGGTTGCATGCGTCCACTCGATATCGTCGTTTTTGGTGAACCCGCCGTCGACCAGATAGTCGGAAGGCCTGCAGTCGCGGGCGCGCAAGCCCTCGATTGCCGGGCGCGCCAAGCCGCGATCCGAGCCGCTGGTGTCGATATCGACAGCGACAATCAGCTGGCTGGTCGGCTCAGCCACAATTTGCATGTTGTAGGCGGGACGGAAGCCGCCATCGGCCATCTTCATCACCCGGGCCTCGGCGTCCGTCGTCGAAGCCCGCGGCTCCTTCTGCTTGGCCACTTCCTGCTTGTTGGTATTCTTCCGGCGGGCCCGTTCGGCCTCCAGCTCCTGCATGCGCTCCTGAGCCGCCACGATGCGGGCCTCGCGTTCGCGCGCCGCCCGTTCTTGCGCCGCGCGCCGCACCTTGTCGCCTGAGCCGGGGTCAGCTTCGAGTTCGGCGCGCAGCCGAGCCACCCGTGCCTGCGCCGCCGTCCGCAGTTCCTCCAGCCGTTTGCGCCGGCGGAACGAGCCCGTTCCGGTAGATGCGCGCACCCGCAATCCGTCCTGCGCCAGGATATCCAGCGACACCAATCCGGCTTCCACCAGCGAGGCGACACCGCGCGCCAGCAGCTGATCCAGGACCGCCCGATGCGCGATCCGGAAGTCGGACAGGCTGTGATAGTTCATGGAGACGCCGCCGCACAGCCAGCGGTAAACCAGATGATCCCGACACAATTGATCCAGCCGGCGGGCGCTGCCGACGCCATCGACCGTGGCCCATAGCCAGAGCGCCATCAGCAACTCCGGCGCAGCCGGCGGATGGCCCGGCTGCCCTTCGCGGGCTTTGATCGCTTCGTGGAGCGCCGACAGATCAAGTCCTTGAACAAAGGACCAGACCGCCCGTACCGGATGGTCATCCGGTATCAGATCGTCCAGCGACGCCCAATGCGTATCGATCTGGCTGCGCTCCGGAACCCGCAGCCGCGGCGTACCGCGGCCCTCCGGTTGCGGTCTCTTCTGTTCGGGCAATTCCTCGAACAAACCTTCGTCGGCCATCGCAAGCTCACCGATTCAGCTACCACATCGATGGAATCATACAGCGTCAGCCGTTGCAAATGCCTGGAATCAAAACATTCACACGCTCTGAGCTGGCGCGCGAATATGGCCTGGCTAATCATCGCCCGTTCCCCGGTTTACGACTCTGCGCACCCGTCATCGGCGTCACCTGCGCTTCGGTTCAGTCGCGTTGCTCACGCGCGCACAAGGTGTGGGACGAGCGTACCGCCCGTCTTACTGATCACAAGAATCGACTGTAACCTCTCGGGCGGAAGTATCTGTCATGAAGGGACATACGGGAATGGCCACGCCTGCACAAAATCAGGAAATCCAGCTCGGGTTTGGCGAGAGGCCGCGGGGGAATGCGGCCACGCTGTTCGGGCCGAACATCTTCGTGATCGGCGGCGACGACAAGTCCGATATTCAGCAATCGATCTACACGGCCGCGACCGGCTTCACCGCTTCGAGCCTCGGAAACAAGGTATCATGGTCTAACAGCCGGCTTGCGCTGCCGGACAGTTTTTGGCCGCAGACCAAGGGCACGTGCGCGCTGGCGATTCAGTCCCTCCAGTCCCTCCCGGCGCTCTATCTGTTCTGGGCTCAGCCGAACGCCGGTGTCATGGCCACGTCGGCGACGGATGTCACCCAGCCATCGTCGGGCGGAACCTCAACTTCACCAACGGTGAATTGGTCGGCCGGCCTGGTCCTGTGCGACGACAACCAGGCGATCATGCCGGCACCGGACGGGGCGTGCGTGAGCGCCGTCTCGCTTGGATCGCAGGCGTTTCTGGTGGCGTTCCCGTGCGGAGGCAATCCCTTCAATCTGGGAGCCATCGGGCTTTACTACGTGGCCGATCAGTTGCCGAACTCCATGACCACGACGCTCGCAGGCACGTTCGGAATCTGGCCCGCGCGCGCCATGCGGGCGTTCTCCGCCCTCGAGCTCGGCGCGCTGCTTCCGGCCGTCACGGGCCGCAACGGCAACAGCTTCGGCAACATCTGCAGCATCGCGGTCACGCCGCAGGTGAACGGCGCCAGCACCGACGGCAACAATCCGCTGCTCCTCAATCTCGTGATGCTTCTCACGCTCACCATGGAGGACCATTCCGGAAAAACCCCGTTCCAAATGGCCGTCACCTGCCCGCTTGATGATACCGGCTCGCCCCTCACGGTGCCATTCGCGCTCGCCTGGTCGAGCACGCCGACCACCAAATCCCCTCTGACGCTTTTATCCGACCCCGCGGGCCGGCTGGTGGCCAGCGGTTCGTCGCTTGAGGGCGGGACCAAGCAGGAGGAGGATTCTCTGGTCTTCCATCTCTTCAACACCTATGCGCAACTTCAATACCTCGCGCAGACCACGCAATCGGCACAGTCATCAAACACCTCTACGCCCGCAACGTCGCTGTTCATCGTCGACACCTCGAATCCGACAACGACGACGAGCAAGAACATAACGCAGAACGGCACGATGACCAGCACGTCGTACCCGCTTCTGCAGCTGGTGTTTTATGGCGGCACCACCGTTGCGCAGTCAATCACGTATGGAAGCGCCGTGTCGATGGCGAACTACTGTAACATCGCTCTGACGACGCAGGATGGCGGCTCGACCGTGGTGGTGACCGGGATCATCGATGGGCCGCTGCCGATGCCGGCCGCGAACGTGATCGGCTGGCAATTCGAGGGCACCAGCAACGACCTCGGGTCGATGGTGTACGGGACCCAATCGAGCCAGCAAAGCGCTACGCAGCAAACCGTCAATATCGGCGTGAGCCTGACGAGCGAGGGCCAGGTGGGCATCTGGGCCGGGGGCGAAGCCCTCGGCGACGGCGGAACTGCGGGCGTCGCGTGGGACTTCGCACTCAACTGGAGCGCGGCAGCGACCTGGGGTTCATCGAGCACCTCGACCTTGGCCGTCGAGGGCCAGCAGAGCTCGATGGTGAGCGTCGTCAAGGACGCCGGCGCGCCGGTGAGCGGGGTGAAGGACAGCGGCGTGCAGCCCGTGACGCCACAGATCGGGCAGGCTGTGGTCCCGGCCGGAACATTCTGGAGTGCGGGATCGTCGGTCTCGATCACGAATATCAAGTTCCTCGATGCGCAAGGCCAGACCATCTCGGACGGTTCGCAGAGTGTCGGATCCTATGCACCGCAAGCGCCGATCTTCGCCTCGAGCACGGCACAGATCGGCACATCGGCGCCGAACTCCTACATTCCGTTCATGGTGACGCCCGGTGATCTCATGACATACACGATCGATGGCCCGCGTCCGGACGGCACGCCGTGCGGAATCAACGTCACGATGGCGGCGCTGACCAACGGCGAGATCACCGACTATTTCGGTACGGTGATCTGGCCGGCGGCGTTCGACTTCGCGGTCGGGTCCGACACCCCGCAGAAGTTCCTGGAGTTCAGCTGGAGTCTAGGCGCTGTGAGCGGCGAGGCGTTCACGGCGGTTCAGGGCACCGTGGACGTGCTTTCCTGGAACATCCAGGCCTCGATGGCGGTCGGACTTGTCTGGGATGTGAAGGCCGGCGTGCCGTTCTTCGGTGGTCTCGAGAACCAAGGTAATTTGATGATCGGCGGCAGCGCCGGCTATGCCAGCAGCACGACAACCACCGCGAGTGACGAGTGGGGGATCACGATCGCGCCGTTTGGTGCGAGCCCGCCCTGGGGACCGCCCAATTGGGGCGTCGTCCCCGAGCAGGCCAAAACCATCGATCCGAACTGGGAAAACGACGTGGTCGCTCAGTACACGTTCGCATTGTTGTTCCTGCCCGATCCATCAAGCGACGCACCGGCCCCCCTTTGTCCGGGCTACTGGGTCCAGGAATTGATCAAATACGGCGACACCAACTCCGCGAAAAACAATCCCTCAGATTACCTGCCGAACAACCTCGATCCGGGCTCAGGCTGCTGGAGGATCGTTTACGTGGTGCTTGCAATTCAAACCTACGCCGATTTGAACAACGATCCTCCCACCTACACGTACAAATGTAGGGATCCGAGGTTCAACTGACGCATCGCAGCGGAATGTGGAGTATCGTTTTGTCGCGGTCGCGTGAGCGAAACGAGATGCGGCGGCTTGTTCGTGACCGCTAAGGTCGCCGGCACACCAGATCGATCTCGATCAGCGCGTCATAGGCGAGCCCGGTCACGCCCACACAGGTCCGCGCCGGCAGCCGGTCCGGCGGGAAATAGCCGCGGTAGGTGTCGTTCATCGCAGCGTAGTCCTGGCTGAAGCGGGTGAGATAGATCCGCGCCATCACGATGTGCTCGAAGCCGAGGCCGAGGCCTGCGAGTACGACGCGTAGATTCTCCATCACCGCGTTTGTCTGCGCGACGATTCCGTCGGGCAGGACGCCGGGCGTTGCGGGGGTGTCCGGCATCTGGCCGGTGACGAAGACAAAGCCGTCGGTCTCGACGGCGTGGCTGAACGGTGCGACGGGCTTTGGCCCGCCTGCGATCATGTGGAATTTCAATTTCGTGATCCTCTTGCTCTTCGCCTAGGGCGCATCCTGGAACAGCCGCTTGCTCAGGATCGCGTGCACGCCCCAATTGCCGTCGACGACCTGGGTGACGCCGAAGTCGACCGCCGCCGACATCAGCGCGATCGCCTCGTCTTCGCTCAACCCCTTCACGTTCATCAGGAAGCGGCGCATTTTCCGGAACGCGTCCTTCATCGCGAGATCGAGCGAGGATGTCGCGTAGACCTCGCTTTGCCCCTGCGCGCCGAATTCGGCGAGATAATTCGGGTGGCTGAATCCGGTCAGCACCCAGTCGGTTTCGGTCTCGATCAGGGGATAGCTGAGATCGGCGAACGGACGTCCCGCGAGATTGCCCTTCTTGTGCAGGATGACCTGGAACGTCCCGGTCATCGAACATTCGATCGCCGTGCCGCTCAATTCGCCGTCGCCCTGGGCGGCATGGGGATCGCCGACCGACAATAATGCACCGGGCACCGAGACCGGCAGATAGACGGCCGCGCCCTTGCCGAGCCGCCAATTGTCGAGGTTGCCGCCGAAATAGGACGGCGGCACGGAATCGACGAAATCGTGCTCGCGCGGCGCCACCGCGATCACGCCGAAATGCGGGCGCAAGGGAATGCTGATGCCGTCGAGCACGGCGTGCCGGCGCTTCACGCTGCCGCTTGCGACGGGAACGCCGGGATAGTCATAGGTGGTGTGGACCACGCCGAACGGATCGGTCTGCGGTTCCCAGCGGTAGGAATACAGCGCGCGGGCATGCGGCGTTTCGCCGGAATCGAAAACTTCGTAGATCGTCACCACTTCGCGCGGCTTGGGGCCTGCGAGAAATTCGTCATAGTGATAGCCCCACCACGCGGCGACGCTGGAGCCGAACACCCGGCCCTGATAATGGGGGTTGCGGCTCGGCCGCGGCACGATGTCGAGGATACGCACCTCGAGCACGTCGCCGGGCTGCGCTTCCTTCACGGCGATCGGCCCGGTGCAGATGTGCACGCCGAACCCCTCGCCCGCGCCGCGGCCGAACACGGATGCGTCCATCGGGCCGGCGCCGCGCCGATCCACATTCTTCTGCTGCCTGGTCCAGCCGAACACGCTTTCAGCGCCGGCATCGCCCGCGATCATCCGCTCCGGATCGTCGGAGGCATGCTGCGACAGGGTTTCGATGGTGACGGTATCGCCTGAATTGATTTCGATCTGCGGCGGCAAGCTGCGGCTGAAATAGCCCCAGTGCACCCGCTTGGCCTCCACCGCGATATGATGGTGGGATCGGTCGGCTTCGTTGCGGCATTCATCGGATCCTAGCGCCGCGAGCGCTGCAAGCTTTGGCGTGGTGCCGCTGGCCGGATGCGCACGCAACTGGGCCAGCGCATCCTGCGGCCAGCCGCGCTGGCCCGACGCGTGGGACGGCGGCGCGGCGCGTTCGGCCTCCTGCTGGCGGAATTCACGCGGCGGCAATCCGAAACGGTGGCGAAACGTCCGGCTGAAATGCGCGGAATCGCCAAACCCATAGCGATAGGCGATTTCCGAGATCGAGCGATGCGACTCGGCAGGATTGGACAGATCGGCCCAGGCCCGCTGCAGCCTCCGCTCCCGAACATAATGGGTAAAATTATCGCCGACGCCTTCGAACAATTTTTGCAGATAGCGCTCGGAGATTCCTTCCGACTGCGCAACGCGCGCCGGCGCGAGCTCGCGATCGTCGAGCCTGCGCTCGATGGTCTGACAGATCCGGTGCAGGATCGCCGCCTGCGTCGCGGTGTGGCTGGCTTCCGATGCCGGACCCGCGAACTGGTGCGTCAAGGTCAGCAGCAAATCGGCGAGACTTTGCGCGACCGCGGCCCATTCCACATCCGCGAGCGATTCCAGCGTTCGCGCCGTGGCATCGAGCATGCGGGAGAACACATCCGCGAGCCCACCCGGCGACACGACGCGGGCTTCGTCGAATCTCGACTTGCCGGTGATGCGGCCATGCAACGCTTCCGATGTCACGGAGAGAACGATCGCGCGCATGTCGCGCTGGAAGATCACGCTCCAGTCGCCGCTGCGCGGCAGCAGCAAGAGATGGCCGGCGGGAATGATCCGATGGCTGGCGCCCTGCCGCAGCACCACGCCGTCTTCCGTCGGCAACAGCGCGATCGGCAGGCCATCGCCGGATTGCGGCAGCGGCGATATGCCCTGCGATCCCGCCGAAATTCTGGTCAGCGCCACGCCAACCGCGTTGCGATGCGACGCCGTTGCGTGCCCGTCATAAAAGACGTTCGAAGATGCCGGCTGCAGGCCGACCGCGCTCAGGACGTCCCGCCATGCCTCGGGGCGGTCATCTCTGGCATAGGATTCACTTGTGAACGGACGGAAGCTCATCGCATCGACCCACCTTGGTGGAGCGAAGCAACCCCCATGCCAGACGGCCGCGATTGCGCGCCACGACGGCGGCGTCAAAACCACGCTCATTTTCTCCCCGACGGCAAAAAGCCGTTTTCGTTCAATGCATTAATCGCACCTGAAGACGTTCTTGCGGATCGTGCCGTGAACGCCCCAATTGGCGTCCACGACCTGTGTGACGCCAAAATCCGCTCCCACCGACATCAGCGAAATCGCCTCATCTTCGCTCAGCCCGTGCACGGTCATCAGGAACCGGCGCAGTTTTCGGAACGCGTCGCGCATGGCGCGGTCGAGGCTCGAGTGGTTGGCGATCTCGGTTTGGGCGTTGGCGCCAAGTTCGGCCAGATAGTTCGGATAGGTGAAGCCGTAGACCGACCATGCCTGGTCGGTTTCGAGCATCGGATGGGTGAGACCCTCAAGGGTTGTCCCGGCGAGATCGCCCTTCTTGTGCAGGATGAACTCGAAATCCCCGGTCAGCGAGGTCTCGATCGCGGTGCCGCCGAGTTCGCTGTCGCCTTGGGCGGCATGGGGATCGCCGACCGAGAAGAACGCACCGGGTACCGCGACCGGATAATACATCCGCGCGCCCTTCCCCACCCGCCAGTCGTCGATATTGCCGCCGGTGTAGCTCGGCGGAATCGAGCTGACGAAATCGGCTTCCGACGGCGCCAGCCCCATGGTGCCGAAATGCAGCCGCGCCGGCACCTTGACGCTGGTCAGGATGTTCTCCCGCTTGCGGATCGTGGTGTGGTCGACCCGTACGCCGGGATAATCGATGGTGGAATGAACGATGCCGTCCGGATCGGTTTGCGGGGTCCAGACATAATTGTAGACAGCCTTCGCAAACGGCTCGCCTGAAGTGTCGAGTTCGAAGATCGTGATGACCTCGCGCGGCTTCGGCTCCTCGATCAGGTCGTGGTAGTGAAAGCCCCAATTCGCCGCCGCGTTGGAGCCAAAGCAGCGGCCGGCATGGCAGGCGTGGCAGGCAGGCCGCGGCCGGATGTCGAGAATCCGCACTTCCAGGACATCGCCGGGCTCGGCGTTTTTGATTGCGACCGGTCCGGTCAACAGATGAACGCCGACACCCTCGCCCGCGCCGCGAATGAACGGGCCTTCGGTCGGGCCAGAGCCACGGCGGGCCACCGCCTTGTGTTCGCGGGTCCAGTGAAACACGCTTTCCGCGCCGGGATCATTGGCGATCATCCGCTCGTAATCATCGTTGGCGTGATGGGTCAGCGTTTCGATGGTGGCGCGGTCGCCCGAGCGCAGCGTCAGCGCCGGTGAGACCTTCTTGCTGAAATAGCCCCAGTGAACGGTCGCCGGTGAAACCGGCAGCGTAAAGTGCCTCATGTAAGTGCCTCCTGGGGAAACCCTGATATCGCGGGGTCTTGAGATCGAAACGGCGCAGGGCGTGTCATCGCACCGCCTCCGGCGCCTTGTCGGATTCCACCACGCTGAGAAAGCGCGCGGTGAGCGGGTGGCGCGGATTGGAGAGAACCTCGTGCGCCGGGCCCTCCTCCACAATCGCGCCGCCACTGAGAAACGCAACGCGGTCAGCGACTTCGTCGGCGAAGCGGATCTGATGGGTTGAGATGATCATGGTCAGGCCGTCGTCGACCGCGAGCCGACGGATCACCTCCAGCACCTCGTTGACGAGTTCGGGATCGAGCGCCGAAGTCGGCTCGTCCAGCAGCAGCACGCTCGGGTTCGGCGCCAGAGCGCGCGCGATGGCGACGCGCTGCTGCTGCCCGCCGGAGAGATGCCGCGGCAGCGCATCGGCGCGGTGGCTGAGGCCGACCCGGTCGAGCAGTTCGTTGGCGCGGCGGTCGGCGTCGACCCTGGTCATACCGTGCACCCAGCGCAGCGGCCCGGCAACGTTGTCGCGGGCGGTCAGATGACCGAACAGGTTGAACTGCTGGAACACCATGCCGACGCCGACGCCGGCGCGCTCATTGGCGATGTCGCGCGGCGATAGCGGCCGGCCATCGTCGCGAAAGCCGAGACGGCGGCCGCCGACGCGCACGGTTCCGGAATCCCAGCTCTCCAGATGATTGATGCAGCGGAGCAACGTGCTCTTGCCCGAGCCGCTCGGACCCAGCAGCGCCACCACCTCGCCGATGCGGACCGTCAGGTCGAGGCCATCCAGCACGGTCTGCGCGCCGTAGTCCTTGCGCAAATCCTTGACGTCGACGGCGATATTGTTGCGCGCGATGGTGACGGCGCGCTTGGCGCGGTCTTCGCGGGTCAGCGCCCGCGGCGGCGGCACCACCGGATCGGCGTCGAGCGGCGGCGCGGTCTTTTCCACCAGATCGATTTTTCGGTCGACGCGCCGCCATGGCAGATAGTCGGCCAACCGCCGCTCCTGCCTGGTGCGATCGAGATCGAGCAGCCATTCCAGGAACAGCTGGATGACGCTGACGGCCCCGGTCAGCACCAGATAAAGCAGGCCGGAGGCGAAAAAGATCGAGAAGAAATCGAAGGTCGAGGACGCCAGCTGCGTGCTGCGCAACGTCAATTCCTGCACCGCGATCACGGAGGCCAGCGACGAATTCTTCAGCGCGCTGACCGATTCATTGCCAAATGCAGGAATCATGGTGCGGATCGCCTGCGGCGCGATCACCCGCCGCATCAGCACCGCCGGCGTCATGCCGAGCGCCTGCCCCGCCAGCACCTGCCCGCGATCGACGCCGAGCACGCCGGCCCGCAGCATTTCGGCGATGAACGGCGCCTCATTGCAGGCCAGCGCGAGGCCGGCGGCGATGATCGCCGGCAGCTTGATGCCGATATGCGGCAGGGCGTCATAGGCAAACACCATCTGCAGGATCAACGGCGTGCCGCGGAAGATCACGGTGTAGCCTCGCGCGATTGCCGAAAGCCACCAGAACCGGCTGAGCTGCATCGAGGCCAGGATCAAACCAAGGATCAGTCCGCCGCCGAGCCCGAGGGCGGTCACCTGAAGCGTGACGGCGATGCCCTCGAGCAGATACGGCAGACTGAGATAGTGCAGGAACAACGACATCAATTGACCGTCAGGAGGCCCGGTTCCTTGAGGTTGTTGGGATCGAGCTCCCACTTCTTGAGCAGCGCGGCCTGGTCGCCTGACTTGTAGATTTCCATCATCACGGCCATGACCGCTTCGCGGAATTTTGGCTTGTCCTTGGGCACGGCGATGCCGACCGAGTATGGGATCGTCACCGCAATCGCCTTCTCGAGCTTGTCGGGGTTGGCCTTGACCGCGTTATCGACGGTGTTGACGTCGTTGACGTAGGTGTCGGCGCGACCGGCCAGGATCGCCTGTATGCAGTTGGCGTTGTTGTCATAGAGCTGCAGCGTCGGCTCCGGCTTGCCTTCGGCCTTACAGGTCGGGATCAGCGCCTGCACCAGCGGCACTTCGACGAAGCCAGTGTTTTCGGCTGCCGCCGCGCCGCACATCGTGGTGTTGATGCCGGTGATCTTCTTCGGATTGCCCTTGGCGACCAGCACGCCGTCGAACACCTTTGAGTAGGTGATGAAGTCGCCCGCCTTGGCGCGTTCCTCGGTGGCGTAGATGTCGGAGATCACGATGTCGGCCTGGCCGCTCGCCAGCGTCGTCAGCAACGCCGCAAACGTCACGGCCTTGTAGGTCATCTTAAAGCCGAGGCATTCGCCGATCTCCTCGCCGAGATCGATGTCGAAGCCGATATATTTGTTGGGATCCTTGGGATCGATCGCTTCATAGCCGGGCGTATGCGGGTTGATCGCATTGACCAGCGTCTTGCCTTTCCAGTCCGGATATTTCTCCGCTAGCGCCGCGCAGCCCGCCGGCGCCGCCTGTGCGCCAACAGGTGCCAGAAATCCCGCGGCGACGATCGCCCCAAAGACAACCTTACCAAGAACAGCCCTGCGCCACGGAAGTGACGCGCGCCGTGCATCCCCAAACAGCCATTTACGCATGTTGCCAGCTCCTTCGACGTTGTCATGGCGCCTGCCATGTTCCAAAGCTTGAAGGAAAGGCTACGGGGAACGGACGGGGGAAAGCTTGTCCGGGGACGTACAAAAAATTGGATTGGGCGAGCCTGAGATTTGAGCAGGCCTGCTCAAGATGTGGACGGGTTTTCCCGGATCCAATTGGCCGCGACGCTCACCCTCACTGCTCAAAATACGCCCGGCACGCCTCGCTGAGACTTGCCTTCTGCCGGCGCAGGCAGGCGGTGATGGCACGCACGTTCGGGATTTCGCCGGGGCAGAGGCGATAGACATCCGGCGTGCACGCCTTGCGCTGTTCGGGCGTGCCGATCGCATGCGCCGAGCCGGCCGCGAAGAGCGTCAGCAAGAGCGCGAGCGCGAAGGCTGGATTGGCGCGGACCGCAAATCGTGTGAAACTGGCGTTCATAACTGTCTCTCCCCGTTTCGGTCGGCGCCATGGTCGCGCCGGCGTCATCGGGGCAAATACGTGAAATAGATTTTTCCAAATGTGATTTTTCTCACATTTGGTTTTGGCGGCCCCGGTCTAGGTTTCGCTCCGGGAAATCAAGACCTCAGTAACCATATTTGCCGTGATGGCCTGATCGATAAAATTCGATCGATCGGTTCAATCCGGAAACAAAACAGTTTTGGGACGATGCGCTCTCGAACCCGGAGAGCGCGATGAGTGAAGTTGAATTCGACCTTTTGCTGGATGCCGTGAAAACGGCCATTGCGCCCGTACCGGAGGAGGATCTTTTGCCTCAGACCTCGCCCCTCAGCCTGCCGCTCAACAAACCGCCGCGCGCAGCCAACGACAATCGTTCGCCCTGGCCGCTGGTTCCGTTTCCCGCCGGTTGGTACGCCGTCTGCTGAGGCCGAAGGCTTCGTCCGGCCTCTTATATGTCAGGCGCAAGCCTTTGATTATATGGATGGAGGCCGTGACCAGAATTGAACTGGTGTAAACGGTTTTGCAGTTCTACTTGGTTGGTCCCAGCCCATACCGTCCCATACAACAGAGTATGATTTTGTTGGGCTTTTGAGCCCCACCCCTGTCCTTCGCACCACCTGATTACGCATACACTAAGCGGTCCGGTTGCAATCACGGTGGCAGCGGTGAAAGTACAGCGCCAACAGAAAATCACCCTTGGGGAAATGCGGTCATCGGGCCCTCACCGGCTGGTCTATTGCGCGGACTATCGTTGCAGCCATTCGATCGCGATCAGCGCAGACCGATCTTCGCATGTAAGGCCTGTGGCAAGAGAGGCGCCGACGTCCGGCCGGACCTTCACAGGAACAAGTCGCCCGCCGCGGCGATGGGCTATCGCTAGTGCCGTGGTCGAGGCCTTTCGACGATCCGATACTGCCCGCCGTGTGTCGTTTTGTCCTGCGCCAATTGGTCTAAAAGCCGCGGGACCAAGTCTAAGGTAGAAGTCGTTTGACCGTGCCGCTGTTTGTTCTCCTGTGGCGAACAGATGGTGTCCGCGTTTTAAGCCTAAGTGCCCCAAGCTGAATTTCGCGGTGCCCAAATTTTGTTCCTCACCTCGCCGTGAATTTGTCGCAGCGCGTTCCCCGTATAGCCTACCCGGCACGGACTTAGGGGTACCCCTAATGATATACCGTCCGTGGGGCTTATCCCCTGGGCGCCGTCGGTTGAAATATTGACTTTTTGAATATTGGCATCGCGGATGAGGGATTTAATTCATGGACAGCCCGCAGCATTGTCGAGATCAGTCGGCCGAATGTGTTCGCTTAATGGGCCTGGCGCACAGTGAAGCGCAAGCCCAGGTTCTGAGAAATCTCGCATCTAGCTGGTCGAGACTTGCCGGCCAGATCGACCGCTACAATGCGCTCATTCGTGAACAAAGCCGAAGCGTCGTCCAGAAGTAGAGTCGCTTCGGCATTCCGCTGCGGCGGCCGTTACTCGACGAAATGCTCAAGATCGTTGCGCGTGGCGCGGACAAAAAAGACAAGACTGCAGCGTGAGTGAGTTGGGCTGGCAACGCCGGTTTGACGATCCGATCACCATGCCCGGCGGCGGGCATCTCGTCACGCTCGAGGATGCCGCGACGTGCATCACCGAGTTGCCGAAGACGGGAGCCGCCGAGCCGAAATGGCAGACTGCAATCTCCGAACCCATGCTGGCAGTTGACCGTAATGGACCGACGATGCGGGCTCGCATTGGCTTCATGAAGACATTGACCCGGCATTACGCTCGGGAGTTCAATTCGTCACGGAAGGATCCCCATTGGGGGCGCCGGAAGCTGAAACGAGATCAGCTATGACGGTCTGGATTTACGTCGACACCAGGAAACAGGTTGGCGACAAAGATCACCTGAAGGTCTTTGCAAGCGATGACGCCGCGGAAACGTGGCTGCAGGAGAACGACCCTGAGGGCGTGGCGTTCGAATACGAGGTTCTGGAGTGAACCACATCGACCGGCGCGCAATCTTCGCCATGCTGCTGATCGTCGCGCTGGTGATCATCTGGAATGTGATGGGTGGACGTTAAAGCCCGCCGGGCGTGAACCGGCGGACTTCTGGCCTCAATGCCGCGTCGCCATCATGTCCTGCGGCTTCATGGCTCCTGTGCTTGCGCCGAATCGGGCACGCCTGACCAGCGATCACCCTGAAGGTCTACAGCCATATGTTCTCGAACACCGACAGCCGAGCGGCCGATATCATGGAAGCGACGTTCGCCAGGGTACGCGTCACGGAATAAGAACGGATTTGCTACCCGCCGGTGGCAATCGATTTACGGCCATGGCCTAAGTATTTGAAATTGTTGGAGGCCACGACCAGAATTGAACTGGTGTACACGGTTTTGCAGACCGTTGCGTAACCACTCCGCCACGTGGCCCCATCGGGGCGCACTCATATACGGCCTCTCCCCGATAGGCAACCAATTGACCGAGCCTTTAGGTCAGGACCTAAGGCTCGTTCCATATTTGAATCTGACGCGTTTTCTTGACGCGAACCGGTGTCCACCCCGGATCAAGTCCGGGGCAGGCTTTCGCTCGAAAACGCTTTGATCAGGCCCGCTTGCGGCGCCGGTAATCCTTCTTCTTCGGTTTCGGCGCCAGTTCCGGCATTTCGGCCTGCACCTCCAGGTACCTCGCCAGCAGCCGCTCAAAACTGGCGTTCAGCGTCTCCGCGATATCCGGCCGCTTCTCCAGCCCGGCCAGCAGCATTCCCGCCGCCTCGATGGTGGACAGGCCGTCGCGGCGCGGCTCCTTGCGGAGCTTGCCATAGCGCGACGGGCGCTCGGGGCCGAGGATGACCCGCTGGCACTTCAGCATCCACGCATTGCGCCACCACAGCGCCTTGGCCTGGCTCCAGGTGCCATCCAGCAGCACGATTCCCTCGATATCGCCGAGGATGGCGCGCTGGTTGGGCTCGACTTCGCCCTTGCGGTTGATGGCGACGATATCGCGGTCGGTCTCGAGTTCGCTGACCTTGGCCGAGCCGAGATAGAGCACGGCCCAGCGCGAGGGGTCGTGCACCGGCCGTCCCAGCGCCTTGGACAGGCTGGGCCAGGACAAGCCGATCTTGACGACCGCATCCTTGAAATGGAGCGCGGTCAGCCGCGCGGTGCCGAGCGCCCTGTCCTGCTCTTGCGGATGCTGCAGGATCAGCAGCGAAATGCGGCTCTCGATCGGCTCAATGCTGTCGCAGATGCACAGCGGCAGCGGCTTGCCGCAATCTGGGCACTCCGGCACCACCTCTTCGGCGGTCCCAGCCTTGGATTCGGGTTGTTTTGACATCCGCCCGCTATACGCCTTGGGGCCAACAATTCAACTAGAGCCGCCTTATTCCGCCGGCGCCGCCAGCGCCGCCGGTTCGGATCGCCGCCTGAGCCGGTCAATCAGGAGATAGATCACGGGCGTCGTGTACAGCGTCAGGATCTGCGAGACGAACAGGCCGCCGATGATGGTGATGCCGAGCGGCCGGCGCAGCTCGGTGCCGGGGCCGGTGGCAATCGCCAGCGGAATGCCGGCAAACAACGCCGCCATGGTCGTCATCAGGATCGGTCGGAACCGGGCGCTGCACGCCTCGAAAATGGCGTCCGCCGACGACAGATTGCGGTGGCGCTCGGCGTCGAGCGCAAAATCCACGATCATGATGCCGTTCTTCTTGACGATCCCGATCAAGAGGATGATGCCGACGAAGGCGATGATGGTCAGCGGTGTGTTGGTCACCTGCAGCGCCAGCAGCGCGCCAAGACCGGCCGACGGCAGCGTCGAGATGATGGTCAGGGGATGGGCCAGGCTCTCATAGAGCACCCCGAGCACGATATACATTGCCACCAGCGCGCCGAGGATCAGCAGCGGCATGTTGCCGCTGGATTTGTTGAAATCGCCGGCGTTGCCATCAAAGCTGCCGCGAATACCTTCGGGCATATGCAGCTCTTCGACCGCGCGCTGGATATTCGACGTCGCGACCTCCAGCGGCACGTCGGGCAACAGGTTGAACGACACCGTGGTCGATGGAAACGATTGCGAATGAAACACCGCCAGCGCCGACAGCCCGCGCAGGGTGTGAACCACGGCCGATAGCGGCACCTGGACGTCGTTGGCGCCGGCGACGTAGATACGGTCCAGGTTGGACGGATCGTTCTGGAATTTCGGGTCGATCTCCAGGATCACCATGTACTGGTTGCGCTGGGTATAGACGATCGAAATCTGCCGCTGCGAGAACGCGTTGTTCAAGGCGTTGTCGATATCCTGCACGCGTACGCCGAGACTTGAAGCGGTCTTGCGGTCGATCACCAGATTGAGCTGCAGCCCGCCGGGATCGCGGTCAGAGGAAACGTCGGTGATGCCCTCGACCGTCTCCATCCGCTTGGCTACGATCGGCGCCCATTTCTGCAAGAGATCGAGATCGGTGCTCGACAGCGTATATTGATAGTCGGAATCACTTTGCCGTCCGCCGGCGCGGATATCCTGTGCTGCGAACATGAACAGCCGGATCCCCGGAACCATGAACAGGTTCTTGCGCAGACGATCAATTACGAGCTGGGTCGACAGCCCGCCCCGCTCCTCCGGCGGCTTCAGGCTGATGAACATCACGCCGCGGTTGGAGCCGCTGCCGCCCGGGCCGCCGCCATTGCCGAGCGAGGAGCCGACGCCGGCGACCGCAGGATCCGCCATCACGATGTCGGCCAATTGCTGCTGCAGCCCCAGCATCGACTGGAACGAGATGTCGGCGGAGGCGCGTGTCGCCCCGATCACGAAACCGCTGTCGTCGACCGGGAAATAGCCCTTGGGGGTCTTGATATAGAGCGTCACCGTCAGCGCGATGGTCGCAAAAAACACGACCAGGGTCAGCAACGGAAAGCCCAGCACCACCCGTAGCGTCCGCGCGTAGAACGCAACGATGCCCGACAACGTGCCCTCGACAACCCGGTCGAACCAGGTCGCATGGTCGGAGGTCGCCTCCTTGATGTAATGGGCGCAGATCATCGGCGTGATCGTGAGCGACACCACGGTCGAGACCACGATGGCAAAGGTCAGGGTCAGCGAGAATTCGCGCAGCAGCCGGCCGACGATCCCGTCCATGAAGATCAGCGGCGTGAAGGCGGCGATCAGCGACAGGCTGATCGACAGCACGGTGAAGCCGATCTGCTTGGCGCCTTCCAGCGCCGCCGCAAACGGCGCCATGCCGTGCTCGAGGTTGCGGTACATGTTCTCGATCATCACGATGGCGTCGTCGACCACGAAGCCGACGGAGATCGCCAGCGCCATCAGCGACAGATTGTCGATCGAGAATCCGGCCAGCCACATGCCGGCGCAGGTGCCGGCCAGCGCCAGCGGCACCGAGACGCCGGCCGCAATCGTCGGCGTCAGCCGGCGCAG
Source organism: Bradyrhizobium sp. Ash2021 (assembly GCF_031202265.1). Lineage (NCBI taxonomy): Bacteria > Pseudomonadati > Pseudomonadota > Alphaproteobacteria > Hyphomicrobiales > Nitrobacteraceae > Bradyrhizobium > Bradyrhizobium sp. Ash2021. The sequence goes on along the minus strand of NZ_CP100604.1, from coordinate 4,671,766 downwards.
GAAGGCGAACACCACGACCATCACCAGGAACGCGGTCGCCAGCAGCGTCAGCTGCATGTCCTGGACGCTGGCGCGGATGGTTCCGGTGCGATCGACCAGCGTCGAGATCTCCACGCCCCCGGGAAGCCATTCCTTCAACTCGGGGATCAAGGCGCGGACGCGGTCGACGGTTTCGATGACGTTGGCGTCGCCCTGCTTGGTGATCTGGATCAGCACCGCCGGCTGTCTGTTGAACCAGGCGATCGAGCGGCTGTTGCGCACCGCGTCTTCCACTTCCGCCACATCGGAAAGCCGGACGAAATTGCCGCCCGAACTCTTGACGATGATGTCGCGGAATTCGGCCGCCGTGCGCATCTGCTTGTTGATCGACAGCGTCTCGCTCTGGCGCCCGCCGTTGAAGATGCCCACCGGCCCCAGCGGATTGGCATTGATGATCGCGAGCCGGACGTCGTCGGTCGCGATCCCCGCATTCGACAGCGCGACCGGATTGAGTGCGATGCGTACCGCCGGCTGGTCCGCACCGCTGACGGTGACTTCGCCGACGCCCGGAACCTGCGAGATGCGCTGCGCGATCACGGTGTCGGCCGCGTCATACATGGCGCTTGTCGTCAGCGTCTTCGAGGTCAGCGCCAGCACGAAAACCGGCGCCGCCGCCGGGTTGGCTTTGCGGAATTTCGGCAACGACGGCAGATCGCTCGGCAAATCGGCCAGCGAGGCGTTGATCGCGGCCTGCACGTCGCGCGCGGCACGGTCGATGTTGCGGCCGATCCCGAATTGCAACTGGATGCTGGTGTTACCGAGCGAACTCGTCGAGGTGATCTGGTCGATACCGGCGATCTGGCCAAGGCGCCGCTCCAGCGGGGCTGCGACCGTTGACGCCATCACCGAAGGGTCCGCACCCGGACGCGTCGCGGACACCCGGATCATCGGAAAATCGACATTGGGAACCGCCGAGACCGGCAGGAAGATGTAGGCGACGATGCCGACCAGAAAGAGCCCGATCGCCAGCAGCGTGGTGCCTACCGGCCGGCGAATGAAGGGCTCCGAGATCGATGCCATTACTGCATCCCCTCGGTGGCTCCCGCCACGGGCGGCCCCTGGGGTCCCGGCTCGGGCACCGCCTTCTCGATGCGGCGGTTGATGCGATCGAGCGCCAGATAGATCACAGGCGTTGTGTAGAGCGTCAGCAACTGGCTCACCAGCAACCCGCCGATGATGGAAATACCCAGCGGGAAGCGCAGCTCGGCGCCGGTGCCGCTCTGGACCGCCAGCGGCAGCGCGCCGAACAAGGCGGCCAGCGTCGTCATCATGATCGGGCGAAAGCGCAGCAGGCAGGCCTGCACGATTGCGTCCGTCGCGGACATGCCCTTGTGCCGTTCGGCTTCGAGCGCGAAGTCGATCATCATGATCGCGTTCTTCTTGACGATGCCCATCAGAAGAATAATGCCGATCAGGCCGATCACCGAGAGATCCTGGCCGAACAGCATCAACGCGAGAATGGCGCCGACACCGGCCGATGGTAGCGTCGAGAGAATGGTGATCGGGTGAATGTAGCTCTCATAGAGCACACCGAGCACGATATAAATGGTGACGATCGCCGCCAGAATCAGCCACGGCTGTCCGGCCAGCGACTTCGAGAACTCGGCCGCGTCGCCGGCATAGACGCCGACGATGCTGCTGGGCATGCCGATCCGAGACTCGATCGACTTCACGGTTTCGACCGCGTCGCCCAATGACTCGCCGGGCGCAAGGTTGAAACTGAGAGAGACGGCCGGAAACTGCGCCTGATGCGAAATTGCCAGCGGCGCGGTGGTCCGCGTCAAGGTCGCTACCGCCGACAGCGGCACCTGGGCGCCGGCCGCGCCGGGCAGATACAGCTTTGACAGCACGCTGGGGTCGCGCTGGTACATCGGCAACGCCTCCAGCACCACGCGATACTGGTTGGCCTGGCCGTAGATGGTCGAAATCTGCCGCTGCGCGAACGCATCGTTCAAGGTGTCGGTGACGCCCTGGAGGTTGACGCCGAGCTGCCCGGCGCGCTGGCGATTGATGTCGAGCGCTGCGCGCAGGCCGCCCTCCTGGCCCTCCGACGAGACGTCGCGGAACAGCGGATCCCGGCGCATTTCGGCAACCAGTCTGTTGGACCACAGCGTCACTTCGGCAGCGTCGGTCGCGGTCAGCGTATACTGATATTGCGAGCGGCTGGACTGGGTCGAGATCTGCACGTCCTGCACCGGCTGGAAATAGATGGTCATGCCGGGAATCGATGCCGTCTTTTGCTTCAACCGCGCGATCACGGCCGAAACATCGTCGCGCCGCTCGCCACGCGGTCGCAGCGTCATGACCAGGCGGCCGACATTGGTGGTCGGGTTGACCGACCCCGCGCCGATCACGGAAACGACGCCGATGACGTCGGGATCAGACTGGATGGCGGCCGCGGCGGTGGTCTGCCGGCTTTGCATCTCCGCGAAGGAAACGTCGGGACCGGCCTCGGTCACCGCGGTGATGGACGCGGTATCCTGCAGCGGCAGGAAACCCTTCGGCGCAATCACATACATCAGCAGGGTCGCGGCAATGGTGGCGAACGTCACCAGCAAGGTCATGCGCTGGTGCCGGAGCACCACCAGCAGCGTGCGATGGTAGAACGCGACCATGCGATCGATGCCGCGGCTGACGGCCGCCAGTCCGGGAACCGTCATCTCCTCGCCGACATGCTTCAGCAGCCGCGAGCACATCATCGGCGTCAGCGTCAGCGAGACGATTGCCGAAGTCACCACCGCGATGGTCAGGGTCAGCGCGAATTCGCGGAACATGCGTCCGACCAGCCCGGACATGAACAACAGCGGGATGAACACCGCGATCAGCGACACCGTCAGCGAGATCACGGTAAAGCCGATTTCACTGGCGCCCTTGAGCGAGGCCTCCATGACGGATTCGCCGCCTTCCATATGGCGCACGATGTTCTCGATCATCACGATCGCGTCGTCGACCACGAAACCGGTGCCGATCGTCAGCGCCATCAACGACAGATTGTCGAGGCTGAAGCCCGAGAAATACATGATGCCGAAGCTCGTGATCAGCGACAGTGGCAGCGCCACGCCGGCGATCAGGGTGGCGCGCAGCGAGCGCAGGAACAACAGCACCACCAGCGTCACCAGCACCACGCTGAGAATCAGCGTGAACTGCACGTCATGCACGGAGGCGCGAATGGTGACGGTGCGGTCGGAGACCACGGTCAGATTGACGCCGGCCGGGATCGCGCGCTGCACCTTGGGAATCTCGGCGAGGATCTGGCGGACCACCTCGATCACATTGGCGCCCGGCTGCCGCTGGATATCGATGATCACGGCCGGCGTGCCCTGGTACCAGCCGCCGGTGCGGTCGTTCTCCAGCCCGTCGACGATGACGGCGACGTCGCCGATGGTGACGGGGGCGCCGTTGCGATAGGCGATGATGACCGGCTTGTAGGCCTCGGCGGCCGCGATCTGATCGTTGGCGGCAATGGTGTAGGCCTGTTGCGCGCCGTCGAGCGAGCCCTTCGGCCCCGACACATTGGCGCCGGCGATGGCGTTGCGAAGGTCCTCCATCGCGATGCCATAGGCCGCGAGCCGCGCCAGATCGGCCTGCACCCGCACCGCGGGCTTCAGACCGCCCAATATCGCGACGCGGCCGACGCCGGAAATCTGGCTGAGGCGCTGGCCCAGGATCGTGTCGGCGATATCGCTCATGGTGCGCAGCGAAATCGTCTCCGACGTCAGCGCCAGTGTCAGCACCGGCGCATCCGCCGGATTCACCTTGGCGTAGGTCGGCGGGTACGGCAGGGTTCTCGGCAGGATTCCGGCAGCGGCATTGATCGCGGCCTGCACGTCCTGGGTGGCGCCGTCGATGTCGCGGTTGAGATCGAACTGCAGCGAAATCTGGCTAACGCCGAACGAACTCGTCGACTGCATCGTCGACAGCGACGGTATCTGTCCGAGCTGGCGTTCCAGCGGTGCTGTGATCAGCGACGCAATTACGTCGGGGCTGGCGCCCGGCAATTGCGTCGTCACCTGCACGGTCGGAAAATCGACCTGCGGCAGCGCCGACACCGGCAACGCCCAGTAGCCGAGCGCGCCACCGATCAACAGCGCGATCCCCAGAAGCGAGGTCGCGATCGGCCGGCGGATGAACGGTTCAGAGACGCTCATGTTTGCGTACTCATGGCTGCAGGGTCAGATTGTCAGGCGGCGAACGCTTCGGTCACTGCGACTTCGCTGCGCCGCCCGGCGGCTCGCTCCCCGGCGGTGCCGCCCCGGTCTGTGCTTTTTGATCGCCCTCGCCCTTCTTGCCGCGGCGCTCGCCTTGACCATCCTTGGCTTGGCCGTCTTTGGCTTGGCCGTCTTTGGCTTGGCCGTCTTTGGTCTGGCCATCCTTGGCCTGGACGTCCCGGCTGCTGCGTTTCTTTTTCGGTGCGAGATCGGCGGCCGGCGTCTGCTCGTCCTTGCCGATGATGACCTTGGCGCCGTCGGACAGATTGGCAAAGCCGGTCGTCACCACGCGGTCGGTGGTCGAAAGCCCGCTCGCGATCACGGCGTCGGTTTCGTTCTGCTGCGTCACCACGACCGGTTTCGCCGTGACGATATTGTCGCCGCCGATCACGTAGCTGAAGGTTCCCGCCGGGCCGCGCTGCACCGCCGACGTCGGCACCACGACCGCCTTCGGCAGCGTCTCGACCTTGAGGCGGACATTGACGAATTGCCCCGGCCAGAGCTGGAAATTGCCGTTGGGGAATTCGGCCTTGAGCCTGAGCGTGCCCGTAGTGGGATCGACTTGATTGTCGATGCCGGTCAATTTGCCGGTATCGACAACGGTCACCCCGTCATTGCCGAACACATCGACCGCGAGCACGCCTTTGGCGGAGGCGGCGTTGACCCGCACGATCTGTTGCTGCGGCAGGCTGAACCACACCGCGATCGGCTGCAACTGGGTGATGATGACGAGACCGGTCGCATCCGCTGCGTGGATGATATTGCCCTGGTCGACCTGACGCAGACCGGCGCGGCCCGACAGCGGCGCGACGATCTTGGTATAGCCCAGCGTAGCCGTCGCATTGTCGATCATAGCCTGGTCGGATCTCACCAGCGCTTCCTGCTGCGCGACGACCGCCTTCTGCGTATCGGCCTGCTGCTTTGACCCGGCATTTGACGTGGCGAGCTGCTGATAGCGCGCCAGATCGATTCGCTGGTTGGCGAGCAGCGCTTCATCCTGCGCCTTCTTGGCGACGGCCTGATCGTAAGCCGCCTTGTACAACACGGGATCGATCTCGCCGAGCACGTCGCCCTTCTTGACGTCCTGCCCCTCGACAAAGTTTACCGCGATCAGTTTGCCGTCGACCTGGGCGCGCACGATCACGTTGTTGAGCGCGCGAACCGAACCGACGCCGTCGATATAAACCGGGACGTCCTGGATGCGCGGCGTCGCGGCCAGCACCGGCACCGGGAGATCGGGGCGAGCTCCTGGCCCGTTGGCGGCCGGCTTTTTCTGCTGGAATGCGAGCCAGCCGATATAGCCGAGCCCGCCGAGGATCACGAGGGTCACAGTCAGCGAGACCATGCGCTTGAGAATGCGCGACACCAAGCTCGGCTTGCGCGCACCGCCGATTTTCGTGTCGTCCTTTTGTTCCGGCTTAAAGAGCATTGACCGGCTTCTCCATTCTCGGCTCCCAGCCGCCCCCCAGCGCCTGATACAGGCTGACGATCGCGAGCAGCCGGGCCAATTGGGCCTGCCACAGCACATCCTCCGCCTGGAATAACGTCAGTTGCGTATTTAGCACAGTTACGATGTCGGCGGTTCCGGCCCGTAACTGCTGCTCGGACAATTCAAAGGCCCGCTTCGAGGCCGCCAGTACGTCGCGTTGCAGCCGCAGCTTGATGGTGGTCTGGCGGATCGACATCAGCGCAGTGTCGACGTCGGCGAAAGACTGGACCACGGTCTTGCGATAGGTCTGCAGCAGCTCATCCTGCCTCGCCTTGTTGAATTCGAAATTGCCGAGGATCCTTCCGCCGTCGAAGATCGGCTGGGTCGCGCTGCCGACCAGGCTGAAGAACGCCGCGTGCGGCTGGAACAGCGCCGACAACGCCGAGCTTTGATAGCCGCCCTGCCCGGTCAACTGAATGCTCGGGAAAAATTGCGCGCGCGCGCTGCCGACATTGGCCGTCGCGGAGGCGAGCTGCGCTTCCTGCCGCCTGATATCCGGGCGCTGCGTCAGCAATTCCGACGGCAGGCCTGGCGTGACCCGGGGGATGGCGATCTGGTTGAGTGAGCCGCCGGCGACGCGCACGGCTTCAGGAGGCCGCGACACCAGCGTCGCCAACGCGTTGATATTCTGGTCGAGCGTTTGCCGCAGCGGCGGCACCGACGCGCGCTGATTGGCGAGCACGGCCTCCTGCTGCGCGACATCGAGGTCGGTGCCCGTCCCCGCTTTCAGCCGATCCTTGATGGCATTGAGAATGCGCGTGGCACTGGCGATATTGCGTTCGGCGGTTCGAATCCGGTCCTGGGCGGCCAGCACCTGGAAATAGGCATTGGCAACCGTCGTCAACGTGGTCAGCGCCACCACGTCGCGATCGAATCGATTGGCGACTGAGGTCTCTTCGGCGGCCTGGGCGGCGTCGCGGTTCTGGCCCCAGAAATCCAGCTGATAACTGGCGCTGAGCGAGGCCGAATAGTTGACGGTCTCGCGGCCGCCATTGGTCAAGCCGCTGGCGCTGGAGCCAGAGATGCGGGAATAGGCTTCCTGCCCGGCGCCACTGAGGCTCGGCAGCAATGCCGCACCCGCGATCCGTGCTTGCGCGTCGGCCTGGACGAATCGCGCGGTGGCGGCCGCGATATCCAGATTGACCGTCTGGGCTTCCTCCATCAACTGGGTCAGTTCAGGCGAACGAAAGCCGCGCCACCAGTCCAGCGTCGGCAGTGCATCGGTCGCAGCCGTCAGCCGGGCCGCCTTGTAGCCGCCGGGAACGTCGAGCGCCGGATCGGGAATATCCTGGGTCAGGATGCAGCCCGCGGAACTGGCGACAAGGCCAAGGACCGCGAGCGATCGCACCAGGCTGCCGCAGGGAATGCGGGCAAGCCAGCGGTCGACCGCAGCACCCGGAACGGCCTTGCTCACACCCGTTCTCCACCGGGCAAATCCCGACGCGGCATGCGATGAACGCTTGTTTCGATGGCCTGCGACCCGTTCACGGGGGTGATGCTTCCGTTGGAACCGAACTGTCATAGTACCCGTGGGATCAGGGCGCGGACAGCCCCGTCCAGCCTTCAGCAATGTTCAGACAAAACCGACATCTCGACGGAAAAAACTCAGTTTCCCTTATTTCACAGGCCTTGGAGCGAGGTTGGGACGTCCGCACGTAGCGGAATCTTACGAAGATTTCATGGGGGTTTTCCCCTATTCCGGTGGTCGAAATCCGTCCCTCCCTGGCGAAATCGTGCCAGCGGCCGATTTGAAACTCCGGGGGCCCCGGATCGTATCTTGGGGCACATCGGAGGGGGCGGAATGCGAGTCGCGGTTATTGGGACGGGAATTGCCGGCAATGCCGCGGCCTGGACCTTGTCGAAATGCTATCCGGTCACCGTCGGCTGCTCGGTTACACCTTCAATCCGTTGTCGATGTATTTCTGCTACCGCGCCGACGGCGAACTGGCGCTGCTGATCTAAGAGGTGCGCAACACCTTTGGCGAACGCCACGCATACGTGCTTCCCGTGAACGAAGGAAGAGACGCCGGCGTGCGTCAAAGCCAGGAAAAACTGTTCTACGTCTCGCCCTTCATCGAGATGGCGATGCGCTACCATTTCCGGGTCTCGCCGCCGGGGGGACAGCATCCGGTTGCGGATCCTGGAAACCGACCGCGACGGCCCCCTGCTCGCTGCAACTTTCAATGGCCGCCGCCGCGCCCTGAACACGGCGGGGTTGCTGCGATCGGTATTCGCGCTGCCGCTGGTGACGCTGAAGATCGTGGCGGCGATCCATTGGGAAGCGCTGCGGCTCTGGCTCAAGGGCGTGCGGCTGGTGCCGCGTCACAACGCTGCCTCCAATACCCGCTTGGCGATTCGCAAAAGCAACCATTATACTTCGGCGGCGCTGTCTGCCCGCGGCAAGAAGTGAAGTCAGGTCAATCGACCGTGGCACGCCCGGGTCAACCGCCGTTCGATGGATCGCCCATGCCCGAGTTGATTTCGGTCACATCGGAAACCGTAGACGCGGTGCTCCCCGAGTTGCCCCGCGTGGTCCGGCTCGCGCTTGGCTTCGGCGCGAAGCTGCGGCACGGCACCCTCGAAGTGACCCTGCCCGACGGGCGCACCGTCAGACTGGGCGGCAACGGGCCGGGACCGGCGGCCGCCATGAAGGTCTACGATTTCGGCTTTGCGTCGCGGCTGCTCCGCAGCGGCGACATCGGCATTGCGGAAGCCTATCTGCGCGGCGAATGGGACACGCCCGATCTGACGCAATTTCTCTATCTCTTCTGCGTCAACCAGGACTGGATGCAGACGATTCTGGTCGGCAAGCCGCTGGTGCGCACCTTGCAGACCATCCGGCACTGGTTCAACCGCAACACCCGGCGGCAGGCGCGGCGTAACATCTATGCCCATTACGACATCGGCAACGCCTTCTATTCGGCCTGGCTCGATCCGAGCATGACCTATTCCTCGGCCCTGTTCGAGGACGGCACCGCGGATTTGACGGCGGCGCAAAACAACAAATATCGCCGGCTTGCCGAAGCGATCGACCTGCAGCCCGGCCAGAAGCTTTTGGAGATCGGCTGCGGATGGGGCGGCTTCGCCGAGTTCGCCGCCAAGACGTTTGGCGCGAAGGTGGTGGGATTGACGATCAGCCGGGAGCAGCGCGATTTTGCGCAAGCGCGCATTCAGAAAGCCGGTCTCAACGACCAGGTCGAGATCCGCCTGCAGGACTATCGCGACGAGCGCGACCGCTACGACCGGATCGCTTCGATCGAGATGATCGAGGCGGTCGGCGAGCAGTTCTGGCCGAAATATTTTTCACAGTTACGCGACCGGCTGCTGCCCGGCGGTCTCGCCGGTATTCAGGCCATCACCATTCAGGACAGTTTGTTTCAGACCTATCGGCGCGAAGTCGACTTCATCCAGCGCTACGTCTTCCCCGGCGGCATGCTGCCCTCGCCGCAGGTCCTGAAGTCACTTGGCGAGCGGTTCGGCGTTCCCGTCATCCGCGAGCGCATTTTCGGGCAAGATTATGCCAAGACGCTCGCGATCTGGCGAAGCAATTTCCGCGCAGCCTGGCCGCATCTGATGCCATCAGGTTTTGACGACCGGTTTCGCCGGCTGTGGGAATATTACCTCGCGTATTGCGAGGCCGGCTTCCTGTCCGGAAATATCGACGTGCGCCAGGTTGTGTTCGCGAAATCCAGCTAGTTTCGCCGCACTGCAAAAGGCTTCCACTTTTGCTGTTCGCGCTCTAGGGTCGCGCCGGATTTCACAGACTGGCAAAGATTCCCCTGACATGACCTTCAATAAAGACGTCGTCGAGGCGATCGGAAATACACCGCTCATCAAGTTGAAACACGCATCCGAAGCGACCGGTTGCACGATTCTCGGCAAGGCGGAATTCATGAATCCCGGCCAGTCGGTGAAGGACCGCGCCGGCAAATGGATGATCCTTGAGGCCGAGAAGCGCGGCGAACTCAAGCCCGGCGGCCTGGTGGTCGAATCGACCGCGGGTAATACCGGAATTGGGTTGGCGGTCGTCGCCAGCGCGCGGGGTTACCGGACCTTGATCGTGATTCCGGAAACCCAAAGCCAGGAAAAGAAAGACATGCTGCGGCTGTGCGGCGCCGAACTGGTCGAAGTGCCGGCGCTGCCTTACGCCAATCCCAACTCTTACCAGCATGTCGGCAAAAGGCTGGCCGACCGCTTGCGCAAGAGCGAGCCGAATGGCGTGCTGTTCGCCGATCAATGGAACAATCTCGATAACGCCAAGGCGCATTACGAATCGACCGGTCCGGAAATCTGGAACCAGACCAACGGCAAGCTCGACGGCTTCATCTGCTCGGTCGGCACCGGCGGCACGCTCGCCGGCATCAGCCGTTACCTGAAGGAAAAGAACAAGGGCATCGTCGTCGCCTGCGCCGATCCGCATGGCGCCGGGATGTATGAATGGTTCAAGCACGGCCAGGTCAAAGTAACGCCGGGCGGATCGATCACGGAAGGCATCGGGCTCAACCGCGTCACGCCCGTGATCGAGACTGCTGAGGTCGATGATGCCTTCCTCATCCCGGACGAGGAAGCCGTGCCGGTCATTTTCGACCTGCTTGAGCACGAAGGCCTTTGCCTCGGCGGCTCGACCGGCATCAACGTCGCAGGCGCGATCCGGCTCGCCAAGCAGCTCGGTCCCGGCAAGACCATCGTCACCATCCTCGCTGATTCCGGCAACCGCTATCAGACAAAGCTGTTCAATCCGGAATTCATGCGCTCGAAGAATCTGCCGGTGCCGGAATGGCTGGAGAAGCGCAGCAAGATCGAGGTGCCGTTCGAGAAGGTGTGAGCGCAGAATTGCGTCTTTCAACGTCATGGCCGGGCTTGTCCCGGCCATCCACGTCTTTCTTTCGCGTGTGATGCAAGAACGTGGATGCCCGGGACAAGCCCGGGCATGACGAGTAAATGGATCACGTTTCCAAAAAATTGGTGATCGTCACCGCAAAATCTGGCTGAGGAACAGTTTCGTCCGCTCGTGCTCTGGATTGGCGAAGAAATTTCCGGGCGTGTTCGATTCGATGATCTGCCCGGCATCCATGAACACGATGCGGTTGGCGACTTCCCGCGCAAATCCCATTTCGTGGGTCACGACCAGCATGGTCATGCCTTCTTTTGCAAGGTCGACCATGGTGTCGAGCACTTCCTTGACCATTTCAGGGTCGAGCGCCGAAGTCGGTTCGTCGAACAGCATCACCTTCGGGTTCATGGTCAGCGCGCGCGCAATCGCCACGCGCTGCTGCTGGCCGCCCGACATCTGGCCGGGAAACTTGTTGGCCTGGTGCGGAATCTTGACGCGCTCAAGATATTTCATCGCGGCGGCTTCGGCATCCTTCTTCGGGATGTTGCGCACCCAGATCGGCGCCAGCGTGCAGTTGTCGAGCACGGTCAAATGCGGAAACAGGTTGAAGCTCTGGAACACCATGCCGACCTCGCGCCGGACTTCGTCGACCCGGCGCAGATTAGGCCCGAGATCGATGCTGTCGACCACGATCTTGCCTTCCTGGAATTCCTCCAGCGCATTGATGCAGCGGATCAGGGTCGATTTGCCCGAACCTGAGGGGCCGCAGATCACGATGCGCTCGCCCTTGCCGACGTCGAGGTTGATGTCGCGCAGCACGTGAAAATCGCCGTACCACTTGTTGAGGCCATTGATGCTGACGATCGGGATCTCGCTCATGATGTTTTACTCAGTTGCGACGGTGTGCGTTCAGCCGGTTCTCGACGAACAGCGAGTAACGCGACATGCCAAAGCAGAAGGTAAAATAGATCAGTCCGGTGAAGGCAAAGCCGGTGAACAGCGTCGTCGGCGTCGACCAGACGGGATCACTGAAGGAAGCCCGGAGCGATCCGAGCAGGTCGAACAGCGCCACAATCGAGACCAGCGAGGTATCCTTGAACAGCGCGATGAAACTGTTGACGAGGCCGGGGATGACGTGGCGCAGCGCCTGCGGCATTACGATGAGCGCCGTGGTCTTCCACCAGGACAGGCCGAGCGCGCTTGCCGCCTCGCCCTGCCCGCGCGGGATTGCCTGCAGCCCGCCGCGGATCACCTCGGCCTGATAGGCGCCGGCGAACAGCGCAATCCCGATCAGGGCGCGCATCAATCCGTCGATGGTGAAGCCGGTCGGCACGAACAGCGGCAGCATATAGGTCGCAAAGAACAGCACCGTGATCAGCGGCACGCCGCGCCAGAATTCGATGAAGGCGATCGAAAAGATCCGGATCAGCGGGATGGTCGAACGCCGGCCGAGCGCCAACGCGATGCCGACCGGCATCGACGTGACGATGCCGGTCACCGACACCACCAGCGTCACCAGCAGGCCACCCCACAGCCTTGTGTCGACGACAGCTAGCCCGCCATGGTCGAGGCCCATCACCGCGATCACGATTCCGAGGCCGGCAAAGATCGCAAGGCTGACGATGAGCGCGCGCCAGCCGCTGCGAACGCCGCCGCTGAGGAGAAACAGCACGGTCGAAACGATGATGGCGGTGGCGGCAAAGTCAGCCCAGACCGGCCGGCCGGCCATCTGGATCTGGTCGCGCAGCCAGGTCAGTGGCCAAATCAGCCAGGAAATCATGGTGCTGAGCAGGACGATCAGTTTGCCGAGCAGCCACAGCAACGGTCCGATCACGGCGGTCGCCTCGCCGGCAGCCGCGAGCTTCTTGCCGCCTTCACCGATACTGTCGTTGAACCCGGATAGAAGGCCGGCGGTCCAGCTCACGCCAAGACCGTCGAGGCCGCCGCCATGCAGCAGGAAGAAGCCGACGACCGGAAAGGCGAGGAAAAACAGGCAGGCGTTGAGGCCCTTGGCCGGCAGCCGCGGAATCAACAGCGGCAGCAGCAAGATCGCGGCCATAATGAACGTCAAATTCACGCGCCAGCGCTCCGGCTCCGGATAGAATCCGTAGATGAACTGGCCGAGTTTTGCCTGCACGAACGGCCAGCACGCGCCGACCGCGTGCCCCACATTTTCGGCGAGGCAGGCGTTGCGGTCCGTCCCGCTCCAGACCGCGTCGATCAGCAGGAATCTCAGCGCGGGGACGACGACGAACCAGAGCAGAAGCACGCTCACGACCGTGATCAGGATGTTGGTCGGTGAATTGAACAGGCGCGTGCGCAGGAAACCGACAAAGCCGGTGGTCTTCACCGGCGCCGGGCGTTCGGGAACGAGGTCCTGGCGGACGAATGATGGCGCGATGATATCGCTCATGGCGCAAGGCTCCGGCCAAGCCGCCAACCATAGAAGCTCATGATCGCGCTGGTGATCAGCGAAATCAAAAGATAGACGCCCATGGTGATGCCGATGATTTCAATCGCCTGCCCGGTCTGGCTCAGCGTCGTTCCCGCAAACACCGAAACCAGGTCGGGATAGCCGATCGCGACCGCCAGCGACGAGTTCTTGGTGAGGTTGAGGTACTGGTTGGTGAGCGGCGGCAGGATCACGCGCATGGCCTGCGGGATCACGATCAGGCGCAGCACCGAGCCGCGCTGCAGCCCCAGCGAAGAGCCGGCTTCCATCTGGCCCTTGTGGACGGACTGGATGCCGGCGCGCACGATCTCGGCGATGAAGGCCGCGGTATAGGTCGACAGCGCCAGCGTCAGCGCCACGAATTCCGGAATGACGCGCGAGCCGCCGGCAAAATTGAACCCCTTGAGGACAGGTACCTCAAACGATACCGGTGCGCCAAAGATCAGCGCGGTCAGCAGCGGCAGGCCGATCAACAAGCCCAACGCATAGGGCCAAACCTTGATCACCCTGCCGCTTTCGAACAGCGCCCGGCGGGAATAACGCCACAACCCAATCGCCGCCACGATCGCAATCACGACGGCAATGACGAAAGGTTCGAAGCCGGGATTGCCGATCGGTTTCGGAATCACCAATCCACGATTGGAGAGAAAGAAACTGCCGAATATCGAGATACTCTGCCGCGGATTGGGCAGGGCTGCGAGCACCGCCAGATACCAGAACAGGATCTGGAACAAGGGCGGCAGATTGCGCACCAGTTCGACATAGCCGCCGGCGATGCGCGCAAACAGCCAGTTCGGCGACAACCGGCCAAGCGCGACGATAAATCCGATCAAGGTGGCGAAGAAAATGCCGATCACCGAGACCAGCAGCGTGTTGAGCAGACCGACCAGAAAAACCCGCGTGTAGGTATCCGATCCGGAATACGGGATCAGGTTCTGGCTGACGTCAAATCCGGCCGTGTTGGCCAGGAAGCCAAAGCCCGCGGTGATCCGCTGCGCCTGCAGATTGGCGCGGGCATTGGCGACGATTTCGTAGGCGATCCAGGCCAACACCGCCACGAACAGGATCTGGACGACGAAGCCGCCCCACCCCGCCCGTCCCCCAAGCGCGCGCTGCAGTTTGGCTACAAACTGCGGCGGCGGTTTTCGGGGTTCGATGGCCATCGCGCGGCTCGCGCGGTGCGATCAGCGGATCGGCGGCGCGTACTGAATGCCGCCCTTGTTCCAGAGCTGGTTGAGACCGCGGGCGATCCCGAGCTTGGAGCCGGCGCCGACGTTGCGGTCGAAGGACTCGCCGTAATTGCCGACCGCCTTGATGATGCGCGACACCCAGTCCTTGGTCAGCCCGAGCTGTTCGCCGAGATTGCCGTCGGTGCCGAAGGCGCGCTTCAGATCCGGCTTGTCGGATTTGGCCATTTCATCGACGTTCTTCTGGGTTACGCCGAGCTCTTCGGCGTTGACCATCGCAAACAGCGTCCACTTCACAATGTCGAACCACTGATCGTCGCCATGGCGGACCATCGGCCCGAGCGGCTCCTTCGAGATCACCTCGGGCAACACGGCGTGGTCGGCCGGATTGGCGAGCTTCAGGCGTTCGGCATAAAGCTGCGAGACATCGGAGGTAAAGACGTCGCAACGTCCGGATTCATAGGCCTTGACGGTTTCGTCGGCGGTGCCGAAGGCGATCACCTCATACTTCATGTTGTTACCCTTGAAGTAGTCGGCGAGATTCTGTTCCGTCGTGGTCCCGGTCTGCACACAGACCGATGCGCTGTTCAATTCCAGCGCGGAATTCACCTTCAGCGACTTCTTCACCAGAAAGCCCTGGCCGTCATAATAGGTCACGCCGGTGAAGTTGGCGCCGAGCGAGGTATCGCGCGACAGCGTCCAGGTGGTGTTGCGCGAGAGCACGTCGATTTCACCCGACTGCAGCGCCGTGAAGCGGTCCTTCGCTGACAACGGCACGAATTTGACCTTGGTCGCGTCATTGAAGACCGCCGCCGCAATTGCCCGGCAGACATCAACGTCGAGCCCGGTCCAGTTGCCCTTGTCGTCCGGGGACGAGAAACCCGGCAATCCCTGGCTCACGCCGCAGGAGAGCATGCCCCGGTCCTTGACCGTCTTGAGGGTTTGCGCCGAGGCAGCCTGGGCCGAAAGGCCGGCGGCGATGGCAATTGTAACAACCAGAGATACGCGTTTCATGGGCAAGGCCTTTCAAGGGTCGTCCGGGAACGTCTGTTAATTTTCGCCTGACGCTATTGGGCCAACCCCATGATCTCTTGCTGAAAACGCAGATTTGACCGGCAGTTTGACGTGCGATTCGGTCAAGCAATGGATCAAAGGTCGCGGCAGGCCCCTCAACGTGCGCGACTGGATAGTTGCGACGCATCACAGAACGACTGGCGATCCGGGTCAAGGGGTTGACGGCTGACTTCTGTGTCTTGTTATTAACAAAACCGGCCGGGCCCCGCCGCCAGGCGGCCTATGAGAGACACGTAGCGGCTGCGGCAAAACGTCTTTGGGTAACGCAACGCATGAGTTTTTCGAACGACGGACCGTCCAACCCGCAAAAGGCCGAAACCCGTCTGGTGACGGCGGGCCGTGACACCAAGGCCCAGAAGGGGTTTGTCAATCCCGCGGTCTTCCATGGTTCCACCGTGCTGTATCCGACCGCGGAGGACCTGCACGCCCATCGCGGCGAGTTCCAGTACGGGCGCCACGGCACCCCGACCACCCGGGCGCTGCAGGACGTGCTGATAGCGCTGGAGGGCCCGCAATGCGCCGGCGTCGGCCTGGCGCCGTCGGGCCTCGCTGCGATCACCACCACGCTGCTCTCGGTGCTCAGCGCCGGCGATCATCTCCTGGTGTGTGACAACGTCTATCGGCCCACGCGGAATTTCTGCAACGGCATGCTCGCCCGCTTTGGCGTCGAGACGACCTATTTCGATCCGCTGATCGGCGGCGGCATCGAACGATTATTCAAGCCGAATACCAAAGCGGTGCTGGTCGAAGCGCCCGGCTCGCAATCCCTGGAGATGCCCGACATCCCCGCCATCGTCGCTGTGGCGCATGCACGCGGCGCGCTCGTCATCGACGACAATACCTGGGCGACGCCGCTCTATCATCGCTCGCTCGATCAGGGCGTCGACATCAGCATGCAGGCCGCGACCAAATATATCGGCGGCCACTCCGACATCATGTTCGGCACGATTTCGGCCAATGCGAAAGCCTGGCCGCAGCTGGCCGAAGGCATCCGGCTGCTCGGCGTCTGCGCCGGGCCGGATGACGTATTCCTGGCGCTGCGCGGCATGCGCACGCTTGCGGTGCGGCTGGCGCAGCATCACAAGTCCGGCCTGGAGATGGCGCGCTGGCTCGCGACGCGGCCGGAGGTGATGCGGGTGCTGCACCCTGCCCTCGAAACCGATCCCGGCCACGCCATCTGGAAGCGCGACTTCACCGGCGCATCCGGCCTGTTCAGCATCGTCCTGAAACCGGCGCCGCAGCACGCGGTCGACGCCATGCTCGACACAGTCAAATTGTTCGGCATGGGCTT
Organism: Bradyrhizobium sp. Ash2021; assembly: GCF_031202265.1. Taxonomy (NCBI): domain Bacteria; kingdom Pseudomonadati; phylum Pseudomonadota; class Alphaproteobacteria; order Hyphomicrobiales; family Nitrobacteraceae; genus Bradyrhizobium; species Bradyrhizobium sp. Ash2021. Next base: position 4,655,192 of record NZ_CP100604.1, on the reverse strand, counting down.
TTCCTGGGGCGGTTTTGAAAGCCTCGTCATTCCCTTCGACTGCAACCTCTATCGCACGGCCACCAAATGGGCGCCGGGCGGCCCGACGCTGCGGCTCCACATCGGGCTTGAGAATGTCGAGGATCTGAAGGCCGATCTCGATCGCGGCTTTGCGGCGTTCAACGCGGCGCGATAATCAATCGCCGGCGGAGGCTGCCATTGCGGCGTGCGTGCGCTGCAATCCCTGCCGCGTCTTCGCCAGCAGATCGCGACCGGCGTCGGTGGCTTCAATCGATAGCTGGCCGTCGAGGCGGCAGCGCTGCACCAGCCCCTGATCGATGGCGTCTTCCCAGATGGTCAGGCGCGGACAGCTTGTCTTCCACGCCTCCATCACCTCGGAATAGCGTCGCGGGCTGACCGCGATCCATTCCACGAAATCAAGCACAAGCGCGTCGGGACTGTGACTCATGGCGCTACGATAGCACTTGCGGCCCGCAACGCCTAGGACTCGGCGGCAGCCTGCCGTCCGTTGGCGATGATGAAATAGAGGTTACGCAGGTAGACCACGAGGCCGAATGCCTGCCCCGCAATGAAGACGGGATCCCGGCGATACAGCGCATAGATCAGCAGTAGCACGCCGCCGCCGATCGAGAAGAACCAGAACGCCACCGGGACCACGCTTTTGCGGGCGCGTTCGGACGCAATCCATTGCACCAGGAAACGCGCGGTGAAAAAGCCCTGCGCGATGAATCCGAGCACGACCCAGGCGTCGAATTTGATGATGAAAACATCGTGTAGATAGTTGAGTATGTCAGTCATGAGGCGTCACCTCGGTCGCAACAGGGGTCCGCTTCTTGCGGCGGATCAGCCACCATACACCGGCAAGATCCATGATCCCGATCCATAGCCGGTCGAAGAATCCGTAATTTGACATGCCGGAATGGCGCGGGCGGTCGATCACGTCGACATAGGCGATATCGAAACCTTCGCGGCGCATCAGCGCCGGCAGGAAGCGATGCAGTCCGTCGAAATAAGGCATCGACAGGAACGCTTCGCGCGGGAAGGCCTTCAGCCCGCAGCCGGTATCACGGGTGCCGTCGCTCAGGATCGCGCTGCGCACGGCGTTGGCGATACGTGACTGCATTTTCTTGAAGCCGGTGTCCTTGCGTCCCACCCGCTGGCCGGCGGCAAGACCGACGCGGCCGCCGCCATTCTCGATCGCCAGGATCAAATCAGGCAGGAATGCAGGATTGTTTTGCCCGTCCCCATCGAGCGTTGCCACGATGGCGCCGCGCGCGGCGCGAACGCCGCTGCGCACCGCCGCCGATTGTCCGGTCGAATTGGCATGCCGAAGCTGCCTGAGATTTGGGCGCTGCTTCATGATCGCGGCAAGCCGCTCGGCGGTCGCATCGGTCGAACCGTCATTGACGTAGATGATCTCGTAGGCCCAGCGGCCGTCGAGCGCGCCTGTGATTTCGGCAATCAGCGGCGCGACGTTATCCGCCTCGTTGCGCACGGGCACAACGATGGAAACGGTCACCGCAGCGGTGTCGGAAGCAGGCAAATCGGCACTCTCGGCTTGGTTTTTGCTTGAGTTGGGTTTGAATCCGGCTGGAACCGCATGGTCCGGCCGGTCGCGGCGTCCGCTTATTATGGGGCGAAAGCCCCCCGGGCAACCCTTTTGAGGCGCCCTGGCGAGGGTCCGGTCAGCGCCACAATGCTGCCGTCCCGATGGATCGCAAAGCCCAGCCGGCGGGCCGCAAACCAGTACCGCACGGCCATCGCGCCGGTGATACCGACCAGTGCCCCGGCAACGACGTCACTGGGGTGATGCGCCAGCAGCACAAGGCGGGTTGCCGCGATCACGAGCGCGTAGGCGATCATCGCGATCCGCGCCCGCGGCCAGATGGCGGCAACGGCGAACGCCAGCGCAAAGGCCGTGGTCGCATGCCCGGAGGGAAAGCTCGAATAGGCCTCGGTGCCGGCGAAGTGCGAAAAGTTGAAGGCGTTGGCGTGGCCGCCGACGAACGGCCGACCGCGGCCGACGATCCATTTGATCAATTCGCTCGTGAGAACCGACACCAGCACGGCAAGAAACACGAATTGCAGACGGGTCCCCAAACCCAGCAACAGCGATCGCTGGATTCCCCGCAGCCCCGGTGCAACGACCGCGACCGCGATCAACAGCCCGCCCAGCGCCCCCAGCACGTAAATATCCTTGCCGAAATCGGTCAGGATCCGAACCGACCAAAGACCGGGGCTGCCGCGCGGCGGCATCAAACCGATCTCGCGCACGTCAAGCACATACATCAGCGTGACGATGGCGACGCCGACGATGGCCATCAGCAGCACGACATGACGCGCGGACCGCCGCGCGGCTTCCGCGCGGCGTGAATGCGACGGCGCGCGCACGATCTGGGCAAGCGATAGCCGTGCAAGCGTGCCGAGGCGCCAAAAATAATTTGCGGGTTCGCCGGCGGTTGAAAGCGAGGACATTTTATTCCGTGCCCTCGGAACGGAAGATGGCGATCGAAACCGCCCGGCCCTGCGAAATGTTATAGCCGTCGATGCGGGTCGGCGCGTTGTAGCGCAGCCCGATGGCTTCGGCGCGCTGGATAAAACTCCGTTCGGTGCGCGATTCCACCAGTGCGAACCGGCAACTGCCCCGCGCCAGAAAATCCGCCGCACCGGATCCATCGGTCAGCAGGGTGTCGGTGCCAGTCATGAAGACCAGGCTCGGCTCCTGAAAGCCCGCCGCCGCGGCTTTGGGTCCGACGCAGACCACATTACGCAGCGCGCGCGCCACTTCGGCGCTCGGAAACAGCGTCGTCAGCGACGGTATCACCACGCCATAGACTCCCGCCGCCAACAGCGCCGCGGCAAGAACCGCGTTCAACAGCGACCGCTCGGCGCGGCTCTCTTCGAACAGCCACCAGGCGACGAGGCCGAAGATCATCGCCACGGCCAGAAGCGGCCATGCCGGAAACACCGGCTGATGCGTCAGCTTGATGGCGCCGACGATGGCAATCACCGAAGCGATCGCCGGGATCGCGAACCACCAGGCCGCGCCGCGGATCAGCCAGGATCGCGACAGCACGCGCCGTTCCAGCGCGCCGACGGTCAGGATCGCAATCGCCGGATAGAGCGGCAGCACGTAATGCGGCAGCTTGGTCAGCACGGCTTCGAAGACGATCCAGGACGGGATCAGCCACGCCAGCAGAAATTGCGCGCCCGGCTCCCGCCGCGCCCGCCAGACCGCCGGTGCCGCCATCCCGGCGAGCGGCGCGCCCGGCCAGAACGTCACCCAGAACAGCAGCAGATACAGTCCGGGCGGCGCGCCATGGGATTCCTGCGCGGCGAGCTTGCTCAACATGTCGCCGCCGATCGAATCGGCGAAAAATGCGTCGCCCGCGCGCCAGAAGATCGCGACGAACCACGGCAGCACGAGAACCAGCAGCCACGTCAGGCCCCATACCGGCCGCATGCGCCACAGCCAGACCGCCGAGCGGTCGAGGATCGCGAGCACCGCGATGGTCAGCCCGACAAACATCAGGATCAGCGGCCCCTTGAGCAGGATGCCGCCGGCCAGCGCGGTCCAGAAAATCGCCGGCGAGCTCCATGGCGGATGCGCCGGATCCTCGCCGCGTTGCCAGGACAGATACACCCGCGCCATCGCGCCCATCGCGGCGACGACGGTGAGCAGCAGCATCGCATCGGTCTTCGCCAACCGCGCCTCGCCGCCGAGCAGAACGCAGCTGCAGATCATCAGCGCGGCCAATGCCGCCCCGCGCCGTGTCACGAAGGCGAGCGCGGTCCAGTAGGTCAGCAACACCGCGCCGATCGCGCCGATCAGGGAGGGCACACGGTAAAGCCAGATGCGCAGCTGTGCCCGCGGCAGGCCCAGCTGTGATGCGGTTTCGACTGCGGCCGATTGCAGCCAGTAGATGCCGACCGGCTTCTTGTAGCGGACATCGTCCTGAAAGCGGATGTCGACGAAATCGCCGGTTTCGACCATTTGCTTGGTCGCCTGCGCGAACCGCGCCTCATCCCGGTCGATCGGCGGAATGGTGAAAAAGCCGGGCAGGAAAAATACCAGCCCGACCAGTGTCAGGAACACCATCGCGCGCAGATGACTGGCCGTGGCGAAGTCGAACGCGGCGAGCAGCCTGCGGCTGGAATTCGCAGGTTTCACAGACTGTTGGCCTGCTCCAAAACGCCTGACCTGGACGGGTTCAACCATCTTGTTCGCATACGATGAAACCGCACTGCAAACAACACCACAGTTCCATCTAATCCGCGGTCTCCCCGACCTTGTCCGGCCGCCGGGGAAGTTTTAAGAGAGCGTTAAGGGCGACAGGCGCCCGACCCCTCAAACGTGGCGCTAATAAGATGGCAATCGGTGACTACATCAGCCGCAAGCGCGCACGGCGTTTCGCTATCGCCCTGATCGTGCTGGTTCCGGCGCTGTATTTTGCGCCCTATGTGACGCTGTTCTTCATTGCCTGCGGCGCGCTCGATATCAGTCGCCATTTCAAGGTCACGCCCGAGATGGCCGAGAAGTATTTTCTCGGCAACGGTATTCCGACCTGGCTGCTGTCCCCGATCAACCTGTTCGCCGACATGCTGTCGGCGCGCAACCTCGGCATGTACCGGCTGGAGGATCTGCCGGCGGAGCACCGCGCCGAGATCGAGGCCTGCGTGAAGGCTTTTGTCGACAATGGCGACCTGATCAAGGCCCGCGTCTCCGAAGTGCTCGGCGACAAGAAGCGCGGCATGCTGACGTTCAAATGGTACGCCAAACAGCAGGACATCACGGTGCGGATTCCCGCCTTCGAGCAGGAATATCGCTACATCAAGACCATCGCGGTGTCGGTGTTCAACACCCGCGAAAAAACCTCATGGCATTTCGGGCCGCTGCGCCTGACCTTCCGGGTGCTGTACAATCTCGATCCGGTCGACAGCGATCAGGTCTTCATCAATGTCGACGACAAGACCCATTTCTGGAACAAGCAGCCGCTGTTCGTGTTCGACGACACGCTGTTCCATCGCTCCGTGAACGACGTCGACCAGGCGCGCTACTGCCTGTTCATGGACATCGTGCGGCCCAACCATCTGCAGCCCGTATTCGACGCCGCCGTCGCCGCTGCCGCGCTGGTCGCATCCTCGTTCAAGACGGTTTTCTACAAGAACTGGTCGTTTATTCGCTGAGCTGCGGATAATCACTGCACCCGGATCACGACGGTATCCGCGGCACCCGTCGCATCGATCACGGTCAACCGCGCAAAACCCGGTCCGGGCGGATCGATCAGGCGCTGGCGGCGGCTGTCGATATCGCCGACGGAAACGCCGTTCACCATCATGGTCAGCGGCAGCACGCCGCCGGCGATTTTGACCGGCATCGCCGCGAACCGGCCGTCATTTGATCGATCGACGTCGATCCGCGAGCCGTTCAATGGAAACTGGATGTGCGGCGCCTGCTCGCTGCCGGTCCGCACCAGTTCTCCGACAGCGCGGAACCGCCGCAGCGGCAGCGGTAGTTTGGCGTTGCTCGCGAGCAGCGCCCCCTTCGGCGGCTTCGGCAGGGCTGCGGGGATTTTGCCGGTACGCGCAAACGCGTCGAACAGGATCGGCGCTGCGGCAGTGCGGCCGACCAGCCCCGGCACCGGCGCGCCGTCGGGGCGCCCGACCCAGACGCCGATGGTGATGCGGCCGTCGAAGCCGACCGACCAGGCGTCGCGATAGCCGTAACTGGTGCCGGTCTTGAACGCGATCCGGTTGTGCACGCCGTTTTCCGGCGGCGGGGTGCCGATCAGGACATTGCCGACCTGCCAGGCCGCGGCCTGATCCATCAGGCGCAGGGGATCGCGCTCGTCCTTGGCCAGCATGATCTCGCGCAGCGGCCGCGTGGTGCCAAGCAGCGCCAGCCCGGAATAGAGTTGTGCCAGATCCTGCAAGGTGACGCCGACGCCGCCGAGTCCCATGGCGAGCCCCGGCGCTTCGTCCTTCGGCAGCACCAGATTGCCGCCGGCCTGCTTCAGCCGGGACGACAGCCGGCTGGCGCCGACGCGGTCGAGCAGCGCGATCGCGGGCACGTTCAGGGAAAGCTGCAACGCCTTGCGCACCGGCACCGTGCCCTGAAAGGTCATGTCGAAATTTTCCGGCGCGTAGGTGCCGAAGCGGATCGGCCGGTCGTCGATCAGGCTTTCCGGATGCACAAAACCGTCTTCGAACGCGAGGCCATAGATGAACGGTTTCAGCGTCGATCCGGGCGAGCGCAGCGCGCGGGTCATGTCGACCTGCCCGGCCCGCCGTTCGTCGAAATAATCCGGCGAGCCGACCCGGGCCAGCACGTCGCCGCTTTCATTGTCGACGGCGATTAACGCTATCGAAATGTTCGGCCCCTGCGCAATCGCACGGTCGCGCGCCAGCGTCTCCAGCGCTTTCTGCAGGCTCGAATCCAGCGTCAGCCGGATGACGGGCGTATCCTTCATGATCGCGATCGCCGTATCCGAAGAATGCGGCGCCAGGATCGGCATCTGCTTGCGCAGCCGTGGCACCGGGATCGCCCGGGCTTGAACCGCATCGTCCGCCGAGATGATCTGGTCTTCCACCATGCGGTCGAGCACGCGATCCCGCGCCGCGCGCGCGTGATCGGGGTAACGGTCCAGCCGCCGCGTTTCCGGCGATTGCGGCAGCGCCACCAATAGCGCGGATTCCGCCAGCGACAGCCGTTTCGGTTCCTTGCCGAAATAGGCGATCGAGGCGGCGCGCACGCCTTCGAGATTGCCGCCGAACGGCGCCAGCGCCAGATAGAGATCGAGGATCTCGTCCTTGTTCAATTGCCGCTCGATCTGAAACGCGCGCACGACCTGGCGCAGCTTGGCGTAAACCGAGCGTTCGCGCCGCGGCTCCATCAGCCGCGCCAATTGCATCGTGATCGTCGAGCCGCCGGAGACGATGTGGCCGCGGGTCACGAGTTGAAAGGCCGCGCGGCCGAGCGCCAGCGGATCGACGCCGCCATGCGAATAGAAGCGCCGGTCCTCGTAGGCGAACAGCAGTTTCAGATATCCGGGATCGATGGCAGTTTTGGCATCGACCGGCAACCGCCAGCGGCCGTCCGCCAGGGCGTAAGCGCGCAGCAGTTTGCTGTTGCGGTCGACGATGGTGGTGGAGACTTGCCTGGCTTGATCGAGGGGCAGCGGGCCGAGGGCGTAGACCCAAGCGGCGAAGGCGCCGGCAATGATCAGGCCGGCGACGGCCGACATAGCCGCCGCCCTCTTGGTCCGCCGCCACCGATGTCCGTTGTTCGCCGCCGGCGCTATGGTCGCCTCCCCGTTCATTTCGCCGAACGCACCTCGACTGCGCCGGTGCCGGAACGGCCGTAGCGCGAGGGGTTGTACATGTCCTCGACATAGGCCTGCGGCAGCACGTATTTGCCGGGAGAAACCGCGCGCACGACATAGGCGACGGTGAACACCGCCTTGTCGTCGCTGGCGCGGTCGATGGCCGCGGTGAAGCGGTCGTCGCGGAACTCGGTGTTTTCCGGTTCCTCGCCGTCCTCGATCCAGTCCAGCGTGCCGGTGTCGCCGGACGAGACCAGATGCGGGTTGTCGATCTCGAGCCCGGCGGGGAGATAATCCGACACCATGATGTGCCCGAATTCCGGCTTGGCCTCGGTGACCTTCAACACCACCGCGAAGCGATCGTTCTGCCTGGCCTTGGTGACATCGGCCGGCTTGCCGTCGAGCGTGAAATAATTGCGCTCGATCTTGAAGCCGTTCGATGCCGCGGGTTCCGGCGTGACCGGCGAACCGGACACCGAGACCACTGCCTGTACCGGCGCATCGCCGGTGTTGGTGATCTTGACCGGCTTGCCCGCCATCGCTTCCGCCTTGTAGCTGCGATAGAGCGCGGTCTTGATCGGCTGCCCATCGACATCGAGGCTCAGCATCTCCTTCGCCAGCGCGCGGGCGGCCAGCACCATCCACGCATTTTCCTGCGTCGAGGTGTAGGGCGTAAGCCCCCGCGCCGCTTCGACCCGCAAAACCGCCTGCGTCAGCGTCGCCCGCGGCGCGTTGCCTTCGCTGGCGAGCGACACCAGTGCGGCGGCATCGCGCAGCGCCGAGCCGTAATCGACCCGGCCGAATTCGATCACGGGCTTTGGCGCCAGCGCTTCAAGCGCTGCGCTATAGACCCGTTCCGCCCTCGCCTTGTCGCCGACCAAGGCCAGCGCCGCCGCCAGTTGCGATTTTGCAATCGGCGTGGCGAGGTTGCCGAGCTTGGTATCGGCGAGATAGCGGAGATCACCGATCGGGGCGGCGCCATTGCGGGCGAGCACGTAGAGGCCGTAGGCCAGATCGCGGCCGCCGTCCTTTTCCGGCTCATTGGCGTTGACCACGGAGTTGCGGATGCGGTCGAGCGCGTTCTTGAACAGCACATCCGGCACCGCAAAGCCCTTTTCACGGGCGCGGGTCAGGAAATCCGTCACATAGGCATCGAGCCAGGCGTCATCCCCACCGGCCGACCACAGCCCGAACGAGCCGTTCGAGCCCTGCCGCGCCAGCAGCCGGTCGATGGCGTCCTTGATGCGCTCGTCGACCGCGGTATCCATCGCCAGATGGGCGCCGGCCGCGAGATCATTGACGTACAATAGCGGCATGGCGCGGCTGGTGATCTGCTCGGAACAGCCGTGCGGATAGCGATCCAGTGCCTTCAGGATGGTCGCGGCATCGAGCGCGGTGGAGAGGCTCGCCGACAGCGAGACGCTGCCGGTGCCCGTGACCAGATCGGAGAACATATCCGACGTCAGCGTCAGGCTTTCGCCCTTGGCCAGGGTCCGGATCGAGCGGCGCGCCAGGATTTGCGTCGCCGCCTTGACGTCGAGCGCATAGTGGCGCGACAGCGAAAGCCCGTTCGGCCCTGATATGTCGACGTCGAGGTTGGCGGTTCCGGAGCCGCCGGCGTCGAGCGCCAGCGCCATCGACGTGCGCTGCTTGGCCGCGAGCTTGGCGGTGGTGATCGGATTGCCGGTCACCTTCACCGGGCCCGAAGTCTTGACGTTGATCGCGTAATCGCCGGGCGCGCCTTCGACATTGTCGAGGTCGATGCTCATGGTGCCGTGGTCGCCATTGAGCAGGAAGCGCGGCAAGGTCGCCGTCAGCACCACGGGATCGCGCACGATGACATCGGTGGTGGCCCGCCCAAGCCTGCTCGAACTCCACGCCACCGCCATCACCCGCGCGGTGCCGGCAAATTCGGGAATGTCGAAACTGACCTCGGCTGACCCGTCAGGCCCGACCGTGACAATACCGGAATACAGCGCCAGCGGCTTTTGCGTGGGCGGTGAGCCCTGCAGCTCGGCGCCGGCGGAATCGCCGCCGGTCTTGAGCTGGCCGCGGGTGCCCTGCATGCCGTCGATCAACTGCCCATAGAGGTCGCGGATCTCCGAGGTCAGGCGGCGCTGGCCGAGATAATAGTCATCCGGCGCCGGCGGCTTGTAATTGGTCAGATTGAGAATGCCGACATCGACCGCGGCGACCACGATCTTGGCGTCCTCGCCGGGGTTGAGCCCGCCGAGCTTGACGGGAATCTTCAACGAGGTGCCGGGGCGTACGAGGGCCGGCGGCGACAGATTGACCTGCAGCGTGCGGGTCTTCTTGTCGATCCCGAACCATTTGAGGCCGATCGCCCGTCCGGGCATCCGCAACGCCGCGGCATCGAGCGGACGGCGCAAGGTCGCCAGCACATAGGCGCCGGCCCCCCAATCCTTACCGACGGGAATCCTGACCTGCTGGGTGCCTTCCTTGACGTCGTTGGTTTGCGTCGTCAGCAGGCGGTCGCCGAGCACGTTTATGGTGAGCTTGCCCGCCGAGCGGGCGTTGACCGACACCACCATGGTGTCGCCGGACGCGTATTCCGGCTTGTCGATCGAGGTTTCCAGGAGATCCGGCGTATCGGCGCCGCCGTCGGAATACCAGCCGACATCGAACTGCACCGAGGTGACCGGCCCGTCCGCATCTGATGATTTGACGTCGAGGCGGTAGCGACCGGGTTGCGGCGCCAGCGTGACGCGCGACGGCTTGTCGGCCGCCAGCTTCAGATCGCCGTCGACAACACGGCTGGTCGATTTGACCGGTTCATATTCCCAGGACGAGTTCTGACGATACCATTGATAGCGGGATTCCAGCTTGAGGAGTTCGTAGCGCAGGCCGTCGCGCGGCAGCTGCTTGCCGTCGGGGGCGACGAACACCACGTCGAATTCGGCCTTGTCGCCTTCGGCGACGCTCTTGTCGCCGAACAGCGGCTTGATGCCGATCAGGTTCGTAGCGGGCGCCACCGGCAGCACCAGCTTGCGCTCGACCGCGCGGCCGCCGGTCTCCGCCATGCGGATGAATATCTGGGCCTCCTGAGGCCGGGTCGATGACGGCGGTTTAGCCAATGAGACCGGGAAGGTCGCCACCCCGTTGGCGTCGGCTTCGGGCAGGTTTTCGATCGGCGTGCGCTCGTTGCTGGCGGTCTCTTCGTCGGCGACGCCGAACTGGTAGCCGGGGTAACCGGGCCGTGCCGAGGCCGGCGCGACCAGCATGTCACCCTCGAGCTGCAGCCCGGAAGCCGGTGCGCCATACAGGAAATGCCCGTCGACCTTAAGTTCTACCGGAACTTCAGCTTTGATCAGCTTCTCCTTGGCAGTGAGATCGAATTCGATCCGCTCCGGGATGTAATCCTCGACCATGAAGGTGGTTTCGCCAACCGACGCCCCCTTGGGGTCGGTGAAGGCGCGTACCCGCCAGGTCCCGGTCGGGACCGCCGAGTTGAGCGGTACCGCCATGGTGTGGCCGCCCGCGCCCTGATCCGCCAGCACGGCGCGGCGGAACTCGACGCCATCAGGCCGCTCGATCACCAGCGTCAGCGGTCCGCCGGTCATGGCGTTGCCCTGCCCGTCGCGTAAGAGCGCTGTGAGATAGACGGTCTCGTTGGAGCGGTAGACGCCGCGCTCGGCATAGACGAAAGCGTCGGCGCCGGCCGGCACGGCCCGTCCAGCGACGCCGCGGTCGGTGAGATCGAACGCGCTGGTCTTCAGGCTGAGGAAGGCGTAGTCGGCCTTCTCGCTCATGACGGTCAGCATGGCCGGCGACAGGCCGCCCTCGCCGCGCGCGAGCCCCGCCTCGAACAGCACGTGACCGGATTCATCGGTCTTGCGGGTCGCCAAAATCTCGTTGTTGCGCGCAACCAGCTTCACCTCGGCCCTGGCGACCGCGTCCGTCGACGCCAGCGAATTGACGAAGACATGGATGCCGTCATTGCCCGAGAACGCGGTGAGGCCCATGTCCGAGACGATGAACCATTGCGTTGCCAGCGTGCCGTCATCGTCGCTGCCGGGGCTCTTGGGGGCGGCCGTCATGACATAGACGCCCGGCTGCAGGTCGCCGAGCGCCTGGTCGACCGGGAACGCGGTAATGACGTCCTGGTTGAGCGTGGTGGCGGTCGCGAGTTCGCCGGACCAGACCTTGACGCCCCGCTCGTCGCCGAGATCGTTGAGCTGGTAGCGGCTCAGCGTCTTCTGGAAGTCGCTGTCGATCACGGTGTTGATCAGGTTGCGGTCGCCGATCCGGAATACGTTCACGTTCACCGCGGGCGTATTGACGCTGACCAGCGGGATACCGCGCTGACCAGTACGCGGCAGCACATAGGCGCGGCCGGTGAAGCGCACGAACGGCTTGCGGTCGCGGACATAGATGTTGAATTCAGCCGATTTCGGCAGGCTCTCCTTGACCATGGACGGCAGGCCGGCGCGCAGATTGATATTGTAGCGCTCGCCATGCTTCAGGCCGTCGACACAGAGCTGCTTGCCCTCGGCCGTCAGCGCCGGCTTGTCGGTGCCGGCCAGCGCCAGGAACGGCGCGAAATCGACCCGCTTTGCCAAATCCTCGGAGAACTGGAAGCAGGCCCGCGGCGACGCCCCATCGGAATCGACGGTGTAATCCAGCAGCCGGAATCCGTGCTCGTCGCGCATCTTCTCGTACTGGCCGCGGACATCGGCGACCTCGCGCATGTCCAGCGACAGCCTTAGGCTATCCAGCGCCGGCCGCCACAGCTTCCGGTCGGACATCGCCCGGCCGAGCACCGCCAGCGCGTCAGCCTCCTCGGCCGGGTTGCCCGCGCGCTGGTAGGCGATGTAGGCGGCCGTCGAGGCCCGCTCCAGCAGAAAAGTCTGCTCGCTGGAGCTGGCGGAGCGGATCTGGAAGATCGTCTTGGCGAGCCGCAGCCAGTTGCCGCTGTCCTCCGGCGTGGTGGCGGCGATCTGGCCGAGGATCTGCAGGCCGGTCCGGAAGTCGAGCCGCTTGAAGGCGGCGTCAGCGTCGGTCCGCAAGCTCGCGTTGGATTTGGCGACCGGGCCCGCCTCACTCTTGATCTGGGCTTCCAGCTTGATCGCGGAATCGGCGAGATCGTCGCGTTTGAAGGCCTTGTCCGCCGCCTGTGCCGCGACCAGGCCAAGCGCCAGCGTGGCGCAAAATGCTGCGGCGCGAACCAAACCCATCATGATGGAGCTCCCTGCGCGGACGACCGCCGCGTGAGTTGAGAAAAATGCGCGAAAAGGTGACGGACTGATGGCGGGGGAACCGGCGCGCGAAAAAGTCGCATGCGACATTGCTGAACAATCCTTGGTCGCAACCGTCCCTCCCTCGCGCCGGCGGGCTACCGGCAGAGCTTTGGGTCAAGGGCGGACCGGACGCAATGGTCCGGCGTCTGGCTTTGTCGCTGGCTTGAAGAAATCGGTTCAGAACGGGCTTGGCGCGGAAGCGGATTTTTCATATTGGCAGTGCTAGAAGACCCCCGACGGTCCCATAGCTCAACTGGATAGAGTAACGGATTTCTACTCCGTGGGTTGCAGGTTCGAATCCTGCTGGGATCGCCAATGATTTCAATGCGATATGTGGTTTGTTCTCAAAAATTACGTGTACCATTTGTTATTGAAGAAAACCCTTTGATATCAGGCTTTCCCGTTTAGTCCCAACTAGTCAGTGGTACACGGATGGTACACAGCAGTTCGTTTTCCGTTCGCGAAACGCCGGCCTCGAAGAGGCGTGTCCGATGATCGGAATCTCTCGAACAGGAACAACGCGGTTGGTCCTTATTGTCGGACCATGGGCTGTGAAGTTTGCGCGCGACGCTCGCGGCCGGCGCTGCAATCAGTATGAAGCCAACCTCTTCGCTTCGGTCGACGAGCGCCGCCGAGCGATGCTGTGCCCCGTGCGCTGGTGCGGCGCTCGGGGTTGGCTCTTGGTGATGACCGCTGCCATCCCTCTTACGGAAATTGAAAAGGACGGGCTGATAGATTCTGACGGCTTCCCCGATTGGGACTACTTCCCGGGCGAAGACCGCCAGCCCTTCGAGTACAAGGCCTCAGACTGGGGTAGGATCGACGGCCGGCTTGTTGCGCTTGATTATTCAACTCCGGCCTTCGACACGCCGGAAGAACTTACAACTCAGTTGAGAGCGGCGGGATGGGACGAAGCAGACATAACCGCCGGTGCCATTCGATCAAAAACTGTTCCATGAACATCTTGGGCGATTGCCGGACGGCAGGCGCCGCGCTTTGATAGCCGGATGAACCGCCCTGAGAAAATCACCTTCGGCGAAATGCGCTCTTCCGGCGTTCGCGGTTTGCTGATCTATTGCGCCGATTACCGGTGCAGCCATTCGGTCGAACTCGGCGCGGACCGCTGGCCTGATGAATTGCGATTGTCGGATATTGAACCGCAGTTTGTTTGCAAGGCCTGCGGAAAGCGCGGTGCCGATATCCGGCCGGACTTCAATTGGCAGGCTATGCCGGTCGGCGGAATGGGTTACAGGTCAATTCCATGAAATACGTCACTGACCGACCCTTCGCCGCTCCGGAAGCCGCGGCGCGCAAGCTGCTGGATCTTGTCCGGGCTTCTATCGCTGAGAGTGGCCTGCCTTACGCCTATACGGGCGCCACGAACACGGCGTTCACACGCACCGGCGGCAGTTTGCTCGACTATGCGGCCGGCATCAGACATGCTGTCGCACGGAAGTGGCTTGAGATCGACCGCTCGGGAACGAGGATCATCCTGCTTCCTGACGGCGCCGAGTGATGCCGCCCTGGTCCAGCGAATTCGAAGAGCCGATCCCCCTGACCGATGGCCGCCAGATCGTCACGCTGAAGGATGCGGGCGACTACATCGCCGGCTTGCCGAAAGAGGAAGCGGACCTTCCGGAATGGCAGTCCGCGATCGAAGCGCTGATGCTGGTTGTTGAGCACGGTGGCCCAGCGATGTTCGCACGTGTCGGCGTCATGCGGGCCTTAAACCGGCACCACGTTCGGGAGTTCAATCCCGATCGCAAGGAACATCATTGGGGCAAGCGGAAGCTGAAGCGCGATCAGTGAGCCGAATTGCCGTACTGGCAATGAAGCGCGGCAAGTCGGTGGACTGCCCTAGCAAAACGGCCCCAGCCGTGGGGGCTGAGGCCGTTCATGCGCCCGATCAGGGCTGGGGGCTCTGGAGACCGAGCGCTCCCTATCATCAATTCAGAATCGTGTCCCAATTCGCTAGAAGCGATGGCCTAATTAGGACAGTCCCCAGCTCAGTTAACGAGATCTTTCAGGCCGCACCCTCGCCTCTCCAAAACCTGTGAACAGGATCACATAGCCCACGCGCGGACTCAGCTAACAAAGCGCACAGCTAGGCCTCGCTCTGAGGGTCGAGCTTTTGGGAGTCGCAAATGACTGCTGTTGCACGAGCGTTTTCACGTGTGTTTCTCTCAACCTCATCCGAGTTTGATGTCCTCAAAACGTTAGCTTTGTTTTGCGGGGTCGGTCTGTTGGTATCTCTGCTGATGTTGACCTACGGTCTCGACCTCAGTCCGGGCTTCTTCTGACTTTAACTTTCTTGCACACGGGAAAAGCCCGCCCAGCGTGAACTGGGCGGGCCTTTGTTTCAGTCGCGGATTAGGCGCTTAGCGGCTCGTCATCTAACGGCTCTACCATGTTGAGATCGTAGAGGATGCCCTGGTACCGCGGCATTTTTGGTCTTCCCGCTGCATACCCGACGAGCAATTCGCTGATGTCGCCGAACATGACCCACTCCACCGACCCGCCGTGCCGCAAAATGAAATCAATGAAGTGCTCTTGACGGGCGGGAACGTATGGACCTCCCGCAATCCTGCTCTGGCAGTATCGGATCGCGCTGTCAGCCGCCAACGGGTTCACGTTGATCTTTTCACCGATCACCTTGGTCGCAAATTGAAAGAGCAGAAGTGCTAGCCTTCCCTCTATCGCTGGCCAGTCATATTCGATTGCTTCCGCCCATTCATCAATGAGCGGCTCGTCATCCGCGTCGAGTGTTTCGATATCGGCCATGGTGCGTCTCCCTAGCCGAAAACGCCGGATAGCCAATCCCGCCGGCCCATCTGCTCTTGCAGGCCGTCGCCGTCGGCGATGCCGCTTTCAGACGGGTCTTCCTCGAGATCGCCGCCCTTGCCATCGCAAAGCCGCTCCTGGCCGCAGGAACGGTCGTACCTGTCGTAGCCGTAGGGGCCGCCGTGCTGCTCAAGGAAGCCCAGCGACGGTTCGTCATCCGCCTGAGGCTCTCGCCCGTCGTACTCGTCCTCGAGGTCAGAACCCAAGCCCTCGCATATCCGGGTTTGGTTGGTCATGCGGTCGAGGAAACCGAGGGACGGCTCGTCCGTCTCAGGCTCAAGGTCGCCGTCGTCCTCTAGCTCCATATGGTTGTCGGTGTCGTCGAGGAAGTTCAGGGGCCGCTCAATCTCGGCGCGGGCTTCCTTGCGGAGGCGCCCTATGGCCTTAAAAATTTCCTCGGTCCGGCGGTATAGCGCGCCCTCTGGGCCCGCTGGTGGCTTGGTGTGGGTGTTCATGATGCTCCCCCCTCAATGCGCAACAGCGTCGACGGGAAGGCGGGCGAAGGCAGTGCCGGGCTCAGGGCGATCGGCTGCGATCATCTGCGCCAGATCCGCCATGGTTTCGGCCGGGACCACCAGCTTCGCTACAACGGCGCGTGCCGCGCCGCCGGCAGCCCCGGGGTCGTCCACAAAGAACACGAGGCGCCGACACGAGCCAAGGCGCTCAATGCGCGCCAGGCCGGTGCAGAAGGCATCTGCGGTGGCGTATGGTTCATAGGTCTCGATTGAAGACGAACTTATGGGTGGCGTGCTAAACACGCTGTCAGCCTTGGGCATGGGTCAATTCCTTGCTCTGGGGTCAGGCCCGTCGCGAGTGCTTCCAACACTCCGGCGGGCTGCTTGCTTTTGTAAGCAAAGTAATATAAATGTAGTTATCTTAATAAGTCAACTACATTTAATGTGGATTATGGGACGCCCGCCTTCATCAGACCCAAAAAGTTTACCGGTCTCGATCCGCTTGCCGCCGAACGTCAAGGCAGCCGCGGAGGCGGCCGCCAAGGCCGATACCCGATCGCTGTCGTCATTCATTGAAAAGCTGCTGACGGACTACCTGAAGAAAAACCGGTACCTAAAGCACGATTGAGGGATCGCCCTTCGGACCGCGTTTGGCCCGAGTCTTCTTCTTCGTGCTCGTCGCGCCGCGGGCCGCCGCTCTTTCGGCCTCCCGTCGCTTGCGCAGCCGCTCTTCGCGATTTTCCGCCCATCTGCGCAATCCGTCGTGAAACTCACTTTCGCCGGCTCGCTGCCGCATGTCTTGGCCGATCAACGCGGAGGCGATGGCTTGCAGAGCGCCGCGCTGGATTGTGTGTTCCGTTAAAATTTGCTGGTGCCTGCCGTCCCCTAGCCACCGTTCGACCTGCTCTTTGGTGTAACGGCCCTGCTTTTCACCCTCCCAATATTCTTCGTCCTTGCTGGTTAGGTGCAGCTCGTTCGCGATAACATCGTTGGGCCAATAGTTGTGCACCTCTTGAAACTTGATTGCGGCGTCGATCACCGCCTTCATCTGGATCAAAATCTCATAAGGTTTGCCGGCACCGCGAATGATACGAAGCATATTTGCTGCAACTTCGCGAATGGTCCGCTCGACATCGGCCTTCGCCCATTCGCGGGCCTGTTGACGCTCCCGCTCTTCCTTATCCGGTCCGTCCCCGTCGATAACCTTGAAATCCGCCATGGGTGGGCCCTCCCTGGGGCCCATCTTCCCTGACGGCACGGCCGGAAACAACCCGGACAGCGGCCTAATAAAGGGTAATTCGCCCTTGCCCTCGCCCTCCGGTTGCGGAATGATCCCCCTTTTTGGGGGAGGACGGCATGGCAGTTTCTGCAAAGGTCGCCGCGCGCATTTCCGCACAATTGAAAAAATACCAGAAGATTTTAGGAGCCGCCAAACAACGAGATATCAGCGAGGCCGATACTGTCACGATCATCACCGGCCTTCTTTCTGATGCCTTGGGATACGACAAGTACAAAGATGTTACGAGCGAGCACGCTATACGCGGCACTTATGTGGACCTCGTCGTCATTGTCGACGAAAAGAAGCGATTCCTGATCGAAGCCAAGGCGATTGGCGTCGAGCTAAAGGACTCTCACGTTAAGCAGGCTATTGATTACGCAGCCAACGATGGAATTTCGTGGGTAGTGCTTTCCAACGGCGCGGTGTGGCGGCTCTACAATCTGAAATTTGGCAAGCCGATCGACAAGGTCATGGTTTTCGAAATCGACATACTTTCGTGCGATTGCAAGAGCGATGATGTCATCTGCTGCTTTGGAAATTTAAGCTCGGAAGGATTTTCGAAGGACTCCCTCACCGACCTACTCAACGAAAAGCAAACAAGTAGCAAGTACACTATTTCCGCGGTACTTCGCAGCGACAATATGATTGAGGCGCTTCGAAAGGAAGTTCGCAGGCTCTCGGGTATTAGACTGGAGCCGGACTATCTGCGTTCCTTGATCGAAAATGAGATCATCAAACGCGAGCTAATTGATAGCGATGAAGCTCGAGCTGCTACCGCCTATGTGAAGAAACTGCAGCACGCCGTCGAGAAAGAGCGTGCGAACGCTCCGACACCGACCGCTCAGGTCGCTCCGGCAACTGCGCCGACAGCGCCTTAGGCTGGAGGGCTGGGAGCATAGCGCATGGAGGTGTTTCTTCTCTGGCTTGGACTCGCGATCATCGTCGGCGTTGCCGCGAACAGCCGCGGAAGGAACGCCTTCGGCTGGTTCGTCCTGGCGGTGGTTATATCGCCGCTGTTGGGCGGGCTGCTTTTGCTGGCAATGCCGCGAGGCGGTTTAGACGTAAAGGTCTGCCCGGAGTGCGCTGAAAAGGTTAAAGTGTTCGCCCGGAAGTGTCGGTACTGCGGCCATGAATTTGCAATTGCGAACCCACCGCCGCTGCCTCCGCCACCGCTTTTCACGCATCGAGATTACGATCCACCGGTCCGGTGACTTCCCCTTGCCACCGCAGCGCGGAATGGTGATGCCGGAGTCGTCCGCTTCAAGTCGCGCCCCGGCGTGCAAGGCTTAAAAGCCCGTGGCGGTTAAGGATGTCCACACCCACTCCCTTGCTCGCTGCAAGGTTGCAGTGGTAGCTTCCCGCGATTTCTGGGCGGGGGCGAATGAACAAAGTCGAAACCGCGTTTTACGCGTCGGAGATTGCACGGCCTCCGCAACGTCAAATCTCACGCGGAGCGCGCGTTTCCGAGTTTGATGGGGCAAGAGGCTTGGCGGTCCTTGCTGTCGTAATCGCTCATTACTTTGGAGAGGTGGAGCATGGTTTCACCACCCTCCGAATCCTTGGGCCGATCGGCGTAAATCTGTTCTTCGTCCTCTCCGGATTCCTGATTGGCTCCATCATTCTGGAGCGCGTAGATAGCCAGAACTTTTTTAGAGTGTTCTATGCGCGTCGTGCTCTTCGCATCTTGCCCGTCTATTTTCTTGTCGTCGCGACGACACTCACCCTCATATGGCTACTGAATGTGCCATGGGCTGCATCTACCCTACCCGCATGGTCCTATTTCACGTTCACGCAAAACTTCTTCATGGCCGTTCGTGGCGATGTCGGTACGCGCTGGCTAACGCCAACATGGACGCTCGCCGTAGAGGAGCAGTTCTATCTTCTCATTCCACTGTTAATATTTTTGCTTCCGGCCAAAGCGATCTTGCCATCGATCCGCATCGGAATCGCGCTCTGCTTCCTGATACGCGTCATTCTCTGCGTGAGGGGAGACGGAATATCGGCGGAATGTCTTCTTTTTAGCAGTGGCCACATCCTTCTGATCGGAGTGCTTGCGGCCTACGCTCAGAAGAACATCAAGCCGCGAGAAATTACCATGCGCGTTATCGCGCTTGTGTCCGTCGCGGCCCTCTTGCTCGTTGAAGCTAACGCCGAGATGGTTGGCGAAAAACTGTTCTTGATCTCCGCTCCGGTGTTCATGGCAGCGCTATTCGCTTCCTGCATATTGCTCGCCGCGAACAGATCGCCGGGTCTCAGATTCCTTGGTGCCAGATTTTTGACGAGCTTTGGCACGATCTCATATTGCCTCTACCTGATACACCAGCCTATATCTGGGCTGATGCACGGACTCATACTTGGTACCAGACCAGATATCGCGACAACGCCACAAATCCTTGTGACTTGCGCCGCTGCGGTTGTTTCGATTTCCACCGCGACGGCATCATGGTTTGCTCTGGAAAAGCCGCTATTGCAGTTTGGGCGGCGGAAGTCATACTGATCATAAGCTCTTACACGCCCGGACCTGTGGCTATATTGACGCTGCGGGCATAGCGATCCGCAGCGCTATCCAGAGGACAGGTTCAGTTCAGAGCCGCACCGTCATGTAGGCGGCGCGCTCTTATAGGGATGGCTAACGTCAAGCACGCTCTGCAGCCCGTACTTATGGGCCACGTATCCCTCGGCCTTCTGCCGGTCAGCGTCGCTTAGGAATTCATTGACCAGCAAGATTTCAGCCATCTTCCCGGCTAAACTATAATTAAAACCGCCATTGAACCACCGACCCAATAGCGGGGCCGTAAAGGACCAATCAACCGTGTTGGTTGAGGTCGTAAAGAACTGAACCCCGTTAAGGTAGTAGCGATACAAGTTCGTCTGTGAATGAAATGACCCAATGTGCCATGTGGCCAATGATGTGCTCGGGTTGCCAACGACGTGTCGTTCAGTTGAACCAAACCCATCATAGATGTTGCTATCCCCGGCCCATGGATAAAGGCTAGGGTTATTCCCGGTCGTCGTCGTTTGTAACGGGTTTCCAGACAAAACTGTGTCTCCCGGAGGATCGCTCAGGAGTTTTAGGACAAAGACGACGGCTCCAGATGAGAACCCGCTTAAAAGAGTGGACGGCAGTACCATCGCTTGGGAAGCGGTCGCGTCAAAATTAACGACGCGATGGCCACCTAGACCAGTAGTTACGTCCATCGTCGGCTTGTTGGGGGATAAACTCTGCGTGGCGTCATTGCTGTTGCCGGAAGCATCCGGCCATGTTGCAACGGCAGCAGCATCGACCGAACCCGCATCATCGCCGCGAAACCACATCTTGAGTGTCGATAGTCGCGCAGGCGTCCACAGCGATGGTCCACCGCCACCGGGAACGCCGTAGCTGAACAGAAGGGCTTGAGTTACGGATGCCATGGTCACTCCTTGTCTGATCGATCGGCAATTTCCC
The DNA here is from genome assembly GCF_031202265.1 of Bradyrhizobium sp. Ash2021. NCBI lineage: Bacteria > Pseudomonadati > Pseudomonadota > Alphaproteobacteria > Hyphomicrobiales > Nitrobacteraceae > Bradyrhizobium > Bradyrhizobium sp. Ash2021. The sequence continues at coordinate 4,634,592 of NZ_CP100604.1, read as the reverse complement.
GAAGCACGAGATCTTCCAGCGCGTCCGCCAGTTTTGCCCTATCCGGCGCCGGGCACGCCAGTCGCCGCGGCATCGTTGCTGTCGGTCACAGCACCCGCACCCTATCGGCGCGCGGCTTGCCGTGGCGTTCGTCGTCGACGACTTCGAAGCTGACTCGCTCGCCCACCCTCAACCCATCCCGGTTTGCTAAGTGTTTTGCGTGAACGAAAAGATCGGCGGCGCGGATGTCGTCCGGCCGGATAAAACCGTAGCCACGGTTCCCATCGTAATTTGTTACAATCCCTGTAGGCACGTTTAACCCTCACTGAATTCTTGGTAACGAATCTTGGTAAGCTTGCAGCATCGTCGCGGACATCATTGGAACGTGCGGTGCAAAATCGCTACCGCCGAGAATGCGCGCGATTCCGTTGATCGCGGACTCGACGATGGCGCCGGCGGCAAGAACGGTCGTGGCTTTGTTGCAAGACGGCCAGCGCGGACTGGCGATGAGCGCATCCGCCCATTGCGTTCCCCACGACTCCGCGATGAGTTTCAGCTCGTTATAATCGAGGCTCGCGGACAAGTGCTCCACATCGAAAGGGTCGCGGGTCGGGTTGATCCCGACCCGCGTTGCCGCCGGCAGGCTTTCCGGCGGGGAGTTGCGCGATGAGCAACCAGCACGCAATTTCATTTTGTAGCCGCCGTTGCTATACGGCGAAAATTCATTGCTTCGGCGACGCGCTGCTCGCGCGTCTGAGGCTTTGAATCGGAAATCGATTCGCTGATTGCTCTAGCCTTCGCGGCGAGCGCGCGGGCTTCGCGACGAAGATCGGCGGTCTTGCCGTCGCCAGGCGGTGACGTGCCGCCCGCGACTGCGCCAAGCACCAGACAATCTGGATTGCACGGCAGAGCACAGAAACTCCATTCAAGTAATTTTATTGAGTGAAAATCTACACCTAAGGGCCTCGCCGGATCTTTCGAAAAGGACCACTTCAGCGGAATGAAACCGATCGAAACACCGCGCTGAAGGCCGGCACGGACTGCGTTCGCGATCTGATCGCTGTTCGCAGAGACGCCAGGCTTGGGGAATTTTGCGATTGCAAGCATCGAAGAGCCGGATAGCCAGGGTTTCGTGGAAACCGCAACCGGCGGCTTTGAAGAGTCGTGCGTATCCAAGACAGGAGAATTTTTTAAAAAGTCGGTAATGTCGACGGCGCCGGGGACGGTGTTCACGCTATCCCCCATAAGGTCGGCCCGCGGCGTCGTGATGCAGACCACCGGATTATCATCGGGCCCGAAACCGCTCCGCAGTTCGATGCCAATTTTAGCAAGACTGTCGGTATTTGATTCCACAAGTTTGACTTCTGCCGTCGGCGCAGCTCGGAAAATCTGATCCGGAGCTGCCGCCATGACGTAGTCGTGGACCTGGTGGATATCCCGTTCTGACCACACGATCCGATTGCCGCCGGCGATGCCGTTGACGCGTTTGCGAAACACATCCCGGCGCAGGATGTCGAGAGCGTCAACCATCGGACCTCGCCTTTTCGATTTCTGCGCGGGTAGCGATGCCATCCGCAACTAGGCGCTCGCCCGCCCAGTGGACTTCCTCCCTGAGGTCGCCAAGGCCGAGAAGCTCAACGCCATCGGTCGGCAAATAGCCAGGTCCGCCGGCCTTGGATGTGATCTTTTCGCGGAGCATTTCGCGAACCCGATTCACCTGCTGTAGTTCAAGCGCCAGCATTACACGGCGCTTTTCGATTTTTGCTATCTCCGCGAAATGGCTCGCCCAAATTTCGCCGGCGCGCTCGGTGGCAAGTCGATGTTGCTCCGATTGACCGATTTTCAAAGCCTTGGCGATCACCGCGCGCTCGGCGATAATCGCATCGAGCTGAGCCATCGGCCTTGCGGACGACGGAACGAATGGCAAGCCATCGAGCAACGCTTGGGCCTCAGCTACGGCAGCGCCCGCCGCATCAGATCGCGCGGATCCAGCCGTGGATTCGAGCGATATCTGTTTCTCCAGAAGCTCCTTGTCGCGGGCTTCCAATTCGCTGATTCGACGCTCGAGCACTGCGAGCACATCGGCGCCGGTGACCGGCGATATTGCGGTCGAGCCGCTGAATTTTCTGGCAACCATGTTCATGCCCCTCTTCTACAAGGCCGGGTTGGCGGACAGAACCTTTTTGTCCGTTTCATTTTCGCGAAGTTTTCGGCGCAGCCGGTGGGCAATCGCATCGACCCGCGCCGGGTTAGCCTCGGCGCCGGCGACTTGGCGCGCCACGACGCCAACAGCCTCCCGTCGGCGCGCCGGCGGAAATGCAGTGATGCGTCGCAGAGCCTCAGCGTCATTGATCGCCAGACGGCCAAGTGTCGTGCCGCGCAGAACAGATGCGGCGAACCTGAACTTGTTCTGACCTGTATCCGCGGCCAGCAAGTCGAGCGCCTCGCAAAGCGCGGCGTCGCCTGCGTCGCGCTGTGCCTGCAGCATGGCGTTATAGATCGCCTCGGCGGCGCGGCGGCGGGGATCGGTCATGTCGACGGCCCCGCCGTTGCGCAGGCGTCGTGTACCGCGAAATATCTGGCGCGGGCTTCGGTCATCTGCGAGCGGCGTGAACCCTGTCTGACGTTTCTAGAACGATAGTCTCGGGTTTGTAGTCGGCGACACCCAGACGCGCCGCTTCTCCGGGCAACAACAACCCGAGCCGCTTGAGATACGCGGCCTGTGATTCGAACTTCGGGGGATCGATCGGGTCTATTGGTGCAGGGTCTGGAACGGCCGTCGGTTGCCAGTGCGGGTGGAGGTTCAGATTTTCCAGCGTGAGCCAGCCCTTCGGGTCAGGTAACCCGTGGTCCGCAACGTATTCATCCCAACCGAGCGCCGCGCGCCGCGTAATGCCAACCCCGCCTAGTCGACGTCTCGGCTCTTTTGCTGAGTACTTCCACCAACAACGCGGGCGCGTTCCGGGCCGTTCCTTCGCCCACCAAGCGACGACCTTGTCGCCGAATTCCGCCCAGAGCTCCGATGTCCTTTTGCCGGTCGGCGGCTCCTCGATGGCGAGTTCTAACTCGTCGAAATCAAGCGTGTGGTAAAGCCAGCGTTCTTTGTCCTCCGGAGTCGAGGCATCGCACAAGTAGCGCCAAGACATCTCGTCAATTTCCGGCTCCGATCGTTCGCGCCGCGGACGTGCTTTGGTCATCGTTCATCTCCAACCATATCGAGTTTTAGGGCGCGCATCCCCGCCAGGAACGACGCTCGCGCATCGCGCTCGGCAGCTAGCAGCGGGTGTGGCTTGGGTTGTTCGAAGCGATCGAGATACGTCGATCCCTCATTGTCGACCTGTTCGCGGCAGAGGCGTGCGCGCTGATGCGACTCCAGTGTCGACTTGAGCAGCGATAGCGCGGCCTCACCCTCGATTGCGTTCTCTCGCAGGATCGAGACCCACAGGCGCCGCTCTGGCAATTGCAGGTGCTTCGGGGCCGGTGGCCCTTTGCGTTTTTTGCGGCTCGATGCGCCAGGTAGTGGAGGCGTTTTCATTTGCTTAATGTTCCCATAAATAATTTTTCAAAGGCTCCGGGGCGCGAATTACGTGAGTGACTACCCATGCGGTTCCGCTCCCGAAACGCTATATAGGAATTTAAACCCCATACCATCCCGGCGGGTCTTCCTGTCCTGGAGTCGGGGGGTGTCCCATGGCGACGGTTCATTGATCGGCGCATCGGTGAAGTCGGCCGCCGTCAGCTCTCGCCCCAGCCGCCCTTCAAGGCAACCGATGCAGAGGAAGTCACCATCCGTTTCGTTGTACCTCCTAAGGGTCGGCGCTGGCATTCCGGCCGCCTTCCAAACTTCGGCGGTCACCATGTAGTGCTCCCATCGGCCGTTGTGGCGACAGCCACGCCTGCCGGTGCATGGCGTCGTATCGACCGAGCAGTCTGTGCAGAGGTAACTCATGTTTGCGCCTTCGCCGGCTGGAACCAGATTGACCATCTCGGAACATCAATTTGGCTTTGTGAGAAATTTGGACCTGGCGCGGTCCGCGCGGCCTTCGCTTCCAATGCACTAAACCGGTATCCCCTGGCGCGATTCATTTGACCGGCCTCAAGTATTTGTCGGCGGCCGATCGTCGGACGCCGCGAACCACCCTGCCGACGCGATGCCGCGTGCGCGGTGACAGGCCAAGCTGTCCCTCCAGTTCGGAGCAAAGCTCGTTGGCCTGTTTCATGATCATCCAATGGGGATTGCGGCGGTCGACGCCCTTGACGCGCCGGACCGCACCATCCCGAGCGACGGCAGCACTGGCGCGGTCAAACACAGTCTGCGCTATGACCAGGCGGCCGATCGCGTGGCCGTTGGCTGCGGTGATCGTGTCTGCCGTGCGCATCGCGGCGGTGATCGCCGCCCAGTGTTTCCTTGCCGCTGAGCGCTCGCCTTCGGCAGTAAGCGAGAGGAGCCAATCAGGTTCGTCAGGGCCGCCGTCGATCGTTTCAAAAGCCATGCTGTGCCACTTTTTTCAGTTTTTGGTCTCGGTGCAAACGCAGGGAACCGTGCGGTCTGCGCCCCTTAGCTGCCAAGGATGGAATCCCCTTACCCGTCATGCCGCTGCGCTCCCGGTGATCTCCGGAGGCAGCAGCGATGGCAGCGGCTTGAGGTAGTAGCCGTCACGTTGACTGAAGGCGGGCTGCGGCTGGCCGATCGAGACCCAATACCGACGCCACTGATCGGCCTGCGGGCTATCGCTGTGCACGCGGACGCCGGTCGTTGAGCCGAGGATCTGCCCCTTCCTTTTCGAAGCGCCGCTATGGTTCAGATGGTTCTTAGATGGTTCGTGTGCAGTGTACTGCACCGGTTGAGTGCGCTCCGCTGCACCGGTTAAAGCGTTTTCCTGCACCGGTGCGCTACACTGCACCGGTGCAGCAGGCTGCACCGGTTGGGGCTGCAGAAAGAAATGAAAATTGTTCGTGTTGCTCGGTGATCCGCCTTTGGTTCCCTGCCAATCAATCCAGCCGAAGGCCTTCAGCTCATTGAGGGCATCAATCACCGAGCGGCGCTTTCGGCCGACGGACTTGGCCAACTCGCCGAAACTAGGGTTGCATTGGCTCGTCTTGTGGTTTCGGTATTTGAGCAACAGAGCGATTGCGACGCACTTCGCGCCGGCCGACAGCCGCTCGTCCTCCATGATTGCCCAGAGAACTAGATAATGCGCCGGCGTCTCCCTGGTCGCCATCAGTGAAGGCCTCGCAATAGCGGGACACCCTCTGACAAGGCCCAACACTTGGCTCTATCGGCTATCGCCGCGAAATCGTTGCCGTCGGCAACAACGGTGACAGAGCCGCCGACGTGCCAAAGCGCCGCGAAGCCATCGATCAATGGCGCAAGTTCGATGAAGCCGGCTTTTCGATCTTGGTCCAGCGTCACCGCAGCAACTCCGCGAATGCGAGATGTGCGATCGTCGCCGCCGTTTCCGGCGTCAATAAAAACAGCCGGGCAAGTCGACGCCGTTGAATTTCCTGTGGGGTTGTGGCAATCTCTGCGGGCTTTGCGAGCGCTTTTGAAATTGCGATTGGGTTGCCCTGGCCGGCAACCCTTTCTGCGTTATGGGGCATGCAGTACCTTCCCGCCGACGAATTCAGCCAATACGCGCGCCGCAGCTTCAGCGTGGTCCTGCGAGTCAATGCGGGGCGAAAGCCAAGCCAGGTCTCCGCTTGGGGAGTGATAGGAGACGGAATAGGCGTCACCGCCCTCGCCTGTCCGATCACGAATGGGCGTGACAGAAACTAGCCCGCCGAAGCTGCGGGGCTGCAGAGCTCGGGACGATCCGGCGCGGGCCAAGTTTCAGCCGCCTTGTTTGACGGGCTGTTCAAGCATTTGGTGGAATGCCGCTTTGGGCACCTTAATGAGCTTGCCTATCTTGATCGTCGGGATATCACCCCGCTTTGCGGCAGCGTAGGATGCGTTGCGGTTGAGGCCGAGCATGGATCCGGCTTCGAGCAGATCGTAGACAAGACAATTGTCGTCGGCTGGTCCGTTTCGGTCGAGCATGTTTAGGCCTCAGTAATGTACGTCATACACTACTAAGCATGTTTCGTTTATGTTCGCAAGAAAAAGGTGGACGCTCTACACCTCTTCGTAGTACCGTTTGAACATGAGCAGCCTCAAGCAGTTTATTCCTGTTCTTTCGGAGATCTTTTTCAACCTCTCGGAACATGCTCTCTATGAGAGGCAGCGCGAGCTTATGCGCGCGGGTCTGTTGTCACCGATCCCCGGCCGGGGTCCTGGCAGCGGCGTTCCACTAAATTCTGATTCGGTGGCAATGTTGATGGTTGCCGCGCTCGCAACGGACAATCTGAGCGAGGTCGGCAACGCGACAAAAATTTTGATCGGCGCCATGCGCATTCCGACGCAGGCTAGCAAATCTCTCCTAGTTGGTGCTGCCAATATTCACGCGGCCATTTCAAGAGCCATCAGCTCTGGAGCTGATAGCGACCGTATAAGGTCCATAAAGGTCAACCGGCTTCGCTTGAGTAGTGTGATCTACACCGAGGAAAAACCAGAAGTTCCGGTACTTTTCTTGAGCAACCATCCAGGTGGCGGCAATTTCTCACTAGAGGCAGGCTTTCACGGTGACACGTTTTTTGAGCTTCACCAGCTTTTGAGTGCGAAAGACGCCCCAACCAAGTCCCAGCTGCGCTTAGCCAAAAATCGCATGGAAAGACTTGATGCGGTCGCTCCAAACCTAAGAAAGCGTTGATATGGCAACCGTCCGAAAGCGCATCCTTCCGTCCGGCCTAGTGGTTTGGCGCGCATCATATACCGACGGCAGCGGCATTCGACGCAAAAAACAATTTCCGAAAAAGAGCGCCGCTGAGGCTTGGCTCGTCGAAACCTGCCACGACGTGGCGCGCGGCGTTCACACGCCTGGCAGCATATCGCCGACCGTCAAAGACGCCGGCGCCCTGTGGATCAAGCGCTGCAACGAAAAGAACCTCGAGGCCACAACGATCGACGCCTATGAGCAGCACGTCGACCTGCACATTGCCCCCTTCATTGGAGCCAAAAAGCTGTCGGACATGACGGTTCCGGCCGTGAACGCGTTCGCCGATCAGCTGCGAGATGGCGGCCGCTCGGCTGCAATGATCAAGAAGGTCATCAGGTCGCTGGGGTCCATCTTCAAAGAGGCTCGGCGCCGCGGGCTGTCATCGGTCGCGCCAACGGTGGGGATCGACCTGGATTTGCCCGAACGTGACGATCCCCGCCCCGTCATTCCCACCAAGGCGGAGTTGCAGGCCATCATTGCCGGCGCAACGGCGCGCAAGAGCCGCCGGTGGCGGGCCCTGGTGCTGGTGGCGACGTTCTGCGGCCTTCGGGCCAGCGAGCTCCGCGGCCTGCGGTGGGTCGACGTCGACTTTGAGGCCCGCCAGATCCACGTCAATCAGCGGGCCGACGCCTCCCACAAGATTGGCAAGCTGAAGTCCAAAGCCGCCTACCGATCGCTTCGGATGCCCCCTATGGTCTTGAATGCGCTCCGCGAATGGAAGCTGGCCTGCCCGAAGGGCGATCTCGATCTCGTTTTTCCGAACGGTATCGGCAAGGTGGAGTCCTATGCGAATCTGATCGACCGCGGTTTCGCACCGATCCAGATCGGGGCCGGAATTACGGCCCAGAGAGAGGCTCTGGACGAGGCCGGAAAGCCTGTGACGGTCACCGTGGCCAAATACGGCCTGCACGCCCTGCGCCACGCCTGCGCCTCGCTGTGGATCGAACAAGGCCATAACCCCAAACAAATCCAGACACTGATGGGCCATAGCTCGATCAAGGTGACGTTTGACACCTACGGCCATCTGTTCGCCGACAGCGAAGCCGACCAGCGCGCGGCCGAAGGCGTTGAACTACGGCTTCTCGGGTCCTGATGGTACGCCATTGGTACACGAAACAGATAAGCCATTGACATGTCTAGGCTTGGAACGGATTTCTACTCCGTGGGTTGCAGGTTCGAATCCTGCTGGGATCGCCACTAGCCAAGCATTTCTCACCGAGATCAAAGGGTTGTTCTCCGGTTAGTCACTGATCTCGAATCGGTTAGTCACTCGATGTTCTGTATTGGTCCAACTGCCCTTGCGTTGCCGCGTTTGCCAACGCGCAATCCGTAGCGGCTTGCCGACATCGACCGGGCGGGCGCATTCTTCCCGGCATGGGCACCAAGTCACGTGAGACAATCTACGGCGGGTCGGTCCGGCACGCGGCAGAGGTCGCTGCCGAGGCCCGCAAGACCGCCGACCGGCTCGCCTGCGAAGCGTGGAACAAGCGCATGCTCGGCTTTCAGGGCCCAGCCCAGCCCTCCCCGGCACTGGGCGACGCGCTCAATGCCGGCTATCTCTACCTTGAAGTGAAATGTCTGGGCTGCAATACCCATCAAACGGTCGACCTGAACGTCGTGCGACGGGCAAAAACGACGCCGGTCCATGAACTGGAACGCTACATGCGCTGCAAGAACTGCTCGCAGGTCCGGGGCTACCCCTATAAGCGCAGCCATCTGGTCGCGCTGCGGACAACGAAGATTTCGGCGAGCGACGCATGCCGATTGGTTGCTGGATGGCATAATCCGACCGGTATTTCGGTCTAACTTCGCCGATTATTTTGTGGAGCGAGCCGACGAAATCAAAGCTCCGGGCGACATAAATTCACAGGTAATAAATCGGCTGATGACGGCCGATCTCGTCATTGCGGACATGAGCATGCACAACGCGAACGCCTTTTACGAGTTGGCCGTTCGCCATATGGTTCGGCTTCCAACGATCCACGTCATACATGAAGACTGGAAAATCCCGTTTGATGTAGCGCCCTATCGGGCGATTTATTTTTCTCGAAGAGATTTTAAGGACATCGAGCAGGCAAGGACCGCGCTTGAGAGCGTCGTTCTCGACGTGACAAAGGAGGGATTTGAGGTCGAGAACCCGATCACCCATGCCCGCGCGAAATTCGAACTAGACAGCCACGCCACACCGGCCCTGCAAGCCTTGGCTGGGGAGTTGGCGGCACTCAGGGGTAAAATTGCCGGTCTAGAGGAAGACATGGCGACAAACCGAGAGCTGACCAACATGCAACTTGGCATTCCCCCAATGACCGGCTTAATCCGCACTCCCTCGGGGTTCCAAAGCCACAACTTAAATAGGGCGGCCTTATTGGACCAAAGTATTCGGCAAGACCTCGAACGGGCGATGGATGTTGTGAGGCAGACCGATCAAAAGGATAAGTGAAGCATTCGAAGTCCCCCAGCCACTCAATGTGCAACCTCTACAGCATCACCACGAACCAGGCGGCGATCATCGCGCTGTTCCGCGTCGTGAACCGCTACATCGGCAACTTGCCGCCGATGCCGGGCGTCTTTCCGGACTATCCGGCACCGGTCGTGCGCAACACCGACACCGGCACCGAGCTGACCACGATGCGCTGGGGCATGCCGCCGCCGCCGAAGTTCGGCGGTCCGCCGGTCACCAACATCCGGAACACGTCGTCGCCCCACTGGCGCGGCTGGCTGAAGCCCGAGAACCGGGTCCTGGTCCCGTTCAACAGCTTCGCCGAGTACGCGCCGGAGCCGAACCCGGAGACCAGAAAGAAGGACGTCGTCTGGTTCGCGCTCAGTGACGACCGGCCGCTGGCGGCCTTCGCCGGCATCTGGACCGAGTTCAAGGGTGACCGGGGCACCAAGTCCAAGCCGGTGCCCGGCCCTCACCTGGTCTATGGCTTCTTGACGACGACACCGAACGCTATCGTTGAGCCGATCCATCCGAAGGCGATGCCGGTGATTCTGACGACCGACGAAGAGCGCGATGTCTGGATGCGTGCGCCGTGGGACGAGGCGAAGGCTCTGCAGCGGCCGTTGCCGGATGACGCGCTGAAAATTGTGGCGCTGGGCCTGGACAAGGAAGACGTGCAAGCAGCCTGATGCCGTGGCACCATTGGCTCGACATGACAGAGGCCGCCAACTGAGGCGGCCTTAGTTTCCGCCCCATACCACACGCGATCGACACTGGAAAACGGGTGGTTGCGGGCGCATATTTCGAGAATGGAAACAACGCTTGTCCGGTGTGGGTGGGGCGCTGAATATAAGCGCATCGAACCGATGTGCTTAATGCCGCATAGCGGTCACGTATCCTGTGAAGTCTGCGGGGCGGTATTGGAGTCTTGGGCGGAAAGCACCCACGTTGCCACATTCGAACTGGTCAAGCGTCCAGACGGAAAGCCTGCACGAGCTAGGCCCGGACGCGCCAGTGCCCAAAAATCGAATTAGGACACTCCGAAATTCTACTTAGGCCACTAAAGGGTTAAAATAGGCCAGTACCCCACTCGCCTATAAGAACAAATCGGCACCAAAGCCCGTTTCAGGAACGTCGCCGGACTGCGTAGCCCGAGTACCACTGCCAGAGCGCACTCCCGAGGGAATAGCTCGCCGGAGATACGCCGTTTCCCAGAGTTGGCCGGGCTGCCGGCCGTGGAACCGGCTGGCGAAGCCAGTGAGACCGGACACCGGCTGGCAACGCCGGTTTGACGACCCGATCCCCCTGCCCGGCGGTGGCCAGCTCCGTCACGCTCAAGGACGCCGCCGGCTACATCTTGGCTTTGCCGGCGAAGAACGTCCGCGCAAGAACACTGGCAACTCGCGATGCAGATGCTGATCGACGCGGCCGATCGCGGCGGCATCGTCATGCTGGCGCATGTCGCTGTCCTGCGGGCGTTGAACCACGGCAAGCCGGACCCGGCGACGCCGCCGCCGCGACACAAGCGGGCCAAGGCCTATCGAGTGATCAAATGAACCCGGATCGGGCGGCCAGCAGCGACTCGCATAACCGCAGCATCTCGAATGGCGATCAGGTGAGCCGCGTATCGGCGCTGGTGATGAAGCGGGCAAGTCGGTGGACTTCACCGGCTATTGGCAGCGCCATATTGCCGACTGAGCCCCCTCCGGATCGGCGGCGCAAGCTTACGGTAATTGAGGGTGGAAAGCAGTGAATTGAATGGCTTAGGCCCGTGGCGCAAGTGCAACTCTCAGTATATTGATTAACGATATTGAACCTGCAGGGGGTTGAAGGAACTAAATGGTGTTGACATCTGTTTACAGTTCGTCAACAAGAAGTTGACAGAATGGCTCGGTCAAAGCACTCCAAGAAGGAGATTGAATCTGCCATTTCCTACGCTGAATCAAAGGGTTGGACAGTTGCGATGTCAGCCGGTTCGATTTGGGGAAGGATTTTTTGTCCCCATCACACAAGAGACGGGTGCCGCATCTCCGTTTGGTCCACGCCCAGGGTGCCGGAGTCGCATGCCAAGGATATCATACGAATTGTGAACCGCTGCAACCACAACGGTGAATGAAATGAGCGTTTTTAACTTCACAATTATCGCATCAGGAATGGATTACGAGGCTGACGACTTTGAAGATAGATTCTTTAAAGCGGGCTGCGATGACGCGACCATTTCAATCCAAAAAGGCGCTATCGTTCTTGAGTTCACCAGAGAGGGGCGCAATTTCGTGCATGCGCTTTTGTCTGCTGTAAAGGATGTACAAAGCGCTGGTGCCATCGTTGAACACATCGAGCCCGACTACTTGGTGAGCTTGTCTGACATCGCGGCACGCGCGAACATATCGCGCGCAGCAGTCTCTCTGTACGCTAAGGGAGAGCGAGCGGAAGATTTTCCCGCACCGGTCGCCAGAGTCACAACGGAGAGTCCGCTGTGGGATTGGGTGGCAGTAGCCCGATGGATGTTCAAACGCAGAACGATAGCCAGACGTGTCGTCGTCGAAGCCAAGATTGTTCGAGAGGCAAATCTCGCCCTCGTACAGCCGGACGGCTTTGAGGCAATCTTCGCCAAAAAATTCTATCAAGAACTAAGAGCATAGCTCTGAAAACCCGCCCTAACCCGGCGGGTTTTTCCTTGCCCGAAGCGGGCTCAATTCTCACCAAGTGATAAATCGCCGAGTGGCCTATGAGCTGGCCCCGGTTGTCTGAACAAAAATTCCGCGTCGATAAGTGGAGCCTCTGCCGAGGTTAGGCCGCCGCGCGGAGCGGCGGAAGATCGAAGTAGGCTTGATCCGGGGTCATGTCGTCAAGACTCGAATGAGGACGTCGGCCGTTGTAAAAGTCGAGATACCGGCCGATCGAATGTCGCGCCTCGCCGACGGTTTCGTAGGCTCGCAGATAGACCTCCTCGTATTTGACGCTGCGCCACAGCCGTTCGACGAACACATTGTCCCGCCAGGCCCCTTTGCCATCCATGCTGATGGCGATGCCATTGCTGGCGAGCAGGCCGGTGAACGCCGCGCCGGTGAACTGAGAGCCCTGATCGGTGTTGAAGATGTCCGGCTTGCCGTGGCGAGCCAAGGCATCTTCCAGGGTCTCGACGCAGAAGGCCGCCTCCATCGTGATCGACAGCCGCCACGACAGAACACGACGTGTCGCCCAGTCCAGCACCACGGCGAGATAGACGAAGCCGTGCGCCATCGGAATGTACGTGATGTCCATGGCCCAGACCTGGTTCGGCCGCCGGATCTCGATGCCGCGCAGCAGATACGGATAGATCTTGTGGCCGGGCTCGGGCTTGGTGGTGCGCGGACGGCGATAGAGCGCCTCTATCCCCATCCGCCGCATGAGCGTCTTCACATGCCGGCGGCCGATCTTGCACCCCTGCAAAGCCAGCAGGCCTCGCAACATACGCGAACCGGCGAAGGGATACTCCAGGTGCAGCCGATCGAGACGCTGCATGATCTCGAGGTCGGCTGAAGAGACTGGACGCGGCAGATAGTACACGCTGCCGCGACTGACCTTCAAAATCTCTGCCTGCTTGGTGATCGACAGATCGTGCTTACGGTCGATCATCGCTTTGCGCTCAGCAATCCCGCCTTGGTGAGCGCGCCTTCTAAAAAATCGTTCTCCAGCGTCAGCTCCCCGATCTTGGCATGCAGCGACTTCACATCGACCGCGGGCGTGGCCGGCGTCCCGCCCCCCGATCCGAAAATATCAGAGGCGCCGCCCTCAAGCTGTGATTTCCAGGCCGTAATCTGATTGGGGTGAACGTCGAAATGCTCCGCCAGCTGGGCTATCGTCCGATCGCCCTTGATGGCGGCCAGAGCCACCTTCGCCTTGAAGGCCGGTGAGTGGTTCCGCCGGGGTCGTCTGCTCATGGTCTCTCCTGTTCACGGCAATTATCGCCGCTGTCAGGCAGAAATTCCACTTATCGTTCTGTCCAGATTTCCGCGACCGGCTCTCTATTTCGGCCAGCACTTAACTGGAGATTCGCAATATGATACCGAAACGCTGGGCACTGGCTTTGCTTCCGGTCACCACCTTCGTCTTGGGCGGCTGGACTCATGGCATAGCCACCACCACTACAATCTTCAAAGGTTCGAATTGGCACCAAATCATAGACCAGGTGCCCTGCAATGACGTGTCAAAGTCAGGGGACGGATTTCAGATCAGCGGCACCGTCATGATCGGGGAAACCTCACACCAAGACCCGGTCATTACCGACCAAGGCCAAGTCAACCTGCTGGAGAAAAAGTGCTTCCCTAAGCACTAATCTTTCTGACCGATTTGGCGGTCCTTTCTTTTGCGCCGCCTCAGTTGGCTGAGCTGGCCCCGGTTGTCTGAACAAAAATTCCGCGTCGATAAGTGGAGCCTCTGCCGAGGTTAGGCCGCCGCGCGGAGCGGCGGAAGATCGAAGTAGGCTTGATCCGGGGTCATGTCGTCAAGACTCGAATGAGGACGTCGGCCGTTGTAAAAGTCGAGATACCGGCCGATCGAATGTCGCGCCTCGCCGACGGTTTCGTAGGCTCGCAGATAGACCTCCTCGTATTTGACGCTGCGCCACAGCCGTTCGACGAACACATTGTCCCGCCAGGCCCCTTTGCCATCCATGCTGATGGCGATGCCATTGCTGGCGAGCAGGCCGGTGAACGCCGCGCCGGTGAACTGAGAGCCCTGATCGGTGTTGAAGATGTCCGGCTTGCCGTGGCGAGCCAAGGCATCTTCCAGGGTCTCGACGCAGAAGGCCGCCTCCATCGTGATCGACAGCCGCCACGACAGAACACGACGTGTCGCCCAGTCCAGCACCACGGCGAGATAGACGAAGCCGTGCGCCATCGGAATGTACGTGATGTCCATGGCCCAGACCTGGTTCGGCCGCCGGATCTCGATGCCGCGCAGCAGATACGGATAGATCTTGTGGCCGGGCTCGGGCTTGGTGGTGCGCGGACGGCGATAGAGCGCCTCTATCCCCATCCGCCGCATGAGCGTCTTCACATGCCGGCGGCCGATCTTGCACCCCTGCAAAGCCAGCAGGCCTCGCAACATACGCGAACCGGCGAAGGGATACTCCAGGTGCAGCCGATCGAGACGCTGCATGATCTCGAGGTCGGCTGAAGAGACTGGACGCGGCAGATAGTACACGCTGCCGCGACTGACCTTCAAAATCTCTGCCTGCTTGGTGATCGACAGATCGTGCTTACGGTCGATCATCGCTTTGCGCTCAGCAATCCCGCCTTGGTGAGCGCGCCTTCTAAAAAATCGTTCTCCAGCGTCAGCTCCCCGATCTTGGCATGCAGCGACTTCACATCGACCGCGGGCGTGGCCGGCGTCCCGCCCCCCGATCCGAAAATATCAGAGGCGCCGCCCTCAAGCTGTGATTTCCAGGCCGTAATCTGATTGGGGTGAACGTCGAAATGCTCCGCCAGCTGGGCTATCGTCCGATCGCCCTTGATGGCGGCCAGAGCCACCTTCGCCTTGAAGGCCGGTGAGTGGTTCCGCCGGGGTCGTCTGCTCATGGTCTCTCCTGTTCACGGCAATTATCGCCGCTGTCAGGCAGAAATTCCACTTATCGTTCTGTCCAGATTTCCGCGACCGGCTCTGGCGGCCTCTTTCAAACGCGACCGTGCCGGTCTGGCCTCCTTAACTTGTTGGACACCATTGCTAGCGACGCTGCGATATTTGGGGGCCTCGTAAGCTGCGCGTCAGTTTCCTGTAAGGTGCAAGGCACATACACCCCTGCGCACCTATTCTCAGTGGGGCGCACCAAGAGAGAAACCTCGCCGGGGGCTGCCCCCTCTGGCGGGGTTTTTTCTAATTGGCCGCCAATCGCCACCGCGCCCGTCTTGCCTCGCCGACGATCTGGACGCCTTTCCCCTCATGGTTCTTGAGGCTGTGCTGGATGCCCTGAGCGCCAGTCAGGGCATGGTGAAGCTGTAGCGCTTCACCGAGACGACCCCGGCATGGTTCCGGACCTCCGCCACCGCCGCCGTCGATCCTGGCGTGATCGGCTCCAACTCGCCATCCTTGCGGCGGATAAACCGCTCGACAACAGCGCCGGCCAGGATGCGCTCGCCCTCGCCGGCCTCGGTGAGGTCGTAGCCCAACCGAAGACGCCGTCCCTGCAAAGAATACCGGCCGCGTAATAGAACACCGCGCGCGACACCTCCCTTTGAAAAATGGGTCCCGATTTGGCGAACGACTGTTGGACTAAATCGGAGGCTCCGCCCTATTAGCCCTCCCTCCGGTATGCACCGGACCCAGTTCTGAAATCGGGGCGTGGCGTTCCGGGATCATGCTGGCAGCCGATCAAGAACGCGCAGCGGACCATTCGCCGTCGCCGCGCGCTGTCGGGATGCCGCGAGCGTTGAGGCTGGCGTAATGGCCTGCAGCGACGTTGCCAGCCGCCTGCAGCTCCGCTACCGGCGGTGCGATATCAGCCGCCCTCGCCGCCGCGCGCTGCTGGCGGGCCGCAGCGCGGACTGTATGCGCATCTTCACGGTTGGCTTGACGCCACGGTTATTGGCGTTCACCGAAGACTTGAGTAGGGTCTTGATTCCCTTCGTCGATTAGCGCTTCCGCTCACCCCCCAATCTCAGAGTTTTGATGCTAACCTCCGATACCAAACGCCGTATTGATGCGTGCCGGGATGTCCTCGTTGGTAAACTCCCGCAGCCGTCCAATCAGGTCGAACTCATCACCATCGCACTCATCTACAAATTCATGGACGACCTCGACGACGAGTCCGTGAATCTCGGTGGCAAGCGCTCCTTCTTTATCGGCCCGCTGACGGACTACCGCTGGCGTGCCTTGATGCCGCAGACTGTTTCCGCCGATGAGCGGATGAACCGCTTTGCCCGTGGCATCGAGCTGCTCGGCGGAGCGGATATGGAAGTAAATGGCAAGCGGGTCGCTCCCGGCGCGCATTTGCCAGTCCTCTTTCGCGACATCTTCCGAAACGCTTTCTTGAAGTTTCGCGACGGCCGCATCCTCACCATGTTCCTTACCGAAGTGAACGGGTTTGCCTATTCGCACAGCGAGGAACTTGGCAACGCCTTTGAATATCTTCTCCAAGTCTCCGGCGCGCAGGGCGAGAACGGCCAGTTCCGTACTCCGCGCCACATCATCGATTTTATGGTCGCCTGCCTCGACCCACAACCCGACGACAAAATTCTCGACCCCGCGTGCGGCACAGGCGGCTTCCTCGTCTCCGCTTACCGGCACATCCTCGGGCACCACACCTCGCCCGGCTCGACCATTCCGGGCGACCGGCTCACGCACGCTCAGCGCCAGAAAGTTTACGGCAATCTGACCGGCTATGACGTTGACGATCAGATGGTGAAGCTGAGCAAGGTGAACCTCTTCCTCCACGACTTTCCCGATCCCGCCATCCACATCTACGATACTCTCACGAACGACGCGCGGTGGAACGAGAAGGCCGATCTCATTCTCGCGAATCCGCCCTTCATGACCCCGAAAGGTGGCGTCACCCCCCATACAAAATTCCGCATCGCCGCAAAGAAGGCCGAGGTGCTGTTCACCGACTATATCGCCGAGCACCTCACCAGCGACGGACGCGGCGGCGTCATCGTGCCCAACGGCATCGTGGCCACCACGCAGAACGCCTATATTAAATTGCGCCGCTTCCTCGTCGAGGATTCGCTCGTCGCCGTCGTCTCGCTTCCGGCGGGCGTGTTCAAGCCTTACTCCGGCGTCAAGACCAGCATTCTGCTGCTCAATAAGAAACTCGCGCGGCAGACCAAGGAAATCCTCTTCCTCAAAATCAACGCAGACGGCTTCGACCTCGGCGACAAACGAAACCCCATTGAGGCTAATGACCTGCCGGAAGCGGAGCGCGTGGCGAAGGCCTGGTTCAATGGGAAACTGAACGATGACTTCGACAGTCCGTTAGTGTGGAGGTTAGTTGAGAAAACGGAATTGTTGTCGAACCGCTCAGTGAATATCTCAGCTGATCCGACAAACAGTAATGTCGCCACCTCAAGTTTTCCAGTTGTCCGCTTGGATGAGATTACTGAGGTAGTCATGGGGCAGAGCCCACCCGGCGACACTTACAACGAGAAAGGTGAAGGCACCCCCTTGATCAATGGTCCGGTTGAATTTGGTCCATATCCTTTTTCCAAGACGATAGTCCGACAGCACACGACTGCTCCGACAAAACTCTGCGAAGAAGGCGACCTCATTCTTTGTGTTCGCGGAGCTACTGCAGGCCGGATGAATATCGCGGGCTTTCGCGCCTGCATCGGCCGGGGTGTCGCTGCAATCCGCGCCAAAGAACGAAAACAACAGGCATGGGTGAACCAGATGATTCGAGCTAAGCGCGATGAAATTCTCGCGCTCGGCACAGGTTCGACGTTTCCCAACGTCTCACGCGAATTGATTGCGAGTCTCGAAATCCCGCTGCCGCCGCTGGAGGAGCAACAGCGAATCGTGGCGGAGATCGATGGCTACCAGCAGGTCCTCGACGGCGCTCGCCAGATTCTTGCGAGCTACATTCCCCGCGTCGTTGTTTCGTCCGATTGGACGACGATTGAGGTCGGCGAAGTCGCTGAGTTCAAGAACGGTGTCAACTACTCCAAGGAAAGCGCTGGCAAAGGTATCAAGGTTCTCGGAGTCCGCCATTTCCAGAGCCACGTCGTCGCGCCGCTCGACGATCTGGACGAAATCACTCCTGACGGAATATTGAGTGAAGGCCACGTCCTCGAAGACGGCGATTTGATCTTTGTCCGGTCCAACGGAAGCAAGGAACTCGTGGGACGCTGCCTGTTGGTTCAACCTAACGGTATCCGCGTGACCCACTCGGCTTTCACAATTCGGATGCGGCTTGACCGAAACCGGTGCGAGCCAAAATTCTACGCATTCCTGCTCCGGCTTTCGGAATTCCGCGCTCAAATGATGGGCGGTGGCGCGAACATCAATAACCTGAGTCAGGACATTCTCAAGGCCATCGAAATCCCCCTGCCTCCCTTGGAGGAGCAACGCCGAATCGTGGCGGAGTTGGACGCGGAGGCGGCGCAGATGGAGGCGGTGCGTTCGCTGCTCCCCCACTTCGAGGCCAAAATCCAACGTGTCCTCGGCCGCGTCTGGGGCAACGGCCAACTGGAGTAATCAACGATGCCCTCCGAAGCCCAGGCCCGCATCACCATCAACAAGCTTTTGGAAGAAGCGGGCTGGCGCTTCTACCCGGATGCGCAAGGGCGGCTAGCGAACATCATCTGCGAACATCGCGTAACAGGGCAGGCGTTTCCCCCCGGCCAGGACTTGGGTCGGGACTTCGAGCAAGTACCGCAGGGTTTCGTGGACTACGTCCTTCAGAACACGGACCAGCGCCCTGTAGCCGTCGTCGAAGCTAAGCGCGAGAGTATCGACCCGTTACCCACAGCCGCGAACTGCGTACGGTTTTTGTTGCCTTCGTGTTAGACCCACGGAGCCGAGCCTTGCTTGAGGAAGGCAACTTTGCTGAATTGAGCGCTCGCGACCGAACTCTTTTCGGTTCACTCTCGAAGCTGCCAATTGACGAACGGACGTCATTGATGGGCTATTTGCAGTCTCAGGTCCCGCTCAAAGAATTCGAACTGGCTGGGTGAAGGGCCGAGGAGACCCCGGTCGTCTCAGCCACATCGTACATTCGGTCGTCAGTCCTGTTCATTGAGCGGGGCTCGTTCCACTCGTCCGCCTTGGCGAGACAAGCCGCCGCTATCTCGCGCCTGACCTCTTCGTCCTCGCCCGCGCGGCGCTGGAAGGCGCGGTCCGCAATGCCGACGACCTAATCAGCCTCGCCGATCAGCCCCGGCGGACTTGCGCAGCATAGTGATTCATGGTTTCGCGAACGCCGACACCTTCGCCGGCATTGCCGGCGCGATGTCCGGTTCACCCCGGTAATCCGACATCATCAGCGCGGCCGGCTATGTCCGAGATGTGCCAACAACAGACATGGCGAACCAAATCAACCAAAGAAAAAGCCGCCCGAAGGCGGCTCAAACCTGATGATCAAAGATTAGGCGACCATCAATCCTTGCAGACGAAAGGACGATATTGAATTTTAGCGCGACGATAGCTGAGGTGATCGCGCCATCACGAAATAGGCAGAGCCCGCCGCTCCGAAGAGATAGATTAAAGCAGCAACCCATCCCATTGAATTCAGCGTACCTGCCGTGGTCCCCATGACAACTACAATCAACCCAACTGTGTTGCCGATAATGGTAGGTATAAACACGCCGCGCATGGACTCCGATGAGCCGTCCCGGGCGAACCAGAAAATGAGGCCCAATCCCACCAGCGCTGCACCAAATAGTCGCGCCATAAGCACGGTTGAAGCCGAAGTTGCCATTCCATAGCTGGCGGCTACCTGTTCTGGAGCTAGTACAAAACCGACACCATGCACCAGGGCAAGAACAGCAATAATTGTGAAAAATGTTTTGATCGTCATAGCAGATACCCCCTTCCACCGCCGAAAGCGAAATGCTGACCGGCATCGCTAACAGATCGGAACCATTCCGATTATGCAAGAAACGTCATCTGTACGAACGAACTTACCCGACGGCTGTTGCACCGCACCCCAAAGTGCGGTTTCACATGTAGCATATCGGGCGGCCGGGACTGAGGACCAACTTCCGAAAAGTGCTATTTCCGGACTCATGCACCGCAGCAACGGATTATTTGATGATCTCGTTGGCCAGCGCGAGCAGCATTAGCAGTTCTACTTGGCAACGCCGCAAGCGATGCGCGCGCCGCCACCACCCAAGGGCGCTGGCTGGTCGGAGTAATTATCGCCGCCCGCGTGGATCATAATCGAGCGCCCCTTGACGTCGGCCACAATGAGGTGCGGCACTACCACGGCCTCCGTGGCCTTGCCGCTAGCATCGACGGTTAGCACGGGCATGTCGCCCTTGTGGCCCTCGCCATACGGTCCGAGGTGTTTGCCAGTGTCGGCTGGGTCATAATGGCCACCCGCCGCCATGCCGGCCGCTGGCTGGCCATTCGGTCCAGGGCCCGGGCCACAATTCGGATTAACGTGGGCATGGAATCCATGGTCGCCCGGCGGTAGACCGACCAGCCGTGGCGTGATCTGCAACCCTGTTTGGGTATCGGACAAAACAAGCGTGCCAATCTCCTTGCCGTCGCCGTTGGCATCGATTGCGTTCATGGTGATCGTCTCGCTAGCGGCATAAGCAGCGCTCGCACCAGTTACTATGGTCGCGGCAGCCAGCGTCACAACGTTGGATGATCTCATCTGAGCCTCCCATTTCGGGATCGAGTATCGTAGCGAGTTAAATTAGCACACTGAAAGTGGCCGAGTGTGGTTCGAGCGGAGGAAGCACAGTCCCGCTGATGTCGCATAGGGGTCAGACTCGGACCTCCCGGCCCCGAAACACAACTTCCGCTGCGCCCCCCGGAAGCGGACATCGCGGAAGAACCCGGATCGCGGTCCTCTTCTGCCAGCGCGCCCTGGATTGCGCCTTCGCCAACATCGACGCCGGCATCGCCGCCTGGTGACGCCAAGGTCGGCGAAGGTCACGGCGTGATTGTCCGAGGCTCGGACCATCGTGCTCACTCCAACGCTTGGCACCTCGCCCCGCTCCTGCTCGGCATATATCGCATCTGCCATCCGCATCTCGGCGCGGTCGATGATCGGCAGGCAGTTCTATTACGAGAACTGCGCCTTGGCCGCGCGGGCGGGCGGGCATCGCGGCCGGAACGTCGCCTGTGCGTTATTCCGACGGCTCCGGTGCCGAAGTGCGGCGAACGGTCAAAGCGATCAGCGGGCTCGGCAGAGGCTCAAGGAAAAAATAAAATAAGGGAAGTGCGCGGAGAACCGAACGGAAAAATAACCGCGCAAAAATGCGGGTCCCTTTGGACGAGCGGGGATCAATATTTCTCGACCCCGGCATCGAGTAGATCGGCAGCACCCACCCACGGCTCCCCTCTGGCGGGAGCGGTCGACCTTGTGGTGTGGTGTCAGGGGTGACGCCCGCGATCGTGATCCCGAGCGCTCGTGCGACCGCCTCGGCAGAACGCATCATTGCCAGATCGATCGGGGTGTCCGAACCGAATAGCACCCCCACCCGGCGCATATTTGCTGCGGTCTCCTTGAGCACGCTGAGCCACTTGCGGCCCATATCCGGTTCGAAAGACCAAAAGCCCGTGAGGTTGCCGCCCGGCCGCGCGAGGTTTGTCACAAGGCCGCTGTCGATGGGCTTGTGCGAGGCGTCGTCTGCCGGCTTCAGAACATGTACTGGCCGCCGTTCAGATGGATGGCCTGCCCGTTGACGAAGCTACCTGTGGTGCAGAGATAGACGCATGCATAGGCGATATCGTCTACATGGCCGATTCTGCGCACCGGGATTGCGTTCCTTGTCGCCTCGACGTTCCTCCCTGGATACTGACTCCAGTCGCGTTCAGTATCGATCGCACCGGGCACGACCGTATTTGCCGTGATGCCGAACGGTCCGAGCTCGCGCCCGAGCGCCTTCGAGAAGCCGTGCATCCCTGCCTTTGCAGCGATGTTGTAGGCGCGATTGACGATATGACCTGTGAAACCGTCGAACCCGGACACGTGGATTACTCGGCCCCACATCCGGTCCCTCATCGCCGGGATCAAGTGATGCGCGAGATAGAAGCAGGATGAGAGGTTGGTCCGGATTGCCCAGTCCCAATCCTCGATGCTGATCGACTCGAACGGCTTGAGCAATCGCCGCCCGACATTCGAGACGGCAATGTCCACCGGCCCGAAGGCCGCATTGGCTTCCGCGACGAGACGCCCGACATCCTTCGGGTCCGAGACATCGGCCATGATGCCGACGGCGCGCCCGCCGGCTTCCCGAATCTCGGAAACAGTGCGCTCGACATTCTCGCGTGACGTATGGCCGTTGACCACAACGGCCGCGCCTGCCTCCGCGAGCCGGCGCGCAATGGCTGCGCCAATGTTCTGTCCCGATCCGGTAACGATCGCGACGCGTCCGTCGAGGTTTGTCTCGTGCATGGCAGGCATCAGCGCGCTCCTTTATTGGGGTTGGATCTACGCTACAGTATGCGGCGGGGCGAAATCGTTGAGGCTAAGGCCGCCCACCCGAGGCAGGCGTTTGGTCAATTTGACGCACCACGCGGAACGTCGCATTGGCGCGCGCTATGACGACATCGTCGGCTTTGACAAGACATTGCGCAAAGCAGATCGTGCTGCCGGTCTTGATCACGTCCGGCTCGACGGCGAGCCATTGGCCGACCTGCGCGCTGCCGATGAAATCCACCGTGAGCCCGATTGTCACCATATACGTCCCGCCCAATTGATGCCCGCAGCTATAACCCATCGCGTTGTCGGCGAGCGTCGCAATCAGCCCGCCGTGAATTAGCCCGTGGGCATTGGTATGCGGCTTGGCCAACCGCAACCCCACGATCACGGCTTTGTCCGTCCGCTTTGAATACAATGGCTCCCAAGGATCGGTGAGCGGGCTCCGCCGGAAGTGGCGCTCGAAACCATCGGGGATAACAGTGTTGTTCATGCGCGGGCGCTAATGTCCGAGTTGGGTCAAAATGCGAAATACTCAACCAGAGCAGATGTTTTCCGGTCTTCCACCGGAAGCGGACATTCATCGTGGCGGTCGGCATGTCTCAAACGTGCCAGAAGCGGTCATTCCGGTTATCCCGCCTTCGGCAGCGTGCCCGGGCTCATTCGGGTAACCCCGCTTTCCGAAGGCCCTCAATCAATAGCTTCACGTGTGATTGTCTGCGCCGACCCATCCTCGCGGCTATTGTGAAGGCGGGATCGACCTGAAGCAGACGAGCCGCCGCCTCACGCGCCTCCGCGTCACGTCCGAGATGGGCAAAAGCCGACGCGAGACAGGAGTAAGCTCCCACATAGGAGGGGCTTTGACGTTGGGTTTTCTTCCCTACGACGATGGCCTCGTCAAAACGCCGAAGCTCAATAAAGGCACGCCCCATCCCATCAAGCGAGAGGTATAGCAGCGGGTCAACCGGGCTGACGCGAATGGCACGTTCAAAGCTCCTGACTGCTTCCTCGGGCAACCCCGCGATTTCATAAACCCAGCCTCGACTGTTCCATGCGATGTATGAATTTGGGTTGAGCGCGACCGCCCGGTCAGCCATTTCGATTTCACTTTCACTATCGCCGACCATGAACGCCGAGATGACGGCAGCCCATGCCAACGTGTCAGGATCACTATCGTCGATGCTCAAGGCCAAGCGAAGAAGCCGAATTGCTTCCTTGCGCTCGAATTGAGGATCGTCAGCATAGCCGCGCACGACGTTATTCATATGACTGACGCCTGCCCAAGCCGCAACAAGGCCGAACCGAGGGTCCAACTCCAAGGCGCGATGCGCCAGCCTTATCGTCTCGGCCAAACCTTCGCGGGTCGCTAGGTAAAACTGCTGGATGGCGCGGAGAAAAAAATCATAGGCGGTGAGGTTCTCCGGTCGCCGCCGCGTCGCCATTTCGATTTCTGTTTGAAGCAGCTTTGGCTGAATGGCCGAGACAACGGCGACCGTCACCTCGTCCTGAAGAGCGAAAACATCTGTCAGGTCGCGCTCGAACCTGTCCGCCCAGATGTGCGCTCCGGTCGCGGCATCAATCAACTGCCCGGTGATGCGGACTTTCCCCGAGGCCTTACGCACAGACCCTTCAAGGACATAACGCACGCCAAGCCTACGTCCGACCTCTTTGATATCGACGGCTTTGCCTTTGAACGTAAAGCTCGAATTGCGAGCGATTACGAACAACGATTTGAACCGCGAGAGCGCAGTGATGATCTCCTCAACCATGCCGTCCGCAAAATACTCCTGCTCGGGGTCACCGCTCATGTTCTCGAACGGCAGCACGGCGATGGACGGCTTGTCCGGCAAGGCCAGCTGTGGTTCCGAAGACCGAGATGCCACGTCGCCACGGCTGGAATTGAGCAGCAGCCGGTAAACATGCACGGGTCGGGCGATGTTCTTGAGGGCTTGCTCGCCAAGATCCTCGAACTCAAAGGCGATCTTGCCGCGTGCGTGATTGAGGACGGTCTGCGATATGGAAATGCCACCGGGCTCGGCTAGCCCCTCCAATCGCGCCGCTATGTTGACCCCGTCGCCATAGAGGTCGCGCCCCTCAACAATCACATCGCCTAGGTTGATCCCAATGCGGAACTCTATGCGTTTCTCTGGAGGGATATCGGCATTGCGTTCGCGCATGCCCTGCTGGACCTCGAGCGAGCAGGATATCGCATCCACGACGCTCGGAAACTCAATGAGGATGCCATCACCCGTCGTTTTCACGACGCGACCGCGATACTGCTTGTTCTTGGGGTCGATCAGCTCTCGGCGATATTCCTTGAGGCGCGCGAGCGTGCCGGCCTCGTCCGCCCCCATCAGCCTGCTATACCCGGCAATATCGGCGGCGAGTATGGCAGCGAGCTTGCGCTTGATCTGATCCGAAGCCATCCGGGTTTCCCTCCCGCGCGGGATACCCTCTGCGGATCACCGCAGGTAGCAGAAATAGTATCACGTCCAGCCCACCTTTGGCTGGAAAGTTCAGCGGCCTTGCTCCGGCGGGCGGCCCCCCCAACCGAACGCCGAAAGTTCAAAAGAAGACAGGAAGACACTTCAGCTCGAAACTTACCGAGTGTCGGCAATGGGTCTTGGCTGTGTGAAAACGCGACGGCACGCAAATTGCGGAGAAAAGCACTCCTTCTGACGCCGCTTTTGAAACTACGAAGAGCATACTGAGCTCCAGTGCCGCGTGATCTGAGAAGTAGATTCTCCAGCGTTCGCAAGATTTCACGTTTTCAAACAGCCAGGGTCATTTTCAGACTTCGAGCCGTGTCCCAGCCAAGTCCGTTGATCCCTCAACAGCGGACATGGGGCGACTGCATCGGCATGTCAGCTTTGTGCCAATGAAGCGGAAGTCGCACTCCCACGCTGTCGCCGCGTGTGGGCACCTTGGCTGTGATGGTCATTCGGGCAGTCCGGCTTGCCGCAGTCCTTCCTCGTATCGCGAGAGGTTGGCATGTCCATAAGGGCCCAGCACGTCTTTGAGATTGGAAACACGCAGCGCCGGATTCAGTTGCCGCAACCGGGCCACCGCCTTATGGGCTTGCTCAAGCCGGCCGGCCATTGCATTGCTTGCGGCGGCCATACGTAATCCAGGTTGAAAATCCGGATTGTCCTGCAATGCCATTGCCGCCCACGATGCCGCTTCGTCATAGCGGCCCAGGAAGAAATGGGCATGCGCGGTCCCGCTCTGCATTGCTGAAGCCCACGGATCAAGTGGGCTTAGGCGCATGGCACGTGCGAAGCGCTCGATCGCCAGTTTCGGCTCGCCGAGCCAATTTTTCACCCAGCCGCCGCAAAACCACGCCTCGGCCAAGTTGGAATTGAGCACCAGCGCGCGATCGATTAAGGCCGCGCCTCCCTCGAGATCGCGAACAACAAACGCCAGCGCCCAGCCGCTCGTGGCCAGCGCCATCGCATCATCTTTTCCCAATTCAACCGCGCGCTGAGCGAGCCTCGTCACTTCGGCAATCTCGTTCCCTGTGACTGAAATCCAGCCCTCGCTTTTGGCCCAGGGGTAGCAATAGGCGGCACGGCCGTAGGCGGACGCAAAATCTGGATCGAGCTCGATCGCACTGTAGAAGAGGCGCAACGCCTCTTCGTTCGCTTGCCGGTTACCAAAACTCTGATAAAGCTTGGCCAACCCGCGCAAATAGAGGGCATAGGCGTCAAGGCTCTCGGTCGGCTTGCGCTTGGCACGCTCGATCTCGGCTTTTTCCACCGCCGGCGCGATCGCCCCGACAACGCTCTCAGTCACCTGGTCCTGCAAATCGAAGATGTCGCCGAGCCCACCATCAAACCTGTCTGCCCAAAGATGTGCCCCCGTGGCGCTGTCGACGAGCTGTCCCGTGATGCGCACCCGGTTGGCCGACTTACGGACGCTCCCTTCCAACACGTAGCGCACCCCGAGCTCGCGCCCTACCTGCTTTACGTCGACGGCGCGCCCCTTGTATGTGAAGCTCGAGTTCCGGGCGATGACGAACAGCGCCTTAAACCGGCATAGCGCCGTGGTGATGTCCTCCACGATCCCGTCGGCAAAATATTCCTGCTCTGGATCGCCGCTCATGTTCTGGAAGGGCAGTACCGCAATGGAAGGTTTGTCGGGTAGTGCTAGAGCTTGGATGGGCTTGGTCGGCAGCGTTATCGACGCTGCCGCAGAAGCGCCAGCGTTGATCCTCACGCGCCACGCGCGCATCGGCTCGGTAATATTCTTCAGGTTCTGCGGGCCCATATCTTCAAAGGCGATATCTACCTTGCCCCGAATTTGCCGGTAGGTGTCGTCTGAAATGCAGATACCGCCGGGCTCCGCGATGCCTTCGAGACGCACCGCAATATTAACCCCGTCACCAAAGATATCGTTCTCTTCGGTAATAATATCACCAACGTGAATGCCGATGCGGAGCTCGATCCGCTTGTCCTGCGGCACATCGGTATTTTTTTCTGCCACGCCGCGTTGGATTTCGTCGGCACATCGTACGGCGTCGACCACGCTGGCGAACTCAACGAGAGCGCCGTCCCCGGTATTCTTGACGATGCGTCCGCGATGATCAGTGATCTTGGGATCGAAAAGCTTCTTTCGAAGAGCTTTCAGTTGCGCCAGCGTGCCTTCTTCGTCGATCCCGATCAAGCGGCAGGAGCCCGCGACATCCGCCGCCAGAATAGCCGCCAATCGCCGCTCTACGTGCTCGCTGCTCATGACGCATCCCCCTCGGCTTGGGGAAACTGAATGCTTATATAACAGAATTGTGGGCTGATGTCCGGCTATGCCCATGTCCGAAACGGGTCAAACTCAGAAGTCCGGGTGCTCAACCCGGAGGTCGGCTTCACCCTCAATAACGGACACCATCGGCCACTATGAGGTCCGAAAGCCACCGCGCGCAGCTAAGGAAACCCACCGATGCGTTGGGCCGCCTCGCCGCTATCGATCCGCCACGGGATCGTGCCCGCTCACCAGCGGCGCGCTGGCCGCGTCTGCTGGAGTATTTGATCCGCTCTTTCGGGTCGTAGCAGTTCTTCTAGGCTGGGTCGGCTTCTTCTTGCTCAACGTCGACCGCTTGAGCTTGCCCGTGATGTCGTCCGCGATCTTCAAGGCCTTCTCGTCATCCTGATGGATCGCGATCCATTCGACCCAGCCGACAGCCCAGTGCAATTCGCGAACGACAACGACGGTCTCGGTCTCGCCGCCGAGCGCCTTGAGCATGCATTCGAAGTTGCTGCGCTCCAATGCGTCGCTGTCGCGCGATTGGCCGACGCCGGAGGAATAGTAAGCCGGCCAGACCGCGCCGAAGTAATTCGCAGGCATGGTCCAGCGCCGCAGGTGTTTTGGTTGGGTCATTGAACCTCCCAGGACCCCGGCGATGGGTCCCTCTGCGAAAAAATTCCCCGGAAAAAATTGGGACCTCCCACATTTCTGGCACGGAAAACCGCGCCAGAAAATGGGTCCCTTTGCGGAGAGATCGGATCAATATAATCAACGGCGCGGTCGAGAAGCCTGGGCGCGCCGGGGATAGGCTCCCCCTGTCAGATTGGCTACGCCGAGCCCAGCGGGCAATCAGCCCTGCAGGCGAGCAAGCACGTGCTGGACCTGCCCCCGCAGACCATCGGCCGCCGCGCGCTGTCTCGATGCCGCGATCAGTCCGGCTGCATTGCCTCGCACTGACGTCACACCGCTCGGCTCCTCCCACGGGAGCAGAACTATTGAACTAACAGGTTGAAACTCTGGTGATAAATGTTTTCGGACTTCGGCGATACCAACAGGGATACCAACAAAGTTTGGTCTGAGCCGCCTGCCCCTCAGAGCGGCGGGAGGTTCTTGCGACGCCCGGCGATCTGCTTCAGCCTGTCGCTCACCGCGCGATAGCCCAGCTTCCCCAAGATGGCCGC
Organism: Bradyrhizobium sp. Ash2021; assembly: GCF_031202265.1. Classification (NCBI taxonomy): domain Bacteria; kingdom Pseudomonadati; phylum Pseudomonadota; class Alphaproteobacteria; order Hyphomicrobiales; family Nitrobacteraceae; genus Bradyrhizobium; species Bradyrhizobium sp. Ash2021. Next base: position 4,606,377 of record NZ_CP100604.1, on the reverse strand, counting down.
AGCATGCCGCACGGCGTCGGGACCGAGATCGGCACCACGAGCTGCCAGCTCGACCACATCGTCCTCGGGTATGCCCTCCGCCCTGGCCCAGGCGATGAGGTAGCCCAAGACAGCCTCGATCGACGCCAACGGCTGCAGTTCGTCGGAAACTGGATACTGCTCCTCCTCCAGCACCCGCAGGCGCTCAAGATCGGCGGAGATGTCAATTGCCATGCTCGATCACCTTTGGCGGGATGGTTCGCAGCGGCCGACGCAGGCGCGGCGGCTCAACTGAATTGCCGAGCAGCGAAAGCGCGTGCTGGAAGGTTTCAGCAAAGCTGGCGGCGTTCGGGCCGATGGACAAATTGACGTCTTTTGGCATCAGCGACGCTACCACCTTGAGCAGGACTTCGGGCTGATCGCGCGCGACGCGATCCAATGCATCGCGGCCATGCAGCTCCCAGCAGTTTTTGAGATCGGCGACAAAACTTTCAGAGAGGGCATTACGAGAACCAACCTTTCGGCCCGGTCCCGGTTTCCCGCCAGTTAGAAATCGGCCCTTGGTGTCGCAAATTAAATCGACGGCTGGCCGAGCAGTCCGGGGTGCCCCGGCAGACGGCTCCCCTGGGGGCGGAGCGGTCGAGGCGAGGTGGCGCATGGGCGCATGGTGCGCAGCGTCGCGCTACTTCTCGGCGGCGATGGTCGGCGGCGGCGTCACCATCATGCGAGCATCTGCTTGATGGACGACGCCGAGAACGGCTTGCCGCGCTTTCCGACGTGGCCTTGGTTTGCCAGCTCGGCCGCGATCTCCCGCAGTGATCTGTCTGGCCGACGCGGCGCGCCGCGCAGTCGCTTGGCCTCGGCGACCAGCTCCGGGTTCTTCTCGGCCCATGTCTTGCGGCCCTCGACCTTGACCGTCTTGCCCGGCTGCTCCGCCTGCATCTTAGCGCGCTTGCGATCCCGCGCGCCTTTCAGCTTCGCGACCAAGCGCGCCTTCTCGTACTGGTGAAACGCTCCGGCGATCTGCCGCATCATGGTCCGCGACGGATCGGAATCGTCGCACAAGTCGTCGCCTGATGCGGTCAGCACGCGAACGCCGCGAGCGATCAACGCAATGATGCCCAGCTCCTGCGTCACCAGTTGGCGAGCGAGGCGGCTGGCATCTTCGACTATGACGGTTCGGACGCCGTTGCCCTCGATGCGATCCAGCAATGCAGAGAAGCCCGGCCGTGCGTCGATGGGGTCAGCGCCGGATACTGCGGCATCGTTGAACTCGCCTACCAGGGCGAAGCCTGCGCGCTTGGCGAAGCCCTCGATCGCGGCGCGCTGGCGCTTGTCGGAGTCCTTGTCGGTGCCGATATTGGCGGCCGACGATGTCCTGATATAGGCGACCGCCTCGACCTGTTTTCCCTTGCGGGCCATAGGCTTGCCCCTGTTTTGTACAAATCTCCTGAGAAAACTGTACAGCAGGAGCCGGCAAAGGGCAATGGAAGCGTCGCGATTATTCCCCGATTTCAGGCCAATGGCCGGAGATCATGCTTTCGCCTGCCCGCGATCTCGCGCAGCCGGTCGGCGACCTTGGCATAGCCCAACCTCCCCAGGATGGCCCCAGCATGCCGCGCGGCGGCGGGACCGAGATCGGCAGCACGAGCTGTCAGCTCGATCACTTCGTCCTCGGCTATGCCCTCCGCCCTGGCCCAGGTGGCGAGGTAGGCGAGAACTTGCGGGATCGACGTCAACGGCCATAGCGTGTCGGTTTCCGGCACCGTGGCCTCCAGCGCTTTCAGAGTCTCAAGATCACCGGCATCAATTGCCATGCTCGATCACCTTTGGCGCGATGGTTCGCAGTGGCCGACGCAGGCGCGGCGGCTCAACGGAATTGCCGAGCAGCGAAAGCGCATGCTGGAAAGTTTCAGCAAAGCTGGCGGCGTTCGGGCCGATGGACAAGTTGACGTCTTTTGGCATCAACGACGCCACGATCCGGCAGAACTGCGCGGGCTCCTGTTCGGCGCATTGTCGCAGCGCGGAGATGCCCATCTCGCTCCAGACGTCGCGCAGATCGCTGATAAACTGCTCGCCGAGCTTACCCCGGCTGCCGGGCTTGCGTCCGCCCCCGTTATTGCCCGCCAGGAAACGGCCTGTTCGGCCATCGCGATCTGCTTGCGTCGTGATCTCGCTCATGCACCGCACTGTAGCTGATCGGCGCGATGTCGAGAAGATGCGGCTCGTGCCGGGTGGTCTTCTTCGTCGTCGTCGTCGTGGAGAAGATAACATTACTGTCTAGGGCATCATCAGCGCCGTGTCCCGGCGGCGTAGCCGTGAGCCGTCGCTCACAGAAAGGAGTTTTGTGCTGCTCCACCTGGCGTGTTTTCAGGTGGAGCAAGGGTGGAGCAGGTGGAGCTGCGATCTGCTCCACCTCCACCCCCCTATATGGGGGTGGAGGGTGGAGCGGAGCACGGTTCCCCAAAAACCCGGAGTGGAGCATCAAGTGGAGCAACTAGCTCTCCTTGACCTCGATAAACATGCGAGGTCTGCGCGCTTCATCGAGCCCCTCGACCTTGATCAGCGAACCTGCGCCGAACCAGACCTTGAGCATGCCAAGGATACGCGACCGGTCTTTTTTGTTGTCGGCGTTGAGGCCCAGCGCCTTGGCGACCGCATAGCCCACCCATGCCTCGGCCTGGCTGCTCTCGCGCCATTTGCCTGCGCGGATCACGACGGCGACCTTATCGAAGTCGGCGGCGGTCATCCCGGCCATTGCATCGGGCCATTTCCAGACCCTGACGACGCCGACCAGGTCGCTCTCACCGGGCGGGCCATTGCAGAGATCGACGCTTTCGAGCTTGAACCAGTCTGAGTTGTCGGCGGGCGGCACCAGCGTGGCCTTGTCGCTATAGGTGCGGAAGTAGAGCCGGTGGTTGGCGACACCGGCTTTCTCGCCATCCACTTCGCTCATGCGGTTGACGACGCGGACGTTCCGCAAGGCATCGGCAAGCGCGCTGCCGCCGCGCGAGCTGTCGACCGTGATCTCGGCCTCACCCTTGCGGGCATGATGCACCAGCTCGACGGCACAGTTGCCGCGCTCGGCAACGCGGCCCCACTCTTTTGCGATCATGTCCATCGCATTGTTGTCGTTCTCGGTGACCTGGTGACAGGAGACAAACGGGTCGATGACGACGACGTCGATCTTGTTCTTGATGATCTCGGCGATGAGGCTGTCGACGACCGGCCGGACGATGACGGCCTTGTCGCGCGTCGTGGTCGCGATCACGAGCGGCGTCTCGCGGGCGCAGTTGACATAGAGCCGGTCGCCGATGTCGTCCGGCGTGAGCCCGTAGAACTTGGCTGTCGCCTGGATGTGGCGTTCGGTTTCCTCGCGCGTGTCTTCGAGGTTCCAGAGCCAAACCCGCAACGGCCTCGGCGGCATGATCCCGAGCAGGGGCTTACCTGACACCATCGCCATGATCTCGGCGATCTCCAGCGACGACTTGCCGATGCCACCCGGTGCGACGGTGCCGGTGACGTACTTCCGTACCAGGCGGCGACCGTAGAGCCACTGCCGGGACGCGAGGCTCTCCGCAGCCTTCCAGGCGTAGGGCATCGCGACAACGGGTTCGGACGGCGACGCCTCAATGCCGGACGGTCCATCGTCCCGCGCGCCCTGGTAGCCGAGCCAGTCGGCGACCCTGTCCGCGATCTTGTCGCCGAACAGGTCCTTCAGTGCGGGGTAGCCCCGCGTCTTATCGCCCTTCTGGTAGGCGACCACCGAGTCTGCTGCGGCCCTGATGCGGTCGTGAGGCTCCTCGTCGTTCGCCGCGCGGGCGACAAACTCGGTGTAGTGCTTGACCAAGGCGAGCTTGAAGCCGCAGCGCGCCAGGAAGCCGCCGACCGTGAGCGCAGCATCGTGACGGGACCCATGACCGCCGGGCTGCTTCTTCGGCCAGTACCGCGCCAGCAGACAGAGCGCCGCCGTAACCTTTGCGCGATGCACGAGGTCATCATCGACCAGGGCGGGCTCACCGCTCTCCTCCCAGGTGATCGGCTCGCCGCTCTCGTGAACCGATCCAGGAAAGACCGTCTGCGCGCCCTTGTCGCCGCCGCCGACGCGGACCTCCAGCAGCATGCCATCGGTGGTCGGGTCCTTGAGCTGCAGGGTCGCCTTGTCGACCGTCGTCGCCAGTGTCGGATGATAATAGAGCCGATGCGATGCGCGCGCCGATGCCCGGCCGAAGATCGCCTTTGTTGGCGGCAACACCGCAGGTGCAATCACGATGGCCTCGTCGCAATCGAGATCGACATCGGTCAGGCCGTGTGAGCTGGGGCCGAGCACGACGCCGATGTTCATCTGCTTGCCGTCGAAGTATCTCTCGACGTCAGCCCTCGTCGCGATGCGGCGATGCTGCCAGCCAACGTCGACCGGCCGCTTCTGCTTGAACGGCAGCGGCACCGGGTTCCAGCCCTTCGCAACATAGCCGGTGGCGACATCGAGCGCGGTCATGACAATACCTCGGTCGTTCGAGGTATTGCGGCGGCGGCGGCGTCAGGGTATTTTGGACAAGTTTCCAATTCGTCCGTGCATTCCTGACCCGGCGCACCCCGCGACGGTGCGCCGTGGTGTTTCATGCGGCACGTTCCTTCCGCTTTGGCTCGGGCACGTCGGCCGCGCCGAGGCCCATCCTGACGAGAGCGCGAACCGCTTCGGCCAGCGTCGGGATTTTATCCTGCTGCCGCCGCCAATCATTCACGCGCGCCCTGAGCTGATCGTCAAAGCGGACCTGTGCCGGTGGTGAAATTCTCTTGGGTGACATCGACGCAACCTCATCATCAATTGAGTGTTTCGCGTCGGAAATGTTTATGGTGCCTTGCCGCCCACGGCAACCCGTAAGCCGTTGAAATTGCTTGCATTCCGTAAGGTGAGCTTACGGATGATGGTGCTATGTCGTTGGCCTGCCGAGAGGTTTTGCGTGATGAAAACATTTTTCGGACGCAGCGCCGAAACCGGGCAGCTCTCGGCCAACGTCGGCGATGGGGATTATCACCATCACGAAGTACAGTGCCTATTTCGTAAGGCTAATTTACGCTTTTGGAATTGAGGTATTGAGCAATTGAAATTGAAATGGCCGAGCTAGGAACGGTTTGGGACAACTTGGTACGGCGATGGACACTCGCCGTAAAGAATCTGCGCAACGTCGACGTCGAGCCAAACCGGTTCGGACAATTGCAGACGACAACGGCACTCGCCGACGCCGACGCCGGAGGTCTTGTTATCGAACACGGTGAAGTCGCGCGCCGAAAGGTTCGAACAACACTCTTGCGGTGCCGAGATCGGCAACATCGCAATCGACGTCGGCGGGTAGTGATGGAAGTGCTGGCCGGCAACGACCTGGACCTACATTCATCAACACGCTAATTTTAACGGGATAATTGAGCTTTAAGCACGGATAGGCTATTTTGAGACGTAGCCCTTGGGTGCCGACGCGAAAATCCCAACCCAGCACGACGGACACGGCTGGCCACGGCATGGGCAATTTCTCTGCGCACCCGAGGTATGTCCAATGAGTAACCGTCCATGGCGCGTCAAGCCGCGCGAAATCTTCCGGACCATCAAAACCGTACAGCAAACAGGTTTGCCTATTCGTAATGTCGAGATCGGCCCCGATGGCCTGATTCGGGTCAACGTCGGCGAGGCGGAAACGGCGTTGGCAGGCGAGTTCAAACCCGAGCCGAGCGAGTGGGATTAGCAATGGCCGAAATCAAGCTGGACTTCGTCAACACCTTCATCGACGCGCGCGGCAAGGTCCGGCACACGTTTCGACGCAAGGGCCACAAGCGGGTTACGATCAAGGGCCGGGCCGGTTCGGCTGAATTTATGGAGACCTATCACGCGCTGGTCGAAAAGACCGGCGGGACGCAATCACCTGCCGAAATCGGCGGAGGGCGCACCAAGGGCGGCACCGTCGATGCTCTCGTGGTCGCCTATTACAAGGACGACGCCTTCAAGAAAGCCATCGCCAAGGCCACCCAGAACATGCGCCGGCCTATCCTTGATGCATTCCGGGAATTCAAAACCCCGAGCGGTCGCCGCTACGGGGAAAACCATGTCGCGACGATGCGCGAGAAAAGCATCAGAGCAGTAATGGAAGGCAAAACCACCAACTCCCAGAAGAATTTCCTCAAGGCGCTGCGCGGGTTTATCGCGTTCGCAATGTCACAAGGCGCGGTAACAGTCGATCCGACCGCCGGTATCAAGCCGCTCAAGGACGGTGCCAAGAGCAGCGGCCATATGACATGGCTGGAACCACAGATCGACCAATACCGAGAGCATCACAAGTTGGGCACCGTCGCGCGGGCAGCCATCGAACTGCTTCTGAACATCGCGGCACGCCGGCACGACGCGCATGTCATCGGCAAGCAGCACACCCGCGAGGGCAAACTCTCTTGGCGTCCCCATAAGACACTGCGCAGCACCGGCAAGATGCTGACGATTAGGATCATCCCGGAATTGCAGGAGGCGCTCGATGCCCTGCCCGAGTCGACGAAGTCCGAGGGGGTGCTGACGTTCCTGGTCAATGACTATGGCAGGCCATTCGCATCGGCTGCAGCGTTTGGCAACAAGTTCGCCGATTGGTGCAATGCCGCTGGCTTGAAGCCGGTCTTGTGCGACGACGGCCGGACCCGAAACTATCGCGCCCACGGTCTGCGAAAGTCAGCGCTTCGGACGCTGGCACATGCTGGCGCTACCGGCGTCGAATTGATGGCCGTCAGCGGCCACAGCTCGCTGGATCAGTTGCAGGAATATCTCGATGAGGTCGATCAGGAGCGTTCGGCCGACGCCGCGATGACGAAACTGGCAAAAACCCGTTAGTCACTCGCTTTGGAAGCCCTTAAAAGCCGCTACGCGGGTTTAGAGGCGTTAGTCACTCTAACTCATTGAAGGACAAGGCTCCTGCCCTTTCTGCTGGGATCGCCAATGATTTCAATAAGATGAGTGTTTGGTTCGTGAAAAATCCGTGTCGCGTTATCTATTGAAGAAAACCCTTTGATATCAGGCTTTCCCGTCTAGTACCGTTAGTCAATGCGACACGGACGCGACACGGCGATTTCCGTTTTCGTTCTCAAAAATTGCGAACGGCATAGCGTCAATTCCGTCGCGCGCCCGCAGAGTTTCTCTTACCCGACCTTCCGACGGGGCTTTTTTTGCATCGTTGTTATTAGCCGCGCCAACTAGCAGTCGTGGATGCAGCAAAGTGACCGCCGCCTATCGAGTTGGAGGAAGTATGAAAAATCAACAACCTCGCTCGCGTGTCGATTGTGAATGGAGCGATGGCATTGACGACGGGGAAGGCCAGTAGCATCTCACCTGTAGATGAAACCCCGGCCCACACGTTGCGGACAGTATGCCGACCAATCTGCACCTCCCTGATGAGAAGGGTTGGCAGCGTGCGGATCGTGCCATCCGCCATCTTGAAGCGAACAGCTTCCTGCCGAACCCCATAACCATCGCGTACAATTCTGGCAGCGATAGCCTCTGATACCAGGCAGGTTGTCGCGCCAGTATCCAACAGCATCCTAAGCGGCTGGACGCCCAATACCACATCTATCATTGCCGACGTGCCATTGTTAGTTGGATAGATCGGCACGCTGTCCGCTACCGGAGCCGATTCAGTAGTTGCGGCGATAGTAGGTGCGGCGACAGGGGTTGAGGCAGCCTCGAGCCGCGAATGCCACTGGGCTTTGTCGGCGACGTAAAGCATCGCGCCTGAAACGGCTGCAATCATGGAGAGGCGATAGAAGAAGGCGTCGGTCACAGGCGACCGTTCGCTCCCAGTGCGGAGTCTGAGGACACTGCGCACTAGGAAGAAAAAGACTGCCATCGCCAGGAAGACGATGCTGTAGGGATCGACCTTGACCATTGTCCGCCTAATCTACGCCCTACCCTTAGCGGCCCACCGGGCGGCCCCAGCGGGGCTTGGGGCTAATCTGGGGCCGCCCATTGCAGCCGGCGGCAACGCGGAAACGAGGGGCCAACGGCCAGCCAAACTACCGCAACCCAGTTGATCGCTCCGAACTAGTTTGGGGTACCTCGGTTTCTTGTTGGCCTCGCTTCCCCGACTATCTGGACGCCCTTCCCCTCGTGGTTCTTGAGGCTGTGCTGGATGCCGAGCGCGACGCTTTCCGGCATCGCCGGCCAAGGCAAATTTAAGTTTTCTAATTCCAGGGAGGGGAGTAGCGTGGGGAGAAGGGACGAAAATGAAGGACATGCGGGCGTATCTGGAGAAGCTCCGCTGCGACGCCGCAGAATGTGCTATTATCCGTGATCTAGCGACGGATATTCCGAAACGAGAGTTATTCTCTAGATTAGCCGAGCATTTCAGTTTGCTGGCGTCGGTAGTCGAACGCGAGATCGAGTCGCGTGAACCGCCAGTTAGCGGCACGTAACTTAGGTACGGGCCTGTTTCCGACTTCAGTTCCCGCCTGAAGCAAGGGGGAATGCCATGATAGATTACCCAGCCGCAATCCCACTATTCGCAATTCCGCAACTCCGCTGCCCGAAATGCCGAGCGCGCATGAAGCTTGCGCGCACCTCGCCGGGGCCTACAGGATATGAACTTCGCAGGCTCAACTGCTCCGAATGCGATCACGTCGAACAAATCGCCATACCGTCGGATCCGATGAAATCAGATGCAACTTGCTGGTTCACGGGCGAACTACATCCGCCGAAGTAAGGCCGCCTCAGTTGTCCTTTGGTGCAAGTGACCCTCGCTTTGTTTTGGGGGTCCTAATTCCCCGCCGTGAGGCCCAAAGAGACGACCCCAGCCGGGCCTTGGCTGGGGCCGCATTCCCATCGCGCCCCTTTCCGAGAAAGGACACGACGCCCTGGAATTCACCAATCAATATGGCCGGTCCAATGTCCTAATTCGGAAGAGTGAGTGTCCTAATTAGGACAGCACCGGACGCCGTGCAGCGCGCCGCCCTTAGGGCAAAGAAAAACCCGCCGGCGTGAACCGGCGGCCTCACCTCTCATCGTCCGGTTGCCGAGCCCTGGTAGTGGGTTCAGTTTGATTATGGCAGGCTTACTCACTGGAAAACGGACAGTCCGGAGCGCATGTTCGCGGGATGGCACAAGGCTTGTCTGCACCACCATTAACCCGCGAAGAATTCGCCTCGTTGCAGCACTGCGCCAAGGGTCCGATGCACCGCACAATCCCGCCCGAACACAAAGACCGACTGATCCAACTAGGATACATCCTGGAATTGCCGGGCGAACTTCGACTAACGAACGCTGGCAGGCAAAGGATTGCGGAAGGCGAATGACAGACAAGCATCCCAAACGCTGGCGGGGATGATGTCCGATGATCGGTACCCATCGAACTTGTAAGTGCGGCGCGGCTTATGACCGCAGCGAACACATTGCCCAGGCACGCGAGATCAGCAGCTTTGAATGCGCCGTGTGCGGTGAAACTATCGAGAATTGGAACTCCGCTTGGGTTCCTCGATATCGATTCATCGCCTGTCCAGCTAGGGATGCCGAATGACTGACCACCCCGCCGCCGATCCGGCGGGGTCTCAGTCGGCGACCTGTCTGCTGAGCATTCGATCGGCAAGGCCGATACTGCGGTGTCGCGATGGGTGATAGCCGCTGGTCTAAAATTAATTGTCGTCCTAATTGACTCCACTTGGATGCGGCGTAGCCTTGCTAGCGGATCGCGAGCCACGGCTTCCCACGCCAGCAGAGCCAGAGCGGGTCGCTCCCGCCAGCGCCAGTCGAAGTGGGCCGGTTCCACGCGTAGGTGCACCAGAACGGCGCTGGTAACAGCGCCGTTCTGTTTGGCACGATCCCGGCAGCAGCGCGTTCAACGCGCGGGCCCGTGAAGGCGGTTCCCTGCAGTAGTTCAACCCTTCCGAGGGCAACCGGTTCGCCCCTTGAGGGGCTGGGTCGCAATTGAAAATTCGCCGGAATGATTCGGATCAGAGGCTGATGGCTTGGTCGCGCTCATAAATTCGGCCTGAGCAGCGTCCGATGACCATTCCACGTAACGAACAACCCCGAACGCAAGCGCGAGCAAGACGAGAAGCTCGACGACGACCGTGTTGCCTATTCCCCGCCAATGGATCTGGCTATTGAATAATAGCATCGCTGTCTCCCGAAAACGGGTTTGCGCTGCCTTATATCAACTCGCGATTTTCAAATGTGAACTGCTTCACATCTCACGCTCACTTGATGCTGAGAGAAACCGCCTTCGGGCGGTCTTTTTGTTTGATCGAACCAATAATGAAAACCCGCCGGCATGAACCGGCGGGCTTCGTTTTTTTCAGGCTTGATCGCGCACGATCGAAAGCACTGGCTTGATAGATACCGGCCTGTCACCCTCGTAGAGCATCGCCCGCGACGCCTTAACGCGCCGCGCGAGGTCGAAGAGGCTGAAATCTAACAACTCATGGTCTGCGAACGGCATCCGTTGTCGTCACAAACGCCCTGCAGGGTTTCAGCCGCTCGGATCGATACTTCGACCATCTGCTGTATCCCGTGAAGAGCTAGGTCAATTGCGTCCCTGTCCATCACACCATCCCCACGCCTTGCCAGTCGCGAAACGGGACTTGTTCGTCAAGCTCGCTTGCCCTGAATCGACCCGCAATCCCTAGCGGCTTGCCGATACTGGTCTGCCCGCGCTTTGATGGGTCATGCTCCAATGGCGCGGACCGGTATGCGTGAACAGAAAATCACTCTCGGGGAAATGCGGTCATCCGGTCCTCACCGGCTGCTCGTCTACTGCAGCGACTACAAGTGCGCGCATTCGGTAATGATCGATGCCGCACCGTGGCCGGACGACGTCCGGCTATCCGATCTCGAGCCGAAGTTCACCTGTAAGGCCTATGGGCACCGCGGCGCGGATGTTCGACCCTCGTTTGCGGTCCCCAACGCCGTCGCTGCTGGCGAGCGCGCGGCCTGAGATCGAGTGCAGACTCGCGGCCGGCGAGCGGGTTACGGCTGGCGCAATATTGAAGCTGCGGTCCGCGGCAGCTTGACCAATTCCCACCAGCCAACTCACACACACAGCCTCGGTTCGCCTGCCGAGTTCACTGGCTGCTCCACGCGCTCTTGGGCGGTTCATAACCGTTGTAGTTCCACCAGCTCTTTGGCGCCTGGCGTCGCGCAACGTCGTTGTTCCACCAACTATCTGGCGCTTGAAGTGGACCGCTCTGCTGGACGGACAGCCTTTGTTGCTCGACGGGACCAGCGCCCCTCTCCTCACTGCGCATTTGGCGTTTTGCACGCAGGTTCTTTGCCCTAAGCTCCGGACTGTCGAGGATCTCCCCTCCTGGCCCGTAGATGTGTTCGACGTCGCCAGTGATGACTCTGACTTGGGCATAGGATGGCGCAACCAAGCCCATGGCAGCGACAATCAAGAAAGCGAATTTCTTCGTCATGATCCGGACTCCCGTCAGCGCGAGGGGTAAAGTCTACGCATAATATAGTTGGCATATAGTTGGCGGAAGCGTCCCCAGTAGGGGCCTACGCTGGCAAGCCCTCCCAGCCCAAGGAAGGAAGTGGCTGCGCGCTGGCAATGAGGCGCCAAGTCGGCGCACTTTACCGGGCTACTGGCAGCGGCACATTGCCAATTAAAATGTTGCCATCCACGACTGGCAATACAGCTTCAGCCCTCTCGCGTCGAAGCACTCAAGCAGCCGCTCTATCTGCTTGTCGTTGAGTGATCCGGCTCTGACGCCGGCATCCCTCACAGAACATTCACCGGGCCAATACTTGGGGAAAAGCAATGAAGGTCTTTGCCGCGGCACTTGCCTTGCTTGTTTCAAGTGCTGCCGCCGCACAAGAGTGCCAGACTTGCTCAATGGCCGATGCCTGCATCATGGCGTACCTTAAGGCTACGTCGGAGGCCCAAAGCGCCACTAAGCAGGCAATCCGGGATTGGAAGCAGAATCTGGACAGAAAGGCCTCCGCAGAATTGTCCAGCAGGGGCACTCTCGCATTACGAGACACCATGGAAACGCAAGTCCGTTCGGAGCTTGAGCGCCTGAAGGAGTGCTTGGCTAAGATTAGGTAGCTGAGCCGCGCGCGGTCGCCAGCTTGTCACTCTCGAGGACACCGGCAAATATATTCAGGGCGTGAACCAGGCGCCCTCACCTCTCATCGTCCGGATGCCCGCTTGTACGGCGTGATCTCGCGCGTCGCGGTCGGCTTGACGGCTGTTTTTTTTAAATGATCTCCCGAAAGGGGAACGACCCGCCGGCGTGAAGCGGCGGGTCTTTTCAGGCAGCATATTATCCGCAGATCTGGACGGGTCGAATCTGCCAGCCGTAGCGGGTATGCACGCGGCGACGGACGACGTAGCAGCCGCCATCGTCGTAGTAGTAGTCGTTGTACGCGTAGGGATAGTATCCGTCATAGTAGCCGTAGGATCCGAAGCCTAACCCTACAAACGCACGTCGGTGAAATCCGCCTCGGTGAAATCCTCCACCGTGGAAGCCACCGCTCGCGAAACGCCCATGAAAGCCGCCACCGCGGAAGCCTCCTCCACCTAAACCAGCGCTGCCATGGAAGCCACCACCGCCGCCGCTAAATTTCGAGCCGGCAAAGCCGCCTCCACCACCGCCATGGAAGCCACCACCCCCACCGAAGCCACCACCCCCACCCCCACCCCCACCACCGCCGCCGCCAACTGCGGCGCCACCGCCACCGCCGCCGCCACCTGCCTTAGAGCCAAGCTGGGCGAAACTTTCGGTCGGCGCGGCCATAGGCAGAACCAAGCCGACCGCTGCCAGTGCGAACAGGGCTATAATCGTTTTTCGCATTATGCCTTCCCTCCCTTGGACGAAAGGTCGCTCCTAGGCATACAACACTTTCGCAGCGGGATTATTCGGCGATCAGACAGCGTTTGCTGTAAACTGACCGTGAGCCGGCCGCCTACCGATCCGGGGGGCGGCAAGGTGCTGCGACTGGTCGACTGACCATTCCAACAAGAAAAATCCGCCGGCGTGAACCGGCGGGCTTTGATTATTCGGCTAATCAGGATTGAGCAGGTGAAACTCATTGCGGTTTCGGCTTCACCGTCTTTGCGCCCTTCACTTTCTTTTCTTTGGCGGCTTGGTTGTAGCCTCTAGTGGCAAAGTCACCCTTGCCACTCATTGCACCCCCTGCGGCCGCATAGGCGGGCGTGAACGACGCGGCAATGGTCAAGCTAAGGAAGGCCGTTAAAGCGAGTATGGTAATAGCTCTCATCAAAATCCTCCTTGGTTGGAACGGATGGAGGTTACGAAGCATCCTTGCTCTTAGCAATTGAGAGAGGAGAGACTTTTCAGACAGCGAAAGCCCGGCAACCGGCCCGGCGATCGAAGTAAGCCTAGGAGCCTGTCCGAATAGTGGCTGTTCAATTCTGAGCGAGTCTGATTCAACCTTGGGCGATGAGCAAGTATTTTCGCCCCTGGAATATCGATCAGACGCTGCTTCTGCCGCCGAATGTGCAGGACTTCGTGCCGAAAGGCCATGTCTCGCGGTTTATCGTTGAACTGGTGCGGGAGAGCCTCGATCTCAAGGAGATCACGGGCAGCTATGTGAGCGGGCTCGGGCAGCCGCCGTTCGACCCGCGCATGATGGTGGCGCTTGTGCTGCACGGCTATGCGAGTGGGCTGTATTCATCGCGGCGGATCGCGAAGGCCTGCCGCGAACGGAATGATTTTGTAATGATTGTCGCGCTCGATCCGCCGGATTTTCGCACGATCAGCGACTTCCGCAAGCGGCATTTGAAGGCGCTCGGCGCACTGTTCCTGCAGGTTCTGAAGTTGTGCGAGACGGCAGGGCTGGTCAAACTCGGCCATGTCGCGCTTGATGGCACGAAGATCAAAGCGAACGCGTCGAAACATAAAGCGATGAGTTATGAGCGCATGAAGAAACGCGAGGCGGAATTGAAAGCCGAGGTCGCTCGCATGCTGGCGGCCGCTGAGGCGGCGGATGCTCAGGAGGACGAGACTTTCGGCAAAGACAAACGCGGCGACGAGCTGCCGGATTGGGCTGGCGACAAGGAGAAGCGGCTGGCGAAGATCCAGCAGGCGATGGCGGCGCTGGAGGCCGACGCCAGGCTGGCCGCGGAGGAAGAGCGTCGCATCGAGGCCGAAAAGGAACAGCAGCGCCAAGCCGAAGGCCGCAAGAAGCCGGGCAAACCGGCGGCGCCGGCATCGGACCAGCCTGATCCCAAGTCGCAACGCAACTTCACCGATCCGGAAAGCCGCATCATGAAGTCGAAGGATGGCTTCGTTCAGGCCTATAATGCACAGGCCGCCGTCGACGCAGGCGCCCAGATCATTGTCGCGCACGAACTGACGCAGTGCGGCAACGATCAGGGCCAGCTGGTGCCCCTGATCGAGGCCATCGAGAACAATCTCGGCCGCACGCCGGAGCAGGCCTCAGCGGACTCCGGCTACTGCAGCGAATCCAATCTCGAAGCGCTCGAAGCACATCGCGTTGACGGCTATGTCGCGCCTGGACGCGCCAAGCACCCGACAGCCGCGAACGGAAAAATCGGCGGACCGCTGACCCAACGGATGCGAAAGAAGATCGACGATGGCGGCTTCGAAACGCCCTACCGATTGAGAAAGCAAGTGGTCGAACCGGTGTTCGGACAGATCAAACAGGCGCGCGGCTTCCGCCAGTTCCTGTTGCGGGGTGTCGAAAAAGTGCGTGCCGAGTGGGCCATGATCTGCACCGCCCACAACCTCCTGAAGCTGTTCACCCTCGCAAAGGCTGCCTGAGCCGGCTAACATGCCAATAAATGCCCGTCGCAGCACCTATCTGGACGGACTCCTAGGTGATGAAACGCTGCCATTAGAGGCGGCGCGCATTAACTCTGGATGACAAACCAGCCCCGTAAGACAACGGCCCGCCTGCGGTCGACAACCGCTTCCCTGTTGCGCGGAGAATACCTATTTGAGCGCCAAAGCGGAACTGCAAGTCTAATCATAGCCGCCAATTCCTAAGGAGGTTCAGATGCGCATTCTGGCCTTGGCGATTTTGGCGATCGGGACGGTATCAATAGAGCCGGTGGCGGCCCAGACGTATGATCCGGCTTACCCGGTTTGCCTGCGGGTCCACGCCCACTATTACGAATGCAGATACACGTCGCTGCCTCAGTGCAACGCGTCGGCATCGGGCCGCGCCGCCCAGTGCTTCATCAATCCATATTTCGCGGGCGCGGAAGGGCCCGCGGGTTATCGGTGGCATCCGCGCCGCGTCTACTAAGGCGGGTCGCTAGAGACGCCAGCCCGCCGGCGTGAACCGGCGGACGGGCTGGCTTCGAAGTGCCCTCAATGCCGCGTTGCCATCATGTCCTGAAACGCGTCCCAAGCGGCATCGTGGTTCCTGTGCTTGCCGGGGACGCGTACCTATGCTTCGCGCGCTGTGCGGCTTCCATCGGGCTTGTATTCAAATACCTCAAACCCCAGGCGAAGGCCTTCAAGGTCGCCGATGGCGGCGGCCTTTACATCTTGGTCTCGCCCACCGGCACCAAGGCGTGGCGCCGTTGCGGTATGCGTGATTTCGTTTGGGCTCGCCGACGGGCTAAGCAAGCCATCAATTCCAGCCGAACGAGCCGGACGACTCGAAACAGGCCTGCGCCCGCCCTCGTTTCTCGCGATTCCGGCGTGGCCCGTGTGGACGGCTATGTTTTTGCTATGAAATGCACTGCCAATCCATATCGATTTCCAATGTCACACTCGGCAAATGATCCACGTCAATCCGTCAGAAGGGTCCGATTCACGGGCCTGGAAACAGGAGCGGAGTTTGTCGCGCGGAAATTTGCTTTGCGGCATCGTTGTCGCGGTCGAACTGCTGCTAACAAGCGGGCCGCTCGCTCTTGCCCAATCCACGGCCCAGCCCGCGCAGGATGGCATGCTCAGGAACGGGCCGCCGATCTGGGACGCCAACCGCGACGGCGTTTACACCTGCGACGAATGGAAGAGTTTTGCGGAGCGGCTTTTTGCATCCGCCGATCGCAACCATGACGGCAAGCTAGATCCTTCCGAGTTCGTCACCGTGCAGAAAGCCGAAGCTTCGCTGGCCGAGGCGGATTTCGGCTATTTCGACGAGAACCAGGACGGCAAGATCACGCGCAAGGAGTTCGTCGAGAAGCCGAACGCGTTCATCCTGCGGTTCGACAGGAATGGCGACTGTCGTGTCACAGGCGATGAAATAAGAGCAGCGAACGCCCCAAAGGGCCCGCAAGGCCCGGCGGAGCGGCCTCGGGACCGGTTCCATTGACGTCGCGCGGGCCGACAAATCGGCAGGCTCGCCTGATCCGGTTGACGGCCTTTGCCGCGATCACGCTGATGCTTGCTGTAATGGGTTGCGGCTCCGCCCGCGCGGAGAACCCCGAAATCAGCAGGCGGCGCGCCGCCGAGCGCGGCGATTTTTCCAATGACGAGATCAAAGACGGGTTTTTCAAGATCGCGTTGAACGCCGAATTGCAGTTCGGCGCGCCGGCCGACCGCGTGCGGAAGTTCGATGAACCGGTCCGGATATTCGTGGCGAGCCAGGGCCAGCCTGACCGCGCACCTGAGATTGCCTCGATCGTTGCCGACATTCGCGCGCATGTGAACCACCTCGACGTCGCGATCACGAGCGACAAGAAGGCCGCCAACTTCTTCGTTACGCTGGTCGCCGAACGGGATATCAAGAAGGTCATTCGCGCGCGCTATGGCAGCGGCAAGGCAGCGCGGATTCAGCAATCGCTCAATCCGCAATGCCTGTCAGGGATCGGCAAGGACAGGCGCTACCGCATACGACGCGCCGAAGTGATCCTTCCCGTCGATGCCGGCGAATTCACCTTCTACGATTGCGCCTATGAGGAGTTGCTGCAGGCGCTTGGCGCGATCAACGACGACCGGTCGGTGCCCTGGACCATGTTCAACGACGACGTCCAAATGGGTTTCTTCGACGTCTACGACCAATATCTACTCAACATCCTCTACGACCCGCGCGTTCGCGCCGGCATGACCAAGGCGGAGGTCAATGGCCTGCTGCCCAAGGTGCTGCCGACCGTGCGGGTATGGATCAATAGCGCCAATCCCGCGCGCCACGCGGATGGCCGCGAAGCACCCAACACGCAGGGGGAAAACGGCCCGTTGCTTCGATCAACGGACGCGCAGACGGCTGACCCCGGACCGACTAGCGATAGCCGTGCCCTCGCGGCGGATTCTTCGCAGACGAGGAAGAGTATTCAGTGATCGCGACGTCGGGATTTCGCGCCAGCCGATTGGTGCGCACCTGATGCGTGGTCGCGACCTGGCTGGAGTGACCGTACTTCGAAGGTGCGCTGGCTGACGCGCCGGCCTGGGCGGGTTGCGACGCCAATAGTGCGACGGCCGCAGCGGCGAGCGTGACGGTGGCAAGGCATTTATACATGACAGCCTCCATTTGGTTCGAGACAACCCAAACCGAACAGGCCTTCAGCGGAATAGGCCTGGTGTTCCCAGCGTTTCCTGTCGACGACTCTGTTCGGCGTCGTGTTGGTCCCTGTGAATCATGATGATCCCGGGTTTTGCGAAGCGCAAGGATCAGTCCGCGCCTTGCTCGAAAGATCAGCAAGTCGATTGATCGGTGAAAGAATTGGCAGCGGATCGAGTGGGAAGAAATCGCAGCCGCGAAAACTTATCCCGCAGTGCGACAAAAGGCCAAAGGCGGCATCGAGCCAAGCGTCATCGCTTCTTTCGCAGGAAGAAATTCTGAAACGCCGCGATGGCCTCCGGCGAACGCATCCGCTCGCCAAAGAAATGATCTTCCTGACCGATCCGGCGGACCAGATCCTCGGTCGGCAGCTTCAACAGCTTCCGAGCGATTGCGACAGCATCCGCCGGCAGCGCGCAGATCTCGCGCGCCACCTTTCGGGCCTCGACGACGGCATGGCCGGGCGGAACAACCATGTTGACGAAACCGGCCGTGCGGGCGTCTTCGGCGGTCATTGGCCGTCCCATCACCAGCATCGAAAACGCGCGCTGATGACCCACCATTTGCGGCACCAACAGGCTGGTAGCCCCGTCCGGAACGAGACCGTACTGGATGAAGGGCGACGAGAACGTCGCCGTCGTGCTCGCGACAACGTAATCGCAATGAAACACCATGGTGGTGCCGATACCGATGGCGATGCCGTCGACGGCCGCGATGATCGGTTTCTTGTTGTTCACCAGCGACTGCAGGAAGATCACGGCATTTCTCGGCCGTGCCGCTTCGTGTTTTTCGGTTGCTGCCCGCAGAAAATCCCCGATGTCGTTGCCGGCCGTGAATACCCCCGAACGGCCGGTCAGGATCAGGCAGCGGATCGCAGGATTGGATTGCGCCGAGTCGATCGCATCGCTCATGGTGAGGTACATCTCTTGCGTCAGCGTGTTCTTCTTCTCAGGACGCCGCATCGTGATCGTGCGCGTAGAGTCTTCATCCTCGACAATGATGTGCTCGGTCATGCTATCCCCCGGAAATGTGATGCAGGTGGTCCCTCGCAGGCCGCGGCGTGCCAAGGCAACGTCTTCACACCTGACGCGGTTCATCCTCAGTTTGATTTTTTCGTGCCCTTCCCCGGTTCGGGCGGGCGAGCGATGCCCCAAGGATCATATTTCTGGTCGGGGACCGGTATTCGATCGAGCGCGGCCTTGTAGGCTTTTTCGTCCACCGGCGGATGCGTTTCGGCCGGGGGCGGATTTGAAGGGCCGCCGCTCTTTCTGTTTTGGATGCTCTGGGGATACGCCGGGACCACAAGCCATGAAATGACGGCCGCGGCCACCGCGAGGGTCGTCATTGCTCTGGTTCGGCCGGTCATGTGTCTAGCCTCGTATCGATCATTGACCTGACGGAGTACGGACTCCGTGCCAGGCATCCCGGACCTGGTGGTAATGGACCTCGGGCAGGTAGTCCGGCGTGTTCAGATTGAGGGTATGTACGTCGAGCCGACCGACCGCACTCAGCAGCGTGTAGGATGCGATCACCCGGTCGCGCTGAGCCTGGATCAAGCGCGACCGGGCGGTGGTCAGGTCCTGTTGCGCATTGAGGACATCGATCGTAGTGCGCTGGCCGCCCGCCGCCTCGCGCCGGACTCCCTGCAGGGCCGTATCGGCCGCGCGCACTTCGGACTCGGCCGCCGTGAGCGCGACCTTGGTTCCCTCATTGGATACCCAGGCACTGACGACCGCTGTTTTCGCCTGGTTTCTGACCTGCTCCAGCACCATGCGGCTCTGCGACGCCACCTCCTTGGCCTGCCGGGTTTGCGAGGCCGCGGTGCCGCCGTCGTAGATCGGCACGTTGATCTGGCCCAATATCGAGGCTTGGTCGGTGCCGAATGTGCTGAGCGTCGAATCCGACTGCTTGGTTCGGCTGGCACTCGCCTGCACCGCCACCGTCGGCAACAGGCTACTTTCGGCGACCTTGATCGTGGTTTGCGCCACGTCAACGTCGAAGCCCGCGCCGAGGATTGCGGGATGTTCGTGATTGGCGGTTTCGGTCGCTGCCGCCAGCGCAATCGGCGACAGGCGGTCGACCGGCGCGGCCGGAACCAATTGAGACGGAGCGTCGCCGACGACCTGGGTATAGGTCGCCTTGCTGATGGCGAGGACGACCTCCGCCGCATTGAGATCGGCCAGCCCCCGGCTCAATCGGGCTTCGGCCTGGGCGGTGTCGGTTGGCGTGACGTCACCGGCGTCCAGGCGTTTTTTGGTCGTCGCCTGGATCTCGCGCAGGACCGCAACATTGGTGCGCTGCGCCTCGACCAGCGCCTGGTTGGCGAGCACGTTCATATAGGCCGTCACGGCGTCCAGCAGCACGCCCTGGCCGGTGTTGCGCAACGCCTCGCGCCCGGACTGCACCTGAAACTCCGCAACCCGAACGCTGTTGGCGGTCTTGAAGCCGTTGAACAGGACTTGTGAGACCGTGACGCCGATCGTCCATGGACGCAGCGTGTCGCCCTGCACCGTGTTGTCGGGCAACAGGTTGCGGACGGCCTGCAGCCCGGCGCTCAGGCTCGCCACGATCTGCGGCCGGTAGCCCGCCAACGCCTGTGGCACATTTTCGTCGGTGCCGCGCTGGCGGGCGCGATCCGCGTTGAGTTGCGGGTTCGACTGGTAAGCCTTCACCATCGCTTCCGGCAAGGTTTCGGCCGCGCACGAAGCGACTTCAGCGAGATTCACGAACGCAACGAGGCAGAGCAGCGGCGCAGTGAACCGAAGCCCCGTCCTTTGCAACATCGGTGCGCATTCGGACGCGACGCTACTCACCACTCACCTCGTCCACCCACTTGGCCCATCATTCCGCCGGCGCCAGATTGCCTTCGGGAGCCAGACCAGGCCGGCTTCGCCGCGAGAACATCGAGATCAGCGCCGGCAATGTGACGAGAATGACGACAGGCGCGAGCATCATGCCGGCGACCACCACGACCGCCAGCGGCTTCTGCACCTGCGATCCAATTCCGGACGATAACGCCGCCGGCAGCAGACCAATGCCCGCGACCACGCATGTCATCAGCACCGGCCGCAACTGCAGCTCTCCGGTGCGCAGGATCGCCCTGCCCCGCTCCATGCCTTCATCTATGAGCTGGTTGTACTGCGAAATGATGATGATGCCGTCCATCACCGAGATGCCGAACAGCGCGATGAACCCGATCGCCGCCGACACGCTGAACGGAATGCCGGTCAACAGCAGTCCGAGGATCCCGCCGAATACCGCCATCGGGATCACGCTCATGGTCAAAATGGTGTCCACGACGGATCCGAAATTGAACCAGATCAGCATGGCGATCAGCGCCAGGCTGATCGGCACCACAATCGACAATCGCTTGATGGCGTCCTGCAGATTGCCGAACTCGCCGACCCACTCGACGCGCGACCCCGCCGGCAACTGCACCTGGGCTGCGACCTTCTCCTGCGCTTCCTTGATGGCGCCGCCGAGATCGCGTTCGCGCACCGAGAACTTGATCGGGAGGTAGCGCTCCTGCTGTTCGCGGTAGATGTAGGCTGCACCCGACACCAGCTTGATCGACGCCACCTCGCTGAGCGGAACCTGCGTGATGCCGTTCGGACCTTGCACACCGATCCGCAAATTCTGGATGGCCTCCGCGCTCCGCCGATATTGCGGCGCCAGCCGCACGATGATCGGGAAATGGCGATCGCTGCCGGGTTCATACAGGTCGCCGGCGCTGTCGCCGCCGATCGCCGTCTTGATCGTCGTGTTGATATCGCCCGGCGACAAGCCGTATCGCGCCGCCCGTGCGCGGTCGATATCGATCTGGATCGTGGGTTGGCCGAGCGAAGTAAAGACCGCAAGGTCGGTAATACCCTTCACCGTGGCGAGCACGGCCTTGATCTTGTTGGCAGTGTCGGTAAGCGCCTCCAGGTCGTTGCCATACAGCTTGATGGAGTTCTCTCCCTTCACGCCGGAAACCGCCTCCGAGACGTTGTCCTGGAGGTACTGCGAGAAATTGAACTCGACGCCCGGAAACCTGTCCTGTAGTTGGGCCAGCAGCTTGGCCGTCAATTGATCCTTGTTTTCTCCGTCAGGCCACTGCTTTGCGGGCTTGAGCGGCGCGAAAAACTCCGCGTTGAAAAAGCCCGCCGCATCGGTGCCGTCATCCGGTCGGCCATGCTGCGAAACCACCGCATCGACCTCCGGCAAGTCGGCAATCACCTTGCGCATCTCGTTGACATAGGAATTGCCTTCCTGCAGCGAGATCGTCGGTGGCAACGTCGCCCGGATCCATAGATTGCCTTCCTCGAGCTTCGGCAGGAATTCGAGCCCCAGCAGGCGAACGGCGATCACGGTCATCACGATCAACGCCGCCCCACCCATCAGCACGAGCCGGCGACTGGCGAGCGAGCGCGCCAGCACCGGCATGTAGATGCGGTGCAGGATCCGCATGATGAAGGTCTCGGTCTCCTCGACATGCGCGGGCAGAATGATGGCGCTCAGCGCCGGCGTAACCGTAAACGTCGCGAGCAGACCGCCGGCCAGCGCATAGGCATAGGTCCGGGCCATCGGGCTGAAAATGTTGCCTTCGACGCCGCTCAGGGTGAACAACGGCAGGAACGCCGCGATAATGATGGCGGCGGCAAAGAAGATCGACCGCGACACGTCGACCGCAGCACTCAGGATCGCGTGCTTCTTCATGTCCAGGACGGTGTTGGCCGAGATCGCGGCCTGCTCGCTCGCCGAGAGCTTGTTGGTGTGTGATAGCCGCCGAAATATCGCCTCGACCATGATGACGGTGGCATCGACGATCAAACCGAAATCGATCGCCCCGACCGAGAGCAGATTGGCGGACTCGCCGCGCAGCACGAGAATGCTGACGGCGAAAAACAGCGCAAACGGAATGGTCGCCCCGACGATCAACGCGCTGCGCAGATCGCCCAGAAACAGCCATTGCAGGAAAACGATCAGCGCGATCCCAACCACCATGTTCTCCAGCACGGTATGCGTGGTGGTCTCGATCAAATCCTTCCGGTCGTAGATTCGCTCGATCCGGACTCCCGGCGGGAGGATGGTGGAGTTGTTGATGCTTGCAACGAGTTCCTCGACGCGGGCGATGGTTGGCGAACTCTGCTCGCCGCGCCGCATCAACACGATGCCCTGGACGATATCGTCGTCCTGATTTTCACCCGCAATGCCCAGCCGCGGCTGCTCGCCCACGGTGACCGTCGCGACGTCCCGGACAAGAACCGGGGTGCCATTGCTCGACGCGACCATGGTATTGCCGAGGCTGTCGATCGACCGGATTAGCCCCACGCCGCGCACGACTGCCGACTGCGGACCGATATTGACGGTGTTGCCGCCAACGTTGACGTTGGCGTTGCTCACGGCCTGTAGCAATTGAGGCAACGTCAGCCCGTTGGCGACCAGTTTGTTGAAGTCGACCTGAAGCTCATAGGTTTTCGTCTTGCCGCCCCAGCCGGTGACATCGATAACCCCGGGAACGACGCGAAAGCGGCGTTGCAGAATCCAGTCCTGCACGGTTTTGAGATCGAGCACGGAGTAATTTGGCGGCCCGACCAGCCGGTATCGATAGATCTCACCGATGGGACTAAGCGGGGAAATCTGCGGCTGGGCGTTGTTCAATAGCGGCGACAGTTGCGACAGGCGGTTCAACACCTGCTGCAGCGCCTGGTCGTAGGTGTAATCGAACGAGAACTGGAGTTTGACGTCGGACAAGCCGTACAGCGATATCGTACGGATCACTTTCATGTTCTTGATGCCGGCGACCTGCGTCTCCAGCGGAATTGTGATGTAGCGCTCGATCTCCTCGGCCGACAGCCCGGGGCTCTGAGTCACGATGTCGACCATCGGCGGCGTCGGATCGGGATAGGCCTCGATGTTCAATTGCTGAAACGCGACGAGCCCCCCGATGATCACGGCGGCAAACAGCCCGACCATCAGAAACCGGCGATTGACAGCAAAGGCTACGAGACGATCCATTCGATCCGGTTTTCGCGAGAGAACAATTGCGGCGGTTAGCTGCCGGAGGCCGCCCGATCGATGAACAGGCTGCCCCTGGTGACGATTTTCTCGCCGGCCTGCAGACCGGCCCGAGCCTCGACCAGGTCGCCGTTCGTCAGACCGGTTTCAATCTTGCGGAGCTCGATCGACTTGTCGTCATGTACCACCCAAAGGTGGACGCGATCGCCTTCATAGATCAGCGCCCGCTTGGGCACCCCGATCGAGGGATGATCGCCGCCGGCATAAATCGTCACGTTGGCGAACATCTCCGGCTTGAACAGGCCGTCCTTGTTGTCGATGGTCGCGCGAACCAGCAGCCGTCGGGTCGAGGGGTCGATCGCGGCGGCGACATAGTCGATGCGCGCCTTGAACTCGCTGCCCGGCAGCGCGAGCAGTGAGAAACTGACTTGCTGGCCCATGGCGACGCCGGCGGCTTCCGATTCGCGAACGAAGGCGGTCAACCACACCGTGGAGAGATCGCCGACGAGGAACACGGGATCGCTGGCTCCGCTGTTGATGAATTGGCCCGGTCCGACCTTGCGCTGGATGACGGTGCCGCCGATTGGTGAGTAGATCGGGGTATCGGCGCTCATCTGCCGTGTCTGCTGGAACGTCGAGATCTGGTCTTCCGAACGGCCGAGGATTCGCAACCGGTTATGCGTGGCTTCCAGCGCCGTTTCGGCCGAACGCAAATCGTTCTGGGCGGCCGTCAGATCCGCCTGCGACTGCTGCCAGTCCTTGAGCGGAACCGCCTTGCCGGCGTAGAGGTCGTTGGCGCGCTTTTCGACGATCTGCGCCAGATTGAGCTTGGACCGCGCCGTGTTCAGCGCGCCCAACGCCGAAATGAAATCATTCAGCGCCTGCACCGTGTCGGTGGCCTCGACGACGAACAGCGGCTGGCCGCGCTCGACCATGTCGCTCGGCTTGACCAGAAGTTTGATCACGCGACCGGCATAAGGCGAGAAGATCGGCGTCGAACTTTCTTCGTTGACCGCGATCTTGCCTTCGGTGATGCGCTCGGACCGAAAGACCTTTTCCGATACCGGCTCGACGGTCAGGCTCGCCCACTCCGCCGCCGTGGGAACGTAGCGCGGAAGGACGCCCTTTGCCGGATGCGTCGTTTCAGTGGATTTGGCGTGCGGGACAAACATCCGCACGGCGCCAATCACGCCCACGCCAATCAGAGCCGTCGTCGCGAGCGCGATGGTCAATCGTCGCACATTCCAATTCGCAATCATACTCATATTGGAAATGCGCACATTGACTTATGCGACCTCGCTCGCGTTGTTGATACATGCCGGTTAGCTTCCGGCCTTCTAATTTTCGGCCGGACCGCGCCACATCGGCGATTTCGGCCCGCCGTAGTACCGCATGGCTCCAGGCCGAGCCGGTTGTTGCGGTAAGAGCTGCGCGTGGCTCCCGGCAATCGAGTGATGCACATGTGCGTAATGCAAGTGCCCCTTGCGATGCTTTGCAGCCGCTTCGCCGCTGGTCGCGACGGCCAGGATCGCACCAAGCACCACCACGAACCCCCATCGAGCAATCCTGGTAACAATGCACGCCATCATCAGTCTCCCAAACGCAACGCTGCGTACAATTACTGGCCGGACCACATCGGAGATTTCGGACCGCCGTAATATCGCATCTGACCGTTGCCCTCGGATCGCTCCGGCTTTGTCGTTCCGATATCGACGGCACATCCAGCCGCGGCGGTACATAGCGCCGCGACGGCAAGTCCGAACCCAATCCTTCGCAAAAACGACGAAGCAATCATCGCAGCCCCTCTCCTACTGCGCGCGGCCTGACTTGCAGGCCGCGCAGCGCATCAACGCAAGCAACGCGTCAATACTTCGCGAGAACCGGCCCACCGAACTTGAAGTCCAGGCCAAGCGTCACGACTGAGTAAGTGCTGTTCACGGTGTAAGGCAGCTGACCGTTGAGCGGCGTAAGGCGCTCGTACCGGCCAAAGTCGTAGTAGCGATATTCGAACTTGCCGATCAGGTTGTCGGTCACCGCGTAGGCGATACCGCCACCGGCAGTGATGCCGCTCCTGTGGGTGTTGAATTGATCGACTCCCAGGACGGGGTCGGTGTTGGTATGTTGAAAGTTGCCATAGGCCCAGCCGCCGGTGAAGAACAGCAACAGGCGATCGACCGCGATGCCGCCTCGCGCACGAAGCGTGGCGCCGTCCCGAAGGCTGGTCGCGTCGATCGAGCCAATCGGCAGCGTACCCGCGTTGAACGCACCGATATCGCTGCCCTTGATTCCGGACCAGAATCCGTCCGCTTCGACACCCAACACGATGTTGCCGCTCTGCCAGTTGTAGCCCGCTTCGCCGCCAGCGATGCCGCCCGTCGAGGAATAGTTGAGCGTGAAGTTGGCGAAGCCGGCGGGGCCGAGCGCGTTGTTAAGATTGTGGTTGCCAAAACCGCCGCCGCCGAACACGCCGACGTAGAAGCCGGACCAGTCGTATGCCGGCGCGACGGCTGGCGGAGCCTTTATATAAGGCGAAAGATCAGCTCCGAATGCCGGCGACATCAGGCCGAGCACCCCGAGCGAGACGGTGGTGAAAAGAATTCGCTTCATTGTTATCCCCTGTCGAATTTTCTCTGATCAAACGTCGGGCGACATGAGCCGCCGCGACGTTTCCCCGCATCAGAAGTGAATGATGATGTCCGCCGAGCCGACGAGAGCGAAGTTCCTGCTAGCCGGGATGCCCAAATTCGCATTGCCATTGAATGCGTTGGCATTCAGCGACTTGTAATACGTGACCTCGGGCCGGATCTCGATCTGCGGCGAGAACCAGTGCTGCCAGCCGATGCCGGTTTCGAAATAGGCCGTCTTGGTGCCGGTGCGCTGACCCTGCTTATCGTCATAGTACTCGATACGATAGGAGATGTTGTCCAGCGGCGACGCCTTGTAGCTCAAATAGGCGAGATAAGTCTGCACCGACGCCGTACACGCAAACACAGTCGTGCTGCTGCAGAACGCAAGGCCTGGAGCGTTGAACGGCACGTACTGAGGCGAGAACGGCGTGCCGCCCGCAGCAAACGCGGCCACCGCGGCTGGGTTGTTGGCATTGAGCACGTTGTTCTGATGGAGATTGTACGTCTCGAACGAGATGTGCCACTGATCGTTGAACTTGTGATAGGCGGTCAACCCGTACCATTGCAGGTTGTTGTAGCCCCACTGGCCGCCGTTGATGGCATCGGCGACCACGTAGATGCTGTCGTTGCCGCTGTCGCTGGTCCAGCGTACACCGCCGGTGACGCTCGGTACGGCACCCGGATCCTTCGGCAAGGTGGTGCCAGGGAATAGCGGGTTCGGGAACGGATTTGCGATCGTTGCCTTGTAGTTCCAGGGCAGGGTGTCGCTGCCGACCGAAACACCCAACTGGAACATCCAGTTCTTGGTCGCAGCGAGCGTCGCCTGAATGCCGGTGTTGGTATAGTTATCGAACGTATACGTCAACGAGTGCGTATACATGTAGTTGTTCGGCGCGAGCTGCGCCTCGATGTCCGGGATCGAAATGTAGCGGCCAAACCGCAGCAGAAGGCCTTCCGCGATCTGCGGAATGAACACTTCGCCGTATGCCATTGGGAGATCGTAGCCGTAATTCTTGTTCTGGTTCAGGAGCTGGTAGCTCCACAAGCCAAAGGCCGTCGTATAGCGATAGTTCTCGCCGAAGATCGGCGCGAGGCGGAAGCCCCAGTCGATGTGATCCTTCTGCACCGTATCCGGCAGCCGCTCGATATAGAGCACCGCCTGGTCGAGTTGAACTGTATTCGGATTGTAGTCATAAGCCGCCGGCACATTGCCGCCCCGCACGGTGTTGCTGCTGAAGTTACCGCCAGCGTTGATCCAGCCGTATACCTGGATGTGGTTCTCGTTCATCCACGAGCCCGCGGCCGTGTTGCCGAGCGCAACCATCAGCGGACTGTCGACAGAACTCGGCCGCGTCACGCCAAGCGCTGTCGAGCCACCATACGGCCATTCCGTGAACGGATACGGAGGAATGCTTTGCGGCGTTCCCGGCCAGTAGTCGCGGCGTGACGGTGGCGCCTTGGGATCCGCCGGTGCGGCATCATGTCCCCATTCGAGCCGGTAGTAGTTGATAAAGCGGCTGAAGAAGTCGGTGCCGAGATACGGATCGAGGCAGCTATAGTTCTTGTAGGGATCGCCGCCATACGGGCATGGCCCTTTTGCAGCCGGGTCTGCGGCCTGAGCGACATTGCTCAGACCGATCGCCGCCAACGAGACACCTGCCAGAAGAATTCTTTTCATAATCTTGCCCCACGTTGTTGGTACAGGTGCCTTCGCTTTCGCGACGCACCGTTAACCTTCGAAACGATCTTTCGTTGGGGGGCTGCAAAAAATCGATACGACTTTCCGCGCGATTTCATAAAGAAAAAATATCCGAAATAGCATCTTTGACGCCGTTTGCATTCATAAGCGTCAATTGCCCATCGCGCTGCTTAGACTCGCGGCGAAATAAGTGACATTTCGGCGAAAACGCTCGATGCACCGCAATAGTTTGTGTCGCAATGTGTCTTTTCAGCTACATTTCCGATTGCTCGGTGCGATTGAACGATCGTCTGTTTGACGCTGAGAAACGTGAGGCGCGCGCTGGCTATTTTTTTTCTATGAATGCAGCCGCTATTGCACATCGAAGATATATGCCGCGACTCGTTATGCTGAAGCATTGAGCGGAATCTGTTCGCTCATCGCGAGGCGAGACGATGGAAGTCGCGGCAAACGATAGCGCTCACGGGGCTCGCTCCGGCAAGACTGAGGACTTCGGTTTCTTGCCGAAGAGCCTGACGACGCAATGCCAGCGCCTGATCGAGAGTTTCCATGAACTTCATGGCTACGCTTGCTTGCCGGACATTTTGTGGAAATCCCGGCTTGGACCCTTCATCGAAGCACATCCAGAGTTTCGGCATCTACTGAAGAAGGCCTCAACGACCCGGAGCGCAAAGAAATCCAACGAAGGCTTCGTGCAGATAGCGACGACGATATTGGCGCTCGAGATATTGGCCAGCAGTTTTGCCGGCTGGAGCGCCATCCATCCGGAAGCCGGATTGGCGGCCCATGCGACTCTCAAGCGTAGCGGGCGAGGCCCGCATATGCCTCTGATGGAATTCTATCTGTACCCGCCGAAATATATCAGTTACGCGGCCCTCGCTGCCTTGGTCCCGCCGCCAGGCCGGCAACCAGGCGAAGCGGAATTGTATCGTGCCTCGAAGCCCGAGCTTTTCGGAGAGAAACAAGCGCTGAATTACGTCAATGCGATCCAGCGGGCGCTCGATGGCAGGCTGCCACCCAACGCCACAGCATCACCTGCCTGAAATCCGCTGATCTCTATTCCGTAAAGATAGGATCGCGATTGCGATCCCCGTTTCAGGCGCCTTCCTTTACCAGCTTTCCGTGAATTTCTATCTGCCCATTGC
Source organism: Bradyrhizobium sp. Ash2021 (assembly GCF_031202265.1). Lineage (NCBI taxonomy): Bacteria > Pseudomonadati > Pseudomonadota > Alphaproteobacteria > Hyphomicrobiales > Nitrobacteraceae > Bradyrhizobium > Bradyrhizobium sp. Ash2021. The sequence continues at coordinate 4,577,472 of NZ_CP100604.1, read as the reverse complement.
CGAGAGATTCGCGAGCGCGCGAGCAAGACCGGTTGGAACCAGCAACAGAAACGGCTTGCAGTTGGATGAAGAGCTCCCTTCGTATCGGATCTGGCGAGCCGACATCGTCCCCCCGCTGCTGGCGATATTGTCGGTCAGCCTGATCACTGTCGCTCTGCTCCCGCTTGATTACACCATTGCGGCTAACCTCGTTCCAATCGCGTACCTGGTACCGGTCATTTTCGCCGCCACCCGATGGGGCATCTGGCCTGCGACCCTGGCGGCGGTTGCCGGTATGGTCGAGGCAGATTTTTTCTTCTTTCCTCCCATCTACAGTTTTCGGGTCGAGGATCCCTCGGAAGCCATCGACTTGCTGCTGTTTCTCGTTGTGGCGCTGGTGAGCAGCAATCTCGCCTCGCGCCTGCGCCGCGAGACCGAAATGCTGCGTCAACGCGAAATCGAAATTCAACACCTCTACGAGTTTTCCCGGCTTCTGGCCGCCTGCTTCACCGTATCGGACCTGATCTCCGCCATTCGGAACCACTTCTCCCGCACGCTCGGACAACACGCGGCTTTCTTCGCGGCCGGGACCGAGGACCACTACGAGCCTCCCGAGCCCGGCTCGGTGCCGAAGCTGGTGCAAGAGCGTGTCGCCTCGACGGTCCCGAAGGTCGGAAATTCCTGCTTCGCGGTTCTCGACAAGCCGACCCAGAATGTCTGGTTGCTCGGAACGGCATGTTCTGAAACTGCGGTTTACGGCATCGTCGCCGTCAATATCGGACGCGGATCGCGTAAACACGTTGAGATCAATACGAGCCGCTTCGAGACGGTCCTTGAAGAAGTGTCCTTGACCCTTCAGCGTCTCGATATTGAAAAGGCGATGGACGACGCCAGGCTGCACTTGCAGGCGCAGCTGTTGCGAGATGCATTCCATGGCACGCTTTCGCATGAATTGTGCTCCCCGCTGGCGGCCATTCAGGGCTCGGCGAGTGTCCTGGAGTCGATGTCCATGATTCGCGCCGATGACCGGACCCGCTCGCTGGTCGAAGCTATCTCCGATGAAGTCGCGCAACTCGATGGCTATATTCAGAACCTGCTCAGTGCAACGCGGGTCACCGCAGGCGGCCTCAGCCCGCGTCTCGAATGGGCGGATGCCAGGGACATCGTCAATGCAGCCATTCAGCGAAGAGCCCGGCGACTGGCGGCACACAAGATCGAAGTTGAATTCGCCGACGATTTGCCGCTGGTCAACGTCGATTCCGGTTTGATCGAGGAGGCGTGCGGCCAGCTGCTGGAAAATGCCGCAAAATACTCTCCCTCCGGTTCGATCATCTTGATCGTAGCGCGCTCCGAACCGGGGCGCACCATTTTATCGGTCGCCGATCAAGGCGTCGGAATCACGCCTGACGAATGCCGGCAACTTGGCCGCAGGTCGTTTCGAAGCCAACGTCATCAAGCGACGATTCCCGGATCCGGCCTCGGCTTCTGGATCGCAGCCACCTTCGTCAGGGCAAATGGCGGAACGATCGGCATATCAAGCCGAGGCCAGGGACAGGGAACGACGGCTTCCATTGTCCTGCCCGCCCCAGACCAAGCGACGGTTTTGGCCGATGAGTAAACCATCCAATGTCGTTCTCCTGATCGAGGACGAACCCAAGATAAGACGGTTCCTTCGTGCGGGTTTTGAGATTCACGGCTTTTCCGTCCTGGAAGCCGAGAACGCCGCTGACGGGCTGAAAGCGGCAACGTTCAACTCACCCGATCTCATCATCCTCGATCTGGCGCTGCCGGACGTTCATGGAAAGGACGTTCTCGAACGGATCCGGTCATGGTCGAACGTGCCCGTCATTATTCTCTCAGTGGTCTCGAACGAGGACGAAAAAGTCCTGTTGCTGCAGTCAGGCGCCGACGATTACGTGGTCAAGCCGTTCGGGATGGCCGAGTTGCTCGCCCGCAGCGAAGCTGCCTTGCGGAGGTACTTCAAGAGCGCGACCGAGAATCCGGTCGTCGCAGCCGGCCCTCTGTCGATCGACCTCGTCGCTCGAACCGTGTCGCTCAACAAGAACCCGATCAGGTTGACCCGAAAGGAGTACCGCCTGGTGCATATTCTGGCGACGCATGTTGGCCTTGTGGTGACGCACGACCAGTTGCTCAAGGACATATGGAGCGGCAACCAGCGGGAAAATATTCAGTACCTGAGAATCCTGGTTCGCAAGCTCCGGCAGAAAATCGAAACTGACCCCAATAACCCTCGCCTTCTGGTGACCGAATCGGGTGTCGGCTATCGCCTTCAAGCCCGTCTCGAAACCAGTCCGGCGGAGTGAAACTCATACCGCTCCTTGCGATCGCAGCGATGGACTCTTTCCTCAAATCCAGCTCCGGAATGCCTCGGCCGGATGTTTCGCGAATCGAGACCGACGATCGACCGGGTTTGGCTTGATCATGCTCCGTCCTTCACCACGTCGATCGTTCTACATGATCGTTTTCCGGACCGAGAACGATCCGGGCTGGTGCTGGGAAATACACCGCAAAAGAAGACCTATGGGCATCAGGCTGCGCGAATGCGGCTTCACGTCGCAACGCAGTGCCCAGCTGGCGGGTAAGCTTGCGCTGGAGGATTTCCTGAACGGATTGTCGCTGGACCCCGGATTGCGATCCAGTGCTGAGGCCGGCGCTGGAACGGAAATTGCTAGATCGCGGCATCGGGCATTGCGCAAATGAGGTGTTGCCGTGACCTTCATTGTGCAGGCGTCACGCGGCGAAGACGTCACGACGACGATCCGCTTGAGTGTTGTGGTGGCGATTGCCAAGGCGCTGGCTCTTGCCGACGACGGCTGGCAGGTCTTCATCATCGGGCCCGACGGCGTCCGTTACTATCCGCCGGAGTTCGAGAAGCTGCTGTCGTTTAGCCCCGCACTTCAGTCCCGCGAGTGATTTAAGGCAGCCTTGATAGCGGTGGGTCGGTCTGGTCTTTCCGGACCGCGCCGCTCCATCCGCTCAATATAAAAATAATATATTTCTTCGGCCAAAGCCCCTATCTTGCACAAAAATCGGGGGCCGAGGTGGCTAAGTTTCTGGTTGAGCCTTTCACCGTTCTGGGTTTCGAAGGCCAGAATTGGATGCTCATCGTGGTCGGGGTGATCGCCGCCTATGTTTCGTTCGTCTGGCTCACTCGTGATCGGCGCTGACGCAACATTTTCGAAATCTAATTTGTAGTGCGCCGGCAAAAATCCGATGTTAGCATTTAACTGCGGCGCCCTTGAACAAGGCTTCGTGTTTTACTCCCACGTGAGCCCGCCCGAATTCCAGCTTCGGGCGGGCTTTTCATTTGCCGGCAATGTCAGATGATGGAGCCTGACGACGCGCGCGCGGCTTCCAAACCTCTTCTGCAATTTTGGCATCGGGTTTGAAGTCGTGAACGCGATGCCGTCGCTCCGATCGGCCGCCGCCCACAGCGGGAGACGATTGTCGTTTCGTTGTTTTGAGGCGCGCGGGCGTTGCCGAGAGAATGAAAATTGCCGATATCGGCGCGCGATCTCACGCGCATCTCTGAAGTTTATTATTTCTATATTTTTTCGAATGGATTTTGATGTCACGAGCGCGCAACGCGCGCCCGAAAAGTGCACTGCAATGGCCGGTACAGCGCAGTTCGCAGTCGCACACATCGCATATTCAATCTAACTATATTTCAGGATCGTGAATCGTTTGTGGCCGCGGCCACACGGGGGATTACATGCGTCGACATATGAAATTGGCTTTCGCTGCAGGTGTTTTGTTGGCTCTCGGTGCAACCGGTACTGCTTCTGCCGCAGACCTCGCCGTCAAGGCCCGGCCGGTTGTCGCACCGATCATGGCGACGCCCTGGACCGGATGTTACATCGGCGGCAACGTCGGCGGCGGCTGGACCCGCATCGACACCACGCGGGTGCAGACCGACCTGGTTACACCGGACTTTGCGAACTACGGCCGTGAAAACGACAGCGGCTTTGTCGGCGGCGGCCAGATCGGCTGCGACTTCCAGACCGGCAATCTGGTGCTTGGTGTCCAGGGCATGTTCGACTACGCCAACATCAACGGCCGGCACGCATTGGCGGACTTCCCGGCTTTCTCGGAGACGAACAATCTTCGCTCTATCATTACCGGGACCGGCAGGTTCGGCTGGCTGTTCACGCCTACAGTTCTCACCTACGGCAAGGTCGGCGCTGCATGGCTGAACAACCGCAATCGGGTACTCACGCCGGGCGGTGCGCTGATCGAATCCTCCAGCTTCACGGTGCCCGGAATGACCGTTGGCGCCGGCATCGAATGGATGTTTGCACCGAACTGGTCGGTATTCGCCGAGTACAATTATATGTGGTTCCTGGACGATACCGCGACGCACATGAACCCAAATCCCGGCTTTGTCGGCGAAGTGCTCAACGTCCGCCAACGGGCACAAACCGCGTTGGTCGGCGTCAATTACAAATTCCACTGGGAAGGGCCGGTGGTCGCGAAGTACTGATCTTTCCTTCTCCTATCTCCAGGAAGTCTCAGAGCCCCGGCATCGCCCGGGGCTTTTTTTGTCCAAAGGTGATTTCTCGCCCCGCGGGGCGCCGACCCCGCGCCCTTATGCGGCGGCTATGAGATCGCGATCTTGTCGCCATCGAATTCATACTCAGCCGCTAAGATGTTGGGACCATGAGTCAAGCGGTCCCCCGATCGACGAAAACCAATCTGACATTCACAGACGGTAGAAAGCAGGTAGCGCGGTGTCAGTACCGGTACGTTGTCCTGGCGGACCGCGGCCGCTTCGGCGCGACGCCGACGGTCTCACCGCTCGGCCACGGGCCTGAGCTCTGGCCCCCGTTGCGCCGGTAATTAGGATCGGTATAGGGGTTGCCCGGACCCTTGTTCTGGCAATTGGCATTTGGATAAAAGAACGCGCAATAAGCGGGCTCTGACATCACCTGTTGTGCCGGAGCCGGCGTGAAGCTCATCGCGGTCAGCACTGCTGCCGCGCCGAGTTGCTTGAGGATGAACATTGTGCTTCCTCCCATCGCGCGAAAAACGCGCACCAGATGCTCGGAGAATACACCCAAGAGAAGGGGCGCCATCCGCTCGGCCTGATCACTCCGCTGTGAGCGTTGGGCGGTCAGGCCAATCGAAAAAAGCTGTGGGCGTGACCGTGCATAGGCGCGGCATTACGAAAACAAAAAGGTCCCAATCAGCAGACCCGCCGCAAAGGCCCACAGCCCCAACGTACAGGCTGAAACGAGGCGGGCGAGGTTGCGGAGGTCCGCATCCTGCGGGATTTCACGGGATTGATCCGTCATTTGCAGCCCCCTGCAGTGGCCGCCAGCCCTGGGGAAATCGGCATCCTTCCTAAGACCATTCCAAAACCGTCCCCCTCATAGGTGCCCAAAAGATGGCAAGGACGGTCACTGGGTATCACGATTTTGGCAAGCCCGGCCCAACTCGCAACTTAGTACTGACGCCCGTCCCGGTTTCCCCACCCGGGACATGCCTGAATGTCCCGAATTTCCCTTCTGATGTCCCAAATTTCCCAACCCGTCCGCAGTACTGACGCCATAGGGTTGCGGCACGCTGTTGTGCCGATAAATGGCTGCTTTCTTGGATTTGCGACACTGGAAACCCGCATAAAATCTGCACTTTTGCGTGTCGCGGCTTCTGGCACTTCTGCTGGGATCGCCAACCAATCAAACAGAAATGCCAAGTATATAGGGGTTTCTTGGACATCGGGGACTTCGTCCAGGGGCTCGTTTTTCGTGACTTCGTCCCTGGATTGAGGTAGCTTTTTTCTTTCCCTCGCGGCCTCCGAAGCCTCGCGGGGACAAGAGACGGAGCCGCCTCTCAGGCGACCGCGTTTTCGATCCTCACTATTTTTTCGGACCCCTCCTTTTTCGGAGTCCTTTTGCCACTCAGGCACGCGCCTGCCGCAAGAGGAGCCGAGGCAGCGCGCTCAGGCGCCCTTGCTCCGGGAGGACCATCCGTGAAAAAGCGAACATGTTTGAGCTCAATTACGCAGACCCTGGTTGCTGCCGGAGCGAGCTTGCTGATAGCGGCGGGAACGGCTGACGCACAGAAGCAGGGCGGCAGCATCACGGTGGGCCAGGAATTGGATATTCCCGGCTTCGATCCCTTGAAGGTCGGCGTGTATGATACATCCGCGCAATCCGCGGCGGCGTTGATCTACGATACGCTAACCTACCTCGACGATAAGGGCGAGCCGCAGCCAAAGCTTGCGCTGTCGTGGACCCATTCAGAGGATTTCAAGACCTGGACTTTCAAGCTCCGGCCGGGCGTGAAATTCCATGACGGCACGCCGTTCAATGCGCAAGCGGTGAAGGACAATTACGACCGCTGGAAGGATCCAGCCAACAAATGCCGCTGCGCATTCTACATTTCCGGCATCCACGCCGTGCAGGCGCCCGATGAACTGACGGTCGTCTTTAATATGAATGATCCGGCGGTGAACCTGCCAGCCAATTTCAGCTTTCCAGGCCCCACCAACGTCACCCATTCGCCGACTGCCTTCAAGACGAAGGGCGATGACTACAACCGCAATCCCGTCGGCACCGGTCCCTACATCCTGAAATCGTGGACTGCGGGCGACCGCATCGTGCTCGAAAAGAACCCGGACTACTGGAACAAGGGCCATCCCTATTTCGACCGCATCGCCCTGAAACCGTTACCCGATGCGCAGTCGCGCTTTGCCAGCCTGCAGTCGGGCGAGGCCGATATCATCTGGGATGACGAGTACGACGCTGACAATATCCTGAAGGCGCAGAAAGATCCCAAGCTGACCGTGCACACCTATACCGGGTCCGGTGCGCAGGTGTGGGCCTTCAACACCAAGGTCGCGCCGTTCGACGACGCGCGCGTGCGACAGGCACTCGTCATGGCGCTCGACCGCAAGAAGTGGTCGCAGGCAGCGACCAATGGTCTTAGCCGACCGGCGACCAATCCCTACGGCGACGGCTCCTGGGTCAAGTGCAAGGATGACGGTGCTTTGCCTTACGACGTCGAAAAGGCAAAGGCGTTGATCAAGGACTATGGCAAGCCGGTCGACTTCAAAATGATAGTCACCGCAACTCCGCGCGGCCGCACCAATGGGCAGGTGCTGCAGCAGTTCTGGAAGCAGGTTGGAGCCAATGTCGAGATTGAGCAGGTCGACCAGGCCACCATCCCGCCGCGCGCTTTCATGCGCCAGTTCCAGTTGACGCCGTGGCGCATCGTCGATTTCCCCGATCCAAGTCCGCAAATGTATGCGAATTTCCACACCGGCAGCCCGGTCGCGCTCGCGAATTATTCCGATCCCGAACTCGACCGATTGCTCGAACACGCCCGATCCACGGCCGAGTTGGAAACGAGTACCGAGGACTATTGTGCGATCAGCCGGCTGGTCAACAAGGAGGCGATCTGGTTCTGGGCTTTCCAGAACACCTACTACGCTATTTCAACGGGCAGGCTGAAGGGCCTTCCAAAGCTCCATAGCGGAGTGATCGACGTCTCCAACGCCTGGCTGGAATAAACCCCATGCCGGGACTTTTCGCGAGCAGGCTGCTTTGTATCGAGCCGGTGCGACTTCAATGACGGTGACAGTGCACTCAATAGAAACGTTGCGGTAAACCGATCGCGAGCGACGTTAAGTGCACCGTCACCGCAATTCCGGTGGCGCGTTTGACCCTTCCGGCATGACCGGTATTTCAGCGATGCTTCCGGCGGGCGGATGGCGTCGAGTGAAATCGGCAAATTCATTTGGTCGGAATCGTCCCGCCTCTGTGAGCCAAGTCACAGGCGTCTTCCTTCCCCCGCTGCAAACTGCCGGTTTACGGAGGGCTCAAGCCATGACGCAACTATCTGCGAAAATTCTCACCTGGCGTATCATGATCGTCTGCCTGATGATCCTCATACCTGCAACGGGCATCGCGATCGCAACCGTACCTCAGGCAGAACCCATCAAAAACAACGTTAAAGCCTATGCTGAACCCGTACTCAAATACACATCCATGGTGGGCGGATCGATACCCCTCATCCAAATTGTGAAAGCACTGGTTCACAAGGGTTGGAAGCACGCGTAATGCGGTTTGCCGATGTCGAGCGGCCCGCGCTTTGATGCGGCATGCTCCAATGGCGTCGCCCCGTCCAACTCAGTCGCATGCCGATCGCGGTCCTAACGCCGCGAGGCACGGTTCCGACGCGCGAGAAGCCCGTCCCCAATTGGCATGAGCCGATTGGGCATCGGCTGCCGTTCAGCAATGATTGGAACGCTCGTCCCTGATGTGCCGCCGGCGATTAAGGTTGAGCGGTTAGCTTAACGAGCGACGTTTGTTGCGAAGCCGCTCTGCCTGAGTATTGATTTCGTTACCGAACAATTTCCCCAAGATGCGTTCGGGCCCACACCGGCAAAGCCGTTAGGCGATCATGCTCCGCCTGGCGGCTTTGTTTTCCGCGAAGGACTGAGCAATTCTTAAGGACCTGAAAAAGCGAGACTGGATATTCGTGGCGATATGCGTTGCCGCCTCAATTTCTCTCGGGATCGACAGCGTCAAGCTTGCCCTCGCCTACAAGGCGCAAAATGGCCCGCCCCGTGCGATACAAAGGCCAACCTGATCAGTTGCAGCCTGGTCAGTTGATCGAGCTTGCGCCGTCCTCAAGTCTTTCTAGCGCTGCGTCGACAATGTTGATTTCTTCCTGGAGCGCGGAAGTCAGGCTTTCCACGCTGACCCAACTCCCGGCGTGCATTCGACTTTCATGCAACAGACGCCGACGATGGTCGCGGATTTCCTGCAACGCCTGACGATTTTTGAGAGTAACGTAGCCGGCAACTATATGCTCTATGGCCTTGGGCATAATCAAATACTCCACGCTACAGAACGCGGCCGTATTAAATCAAAGATATTCCCGGTCTGCCAGGTGATTCCGCTGGCGCGATGCGGCAACCTGCGCCGCCACTCTCCGGTTACATTCCGTGGCTCTGGAACACCTTCTGGCAACCTTTGCTCAGCTTCGTACGATTTTGCTGCAAACATTGCTGAACCGCGTTGTCGTCGCCCAACTGCTTCCGGCAAAATCGCTGTGCGTCTCGTGTGCACGCCTGTTGCTCCTGCGGGGTGCCCATATGGCCCTGAGCCAATGACGATGACGCTCCAATCAATAACGCGATGGCGGCGAGCATTAGTTGGCGCATCGATCATCTCCATGAGTTTGTGTTTGGACCCAATCTCGGGATAAAGCGGCGACCGTTGCGCAGTTCCTCCGGGTCCGGTTTGATGTCCCTGGCGCAAGGAAGATGTGGCCGTGAATTTGACGACCCAATCGAGTTGCCGGACGGGCCCACGCTCGTCACGCTGCACGACGCTGCGACCTACAAAAGAGAAAGCCACAGGCACCCACCGCGGACAACAATTACGGTGACGGGGCACTCAATAGAAAAATTGCGGTGAACCGGCCGGTCTCAGCCGCTGCCCGGCTCGCCCTCCCTGCTCGACAGGACCTGCCTTACTCCGCCGGGAAACATGCTCGCTTACTCCGGCGCCAGACGTACCCATAACCACCGCACGGGGGGCGAGGCTGGGCCCCGGCGGGGCACTCGTTCCATATGCGGGCGCCGGTACCCCAGCCGTCGACGACGCATGCGCCACCGGGCGTACTATGGCAACCGGGCCCGCATCCGTCTGCGGCGTTGGCGGGGCCGATGCCGGCAACGATGGCGAAAAGAGCTGCGATCAAAAAGGTTCTCATACCGCTCTCCTTCTTTTGGTTGATAGCAACACCCGGCCGAAGCTCGAAGTTCCCTCAGCGCAGGTGACGGAATTACGGTGACCGTGCACTCAATAGAAACATTGCGGTGAACCGTTCGCGAGCGACCTTAAATATACTGTCACCGTAATTCCGAAAGCTGAAGAGAGACGAATGACCGTTGTTTAGGCTCGCTGACGAGCGGCAGCCCGGGTTTTTTGTTCCGCCTCAACCACAATCCTGATTTCCTGTGCGCTACAGAGTGCCCGCCTGATGTTTGGATCTTCCGAACCAAATTCGAACGTAATGAGCCTGTTGCAGTGCGCGCAGTTCGCCTGGAAATTAGGTCTGACCTTCTGAGCCCGCTCCCTAAATACCTGGGAACACTTCGTGCATTTGATTCTGACCTTATCGTCGATCATGAAAGGCCCCGAAAGAGGCAAATCATCTCCCGCAGATCTTAAGGGACTGATAATTTGATTACGTCATGGCGGCCCGCCGTCGATACCCGCAATTGGCGGGGGCTCGGGTCTGTTCCGGACCCAACGTGTAGAGCGATTTGCCTGCCCGCCCGCGGCGAGTTCCAATGGCGCATGCCCGCCGTTGCAAACAAGCCCAACCAAGCAGAACATCCGCCGGGCCAATACCGGGGAAAAGCAATGAAGGTCTTTGCCGCGACACTTGCCTTGCTTGTTTCAAGTGCTGCCGCCGCTGAAGAGTGCCAGACGTGCTCAATGGCCGACGCCTGCATAAAGGCGTACCTTAAGGCTACGTCGGAGGCTCAAAGCGCCACTAAGCAGGCAATCCGGGATTGGAAGCAGAATCTGGACAGAAAGGCCTCCGCAGAATTGTCCAGCAGGGGCACGCTCGCATTACAAGACGCCATGGAGTCGCAAGTTCGTTTGGAGCTTGAGCGCCTGAAGGAGTGCTTGGCTAAGATTAGGTAGCTGAGCCCCGCGCGGTCGCCAACACTTAGGCCGAGCGAGGGAATTACGGTGACAGTACTGTCACCGCAACTCCGTTGTGCGTTTCCAGCTGGTTTCAAATTGAAGCGGCCCCAGGAGCGGCATGGCCTGGGGCCCGCCCATTCCAAGCGCTTGCCTACGGGGGCCAGGGTAAGCAGGCGCTTAATGATTGCGCTCCAAAGAAGACATCGACGCAAGGCTAGCGGTGGGGTTTTGCTCGGTCGGGCGATTCACGACTGCGGTGCCCTGAGGATTAAGTCCGCGGTCGCGTGCACGGCTCCTTAACCTTGCGGACTGACGCGGACGCCGTGTGCTGCACCCTGGTGCAGGTCGTCCAGACGAACGCGATCCGGCTGCATTCCCAATTCGGGCCAAGCGCCGCACCGGAAACCGGTTCCGGAGAGGCCAGGCCAATCGCAAGCACCGCCGCGACGCAGCCAAGCGACACGATGGCAGCGACGAAAGCGATATTCTTGCGGGTCCACAGATTGCGCAACATGGCGGCTGTCCTGTTCACGGGCGCTGTCCTGTTCACCGCGGGAGAATAGGATTGCGCCAGCCTCCCCTGTGTGAGCCAGATCACAGGTTTTCGGCTTTTCGGCCGCTCGATTTGTCGCAGGTCGGCACAACCCGAAATAGCGGGTCGTTTTCACTGCGCGGGCTGAATGACGTTGCAGTTGGTCCGGCCCGACATCAGGCAATCCTGCATCTTGCTGGCCGCCGTCAGGTCGTGCGCCAGCCACAGGCCAACCGCCAGCATCGCGACCGCGATCAACAATCCGGCGATCGCGCCGCGCCGGTTCGGGCTTTCTTCGGGATCGGTCATGATCGCATTGGTTCCAAAACGCTCGCTACCTTTATTGGCCGCGAGCTTGTGCCAAGCATCGTCACGCCAGAGTTCGGCGGATCAATTCTGCAACACCGGCCGGATTAAACATACGAGACGGGTATAAGTGTCGCAAATTCGTTGCGCTCGCGCGGACGTTGAGAAACACTGTTTGCTCGGGGAAAGCGCGTGTGCGGGGCGTGCCATGAGTAAGCCGGAAGCGGGCTACGACTATCATCGTTACCGGAAATTGCTGGCGGAAGCGGTCGACGACAGCAAGCGGCTTGAGTTGATCGACCTCCTGATCCAGGAGAAGGCCCGCGACAGGCTGGAAGCCCAGCGGACATCCGACCGGGTCGCGATGACGACGATAACGGTCGCCAAAATCCTTGGTCCGTCCGGGCGCCGCGACAATTTCAAGCTCGGCTAGCTGTGGGCTTTCAGGAGGTTGTCCATCTGGTCCGAACCGAGGAAGCTGAGGTTGCGAAGCTTCAGTGTTCCACGGAGAGACCAGATGAACAGCCATAAGAATGCTCCCCTGACGCCGAAAGGTCGAGAGGCCATGGTGCGGAGTGTGGCAGCGGGACTGAGCAAAGCGGCCGCCGCGCGCCAGTTCAACACCACGCCAAAGACCGTCGCCAAATGGGTCGAACGGTTCCGCGCAGGCGGTGTCGATGGTTTGCGCGACCGCTCCTCCAGGCCTCTTTCATTGCCAAGCCAAACGGCGCCCGCCACATGCGCCGTGGTTGAGGCCTTGCGCCGCCAGCGCTACACCGGCAAGCAGATCGCGGTCGAGGTCGGCGTGTCTCCGGCGACCGTCAGCCGCATCCTGCAGCGGCTCGGCATCAACAAGCTCTCGGCACTGGAGCCGGCCGAACCGGTGCGCCGGTACGAGCGCGAACACCCCGGCGAGATCATCCACATCGATATCAAAAAGCTGGGCCGTTTCGAGCAAGTCGGCCACCGCATCACCGGCGATCGCCAAAGCAAGAGCCGCAGGGTCGGTTGGGAATATCTGCACCTGGCAATCGACGACCATTCCCGCGTCGCCTATTCGGAAATCTTGCCCGATGAAAAACGTCGATCCTGCCTGAGCTTTCTCTTTAACGCGTTGCGCTTCTTCAGGGCCCATGGCGTCAAAGTCTATCGTGTCATGACCGACAACGGCACTAGCTTCCGATCCCGTCGTTACCCTAAGGCATTGCGCCTGCTCAAAATCAAGCACCTGCGCACTAAGCCCTATACGCCGAAAACCAACGGCAAGGCCGAGCGCTTCGTCCAAACCTCGTTGCGCGAATGGGCCTATGCCCAAGCCTATCTCACATCCGATCATCGGGCTCAGCACCTGCCGATCTGGCTGCATCGATATAACTGGCATCGACCACACAGCAGTCTAAAGTCCAAACCACCCATCAGCCGCCTCGGCTTGACCGAGGACAACCTGTTGAGGCTCCACAGCTAGCCCACGGCGAGACCCAAGGAAACGCGATTTGCGGGACCAACCCGCCGCTGGCGGCGGCTAGCCTCATTTCTGCGACGCGAACATCAGCAGCGAGCCGACCAGCCCGAATAAGGCGCAGGCCAGCAGCCCATATTGCAATACCGCAACCGCCTGCCGCGGGGCTTCGGTCGCAGTCGTCATGTCGTAAATCAGCCAGGCCGAGGTCGCCCCACTCATCAGCATCAGCTTCGGCCACTTGCTGTTCACGGAAATCTCCCTGTCTGTGCCCGTTGGACGCTGGTATTTTGCCCCGGGTTCACTTAAGCCGAGCGCCAAGCCAATCATCCCGCGTCCCACAACCGAAACTGAAAGCGACAAGGCCTCTTTTATGAGTGGATTCAAGGAACCAAGTTTTGCCGACCGCCAAAAGGCGGCGCAGCAGGCGCGGCAGGACATTTTGAATAAATTCCGCGCCAAGCCGGGACCTGACGATCCCGAGGTCAAGCAGCGCCAGGCCGAGCGTGAGGCGCAGGCCGCCGCGCGCGCCAAGGTCAGGGAAGCCCGCGAGGCCGCCAAGGCCGAGCAGAAGCGTCGTGAGGAGGAAGCGGCCGCCGCGGCCGCAGCCCTTCTCGCCCGTGAAAAGGAAGAGGAAGCCGCTCGCCTGGCCGCGCTCGAGGCCGAGCAGAAGGCCAAGCGTGACGCCCGCTACGCTGCCCGCAAGGGCGGCGGCAAAGGCAAGAAGAAGTAACTGATACGTTCGGGCGGTACCGCCGCAGACGACACAGGCCCGCCCTGGGGGCAAGGCGAGCCTGTGAGACGGCGAAGCGCGATCAGTTCTTCTTCATGCCGTCCTTCGCCATCCCGTCGTCTTTCTTCATGCCGTCCTTCGCCATCCCGTCGTCTTTCTTCATCGCGTCCTTTTTCATGCCATCGTCCTTCTTCATGGCATCCTTGGACATTGAGTCCTTCTTCATGCCGTCGTCCTTGCCCATCTTGTCCTGGGCGAAGGCGGCGGGCGCAAGCGCGAGGCTGAGCGAGAGAACGGCAGCGGAGAAGCCGAGGCCGAAACGGGTGTTGATCGTCATGGGTTGGTGATCCTTGTTGGGGTCGATGTTTGAAAGCGACTTCTTGCCGCTCTCCCCACGACGATCCCGGGATATCTTTTGTTACGCGCCGGCCCCAAGGTTCTGGCGTTGTAACGGATAGTTGAACCAGGCATTCGCGATGGCTGCGAGAACGATCCCGCGCTAACAGGGATTGGACGTATTGTTGGCGGAGTCGGCGTGAGAAATCCTCCCGTCCAAACACCCGCCCAGGAAACCGATCGAGGGTGCACCGCAGCAATTTCGGGACTTGCCGCCGCGCTCGACCTCGAACTATCAGACTAGAGAAACTCCGGCCCGATACCGGCTAACATGCGCGCAACGCCGGCACAGAACGCGCCCAACAAGAACAGCATCAGGGGAAAACACATGCTCACACGCCGCCACGTCATCGCCACCGCGCTTGCCGCGCCCGCCATCCTGCGCTTCGGCACCGGAACTGCCCACGCCGCAACCACGCTGAAAATCTCGCACCAGTTTCCCGGCGGCACCGTCGACAAGGGCGATTTCCGCGACCGCCTGTGCCGGATGTTCGCCGCCGAAGTGGCCAAGCGCAGCAATGGCGATATCGCCGCCGAAGTTTATCCGAATTCCTCGCTGATCAAGACCAACGCGCAATTCTCGGCGATGCGCAAAGGCGCGCTGGATATCAGCCTGTATCCGATGCCCTATGCCGGCGGCGAATTGCCGGAGACCAATATCGGCCTGATGCCAGGCCTGGTTGCGACCTACGATCAGGGCATGCGCTGGAAGAAAGAGCCGGTCGGCAAGGCGCTGACCGATTTCCTGGCCGACAAGGGCATCATCCTGCTCAGCTGGGTCTGGCAGGCCGGCGGCGTCGCCAGCCGCTCCCGTCCGCTCGTGGCGCCGGAAGACGCCAAGGGGCTCAAGGTTCGCGGCGGTTCGCGCGAAATGGACATGGTGCTGCAGACCGCCGGCGCCGCCGTGCTGTCGGTGCCGTCGAACGAGATCTATGCGGCGATGCAGACCGGCGCTTGCGACGCCGGCATCACCTCCTCCACCAGCCTGATCTCGTTCCGGCTCGAGGAGGTCGCGAAGTCGCTGACTTCGGGCGCCGGCGCCTCCTACTGGTTCATGCTGGAGCCGCTGATGATGTCGAAGTCGATCTTCGACGGCCTGCCGAAGAACCAGCAGGATATCATCCTCGCGGTCGGCAGCGAACTGGAAGCGTTCGGCCGCAAGGGCGCGCAGGACGACGATATCGAGGTTGCCAAGGTCTATGAAAAGGCCGGCGCCAAGGTCAGCGCGCTTGATGTGGCAACCGTCGGCAAGTGGCGCGACATTGCGCGCGATACCGCGTGGAAGGACTATAGTGCCAAGACGACGACCGCAGCCAATCTCTTGAAGCTCGCCAGCGACGTCTCCGCATGATGCACGGTCCGATTGCGGATCAAGCCGACGTTTCCGGCACTGCCACGGGTTCTTCGCCTGTGGCAGCGCTCGAACGTGCGCTTTCCTTCTGCAACAATGTCATCGTCGTCTTCGCAGCACTCGCGCTGATCGCGGCCTGCGTCATCCTGAGCTACAGCGTGCTCGGCCGCGCCTTGTTCCACAGCGCCAATTACTGGCAGGACGAGGCGGCGGTGTTCCTGCTCGTCGGCGCCACCTTCATGACGTCGGCCTATGTGCAGCAGCAGCGCGGCCATATCGGCATCGAGGCGTTCGTCGGATTGCTGTCGCCGATGGCGAACCGCATCCGGCTCTGGCTGGTCGATGTCGCAAGCTTGCTGTTCTGCGCGTTCTTTGCCTGGAAATCCTGGACGCTGGCGCATGAGGCCTGGGTCGACGGTCAGGTGTCGAATTCGATGTGGTCGCCGCCGCTGGCGATCCCCTATGGGCTGATGGCGGCGGGCATGACGCTGTTGTGCGTGCAGATCCTCCTGCAGATCGTGATCCCGCTCAGCGGTGCGGCGCGCCGATGACCGTGCTCGGAATTGGGATCAGCTACGGTCTTGCGACCCTGCTTGCGATGTTTTCGGGCATGCCGATCGCGTTCGCACTCGGCGCGGTCGCCGTCGTGTTCATGGGCATCTATATGCCACACGCGTCGCTCGATACCGTGACGCAGAACGTCTACGAGGAAATGGCATCGATCACGCTGCTGTCGATCCCGCTGTTCATCCTCAAGGGTGCGGCAATCGGCAAATCCCGCGCCGGCCAGGATCTCTATTCGGCGCTGCATGCCTGGCTGCATCGCGTGCCCGGCGGGCTTGGGGTCGCCAACGTGTTCGCCTGCGCGCTGTTCGCGGCGATGGCGGGCTCCTCGCCCGCGACCTGCTCGGCGATCGGCTCGGCCGGCATTCCCGAGATGCGCAAGCGCGGCTATTCCGGCGGCTTCGCGGCCGGCATCATCGCCGCCGGCGGCACCCTCGGCATTCTGCTGCCGCCGTCCATCACCATGATCCTGTTCGCGGTGGCCGCGGAAAAATCGCTCGGCCGGTTGTTCCTTGCCGGCATCGGGCCGGGGCTGTTGCTGGTGACGTTGTTCGGCACTTACGCCGTGTATCGTTTCCGCAAGGAATACGCCGCCGCCAGCGCGCTCTATGCCGCGACCGGTGCGGACTCGGCCATTCTCAAGCATGATGAATATACCATGGCCGAACGGTTCAACGTGCTGCCGCGCGTGCTGCCGTTCGTGCTGCTTTTGACCGGCGTCATGATCGCACTCTATGGCGGCTACGCGACACCGTCCGAAACTGCAGGGCTCGGCGGCTTGCTGGCGCTGGTGCTGATCGGGCTGATCTACAGCGTGTGGCGGCCTTCCGACCTGGCGCCGATCCTCAAATCCACCATCCGGGAATCCACCATGCTGATGATGATCATCGGCATGTCGCTGCTCTATTCCTATGTGATGAGCTATCTGCACATCTCGCAATCGGTCGCCGAATCGATCGTCGCGATGCATCTGCCGCGCTGGGAATTGCTGTTCGCGATCCTGGTCATGGTCGTCGTGCTCGGTTTCTTCCTGCCGCCGGTCTCGATCATCCTGATGACCGCGCCGATCATCCTGCCGCCGTTGCGCGCCGCCAATTTCGACATCATCTGGTTCGGCGTGGTCATGACCATTGTGATGGAGATGGGGCTGATCCATCCGCCGGTCGGCCTGAACATCTTCGTCATCCGCAACGTCGCGCCGGATATTCCCTTAAGCGAAGTGATCTGGGGCACGCTGCCGTTCGTGCTGCTGATGATGCTGGCGGTGCTGCTGCTGTGCTTCTTCCCGGGGATTTCGACGTCGCTGCCCGATCTGGTGATGGGGCCGGACGGGGGAAGGTAGCGAACTCGTCGTTGCGAGGAGCCAACGGGTCGCGCGAATGCGCGCCCGATGACAGGCTCCGCGACGAAGCAATCCATTCTTTTTTGCGCGGCGAAATGGATTGCTTCGCTTCGCTCGCAATGACGGTGGTTAGTTTTGCGCTCGCCCCTTGGCATTCAACGCCGCGGCCACCCGGCTCACCGGCGGACGCCCGATCAGCTTGCTGACCGCATTGGTCGCCGCCAGCAGTTTTGCCATATCGACGCCGGTCGCAATCCCGATGCCCTCCAGCATGTAGATCACATCCTCGGTCGCGACATTGCCGGTCGCGCCGGGCGCATAGGGGCAGCCGCCGAGGCCACCGGCGGCGGAGTCGATCACCCGCGCGCCCTCCTCCATGCCGGCATAGAGATTGGCCAGCGCCTGGCCGTAGGTGTCGTGGAAATGCATCGCGAGGTTGGCCATCGGCACGCTGCCGGCAACCGCCCGCAACAGCTGCCGCGCCTTGAGCGGGGTGCCGACGCCGATGGTGTCGCCGAGCGAGACTTCGTAGCAGCCGAGGTCCCACAAGGTTTTGGCGACGTCGACGACCGCATGCGGCTTGATCTCGCCGTCAAAGGGACAGCCGAGCACGCAGGAGATATAGCCGCGCACCTTGATGCCATCGGCCTTGGCGCGGGCCAGCACCGGCTTGAAGCGCTCGATCGATTCCTTGACCGAGCAATTGATGTTGGCGCGCGAAAACCCTTCCGAGGCGGAAGCGAACACCGCAATCACCTTGGCCCCGGCCGCTTGCGAGGCGTCATAGCCCTTTTCGTTCGGCACCAGCACATGGAATTCGGCGCCCGCGATATGGCTGACGCCGCGCAGCACCTGGTCGGAATTGACCATCTGCGGGATCGCCTTCGGCGATACGAAAGCACCAACTTCGACAGTGTGCAGCCCGGCGCCGATCAGCGCCTCGATGAAGGCGATGCGATCGGCAACGCTGATCGGAGTCTCCTCGTTCTGCAGGCCGTCGCGCGGACCTACTTCAACGATGCGGACGGTGTCGCTCATCAGGCCGCCGCCGGCTCGATTTCGGCGAGTTCGACGCCCTCACCGACGATATCGCCGACCTTGCATTTGATCTTCTTCAGCACGCCGGCAAAGGGCGCGCGCAGGGTCTGCTCCATCTTCATGACCTCCAGCGTCAAGATCGCCGCGCCCTTTTCGAGCGTCGCTCCCTCCTCGGCCAGCAATGCCACCACCGTACCCGGCAACGGCGCCACGATCTTGTCTTCGCCAACCTGTTCCTCGGTCTCGCCGCCGAACGGATCGACCCAGTGCAGGTCGAGACGGCCGTTGCGGGTGCGCAGATAGAGTTCATGGCCCTCGATCACGGCGACGACACGCGATTTCATCCCGTCGAGCGTCAGATCGAAACCGCCGTCCTCAACCGGCGACGCGGCAAAACCGAATTCGCGCTCGCCGATCGAGAGCGTCGACGGCCCGCAGCCGTAGTGCAAGGTGACCTTGTGCTCGGCGCCCTGCCCCTGGCGGAACGCGAACACGCGCTGCCGCCGGCCGACCGGCATCCAGCCAAAAGTCTGCCACGGCGAGTGCGCCTCCTTGCGCGCCGCCTTCTGCTCCTCGCCGGTAATGGCCGCTACCGCGGCGCAGAGTTCGAGATCGCCCAACGTACTCGATGCCGCCGTCAGGCCCTTCAGCTCGCGCTCGATGAATCCGGTATCGATCGTATTCGCCCGCACGTCGCTGTGTGTCACCAGCGCCGACAGGAACGGGATGTTGGTGACGATGCCGCGGACGTCGGTCTCCTCCAGCCCGCGATTGAGCCGTTCGATCGCGGCCGCCCGTGTTGGCGCCCACGCGATCACCTTGGCCAGCATGGCATCGTAATGGGGCGACACCGCATCGCCCGCGCGATAGCCGGCATCGACGCGCAGGCCGTCGGTGGCGTCGGGCGTCCGCCAGGTCTTGATGCGGCCGACCGAAGGCATGAAATTCTTCTGCGGATTTTCCGCATAGACCCGCGCCTCGATGGCGTGACCGTTCAGTTTGATTTCGTCCTGCTTGAGCGGCAGCTTTTCGCCGAACGCCACCCGCAATTGCCATTCGACCAGATCGACGCCGGTGATCAGTTCGGTCACGGGATGCTCGACCTGCAACCGCGTGTTCATCTCGATGAAGAAAACATCCTTGCCGTCGGAGACGAATTCGATGGTGCCGGCGCCGACATAATTGACCGCGCCCGCCGCCTTGCGCGCCGCTGCGCAGACCGTATCGCGCTGCGTGGCATTGAGTGTCGGCGACGGCGCTTCCTCGATCACCTTCTGGTGCCGCCGCTGCAGCGTGCATTCGCGTTCGAACAGCGACAGCAGATTGCCGTGGCTGTCGCCGATGATCTGCACCTCGATGTGGCGCGGATTCTGGACGTATTTTTCGATCAGCATGCGGTCGTCGCCGAATGCCGCCTTGGCCTCGCGCTTGGCGCTGACGATCGCGGCGGAAAGCTCGCCGGCCGAGGTGACGACGCGCATGCCGCGGCCGCCGCCGCCGGCGGACGCTTTCACCAGTACCGGGAAGCCGATCTCGTCGGCGGCCTTGGCCAGAACCGTCTCGTCCTGGGCCTCGCCGTGATAGCCGGGCACCAGCGGCACGCCGGCCTGCTCCATCAGGAATTTTGAGCCTGATTTCGAGCCCATCGCCGTCATCATGGCGGCGGTAGGACCGACGAACACCAGGCCGGCATCGAGGCAGGCTTGTGCGAATTCGGCGTTCTCCGACAGGAACCCGTAGCCGGGATGCACCGCCTCGGCCCCGCTCTGGTGCGCTGCTTCGATCACACGCGCGATGTTGAGATAGCTGTCGCGCGCCCGCGCCGGCCCGAGCAGCACGGCCTCATCGGCCTCGGCGACATGCAGGGCGTCGCGGTCGGCCTCGGAATAGACCGCAACCGTGCGCAGGCCCATGGCCCTGGCGGTGCGGATCACGCGGCAGGCGATCTCGCCGCGGTTGGCGATAAGGAGCGTGCGGAAACGCCGGTATAATTTTGAGCGATTCATCGTCACATCCTGAACAGGCCGAATTTCGTCGGCTCGATCGGCGCATTCGATGCCGCCGACAACCCAAGGCCCAACACCAGCCGCGTATCGGCGGGATCGATCACGCCGTCATCCCAGAGCCTTGCTGTGGCGTAATAGGGATTGCCCTGGCTCTCATATTGGGCGCGGATCGGGCTGCGGAATTTGTCTTCCTCTTCCGCCGACCAGGTGTCGCCCTTGGCCTCGATGTTGTCGCGGCGGACCTGGCTCAGCACCATCGATGCCTGCTCGCCGCCCATCACGGAGATGCGGGCATTCGGCCACATCCAGAGGAAACGCGGGCTGTAGGCCCGCCCGGACATGCCGTAATTGCCGGCGCCGTAGGAACCGCCGATCACGACCGTGAATTTCGGCACACCGGCGGTTGCCACCGCCGTCACCAGTTTGGCGCCGTCGCGCGCGATACCGCCGGCCTCGTATTTCTTGCCGACCATGAAGCCGGTGATGTTCTGCAGGAACACCAGTGGGATATTGCGCTGGCAGCACAACTCGATGAAATGCGCGCCCTTCAGCGAACTCTCGCTGAACAGGATGCCATTATTGGCGATGATGCCGACCGGATAGCCCCAAATATGGGCGAAACCGCAGATCAGGGTCTGGCCGTACAGCTTCTTGAATTCGTCGAATTCGGAGCCATCGACCAGCCGCGCGATGATATCATGGACATCGAACGGCTTTCGGCCGTCGGCGGGGACCACGCCGTAGATCTCTTCGGCGGGAAACAGCGGATCCCTCGGCTCGCGCATGTTCAGCACCGCGCGCGTCGGCTGTTTCAGCGTCGCGACGATGCGCCGCGCGATCCCGATCGCGTGCGCGTCGTTCTGGGCGTAGTGATCGGTGACGCCGGACTGCCGCGAATGCACATCGGCGCCGCCGAGTTCCTCCGCGGTCACCACCTCGCCGGTCGCGGCCTTCACCAGCGGCGGACCGCCGAGAAAGATCGTGCCCTGATTGCGCACGATAATGCTCTCGTCGGACATCGCCGGCACATAGGCGCCGCCGGCGGTGCACGAACCCATCACGATGGCAATCTGCGGAATGCCCTGGGCGGACATCTGCGCCTGGTTGTAGAAGATGCGGCCGAAATGCCGTTCGTCGGGAAAGATCTCGTCCTGCATCGGCAGGAAGGCGCCGCCGGAATCGACCATGTAGACGCAGGGCAGATTGTTCTGGCGGGCGATATCCTGCGCGCGCAGATGTTTCTTCACGGTCATCGGATAATAGGTGCCGCCCTTGATGGTGGCATCGTTGGCAACGATCACGCATTCGCGGCCCGAGATGCGGCCGACACCGGTGATGACGCTGGCGGAATGGACGTCGCCGCCATAGAGGCCATGGGCGGCCAGCGGCGACAATTCAAGGAACGCGGTGCCGGGATCGACCAGGAGATCGACGCGCTGGCGCGCCAGCATTTTGCCGCGCGAAACATGCCTCGTGCGCGAAACCTTGCCGCCGCCGCCGGCCACCTGATTGAGCTTTTCGCGAAGCTCCGCGACCAGGCCGCGCATCACGTCGGCGTTGCGGGCGAACTCGGAGGATTTGGGGTCGATCGTGGAGTGAAGCGGCATGGTCCGCGTTTCTTTGATTGGCTGGCTGTTGAAATGTTGCCTTCAAGTCAGTTGTAATAGGCCATCTCGCGAGGGTGCGCGACCGGCCATCAGGTTAAAAACGATCATACGTTTTTTTAATAGACCTGCAAGGGGACGCTGCATTTTGGCACTATTCGCTGAATGCAGCCGTTATGCCATTGAAATTCCTAGCATCTCGTGCAATAATCATACGATCGCTTGTATGTTTATGTGAGTTCCATGGAGCGACTTCATCGACAAGCACCGTTGAGGAAAAGATGGCACGCACGATCGGCTCATACGGCCCAAAGACGCTGGAAGCGATCCGGAAGGCCGGGCTGCGCCTGATCTTCGAACATGGCTACGGGGCGATGAGCCTGCGGCACCTCGCGGCCGAGGTCGGAATCCAGGTTGGGTCGCTGTACAATCATATCAGTACCAAGCAGGAGCTACTGTTCGGCCTGGTGCAGGACCACATCAACGAGTTGCTTCGTCAGCTCGATCTCGCGCTGGAAGGGAAGCAAGGGCCGGTGGAAAAGCTCCGCGCCTTCGTCGCATTCCACGTCACCTACCACATGAGCCGGAAGCGCGAGGTCTTCATCGCCAATTCCGAACTGCGCTGCCTCGAGCCGAAGAACTACGATGCGATCGTCGCGCTGCGCAGCGCCTATGAGCAACGGCTGGCGGGAATTCTCGCGGAGGGAGTTTCCGAAGGCGTCTTCGAAGTCGTCGATGTTCAGGTGGCGACGTTTGCGATCCTGGCCCTTCTGACCGGCCTCTGCGCCTGGTACCGGCCGGGAGGACGACTGACCAAGGAAGCAATCGTCGCCGCCCACGAAAAGCTGGTGCTGTCCGGCGTTTCGCCCCAGGCCGCGATTTCCTCCCGAAGTGCCCGCAAGCATCCGCGGCGCATTGCGTCCGTCTAGCGGCGACGATCTTTGGAGCGCAGACGAGGCACCCATGACAGACCAGCAAGAGCTCGACGAAATCGACTTGAGAATACTGTCCGAGCTTCAGAAGGATGGGCGCATCCGAAATAACGAACTGGCGAACCGTGTCGGCGTCTCCGAGCCTCCCTGCCTGCGGCGCGTCCGGTCGCTGCGCGGCCGAGGCGTGATCAGGGCGATCCGCGCCACCCTCGACGAGAGGCACCTCGGCTACGAGGTGGCGTCATTCGTCTCGATTCAACTTGTGAGCCAGACCCAGGCGACGCTGCAGGCGTTCGAAACCTCGATCACGGCGCTACCCCTGGTCCTGCAGTGCTGGCGCATTTCGGGAGAAGCGGACTTTTTGCTCAAATGCGTCGCGACAAGCGTCGAGGGGATGCACCAGCAGCTTTTGCAGTTTGCGGCCATGCCGGAGGTCAAAAACATCAGAAGTTCCCCGGTGCTTGGCGTATCGAAGGATGCGCCACTGCCGATACCGGGATATCCGGCAGCATAAATAGCCCGAGCCGACCCCTTAATGGGTCCAAATCCTCAGTGGGTCCAGGGTTCGCCGCGCCGGAATGCGAAATTGTCGGCATAGGCGATTTGGCGGGGCACGGACGCCTTGGGTTCGATCACCTGATACGGGATGCCCTTGCGCTCGCAATAGGCCACCGCGTCTTCCCTGGTGTCGAAGTGAAGCGTGAGCTGCTGTTTCATGTCGCCGGACGAGGTCCAACCCATCAAGGGTTCGATCGCCCGGGGCTGCTCGGGTTCGTAGTCCAGTTGCCATTCCCTGGTTTTGGCCCTGCCCGATTGCATAGCGTTTTTGGCGGGCTTAAAAATGCGTGCGGTCATGGATGGTCGGACCTCGTGAGATATGCGACATGGTAGCGTTTGGCGGAAACGGCCGGGATAGTATAGAGAAACCTTTCAGGGATTTGATCGGTGATTCCATCGCCCCGGATGTTACAGTTCCGGACCGGTATAGTCATTATGCTGCACTGTGACAATCTTGGGTCGCCTGGCGGCCGGGGCCAAGTCCTGCGGCACGATCTTGTCGAAAGCATTACTTCGAAACGGCACCCATGAAAATCAACGCCACCCTGCCCGAAAAAGGACGTGACCTGCGGCTCGACCTGTTTCGCGGGGTCGCGAACTGGGCGATCTTTCTGGATCATATTCCAGACAATGTTGTGAACTGGATCACCACTCGAAACTACGGCTTCAGCGATGCGGCCGACCTGTTCGTTTTCATTTCCGGGTATACCGCCTCCTTCGTCTATGCCCGGATGATGCTAGACCGCGGCTTCATCGTCGGCGCCACGCGCCTGACCAAGCGCGTCTGGCAGCTCTATGTCGCCCACATCATCCTATTCGTGATCTACATCGCCGCGATCAGCTACCTGGCGCTGCGTTTCGGCGATTCCGAAATCATCAACGAGTTCAACGTGGCGGGCCTGGTCGATAATGCGACCGAAACGCTGCGGCAGGGATTGTTCCTGAAGTTCAAGCCGGTCAATCTCGACGTGCTTCCGCTCTACATCGTGCTGATGGGGCTGTTTCCGCCTGTGTTGTGGATCACGCTGCGCCAGCCCAACTGGACGATGCTGGCCTCGATCGCGCTGTGGCTGGTGGCCCGGCAGGCCGGCTGGAATCTGGCCGCCTATCCGGGCGGAACCTGGTACTTCAATCCGTTCTGCTGGCAGGTGCTGTTCGTGTTCGGCTCGTGGTGCGCGCTCGGCGGCGCCCGAAAGAACATGGGCGTCATCAATTCGCCGATCACGCTCTATTTCTGTATCTTCTATCTGCTGCTCGGGCTGGTCATGACCATGGCCGGCAAGTTTCCGGATTTCGGCGCGCTGTTTCCGCACTGGCTCTATTCAACCTTCAATCCCAACGACAAGACCAATCTGGCGCCCTATCGCTTCCTGCATTTCGTGGTGATCGTGATTTTGGTGATCCGCTTCGTGCCGAAGGACTGGAAGGGGCTGGAATGGAAAGTGTTCGATCCGCTCATCGTCTGCGGTCAGCAATCGCTGGCGGTGTTCTGCGTCGGCGTGTTCCTGTCCTTTGTCGGGCATTTTGAGCTCATGATGAGCTCGGGCTCGCTGCTCGCGCAGATATTCGTCAGCGTGACCGGCATCGCGATCATGACCATCGTCGCCTACTACATCTCCTGGTCGAAACGGCAGGACAAGCCGCTGCCCAAAACGCCGGCGACCGCCAAGGCGGGTTGATCGGGTCAGGTTGGGATCGGTTGCATTCGCAGCCTAACGCTTGGACTTGCCGACGACCTTGCCTCTCGATGAGATCCCGCCCCATTCGGCGGTCCAGGTGAGTTCGGGCGCCGCATCCTGCTCGATCGCGTCCTGGCGACGCGTTCCCTGCAACGCGAACATGGCGCCCTGGGGGTCGATGCATCGGACGATCCAGCCGCCTTCCGGCAATTCGACCGGGCCCTGGGCGATCCGGCCACCACCGGCCTTCACGCGCTCGGCTGCCACGTCGACGTCGCCGACATTAAAATAATATAGCCAGAACGGCACTGGTGCCCGCGGAAGTTTGGTGAAGATGCCGCCGAGCGTTTGCCCGCCGGACGCGAACAGCCGATACGAATCCATCAGACCGGTTTCGGCCGCGGCCTGCTGCCAATCAAACAGTTCGCGGTAAAAGGCGAACGCCGTCTTGGCATCGGCGGCAAGCAGCTCATGCCAGCCGACATGTCCCGGCTCACCCAGCCCGACCCGCTCCGGCCGACCGGGCTTCAACCCGTTGACCAGCGCAAGCGTTGCCGTTTGCGGGTCCGCCACGACGGAAATGCGGCCGATGTTGGTGTCAGTGGGCGGGACGTACACGGCGCCGCCGAGGCGCCCGATCAGGCCGGCGGTTTTATCCACATCGTCGACGGCGACATACCCCACCCACCGCGGCGTCGCACCCATTTTCCGCGCATCGGGCGGCAGGTCCATGAATGCCCCGACCGGAGCCTGTCCGGCGGTGAACAACGTGTAGGTGAACTCTGGCGTCGATGCATCCTGTTCGCCCCAGCCGACGACACTGCCATAAAAGGCCCTCGCGGCGGCAATGTCCGTCGTCAAAAGCTCGTACCAGACGAAGCGTCCGTGATGATCGGTCAACGCGAATTCTCCCGTTCCAGCCACAAGCCACCGCGCTGCAACATTGTGGTTCCGGATATTAGTCTATGAGTTATTTCATGAGCGCGCGAAGAGCGACTCGCGCCAGCGGCCCGTGATCACTTTCACGTTGTAGCGGCCGTTCGCCAGCGGATCATGGTTACCGTTCACACCCGGTTCATGGATGTTGTGGTTTGATGCATCGTGGCCGATTTTGTTCATCAACATGAACCGAATAAGATGCAAAATCGACAAACACTGTGAGGCGCAGCCAGTCTTGCAGGCCGCTTTCGCCAAGCGTACAATCGCTTGGCTGGACTCGAAACAGATATTACCAGGTAATGGAGGATGCGACGATGCCACGGGTGAAGCAAGCTTCGAAGTCGAAGCGTGTGACCAAAGCAGCCGTACCCGCATTGGGTGCCGCCGGTCTGACTTTCTCGCTAGTGGGGGGCGCATCCGCAGCGGCCGTACCGACAGCGGACGTGCAGCAGACGCCGAACTACGTGCCGACTCAAGCGCTCACGCTTGGTGAAGAAGAAATTGCGGACGTCAGTCTCGCCACGTTCCATTTGTTCGACAAGGAGAACACCGGAGCCGCCAGCGGCGCCGTACAGATGGCCTGGGGTTGCCGATGCGGCGGCTGCAGAGGCTGCCGAGGCTGCGGCGGGTGCAGAGCCTGCCGTTGCGGCGGCTGCGCGGGCTGCGGTTCTTGCTGTGCATCATGGGGCATCTGCCGCCTCTGCTGATCCAGCGCAGATTTCGAACACGTTGACAAACGCAAGGCGTCATGGCCGGGTTCGACAAGGTCGACCCGGCCATTTTATGTCTGACGTTGCCGGAGAACACGCCTCGCAATAACGATCCGCAGTGACAAGCAAGGTACGCGTACGAAACTCATGACAGGCCATCGCAAGACCCGCGCCACGCGTCAAACCGGCAAAGACGTTGTGCAGTTCGCGCCGAATTTCACCGTCTACGTGCTCCCCCCCGATGTCGTGAGCCTCTATTCCGAGGATCGGAAATTCTTCCTGCACGGCGAGCTTTATGTCGCGCTCGCCGAGGCGATCGGAAAGACCGGAAAAAGCCTTGGCCGGCTCGTCCGCGAGCTGGAACGCAAGTTTCCGTCCGATCAGATCAATGAAGCGCTCAAGCGGCTGGGTGACCGTCGCTATATCGTGCCGGCCTCGCCTGCCGCCGACGGCACGGTCGCCGGCTATTGGGCTAGTCTCGGCCTGCCGTCGGAGGTTGCGGAAAGCAATCTCAAGAATTGTCGCGTGCGCATTGAGGCGATCGACGTCAAGGGCGCAACCGAACTCGGCGCCGCGTTGGGTGAACTCGGCGTTCGCATCGTCAAAGGGTCTCCCGACCTGACCGTCACGTTGGTGAGCGATTATCTGGAACGACGACTGGCCCAGCTGAACCGGCAGCGGGTGTCGGACAGGACGCCCTGGCTGCTGGTGCAGCCCTCCGGGGTTTTTCCGCTGGTGGGCCCGGTGTTCAAACCCGGCGAGAGCGCCTGCTGGACCTGTCTGTTCGACCGCATGATCCGCAATCGCGAGATCAAGGGATTCCTCGATCGCGGAGGGGCGCAGCCCGTCGCGGTTTCGCCACTGGTCCGCAACACTTTCGGACAAAGCGCGATCCAGTTCGCAGCCGTCGAGATTGCCAAGGCGATCGCCTCCGGCTTTCGCACCGACCTGCGCGATCATATTGCGAGTTTCGACCTGATGGGCGCGACGATCGCAAAGCACTATGTCGCGCATCGCCCGCAATGTCCGACCTGCGGCGCCAGGAAATTGCAGAACCCGCGCCGTGCGCCGCAGCCGATCGTGAACGGCCCCGGCGCCAAGCTGATCATGACGAGCGGCGGATATCGCACGGTGTCGTCACGTGTCACGGTTGCACGCTACCGAAAGCACGTCAGTCCCCTCACCGGCGTCGTGAAGCGGCTGGAGCGGATCGAAGCCGATCTGCCGATGAACACCAACTTTTTCGCGCAACATAATTTTTCCGCGCCGGCCATGAGCGTCGATCAGCTGAGGTCGGGACTGACTGGCGGCAGCTTCGGCAAAGGCTCGACCGCTGAGCAGGCCGAAGCCAGCGCGCTGATGGAAGCGATCGAACGCTATTCCGGAATTTTCCAGGGCGATGAAATCCGGATGAAGCGGCGGTTTGCCGATTTCGCACCGGGCGAGGCCATCCTGGCCAACGATGTCCAGCTGTTCAGCGAGGCGCAATTTGCGGCGCGGCACGAACCTGCGGGCGATGATTCTCATCCGATCCCGGAGCCGATCGATCCCACCGCCAAGATCGAGTGGTCGCCGGCCTGGTCGTTGCGCGACCAGCGCTTCCGGTATTTTCCGACCGGCCTGATGTACTTCTTCTACCGGGACGCTCATACCGATTCCAACGGCTGTGCCGCCGGCAACACGCTGCAGGAGGCCATCGTCCAGGGCTTCCTTGAACTCGTGGAGCGCGATGCCTACGCGATCTGGTGGTACAACCGGTCACAGCGGTCGGAGGTCGATCTCAGCGAGTTCGACGATTCCTACATCCGCGATATCAAGACTCAATTTGCCGACGCCGGACGCAAACTGTGGGTGCTCGACGTCACCAACGACCTCGGCATTCCCAGCTATGTCGCGGTCATGCACTGGATCAAGGACGGCCAGGAGCATATCGAGTTTGGCTCCGGCGCGCATTTCGATCGCCGCATCGCCTTGCTGCGTTCGCTGACCGAACTGAGCCAGTTCCTGTCGATCGGCCTGATGGGCGGCGGCAGCGGCGACAAGTCGAGCCTCGACGGCATCACGCCGTTGCGCCTGGAGAATTATCCGTTCCTGATTCCGGCAAGCCGCCCGGTGGTTGTGCCGGAACTCGGCATCAATGTCCCGCTCGACAGCGCGCGCGAGCAGGTGGAAGCCTGCGTCGAGATCGCCCGGCGCGCGGGGTATGATTTCCTCGTCCTCGATCAGACCCGCCCCGACGTCGAAGTCTCGGTGGCCCGGGTGATCGTTCCCGGGCTGCGGCATTTCTATCGCCGCTTCGCACCCGGCCGGCTGTACGACGTTCCGGTCAAGCTCGGCTTGCTCGACCGGCCGTTATCGGAAAACGAACTGACGCCGTTCCTTCCACACACCTGAAGGGGGTACGGCCTTGCGCGCGCCTGCGAAAAAGCGAGGGCGAAAAATCACACCAGCCATTGCGGCCCGGCTGAATGCACGCGTCACGCTCGAAGCCCAGGCCGACGGCAATGTCGCCGCTCGCTTCGACGGGTACGCGGCCGGCCTTGGAAAGTTCAGCGCCGAAGCGATCGATCGCGCGCATGGCTTGCGCACCGGTCTGCCGCTCGCTTCGTTTTCGCGTCCTGCCAAGGCGATCGACCGCGAAATCGATCTCCTGGTCCGGCGCCTGGCCGAGCGAGGGCTGTTGGAATACCGCCTCGGACGCGCGCGCGGCAATGCCGACCTCGTCGTCATCGAACCGCAAATGCCCGGTTATTGGCCGCAAACGCCGAAGCTTCGCGACTCCGAGACGATCGTATTGTCGCGTTTCGCCTACATGCGACGGCGCGGCAATGACATGGTGCTGGAATCGCCGCGCGCCGGCGCGTTGTTCAGAATCAGCGAGCCGAAGGTCGCAGCTACCATTGCCACGCTGTCCGCGCCGCAGAAGATCGGCCAGATGCGGCGGCAGGCAGGATTTCCCGGCCTGGAGCTGCTCGGATTGCTGCTGGATTGCAAAATCCTCTTCAAGATCGACGCCAAGGGCGGCGACGGCCGCCGCGCAAATGAGGGCGACGAAAACCTCGTGCTCTGGGATTTTCACGATCTGCTGTTTCACACCCACAGCACCGAAGGCCGGCAGGCCAATCCACTGGGGGGACTCTATCCCTACGCCGATGTCATCGCGCCGCCACCGGCGGTGCGATCGCCCTGGCCCGGCACGACCATCGATCTGCAGCCACTTTCGGCCGCGGCCCATGAAACGCCCTCGCCATACGCAAAGCTGCTGGGCGAGCGCCATTCGACGCGCGACTTCGACGACCGACAGCCGATCACGCTCACCGAGCTCGCGCAATTTCTCGAAAGCACCGCGCGCGTGCAGTCGAAGTGGACCAGCAAGCTCGACTTTGGCGGCGATGGTCCCGATATCGCCTACACCACGCGGCCGTATCCCGCCGCGGGCAGCGCGTACGAACTCGAACTTTATCTGAACGTCGCCAATTGCGACGGGCTGGAGCGCGGCTTCTATCACTATGATGCCGACAGGCACGCGCTGGTGAAGATCGATGCCCACGAGCAAGAGCTCGATGCGCAATTGGGGTCGGCTGAATTCGCGATGAACGCGCCCTCCTCGACCCAGATCCTGATCACGATCGCCGCGCGCTTTAACCGCGTTTCGTGGAAGTACAGCTCGATCGCCTATTCGCTGATCCTGAAGGATGTCGGCGTGTTGCTGCAGACGCTGTATCTGACGGCGACCGACATGGGCCTTGGTGGCTGCGCCATCGGCACCACCAATATCGATCTGTTCGCCACGATGACGGGCATCGATTTCCACGTCGAAGGCCCGGTCGGCCAATTCGCGCTTGGACGCGGTATCAAATCCGATGCCGCGGACTAGCTTGCCAGCCGGGGCAACAATTTCTGCGCGTTGCCATGCTCGATGGCAGCGAGCTGCTCGTCGGTGAACACCCCCGCCTCGCGCAAACCCTTCACGTGGTCGATGCTGGTTCGATAGGGATAGTCGGTGCCGAACAGGATCTGCGACACCGGAATAATGTCCGAGAGCGCCGCCATCGAGCCCTTGTTCGACGTCTGCGCCGTGTCGTAGTAAAAGCGCCTGAGTTCGGCCAAAGTGCCGTCCGGCACGGTTGCCTTGGCCTTCGGATCCAGAAATGCATTGCGGACGAAGCGCTCGATCAGGAACGGCATCGTTCCGCCCGCGTGCGAAAATATCCAGCTGATCTCGCGAAACTTCTGCGCGTTACCGCTGAAGATGATGTCGGCGATGGTTCGGGTCGTGTCGGTGCCGAATTCGATCATGACAGGTTGCTGGGTACGGACCAGATTGACGCAACAATTGGCCGCCGTTGGGTGGGTGTAGACAACAGCCTTGCGCCGGTTGAGTTCTTCCATCACAGGCAGGAACGCGGGATCGCCGAGCCATTTGTCGCCGTAGCTCGTCATCAGGCCGATGCCGTCAGCCTTGAGCGTGTCGAGCGCGTAGGCAATCTCCTGCAGGCTGCCCTCGACATCCGTCAGCGGAACCACCGCAAAACTTCCAAAGCGTGCCGGATGGTCGGCAATCAGCTTCGCTGCATAGTCGTTGCACTCGCGCGCCAGCTTGCGCGCGGTCTCCCCCGACGTGAAATTGAGGGCCGGCGTCGTCACCGAAAGCATGGCGACGGCGACGCCGGCCTTGTCCATATCCTCGAGCGATTTCGCCGGCGTCCAGTTCTTCATCAGGGGATCGCCGAAATTGCTGGCGCTGGAAGCTGCGATATAGGTCGGCGGCGACAGATGATGGTGCACATCGATGCGAAACGGCTTTGCGGCTTCCGCGCCCTGTGCCGCCGCACCCGGCGGCTGACCGAGACCGACCGCAGCCAGCGCCGCAGCGCCCGTCATTCCCTGCAGGAAATGGCGCCGGCTGAGTTTTGCGCCCGACAGCGAGAGCGTACTTCCATCGCAGCACGCGCATCCCCGATACGACCAGCGGTGTTGGCCCTTCATCACATCCTCCCTGTCGGTCTCTTCGGACCTTATGCTCTGGCCTGCCGTGAACGCGCAGTAGAACTTTAACCGTCGAGAATGGCAACCGCCCGGGTCCAGCCGGCGGAAGCGCGCTCGATCTTGACCGGAAAGCACGACACCATGAAGCCGGTCGATGGCAATTGCTCGAGATTATGCAGCTTCTCGATATGGCAATAGCCGATGTGGCGGCCCGCCTTGTGGCCTTCCCAGATCAGGCTGGCGTCCTTGGTCTCGGCATATTTCTTCGCGGTGTAGACGAACGGCGCGTCCCAGCTCCAGCCATCGATGCCGGTCAGCCGCACGCCGCGCTCCAGCAGATACATCGTCGCCTCATAACCCATGCCGCAGCCCGAGGTGACGTAGTCCTGCCGGCCGTATTTGGCTCCCGCGCTGGTATTGACCACCACGATCTCCAGCGGCGACAGGGTATGGCCGATGCGCTTGAGTTCGGCTTCGACATCCCTGGCGGTCGCGACATAGCCATCCGCGAAATTCCGGAAGTCGAGTTTGACGCCGGGCTGCAGGCACCACTCCAGCGGCACTTCGTCGATGGTCCATGAGCGCTCGCCGCGGTTCATGGTCGGATGGAAGTGCCAGGGCGCATCCAGATGCGTGCCGTTGTGGGTCGAGAGTTGCACCTGTTCGACCGCCCAGCCCTGGCCATCCGGCAGGTCTTCGGCCTTCAACCCCTCGAAGAACTGCAGCATGCGCGGCAGGCCCTGCTGGTGATCGATGTACTGGATGGTCGGGTGACCGCCGGGCGGATCGGCCGGCACGTCGTTTTGCAGGGGAACGGAAATATCGATCAATTTACGCGCCATGGCGTTTCCTCACTCTGTGTTTTTTGTCTGGGCCTTAAGCGGCCTTCGCGTCCTGGCGTTCGACCCGATTTTTCAGGACGCCGATCTTCTCGACTTCAAGTTCGATCTCATCGCCATGTTCCAGATACCAGCCGATTTCCAGTCCACAGCCATTGCCGACCGTGCCTGATCCAATGAATTCGCCGGGCATCAACGTCTCATCCCTGGTCACGTGCTCGATGATCTCCTCGAACGAAAATAGCATGCCGTCGGAAACCCCTTGCGAACGCATCTTGCCGTTGACGCGGACTTCCATCTTCAAATGATAGGGATCGCCGATCTCGTCGGGCGTCACGATCCACGGACCCATGACATTGCCGCCGTCAAAACTCTTGCCCTTGGCGGGGCCAAGCCGGCCCTCCATTTCGATGCGCTGGGCGTCGCGCGCCGAGAAATCGTTGAAGATCGTATAGCCGAAGATGTGATCCCGGGCTTTTGCGGCGGAAATATTGGCGCCCTTGTTCCTGGTGATGATGCCGAATTCGAGTTCGTAGTCCATCACCTGGCTGTAGCGCGGCCATTTCACGGTCGTGTTGGGACCGCGCACGCTGAAGCGGTTGGTGATGTAGTAGATCGGCTGTTTGCGATAGACCTCCGGCAATTCGCCGAGCGGTTCGGCGTCGAGCCGCGCCAGTTCCGCCATGTCGTTTTTGGCGCGCGCCGCGAGTTTGAGCTGGCCGCGCGGCGCCTGAAGGATATGCAGCGGGAACGACATGCCGTCGCGCATCTGCCGCGGTTCCGGCACCGGCGCAAGAATCTCGGCACCCGCTACGGCAACCGACAGCGCGTCGTCCTTGACGTATTTGTCGAACGCCGCCGCCGCCTGTTCGAGCGCACGCGGGCCGGCATCGATCAAGGCCAGCATCGACGCAAACGCCGGATTCGCATTTCCGTCGCGGCTTGAGGCCGCCGCCAGGTCGAACAAACGGGCATCTCCGGAATGCACGATCGCGATCTTCTCCTGACCGCCGGATTTGAATGTTGCGAGTTTCATGTGTTGAGCCCTTGCTTTTGATTGGAATATATGATCCGATAAAATATCGATAATCAAGTCTTAAAAATGTAAAATGGGGAAACCACGGTGAAAAAGATCCTTGCGAGCATTGCGTTCAGCCTGGCGCTGGCCGGATCTGCTGCCGCGCAGACGAAGATCCAGATCGGCTGCACCGCGACGTCGGATTGCGCCTCCGCCATGGTTGCGGTCGACGAGGGTATCTTCAAAAAGCACGGGCTTGACGTCGAGATGACGCCGATCGGCATCAACTCGAACATTCCCGCGGCGATCCTGTCGAACTCGATCCAGATCGGCGGACCGACCTCGACCGTGTTCCTGCAGGCCGTCGACGGCGGGCTTGACCTCGTTGCCATCGCCGGCGCGTCGATCATGAATCCTGTGTCGAACGGCAACATCACCGCCTTCGTGCGCAACGGCATCACCATCAAGGAGCCGAAGGATTTCGTCGGCAAGAAAGTCGGCGCCCCCGGCCTGAACGCCTTCCTGCACGTGCTGTTCGTCAAATGGCTGGTGGAGAAAGGCGTCGACCCCAAAAGCGTCAATTTCGTTGAGGTCACCTTCCCGACCATGTCTGATATCATCAAGTCCGGCGGTGTCGATGCCGTGCTCACGGCCGAGCCGTTGGTGACGCGCATGCTCAATGCGGGGCTGGGCTCGGTCGGGGCGCGCTATGCAGTCGAACTCGCGCGCACCGATCCGATCATTTTCTACGCCGCGTCGCGCGAATGGGCCGACAAGAATGCCGCCACCATCAAGAAATTCCGCGAAGCGCTCGATGAATCTGCGCAAATCGTCAACAGCGACCGCGAGAAGGCGTCCGCGTCAATTTCAAAGTTCACCAGGCAGCCACTCGAATTGGTCAAGGCGATGCCGCCGAACCAGTCCGAACCGGTATTGAAGCCCGAGCAACTGGCGTGGTGGATCGACGTCATGTCGTCGCAGAAAATGCTGCAGTCGAAGCTCGACACCGCCAAACTGGTCCTGAATTGAGGCCTTTGTCATGCCGGCTCCCGAGCGCAATCCAAACCAACCCGCCAGCGAAGCCGGCACCTTGAGCGAGCGCGCCGCGACGCTGGTCGAGCAGGATATTTTGGCCGGCCATCTCGCGCCGGGGGCGCGGCTTGGGATCGTCGATCTGGTCGAGCGCTACGAGATTGGCGCGACGCCGTTGCGCGAAGGATTATCGCGGCTGATTTCGCGCGGCTTGATCGTCGGGATCGGGCAACGAGGTTTCCGCGTCGCCGACGTCAGCCGTGAGGATCTGGACGACATCACCTGCATGCGAACCGCGGTCGAGATCGAGGCAATCCGGCTCGCGATCGCCCAGGGCGACGATGCCTGGGAGGCCGGCATTCTGAGCGCGCTGCACCAGATGCGCCGGCATATCGAGCGCACCGGCAACGAATTCCGCGAAGGTGCTGAGGATTTCGACCGGCTGCACAAGGGCTTTCATACCGCCTTGCTTGGGGCCTGTGGCTCGAAACGCATGCTCGCCGCCCATTCCGACCTTTACGACCAGGCGTACCGCTATCGCCGCGTGATGATGCGCCAGTTCGACAGCGGTAAGAAATTCGTCCGCGCGCATCAGTTGCTCGCCGACTGCGTTCTCTCGCGCGACGTTCCCGGCGCCCAGGCCATGCTGGCGGAGCACCTGCGCTCGACCATCAACTTCGTCTATCCCCCAGGCAGCGGAAACTGACGTCATGGCCATCGCCGCGAAACGCCAGGAGGCGCCCGTGTCCCCCCTCGCCACGCCGCAGCTCGCGTTTGCGGACGTCACGCTGATGCTTGGCGGCAAGACCATCATCGAGAATTTGACCCTCGGCGTGCGTCCCGGCGAATTCCTTTGCATCGTCGGCGCGTCCGGCTGTGGCAAGACCACCGCACTCCGCCTCGCGGCCGGTCTCTATCAGCCAACCAGCGGCGCGGTGACGTTCGACGGCCAGCCGATGCTGCAGCCGCGCCGCGAGATCGCAATCGTGTTCCAGGACTATGGCAAAGCGCTGCTGCCGTGGCGTACCGCGGCGGGCAACGTCTCGCTCGCGCTCGAGGCGGGCGGGATTTCCGTAACCGAGCGCCCTGCCCGCATCGACGCGTTGCTGCGCAAGGTCGGCCTGCCCGGCCACGCCGAAAAATATCCGGCGGAGATGTCCGGCGGCATGCAGCAGCGCCTGCAGATCGCCCGCTGCCTGGCGCAGGAGCCGAAGGCGCTGCTGATGGACGAGCCGTTCGGCGCACTGGATGCGATGACGCGGCAGGGATTGCAGGACGAGGTGCTGTCGCTGGTTGCGGCCAGCAACGCCACCGTGATCTTCGTGACCCACGATCTCGACGAGGCGATCTATCTCGGCGACCGCGTCGTCGGCCTGCTGCCGCATCCCGGACGGATCGGCATTGAACTTGCGGTCAATCTGCCTCGCCCGCGCGATCAGCTGGCGACCCGCGAACATCCGGAATTCCTGCGGCTGCGGCGCGAATTGTTCGACTTCATCAAGGCGACCGAACAGTGACGCTCGACCGCGCCAAGCCCTTGCTGCTGCCGATTGGCGCGCTATTGGCTTTCGAGGGCTGGGCGCGCGCGACACATCTGCAGAGCGACAGCCTGGCGCCGCCGAGTGAGATCGTCGCGGCGCTGGCGGGCGCCCTGGCCGACCACTCGATCCTGGCGGCGACCCGCGACACGCTGTTCGCGACGTTTGCGGGCCTTGCGATCGGCAGCCTCATCGGGCTTGCGCTCGGCATCGCGTTCGGCATTTCCGATACGCTCGATCGCCTGATGGAAGTGACGGTCGAGGCGGTCAGGCCGATTCCATCGATCGCCTTGTTGCCGATTGCGCTGATCGCGCTCGGGTTCGGCTACCGCATGGAAATCGTCATCGTGGCCTTTGCCTGCATCTGGCCGATCCTGATTCTGAGCCGTGCGGCCGTTCGTAGCGTCGAACCACGGCTGATGGAAGTATCGCGCGTGCTTCGGCTGCCCGCGGCGCAGCGAGTCCTCAAAATCATCATCCCCGCGGCCTTGCCGCGGATATTCGTGGCGTTTCGCCTCTCCGCCGGTATCGCGCTGATCGTCGCTGTCACCGTCGAGATCGCGATCAATCCGCTTGGCCTCGGCGCCGGTATCATGCTGGCGCAGCAGGCGCTTCGTCCCGACCTGATGCTGGCCTATCTGGTCTGGATCGGCGCCATCGGTTACGCGCTGAACCTGCTGCTGACCGTGGCGCAGCGCCGCCTGTTCGGCCGCGCCGCGTTGAGCGGAGACAGCCTGTGAAAGGCGGCGCGATCGTCTGGCGCGTGGCGAGCTTTGCGGTTGCCGCCGGATTCATTGCGTTCTGGCAACTGGTCGCCAATTGGAAGCTGGTATCGCCGGTGTTCCTGCCCGGGCCCGACCGGGCCTGGGCTTCGCTGCTGCGCGGTTTTTCCTCCGGTGACCTCTGGAGCAAGCTTATCGGCACGCTCGAACACATGGCCTATGGCTGGCTCGCCGCATCGATCGCCGGCATCGCCATCGGCGCGATGATCGGGTCGTCGCGCCCGATGCGGACCTATGTGGCGCCGTCGCTGGAGTTCTTGCGGCCGCTGCCGGTCTCCGCGATCATTCCGGTCGCCATCGCGGCGTTCGGGCTGACCCAGGGCATGGCGCTGTTCGTGATCGCGTTAGGCGCGATCTGGCCGATCATGCTGGCGACCATTCATGGTTTTGCCGCGGTCGAGCCCAGCCTCTATGAGGTGGCGCGGTCGCTGCAGATGTCGCGGCTGGCGGTGATTTTCAAAATCGCGTTGCCGTCGGCCAGTCCCGATATTCTCGCGGGCATGCGCCTCAGCCTGACGGTGGCGTTGATCCTCGCGGTGGTCTGCGAAATCCTCGCCGGCCTCGATGGCCTCGGCCACTGGGTGCTGCTGTCGGCGCGCGCCTTCCGATCCGCCGATCTGTTCGCCGGCGTGATTCTGCTCGGCGTGACCGGCTATGTCACCTCGGTCGCGATGTCGCTGGCCGAGCGGCGGCTGCTGGCGTGGCAGGCTTCGCAGCGGTAAGCGCGAACCTTGAATAGCCGTTCAATTCGCGGTGATGATTGGGTGCGTTAACCCAATGATTCGGCGCATTAACCCAACCTCTTTACAAAGCGTAAACGTGCGCTTGCCATTTTTAGGCAGGAGGGTTCCATGGATATATATCCCGTACCTGCCACCGTGACGCAGGCCAGAGTCCAGCTCGTCGCCGACCAGACCACCAAGGCGCCGCCCCGCAAGATCAATCAGGACGTGCTGGACGTGTTGGCCACGGAGAACCAGGCCGAACGAGAAGCTGTCCTCGACGTCAAGGCCTGACCGAACCAGAAACCGGTTCGGCGGAGATGCCAGCAAGCGCCCTCAGCGCAGATTTTCCGCTGAGCGAATTTCTCAAGCGACGCGCCGGACTCCTTCTGTTCACGGAGAACGAACGGAGTCCGGATTTTCTCGCTCATCCCGAGATTAACGAAAGCTCTATTTCGTGGTGGCGATCCGAAAAATCGTTGTGCAATCTGATCCGGTCGATTGCCATGGGGATGTCATGAACGACGATTATTTCAAGCAGCAGGCTGACCGCATCCGGGCGATGGCCGACAAAGCCGACCCCTTCACCAGGAAACGCCTGCTCGACCTGGCGGAGCGTTATGACGCCAAGCTCGGACGGCCATCACGTGCGACACGGCAACTCAGGCTGCCGCAGGTGCCGGAACACAGTCGCGAGGCGAACGCCCCGACGGGTCCCGCCGAGCAGCTGCCGGACACACCCTCGCCGAGATGATGCCAACCGGCGCCGGCCGCGCCGTCGCGGGCGAGCCGTCAAGCTGGTGGAATTTGCGAGCTATTTGGTCGGGGCAGCTGGATTCGAACCAACGACCTGCAGTACCCAAAACTGATTCTACTTCATTGCCTGAAATTCCCAGGCGTTCTTATTCGTTCATAACTTGTATAAAGTCCTTTTAAATAAAGGCTTTTTCAAGTACCGAGATAGCCGCCCTTTCCGGTAGATTGACCGGGCCGTGCCTACACGGTGCCTACATGGGGTCTGGAGCAGTTTCTTGTGACCCCCAATAGATTCACCAAAACCTCAGTCGCCGCACTCATCCCGCGCACGTCCACTTACATCGAATACGACGCAGAACTGCCTGGGTTCGGCGTCCGCGTAACCCCGAATGGCGCAAAATCATTCGTGGTGGATTATCGCGCCAATGGTGGCGGTCGGGGAGCGCCCACACGGCGCTACACCATCGGAAGCAGCACCACATTTTCAGCCGATGCTGCAAGAAAAGCGGCACGGGACGTCCTTGCCCGTGTTCGGCTCGGAGCCGATCCGGCCAAGGAGAAGGCCATTGATCGCAAGGCGGTGACAATTGCCGATATTGAGCGGGTCTTTATGGAGGAAGAAATCCGCCCAACCTGCAAGCCGCGAACGACGGCCCTCTATGCAATGTACTTCCGGGTTCACGTGCTTCCGGAACTTGGTTCAAAGCGGGCTTTCGAAGTTAGTCACACCGATATCGTCCGGCTGCATAGGAAAATCGGCCTTCGCACAAAGCCGACTGCAAATCGTGTGGTATCGCTGATTTCAGCTATGTTCACTTGGGGTGTCAAAACCAGACGGATACCCATCGAAGCCAACCCCGCGCGCGGCGTACAGCTTTTTCCGGAGCAGCCTCGCGAGAGGTATCTGACCTCTGATGAGATGTTGCGGCTTGGCGACGCTATTCGAGAAGCGGAGACTAAAGGTATTCCGTACGAAATCGACGAAACTCGAAGGACTTCAAAGCACGCGGCAAAGCCGGATAAGCGCATCACAAAAATCAGTCCTTACGCCGCGGCAGCAATTCGCTTGCTGCTTCTGACCGGCGCCCGCCTCCGCGAAATTCTTGATCTCCGCTGGCCGAATGTCGATTTAGAGCGGGGCCTACTCTTTCTGCCGGATTCGAAAAGCGGAAAGAAAACCATTGTACTCAACACCCCTGCTCTTTTGATTCTATCTTCGCTGCCCCGCATCGGAGAATTTGTGATCGCCGGCCAATCTGCCGGCGCGGATGACGAGAAGCCACGGGCCGACCTTCAACGCCCATGGCGCGCCATCACGAAGCGCGCAGGTCTTTCGGGAGTTAGGATGCACGATCTCCGACATACACACGCATCGATCGGCGTTGGAGCTGGCCTTGGCCTTCCGATCATCGGTCGCCTGCTAGGACACTCAAACGTGGAAACTACTCAACGATATGCTCACTTAGCCGATGACCCGGTTCGTCGAGCCTCTGAGCGTATCGGCGACAATCTATCGAGGGCCATGGGTGATGCATGAGTTTGGATCGGGTTGACGTCTGTCAGGCCACCCCCGCTCAATGTGACTTTTAATCATGGGGTCGTGGGTTCGAGTCCCACCGCGCTCACCAAACAATACCAATGACTTAGATAAGGATTTTGAAGTGGCTGAGCTGGCCCCGGTTGTCTGAACAAAAATTCCGCGTCGATAAGTGGAGCCTCTGCCGAGGTTAGGCCGCCGCGCGGAGCGGCGGAAGATCGAAGTAGGCTTGATCCGGGGTCATGTCGTCAAGACTCGAATGAGGACGTCGGCCGTTGTAAAAGTCGAGATACCGGCCGATCGAATGTCGCGCCTCGCCGACGGTTTCGTAGGCTCGCAGATAGACCTCCTCGTATTTGACGCTGCGCCACAGCCGTTCGACGAACACATTGTCCCGCCAGGCCCCTTTGCCATCCATGCTGATGGCGATGCCATTGCTGGCGAGCAGGCCGGTGAACGCCGCGCCGGTGAACTGAGAGCCCTGATCGGTGTTGAAGATGTCCGGCTTGCCGTGGCGAGCCAAGGCATCTTCCAGGGTCTCGACGCAGAAGGCCGCCTCCATCGTGATCGACAGCCGCCACGACAGAACACGACGTGTCGCCCAGTCCAGCACCACGGCGAGATAGACGAAGCCGTGCGCCATCGGAATGTACGTGATGTCCATGGCCCAGACCTGGTTCGGCCGCCGGATCTCGATGCCGCGCAGCAGATACGGATAGATCTTGTGGCCGGGCTCGGGCTTGGTGGTGCGCGGACGGCGATAGAGCGCCTCTATCCCCATCCGCCGCATGAGCGTCTTCACATGCCGGCGGCCGATCTTGCACCCCTGCAAAGCCAGCAGGCCTCGCAACATACGCGAACCGGCGAAGGGATACTCCAGGTGCAGCCGATCGAGACGCTGCATGATCTCGAGGTCGGCTGAAGAGACTGGACGCGGCAGATAGTACACGCTGCCGCGACTGACCTTCAAAATCTCTGCCTGCTTGGTGATCGACAGATCGTGCTTACGGTCGATCATCGCTTTGCGCTCAGCAATCCCGCCTTGGTGAGCGCGCCTTCTAAAAAATCGTTCTCCAGCGTCAGCTCCCCGATCTTGGCATGCAGCGACTTCACATCGACCGCGGGCGTGGCCGGCGTCCCGCCCCCCGATCCGAAAATATCAGAGGCGCCGCCCTCAAGCTGTGATTTCCAGGCCGTAATCTGATTGGGGTGAACGTCGAAATGCTCCGCCAGCTGGGCTATCGTCCGATCGCCCTTGATGGCGGCCAGAGCCACCTTCGCCTTGAAGGCCGGTGAGTGGTTCCGCCGGGGTCGTCTGCTCATGGTCTCTCCTGTTCACGGCAATTATCGCCGCTGTCAGGCAGAAATTCCACTTATCGTTCTGTCCAGATTTCCGCGACCGGCTCTGGCCCCCGGATATAGGACCACTCGTTAAGGTGTGAAGCGTCCTGCTGTGTCTCAACCCATGGAGCACGGCGATGACCAAATCACGCAAGAAGTTTGATGCGACGTTCAAGGCCAAAATTGCCCTGGAGGCGCTGCGCGAGGAAGCGACGGTGCCGGAGCTGGCGAAGCGCCACGGCGTTCACCCGAACCAGATTTACGGCTGGAAGAAGCAGGTTCTCGACAACGTCGCGAGCCTTTTCGCGCGCGGCGCAAGCGCTTCGGGGAATGGCGAGGAGGAGCACGAGCGCGAGACGGCGAAGCTTTACACCAAGATTGGCCAGTTGACGGTTGAAAGGGATTTCTTAGCCAGGAGGCCCGGGCGATGAGCGTCCCCGAGCGTAGGGCCATGGTGGAGCGGCCTTCTGAGAATTTGTCGGTCCGCCGGCAATGTGTGCTGCTGAATCTGGCGCGTTCGGGCGTCTATCGCCCGGTGCCTGTCATCGGCGCTGATGATCTGGCCTTGATGCGGCGGCTCGACGAACTGCATCTCAAGCGGCCGTTCTACGGCTCGCGGCGGATGGTGTTCGAACTGAACCAGGCAGGCCACGGCATCAACCGCAAGCGTGTGCAAAGGCTGATGCGCGTGATGGGGATCGAGGCACTGGTTCCGCGCCCCGGCACCAGCAAAGCCGCGCCCAGCCACAAGATCTATCCCTATCTGCTGCGCGGCGTGGCAATCACCGAGTCCAACCATGTCTGGGCCAGCGACATTACCTATATTCCGATGGCGCATGGCTTTCTGTATCTGGTGGCGATCATCGACTGGGCCAGCCGAGCAGTTCTGGCATGGCGCCTGTCGAACACGATGGACACGGGCTTTTGCATTGCCGCGCTCGACGAGGCTCTGACGCGACACGGCACGCCGAAAATATTCAACACCGATCAGGGCGCGCAGTTCACCAGCGCCGCCTTCACCGGCAGGCTCGAGGCCGCAGGCATCGCGATTTCGATGGACGGACGCGGTCGTTTCATGGACAATATTTTCATCGAACGGCTGTGGCGCTCGATCAAATACGAGGAAGTGCATCTGAAAGCCTATGCTGACGGGCGCGAAGCGCGAGACGGCATCGGATCATGGATGAACTTTTATAATCATCGCCGCCCACATCAGGCGATGAACAACCAGTTTCCCATGGCGGCGTGGCGCGCCGGCACGGACAGAATCGAGGCGGCGAAGAAGACTGTGGATATGACGCTTCGCTTGGACAACGCAAAGGCGTTGCCCACATACCCACAGCAGACGCAAAAACAGCAGAAGGAAGCTGCTTGATCTTGAAGGACAAAGGCAGGCGAGATCACACCTTAACTCCGGCGATCCATGGTCCCACGTCTGGGGTCCACTTCATTTGGCCCGACCTGCTTCCCAGAATTCCGACGATGGGAAGCACATGGGAAGCAATGGCTGCAGCGGCGGCTTCCGGGAAAGGGCTAAGTGATGGCGACGATCAAATGGATGACTGTTGATCAGAAACCGCCCGCCAAGGAGCGTCTGCTGTTGATTGTTTCGGCAGCCGGCCAACCGCCAGACGTGAAGCTGATAGGGAAAAGCGAAGTCAAAATCGGGTTTTGGACGGGCGACGCGTTCCGGCTGATGGACAGCGGCGAGCAACCGATCGTTATTGGGTCGCCCTGGCCGCTCTGCTTCCTGCCGATGTCGACCTCGTTCATCAACGTAGATTTGGCGACG
This sequence comes from Bradyrhizobium sp. Ash2021, assembly GCF_031202265.1. Taxonomy (NCBI): domain Bacteria; kingdom Pseudomonadati; phylum Pseudomonadota; class Alphaproteobacteria; order Hyphomicrobiales; family Nitrobacteraceae; genus Bradyrhizobium; species Bradyrhizobium sp. Ash2021. The sequence continues at coordinate 4,534,307 of NZ_CP100604.1, read as the reverse complement.
ACGTCCGCGAGTGATGGGATAGTCGACGAAGCATGAACGTCAGGCCCCAAGCTTTGGAGAGCGATGCCAGTGAAAACTTACGCGTTAACGATACTCCGCGCGTTCGAGGACGCGCAGGCCGATCTCGTCGGAAAAGCCGTCGTACTCACCGACGGGAAAGCCGGGACGGTCGAGAAGATTTGGCTTGATGAAGCCCATGGCCTTCGGATCTCTATCAAGGGCCACAATGGAAAATGGCCTGTCTCAACAATCAAATTCGCGCAAAAGTCAGACGCCGTATAAGCCCGATCAAGTTGAAAAATCCGAGATTCGCGAGCAATAGGCCCGCCAAGCCCGTAGGAAGGCCCGTGGTGAGTCCGATTTCCGCAGGCTGTCGAGTGCCGGCCGATCGCGGCTAGCGCATAGGCGACTCGGCGCGGGCCGCGAGGATTAGGTGGCGCACTACTTGAACCCCGGGTTGAGCAATGAACCATTTCATTAGTGAAGACGATCTCAAGAGCTTCGAGGGCTGGCTTAGATATCAGGGCTACGATTCGGAAATGCTCGAGCCTGATGATCTAGCAAGGTGGCGCGAAGTTTTCGACGCCATCAGAAAAAAGCCCAACGCCAAGGTCGGGCTAATGAAGCTCGGGTCATCAGTTCCTGGCGACCACCTTTACGGCGTGGCCGTCCGTGACTCCGGGCTCTGGCTCACCCTATGGGTCCGGCGTTCGTGGAAAGATGAGTTTTTCGTCTTCATGCCCCGAACTGAAGGAAACAACCACGCGAGTTATCATCGCGACGGCACGTACCATCACAAGAGCGATGGCCGCACCTTTGCACGGAAGCAGCTTCAGCGACTTGATCAGCCGTTCAAGGGCACGGTGCACCTAGGGGGATTTGCCGGACACAGTCCCAAGGGCGTTGGCGCTGTGTGTGTTCCCGACGCCTTTACTGGCGTGGTCAAGTTGCCTCCAGGCGTGTTGGGGCCTCGCGACGGTGTTGTCCTCGTCGACCTCGTCGAGCCGGGTTGCGATCCCTTAACCTGGCCGGGCGAATTGGTTCGCCAGAAGATATTTAAAGATGCAGAGCCGTGGATTGTGATCAGAGTACTCAGAAACTCTTTGCCAGGTGGAGCGAAGTCCGTGAAGCGCTGTCGGCGATCTCATCGAAAGCGCAACCGTCAGCGGCTGGCGGCTCATGCTAGGAGGTTAAAGCGGTGATGGGAAAGGGCGCGAGGCCTCTCGACCCCGCGCCCCTCGCTAATTTTAGGACAGGCTGTCCCTATCCGGTAAATTTAACGGAAAGTCGGAAGTTTCCGACTGCAGCGCCTTCAGGGTTTTCATCGCCAGGACGAACCCGGCTCCCACCGTTTCCACCGCTTCAATCGCGCGGTCCAAGGTTTCCAGCCATTCATCCCGGACCTCGGGCTGGATCGCCGCAAGCGATTCGCCCTTCAATTCTGCGTTCCGCATTTTCCCGACGACTGTTGCGCCAAACGAGACTATCGCGATGTGATCACGCAGCGGACTTTCCCGCAGCTTCCTGCGATCTGGGGCCCGCAGAGGCAGGTGGACGATGTCGGCCGGCGGTGATTGCAGTGCCGCGGCTTTCGCTGCTCGCGCCCCCGGCGTGCCGTTCTTCGATCTCCGCGGCATCTTGGAATAGACACGGCGAGACGCCCTGTAGGGGAATTTGACGATGTTGCTATCCATCACGCCACCCCGTTCTTTTGCGAGGGCGCCAGCAAGCCTGCGGCCTTGATGAGCGTGCGGAGCAACGCGGCCTGATCACTTGACATACGTCTCGATATCGATCCAGCAATTGACCGTCACGAAGGGGTGCCATCCGGGCGGCGTGCTCGGCTCGCGCATGTCGAGCACCTGGATACTTCGCTCCCCTACTGCTTCGTCGGCAAGCTTCATCAGCCTGTGCGACTCGGCGGAGGCCGCTTTGGATGCACGAAGCGCTACCTTGTGCTGCTTGATGGCTGCGAAAACGGGATCCGCTTGCGCGGGGTCCGCGTTCATCGGAAGTGCGATTGCCGGGCTTGCCCCGGCTATAACCGCAGTAGCGCCGGCGGCAACGGATAGGAAGCGCCGCCGTGTCGGGTCGACAGATTCGGGCTGGTTGATTTTGGACGAGTTTGTGGGTGGCGTGCTAAGACGCGGGTCAGCTCGGGTCATGGGGATAAGTGCCTCTCTTGATCAGGGTTAGGCCCGGCGCGGGAGCTATCACCTTCCCGTCGGGCTGTTTTTATGGTACCCGGAATTATGGCGAAGTCAATTAAGGGTACCCCGAAAAAGAGACGTGGCCGGCCGCCGACTACCGGCCGGGGCAAGCAAATCGGGATGCGCTGGCAAGACGGAGAGCTATCTTCGATCGATCGATGGCGCGAACAACACGGCGTTGCCACCCGTCCCGAGGCCATCCGCCGGCTGGTCGAGCTCGGGCTGAAGGCGAAGAAATGAGGGGCTGCTCATAGGAGTGCTCCAAAATGGAATATCCGCATTGGCTAATGGTCGCGGGAGCCGTCTTGGTGGTGGTGGGATTTATCGGCCTTGCGTTTCGCACAAACTACGCTGAACCGGTTGAAAATAATCTGAAGCAAGCCGTGCCGACTGATGAGCCAAACCCTCCGCGGCTGGACCGGCGTCGATCCGCTGGAGGCGAAAGGGAAATGAGCGAACCGAATAAGCTCGATCCAACGCCATGGCCACCGGACGATACGCCGATCAGCGACGTCGAACTTCCGGCCCGGATTCGCAACGCGCTTGTGGCCGCGGGGATCGAGACGGTTGGCGAGGTCCGCGAGACGGCCGATGAAACGCTGCTGAGCTTTCAAGATCTTGGAAAGTCTTCTGTCGCCCATATTCGCGAGACCCTGGGCTTACTGTCGAACGATAGGGTCAGGCCGCCGGGCAAAAAGCCAGCCTGATTTGCTCAATTTTCAATTAAAATCCCCGCCCGGGGGGGGCATTTCCCTTTGGGCCTGTCGAAATTTAGACACACCCCGCCATGACTCAGGGAAGCCCGCTGGTGAGCCTTTGCCGTTTTGGGCTGGGTGGGTAGCGGCAGCGACGTTTCAGCGAATCCAGAGTCGTTGCTTCGAAGGTATGGCAGGACTATTTGCCTTGCGCGATCCTCGTCCTGCCGGCGTTCGTCAACCGAAGGCCACCCAACAATTCCTCGATGTACCCCAGTTCGATCAATCGTTTTTTGTGTTCGATCGGGATGCGGTGCATCAAGCCTTTGGCGCCGTCTCGCAACGAGACGAATTCCTCGTGCGTTAATGGGGGCACAGCCAAATCCGGGGCCATTTTCCGAATATGCTCCGACCGCATACGTTTTCAAGCCGGAATCGACCGTCACCATCCTGTCGCTATAATCGATTTGGCGAGCTGGTTGGGGTCCCTAGGGCGTTTGGGATGGCTCATAGTGCGGACACCTGACAGGTGGAACAGATCACGTCCTTACCCTTGATCTCAAACCCTTGGGTTACGGCATCCACCCTCGTATCGTCATCGCCAATCTTATATGATTTGGCGTCCGACATATCGGCAAGACCGATCCGGCCGCACATAGGGCATTTCAGCTGGGTTTCGTATTTCTCTCGTTCCATCCAGCCAACATGCGCCCGAAGTCGGCCGTTTTCCAGTTAACAACGCTGCCACAATCAAACTGACCCACCGCTCGCAAACGGCAGCGTTCGATCTCCTTCAGGCCCAACCCGTAGGCGGTTGCCTAGCCGGCCGGACCGCGCTTTGATGGCGGCATGCCCGCTCACCCGCCGCCGCTATCCCGAACGCCTCGAATGCTGGCTCGTCTACTACGGCGACTGTCCACGTCGGTACGATCGGCATCCGCGCCGGCGTGCCGGTCGACGCCGACCAGTGGGGCTCTATGGGTCTAGGCGGTCCAGGATGACACGATCGAACTGCCCGATGGCGGCACGCTGCGCACCTTGGGCGATGCCGGCACTACATCGCCGCCCTACCCAAGCCGATGCAGCGGCGGCCGGAATGGCAGACGGCAGCGGAAATGTTGATGCGCGCGGCCGAAGGTGGCGGGCTCCTGATGTTCGCCTATATCGGCATGCTGCGGGCGACGCGGTTCAAGGACTTCTGGCGGGATTAGCCGCCTCGAAGTCAATCGTTCGTGATTTTACAACCCGCTCTTGCCGATCCGCATGCGCGGGATTATCCCGATGGTGGGTTGATCGAACCGGCCTCTCGCACCACGACCTCCGTAGCGACCAGAGCCGATAGTGCCAGTGCCCGGCAGGGCCAGCGCCGACAGTGCCAGCGTCCCTGCGGCCAGAGAAAGCGAGCATCAGCCTCCGCGCCCCACGCCGGCAAGCGCTTGCGCGGCGCGTCGGGCGCGGTCAAAGGCGAGGTAACGCACCTCAGCATGGGGCGGCATGCCGCGTAGCAGGCGGGCAAAAGCATACAGGGTCGTCCGATGAAAGATGCTTCGATCGATGGCGGGCGTGGGCCGAAAAGCCGCTCGATAGCCCGCTGACAATCCCGGCCGATATCCACGACGCGGTGATGGCGCTTTCGCGCAACAGACCAACCTGTAGGGGGCGCATTGCCTCATCAATAATGTTACCGGAGAACTGACCGTCAGGATTAGGGCGGCGATACCGAATCGGATCGGTGTCGCCGATGGCAGGACGGATCAGCATGGGTGCGCGGCGCGAGATCACGGCGGCGGTGGTAGACCGCTATCGATCTGCGGGGCGGGCAGATAAGGGGCGCATTCTCGACGAGCTTTGCGCGGTGACGGGCTGGCATCGCAAGCACGCGGTTCGGGCGCTTGCCATCCATGTCGCAATTTCGCCGGAGGCCCGGCGGCAGCGAAGGCCGACCTATGGCGCCCCTATCAGGGATGCGCTGGTGGCGCTGTGGGAGGCCTCGGATCGGATCTGCGGCAAGCGGCTCAGGGTAATGATTCCGACGTTGCTGCCTTCGCTGGAGCGGCATGGCCGGCTCAAGCTCGACCATGCCGATCGAGCGCTGGTGCTCGGCGTCAGCGCAGCCACGATTGATCGCCTGCTGGTCGAGACCAAAATTGCCGCAGCCGGCGGTAAGCGCCGGCGGGTCGGCTTTTATTCGGCGGTACGGCGTGAAGTTCCGATCCGGACGTTCAACGACTGGCACGATCCGCCGCCGGGGTTCTGCGAGGTCGACATGGTGGCTCATGGCGGCACATCTGTAGCTGGCTCGTTCATTCAGACGTTGACGATGGTCGACGTCGCGACCGGTTGGACCGAATGCATGCCGTTGGTGACGCGCGAGAGCGGCCTCGTCGTGCGAGCCATGGAGTGCGCACAGAACCTGTTTCCCTGGCTCATTCGTGGCGCCGACTTCGACAACGACAGCGCGTTTATGAACGATGTCGTCGTGCCCTGGTGTCGCATGCAAAAGATCGAGGTGACACGCTCGCGCGCCTACAAGAAGAATGATCAGGCGTTCGTCGAGCAGAAGAATGGCGCGGTCGTCCGGCGACTGGTGGGATACGGTCGCTTCGATGGCGTCGAGACGACACGCGTGCTGGAACGCTTGTATGCCGCATCGCGGCTGCACACCAACTTCTTCCAGCCGTCCTTCAAACTGAAGGACAAGCGACGCGAGGGCGCGAAAGTGATCAAGCGCTATCATGTTCCGGCCACGCCCTATGCGCGCGCACTGGCGCATCCGAAGTTGAGCAAAGGCGTCAAACGGCGTCTTCGAGAGCTTTATCGCACGCTCGATCCCGTGGCCCTGCTGGCCGAGATGAGGGACGCCCAGACGGAGCTCGGCACGCGCGTCGGCGCCCGAGCGGGCAAGCTCGCGGCAGCAGCCAGCCCACCGGCTCCGGCAACGAACGCGGCAGCGTTCGCGAAGGGGCTCGGCAATGATGTGCATCTGGGGGAGCAGCGCATCATCCATCGGCGCATGCACAAGCCATACAAAAAGCGCATGAAAATGCCATCGATGCTCGATCCGCACCTCGCCGACATCGAGCGCTGGCTGGCGGCCGAACCTCGTCTGACCGCGCTGGCCATCCTCGGTCGTCTCGCCGAACACTCCCCCGAACAATTCGGGCCGCCGCAGCACACCATCGTGCAGCGCTTGTTGCGATCACTCAGACGCAACGCAGCCGAGGTGATCATCCCGCGCATGGCCGGGGGTACGGCACCGGCCACCATTGGTGATCCCGGGACTGGGGCCGGCGCTGCGTGTGATGGGCACTCCGCGACGTCCCCAGTCCCTCCGATCCTGCGAGCAACGACGCAACCTCGGCCCGGCCGACAGTCGGAGCTACATCCGTCAAGCGAAAGTAACATCCTCAGATGAGGCAATACGCGGGGTCAAATTTGCAAGCCGATTGACAAATTGACGAAGCGAAGCAGCGCGAGGTCTAGGCCCTCAATCGGGCTAAGCGAGTTACTGGTGAGGGTTTGGTTTTCCCGGTGGTCGATAGCGGGTCGAGATAAAAACGAATCCGGAGAGTCCGCCCGGGGCGGAAACATAGGTCTTTCGATGGTCATGGTGGTTTTGCTCGCGGTTTAACCGGCTTTCTGAGGGCCGGGTGCGCCAGCGGTTCGGCACTGGCACCGGGAGCTCAGAAACACGCCGCGAAGCGTGCGCCAGGGCCTTTCCCCGAAGGGTATTGCATAGCCGTGGCACTCCCGGCATAGTGAGCCGGTCGCGGCCCACGGTATGGGCGCGGCAGTTCTTTCGGCGGGTGATAGGGCCGGCAAGCCCGACGGCCCGCCTATCGCGGATGCAGCGCTATCCCCGGCAAGGGACCGCTGCGAGAGTTTCTGAGGCTCCGCGGATATCCCATCACTGATTTGGTTAAAAAACAATTCCCCACCCGGGGAAATCGTGGTCGCATGTGGGTGGGGGATTCGATACGAGCTCCAAATCGGCACCTTATGGACGGGAAACTTTTGAACAGCGAGGGGCGTCACGTCGCGAACGTGGTAGGTACCGACGTCTTCGACCTATCTGGCAAGAAGCTGTATGATCTGAGAGGTGCAAACATCTATAAAACTACGGGCGAACTCGTAGGGCACCTAAGCTCACTGGCATCGCGACGGCTCGACAAATCGACCGACAGATTGTTTCCCAAAAAATAGGTTTGCCGCATGGTCGAGTTCGGGCTGAAGGCGAAGAAGTAGTGGCTGAGCCCGATGATTTGAAACTGATCCGCAAAATCGTGGACCAAGGTGGCAGCAAATACACAGGCGGCAATATCGATCGCCGGAAGTATCAGCGTCTCGTCGACCTGGGCTGGCTTAAGGCCGCGACCACTAATGTCAGCGATGTTCTATATGAGGTGACGGAAAGCGGAAAAGCTGCCGCCTCTCGCTCCTGATTTTCTTCAAGCGATCGCGGGCGGCTTCCCTCTTGCCCTCGCGCTGCGGTTGCGCTTGGATGCCGCCGGGTCTGGGGGATTCTGAGTGGATTACGCAACGAGGCAAAAGCTCTACGCAAAGATCGAGAGGGAACGGAAGACCAAGGTTCTGACCTTCGTGACTTCTGACCGTCAGGGGCTGGAAACAGCTATTGCACAGGACTGCATGAGCTATGGCCCAAAGTTGGTGACGGCGTGAATCGGGAAGGCGGCATATCGTGGGGGTGTTCAACGCCTCCACTTCTCCACCAAAGGAGCGATATGCCGTGTCTAAGGATACCGTCGTAAAACTGATTCAGCCAGGAACTTTCAGCGACCAACTCACCGACATTTTGCGCGATGGGGCGCGTGCCCTTCTCGCCCAGGCGGTGGAGGCCGAGGTCGCCGGGTTTCTTTCCAAGCATGCCGATTTGAAGACCGAGGATGGCCACCAACGCGTGGTGCGCCACGGTCATCTGCCCGAGCGCGAGGTGATGACGGGCATCGGCGCGGTCCCGGTGCGCCAGCCCCGCGTGCGCGATCGCGAGGCCGCAGCCGGCGATCCCCGCCGCATCCGCTTCTCGCCATCGATCTTGCCGCCCTATATGCGCCGCTCGAAGTCGATCGAGACGCTGCTACCGATCCTCTACCTGAAGGGCATCTCGACCGGCGATTTCTCGGACGCTCTGGCGGCCTTGCTCGGCAAGGATGCGCCCGGCCTCTCGGCCAGCGCCATCGGCCGCCTGAAGGACGGCTGGCAGGATGATCATGCCCAGTGGCGCAAGCGTGATTTGTCGGGCAAGCGCTACGTGTACGTCTGGGCGGACGGCATCCACCTCGAGGCGCGGCTGGAAGATGAAAAGCAGTGCATCCTGGTGCTGATCGGCGCGACGCCCGAGGGCAAGAAAGAGCTCGTCGGGTTCACCGATGGCGCTCGGGAAAGTGCGCAGGATTGGCGCGATCTGCTGCTGGATCTGAAGCGATGCGGGCTCGATGCCCGGCCCGAGCTGATGATCGCCGACGGCGCGCTCGGCTTCTGGAAAGCGGCCGGCGAGGTCTGGCCGAAAGCACGCGAGCAGCGCTGTTGGGTGCACAAGACGGCGAACGTGCTGGGCAAATTACCCAAGAGTGTGCAACCAAAGGCCAAGCGGGCGCTGCAGGAAATCTGGATGGCCGAGACCAAGGCCAATGCCGAAGTCGCCTTCGACGCCTTCATCGAAAGCTACACGCCGAAATACCAGAAGGCCGTCGATTGTCTGACGAAGGATCGCGACCTGCTGCTCGCCTTCTACGACTTCCCGGCCGAGCATTGGAAGCACCTGCGCACCACCAACCCGATTGAAAGCACTTTCGCGACCGTCCGCCACCGCACGATCCGATCGAAAGGCTGCCTCTCAAACAAGACCGCTCTCGCCATGGTATTCAAGCTGGTCGAAGGGGCGCAACGATCCTGGCGACGGCTCGACGGACATGCACACTTGCCAAAGATCATTCTCGGTGTGAAATTCACCGACGGGATCGAGGTCACCGCCAAGCTGGCCGCCCCTCAGCCCGCAACCGCCGCCGCCTGACTGATCAGGCCGTCACCAAAAATTGGCGATAGCTCGGACTGCATCGATCTCTTTGTTGATCTTCTCGACAAGCTCGGCCCTGTGCCAAAAATTTCGCTTGTCCTTCATACCAACGGCGGAAGCACTTTAGCGGCCTGGCGACTGGTCAATTTAATTCGGACCTTTTGTGATGAACTTGAGGTCTTGATCCCGCTCAAAGCTCTTAGCGCCGGCACACTCATATCCATAGGTGCAGATGTAGTTGTGATGACAAAGCAGGCCGCGCTCGGGCCTATCGATCCGAGCGTGAACAATCCGTTGAATCCTCAGGTCAACATCGGCAACCAGATGATACGGGTGCCGGTGAGCGTTGAGAGCGTTCGTGGCTACTTGGATGCGGCCCGCTCGGACTTCGGAATTCGTGGCCCTGCTGCGATGACTACCATCCTCACGCATTTGTCACAGCAAATACATCCGCTGGTGCTGGGAGAAATATTCAGATCGAGGGCGCAAATCCGCTTTTTAGCAGGAAAATTGATTAAGCAGCAGGTGAAAGATGCCAAGAAAATCAAGGCCTTGATTGATTTTCTTTGCGCCGATTCTGGAAGCCATGATTATACGATCAACAGGCGTGAGGCTACGGAACACGGCTTAAACATCGAGAAGCCTTCCGAGACGTTTTACCGAATCTTAAGGGACATCCATTTGAGCTATGCTGACGAGCTGAAGCTCCTGCAGCCCTACTCTCAGCAGGTGGTTATTGGAACGAACGCCTCGGTGACGTATTCGGAGGTCCGGGGACTAATTGAAAGTGGAGCTGGAGGCTGCTACGGTTTCGTGTCGGAGGGAACTATGGCAAAAACCCAGATCCCGACGCCGATGGGCCCCCAGGACGCAATTACTGATCAAAGAACATTCGAGGGCTGGAGAAAGTTGGCATGACGGTATTTCGGCAGACGGCAGATGCGAGCGGCCTCTATCGAGAGGCCACTGGGGACCAGTACGCCCGGATTGTGTCGTCAACGGAATCGGGAAACTTTGTCGACGAAAAAAATGGCGTCACGCTTTCCGCGGCTGTGGTGGTCAACCCGATGACAATGTTGCGCTCGATCGTCGTCCTCACGAACAAAATCGGCTGAATTAGCTTACGCGAAACTTCACGACGTCCGCGCAGTGCCTCGGACCGCCTCGTCGTGAACGCGGCCTACCATTAACGATCCTCGTCCCACATGCCCCGCCCTGACTCAGCGGGGTCCGCTGATGCGCCTTTGCTGTTTTCGGCTGCGTGGTAGCGGCCGGGACGGTTTGACGAGTCTGCGGTCATTGCTCACGCGTAAGGAAGTGGGTCAGCCCGAAATCAAGCGACTACAGACATCGAGGAAGGCGACTGTCCAACCGGCCAGAAGCCCCAGAAGCATCAGCCAGACCAGCAGCAGGAAGTGCCAGTACGTGGCGCACAATTCCACGCTCAGGCGCAATGTCGGCAAGTCGGCGCCGCGCCACAGTTTGGCGATGGTCCGGCCGAGCGCCACGAGGCCGCCGAGCAAATGCAACCCATGAATCGCCGTCACCAAGTAGAAGAATGAGCTGGCCGGATTGCCGGCCACCACATAACCGGCCGCTATCAATTGCCACCACGCCAGCAATTGCCCGATCAGGAAAACGACTGCGGAAACGCCGGCGCAGAGCACTCCTGTGACCATGCCGTCGTGGTCGCCGCGACGTGCCGCGGCAAGCGCCCATTGCAGGGTGACGCTGCTCAAGACCAACACGCCGGTATTAAACCAGAGCAGCGGGGGGACCGGCAGCGGCCGCCAGTCCAGCATACCCATGCGCACCACGTAAGCGCTGATGAGGAGCGCGAACAGTGAGCCGGCAACCGCGAGAAAGACGCCGAGGCCGATCTTCGCCGGCGACGCCGATAATCCGCCGCCGCCCGGGAACTCGCCGATCACGCCCTCCTCGAGCCAGGGTTTTGCCATCAGCCGCTGGTGTGACAGCCACCATCCGGCATATAGCGCAAGTCCGGCCAGGAATAGGAGGATCACACCCACGGCTTGGCTCCTTGCCCGCCCCCTGAGCGGCAGCCGATCACAAGCTCAGCGCTTGGACAAGGAAAAGACGTTCCGCAGCGCAGCGCGAAGTTTCTATGGCTCCTTATTTTTGGCATCACCCGGCGCTGCCGCATATCCCTCTCTGACTCAGGGAAGCCCGCCGATGAGGGTTTGCCGTTTTGGGCTGGGTGGGGTAGCGGCCGGGGCGGTTTGACGAATCCAGGGCGGGCGGCCGGGCTCCAGACGGGTCCGGAGTTTCGATTTCTCTCGCTATTGCCGGCCAATGAGCGCAGCGTTCACGGCGGGGTCCCTCGGACAAGGAGGCCGGCCATGAACGGCAAGGTATTCAACAGTAAGGGCATCTATGTCGGCGTGGTGATCGGCCCGGGAATTTTCGATCTTAGCGGTAAGAAGCTTTACGACCTCAGAGGGGTCAACATCTACCGCCAGTCCGGTGAATTGGTCGGTCATCTCAATGACGAGAAAGGTTCGGAGAAGCGGCTAGATCGTTTCACCGATCGACTGTTTCCGCATCGAATACCTGACACCAGATGCCCGCCCTCACCCGCCGACTTTCCAAGGACCGCGCCGACTGCTGGCACGTCTATTTCGGTGACGTCCGTGTCGGCACGATCGCGATGCGCAGCGGCGTGCCGGTCGACGTCGAGCAATGGGGCTGGCAATGCGGCTTCTACCCCGGATCTGAGCCGGGCGAATATCTCGACGGCACGGTCGCGACATTCGACCAGACGCGCGCCGAGTTCGAGGATGCGTGGCGGGTGTTTTCAGCTAAGCGCACCGAGGCCGATTACCAGGCTTGGCGCGATCAGCGCGACTGGACGGCGCGGAAATACGCCATGTGGGAGCGCGGTGAGCGGTTCCCGTCGCAGATAAAGGTGCAGACCCGCAGCCGTTGGTAATTGATGGCTACGACCCATCAAATTACCGCCTGAAGAAAGCGGCATAACACCTGCAAAACCCGCCCCAACCGGCGGGTTTTTCTTTTGCCCAAAAGAACGGTCCCAGCTCGGGGGTGGGCTGGGGCCGGGGAAGTTTGTCATGCCCTAATAGGCACGGCTGCGTAATTCTCCCCAGCCGGGATAGTTCCTAAACAGTGGCCTATTTTGAATCTGCGAGTGGCCTAGTTTGAATTGTCGTGCGCCCGTTCCAGATTGGGAGTAGGCTGGGGCTATCACCGTCCCGCCCTCGGCTTTCATCGGTGACTGAGAGTGTTGCGCTCCCGCCTGAATCCAGGGGTGAGCGTCATGCCCAAAAACTCTCCACCTCCCGCCTGTCCGAAGTGCCGCAAGCCTATGCACTTCTTGATCGTCAGAACCGGCGGCCGTAAATTTCAATGTGTCAAATGCAACGACGTTGATCTAATGCAATTGTCATATATTCAGAATTTGATCGCGAGCGAACTGCAACCGCCCAAACCACAATAAGGCCGCCTCAGTTGGCGGCCCCTTTCAATCGCCACCGCTGCGGTGCGCCGTCACCGGTCACCGTATCACCGCTACGCTTCCGTAGCGCAGCTAGGATGGCCGCTTGCAGGCGGTTAATTGCCGTCTACTGCGCTTCGTAAAAACCACCCGCCTGCGTTGTATCGGTCGTCGCCGATGCCGCAAATGCTACGCCGTTGGTCTTGGTGCAGGTCGAGACAATCGACATCGCGCCGGATCCAGCGCAGTCGCCGGACAGCGTGATGGTCTGATTGCCGGTCAGGTAGCTTTGCAGCTTGACCCATGCCGTGGTGGCGATCTGATTATTGTTGGCGGCGGCCGGCGCAGTCGGTGCGATCAGCGCGAGGTTCGATTGGCCGGACGGTCCCTGGGAGGGCTCATAAATCTGACCGAACGCAGGCGCGGTACTGGCGAACAGCAGGAAGGCGAGAGCAGCTGCGAGGCGACGCCTGGCGGTCGTGACTACGCCGGCCGCCGAGGTCGCCGAAATCAGGACGCCGCGTGACATGCTTTGGATCCTTTCCGCCGGGGTTGAATGACGCGGAGGTGGCTGCGCGATGGCGGCTCCGTTGAGACCAGCCGAAGTGCCGGCTTTTCCTTGGTCGGAGCCTCGGGCGGCGGGAGTTGCTTTTTCGAATTGCAGGTGTTGCCGTTTCGAACGTTGGGGGCATAGACCGGCGTGCGACGTGCCAGCGTTTTGTCGCGCGCCGCTGGATCCTCCACCACCATGATGATCAGCCCTAAGGTCTGCAGAATGGGGCCCAGGCTTTGCATCCCCATGCGTTTGACGGGGCTGCGCGAAAGAAGCTTTCCGGCATGGCCGGTCGCAAGCCCCGCGATGCGATCGAGCTCGAGCCGCGCGATCTCCATCAACTCGCACCTCTCCCTCACCACCGCAACAAACTCGGCATAATCGAATACGACACGAGCAAATGGTGCCGCGGTGCTCATGCTTCACCGGCAAGGCTGCCGGGCTCAGGCGGACGCAACCGCTGCCGGGCAGACGCGAAGTCGATGACCTTTCGCTGATCCGACAGCGGCGAATTCGTCGCGCCGGCAAGGGCAAGCCGCGCGGCGTACAGGGCGAGTTGCTCGGGGCCGATCACAAACATGGCGTGCGCTCCCCGCTCCGTTCATCGCCGCTGCGCGAGTTGATCCTGAGCGTGACGACGCTGCTCGAAACTCATCTTCTCGTAGCCGGGAATTACCGACTGATCCGGCGCAACGCGATGGCTCTGCGAGAACGAGGACGCGCCCTGCGACGAGATTTTACCCATGATGCGCTCGAACATGCGGACGTGTGCGGACGTGACCAGCGTCGCCAATATAGGCTTCGCATCGACATCTCCGATTTCGGCCCGCAACCACCGGGTAATCGAGTCAATGCGGACCGGACCCGAGGCACCAAGCTTGGCGATCTCCGCATTGCGGGCGGCGGTTAGCGCCGCTTCCTGTTGCACAGTGTGGGCGGCGTAGATCGACAACACGTCACTCAAGTCAGCCTGCGACCAACCCTTGGCGTGTGCCAAATTCCGGACCGCGGCGAGGCCGGCGTTGCTGGCATCGAATTTGAACTCAACGCCATCACCGCCCGGCGGCTTGAAATCGGCCGGCAGCTCGAGCTTGTAGGCATCGGCCGACGGCGGCAGCGTGGCCTTCAGCAGGTCGCGTTGCGCCTTGTCCGCCCACATGCCCCTGCCCGCGTGCTCAGCGTCGCGTTGCGCAGCGGCGTATTTACCCTTCGAATACGCGTCCGTCGAGCAGCGCGGCAAGCCGATCGCCGTCGGCGGGTCCCGCGAGCGGTGCGTTGTGGTCGGAGCAAGCTGGGGCGGCGTGAGGGACTACATCGATTCGCTCGAGGGCGACCAAAGACCCTCGCATCCGTTCCGTGGAGCCCTTCAGCGGCCGAGGCAAAAGAGTTCGACCTTCGCGAGAATTTCGGAGCTGTTCAATTTTTGCCTTTTTCAACAGTGTCCCCCTAGAGCAGACATCCGGCTGCGCTGCTAAAGTCAGCGGTATTCATCGATAATGCCCTGAAAGGTCTGCCCGGCTGTCGCGTTGGTCGCGCGGTTGTAGTGGGCCTCCGTGACGCGGGGATCCGTGTGGTGAAGAACGGCGCTTGCAAGATGCGGCGTGCTACCGCCGTAAACTGCTGCTGTAGTTGCCGCAGCGCCGCGGAATAAGTGGGCACTGACATCGACGCCGATGGTTGCGAGCGTGGTTGCAGAAAGCACTCGCGCAACGCCATCATAAGTCATCGGCGAGCCGTCGTTCGATGATACCCACAATGCATTGCTCGACGTATCCGACCGCGCCAGGATCGGCCGCTGCCGGTTGATGTAGGCATCTATCGCGGGTTTCAGGAAGTCCGGGAGGGGCCGTTCATCGACACGACGGGATTTGGTGGTTCGGCGATTCAGTTTGACCCACCAGGTGCTCTTGACCTCAACAAACGAGCCCCCGATTTCCAGAGCGGCGAAGTTTTTCAGTCGCATCGGGTTAAGGGCAAGCAGTGCTATCATGAGCCCATTGCGGGCGGAGCGAGCGCAGGACAATTCGGTCCGAACGTTCGCGTCCGCCTCAGCGATCAGCGCCAACCCGGCTTCGACCAGCACCTCACTCGTGACGATGCGGTTGAACTTGGACTTCGGAACCACCACAAACGCCAGATCCTTCTCGATCTCCGCCAGCCATGTGAAGTCAGAACCTCCTGAGATCAGCTCGGCGGCGCGGCGCAGCTTGTAGATCGAGCCATGAACCGTCACCGATCGAACCCGGGCCTGCAATTCGGCGAGATATTCCCGAACGTTCTCTGGCGAAACCTGCGCCGCTGGCCCTGCCCCCGGATCAAGCCGGGAAGTTCTGTGCAAAAAGTCGAGGAAGTAGCCGTAGCGTCGGGCCAAATCGTTTCGGGTGATCTCCGCGAGATGGCTTGCCGCGCCTCCGCGCTTGAGGCGGAACCCAGGTCGGCTGGCATCTTGCCAAGCCTGGCGGTCGGCCGTAGGCCATAGGGCTAACGGCAGGGAACGCACGAGCTTGGTCATGCTGCCTTCCTGTCGGGCCTACGACGGCCAGACCGGGTCGTCGGAGTCGGGTCATCCTCAGCGGTGAAGATCATTTCCCGAACCATGTCGCCGAACACCCTCCCCGCCTGCGTGGTTTCCAAGCCCGTGTAGAAACTCATGGTGGTCTGGATGTTGCGATGACCGAGAACGCGACGAACCAACTCGTGTTCGCCGGGACGGTTCTTCAGGATGATTGCTCCGGCGGCGTGCCGAAACTGATGCGCGGTGATCCGCAATCCCGTAGCCTTCAAGATCCGCTTGGTGATCTGGTCACTCAGCACGGTCGGGCCCTTGCAGCCTCCTGTCTCGCCGGGGAACAGCCACGGCTCGTTACCGCCACGCACTAGACTCGGGCGGAAGTCGTGGATGTATTCGTCGAGCAGTTCGCTCAGCCTTTGGTTAAACTGAGACTCGAGCTTTACCCGGTTTTTCACGTCGTAATCGGGGAACACCAGCCAGTACTGAGAATGGGGCCCACCAGGTTTGATCAGGTTTTCGTCCAGCCGAATGCGTCCAAGATTACCGAGCCGCACCGGGTTGACCGTCAAAATCGCGATGGCGACGGCGACCTGCGCCACCACCGCGGCCTTCACGGGCGCGTGGTAATGCAGCGACCGCGCTTGGGCCATCATCGCCTCCGGCAGGTTGACGACGCCGGTCCAGATGCCATCGGTCAGGACCTGGCGGACAACGGCGAGGTTCTTGTCGGTCAGTCCACCTTGGCGGTGCTGCTCCAACTCGGCGCGGATATCGTCCAGGCGCACCAACGCCGCTTCGTCGAGGCAATCGATCTGACGCGCGATGCTCAAAAATAACACCCCCAGATCGATGGTGAACACATTCGGCCGCTCCCCATCCTTTTCCCAGTAGGCTTCGAGGATGGGTTCAGAGACGTCCGGGTGCAGCATCGCGCCCAACGAGGTCAACTTCTCGATCGGCACCCCTGCCCGCACAGCCATTTTGGCCGCGGCAACCAACATGGCCCGGCGCACGCGGATAGTCGCCGGCTTGCACGGTGCCCTTCGCTTGCCGGTATGGCCCTTACGCGGCTTCGTCAGACCCAGGAGATAGGCATCGATGTCGTTGCGCAGAACCTCCGAAAAACTCTCCCAGGACGGCCCCTCGGCTGCCTTGATCGGCGGCTCGATCAGGCGCCGCTCCGGCCAACCCTCGACCGAACCGATGCAAGCGTTCCAGGACCGGGCGATGGAGCGCCGGGCCGCTGCGTCGGTGGCAAGCGCTGAGGTTTCGGCGCGATAGACCATGTAGGCGTCGAGCGCGGCTTCATCGACACTCGCGGGTCCCAGTTCCTTTGCCGAGCAGTACCGCATCAGCGAGGACAGGACGCTGCGCTGGTGCCGATCGCTGAGACGATCCCGGAGCGCCGCCCACCCGGCCGTGAATTTCGCGCCGCGTGCAGGCACATTGTGCTCGCCGGCAAACCACACCAATGCCGCCCGCGCATTCGACTTATGGTTGGCCAATGTCTTCTGGGTGATGCCGAGCAGCGCGTGGTGCAACCGGGCCACCGGGTGACGAACCGCGGTCCAGCGCGCCTGGATCAACTCCGGCGGCTTGTCGAGCGCGACCGCGATCTGGCGCAACGAGCAGAGCCAATGGGTAACGATCTGTTTCGGCAGGTCCTTCGCCATCTCGACGGCGGCAAGCACGTCGGCGAACGAGGGTTCAAGCAAGCCAGTTTGGGCCATTGGGATGTCTCCGATGCCGATCGGAGATGACCGGCGTTGCCGTTGATGTACTGTGAAGTAAATTGGGATGTTGTCAATAGTATAATGGGTACATGTACTATTATATATCGTCCTAACCTTGGATCATCTAAGATTATAATGATGTATAGTTATGTATAGAGATAGACGATCGTTACATCCTCGACCAGGTTACGAGACCGCGCAAAAACGCGACTACACTTCGCTGGTGGAGAGGCGCTGACGGGATTTCAGGTACTGGGCCTGACCGGCCTCGGTGTAGCGGACCGAGCGGCCGACTTTGATGTAGGGCGGGCCATCGCCGCGCATACGGGCCTTGGCCAACCAAGACAGGCTGACCTTGAGAATCTTGGCCTGCTCCTTCGGCGTGAGCAGGACCATCGTGGTGGCGGTCGGCTTCTGCGCGACCACGGCGTTGTCGGTTGACGATTGCGATTTCACGGAATTTCCCTCTGGAATGAAAGGCGCCACAGCGCCAAGACCCGGGTAACTGCGCCATCAAAGAAGGCAAACACTGGGCCGCAGCGCAACGGCCCGGACATCCGGGCCCTCAAATTCCAAACTAGGGAATGATCAGGGAGCAATCACATCGACAAAAACCGTCAGCTTGCCGAGAGTTTTTGTCCAGACGCTTCGCGGAGGCGTCTTTCGCTCCGCTCCAGGCGTTTTCCACAAGCTTCCGAGCTTGGTGAGCGCATATCGCGCGGCAAGAAGGACTCAAGAGCCAGTGCCGCATTGAGGAGCCAACCGCTTCGGGTTTGATCATCGCGATCTTTACCTTGCGAAGGCTCTACACCAGCCTTGTCGGCTATTTGCAACAACAGTGCCGTGAAATCATCATACCAATGCGCATCCAGCGTGGGACGCCCTCCTTTGCTGGACGGCTCAGGCAAATCGGCCTCAGCCACCAAGCAGACGTGGGCTATCCGCGCTGCTTCCCGGTTGAACGCCGAAATAAGTTCATGCGCATTGTTCAAGGAACCGACGGTCGGATCGAGTGCTAGGATCTTTGCAATTTCGGAGGTTATCGTGATGTCACGAATGTCACGGAGGCCGGTTTCAGTCCCACTAAGGAGCACGGAAAGCTCTTTTAACTTCGCTCCAGCCGACGCCAACTCCTTGGCGACCGTTGATATTTTTAAGGCATCGCGCACCGATGACCATCCGCCTATGATTGATCCTAGCAATACAGTTGCCTTTTGTGAGGTTTTCTGAATCCATGGGCAACCATGATTCGAACATCGTGGACGCGGACAGCGTCGATTGAAGAGACGCTTGCGTTGTGGGCGGCGTCGCTTCGGGAGATCAAGAAGCGGATACGTCCATTGTTCGGGCAAGAGCGTGTTGCGAAGAATGCTGGCTTGTTTCTGGAAGGTCTGCTTGGAGATGAGCAACGCAAGACTGGTTGGATGCGCGCTGAGGCCGCAGGCGATCCTGGTCCATGGCGGCGGCGTGGCTATGGTTTGACCCTTGCCGTGGTTCGGCGTTTGGTTTTTTTTGGCGCCGGCGGATTGGCGCGATGGCGGATCACCGCCATCATGGCGAAGGCGAGCATCACCATGGAAACGTGGCGATGCCAGCCGTGCCAGGATCTGCTCTCGTTGTGGTCGAGCCCGAACTCGTTCTTGGCGGTCTCGAAACTGTCCTCGATTGCCCACCGATGGCCTTCGACCCCCACCAGTGTTTCGATCGATGTTGCCGCTGGGCACCAGGTGGTGAAGAAGGCGAGATCGCCATCGGCGATACGACGACGGATCAGCAGACCGCGTGTCCAAAGGCCCGGATTTTCGTCGTTTGGTTCTCCGGCCAGGTCGGCCAATTCGAGATAGCACCAATCATGCAGCCGCGGTCCTTTGGTTCCGGCCCCTGCTGACAGGCGTTTCCAGTCGGACGCACGCCGCGTCAGGGCGATGTCGGCAGCCGTGCCGGCGACCGATCGACGCTTGCCCCAGGATCGAAATACATGCGCGCTGCTGACCCCCAGGACATAGCCTTTGCCTGCGCGACGCAGTTGCTGTTCAATGTCACCGACACCGTAGACCGTATCGCCTGCAACCCACTTGAACGGGACAGGCGCGGCTATGGCGCGTGCGATCATTCTCGTCGCAAGCTTTGGTTTGGTCGCAAAGCCGGTATCGGGGGGCACGTATGCGGCTTTCAGTCGATCTGGATCGTCGGTCCATTCCTTCGGAAGATACAGCGCGCGGTCGATGAAAGCATGACCGTGGCACGAAACGTAGGCCGCGAAGACGCCGATCTGGCAGTTCGTGATCTTGCCCGCCGAACCAGTGTACTGACGCGCCACGCCGCACGACGCTTTGCCCTGTTTGAGAAAGCCGGTCTCATCGATCACGAGGACCGCGTCATCGTCCGCCAAATGCTCGATGACATAATCGCGGACGATATCGCGCAAGGCATCCGCATCCCAATCCCTGCGACCCAGGATCGCCTGTTGCCGACCTTGAAATGCCGGCTCCGCAAATGAAGAGTACTTCGCCGAGCGCATGCGCCAACAGCAGCCGCTCTGGAATCGCCGGTAATCCATTGCCCAAAGAAATAACACGATCTTCCAATGACGGCTCAGTCATCATTCACAGTCGCGCCTTGGGGTTTGGTTGAATGCTCAAATCCGATACTCTCAAACCGCCGAAGGGGCCCGGCAGAAGCGGGTACGATTTCCCAGAGTTCGCATTTGATTGATTCCCAGCTAGTACTATCCAAGCTCAACCGGAGCGTGAGAGCAAGGATCTGGGTCCAAAACATCCTGCGGCTAGAGCCCAAGGGAACGTCAGCTGAAATTGACCTCGACGACTGGCGAGCGGCAGTCACGCAACTCCCACCGCTTGCTAAATCAGATTATGAAGCCAACAAGGCGTATTGCGTCTTTGTTCAACGAGAGATTACGCCTCGCCATCGGTTCTGCACCATGAGCCGAGGTAGCTAGATCAGCGGCAAGCACGTTGCACGCAAACAACAGGCGCGGTCTCCTGCGAGTGCCTACATGGTGCCTACATGGCGCCAGCTGAGTTTTTTAATCCACGATCGTCGCGACTAATGTGTTGATATTATAGTTCAATTTGGTCGGGGCAGCTGGATTCGAACCAACGACCTGCAGTACCCAAAACTGCCGCGCTACCAGGCTGCGCTATACCCCGATCATGTTGGGAAGCTGCGTCGATACACGCTTAAACCGGCGCCATCAAGGCGGTACCATAGCGTTTTCGACCGAGGTGGTACCGGTTCGCGTCAAGAAAACGCGTCAAAACATAATGTTAATGGCCGTTGAACAGCGGGTGCGCCACCCGGTCGCCGGGCTGGATTCCGTATTTTTGCGCCGTCCCGGCGATAACCTCCAGCACCCCCTTGGCCAGCCCGCGCGAGGAGATGATCCGGGTGGACAGCGGTTCGGTATTTTCGGCGATCCGCAGGATCCGGCCGTCGGCCCGGATGAAGATCATGTCGAGCGAGATGTAGGTGTTTTTCATCCACATCGACACCTCCTGTTCCGGGGTGAAATCGAACAGCATGCCTTTGCCGTCCGCCAACTCCTTGCGGTACATCAGGCCCGTCTCCTTCTCCTGGTCGGTCGTCGCCATCTCAACCGAGAACACCTGCACGCCGGACTTGGTGACGATCTCGAGCGGCTGCACGCTCGCCGCCCGCGCGTCAGAATTCGCCAACGCGCCAAGCGCTGCGATCAGCATCAGCCAAACGTACAGGCGAGCCCGGACGACAACCCGATCAAAATTCATGGAAAAACACTCACACCTGATCTTTTGCCGGCCGACCCTAACCCGATGATTGCGGCAAATGCCAGAGGCCGCGGCCGGGACGCATGCGGCCCGGCTCACGATTCCGTCAGTTAGGTATGGGATAATTTTAGTGCGACGACAGCGCCGACGGACCGCCCTCGGGGTGAATCTCGGCGGCCATCATGCCCTTGGAGCCGGGCCCGAACCGCACCAGCACATACTGGCCGGGGCGCAGTTCGGTCATGCCGAAGCGGCGCAGCGTTTCCATATGCACGAAGATATCCGGTGTCCCCTCCCCACAGGTCAGGAAGCCGAAGCCGCGCAGCCGGTTGAACCATTTGACCTGCGCCCGCTCCAGACCGCTGGTCGGGGTGACGCTGACATGGGTCCGCGGCGGCAGCATCTGTGCCGGGTGGATCGCGGTGGACTCATCCATCGAGACGATCCGGAACGCCTGATAGCCCTTTTGACGCTGCACGCATTCGACCACCAGCCGCGCGCCTTCGTAAGCCGTCTGATAGCCGTCACGCCGGAGCACGGTGACATGCAGCAGCACATCCGGCCAACCATTGTCGGGTACAATGAAGCCGTAGCCTTTCGAGGCATCGAACCATTTGATGACCCCGGAAATTTCAACGAGGTTGGCGGCGGCATCGCCGAGGCCCGACAGCGCATCCATCGCCGGATCGCGCTCCGCACCGGCGGAGAATTCACCTGGTCCAAGCGTATTCTGTCCAAGCCGGTTCTGCCCTGCCCCGCCTGACGGCGGACCACCGAGCTTCTTGGACTCAAAACTGTCCGACCCCATGACCCCGGACCCCACACTTATTGGCAGCCCGTCGTTTTGCGACTGAGCCGGAACACGCGCCCGCCGCGCGAATCTCTCAAATCAAAAGATAACACTCCCGCTTGCCGCGCATAGCTAAAAAACTAACCCTCCGGGAACTATGAACAGTCTTGCACCGCCGCGAATCAAACAGGCAATCAATTGCCTACGAACGGCCCGAGGGTTTCCCCGATGTCGTGCCGGATCACCAGATCGGCAATGTCATCCTGTTCGGTCGGCTCGTTGTTGATGATGACCAGTTTGGCGCCACAGTTCTTGGCCATCAGCGGAAACCCTGCGGCCGGCCACACCACCAGCGACGATCCGATGGCCATGAACAGGTCGCACTGCTGCGCCAGTTCCGTGGCGCGACGCATCGCGTCCTCCGGCATCGCCTGTCCGAACGAGATTGTTGCGGTCTTGACCGGGTCGTCACACAGCGTGCAGTCGGGCGCGCTGCCGGTGTCATCGAAACGCGCTTTGACCCACGGCAGATCGTAAGCCTGTCCGCAGCCGATGCAGCGGGCGTAGGTGGTGTTGCCGTGGAGTTCGACCACGTCGTCGCTCTTGAAACCCGATACCTGATGCAGATTGTCGATGTTCTGGGTGATGATCGCGGGAACCTTGCCGGCCCTGTAGAGCGAAGCCAGGGCACGGTGGCCGCGCCCGGGTTTCGCGGCGGCAAAGGTCGGCTCCATCGCAAAGCGCCGCCGCCATGCCTCGTCCCGTGCTTCGGGACTGGCGACGAACTCGTCGAACGGGATTGGGCGATTGCGGGTCCATAGCCCGCCGGGGGAGCGAAAATCGGGGATCCCGCATTCGGTCGAGATACCGGCACCGGTGAAGGGAACGATGCTGGAGGCTTCGGCGATCATGTTGCCGAGCTGTTCGACGCCGTTACGCAGATCCTTGGCAATCACTGGCGACCATCCGACTGTTGGCTGCACCAACTATAGCACGGTCAACCCAATTGCGGGATCGGCGCTGCTAGGCCGCTTTGGCGACAGGCTCCTTCGGCTCCCTCGCCTCTTCGCTCTTCTTGACCTTGGCAACCGGGGCGCCTTCGATTTTTTTCACCGGCTTGCCGTACTGGGCGAGCCGTTCCAGTTCCGCTTCGAGCTCGGCGCGCCGCGCGGCGACCTTTTCAAACAGCTTGTCGGTCGCATGATCGCGCAAGGCTGCGAGTTCTTCGATGCTCAGCGAATCCAGATCGATTTTTGCCATGACAGCCTCCCGTTTCCTTTCGCTAGCGGGAAGGTGCGCAAGCCACAAGGCGAGTTCCGTCCTTATCCACCGCCTTCGCTTTGAACGCAGGCGATCACAATCCTGCGACGCTGTTTCCCAATTCGTGCCCCAATCGCGAACGCCAATAGGGCCGGGACAAGACTCACAGCAACCAGGATGGGCAATGACTGAACAGGAAGACCGGGTCGCGCGCGAGCGCGAAGAGATCGCTGCGCGCGTCGCCAGCTTCAAAGCCACCCAGCAGAAATTCGCACGCGAGCGTGAGGAATATTACGCTACGACGCTGGGCAATGCGTGGAGTGGGTTTACCCGGCCGTCGGTTTGGGAATAGCGCGGAATTTTACGCGACAGGCGGCAAAAAGCCCGGAGCGATGCTCCGGGCTTTTTCGTTACCAAAGCGGCCGCAGCGGCCGCGCCGAGAATACCGTCCACCGATGTCAGAAGGCATAGAAGAACCCGGCATCAGCACGCTGAGATTGTGTGATGGGTGACATGCGAGCTATGCGTTCAGGTCGGGACCGACCTTCGGCCGGCGCGGGAACCAATCGTGAGTTTCGTGGTTTGGTTACACCGGGATTCTTGTCCCGAAGGGGTAGCCCATGCCGCCGTGGATGGAAGTCCTGCTCAACATCATCGCCTATGGCGGCTTTATCGCCATCGCGATCTACCACCGCTCGCCCAGCAAGGACCCGCCGGACTGACAGGGTTTGAGCGCTCGCTATCCGTTAATTGGCTTTGTGCAGTTCGCCGGCCGTGCGCACCAGCCTGTCGGCCTTCACCAGCACCTGGCCGCTTTCCGGGAACGGCCGGAGCGAAAAGCTGATCGTAACGAAAGCCAGGCAAAATAGCAGACCAACCACCATTACGCGGCGGTGGGTCGGCTTGTCCGCGTTGTGAAATGAAGGGACCATGGCTGTTCTCTCGGCAGCCATCCCTATCGCACCCCCAGATCAGCACAACGCGATTTGGGCTTTAACCTAACTGAATAGGGTTATCGGTTGCCTGGAGTTATCGGCTGTCTGGAAAGGGTTCGTTAGCAGACCGCCGCAAGCCGCCCCCTTCGCGACGGCGTGGTGGTCTGGATAAGGGTCCACCCAGACCCTAATCATCCGCAGCATATCCAACTATTATCCGCAGCATATCCACAGGGCGGAAATGCCGTTTTCCTCCACACCTTCATCGTCTTGCTGCGCACTCGTCCACAGCCGGCGCCGACGCCTCAGCCGTCCGCGAGTTTCTTCAACGTCGCGCGAAAACTCAGGCTGCGGGTCCCGACCAGAACCGTGCCGAACACCTCGGCCTGATCATCGGCAAAGGTACCGGAAAACCCGCTGGTGACTTCCTCTCCGCCGAACAACGGCCGGACAAACCGATCCGAGAACGGCGAGTGCTGGTTGGTGGTCAGGTGCCCTTTCCAGGTCCCGGCACCGAAGGTGTAGGCGCCGGACGACCAGAAATAGGGACCGCCGCCGATCAATACGCCGTCACGAAGGATGAGCACACCACTGTCGCGGCCTTTGACACCGTCGAGCATATGGATGTGGATCGAATAAAGACCGTTCTTCATGGCAACCGGACGATTGAGAATATGCGCGAGCATATCGATACAATTACCGGTGCAAGCTGAGAAGCCGCGCGACGGCTTGCCACGGCTTCCGTCGGACAGGGAATAGCGGGACTCCTTTTGTTCTCGGGGAACGAACAGGGGGCGCATTTTCCCGTCCGCTGCCGGCTTAAAAGACCGTTACTTTTCTCGGCTTCGTGGTGACGGCAACGGCGATCTTTCGCCACGCCCTGTGCGACGACCTGACGCCCCCAACCTTGCCGGAATTTCATTTTGCGCGATCGAACCTTTTCAGCCCGGTCTGGACTTACCTGAAAAGGTGCTCTCATGACCCAAGCCGACCACTACCGAGACCAGTCCAACCGGGCCAAGCGATTGGCTCAGTCCGTCAACGATCCGGAAACCTCGAAGAAGCTGATCGAGATGGCCGAAGAATTCCGGCTCTACGCCGAACGGCTCGAACAGACCCACTGACGCCTTCCGGTCCGATTGAATCGGAGCGGAGCGCCGGGCTTTGCCCCTGCCGCATGTTCTTCACGCGGACGATATCCAATCCGCATTGTGTGAAGCTACTTTCGCGCGTAAGCGGCGACACGCTGCCGGCGACGGCAAGCATCACCTGCCGATCCATTATCGCTGGATCGATTCGGCCCGGTATTTTCTCGACCCCGAGGTTTCGACGGTACGGCCCTTGAGGGATGTTACGAACGCCCGTGGCCGTGCGTTGACTGGCCCGGCCGCGTCGTCAGTGCGGCAAATGAGGAGCGACAACCAGCATCGCCAATAGCATACCGAGGCTGCTCAAGACCGATAATTTCATCCGCACTGTCTTTGCATCGGTGTCCGACAGCACGAAAAAGAAAACGATCGCCAGAACGATCATGCCTTCGACCAAATACATCGGATATCTCTCCGTTTGATCCAGGATTGACGGAGAGCGCGGATCGAATATGTGCGGAAGGTCACGCGATCGAGACCAGCCGCTTTTGCCGGAATTGGTGCCCGTTCGATGGAAACGACGCAGGCCCGCCGTAAGGCGGTTCTCTTCCGGGGAAATTGCGTGCATAATGGCGTATGGCAAAAGCAAAAGTGACCTTCAAAATCGTCCGAAACGCAGAGGACGACTGGAATATCCTGGCGGAATACCCGGGCGTCGAGCCCCGGGAAATCACCGGCCTGAAAAGCAAATCCGACGCGGACGACTGGATGAACGGAGACCGCCGCATCGCGTGGCTCCGCTCCCAGGGTTACGCCAAGTAAGCCGCGAAGTGATCCCTTAGCTTTCCGGCGAAAACCCTGGGGTTTTGACCCGCACGCAAGGGCCTGCCCTCGCGGGCATTTTGCTGCTATTCAGTGCGCCGAACTATCGAACCTTCTTAAAAGAAACCAGAGGGAGCCAAGAAACATGCGTTATCTCCACACCATGCTGCGTGTCCGCAATCTCGATGCCGCGCTGAAATTCTATCAGGACGCGCTGGGGCTGAAGGAAGTGCGCCGCGTCGACAACGACAAGGGTCGGTTCACGCTGCTGTTCCTGTGTGCGCCCGAAGACGAAGGCCTGTTCAAGCAGGCGCCGCAGAATCGCGGCGCACCGCTGGTCGAACTCACCTACAACTGGGACGAGGAGAAATACGGCGAGGACCGCTATTTCGGTCACCTCGCCTATGAGGTCGACGACATCTACGCGACCTGCGACCGGCTGATGAAGCTCGGCGTCACCATCAACCGGCCGCCGCGCGACGGCAACATGGCGTTCGTGCGCTCGCCGGATCTGCATTCGATCGAGCTGCTGCAAAAAGGCAATCCGAAGCCGCCGGCGGAGCCGTGGGCTTCGATGCCGAACACCGGCCACTGGTAAGCCCTCTACAGATTTTATGTGCACGTCCGCCATCCCGGCTACCGGCTGGTGACAAGAGCGGACGCGCCGTTTCCATCCGGCACCGAAGACGAATGGCGGCTGACACGCGCGGCCGCCATTCCGACGACGTCAATGCGGAGGTGCGGGACGCCGTCGATCAGAACGGCTACTCGCTGTTCCGAATCGGACTATCGCTGTCGGAGATTCCAAAGTCATAGGAACCCCACCCTCCCTCGTACGTTGTTCTCGCGATCAAAAGATTTCGAGGAGGAGACGATGGGAAGAGGAATTCTGCTGTGGTTGTTGGGCGTGCCGATTCCGGTGATCATTCTGCTTTGGTTGTTCTTCGGCCATTGATCTCTATTTGAGATCTCTGTTTGACGCACGTGCAGCGCAAACCGGGCGCCGTATCTTACGCGAAATCAGGCCCTGCCGTTACGCGGCGGGGTCTGATTTTTTTGGCCTCGGAGCAATCGTATCAGCGCTTTTCGGCGGGAATTCCGATATGAACTGCGACAAGCGGATCAGCGGGAGCAAAAGCGCGTGGCCAACGACAAGCAAAACCAACTCACGATCTGGGGCCGGGCCAACTCGGTCAATGTGCAAAAAGTGCTGTGGTGCCTGCACGAACTCGATATCAGCTATCATCGCATCGATGCCGGCATGCAGTTCGGCAAGAACAACGAGGCTGCCTATCTCGCGATGAATCCCAACGGCCGCGTGCCGACCCTGGTCGACGGCGATTATGTGCTCTGGGAATCCAATTCGGTGATGCGTTATCTCTGTCTCGTGTACGGCCAGGGCTCGCCGATCTATCCGCAAGCGCCACAGCAGCGCGCCGCCGTCGATCGGTGGCTGGACTGGACGCTGTCGACCCTGCAGCCGGTCGACCGCCCCGTGTTCTGGGCGCTGGTGCGGACGCCGCCCGAAAAACGCGACATGGTCGCGATCCAGAAGGATGTCGACGCCGAAGCCGTGGTGTGGCGTATCATGGAGCAGCAGCTGGCGAACCGGCCCTTCATCGAGGGCGATCAGTTCACGATTGCCGATATCGCGGTCGGCGCCTTTGCGCGGCGGTGGTTCGGCGTCGAAGGCGTCACCAAGCCGAAGCTGCCCTGTCTCGAAAGCTGGTTCGCGCAGATCTCGGAGCGGCCGGGGTTTATCAAATTCATCGCGCCGCCGATGACATAAAGGACGCGTCAAACAAAACAGCAGCGTTGCTCAGCGCGCGCCCATATAGGCACTGGCCCCGCTGCTGACGTACCCGCCGATCTTCACGCAGGTGTCGGAGCCCTCGGCCTTGACGAAGCCCGCACCATATTCGGCGCACGTATTGCTGCGGGCGGCTCCCTTGTTGAGCGCAATCGGCTTGCCCGAGGTCGGAGCTTGGCCGGACTTCTCGTGGCCATGTTGCTGAGCCAACGCGAAGGCCGGCCATCCGGCGACGATGATGATCAGCAGGGTTTTTCGCATCGCGCCTTTTACCGCGCGGCGCCGACGGGCGCTAGCGGACGAACTTGACGCCCACCGATTTGCCGCGGCGCCAGACCACTTCGCAGTTTCGCCCGGTCCGGGCGTCGCGCGAAAATGCCAGCCGCAATTTGGCGGGCAACGTGTTGGGATCGTCGATCGTGACCTTCGCGCCCGTCGTCGACATGTCCTGCACCACGCATGGGCGTGCCGCGAAGCCGCCTTCGAGCGTGATCCAGCCGGATTGACGCAGTGATTTGCGCGCCTCGCGCTTTTTGGTTCCGATCGCCATGGCGGCATTCCTTACGCCTTGCGGCTTTAAAAAGCGTTGCGAACTGGCCGACGCTTTCGGCGGGCGCCGGGCCTCCGACACGATCCCGAATGGCCCGCAAAAGGCCTTTTCGGGCGGCTTGCCCGCCCGGCCAAACGCCACTATACGTTCGCCCGTCCCGCCTTGATCCTTCGTCGCGGCCGGGACCAACACGGCAAGCCAAGCGCGTAAAGCACTGATTTGCCAGTTGTTTTTTGCTCCCTTCGTCTATCGGTTAGGACGCCACCCTTTCACGGTGGAGAGAGCGGTTCGATTCCGCTAGGGAGCGCCATATGTTTCAATGGCTTAACTCCGCGAAGATCCTTGATGTCCAGCATATGTCCAATTTAGGCGTGTGGACTGCGACCATGGATCGCCAACAGAAAATCACACTCGGCGGGATGCGGTCCTCGGGCCCTCGCCGGCTGCTGGTCTACTGCGGCGACTACCGCTTTGCCCGTTCGGTCGTCATCAACTCTGATCAATGGTCCGACGATATCCGGCGGTCAGATCTGGAGCCGCGGTTTTCCTACAAAGCCTGGCGCCGCCGCGGCGCCGACGTCCGGCCGTTTTTTGAGCCAGCCGCCATGGGAACGGGCGGATAGAAATTCCAGCCCGTACCTCGCAATCCCGTGAAGCCGTTTCGTGGCCGCCTGCCGACGAAACACAGGGATCGGGCTGCGAAACCATTTTCATGCTTCGGCGAAGAAATTCTGCAACCGTAACGGCCCAAGATGCCTCCGTGACTTAACAACGGGGTCAGGTCATGCGGGAAATCATCAACCTTCTATACCGCGAATTTTGCCGCATGCTTTTGGATGAGATGCGCAAGGTCCGGCTTCACCGCGAGGCGATGTCATGAAGCCCGAGCAAGAAAAGCTTCATTTCGAGGATGTCGCCCAGACTTTGCGATCCGCTGAGTTCAGGCGTTCAGACGATCTCAGCAGATGGCTAAGGCAATTCTTCAGCAGTCGCTGGTTGCGATACGTTGCCGCAGGCGGTGAGTTGGATAGATCATCCGCGCTTTTGTCGACTCACCACCGTGCTTGATGGTCCTGATACAATATGCGCATTTTATTTTTAGACATGCGAACCATCGCGCTTGTATTCGTATTTCTAGTGTTCTGACTCATTCATTTGCATCCCGCTTTTGCGATGGCGAGCGCTTTTTTGGCTCGGCGGTGCTTTGCGAGGATGGATTTGGCGCTGGCGGTCCACTTGAAGGGCTTTGGGTTTTGGTTTCGATGCTCGATCCACTCGTCAATCGCGGTCTTGAGTTCGGTGACGTCGTTGAAGGTTCCTCGCCGGATGCGCTGGCGAGTGATTTCGGCGAAGAGCCGCTCGACGAGGTTGAGCCAGGAACAGGATGTCGGCGTGAAGTGCAGTGTGAAGCGTTTGTGTCGCGCCAACCAGCGCTTCACGGCCGGCGTCTTGTGGGTGGCGTAGTTGTCGAGGATCAGATGCAGATCGAGATGTGCGGGCGTCTCGCGGTCGATTGTTTTCAGAAACGACAGGAACTCGTCTGCCCGATGGCGTGCCAGACATTCGCCGATGACGGTACCGGCCGCCACATCGAGCGCGGCGAAGAGTGTTGTGGTGCCGTTGCGCTTGTAATCATGGGTCATCGTGCCGGCACGGCCCTTTTTCAAGGGCAAACCCGGCTGCGTGCGGTCGAGTGCCTGGATTTGGCTCTTCTCATCGACGGAAAGCACCAGCGCCTTCTCCGGCGGATCGACGTAAAGGCCGACGATGTCCTCGACCTTCGCGACGAAGTCGGGATCGTTGGAGATCTTGAAGCTGCGCACGAGATGCGGCTTGAGGCCGTGTTCGGCCCAGATGCGCTGCACGCTCGTGTGGCTGATGCCCATTTCTTCCGCCATCGACCGCACGCTCCAGTGCGTGGCATTGGCGGGACGCTCCTTCACGGTCTTCTCGACGACCTTGAGCTTCATGGCAGCGCTGAGCGGCTTTCGGCCAGGCGGCTTGGAGCGGCCTTTGATCAGACCATCGACGCCGGCCTCGGCAAAATAGTCCTGCCAGCGCCAGACGGTGGTCTTCGAAACCCCGACCTCACGCATAATCGCCACGACGCCATGACCGTCCGCCGTCATCAGCACGATCCTCGCTCGCTTGGCGATCTTCTGAGCCGTGTTTCCATCGGTGAGCAGTTGCTCCAGTTCCCTGCGAGCCTTGCGATCAAGTACAATCAAGTCATTTCCCATGCCGCGAGTGAATCATGTTCGCGACAAGTTGGGATTCAAATGTCAGTGACAGAACACTAGCTGCGCTCTCCGCGATGGTTCGCGGGCATCAGTATCAGTTCAAACCGCTGCCTACCCGGCCGCTGCCGGCGGTGAACGTGCCCTGAGCAGTCGCAATGCTGCGGGCGCTGAACTAGACCTCGGCCCTGCCACGCCGCGCCGAGAGGTCACCAAGGCCTACCAGATCGTGACGTAGTCGTCATCGAGCCTTGGCACGGATTGTGCTGACATATCCTTGCCTGGAAATTTCACTGTCCGGGGCTAAATCCAACGCCGCCAAGCCACCATACTCCGCTTGAGCGGCGTCGTGCGTTGCAGCGGTTGGTGCGCTGGGGCCATTTCTTTGGCCTCCTTCTTAGTCGTCCGGGTGCTCACTCGGTTGGATTTCGTCGCAATACACCGCCAGCAACGTTGCCGCATCTTGATTTGTCGGCGCTGCGATCGTCCGCTGCTCCTCTATTTCTTTGCGGATCGCCCAAATGAGTTCTTCCCGATCTAAAATTCCTTTCCGCAACAACTCGCCAACCAGAATCTTCGTCAGCGAGAATGCAGAAAAGCTAACGGCCTCTTCGTTGATACGCATCTTGATGGTCTCTCCAAGTCTGTTGTGCTTCGAGCGCTTGCCACCCTCTGATCCCGCCGCCGCCCTTGGCCTTAACAGGCACGAGTTCATTTCCGGAATGGCGTATTCAGACTGAGCGCGATTCCTGGCAAAATTGCTTCCGTGCAGCGCCAGAAAAAGACGACTGCTGCTATATTGTGTCAACTATCGCGGCGGCCATTCTGTCGCGGTCTCGGCCGATCGCTGGCCCCACCACGTGCGGCTGCCCGATCTGGAGCCAAAGTTTACCTGTCAGGCTAGCGGGCCGCCGCGGCGCCGACGGCGGAATTATCAAGCTTGATGATCCGAGTGCGGGCATTACCTAGACGTTGTTGGGGCTTTCGATATGGAGAGCGCAATGACCGAACTGGCACGCTGGGAGGATAAGTCTAACTCGGTACGACGCCCAGGAATGCTAGCAGCCACGGCTGCAATCGCGCTGTTTGCGGCCATGCCGGCATGTCTGGCGTATGACGGTCCAACTTTTCGGAGTGGGCTGTGGAAATTTGAAAGGACGTTGGAGACTGACGGCAAGCCGACCAATCGGCTGCCCACCAGCGGATTGTCAATCGACCGAGAAATGACTCGCTGTGTCGATCCAACCTCCGCGCTGAAAGCGGAATTCACACCGTCCCACTTTGGAGCCTGCAAAACCAAAAACGTTCGGAAGACAGACGGTGGTTATGTTTTCCAGAGAGCCTGTGAAAGTGGTGTACCGATCGAGACCCAGATCGATGTGAAGAATGACAGCGCTTATACAGAGATCAATCAGGGTACCATTGGAAAGATATCGACGAAAGAAACCGTCGTAGCGCAGAGGGTCGGCGATTGCGAACGCAGCGGCCGTGAGCGATAAAGCGGCCTCTCGCTCCTCGCTTGAGGTGCACCATTGGGGCAACCGCTTCAGTGTCCCGGGCGTGAACCGGCGGGCCGTTTCGCGGCTCCAGTTACGAACCCCCTGCGGCGATATTCTTGTATTTGCTCATTCCGACCAAGCCACGCGCTTGGCGTCGGCTGATGCGGCGGCCAGCAACAGGGCGGCCAGCACGACGCACACACATCATCAACCGAGCCCGACCACGTCCAGCACTCCCCGCGCGCCACAGCGGCGCTCGGCCCACCATGATATCCTAGTATCCTGATTCCATGAGACTCTTTGACGCGCTGTCGTTAAAACATGTTCATCCAATGTTAGAGACATTGCCCGATCGACGTTAAGAGCTGTTCAAACGGCGTGCTTGAACTTTTGCGAGGTTGCGCTTCATGCCTGACGATTGTTCTCTAGTCGACGGTGTCCGGGTGCTTGCGGATCTCAACACGCTCCGCGGCATCGGCGCCTACAAGACCGGCGCTCACAAGCCGACCTTCTCTGAACCGCATATGCGCTCGCTCAAATGGCTTGCCGGGAAGCTTCCCGAAGCCGGGCTCACCGCCGATATCGATGGCATCGGCAACGTGCTCGGCACCACTACGAAATCCGGGCCGAAACTGTTGGCGGGCTCGCATCTCGAAAGCCAGAATTTTGCGGGCTGGCTCGATGGGCCGCTCGGCGTCGTCTATGCCCTCGAGGCCGCCCGCGTCATCAATCCCGATCCGACGTTACGCGGCGCGGTCGAAGTCGCCGCCTGGTGCGATGAGGAAGGACATTTCGGAAGCTTCCTCGGCAGCAGGTCCTACGTTGGCGGCGTCACCGAGGCCGAAATCGACGGCGCGCGCGACCGCAGCAGCGGCCGGACCATGCGGGACGCCCTGCGCGATGTCGGTCTTGCCGACCGGGCGCGCGTGACGGCCGAACGCGGGCGGCACATCGGCTATTTGGAGGCGCATATCGAGCAAGGCGAGACGCTCGAAAGCGGCCGGCTTGCGATCGGTGTCGTCACCTCCATCGTCGGGATCTGGCAATACCGGTTCAGCTTTACTAGCGAGCAAAATCACGCCGGCACCACCCGCATGGCCGTTCGCAGGGATGCCGGCGTGGCGCTGGCGAGGTTTTGCGTCGCCATCGACGATCGCTTTCCCGCGCATTGCGGACCGCGCACGGTTTGGACCACCGGCCGCATCACGCTCGATCCGGGCGCGCCGAGCATTATCCCGGGCAGCGCCGAGATGCTGTTCCAGATGCGCGACGACGACCCAACCGTCATCGAGCGCCTGGAGGGATTATTGCAAAGCATGGCCGCCGAGGTCACCGTGCAAGGCCGCTGCGGGGTGAACGTGGAGCGTCTTCGTACCGGCGCGCCAGCCCTGATGGATGGCGTCATTCAGCAGACCATCGAGGCTGCGAGTGCCGCCTTTGCCGGCGGCAGGTCCATCCGCATGCCCAGCGGCGCCGGCCATGATGCCCAGGTGCTCGCCACGATCATGCCGGCGGGCATGCTGTTCGTGCCCTCGATCGGCGGCATCAGTCATCACTGGACCGAAAACACGGCCGACGCCGACATCGTCACCGGTGCGCGGGTTTTTACCGACGCCTGCCGCCGCCTGCTGGCGGGATGAGCGCCTCCGCTTCGGCGATGCCGAAGCCGTGGCAATTTGTTATTGTTGCGGCGCACTCGTGCGCGATTCGCGCGAATCCGCTGGGAGTTTTGCCGATGACCTTCAAGTCAGGCGACCTCGTTGTGCTGAAATCCGGCGGCCCGACCATGACCGTCGATACCGTCAACACGGATATTTTTGACGACAACAAGATCACCGGCGTGCTCTGCGCCTGGTTCGTAGGGGACAAGTTCGAACGCGCGAGATTCGACCACAGGGCGATCGAGCCGGCCGGATTGCAACAGAACCCGGCAGGGAAAACGGAAGCGCTTCCGGACGAAACTGCGGGCGATTACAAACTGGTTCTCGATGAGATGGTTTCCGCGATGAATGTCCCGGCGGAACAAGGCGAGAGTGCTACCAAGTGCGGCGCCCCTGGCGTGACGGTGACTGTCGCCAAGCGGAAGCGGAGCGCGCCAACAGCCCACAAGACGATAGGACCGCATTAACCGGGACCTGATTAAGCCGAGATCGGGCGCTGCTTGAGAGGCCGGCGTTGTTTCTGTTCGCGCCGGCCGAAAACCAATTCACCTTCGCCGCCCCATTGAATGTCGGCCCAGACGCGCTCGTGCAGGTAATACCAGGCGATCTTGGTGACGACCTCGAGGCCGGCGATTGAGCCGGCGATCTCGACCCTGCCGATCATGAACCAGCTGATGGCGAATGTGTCGAGCGTTCCCAGCGTTCGCCAACTGACGGCTTTGAGAACCGATCTCGCATGCGTCTCTGCTCCACGAAAAAGCACCCGCTCATGCCTCCTGTCTGGCTCCGATCGAAACTATCACGCCCGCGTGCCGGACTGTCCCACGATCGTCGCGCTCCCGTGACTTTCCCGCTCCGGTCGGTCCGACGGTCGCGCAACGTTCTTGGACCACCGGGCAGATCAATCGCGGATCCCGCCACGAGGCTTGCTTGCTATGACAAGACTGCTGCCCCGGCGGCGCGACCGCCTGTACGGCCGCAGGCCTCAACCGTCGACAGCAAAAAAATATATCGACGGGATCGGCGACGAGGACGCCATGGTCAATGCCAAGCCGCACGGCATCTGCCGCGGTTGCTGAGCCGCCCGCTGACGTCTCCATTTCAATGGGCGCGTATTCTGGGTCGTCTCTTGGGCACAAAAAAGCCCGGGACGTTGCCGGGGCTTTTGATTTGGCTCGGAAGGAAACTCAGTACAAATTGATCCTTACAGATTGATCCTTGGCGACCACCGGGCCACCGAAGTTGAACTTGCGGTTCACGCCCACCAATGCCCTTTGCGGACGGGTTGCGTTGATGCTCCACAGGCAGCATTTATAGAAGAATTGGGCAATGAATGTCGTTGCGCGAGGGTTACATTGGCGCTGATAGAGCAACCGCGGACGGTGCGGCGATGATCTGCACCGTTTTGGTTGTCACCGCGAATTGCTGTGCCGGCCGCTTCCGAATCCTCGGAATTTTGGAAGTTCCGGTCAGCACCGGTGCGACCAGGATGTTCTTGCAAAGCGCTGAATTTGCGCCATTTTCGATCCGACAGGTAAAGTTCCGCTAGATGCTGCTGCTCGAGTCCCTTCCCACCGTCATCGGCGCCGCCGCAATCGCACCCGCATTGCTGGTGCTGTGGCTTGTGATCGCCGCCGATGAGCGGCCCGGCCCGCCTGCCCGGGTCTGGGTCGCCTTCCTGCTCGGTGCCGCCAGCATCTCTTTGCTGGGTATCGCCCGCGCGCCGTTCAACGCGCTGCTGGCGATCCCCGGCAATCCCTGGATGACGCAGGCGCTGCGCTCGCTCTTCGGCGTCGCCGCCCCCGAAGAGATCGTCAAGGTTTTGGTGATTGTCGCCGTGTCGGCCCGGCGCCGGACTTTTGCGGACCCGATGGACACCGTCGTCTACGGCGCCGCCGCCGGACTCGGATTCGCGGCGTATGAGAACCTCGCTTATCTCGTGCAGCACGCCGACATGTGGCAATCGCTGGCCGCCTTGCGCAGCGTCCTGACCGTGCCGTTCCACGGTGCGCTCGGTATCATCGCCGGCGCGTACCTCGCCATCGCGCGCGCCGGCACCGCGCTCGGCGCACACCGGCACCACCGCGACTGGGCACGCATCTCGAGCCTGATTCTGGTGTTGTTCGCGCCGATCGCGCTGCATGCCGGATTCGATTTTCCGCTGTTGACGCTGCAGAAAAATTCCGACCTCAGTGATACCACCCGGTTGATCCTGGGATCGACCAGCGTTTTGATCGGCTTCAGTTCGATCGGATTTGCGGTGCGGCTGGTGCGCCGGGTCGGCCGGCACCACGCGCCGCGCACTGAACTGGCGCGCGAGCGGCTGAGCCAGTTGCGGCGGATGTGGGCGCTGTTGGTCGCCGGCGGCGGCGCGGGCTTCGCAGGTGTCGCCTTCCTGCTGACTTCGCTGCACCACTGGTTCATCAATCCGGAGCGCAACGCGTCGCTGGTTCTGGTCCCGATCGGGCTGACATCGATCCTGATCGGCTTCGCGCTGCTGGTGGCTACCACGGCGGTCTATGTTTTCGGCCGCAATCGAATGCGGACGACGTCGGAGGGCTTTTCGTCGGCACCCGGACAGGGATAAGCCTCCTTCCGGTTGACGCGTTTTCTTTTCCCCAACCGGTTTCCACTGCGCTCGAAAACGCCTTAGTATGCCATCAGGCTCGCGCGTACCGGGAGAGCTTGCGATGACCCTTCCCAACGACATCAACAAATTGCAGTCCGACATGAGCGCTGCGGTCAAAGCGCATTGGAAGGCCTTCTTGTTCGAAGGCATCCTGCTCGCGGCGCTCGGACTGGCGGCGATCGTCGTGCCGCCGCTCGCCAGCCTCGCGGTCACCATCTTCCTCGGCTGGATGTTCCTGATCAGCGGCATCGGCGGACTGATCGTGACGTTCTGGGCCCGCCACATGCCTGGCTTCTGGTGGTCGCTGATTTCGGCAGCGCTCGCCGTGCTCGCCGGCATGATCCTGCTGGCGCGGCCCGTACAGGGCATCCTCACGCTCACCATCGTCGTCGGCGCCTACTTTCTCGCCGAAGGCGTCGCCACCATCATGTACGCGCTGGAACACCGCCGCGAATTGTCCGAACGCTGGTCCTGGCTCCTGTTCGGCGGACTGATGGACATCGTAATCGCGTTTTTGATCATTGCCGGCCTGCCCGGCTCGGCGGACTGGGCGATCGGCCTTTTGGTCGGCATCAATCTGTTGTTCGGCGGCGCGACGCTGATCGGCGTGGCGCTCGCCGCGCGTAATTCCTGAATCGGCGGCGACGGTGCTCGCCGCCCCGATTTGGGGATGACAAGACACCAGGCGTGCGCTATAGAGCGGCCATGACCACCATCGCCACCAGCTATTTTTGGTACTTTAGCTTCGACAGCTCGCTGGCGCTGGGAGGATCACGCTCAATCTGAAGTATTGCAGCAAGAAGTCCGAACAGCCGCCAGACCTGGCGGCTTTTTTGTTGCGCCGGCAGGTCCTTAAAACACACACAGGAGCCCGCCGTGTTGAGCACCACAGACGATCTTCGAATAAAGGAACTGAAAGAGCTGAGTACGCCCGAAGAGGTGATGCGCGAAATACCGCGCACCTTGACCGCAACGCGCATCGTGATGGCGGCGCGTAACGCCGTCCACGCTATCCTGAGCGGTACCGACGACCGCCTTCTGGTCGTAGTCGGGCCCTGCTCGGTCCATGATCCCGTTGCAGCCGTGGAATACGCCGAGCGCCTCGCCGCCTTGCGCGAACGGCTTGCCGATCGCCTCGAGATCGTGATGCGCGTCTACTTCGAGAAGCCGCGCACCACAGTGGGGTGGAAGGGCCTGATCAACGATCCGGATCTCGATGGCAGCTTCAACATCAACAAGGGGCTGCGTCTCGCGCGCAACGTGCTTTCGGCCGTGAACAATCTCGGTGTGCCGGCGGGGACCGAGTTCCTCGACATGACGACGCCGCAATACATCGCCGATCTGGTGGCGTGGGCGGCCATCGGCGCGCGTACCACGGAGAGCCAAATTCATCGTGAGCTTGCGTCCGGACTGTCCTGCCCGGTGGGCTTCAAGAACGGCACTGATGGCAATGTGCGCATCGCCGCTGACGCCGTGAAGTCGGCATCGCATCCGCACCATTTCATGGCGGTCACCAAGGGCGGACGGTCCGCGATCGCGGCGACGTCGGGCAATGAGGACTGCCACGTCATTCTGCGCGGCGGCAGCAAGCCGAATTATGACGCAGCCAGCATCGATTCCGCCGCGGCCGAACTCGCCCGTTCAGGCGTGATGCCGCGGATGATGGTCGATGCCAGCCACGCCAATTCGAGCAAGAAGCCGGAGAACCAGCCGCTGGTCGTCGCCGATGTCGCCCGTCAGATATCCGACGGCGAGCAGCGCATCGTCGGCGTCATGATCGAGAGCAATCTGGTCGCCGGCCGCCAGGATGTGGTGCCGGGCGTAGCGTTAACCTACGGGCAGAGCATTACCGATGGCTGCATCGACTGGGAAACGACTGTGTCGGCACTGAACCTGCTGGCCGACGCCGTCGCGGCTCGGCGGGAAGTGCGGCCGGGCAACTTCCGGGAACGTTCGGCCTAGCCGGTCAGCGTGCGGGGCGCGATGTTTCGCGCCCCGCCGCCAGGGCGCGCCATCGCCGCCTAGCAGCCGCGGCAGATGCTCTTGATCTTCTTGTCGAGAGCGGCATTTTCCTTGCTGAGCGGATCGTTCGGATCGCTCAGGTTTTTCTCGTCTGGCACATCGCCCGCGCGCGGCTGGCGATGACCGACCGGTGCCTGTATTGCAGGCTTGTCGGCTCCCGCCGAGTTTTTCGGAACCGTCGATGTTCCGCCCTGCGCGAACGCGGCGGGACCGCCGATCAGAACCAGCAGCGCTATCGACAGGATTGTTTTTCGCATCTTGGTTCTCCCTTTCGAAACTCTCTTTATCGCGTCCGCTGGGGAACGTCGACAACGGCGCAATTCCGGCGTCCCTGGGCAGCACAGTCCTGCACCTTTCGCAGATCGGCCATGGTGCCAAGTAACCAGATTCCCGCCGCCACCAGCACAGCAAAGAAACCGAGCATCACGGCGTTTTCGACGTTGCGATGGCGCTCATCTTCCGGCGGCTCCGGGCTCACCCCGCCCTCGTCTGTCATCGGGCCGGTCACGGCTTCGGAGGATAGAGATGAACGTCACCACAATAATCCACGACACGATAACGCGTTTCCGAGGATAGTTCACCTTCCCGGGAATTCGCATGCGACAAATAATTCGGGCCCACCGGCGCCTTGCCATGGCCCCCGGGAATGTCGAGCACATAGTCCGGCTGGCACAGGCCGGATACCCGTCCCCGCAAGGCCCGCATCAGTTCCTGTCCTTGCTCGATCGTGGTGCGGAGATGCGCCGTGCCGGGTGCCAGATCGCCGTGGTGCAGATAGTAGGGCTTGATCCGGCATTCGACCAAAGCCCGCATCAGGGCCTCCAGCGTTGCCGCATCGTCATTGACGCCGCGCAGCAAAACCGACTGGCTTACCAGGGGAATGCCGGCATCGGCCAGGCGGGCGACCGCGGCGCGCGCCGTGTCGCTCAGCTCGCGCGGATGGTTGGCGTGAATTGCAAGCCAAGTGGTCGCGCCCTCCACCTTAAGCGCAGCGACCATTTCGGGGCTGATCCGCGCGGGATCGGCAACGGGTACGCGGGTGTGGATACGGATGATCCTAACGTGATCGATGGCGGCGAGATCCGCCATGATTTCGGCGATCCGGCGCGGCGACAACATCAGGGGATCGCCGCCGGTCAGGATGACTTCCCATACTTCTGAATGGTTACGGATGTAATCGAGCGCAGCGCGGTAGGCGCCCTCCGAGAGTGCCGTCGCCTTGCCCGGCCCGACCATTTCG
The DNA here is from genome assembly GCF_031202265.1 of Bradyrhizobium sp. Ash2021. Taxonomy (NCBI): domain Bacteria; kingdom Pseudomonadati; phylum Pseudomonadota; class Alphaproteobacteria; order Hyphomicrobiales; family Nitrobacteraceae; genus Bradyrhizobium; species Bradyrhizobium sp. Ash2021. Next base: position 4,494,788 of record NZ_CP100604.1, on the reverse strand, counting down.
CGACGGAAACAAAACCGGCAATACACCGCGCAGACATGAACCAGCTTGAACAGCACCCGGTCGGGATAGCGATGGACGATGCCGGCGACCGGCGAATGGGTATCGTCGCCGATTGGATCGGCGCTCTCGCCGGCATGCTCGATTAGTTCCCGGACATCGGGGAGGAATTGGCGCGCGATCGGGTCGTCGGGGTTTTCGCTGTCGATCAGCGCGGCGATATCGGGCGTCACCGCGATCGCATAGCGCGCGGCGACGCGTTCGAGACCGGCAAGATCCGCCGCCGGCGCAAGCCCCCGTTCGACCAGTTCGCTGGGCAGACGCAATGTCGCAATCAGCTTTGGATCGATCCTGTTCATGCCTCACCTGCCGGCGGCGTCCACACCACCTGGTCGATCCGCAGCGCGCCGCTGGCCAGCATCACCAGCCGGTCGAAGCCGAGTGCTATGCCGCTTGATTCCGGCATCGCCGCGACCGCATCGAGAAAATCGTCGTCAAGCGGATAACGCTCGCCATAACGCCGCGCCTTTTCGTCCATCGCCAAATCAAAACGATGGCGCTGCTCGGCCGCATCCGTCAACTCGCCAAAGCCGTTGGCGAGCTCGACGCCGCAGGCATAGACCTCAAAACGTTCGGCGACGCGCGGATCGGCCGCCTTGGCCCGCGCCAGCGCTGCTTCGGGGGTCGGATATTCGAACAGCACCGTCAACCGCCCCTGCCCAAGCCTGGGTTCGACATGCTCGACCAGCACCTTGCTGAAAATGTCTGACCAGGTGTCATCATCCGCAATCCGTACCCGCGTCTTGGCCGCCGCCGCAAGCTGTGCGCGATCACCTTCGCCCTCCGCGATCGTCGCCAGCAGATCGATACCGGCAAAGCGCTCGAACGCCGCCGCCACCGTCAGCGATTCCGGCTCGGCAAACGGGTCGGCCGTTCTGCCGCGAAACGAAAATCGCCCGATCCCGGTCGCCTGCGCCGCCTGCGCGATCACGACAATGCTGTCGGCCATCACGGCGTCATAGGGCGCGTTGGCGCGGTACCATTCCAGCATGGTGAATTCCGGCAAATGCAGGTCGCCGCGCTCGCGGTCGCGAAATACCCGGGCGAACTCGAAGATCTTTGCCTCGCCCGCCGCCAGCAGTTTCTTGGCCGCGAATTCCGGCGAGGTCCGCAAATAGCGGGTCGCGCGGGTGCCGTCGGCGCGGGTCAACTCGGTGCGGGGGGCGTGCAAATGCGTCTCGTTGCCCGGCGATACCTGCAGGATTGCGGTCTCGACTTCGGCAAAGCCCTGCTCGTCGAACCAGGCCCTGACGGCCTTGGTGATGGCGCTCCTGGCCATCAGGAACGGTTTTCGATCGGCGTACCGCGCCGCCGACCACCAGGGCGATGGCTGGTCGATCCCAGCCATCAGCAACCAGCCCCGGCGCGCCGCGACCGACCACCGTCCAGTGAGGCCATCAACAGGTTCAGAAGATCGGCGGATACCATTGACATTATTTGACTTTTTCCTCGCCAGTGCGACCGGCTAGAGACCCCGGACGGCCCTCGCCTTTCGGATCGTCTGTTCATGTCGAAAGACACGCGCCTTGTCCATTCGCGCAACCGGTGCCGGTAGCTTGGGACGCGCTGAACCTCGCCGGCTATTGGGTCGTCCGACGCACAGGATCTGGAGCGAGATGCGGACATGTCTGGCGCCTGGTTACGAAGCACAGGTTTATCTTGCGGTGTCCGGCTTTTCCGCCGCGGCGCCGGCCAGCGCGGACGAGCCTGGGGCCGAATTCAAATTGCGCGCGGATGACACGCTGGTTTCACCCGATCATCAGCTGCGGATGGAGCAGTATTCCAAAGATATGGGAGACGAAGGTTTCCTGCATCAGTTCTGGGCCTTCGACGACAAGATCGAGGCCTGGCGCTGCGTCTATAACCTCAAAACAGGGGCATTCTCGGTCCCGCCGGCGTTTGCCGAACACAACGCCAAGGCCGTCAAAACCCCTCGCGCGGACCGGAAATAGCCGCGACAGGCTCTTGATCCCGCCCGTCAGCAACCTGCCAAAACGGGCCGCAAAAGGCTGGTATCTGCAGGGCAAATCAGTATGTTGCAGCCCGAAACCGCCTCATTGGCCCCAGGACACCCATGTCCGGATTGGTCGGAGGCCAGAAATTCAGGAAAACAGCTTTGAAAGTCATCGCCAGTTCTATTCGCAAGGGCAACGTCATCGAGCAAGACGGCAAGCTTTATGTGGTTCTGACCGCCGAGAACATCCACCCCGGCAAGGGAACCCCGGTCAGCCAGATCGAAATGCGCCGAATCGGCGACGGCGTGAAGATTTCGGGACGCTACAAGACCACCGACCAGGTCGAGAAGGCGACGATCGAGGACCACAACTTCAACTATCTGTACGAAGACGCCGACGGCTTTCATTTCATGAACGCCGAGAACTTCGACCAGGTCCAGGTGCCCAAGGACATCGTCGGCTCCGCGGCCCCCTATTTGCAGGAGAACATGTCGGTGAAGCTCTCGCTGCACGACATGATTCCGGTCGCCATCACGATGCCGCAGCGCGCGACGCTCGAAGTCGTGGATACCGAGCCGGTGACCAAGGGCCAGACCGCATCGTCATCCTACAAACCTGCTATCCTCTCCAACGGCGTGCGCACCGCTGTGCCGCCGCACGTCGGAGCGGGAACCAGAATCGTGGTCATGACCGAAGACGGCTCCTACGTCGAGCGCGCCAAGGATTAAGCCAGCTGTGCCGCCGGGGGGCGACGCATTGAACATGAAAGCCGTCCGCTTGCTGACCCGTTGGCTGGCAGCTTCCTGTTTGCTGCCCGCCGGCGCCGCTGCCGCATCGGCCGACGAGTTCAGGACGCCTTCGATCTCGGCCGTGCGCGTCGAATGGCGCGCGGTCCTCGATCAGCTTCGCTCCGAGATCAGCTCCCAGCCGGCGATCGCCGCAAACTTCACCTTCGCCGGCCAGCGACGGGTGCCGGCCTGGCATCCCCGCTCGATGCCGGCGCTGGTGCAACTGAACGCGGTGACCTCGCCGATCTTCCCCGGCATCGGGCGCAGTCCGGTGCCGGTGCTGCTGCCGTTCGATACCGCAGCCTATCTCGAGGCGCGCGCGAGCGGCGCACCGGACAGCCTCTCGGTGTCGCGCTACCAGGCCGACTTCCGGCCCGCCGACCTGTTCCACGCCGGTTCCGCCGGTTACGACGCGATGTTTTCGCTCGAGCCCGGCGCCGGCGACGGCATGCCGCAGCGGACCTTTGACAGACCGGTCGAGGTGCAGATCACCGGGTCGATCCTGACCTACGATCTCGCCGATCCCCTCGGTGGCAAGGGCGAGCCGGTCAAGGCGCTGGCGGCGCAATTTCCCGACATGCGCCGCTTCATCCGCGAAGGCTACGTGCGCTATGCCTTCACTCGCTTTGGCGTGCCCTATGTGGTGTCGATCCAGTGTCTGGACTCGGCGCCGCGGACGCGGCGGCTGGCGTGCCGCGAGGCCTATCCGGTCGCGGAGCGTTTCCTGAAAGCATTGCGCATCGCCGGCGGCCAGCCGTCGCGGCCGCGCACCGACATCTCGTCCGATATCGCCGAACGGCCGGCCGCGGCGTCGGCCGATTTCAGCTATCGCCCGAGCGGCGACATCATCGCCAACAGCGGCGCTCACAAACTGGGCGGCCACGCCGACCTCACCGCCTATTCGCAGATCCGGCTTCCGCTGGAAAAGGCCCCGGCCTTCGCCCATTCGCAATCCGCCGGCAATCGCAAATCCGACGAACAGGCTACGGGATATCCGTGGCGCGACAATTTTTGCGAGGCCCGCAGTTTCGAAGTCGGACAATGCGCCGGCGGTTTCGGCCATCAGGGCCAGGATATCCGTCCCGGCGCCTGCCCGGCCAACGGCGAAGGCCCTCAAAGCTGCGATCCCAAACAACAAGCGGTCGTTGCCGTCCGCGATGGCATAGTGATCCGCTCGACGAAGCAGCAGGCGGCGACGCTGCAGATCAACACCCGCAACGAGCACATCCGCTTCCGCTACATGCACATGAACCCGTCCAGCATGGACGCGGACGGCCTTCTCAACGGACGCCGCGTCGCCGAGGGCGAAAAGATCGGCGTGGTCTCGAACTACCTCGACCATCCCAACGGCACGTCGCGTCATCTCCACTTCGACGTCCAGGTGTTCACGCGCGACGGCTGGCTCTGGGTCAACCCCTACACCACCCTGGTCTCGGCCTATGAACGCCTGATCCGCGGCCGTGGTCGCGAGATCGGGCCCGAACCGCAGGCGTCCGCCGCGGTGGCGCATGCGTTGCCCGAGGATGTCATCCGTCCCGACGCACGGGAAGGCAGCGAGAACTGATTCCATCGACATCCCACACTACGACGCCGCCGCGCCGACGGCTTTTGCTCGCGCCGGCGGGGTCCAGCGATAGGCGGCGCCGAACCTGTTCCAGACATTGATCGAAGCGATCGCCGAGGTGAGATAGGTCAGCTCCTTCTCGGAGAATTCCGCGCTCGCCTGCGCGTAGACTTCGTCGCTGACGCCGCCGGGCAACAAGGTCAGCGCTTCGGTCCAGGCGAGCGCTGCACGTTCGCGTGGCGAGAACTGCGGCGCCTCGCGCCAGACCACGACGAGGTTGAGCTTGTCGGTGGGAATGCCGAGGCTCTCGCTCTGCAGGATGTGAAACTGCACGCAGAAGGCGCAGCCGTTAATCTGAGAGGCGCGCAACTTGATGAGCTCGAGCAGTTGCTTGTCGAGGCCGGCCTTGGCGGCCGCCTTGCCGAGCGCCAGCACGATTTCGTAGGCGTCGGGCGCCAGCGTCCCGAAGTCTTCGTATTCCTTCCGCGCATGTGACATTTTCATCGCCTCGTGTTATCAGTGTTCTGATTTATTATAAGAGCCCTTATATGTCGCGCAAGATCGGAATTTTGGCGAAGGCAAAATCGGGCGCGGCGCGAAAAGCGCCGTCCAGAAAATCGAAAAAATCCCGAAAAATCGCGGCGGCGAAAAAACCTGCCCGGCGCCGGAAAAAATCCGCCAATCATCCTCCGGTCGCCTTCGGCCATCCGCCGCCGCCCGGCGAAGGCAAGCGCGGCGAAAGGGGCTACCTCGCCTATTTGCTGCGGCAGGCCCAGGCCGCGACGCGGCTCAGGTTGGAACGGGCGCTCGCCAAGCTCGGCGTGACGCCGCCGCAATTCATCGTACTCACGATGCTCAAGGCCTATCCTGGGCTGTCCGGCGCCGATCTCGCGCGGGTGGCGCTGCTGACCCCGCAGACCGTCGGCGTCATCATCCGCAACCTGGAACGCGACGGCGCCATCAGGAAGACCCCGCACCCGGTCCACGGCCGGGTGCTGCAATGGACCATGACGCGGCGCGGCGAGCGCCTGCTCGAAAAATGCCGGCGTCACGCCAAGGCGCTGGAGCGGCGGCTGACTGCCGGGCTTGGCGCCAAGACGCAGATCATCGTCCGGCGCTGGCTGTCCAAAATCGCCACAGATTTGCAGCAGGAAGGCTAGTTCCGCGGCGCCCTGGCTTTTGGTGCACGCCTGCTCCGCCGCTACACTGACCCGATGAAACAGCCTGATTCTCTGCGCTCCCCTACCCGCCGCGGCCTGCTCAAAGCTGGCCTCGCGGGCGGCGCGTTGCTTGCGCATCCGCTCGCGGCGTTCGCCACGGCGCCCCCGGGCTTCAACCAATGGCGCGACGGCTTTCGCGCCCGTGCCTTGGCCAAGGGCATTTCGGAGACGACCTGGACCCGCGTGATGGGCCACATCGAGCCCGACATGTCCGTGTTCAAGCAGATGCAGAAACAGCCGGAATTCAACGAGCAGATCTGGCAGTACATCAATCGCCGCGTCTCGGACTGGCGCATCATCAACGGCCGCGAGGCGCTGAAGAAGAACGAGGCGCTGTTCGCCCGGATCGAGCAGGATTTCGGCGTCGAGCGCGGCACGCTGCTGGCGCTGTGGGGTGTCGAATCCGCCTATGGCGATCCGCTGGTGCAGCAGAACCACATGACGCCGGTGTTTCCCTCGCTCGCGGCACTGGCCTGGAACGAGCCGCGCCGAAAAGCCTATTGGGAAACCGAGCTGATCAACGCCTTGAAGATCGTCGACCGTGGCTGGGGCACGCCGGAGGAAATGCGGGGATCCTGGGCCGGCGCGATGGGGCACACCCAATGGATGCCGGAAGTCTGGCTCAATGTCGGCATGGACTACGATCACGACGGCAAGGTGTCGCCGTTCGGCAAGCCCGACGATGCGCTGGGCTCCAGCGCGCGCTTCCTGGTCAACCGCGGCAAATATCACCGCGGCGAACATTGGGGCTACGAGGTCCGCGCGTCCGGCGCCGCGAGCGGCAGCCGCACCTATGCGGCGTGGGCAAGCGCCGGCGTTGTCAGAGCCGACGGCCAGCCGTTCCCGCAACAAAACGCCTCGGCCCAGATGTGGGTGCCGGTCGCCGGCGGACCTGCGTTCCTGCTCGGACCGAATTTCTACGCGGTGCGCAGCTACAACCCGTCGATGAACTATGCGCTGGCGATCTGCCATCTCGGCGACCGCATTCTCGGCGCGCCGCCGTTCATTCAACCATTTCCCGGTTCCGAGCGCGCGCTGACGCTGGCCGAAGTGCAGGAAATGCAGACCCGCCTGACCAAGGCCGGCTTCGACACCGGTGGCAATGACGGCCGCGTCGGCAACGACACCATGAAGGCCGTGAAGGACTATCAGACGAAAATGGGGCTGTTGCCGGCGGACGGCTATGGCGGGCTGAAGGTGTTGGCGCGGTTGCGGCAGGGCAGTTAGGTCAGCGTCATTGCGAGCGAAGCGAAGCAATCCATCCCTCCGCGGAAAGGAAGAACGGATTGCTTCGTCGCTGCGCTCCTCGCAATGACGAACAAGACCCCTCACCTGCGCGGAACGCCGCCAGCATTCATGCCGCCGTCGATCACCAGTTCAGTTCCCGTCACATAGCTCGACGCATCGGACGCCAGATACAGCACGCCCTGCGCAATCTCCGAGGCATGGCCGGCGCGCGCCAGCGGCGTCGCGATCTTGGCGCGCTCCTCCGGATCGATCGGCGCGTTCTGTCCGCGCCCCGCGGCTTCCGTTGGAATCTTGCCCCAGATCGGGGTGTCGATGATGCCGGGATGCACCGAGTTGACCCGGATGCCGTCGCCCACCGCGGCACACTCCATCGCGATCGACTTGGCGAACAGCCGCACGCCGCCCTTGGTCGCGCTGTAGGCGGACAGGCCGGGCGCGCCGCGCAGGCCCGCCAGCGACGACATCATAACGATCGAGCCGCCGCCGGTCTTGCGCATCACCGGCAGGCAATGCTTCACCGAGAGAAAGACGCCGTCGAGATTGATCGCGTTCTGCCGCCGCCAGTCTTCCAGCGTCATATCCGTGATCGACGGCACCGAGATTCCGATGCCCGCATTCGAAACCAGGATGTCCAGCCGGCCGTAACGCTTCTCGACCTCGGCCACGACTTCGATCCAGCGTGCTTCGCTGGTCACATCCTGATGGATGAAGATCGCCTCGCCGCCGGCTTTTTTGATGTTCGCGACGACGCCGGGTCCCTTGAGGTCGTCGACGTCTGTTACGGCAACCGAAGCGCCTTCGCGCGCCAACAATTCGGACACCGCTTCGCCAATGCCGGATGCGCCGCCCGTGACCAGCGCGACCTTGCCTTGAACCTGACCCGTCATTTCCGTTCCCTTTGTTATTGTCGGCTTCGTTGGAATTGATTTATCTGATGATCGCCGGTCCCTGATCCGGCACGGCGACATCGACCACGCGCAATTGTACGCGTTCCGAGCCCTGCCAGCGATCCACCGCGAGCGATCCCGCCACATGCAGGGGCTGGCCGCGATTTTGCGTCAGCGCGTTGCCGAGCTTCTGTCCAACCGAACGGAACGCGATGCCGTTGACGATGGTGCCGTCGCCGGATTTGAACCGCAGGCGCAGATGCGCCTGCCCCACTTCGTCGGCATAGACCAGTTGATGCGACGGCAGCGCGATGATGGGCTCGGGATTGCCGGCGCCGAACGGGCCGGCGCGGTTCAGCGTCGCCGCGAATTCCGGCGTCACCGCGCGCGCGCTGACGGCGCCGTCGATGAACAACTCGTTCTCGTGACGGGAGTTGGCGACATCGGCGGCCAGCGCGCTTTCCATGAAGGCGCGAAACTCCGCCAGCTTTTCCTTGCGCAGCGTTACACCGGCGGCCATGGCGTGGCCGCCGCCCTTCATCAGCAATTTTTCCTTGACCGCCTGCCGCACCGCCTTGCCGAGATCGACGCCGGAGATCGAGCGGCCCGAGCCGGTGCCGATGCCGCCGGGCTCCAGGGCGATGGCAAAGGCGGGCCGTGCGAATTTTTCCTTCAGCCGCGAGGCGACGAGGCCAACCACGCCGGGATGCCAGCCTTCGGCTGCGGTCACGATCACCGCTCCCTTGTCCTCCAGCCCGAGCGAGGCCAGCGCCTCGGCTTCGGCCTGCGCTTCGGCCGCCTGCTCGATGAGCCGGCGTTCGCCGTTGAGGCGATCGAGCTCGGCGGCGATCCGCGCAGCCTCGGAGACATCGCCTTCCAACAGCAACCGCACCCCGAGATCGGCGCGCCCGATCCGGCCGCCGGCGTTGATACGCGGGCCCAGCATGAAGCCGAGATGCCAGGCTTCGGGCGGGCCGTTCAGCCTTGAGACGTCCATCAGCGCGGTGTGGCCGACATGGTCGCGGCGTCGCATCGCGATCAGGCCCTTGGCGACGAAGGCGCGGTTGAGGCCGGTCAACGACGCAACATCGGCCACGGTGCCGAGCGCGACGTGATGCAGCATGCCCAGCAGATCCGGCTCCGGCCGCTGGCCGGTCCAGAACCCGCGCTGGCGCAATTCACGGTTCACCGCCACCAGCGTGATCAGCACGAGGCCGACGGCGGCGAGATAGCCGAGACCGGAGAGATCATCGGCCCGGTTCGGATTCACCAGCGCATCGACCTCGGGCAATTCATCCGCGGTCTGATGGTGATCGATGACGACGATGGACATGCCGAGCCGTCGCGCTTCGGCAAACGGCTCGAGGCTGGTGGTGCCGCAATCGACGGTGACCAGCAGCGTCGCGCCCTTGCCCGCGAGCGCGCGCACCGCCTCGACATTGGGCCCGTAGCCTTCGAAAATGCGGTCGGGGATGTGGATCAGCGGATCGAGCCCGCAATGGCGCAGATGCCAGGCCAGCAGCGCCGCCGAGGTCGCGCCGTCGACATCGTAATCGCCGAAGATCGCGACCTTCTCGCCGCGCGTCGCCGCATCGGCAATCCGCTTTGCGGCGGTTTCCATCTGCGTCACGGTATGCGGGTCGGGCATCAACTTGCGGATGGTCGGATCGAGGAAATCCTCGACCGCGTCGAGCTCGACGTCGCGCCCCGCGATCACCCGCGCCAGCATTTCCGGCAGTTGATAGCGCTGCACGATCGCGAGCGCCTTTGCCGCGCCGCGGGCATCGAGCCGGTCGCGCCACAATTTTCCCGTCGCCGATTTTGCGACGCCAAGAAATGCCGGCGGTAATTCGACGGGCAAGGCGGTTACGGGAGGCGTCATGATGCTTTCAGTCTGTGGGGCCAACGTGCCCTGCCATCTCTGCGCACTTCCGGATTCAATGTCAAAAGCAAAGCAGACACGAATTAGTGGCTCGCGGCGCGATGCGCCCGAGGTTTTCCATGAGCGTTGCCCTCGAAACACAGAGGGCGCAGGGAAAGCCGGGTGCGCGCTGCACCCGCGGTCTCGCGTGCACTGTGCACAAGAACACGCACACGAGCATACAGGTTCAGCGGAGAACATCCGGCCTTCCCTGCGCAATGGTTTTACGGTTTACTTCGCGCTCTCCCCGGTGAACGGGCTTTCTTGCCACCGTCATCCCTGCGAAGCGTTTGCTTCTCAAAAACTTGACGCCAGCATCGGGGCGTCAGGACCACACGACTTCGCCGTCCGCATCCGCCGCGCTCGTCAGTCGCAGCATCTACGTCCACCGCATCCCACCGCACGTTTCGTGACGATCGCGAGCCGCCCCTCTTGTCGGGTGAGACGCGCGGAGAAACACCACTGATTTGCCCGACGCGACAAGCGGATTATTTTCTTAAATAGGGCTTGACAGGAAATCTTGATTTGCCCGTCGGGCAAACTTGCAGGGCGTAAAATGGCTGGAGCGACTTGTCCGCCGTCGCATTTGAAGTACGATCCGAACTCGAACTCCTGCGCTGATGGGAAGTTGAATGTCGGGTCGTGCTTTGACAGCCGTGGCGGTTCTGGCGGCGCTGGCCGTTTCCAGCGCCATCACCGCCGCGCAAACCGTGCCGAAACTTGACTACGAATTTTTCAAGAGCCGCGTCGAGCCGGTCTTTCTGACCAAACGCCCTGAACATGCCCGCTGCTACGTCTGTCATGCCGAGAGCAACAACGCATTCCGTCTCGAGCGGCTTTCAAAGGGGGAGCCTGCCTGGACCGAGGAACAATCGCGCCGCAATTTCGAGATGGTCGCAAAGCTCGTCAACCCGGGCGATCCCGATACAAGCCGGTTGCTGCTTCATCCCCTTGGCCCCGAAGCCGGCGGCGATGTGTTTCACTCTGGCGGGCGCCAGTTCCCGTCGAAACGCGATCCGGCCTGGCGCACGCTTGCCGCGTGGGTCAATGGAGCGACGCTCGCTTCCCAGAAGAAATAGCGGCGGCGCCCGGACGGTCGGGGATAACAAGCGTATTGATGCGCTTGGGCACCTCGCCGACCGGAACCACGGCGATCAGCTTCATGGATGCGGTATCGATCGCCGAGACCGAGCGCAGACCCGCGTTGGAAATGTAGACCGTCTTGCTGTCGGGCGTGAAGGTGACCCAGTTCGCAACCGCCGAAATCGATCCATGCCCCCTTAGCTTGAGGGACGGAAGTGCTACTTCGCCTGATAGCGTGAGGTCGGCAAGCGAATAAACATACACCGCGTTATTGGGGATGCTGGTCACCCACAGGCTCTTGCCGTCGGGTGCGACGCCGATGCCGTGTGAAGGCGCCGTGGCGCGGTCCCCATCGGTCTCGAACTCGGCCTTGGCTGCAGGTAGCTGGATCCGTGCCACTTCCTTGCGCGCGGCAAAATCCACCACCGCAAATCCGTTAAGGTCAGACAATTGCACGAAGATACGTTTGGTCGAGCCATCCGGGCCCGCTTCGATCGCCATCGGGCGAATGCCCTTGTCGAGCTTGATCTCCCACGCCGGTTGCTCGGTGGCGAGATCGATGACCGTTACGATCCCGGTTCGGATCGAACCGGTGACGGCGTATTTGCTGTCAGACGTTACATAGACGTTATGCAGCCTGCCGTTAACCGGCACGCTTTTGGTCCGCGTCAGGGTTGCCGGATCGATGATATCGAGCGCGCCGGGATCGCGGGCGATGCCGACCACGATGCGGCCGTCTTTGGCCACCGCGATATTGTTGGGGTGGGCGCTCAACTCCACTTTCTTGATCAACTTGCCGGATTTGCGGTCGAAAACATCCAGCGTCGAATCGACTTCATCGCTGACATAGACCCTGGAACCGTCGGGAGAGAATGCAATCCCGTGCGCGCCCTCAATACCCTTGATCTGCTGGACCACCTTGTTGGTGGCGGGATCAATGACGTGAATACTGTCCCCGGCGCTGTTGGTGACGTAGATGCGGGCCATGCTGGCCCAGGCCGGAATGGGTACAACCATCAACAAGATCCACGCATGGCGTAAGACGCGATAGCCGTTCATGGGCGTCGGGCTCCCGTTGCTCTGATGGTGTCTCAGGGTACGTAGCAATTGGCCAAACTGCAAGGTAGAGGCCGGCCCGAAACGAATGTCCGGCAGGAACAGGTCGAGATGAGCGTCGGCTGAGTTTCGGTGATTCTCTGCACGGCGTGATCAAGAGAGAGCAGCGAATTCCGAAGCTGGCACCAAACGGAATGGCAGCGGTCTTCAACGATGTCCGCTTTGGCAGACATAAAGCCGACAGGCCGACCCTTCCGCTTTTGCCCCTTAGCGGAAGTCAGCCGCCAACGAGCGTTGCCGCGCGGAGATGCTGAGGTGACGCAGGTCACGACCTGGTAACGGATCGGCGAGCGATTATCTCGGTGACCAAACCAAGCCATGGACATCCGCGGACGCGAACACCGTCAGCTTCTGATTTCCGAACACCATGCTGGTGGCTATTCCCGGCTTGTCTGTCTCTATAGTACCCCCCTTGCCGCCGGTGATGGCGTTGAGTTCTGCGTCTGTCAAAATGCGATTGTCCTGGCTCTGTGTATTGCTGGTCATTGTATCCTCCCAATTCAGGCTAGCGCGGACCGTCCGTCGCTGATGCACCACCGCTATGGCGCAACGCTCTCGCCGCGACTGTGACCTGGATCACCGATAGGTACCCTGCCTCCACGATCCATTGCATCGACGACGAGATTTTCGAATGCCTGGAGCGGCGTGAGCGGCGCAGGCGCAACCACCATGTCCGCTTTCGGGGGGGTAAAGCGGAAAACATATGCTCGCATTGAGCTTTTCCGAGTTTGACCCCCGAGCAGACGTTGGATGTTTGGCCGCATCTTCGTTTTGGACGGCCGTGAGAGCTATCGCGAACTGCGGCTGGAGCCGTTATACTGCCCTCACCGTCCAAGCCGAGGAACCTGCTCTGCATGAACGAGAATGTCCACCGAGAAAGCACCGCTTCTGAGCCGCAAGATCGGGTGACCGAACTCATCGAGCAACAGACGGCCATCTCGGAAGTGCTGCGCGCCATTGCGAACTCGCCGCACGACTTGCAGCCCATCTTCGACGCCATCCTTGACAGCGCCACACGTCTCTGTCGCGCAGACTCAGGCGCCTTACGTCTCTCCGAAGAGGGCGGCCTTCGTCTCGTGGCGGTGCGAGGGGACCCCTTTTTGGTTAGTCAGGTGTGGTCATTAATCCCGGTTCTCGCAGAAAAGGGGAGCCTTCCGGATCGATTAGCCGCAAGCAGGTTACCCACCCACATCCCCGACTTCACAGCAGTTGAAGGCGATCTTCGGGATGATTTTTGTATCACGGTGGTGAACGCAGGTCTTCGAACGGGCCTGTTTGTGCCGTTGCTCAAAGACAATGAGATAGTCGGGATAATTAGTCTGGGCCGCAAACAGGTGCAGCCGTTCACTGACAAACAGATTTCCCTATTCAGGGACTTCGCTGCGCAAGCTACCATTGCCCTGGAGAGCACCCGCCTCGAGCGGCAATATCGCGAGGCGCAGATGGCGCTGGCGCGCGCCAACCGCGTCGCGACGATGGGCCAGTTGACGGCCTCGATTGCTCATGAAGTGAACCAGCCAATCACAGCGGCAGTCACATACGCGTTAGCCGCTCGGCGTTTCCTAAGCGCAAATCCACCGAATTTTCGCGAGGTGGATGATGCGCTCTCTCTGATTGTCAAGGAGGGGAATCGCGCAGGCGAGGTCGTCGAGCGAGTTCGTGCGCTCTTTAAGAAGGTGCCCGCACGAAAGGACGCCGTAGCGATCGACGATGCCATCCTCGAGGTTATTGCTCTCACCCGTACGGAGGCCGCAAACAATAGCGTGTCGGTGCGAACGCAATTTGCGGAGGGCTTGCCGCGTGTCCAAGGCGATCGGGTCCAACTGCAACAAGTGATGCTGAACTTGATCGTCAATGCCATCCAGTCGATGAGTGGCGATGAGGACGGCAACCGCGAATTACAGATCAGCATCGATGCGGTTCCGTCCGAAGGTGGCGTGCGCGTCGGGGTGCGGGACACCGGCCCGGGGCTGAGCCCGGAAAGCCTCTCGCGTCTGTTCGAGCCATTCTACACGACCAAGCCCGAGGGCATGGGCATTGGCCTATCTATCTGCCGCTCGATCATCGAAGCGCACGGCGGACGGCTGTGGGCGATCCCGTGCGAACCGCAGGGCGCTCTCTTTCAGTTTACGATCCCCGCTGACTGAGCCGCCATCCGTGATCGATGTCGCTTATTGGCACTTAACGGACCTGACAGGTTCGGTCGATCATGTCGGTTCTTGGGGGCAAAGCTGACTCTGGCGAGCTCGGCGCCACGCGCCCGGACCTACGCCAACCATCCGTGTGAAAAAGTGCGTGAGATGACTCTGGTTGCTGAACCCGCAAGCCGCGGCCACATCAGACACCGGCAACCGCCCGTCGCGCAGCATTTCCTTTGCCACCTCGATGCGGCGCTGCATGAGCCATTGGTGCGGTGCCATTCCTACGGAACGGCTAAACGCGCGCGAAAAATGGTTCCTTGAGAACCGGCATTCCCGCGCCAGCTCCTCGACCAGCACACCGCCTAGGTTGGCGTCGATCATCTCCTTCGCGCGTCGCTCCTGCCATGGCGCGAGCCCACCCCGGACCGGCCGCGACACTGGCCGCATGCCTCCATAGGTCTGAGCGATATGCACCACGACCGCCTGCATGACGTGGTCGACAAACAACGGGTTAGCTTGGTCGGGATGCCTGAGGGCGGGCAGCAGCAAGCTCCCGAGGGTGGAAATCGTGACGTCGTTGACGCCCACGCCGGGCTTGTAGCTCAGATCGCGAATTCGCGGCGCGTTGGCCTCGTCAGCGATGGCGTCCAGCGCCGCACGCGGCAGATAAAAATACAGCGAGTGATAGGGCTTGTTGAGGAGAAATACTTCAGCCGATCGACTGCTCGGCGCTCGTGCCACAATTGCAGTCGCGCCGTTTACTCAACCTTAGCAATACAGTTGCCTTTTGTGAGGTTTTCTGAATCCATGGGCAACCATGATTCGAACATCGTGGACGCGGACAGCGTCGATTGAAGAGACGCTTGCGTTGTGGGCGGCGTCGCTTCGGGAGATCAAGAAGCGGATACGTCCATTGTTCGGGCAAGAGCGTGTTGCGAAGAATGCTGGCTTGTTTCTGGAAGGTCTGCTTGGAGATGAGCAACGCAAGACTGGTTGGATGCGCGCTGAGGCCGCAGGCGATCCTGGTCCATGGCGGCAACAGGCGATCCTGGGTCGCAGGGATTGGGATGCGGATGCCTTGCGCGATATCGTCCGCGATTATGTCATCGAGCATTTGGCGGACGATGACGCGGTCCTCGTGATCGATGAGACCGGCTTTCTCAAACAGGGCAAAGCGTCGTGCGGCGTGGCGCGTCAGTACACTGGTTCGGCGGGCAAGATCACGAACTGCCAGATCGGCGTCTTCGCGGCCTACGTTTCGTGCCACGGTCATGCTTTCATCGACCGCGCGCTGTATCTTCCGAAGGAATGGACCGACGATCCAGATCGACTGAAAGCCGCATACGTGCCCCCCGATACCGGCTTTGCGACCAAACCAAAGCTTGCGACGAGAATGATCGCACGCGCCATAGCCGCGCCTGTCCCGTTCAAGTGGGTTGCAGGCGATACGGTCTACGGTGTCGGTGACATTGAACAGCAACTGCGTCGCGCAGGCAAAGGCTATGTCCTGGGGGTCAGCAGCGCGCATGTATTTCGATCCTGGGGCAAGCGTCGATCGGTCGCCGGCACGGCTGCCGACATCGCCCTGACGCGGCGTGCGTCCGACTGGAAACGCCTGTCAGCAGGGGCCGGAACCAAAGGACCGCGGCTGCATGATTGGTGCTATCTCGAATTGGCCGACCTGGCCGGAGAACCAAACGACGAAAATCCGGGCCTTTGGACACGCGGTCTGCTGATCCGTCGTCGTATCGCCGATGGCGATCTCGCCTTCTTCACCACCTGGTGCCCAGCGGCAACATCGATCGAAACACTGGTGGGGGTCGAAGGCCATCGGTGGGCAATCGAGGACAGTTTCGAGACCGCCAAGAACGAGTTCGGGCTCGACCACAACGAGAGCAGATCCTGGCACGGCTGGCATCGCCACGTTTCCATGGCGATGCTCGCCTTCGCCATGATGGCGGTGATCCGCCATCGCGCCAATCCGCCGGCGCCAAAAAAAACCAAACGCCGAACCACGGCAAGGGTCAAACCACAGCCACGCCGTCGTTGATCCGATGGTCGATCCAGGAAGTCCGACGCATTGCCGTCAGGCTCGCGCGAAAGCGGATACAACCCGCACACATCATCGCATGGTCACTCTGGCGTAGAGCTCATCAGGCGGTCGCTCAGCGAGCCCACTTCAAAGCAAAACGGCAACTGTAATGTTAGGCTATGCTCTGTATTTCTACTGGAGGTAGTGGAACTGGGAATAAGACTATGTCCGGGTATAGCAAGTGGCTTCAATTATGAGGCTCGTCGGTCCAATCAGATTCTCGCAGATGTCCCGGAGAGGTATTTCGCCTTTGTAAAATACGTCCGGTAGCGCCCCAGCTTGGGCGGGCGCGAAATTCATCCACCCTTATCAACGGATACGTCCTCCTGCGTGCGGTTGCGGCAGGAGCACGCCACCTCGCGAACTCTCACGTACGGATTGTTGTCTGCCGTGTCTGTCGCGACCACCGAACAAGCATCGATAAGGCCCAGGTGGAGAATGTTCTCGTGCACGGCACCATTGACATGAAGCGATCGATCTTGCGATGGCCGGATACCCAGGGGCGGTTGAACCTGGCCGATGACGAGGTTGAGGCAGCCTGGAACATTTTCTCGTTCAACTGGCGACTGCTGGCGAGCGCGGCGGGGGTCGTCGTTGCCGTTCTCGTCGCAACAGAATTTTACGTCGAGACCATGGGCTATCTCGTGGCTTTTGCTCTGGCGAGCCTTTACTGGTGGTTTGGACTGCGGAACGCTCGTTCGACGACGCACGCCAACCCCAGGATTTTTCTCTGCCTCGTCGCACTTGCGCAACTGGTAATGGCCGTGCCGGTCATACTGACGCTGACGTATGTCGCCGTTTCCGTTAATCTTCCTCTGCAGGACGCCAGGTTGCTGGCTTGGGACCGCGCGCTGGGATTTGACTTCCGGAGTTTCCTGGACTTTACGAACCATCATCGCGAATTGATCCCGCTCCTGGCCCGGTCGTACAGTTCGATCAATCTGCAGCTGCTCGTGATTGTACTCCTGCTTCCTCTGACTGGATGCTATCGGCGAGTCGCGGAGACGGTATGCGCTGTCACGCTCGCTATTTTGGCAACGACCCTTATCGCGGCCCTCGTCCCGGCCATCGGTGTCTATGGTGAGTTAGGATTGCAGGCATCCGACTTCCCCCAACTCGTGCCCCAGGCCTATTACGACACATTGCGCGACGTGCCGCTCGTGCGAGGAGGGCAGCTGCACAAACTGAGCTTGACTCAATTGTCGGGGGTCCTGACGTTTCCCAGCTTTCATGCGGCATCTGCTATTCTCTTCATGTGGGCTTGCTGGCCGCTGCGCTGGGTGAGACTGGTCGTCATTCCATGGAACATCGTGATGATGGTGGCGACGCCGCTGGGCGGAGGCCATTATTTGGTTGATGTCCTGGCGGGCGTCTTGGTGGCGATCGTGGCGATCGGCGTGACGAGCAAGATAAGTGGCATTTGTTCGCCGAAACGAATCGACGCATTACATTCCGATGTCCAACCGCTACAGCCTTCGCGATAGACTGATGTCAGGAATTCAACCTCAAAAGTATTGATATCCGGCTGCATCGTTGCGTTGCGCGACGCCCATTGGCTCACAGAGGACGGAGCTACTGCGTTTACCCGCGTGCTTCTTGTCCTTTGCTCGGCTTCGTCGCAATCCGCCCTACAAGCTCTAATGTCCCCGCTATTGTTTTCCGCTATTGCCGGCCGGTTCCACAACCTGCTGTTCAACGACGCTCAGGCGCCCGGGCAGCGTTCCCGAGCGCAGCATCATGGCCATGGTGTTGGCGTCTTCGAGCGTGAAGTTACCCGATGATATCACCCCCGAGCCGCCCAGGATCGGCTCCCGAATGACGGACACCGAGAGCACCTGGTCGTCGAGGACGATGGCGAATGGCTTGCTCACATTGTCCTGGGTAACTTGCGCGAAGCGCCTCGTGCCATGCGCGTTGAACCGGAACGACGCGATCGGCTGGTGGGTCGCGGGATCGAACCCTGGCGCGGCATCGGTGATATCGTTGCCCTCGACGGCGGTCTCCTTCAGGACCAGATAGGGAGCCTTGGTCTTGAAGTCGGTGAGCACTTCGGATCCCTCGGGCGGGGAGCCTTCCATCGCCTTGGTGGCGGTCATCGACTCATCCACCAGGCGGAATGTGAGCCGCGCTTGCTTGGCGAACATCGCGGTCGCACGTTCGGGATCCCTGACGCCCGGCAGCAGGACACGAATGCGGTCAGCCCCGTCGGGCTGCACACCCGCCTGCCCGATATCAGCGCTGCGCAGGCGCTGTTCGATCATCTCGATTGATTGCCTGACCAGTCCGTGCTGGCGCTCGGCGAACCCGAAATCCGTCGGCGTGAGCCGGGTCAGCCCGTCACCGCTGTCGGCAACGGCGACAGCCTTTTCGCCTGATGGCGCAGTTTCCGTTGATGGCACAAGTTTACCCAAGACCCGTTGCCGGTCCTTAGGCTCCGCAATCCGGACCTCGACGCCGCCTTCACGCATCGCCAGACCAGAAAACGGGATGCGGCCCTCCCGCAATATTTTGTACAAATCGTCGCGCAGGTCGGTCACGACAGCTTCATGCAAGGCCGCACTGTCGACCTTGAACACGATGCGGGACCCGCCCTGGGTGTCCAGAAGTTTTGCGGCATTGGCCACAGCCGCCGCGCGCATCTTGTCGACCGCCTGCGCATCGTCGGACGCCGCACGCGGCGCCGACATCGCCGGCGACGCGGCGAAGGCCAGGACGAAAGCGACGATCAGCCCTGTCGTCCCGGCCCGCTTGTTCATGGTCATGGCGTCCTCTTTTCGGCGGCAGGGTGCCGTCAGCCCGCCATTGCGGGCGTAGCGCGTGCAACACCATTCCCTTGGTGCTGCCATCGCACGCCGAGGTTCAATCACCCGCTCTTTGGGAGGCCGGACGCGCCGGCAATCGGGACGCTATCGCAATCCGCCGCCTTGCCTAACAGCCCATCTTGTCTGCGATGCCGCCAAAATCCTTCGCCACGATGTCCCAGTCGCCCTTGGCCTCGAAGTCGTATTTCTGCAATGGGCCGTATTCGGTCGGCCTTGCTACGAAGGCGGTCTTCAGGCCGAGTTTTTGCGCGGCTTTCAGATCATGGTTATGGGCGGCTACCATCATCACCTGCTCCGGCGGCAGGCACAGCAGCTTTGCGGCGCCGAGATAGGTTTCGGCATCGGGCTTGTAGTGCTCGAACAATTCGGCCGACATCACGAGATCCCACGGCAGGCCTGCGAACTTCGCCATATTGGTCAGCAGCGCAACGTTGCCGTTGGACAGCGGCGAGATGATGTATTTTGTCTTCAGCCGCGTCAGGCCGGCCACGCTGTCCGGCCAGGCATGCAGCCGATGCCATCCCATCGTCAGATGATGCAAATCGGCGTCGGTGAGGCCGGAAATCCCGAGCTGCGCGACCAGCTTTTCCAGCGACTGCCGGTGCAGCGTGTCCAGGATCATGTAGCCACGCTCGGGATGTTTTCGCACATCATCCATCGAGGCGGCATAGACCGCGCGCCAGCCGTCGACCAGCGCGGTCCAGTCCGCCTTGATGCCACGCGTCTCCGACCATTTGGTGAAATCCGCGATCAGGCTGGTGCGCCAGTCGACCACTGTGCCGAAGACGTCGAACACCAGCGCTTTTACGGCGGAAATATCGGACATGGTCGCCTCCCCTGTTCTTCTTTTTCTTGGTCATTCTCCGATGCGCAATTGCGCATCGTAGATGGTCCGAGGGACCAGACCCGGAATCTCGCGCGGCAACTTCTAGATTCCGGGTTCGCGCTATGCGCGCCCCAAAATGACGGCCCCCTCAATCGAGGTGAAATTTCTCCAGCTGCCGGTGCTCGGCCTTGATGTAGCGCACGGTGCCGGTGACCGAGCGCATCACCACGGTTTCGGTCTCGATCACGTCCTTGCGGAATTTGACGCCCGACAGCAGCGAGCCGGTGGTGACGCCGGTGGCCGCGAACAGGCAGTCGCCGCGCGCCATGTCCTCGATGCCGTAGATCATGCGCGGATCGGCGACGCCCATCTTGTGGGCGCGCTCGCGCTTTTCCTCGCTGTCGAGGATCAAGCGGCATTGCATCTGGCCGCCGATGCAGCGCAGCGCCGCCGCCGCCAGCACGCCCTCGGGCGCGCCGCCGGTGCCGATATACATGTCGACGCCGGTATTGTCGGGATCGGCGCAATGGATCACGCCCGCGACGTCGCCGTCGGTGATGAGGCGAACCGCCGCACCGGTGCTGCGAACGCCGGAAATGATATCGGCGTGGCGCGGGCGATCGAGCACCAGCACGGTGATCGCGGAGGCGTCGACGCCCTTCGCCTTGGCGAGCCGGCGAACATTGTCGGCGGGCGATGCATCGAGCTCGACGACGCCCTTCTTGTAGCCGGGGCCGACCGCGATCTTCTGCATGTAGACGTCGG
This sequence comes from Bradyrhizobium sp. Ash2021, assembly GCF_031202265.1. Taxonomy (NCBI): domain Bacteria; kingdom Pseudomonadati; phylum Pseudomonadota; class Alphaproteobacteria; order Hyphomicrobiales; family Nitrobacteraceae; genus Bradyrhizobium; species Bradyrhizobium sp. Ash2021. The sequence continues at coordinate 4,474,303 of NZ_CP100604.1, read as the reverse complement.
GCGCGTGCAGCAGCGTGCCGCCATCGGCCATCGCCATGGTCGCGATCGCGCCGGGCATGTTCTTGGCGCACAGTGTGGTGCCCTCGAGCGGATCGACGGCAATATCGACCTGCGGACCGGCGTTGAGCCCGACCTTCTCGCCGATGAACAGCATCGGCGCCTCGTCGCGCTCGCCCTCGCCGATCACGATGGTGCCCTCGATCGGCAGCTTGTTGAGTTCGCGGCGCATCGCATCGACCGCGGCCTGGTCGGCGGCCTTTTCCTGGCCGTGGCCGCGCAACCGCGCCGCCGAAACCGCGGCGCGCTCCGTCACGCGCACGATTTCGAGCGTCAGAATGCGCTCGAGCAACAGCTGCGGCGGCACGGAAATATGGGTCGACATCACAAGCACTCCTTTGAACCTTCACAACGGACCTGGCGGTCCGCATCTTCGTTTCTTGCGCTTAGCACGTGAGCCGTGCGGTTCTCGCGTCAGTTTTTCTCGATTCGTATCACCTGCGGCCGGCCGCTGATCACCTTGTCGCGCTGCACCGCCTCCAGCGCGCGATAGACCGCGTCCTCGCTGGTGGCGTAGGTGATCAGGATAACGGGAACCGGTGACGGTTTCTTCGCCGACCCGTTGGCGTCGACGCCGTCGGGATGACGCTGCACGATCGATTCCAGTGATATCTTCTGCTCGGCAAGCCGGGTCGCGATGGTCGCCGCGGTGCCGGCGAGATCGCGCGCCATCAGGCGGATGTAATAGCCGCCTTCATGCCGCTCCATCGGCGCCTTGGTAGTCGCGCGCAATTTCTCCACCGGCCGGCCGAACGGCTTTGCGCGAATGCCGCGCGCGACATCGGCGATGTCGGCAACGACGGCGGACGCGGTCGCCGCACCGCCCGCGCCGGGACCGACCAGCGTGATCGCTGGAATCCCCTCGCCGTCGATCGTGACCGCATTGGTGACGCCCATCACCTGCGCAATCGATGACGATTTTGGCACCATGGTCGGATGCACGCGCTGTTCGATACCCTTCGCCGTCCGCACCGCGACCCCAAGCAACTTGACCCGATAACCGAGTTCCTCCGCGGCGCGCAGATCTTCCGGCGCGATCGAGGAGATACCTTCGACATAGACCGCGCTCTGTGCAACCTTCGTGCCGAACGCGAGGCTGGCCAGGATCGCCAGCTTCTGCGCGGTGTCGTGGCCGTCGACGTCGAACGACGGATTGGCCTCGGCATAGCCCAGACGCTGCGCATCCTTGAGGCATTCGGCGAATGACAGGCCTTCCTGTTCCATCCGGGTCAGGATGTAATTGCAGGTGCCGTTGAGGATGCCGTAGACGCGATTGATCGATGTTCCGGCAAGGCCCTCGCGCAGGGTCTTGATGACGGGGATCGCAGCGCCCACCGCTGCCTCGAAATTCAACGCGCCGCCGTGCTTCTCGGCAGCCTTCGCCAGCCGCAATCCGTGCTTGGCGATCAGCGCCTTGTTGGCTGTTACCACCGACTTGCCGGATTTCAGCGCGGCCTCGATCGCCGACAGCGCCGGTTCGCCGGAACCGCCCATCAATTCGACGAAGCAATCGATGTTGGGATCGTTGGCCAGCGCCAGCGGGCTTTTGGCCCAATCGATGTCGCGCAGATCGAGACTGCGCTTTTTCACTTTCGAACGCGCGGTGACGGCGGTGACGCGTATGCCGCGGCCGCTGCGCGCCGATAGCGTGCGTCCCTGCTGCTCGATCAGGCGGACGACTTCGGCGCCGACAGTGCCGAGCCCCGCGATGCCCACTTTCAGGGGTGCGACCATAACTTGAAAAACCTGCCGGAGGAATTTTGACCAGGCACGATCCGAAAACGGGAAACCATTTTCGGAATCACGCCTAGCGCCGATTGGCGAGAGGAACCACGTTGTGCAACGTTTCGATGCCGCTTTCAAGGAAGCGGCGCACACCGCGCGCGGCCTGCCGGATGCGTTGCTCGTTCTCCACCATGGCGATGCGGACATAGCCTTCGCCATGCTCACCGAAGGCGACGCCGGGCGACACCACCACGCCGGATTTCTCCACCATCAGGGTCGCGAACTGCATGCTGCCGACCTGCTCGAAGGCCTTCGGCAGCGGTGCCCAGGCAAACATCGAGGCTTGCGGCGGTGGAATCTCCCAGCCCGCGCGGCCAAACGATTCCACCAGCGCGTCGCGGCGCTTGCGGTAGGTATCGCGCATTTCGCGGATGCAATCGTCCGGTCCGTTCAGCGCCGCGGTCGCGGCAACCTGAATCGGCGTGAACGCGCCGTAGTCGAGATAGGATTTCACCCGCGCCAGGGCGGCAATGATGCGCTCGTTGCCGACGGCAAATCCCATGCGCCAGCCGGCCATCGAGAACGTTTTCGACATCGAGGTGAATTCGACGGTGACGTCGATCGCACCGGGAACCTGCAGCACCGAGGGCGGCGGATTCTTGTCGTCGAAATAGACCTCGGCATAGGCCAGATCCGACAGGATGAAGATCTCGTGCTTCTTCGCGAACGCGACCAGATCCTTGTAGAAATCGAGGTCGGCGACATAGGCGGTCGGATTGGAGGGATAGCAGACGACCAGCGCCAGCGGCTTCGGAATCGAATGGATGATCGCACGTTCCACCGCTTCGAAAAATTGCGGCGTCGGCTCCGACGGCACCGAGCGGATCACCCCGCCCGCCATCAGGAACCCGAAGGCGTGGATCGGATAGCTCGGATTGGGGCACAGCACGACATCGCCGGGCGCGGTGATCGCCTGCGCCACATTGGCAAAGCCCTCCTTGGAGCCCAGCGTCGCCACAACCTGGGTTTCCGGATTGAGTTTGACGCCGAACCGCCGGTCATAATAGGCAGCCTGGGCCCGGCGCAGACCGGTGATGCCGCGCGACGCCGAATAGCGATCGGTCCGGGGCTTGCCGAGGGTTTCCTTCAGCTTCTCGATCACATGGGGCGGCGTCGGCAGATCCGGATTTCCCATGCCGAGGTCGATAATATCGGCGCCGGCGTTCCGCGCGGCCGCCTTGGCCCGGTTGACCTGTTCGAACACGTAAGGCGGCAGACGGCGGATACGGTAGAATTCTTCCATGGGACCTTTGCTCCGACTACCGGCAGGACAGAATCGCCAGACCCTTGGGCGTTGCGAAACCAAATTGGGTTTCGTCCAGAAATCGCGCTCAATCAACGATTTAGAGCGAATTCAGGCGCAAAAATCCGGGGTCGATGACCCGATATGCGGTTGAATTGGGGTTCTTTTTAGCACGGTCACAAGGCGGCGCCAGCTTCTATCGGCCTGACCAGGCCACTTCAGATTGGACCCGGTCACTTGAAATTGGAACAAGTCACTTGGCGGCGGGGTTTGGGGCCGCCGAGGTGGCCTGGCGGTCCCGCGCAGCGATCAGCTCTTTCTCGATCTTGTCCTGCTCGGCCGGCTTCATTGCCGCCTCCTCGCGGTCGGGGGGCAGATCGTGAACCGGGAGATAGGAACCGGCTTCCTTCGGACGCTGGGGCGCATCATTGGGCAGGCCGACCCCCGGCAGATCCGCGATCGACGTCGAGCAGCCGCCCACGGCCAGCGCTGACGCGAACAGCGCACCGATTGCCAACAGCCTGATCGTTCGATCCATCCGCATCCGTCCGGAAGTCCCCACTTGCCGGTAGCCACGCTCCTACGCGCCCTGTCGCTGGTACGAGCCGTTTTGCTGGTACGAGCCTTGCAACGACAAATCGCGTAACTGCGTCAAATTCGCCGCAACCGTTCAAACCATTGTCGCCCGAAACGATTAAAGCCAGACCACCAAATCGGACCGCTGAGGCCTCAATATGACAGAACGAAGATTCTTTATCGCAGTGCAGCAGGATTAACCCCAAAGTTTCACCGCCGATCGGCGCGGTGACGAACCCCAAATGAAGTTATAGTGTCCCGTCATGAGCGATGTTAGCACCGAAACCCAGTCCGCGAAAACCTTCAACGCCGAAGCATTCGCGATGAACATTGCGCGGGCGATGGAAAGCAGCGGCCAGGCCCTGGCGGCCTATCTCAAGCCGCGCGAGACCGGCGAGATCAAGGACAAGCCGCCGAACGAACTTGGCGAGGTGATCAAGACGCTCAGCGTGGTCGCCGAATATTGGCTCTCGGACAAGGAGCGCGCGGAGGATCTGCAAACCAGGATGGGCAAGGCCTATCTCGATCTGTTCGGCTGTGCGATGCGCCGCATGGCCGGCGAGCAGCAGCCAAAACCCGCGATCGAGCCGTCACCGCGCGACAAGCGCTTCAAGGACCCGGAGTGGAAATCGAACCAGTTCTTCGATTTCGTCATGCAGCTCTATCTGCTGACCACGCAATGGGCGCACGAACTGGTGCGCAACGCCGAGGGGATCGACCCGCACACCCGCAAGAAGGCCGAGTTCTACGTCCAGCAGATCACCAACGCGATCTCGCCGTCGAATTTCGTCCTCACCAATCCGGAAGTGCTGCGCGAGACGCTGGCGTCGAACGGCGACAATCTGGTTCGCGGCATGAAGATGCTGGCGGAAGACATCGAGGCCGGCCGCGGCAGCTTGCGCATCCGCCAGTCCGACCCTTCCAACCTCGTGGTCGGCGTCAACATGGCGACGACGCCCGGCAAGGTGATCTTCCAGAACGAGCTGATGCAGCTGATCCAGTACACGCCGACCACGGAGACCGTGCTGCGCACGCCGCTCCTGATCGTGCCGCCCTGGATCAACAAATTCTACATCCTCGATCTCAAGCCGGAGAAATCCTACATCAAGTGGTGCGTCGATCAGGGCATCACCGTGTTCGTGATCTCCTGGGTCAATCCGGACAAGGAACTCGGCAAGAAGACGTTTGACGACTACATGAAGGAAGGCCCGCTCACGGCGATGGACGTGATCGAAAAGGTGACGGGCGAAATGAAGGTCCACACCGCCGGCTATTGCGTCGGCGGCACGCTGCTCGCCTCGACGCTGGCGTGGCTTGCCGAAAAGCGCCGCGTGCGGGTGACCTCGGCGACGTTCTTTGCGGCACAGGTCGATTTCACCCATGCCGGCGATTTGCTGGTGTTCGTCGACGAAGACCAGATCTCGGCGCTCGAGCGCGACATGGAAGCCGCCGGCGTGCTGGAAGGCAGCAAGATGGCGATGGCCTTCAACATGCTGCGCTCGAACGATCTGATCTGGTCCTATGTCGTCAGCAACTACCTGAAGGGCCAGCCGCCCACCTCGTTCGACCTGCTGCACTGGAATTCCGACGCGACGCGGATGCCGGCGGCGAACCATTCCTATTATCTGCGCAACTGCTATCTGGAGAACCGGCTCTCGGCCGGCAGCATGGTGCTGGACAACACGCTGCTCGATCTGTCGAAGGTCAGGGTGCCCGTCTACAATCTGGCGACCCGCGAAGATCACATCGCGCCTGCGGATTCGGTGCTCTACGGATCGCAATTCTTCGGCGGCCCGGTGAAATATGTATTGTCCGGGTCGGGCCATATCGCCGGCGTCGTCAACCCGCCAGCGTCGGGCAAGTACCAGTACTGGACCAACGACAACATCAGGGATGTGACGCTCACCGACTGGCTCAAGAATGCGACCGAGCACAAGGGATCGTGGTGGCCCGACTGGCGCCAATGGCTGGAAAGCATCGACCCCGAGATGGTCCCGGCGCGCGTGGTCGGCGAGGTGCTGCCTGCGATCGAGGACGCGCCCGGCAGCTATGTGCGGGTCCGCGCGTAGCGCAGGCCGCCGCGCTTGGGTATAACCAGCCATCCCGCCGGGACGGGATTCGAAATCAATCGAGGGGGAAACCAATGACGCGCGAATTGTTCTGGCTGACGCTGACGGTGATTTTCACCGGAATCCTGTGGATCCCCTACATCCTGAACCGCTGCCAGGTTCGCGGCCTCATGGGCACCATGGCCAACCCGTCGCGTAACGACAAACCGCATGCCGAATGGGCCACGCGGCTGATGTTCGCGCATGACAACGCGGTCGAGAACCTCGTCATCTTCGCGCCACTGGTCCTGATCCTTGCCGAGATCGACTATTCGACGAAATGGACCGTGCTCGCCTGCGCGGTTTATTTCTGGGCCCGCGTCGCGCACCTGATCGTCTATACGCTCGGCCTGCCGGTGTTCCGCACGCTGGCCTTCACCGTCGGCTTCCTCGCCCAGGCGGTGCTGGCGCTGGCGATTTTCAAGATCGTTTGAGCCGATCCCGGCCTCTCCCGCATGGGTAGAGGCTGGCGGTTACGGCCGCCGGTGATCCCGGATCAATTGCTGCGGAGCGCCGCAGCGATCTGCGCAGCAACGTCGACGTCATCGAGATATCCGCCAATGCCGTGCCGGTTATCGGTGTGGTTATTCACATACGGATAGTTCTTGATCGGCGGCGTGATGGCGAAATTGGCGGCGTCAAGCGGATAGAGCGCCACCACGTCGTGGGGATCGAATGCGTTGTACCAGTCCGCGGCGCCACCGGGCATCACAAGCGGCGTTGCCAGCCGGCGGCTGATGGCGCGGATTCCCAGCGGCGATCCGACCGTCACGTAACGCGGCACCATATTGCCGGCATGCGCGCGCAGCACCTCATAGGCGACCACCGAGCCGAGGGAATGACCGACCACCACGGTCGGCTCGCCGGTCAGCTTTTCAGCGACGATCGCGTTGATGGCGCGACGCACCGGCCGGTCGTTGACATAGATGAACACGTCCCTGAGCAGCTTGCCGATGCCATAGTTGGCAACGCCGGTGGCGCGGCGGTCGACGACCCTGATGATGGCCTGCACCCAGGCCCAGTTCTCCGGACCCCGCTCCTGCGGACCCCGCTCCATTTCACCATCCAGTTCCTGATCGGTGACGATACCGTCCTCGCTGGCCTGGACGGCCACCTCCTGCAGAAACTCGGCATATCCGTCGTCGGCGGCGCCGCCGCGCGTGGCAACGCTGTCCGCCTCCGGAAGATCGCGACGGCGCAGCAATTCGTCGAGCATGTCCCCGTAGAACGGAACGTCGATCTTGATGTCGGCCGGCTCCGTCACCCCCGCGACGGTGAATCCGCGGCGTAGCGCCGTCATCCATTCGTCCTGAATGATCTCCGGCGACTTGCCTTCCTGTGCGCGGCCATGAACGAGGAGCAGTCTCATCGGACATCGCCTTTCGCGATGGCGTCCCGTAATAGCTTTACGCCCTCGGGTGCGAAGGTCGTCCACAACGCAGGCAGCAGCCAATCGCGCGCCGCAAGCACCACCTCGGACAGCCGCGCATCGCGCACCGCGACGAATGACCAGCCCTGGCGCAGCATCGGGCAAAACGGCAGGATGGTCTGCGGTCCCGTCTCATGCGGGCTTACCCCGCGTTCCGACAGCATGGCCACGTCGAACAATTCGGTTTTCAAATCGTCGCGCATGTATTGCCGCACCGATTTCACCTCCTGATCGAGGCCGGTGCTGGCGTAGGCGTAGGCCGCATACAGGCCGAGCGTGGGATCGAAGGCCTTGAGATCACGAATCTTGTCGGCGAACGATTCCGCTTGGTCTCGCGAAATCCGGAATACGCCGAGTCCGGCGGCTGCGGCCACCGCCGCGCGAAATCCCTCTATTTGTTCACGTACATACTTATACCCCTCCCAGCGCTTGCTGTTCGTTGCCGGGACGTAATTCACGTTGGTCACGACACCCTTGTCAACGAAGATATGACCGATGTAGCCGCGCAGCCCCGGCAATACGGCCCCGTTGCCATTGTCGAATTCAATCAGAACGCTGGCGGAAGCTGCGGAGACGTCCATCGGCCAAAGCCGTACGAATTCCTGATCGAGCGTTTCGGCTCGAAAATTCGGGCAGTTGGCACCTCGGACCCTGGCGCCCGTCACCGAAAATCCGGTCTGCGTCTCGAATTTTTCCACCGGCACGTCGGCGGAGAACAAGTTGATTGCCTCCGCAAGACCCAGGTTCGGAGCAATTCCCTGTGCCGCGGCAGCTGCGGCTTGCGCAGTACCTTGTACCTCGCTCGCCAGATTGATCGCCCGCTGCGCCACGGCCGCGACCGACGGTCCGGACCGCCTGCGGCGAGGACCTGATGGCCCCCGTCGGGTGCTGGGGAGAGTGTCGGTACCACCGAGATCGCCCGGCCAGGCGAATTTAATATCGGGGCCTTCTGGCGCGCGCTCCACGCGCCCGACATAGGCCTGCACGGATTCGAGGATGAACTCCGGCAATTGTCCGGCCTTCGGCATTTCGGTGAACGCCGCATCCTCGACGAGTTCGCGAAGCAGGTCCTTCAGCTTGCGGTTGGTTACCACCTCGATCGACTGACCGTTTTCCGACACCCGCTCGATGAGAGCGGCCGGCGGGTCGCGAAAACTTCGCATGAACTCCCGCGTGAATATGCCTTCACGGCGCGCCTTGTCGTCCGCCAGCGCTGCCTCGACGGCGACCAGCGAAGGCAGCGTTGCGAAGACGCGATCGATCTCCGGCCTCGTATTCCGGTCGAGCTGCTTGATCGGAAAAATCGACCCGCCGTCGACGCGACTGCTCTGCATTCCCGCAGGAATCGATCGGCAGGCATCCGAGATGAAGACCACGCTCTGGAGCCCACTTTCGCGCGCGGCCATCACCGAGACCTCCACCGAGATGGCCTCGTTCGGGTTGTTGGGCGCGCCTGAAAGCAGCCAGATCTCGGAGCCGCCGTTTTGCAGGCCGTGACCGGCGAAATAGAGCACGATTTGCGAGTAGGTCCGCGCGTCGACGGCGCGCTCGACTTCATCAAAAACACTTGCGAACGTTACCGGCGCAACGTCGTCCGTGAAGGGTTTGACTTCAAAGCCCTGCTTTTCGATCCAGGCCGCAAATTTGTTCGCGTCCTCCACCGCGCCCAGCAGCGGCGCCGGTGCTTTCGGCTTGTTCACGCCGATCACGATCGCCAGGCGAGACATGTTCTTCCCCCGGTTCGACGCCCCAGATTGCCACGGCGAAATCGATCATTCAACTAAAGGTTGGGAAGCCGGATCAGTCACGACGCCGTCCGGTTTCACCGAAAACCGCGCGATCCGCGCCAGTCCGGAGCCCCCGGCAGCCGGCCTCGCGCTGGTCGGGCTGGCGATCTTCAGGCTTCCCCGGATCAAGCCGCGATTTTGCGAACGACGAGATGCAGCATGTTGGCGGGCGACGCGTCGAAACTCTGGATCACGCTGGTATCCGATGTCAGCGGATCCCACGCCCCCGCAGCAGCGTAGGTCGCCTGCAGCCACCCCCGTGAGGGATAATTGTAGTAACGGCCGAGATTGTCGCGGCCGTCGCCCTCACCGATCTTGAAACTCGCATAGAACACGCCGGACAGTTTTAGCGCGCGGTGGATCCGGGTCAGAATACCGGCGAATTCGTCTCGCGGCACATGCAAAAGACAGGCGCTGGCCCAGACCCCATCGTAGGTTTCCTGCGCGTCGAGTTCATGGAACAGCATCGCCTCAACCGGATGGCCGAGACGGCGCGCGGCGATCTCGGCCATTTCGGGGGAGCCGTCGGTGGCGCGGACGTTGAAGCCTGCCTCCAGCATGACCGCCGAATGATTGCCGGCGCCACAACCGAGTTCGAGGACCGAAGCGCCCAGCGGCAACAAGGCCAGAAAACCCCGCAGCCGCGTCGATGGCGCCTTCGCCCAGTCCGCATAGGACTGGGCATTGCTGCGGTAGAATTGCAGGGTTTTCTCGTCCACGCCGCTAGCTCTCGGCAAGGCCCAGCATCAGCCGCATGTTTTGCACCGCAGCCCCCGAGGCGCCCTTGCCGAGATTGTCGAGCCGCGCCACCAGAACCGCCTGGCGGTGTTTGTCGCTGGCAAAGACGTACAACTCGAGCTTGTTGGTTTCGTTGAGCCCCTCGGGCTCGAGCTTGCCGCTCCGGGAAGCCGCGTTTTCGAACGGCATCACCGAGACGTAGGTGCTCCCGGCGTAACGCTTGGCCAGCACGGCGTGCAGGTCAGCCCCGCCGGGTTTGCCCGGAAGCATGTCGAGTTGCAACGGCACGGAGACCAGCATGCCCTGCCGGTAATTCCCGACCGAGGGCACGAAGATCGGCCGCCGCGTCAGCTTCGAGTAAAGCTGCATCTCCGGCAGATGCTTGTGCTCGAAACCGAGGCCATACAATTCGAACGCCGGCGCGGAGCCGTCTTCGAAACTGGCGATCATCGACTTGCCGCCGCCGGAATAGCCGCTGACCGCATTGACGGTGACGGGATAATCCGCGGGCAGGACAGCGGCATCGACCAGCGGCCGGAGCAATGCAATCGCGCCGGTCGGATAGCAGCCGGGATTGGAGACTTTCCGTGCGGCCCTGATCTTGTCGGCCTGGTCGGGCGTCAATTCCGGAAAGCCGTAGGTCCAGTCGGGGGCGACGCGAAACGCCGTTGACGCGTCGAGCACCTTGGGAGCCGCAGCGCCCATGCTGTCGATCAACGCAACGGTCTCCCGCGCAGCATCGTCCGGCAGGCAGAGGATGACGAGATCCACCTCCCCCATCAGCGCCCGCTTGGCGGCTGCGTCCTTGCGGTTCTCCTCGGCAATGCTTTTCACCACGACGTCGTTCTGCTGGTGCAGGCGCTCCTGAATGCCGAGGCCCGTCGTACCCGATGCGCCATCGACAAAGACGGATGGTTTGGTGGTGTCGCCGACGGACCGCGGCTGATGGGTATCGGTTAGGGTCATGGCACGCTCCTTTCGAGCTTGTTCGTTTCGTCCGCAACGGCCGCTTCGTCCGCAAAGGCTTGCGGCCGCGCTTCTCGCATCAGCTGCGCAATCTGGTGCGCGCCCGCGTCGGTTTGCAAGGCAAGGGCCCCCGCAATCGCCGCATAGTCGGTCTCGGATTTGTGCTGGTTCAGCTTGAAGCTGCCTTCAACCTCTTCAACCGTCATCACCAGTCCCACGATCGCCTTCTTCAGCGCATCCAGCCGCCCCGCCGTCATCTTCGACGAGGTCCAGGGCTGCTTCGGCACCAGCCAATTCTCGAATTTGGCGCTGAGCGTATCGACCTGCACAGCGAGTTCGTCGTCGGACAATTTTCGTACCGTCCCGGTCAGATGCACGGCCTGATACAGCCAGGTCGGGACCTGATCTGGCGAGACGTACCAGTCGGGCGATACATAGGCATCCGCGCCGTTGACGGCCAGCAACCAGGACGAGGCCCCGTCCGCCAGACTTGCCAGCGGATTGTGACGGGCAAGATGAAACAACGCGAGCGGCGTACCGTCGTTGGCGGCCGTCAGATAAAACGGCAGCGAGGATGCAATCGGCTTCTTGCCGTCCCACGCGCAGACATTGCCGAAACCGCGCGCTTGCGCAAACGCCAGGCTTGCGGCGCGATCGGATTTGAACCGAGGTGGCGTATACATTTCAAACTCCTGCTTGACGTAGGAGCCGCCAGATCAAACCGCGTTTTTTGAAAGGGAACAGCCGCGGAGAGGATCCGGCGGCAGGGGTGACAATCTTAAACGCAGACGACCGCCCATACCGCAGAGGTGCGGCGGCGGCGCGCAAACAGAATGGTCGCGGCGTTGGTCATGGCGCGGCTATAAGGCCGCGCCATCCCGGCGTCAAGATCAAAGCTTGACATCCCCGGAACTATCGGGATATCCCTGTAATTGAAGTCGGGATATCCCGATAATTGGAGCGGTCATGTCGCCCATCATCGAAGGCGGCCGATGTAATTGCGTGGCCTTGCGCAAGGCGTCGCGCCGGCTGTCGCAATTTTACGATCTGGCGCTCGCGCCCTCGGGCCTGAAATCCACCCAGTATGCGATGCTGGTCGAGATCGAACGGCGAAGCGGCGAGCAGCCGACCATCCGGGACCTCGCGGATGCCCTTGCGATGGACCAATCCACCCTCGGCCAGAATTTGCGGCCACTCGAACGCGACGGCCTGATTTCGCTGGAGCAGGACGCCGGCGATCGCCGGCGCCGGCACGTCAAGCTCACGCGAAAAGGCCGATCGCGCTTTGTGGCCGCGCAACCGCTGTGGGGAGAAGCCCAGGCGCGTTTTGAGCACACCTTTGGGCCGCAAAAGGCTGCAGATCTGCGCGCCGTGCTGTCGGAGATCGCCAGCGAAGTGAATGTGATGGCGACCGGGACGCTCTCACCCGGCCCGTGAGTACGAAATTCGACGCCAATTCATTCCGCGCGCCAATCCCCGGAAAAATCCATCCCCCGGCGCGCCCGCCGAGTCACAGCATGAACCAGCACGTTCGTCCGGCGGCGGAAGCCAGGATCGATGCAGCGGCGGCGCCGCCGGCGCCCACCGGCACCGGCCGTTCGACCGCCTCCCCCAATCAGGTTCTGGCGATCGTTTGCGTGGGCATTTGTTTCGCCAACCTCGACCTGTTCATCGTCAATGTCGGCCTGCCGAACATGGCGCACGACTTCAAGGACGCCGCCCTCGAGGACATGTCCTGGATATTGAACGGCTACGCCATCGCCTACGCGGCGCTGCTGGTGTTTTTCGGGCGCCTTGCCGAACGTCACCGCCGCAATTCCAGCTTCCTGCTCGGCGTCGGGCTCTTTACCGCCGCATCGGCCGCCTGTTCCGCGGCCAACAGCGTCGAAGCCCTGATCGCCTTTCGCGTGCTGCAGGCGGCGGGCGCCGCGCTGATGACGCCGACGTCGCTCGGCCTGCTGCTCGCGGTATTTCCGCCCGATCAGCGCGGCGGCGCGGTACGCACCTGGACCGCGATCGGCGGGCTGGCCGCAGCACTCGGCCCGGTCATCGGCGGCGTGCTGGTCACGGTCAGCTGGCGCTGGATCTTCATCGTCAACGTTCCGATCGGGCTGATCGCCATGCTGGTCGGCTGGCGGATGCTGCCGGAAATCCCCGGCCACGACGCACCGCGGCCGAGCCCATGGGCGGCTGCGCTCGTAACCGGCGGCATCGGCGCGCTCACATTTGCGATCGTCAAGGTCAACGACTGGGGATGGAGTTCGCCAGGTATTGTTGCAAGCTTCGTGGCGGCGTTCGTGCTTCTTGCGCTATTCGCCTGGCATTGCCTCCGTTCGCACAATCCGTTTGTGAGTCCCGCGCTGTTCCACAACCGGCAATTCACGGGGGCGGCGCTGGTCATGGCGCCCTATTCCGCCGCGTTCGGGGCGATGCTTCTGTCGATCGCCCTGTGGGAGCAAACGGCCTGGGGATGGTCGGCGCTCAAGACCGGGCTTGCGATCGCGCCCGGACCGCTGCTGGTCCCGATCACCTCGCTGCTGTTCGCGGGCAGGCTGATCAAGCGGTTCGGCCCGGCGCCGGTGATCACCGCGGGCATCGTCTTCTTCGCAGCGGGATTGATCTGCTGGGCCAGCGCGATCCGGCTCGAACCGAATGCGGTTTTTGTCGTGCTCGGCATGATTCCGACCGGTATCGGTGTCGGACTGACGTTTCCGACACTGATGGGCGTAAGCGCCGCGGCGCTGCCTCCGTCTTCTTTCGCGACGGGGTCCGGCGTGATCAACATGATCCGTCAGGCGGCGCTTGCGGTGGGGGTCGCGATCTTCGTCGCCATTATCGGTTCGCCGGCATCGCCGGCGGAGCGGCTCGCAGCATTTCACAGGGGCTGGTGGGTGATGGCCGCGATCACCGCGCTCGGGTTGATCCCGACCTTTGCGCTGATCCGGCCCGCCAGGAAGTGAGTTCCGGGAGGCATAGCGCGCGGCCGAACCCATGGTCGGCTGCGCGCTATTGGGGCGTCTAACTCAGATCGTCGGATTCCACGGCGCCGGGACCACCCGGTAGCCGCCGCCGTCCTTTTCGACATTGCCAAGGCCCGGGAATGGATAGTGGAAGCCCTGCACCTGCAGCTTCTCCGCCACTACCATGTCGTAGACCCGGCGGCGGGTTTTCTCGGCCACATCGCCGTCCTGGTCGAAGAAGGCGTGCCAACCCGGATTGGTCGCGAACGGGTTCGGGTTGTTGGTGACGTCAGACTGGATGAAGACCTTGCCGGAACCCGACGACAGCACATAGGAGGTGTGGCCGGGCGTGTGACCGACGGTCTCGACCGCCAGCAGGCCGGGCGCGACTTCCTTGCCCCACTCATAGGGCGTAACCTTCTTCTTCAGACCCGCCTCGAAGATATTGCGATTGTTCTTGAACAGGCCCTGCATGCGTCCGGCGGGCGCGCGGCTCATCTCGCCGTCGTCCATCCAGAACTTCCACTCGGTCGCGGGCACCAGCACTTCGGCATTCGGGAATGCGGGCGCGCCGTCGGCGGTCAGCAAACCGTTCACGTGGTCACCGTGGAAGTGCGAGATCACCACCAGATCGACCGCCTTGGGATCGAAACCCGCGGCAACGAAATTGTCGGCGAACAGGCCGTTGGCGCCCTTGCTGTTGGCTTTGGATACCGCGCCGTTGCCGGTATCGATCACGACCAGCTTGCCGCCGGTGTTGATGACCAGCGGCGCGAAATGGATCGTCATCATGTCGGGCGGCATGAACGCCTTCACCAGCGCCGCGTTGACTTCGTCCTTCTTCGCGTTGGTGATGAAGGAATCTTCCAGCTTGAAGACGTTCTTGCCGTCGGAGACCACCGTGACCTGGATGTCGCCGACCTTGTAGCGGTAATAGCTCGGCGCCTGCTTGTCCGCGATCGGGGCTGCGGCCTTCGTGGGAGCGGCTGATAACAGGGGCGCAGTGGCGATAGCTGCGGCGCCGGCGAGTGCATGACGTCGAGTCAGTTCCATAGGTATCCTCCCAGTGAGACGATAACGGCGATGCGGGATTCCCGCCCTTTGTTGCGCGGCGGGGTTTTACCAGCGTTTTAACGGTAATTCGATGACGCTGTCTTGGGGGCTAACCCCCGCATCACAGGGTTATTCCAGCCGCGCGGCGCGGCAGATTTTACGCCACGCGCCACAGCCATTCGGCGATCTGCGCGATCACGTCGCCAAACAGCAACAGCGCCGCCGACCAGACCAGCGCCGAGACGAAATTGGCGACCTGGAACGGCCAATACGACATTTCGAAAATGCCGGCAGCGAGCGGCACCGAGGCCCGCAACGGTCCGAAGAACCGCCCGATGAAAATGGAGGGCACGCCCCAGTTTTTCACAAACGCCTCGCCGCGCGGCAGGATCTCCGGGTAGCGCGACAGCGGCCACATCTGCGCGACGTGTTCCTTGTACCTGTAACCGAACCAGTAGGAGACCCAGTCGCCGAGGGCTGCGCCGATGCCGCCGGCGATCCAGACCGGCCAGAAGCTGATGCCACTGACGCCGATCAGGGCGCCGATTGCGACCAGCGCGCCCCAGGCCGGAATCAGCAGCGATATGAATGCGAGCGACTCGCCAAATGCCAGCACCAGCACGATTGGCGCGGCCCAAACCTGGTGGTTGCGCACGAAATCAGCCAGAGCGTGCGCGAAATCTTCCATCGTATCAAAGCCTTCCCGCCCCGTTGATGGCTTGAACCTTTCTGCGGGTTCCGAGCCTAACCACAGGTAAGCCAGCCCGTTGCGTGACTTCAAGTCACAAAGGCGGGCACGGGGCGTGATATCAGTCGGCTTTCCCACCCGCCCGGCGTGCAACTCTCCAAACAGGACAAGGAATTATCGGATGATCGGATCGTTGATGATGTGCGTGAGCGTCGTGGTTTTACTGGTCGGAATGCTCGCCGGCATCGCCATGGGCATCCAGCAAAACTTCACCCTGGCGCCGGCGCACGCGCATCTGAACCTCATCGGCGGCGTACTTTTGTTCCTGTTTGGGCTGTATTACCGCCTGATTCCAGCGGCCGGGACGACCATGCTGGCCAAGGTGCAGGGTTGGCTGCATATCTCAGGCGCAATTCTGTTCCCTGCAGGCGTCGCCCTGGTGCTGCTCAAGGGGCCTTCGGCTGAGGCCGCGCCAATCCTGGGATCGCTGATAGTGGTCGCGGCGATGACATTGTTCGGGGTCATTGTGTTCCGGACCTCGCAGGCCTAAGGCCGGCTCCCTATTTGAAGCGGCCGGGCCCGGCGCTGGTCGCCGCAGCCCGGCCGTCACCTTTTCAACCCATCCGTGGCATAGTCAGAGCAATCGATTCGCTGCGCCAGCCGCGCGCAATACATGAAGAACCATGTCCAAACCATTGAAGTCCGCTGCAAAAAATAAATCAGGCAACGATCTGTTCGGGGCGCCCGAACCCAAGGGACGCGCCCCGCTCAAGGTCGCGGCCCGCTCGGGCAGCGCCGAGGCCGGCTACACCGCAGCCGACATCGAGGTGCTCGAAGGGCTCGAGCCAGTGCGCCGCCGACCCGGCATGTATATCGGCGGCACCGACGAAAAGGCGCTGCATCACCTGTTCGCCGAAGTCATCGACAATTCCATGGACGAGGCGCTGGCGGGCCACGCCACCTTCATCGAGGTGGAACTCGGCGCCGACGGGTTCCTGACCGTCAGCGACAACGGCCGCGGCATCCCGGTCGATCCGCACCCGAAATTCCCGAAGAAGTCCGCGCTCGAAGTGATCATGTGCACGCTGCATTCCGGCGGCAAATTCGACTCCAAGGTCTACGAGACCTCGGGCGGTTTGCACGGCGTCGGCGTCTCCGTCGTCAACGCCCTCTCCTCACGGCTCGAGGTCGAGGTGGCGCGCAGCCAAAAACTCTACCGGATGAGTTTCGAGCGCGGCCAGCCCAAGGGCAAGATCGAAGACCTCGGCAAGATCAACAACCGCCGCGGCACCCGTATCCGTTTCAAGCCCGATACCGAGATTTTCGGCGCCAAGGCGGCATTCAAGCCGCAGCGCCTGTTCAAGATGGCGCGCTCGAAAGCCTATCTGTTCGGCGGGGTCGAAATCCGCTGGCGCTGCGACCCCGAGCTTTTGAAGGGCATCGAGGACGTTCCGGCCGAAGACACCTTTCATTTCGCGGGCGGCCTGAAAGACTATCTCGCCGCCGCGGTTCATGCCGATACGCTGGTGCATCCCGATATCTTCTCCGGCAAATCCGGCCGCAACGGCGCCCACGGCGCCTGCGAATGGGCGGTGGCGTGGACGGCGGATGCCGACGGCTTCCTCTCCTCCTACTGCAACACGGTGCCGACGCCGGACGGCGGCACCCATGAATCCGGCATGCGCAGCGCCATGCTGCGCGGCCTGAAAGATCATGCCGAGCGCATCGGCCAGGGCAAGCGCGCCGCCTCCGTCACCTCCGAAGACGTGATGGTCGGGGCTGCCGTGATGCTCAGCGTGTTCGTGCGCGAGCCTGAATTCCAGGGCCAGACCAAGGATCGGCTCGCCACCGCCGAAGCCCAGCGCATCGTCGAGCAGGCGATCAAGGATCCGTTCGACCACTGGCTGTCGGGCAATCCGCTGCAGGCCAACAAGCTCCTGGATTTCGTCATCGAGCGCGCCGACGATCGGCTGCGCCGCCGCGCCGAGAAAGAGATTTCGCGCAAGACCGCGGTGAAGAAACTGCGGCTGCCCGGGAAGCTTACCGATTGCACCAACAGCGCGCAGGAGGGCTCCGAGCTCTTCATCGTCGAGGGGGACTCGGCCGGAGGCACCGCCAAGCACGCGCGCAACCGCCAGACCCAGGCGATCCTCCCCTTGCGCGGAAAAATCCTCAATGTCGCTTCGGCCGGCAAGGACAAGCTGACAGCGAACGTCCAGCTCGCTGACCTGATGCAGGCAATCGGCTGCGGTACTGGCGCGCATTACCGCGAAGAGGATCTGCGCTACTCGCGCATCATCATCATGACCGACGCGGACGTCGACGGCGCCCACATTGCGTCGCTTCTTATCACCTTCTTTTACCGCCAGACGCCGCGGCTCATCGACGAAGGACATCTCTATCTCGCGGTGCCGCCGCTCTACAAGCTGACCCATGGCAGCAAGACGGTATACGCGCGCGACGAAGTCCACAGGGATCAGCTTCTCAAGAGCGAATTCAACGCCAACGCCAAGGTCGACGTCAGCCGTTTCAAGGGCCTCGGCGAAATGATGTCGGCGCAGCTCAAGGAAACCACGATGGATCCCGCCAGGCGCACGCTGCTGCGCGTCGTGCTGCTGGCCGACGACCGCGAAGGCACCGCCGATTCCGTCGAGCGGCTGATGGGCACCAAGGCCGAAGCGCGGTTCGCCTTCATCTCGGACAAGGCCGAGTTCGCCAGCGACGATTTGCTGGACGTCTAGCCCTGCAAAATCGGGGGTTCGCGGGTGTTTTGGAGGAATTTCAAGCCAAAAGCCCGCTCAAGGCCCGAGTCTGCCCGATTTTCGGACTTTGCCGCCGGTTCGTTTTCGGACGGGTGTGTTCCTCCCGCAACAGCTTTTTGAGCGGAAGCACGTATAGTCGCCGTACTGAATTTGGGAATCGGTGCAGGCGCACTTCTCGAGCGGTCCTAGTCGACAGGTCAATATTGAGGATTTGAAAATGAAGAAATTGGTGCTGGCTCTGACCGCTCTCGCGGCATTCACCGGATCGGCCTCGGCGGCCGACCTCGCGGCCCGTCCTTACACGAAGGCTCCTCCGCCGGTTGCGCCTGTCTATAACTGGACCGGCTTCTACATCTTCGGCGGTGGCGGCGGTGGATTGTGGGCGGCCGATCAGAATGTTCAAACCAACGTAGGTAGCATTCCGCTCAGCATCGATCACCGTCAGGGTGGCTCTGGCTGGTTCGGAACGGTCGGTCTCGGCTACGACTGGCAGTTCAACGGTCCTTGGGTGTTCGGCTTGTTTGCAGATGGCCAGTTCGGCAGCATCAAGGGCACTCTTGACGACCCGTTCAACCAGGTGATCGCCCCGATAAAGTTGGAGGACTCGTGGGCGGTTGGTGCGCGGGTCGGCTATTTGGTAGCCCCGAATGTTCTGTCCTACGTGAACGGTGGTTACTCCGGTTCTCAATGGTCGCGCACGACGCTGCTCGATGAGTTTAGCGGCGCTCCTGTGGGTGGTCACACCAACAGCTTCACCCGCAACGGTTGGTTCATCGGCGGCGGCGTGGAGAACAGCCTGAACATCTTCGGCATCAGCTCGCCGGGCTGGTTCATGAAGACCGAGTATCGCTCGGCTTTCTATGACAAGAAATCCGTCCCTCTGCTGTTCGACGGCACCAATTTACCTGTCGGTACCAATCTCAGGTTCAACAGCTGGAACCAAACCATCTCGACTTCACTGGTCTATCGCTTCAACTGGGGTGGCGCACCGATCTCGGCGAAGTACTGATCTCTGCCAAATCTCTTAAGCTCAAAAGCCCCGGCATCGTCCGGGGCTTTTTTGTTGCCTTGGCGCGATCCTTTACGTGTTCTTTGGCGAATGACGATATGGCTTGGCTCGGAGGTATCATCCGATCCCTGCTCTTGCGCTGGGCGAGCCGGCGCGCCACTCTGGCTGCCGTTGCGCAATGGCCGCGAGGAATCCCCATGGACAGAGTGTTCTTGATCCTTGGCTTTCTCGCGCTTGCCATCGGCCTGCTCTGGATCGGTCAGGGCACCGGCGCAATTGCCTGGCCGAAATCGAGCTTCATGATCAATCAGCTCCAGTGGGCGGGATATGGCGCGTTGCTCGGTGCCATCGGCCTGATGTTGATCTGGCAAGGCAAGCGCTGATCGGAACCGATGTAGCTAACTCGTCATGGCCGGGCATAGCCGTCTGAAGGACGGCGTCGCTTCCGCTCGCCCATGCCCGGCCATCCACGTGTTAGTTTGCGCGCGATAAGAAAGACGTGGATGCCCGGGACAAGCCTGGACAAGCCCGGGCATGACGAAGAAAAAGGACAGCAACGATGAAGGCGGGACATTTCGATCTCAGCGGCAAGGTGGCGATTGTCACCGGCGGCAATGGCGGCATCGGGCTCGGCATGGCCCGCGGATTGGCGGAAGCTGGTGCGGCGATCGCGATCGTCGGCCGCGATGAAGCGAAGTCGCAAGCGGCGGTCGCCGAGATCGAACGAAGCGGCGCCAGGGCCATTTCCGTGGTCGCCGACGTCACCGACAAGGTTGCAGTCGCCGCCATGGCCGAACGCGTGGCCCGCGAGCTCGGCCGGATTGACATCCTCGTCAACAATGCCGGCATCAACATTCGCAAGCCGCCGCACGCGCTCGACATCGCCGAGTGGAACAGTGTGATTGCGACCAACCTCACCAGCGCCTTCCTGTGCTCGCAGGCGGTCTATCCCGCGATGAAAGCCGCGGGCGGCGGCAAGATCATCAATATCGGTTCGATGATGTCGATCTTCGGCGCCAGCTTCGCGCCGGCTTATGCCGCCAGCAAAGGCGGCATCGTGCAGTTCACGCGCTCCTGCGCCTGCGCCTGGGCCGCCGACAATATCCAGGCCAATGCGGTGCTGCCGGGCTGGATCGATACCGATTTGACAAAGCGTGCCCGCGAGCAGATCAACGGCCTGCACGACCGGGTGCTGGCGCGCACGCCGGCGGCGCGCTGGGGCGGGATCGGAGACTTCGCAGGCATCGCGGTGTTTCTCGCCTCGCCCGCGTCCGATTTCGTCACCGGCACCGCCATCCCCGTCGATGGCGGGTATTCGATCATGGGGTAGAAGCGCGAAAACCACGGCTGCATTTTTGTCGGAGCCCTCGCAACGAAAAAGCCCCGGAGATGCCGGGGCTTTGGTTCGTTGGCGAGAAGCGAAGGCTCAGTACCGTGCGACGACCGGGGCGTTGAACTTGTAGCTCAGACGGACGACCGCGGACTGAATATCGCGGGGTTTTGTATCGAAGGTGTAGGTGCCGGGCGAGGCGCCGGCGAGCTGATAGCTCTTCCTCTCGAACGCGGCATAGTCGTATTCGAGACCGACGATCCAGTTCTGGGTGATGCCGTATTCCCAACCGGCGCCAATGGTCCAGCCATTGTGCCACTGGGTCTGGGATCCGGAACCCGTGACCGGCGGAAGCATGGTCACCGACAAGCGGTTGTTGACGCCGGCATAGCCGCCCTTCACGTAGAACAGATTGTTCGCCACGGCATAGCCGGCGCGGCCGGTAATCGTCGCCATCCAGTCGGTACGCCAGCTGAACCGATCGTCGAGGCCGACGCCGAACACGTTGTTCAGCACGGTACCCTTGTTGTCGAGACCGGAAATCGTGCCCTCGAGACCGAACACGTAGTTGCTGGCCTGCCAGTTGTAGCCCATCTGGCCGCCGCCGAACACGCCGGTGCCGCGTTGGCGAAAACCCTGACCGGGCGAGAGATCACCGAACGGCGTGGTGTTGGCGGTGTTGATCCATTCCTCGTTTGTGGTGGCGCCGCCGATGTGGCCGCCGATATAGAAGCCGCCCCAGTTGTAGATGGAGTCAACGAAGGCCGGAGCCTTAGTGTATGGCCGCATCGCCAGATCCGCCGCCGACGCGGCGCCCGTTCCAAGCGTGGCAGTGAAGGCCGCAGCAGCAATCAGTTTTGAGTGAATCATTTTCTTGCATCCCTTGTTGTCCCTGGGCGCAAGCTTTGAACGAGACAACTTACCAATCCGGAATCGATTTCGCAGGCTGTGTCGAATTGTCGGCTGACGAGGTTGAATCTCTCGCCGCTGTTGCCGTCGCGCAACTTTCTCGAACCGTTTTAACGGGCTGTTATCCCTAATGAATTCCGAGCAACGCAACGCTGCGCGCGCTCAGAATTGCGCCGGCGAATGCACATGCTCCGGCCGCACGCCGAGGCCGACCAGCCGTGCCGTGATGCCCTGCAGCCAGGGCACCGCCGTAATCAGCCGCACGGCCAGCGGCACTTTCAGCGGTTGATAGCCGGGCTTCAGCGCCGCACTGACGATGTTGTTCTGCGCGATGACCTGCATCCGCTGCGTCATCTTCACCGGAAATTCCCGCCGCCTTCGCACCGCGTCGAGTTCGTCCTCGGTCGGGCATCCGCTTGTCAGTTTGGCCGCCAGAAGATTGGCGGTCGCCACCGCGTCCTGTACCGCGAGGTTGACGCCGACGCCGCCGACCGGCGACATCGCATGCGCGGCGTCGCCGATGCAAAGCAGTCCCGGCAGCGTCCAGCGCTTCAGGCGATTGATCGCGACCGTCAAAAGCTTCACATCGTCCCAGCCCTTCACATCGGCAAGGCCGGGTTTCAGGATCGGCGCCATGCGCGCGACGTCGTCGAGCAGCGCCGGCAGCCCCCTCGCCTTCACCGCGTCGAACTGCCCCTTGGCGATGACGTAGGCGCACTGCCAGTAGTCGCCGCGGTCGAACGTGACCATCATCTTGCCGGGCTCGACGCGGGCGAACAGATTCTCGCTCTCATTCGGCCGCCGGCCGGCGCGAAACCACAGCACGTCCATCGGCGCGCCGATCTCGTCGGTCGCAAGCCCGGCGCGCTCGCGCACGACCGAATGGCGGCCGTCGCAGGCGATGGTCAGATCGGCGACGATTTCGATCGGGCCCTCCGGCGTCTTCGCCCGCACGCCCGCGATCTGATCGCCGCGATGGATGAGATCGGTCGCCTCCACATTCATCATCACCTTGAGCGAGGCGAACCGCTTGCCGGCCTCGCGCAGGAAATTGAGGAAATCCCACTGCGGCATGAAGGCGATGAACGGGTATTTGGTGCCGACGCGGCTGAGATCGGCAATCCGCACCGGCGTCCCGCCGAACATCCCGTCGAGCTTCTGCAATTGCTGATGCGGAAGTTTCAGAAACCCGTCGATCAATCCGAGCTCGTCCATCACTTGCAGGGTCGAGGGATGCACGGTGTCGCCACGGAAATCGCGGAAGAAGTCGGCATGCTTCTCCAGCACCACGACATCGATGCCGGCGCGTCCGAACAGATATCCCAGCATCATGCCGGCGGGCCCGCCGCCGACGATGCAGCAGCGGACCTGCATCGTGCGCCCCGATGGTTGTTCGGAAAAACTGCCTGCGTCCATGATCCGGCTCTCGTCGCAGCAAACTTATGCTTCGAGACTAGCGCCTATCGGCCCGCGCAGAGAGATATCATCGCGCGACCATAACAAAAGGCCCCGGACGATGCCGGGGCCTGAAGTTCGTTGGATCAGGGAGGAATCAGTATTTCGCGACGACGGGACCGGCGAACTGATAGTTGAAGCCGACGCGCGCCAGGCTGCCGCGAACATTGTAGTCAAATCGCGACTGGAAGGGCGGAAACGCCGGAACGCCGAAGTTGCTGGTGTCCGAGATGTGGCCGAGATCGTAGTACAGATATTCACCCTTGATCGACCAGTTGCTGGCGAGCTTGAATTCGGCGCCCGCGCCCACGGTCCAACCGGCCTGAATACGCGTACCCGCAGCAAAGTAGTCGACCGGCGTTGCGTAGTGGAACTGTCCACTGGTCTTGACGTCGGCCCAGGCCAGACCGCCGGTGCCGTAGAGCAGCAAGGCCGGTGTCGCGAGGAAGCCGGCACGCAGACGCGCGGTTCCGAAATAGTCGATCTTCTCGGAGGCGGTTACGAAGTTGGTTGCGAAGGCGGCGCCGCCATCGCGCTGCGCGACGATCGGGCCGGTGAGCGTGCCGCGCCCCCTGATATCCGAACCCTGGATATCGGCCTCAACGCCCCAGACCCAGTTCTGCACCTGCCAGTTGTAACCGGCCTGCGCGCCGCCGAATCCGCCGGTCAGATCGTGGTTGAGGCCGTAATTCGCGCTCGCAACGATCGCTAGAGCACCGGTGTCAGGAAGACCGGTCTCGCTGGCGTTAGTGCGGCCAAAGCCGCCGCCCCCATTCAGGCCGATATAAAAGCCGGTCCATGAATAGACCGGCGCGATCGGTACCGGCGGTCTGGCCTTCACCGCCATGTCGGCGGCCATTGCACCATTGAGCCCAACTACTCCAAACGAAATAAACGACGCGAGTGCCCACCCCAAATTCCTGCGCATTCAATCCCCCCAAATCAAAAAGCCGGGGCAATTATAATCGACGACGGCGGTCTTTCGACGAAGAACTCAGGCTTGGTAGCAGACGCAACGTCTTTTCGCGCGGGCGTTGCAGATAAGTAACACTTATGCGGTACTAGAACTCCCTTAACGCCGAAAACTCTTGATCTCCGACACGCTGCCGTCGCGGTAGGTCAGCTCCACCGAGACCGATTGGGTCTGCGGCGCGAGCTTCAGGTAAGGCTGCGCGTCGTGCGGAATGACGAGCGGGTCCCTGGAATCGCAAAGCGGCATCTTCAAAACCCTGTCCGGGACCGCGCTGTCGATGCCGACGCGGACTTCGCGGATCGCGCAGCGATACGACATCAGGTGCGTGTAATAGACCAGGAGCCCGTTGAATTCGCGAAACGACAGCCAGCTCGTCGCCGTCATATCGAGGATTTTCCGCTGGTCGCGGATCAGCGCAGCCTCAGGGTCAAACCGGATCGGAAACGGTCCCTGCATGTCGCCCGAGGTGTCGACATAACGGACCTGGATGGTGCCGGCGGGTGCGTCGGCGGCAAGTTCGATCGACGGATTGGGCATCCGCTTGCGGGTGCGCGGATCGAGCGTGTCGATGAAGCCGGTATCGCGGAAATCGCCGGCCTCCCCCATCCGCCAGGAAATCCCGAGCGTCGGATCGGCGATCGAGAACGTCACCGTCCAGCCGCCATTGTGGCGCGAGAACGCGGCGATCGGGGCGTTGACGGAATCTTCCTTCGGCACGCGCGGCACCGACACCGGCGGCAGCGCCGCCACCTTCTGCGGCAGTTCGGCAGGTTTTGCGGAGGCGTCCGGCTGCGCCTTGCCCGCCGTGCCGTTCAGGAACACGTCGTCGACCATCTGATCGAAGTAAACCGGGATCTGCTTGTGCTTGACGGTGTCCGCCATCTCGCTCACGAGCCGGCGCGTGTGCTGCGCGACCTGCACGAGGTTTTCTCCGGGCTGCAGCAACTCCTTCGCAAAGGTTCGCGTGAATACCGAATTCGGGTTGGCGTCGTCATTCGACAGGCGATCGAGTGCGGTCTGCCGCGGTCCCGCCGAAAACACCGAGAAGACGCCCTCCGGCAATTGCGTCATCGGCGCCAGCCCGCCACCGCCGGCGACCGCGCGGGTGCCGGCGCGCTCGAACGGATTGTTGCGGCAGGCGTCGAACACCAGGATCGCGGTTCGCACTTTCTTGTTCTGCAACCGCTCGATGATGCGGTCGGCGAGCACGGAGGCGTCGCGCACCAGCTCTTCCTGGCCCTCGGTCGCGGCCGGAACGTCGGTCGGCAGCAGAAAATTCTGGCCGGCGATTTCAAAGCCGTGGCCGGCATAGAAGAAGAACGCGGTGTCGCCTGCGTCGACCGCCCTGTCGAACGCCAGCAACGTTTCGGAAAACGCCTGCCGGTTCTGGTTCTCCGCCACCATGACGTTGAAGCCGAGCTGCTTTAGCGTATCGCCCATGGTGCGGGCGTCGTTGACCGCCTTCTGCAATTTGGGGACGTTTTTATAATCGTTGTTGCCGATCACGAGTGCTACGCGCTTTTCGGCGTGGGCGGGCGCGGAGAACGCCACGAGGCACGCCGCGAGGCTCCCCGCCAATGCGACCTTGAACGATAGCCAGTTCATCCGAATTGCCTGCCCTGCCCGCCATAGAAAGGCGCCACCAGTAGTCTGCCGATGCGTCGCAGCGGTTCAAGCTGACAATCGGGACCTTCTAAGTGTGGCAAGGCCCGTCCTTACATCGACTCGTTTGACCGGGAAATGACAGTCTGGCCGTTATTTGTGCGAAAACGTTAAGCTTTTTCGGCCATTTGGCGCGTTCCAAGATTGACTTTGGCCGTTTCGCGCCTATGTTTCGGGTCAACGCGGCCCTGGATCGAAACGCGATTCCCTTGGGTTAGCCGCTCGTCTGCGTAAGTCAGAGCCCCCAGCTTTTCAAAGCGCGCCGTTTCGGGGTTGAACGCGACAGCTTTTTACCCTCGATTCCGAACGGCGGTGTCGAGCAGAGGCTCAATGTCTTTTTCCCATCTCGGTCTTTCCGACAAGGTGCTCGCCGCAGTTGCGGCCACCGGTTACACCACCCCGACCCCCATTCAGGAACAGGCGATCCCCCACGTTCTGGCCCGCCGCGACGTTCTCGGCATCGCCCAGACCGGCACCGGCAAGACCGCTGCCTTCGTCCTTCCGATGCTCACGCTGCTGGAAAAGGGCCGCGCCCGGGCCCGAATGCCCCGCACCCTCATCCTGGAGCCGACCCGCGAACTCGCTGCCCAGGTCAAGGAACAGTTCGACAAATACGGCGCCGGACAAAAGCTCAACGTCGCGCTGTTGATCGGCGGCGTCTCGTTCGGCGATCAGGATAGCAAATTGACGCGCGGCGTCGACGTGCTGATCGCCACCCCGGGCCGGCTGCTCGACCATACCGAGCGCGGCGGATTGCTGCTCACCGGCGTCGAACTTTTGGTCATCGACGAAGCCGACCGCATGCTGGACATGGGCTTCATTCCCGACATCGAGCGAGTCTGCAAGCTGGTCCCCTTCACCCGGCAGACCCTTTTCTTCACCGCGACGATGCCGCCCGAAATTGCGCGCATCACCGAAACCTTCCTGCACAATCCGCAAAAGATCGAAGTTTCCAGGCCCGCGACGACCGCGGTCGGGGTGTCGCAGTTCCAGGTCAGCGTCGGCCGCGAGCCGCACGAGAAGCGTGACGTATTGCGCCGCCTCTTGCGCGACGCCAAGGATCTCAACAACGCGATTATCTTCTGCAATCGCAAGCGGGAAGTCGCCGTTGTTTACAAATCGCTGCAGAAGCACGGCTTCAGCGTCGGCGCCCTGCATGGCGACATGGATCAGTCCGCCCGCACCGCGGCACTCGACCAGTTCCGCAAGGGTGAAATTCCGCTGCTGGTCGCCTCCGACGTCGCGGCCCGCGGCCTGGATATCCCGGCCGTCAGTCACATCTTCAATTTCGACGTTCCCCATCATGCCGACGATTACGTCCACCGCATCGGCCGTACCGGCCGCGCCGGACGCACCGGCACCGCGATCTCGATGGTGACCTCGCTCGATCATAAATCGATCGTGGCGATCGAGAAGCTGATCGGCCAGGCCATTCCGAAGGCCGAAGGCGACTTTAGCGTTCGCACCGAATCGTCTGACGAGGAGCCCCGCCAATCGCGCGGGCGCGAAAGATCAAGGGAAGGATCAAGGGAAGGGTCACGCGAAGGATCCAGAGACCAAGCGCGAGAGGGTTCGCGGGAAGGTTCGCGCGGCGGCCGCAACAAGCCGCGCCGCGAACGTGAACCGCGACGCGCTAGCGGCAGCGGCCGTGATCCCAAGCCGCAGCCGGACGCGCCGGTCGAGGCGTTCACGCCCCCCACCCCCGCTCCGGCCTCGCGCGTGCCTTCGATCGGCCGCGCCGAACCGCGGCGAACCCAGCGCGAACCGGATGCGGAGCCCGCGGATCATTCGCATCTTCCCGCATTCCTGCTGAGACCCGTTCGCGCCCGCGTGTGAGCAACTGCGAAAGCCGGGGAACCCGTTTACCCGGCATTCATTCTCGTCAATTAACCTGCCGCCGATAATTTTAGTAATTGCTGCTGCCAGCAAGGCGGCGCTGCACGTATTGGGGACGGATCAGTGGTGAAGCTGCTGGACGAACACGAGCGCACGCTGGCCTTCGCCGAAGTCGCGTTGGGCCAGATCAAATCGCTCCGGCAGACCGCTGTCCCCCGCAACTATGAAATCTGGTACGTCTACGCCACCGGCTACAATGCCCCCCTCAACAAGATCATCAACGAGACGCTGGCGCGCAACGGCAGGCTGAGCGAAGCCGACCTCGAACAGATCTACGAGACCTACCTCTCCCACATCAAAACCTCCGACCGCATCGACAAGGTCGGCGCGCGCGTGATCGGTGAAATCGACGACGTGATGAACCTCATCACCGAGGCGCTCGGGATGTCGGCGAGCTACGACGCCAGCCTGAGCGGCGCCAGCCAGAAACTCTCCGATGCCAAGCAGCCTGACCAGATCAAGGCGGTGATCGAACAACTGGTGAAGTCGACCCGCGACATGCGCGACACCAACAAGGCGCTGGAAAACCGGCTGTCGCTGTCGAAGACCGAAATCAGCAACCTCCAGCACAGTCTCGAGGCCATCCGCGCCGAGAGCCTGACCGATCCGCTCACCGGGCTCGGCAACCGCAAATATTTCGACCGCTCGATCGAGATGGCGGTGCAGACCGCGCTTGCCACCGGCGAGCCGTTGTCGCTTCTGATGTTCGATATCGACCACTTCAAATCGTTCAACGATTCCTACGGCCACCTCACCGGCGATCAGGTGCTGCGGCTGGTCGGCATGTCGCTGAAGCAAACCATCAAGGGCCAGGATATCACCGCGCGCTATGGCGGCGAGGAATTCGCGGTCGTGCTGCCCAACACCGCGCTGCGCCAGGCGCTGACGGTCGCCGATCACATTCGCCGCGCGGTGATGGCGAAGGAATTGAAGAAGAAGTCCACCGGCGAAATCCTGGGCCGGGTCACGATCTCGGTCGGCGTCTCCATGCTGAAGCCGGGAGATGACACGGATTCACTGATCGAACGCGCCGACGCGTGCCTCTACGCCGCCAAGCGCAACGGCCGCAACCGCGTGATCTGCGAAGCCGACCCCGAATACGCCGCCGAGACCCGCAGCCAGGTGGCTTGAGCATTAGAACTAATCCGTCATCATCTTCCGTCGTCATCCCTGCGTAACGGCTTCGCCGTTATCGCTGGAGGTGCGAGCTCCTGCGAGCCTCGAAGGATGACTTGCGACGGTGCCCGCGGCCCATCCTTCGAGGCCGTCGCAAGCGCGACGGCACCTCAGGATGACGACCCCTTTCTCTTCGCAGGATTCTTCTTTTTCGCCACGGGCTTTTTAACCAAAGCCTTCTTGGCTGGCGGCTTCGCCGCCTTGCGCGCCTTCGGGCGCTTGCGCAACGCCGCGCGCTGCGCGGCTGCCAGCGCCGCCCTCGCCCAATCCGCCAGTTCTTCGGAATCATCGAACAGGCGCGCCGGCAATTGCCAGTACGAGTTCACCGTGACGGTCTTGGCCCGCGTCTGATATTGAAACGGCCTTGAACCCTCGGCCTCGAATTGCGGAATGCTCTGTTCGTCGGCACGGAAGTAAAGTCCGGCGCGCAGCGCCAGCGCGAAATTGGTGCCGTCGGCGGAGATGCCGAAGCCGGAGAACATCTTCCTGATGGTCACCGGGCCGAAATCCGCAAACAGGTCGATCAGGAAATCGCGGTCCATGGTGGCGCCAGTTCTACGACGTCATCCCTGCGTAACGGCTTCGCCGTTATCGCTGGAGGTGCGAGCGCTGGCGAGCCTCGAAGGATGACTTGCGACGGTGCTTGCGGCCCATCCTTCGAGGCCGTCGCAAGCGCGACGGCACCTCAGGATGACGCCAGCGTACGCGGCAAAGAGGCTTAAAGCTTCGCCGGCGTCAGTTGCACCGACTCGCCGCAACCGCAGGCGCCGGTCTGGTTCGGGTTGTTGAAGATGAACTGCGACTGCATCTTGTCGGCCTTGTAGTCCATCTCGGTGCCGAGCAGGAACAGCACCGCCTTGGGATCGACCAGGATCTTGACGCCCTTGTCCTCGACGACCTCGTCGGTGGGGCGTACCTCGTGGGCGTATTCCACGGTGTAGGACTGCCCGGCGCAGCCGCCATTCTTGATCCCGACGCGGAGGCCGACGATTTCGGAATCGGCGCGCCTGGTCAGTTCCGTGATCCGCTGGGCGGCGGCTTCGGTCAGTTTCATGACCTGCGGGCGCGGCCGCGGCTTCGGCTTGGCGGCGGGTGTAGGTGAAGCGGGTGTCATGTCAGTCATGTGATCATTCCCAGCGGCAAATCAATGCCGGTCTTCGCGAACAGATTAAGGTCTCTCTTTGCTTGAGCATGATCTTTCGGAAAACCGGTCTCCACTTTTCCGGATCATGCTCCATCCTCTAACGCTTCACATCTCACCACATATTGAGGACGAGGCGGGCCTCGTCGGACATCCGGTCCGGCGTCCAAGCCGGGTCCCACACCAGATTGACATTGACGACGCCGACGCCGGGAACACTGGCGATCGCGTTCTCCACCATGGTCGGCAATTCGCCGGCCGCCGGACAGTTCGGCGTGGTCAGCGTCATCATGACGTCGACGCCGCGGTCGTCCTTGAGGTCGACCTTGTAGATCAGGCCGAGCTCATAGATATCGGCCGGAATTTCCGGATCGAACACCGTCTTCAACGCGGCCACGATCTCGCCGCCGAGCCGCTCGGTCTCCTCCGGCGGCAGCGCCGAGATGGTCTCCATATTGGCGGTTTTGATTTCGGCTATGTCGGTCATGAAAACAATTCCCGCGCCTTGATCAGCGCCTGTGCCAGATGGTCGACTTCTTCTCTTGTATTATACATCCCAAACGACGCGCGGCAGGTGGCTGTGACATTGAACCGCTCTAAAAGCGGCATCACGCAATGGGTGCCGGCGCGCACCGCAATGCCCTGCCGGTCGATCACGGTCGCGACATCGTGGGGATGGGCGCCCTTCATCTCGAACGAGATCACCGGTCCCTTGCCCTTTGCGGTGCCGATCAGGCGCAGCGAATTGATTTCGCGCAGGCGCTCTTGCGCGTAGGTCAGGAGATCGTTCTCGTGGGCGGCGATGCGCTCCTTGCCGATCGAATTGACGTAGTCGATCGCAGCCCCCAGCCCGATCGATTCCACGATCGCGGGCGTGCCGGCCTCGAATTTGTGCGGCGGGTCGCCATAGGTGACCCAGTCCCTTGTGACCTCGCGGATCATCTCGCCACCGCCATTGTACGGGCGCATCGCGACGAGCAGATCGTGCTTGGCATAGAGCACGCCGATTCCGGTCGGGCCGTACAGCTTGTGGCCAGTGAAGACGTAGAAATCCGCGTCGATATCCTGCACGTCGATCGCAAGATGCACGGCGGCCTGGCTGCCGTCGACCAGTACCGGAATGCCGCGGGCATGCGCGAGCTTCACCACGTCCTTGACCGGCACGATGGTGCCGAGCGCGTTCGACATCTGCGTGATCGCGACCAGTTTGGTGCGCGGGCCGAGCAGCTTCTCGAACTCGTCGATCAGGAAATTGCCTTCGTCATCGACCGGCGCCCATTTGATGACGGCGCCGTGACGCTCCCGGAGGAAATGCCAGGGCACGATGTTGGAATGGTGCTCCATGATCGAGAGGACGATCTCGTCGCCCTCGCCGATATTCGGCTCGCCCCAGGACGACGCCACGAGGTTGATGGCCTCGGTGGCGTTGCGGGTGAAGACGATCTCTTCGCTGCGGCCAGCGTTGAGGAATTTTGCCACCTTGGCGCGGCCGCCTTCATAAGCTTCGGTGGCGGCATTGGCGAGGTAATGCAGCCCGCGATGTACGTTGGCGTATTCGCGTTTGTAAGCCTCGGTCATGCGATCGAGCACGGCATTCGGCTTCTGCGCGGAGGCGGCGTTGTCGAGATAGACCAGCGGCTTGCCATAGACCTTCAGGGCCAGCGCCGGGAAATCCTCCCGCACGCGGGCGACGTCATAAGAGCCGTTCAGGACCGCCGGATGCATGGTCACCCCCTCGCCTCCAACCAGCGCTGCGCCGCCGCGATCGCGAGTTCTCGCAAGGTGTCGTTGGCGATGGACTCGATGGCCTCGCCGACAAAAGCCTGGATCAGCAGCGCCTGGGCTTCCTTCTCGGACAGGCCGCGTGCGCGCAGGTAGAACAGCAGGCTCTCGTCCAGCGCGCCGGTGGTGGCGCCATGACCGCAGGTGACGTCGTCGGCAAAGATTTCCAGCTCCGGCTTGTTGTCGGCCTCGGCCTCGTCGGACAACAGCAGCGCCCGGGTCATCATCTTGGCGTCGGTCTTCTGCGCCTTGGGGCGCACGACGATGCGGCCCTGGAACACCGAATGGCCGCGGTCGTCGACAACCGCACGGAAAACTTCCCGGCTGTCGCAATGCGGCACCGCGTGATCCAGGAACAGCGTGGTGTCGGCGTGCTGGCGGCCGTTGAGCAAATTGACGCCGTTGGTCTCGACCCGCGAGCCCTCGCCCGCGAACGCGATGGTCGCCTGATAGCGGCTGAGATTCGCGCCCGAGGTCATGCCAAACGTATTGAAATGCGCATGCGCGCCGAGCGTGACGACGGCGGAAGAAATGTTGAAGGCGTCGCGGCCATCCTCGACCAGGCGAACATGGTCGAGCCGCGCATGGTTACCGATCGAGACGATCAGGGAATCGTGCGCCTGATAGGCTTTGGCCCCATCGGCAGCGATATAGCTCTCCACCAGCGTGGCGCCGGTGTCCTTGCCGAGGCGCAGCATCGAACGCGTAAACATCGCCGCCGGCGTGCCGCCGCTGGCGATGTGGACGATATGCAGCGGCTCCGTCAGCACAGCACCATCGGCGACGTCGATCACCATTCCGTCCGTCATCATCGCGCTGTTGAGCGCGACCATCGGATTGGAATTGTCGGGCGCAAACAGCTGCGTGTGCAGCGCGGCATCGCCGGCTTCCAGCGCCTCGCGCAGAGTGCGAATGCCAAGTCCCTTTTCGGGATTGCCGAGTTCGGACAGCTTTGGCGCAAACACGCCGTCCACCAACACCAGCCGCCGCGCGCCCGCGATCGCATGCAGCTTCAATGCGGAACCGGCGCGGGTGAGCGCCGGGCCGTCGGGTGCCGGCGCGAGCGGCAGCACCTCGCGCATCAGCGCGCGCAGATCGGTATATTTCCAGTCTTCGATCCGCCGGTGCGGCAGGCCCTCGCGGTCGTAGGCGTCAAAAGCCTGCCGTCTGTGATCGGCGACATTGCCGGTACCGGCAAGCCGGTCGCGCGCGATCTCGAAAGCATCGCTCATCGCACGTCCGGTTTCGGTCTTTGCCACAACAACGTTCATGATCAAATCCGTCTGGCGTCAGGCTGCATCTTCGAACTGGGCGTAGCCGGAAGCCTCGAGCTCCAGCGCCAGTTCCTTGCCGCCGCTTTTGACGACGCGGCCCTTCGACATCACGTGCACGAAATCGGGCACGATGTAGTTCAGCAGCCGCTGGTAGTGCGTGATCACGACCATGGCGCGCTCCGGCGAGCGCAGCGCGTTGACGCCGTCGGCGGCGACCCGCAGCGCGTCGATGTCGAGGCCGGAATCCATCTCATCGAGGATGCAGACGGCAGGCTCGAACAGCGCCATCTGCAGGATCTCGTTGCGCTTCTTCTCACCGCCGGAAAAGCCGACATTGACGCCGCGGCGGAGCATTTCCTGCGGAATGTTCAGCCGTGCCGCGACCTCACGCACTTTCTTCAGAAAGTCCGGCGTGGAGAATTCGCTCTCGCCGCGCGCCTTGCGCTGCGCGTTCAGCGCGGTGCGCAGGAAATTCATGGTGGCGACGCCGGGAATTTCGACCGGATACTGGAACGCCAGGAACACGCCCTTGGCGGCGCGCTGGTCCGGCGACATTTCCAGCAGGTCCTCGCCCCTGAACAGGATCTCGCCGCCGGTGACTTCGTAACCCGGTTTGCCGGCGATGACGTGGCTCAGCGTCGATTTGCCGGAGCCGTTTGGCCCCATGATCGCGTGCACCTCGCCCAGGTTCACCGTGAGCGACAGCCCGTGGAGAATTTCCCGCTCCTCGACACGGACCTGCAGATTTTTGACTTCGAGTAGTGACATTGAATTGTCCTTAAGAGACCGACTTAGAGATTTCCGTCATTGCGAGGAGCTCTTGCGACGAAGCAATCCAGCTTTGTATCGCCCAATGGATTGCTTCGCTGCGCTCGCAATGACGGCATCAAAACCGCCATCACCCCACACTGCCTTCCAGCGAAATCGAGATCAGCTTCTGCGCTTCCACCGCGAATTCCATCGGCAGTTGCTGCAGCACGTCCTTCACAAAGCCGTTGACCACGAGGCCGACAGCTTCTTCCTGGCTGAGCCCGCGCTGCACGCAGTAGAACAGCACGTCTTCCGAGATCTTCGACGTGGTCGCCTCGTGCTCGAACAGCGCCGATGAATTCTTGGCTTCCACGTACGGCACGGTGTGCGCGCCGCATTTGTCGCCGATCAGCAACGAATCGCAGGCGGTGAAATTGCGCGCGCCGGTTGCCTTGCGGTGGGCAGTGACGAGGCCGCGATAGGTGTTTTGCGAGACACCGGCGGCGATGCCCTTGGAGATGATCCGGCTCGTCGTGTTCTTGCCGAGATGGATCATCTTGGTGCCGCTATCGACCTGCTGGTGGCCGTTCGAAATCGCGATCGAGTAGAACTCGCCGCGGGAATTATCACCGCGGAGAATGCAGCTCGGATATTTCCAGGTGATCGCCGATCCCGTCTCGACCTGGGTCCAGGAGATCTTCGAATTGTTGCCGCGGCAGTCGCCGCGCTTGGTGACGAAATTGTAGATGCCGCCGACACCTTCGGAGTTGCCGGGGTACCAGTTCTGCACCGTCGAATATTTGATCTCGGCGTCGTCGAGCGTGACCAGCTCGACCACGGCGGCGTGCAGCTGGTTCTCGTCGCGCTGCGGCGCTGTGCAGCCTTCGAGATAGCTGACATAGGCGCCCTTGTCGGCGATGATCAGCGTGCGCTCGAACTGGCCGGTGTTGCGCTCATTGATGCGGAAATAGGTCGACAGCTCCATCGGGCAGCGCACACCCGGCGGCACGTAGACGAACGAGCCGTCCGAAAACACCGCCGAATTCAGCGTCGCGAAATAATTGTCCGAGGTCGGCACGACCGTGCCGAGATACTTCTTCACCAGCTCCGGATGCTCGCGGATTGCCTCCGAGATCGGCATGAAGATCACGCCGGCCTGCTTCAGCTCCTTCTGGAAGGTCGTCGCCACCGAAACCGAATCAAACACCGCGTCGACCGCAATCCTGCGTTCGCCTTCGGGGCGCACGACGCCTTCCAGCACCTCGACCTCGCGCAGGGGAATGCCGAGCTTTTCGTAGGTTTTCAGGATTTCCGGATCGATCTCGTCGAGCGAGGCGACCTGCTTCTTCGGCTTCGGTGCCGAGTAGTAATAGAGATCCTGGTAATCGATCTTGGGGTAGTTGACCCGCGCCCAGGTCGGCTCGGTCATGGTCAGCCAGCGCCGATAGGCCTCCAGACGCCATTCCAGCATCCAGGCCGGCTCGCTCTTCTTTGCGGAAATGAAGCGGACGGTGTCTTCTGACAGCCCCTTGGGGGCCTTGTCGGACTCGATAAGTGTCTCGAATCCATATCGATATTGATCGACGTCGATCCGCCTGACGCGGTCGACCGTCTCTTGTACGGCAGCCATTCCATCCTCCGCTCGCGGTTTCAAGGACCGCGGTGGATCAATTCCGTAAATCTACTACGATGCTTTTGGGACGAGATCACCTGCTTAGAACCGTTCAAGCTGTGTTTCGTCGTCCCCCTCTAAGTAGGGTATTGGCGAGCTTTCGCCAAGTCTTAAGCGTCAGATCAATGTCTGTCTCTGATGTGGACCAGCCCAGACTGAGCCGCACGGCTCCCTGCGCCAGCTCGTGGCTCAGGCCCATGGCCGCCAGAACGTGCGACGGCTGAACTTTCCCCGACGAGCAGGCCGAGCCTGAGGATACCGCGATACCGTCGA
Source organism: Bradyrhizobium sp. Ash2021 (assembly GCF_031202265.1). Lineage (NCBI taxonomy): Bacteria > Pseudomonadati > Pseudomonadota > Alphaproteobacteria > Hyphomicrobiales > Nitrobacteraceae > Bradyrhizobium > Bradyrhizobium sp. Ash2021. The sequence goes on along the minus strand of NZ_CP100604.1, from coordinate 4,438,849 downwards.
GATCGAACCCGATCACGGCGGTTTCCGCCTTCAGGCCGGGAACGGTGAACAAAGTGGTATTCGGCAACCGCCGAACGTCGCCGGAGAACACGATCATCTCGGGGGTTTGGAGCAGACCATTTTCGAGGCGATCCCGCAGGCCCCGCAATCGAACAGCGTCCTCTTCGAGCGCCGCCATCGCGGCCCTCGCGGCGGCCCCGAACGCCGAAATGCCCGCGACGTTCTCGGTACCGGCACGGCGACCCAGTTCCTGCCCGCCGCCGCGCAACAGCGGCTCCAGCCCCTGCACGCCATCGGCCAGAACGACCGCGCCGACGCCCTTTGGGCCACCGATCTTGTGCGCCGACAGCGTCACCAGATCGGCCTTCATCGAATTGATATCGAACGAGATTTTCCCGAGCGCCTGGATCGCATCGACATGCAGCAGGCCGCCCGCCGCATGGACGATCTCGGCCGCTTTCGCGACCGGCTGCACCGCGCCGGTCTCGTTGTTGGCCAGCATCACCGACACCAGCGCCGCAGGCCCGCCTTCCAGCTTGGTACGAAGATCGTCCAGATCCAGCAGGCCGGAACGCGCAACCGCGATGGTCCCGATTGCGTCGGCCGCAAACCGGCCGCCCGCGAGCACCGAGGCGTGCTCGATGGCCGAGACCAGCAATCTCTGAACCGGAAGACCGGCGCCTCGTCGCAAGCCCGGCGTCAGCGCCAGCGCGTTGGCCTCGGTCCCGCCTGAGGAAAACACCACGCCCTCGGGCCGGGCCGCGACGCTTGCGGCGACCGCAGCCCTTGCTTCCTCGACCAGCCGCCGCGCCCTGCGGCCCTCGGCATGCACCGAGGACGGGTTGCCGCTGATATCCCAAGCGGCCGCTATCGCTGCCCTGGCCTCAGGGCGGAGCGGCGTGGTCGCATTCCAGTCGAGATAGACACGTTCGGGCATAGAGTATGATATTACCTAAATTCTTGAGATTCGGACGCCGGAACGGGGCACCGCCCCCGCCGCGAGCTTTATCGCAATTGGGGGATCGAGACCTCGCTTGCAATCGCAAGCTAACGCTTTGAACACGCTTTGAGATGTTCAAGAAGCTTGCTTTTTGCCCCTCGCCTCATGCTAGAACGCGGCCTCCAGTTCACCGAGCGCCGCTCGCGCATCGCCCGACGACGCCTGATCACCCTTTCCATGAGCCACTTTGTCTGCGGAGCCGCCGATGAAGTCAGCACAAATCGGTTGATTGCCGAAGGGATCAATCAAGGGATCACTGATGCCTGAAGTCATTTTCACCGGCCCCGCAGGCCGCCTCGAAGGCCGTTATCATCCGGCCAAGCAGAAGAATGCGCCGATTGCGATGGTGCTGCATCCGCACCCGCAGTTTCGCGGCAGCATGAATCATCCGATCGTCTATCAGGTCTATTACGCCTTCGCCGCGCGCGGATTTTCGGTGCTGCGTTTCAACTTCCGCGGCGTCGGCCGCAGCCAGGGATCGTTCGACCACGGCACCGGCGAATTGTCCGATGCCGCTTCCGCGCTCGATTGGGCGCAGACCATCAACCCGGAAGCGCGCGCCTGCTGGGTCGCGGGCTTTTCGTTCGGCGCCTGGATCGGCATGCAACTGCTGATGCGCCGTCCCGAGGTCGAAGGTTTTATCTCGATTGCGCCCGAACCGAACCGCTACGACTTTTCGTTTCTGGCGCCCTGCCCCTCGTCGGGTCTGATCGTCCATGGCGAAAAGGACATTGTGGCGCCGGCGAAAGACGTCACCACCCTGGTAGAGAAGCTGAAGACCCAAAAGGGCATCGTGATCGACCAGCAAACCATTCCCGGCGCCAACCATTTCTTCGAAGACAAGATGGAGCCGCTGATGGAGACGGTGACCGGCTATCTCGACATGCGGCTAGCCAACGTCCGCTAGCCGCCGGGCTCGCCATGACCGCCTTTGTCGCCCTGTTGCGCGCCGTGAATGTCGGCGGCACCGGCAAACTGCCGATGAGCGATCTGAAGGAGATGTGCGAGGCGCTGGGGTTTGGCGGCGTCCGCACCTACATCGCCAGCGGCAATGTCGTGTTCACCAGCCGCAAATCCGAAGCGGCGGTAAAGTCCGCGCTGCAACAGCAGCTCGAGGCCTACGCCGGCAAGCCGGTCGGGGTGTTGGTGCGATCCGCCACCGAGTTGCAGGCCGTGCTCAGGGATAACCCGTTTCCAAAGGCGCGGGCGAACCGGACCGTCGCCGTGTTCCTCGACGATGCGCCGCCGGCCGACACGCTCGCCGCGATCCGCGGACGCAAGGACGAGCAAATCGGATTGGGCACGCGCGAGATTTACATCCACTACGGCGACGGCATGGCGAAATCGAAACTGGTCGTCCCCGCGGCCAAGACCGGAACGGCGCGCAACATCAATACGGTCGCAGCCCTCGCCAAAATGGCCGCCGATTTGTAACCGTTACGCCGCCAGTTTCAGCATGTGCGCGTCATAACGAACCAGGAACGCGTGCAGCAATTGCGGATATTCGGCGCCGACCGCCGACCGGACACTCGGCCGCTTGGCGAGTTCGGTTCGCCACGCGCGCACCTTCGGCGTGTCAGCGAAGATTGAAAGATCGATCAGCGTGTCGAACACGTCGAAATAACGAAAGATCGGCGCGAACACGGCGTCCACCAGGCTGAAAGCTTCACCGGCGAAGAACGGGCCTGCCCCCAAGGCTGCTTCGACACGCGCAAATTTCGCGGCGACCGCGGCCCGTTTGCTTTCGAAGATGGCGGGATCCCCGGTAGTTTCGAGGCCCCATAACTCGCTCAGAATAGTCGAGCCGAACTCCATCCACGCCCGGTGATGCGCGCGCCGCAACGGATCCTGCGGATGCAGCTTTGCGCCACCCTGGGTGTCCTCGATGTATTCGCAGATCACGTTGCTTTCGAACAGGACCGCCTCGCCGTCGTTAGTTCCGACACGCAGCACCGGCACTTTCCCGAGCGGCGAGATCTTCAAAAACCAGTCCGGCTTGTTGGCGAGGTCGATGTCGACACGCTCGAACGGAACGCCCTTCTCGGTGAGCGCAATGACGGCGCGTTGCACATAGGGGCAAAGCTTGTGGCTGATCAAAGTGAGCTTCGGCGTCATGACGATCTCCGGCACGCAAGCCCACAGGCATGCTTCATGCGCTCGCATGCAAATTAGATGCGTTTGCATGGAATCGTCAAGGTCGATGCAATTGCATCAACAATTCTTGATCCCGGTCAGGGTCTGGCGATGATCCCGCCGGTCATCGGAATCGGCACCCCCGTGGTGGCGGGGTAGCTCAGCGGCAGCCCCTTCAGGCCCCGCGCGGCCAAAAATCCAAACGCCTGCGCCTCGATGGCGTCGGCCGACCAGCCCAGTGCATCAGCAGCCTCGACGGTTGCGGGCTGAAGCCGCTCGCGCAGCATCCGCAACATGGTCAGGTTGCGGGCGCCACCGCCGGCCACGATCCAGCTTTTCGGCGGCTTCGGCAGCAAGGGCACGATCCGGGCGATCGCCGCAGCCGTGAGGGCCGTCAACGTCGCGGCGCCATCGTCGGCACGCATCTCGGGCAGTTTGAGCGCGGCGAAATCGTTGCGGTCGAGCGATTTGGGCGGCGGCAACGCGAAGAACGGCATTTCCAGCGCGCGAGCAATCCAGGCCTCGTCGGGCCTGCCCTGGGCGGCCAGACGGCCCTCCGTGTCAAAACCCTGGTTCATCACGCGGTACATGAAATCATCGAGCAGCGCGTTACCGGGCCCGGTGTCGCACGCGATCAGCGTATCCGGCCCGTCGATATAGGTGATGTTGGCAACGCCGCCGATATTGACCACCACGATCGGCCCTTCGCGCTGCAGCGATTGCGCCAGCGCGCGGTGATAGACCGGCACGAACGGCGCGCCCTGCCCGCCGGCGGCGACGTCGGCGGCGCGGAAATCATGCATCACGGGGATATGGATCGATTTGGCGAGTGCTGCGGCGTCGCCGATCTGAACGGTCAGTTTCCGCTCCGGGCGGTGCAGCACGGTCTGGCCGTGAAAGCCGACAATATCGATGTCCGAGCAGGAGATGCGGTTTTGCGCGGTAAAGGCGGCCACCGCCTCGGCATGCGCCAGCGTGACGGCCCGTTCAGCCTCGCGCAGGATGCCCGGCCGCGCATCGCGCTGCGGCAGGTCCTTGGCCTCGAACAGCGCATGGCGCAGCAGGCTGCGCTCGGTTTCGGTATAGGGCCGGTATCCGGACGGGCCGAATGCCCGCACCTGCCTGCCGTCGGTTTCAATCAAAGCGACATCGACCCCATCGAGCGAGGTGCCGCTCATCAGACCGATTGCCGTCAACATCATCCCAATGGTGCCTTCGTGACGCCTGCCCCCGACGCCCAGCTTGTGTCAAACAAGCACATCTTATAATGCCACAGCGCGTCCGGCTGCGGCAGCCTGTTTCGCAGGAGTTCCGCCACCTGTTGCAATTACCGTAAAATAAGAATGATCAGAGTCACCGACACATGACTGCATTTAAATCAGACTTTCTGAAGACCCTGCAGGAACGCGGTTTCATCCATCAATGCTCCGATTTCGAGGGGCTGGACGCGTTGGCCGCGAAAGGCCAGGCCACCGCCTATGTCGGCTACGACTGCACGGCGCCCTCGCTGCACATCGGCAACTATCTGACCATGATGATGCTGCACTGGCTGCAGGAGAGCGGCAACAAGCCGATCACCCTGATGGGCGGCGGCACCACCATGGTCGGCGATCCCTCCGGCAAGGACGAATCGCGCGCGCTGCGCAGCGTCGCCGAGATCGAGGCCAACAAGGCCTCGATCCGCGGCGTGTTCGCCAAGGTGCTGCGCTACGGTTCCGGCCCCAGCGATGCGGTCATGCTCGACAATGCCGAATGGCTGACCAAGCTGAACTGGATCGAAATGCTGCGCGACATCGGCCGGCATTTCTCGGTCAACCGCATGCTGACGATGGACTCGGTGCGCCTGCGGCTCGAACGCGAGCAGGAGATGAGTTTCATCGAGTTCAACTACATGGTCTGCCAGGCCTACGACTTCGTCGAATTGTCGCGGCGCGTCGATTGCCGCCTGCAGATGGGCGGTTCCGACCAGTGGGGCAACATCGTCAACGGCGTCGACCTCGGCCGCCGCATGGGCACGCCGCAATTGTTCGCGCTGACGACGCCGCTGTTGACGACGGCCTCCGGCGACAAGATGGGCAAGACCGCCAAGGGCGCGGTCTGGCTCAACGCCGATCAGTTCAGCCCGTACGATTTCTGGCAATACTGGCGCAACGTCGAAGACGCCGACGTCGTGAAATTCCTGAAACTGTTCACGATCCTGCCGATCAGCGAGATCGCAAAGCTTGCGGCGCTGCAAGGCGGCGAGATCAACGAAGCCAAGAAGGTGCTGGCAACCGAAGCGACCGCGCTGCTGCATGGCCGCGATGCCGCCAACGCCGCCTCCGAAACCGCGCGGCAGACCTTTGAGGAAGGCGCGATCGCCGAGAACCTGCCGACGGTCGAGATTTCAACGGGCGAACTCGAGGCCGGCATCGGCGTGCTTGCCGTCTTCGTCAAGGCGGGCCTGGTCGCATCGAACGGCGAGGCGCGCCGCCAGATCAAGGGCGGCGGCGTTCGCGTCAACGACGCCGCGGTCACCGACGAGAAGATGGCGCTGACGCCCGCGAATCTTACCCCGGAAGGCGTGATCAAACTGTCGCTGGGCAAGAAGCGTCACGTCCTGCTCAAGCCTGCATAGGCGTATTCGCGTTAGGCACTTGCTCGGGGCCACGGAAACGCGCTCCCTGCCCTACATGGATAAAAGTACGCCTCCGGGGGATACGCTCACAAAACTGCCGAAGCCGGCGCGCGTGGCGCTCAACGTGCTGGCGCTGTGCTTCACCCTGTCCGTGCTCGGCCGCGGCCTCGGCGAGAGTTTTACGGTTTTTCTAAAACCGATCTCGGAGAATTTCGGCTGGGACCGCGCCCAGGTGGTCTCGGTCTACTCGCTGACCTGGCTCGCGGGCGGACTGATGGCGCCTCTGGTCGGCCGGCTGTTCGACCGCTCGGGTCCGCGCACCGTCTATTCGCTCGGGCTGGCGCTGCTCGGCGGCGCGTTCCTGGTCGCGGCGCACGCGCAGGCGCTCTGGCAGTTCCAGCTCAGCGTCGGTCTGTGCGTCGGGGTCGGCATTGCCCTGATCGGCACCGTGCCGAACTCGATCCTGCTCGGCCGCTGGTTCGGCCCGCGGCTGCCGACCGCGATGGCGGTCGTTTATTCCGCGACCGGCGCAGGGATCCTGATCCTGCTGCCGGCCTCGCAACTGCTGATCGAACGGATCGGCTGGCGCGACGCCTATCAACTGTTCGGAACCGTGGCTCTGTTGCTGCTGTTGCCGTTGCTGATGCTGCCGTGGCGGCTGTTCGCCACCGGCTCACCGCACATCCCCGGCAAGAGCGATGCCGGCTTCGTCGACTCAGGCTGGACGCTCAAGAGCGCAATGCGCCACCACGTCTTCTGGGCGTTGTTCTTCACATTCTTTTTCACCGCGGTCGCGATGTATGCGATCACGGCACAAATCGTCGCCTATCTGATCGACGCCGGATTCCCGCCGTTGCAGGCCGCGACCGCCTGGGGCTTTTCCGGCGTCGTGCTGGTGTTCGGCATGCTCGGCGTCTCGACGCTCGACGGCATCATCGGCCGCAGGCCATCGGTGCTGTTCAGCTACGGGGTCTCGATCGCCGGAATCATCATGCTCTGGCTGTTACAATATTATCCGAACTTCTGGCTACTGACGGGCTTCGTGGTCTGCTTCGGCAGCATGATCGGTTCGCGCGGCCCGCTGATCACGGCAACCGCACTTAACATCTTTCGCGGCCAGCGGGTCGGGACGATCTTCGGAACGATTTCGATCGGCAGCGGGCTGGGATCAGGGCTTGGCTCCTGGAGCGGCGGCCTGATCCACGACTGGACCAACAGCTATAATCCGCTGTTTGCATTCGCGCTTATCAACGTGGTGCTCGGATTGATCCCGTTCCTGGTGGTGCCGGCGCTGCGGCGCTGACGACAGTGTCCTGACCGTCGCGGAGCGCGCTCAGTTATTCGGCGGGAGATCGATCGGGTTGTTTTGCTTGCCGGTGTTGAATTCAAAAATCTTCCGGAGCACGCCGGGCGCCATCGCCGAAATCGGATTGACGCGCAGCAACGGCTGGCCGGGGGTACCGACCACTTCATAGGTCACGCCGATCAGGCCCTCATTGCTGCCGCCGCCGAGGAACAGGCCAATGACCGGAAGCTGGCCGAACATGTTGTTCAGCCCGTACATCGGAACGAAGGTGCCGCTCATGCGCACCGAATTGCCGCTATAGTCGATGCTGCCTTCGATGGTGGCGCCGATGGTCGGCCCCTTGACGACGCCGTCGCGGATCGTCAGCTGCCCGCTTTGCCGGGTGAACCCCGCGCGCAGCGCCGAGAACGCCACGCCGTTCTGCACGCCCACCGGTCCGCCGGCGGCGACGCGATCGAGTTCGGGCACGCCCTTGACCGTGAAGTTGCTGATATTGATCATCCCTTCCTTGGCGGTGGGTTCAACCGTGGGCGGCTCCATCGCAAGCGCAAGCTGCCCACCGATCACCTTGGAGTAGGTGTCGGTAAAGCGGAGGAATGCGCCGGCATCGTCGGTCTCCAGGACGATCACATCGCGTCCCTGTCTTTGCGCGCGGCGCAAGTCTGCCGCGACCGGCGTATCGCGACCGACCTTGCCATTCAAGGTAAAGCTCTTGATCACGCCGCTGCGCCGCGACATCTTGGCATCGACGCTGCGCAGCGCTTCGCCGTTGAAGCCGGCGACCGCCCCGAGCTTGAGATCGACATCGATGTCGATGTTCTTGGTCTTGCTCTTGGGGTCGGCTTCCTTGCCCGAGATCGCCGATTTGAGGAAGCCGCGGCCATCGAACACGTCGCCGCGCATGATGACCTTGACGACGCCGTCGGGGCCACGCTCGGCTTTCAGCGAGGTCTTGTCGCCTTCCGAGGGCGCATAGGTCGGGAAGTTCGAATTCAGGAGATCGCCGTTCTGGTCGACTTCCAGCGATCCCTTGATCGAGGCGCCGCCGCCATCGATGACGATATCCTGGAAGAGGGTCGATTGCGGTTTCTGCACCACGTTGAAGGTCGCTTTTCCCGACTTGCCGGGCACCTTGACCCAGCCCGGCAGGATATTGTCGAGCTTCAGCGAGGTGAGGTCGGCCTCGATGCCGAGCTTGCTATCGTGATCACTGCTGCCGCTGATCTTGCCGATCACCTTGACCGGGATGGCGCCGCTTATGGCCGGCCCAAGGTCGAGCCCAAGCCGCGCGCGGCTCGCATCGTCGAGCGTCGCCTGCAGTTTGACATCCGCGTCGCCCTCGCTCGGCTTGCGATAATCCAGTGCGGCCGGTTGCCCGTTGATCTTGACGTCGCCCTTGACCTGATAGCCGGCGTTGCTGGCCAGAACCTTCAACGTGCTGGCCTCGAGCTTCTGGTTCATCACGAGCTTGTCGGCGGCAAATCCGCCGAGATCGGCGCTGACGGTGTAGGTGGTGTCGGCCTTGGTCAGCTCGCGCTTGACCGGCAGGCCGAGCGTGACGATCGCGGAAACCGTTCCCTTGCTCGAATTCGGATCGATCAGAGTGCCGGAGAATTCGCTGAGGCGGTCGGAGGCGAGAATTTCAGCCGCGGCCGGAACGGTGCCTTCGATCTTGAACTTCACTTTTGCCGGCGCGGGCTTCGGCGCCATGTCGGGTACTTCGAAGGTAAAATCGGAAATCACCAGCTTGCGCCCGGCGGGCGTATCGGCCGTGCCCTGCCCGATCGTCACCGTCGCGGTGCGCCCGGTCACCCGTGCCTTCAAATCGGCATCGCGGACCGATGGCATTTCGTCGACCGGCCGCACCGTGACGCCTGACGCCACGATGTTGACGGCGAGACCGTCGTCCGGGATCGGGGGACCTTTGCGCGAAAGGTTTCGCACCGGCGAATTGACGCCGATGTCGATGCGCTGGAGCGTGCCGCGTTCAATCCGATCGATCACCCATTCGCGCACCTCGGGCACGATCAGGATCGGCCACATCCGCTTCAGGGCGGAGGCCGACATCGGCGTTCCCGCGAACCCAAGCTGCAGGCGCGGCTCGCCCGAATAGTCGATACTGCCGGTCCCGGCGACGCCGATCTCGCCGTTGCTGATATCGGCCTGGGTCAGCAGCACGCGCTTCTTGTCGGTGTCGAAGCGCAGCCCGATCGCAATGCGGTTGAAGATCAGCGGCTGTTCGTTGTCGTTGCCGGCCAGCACGATGGTGCCGCCGGAGAAACCGGCCTGCCAATCGGTGACGCTGTCGTTCGGCGGCTCGAGATGGGCGAGCAGCGTGATCCGGTTCGAACCGGAAATGATCTTGAAGGGAGCCACCAGCACCCGCCGTCCGGCATCCCATTCGACGTTCATTTCCGCCGAATCGATCGCCATCGGATAATCGGGCGTATCGCTGTCGATGATGTGGCCCGCGCCCGCAGTGATCTTGCCGCGGAAATAGGTCGGCAAACCGTCGCGGCCAAGCTCGCCCTTCATCTCGCCGGAGAGCGGCAAATCCGCGCTGTAGGTGACATCCTTCAGCCGCATCGCCAGCAGGATATTGGCGCTCGGCAGCTTGTCGGCGCGCAAATCGACCGATCGCACGCCGTTGGCCTGGGGCCCCACCAGCACCCGCAGTGACCAAGGACTGGCGCCTTCTTCGCCAAGGCTCAGCGCCACCCCGCCGCCGCTCGGCCGGCGCAGGCTGAGGCTGATATTGTCAAAGGTCCATTTGTTGCCGCGCTGCTGATCGTCGACGACAAGGTTGCCGTTCTTCAAACCGATTTCGTTGAGGTTCTGTCCGTCGAGGCCGGTCAGGCTGAGGCTGTCGAGCCAATCGAGCCCGGCCAGCAGCCCGTTTTGCGTGGTGTCGGGAGTGGCGGCCGCCGCACCGGACGGCGCATTGGGCGACGCGGCACCGGGCGCAAGCGAGCCTGGGGTCTGGCGCGGGAATGTCGGCGCAATACCCGCCTCCCGCTTTGAGGCGACACCGGTAGCCAGTGGTTTTGCGGTGTCGCCGGCGGACACCGTCACCTGGCCATCCGGCGTGATCCGCACCGCGAGTTCGGCATCCACCAGATTGAGGCTCTCGGCACGCAGCCGTCCCATCAGCAGCGCGGTGCCCGACAGTCGCACTTCGGCTTTTGGCGCACTCGCGACGATGGCGTGGTCACGGTCCCGGACGACGATGTCGCGGATACGCACCGCGATCCGGATTTTGCCCGCACGCTCGATCTGCGTACCGCCGACCTCGACCGTATTGCCGTGACCGATATTCTCCTCGATCGCCGCCGCCAGCCAGGGCGTCGCCACGTCCAGATTGATGGGTCCTGCTCCGAGCCGCCACCACAGCCCGCCGAAGCAACCGCCGAAGATCACGGCCAACACCGCGATCACGACCGCCAGGCGTTTGACCCAGCGTTCGCTGCGGATCCATCGCCGCACCGTCGAGATGCTGTCGCCGAACCGGTGCAAGCCTGAATTGGAGCGGGATAATAGCCGTCGCGCGCGGTGACACGCCGCCTCGTCGTGGTCCTGATCCCAGCCGGCCTCGTCTTCCCATTGGGAGACATTGCCCTCAGCATGCGGATTCGACCCTTGGGGCGAAGTATTCCTAGCCATTGCCTCTCGGTGCCGGCGCAGAGGTTGATCGCCGCCAAGGGCGCGCCCGTCGATCTCTCTCGAGCGCTCCTGTGCCGGCATCGCTGCCAATCCTCGATTAATACTGTTACTCGTCCTCGGGCCCAAGAACTCAATCAACAACGCGATCAAGGGCCTCTTCAACGAGCGGACGGGTGGTGCGTCGAATTCCTTGTAACCATACTCCGGGATCATCAAACTTGCCCAGCGATCGGAGCGAATCCGGGCGTCCGGGACGAGACCCGCATTACCCTATTGGTTGATCCGCGGAAAGCGACGAAAGGAAGGCGTATGTCCAAGAAAACGCGCAAGAAATCCTCCACGAAACCGTCCAAGACGATCGCCAAGAAGGCCGCCCAAAAAGCGACCACGGCCAAGGCCGGCCGCGGTGGCTCAAAGGCGCCGGCCAAGAAGCCCGCGGCAAAAGCCGGCAAGGCGGTGGCAAAGAAATCAGGCAAACCCGCTACGAGCGCTTCGGCAAAAGCCTCGCACACGCCGGCGTCGAAACCGTTAAAATCCGAGCAATCCGCTTCACCAAAATTGGCCATGGAGGGCGCGAAGGCCCCCGCCTTCCACTTGCCCCGCGACGGCGGCGATCAAGTCTCGCTCGCGGACTATGCCGGCAAGAAGCTGGTGCTGTTTTTCTATCCCCGCGGGGACACGCCGGGCTGTACCCGGGAGGCGATCGACTTCACCCGATTGAAGGCGGCCTTTGCCGAAAGCGGGACCGAGGTCCTGGGTATCTCGGCCGACACCGTCAAGGCACAAGAGTCCTTTAAAAGCAAACATGAACTCTCCGTTCCTCTCATTTCAGATGAGCAACATGAGATGCTGGAGGCCTATGGTGCTTGGGGTGAAAAATCCATGTATGGCAGGACCTTTCTTGGAATACTTCGGACCACGGTTCTGATCGGCGCGGATGGCCGGGTTACCCGGATCTGGCGCAACGTTCGGGTCGACGGCCATGCCGACGAGGTTCTGGCGGCGGCCCAAGCCCTTTAAGCGTCTTGCTGGACGGGTTCCCTGAGGCGAACCGTTATCCACGTCACTTGAAAACGCTCCAATTTACCGGGTTCCATTTCCGGAAAATTAACCATGAGGGGTTCAAATCGGCCGCGCAGAATTAAGCCGTACGGAGCTCCTGTCCGACCGGCGCGGGAGTGCCGATGTCGTACCGTTCCGGTCATCATTCCGAATATCACCAGCACCATCACCACCCCCAGGACCATGGCCGGGTGTCCCCTCGCCGCGCGGTAGCGCACGCCTCGTCCGCCGCCTCGGTCCAAGAGCGCAACGGTTACGCCATCGTCCACGCCGGCAAGCAGGTCCGGTTCGGCCCGGTCGTGTTCTGGATCGTGGTCGGCACGGTGACCGTACTCGGCATGTGGTCGGCGGCAACCGCGACCTATTTTGCGTTTCGCGACGACGTCTTGACGCGGCTGATCGCCCGTCAAGCCGAGATGCAATATGCCTACGAAGACCGCATCGCTGAATTACGCGCCAAGGTCGACCGCACCACCAGCCGGCAATTGCTCGATCAGGAACAGTTCGACCAGAAGCTCGACCAGATCATGCGCCGCCAGACCGCGCTGGAATCCCGCGCCACCGCCCTGGGCGCCATGCCTGATGCCATGGTGACCGGATCGATCCGGCCGTCGGCGCGCGGCGCAACCAACGATACGTCCTCGACAGCGACGCCAAAGCCCTCCCCGATCAGCGACACCGTAATCTTCGTCGCGCCGCCGGATCGCGAGGCGCGACTGGAATCTCGCGCGCCGCTGATTGCCAACCCGCAGCCGAACCAGTTCGCGAAGGTTCAGGGCGGCGTCGACAACGTCCTCGTCCGCCTGCAGACCTCGCTTGATCAGGTCGAGCGGCGCCAGATCGCAGCGCTGAGTTCGGTCGAAGACGGCATGGAATCGAAAGTGCGCCGGATGCGCGGGGTCATCACCGATCTCGGCCTCGACATGGCGCAGCTGGAGGCCGCAACGCCGCGCGCCGGCGTCGGTGGTCCCTTCGTTCCGGTCAAACTTACGGCCAACGCCGGGCCCTTCGAGCGCCAGCTTTACCAAATCAACGTCACCCGCGCCCAGGTCGATCGACTCAACCGGACGCTGGCGCTGGTGCCCTATCGCAAGCCTGTTGTCGGCGAGGTCGAATTCACCTCGGGCTTCGGCGTCCGCAGCGATCCCTTCCTAGGCCGGCCCGCCATGCACACCGGCCTCGATTTCCGCGCCGCCATGGGCGATCCCGTGCGCGCGACCGCGAATGGCAAGGTGGTCTCGTCAGGATGGGCGGGCGGCTATGGCCGCATGGTCGAAATCGACCACGGCAACGGGCTGTCGACCCGCTACGGCCATCTGTCGCAGATCAACGTCAAGGTCGGCGACCTCATCAAGATCGGACAGGTGATCGGCGAGGTTGGCTCGACCGGCCGCTCCACCGGTCCGCATCTGCACTATGAAACACGGATCGACGGCGACGCGGTCGATCCGCAAAAGTTTTTGCGCGCCGGCGTGCGGCTCAGCGCGGGCTAGATCCGAAAACGCCGGGCTGGCTTACCGCGTGGCGTCGTGGCCGACCTCGCCGGTGATCACGTCGCCGAACAACTCCCAGGCCTCGCCGTTGAATTTCATCAACTGCATCTGCTCGATCGGAAAGTAGTCGTCCGGCGAGGTGTTGATCATGATGCCCGGCAGCATCAGCTCGGAATGGAAATTCTTCAGGTTCGCCGCCTGCTTCATGACGTTATCGCGCGTGAGATTGTCGCCGCACTGCTTGAGAACCTGCACCATCGCCTCCGACTCCACATAGCCATAGAGGTTGTTGGCGTTGGTCTTGTCGCCGTCGGGATAATATTTGTCCATGAACGCCCGCCACTTCAGGACAGCCGGGTCCTTGTCCCAGGTCGGGTCGGTCGGATCCTTCAGATAGGCCGTCGAAATGATCCCCTTGGAGTATTCGAGTCCCGCCGGCTTCAACACCGAGGCAACCGAGGTCGCGGTATTGGCGAGGAAGAATTTCGGCTTCCAGCCGAGTTCGCCGACTTTGCGGATCGCCTGCGCCGATCCCTTGGGCGCCGCCCAGGAGAAGAAGATATCGGCGCCGGAATCGTGCAGCGCGACGATCTGCGAATCGATCGAGGGATCGCTGACCTCATAGGACTTGTCGGCGATGATCATGTTGATCTTGTCGCCGAGCCCGTCCTTCAGCCCCTTGAACTGGTCCTTGCCGGCGTCGTCGTTCTGCCAGAACACCGCGATCTTGCTGTTTGGGAAATGATCGATGATGTATTTCGCGTAGATTCGCCCCTCGCTCTGGTAGTTGGGCTGAAAACCCATGGTCCAGGGGAAGTTTTTGGGATCGCCGAATTTGGTGCCGCCGGAGGCGACAAAGAGTTGCGGCACCTTCTTGGCGTTCATGTATTTCATGATCGCCGAATTGGACGGCGTGCCCAACGGCTGGAAGATCAGCAGGACCTCGTCGCTTTCCACCAGTTTGCGCGCCTGCTCGATCGCTTTCGGCGGGCTGTAGGCATCGTCATAGGTGATGAAATTGATTTTGCGGCCGCCTATTCCCCCCTCCGCGTTGATCATCTTGAAGAAGGCTTCCTCGGACTTGCCGATCACGCCATAGGACGAGGCGGGCCCGCTATAGGGCATGATGTTACCGATCCTGATCTCGGTGTCGCTGGCGCCGGGATCATACTTCTTCTGCGCGCTGGCCGCGGTCGCGATCAGCGCGGCGGCCGCGAATGTCGCAACGGCGGCTAAATGTCTCGGACGTCCCAGCATCGTTCTCTCCCGATTTTTCGTGCTTATTTTGCGCCAAGTTTCGCAAGTCGCGCGGATGCTGGCAAGCATCGACTTATTTCGCCCGGCGAAACAGCATTGTTGCCCGCCGCCAAGTGTGATTGATGATCTGGGGAATCCTACCATTCCATGGCGGTTGGAATTGAAAAGTCGAATTGTTCCCCGACATCCCCGGCTCGGAGCTGCTGGGTTTCGCTTCGCGCGCTGGCTAGCACAGCGAACAATGGGCGCCGCTGGTTTTCATCAGCTCGGCTCGAAGTTCGCCGACCACCGGTTGGCGCGCGTGCGCGAAAAACTTCGCCGCGGCGAGACCGTGTTCCTCGCCGGCCTTGGGCTTGCAGGCACGCACAATTCCGGTGTGGCGCTGGTTGCGGTGACGCAAGCGAACGGCCCGCGCCTGATCGTCAACAACGAGGAAGAGCGCTTCTCAGGCAACAAACACACAACGGAATATCCGCGTCAATCGATCGATGCGATGGTTGCGACGCTCCGCGCCGCCGGCCGCGACATCGATGATATCGATGCGTGGCTCACGAGCTGGGATTATCCCTCGCTTGCCGGCACCCTGACGCGCTCGATGGTGGAGGAAATACCGCAAAGCCTCAACCTGGCGCGCGTCAGCGACGCATCGGCTTTCGACCGCCGCCGCCTCGAGCAGATGACACGTTCGCCCAAAATCCTGGCGCGGCAGCTCAGGCTGGCCAAGCCGCTGCCGCTGATCTGCATGCCGCATCACGGCAATCATGCCTGGTTTTCATTTGCGGCCTCGCCGTTTGCCGATGACGGGGAACCGGTTGCCGTCGCCGTGCTGGACGGCACCGGGGACGTCGGCTCAATCTCGCTTTACGTCGTCGAGAAGGGCGAGATGCGGCAGCTCTATTGCAACAACAGCATGTTCGATTCACTCGGCATGTTCTACAGCGTGATTTCGTCGACACAGGGCGGCTGGACATGGCTTTCCAGCGAAGGCCGGTATATGGGTGCCGCTGCCTGGGGCGACATGAACCGCGCCAGCAATCCCTATTACGCACGGCTGAAAGACGTCCTGCATCTCGGCAGCAACGGCGAGGTGCGGCTCAATCGCGCCATGGCGAACTGGCACTGCGAACCCGACATCAATCCCTACAAGTCGCCGCTGATCGATATTCTCGGCGAACCGCTCAAACCCGACCAGCTCTGGAATCCCGACGCGATGCTTCGCGTCGAAGACATCGAGCATCGTCCCGACACCAGGGATCGCCTCGACAAGGCGGCGGCGACCCAACTGGTCTTTGAAGACGCGATCGTGCATGTCGTGGATCACCTGTTGCGCACGACAGGCGCGAACCGGCTGGTGCTGACCGGGGGCGTCGCGCTCAACGCCATCGGCAATATGCGGTTGCTCGAGCATTTCGATCAGGCATGGTTTGCCGAGGCGCAGCAGCGCGACGCCCGCCTGCATCTGTGGGTGCCGCCGGTGCCCGGCGATCCCGGCGTGACCATCGGCGCCGCCTGGCTGTTTGCGCATCTCGCCGGCGCGCCGCGCGGTGCGCCGATGACGCATGCCTTCTACTGCGGTCTGCCGCCGTCGCAGGCGGACATCACGGCGGCGCTGAAAGCCGACGACGTCGCCTCACAACGCGTTGGCGATGTCTCGACGCAAGATGGCCGCGATGCCATCGCCGATCTGATGGCATTCATCGTCGCGCAGAGCGGCGTGGTCGCGCTGTATCAGGGCGCGGCCGAGACCGGCCCGCGCGCGCTCGGCCATCGCTCGATCCTCGCCAACCCCTGCGACCCCAACGCACGCGAACGGCTCAACGAGCGCGTCAAATACCGCGAAGCGATTCGGCCGCTGGCGCCGATGGCGACGCTGGAAGCCGCCCAACACTATTTCGATCTGCTGCCGGGCGCCGCGGACGCCGATTACAACGCCTACAATTACATGGTGCTGACCGCACAATCGAAACCGCATGCGCGCGACAAAATCCCGGCGGTCATTCATGCCGACGGCACCGGCCGGATCCAGATCGTGCGCGCCGACGACGATCCCCTCACCCACGCCTACCTGAAGGCGCTCGGCCGTCACATCGGCGTCGAGATGTCGGTCAACACCTCCTTCAATGTCGCAGGTCCGATCGCACAGACGCCGAACCAGGCGATCGATACCCTGCGCCGGTCGAAAGGCCTCGATGTCGTGCTGCTGGTCGCGCGCGACGGCGCGGTCCACGCGGCCTGGCACGGCGGCGAGCGCGACAGCGGCCGGTTTACCGGCTGGCTCGCGGAATGGAAGAGCCGCCCAAAGTGAGGGGACGATCGCCGGTAAGGTTGACGAGTTAGCTTAACCGGCTACTTCGATTGCACCGTGACGGCGGCGCGCTATCGTGGGCTACCGGATATTTTCATCATCCGAACTCGCATTAGCCAAGTGAACGCGCGCGATGCACGCCGAAAGCCAGGAACGGTTCCGAATATTGAACCTCAGTCCGAAGCCTGCCTGGGCCGAGGTCTGGCATCTCTGGAAGATCGTCATTCCGCGGCGATCCATCACCGGACGATTGCTGACCGGCCGGGTCTGGCGGCGCTTCGACGGCCGCCGCTGGATCTACAAGAAGTTCACCGAATATTCGGACTGAGCTTGAGGAACGCGACCACACGCCCATCGATCAGCAGCATCACCAGCATGACATTGGTCGCGCCGGAACGCCGCAGGATCTGAAAAAACACGAGTAGGCGAGCGCGGTCGCCCCCCGATTCACGCGTTCGCGATGCGACTATTTCGGTTGCGACACGATCTCGATCATCTTGCCTTCGTCGTCGTCGGGCATCTGTGCCTTCGCGCGGGCATAGGCTTCGACGGCAGCACGTCCGAGCAGCGGCGCCTCTGCCAGCAGGGCCTCGGCCAGTTTCACCGCATAGGCCGCGTCCTTGTGGCGAAGCGCAGCCGTGAACGACGCGCCCGAGAAATCGCGCGCCACCATGCGCCTGGAGTGACGGATCACCTGCGGGCTGGCCACCGCCCCGGTTGCCATCGCTTCCGCCACCAGCTTCATGTCGAGCCCGGCCTGCTCGGCCATCGCAATGCCTTCGGCGAGGCTCGCGATCTGCACCGCGCCCATCAGATTGTTGATCAGCTTGTAGACCGTCCCGCTGCCCACGGCGCCGAAGTGCCGGATCACGTTGCCGATCGGCGCGAGGTAAGGCTTTGCCGAATCGAGATCGGCGGTATCAGCGCCGACGAGCAACGTCAGCTTTCCGGTAGCCGCCGCTTCCGGCAGGCCCGTGACGGGACAATCGATATAGACCAGACCGCGGCCGCGCAGTTCGCGCGCCATATCGAGCGCATGCTGGTACGACACGGTCGAACATTCGATCGCGAGCGTGCCTGCCTTCATCGTCGCGGCCGCGCCGTCCTTGGTCAGCCAGACCGCTCGCGACGCCTCGTCGTCGGCGACCATGGTCACGACGGCGTCGGCATCGATTGCGGCGTCCTCCGGCGATGTCGCCCATTGCGCGCCGCGGGCGATCAGATCTTCCGCCTTGGCCTTGCTGCGATTCCACACCGCGACGGTGAAGCCGGCGTCGAGATAACGGCCGGCCATGCCGTGGCCCATGCGTCCAAGACCGATGAAGGCAACCCGCGTCATGCGCTAATCCACATCCTCGACCGCGCCGGGCGCGGTGCCGAACGCGCGTTGCGCCAGGGTCGCGGCCATGAATTCATCGAGGTCGCCGTCGAGCACACCCGACGTATCCGACGTCTGCACGCCGGTGCGCAGATCCTTCACCATCTGGTAGGGCTGCAGCACGTAGGAGCGGATCTGGTGGCCCCAGCCGATATCGGTCTTGGCCGCCTGATCGGCGGCGGCCTGTTCCTCGCGCTTCTTCAGCTCGATCTCATAAAGCCGGGCGCGCAGCATGTCCCAGGCTTGCGCCTTGTTCTTGTGCTGCGAGCGGCCGGCCTGGCAGACCACCGCGACGCCGGTCGGGATATGCGTCAGCCGCACCGCCGACTCGGTCTTGTTGACGTGCTGGCCGCCGGCGCCGCCCGAACGCATGGTGTCGGTGCGCACGTCGGACTCGGCGATGTCGATCTTGATGCTGTTGTCGACCACCGGAAAGATCGCCACGCTCGAAAACGAGGTGTGCCGGCGCGCGTTGGAATCGAACGGCGATATCCGCACCAGCCGGTGCACGCCGGCTTCGGTCTTCAGCCAGCCATAGGCATTATGGCCCGAGATCTGGATGGTGGCGGATTTGATGCCGGCTTCTTCGCCCTGGGTTTCTTCCAGATATTCGATCTTGAAGCCGTGCTTCTCGGCCCAGCGCGTGTACATGCGCAGCAGCATCGAAGCCCAGTCCTGGCTTTCGGTGCCGCCGGCGCCGGCATGCACTTCCAGATAGGAATCGAACCGGTCGGCCTCGCCCGACAGCAGCGCTTCGAGCTCGCGGCGGGCGACTTCCTTCTTGAGCGCCTTCAGGGCGGCCTCGGCTTCGGCCACCACGCCCTCGTCGTTCTCGGCTTCGCCGAGCTCGATCATGCCGATATTATCCTCGAGCTCGCGCTCGACCTTGCCGATGCCGGAAAGCGCGTCCTCCAGCGAGGTGCGCTCCTGCATCAGCTTCTGGGCCTTCTGGGGATCGTTCCAGAGATTGGGATCTTCGGCGAGCTTGTTCAGCTCGGCCAGACGCGCCGTGGATGCATCGACGTCAAAGATGCCTCCTCAGCAGCCCGACCGACTGCTTGATCTCTTCAACAAGGCGTTCGACTTCGGCGCGCATGGTGGTCTCTGATCTGCGGCACAAGCCGCCAGTACAAGTGTGCGAGGGATGTAGCGGCGGTGGCCGCAAAGCGCAATCGGCTAATACAATCCGCCGGTTCCGGGACGCATGATATTGCCGGCATCCGGCGTCTGCGCCGCCGGGACGCGGCCGTCCGCATCGGCTACCCCAATGACCGAGTAATTATCCGGTGGCGCCGTGCCCGGCTTGAACGCCTCCAGAATGGTCCGGCCTCCGTCGCCGGGACCCGCGCGCATGCCGCTCTTGGCGTCGACCCGGACCAGCTTGATTCCGGCGGGGACCTTGAACGGGATCGCCGGCTTGTCGGCGAGCGCGAGCTTGAGGAAGTCGCGCGCGATCGGTGCCGCGAGATGGCCGCCGGTGGCGGCGTTGCCGTGGCCGAGCGGACGCGGCTTGTCGAAGCCGAGATAGATGCCGACGACGATATCCGGCGAGAACCCGACGAACCAGGCGTCCTTCGCCTCGTTGGTGGTGCCGGTCTTGCCGGCGATCGGCTTGCCGACTTCCTTCACCGCGATCGCCGTGCCGCCCTGCACCACACCTTCCAGCATCGAGGTGATCTGGTAGGCGGTCATGGGATCGAGCACCTGCTCACGGCGGTCGACGAGCTGCGGCTCGGGCTGATTCTTCCAGCCGCCGGGCGCGTCGCAGCCACGGCACTCACGGGCGTCGTGCTTGAATATCGTGTGTCCGTAACGGTCCTGGATCCGATCGATCAAGGTCGGCTTCACGCGACGGCCGCCATTGGCGAACATCGAATAGGCCGTGACCATCCGCATGACGGTGGTTTCGCCGGCGCCGAGCGCATAGGACAGATAATTCGGCAGTTCGTCGTAGACCCCAAATCGCCTGGCGTATTCGCCGATCAGGGGCATGCCGATGTCCTGCGCCAGCCGCACGGTGACGGTGTTGAGCGACAATCGCAACGCATTGCGCAGCGTGGTCGGGCCCTGGTATTTGCCGGATGAAAAATTCTCCGGGCGCCAGACGCCGGCGCCCTGCCCTTGGTCGATTTCGATCGGCGCGTCGACCACGACGGTCGAGGGCGTGTAGCCATTATCGAGCGCCGAGGAATACACGATCGGCTTGAACGACGAACCCGGCTGCCGATAGGCCTGGGTCGCACGGTTGAACTGGCTCTGGTCGAACGAGAACCCGCCGACCATCGCCAGCACGCGGCCGGTCCAGGGGTCCATCACCACCATCGCGCCGGACACTTCCGGCAATTGCCGCAACCGGTATTGTCCGTCGACCGGATTGCCATCCTTTCCGAACAACGGATCGGCATAGATCACGTCGCCCGGCGCCAGCACTTGCGACACCGCCGTCGGCGTCCTGCCCTTTGCCGGCCCGGCCGTTGGCTTGGCCCACCTCACACCATCGAGCGTGATGATGCCGGTCTGCCGTTCCTTCGAAACGGCGCCGCCCAGTTCGCGGCCGGGCTGAAAGCCGATCCGTGCCGACTGATCGCTGGTTTCCAGAACCACCGCCATCCGCCATGGCGAGATGTCCGCGAGCGATTTGACGTCGGCAAGCTTGACGCCCCAATCGCCTGCAACGTCGAGTTTGCTGACCGCTCCGCGCCAACCCTGCGCCTCGTCATAGGTGACGATGCCGGCGGCCATGGTCTTGCGCGCCATCACTTGAATCTTCGGATCGAGCGTGGCCCTGACCGACAGCCCGCCCTCATAGAGTTTCTTCTCGCCGTAGCGCTCGAAGATGTCGCGGCGGACTTCCTCGGCAAAATACTCGCCGGCAAAAATATGAGCGCCGTTGGCCCGGTTGG
The DNA here is from genome assembly GCF_031202265.1 of Bradyrhizobium sp. Ash2021. Lineage (NCBI taxonomy): Bacteria > Pseudomonadati > Pseudomonadota > Alphaproteobacteria > Hyphomicrobiales > Nitrobacteraceae > Bradyrhizobium > Bradyrhizobium sp. Ash2021. The sequence continues at coordinate 4,417,735 of NZ_CP100604.1, read as the reverse complement.
TCACCGTCAGCGGATCCTTGCGGGCCTTGTCGGCGTCGGCCTGCTTGATCCAGCCGTTTTCCAGCAGACGATCGACGACGTAGTTGCGGCGCTCGATCGCGCGATCGCGGTTCCGGACCGGATGCAGCGCCGCGGGCGCTTTCGGCAGCGCCGCCAGATAGGACGCCTCCGCGACCGTGAGTTCGTTGACCGACTTGTCGAAATAAACCAGCGACGCGGCCGCGATGCCGTAGGCGCCGAGGCCGAGATAGATTTCGTTGAGATAGAGTTCGAGAATGCGGTCCTTTGAATACGCACGCTCGATGCGCATCGCCAGCAGGGCTTCCTTGATCTTGCGGGCGAACGAAACCTCGTTGGTCAACAGGAAGTTCTTGGCGACCTGCTGGGTGATCGTGGAGGCACCCTGCGGCCGGCGGTTGGAACCGTAATTCTGCGCGTACAGCACCGCCGCGCGGGCCATGCCGGAAAAGTCGATGCCGCCATGCTCGTAGAAGTTCTTATCCTCAGCCGCCAGGAACGCGTTGATGACGAGTTTTGGGACCGCCTGGATCGGCAGATAGAGCCGACGCTCCTTGGAATACTCGCCGAGCAGCGCTCCGTCCGACGCATGCACGCGCGTCATCACCGGCGGCTCATAATCCTGAAGCTGCGAATAGTCCGGCAAATCCTTGGAAAAATGCCAGATTGCGCCCGCCACGCCAGCGACGCCGACCAGGAACACCACGGTTCCGGCGGCGAACAGGAAACCCAAGAACCGCACGAGCAAGCGCATTATCGAAGTTCCGTTCCAACCCTTGCGCCGCAATTCCGCGGCGTCTGCCCTAGCGCGAAAGCCCTGCCCGGCGACACACCGCAGCACAGGCCGATAATACATGAGCCGACGGACAATATTGGCCGATTCCAAAGGCCCGGCGGTGGTTTTCTATACCGTTGCCGCTGTGGCCAAACTAGGGCTTCCGGCATTGGTGCGCTCTCTTTTCATTTCATTTGGCCGGCCCAGCGATTGCCAGAGGTTTGGCGAAAAACGTGTCAATCGCCTGGGCCATCGATCCGACCGTCCTAGTCCGCCAGTTCTCCGACACCAGATGTTCGAGATCGCCCTTGTTCGAGACATAACCGAGCTCGACCAGGACCGACGGCACGTCGGGGGCCTTCAGGACCCGGAAGCCTGCGGATTTCAGCGGGTGCTTGTGCATCCGCACCGTGCTCTTCATCTCGCCCATCAACGTGCGCGCGAACCGGTTCGAGAAGGTCTTGGTTTCGCGCTGCGCCAGATCGATCAGGATGTCAGCGACTTCGGTCGGCTCGTCCGACAGGTTCACCCCGCCGATCGCGTCGGATTTGTTCTCCGCCTCCGCCAGCCGCTCGGCTTCGGCGTCGGAGGCTTTGTCGGACAAAGTATAGATCGTGGCGCCCTGGGCATCGCCCTCGCGACGCGGAAGTGCGTCGGCGTGAATCGACACAAACAGCGCCGCCGACTGGTTGCGCGCGACCTTGACGCGGTCGTTCAGCGGAATGAACGTGTCGTCGGTGCGCGTCATAACGACGCGATACTTGCCTGATTTCTCGATCCGATCGCGCAGCGCCAGGCCAAATCCCAGCACCAGGTTCTTTTCGCTTTCGCCACTCGACTGGGTGCCGTTGTCGATGCCGCCATGGCCGGGATCGATCACGATCAGCGGGCGCGAATCGGGCGCGGCGGGCTTCGTCGCCTCCGGTGTGACCACGGCGGCGTTGGCATCCGCGATCGCCGGTCGCAGTTCGGGCCGGTTCTCGGACGCAAGGGTCTGGACGAAGGCGGTCCGGTCCACCTCTTCCAGCTCCAGCACCAGTCGCGGCGGCTGGTCGTTGGCCGCCTCCAGCATGGTGGAATCGGTGATTTTCGCTGGGCCCGTGAGATCGAACACGATTCGCGAGCCGCCCGGCATCACCAGGCCGTAGCGGAACGCCTTGACCAGCCCCCGGCCCCCGGTTCCGGTCCCGGCCGGGAGCTGGAAGGTGACCTGCGGGATATCGACGACCACGCGATACGGATCGGCCAGCGTAAAGGCCCGAAACTGGATGGTTTTGTCGAGATCAAGGACGAAACGGGTCCGTTTGCTGTCGCCGGCCAGGCGGGCCTCCGAGGCGACCGGAAAACTCGATGCCACGGCAGGCCCGGCCGGAGCCGGGCTCAGTGCGGGAGCCTCAGCCGCGCTTGGGGCGATCGCCGGCGCGCACAGCAATGCTGCGACGCACAACAGGCCGCCTCCCAGCAAAATACGTTGATTTGCGCGGCTCGCCAACGATTCCGTGCCTCCGAGCAGACCCATTACCGGATTAGAACCGCAGGGTTAATTGATCCTTAACGCGCCGGCGGCGAAAAGGTGCGAGTGTTGCCGCGCTGCGACGCTTCCCTTGCACGTGCGACCCAATCCACGTATGTACGGGGGGCTGACGGCTAATACTCCCGGTTGTGTCGCGTTCAGCCTCCCGGTGCAGCGCCGGAACCTTCGAAGCAGAAGATTCCTGCGTCTTTCCCGATCCCTCCACAGCCAGCGCTGCGCGCGGCTGCCAAGGAGTGACGGTTTCGAGCCCGAGTGGCGTCCGGTCCCAGGCACACTCTCGCCCCAGGGACGGTTTAAGACACGGCAGAACTGATTATCCGGACCCCGAAAAGGTCGGATATGCGATGGCCGGCGGGCGCTTTGGCGCCGCGCCGGGGCCTTCAGCGATTAACAAGGCGGTACTCTTTCGCCGCCAACATGTTCAGACGGGCCGACGCTTGATGCGCCAGACTGTGTTGCCGACCAAGATCCACGGAACGATCGCACTTCCGCGAGGCGAAAGCCTCGCACGTCGTGTCGCTCCGGGACCCCGTTCGGCATGGCGCCCAGGTTTGCGTTTTGGCCTTCCCCTCACCCCCGAATCAGGTGGACCGTCGCGTCACCGGGCCGCGCATCATGCGCGCGCCTTGCACCGCGCCCGCCGCCGTCAAGAGCCCCAAAATGCCCAACAAGATGTTGATCGATGCCACCCACCCGGAAGAGACCCGGGTCGTTGTGGTCCGCGGCAATCGCGTCGAAGAATTTGATTTCGAGACCGCCCAGCGCAAACAACTGCGCGGCAATATCTACCTCGCCAAGGTCACGCGGGTAGAGCCATCGCTGCAGGCAGCCTTCATCGAATATGGCGGCAACCGCCACGGCTTCCTCGCCTTCAGCGAAATCCATCCCGACTATTACCAGATACCGGTCGCCGACCGTCAGGCGCTGATCGAAGCCGACGAGCGCGCCCATCGCGAGGCCGAGGAAGAGAGCGAGAACCGCTCCTCCAACCGCCATCGCGGCCGTTCGCGCCATCGCAATGCCCGCCGCCGCGGCAATGGCGACCGCGTCCAGAGCGAGGTGGTGGAAAACGCCGCCGTCGATCACTCGCAGGTCCCTCAACCCTATGAGGGCCAGGAAGGCCACGGACACGAAGGCCTGCACGCTGAACATTCGCACGTCGAAGAGCCGCACGGCGAACATCATGACCACGAAGGTCATGAGCATTCGCACGAGCATGATCACGACCACACGCAGGATCACGAATATGCCCACGATGGGCATGATCACGCGCAGGACCAGGGCACCGAGACCCACACCAGCGAGACACTGGCGGCGGTAACCCTGCCCGATACGGCCGCTGTCGAGGCCGCCGTGGCGGAAGCTCACGAAGAAGAGGAAGAAGAGCACGCGCATCATGACGAGCATGCGCGCGAAAACGCGGCTCACGCCGACGACGCGCCGCATGCCGAAGATGGCGGCGCCGAACCCCACGAGCATGCCGGTGAAGCGCACGCCGCCGCGCCGCACGATGAGCATGCCGCCGCGAATGGCGAGGAACATCACGACGACGAGGACGAGGAAGGCGAGGATGCCGAAGAGGAACTCGTCGAATCCGTCGGCGGCGACGACGTGCTGGAAGAAGTTCCGGAACGCGCGTTCCGTCCACGCCGCCAGTACAAGATCCAGGAAGTCATCAAGCGCCGCCAAGTGATGCTGGTTCAGGTCGTCAAGGAAGAGCGCGGCAACAAGGGCGCGGCGCTTACGACCTATCTGTCGCTGGCCGGCCGTTACGCGGTGCTGATGCCCAACACCGCGCGCGGCGGCGGCATCAGCCGCAAGATCACCTCGGCGCAGGATCGCTCGCGCCTGAAGGAAGTGGTGCAGGATCTCGACGTGCCCGAAGGCATGGGGATCATCCTGCGCACCGCCGGTGCCTCGCGCACCAAGCCCGAAATCAAGCGCGACTTCGAATACCTGATCCGGATGTGGGAAACCGTCCGCGACATGACGCTGAAGTCGCAGGCCCCTACCCTCGTCTATGAGGAAGGCTCGCTGATCAAGCGCTCGCTGCGCGACCTCTACAACAAGGAAATCGACGAGATCCAGGTCGCCGGCGAAGCCGGTTATCAGGAAGCGCGCGACTTCATGAAGATGCTGATGCCCTCGAACGTGCGGGCGGTGCGGCAATATCGCGACGGCCAGCCGCTGTTCTCGCGGATGGGCGTCGAGAGCCAGCTCGATGCGATGTTCTCGCCGACCGTGCAATTGCGCTCCGGCGGCTACATCGTCATCAACCAGACCGAGGCGCTGGTCTCGATCGACGTCAACTCCGGCCGCTCGACCCGCGAACATCACATCGAGGACACCGCGCTCAAGACCAATCTCGAGGCGTCGGAAGAAGTCGCTCGCCAGTTGCGCCTGCGCGATCTCGCGGGCCTGATCGTCATCGACTTCATCGACATGGACGAGAAGCGCAACAACCGCGCAGTCGAGCGCAAGCTCTCCGACTGCCTGCGGCAGGACCGCGCGCGCATCCAGGTCGGGCGCATCTCGCATTTCGGCCTGCTGGAAATGTCGCGCCAGCGCATCCGCGCCAGCGTGCTGGAGAGCTCGACCGAGCCCTGCGCGCAATGCGGCGGCAGCGGTCATGTCCGCTCGGTATCGTCGGTGGCGCTGCAATTGCTGCGCGGCATCGAGGAAATCCTGATGAAGGGCGCGACCCACAATCTTGTGGTGCGCACCCGGACCGACGTCGCGCTCTACGTCCTCAACCACAAGCGCGGCCATCTGCGCGATCTCGAAAACGCCTTCAAGGTTTCGCTTGCGGTGGTTGCCGACGCGACCGTGAGCGGCCAGCAGTCGTTCATCATCGATCGCGGCGAACAGGTGCACACACTGGAAGCGGCCAAGGCATTGCTCGCGGCGCAAGCCGCAGCCTCGCCGCCGCAGGTCGAGGAAGCCTATGACGACGAGGAATCGTTCGATATCGAAATCGAATCGGAAATCGAGACCGAAGAAACCGAAGGGCTGACGGAGGATGCCGCGGCTGGCGAAGAAACCGGCGGCGAAACCGAGGGCGACGGCCACCGGCGCAAGCGGCGCCGGCGTCGGCGCGGCCGCTCCGGCGAGGCGCGCGAAGGCGGCGCGCCGCGTGACGAGAACGAGGCCCCGCGCGTGGTGCCCGAAATGGCCGCCGATGGCGCGGTTGCCGACGACGGCGAGTCCGACGAGGAAGAAGCCGACGAACAGCCCGGCTTCGCGCGCAGCGAACAAGGGCCCAATGGCGAGCGGCGCCCGCGCCGCCGCGGACGCCGCGGTGGACGCCGCCGGCGTGGCAACGGACCGGAAGACGGTCTGGTTGGATCGATCGCGGACGAACTCGGGCCGACATCGGCGCCGGAGGCGACCACGGCGGTTGCCGATTTCGACGGCGTTTCGCCTGACCCGGCGCCCTCGCTGGTGCACCCCGAGCCGGTGTCGCAGCCGCCGCAATGGCAGCCTGCCGAGCAGCCGCACGCCCAGCCCGAAACCGTCAGCGCGCCCGCGGCGGAAGAGACCGCCCAGGAAGCCGACCGCGCCGCCGCGCGACGGCGCTCGACCGTGCGCGAGAAGGTCAGCTTCCTGACCAGCGCCCCGAGCGATGCGCCCGCACCACTGGTTCAGAGTCAGCCCGAGCCGCCCCCTGCGGCAGCTCCCGCCGACCCCGTTCCGGCGGCAACCAGCGACACCCAGCCGCGCAAGGCGGGATGGTGGTCGCGCCGTTTCGGCGGCGGCGAATAAGGATCCAGATCAAAACAAAAACCGCCCGGCAAAACCGGGCGGTTTTTTATTGGCTCAACACGATCGTCAATCGGTCGTGAGCGCGGTCTCCATATCCGATGGATCGACCTGCTTGTTGAGACTGGCATGCAGCCTGTCGCGATCGAGTTCGCCCTCCCACCACGACACCACCACGCAGGCAACACCATTGCCGCACAGATTGGTCAGCGCCCGGCATTCGCTCATGAACTTGTCGATGCCGAGCACGATGGCCATGCCGGGCACCAGACGCGGATCGACGACGGCCAGCGTCGCCGCCAACGTGATGAAGCCCGCCCCCGTGATGCCGGACGCGCCCTTCGAGGTCAGCATCGCGACCAGCAGGATCGTGATCTGCTGGCCGAGGGTGAGATCGAAACCGAGCGCCTGCGCAATGAACAACGTTGCCAGCGTCATGTAGATGTTGGTGCCGTCGAGGTTGAAGGAATAGCCGGTCGGCACCACCAGACCGACGACCGACTTCGAACAGCCGAGCCGCTCGAGCTTTTCCATCAGCGAAGGTAGCGCGCTCTCCGACGATGAAGTGCCGAGCACGATCAGGAGTTCGTCCTTGATGTAGGCCAGGAACTTGACGATCGAGAAGCCGACGATCCGGGCGATGACGCCGAGCACGACGAACACGAACAGCGCCGCCGTGAGGTAGAACGTCGCGATCAGCCCCATCAAATTCAAAATCGCGCCGGTTCCGAACTTGCCGATGGTGTAAGCCATCGCGCCGAAGGCTCCAATCGGCGCCGCCTTCATGACGATAGCGATGACACCGAACACCGCGTGAGCAGCATCATCGACAAAGGCACGTATGGTATGGCCGCGCTCGCCAAGGGCCATGATCGAGAAACCGAACAGGATCGAGAACAGGAGCACCTGGAGGATTTCGCCGGTCGCAAAGGCGCCGACCACGGTATCTGGAATGATGTGCAGGAAGAAATCGACGGTCTTCTGGGCTTCGGCCTGCTTGGCGAATCCGGCTACCTTGCCGGCGTCCGCCAGGGCTCCGCCAAAACCCGAGCCGGGCCGCACCACGTTGCCGACGATGAGCCCGATCAACAGCGCGAAGGTCGAGACGATTTCGAAATAGACCAGCGCCTTGACGCCGATGCGGCCGACCTTCTTGGCATCCTGAATATGCGCGATGCCAGATACCACGGTGCAGAAGATGATCGGCGCGATCACCATCTTGATCAGCTTGATGAAGCCGTCACCGAGCGCCTTGATCCAGTCGTTAGTCGCAAGATCGGGCCACAGCCAGCCCACGAGGGCGCCGAGCGCGATGGCGATCAGCACCTGAATATAGAGAACCTTGTACCAGGGCTTTGCCGGTTTCGCAGCACTCACCGGTGCGCCGCTCGCAATCGTTGCCGCCATGATGTTACTCCCCCCTCAGAGATCGCTGATTTGTTCCGCCGCGTTTGCGCGGCGTCGTCCCACCCTGTCTAGCCAAGAGCCATTGGCCCAACGGTGTCAATGGCGTTGGTCGCGCGCCCGGCGGTCCTGGCCGCGACGAACGAGCACACGCCTGATCGCCGGTACGAGCGCAGCAGATTGACCTTGGCCGACAGGGTCAGCAGCGCGGTTCCCAGCGCAACCAGAATGACGCGGCGCATCACATCGGAGATTCCGCCGGCACGCTGCGGCCACAGCAAGGCGGCAAGCGGAAAATGCGCGGGTACAACGGGCGCGGGCATCGTTCTGACGGACAAAGCATATCTCCGGATAAGGGTTTCTCGTGTGCGGGTGGCGCTAGCCGAGCCAGCGCGCGATGCGCGCGACGGCTTCGCGCATCTCGTCGGCCGAGCGCGCGTAGGAAAAGCGAATGAAGCTGCGGCCGTGGACTGGATCGAAATCGACGCCAGGGGTGGCCGCGACGTGGGCCTTTTCCAGCATCCGGCTGGCGAACTCGAAACTGTCGGACGTGAAGTCCGAGACGTCGGCATAGAGATAGAACGCGCCATCGGCCGGCAGGAATTTGGTGAGGCCGGCTTTCGGCAGGCCGTCGATCAGGATGCGGCGGTTCTCCTGATAGCCGCGCTTGATCGCTTCCATCTCTTCGCGGCCTTCGAACGCGGCTTCGGCCGCGATCTGCGACAGCGTCGGCACCGAGATCGACAGGTTCTGCTGCAGCCGTTCGATCGGCCGCACCAGCGGCTCCGGCACCACCATCCAGCCGACCCGCCAGCCGGTCATGCAGAAATATTTCGAGAACGAGTTGATCACCAGCGCCTGCGGCGAAAGCTCGGCCGCGGTCACGGCCGGAAATGCATAATCGAGACCGTGATAGATTTCGTCGGAAATGAACCGGATGCCGGCGCCTTCGGCGGCCGCCATCAGGCTCGTGAGCGCCTCGCGCGACATCATGGTTCCCGTCGGATTGGCGGGGCTGCCGACCAGCACACCTTTCAGCGGCGCCTTGCGATGTGCGGCCAGCAGGGCCTCGCCGGTCAGCGCATGGCGGGTTTCGCTCGAGGTCTCGATCAGCACCGGCTCGCAGCCGAGCGCGGTCAGGATGTGGCGATACGGCGGATAGCCGGGCACGGTGACCGCGACCCGGTCGCCCGGCTCGAACATCGAAAGAAACGCCAGGATGAAACCGCCGGACGAACCGGTGGTGACGACGACGCGCTCGGCATCGACCTGACAGCCATAAGTATCGCGGTAGTGCCGGGCGATACGCGCGCGCAGCGAGGGAATGCCGAGCGCGGACGTATAGTCGATCCTCCCGTCCTGGAGTGCGGCCTGGGCGGCCGCGATCGCAACCCCCGGGGCCGGCGCCGCCGGCTGCCCGACTTCCATGTGAATCACGTGGCCGCCGGCCGCCTCGATGCGGGCCGCCGCCGCCATCACATCCATCACCATGAAGGGTGGAACATCGCTCCGTGCCGAGGGGGTCAGCAGGTATTTTGCACGGTCTCTGAGTGTCGCTTCGAGCATCGATATCTGCTATCTGAACGGCTGCCGCCGATTTCACGGGTCCTGCACCGGTTACCGCCCCAGACTGGCCGCATTCGGTGGCTCCTTATAGCGTTTTCAAGCGAAGTGGATACCGGTTCGCGTGAAGAAAACACGCCAAAACAACAGACTGGGGTCGGATTCTGATCTAACAAGCTCGCTCCATCAGGACCGATCCGGCCCACCGCATATCGGCGCCGCCAATCTTTAAAAGACCGCACATGTTGCTTCGCATCGGCTTACGCAAAAAGACCTCGAAATGGACCGCACTGATGACCGCGACCGCACTGGCCGTGGCCCCGATGGCCGCGCCGGCTCAGGAGAACAAGGGCCCGCCGATCCTGCGCGACACCGAGTCCGAGCAATTGCTGCGCGAATACACCCGGCCGATCCTGCGCGCCGCCGGTCTGGAAAAGCAGAACATCCAGATGGTGATCATCAACGAGAGCGCCTTCAACGCTTTCGTCGCCGACGGCCGCCGCATCTTCGTCAATTACGGCGCGATCATGCAATCGGAGACCCCGAACCAGATCATCGGCGTGCTCGCGCACGAAACCGGCCACCTTGCCGGCGGCCATCTCGCCAAAATGCGCGAGCAGTTGGCGCAGGCGCAGACCCAGATGATCATCGCCATGCTGCTCGGCGCCGGCGCGATGGTCGCGGGCGTGCGAAGCGGCAATTCCAATAGCGGCCTGGCCAATGCCGGCGCCGCCGCTGTCGCCGGGCCGCAGGAAATGATCCGCCGCACCCTGATCTCCTATGTGCGCCAGCAGGAGGAGAACGCCGACAAGGCCGGCGTGAAGTTTTTGACGGCCACCGGCCAATCCGCCAGGGGCATGTACGAAACCTTCAAGCGCTTCACCAACGACAGCCTGTTCGCCGCGCACGGCGCGGACCCCTATGTTCAATCGCATCCGATGCCCGCGGAGCGGGTCGCAGCCCTCGAGGAATTGGCGCGCTCCAGCCCCTATTGGGACAAGAAAGACGACCCGGCCCTGCAAATGCGCCACGACATGGTGCGCGCCAAGATCTCCGCCTTCATGGAACGGCAGGACACGGTCTACCGGCGCTATCCGATGTCGAACACCAGCCTGCCCGCGCGCTACGCGCACGCCATCACGACCTATCTGCACGGCGATCTGCGCAGCGCGATCGCCCAGATCGACGGCTTGATTCAGCTGCAGCCCGCCAATCCCTATTTCTACGAATTGCGCGGCCAGGCGCTGCTGGAAGGCGGCAAGCCCGCGGAGGCGATCGCGCCGCTGCGCAAGGCGGTGCAGCTCTCGAACAACGCGCCGCTGATCGAGATGATGCTCGGGCAGGCGCTGGTGGCCACCGACAACAAGACCTATGCCGAGGAAGCGATCTCGATCCTGCGTGCCGCAGTGGCGCGCGAGAGCGAGGCGCCGCTTGGCTACACCCAGCTCGCCATGGCCTATGGCCGCAAGGGAGACTACGCCGAGGCCGATCTGGCCTCCGCCCAGGCCGCCTACCTGCGCGGCGACAACAAGACCGCGCGCGATCTGGCCTCGCGGGCCAAAACCCGCTTCGCCATCGGCACGCCCGGCTGGGTCAAAGCTGACGACATTGTGAGCGCCAAGCCGCTGCCGGGCCAGAAAAACAACTAGAAATAAACCGAGTTGAACTACAACCTGCTGTACCTGTTCCAAGAGCCGGCCTTCGCAAGAATTGCCGGGCGAAACCCGCCGCACAAGGATTTGCCAATGCCTGCTTTCCGTTTTCTCGCACCCGCCCTGTTCGCGCTCGCGCTCGGTGCGGCGCCGCTGTCCGCCTCCGCGCAGAGTTTTTCCGATACCCAGCGCGGCGACATCGAAACCATCGTCAAGAACTACCTGATCTCGCACCCCGAAGTGCTCGAAGAGGCGATGAATGAACTGAGCAAGCGTCAGGCCGCCGCTGAAGCCGAAAAGCACGAAGCGAGTGTCAGCAAGAATGCGGACGCGATCTTCAACTCACCGCGCGGTGTGACCCTTGGCAACAAGGATGGCGACGTCACCTTCGTCGAGTTCTTCGATTACAATTGCGGTTACTGCAAACGCGCCATGGCCGACATGCTCGACCTGATGAAGGCTGATCCCAAGCTGAAGGTCGTGCTCAAGGAATTCCCGGTGCTGAGCCAGGGCTCGGTCGAAGCGGCCCAGGTCGCGGTCGCCGTGCGCATGCAGGATCCGACCGGCAAGAAATATCTCGACTTCCATCAGAAGCTGCTCGGCGGTCGCGGCGCCGCCGACAAGGCGCGTGCCATGGCAGTTGCCAAGGAAGTCGGCCTCGACATGGCGAAGCTGGAAAAGGACATGGCGAGCCCGGAAGCGAAGGCGACGATCGAAGAGAACTTCAAGCTCGCCGAAGCCATGGGCATGAATGGCACGCCGAGCTACGTGATCGGCAAGCAGGTCGTGATCGGCGCGGTCGGCATCGAAAGCCTCAAGGAGAAGATCGGCGTCGCCCGCTGCGGCAAGGTGACCTGCTGACGCGCCGGCCTCGCAAGGGCCACTTCGTTCGACGATAGAAATCCGGCTGCCGCGCAGCCGGATTTTTTGTTGGACAAAACGCCGCGCAAACCGAACCGCCGGAACATTTCTGCGGTTTCAATTTCAGCTGAAATATCCGTTCACCGCGCATTCATAAAACAAGCGCGATGGAACCGTAAATAGTCAGGAACATCGTCGATCTCCTGTCGTTGTCGACGCGGGCAATGCATCCACGTGAGGAGATATTCGATGACTAATCGCTATTTGATTTCGGCTGCGGTGGCGGCTCTGATCGCTGGAACCGGCTTTGCGAATGCGCAGGGCACCGGAACGAGCCGTGAAAGCGCGCCGAGTGCCGCCCCAACCCAGCAGAGTGCTCCTGCAACGGAACACGCTGCGCCTTCCGCAGCACCGAAGAAAGACTCGGGCGCATCGACGGGCATGAAGGGTGCCGAATCCCAGGGAATGAAGGGCTCTGAGAACTCCGGCATGAAGGCCTCGGAATCCAACGAAAAGGCGCAGCCGGGAACGAGCACCAGCAAGAGCGCGCAAGACAACAATGCGATGCAGGGTCAGAAGTCGAAGGGCATGAGCTCTGAGAACGAGACCAAAGGCGGCAAGGACATGAAGGCCGAAAGCCGTGACAGCAAGAGCGGTACCACGAACGCCGCCGAAAGCCGCGACAGCAAGACAGGCAACATGAACGCCCAGACCAAGGGCACGACCGACTCGAGGTCGCAGACGACGACGGGCAACGCCGCCACTTCGGCGACCGCAGCCCCGCCGGCTGAAAAGCGCACCCAGATCGTTTCCGCCATCAAGTCGGAGAAGATCGAGGAGACGACCAACGTCAACTTCAACATCGCAGTCGGCACCGTGGTGCCGGCGACGGTTCGTTTCCATCCGCTTCCTGCCCGGATCGTGGAAATCTATCCGGAGTGGCGCGGCTACGATGTGATTTTCGTGCACGGCCAGTACATCATCGTGCGTCCGCAGACGCACGAGATCGTCTACATCATCGAAGGCTAAGAGCTTTTGAGCTCTCGGCGCGTTCGGGGCGGGCAGAAATGCCCGCCCCTTTTGCGTGGCGGCCGGGTATCCTCAAACTTTGGTTAACGAATGATTTCCGTAGGTTCCATGCGGCTTTTTACGAACCGGATGAAGCTCTTGGGGCCTATTCCACGGGGCTACGAGGCTTCCCCTAGCCTCCGTTGTTACCTATAACCCCGCGACCTACCCGCCCCCAATTACTGGAATCTGGATGGCCGAGGCCTCTACAGCGACTATTTATGTGCTCAACGGTCCGAACCTCAACATGCTGGGGACCCGCGAGCCCGAGACCTACGGCCATGCAAAGCTCGCCGATGTCGAGAAACTGTGCGCGGAGACCGCGACGCAATTCGGCCTCAAGGCCGATTGCCGGCAGTCCAATCGCGAAGGCGAGCTGATCGATTTCATCCACGAGGCGCATGCCAGCAAGGCTGTGGGCATCATCATCAATGCCGGCGGCTATTCCCACACCTCGATCGCGCTGCACGACGCGCTGGTCGCGGTGAAAATTCCAACTGTCGAAGTGCACATCAGCAACATTCACGCCCGCGAGAGTTTCCGGCATCATTCCTTCACCGCCAAAGCCGCCTTCGCTTCGCTTTGCGGCTTCGGCATCGACGGCTACCGGCTCGCGATCAACGGCCTTGCCGCCAAAATCGGCGCCAAAGCAAAAACCTGACATCAAAAGCCTGACGCGTCAGCCGTCACCACCCAGAGAATTCCGGATCAACAGCATGGCGAGCAAGCCTGACACCAAATCAGCCGCAAATTTCAAAAGCGACGACAGCGCGCTCATTCGCGAACTCGCTTTGCTGCTGGACGAGACCAGTCTCACCGAAATCGAGATCGAGCGCGCCGGTCTTCGGGTGCGGGTCGCACGCAACATCTCAATCGCGGCCTCGATGCCGGCGAACTTCCAGCCGGGCGTTTCGGCGTCTGCGGCTTCGGCCGCATCCGCTGCGCCCGCCGCTGCCACCGACCTGGCAAAACACCCGGGCGTTGTGCCCTCGCCGATGGTCGGCACCGCCTATTGGTCGCCCGAGCCCGGCGCCAAGCCATTCATCGAGGTCGGCAGCAAGGTATCGGCCGGACAAACGCTTTTGATCATCGAAGCGATGAAAACGATGAACCAGATTCCGTCGCCGCGCGCGGGCACCGTAACGCAAATTCTCGTCGAGGACGGCCAGCCGGTCGAATTCGGCGAACCGCTGGTCATCATTGAATAGAATTCGTCAACGTCAGGCGCTGCGATGTTCGACAAGATACTCATAGCCAATCGCGGCGAAATCGCCCTGCGCGTGCTGCGCGCGTGCAAGGAACTCGGCATCTCCACCGTTGCCGTGCATTCCACCGCCGACGCCGACGCGATGCATGTGCGGCTTGCCGACGAAAGCGTCTGCATCGGGCCGCCGCCGTCAAAGGACAGCTATCTCAACATCCCCGCGCTGCTCGCGGCGTGCGAGATCACCGGCGCCGATGCGGTGCATCCCGGCTACGGCTTCCTGTCCGAGAATGCCCGCTTCGCCGAAATCCTCGCCGAGCATAACCTGCATTTCATCGGCCCGAAGGCCGAGCACATCCGCCTGATGGGCGACAAGATCGAAGCCAAGAAAACCGCGAAGAGGCTCGGCATTCCCGTGGTGCCGGGCTCGGACGGCGGTGTCGGATCCGACGACGACGCGATGGCGATCGCGGAGGCGATCGGCTTTCCCGTGCTGGTAAAGGCTGCCGCCGGGGGCGGCGGGCGCGGCATGAAGGTCGCGCAGACGGCCGACGATCTGATGATGGCGCTGTCGACCGCATCCAACGAGGCCAAGTCCGCGTTCGGCGATGCCTCGGTCTATCTGGAAAAATACCTGCAGAAGCCCCGCCACATCGAAATCCAGGTGCTCGGCGACGGCCGCGGCGGCGCGATCCATCTCGGTGAGCGCGACTGTTCGCTGCAGCGGCGTCACCAGAAAGTCTGGGAGGAAGGCCCCTCGCCGGTTCTCGCCGCCGCCGCCCGCGCCAAAATCGGGGCGACCTGCGCCAAGGCGATGCAGGACATGAAATATCTCGGCGTCGGCACCATCGAATTTCTGTTCGAGGACGGCGAGTTCTATTTCATCGAAATGAATACCCGCATCCAGGTCGAGCATCCCGTCACCGAGATGATCACCGATATTGACCTCGTGCTCGAGCAGATCCGCATCGCCGCCGGCGGCGACCTGCCGGCGACGCAAGACGAGATCCAGATCATCGGTCATGCCATCGAATGCCGGGTCAACGCCGAAAATCCGCAGACCTTCCGGCCGTCGCCTGGAAAGATCACACAATTCCATCCGCCCGGCGGGCTCGGCGTGCGGATCGATTCGGCCGTGTATCAGGGCTACGTCATCCCGCCCTATTACGACTCGCTGGTCGGCAAGCTGATCGTCCATGGCAAGACCCGCGGCGAATGCCTGATGCGGCTGCGCCGGGCGCTGGATGAGATGGTGGTCGAGGGCATCGAAACCACCCTGCCGCTGTTTCGGGCCCTGGTGCGGGAGCCCAGCATTATCGATGGCGACTACCATATCCACTGGCTGGAGCAGTACCTGGCCGGCCAGCCGGTCGGTTGAACCGGCCTCGAAAACAATCACCGCCCTATGGAACCAATTGCCTGAGCAGGCGTTTTGCCCGGCCCGGGAAATCCTTCCCGTCCGGGGGATCGCTTGAATTCCACTGCTTCATGACGCGAGACTGTTGTGACGCCTGACGCCATGCGCCGGCGCGCAATCGGCCAGATCCTGCTGCTTGCGGCGGGGCTTGTGGTGCTGACGGTTATCAGCGCTGGCTCGGTCTATCTGGTAAACAGGGCGCGGGAGGACGCGCGCTGGGTGGTTCGCACCGTTGAAAATGAAAATCAGATATCCTTCACGCAACTGCAATTGCGCCGGGCCGAAAGCGCTCAGCGCGGCTTTGTTCTGACATTGCAGCCCAATTTTCAAACCGATTTCGAGGAGGCCGCATCCCAGATTCCGCCGGCACTAACGCGGCTGAGTGAACTCACCAGCGACAATCCGACTCAAAGGCGGGTTCTGGACCAGATGATTCCACTCAGCCATCAGCGCATCGAGGAATTCCGCAAGACCATCGAACTTGCGCGGACCCAGCGCCTGAACGACGCCGCCCAGATCGTCCGCGAGGACGTTGGCCGCGCCGCCATGAACCACATCTACGATCTGGCGGGCGAGATGCGTGCCGAAGAAGATCGTCTGTTTGTCCTGCGCACGACCAACGCCGACCGCAGTCAGACCCTGGCGGCATCGATGACCGGCATCGGTTCGGGTTTCGTTGTCGTCCTGGCCGGCATCTCCATTTTTCTGGTGCGGCGCTCTTCGCGCGCACGCGACGAAGCCGAAGCATTGCTGCGCGACAACAATATCAATCTCGAGGCCACCGTCGATGAGCGCACCGCGGATCTGCGCGAGGCCAATGACGAGATCCAGCGTTTCGCTTACATCGTCAGCCACGATCTGCGCTCGCCGCTGGTGAACATCATGGGCTTCACCAGCGAGCTCGAGGAATTGCGCGGCGATATCTTCAAGCGGATCGCGGCGCTTGCCCGTGCCGGGACCTCGGCGCCGCCGGTGCCGGACAATGCGACCGATAGCGCCGAACCCGTGCTCGAAGGCACCGACAAGCAACTGTCGGAAGATTTCACCGAGGCGCTGGGATTCATCAAATCCTCGATCGGCAAGATGGACCGGCTGATATCGGCAATTCTCAACCTCACCCGCGAGGGACGGCGCGAATTCCAGCCCGTGCGCATCGATACCCGCGAACTGATCGAAGGCATCGTTGCAACCGTGGCGCATCAGGCCGCGGAAGCCGATGCTCAAATCCGCATCGAGCCGCTGCCGAACATTGTCAGCGACCGTCTTGCGCTGGAGCAGATCTTCTCCAATTTGATCGATAATGCGCTCAAATATCTCAAGAGCGGGGTTCCCGGCGACATCCTGATCCGGGGCCGCACCAAGCTTGGCTTTGCGATTTTCGATGTCTCCGACAATGGGCGCGGCATCGATCCCAAGGACCACCAGCGGATCTTCGACCTGTTCCGTCGCGCGGGAACCCAGGACAAACCCGGACAAGGCATCGGCCTTGCGCATGTCCGCGCGCTGGTGCGGCGGTTAGGCGGAACCATGTCGGTGGCATCGGAGCTTCACACCGGCAGCACATTCACGATAACACTGCCGATCAACTGGACATTCAGCAACCGGAACAAGGCGTCATGAGCAAGCCAGTCACCATCATCATGATCGAGGACGATGAGGGCCATGCCCGCCTGATCGAACGCAATATCCGGCGCTCCGGTGTCAATAACGAGATCATGCCGTTCACCAACGGTACAGACGCGGTGAACTATTTGTTCGGCAGCGACGGCACGGGACTCAATCACAAGGGCGAGGCTCTGCTGATCCTGCTTGACCTCAACCTGCCGGACATGACCGGCATCGATATCTTGCGGCGGGTCAAGGACAACAAATATTTGAAGGCGACGCCGGTCGTGGTTCTGACCACGACCGACGATTCCCAGGAAATCAAGCGCTGCTACGAACTCGGCTGCAACGTCTACATCACCAAGCCGGTGAATTATGAAAGCTTTGCCAACGCCATTCGCCAGCTCGGCCTGTTCTTTTCCGTCATTCAGGTACCACCCGCCGCCACATGAACACCGCAACGCCGACATTGCTGTATATCGATGACGACGCGGCGCTTGCCCGGCTGGTCGACCGCGGCCTGACGCGACAAGGTTTTAGGGTCGTCCATGCCGCCAGCGGACATGAGGGGCTCGCGCGCCTGGCGCAAGGCGGCATCGACGTCGTCGCCCTCGACCAGTACATGCCCGGTCTCGACGGTCTGGAAACGCTCGAGCAGATACTGAAGATTCCGGACGCGCCGCCGGTGGTGTTCGTCACCGCCTCGCAGGATTCGGCGATCGCGGTCACCGCGTTGAAGGCGGGTGCGGTGGACTATCTGGTCAAGGATGCCCAGGGCGATTTCATTCCGCTGCTCCACGTCGCCGTCAACGGCGCGATGCGGCAGGCGCAAATTCAAAGGGCCCGCGACGAGGCCGAGGCCGAGGTCCACGCCTCGCGCGACCGCTACGCAGCACTGGCAGCCGAACGCGAAGTGCTGTTGCGCGAAGTCAACCACCGCGTCGGCAATTCTTTGCAGATCATCGCTTCGCTACTGCACCTGCAGGCGAATTCGAGCACGCAGGACGGCGTCAAGGAGGCGCTGACCAACGCGATGGGACGCGTCGCCGCGGTCGCCCAGGTCCACCGCCGGCTCTACACCTCGCACGACCTGAAGAGCGTGCTGCTGAACCAGTATCTGGACGCCCTGCTGGAAGATCTCAGGCGGTCGGCCGAAGGCAACCGGATGTCGCGGCTGACGCTGAAGGCAGAGCCGATCGATATCGACCCGGATCGCGCGGTGGCGATCGGCATCATCGTCAACGAGCTGGTGATGAACGCGGTGAAATACGCCTACCCCGACGGCGCCGGCCCCATCCATATCGAACTCAAGGCCCAGGGCGACGATCTCGTGCTGTCGATCGCCGACGACGGCGTCGGCCTCGACGCCAAGGCCGATCCGCGCGGCACCGGCATGGGCCAGCGCATCGTCTCGGCGATGGCCGCCAAGCTGGAAGCAACCGTTGAACGCGATTCCGCCCATCAGGGGACCCGGATCGTGCTGCAATTCCGCCGCGCCAATGCGGCGAAATCCGCAAACGTGGCCGCCGGTTAAAAGCCGATGAACCGCAGCCACGGCAGCACGATCAACAGCAGGCCCGCAAAATAGATCACCCCAAAAATCAGGCCGAATTTCCAGAAATCGCGCTTGCCGATGTAACCGCTGCCGAAATACATCGGCGCCGGTCCCGTGGCATAGGGCGAGATCACGCCCATCAGCCCCAGCGAATACACGCACAGCAGCATCAAGGTTGGCACCGACAGGCCGGGAATGCTGGTGCCGACGGCGAGCACGACCGGCAATACGGCGGCCGTGTGCGAGGTGATGCTGGAAAAGAAATAGTGGATCCAGAAGAAGAACGACACCAGCAGGATCATGCCCATCAGCGGCGACACGCTGGCCAGCGGCTTGGCGTAGCCCTCCGCCACCCATTTGATGAATCCGATCTCGTTCAGGCCGGACGACAGCGTCAGCAGCGAAGTGAAATAGAAGAACACTTCCCAGGCGCTCTTCTCAGCGACGATGTCGTCGAAATCGATCACACCCGTGACCAGCATCAGCGAGATCACCACGAACACCACCATGGTCGGGTTGATGAAGTTGGCACCTAACAGCGGCAGGCTGATGGTGGGATTGGAGCCGCAGATCCACAGAAACATCGCCAGCAGCACCAAGGCTGCCATGATCCATTCGCTGCGCGACGGCGGCCCCATGGCGGCGATTTCGCCGGCACTCCAGGTGACGATTTCCGGGCTTTCCTTCACCTCCGGCCGGCACACGATGTAGCTCAGCAACGGCACCAGCAGCAGCAACAGGATTCCGAGCGGCGCAAACCCGAAGAACCATTGCGACCAGCCGATGTCGACATTGACGATCTTTTTGGCGATCGAGAGCGCGGCGGCATTCGGCGCCAGCGCGGTCAGGAACAGCGAGCTCGTGACCGCCGTGGTCGCAAACGCCGTCCACATCACATAGGTGCCGATCAGGCCGGCGGTCGGCCCGGGTTCGGAACCGTAGATCCTGGGAATGTTGCTAGCGATCGGATAGATCGTGCCGCCTGAGCGCGCGGTGTTGGACGGTGTCGCTGGCGCCAGCACAAGGTCGGAGAAGGCGACCGCATAACCGAGGCCGATGGTGCGGCGGCCGAGCGCGCGCACCAGCATCAGAGCGAGCCGCCGGCCGAGCCCGCTCTTGCGGTAACCGATCGAGAACACGAAGGCGCCGACGATCAGCCACACCGTGCTTTCGGAAAACCCGCCCAGCATCCAGCGCAGCGATTTGTTGGGATCGGGTTCGACATACCCCATCACGCCCGCGACCGTCAGGCCGATCAGGCCGACCGCGCCGACCGGCATCGATTCCAGGATCAGGCCGGCGATCACGGCCGCAAATATCGCAAAATAGCGCCACTGATTGAGATTGAGGCCGGCCGGTACCGGCACCAGATAGATCGCAAGCCAGATCGCCAGCGGCGCGATGGTCTTCCAGGTAATTTTCACGAATTCCCCCTTGCTCCCGACCGGCGATCACGGCGGCTTCCCCCGATGTTCCGGCCGCGCCGCCTTTTTTTCGACCGTAGCATAGGCCCTCGACGTCCTGCTATTCTGGGGCCCATGACGTCGCGCGACTCCGCCTCTTCCGAAATCACGCCCGAAGTGCTGCTGCGCGCCTATGCCTGCGGTATCTTCCCGATGGCCGAAAGCGCCGACGACCCCACGCTGTTCTGGGTCGAGCCGGAAACGCGCGGGGTGATCCCGCTCGATGGTTTTCGCGTCGCCTCGCGCCTCGCCCGCACGGTGCGTTCCGACGCCTTCACGGTCACCGTCGATACCGCCTTCAAGGCGGTCATCGCCGGCTGCGCGGCGCCGCAGGCCGGCCGTGACGACACCTGGATCAACACGCGGATCCGCGACCTCTATCTCGGGCTGTACCAGCTCGGACACTGCCACAGCGTCGAGGTCTGGCAGAACGGCGATCTGGCCGGCGGCCTATACGGCGTCAGCCTGGGGCGCGCCTTCTTCGGCGAGAGCATGTTTCACCGCGCCCGCGACGCCTCGAAAGTGGCGCTGGTGCATCTGGTGGCGCGGCTGATCGCGGGCGGGTTCGAGCTGCTCGACACCCAGTATGTCACCGAGCACCTGCGCAGTTTTGGCGCCGCGGAAATTTCGCGCCGCCGCTATCGCACGCTGCTCGACAAGGCGATCACGGGCGTATCCGCGGATTTCCTGCGATTGCCGGCGACCCATCCGGTCAAGGGCGCCGACGCGCTCGCGATTATCGCGAACCGCAGCTAGTTCCCGAACAATCCACCGAACAGCCCACCGGGCCGCTGCGCCGGCGGAGGTGGCGGCGGCGGTTGCTGCTGGAATTGCGGCTGCGGCGGCGGACGCGGCGCTGCCTGCTTCGGCGCCGGCGGGCGCTTCTGCGCCGGCGGCGGCGCCACGGCCTTCGGCAGATCGGGTGCTGCGGTGACGATGGTCTGGTCGGGGACTTTGCAGTCGGTCAGCCAGATATCGTAGATCGGATGCTCGACGCCGTGCAGGCCGGGGCTCGCGGCATACATCCAGCCGGAGAAAATCCGCTTCACCTCGCCCTGCAGCGTGATCTCGTCGACCTCGACGAAGGCGTCGGTATTGGCGGCCTCGGTCGCCGGACGCGTGTAGCAGGCGTCGGTTTTCACCCGCAGCGCGCCGAACTGGACGGTCTCGCCGATATCCTCGTCGAAATTGATGATGCGTCCGGTGATCTTGTCGAGGCCGGAAAAGCTCGCCTTCTTGTTGGTGACCTTCGATGCGGGGGGCTCGGATACCACCTCATCGCCCGGCTGCAGGGTCGCCGGCGCCCCAGGCACGCTCTTGGGCTGGCGCTGCCCGGGCGGCAATCCCGGCAACGGATTGGCCGATGGCGGCGCATTGGCCACGCCCGGACCGGCCGGCCCGCCCGGCTGCGGCGGCGCTACCGCGATGCCCGGCGGCGTATTTTGCGGAATCACGGTGGTACCGGGCGGTGGCGCCAGCGGCTGCGACTGGACGCTTCCCGGTGGCGGCACGCCCTGCCCCGGCAGCGGCCGGTTCGGCGTCGGCAACAGCCGGCCGCGCGGCAATTCGGGCACTTCCTCGTCGTCGTCGGGGGGCGGCTGCGGCTGACCGGCACGGGGGATCGCACCGGGCGGGCGCGGCGCGGGATCGGAAAAGATATTGCCGATCTGCGCGCGCGCCGGAGGCGCAAGCGAGAGTGTTGTGGCGGCAATCAGGGCCGCGAAACCAGTCAGGGCAATGGTTCGAAACATCTCGCGCGGCTTTAACAGGCGAATCGGGCTCGCGACATACAATCATATCCGCCGCTCGCGTGCCCTCCGGTTAACACGCCGAATACGGCGGGGAAAGGGCGGCTTCCGGCCCTGCCCGCCGCCCAAAAAGCGTTTTCGAGCGAAAGCCTGTCCCGCACTTGATGCGGGATGGGTACCGGTTCGTGTGAAGAAAACACGTCAACACAACAATCTAGCGTTCGGTTCTGCTTCAAGAACCGGGCTCTGGTCAGCCCGCGCCACAAATGAAATAGTCGCCCCTGTCGAGCGTTCGCGCTGCCCAGCGCCGAAATCAGAAGAATCCGGGACAACCGGAGGAGCCAAAGGACCCCTGACATGACCGATCGAATTCGTCTGGACGGCAAGGTCGCCGTTGTAACCGGGGCTGCCGGCGTCATCGGAACCGCGACCATTCACCTGTTGGCCGAACGCGGTGCGCGTATTGTCGCAGTCGACCGCAGGGAGCCAGATCTTGCGGCCGCGATTGCCGACCTGCCGGCTTCGGCGCAGGCGCTGGCGGTCGCCGCCGACGTCACACGTGAAGAGGAGGTCGCCGACTATGTCCGGGCTGCGGTCGACAGGTTCGGCACCATCGACGTGTTCTACAACAACGCCGGCATCGAAGGCGACATCAAGCCGATCCCGGAATATTCGCTGGAGAGCTTTCGCCGGGTGCTCGACGTCAACGTGGTCGGCGTCTTCCTCGGCATGAAGCACGTGCTGCCGGTGATGCTGAAGCAGAACAAGGGCAGCATCATCAACACCGCCTCGATCGCGGGCCTGATGGGCTCGCCGCACATCGCGGTCTACAGCGCCAGCAAGCACGCGGTGATCGGGCTGACCAAGAGCGCGTCGTGGGAATGCACGGGCACCGGCGTGCGCGTCAATTGCGTCTGCCCGGGATTGATCGACAGCCGGATGTTGAGTGCGATCATGCAGGGGCGCAATGGCGGCAACGCGCCGCCGCCCAATGACAAGATCGTGGAGCGGATTCCGGCGCGACGGCTGGGACAGGCTTCCGAGGTCGCCTCCATCGTGGCGTTCCTCGCCTCCGATGAAGCCAGTTACGTCTCGGGCTCGGCCTACACCGTCGACGGCGGCCGCACCGCCGCCTAGGGTAACCGTCATTCCGGGGCGCATCGAAGATGCGAACCCGGAATCTCGAGATTCTCAGATGCGCAATTGCGCATCATAGTTCGATGCTGCGCATCGCCCCGGAATGACAAGTTCTAAACACCAGAGGTCTTCGCACAATGCCCGTTACGCTCGATCCCGATGCCGCCGCCGTCTACAAGGCATTCCAGGAAGCCGGCCGCCCGCCCTATGAGAACGGGACGCCGGCGGAAGCGCGCGAGCTCTATCTGAAGGGTCGCGTCGTCTCCAATCCCGAGCCGCCCGAACTGGCAGAGGTCAAGCCGCTTTCGATCCCCGCACCCCACGGCGCGATCCCGGCCCGCCTCTACACGCCGAAGAATTTGCGCAACGCCAATGGCGCAGCGCCCTGCCTCGTGTTCTACCACGGCGGCGGCTGGGTGATCGGCGATCTGGACTCGCACGACGTGGTCTGTCGCAAACTCGCGCATGAAGGCGAATTGATCGTCATCTCCGTCGATTACCGGCTCGCCCCCGAGCACAAATTCCCCGCCGCCGTCGACGACGCCATCTCAGCGGCGAAATGGATCGCCGACAACGCCAAAGCGCTCGGAATCGACACTCGGCGATTGATGGTCGGCGGCGACAGCGCCGGCGGCAATCTCGCCGCGGTGGTCGCACTCGCCGCCCGCGACGGCGATGGACCAGCGATCGCCGGCCAGGTCCTGATCTATCCCGCCACCGACTTTGCGATGGCGCATCCCTCGCATCGCGAGCCCGAGACCAGCATCCTCTTGACCCACTCCGTGATCAAATGGTTCTGCAACCATTATCTCAGCGGCGCCGCCGACATTCATGACTGGCGCGCCTCCCCCGCGCGCGCGAAAACGCTGGTCGGATTGCCGCCGGCCTATGTGCTGACCGCCGGCGCCGATCCTTTGCGCGACGAAGGCGACGAATTTGCCGCCCGGCTCAGGCAAGCCGGCGTGCCCGTGACCTACAAGCACTTTCCCGGCCAGTTCCACGGCTTCTTCACGATGGGCAAGCTTCTCAATCAGGCCAATGTCGCGGCCAGCGAAATCGGCGTATGGCTGAAGGCGCTGAACTGATCGCCAGCTTTTTGTGACGGACGCAACGCATTGGAAGCATCGGCCTCTATCGAAATAGCCAAACATACGCTGCTGTCCTGCGGGCTCATTCTGGCGATCGGTACGCTCGCCAGCCTGCTGGCGCAGAAGATCAGGATTCCTGACGTCGCGGTGTTCCTGATTACGGGGATCGCGATTGGCCCGCAGGCGCTTGGTTTCGTGCATATCGGCGCGGAATCGGCGCTGAACCAGATCATCCTGCTGTTCGGCGCCAGCTACATTTTGTTCGATGGCGGCGCGACGCTGCGCTTTGCGGTGCTGAAGCAGGTCTGGATCACCATTGTCGTGATCGCGACCATCGGGGTCGTCATCACCGCCGGGATCACCGGCCTCGCCGCGCATTTCATCCTCGGCATTCCCCCGATCGTCGCATTGCTGCTCGGCGCGACGCTGGCCTCGACCGATCCGGCGACGCTGGTGCCGATCTTCCGCCAGGTCCGGATTCGCGACCGGGTGGCACAGACCGTGATGAGCGAGTCCGCGTTCAACGACGCGATGGGCGCGATCCTGACCTTCAGCATCCTGGCGGTGGCAACGGGAAGCGGCTCGTTCTCGTTGACGGCGTCATTGCTCGGTCTGCTCGAGCAATCCGTCATCGGCATCGTCGCCGGCATCGTACTTGGCTATCTCGCCGCGCTGCTGATCGCGCATGAGAAGATGGCCTTTCTCGCCGAATACGCGCCAGTCGTGACACTGGTCGCCGTGATCGCCGCCTATTTCGCCGCCGATGGCCTGCACGCCTCAGGTTTGATGGCAGTATTCGTATTCGGCATCATGCTCGGCAACAAGGAAACTTTCGGCTTCAAGATGGAAGCCGGCGAGGCGCAAAAGCTCGACGAGTTCGTACTGACCACGGCGTTCATCCTGCGCCTGTTCATTTTCATCCTGCTGGGTGCACAGGTCGATTTCACTCTGATGGAAAAATACTGGCTCGGTGGCACCGCCGTCGTCACGGTGCTGATGCTGGTCGCCCGCCCCGCGACTGTGTTCCTGTGCGCGTGGCCCGATCGCCGCGCGCGCTGGAGTTTTGCCGAAATGCTGTTCATGTGCTGGACGCGCGAGACCGGCGTCATTCCGGCGGCACTCGCCGGGCTGCTGCTCGGCATGAAAGCGCCCGGCGCGCAGATGATCGCGTCGGTGACTTTCATCGCGATCCTGATGACGATCCTGATCCAGGCCTCGACCACGGAATGGCTGGGACGCAGGCTCGGACTATTGGAGAAGAACTAGCGGCGGCGTTACGTCCTCCCCGACCTCGCCACCGCGGGTTTGCGGATGCGATCCTGCGATCCGATGTTCACTTCGTTCAGATCGAAAATCCACCAAAGACGACGAACATATGCGTGGCTTGCCAGAACCAGTGCCCTCCATCACGCGCGGCTTGCAGGCTGAAAAACCGTTTGTTCCAGCTGACATCGTGGGCGAAACGAATGTTCTCGAGCTTGAAATCATCCTGCCGTTGCTTCCATTTCTTTGCCCAGGCCAGGTGCGCCTCGTCGAGTTGCTGCCGAAGTTTGGTGACCTCGATCGAATAGCTGGACGGAAAGAGAATGCTGAAGGTCATCGAACTGCCGATCATCACGCGATCTCTTCGGCTTCACGGACCATCTTCAGTGGGCTCCAAGCATGTCAGAAGAATTCCCAGCGCGGCTCACGCCTTGCATACGATAGCTCAAATCCCGGGTTGATTGAAACTACCCAGCCCTCGCCGCGCGGCGCAGCGATTGCGGGGGCTGACCGAAAGCGCGGATGAAGGCGCGGCGCATCCGCTCCGGATCGCGAAAGCCGGTGGTTTCGGCGACGCGTTCGATCGCCTCTGAGGAGGATTGCACGCGCTGCCGCGCCACCTCGATCCGCAACCGCTCCACCGCCTTCGACGGCGTGGTGCCGGTCTCCGCGATGAAGGCGCGGGTAAAGTGCCGCGAACTCATGCCGGCCTGCTCGGCCATGTCCTCGACGGACAACGGCGCATCGAGATGTTCGCGCGCCCACGCCAGCAGCGGGCCGAACCGGCCCGTCGGCGCCTTCAATTCCAAAAGCGAGGAGAATTGCGACTGGCCACCGCTGCGGCGGTGGTAGAGCACGAGCTGGCGCGCAGTCTTCTGCGCGATGTCGTCGCCATAGTCCTCCGCGATCATGG
This sequence comes from Bradyrhizobium sp. Ash2021, assembly GCF_031202265.1. NCBI lineage: Bacteria > Pseudomonadati > Pseudomonadota > Alphaproteobacteria > Hyphomicrobiales > Nitrobacteraceae > Bradyrhizobium > Bradyrhizobium sp. Ash2021. Next base: position 4,391,708 of record NZ_CP100604.1, on the reverse strand, counting down.
CCAGCGACAGGTCGATGCCCGCGGTGATGCCGGCCGAACTCCAGATATTGCCGTCGCGGACGAAGATCTGGTCGGGCTCGAGCTTCACCTTCGGATAGGCTTTGAGAAAATGCCGGGTTCGCTGCCAATGGGTGGTAGCACGACGGCCGTCGAGCAGACCGGCTTCGGCGAGGATATAGGCCCCGGAGCAGACGCTGGCGACGCGAACGCCACGTCTGGCGATCGAACGCACGAAGGCCAGCGTCTTCGGGCAAATCGCCGGCCCGCGGCTGCCTTCTCCGCCGGCCACGATCAGCGTGGTGATCGCACCCGATGGTTTGAGACCGCGCGCCATCATCTCGACGCCGGACGAACTGCGTACCGGCCCCGGCGTGACCGCGACAACCCTGATGTCGGGCGCATTGTTGGCAAAGCGCGCGGCGATCTCGAACACCGAGATCGGGCCGGCGGCATCGAGCAACTGGAAATCGGGAAAGATGAGGACGCCGATCATGATTTTGGCCCAATCCTTGATTTGAAGATGTCCTGAAATGAGGGAAATATGGCATTTCGGACAAGAGGCGATCATGACAGGATGGCAAGGTCAAGCAATATTTGGAGGCTCGTGATGTCGGCACCGCTTCAGATTGGTCTCGTGCTATTCCCGAAGGTGACGCAACTCGACTTCACCGGACCGCTGCAGGTGTTCTCCAGCATACCCGGCGCCAAGGTGCATTTGATCTGGAAGCGGATCGAGCCCGTCGCCAGCGACTCCGTCATGATGCTGACGCCGACCGTCAGCTTTGCCGATTGCCCGCAACTCGATGTGATCTGCGTGCCCGGCGGGCTCGGCACTGACGACATGATCAACGACGAGGAGATGCTGGCCTTCCTGCGCCAGCAGGCGGAGGGGGCGCAGTACGTCACCTCGGTCTGCACGGGATCGCTGGTGCTGGGCGCAGCCGGCCTGCTCCGGGGTTATCGCGCGGCGACGCACTGGACCGCGATGGATTTTCTCTCGGCGTTTGGCGCGATCCCGACCAAGACCCGCGTCTGCATCGATCGTAACCGCATCACCGGCGGCGGCGTCACCGCAGGCATCGACTTCGCGCTGACGCTGGTGTCGCAGCTCGTCGACCGCAAGACCGCGGAGGCGATCCAGCTCCGGATCGAATACAACCCGGCGCCGCCGTTCAACGCCGGCTCGCCGGACACGGCGCCGGCAGAAGTTCTCGCGTTCATGAAAGAACGGATCGCGCCGGGCCAGGCCCGCCGCGGCGAGATGATTGCGCGTGCCGCCGCACGCTTGGCGTAACGCAACTCGGTTTGAATTCCACACAAGAAAAAGGCCGCCTGGTTTCCCAGACGGCCTTTCCTGTCTCACGGCGGCGCCACATTGACGGGCGATTTCAGAACCTCGAGACCGGGGGCCTATCTCCCGGCCGTATCCTGATCGGGTGCCGCTGCATATCGGGGCAGTCGCGAACTGGAGCCCGAACCGTACGCGATGGTCTCCCATCTCCGTAAGATGTCCCCATTCAGCCGCGTGCCGGCCGCGAACGCAAGAACGCGGCGGCCGATGTCCCCGCTGTTCCCGTTATTCACACGGGTGTCTCGCGCCTTTCGGGTCCTGGCAGTGTCCTATTTCTTTTCGAGCGCACGCTTGGGCGGAAGCAAATCCCGTATCAGCCACCCCCTGCCGGAGCGACGATACAAACGGCCCGCGCGCCGATGGCTCAGGCGACGAACTGCCGAGGAAGCCAACCACTGACGTCAATGCTTGCCGAGGAACATAAGAACAGCCTGATCGCAAGCGTCAGGGTTGTCCTCCCGGCATGATTGTACGTCGTTCTCAATAAAAGCTTAACTGGTAAAGAGATACTGTCGCCGATCGCTTCGTCACGAAGGCACTCATCATGCGGCATCTTACTGTCTACAATCGTTTTGCGATGATCATCGCGGTATTGACCGTTGTTTTCGTCGCCGCGCTAGCCGTTCAAGTGATGGTCCTTCGCAATACCATTATCGAGGAACGTCAGACCAAGGTGTTCGATCTGGTCGAGGCCGCGAAGAAGATCCTGTCGAATTACGAGGAAAAAGCCAAAGCCGGCAAGATCTCGGCAGAGGAAGCGCGGCAACTTGCTTTCGATGCGATCGGCGCAATGCGCTGGGGCAAATCCGCTGACTATCTCGGAATCTACGGCGCCGGCAGCACCAATGCCGGCGTTACCTATGTGCACGCCAACCCGAAATACATCAATGTCAATCGCTGGGATTACAAAGACAATCAGGGCCAGCTGCTGATTCAAAACATCGTTGGCAAAGCCCGCACCGGCGGCGGTTACCTCGAATACCGGGTGCCGAAAGCGGCGGGTGGTCCCGAGCTGCCGAAGCTCACCTATGCCGGCGGGTATGGTGAGGGCGAAAAGCTGCTCGCAATCCAGGCAGGCGTCTATAACGACGATATCGACGCAGCGGTGTTCGACCGCGCGATCTGGATTGCCGCGGGCGGACTGGCGGGATTGCTCGTCGCGGGATTGGCCGCATTCGCTCTCGGTCGCGGCCTGGTTCGTCCGCTCGATGCGATATGCGGCGTTATGGACGGTCTGGCGAAGGGTGACTTGAGCGTTGAGGTCCCGTTCGTGGAGCGTCGTAACGAGATCGGCCATATCTCGCGCAGCCTGGCCGTTTTCAAGGATCGGTTGATTGACGCCGAACGTCTCCGCGCCGAGCGGGAAGAGACGACGGCTCGCGCCGTAGCGGAACGGAAATCGGCCATGAACCGGATCGCGGGCGAGTTCGAGAAAAGTGTCGGCGGCATCGTCGCCGGGGCGGCTTCGGCAGCCGCCGAAATGCAGCGCTCGGCGCAATCGCTGTCCGCAATCGCGAAGGAGACGGCGCGGCAGAGCACCACCGTCGCCGCTGCCGCGCAACAGACCACGTCGAATGTGCAGACCGTAGCTGCCGCGGCAGAGGAACTTTCGACATCGGGCCAGGAAATCTCCCGTCAGATTGTTCACTCGGCATCGATAGCGCAAAGCGCCGTTGCGCAGGCCGACCGCACCAATGCCATGGTGGAAGGGTTGGTGGAGGCGACCCAGAAGATCGGCGAGGTGATGGGGCTCATTCAAAACATCGCCGGACAGACCAACCTCCTGGCCTTGAACGCGACGATTGAGGCCGCACGGGCCGGCGAGGCCGGCAGGGGCTTTGCCGTGGTGGCAAGCGAAGTGAAGGCGCTGTCGACACAGACCGCGAAGGCAACCGAGGAGATCGCCGATCAGATCCAGGCGATCCGCGATGCTACCGGGGCAACGGCCGGGGCGATTCGCGAGATCGGCGCCACCATCGGGCAGATCGACGAGATCGCCACAACGATCGCCGCCGCGGTGGAGGAGCAGGGTGGATCGACCAAGGAAATTGCCCGCAGCGTGCAGCAGGCCGCGCAGGGCACGCAGGGGGTCATGCAAAATATTGCCGGCGTGACGCAGGCATCGGGCCAGGTGGGAACTGCCGCTGAAATGGTTCTCGGTTCGGCCGGCGAACTCGCAATGCAGTCCGAGCGCCTGAAGCAGGAGGTCGAGAGTTTTCTCGCGACAGTGCGGGCGGCGTAGCCTTACTACTGACGGAGAACAGATGTTCGGCATTTTGAAAGATCAGTCGCGGCGGGTTCTGCCTCAAAAATGCCAATCGGGCCGCCAGTCACGACGCGGCCGTGCAGATGATCGATACCTCGGTCGTGCGGGTGCACCGGCACGGAGCCTGCATCGCGGACAACAGTCACCAAGATATGGGTCGCTCGCGAGGGGGCCTAACGAGCAGGATTCACGCGGTGGTGGATGCCAATGGCCTGCCCGTCGATCTCGCCCTCACGCCCGGTGAGGCGCACGATAATCGGCTATGCTCGGTTCTTCTCAGCGCCTTGCTTCCGCAAACGGTCTCGAAATGGCGGATTGGCGCGCTCGTTGAGCCCGAAGTACCATGCCGAAGCAGACGCATCATATGTCCAACAGGCAGCGGATCCGAGTTCGCGGCCGCGCAATCGTCGATGACGATGGTTTAGTTTCCCGGCGTCCAGGCCTGGTAGTCGCCGGTGGCCGCTGGCCGACGGCCGCTGGCCAGCGTCGAGCCGGAGGGGCGATAGGCCGAAGGCGTCCCCGTCATGTTCGGGACATGCGGTTTTTCCCACTCGCGCGCCGCATAGTCTTCTTCGGTCGGTGCGACATCGACGGTGTGGTGCAGCCAGCCATGCCATGACGGCGGCACCTTGGTGGCCTCGGCGTATCCGTTGTAGACCACCCAGCGCCGCTCAAAACCCAGCGTCGGATCGACCTTGCGGCCCTTGGTGCGGTAGTAGGTATTGCCCTGCTCGTCCTGGCCGACTTTCTCGCCGAACCGCCAGGTCCACAATTGCGTGCCAAAAGTCTGGCCGCTCCACCATGTGAAGAATTTGAGCAGAAACTGTTTCATGAACTCAGGCCGGTTTGAGATGCTTCGGCTCTGATGCCATCGGCGCGCTGAATTGTCCAGATAAGTCCTGATATGCCTGCCCCGCTACCGCTACGGTGTGAACCTGCGACTTTCGGCGGCCAATTGTCGCGGAATCGGCGCAATCTGTTCATTTCTCATACAGTTCCTATCTGACAGGTTGAGCGTTGCGCACAATCGATGCGCGGGCTCGGGAACGTCCACCCGCCCCATGGGTTGAGAAATGTCCCGCAGATGGAGCCAATGATGATCAATCTTAAGGTTTTGAGTACCGTCGCAGCCATGGCGCTGGTGTTGCCCATGGTCGTGCCGAGCGAGAGCTTTGCCCAGAATCTGGGTAGCAAGGCTGCGGGCGGCGGCGGTGTCCGCGGCGGCGGTGGTGGTGGCGGAGTGCCACGCATGGGCGGCGGTGGCGGCGGCTTCACTGGCGGCGCGCCCGGTCCGAGATTTAGCGGCGGCGGTGGCGGTGGCCGCGTCTATGGCGGTGGTGGCGGTGGCTATTATCGTCACGGCGGCGGTGGCGGCGGATTCATTCCGGGTGCGGTCGCCGGCGCCGTGATCGGCGGCGCGATCGCCTCGCAGGGTTATTACGGCGGATCGGACTATTACGCGCCGGGCTACTACGACAACGGATATTATGACGACGGCGGCGCCGTCGCGGTGGCGCCGACGCCCGGCGGCGATGATGCGGTCGCCTACTGCATGCAGACCTACCGTTCCTACGATCCGCAATCGGGAACGTATCTCGGCAACGACGGTTACCGGCACCCCTGCCCGTAACGGCATCCGGACTTCGTGAATTCAAAAGGCGGCGCATCTGATGCGCCGTCCTTTTTGCGTCAGGAAGAACGCGATGACGTTTCTTCGAGTCGTTATCCCGCTCTATCTTTTCGTTTGAGCATGATCTCCGCGCAAACGCTTTGCGTTTGTTGCGAGGGAAAACCGGCACCCACTTTTCCGAGCGGCGATATCCGGGCGCGATCCGCTGGAACGGCAATCGAGATGGCGGGAGACATGGCGGGGCTGGATCCGAACGCGAATGGCGCAGTTGCATTCAATCCGACACACAGTGCCAATTTGCTCCTAAGCAAACCTTATATGCACTCTACGATACAGACGCCCCGTCGCTGTTCCGCCTTAATCACGCCATGGGCCGCGGTGCGAATCGCCTGACCGCAACCAAAAAAAGGATCGATCGTGCCGCGCGTTCTCGTGGTCGATGACGACCCGATGGTATGTGTCGCCATCGAGGTCTGTCTTCAGCGTCAGGGTTTCGAGGTCACCGTCGCCGACGGCGGTGAAGCGGGAATGCGCGCGCTCGAATCATCCGAATACGACGTGATGCTGATCGATGTCTTCATGCCGCACATGCGCGGATTCGAATCGATTCGGATGTTTCACGAGCGCAGGCCGGATGTCCCGATCGTTGCGATGTCCGGCTACGCCTTCGCCAATACCGAACGGGCGCCGGATTTCCTGCGCATGACCATCGAACTCGGCGCGGCATGCTGCCTGCGCAAGCCGTTCACGCCGAACGCGCTGTTGACCACCATCAATCAATGCCTCACCAGGCCGACCTCCTCCGCTCGCCTCAAAAAATAAAAAGCCTCAATGCCTTCGCAGCGTATTATCCTTGGAATCGGCCTCGCAATCCTCCTCCTCATCGGCGCCGCCTCGATCGGTCTCGACGTCAAGTCGCGGCACGACACTGCTGCGGTCAATCATACGCTCGAGGTGCTGACGAAAATCCTGGATTTGCGGTTGCGCGTTCGTGGCGCGGAGAGCGCCGCACGCGGCTTTACGCTCAACGGCGACCCCAATCTCTTGAACGAATACAATGAGTCCCGCGACCGGATCACACCGGCGTTCGCGGAGCTGGCCGAAGCAACCAGGGATCATCCCGCTCAGACCCGACTGCTCAAGGACACCGAAACACTGGTTGCCCAACGGCTTGCCGTCAGCAACGAAGTGCTGCGGCTGCTGGCGGCGGGCGACACCGCGGCATTGGCGGCGCTGCGGGCCAAGGGAGAAGGCCGTGCGGCGACGGCGGCGATCGGCACCAATTTCGACAGGTTGGCTGCCGAGGAGGATAGGCTGCTTGCGGTGCGTTCCGCGGAATCCCAGCTCACCGGGCGCGTGCTGCTGGCGATCGATCTCGCCGGCGTGGCGCTGATCCTGATCCTTACGACCGCCCTCACCCTGGAAAGCCGCCGCTCGCGCCGCGAGTTGCAGGACTCGCTCAGTGTGACCAAGGCCGCCAACGAAACCCTCGAAGCTGCCGTTGCAGAGCGGACCGAACATCTGGTCGCCGCCCACGAGGAGCTGCGCCATTCGGCGGATGTGCTGCAAAACACCTTCAACAGCGTGGCGGAAGCCGTGCTGGTGATCAACGCCAAAGGCGAGGTTTTGCTCGTCAATGCCGCCGCCCGGCAAATGCTTCGCTACCGAGACGGCATGACGGTCCATCAGCTGCGGCAGCTGAGCGTCGCCTACCGCGCCGATGGCGTGACCAAGCTGACGGCGGACGAAATGCCTTCGGCGCAGGTGCTGCGCGGCGAACCGTTCGCGCAACAGGAGATCGTCATCCGTCCGACCGACGGCCGCGCGGCGCTTCATCTCGTCGTCAGCGGACGGCCGTTGCGCAGTGCTTCCGGCGCCATCAGCGGCGCGGCGCTGGTCTACCACGACATTTCCGCATCGCGCGAAACCGAGCGCAAGCTGCAGCAGTCGCAAAAACTCGACGCCATCGGCAAACTGACCGGCGGCGTCGCGCACGACTTCAACAACATGCTGACCGTCATCACCGGCACCACCGAGACGCTGGTCGCCGGTCTTCAGAACTTGCCGACGCTGCAGAAGACCGCCGAGCTGATCGACCAGGCGGCGGAACGCTGCTCGGAGCTGATCCAGCATCTGCTGGCCTTCGCCCGCCGCCAGCCGCTGCAACCGCGCAATGTCGATATCAACGGCACCGTTCTCGATATGGCAAAACTTCTGCGTCCGACGTTGGGAGAGCAGATCGAAATCAACTCGATCCTCGAGCCGGAAGAGACCACGTCGCATATCGATCCGTCGCAACTGGCCAATTCCGTGCTCAATCTGGCGATCAACGCCCGCGATGCGATGCCCGATGGCGGCAAGCTGTTGCTGGAGACCCGGAACGTCGTGCTGGACCAGGCCTATGCGGCGGCCAATCCGGAAGTGCTGCCCGGACCCTATATGATGCTGGCGGTCAGCGACACCGGCAGCGGGATGTCGAAGGCGGTGCAGGAGCGCGTGTTCGAGCCGTTCTTCACCACCAAGGAAGTCGGCAAGGGCTCCGGGCTCGGCATGAGCATGGTCTACGGCTTCGTCAAACAGTCGGGCGGCCACATCCGGATCTATAGCGAGGAAGGCCACGGCACCACGGTCAAGCTGTATTTGCCGCCGGCCCGCAGGACGGCCGCGGCCACTTCTCCCGCCGCCGCGCCGTCGTCGGGCGGCTCCGAGACCATCCTGGTGGTGGAAGACGACACGCTGGTGCGCGAGTTCGTCGCGGCGCAGTTGCGCAGCCTCGGCTACAAGACCGTGACCGCCGCGGACGCCCGTGCGGCGATGGTCATGGTCGAAAACGGCCAGCCGTTCGATCTGCTGTTTACCGACGTCATCATGCCCGGCGGCATGACCGGCCGCCAGTTGGCCGACGAGACGACGAAGCGCCGGCCCGGCATTAAGGTGCTTTATACCTCGGGCTATACCGACAACGCGATCGTGCATCACGGCCGCCTCGACCCCGGCGTGCTGCTGCTGACAAAACCTTATCGCAAATCGCGCTTGGCGAAGATGGTGCGGCTCGCGCTCGAGGGCGAAGGTGCCTAGCGCATTCCAGTTCGGTGGCTTCATCCTTCGAGACGCCCGCTTGCGCGGGCTCCTCATCAGGATGAGGCTTCGAGACGCGGCGAAGACGCCGCTCCTCAGGACGAGGTCCGAGATAGCTTCACAGCCTTTCAGGATGAGGTCTGGTATTAGACCCTCATGGTGAGGAGCGCGGCAACGCCGCGCGTCTCGAACCATGTGGCCCCCTAATCACGACCTTGTCGCCAGCACGACGCCGGCGAGCGTGCACATCAGCGCGATGATCTGGGTCGCGCCGAGCGGCTCGTGCAGTGCCAATGCCGAAGCGACGACGCCGATCACGGGCACGGCCATGGTGCCGATCGCCGCCACCGATGCCGGCAGGCGTGCCAGCGCGGCAAACCAGCTGACATAGGCGATGCAGAACTGGATCACGATCGAATAGACCAGCAGCCACCAGCCGAGTGGCGAAACCTTGTCCAGATGCGTGGTCTCGATCAGGAGCCCGGCAACCGCCACCGGAAAACAACCGAGCCCGATCTGCCAGGCGGCGGCCGGGATCGGCGCCAGCTGCAACGGCAGTTTCTTGGCCAGCACCGTGCCGAGCGCAAAACCGATCGCCCCGGTGAGCGCCATGATGATCCCCGGCAGCTTGGCGGCACTGGCGGTGAGGCCGTTGCCGCCCATGATGGCGGCGAGGCCCGCAAACGCCATCAGCAGCGCGAATGTCCGCAACAAGGTCGGACGCTCGCCGAGCACCGGCCAGGCCAGCATCGAGGCCCAGACCGGCATCGTGTAGGCGATCAGCGCGGCCTCGCTGGCCGGCAGCCAGAGCAGCGCCAGCCCCATCAGCACCATCCAGCCGGTCACGTTGAGCAGCGCCGCCAGCATCAGGCGCGGCCACAGCCTGCGCGGAACTTGCAGGCTCTGGCCGCGCGCCAGCGCCAGCGCGGCCAACAGGCACGCACCGATCACGCCGGTCAGGCCGCGCAAGGTCAGCGGCGGCAGCTCGCTCAAAAGGTACTTTGTTACTGGCCAGTTGAAACCCCAGCCCACCGAGGTGATGGCGAGGAACATCAAGCCCGCGGGTGCGATGCGCGCCCGCGCCGTCGGTTTTGATTCTGTCATGGAGCCCGGCAATGGGGTGGAATCACCCCTCACCTTCCCCCTTATCGCGGCCTTCGACCACGGGCGCGCGGACATGCCAGCCCGGACGTCCCCGTAGCCTTACGTGAGTCTTGGAAGTGCAATCCCAAACCGCGAATAAATAGTTCGCCTGTGAACAGCGGGCGCAGTCTCGCTCCACAGCCTGTGCGTAATTTTTTTCCCTTGGGAATCCCTGAGGACTCACTGATACTTGGACCCATCACAAGGGCGCGATGCCCCCTGTTTTCCCAACCTTTCCACCATATTTAGTATTTGATTCAGGAACTCGTACTAGTTCTTGACGGGCGCAACGGAGTTGGCCTAGTTTTCTTCCTGTTCGGCGCGAGTGTGTTTGGGTCCCCGCCGGTCGCTCCCAAAAGGGTTCCGAAATGACCACTCCGTCGGCCAGCGAAGGCAGCGGGTGAGGCTTTTCTGCCCCCAAATTTGGGGGCTTTGGGGCGCTAATAATGAGCCGGAATCGGCTCAGCTGGAGTGTCGGAGTGACGTGCCAAAGCGGCGCGTTGGGGCGTTGAATACGGCAACCTCACGCCGGTGCGTAACGGCACCTGCATGAGGCGCCAGAGAAACAGAGGCCGGGTTCACCGGTTGAGCTGCGGATAGAGAGACCAGGGTTGCACGCCAGCCGTGGTCTGGGAGTCCGCTCAAGGAATAACATCCGGCGCCGCGGTAGAGCGGTCCGGTCAAAGAAGACGGGGCACGACCATGCGAATCGAACGACGCAACACCACTCAGGGACAGTCACCCTACGCAGGGATTGATTTCAGATTGACGACATCGGAGATCCGCAATCCCGATGGCTCGATCGTGTTCCGTCTCGAAAATGTCGAGGTTCCCCAGTTCTGGTCGCAGGTCGCCTCCGACGTGCTGGCCCAGAAGTATTTTCGTAAAGCGGGCGTCGCCGCGCGCCTGAAGAAGGTCGAGGAAGAGACCGTGCCGTCGTGGCTGTGGCGCTCGGTGCCCGACACCGAGGCGCTGGCTTCCCTGCCCGAGAACGAGCGCTATGTCAGCGAACTCTCGGCAAAGCAGGTGTTCGATCGCCTCGCCGGCTGCTGGACCTATTGGGGCTGGAAGGGCAGCTACTTCTCTTCGGAGGACGACGCGCAGGCGTTCTACGACGAGCTGCGCTTCATGCTCGCCAAGCAGATGGTCGCGCCGAATTCGCCGCAGTGGTTCAACACCGGCCTGCACTGGGCCTACGGCATCGATGGCCCCGGCCAGGGCCACTACTATGTCGACTGGAAGACCGGCAAGCTGACCAAGTCGAAGTCCTCTTACGAGCATCCGCAGCCGCACGCCTGCTTCATCCAGGGCGTCGACGACGACCTCGTCAACGAGGGCGGCATCATGGACCTCTGGGTGCGTGAAGCGCGCCTGTTCAAATACGGCTCCGGCACCGGCTCCAATTTTTCCCGCCTGCGCGGCGAAGGCGAAAAGCTCTCGGGCGGCGGCCGCTCCTCCGGCCTGATGAGTTTTCTGAAGATCGGCGACCGCGCCGCGGGCGCGATCAAGTCGGGCGGCACCACGCGCCGCGCCGCCAAGATGGTCGTGGTCGACGCCGATCATCCCGATATCGAGACCTACATCGACTGGAAGGTGAAGGAAGAGCAGAAGGTTGCGGCGCTGGTCACCGGCTCCAAGCTGAACCAGAAGCACCTGAAGGCCGTGCTGAAAGCCTGCGTCAATTGCGAAGGAAGCGGCGACGACTGTTTTGACCCGGAAAAGAACCCGGCGCTTCGCCGCGAGATCAAGCTGGCGCGCCGCGCGCTGGTCACCGACGCCATGATCAAGCGCGTCATCCAGTTCGCCCGCCAGGGCTACAAAGAGATCGATTTCCCGATCTACGACACCGACTGGGATTCGGAGGCCTACCTCACCGTCTCCGGCCAGAACTCCAACAACTCGGTCTCGCTGAAGGATGATTTCCTGCGCGCGGTGGAAACCGACGGGACCTGGGATCTGATCGGCCGCACCAACAAGAAGGTGACGAAGACGCTGAGGGCGCGCGACCTCTGGGAAAAGATCGGCCACGCCGCCTGGGCCTCGGCCGATCCCGGCCTGCACTTCAACACCACTATGAACGACTGGCACACCTGCAAGGCGTCCGGCGATATCCGCGCCTCCAATCCGTGCTCGGAATACATGTTCCTGGACGACACCGCCTGCAATCTGGCGTCCGCCAATCTGATCACCTTCTACTCGACCTCGACCAAGCGTTTCGACGTCGAGTCCTACGAGCATCTCTGCCGGCTCTGGACCGTCGTGCTGGAAATCTCTGTCATGATGGCGCAATTCCCGTCGAAGGCGATCGCCGAACTCTCCTACGAGTTCCGCACGCTCGGCCTCGGCTTTGCGAACATCGGCGGCCTGTTGATGACCATGGGTCTTCCTTACGACTCAAAGGAAGGCCGCGCGCTGTGCGGCGCCCTGACCGCGATCATGACCGGCGTCGCCTATGCGACCTCGGCCGAGATGGCGAAAGAGCTCGGCCCCTTCCCCGGCTACAAGAAGAACGCACAGCACATGCTGCGCGTGATCCGCAACCATCGCCGCGCGGCGCACGGCGAATCCCGCGGCTATGAGGCGCTGGCCGTCTCACCGGTGCCGCTGGATTATGCCAGCGTGCCGCAGACCGACATCGTTGAGCACGCCAAGGCCGCCTGGGACAAGGCGCTCGAACTCGGCGAGCTCAACGGCTACCGCAACGCGCAGACCACCGTGGTGGCGCCGACCGGCACCATCGGCCTCGTGATGGATTGCGACACCACCGGCATCGAGCCTGATTTCGCGCTGGTAAAATTCAAAAAACTCGCCGGCGGCGGCTATTGGAAGATCATCAACCAGGCGGTGCCCGTGGCGCTGCGCACGCTCGGCTATCGCGAAAGCGATATCGCGGAGATCGAAGCCTATGCCGTCGGCCACGGCTCGCTCTCCAACGCTCCCGGCATCAACGTCTCCACCCTGAAGGCAAAAGGCTTCACGGACGAAGCGCTGGCCAAGGTTGAGGCTGCCCTGCCGACCGCGTTCGACATCAAGTTCGCCTTCAACAAGTGGACCTTTGGCGAGGATTTTCTGCGCGACACCCTCAACCTCGCGCCGGAGACGATCGCAGCCCCCGGCTTCGATCTGCTCGCCGCGGTCGGATTTACAAAACGCGAGATCGAAGCCGCCAACGTGCACATCTGCGGCGCGATGACGGTGGAAGGCGCGCCGCATCTGAAGGCCGAGCACTATCCGGTGTTCGACTGCGCCAACCCCTGCGGCAAAATTGGCAAACGCTATCTCTCGGTCGAGAGCCACATCCGGATGATGGCGGCGTCGCAGCCGTTCATCTCGGGCGCGATCTCCAAAACCATCAACATGCCGAACGACGCCACGGTGGAGGATTGCAAATCCGCCTACCTGCTGTCCTGGAAGCTGGCGCTGAAGGCCAACGCGCTCTACCGCGACGGCTCAAAGCTGTCGCAACCCTTGAACTCGCAGCTGATCAGCGATGACGACGAGGAAGACGACGCGATCGACACCTTCTACGACAAGCCGATGGCGGCGCGCACCGCGCAGGTCTCGGAAAAGATCGTCGAGAAACTGGTCGAGCGCATCGTCGTCATGCGCGAGCGCGAAAAGATGCCGGATCGCCGCAAGGGTTACACCCAGAAGGCAGTCGTCGGCGGCCACAAGGTCTACCTCCGCACCGGCGAATATGACGACGGCCGGATCGGCGAGATCTTCATCGACATGCACAAGGAAGGCGCGGCACTTCGCTCCTTCATCAACAACTTCGCGATCGCGGTCTCGCTCGGCCTGCAATATGGCGTGCCGCTGGAAGAATATGTCGACGCCTTCACCTTCACCCGCTTCGAGCCCGCGGGTCCCGTGCAGGGCAACGACTCAATCAAATACGCGACCTCGATCCTCGACTATGTGTTCCGCGAGCTTGCGGTCAGCTACATGTCGCGCTTCGACCTCGCCCATGTCGATCCCACCGAGTCGAGCTTTGATGCGCTCGGCAAGGGCGTCGAGGAAGGCAAGTCGCCCGATCCGTCGCACTCGACCCGCTATGTGTCGAAGGGCCTGACCCGCTCGCGCACCGACAATCTGGTGGTGATGCGCGCCAGCGACGCTGACGCCCGCTCCTCCAGCAACGTCACCGCGATCGCCTCCCACGGCCCAAGCGCCCGCGTCACCGACACCCTCGAAGGCGCGGTCGCGCTGAAGCAGGAAACCCAGCACGATCTGTCGCCGACGGAAAAGCTGGAAGCGATGCAGTGGAGCAAGGCCGGCGCCGCCGCCCAGACAGCACCCAGCAAGGCCGAGCGTCGCGCCGAAGCCAAGGCAAAAGGCTACGAAGGCGAGATGTGCGGCGAATGCGGCAACTTCACGCTGGTGCGGAACGGCACCTGCATGAAGTGCGATACGTGTGGGAGCACGACGGGGTGTTCGTGAGACTCTTGATCAGCGAAATAGGAAGGCCGCTCGAAAGAGTGCCGCGACGGGCATAAAGCGCCCCCCTACCACCTCTACTTTCGTAGATGATGGCAAAACCCCGCCGGCAACGGCGGGGTTTCTCTTTACCGGTTTTAAGTTTTAGGCGCCTTCGGCGTGTTCACCGGCTGCTGTCGAAAGCTTCAAGCCGATGTTGAAATACGCCTTCGGAGAATCCGGATCGGTGGGCCGGGCGCGGAAACCCAACGCCAAGGCGGCTGCGATCAGCATGCCGTTGGCCAGGTATCCGCGGGCGAATGTCTCCGCTTCGTGCTTCAGACCATAGCTTCCGGATCTGGTATTGAACGTTTTCCGCCGTCCGAACCTGGGAGCGAGGGGTCCGGCTTCCGGGAATAGCGGGCAAGTCTACCTTCCGGACGAGCGAAGGTCTTCGGCGACGCGGTCGAATGGGATCTGGATGGCGTCGGCCCCAAGGCCGCCGTGCTGCGTATCTGGCGGTAGGGACCGTCGACGCGCGCCGGCCGCGAAAATGTCGTGAACGAGCCCGAGTTTCCCAAGCCCCCGAATAATCAGGCCATTGATGTCGATCTCGTACCAAGCGTGCGAAAGGTAGGCGTCCCGCGGAAACCGATGATGGTTGTTGTGCAGTCCTTCACCGAAGGTGAGGATCGTGGTCACCAACTCGTTGGTCGTGCCATCATTGAGCTCGAAGCGACGGTAACCGTAGCGACCGTCGCTATGGCAGACCGAGTTGACCAGCGAGGTGGCCATGGTCATGACGTAGCTGCGGAACAGGCCGGAGAACAATACGCAGCCGATCATCGCGTGCACGCCGCCAAGCGCGTAGCCGATGGCGCCCGGAATGAACACCGCCGAGATCGCGTACCAGTACCAGCGCGTCCTGGTGAAGAACATGGCGATCGGGTCGGCCAGAATATCCTTGGCGTAGTATTCGGCATCGGTGGTCGCCTGGTCCCACACCCAGCCGCCTTGCGCATGCAACATCCCCTTGACGAAGCTGACATGGCGGTTGCCGGCGCCGTCATAGTAGGGGCTGTGGACATCGCCGGGTTTGTCGGAGTGAAGATGGTGCCGGCGATGATTGGAGACCCATTTGAGCACCGAGCCCTGCACCGCCATCGTGGCGATCGCGGCGAGTAGCGTCCGCATGACCGGACCGCAGCGGAAGCTGCGGTGGACGAAGTAGCGATGCATGAAGCCGATGCCGACCGTGCTCAGCGCGAACATGCCGACGAAGACCGAACTCTCCACCCAGCCGATGCCTTGCGTGAATGCCCAGACCAGCGCCGCGATCGAACCTGCGATCATGATGCCGAACGCGATGTAGGAATCGCGAAACTTGGCGTCTACCACCGGGCCATCAAAAAGCACTCCTGGTGGCATTTTCTGGTCCGCACCTTCCTCCGACACCACGCCCTGAATTGCGGTCATTTTAGCCGATCCATTCATGGAAAATTAACTCTCCTGCGACGCACCGTACAGACGCGGGTTATTTCTAGCAAGGACTCGATCGGCCGCGGGAGCGCGGAGCCGGGACTAAAAAGACGCGTCACAGCGCCCCTGTTCAAAATGACGCTCTTGAGGCAAGCGGGCGGGAAAAATCGTCGGAAAACCAGATTTCACGGGCTTTCGTGCATGTGGTGGCGAGTTCGATTTTAGGGGACGTGCTTTGCCGGCAAGGAGCGTCTCACCTGTCGGCGCGCGGGATTCGCGTTGCGCGATTTCAATGGTTTGTAGATGCGCCAGGGGACGCGTTATGCCCGGCGCCGCAAAGAGCGGCCTTTTTCTTGCCCGAGTTGGGAAGGTGGCGCGGCGGGATAATCAGCATGATTATGGATGAGAGCGAGCTTCAATATGGCGAGTTGAACTATGAGAAAAGAATAGTCGCATACTTCGACGTTCTTGGTTGGTGTTCAGAGATCGAACAGGCGGCAAATGATCCAAGAAGAATCGCGCGCATAGCCATGGTTCCGAAGTTATTTAGCCGAGGTGTTTCGCAGATGGCTGCCCAGGCATCTGGCTCTCATCTCACTTCGTTCTCAGACAACGTGATTGTTAGCGCTCCTTATACCGCGGATCGATTGCAATCCTCACTCGACGGTCTCGCAACCATTCAGCTTGGAGCAGCACTCGCAGGATTTTGGCTGCGAGGAGGGATTACAATTGGACCACCAGCAAGTAGCCCGGATGAGCGAAGCGACATCCGGGACAACTCTAACGTCACCCCGGATATCGCGGAGCCAGTCATCGGGCGCAAATTCGCGCGACCCGTTGGCCCATCCGGGCGACCCTCGCTTCTTCGATCGGCTCAGGCCGCCTTCGCTGCCTTTTCCGGCGGCGCCGTTTCCATGGCCCGCATGTAGAGATCGAGCAGGCTTTCGCGCTCGTCGCGCTCTTCCTTGTCTTCCTTCCTCAGCTTGATGATCTCCCTGAGGATCTTGACATCAAACCCCTCGCCCTTGGCCTCCGAAAAGACCTCCTTCTTCTGCTCGCTCAGTTCGTGCATTTCGGTGTCCAGATTCTCGATCCGCTCAACGAAAGAACGAATCCGCCCGCCGGGAATGGTGATGTCAGACATGGTACCTCTTTGTTGAATGAGGTCGTGAAAATGACCCCAAACAAATAACCAATGTCTTAACCCGGGAAGCCGCCGGCCTCGGGAACCCGATATTCCCTGGACACACTACACGAGCGTGATTTCGATTTCAGCGCGTAGGGCGGATTAGCGGAGCGTAATCCGCCGTTACGGCTTTATACCAGGCGGCGGATTACGCCTTCGGCCAATCCGCCCTACGGCCTGCGTTCATGATCCGGTTGACCCTGCCAAGGATGATGACGAGCCGGCAGATGCGGATTTGCTGGCAAGCCCTTTACCAAGCAGGTCCGCCTCCATCTTCCGCGCAAGAGAAGCCGGCACGAGGGCGTTCAAGATGCGGTTCATCCGGCCTGGTACGATTTTGGAGCGGTTTTTGAGCAGACCGCTGAGGCCCTCAGATACGCACTGCTCGACGCTCATCGGTTTCATCGGCATGGTCTTCGGATCGAGGCCGAACTTTTCGAGCACCGCTGTGTTCGTAAACCCGGCTGCCAGTACCGTGACGTAGACACCTAGAGGTTTGAACTCATAGTGAAGCGCCTCGCCAAGGCTGTGTACATACGCCTTCGCGGCTCCGTCATTCGCCATACAGGGAACGCCGCCTTCCGCACCCATTGCCCCCGCGAGGATCAAGCCGCCCCGCTTCCGCTTGGCGAGTTTCGCGCCGAAATGGTGGGTGATGTCCAGATGCGCCATCGTACTGAGCCGCAAAGTCGCCTGAAGCAACTGCCGATCAAGCTTCAAGAACTCGCCGGGATTTCCGGTGCCGGCATTGGAGACGACAAGGCCGATGTCGAGATCGTCAGTGGCGGAGGCGAGTTGCCCGATGAAATCCTCCCGAGAGACATCAAGCACGACGGCTCGATGCTCCACACCGTAACGCTTGCTAAATTCAACGCCTACTTCCTTAAGCAGGCCCTCCCGCCGCGCAACGAGGACAATGTTGATTCCTGAAGCTGCGATTTGCCGCGCAAATTCCTTGCCTATTCCGGACGAGGCACCCGTGACGAGTGCCCAGGGGCCGAACCTTTTTTTATCGAGTGCTACTCTCATCTTTTTGCTCCGTTCCGCCTGCTTACGATTGCCAAACGCCCATCGAGGCGGGGAATATCGCCAGAACTCCAAATGCCATTCATCCGATCGCCACCTTGTCGTGAAGTTTCATTCGATCCCTCCTTGATCTCTGCCGCGAGTCGAGAGACTGGTATCAGATTGAAACTTGGTGTAAATTACGCACCAGATTGCAACCTAGTTTCCTTGAGGTAACCGCTGCCATGTCCTCCAGCGAAAAACGGGCGCGCGATGACCGCGCGCTGCTCGATCTCCTTGCAGATAAATGGACGATCCATGTCCTCGGCTCATTGTGCGATCACGGCTACCGGCGGCGGTTCAACGCGATCCGCCGCGACGTTCCCGGTCTTTCGCAGAAGAGCCTGGTTCAATGTTTGCGGCGCTTGGAAAAGAGCGGCCTTGTCGCGCGAACGGTGCTTACAACGGGAAGACTGGGAGTCGAATATGCCTTCACCGATTTGGGCAGGACGCTCCAGCGGCCGGTCGCGGCGCTTTTCGAATGGACCACGGAGTATGCGGCTGTCGTTAGGGCGGCCCAGGCCGCATTTGAGGTAACGACGGCCGACGAGCGGAACGCCGCAGCCGCCTATCGTCCGGTCCCGGTTTGAGGGGGAGATATGCGCACGCTCGGGGGATTACGGTCTGCCGGATTGGCCGCACGCATTGGTTCACCGTCATTGCGAGGAGCGACAGCGACGAAGCAATCCACGTTTCCGCAAGCGGCGCTGTGGATTGCTTCGCTTCGCTCGCAATGACGATGTGGAAACATCAGCAAGCGTAGCCCGGATGAGCCCAGGTCGCGCGAATGCGAGCCCGATGACAGGCTCCGCGATATCCGGGGTTGATCTATCATCTGACCATCAATCACTCGCACCCGGTATCGCTTCCGCCTTCGCTCTTCGAGCTACGGCGGACAAGTCGCTCATGCGCGCTGCTCCCTAACGCCCCTGCACCGGCATGGGCGGCCGCAACGAGGAGTGTGATGTGCCGGTCGCAGAACGCGACGGCTTCGCGGCGGCGCGCGACGGGCCGCGCTGATTGCTGTCGACGGACCCGAGGTAGGAGGCGAGCGCCGAGGCCGTGTCCGCACTGCTCGCGTAGTGGTCCTTTAGGAAAAGGTAGAGCGTGAGCTTGAAGCGGCCCTTGGCGAGACCGCGGGGGCTGCGATGGCACGTCGTACAACCGTCAGCAAACAGCTTGGCGGCCGATTTGCCCTGATCGAGATTCTGTGCGTTTGCCGCTGTGCCGGTCAGCACGGCGATGATGCCAAGAGCGGCCAGAGCGCGCCCCAATTCCCTTAGCGATGTCAATTTGGGAAGGTTCCTCAATAATCCAAGCGATCGTCACGGTCAGCGGATTGCAACAGCTATTTGATGACGTCAAGCCAGACGTGAGCTATGGCCCAAAGTTGGTGACGGCGTGAATCGGGAAGGCGGCATATCGTGGGGGTGTTCAACGCCTCCACTTCTCCACCAAAGGAGCGATATGCCGTGTCTAAGGATACCGTCGTAAAACTGATTCAGCCAGGAACTTTCAGCGACCAACTCACCGACATTTTGCGCGATGGGGCGCGTGCCCTTCTCGCCCAGGCGGTGGAGGCCGAGGTCGCCGGGTTTCTTTCCAAGCATGCCGATTTGAAGACCGAGGATGGCCACCAACGCGTGGTGCGCCACGGTCATCTGCCCGAGCGCGAGGTGATGACGGGCATCGGCGCGGTCCCGGTGCGCCAGCCCCGCGTGCGCGATCGCGAGGCCGCAGCCGGCGATCCCCGCCGCATCCGCTTCTCGCCATCGATCTTGCCGCCCTATATGCGCCGCTCGAAGTCGATCGAGACGCTGCTACCGATCCTCTACCTGAAGGGCATCTCGACCGGCGATTTCTCGGACGCTCTGGCGGCCTTGCTCGGCAAGGATGCGCCCGGCCTCTCGGCCAGCGCCATCGGCCGCCTGAAGGACGGCTGGCAGGATGATCATGCCCAGTGGCGCAAGCGTGATTTGTCGGGCAAGCGCTACGTGTACGTCTGGGCGGACGGCATCCACCTCGAGGCGCGGCTGGAAGATGAAAAGCAGTGCATCCTGGTGCTGATCGGCGCGACGCCCGAGGGCAAGAAAGAGCTCGTCGGGTTCACCGATGGCGCTCGGGAAAGTGCGCAGGATTGGCGCGATCTGCTGCTGGATCTGAAGCGATGCGGGCTCGATGCCCGGCCCGAGCTGATGATCGCCGACGGCGCGCTCGGCTTCTGGAAAGCGGCCGGCGAGGTCTGGCCGAAAGCACGCGAGCAGCGCTGTTGGGTGCACAAGACGGCGAACGTGCTGGGCAAATTACCCAAGAGTGTGCAACCAAAGGCCAAGCGGGCGCTGCAGGAAATCTGGATGGCCGAGACCAAGGCCAATGCCGAAGTCGCCTTCGACGCCTTCATCGAAAGCTACACGCCGAAATACCAGAAGGCCGTCGATTGTCTGACGAAGGATCGCGACCTGCTGCTCGCCTTCTACGACTTCCCGGCCGAGCATTGGAAGCACCTGCGCACCACCAACCCGATTGAAAGCACTTTCGCGACCGTCCGCCACCGCACGATCCGATCGAAAGGCTGCCTCTCAAACAAGACCGCTCTCGCCATGGTATTCAAGCTGGTCGAAGGGGCGCAACGATCCTGGCGACGGCTCGACGGACATGCACACTTGCCAAAGATCATTCTCGGTGTGAAATTCACCGACGGGATCGAGGTCACCGCCAAGCTGGCCGCCCCTCAGCCCGCAACCGCCGCCGCCTGACTGATCAGGCCGTCACCAAAAATTGGCGATAGCTCGCCAGACGTCTGCAGCAAGTCGTGCAGCGGGAACCCTGCGCGCTGCGGCTTGCAGGCAAAGGCGCAACGCCGAATCCACCGTTCTCTGACGACGCATCACCGGAAATCTACGGAGCCCGCATCGCGCGACGCGTCACGTCGATCCGTTCCTTCACACGTTGCACACTGTTTTTGCGCGAACAGCTTACGCATTATGCTTTGGTGGTCTTAGGGAACCGGAGACTCAGTGGTACGATGCAATGCATACCGAGACTTGGAATCTGAGACTTGGAATCTGGACTTGTGAACTGAGACTTAGGAACTTAGGAACTGAGACTTTGGAGCTAAGACTTGGGAGCTTCGGATGCCGTACTACTATTTCGATCTCGTGG
This sequence comes from Bradyrhizobium sp. Ash2021, assembly GCF_031202265.1. Taxonomy (NCBI): domain Bacteria; kingdom Pseudomonadati; phylum Pseudomonadota; class Alphaproteobacteria; order Hyphomicrobiales; family Nitrobacteraceae; genus Bradyrhizobium; species Bradyrhizobium sp. Ash2021. Next base: position 4,370,932 of record NZ_CP100604.1, on the reverse strand, counting down.
TTGGCGAAGAGTTCAAAAATCAGGGCAGCATCATCCTCGAGGATCTGCATGGTGCCTCCGACAAAGCCGATCAACTGGCGAACGAACTGTCACAGGTACAGCCTGAACTGAAGGCGAGAGGTTGTGCCGTCCGCGTCACCGACGGCGATAACAGGGAAGTCTATCGCACGCCGCTCGATCCCGTTCCGAAATGGCTGTCCGCGCGGAAAACGGGTTAGCCCGTAGCTCGCGGGGCGGATTAGCCCAGGACTGATTAGCGGCGGATTAACGAACGGGTCGGGCGATTGCGGGCCCGATGATAAACTCCGCGTAATCCGCAGCTCGGCCTTCGTCTGCGAACTGCGGCGGGCAGGCTGCCATTGCGCCTATGCGCTCTGGCCCGGCGGCAGCACGACGACGGTCGCGCCGGGCCTCACCCGTTCAAACAGATCGATGACGTCGGCATTGTTCATGCGGATGCAGCCGGACGAGATCGCCTGGCCGATATATTCGGGCTGGTTGGTGCCGTGGATGCGATAGAGCGTGTCCTTGTTGCCCTGGTAGAGATAGAGCGCCCGCGCGCCCAATGGATTCGCCGGGCCGCCGGGAATGCGTGAGGGATAGGGGCCGAGCCGCGCCTGAATTTCCGGCGTCGGAATCCAGTCCGGCCATTCGGCCGTGCGGCCCACCGTGGCGACGCCTGAAAAGGCCATCGCTTCCTCTCCGACCGCCACGCCGTAGCGGATCGCCTTGCCCCCCGGCATCACGTAATAGAGATAGCGCGCATCGGTATCGACCAGGATCGTGCCCGGCTGCTCCCTGCGCGGATAGTCGACGATGTGCCGGAGATAACGCTCGGGAATGCTGGCCTGCGCATACGGCGGATGGGCCAGCAACTGCCGGTCCCTTGCCGTCATGCTCGCATCCGACGACGGCGCGAGCGTCGCCTGCATGCAGCCGCCGAGCACAAGCGACCCCATCAGCACCAACGCAATTCCGGATCTCGGCACCACCCTGCCCTCCAGTGCGTTACCTGGCGCCAGTTATTGCCGAAATAATGCTGAAATCATGGCAACCGGATCGCGCTGGATATAAAAGCGTTGAGGCGCCTTACGGCTAATCCGCTCAATTCACAAAGCCCAAAGGCCGCCGAGCTACGGCAGTAAATCGAGTGCACTGTCACGGTCATACCCTGGAACCGAAGCGGAGAGCCGCCGCGCCGTTCGGCTGCGTCCGCCGGATTCCCTGACGCTATCGCCATGTGATCCCCTATTCTTCCATTATACGGCCATTCTTTGGGCAAGACTACATGGAGTGTTTGGCCGCTGGTCGACCCGACGGATAGTCGACCGCCACCTTCGGATGACATTGGATGGAAAGGGAGACGCCAGTGAACTCCACACCCACTCCAAAAGCAATTGAACCCCACGATGCCCTGATCGCGCGCGCCGATGAACGACTCGCGCACGCCCAGGAGCAGATCGCGCGCGCGGATGAAGAGCTCGCGCGATTGACTGAACAGCTTGATAAAATGGAGCGCGATGACGCGCGTCCGCCTGCGGCCGGACCTCGCCCAAAATCACCGCCTAAAAGGCCGGCGCTCCGGGCCCTTGTCGGCTTGACGCTGGCGGCGTGTATCGTTGTCCCTGCCCTGGTTTTGCAGTCGTCCTATGGCGGCGAGGCCAAGCTGGTTGTCGCCCGTTGGGCGCCACAGCTCGTTTCAACTCCATCATTATCATTGCGGCCGGATAATCCGCCGGTTCCCGCGCAGCCCGCTCCATCTGTCGTTCAAGTGGCCGCGGCAGAGGCAGCACCACCGCAAGCACCCCCTTTGGCTCAGACCGCACCGCAAGACGCCGCGCCGACAGCTACCGCAGCATTGCCCGATTACACACAGTTGCTGCAAACGATGGCGCGCGATCTCGCGAATGTGGAGCGAAACATCGAGCAGCTCAAAGCGAACCAGCAGCAAATAGCCAGCGACAATTCGAAAGCCATTGAGGAGCTCAAGGCGAGCCAGGAAGAGATAAAACGCGCAGTCGCGAGAGTTTCCGAGCAGAACCTGCCCAAGACATCACTGCTTCCGACGCAGCCGACTCCGACCGCACGCAAGCCCGAGGGACCGCTTCCGTCGCCGCACGCGAGAGCGCGGCCTCGAGCCCCAAGGGAATGGATCTACGAGGACTGGTAGCCATCGATGCGGTGATCATCGAAGTCTTATCCTGCAACAGCGCCTCGATACAGAACGGGCGCGCTGTGCGGGTGGCGCGATCTAGTCGTCGTGTAGTCACAACTCCACAAAGCGGAAGGCCGATTACGGTGAGTGAATGCGCCGTCACGCCTTGTCGCGAGCGCCAATCCCATCAATAGGGATCATAGGCGTAGGCATCATACGGAGCGAGCGGTACGGTCGCGATTCCGACGCCGCCACCGACCACCCCGCCAGCCCAGCCCAGCGGGCCGGGCTCATAGTACACGCGCCGGTAATAGGGCATGCGAGCAAAACGGCCAGTATTGTATGGCGTGTGGACGCCGTACCCGCCGGTCAAATAATTGGAATTCGGATAGGTGAACCCGATCATGCCCGGTTCCTGCGTGGCCTCCTGGGCCATCAGCGGGGTCGCCAGCACGGTCGACAGGACCGCAGCCGCCCCCAATAGCGCGAGTTTCCTCATCGTCGTCCTCCTTTTTTCGGCCAAAAGGACCAACCGGCGAACACAGCCGGCGTTCCGAGCTTCCGTTCAACCCGCCGTGAGCAGGTGCCGCCGGTCGCGGCGATGGCGGAGCCGCACCGAACGCCGCTTGTGGTTTCCGTTGGTTGCGTTGCGCAAATAGCGGACCAAATTCCGCAGCGCAGCGAAATGACGCGATGTGCCAGGAGCGGATCTGACGACCGGAAACGCACCTCGTCGCTCACGATCCGTCGGCAACGTCTGTGCTTTGCATAGCAAGGTCCGCTTCAGGCGGTAGCAGCCTCTGCAGGCAGCTTAACCGGCAATCCAAAAGCTGCACAACTCGATTGCTTCATCGATTTCGGCCGGCACTCCGACACTCGGGGCGCGGCATCGCGTTCGGTGGCGATGACGGCGTATTCCGAGTCAGGGGCGCGAACTAACCAGGAGGTCCTCGGGTCGCTCTCGTCGTGAAGCACCAGCAGACGCCGCACCGTCGGCGAGCAGCATAAACTGAAAGACGGCGCCCTCGGGTTTGTTGGGGGCAACCCACAACCGGCCATCATGGGCCTCAATGATCGAACGGCAGATCGACAGACCCATCCCCATACCGCCCGATTTTGTAGTGAACATTGGGTTGAATACCCGCTCGAGCTCTTGCGAGCCGATTCCTGTTCCGGTGTCCGCCACCGATACGATGACGCTCGCGCCGTCGTGGACCTCGGACCTCACGCACAGGACCCGCGGCCCATCCTTGGCCGCCATCGAATCGATCGCATTTGTGATCAAATTCAGAAGCACTTGCTGCAGCTGGATTCGATCTCCTCTTACCTGCGGCAGCTGTGCATTCGGCTCGGCCTGGACCTGTATCCGGTGCCTCTGCAGATCGCCGCGCGTCAAGGCGAGGGCTTCCCCGATAAGTTGGTTGATGTCGAGCGAAGTTCTGTTCCGGCTGTCCTTCTTGAAGATCGCCCGAATGCTTCCGATCACCGCTGCCGCGCGATGGCCATCAGCGACGATCTGCTCGAATGCCGCCTTCGCTTCATCGGGCATCGAGCGTTCAAGCCAGCGCAACCCCGCATCGGCATTCGTTATCATCCCAGTCAATGGCTGCTTGATCTCGTGAGCAATCGAAGCCGACACCGCGTCCCCGGTCATCAGCCGCGCCTCGCGCTCGCGACGTTGCGCCAAGACCGCGCGGAGCACCCCCGCGTAAAGCGTCGTTATCTCGTACAGCAGGACAAACAGGAGGAGACTGCCGGACAGGAACCCGAAGATCCGGCCGGCATACCAGCCGAAGCTGAAGCGGGCCGGAACGGGAAACGCAATCAGAGTGATTTCTATCACGTAGGCGCACATCACCACCATCAGCCACAGATCGAGCACCGAACGCCGCCGGATCCAGAGCACAGTGAGTGCAAGAACGCTCAACAGGTCAAGACACCCGGCATAATAAAGCCAGAGGGTAGAAAAGCGGACCGGATCGAGCGAAATGCGCGGCAATAGCGCATCCCCCGCTGTGACAAGAAAAGTCGCCGCACACACGACGGCCGCCGTCGTGGCAACGCTCGCAAGGATGGCCGCGCCCACGGAGCCCTGCCGCAACCGCCTGGCCGGATCGGCATCCTTCAACAGGCCATAGGCGATGACAAACACGGGAAATCCGGCGTGCCACAGAATATAGATCCAGGTCGTGCTCTGCAGTCCCGCGCCAAGCAGGCCACCTGGCGCGAAGACGCCCGGAAAGGTCAGCATCCACGGGATCAACATAAGCGCTGTGAAGAGATATCCACTTGAGATCGCGAGGAGGGCAGGCGAACGCAAGATGGAGAACTGGGCAAACAGCAGGACAGCGGTAATCGAATCGTTCACGAGCATCGCCGTGGCATAAGCCGGGACGAAGGCGTCGATCCGCCCCAGCTGGATGGTCGAGAGCGGCCCAACTTCCGTGATGAGAAAGGCGACCAGCAAAGCGAGCACGACGGCAAGGGCAAGCCGTCTCTGCGCCCGGCCGGGCGGCAAGCTCGAGAGGATGAAAGGTTGTTCCTCTGGGGCAACGGCTGTCCTCTTCACCATCGGAGCGACTCCTCGCAGCGGCTGGAACGCGCGGCACGAAGCTCATACGGCTTCGCCACTGCTGTCACAGGCTGCCTCAGTTCGCCGCCATTTCTGCCCATTGGGTCCGCTGACGACGAACAAGGAAGCGTCGCTGCCTCTGAAAAGGCTGGACTGGCGAGGTTTCCTGCGGCGGCGAATGCGATCGCGCCAGTGACCGACCTCAGAACACTTTTTCGCTGCATCGTTCCGGCTCTTCCCGGTCCGATTGGACACCCAGCGTGACATCAGTCTATCTCATTTGCGCGTGAAAATCGATTTCTGGTTGGGGTCATTCGCGACCGGGTCGAGTCAGCAGCAAGCCCGGCCATGTCCGCAGTTCCGCCGAAAGCGGAAGTAATTCAGAGCATTAGCGGCCCCGCCGCGGCCATGCCGGATTGATCCCAAGCTCCGAAACCGGAGCCTCGAATCATGCGCTACGAACTCAGCGATTATGAATGGACCGCATATCAAGCGTTGCCGCTTCCAGTTCAGAAATTGGCCGACGCTAATTTTGGACTTCTTAAACGCGATCCCCGCCATCCTTCGTTGCAATTCAAAAAGGTCGGACGGTACTGGTCTGTCAGAGTAGGTCTGCGGTACCGCGCGCTGTCCGTTGAAGTGGACGGCGGCTATCTCTGGTTCTGGATCGGGTCACATTCCGACTACGACCGATTGATTCAATAAGTTCGCGCCCTGCTCGCTGCGTCGCTTCGGGTGCAAGTCAAATCTGGCGGCGCCGCATGCGGCAAAACAACGCGACGGGCAAATCAGCAAAACCTGTCCAGTGCTCACGCGAAAAATATTTCGCTTTCGCCGTCGGGCAAATCACTGATTTAAATCCGCGCATCTCACCCGATGAGAGGGGCGTTGCGCACGTCACGAACGCGCGGTGGGATGCGGTGGACGCGTAAGCTGCGACCGACGAGCGTAGCTGAAACGGACGGCGAAGTCGTGTGGTCCTGGCGCCGCGATGCTGGCGTCAAGTTCGTGAGAAGCAAGCTTCTCAGGGATGACGGTGGCAAGAAAGCCCGTTCACCGGGGAGAGCGCGAAGTAAGCCGTAAACCACTGCGCGGGGAAAGCCGGGATGTCCCGGCCCACCTGTGGTCAATCCCCTGTGCATTCTTGTGCAAATCTGCCGCACAGGGGGCCGCGGGTGCCAGCCGGCACCCGGCTTTCCCTGCGCCCTCTTCTCTTCGGGAGGGCCATCAGGTGGCAAAAACTCGGACGCATCACGCCGCGAGATCGCGGAGGTGTGGGTAATCATCGTCAGGGCAAACAACGCCACGAATGTCCAAAGAGCTACCGCTGCCTTTGCGCCAGATAGAATCCGGACAACACCGTGACCAGCCCGGCCGCCTGCAGCGCGGTCGGGGGCTCGCCGAGCAGGAGCCAGCCGACCAGGATCGTCAGCGCCGGCACGATCGCCGGGAAGACGGCGGCGCGGGCGACGCCGAGCAGCTGGATCGAAAACGCGAATAGATACATCGCTGCTGGCCCGGCCAGGATGCCCTGTGCCAGCGCCTGCAGCGCGTTTTCACCGACGCCGATCGCGGCCACGCGCGCAAAGCCGCCGGAGGCCGCATAGACCGGCAGCAGCACGAGCGACAGCACGGAGATGACGCTGGCGGCGGCGAAGGCGGAGACGCGCCAATAGCGCAGCAGCATGCCAAAACCGGCGAACATGAATCCGGTCAGCACGAAGATCAGATCGCCGAGCACGCCATTGGGGCCGATATGGCCGATCGACTCGGCCCCGATCACCACAAGGCCGCCGACGATCACGACCGCCCCTGCCAGCCGCGAGAACGAAACCCGCTCCCTGAGCAAGACCGCAGCCAGGAATACGCCGCCGAGCGTCGCGCAGGACGGCTGGATCACGCTGCCATGGCCCAAGGGCACGAACAGGAAGCCGGAATAGCTGATGATCGACATGACAGGTCCGCCCAGCACCATCAGCGCGAGGCCACGCCCCCAGCCGATGCCGCAGAGATTGCCGAGGCCGGCGCGCAGCACGACCGGCAGGAAGGCGATGCCCGACCACAGGAAGCGGTGCATCAGCAAGTCCGCGGGCGTAAATCCCGCCTTCAGCCCGTGCCGGGTCGCGACGAAGCCGAGCGCCCAGAACAGCGCCGCGCCAACGCCGCAGGCGACCCCGAGCAGGGCCGGTTTCGCATCCGATTTTTGGGGAGAAGCATCAGCGCCGGGCATCGGCTGGTTCATCGCGGACGCTTACGTCAGCAAGCAAGGCGGTTCAACCCACGGGCCTGCAGGGCTGACGAGCGCATCGGCGGTTCACGTGAATTTGTGGCACACACTGTCTCCCGCCACCCTGAGGTGCGCGCTCTTGCGCGCCTCGAAGGGTGAGTACGGGCCGTGGCCCATCCTTCGAGGCTCGCTCCGCTCGCACCTCTGGATGACGGGTGCACCGATTTAGCTCCAAACCATTAATTTCAATTGGATCGTAATCCGTCGTTCACTCGCCATGGGGCGGTGGGTTACGTTACGATAAGCCACCCTACTCGCTACTCGCTGGAAGCGATCACCATGAACGGAAATCGATATTACGGCATTCGGGTCGAGGGCGCGAAATACGGCGTCGGCTTCGGCTCGGCGCTCGCCATCGCGATCTCCTATACCAACAACCATTCGATCCTGTGGGCGATCATCCACGGCATCCTGGGCTGGCTCTACGTGATCTACGTCGCGCTGTTCGGGTGATCCGGCCCGCAGCATGAGCGTGATTTCGATTCAGTCGCAGGTCGCTTTCGGCCACGTCGGCAACAGCGCTGCAGTGTTTCCGCTGCAGATGCACGGCATCGACGTGATCGCTGTGCCGACCACCCTCTTGAGCAACCGGCCGGGTTACCCGACCATCCGCGGCCGGGTGCTCGACGCGCCCCTGGTCGCCGATCTCCTGCGCGGGATCGAGGAGCGCGGCGCGGTCGACGCGTGCAAAATGATCCTGTCCGGCTATCTCGGCTCGCCCGAGATCGGCGCCGAGGTCGCCGACTTCGTCGCGCGCGCCAGGGCCCGCAACCCGGCTTTGCTCTATTGCTGCGATCCCGTGCTCGGCGATCGCGACCGCGGCCTGTTCGTGCAGCAAGACATCCCGCCGCTGGTGCGCGACCGGCTGTGCCGGCTGGCCGATATCATCACCCCCAATCATTTCGAGTTCGAATGGTTGTGCGGGGCGAAGGCCACGACGATCAATCAAATGATCGAAGCGGCGCACGCCCTGATGGCGCGTGGTCCATCGACCATCGTCGTCACCAGCGCCGAACTTGTGGAAACCCCGGACGACGAGATCGAGATCGTTGCGATCGAACAATCCAAACAAGGGTTAAACGCCTGGCGCGTGCGCACACCAAAACTCCCGATCAGCCCGAACGGAACCGGCGACCTGTTTGCCGCGCTGCTGGTGGCCGCGCGCGTTCAGGGAAAAGATACGCCGGATGCGCTGGGCCACGCCGCGTCGGCGATCTTCGCCGTGCTGGAGCGCACCGCGGCGCGCGGTACCGAGGAAATGCGAATCGTCGAGAGCGCCGAGCAGCTCGTTCACCCGAAGCGCCGGTTCGACGCCGTCGCCGTCATTTCGTAGGGCTAGCTACGTTCCTCGGTGGAAGTGAAAAATTTGGTTCCATCGAAAAAGCGGTTCGGGCGATTGAATACGGAGATGAACGTCGCGCCGTTGGGCGCATGCGCGACATGGATGTTGCCGCCCGGCCGCCACACGAAGTCACCCGCGCCACAGATCCCTTCCGAATCTTCCAGCGATCCCTCGAGCATAAAGGTCTGTTCGAGCGCCGTGTGCTCGTGCAATGGCACGACCGCGCCGGGTGCCATCCTGAACAGGATGGTCGAGCGCCCTTCGTCGTCCCGGTACAGGATTTTCATCTCTATTCCGTCGAACTCGGTTCGCTGCCAGGGCATCGACGACGCCGCGACGAAGGTCGAGCGAAGTTCGGGCGGGTTGACTGGCACGGGCTTGTTCATGGCTTTCTCCTCCGAAAAATCCACCGCGGTATTCAGGATATCTCGTAGACCGACACCTTGCCCGCGATGCCGCTCAACGCCACGCGTCTGGGTGTTGCCTTTAGCCCTTGGGTCTCGAGCAAGGTCCGGGCCTGCGCGTTTTCCACCACCTGTTCCGTCACCACGATCGAACGCGAGGCGGCAAGGCCCTGGACGCGCGAGGCGATATTCACCGTCTGGCCAAAATAGTCCTGCTGGGCATTGAGTATGACCGCAAGGCACGATCCTTCATGGATGCCCATCTTCAGGCTCAGGCTCTGATGCTGACGCTCGGCGCCGAGATCGCTCATCGCTTCGCGCATGCGGATCGCAGCGGCGATGGCGCGGTCAGGCGTCTCGAAGGTCGCCATGACGGCATCGCCAATGGTTTTCACGATGGCCCCCCGTTCGGACGCGATAATCTCCTGCAGCAGCCTGAAATGCTCATTGACGAGATCGAAGGCGGTGAGGTCGCCGACCCGCTCATAGAGCTCGGTGGAGCCTTTGAGATCGCTGAACAGGAATGTCAGGCTCAAGATCTTGAGGCGCTGGCCGATGGCGAGCGTGTCGGTCCGGTAGATGTCGCGAAACGTCTGATTGGTGAGGAGACGCTTGGCCGTGAGAATGGGCTTGCGTTGCTTCAGCAAGTCGTCCAGCGCCTGGTTCGCCACCCATACGGCCGGCAACACGCGGCTCTCGGTGCGATTTTCCAGGGCCAGCCGCAGCGGCCCGGGGCGCAAGGCAACGGTGTCGACGGGAACCTGGAGCTTGTTGAAGATCACGGACAGGTTCTGGCGCTCGGCCGCCTCCTCGCCGCCGACATCAAGGAACTGGGCCGTATGCGTCACGGGATCGAACACGATCAACGTGCCCGCCGGCGCCTGCAGGGAAAGGATGGCGCGTTCGCCGGGCGGCAAGTCGACAATTTCGAGCGTGATCTCGTCCAGCAGCTTCTCCATATCGATATCATCTGGCAGATCGATGGCCGAACTCCAGAACACCTGGCGATAATATTCGGCCGCGGGCAATTCGTCGGGATTATGGGCCGCGATCTTGCGCACGCGCGGGCTTACCGTAAAAGTCACCTCGACCAGATTGTCGAGCGTCGTCTCATAGCCCGCGGCGCAGAAGGCGCAATTATACTGCGCCCTGTCCAGGGTCTTCAGGCTTTTATTGGCGGAGAGAACACCGGCGCAGCTCGGGCACATGACGCTCCACGTCATCTCCAATATGCCGAGCCCCACCGCATGCAGGAGTGCCGCGATCACCTGCTCCTCGCCGACATCAGCCGTGGCCGCGAGATCAAGCGCGTTCATTTTGTTCAAGGCATGATCCGGGGCATCCCGCACCATACGCTCGAGCATGTCGACAACGACCCCGTCCGCCGACTGACGCAGGGCAACAAACAGGTTCTCGGTTTCGCTCATGCGACAAGGTTACATCAAAGAAGGCAAAGCGGATACGACAGTGTCATCCGCTATTGCCGATTCAGCAAAGCCGGTGGGATGCGCGGCTACGCCGGATCGCCATTGCCTGAGAGTACCTGCGCGGCGCCGCCGATGCCGCGCCGAAACGCCTCGTCAAAATTGGTGCCGCGAACCCGCCAGCGGTGCGTCCGGCCATGCCAGTCGATCCGCCATTGCGTGGCCCATCCGAGTTCCCGGTCGTCCCAGACCAGCCGTCCGACCAGCGCCACTTCCCCGCCCTGCCCGGCCACCACCGGACCCCATGCCCGGGACGTCGTCGTTCCCGGCTCGGTGCGCGTGATGCCCGCTTTCGCCAATGCAGCCGCGCTGGGCAGCACGACACTCATCCCCCGCCGGGCCGCGGCCGCGAGCAGCGATTCACGCTGCAGGGCCGACTGGTCTGCGTCCGACGTAATCATGTAATCCTTGGCCCCCAGTTGCATTTCGACAAAGGCGGCAAGGACCGGGCGGTGCGAACGCCACGGCTTGAGGCCGATCACATGAAGAAGTTCGTCGATCTTCGTCTCCTCAAAGTCGACGGTCAGGTCGTAGGGCCGATCGCGGGTACCCTGTTCGTCGCGGGTCGGCGTGCCCGACATCTGATCGTGATAGCTGAACGCCCTGACGAAATCTTTCGCGTTCGATTTGTACGCGGCCAATCGACCGCTGCCCGCAAGTTTTTGAGCGCCGGAGACCTTGATCAGAACATCCTCCAGAGCGGCGGCGAAGCCGATGATGCGATTGGCCTCGCCCTGGCCGGTCACGATGGTCTGCGCACGATAGAGATCATCCGTAGCCGTCGCGCTCGCGCCGCCGCCACACGTCAACGCAAGCGCAACCGACACCCTGATGATGGCGCGAACCACATCAGGGCCTATCGAGTGCGGCTTTTGCCTTGTCGTGAGCCGGGTAACCACGCCTCTCTCCTGCCCGTTCCAACGCCTTTACGTCTTCAGTTTCAACCGGCCCATGAAATCGCGTTTCCCAAGCGGCGCGCCCTTGTGGCGAAGGATATCGTAAGCGGTGGTGGCATGGAAAAAGAAGTTCGGCAGCGAGAACGACATCAAAAAACCTTCCGCCGTGAACGGCAGCGTGCGTTCGCCGATCTTGAAGGTGACATCGCGGCCGACCAGCGCGTTGACCGCGTCGGACGTCAGGCCCGAGAGTTCGTCGCGCGCCTCCGTCACCAGCGACTGCAGCGCTGCAAAATCGAGATCCGGCCTGCCCGACGGCGGGACGAACACGCCGTTCTTCGCCGCCGCCATGGCGCCGCGCGAATGATGCGCGACCGAGACGATCTGGAAACGGAACGGCATCATGTCGGGCGCAAGCCGCGTCTCGACGACGTCGGCCGGGTCGATGCCCTTGTCGTGGAAATGCGTCAGGCTCTTCTCGAGCAGACCGCCGACCGCGCCGAGGATCTCCAGATAGTTGGCGACGGTGGCGTCGTAGAATGAAAAGGCCATGGCGTCAGTCTCCCAGCGTTTGCTTGTTGCCTCCGACACAGACCGGTTGGTGAATGTGCTTGCTTGCTACCTTAAGGAGGTCAAAGGTGCGGCATCCTAATAGCGGAGCCTGAGCCATGGAAGACCCGGACGACGACAGGATGTACATGGTGGTGGTCAATCATGAAGAGCAGTATTCGATCTGGCCTGCCGGAAAGGCGCTTCCTGCGGGCTGGAAGTCGGCAGGAAAGACCGGCACGAAGCCGGAGTGCCTTCAGTACATCGAGGAGCTGTGGACCGATATGCGCCCGTTGAGCCTGAGACAGAAGATGGAAGCGGGCAAAGCGTGATCCGCCGCTGTCCGATAGCGGCTTTGGTTCGTCACGACCGGGAAACGATTCCGGCCTTCGGACGGCCAAGCCCGGCGCTGACTGCTGATGAATCTATTTCAGGCTATCAGCGGAGGCTCTGCCCCAACAGCGATCGGGCCGGCAACAACTGATCGAACTCCGGAGGCGCATAGGATTTGCCGTCCGCGTCGGTGATGACGACCTGCCAGCCTTCGCTGGCGAAAATCCGCGCCTTGGCAACAATGATCAGGGAGCTCTGTCTTTCGATATTGAGCGATTCGTTCTCGCGTTCTGCGATCATCCTGTAGGCCAAGCTATTCCCCTGTCCGTCCCTTGCACCTGTCGCGTGTTGCCAGCGCGCTTTGGCCGCAATTCGCCTAGAGCGTGACAATTTGGTGCCGAAGCAGCGCAGCGCCGTCGTCGCGCGCGCTGGGCGGCGGGGGATGGGTGCTGCCATCCGTCGGCGGTTCCGGTTCCCTTGCTATGGATGGCCGCAACCTCTCCATCCCTTCGCCTTGCTTTGGTCAAACCCGGCTGTAGTTGTGGGGCAGGCCAGAGGTTCGTCGACGTAACAGTTAGTCCGCGGTCCGGTTTATGCGGACGACTTTGGACCGAGTACGGAGCGCCCATGCATCCCTTGCTGAAGGAACTCGAACGAGTCAACGATCCGCACGACGTGCTCGAGATCGCACCCGGCGTCGTTCTGGCCGCGCGAGCGGAGCCGGATTTTTCGACGCTCGCGCCAGGCGCAATGAGCCGTGCCGCGGAGCCGCAGATTCACCCGCGGCCGACCGGCGCTGCCGTCGCGCCGTCGCTCGACGCGACGTTTCGCGCGGATGACCATATCCGCGCCCCGGGCGGCCGGTCGTCGAAGGGCAAAAAGCTGTCGCGCGTATTGTTCGTCTTCCTGTTCGCGCTTGGCAGCGCCGCCGCCGCGGAAGCGTGGCGGCACTACGGCGATACGGCCAAGGCGATGATCGCAAACTGGACGCCAGGTTTCGTTGCGACAAGTTTCGTTGCGTCGTCGTCGTCGGCTAGTGCAGCGCCAGCTGAGCAAACGGATGCGACCGACGTTCAGGCGGTTCAGGCCACCGCGCCGGAAGCGACGCCCGCGCCAGTGGCAGTACCCGCGCCACCAGCCGCTCCGGCCCAGTCCGCGGAAGCCGTCGCGCCGAACGCCCCCGCGCCCGATCAGGCGCAGTCGCTGGCGTCGATGGCGCAACAGATCGAGCAGCTCAAGGCCAGCGTCGAGCAACTCAGGGCCGGCCAGGAGCAGATGTCGCGCGACCTCGCCAAGGCATCTGACAAGGCATCCGAAATGAAAGCGTCGGAGGTCAGGGCTCCCGAGCCGAGCGTGCGCCCCCGGATAGCCGCGCCCAAGATGGCAGCGCCGCTGCGGCCGGCCATCGGGTTACCCCGCAAGCCGAGGCCCACAGCTTCAGCCGCGCCCTATCTGCCGCCTCCGCCATTGCCGCCGGCCGCCGCGGCGCCGGTCGCGCCGCAGCCGGTGCCTGAAGCGCAGGCAACGGTTGAGAGCGACGGCAACCCGGTAGTGCGCCCGCCGCTGCCGGTGCGGTAGAACCTGATTGGTTGAAGCAGCCTGTTCGGATCCCGTTGCGCAGGGGATTACGGGACGGCGCCAGCGCTCCGCCCCCGATCCAATCTCATTGCACCCGACGGGCCGTCGCAGCTCGCTTATTGTCGCCGTGCGCTGACGTCATGCCTCGATGCGTGCGCGCGGTGCCTCGCCGGCGCGACGGATAGTTTGACGCCGCCGACAGATGCCATGGCGTTCGCGCTCCCGCTGTTTCTGGAGCCAACACCCAGGCTCTGGTAGAATGCCTGTTCGCCGGGCTCCTGAACCGCCTGTTGCGCCATCACCGGCGCCGCCATCGCGACCGAAAGAACGGCAGCTACGCCGAAAAGCTTGAACCTGGTCATCGTCGATTCCCCTTCTGAGTTGATCAATTCGTGAGCGTTGCGAACCGCACCAACCCGCTTGCGCGGATTGTCGTGTGCGTTCGTTCTGGACACATAGAATTGCCCCACCGACATTCAATGGAATGATACATATCATATAAACGTGACCCCAACCGGCGTCACGCCGCGCGCTGGAAGAATTTACCGCGATCGCGGACCACCACAGTGCAATTCGCCTCGCCATCGACCGGCAAAGAGACGCCGCGATTTTCCCGACGGGAAAATCACCAAAATCCAGTCCAGCCCTCTTGCGGAAAATATTTCACTATGCCCGTCGGAGTCTTCCCCTTGCCCCGCTCTTCGCGGAGAGAGGCAATATCTGTCCGACGGGTAGATCAAAATTCGTAAGGCGCACCAGCGAAACGTAATAACACCTCCGGACAAGGTGCCCGGCAGAAATAGCGATACAAGTGTAAAGGACAGGATTGCCGTCAACCCGGCCGGGACCATCGCGGCAATCGCGACCGCAGCGACCGACGTGCGAAACCGGCGCGTGCGTCAGCCAGGCGTGGCGCGCGGAAGATGAAAGTTCCCTGCTCCCCCGAACGTCCTGGTCGTCGCCACCGGAACACTACGGAGAGCCTGGCGGGCCCGAATCGTGGCACGAAGTCTGCATAGATGTAACCGACCGGGGAATTCCTTATCAGCGAAGGACACCATGCTCGTTACTCTTGTCGCCGTTCTCTGCAACGGCCAGCTTTGCCTCGAGAAAGTCGTCACCAACAGCGATCAGTCGGGAATCACCATGGCGGCCTGTACGGTCAACGCGCAGATCGGCATCGCCGATTGGCTCGCCAAGGGCCCGTACCATGAGTGGACGCTGCAACGGTACAAGTGCGTGGTGGGCCAGTACACGCCCAAGAAGGAAGCTTGATCGGCGCGCCATCCCCCACGCGGGGATGGTCGCTATAGCTTCGGTTCTGATTCAATCAGAACCGAAGCTATAGATTTTTGCTTGGACGCGTTTTCTTCACGCGAACCGGTATCCACTTCGCTCGAAAACGCTCTATTGGACAACGTCGAGTTTGACGTTGGCAACGCCCTTTCCAACCATTCCGAGCGACTCCGCCGCGGAATAGGAGACGTCGACGATTCGTCCGTGAACGTACGGACCGCGGTCGTTGACCCGCACCGTCACCGAGCGGCCGGTGGATACGTTGGTCACGCGCAATTTCGTGCCGAACGGCAACGTCGGATGCGCCGCGGTCAAATCATGCGTATCGAATTTTTCGCCGCTCGCGGTCTGCGTCCCCTCGGTGTAGAAGCTGGCAACGCCCTGCGATGCCACTTTGGTGTCGCCGGCATTCCGGTGCGATGCGAACGGGGTATGCTTTCTCACCGACGCCACACGCCGGTGCGTTACGGACGACGCCGTTCGAACGTGTTGCAGCGACGCCTGCTTGGTCGGGTGAAGTTCGGACCTTTGGCTCACCACAGAGGACTGCGCGCACGCCGCCAGTGAAGCCGCTGCCAGCGCAAGCGCAAGCAGCCGAATGATTTTACGGCCTGTCGTGAAGTCGACGGACGCAGTACCGGAACAGCCGATGGACCACATGTTGTATCCCCAACTCGCGCCCCAGCCCAAGCCGAAAACCAACATGCCGTCATGGTCCGAATCCAATCGGGGCGGCAACGTGGCCGGATCCCGGCGGCCACAATTTCGCCAACGCTATTCCTTTCGGGTGTGGTGATTGGGTCACAGTTCATCGAGCGTCGGCGGATCAAACCAGTTGGTCAGCGACAGGCCGCCATCGACGACGATCGCAGCTCCCGTGACATAGGCCGACACCCGGTTCGACAACACCGCCAGCGCCATCGGCGCGAGATCCGTGGCCTGGCCGAGACGGCCGAGCGGGATGTGTTTTGCCAGCGACGGATCGGCGACGAAGCCGCCGGCCGCGATCGCGCCGGGCACCAGCGCATTGACGCGGATGCCATAGCGGCCAAACGTCTTGGCCAGCTCCTTCACCAGCATCGCCATCGCCGCTTTCGCCGTCGAGTAATGCGGCAGGTTGCGCGGCGTGCCTGCGTGCAGCGAGGTCAGCAGCAGGAACGAGCCGGGCGCTTTGGCCGCGATGAGTGTTCGCGCCAGTTCGCGCGCGAGGTGAAAGCCGGCGTCGAGGTTGACCGCGTGCATCTGTTGCCATGTCTCGCGGTCCACCGCCATGGGGTGATCGGCCTCGCGCCGCGGCGGCGAGGCGCTGTGAACGAAGTGCGTTACCTGCCCGACCGCGGACTGTGCGTGCGCAAGCAGCGCATCGCAGGTGGCGCGGCTGGCGAGATCGCCGACAAAGGGAAACGCCAGTTCCGGCCGGGCTGAGGTTTTGATCGCGGCCATGACCGTGTCTTCGCGGATATCGGCGAACACGGTCCGCACGCCCTCGCCGACCAGCGCCTGCGCAATCGCGCGGCCGATGCCGTTGCCGGCTCCGGTCACCAGCGCCGCCTCGCGCGCGGGATCGAAGGGCGTGCTGAAGAGGCTCATGTCGGACGGTCTCCGAGATCAAAACGACGCGCATGCTAGCACGCGTTGTCGAGCCGGACACAAGCCGCCCGCTGTCAGCTCTGATGCGGTCCCCGCATCATCTTCATGGCGTCTTCGATGTGACGCCACTCTCGCGCGTCCTCGGCGTCGCCCTTGCGCTCGCAATCCTGGGCGATCTGGGCTGCCTGGGCGATCGCCTCGAAACCGTGCCGCTCGACCATCTGCCGCGCGATCACGTGAATCTGCGTCTCGGACATCATGTCGCTCTCCCGATGTCGACTCGCCCCCGAAAGCCGCAGGGGCCTGCAATAGCCGGTTCCGCTGCAGCCTGTTCCAAACCCTCCAGCCGGGGGCTCGTTCCCCTGTGTCCGCATTTAATCTCGCGCGCTGCGGACCAGGGAACTTGTTCGTTCGATGCAAAAGGCCGTCGCTGCAGGTCCGCATGCCACCAATTCCACCTCTTCCCGCCGCATTTTTTCGCTTTGCTGCGGCTCTGGATGGAGCGAACTCGCATGAAAGGGACAATCGCGATTGCGGCGTTGGCGCTGTTGCTGGTTCCGTCGGCAACGATGGCGCAGGAACGCGGCGGGGATGCCGCGCTCGGAGCATTGTCTGGCGCCGTGGTACTCGGGCCGGTCGGCGCGCTCGCTGGTGCGATCGTCGGTTACACGGCCGGGCCGTCGATTGCGCGATCATGGGGCTTCAGACGATCCGGCACCGCCCGCCAGGCTCGGAAGCCCGCAGCGCAGGAGACGCGGGTGTCGCGTGCCGACGCTCAGTCGGCGCCGCGAAGTCAGGCCAGTGCGCCAACGCCGGCGCAAGTGCCACCGCCTCCGAAAACGGCTTCCACCACCACCACGGCGCCGCCGGTCCAGGGCCTGGAGTAAGGCGCAGCGGTCGGTCGCGGCGCGGTCGGCGACCACGTTCCCCGTAAAACCCCGTACGCAATCCATCGGAATTTCCCGCGGACGTTGCCGCTGCTATTTTTCGAGCCTGCTCCTCGCTTTGATTCGGAGGCGGAACATGGCTCAGGTCTATTTCCATTGCTCCAACACTGAACGGGTAATGATCGATCAATACGGCGCTGCCATTGGCGATCTGGCCGAGGCGCGTGACCACGCCGCCCTGGTGGTGCGGTCGCTGATCATGACGCCCAGTACGGAAGACTGGCGCAGTTGGGTCCTGCACGTCAGCGATGCTTCCGGCGACGAGATCTTCGCCGTGCCTTTCGTTTCCATGCTCGGCAAGCCGCATTGAGAGCACGCCATGACAATCGCGCAATCATCGACACGGCTCCGCTTGCGCTTGAACGGCTTCGTGACGAGGTGGCACAGACTGATCAGGAATGCCTGTAATCCCTACCGGCCTGAACTTCACTACATGCGAGGGCCCGGCCCGAAATGGCACGCAAAACACCTCGGCCGCGCCGAAAGCGGGGCGTTCTGAGGCATGGCACCTGAGGGCACGCCGTCAATAAGGCGGCGCCTTCCTCCCCCGCTGCGCCTTGGCGGCTTCCATCCACCACGTCAAATCATCGGCAAACCTGGGAAACGCATGCTCCAGCGCCTTGCCGCCCTCGCCGTTCGGTCTACCCTCCACCGAGAGGGTCTGCGCGATCGGCCCCACCGCGATCGTGGACGAGATCACCACCATGCCCATTTCCGAGAGCGTGCCATGCCACGCGGTCGCGGCCCGCGCGCCTGAGAAACGTCCGGCCGAATAGCTGGCGATGGCGGCGGGGCGCCAGAACCATTCTTCCAGAAAATGATCGGTGAGGTTTTTCAGCCCCGGCTGGACACCCCAATTATATTCGCCGGTGATGAAGACAAAACCGTCGGCGCCGCGGATCTCGCCCGCGAGTTTTTCCAACGCCGCCGGCGCCGCGCCTTTCGGATATTCCTTGTACATCCGGTCCAGCATCGGCAGGCCGACCGCTTTGGCGTCGATCAGTTCGACGTCGTCGCCCCGGGCACGAAAGCCCTCGACGACGAAATGGGCGAGACGGATGCCCATCCGGTCGGAGCGATAGGAGCCGTAGAGGACGAGAATGCGATGGGTCATGATATCCACACACTGCATCAGGCCGCGCGGTGATGATAGACTCGGCGTCATCAGCCGCCAATCTTGATCTGGCGCAATACGCCGCGCGGCCATCCCCCACAAGCTGTCCTTGCCTCATGTTTTCAGGGGGTACCGCCTTTGGCCGACTTTCGTCCAGCGAACAATCGTCCTAGTCTTCCCCGGGCTCGCAGCGGAGCATCGCGATGCGTTTTCGCGTAAGGAAGTTCGCCCACGTTCTGGAGCGCCTTGGGCTGGCCATGGCCGGCGCCGCCAGCGGCTTGTTCGTTGCAGCCCTGGTCGGGACCAGCGTCGCCGCGCTGACGACGCAGGCTTTCCTGCTGCTCATGATGATGGGCGGTGCCGTCGGATTCTACCTGGGAATCGATACGCCACCCCTGCCCTTTCATCCGCACGATGAACAGGCGGCAAACCGCGGCGATGGCGGCAAGATCGACACCGCGGAATTCCTGAGCGCCGTCGGCACGTTTCTGGCGGCGGCGTCGGCTTTTTCGTCGGTGGGCGTGATCGTGCTTCGTCACGATCCACACATCGCCTGGACCTGGATGATTATGGCGGGATGGGTTATCGGCGTGGTCATGCAGATCATTGCCGGATCAATCGCGCGTTTTCGCCGTTAGGGCCGGCCGCTCGCAGGGCGCCGGGCTACGATCGATCTACCGAAAATTAATCAAATCGTTGCACGCTGATCCCAACAGAAAAAATCGCCAAAATCCTTTTTACGAAATGCGCTCGTTTCGAGAAGGAAAACCTCCCATGCGGATCAAACGCGCGATCTTCGTTGGTTCGGTGGCCGCCCTGGCTGTGATGACGGCGCCAGTGCTGGCGAAGAATTCCACGCCCCAGAAGACCGACGACAAATCGACCTCATCGTCCTGTCACGCCTACCAGCAGGCGGCCGATGGATCGTGGATGGAGCTGCCATGCCAGGAGCTGGGTTCCGGTTCCGGCGCACCCGCCCAGCATAAATCCGCGACGCGCGGTACGGTCGAAGAAACCCGCACACGCTGAAATCGGCTGGTGGACCGGCCAGCTCGTCTATTCGATTGCGCTACCCTGACGGCCTTCGGGACCCGCGCAGGTGCTCGCGCGCCGCAAGCGTAAACCCGAGATTAACACCGGCTATTTACGATAGTGGGCAACTCGCCCCACACCCATCGTGAACGGCCAATCCCCATGAAAATCGGTACCCTCCTGACCGCCGCCATCGCCTCGCTTGCCGCCGTTGGCGGGGGCCTGGCGGTCTATGTCGCCGCCACTAAATACCAGACGATGGACCACGTTTCCGTCGCCCAGCGCCGGCTGGAGATCGTCCGCGCCGTTGGCGACATTCCGCGCTATCTCAATTCCGAACGCGGCTTCGCCACCAATATCCTGATGGGACCGCCCGCCGTGGATCCGAAGTTGCGAGCCGAGCTCGACAAATACCGCAAGCAGACCGATGGCGCGCGCGACAAGATGAACGAGGTCAAGGGCACCCTGCCCGGCGCGTTCGACGATGCCCCGGCCGTGATGGCCGGCATCGACGCCCTGAACGTCAAATTCGCTGCCCTGCGCGAGTCGATCGACAAGGCGATCGACGGTCCGGCCGATACCCGCAAGGATGCCGCCAGGAAGATCGTCTCCGAGAACGCGGTCTTCAACACTGCCGTGACCACGCTGCTCGACGGGCAGGTCCGCAAGATCGCCCTGCTCGATGGCGACGCCTACCGGCAGGCGAACTACGCCAACATCGCCTGGACCTTGCGCGACGTCGGCGGCCTCAACGCCAGCCTGCACAAGAACCTCGTCGGCGCCCAGCGCGCAGCGACCGAGGCCGAGAAGATGGATATCAGCCGCTCGCAGGGCCGCAACGACCAGATCCTGATGTCGCTGCAGGAATTGCGCGGCAATGCCTCAACGCCGGCCAATGTGGCGACTGCACTGGGCAAGATGAACGAGGACTATGTCGAGCGTTTCGGCAAAGAGTTGAAACTGGTGAAGGACGGCGCCGTCAGCGGCAAATATGAGCACGATCTCGACACCTATTTTGTGGAGTCGCAACGCGGCCTCGGGGCGATCATCGAGGTGCGCGACGCGTTCTATGACAACGCCGAGCAGATCCTCGGCACCGGCTATTCCGCCGCGCGCTTCAGTTTCCTGATCGCGCTCGCAGGGCTGATCGCGGTCGCGGCAGCCAGCGCCGCCCTCGTAATGATGGTGCGTCGCCGCGTCTGCAAGCCGATCGTCGACCTCACGGCCAGGATGTCGAGCCTCGCCAGCGGCGACCTCGCCAGCGAAATCGAGGGCGCCGGCCGCGGCGACGAGATCGGCGCGATGGCGTCCGCCGTCCAGGTGTTCAAGGATAACATGATCAAGGCGGATCGCCTCGCCGCGGAAAAGGAAGCCGAGAACGAAATCAAGATGCGGCGCGCCCGCGTGCTCGACGATCTCACCCGCGCGTTCGAGACCAAGGTCAGCGAACTCGTCGGCGGATTGTCGTCGGCTTCCGCCGTGATGGAAGACACCGCGCAGTCGATGTCGTCGACGGCATCCGACACCAACCGCCAGGCCGCCGTCGTCGCCGCGGCATCCGAACAGACCTCGACCAACGTGCAGACGGTCGCCAGCGCCACCGAGGAATTGACGTCCTCGATATCGGAGATCGGCCGCCAGGTCGCGCAATCCACCGAGATCGCCGCGCGTGCGGTCGAGAACGCACGGCGCACCGGCGATACCGCGCGTTCGCTGGCCGAAGGCGCGCAGAAGATCGGCGATGTCGTGACCCTGATCCAGAACATTGCGGCGCAGACCAATCTGCTGGCGCTGAACGCGACCATCGAGGCCGCGCGCGCCGGCGATGCCGGACGGGGCTTTGCCGTCGTCGCTTCCGAGGTGAAATCGCTGGCCGGCCAGACCGCCAAAGCCACCACCGAAATCTCCGAACAGATCGCGGCGATTCAGGCCGCGAGCGACCAGACCGTGACCGCGATCGGCAACGTGGCCGAGGTGATCGCCGAGATCGATCAGATCGGGATTGCGATCGCGTCCGCAATCGAGGAGCAGGGCTCGGCGACCAAGGAGATTTCCCGCAGCGTCCAGGAAGCCGCGCGCGGGACCCAGGAGGTCAACGCCAACATCTCCGGCGTCCAGCGCGCCGCCGACGACACCGGCGCCGCCGCCAGTCAGGTGCTGGGAGCCGCGGAACAGCTATCGTCGCAATCGAAGGATCTCACCGGCCAGGTCAACCGCTTCCTCGCCGAGGTCAGGGCGGCGTAATCCGCCCGCGATGCAACTTGTGCTGACGGCAAATCAACATCACGACTATCCGTGAAGCCCCAGCACCCGGCGGGCGATGGACTGGCGATGGACTTCGCTCGGCCCCTCATACATCCGCATCAGCCGCGCCTTCTGCCACAGCGCGTGGAGCGGCAATTCCAGCGTCATGCCGAGTGCGCCGAGCGTCTGCATGGCGTGGTCGCAGGCGTCATAGGCCATCTCGGTCGCGAACACCTTGATCATCGAGGCCTCATGCCTGACGTCTTCGCCGCGATCGGTCTTTTCCGCGGCGTCGCGCACCATCAGCCGGCACGCATGCATGCGCGTCGCGATATCGGCGATCCACCACTGGATCGCCTGGCGTTCGGCCAGCTTGACGCCGAACGTCTCGCGCTGCCTCGCGTGCTCGCACATCATGTCGCTGGCGCGCCGCGCGATGCCGATGCAGGTCGATCCCATTTCAAGCCTGCGGGTACGCAGCCGCAACTGCATCGGCGCGTAGCCCTTGCCGACTTCCCCGAGCACGGAATCGACCGGGATGCGGCAGTCTTCAAACACGATCTCGTAGGTCGAGCCGCCGCCGAGCATCGGGATTTCGCGCTCGATGATGAATCCGGGCGTGCCCTTCTCGACGATGAAAGACGAGATGCCGCCCTGCCGCGCGTCGCTGCCGACGCGGGCCATCACGATGATGAAATCGGCCGCGCGGGCGTTGCTGATCCAGATCTTCCGGCCGTTCAAAACCCATTGCGCGCCGTCGAGCACCGCCCGCGTCTTCATCGCGGCGGGATCGCCGCCGGCGCCCGGCTCGGAGATCGCGATCGCCGACGTCATCCGTCCTTCGATATAGGGTTGCAGATATTTCTTCTTTTGCACCTCGGTGCCGACGGCCTGCAGCATGCGCAGGTTCGGCGAGTCGGGCGGCAACACAAAGGGCACGCAGGTGCGGCCGAGTTCTTCGTGCACGGCCGCCATCGTGCGCGTCGGCAGGTCGTGGCCGCCGAGATCTTCGGGCGCGTCGAGGCCCCACAATCCAAGATCCTTCGAGACCGTGCGCAGCCGCTGCTTCTGCTCCGCGGTCAATTCGGGATGGTCGCTGCCGGGCAGCTTGGACTTCAGGTAATGAGGCTCCAGAGGAATCAGTTCCCGATCCACAAACCGCGCCACCGTCTCGCGGATCATTTCCGTTTCTTCATCGGTGCTCATCAAGTCGATCCTCACGCGCCACGGATGGTTCAAAGCAGTAGCGCATTTCCAATTTGCATGAACAGCAGAAAGCGCACCGGTCAGCTCGAACCGCGCCGAAGTTTCGTCTGGCGAAACCGGAGGCGCAGCAGGTGCGTCGCGTCGAACGGTCCGGTTTTCAGAGCAGTTTCGAGCGAACGAACAGCGCGCGCAGCGCGTTGGTCGCCTGCACGGTCAACATCGCATTGCCGGCCGCCCCTTGAAGCGCGCTGATGGCGTCGTCGTGCAACGACTTGAACTCGATCCACTCGATCGAACTGAGATTGGTGATGAATTGATAGGCCTGGCCAACGGTCGCGATCGAAATCGTTGCTCCGTTCAGCTTGATCTTGAAGGTGGCTCGCAGCGGCGTTTCGGACTTCGATACATCTGTCATGACTTGGTTCTAAACG
This sequence comes from Bradyrhizobium sp. Ash2021, assembly GCF_031202265.1. Taxonomy (NCBI): domain Bacteria; kingdom Pseudomonadati; phylum Pseudomonadota; class Alphaproteobacteria; order Hyphomicrobiales; family Nitrobacteraceae; genus Bradyrhizobium; species Bradyrhizobium sp. Ash2021. The sequence goes on along the minus strand of NZ_CP100604.1, from coordinate 4,347,472 downwards.
AGGAAATCGAAATTCTTCGTCATCGCTCGCTTTTGCAACAAAGCCATCATGACTGCGAGGTCGAACGTCGCGAAGCCGCATCGCCAAGACTTGGCACGACGACGAGACGCGTAACCTCGCCATTGTTATACGCCTGCAGGAAGCGATCGTAGTCCTTGAACGACACGCAGCCGTTGGAATCGCCGTTGGGGCCGAGCATGTAGCTGTGCGCCAGCAGCCCGGAACGGCCGAGCGTCGCGTTGCTGTCGACGGGAATCATGCGCAGCGCCCGGACGCCGTGGAACAGCCGCTCGCGCGGCTTCAGATCATAGACCGCCGGCGGTGTCGCGCCGATGTTGACCTCATGAACGTGTTGCGGGTCGTCCATCAGGCTGCCCATTCCCGAATGGGCCTCCAGTTTCGAACCGTTCGGCATGTAAACGGCATGCGCCGAGATATCGTAAACCGCAGTCTGCCCGTCGTAGCCGAGCGCCCCGAGATCCGGTCCGTCGTGGAACAATCCGCCGTCCGGGGCGAGCGAGGCCAGCCTGATGCGTCCCGGGATCAGGTCGGACAGCTTTTGCAGCAGGGTGCGCCGGTCAGGCTGGGCCGTGGTGTCGGCCTGGGCGAACGCCGCCGCCCCTGCCCGCGTGTCGAGGTTTGCCTCGGCCGGGCGGGATTTTGGCAGCGGAATCCCGGACGAGGCCGCGGGCCTGGATTCCTCGACCTTGGGTCCGGGCGCATCCTCGAGCGCGGCGGACCGCCAGCCCTGGGTCTGCAACTGCTGGGTGAGCAGCCCCCTGGCTTCACGAAGCCTGATCTCGGCGGCCGAAAGCGCCGACTGGTCGAGGGTGCGTGAGGCAAAGTTGCCGGCGGGCGATTCGGGCGTGGACGCCTGCTGGAAACGATCGTCAAACGACGGCAGGCCGGCGTTTGCCGGCAGCGCCGCGGTGGGGAGAATGGCCGTGTTGGCGGAATCGGCGATCCAGGCGGCCGCGCCCAGCGCCAGAGCGACCGCAGCCAACGCCAGCGCGGTCGTTTCCGACCACGAGAAGCGGCGATGCAACGATAGCCGATCAGCTGTCGTCCTGACTGACGTCATCGATTCCCCGGTTCCACCCGTTGGAGCGCCCACCCCGCAGGGATTCATCGAAAGGCCGGATACAATATCAGGGCCATAACTGAGGCATAATCGAGACAAACGGCTAAGGCGGCCGTCCGTCCCCATGGTTAACGCGCCGCCCGCGCCTAGTCATGGAACCCGACATAGCGCACGAAATCACCGTTCGATTCGCGATCGGACCGGACCGAATTAGCCGGAAAACTGTCATCCGGATATCCCATCGCCACACAGGTCATGATGGCCTCGTCCTCGGGGATGCCGGCCACCTCGCGCACGATATCCGATCGCATGATGCCCTGGCCGTTGATAACACTGCCAAGGCCCCGGTCCCACGCCGCCAGCACGATGCCGTAGCAGAGCGCGCCGAGATCGAAGTGGCACACCGCGCCCGGATCGAGGATCCGGTCATAGCTCAAGACCACCGAAACCGGCGCATCGAATTGCCGAAAACCCCGCAACACCCAATCCTGCCGCATCGGCTTGTCGTCGCGCGCGATGCCCATGGCGCCGAACAGCTTTTTGGCGACATCGACCTGCCGCCCGCGGTGAACGCCCTGATACTCGCCGTGGCTGATGATATCGCGCTTGGGCTTGGCGCCGGCGACCATCTCTTCCACATTGCGCTGGCGGACCCGCTCCAGCGGCTCGCCCGTCAGGACGTGGACATGCCAGGGCTGGGTGTTCATCGAGGACGGCGCGCGCTTGGCGACTTCGATAATCTCCTCGATGACGGCGCGCGGCACGGGCTTCTTCTTGAAGCCACGTACGCTTCGGCGCGTCTGTACCAGCGTCTCGAAATCCATTCGTTGCATCCCCACGTTTCTTCCGCGCCAGGCGCGTGTTTTTGGTCCGCCAAGGCCGGGAGCGGACAGTCCATGCCGATCACTTTATCAAGGAAATCAAGCTTGGGAACTTGATCACTTGAAGAATCCGCGATCCAATCCGACCGTGTCCTGATTGGGAGAGCCTCATGTTCAAACGTCTATTTTTAGTTGCAATTCTTGCCACCTTCGCCGCCGGCTCGGCGTTCGCGCAGGAAAGCTGCGAGAGCAAGGCCGTCGGCAAGGACGGGAAAGCGCTGGCCGGCGCCGCGAAGGCATCCTTCATGAAGAAATGCATGGCCGATAGCTGCGAGACCAAAGCCGTCGGTTCGGACGGCAAGCCGCTTTCGGGCGCTGCCAAAACCAGCTTCTTGAAGAAGTGCGAAAAGGGCGCATAGGCGCCTAAGCGCCTAAGCGCTCCTGCCTCAAAAGCCCGAGCAGCCAGTCCCGTTCGAACGGATCATCGAATCGATGGCCGTCGCGACCCAACATTGGATCGCGTGATCCGTCACACCCCACGCGATCTTGCGAGGGTCTCCGACGGGGACTCGCCGAATTGGGAACGATAGCTCCTGGAGAAATCGCTCAGGTGCCAAAAGCCAAACGCCAGCGCGCAGGCCTTAACGCTATGAGTGCCGGCCAGAAGCCGTTGCCGAACCAGCCATAGCCGCCTCAGCCGCAGGTACCGATGCAGGCTCATTCCCCGGTAGCGCTTAACCGCGTCGTGCATGGTGCGCACTGAAACGCCAACCTGCTTTGCCAGATCGCCGCTGTAGACCGGGTGGGCAATATCGCCCGCCAATACGGCCTGGACATCTCTGAAGACTTTGAAGTGCCGGGCGGAATTCGCGCGCGTGGCCCACGGCGTGGTCACCATCTCAGCGAATGCGTTGTCGACAGCAGCCAGCAGGGACTCCCGGATTGCAGCCGAGGCTGCGGGCACGTCCGAGGTATCGACAAACCCCGATGAGACGGACAACACCTGCAATGTGAGTTCACGCAGCGAAAGTTGCGCGGAAACGCTGGTCTCAAATATCTTGAAGTTGGGGCCGGCCTGAGGCCAACCCCGCCCCTCGATCTCCGGCGTAAAGACGAACGATGCGTACTGCCTTGGCGTGCGTTCGACCTGACTAAAGGCAGCTCCATTGCTTCCGATCACTATGACCGAACGGTCTCTTTCAACACCATTGAAACGGATGGGCGTCCCGTCATCCATCGTAAATCCAATGGCGGTGCAATTCGGGGCAAGCTGCGCGTCGGTGATCCGCGGGAATGACTTGGTGTAATTCACGTCACACCCCGCCAGGTTCAGGATGATTTGCTCAGCCGAGATTTTTCGCACAAGCGGCGTGAAGTCCACACTGAGATGTCGCACCGAACTTCGAAATGCATCGATGTCGGAAAATCGAAATATCTTCGGCGCCATCGTCGACGCGAGAGGAATATTGTTCATTCAAAATCTTTTTGGAAAAAGCCTGCGTCGGCGCGCAATGTCAACGGCACCAAATTCGACACCTCCCGAGTATGTCCGCCAACCGACATAAGAACGATATGCGTGTCGGGAGAACGATACGCGAGTCGGCGCCGAAAAATAGCTGAAGCAAGTCTCATTTTGCCTAAATTCGATAGTGTTTGCACCATCACACGCGGTATCAGGAAACCCCACGCGCCGCATTCTTATGGGCGCATTAATAATTGTGACGCCTAATTCGATGGTCGGAACAGTTTTCGTTCCGCAGCGGAACAAGAATTGGTGCCGCGGATGCCCATTCACGCCTCGAACGATTTTATTTCCGAACTTGATCGCGCCATTGAAGGCGGATCGCCGGCGCGCCGCTGTCAAATGCTGCGGCAGATAACGAACCTGTTTCTCGCGGGCGCCGACCGGCTGAACGAGTCTCAGGTCGCCGTTTTCGATGAGGTCCTGACCCGGCTGATGGCATGCATTGAGGTGCAGACGCTCGTGCATCTCAGCAGAACCCTCGCCGATCTGCAGTCGGCGCCAAAGGAATCGATCCGCCGTCTTGCCCGACACGAGGAGGCGCTGGTTGCCGCGCCCGTGCTGCGCGGATCCGACTCGCTTCCAGAGCGTGACCTCATCGAGATCGCCGATAACCGGAGCCAGCAACATCTCCTCGCAATTTCGGGACGAAAACGACTCAGTGAATCGCTCACCGATGTACTGCTGAAGCGCTGCGACACCACTGCCCGCCGTCTGCTTGCGACGAATGCCGGTGCTCGGTTTTCAAGCACGGGTTATTTGGCGCTGGTCGCCGCCGCAAAACGCGATGACGACATTGCGGACTCATTAGTACTTCGGCCTGACATGCCGGTTGAAATGCTTCGAGAACTCCTTGCAGGAACAACCAAGGCGGGCCGAGCCCGGCTCCTTAGAGTCGCCCCGCCCGGGGCGAACGGAGCGATTGAGGCCACCATTGAGAGCATAGAAACTGAAATCGGCACGAAGACCCCTAAGCCAATTGATTACTCAGGCCCGAAATCCACGGTGCTTGCGCTCAACAAAGCTGGAAAGCTAAACGACTCTTCCGTCAACCGCTTTGCTGTGCGAGGGGAGCGTGCAAACCTCATTGCGGCACTATCGCTGCTCAGCGATGCCGCAATCGAAACCATCGAGGCCATCGTGGAAAAAACCGACCCCTGTGGGCTCATCGTTGCCTGCCGGGCCGCGCGGCTAAACTGGACGACGACATTTGCGGTCATCCGCCATCGATGCGGCGCCCAGGCGATCTCGCCCGAGGACATTGAGCGCCGCAGAGAGGCCTTCGAGGCGCTCCCCCTGTCCGTTGCGCAGCGAACGATCCGCTTCGGGTCCGTCCATGACCTTGAAATGGAAATCAATTCGACGGGCAAAGCACTCGCAATGGCCGGAGCAAAATAGTGCCGTTTGGCGATCGAAAATCCGAGCGCGTCCGCCTCGAGCACAAACGCCCCGTCAACCTCATGGGTGTCGACGGCACTTGGCGAAGGAGCTGCCTGCTCCTCGATGTTTCTTCAACCGGCGCCCGACTTGATGTCGATGGAACGCTTGAGGTCCTTCAAGCCAAGGAATTTTTTCTGCTGCTATCCTCGACGGGATTGGCATTCCGGCGATGCGAACTCATCCGGGTCGACGGGTCCGAGGTCGGCGTTCGATTCATCGAGATCAAGACAAAGGCCCGGGGACGGCCCGTCGCTGCAACCTAACGATACACGCCCCTCATGTTCCATTGATAAGGCGGTGAACTCAAATGCAAATGATTGCTTCGCGAACTATTCCATTTCTCGACGTCCAATCTCTCGCACCCGGCAACGCGCTGGAAGCGTTGTTTCGGGATGAAAAGGGTTTCATTCTTTATCTTTCGGACGGCGGCCCGTCCTCGATCAGGCAGGAGAGGCTTATCCGTCTTGGAGTGCGCGAGGCATTGGTTTGGCTACACGAGGCTCCGCAGGACGGGGCATCGTTTTGGAATTGATGAAGAGAAAGGGCTTACTTGATGCGCGGTCTACGCAAGATCACCGACTTTTCCATATCGACCGTTTCGGCAGAACCGCTGCGCGGAATTATCGAGATTGATACCTTCGGTTCGGCGGTGAAATTCGAACTCAGCGAAGACACGGCGCTCAATATTTGCGCCGATCTCGAACGTTTTCTTACGCAAGGAAACCCGGGCGGCCACACAAGCCGCAGCGCGGACGGACCGCAACCAGACCTCGGGACCAATTGTTATGTCCGTTCACGTCATAGCTGATACGCGTGACAGGCTTTCCGCGCTGTCCAGGATGCTCGATCAGCAGCATGCCGTAACGTCGGAATTGCTCGGTGGAGCGAGCCTGCGTCACAATGGCATCGACGCCGTCGTTGTTGCTGCCGATCTGGGCAAGGTTGAGAATATTTCAGCGTTGAAAGCGGTATCCGGAAAACTAAAACACGTAACCAAGCGAATTTTTCTCACCGATCGAAAGGGACGTCTGTCGGTCGTCCAGGCCTATGCGCTGGGGGCGACGCACGTCCTCAGAAACCCCGTCAGCCAAACGCAATTGCTGGCGAAGCTCGCCGATGGCGACGCCATTGCGACAACCCGGGATGAGATCGGGTTGATCGGACAGGAGGCGGCATCGGCCGGCGCCGCCAGCATCGCCTCGATGTTCTCGGCCGTATTAAGCGGCGCCCCGGTCGATGTCAGGGGCGCGAAAAACGCCGGCAGCAAGATCGCCGAGAGTGTCGGCGAGAACGGCCTGTCGAACTGGCTGACGACGGTTCGCCGTCACCACGAGGGCACCTATCAGCACTGCCTCCTGGTGACCGGAATAACCATCGACTTTGGCTTGAGCCTCGGCATGGCGAGGGCCGACATCGAGCGCTTGTATTCAGCCGCGATGTTTCACGACATCGGCAAGGCGCTGATTCCGCTCGCCGTGCTCGACAAGCCCGGGCGCCTCGATCCCGAGGAACGCGCCCTGATCGAAACCCATCCGGGAGCGGGTTACGAGGCGCTGAAGGGAAACGCGGGTATCTCGCCGGAAATTCTCGATGCCGTCAGGCATCATCACGAATTCCTCGATGGAAGTGGATATCCGGACGCCCTTTGCGCCGAAAGCATCAAGGACATCGTCCGGATGTTGACCATATCCGACATCTTCGCAGCCCTGATCGAGCAGCGAACCTACAAGCCAACCATGCCCCGGGAAAAGGCTTACGAAATCCTGTTGGGAATGCATGGCAAGCTGGAGCGGTCGCTCGTCGAGGCGTTCAGGGAAGTCGCGCTGAGCAGATGATGGCTTCCCCGCTCGGCTACTCCCGCTTGAACCGATAGTTGAAGCGATCGCCGTCCGCGGTGATCAGGCCCACGGTCGGTGTCGGGAAATGGATCGGCAGGATCAGCGTATCGGTGCCCACCACGGAAGCAAAAAATTTGCGGCGCGACGCTGCTGACTGCTTTGCATCCCAGTCCGGCTTCGCCGACCAGTCAGGTTCGCGGCACTGGATCACGTGATGCATGAGGTCGCCGGCCACCACCGCGCGCTTGCCGCGCGAGAAAATGTTGACGCAGCAATGGCAGGGCGAGTGCCCCGGCGTCGGCGTCAGCGTGACGGTGTCGTCGAGCGCGTAATCGTCATCGACCAGCAGCGCCTGCCCCGCTTCCACGATTGGCAGACAATTGTCGCGGAAAACCTTGCCGGGCGGATTGGCGCCCTTGGCATATTCCGCTTCCCACACCGCATATTCCCTTTTGTGAAACACGTATTTCGCATTCGGGAATGTCGGCACCCAGCGGCCGTCGCGCAGCGTCGTGTTCCAGCCGGTATGGTCGATATGAAGATGGGTGCAGAACACATAGTCGACCTGCTCGTAGCCGATGCCGAGCGCGAACAGCTCGTTGCGCCAGCGCTCCTTGCCCGGAAAATCGAACGGCGGCGGATGGCCCTTGTCCTCGCCGGTACAGGTGTCGACCAGGATGATGTGGCGCGGCGTGCGGACCACGAAGGTCTGGTAGGTGATGACCATCATGCCGAGCGCGGTGTCGAACACCTCCGGCTCCATGGCGGGCAAATGATGCTTGAAAACGGCCTCGTCATAGGCCGGGAAGAAATCCTGCGGCCGCCGCCACGGCCCCTCGCGCTCGATCACCGCGTCGATGGTGATGTCGCCGATCCTGATCTGCTTCATTTTTTCGTTTCGCTCCCGGTTTTTCGCGGCAGCGTAGCGGGCGACGTCCGGACGTCAAGCCAAGGGCAGCAATGCGAAATGTTCGTAGCCGTGATCGCGCTTCGCTCCATCCGGGCTACGGGCTCAAAGCGCTTCAGCTCCGCAAGCCCGGGGCTTCCTGCCCGGTGCGCGCGACATATTCCGAATAGCCGCCGCCATATTGATGCGGGCCCTCCGGCGTCAGCTCCAGCACGCGGTTGGAGAGTGCGGCCAGAAAATGCCGGTCGTGGGAGACGAACAGCATGGTGCCCTCGTATTCCGACAGCGCCGTGATCAGCATTTCCTTGGTCGCGAGATCGAGATGGTTGGTGGGCTCGTCCAGCACCAGAAAGTTCGGCGGATCGAACAGCATCTGCGCCATGACCAGTCGCGCCTTCTCGCCGCCCGACAGCACCCGGCATTTCTTCTCGACGTCGTCGCCGGAGAAGCCGAAGCAGCCGGCCAGCGCGCGCAGCGATCCCTGGCCGGCCTGCGGAAAGGAATCCTCCAGCCACTGGAACACGGTGCGCTCGCCGTCCAAAAGATCCATCGCGTGCTGCGCAAAGTAACCCATCTTCACGCTGCCGCCGACCGCCACCGTTCCGTCGTCCGGCTCGGTCGAGCCCGCCACCAGCTTCAGCAGCGTCGACTTGCCGGCGCCGTTGATGCCCATCACGCACCAGCGCTCCCTGCGGCGGATCATGAAGTCCAGCCCCTCATAGATGCTTCTGGAGCCGTAGCCCTTGTGGACGTTTTTGAGGCTGACGACGTCCTCGCCGGAGCGCGGCGCCGGCAGAAAATCGAATGCCACGGTCTGGCGGCGCTTCGGCGGTTCGACGCGCTCGATCTTGTCGAGCTTCTTGACCCGGCTCTGCACCTGGGCGGCATGCGAGGCCCGCGCCTTGAAGCGCTCGATGAACTTGATTTCCTTGGCGAGCATCGCCTGCTGGCGCTCGAACTGGGCCTGCTGCTGCTTTTCGTTCAGCGCGCGCTGCTGCTCGTAGAATTCGTAATTGCCGGAATAGGTCGTCAGCGTGCCACCGTCGATCTCGACGACCTTGTTGATGATGCGATTGATGAACTCGCGGTCGTGCGAGGTCATCAGCAGTGCGCCCTCATAGCCCCGCAAGAACTGCTCCAGCCAGATCAGGCTCTCGAGATCGAGATGGTTGCTCGGCTCGTCCAGCAGCATGACGTCGGGACGCATCAGGAGGATGCGCGCCAGCGCCACGCGCATCTTCCAACCGCCCGACAGCGCGCCGACGTCGCCCTCCATCATCTCCTCGCTGAAACCCAGACCCGACAGCGCCTCGCGCGCCCTTCCGTCCAGGGCGTAGCCGTCGAGTTCCTCGAAACGCCCCTGCACTTCGCCGTAGCGCGCGATGATATCTTCCATGTCGTCGGCGCGGTCCGGATCGGCCATCGCGGCCTCGAGTTCTTTCAGCTCGGCTGCGACGAGGCTGACGGGGCCGGCGCCGTCCATCACCTCGGCCACCGCGCTGCGGCCGGACATCTCGCCGACATCCTGGCTGAAATAGCCGATCGTGATGCCCCGATCGAGTGCGACCTGGCCCTCGTCGGGATGTTCCTGGCCCGAGATCATCCGGAAAAGCGTGGTCTTGCCGGCCCCGTTGGGACCGACGAGACCGATCTTTTCGCCCTTCTGGAGCGCCGCGGAGGCTTCGATGAAGAGAATCTGGTGGCCGACTTGCTTGCTGACGTTATCGAGACGGATCATGGGGGCCTGAATGGATTAAGAGCTTGCGGCCGCTCTTAATCCATGTTGCGTCGCAGCGAAAGCCCGAACCATCACGGGGGAACCATTCCGCAACCCCATCGCGCCCGCCACACCCTCAGCGCCGGGTGCCCCCAAGCCGGATTTACGCGCTTGGCCGGCGCCTCCGGCGCCGGCTCCTTTCGGCAAATGAGCCGTCGAACCGACCTAATGCTTCATTTGCATCGGCATCGGCATCTGCATCGGCATCGTCATCGACGGCGTCGCTGACGCATTGTGTTTCATCACCATACCCAGTCCACCGCCCGCTGCACTCAGATCGGGAACGATGGCGATGTTGAGCATCATGCCGCTGTCCTCGTGGTCGAGGATGTGGCAATGCAGGACATACTCGCCGATGTATCGGTCGTATCGGGTCCTGATGTGGACCTGATAATTGTTCTCGACAAAGATCGTGTCGCGGAAGGTGTGATACATCCCGCAATACTGGCTGGCTAACTGTCCCTGGTCCTCGCCAGCCACCGCGGTGCAATTGCCGTCCTTGTCGAAAATGGACACTTGCTGGCCGGTTGCGTTGGTCGTGGTCACGTCGATGACCTGGAACGGGTTGACGTGGATGTGGAAGATGTGCGGCTCGCCCTGCGCCGTCAGCAGCCAGTCATCCGACGTGTTGACCTGCCGCGTGATATTGACGACATCCGGATCGTAGGATTTGCCGTTGACCTGGAAGTGCAGGCCCTGATCCTGCGTAAAGCTGATAGAAAACGCGGCTTGTTGAACGTCGGGATTTGTCGCCGGTGGCAGATCTTCGAACGGCGCCCAGGGACGGAGATCGCCCGCGCGCAACCCGTCACGAACGGGAGCCGGCAACTGCGGATTGACGTCAAACAACGCCTGTTCGACATAGTCCTTTAGGTTCACCGTCACTGCCTGCCCGCCCCTGACGTGGACGTAAGCCAGCAGCTGCGGGTTTGAAGGTCCTTGCCCGCCGCCCTTGCCGCTTCCGTTGATGACCCTCTGCGCCGGCGGGGCTGCCTGATCGAGCAGGCAATAATCGCCTTCGGACGGGAACGCGACCAGGATGTCGCTGCGGTATCCCGGCTGAAGGTAATTCGACTCGAGCAGACCTCCTCCCACCGGCTGCGCACGAATCTCGCGCAGCTTCGCCCGCGTCAGTCCGTCGGTGGCAATCTCGAACTGCGGTATCAGCGTCCCCGCCGTCGCGTTGCACGCGGTCAGCAGGTCGGCCTTTTGCTGCAGACGATTGCCGCTGAGCGCGGACGCGGCAATGAGATTGGTCGCACCAACCGGACTCGCGCGCACCACCTGCAGATTGATGGTGTCATGGATGCCGGCATGGACGAACCGCCAGCGTTGAATCTGCCCCGCGGGCAATGTGATCGTCGGCTGGACGACGCCGTTGATGCTGGTGAAGCGTCCGTTGGTGTCCCAGATGGTCGCCGAGTCCAGCTGCAACGCGAAATTTTCAACGGCGCCGGGACTGACCTGATTTTGCGGTGTCGACAAGGGACAGACCCAGGGCGCAGACGTCGACGCACCGGAGCTGTTGACGTTATAGAGACCCGCAGTGGTGTAGAGCTGCTGCCAAGGGCCGCCCTGATCGTTTTTCTGAACCGCGAAACAGGCATAGGCGATTTGCTGGAACAGAAATACCTGCTCGGTCAGCGGGGCGCCGGCGGCGGTGTGAAGCACGGTATCGATATCCGCGATCGGATGCGGGTTAGCCGGGGTTGGCGGCGCATACGGCCGATTGCCGCGTATCAGGATAACGCCGGAGGCTCCGCTCGCAACGTTGACGGCGGTCGAACCATGGCGGTGCGCATGGTACCAGAACGTGCCGGCGGGATGATCCGCGGGAATGTTGATTTCATAGGGGAACCGCGATTGCGGAGCGATATTCAGCAGCACATTGTCACTATTGCCTGCGGGGGAGACGTGCAGGCCATGGGTATGCAGATTGGTGGTGTTGAAGCAGCCGACTCCGAACGGCAGGCTTAATCCTGTCGGCGGACTGTCCCAGCAGCTTGGGTCGCTCTTGGCGGTCCCGTTCTTCAAATCGACCCGCAAGGTGTCACCAGGCCTGACATCGATCACCGGACCGGACTTGCATCCGCCATAGGAGCGCAACTGGACAGGATCTTCTCCATTCGGCTGCGGATCGGTCGGATCGGGGTTGTTGATCTTGAATTGCGCGAGCACGAAATCGAGTTCCACCGACACGATCGAGCCGTTCCGTGACATCGACCCCTGCGGATTGCAGGGAGCGGGCGCGCCGCCCAGCGCCTGCGGCGCCAGCCGCGGGCCAGGTTCGCTCAGCGTTGGAGGCGCCTCAAACGGATGCACCGTGGCCGCCCGGAGCGGCGCACTCGCACCCAGCATTGCGATGAACGTGAATACCGCCAGCACAGCATTTTTCATATCGGTGCCCTCCTGCGGTTAGGAGAATACCGTAACGTCGCAATCGTCAAGCGTGTATTTCAAATATTGATCAATCTTAGGGGAGCGCCTCTCCTTCGGCGCGCCGAAACGGCGCGAATGCGTTCCCCGACAGCAGATGCATTTTCGCGCAACCGGGTTCGAACCCGCGAGCACGCGCGGTCGACCAAGGTTCATGTTCGCATCGATATCCAACAGCGCGATGACGGAAGTGGAGAAAATTTTAGCCGAAGCCGCTCGGCTGCCGCTGCAAGACGCGGCTTACGCGCTGTGGCGGCAGAGCGCGCGGCTGGATACGCTCGAGGGTCAGCCGATGACCGCCGAAGAGCACGCCGCTGCCGCCGCGCGGCCGATGGCGGAGATCATGGCAAAGATGAAACACGACCACGATCATGCCGAGGATGGACGGACCTTCGGCCGGCTGAAACGCGCGCATCCCACGGCCGGCGACGCCGATGTCAAGACCGCGATCATTGCCGCGGTGAAGCTCGACGACGACTGCTTCAGATATTATGAGGAAGCGCACGGCGATTTTGGCGAACGGATCGAGCGCGCGGTCGAACTCGCTGCAAGGAAAAATCCCGGCTACCTGCAACGGACTTAGTCGTCCGTGAAGAACCCTGATTTCAGACTGGATTGGTCGACGGCGCGGCGAAGAGAGCGGCCAGGATTTGGCGCAACAAAATCCTGAGCCAGCGGATCAGGCGGCGGAAGTTGTAGCCGACGGCGGCGAGGACGGCGTTGTTGGCGTCGCCGCGCCGGAACCAGAGATAGTTGCGGCCCATGCGGTGCTCGGCTTTGAGATGGCCGATGACGGGCTCGACGGCGGACCTGCGGCGGAGTTCGCGCTTGATCTGCGGCGTCACCCCTCGCTTTTGCCCCGAGATGAAGACCCTGAACTTGTAATCGGGCGGCGCATTGTGGCCGCGGTAGCCCTTGTCGGCGAGGATGCGCGCGATGGTGTTGCCGACGAGCGCTTCCATGTCCGGGATCACGGTTTCCAAGGTGTGGCCATCATATGGATTGCCGGGCAGCGCCTTCACATGGGTGACGAACTGGCCGCCCTTGCAGTGCTTGAGGGTGGTGGCAACGCTGACCTTGACGCCGAACTCGTAAGGCCGATGGGCCTTGCCCTTGCCGATGCATTCGACTTCCGGCGCATGCAGGGAATAGACCTTCGGTCCGCGTTGACGTTGCTGCTGCTCGCGCACGCGCCGCGCCAGCAATAGCAGCTGTGCGAACGTCCCTTCGAGCCCGCTGTTGCCCTCGATCTTGCGGCCGATGTCGCGGATGACGCGGCCGAGATAGGTGCGCAGCTTCTTGAGCATCCGGTTGGCACGCTTGAACTGCTTGGCGTGGGCATAGCGCTGATGCTGGATCAGGGCGAACTTGCCCAGGCGCGCATAGGACTGGCGCAAATCTACCCCGTGGCGCTGCGCCAGCCGCACCAGTTTCTCGCGCGCCCGGTTCAGAAGCTTCGCGTCGGTGGGGAACGTCACGTTCTTGGGCTGCACGGTGGTATCGACGATCACCCGTGACAACTCGGACGGCTTGATCGCCTTGGTTCTGGTGGCCACCGACAGGCTCTCCTGCAGCAATGCCTGCAGCCGCTCCTCGCCCATCCGGTTGCGCCAGCGCGTCAGCGACGAGCGATCGAACACCAGCCGGTGCTGGAAGAACTCCTCGCCGCAGAAGAACTGGTAATAGGGGTTCTCGACCCAGCGCTCGCACAGCACCTCGTCGGACAGGTCGTAGGTGTGCTTGAGGATCGCCAGCCCCGCCATCAATCGCGTCGGCAGTGGCGGGCGGCCGGGATCATCCGTGTAGACCGCCCCGAACTCCCGTTCCAGGAACTCCCAATCCACCGTGCGCCCCAGCGCCACCAGCGGATGCTTCAGGTCGATGATCTGGTCGAGCCGGGAGCGGAACAGATCCTGCTCTCCCGTCTCCCGCCGTTCCCGTGGTCGCATCTGGTCCCCCGCCAAAACATCCAAAGGCGAGTGAATCACAAATCAAATTTGCAAGGAATCCCCTTCCGCACACCCGATTCCCGGCAAACTCGGTTGCCCCAGCCTGCCGTTTCCAGATTCTAAATCAACGACTTGGGAATTCTTCACGGACGACGACTTACCAGAAAGCGAAATACTACATCGGCTATTACATGAAGTAGGACGGCCGCGTGCTCGGCCTAGAAGCACAAATTCGTCACCACATTGCCGCGCTTGTCCTTGATCGCGTAAGGACATCGCATCCGCTCCAGCGCCTTCTTGGCGTCCTCGTCGCCGAGCGCGGCGGCGCGCTGGTAATAGGCCTTGGCGGCATCGGAATCCTTCGGTCCGCCACGGCCTTCCTGTGAAAACGCCCCCATCCGCTCAAGTGCTGCGGGGTGATTTTGCGCCGCCGCCTTTTCAAACAGCGCCCGCGCGGCGGCGTCGTCCCTGGATCCGCCATTGCCCTCCGCCAGCATCATGCCGAGCTGATACTGCGCCTCGGCATTGGTCTCGGCGGCCTTCGACAACAATTCGCGGGCGCGCGCGGGATCGGCGGTCGCGCCGGCGCCGCCGCCAAGGGCGGCGAGATTGCTGACTCCCCGGGGATTGCCGGCTTCGGCCGCGCGTTCGAACAGTTTTCTCGCCTGCGCTTCGTCACGTGCAATGCCGGCGCCGGTGCCATAGAGCACGCCGAGTTCGACCATCGCCGAAGTAGATCCCTTGTCCGAAGCCTTGCGCCAGGCGGCGATCGCTTCCGGCATTTGCCGGTTGGCGGCGTAGGCGCGGCCAAGCTGGTACATCGCCCGGCGCGATCCATTGGCGGCGTTCTTGCAATATTTGATCGCGGTCGCGATGTCGGAGGCGGCGATATCGGGCACGCCCTTCACGTCGGCCGGCTTGTCGGGATCGGATGGATCGGCCGCAACGCGGTCGCACAGAACGAGGTCCGCCGATTGCGCGTAGGCCAGCGCCGGCGCCGTCATGGCGACGATCGCAACGACCGCAAAGGAGCAAATCCGTCTGGACATGCCCGGCAGGTTGCGTCGAAGAGCCGGCAAATTCAAGGCTCCAGCCCGCAACCGCGCAGCACCGGGGCGACCTCCGGCGAAGCCAGATAATGTAGCAGCCGGTCGGCCTGATCGGCCTTCTGCGAAGCCACCATGCGGCCGGCCGAAAACACCGCCGGTGTTTGCAGCTCGTGCGGGATCGGTCCGACGACTTCGATCCCGCTGACCTGCTTCAATTCGCTGATCTGCTGGATGGCAAGGTCCGCCTCGCCGCCAACGAGCCTTTCCGCGGTAAAGCCCGACGGAATAATCACGGCGCGGGCGTTGATCTCGGCGGCAATGCCCAATTGTTCGATCAATTGCGCGAACAGGATGCCGCTGGCGCCGATCCGCGAATACGCCACTGAACGGGCGCCGAGCAGCGCCGCGCGCAGCGCAGCTTCGGTTGCGATATCGGGATGGGCTGCGCCTGCCTTCACGGCAACGCCGACATAGGAGCGTGCCAGGTCGACGCAACTATCCTCCACGACGCAGCCCGCGCCCGCGAGTTCCGAAAGCCCCTCGCGGGTCAGAATGACGACGTCAGCCCCCTCTCCGCCGCGCAGCCGATCGAGCAACGCCAGGGTCGGCGCGAAATCGGCATCGATGCGCCCGCCGCCGGCCGCTTCATAGCGTCCGGCCAGGCCGTGCACCGCGCCCCTCAGGGCGAGCGTCGAGAGCACGCGCACGGTATTATCCATCGGCGATCAGACCCGGCGCATCAGTTTCAGGACGGCGGTCAGGCGAAGGCTGCGCTTGCCGGCCAGCGCGGTGGCGTCCAGCAGCGCTCCCTCGTCGTCGCAAGTGCCGGCAAAGCCGATGCCTACCTCATGGCCGCCGAACACGGGGTTCTCGCCCCTGGCCGGGGTATGCTCCTGATTGAGGATCTGTCCCTTCCAGCGTCCGTTCGCCGAGGTGTAGGTGCCGAGATAATAGAACGACGCGTCGCCGCCGAGGATGCGGCCGTCATTGAGCAGCATCACGCCGGTCAGGCCGCCATCGACGCCGTCCAGCATCCGGATGTGAATGGAATAGAGGCCGTTGACGATGCCACCCTCGCCGACACCGCCGGCGATCGGTATCGCCTCCTCCTCGATCGGCGTCATGACCGAGCTGAACACCGCGCCCGGCAATTCCTTGAGGCGGCCATCGAAGCGATAGAGGTCGCCGTCCGGCCTGCCCCGCGCCAGCAGCGTCGCATCGTCGGTGCCGGCCATCGCCCGATAATTCGGATCCGGATTATGGCGAACGGTCTTGATCTCGATGGCGATCTCGTCGCCGATTTTTTCGTAGGTGCCGATGTGGGCAAAGGCCGAATTGCCGCCGAGCATCTTGCCGTCGCGCGCATACATCACGCTACGGCCGACCGTATCGTTGAGCTGAAACCTGACCTTGTAGAAACCCTCAAACAATAGCCGTGTCCCCGGCAAGCGCGTGACCCGCTATCTAGCGCGGTTCATAACGCAGGGGAACGGCCTTGACGCCGCATCTTCGAAGCGCCGTCATCAAAACGCAATGATCCGTCAAGGCGGTTTTGCCTTGACGGATCAGGTTGCAGCCCGGGCGCCCCCACCCAAGCCCTGTGCCGAAATGTTTAGGCTGCGGCAGCCTTCGCGCCGGTCGGAACCGAAGCGATCGTCTTCAGGATCTGCGAAGCGATCTGGTAGGGGTCGCCTTGCGAGTTCGGGCGGCGGTCTTCCAGATAGCCCTTGTAGCCGTTGTTGGCGAAGGAATGCGGAACGCGGATCGAGGCGCCGCGGTCGGCAATGCCGTAGCTGAAGGTGTCGATCGACGCCGTCTCGTGCTTGCCGGTGAGGCGCATGTGGTTGTCCGGACCGTAGACCGCGATGTGATCAGCGCGGTTGGTCTTGAAGGCTTCCATCAGCTTCTCGAAATATTCCTTGCCGCCGACTTCACGCATATAGGTGGTGGAGAAGTTGGCGTGCATGCCGGAGCCGTTCCAATCGGTATCGCCGAGCGGCTTGCAGTGGAATTCGATATCGACGCCGTACTTCTCGGTCAGACGCAACATCAGGTAGCGGGCCATCCACATTTCGTCAGCGGCTTTCTTGGAGCCCTTGCCGAAGATCTGGAATTCCCACTGGCCCTTCGCCACTTCGGCATTGATGCCTTCATGGTTGATGCCGGCGGCGAGACAGAGATCGAGATGCTCTTCCACCATCTTGCGGGCAATATCGCCGACGTTCTTGTAGCCGACGCCGGTGTAGTACGGACCCTGCGGCGCGGGATAGCCAGAGGCGGGGAAGCCGAGCGGGCGGCCGTCCTTGTAGAAGAAATATTCCTGCTCATAGCCGAACCAGGCGCCTTCGTCGTCGAGGATGGTGGCGCGCTTGTTCGAGGGGTGCGGGGTCTTGCCGTCGGGCATCATGACTTCGCACATCACCAGCGCGCCGTTCGTGCGCGCGCCGTCCGGATAAACAGCGACCGGCTTCAGCACACAGTCGGAGCTATGTCCTTCGGCCTGCATGGTCGAACTTCCATCGAAGCCCCACAGCGGCAGCTGCTCCAGCGTCGGGAACGCATCGAATTCCTTGATCTGCGTCTTGCCGCGCAGGTTCGGTGTCGGCGTATATCCATCGAGCCAGATATACTCGAGCTTGTATTTCGTCATTGAGCCTCTCTGTTGATGATGCAAAAACGTGAGGTGCCGAAAGCCAATCGGTCGCCCCACGCGTACCCGGCCACCATCGGCCGATTCTTACCAAGCAATTAAAGTGCCAATCGCTGCACTGCGGCAGCCGCCGTTTCCTGGATGTCCAGCCTGCCGGAGCACTTTTTTGCTGCGACATAGAAGCGCGGTTGGCACGCGTGTCCAGCGGCCAAAATTCGCTCCGAGCGCCCCTCCCGAGCCCGATTCTCCGGCAGTTTCGCTCGCGACGCCGCCACGCGATTAAAGCCGCGGCAGGTCCCCGCAACAACCGTCAAGCAGGTCGCCCTTTGCCGGCAACCTTGTTGTCGGCTCAAGCGTTAGTCATCTGCCCATTGCCTCACACGAAGCAAAACCAGAGTTGCCTACGTTTTAGCCATCATATGGTTCTCTTTTGGTCATCTTGCATCCGCGGAGGGCACGGACGATATCGCGTTTAGTAACCACAAGAGAACGAGTCGGGCGCACCATCAGGGTTCGCGTTCCGTCGGAAGGAGAAATGGGATGGTGAATTCGAGTTTGAATCAAGGAACTGCCAAGATCTACCAATTCCCGGCCGGGGGCCGCGCGGCTCTCGGGGGACGTCGCTACGGCGAGACCACGGATGTTGCTTCGGCACAGGCCGGCGACTCCGCCTGCAGCGGCAGCTGGTACCACCAGGCAGCCATCGACGAATCCAAGCCTGGACGAGACCACTGATGCCGGCCATAAGTTCGGTAGCGACGCGCTCGAAGCTTCAGGCGCGGTTCGGAGAGTAAGAAAGGGTCGGAACGAAAACGTTTCGGCCCTTTTTCATGTCAGCTCGCACGCCGTTACCGGCCGTTTGGCGTGCTTGAGCGTGGTGATGCCGGCCTTGGTCATCTTCAGGGTCACGCCGCTTCCCGAATAGCGCAAACCGGAAAAAGCAAGACGTTTGCCAAGCGTCACCGCCCTGCCGTCGAGCTGCAGATGGGCGCGTGAATCATACTCGAAAAATCCGACGATGAATTGAGTCCCGTCCGCGCAGCGATAATTCCGAAAGGTCTGGGCGAACGCGGCCGAGGCGCCGATCGTGCCAAGAAAAAAAGCCGCCCCGAAAACGGCGATCTTGCGATTATTCATGTTCCTTCCCCCAACGGGCTCAGTATAGACCAGATGGCGGAAAGCCAATACGCCCTCCCCTTCATTTGTCCGCCGAACAGGATTGCCCAGGTCAGCCAGATGTCAGACAGCCCTGCCCGTCATCTCAATCTCGCCGGCGCCAGCAATTTCCGCGATCTCGGCGGCTATCCCGCAAGAAACGACCGCCGGATCCGCTGGCGACAGATCTTCCGCTCCAACCATCTTGGCCATCTCACCGACGGCGACATCGAGGTGGTGCGCGGCCTCGGGGTACGAAGCGCGTTCGATTTTCGCGGCCGCGTGGAACGCGCGGAGGCCCTGTGCGGCATGGCCGAGATCACGGTGCATTCGCTGCCGGTCGAGCCCACGGTGGTCGCAGCCCTGCGCGCCATCGCCGCCACCGGCACGCCGCTGTCGACCGTTCACGCGACCGAGGTGATGCGCGATTCCTATCGCAGCTATGTGCAGCAAAACACGCCGCGCTTTCGGACGCTGTTCGCGCATCTGCTTGAGGACAGCGCGCCGCTGGTGATTCACTGCACCGCCGGCAAGGACCGCACCGGATTCGCCTGCGCGCTGATCCTGTATACGCTCGGCGTTCCGGACCAGGTGATTTCGGAGGATTATCTCCTGACCAATCGCTTCTACCGGCGGGATCCCACCGCCAGCAGTGACCTGCCCGACGACGTCAAGCAGGTGCTCGGCTCGGTACAGACATCGTTTCTGGCCGCCGCGTTCGAAGCCATCGATGCCGACTATGGCGATCTCGAAGACTATCTCCGCGATGGCCTCGGGCTTGGCGCGGCCGAGCGCGCCGAATTCGAGGCGCGCTACCTCGAAGCCTGATTTGGGAGAGCTTCTCTTTAAGCCGCCGCTTCGGCTTCCATCTCGGCGTCGAGGTCGGCAATGACGTCCTCGAATGCCGAAATCGCCTGCTGGACCGCGGCGATCTGGATCAATTCCCAGCCGTTCACCGGCCCGTTGCGATTTTGCAATGCGACGACCAGGTCCCGCCGCTGCTCCTTAAGCTGAACAAGCGGTAAACCGTGGTCGGGTAGATATCTCATGGCGCAGCCCCCCTGCATGGGATGAACTCCGCTTATAGGCCAAGGACCGCTGCGATCGACTTACAGAACTCCGCTAAATTTTAGCGATCGGGCCCAATCCTTAGTCTTACGTAACGCCCTCCGCCTTCACGGCCAGTTCGATCGAACTGGTCAGGGCCTGCGTAATACAATTGGTCGCCCAATCGCTGGTATGAAGTTGTGTGTCAGCGCCATCGTCCAGTTCCTCGATCGGGATTTTATCGTCGACCCATCGCTGCATCAGGGCGAAACGACGAAAAAGATTGACGCCCTTGTCCCGGGCGACGTCCGATATCATCGACGTAATCTTGTTCGACAGATCAAGCTTGCCCGGTGGCTGCACGACCGCCCGGGTGTATTGCGAATCCATCAGCACCACATCGATCGGCCGGCCCGCGAGCAAATCCAGCCCGACGGTGATCGCCGCCTTCACCTCGTCTGGGTTATAATCCTGGCTTCGGTAGACCGCGTTGGTGCCTACCTGCCAGATGACAAGTGCCGGATCTTCGCCGATGACGTCAGACTCAAAGCGCGACAATTCCTCCGGCGCCTCCTGTCCCCCGATCCCTCGGTTGAGAACGTCGATCATCCGGCCGTAGAAGCCCTGCCGCAGAAACGTTTCCAGCCGGGGAGGATAAGGCAAGACGCCATCGGCGCCGGCCGTCGATGACGATCCGACCGCCACGACCTTGACTTTCCGTTGGTGTTTGAGTGCCTTCGCAAAATTCGGAAGCGGCTTGAAATTGAAGAGATCGAGATGCTGGTCGCACGGTCGCGCATCGGGCATGTGAACATCCTCAGCGGGAATGACGTATTGTACACCCGTATTTGGAGGCAAAGTCCCGCAGCATTGCAAATGAAATTCCCCTGACTGTAGTGTGCGCTCCCTGTGTTCGGCCGGGAGACCCATCATGAACGGAAAAGTCGTTGTCATTACCGGCGCTTCGGGCGCACTCGGCAAGGTGGTCGCCGAACAGGCGCTGGCGCGCGGCGCCCGGGTGGCCGGTATCGACTATGCGCCGGCGCAATTGCCGGCGACACCGACCCGGCTCGAACTCGGCAGCATCGATTTGACCGACGCGGCTGCGGCCAAAACGGCGATCGACGCCGTCGCGTCGCATTTCGGCAAGATCGACGCGCTGATCAATATCGCCGGCGGATTTGCGTACGAGACGGTCGCCGATGGCGATCCGAAGACGTGGGCGCGGATGTATGCGCTCAACGTGACGACGGCGCTGAACGCCTCGCGCGCGGCGATTGCGCATCTCACCGCCTCCAGCGCGGGCCGGATCATCAATGTCGGCGCGATGGGCGCGCTGCAGGCGGGCTCGGGCATGGGCGCCTACGCCGCCTCCAAGGCCGGCGTGCATCGTCTGACCGAGGCGCTTGCCGCCGAACACAAGGGCAAGATCACCGTCAACGCGGTGCTGCCGTCAACCATCGACACCGCCGCCAACCGCGCCAGCATGCCGAACGCCGATTTCGCCAAATGGGTGACGCCGAAAGAACTCGCCGATGTGATCCTGTTCCTTGCCAGCGACGCGGCCTCCGCCGTCACCGGCGTGCTGCTGCCGGTGAGCGGGCGGGTTTGAGGTAGCCAACGGCGCAGTTCCGCGGCTTCCCGCTGAACTCCTCGGGTGTTATATTGCTGGAATGACAACAGCCGAAGATATCGAAAAAGCCATCGAAACATTGCCTCCTCGGGAACTGGCGCGTTTTCGCGCCTGGTTCGAAACGTTCGACGCGGATCGCTTCGACGCAGCCATCGAACGGGGTGCCAACGCCGGCAAGCTTGACGCATTCGCGGAAGAAGCCCTTGCGGCATATCGTGCCGGGCAATCCCGCGAGTTGTGAAACACTCCGCCTCGCCAAAGTTCTGGGCGGCTTACGACGGATTGCCGCCCTCAATTGGAAACCTGGCTGACGCCAGCTTTGCTTTGCTCAAGCACGACCCACGCCACCCATCCCTTCAATTCAAAAAGGTCGGGCGATATTGGTCAGTCCGTGTCGGCCTGCGCTATCGAGCCTTGGCCGTTGAAGCTGACGATGCGCATCTCTGGTTCTGGATCGGTTCTCACGCGGATTACGATCGGCTGATCGGTTAGGAGTTCAGCGTCTTCCTCGACTTCGACTTGAGACCCATCAAACCGGGATCAACAGCCGCAGCTTCGATTTGAATCGAATGCTCTGCTTGCCGGCCAGCGCGATACCGTCGCTTTCGGCTCCTTCGTCGGTATGGGTTCCGATATATCCGATGGTCACCACCTTGCGTTCCCAGATCGGCCGCTCGCCGAAGGTCGGCGAGTGCCCCTGGTTGGTGACTTCGCCCTTCCATTTGCCGTCCGCGCAGGTGTAGGTGCCGTAGGCGTAAAAGAAGGAGTCGCCGCCGCGCAACGCAGCGTCGCGCACCACCATGACGCCCTGATCGCCACCCTGGACGCCGTCAAGCATCTCCACGGTGATATGGTAGAGGCCGTTCCTGATCATCCCGTGCGCGCCCGTCTTGTCCCGCGTACAGGATAGCCGTTCTGGCGCAGCAGGATCAAATCCCGCTGCACGCGCCCGCGGCAATCCGGGCTAGACTTGAGGCGACTGAGTCGCCCTACGCCACCGGAGCTATCTTGGAAACCGCGCTTTATCTGCCTGTCAAACGCTTCCTCGAAAAGCTCGGCTTCACGGTCAAGGGCGAAGTCGGCGGCTGCGATCTGGTGGCGCTGAGCGACGACGATCCGCCGGTCGTGGTGATCGGGGAATTGAAACTCACCTTCAATCTCGAACTGATCCTGCAGGCGGTCGATCGTGCCGGCGCCTGCGACGAGGTTTGGCTGGCCGCCAAACTGTCCCTGCGCGGCAAGGGCCGCGAAAGCGATGCGCGTTATCGCAATCTCTGCCGCCGGCTCGGCTTCGGCATGCTCGCCGTCACCAATACCGGCGACGTCGAGGTGATCGTCACGCCACCCACCACCGCCCCGCGCCGCGACAACAAAAAGCGCTCGCGGCTGGTGTCGGAGCACCGGCGGCGCAAGGGCGATCCGGCGATGGGCGGCAGCACGCGCGCGCCGATCATGACGGCCTATCGCCAGCAGGCGCTGGCCTGCGCCTCGGCGCTGTCGGCGGGACCACGGCGCGTGAAAGACCTGCGGGCCGAGATTCCCGATGCCGGAAAAATTCTAATGCATAATGTCTATGGCTGGTTCGATCGCGCCGAGCGCGGCATCTACGTCTTGACCGATGCCGGACACGCCGCACTGAAACGCTGGCCGCAGCAACGGATCGACTTTGCGGCGGCCGGCGACGCCGCGCCATAGCGACAAGCGCCATAGCGAACAAGGACGACGGAGAAACGGGGGATCAAATGATCGTGGTGACCGGGAGCGTGACGGCGCGACAGGATTCCTTCGATGAAGTTCTCCGATTAAGCCTCGAGCACGTCCATCGTTCGCGCGGCGAGCCCGGCTGCGTCTCGCATGCCGTGCATGTCGACTGCGAAAATCCGCTGCGGCTGGTGTTTTTCGAGCGATGGACCGATCGCGCAGCCCTGTTGGCGCATTTCGCGGTCCCCGCCTCGCGCGATTTCGTCCGTTCGCTGCAATCGCTGGCCGCGGCCGATACCACCATCGAGCTGTACGATGCGACCAGGCTCGAAAAACTCTAACGCATGGCTGTATTGCCACGCCAATTTCATATTGCAATGCAACATAAGGGCACCTAGGTATCTCACGATCAGATGCGAGGCCCCCGATGAGCGAAGACTGGAACACCAAATACGGCACCCGGCGCGTGCGGCGCGATCCGCCGACGCTGGAGGAAGCCATCTTCGCCGCCGTCGGCATTACCGAAGATCCGCAGCAGCAGGCGGAAATCGCCGCAGCGCTGATGGGACTGCCGTATGAGGAAGTGCTGGCCGAAGTGAAGAAGACTGGACGCGCCGTGGCGCGAACCGTCACCCGCGTGATCACGGGCGAGCAAGGCGCGCAGCGCTCTGTGGTGGTCGAGCGCCGCGTGGTCAGGCGATTCGGCAACGACAAGCGCACCGGCACCTGACGCGCGGACAAACTCGCGCCATCCACAGCATTTTCCAGCGAAAGCCTGCCCCGGACCCGATCCGGGGTGGACGCCGGTTCGCGTCAACAAAACCGACAAAGCGAAAATACCAGAGCCCGGCTCTGATTTAATCAGAACCGGGCTCCAGGATTAGCGAATGGCCGCCTGGACTCGCTTAAGCGTCAGGCCGCCTTATCCCACCCGTATATCTGCAACAGCATCTTCCAGTACGCGCGATTGAAATTCGCGATCGCGCGGCTGGCGTCGAGCGAGGTTGCAAAGGCGGCCGGCGCAGGCACCGGCTGCTTCTGCTGGGTCAGGTCGATATTCCCGGTGGATTCACCGAAGCGGAAGCTGAGATGCGCGCCGAACTTGTTGGCAAGCGCCCGCATCGCCTCGTTCTGCGCACCGGTGGTGATGCGCAGGCTGCGATAGCCCTTGGCGCGGGCCTCCGCGATCAGCTTCCTGAACAGGATGCTGCCGACACCCTTGCGCCGCACCGACGCTTCCACGCTGAAAGCGATCTCCGGTAATGAATCCGGCGATTGTTCGGGCGGATGCAGCTCCGCCGCGCCCCGAACCACGCCATCCTCGATATAGGCCATGATGATGGTGCCATCATTGGCGCACTTCTCGGCGTAGCCCTCGATGAAGCTGTCATCCATGAAGCCATGGAAGCGATCGTGGCGGCTTGTCCGGTCAAGCCGCAACAGATGATCGCGCAACAGGGGCAGTTCTTCCTGCTGGCTTAGTGTCCGAACGATGCCCTTGGCGGGCACTGGGCGGGTAATTTCATAGCTCATTTCATAAACTCCTCGTGGAAGCCCTCGAGGAGGCGTCGAATCCCTAGATGATCTATATTGTGCATCGCAACATGATACGCAAGTCCCTAGAATGCCTCATAAAACGTCAAATTTTGTTAACCGATTGTTAACCTGCCGCGCCGCTCGGCAGGCTATTTGCAGGCACTGGATTTGAGCCGGACTTTGGCCCAAACTCGCCCGGTTCCTGGAGGTCCATCGTGGCTGTCGTGCTCAACACGAGTTCTTCAGTTCCGGATCGGCGGCTTGCGGTTTGGCAGGACATCGTCTGCGACACCTTTGTCGGGCTCGATTGCCGTTCCGACATGCACGAGGCGTTTTGGGGCGCGGTTTCGCAATCGGCGGTCGGCCCTGCGGCGCTTACGCGCGTCGATTCCTGCGCCCAGCGGGTGTTCCGCACGCCATCACGGATCGCGCGCGCCAGCGAGGATTACGTGCTGGTCGCCTTGGGCAACAGCGGCGTCAACGGCGTGTATCAGGACGGACGCGAAGCGGTCGTGTCCGCGGGGCAGTTCGTCATTTACGACACCACCCGCCCCTACGAGCTGCGCTTTGACGACAGCTTTTCGCAGACCATCCTTCAGATGCCGCGCAAACTGCTGCAACAGCGCATCGGCGCGTTCGACGCGCTGACCGCAACCACGTTCTGCGGCGATCGTCCCCTCGAAGGTCTGGCCTATGAGTTCCTGGTCAGCATGAGCAAGGTCATCGATCATGTCGATCCCGCCACCGCTACCCGTCTCCTGGATCAGGGGTTGGATCTGATCGCGATGGCGTTCGCCGAACGGATGCATCAGCGTTCGCCCGACCAGTCGTTTCACCGCTCCGCGCTGCTCTATCGGCTCAAGAACTATATCCTGACGCATCTCAGCGACCCCGAACTGTCGATGTCGCAGGTAGCCGCGGCCATCGGCATCTCACCGCGCTATGCCAGCGATTTGATGGCCGACGAGCAGACCTCGTTCCGCAGCTACGTCCAGACGCAACGCCTGGAACGATGCAAACGCGATCTGTCGGATCCCGCCCACGCCGCACGGCACGTCGGTGACATCGCATTCGCGTGGGGCTTTAACGACCTCGCCCATTTCAGCCGGATCTTCAAGCAGAGGTTCGGTGCCTCGCCGCGCGAATGGCGCGAGCAGCTTCCGCATTAGTCTCCGCCACTTCTCATCGGCTTCCCCCGTCACTGCACCTTGCGCTCAGCGGTCGCCTTGGGCCGCCGATCCGCCAGTTAAGACAAGTTTTCGTGCCGCCGCGGACAAGCGCCGCGGCCGGGCGCGGCTGTAGGCTCTTGCGCAACGATTGTCTGTCTCACGAACCGGAAGGACGATGTTCATGGGTCTCGTTCATCAGAAATACAAGGTAGCGGTGGTTCAGGCGGCGCCGGTTTGGCTCGATCTCGATGCAACCGTGGACAAGACGATCGCATTGATCGAACAGGCCGCCGCACAAGGCGCGAAGCTGATCGCATTTCCCGAAACCTTCATTCCCGGGTATCCGTGGCAGATCTGGCTTGGCGCTCCGGCCTGGGCGATCGGCCGCGGTTTTGTGCAGCGCTATTTCGACAACTCGCTGTCCTATGACAGCCCGCAGGCCGACAAGATCCGCAAGGCCGTGAAGCGCGCCAAGCTGACCGCGGTGATCGGCCTGTCCGAGCGCGACGGCGGCAGCCTCTACATCGCGCAATGGCTGATAGGGCCGGACGGTGAGCCGATCGCGAAACGTCGCAAGCTCCGCCCCACCCATGCCGAACGCACCGTGTTCGGCGAAGGCGACGGCAGCGATCTTGCCGTCCATGACCGCGCCGACGTCGGACGGCTCGGCGCCCTGTGCTGCTGGGAGCATCTGCAGCCGCTGTCGAAATACGCGATGTACGCCCAGAACGAGCAGGTACACGTCGGCGCCTGGCCGAGTTTTTCGCTGTACGACCCGTTCGCGCATGCGCTTGGCTATGAGGTCAACAACGCCGCGAGCAAGGTCTACGCGGTGGAAGGTTCCTGCTTCTTTCTGGGGCCCTGCGCGGTGGTCTCGCAGGCCATGATCGACGAGCTCTGCGATAGCCCCGAAAAACACGCATTCCTGCACGCCGGCGGCGGCCACGCCGTGATCTACGGGCCGGACGGCAGTTCGCTTGCCGAGAAACTTCCACCCGATCAGGAAGGCATTTTGTATGCCGACATCGATCTCGGCATGATCGGCGTGGCGAAAAACGCCGCCGATCCCGCCGGACACTATTCCAGGCCCGACGTCACCCGGCTGTTGCTCAACACCTCCCGCGCCAACCGCGTCGAGCATTTCACCTTGCCCGTCGACGCCGAGGTCATGAGCGAAATCAGGCTGCAGGCCTGACGGTCTTCAGAAGAGCCCGCCAACCTCACGAGGAGCCCGCCATGGAATCCGCGATCCCAGAGCATCTCCGCAGCGCCCGCACCCGTCACCGTCGCGTTCCCGACGATTATGCGCCGCCTTACCCGTCCTTTGTGGCGCGCCACAAACCGAGCGTGGCGCAGGTGGTGATGGCCTATTTCGGCGTCCAGACCCGCGGCACGCCGTCGAAAGCCGCCGAGCAGGCGCTGGCATGGATCGTTTCCCGCTTCGAGCAGAATGGCGGCCCGACCCATTGGGACCGGGCGCGATATGTCGACGAAGCCGGTTTCACCAACGTCGTGACCGTGGCCTATTGGGACGATCGCGCCAAATTCGACGGCTGGTTTCCGGCAGCACGCGACGGCTGGACCGGCGAGGCGCGAACCGCTGACGGCTTAGGCACGTTCATCGAGGTGCTCTATCCATCCGTGGAAGGCTACGAAACCCTGTTCTCGTCGTTGGGTAGACCCGAGGGCGTCGCGCTGCTCGCCGACGGCATGAGCGGCGAGGTTCAGGAACATGCCTATTGGGGCGGCATGCGCGATCGCATTCCCAAGTCGCAAACCAGCGAGATGGCGCCGTCAGGCGCGGCGCATGCCGTCCGCGACGGCTCGCGTATTCGGGTGATCCCCCATGATAATCTCTGCCTGATCCGCTCCGGTCAGGATTGGGGCGACACCGAAGCCTCCGAACGCAAGATGTATCTCGACGACGTCGAGCCGGTGTTGCGGGAAGGCATGGATTTTCTGCGCGACGATGGCCGCTCGATCGGCTGTTATGCCAACCGCTACATGACGGTCGTTGCGCCCGACGGCGGGCCTCTCGAAAAGTCCTATGGCATGAGCTGGTGGAAGAGCCTCGCGGCACTGGAGCGATGGGCCGAATCGCATCCGACCCATGTCCGGATCTTTGGCGCCGCCATGAAATATCTGTCGACGCTGGGTCCATCGGCAAAGCTGCGGCTCTATCACGAGGTGACAGTCGCCCGGGCCGATGAGGCGTTCTTCGAATACGCCGGCTGTCACCCGCAAACCGGAATGTTGAACGCCGTGCAGACGGTGGATGCCGCATAGGTCGCGCACCGTCCGCGCTCCTACAACACCATCTGCGTCTGCGTCACGATCGCGACCAGCTTGCCGTCTTCGGTCTCCAGCCGCGTCTGCCAGACTTGCGTCCGCCGTCCGCGATGCACCGGCGTAGCGGTTGCGACCACGGTGGTTCCCTCCTTGGCGCCGCCGATGAAATTGGTCTTGCTTTCGATCGTGGTGGTGCCCTTGGCATCGTCGGGCAGATTGATGACCGTCGCGGCAGCCCCCACCGAATCCGCGAACGCCATGAGCGCGCCGCCGTGAATGGTGTGGTTGAGGGTGCAGAGATCGGGGCGCACCGGCATCCTGGCGACCACGCGATCCCTGTCCGCCTCGGTGAAGGTCACGCCTTTCAATTCCGCAAAAGGCATCTTCATCGACTGGATTTTCTCAAGCGGCGTCATGCATCCTCCCGTTTTTCTTTCGAGCAATTTCTTAGGAGAATGGCTGGCCCAGGTAAATCGGGCAATGACCCCTGAGGTAATGGCCACGGTGACAAGGCGCCGGGAATTCTGCATACCGTTGGCGATGCGCCACTTCCCTCCCCGCCGGATTGTCTGCCTCACCGAGGAAACGGTGGAGACGCTGTATCTGCTCGGCGAGCAGGACCGCATCGTCGGCGTCTCCGGCTATGCGGTGCGGCCGCCAAAAGTTCGGCGCGAGAAGCCGCGGATATCGGCCTTCATCTCGGCCGACATTCCAAAAATCCTGGCACTCGAGCCGGACCTCGTGCTCGCCTTCTCCGACCTTCAGGCCGGCATCGTTGCCGACCTCGTCCGTGCCGGCGTCGCCATCCATGTCTTCAACCAGCGCGACGTCGCAGGGGTCCTGGCGATGATCCGCACGCTCGGCGCGCTGGTCGGCGCGGCCGGGCGCGCCGACCAGCTTGCCGGCAGCTATGAGGCGCGCCTCGCCGACATCGCATCGACGGCCCGGCCTTCGCCAAAACCAAAAGTCTATTTCGAGGAATGGGACGATCCCCTGATCAGCGGCATCGGCTGGGTTTCCGAGCTGATCGAGATCGCCGGCGGCGAGGACGTGTTGCCGAAATTGCGGTTTCAGCAGGCCGCCAAGGACCGGATCATTTCGCCCGATGTGGTACGCGACACCGCGCCCGACGTGATCCTGGCGTCGTGGTGCGGCAAGAAGGTCGTGCCCAACCGGATCCGGCAGCGGCCGGGCTGGAGCGAAATTCCGGCGGTGCGCAACAACCGCATCGTCGAGATCAAGTCGCCGCTGATCCTGCAGCCGGGACCTGCGGCGCTCACGGACGGGCTGGATGCGATCGTCGCGGCGTTGTGGCCACAGTGACGTCGCCGCGACCGATGATCCTCCTCTATCACCCGAACCAGGGTTCGCTGCGATTTCCTGCTACTCCGCAGCAAACGAGATGGTGGATTGATCGTATTCTCCCGATCCCATTCGCCCTTCCGCAAAAATCTTGTGCTCTGCGATCCAGTCGAACGATTGCTCGAATACTTCCTTCGAATAGATCTCGAACACGATCCGCTCACCCGGACCCCACCGACGCGTATCCATGACGGCATGGAAACGATCGGGGAATTCGTTCTTGTAGTAGTGCGTGTAGGCTTCCGGCCGGAGATCGATGTCGCGCTGCGCGCTGCGCAAGGCGCGGAAGTATCGCCTGACGTCTTCCGGATCCACCGCGCCCTTGATCATGGCGGCGATCATGAAGGTGGTATCGATCACCTTGCGGAAGCCCAATTGCTCGGCCAGATAATACGGCCCGTTGAAAAGCGCCGCCGCCGGGCTCTTGCCCTCGATCAGAAGCTCCATGCGGTGAAACAGCATACCGTCTTCGAATGTCAAGTTGATCTCGCCCGGAGCCATGTACTGCTCCAGCGCCTGTATCGTCGAGTAATGGCTTCCCGACTGAAATCCGACGGAGATAGGTAAGCCCGCTAGATCGCTTGGGGTGCGCACCGGGGAATCCGCAGGCACGAAGATTCCGGAGGGCGCGACTGAATAGACGTCGGCATAGAGCTTGGCGTGACCATTGGAGGCGGCCACGTTCACCGTCCAATGGCAGGCACAGCTTACATTGGCTTCGCGCCCCTTTTCGATGCTCTGGAAGGCGCCCTGATTGGCCTTGTTGTGATGCTGCCCCTCGGTGGAGCGGATCAATTCGCGAAATTCATAGTCGAGGCCTTCGGCGCGGAAATAGCCCTTCTCCTCGGCGACCCATTCCTGCAGGCGAAAATGCGGCTCGATGATGAATTTGCTCACGGCGGATCTCCCTTAAAGCGCACCCTTGAAGGTTTCCATTTGACAGCAGCGTACCCGATGCGCGTCAATGGCGCCATGTCCGCACGGGAATAGATCATATGGCCGAAAGGGCATCATCGGAGCTGAACCTGAGAGAACTGCGGATCCTGAACGCCCTGCTGCACGAGCGCAGCATCACGCGGACCGCACAGCTTCTGGCGACCACGCAACCCGGCATCAGCAAGGTGCTCCGGCATCTCCGGGCGCAATTTGCCGATCCCCTGTTCGTCCGAAACGGCCACGCGATGCAGCCGACCGCCAAGGCCCTCGACATCGCCGATCAGTTGCGCACGCTTCTCGGGGCTGCCGACGGATTGCGCGCCTCCGTGTCGGCCTTCGATCCCGACCAGTCGGACCGCTCGTTCAGCCTGTTGCTGACCGATGTCGGAATGATCCGTTTCCTGCCGCCGCTGATCGCCCACGTTGCTGCGATCGCGCCGAGGGTCAAAATCCGGGCAACGCCGCTGGACTCACGCCAGTTCGAGCTCAAGCTGGAAGCGGGCGAGGCAGATCTGGCGCTTGGCGCGTTTCCGAAGGCGGCGCGCCACCTGCGGCGTCAGCGATTGTATTTCGACGGTTATGTGACCGTAATGCGCGATGGCCATCCCAGAATGTCGACCTTGCGGTCCCGCACCGGCTTCCTCGCCGAGCGGCATATCCTTGTCACGGCATCAGAGACCGGTCATGCCGCGCACGGGACCGCGCAGCGCGTGCTGGCGTCGCAAATATCGCCTTCGAACATCATGCTGCAGGTCCCAAGCTTCATCGCCGGCGCCATTGTCGCAGCCGAAACCGACGGCCTCACGACCTTGCCGGCGAATCTGGCGAAGCGCCTCGCCGGCCCGCTCGGGCTGACCGCCTTCGACACGCCGATTGCCTTGCCGCGCATCGAAATCGCGCAGTATTGGCATGAACGGTATCATCGCGATGCCGCACACCGCTGGTTCAGGTCGGTCACGTTCGATCTGTTTGGTTCAACGGCGCACAAGCGCCGCCGATGAACTGAGCCTGCGAAACGATCGACTTAGATCGCTTCCACTCCGCACCATTCCGCGATGAACAGCGCGGTTGCCTTGGTCGATTTGCGCAGCGAGTCCAGATCGACATATTCGTTGAATCCATGCATCGCCGCCCCGCTGGCGCCGAAGCACAGGCTCGGGATGTTGTGGTTCAGCCCATAGAACCGCGTGTCCGTCAGCGCGGTGAAAACATGGTCCTGCACCTCGCCGCCATAGACCGCAGCATACGCCTTGCCGAAGGCGGCTTCGGGGGCGGCGGAATCCTTCAGCTCATAGCCCTCGGACAGAAATCCGGACCATTCCACCTCGGGCGGATTGTTGGAGAGGAAACGATGATCGCGCGCCGCGGCCGAGACGCAGGCCAGAATCTCGTTCTGGCAATCGGCGACCGACCAGCCCGGCAGAACCGCGATCCGACAATCGACGTCGCACCAGGCCGGCACGCTGGAAGCCCAGTCGCCGCCCTTGATGATGCCGGGATTGAAATTGATCGGATGTGTCAGCGTTTTGAAATAGCGATCGCTCTTCGCGCGCTCGTTCCATTCGGCCTCGAGCTTTTGCAGCGCATGTATCAGATGATACGCCGCCATGATCGCGTTGGCGCCGGAGCCGGCCTCGAACACGTGCACGGGAAAACCGCGCACTTTCAGGCGAAACCAGATCACGCCGACCTGCGAGCGAACCATCTTGCCGTTGGTCGGCTCGGGAATGAAGCAGGCGTCGGCGCGGTAGCCGCGCTGCAAGGTCGAGAGCGCGCCGACGCCGGTGCTCTCCTCCTCGATCACGGACTGAAAGTGGATCCGCGCGGTCGGCTTCAAGCCGGCCGCCTTGATCGCATCGAGCGCATAGAGCGCGCCGATGGTGCCGGACTTCATGTCGCAGGCGCCGCGACCATACATCTTGCCGTCCTTGACGACCGGCGAGAACGGTGGCGTCTCCCACATATCCAGCGGCCCGGCAGGTACGACGTCGCAGTGGCCCTGCAGGATCAGCGACTTTCCTGCATTGCGCGATGGCCGGTAGGTACCGACCACGGTGCGGGCCTTGGAAAAATCATGCTCGATCGGGCCGAAGCCGCGCAGATCCTTCAAATCCTCGACGTCGATATGCCAGTCGTCGACCTCATAGCCGCGCGCGCGCAGGAGATCCGCGATCATGTCCTGGCAGGGTCCTTCGGCGCCGCGGGTCGATGGTATCGCCACAAAATCCCGTGTGGTCGCCAGCTGCGCATCAAAGCCGGCGTCGACGGCATCCAGGATTTTTTGTTGCGTATCGGCAGTCATTGCGGCAGCTCCAATTGCGAGTTTCTTCTTTGGTCGTGAGAGCCGGCACCCTAGCCCGGCCTCAGCCGCCGGGATATTGCACAAGACAGGCATCGCGCAAGGCTTCTTCGAGCAGACGGCCTTCCGAATAGCCACGCAGCGATTGCGGCCGCCCGACGCGGTCGCGCAGCCGCGGGCAAGGTTCCGGCGCGCCAAGCACCGTACGCACGGGAATGCGCTCGGCATATACAGGCAATTCGTAATCCTCCGCATCGTCGGCCACGCCTCTTGAGCGAATCTTGGCGGACGCCTGTTCGATCTCCATCGCGATGACCGCGGTCGCCTTGATTTCCTGTGCCGTGCTTTGCCGCAAGCTCGCGGTACGATCGGGAAAGCACCGGTCGACCATCGCGACCAGCGCGCGCTTCTTCTCCTCGGGATCGGTGACGAGGTAAGCGGTGCCGAACGCCAGGGCCGCCGCCGGTGTCGAGGGCTGGCTGTTGGCGGAAACTTACTTTCGCGCGCGACCGTTGCCTGGGTTCGTGCTTGGATTTGCCGGTCACCCCATTCCGCAGCTGATCGCGTCAGCTGAAAAATTGGCGAAGGCATCTCTCCTCGCACTGCGCGCGAACCGCAAGCCGGGCAGCGGTGGAACCGGCATCGTCAAGATGTCGAAACCCGCATCCTCGCCGTCCCGATCGGTCGGCTGAAACAGGCGCCTATGAGAATCGCCACCGCATGAATAAACTCCATCGTTGGAATAAGCGTCTCGATGGAGCTACCGGATGCCCGGCAACCGCAACGTCCTGTATCTCATCATCGCGGCGCTGGTCGTGGCCGTCGGCGTGCTCAGCTACAATCTCTATCAGGCCAAGAAGGAACCCGAGGGCCTGCAGATCAATGTCGGCCCCGACGGGCTGAAGATACAGAACAAGTGAAGGAGGCCGATTTGGCGATCATGAAGGCCTCACGCACGGCGTTGATTGCCCTGGCCGGCAGCCTCGGCCTGTGGATGCTGGCAACGCCCGCGGTCGCCGAACAGGTCTCGCGCGAGCAGGACATTGTCAATCTGCGACTGGGTCAGCGCATTCTTGTCGACGACGGATCCTGCCCGGTCGGGCAGATCAAGGAAATTTCGGGGTCGCAGATGACCGTAAACGGCGTCGTCCGCGTCCGCAAATGCATTGCGCGGCTCGGCACGAAACGATAGCCGATCGCCGCCTCGGCGCGCGGTCGCGTTACCGGCAACATTCCTGGATGTCTGAATTGCGAAATACGGCCGGGCTGGCGCCAGCTAGTTCGAAGGCTCGAACATGCACTGCAGCGTCGGCTTGGCGATCTTGGTGAAGGTCGCGCCGATTTCGGACTGCTTCGACGGCGGCACCCAATCGGTCTCGATCGTCGGCACGCCGGTTTCGCTGATGCCGCGCAGCAGGGCCTCGCGCAGGTCGGGGTCATCCACGGTGGCGGCGGCGTAGTCGTGCAGGCAGCCGCAAACAGACTCAGGATGCGCCCAGCGTCCCACCATGTGCGGGGCGCACAGTCGCACGAACTCGCCGCGCGGATCCGGCACCTTGAACAGCGACCGGAATTGAATCGTCTGGGGTTGGGGAATTTGCGGCACTTGGGCCTGCGCCGGAGCGCCCACAAGGAACGAAGCCAGGATGGCGGCGGAACAGATACGAACCGACATACAGAACCCTTACCGGCAGTTTTTTGGACGTTCCTGGCAGCGCTCAGTTTGCAGCAACAACGATCGACTGCGGAGCCTGGATCGTAACCGGCGAACCGTTGTAGGAGAAGGTGCCGATGCCGGGCAGCGAATTGTCCGAAGAACCCGCCATCGAGGGACCGGCCAGGACAAAGGCGAAGGCGAGGATGAAGCTGATGGTCCGCATCTGACTGTCTCCGGTTTCGGTGCCGGCGGTTCCCGCCGTTTCGTTGGCAGTCTGATAACCACCCGCTGTTTCCGGATATCTGCACTAAAACAGAAAATGGTTTCGTCGCACTGCAGAATTGTTTCGTCGACCTGCTGCGACGAAACAATGGCACGAAAAATTCAATGATTTCAGTCGAATGATGCGCGGAAAGCGGGACCTTGAGGGGCGAAAGATGCCGCTCGGCGCCGCTAAGGCTTGTCGATTGAATTTTGCGGCATCACGGGCCGATTGCGGCCATCACGTCAGGCGCCGGTGTCACAATGGGTGACCCGCAATAGGTGAACGTCCCGATCCCCGGCATGTCGCGATCGGCGCTGCCGGCCAGCGACGGGCCGGTCAGAACGAAAACCAGGGCAATCACATAGCTGAGTGCGCGCATCTGAATTTCTCCAATAGCCATTTGAAAATCAGACGCGCGCGGCGGCCCGCGGGTTCGACGCAGGCCGGCAAGTTTTTAACCTTTGTCTGCTGAATAAGCCGCACTGCAGCAGGGCCGGTGATGAACCAAAGCATCCCTCCGGCCGACTCAGTCGAACACCCTGCAACCTTTCTCAGAGGTTGTGCGTTGTCGTAATCCCAGTCCCGTAATCCCAGTCCAATGAAGGATAACAGTCGTGGGCAATGACAACATCGGCGTTGGCAATGGAACCGCGGCCCGCAAACCGGCCCAGCAGATGGCGGGTGCGATGTCGCAACAGGGCGGCAGTGTCCTCGGGGACAATCAATGCACCCAGCAGAAGCTGGTGCGGCTGGTGGGGTGCCGCGATGCCAAAGCCCAGTCCGACAAGGCCCGCCCCTACAAGGCGGGCGTCGAACCGAAGCAGCGGCAATTCGATTAGGCCGCCGTTCTGGTTCCCCGCCCCACTACTGGATGAACTCGCCGCATTTCTGCACTGCGCTATCGGCTGTCCCCCAAGGCATGATCGGTACCGAGGAGGTGGAGTTTTTGGGTGAGCCTTCGATCAGCTTGTCCGAATAAACCATGTAGACCAGCACGTTCCGTTTGGCATCGCAGCCACGGACGATCTGCATCTTCTTGAAGAACAGCGAGCGGCGCTTGCGGAACATGTCGTCGCCCTGCTCCAACTTGTCCTTGAATCGGATCGGGCCGATCTGGCGGCATGCCAGCGAAATATCCGAGACCTCCTCGGCAAGCCCGATCCAGCCCTTGAAACCGCCCTTCTCCGGCACCGTGAAATGACACGCCACCCCCTCGACCTGGGGGTCGTCGACGCCATAGGTCGCGAGCTTGTCGTTGGGGCTCATCCATTTGAACACCGTCGAGCGGCGGAAAATCAGGTCCGGCTCGTCAGCGGCGGCGGCCGGGCAAGCCTGCCAGAACGTCAGGGCCGACACCGCCAAAGCCAGATTTCTCCACCTTTTGTCACGCTTACCAACGGCTTGGGATATCATGAATGTCTCCGCTGAGGGCTTGCGGCCTATGTAGTGCGGAAAAGCCGCGCAGGAAGGCTGACGGCAGCGGACGACCAGCGCCGTTTAACCTATTGTGAGGCTTTTTTGCTACGCTTGCGACGAAAACGCCGGGATCACGGAAGGGTTAGAGGCCTCCCGCTGGTGAACGCGTTTCGCGTCTGCGACAACAAATGACTATCTGGACTGGGAATCGAGGATTATGCGCGTGAGCGGGCGTCGGATTTCTATAGCGAATATTGCGAACGAGCGGTTTTGGCAGATTGCGATTTTGACTGCGGTTGGCACCATCGGCGCCGCGTCGCAGGCAGACGCCGCGCTCTATTACTGGCAGGATTCTGATCCCGGCTACTATCGGCCCGATCCGATGGCTCAGCCGCGGCGACAAAAAGTACGGCGGCACCAGGCCAGGAAGGGCGAGGTGACGGAAAAGGAAACCGGCGCCAAGCCGCAGGGACCGCTGATCATCGCGGTCTCGATCGAAAAGCAGAAGGTGCGGATCTACGACTCCAACGGGTTCTTTGCGGAAAGCCCGGTCTCCACCGGCATGGCCGGCCATTCGACCCCGATGGGCGTCTTCAGCATCATCCAAAAGCACAAATTCCACCATTCCAACATCTATAGCGGCGCACCGATGCCGTACATGCAGCGGATCACCTGGTCAGGTGTCGCGATGCATGCCGGCGTGCTGCCGGGATATCCGGCGTCGCATGGTTGCATCCGCATGCCGATGGCGTTTGCCGTGAAGATGTGGAACTGGACCAAGATGGGCGCGCGGGTCATCGTCACACCCGGCGAGATGACGCCTGCGAATTTTTCGCATCCGTTGCTGGTGGCGCAGAAAGTCGCGCCGCAGCCGGCGATCGCCGACGAGCCGAAGACGGATGTGCCCGCGGTAAAGACCGACAAGGGAGCGGACGCCGGCACGGCGATCAAGCCGGAGAACTCTGAAGCGAACCTGGAGCTGAGATCGACCGTCGGTCACGCGCCTGCGTTGCCGTTGCGCGAACAAACCCACACCGCAGATGCCAGCGCCGCCATGCCGTCGACCAACGCCGCGGTCACGATGTCCGATGCCGGTAGCGCGCGGCCCGCGCCCAGCGAACCTGTTTCCGTCAAGACCGCCCCCGCGCCAACCGCCGGCGACGCCGCGAAGACCGAGGTCACGGCAAGCGAAAGCGCAAAAGCCGAGGACAAGCCCGCCGAGGCGAAGGTCGAGGCCAAGTCAGACGATGCCAAGTCGGACGACGTCAAGACCGAGGCCGCCAAAGCTGAGACCTCCACGGTAGACACATCGAAGGCCGACGAGCCCAAGGCTACGGACAAGGCTACGGACAAGGCTACCGACGAGGCGACCGAGAAGGTTGTTGAAAAGCCTGCAGAGCCCGCCAAGGCGGTCGCAGATGCCCCCGCCGCGGCTCCTGCCGATGTGAAAAAAGACATGGCGCGCCTGCCCGGCGCCGAGAAGGCCGTCGCCGCGAAACCGGAACCGCTGAAACGTACAGGCCCGATTGCGGTGTTCATCAGCCGCAAGGATTCGAAACTTTACGTTCGGCAGGAATTCAAGCCGCTGTTCGACGCCCCGGTGACGATCGCGCCCAGCGACCGGCCGTTGGGCACGCACGTGTTCACGGCGCAAGCCGACAAGAACGACGCCAATTTGTTGCGCTGGTCGGTGGTCACGCTGCCAGCGGCACGCAATGCGGCCCGAAACGACGATGACGACCGCCCTGCCCGACGACGCAAGGGCATGGCCCCCGCCGAGACGAAACCGATCCCAGTGCCGGACAGCCCGGCCGAGGCGCTGGACCGCATCGTCATCCCGCCGGATGCGATGGCGCGCATCGCGGAAGCGCTGACGACCGCCAGCTCGATCGTGGTGTCCGATCAGGGCATCAACCAGGGTGAAACCGGCGAAGGCACGGATTTCATCGTCTCGCTGCGCTAGAGCGATCGATCCAGCCATAACGGCTTGTTGAGCAGCGGCCAAACGGTCGTTGCGCTATATCCATTTGGCACGAATTCGCTGTGGTGGAGGCCGGCCATGATGAACCGCAGGACCATGATGACGGCGGCGCTGGCTGCGCTCGCCGGCGCGGCCTCGACACGGATCGCAATGGCGCAGGGCGGCATGAGCAGGATCACCGCTTACGCGTTTTCATTTCCGGCACTGACCGGCGGCGACATCAGGCTCGCCGAATTTGCCGGCCATCCGCTGCTGATCGTCAATACCGCCTCGCTGTGCGGCTTCACGCCGCAATATGCCGGCCTGCAGGAATTGTGGACCGAGTTTCACGGCCGCGGCCTGACGATCATCGGCGTTCCCTCCAACGATTTCGGCGGGCAGGAACCGGGCGGCGCGACCGAAATCGCCGAGACCGCGCAACATCAGTATGGCGTCACCTTTCCGATCGCGGCGAAGGCCGTCGTCAAAGGCCCGGACGCACATCCGTTCTACAAATGGGCGGCGCAGGCGCGGCCGAAGGATGTTCCGCGTTGGAACTTCCATAAATATTTGATTGGCCGCGACGGCTATATCGCGGACGTCTTCCCCGAATCCGTAGAACCACGGGATACGCGGGTGAAAACCGCCATTGCACGGGCGCTGGCCGACTCCTGAATTAACCGGTTCGGGGACAAATCGACCACCGGTAACGACAGCCGTTGCCTTGGCTACGCCGCTCCAACTAGGGTATTATGGGTTGGGGCAGGAATCGGACCGACGGCAAAGAGCCGGGAACGGGATCAGGATCTAAGGAAAACGCCATGCGTATTGCAGCAGGTCTGGTTTTTGCGGGCGCGGTTTCATTGCTCTCGTCTGGCGCAGCATGGTCGCAAACGCCGCCGGCCGCCAAGGCCGCCGTTGCTCCTCTGACTGCGACGGCCGCGCCGGCTCCGGCCGCAGCGCCTGCTGCTGCCGCCGCCGCTCAACCCGCGAGAGCCGCTTGCACCAACCCCAACGCACTCGGCGTCGGCCGCACTGTCGAAATCGACACCACAGGCGGACCGGGCTTCGGCTTCGAGCATTTCAAGCAACTCGACTTCCTGCGTGACAAGGAAGTCGTGCTGACCTTCGACGACGGTCCGTGGCCGGTCAACACGCCGTCGGTCCTGAAGACGCTGGCGGACGAATGCACCACCGGCATCTTCTTCTCGATCGGCAAGCACGCCACCTACTATCCGGAAATCCTGAAGCAGGTCTATGCAGCCGGCCATACCGTCGGCAGCCACACCTGGTCGCACGCGACACTCACGAACAAAAAGCTCACCGACGACCAGAAGAAGGAAGAAATCGAAAAAGGCTTTAGCGCGGTGAAATGGGCGCTGGGCGGGGTTTCGCCGTCGCCGTTCTTCCGCTTCCCGGCGCTGCAGCACCCGCCGGAAATGGTCACCTATCTCGGCGAGCGCAACATCGCGATGTTCTCCTGCGATCTCGACTCCTTCGATTTCAAGGCGAGCAAGGCGCAGCAGGTGATCGACGTCACGATGAGGAAGCTCGACAAGCTCGGCAAGGGCATCATCCTGATGCACGACTTCCACAAGCACACCGCAGAGGCCCTGCCCGAACTTTTGAAGAGGCTGAAGGCCGGCGGCTACAAGGTCGTTGCGATGAAGGCGAAAGCGCCGGTGCAGACCCTGCCGCAATACGACGAAGAACTTCTCAAGGACGCCAAGCTGCCGACGGTAAGCTCCCGCCCGGTCTCCAGCGTCGTGCAGACGATCTCGGAATAGTCGGTTCACAGCTCGACAAGCCTGTGCCGGCGCTGCGCATTGAGGGTTACGTCATCGTGTCGGGCGACGGCATGCTGGCTAATGCCGATCGCGTGATGCCGGAAGGATTGAAGTTTGACGGCGACAAGCGGTTCTTCACCG
The DNA here is from genome assembly GCF_031202265.1 of Bradyrhizobium sp. Ash2021. Lineage (NCBI taxonomy): Bacteria > Pseudomonadati > Pseudomonadota > Alphaproteobacteria > Hyphomicrobiales > Nitrobacteraceae > Bradyrhizobium > Bradyrhizobium sp. Ash2021. The sequence goes on along the minus strand of NZ_CP100604.1, from coordinate 4,307,649 downwards.
CCGCCCTCGACCATGCCGACCTGATCGTGCACGGCCGCAATTCCTACGAAGACCAGCCGAACTCGCCGAAGCGGAAGCGGGTCGTCCTGACCCGGAATGTGCGCGCGATCGCGCCCGACCCGGCCAATCCCAAGGCCACCCTGTGGAATCCGACGGGTGCATCGTTCGAAGCCGCCTGCGATCGCGCCGGCGTTGATTCCGGCACCATCGCGATCATCGGCGGTCCCTACGTGTTCGGGATGTTCATGGACCGCTACGACACCTTTTGGCTCTCGCTGGCGCCGCACGTGCGGCTGCCGGACGGAGAGCCCTGCTTCCCCGGCGTGCCCGCGCGCACGCCGCAGCAGATACTGGCCGCGCATGGCCTTAAGGCCGGCGAGCCGCAAATGCTCGACCCGGCCCATGACGTCAGCGTCACGCCGTGGCGGCGCAGCGCCTGAAACCCTTTGTTTTTGCGCGTTTGCTTTATGCGAACCGCTATCCACCCCGGATCAAGTCCGGGGCAGGCTTTCGCTCGAAAACGCTACTACGCGTCCCCGTAAATCGGCTCCGACGATCGTGGCCCGCGGCCATAGCCCGCGATGATGAACAGCGCGCCGATGATCGACAGGTTTTTCAGCGCATCGATAATCGCCTTGTCCCGGTCCGGGCTCGCGGGATTCCAGAAATCGTGGAAATAGAAGGTGACCACCAGCACGAACAGGATCAGCAGAATTGCAAAGAATCTTGCGCCGAAATTGAGCGCGATCATCAAGCCCGCAATGACCTCGAACGAGCCGACGGACAGTGCCAGCAGTTGCGGCATCTTCATGTTTGTCATGGTTTCGAGCTGCAATATGTAGGGATCGAGCAGCCCGGGGATAATGACTTTGCTCGCAATTGCCTGTGCCGTTGACTGAACGTCGAAAAGTTTGGCTGCTCCCGAATAGATAAAGAGCACGGCGAACAAAATTCGCCCGAAAGTAATCAATGCTGGCATGGGTCGGCCTCACTCAATGGCAATGCGCAAAATCGCAAGCGGCGGAGCGAAACGATTATGGGCGTTTCGCCTGCGCTTTTCAAACGAACAAATCGAAACCGCCGGCGACCCGAGCCATTTGATTTGAACTAACCAAACAGGGTCGGCTGCTGGCGGCCGGCACGCTCCTGGGCTTCGACCGCAGCCACCGCGGTCATGTTGAGAACGCCGCGCGCGGTCACCCCGGGCGTGAGAATGTGCGCGGGGCGCGCCGGCCCGATCAGGATCGGGCCAACGGGAAGCGCGTCCGCCAACACCTTGATCGTCTGGTAGGCGATGTTGGCGGCATCGAGATTCGGCATGATCAGGATGTTGGCCTCGCCTTCCAGCCTCGATTGCGGCAGCACGAGCTTCCGCGCCACCGCCGACAATGCGGTATCGGCCTGCATTTCTCCGTCCGCCTCGATCTCCGGATGCTTCTCCTTCAGAAGCTGGGTGGCCCGGCGCATCTTGCGCGAGGAGTCCGTGTCATAGCTTCCGAAGTCGGAATGCGACACGAACGCTATTCTGGGCTTGAAATTGAAGCGCTGGACATGGATCGCCGCCAGCGACGCCATCTCCGCCAATTCCTCCGCGCTCGGGTTCGGCCGCACCTGGGTGTCGGCGATGAAATAGGCGCCTTTGCTTGTGATCATCAGCGCCAGCGCCGCATAATCGCTGACCCCCGGCAGGAAGCCGATGATCTCGCGCACATGGCGCAGATGGCTCATGTAGCCGCCCTCGACGCCGCACAGCATGGCGTCGGCTTCGCCGCGCACCACGGCGAGCGCCGCGATCACGGTGTTGTTGGTGCGCACCACCGTGCGCGCCGCATCCGGCGTGACGCCGCACCGGCCGGCGACCTCGATATAGGACGTCACATAGGAGCGATAGCGCGGATCGTCCTCGGGATTGATGAGGTCGAAATCCCTGCCAGCCTTGATCGCAAGGCCGAACCGCTTGATGCGCGCCTCGACCACCGAGGGACGGCCCACCAAAATCGGCCGCGCCAGTTTCTCCTCCAGCACCACCTGCGTCGCGCGCAGCACGCGCTCGTCCTCACCCTCGGCGTAGATCACACGGACCGGCTGGGTCTTGGCCTTCGCGAATACCGGCTTCATGGTCAGGCCGGAACGGAACGCATAGCGCTGAAGCTGGGCGCAATATTCGTCGAAATTATTGATCGGCCGCGTCGCCACGCCGGAATCCATCGCCGCCTTCGCCACCGCCGGCGCAATGCGCAGGATCAGGCGCGGATCGAACGGACTCGGGATCAGCGAACCCGGCCCGAAACCCTGCGTCTCGCCGGCCTCGAAACCATGCGCGACCGCATCCGACGGCGGATCGCGCGCGAGCTGGGCGATGGCATCGACCGCCGCATGCTTCATCTCCTCGTTGATCGCGGTGGCGCCGACATCGAGCGCGCCGCGGAAGATGAACGGGAAGCACAGGACGTTGTTGACCTGGTTCGGGAAGTCCGATCGTCCGGTGCAGATCATCGCGTCGGGGCGGGCTTTGCGCGCCTCGTCCGGCATGATTTCCGGATCCGGGTTTGCGAGCGCCATCACCAGCGGCTGGTCCGCCATCGCCTTGACCATCTCCGGCTTCAGCACGTTTGGCGCTGACAACCCCAGGAAGATGTCGGCGCCGCCGATCACATCGCCCAGCGTGCGCTTGTCGGTCTTCTGCACATAGACCGCCTTCCAGCGGTCCATCAGCGTGTTGCGGCCCTCATACACGAGGCCGTCGATATCGCAGACCCAGATGTTCTTGCGTTGCGCGCCCAGCGACACCAACAGATTGAGACAGGCGATCGCTGCGGCGCCCGCGCCGGAACAGACGATCTTGATGTCTTCCAGCTTCTTGCCGTTCAGCCGCAGCGCATTGGTGATCGCGGCGCCGACGATGATGGCGGTGCCATGCTGGTCGTCGTGGAATACCGGGATCTTCATGCGCGCCTTGAGCTGCGCCTCGATCTCGAAACACTCCGGCCCCCTGATGTCCTCGAGATTGATGCCGCCGAAGGTCGGCTCCAGCGCTGCGACCGTCTCGACCACGCGCTCGATGGTGTCGGCGGCGATTTCGATGTCGAACACGTCGATGCCGGCGAACTTCTTGAACAGGACCGCCTTGCCCTCCATGACCGGCTTGGAGGCCAACGGGCCGATATTGCCGAGGCCCAAAACCGCGGTGCCGTTGGAGACCACGGCGACCAGATTGGCGCGGGTGGTCAGGGAAGCGGCTTCGGCGGGGTTTTTGGCGATCTCCATGCAGGCGGCCGCGACGCCCGGCGTGTAGGCCAGCGCGAGATCGCGCTGGTTCGCGAGCGGCTTGGTCGCCTGGATCTCGAGCTTGCCTGGTCGCGGCAGCCGATGGTACGCCAGTGCCGCGGAATCAAGATCTTCAGAATAGGACGTCATACGTACTCCCGCGTTTCCGACCCCGAACTTTGTTTCTTGGCTACGTCCAGAAGAGGTCAGCTTTCCGGCAGATTGAGCCGGATGTGAAGCACGAGCAACCGCTTGGATGCAACATCCGACGGTTTACCCATCAACAGGCCAGCAACTGGCCGATCGACGCAAATTGTCGATGCCGCCAGCACATGCTCCTCCCTCATCCGGTCATTCGACCGACAATATGACAAATTGCCCCCTGCACAATCGCCAACCGGAGTTGACCGAATGGTAAAGATACGGATGGGTCTGGCTGCCGCGATCGTGATCGCAGTGGGCGCTTTCTTCGGCCTCCAGTTCTACATGCAGCATCGGGTCGCCGGCGAGGTCGAGGCCGCGTTCGAGCAGATCCGCGCCACCGGCGGCAAGGCAAGCCATGGCAAGGTGTCGTTCGACCTGTTGAACCGCACCGTGACGGTCGCAGACATTGCCGGTGAAACCGCCGCGCAACCTCCGGTCAGCGTCAAGATTGCGAGCGTTACGGCTGCAGGCGTCAGCCAGCCGAACCCGACGCGATTCGCCGCCAACACCATCGAAGCCACCGACATCGAGGCCGGCCTGGCGATGGCCAGCCCCGGCTTGAATCTCACTTACAAGGTGCCACGGATCACCTTGAAGGATTATTCCGGTCCCGCCAGCCTGCAACGGCCACCGGCTTCCTCGTCCTTTGTCGACGTCTACCGCTTCGCCCTCGAGCAATTCGCGACCATCACCGCCTCGTCGATCACGGCCCCCAGCCTTGCCGGAACCATGAACTTCGCCGCCGCGACGCCGGGCGGAGGCGAGTTTACGTATTCGGGCTTTGCGATGCAGGGCATCAAGGACGGCAAGATCGACGTCACGAAGGTCGATGGGGTCGTTTTCAACGTCGCGATGCAGCAGGCGGGCAAGACGGAGAACATGACCGGCAGCCTTGCAAATATCGCCTCGTATGAGGTCGATATCAGCGCAGCTGCGGCCATGTTCGATCCGCAGAAGGCCAACGACGACCGCTATTACCGCGCTTACCGGCAGATCTCGGCTGGTCCCTATATCGTCACGTCCGGGCAAGGCCTGACGATGCGGATCGACGGCATGACCATCGATGACGTCGGGCTCAGGCCATCGCGGCTGCAACTGCCGGCGCTGCTGGCGATGATACCGCCGGCCGGCGCCGCGCCGCCGACGCCGGCGCAAGCGCGCGAGATGATGGAGAAGGTGGCCAAGCTCCATGAGGGCGTCCGAATCGGAAATGCCGAGATGCGCGGGCTCTCGGTCGAGACGCCGCAGGGTCCGCTGAAGCTCGCAGCAATGCGGTTCAACATGGAAAGCGGCAAGATCGGCGAACTTGCTTTCGAAGGCCTCGATACGCGTTCGCCGAAGGGTCCGGTCAAGGTCGGACGTTTCGCGCTGAAATCCCTCGACATCTCCAATTTGATGCGAACGGCGGCGCAGTTCGCCGCGCAACGGCCCGGGCCGGACCAGGCGCTGGCGCTGTTGCCGCTGATCCAGGGCGCCGAGGTAAAGGGCCTCGTCGCGCCCTTCAAAAACACCGACAAGCTGGTCAACGTCGACACACTCAGCCTGGACTGGGGCCAGTTTGTCGGTCCGATCCCGAGCCAGGCGCACTTGGTGGCGAAGCTGACCACCCCGATCGAAGCGGCCGACGCCCCGATGCTGGTTGCGGCCGGGATGAACATTGCGGCGATCGACTTCGATCTCGGCGCGGCCTGGACCGAAGCGCCGCACACCTTCGTACTGGAACCCGTGTCGCTCGAAGTCGGCAACCTGTTGAAGGCCACCGCGCGTGTCGCATTCGCCAACGTGCCGCGGGGCGCATTCTCGATCAATCCGGCGCAGGCGGCCAACATGGCGGCGCAAATCGAGGCCGGGACCATCGAACTTACGCTGCGGGACCTCGGCGGCGTCGACCTCGCGATCGCGCAATATGCGCGGACGCAGAACCTCAGCCCCGACGAAGCGAGCCGCGCCGTCATTGACGACATCAAGGCCAGCACCGCGGATGCGGCAACGACCAATCCGGACGTGGCGGCGCTCGCCGACGCGCTCGCCGGCTTCGTCGAGAGCCCGAAGGGAACGCTGACGCTCAAGCTCACGCCGCACGGCAAGGTCCCGGCGATGCAGCTGATCCAGGTGCTGAAAATCGACCCGCTGACGGCGCTGGCGCAATTTCAGGTGGAGGCCTCGACCACGCGGTGAACTTAGCCCTTGTCCGGCAGATTGAGCCGGATGTGAAGCTCGCGCAGCTGCTTCGGCGCGACGTCTGACGGCGCTCCCATCAGTAGGTCCATGGCCTGCTGGTTCATCGGGAATAGCGAGATTTCGCGCAAATTGGTGGTGCCGCAGAGCAGCATGACGATGCGGTCGACGCCCGCTGCCATGCCGCCATGCGGCGGCGCACCGTACTGGAAGGCGCGGTACATGCCGCCAAAACGCTCGACGACGTCTTTCTCGCCATAGCCCGCGATCTCGAACGCCTTCACCATCGCCTCGGGGCGGTGGTTGCGGATACCGCCGGACGCGATCTCGTAGCCGTTGCAGGTGATGTCGTACTGGAACGCCTTGATGGTCAGCGGGTCCTGCCCGTTGAGCGCGTCGAGGCCACCCTGCGGCATCGAGAACGGGTTGTGCGAGAAGTCGACCTTCTTCTCGGTCTCGTCATATTCGTACATCGGGAAGTCGACGACCCAGGCGAGCTCGAACCGGTCCTTGTCGATCAGGTTCAGCTCTTCGCCGAGCTTGGTTCGCGCCAGGCCTGAAAACTTCCAGAATTTGTCGGGATCGCCGGCGACGAAGAACGCTGCATCGCCCTCCTTCAGCCCGAGCTGGGTACGGATCGCCGCGGTCCGCTCAGCGCCGATGTTGTTGGCGAGCGGACCCGCGCCCTCGCCGCCCTCGCGCCACATGATGTAGCCGAGGCCGGGCTGGCCCTCGCCCTGCGCCCAGGAGTTCATGCGGTCGCAGAACGCGCGCGACCCGCCGCCGGTACCGGGAATCGCCCAGACCTGGTTCCTGGGGTCTTCCAGCATCCGCGCAAACACCCTGAAGCCGGAGCCGCGAAAGTGCTCGGAGACGTCCTGCATGATGATCGGGTTGCGCAAATCGGGCTTGTCGCTGCCATATTTGCGCAGGGCTTCGGCGAAGGGAATCCGCGGCCAGCCCTTGGTGACCGGCTTGCCCTTGGCAAAATCCTCGAACACGCCGGTGATGACGGGTTCCATCGCCGCGAATACGTCGTCCTGGGTGACAAAGCTCATCTCGACATCGAGCTGGTAAAACTCGCCCGGCAGACGGTCGGCGCGCGGGTCCTCGTCGCGGAAGCAAGGCGCGATCTGGAAATAGCGGTCGAAGCCCGACATCATCAGGAGCTGCTTGTACTGCTGCGGCGCCTGCGGCAGCGCGTAGAACTTGCCGGGATGGATGCGGGACGGAACCAGGAAGTCGCGCGCGCCTTCTGGCGAGGAGGCCGTCAGGATCGGGGTCTGGAATTCAAAAAATCCCTGCTCCTTCATCCGCTTGCGCATCGAATCGACGATCTCGCCGCGGGTCATGATGTTCTGGTGCAGTTTCTCGCGACGAAGGTCGAGGAAACGGTACTTAAGCCTTATATCTTCAGGATATTCCTGGTCGCCGAACACCGGCAACGGCAGTTCGGCCGCCGGTCCGAGCACCTCGATCTCGCTGATGTAAAGCTCGACCGCGCCGGTCGGCAGTTCCGGATTATCGGTGCCATCAGGACGGCGGCGCACCTTGCCGTCGATCCGCACCACCCATTCCGAGCGCAGTTTTTCGGCGTCCTTGAACGCCGGGGAATCCGGGTCGGCGACGCATTGCGTCAGGCCGTAATGGTCGCGCAAATCGATGAACAGCACGCCGCCATGGTCGCGGATCCGATGGCACCAGCCCGACAGCCGGGCGGTCTGGTCGATGTCGCTGTCGCGGAGCGCGCCGCATGTGTGTGACCGGTAGCGATGCATGGAATTTCCAAAAACAGATATTTGAGGGGTAGAATCGAGCGGCCCAAAGGGCCTGCCCGAAGTGCGGCAGGGTTTACCCGACGAGGTCAGGCGCGGCAACCAGCGCCGGGGCCGTTTTGGCCCCAAAAGCGGCGTTTTGAACCCGCCGGACTTCAACCCTTTGCCTATTCCCCAGGCGCGCCTATCTTGTTGCTCATGACCGTTCATTTCCCGTTCCAGAACACCTACGCGGCCCTGCCGGCGAACTTTTTCGCCCGGGTGGCGCCGACTCCGGTCGCCTCCCCCCGGCTGATCAAACTGAACCGGCCGCTCGCCGTCCAGCTCGGCCTCGACCCGGACCTGCTGGCCACCCCGGAAGGGGCCGAGATCCTCGCCGGCAAGCGCGTCCCCGACGGCGCCGACCCGATCGCGATGGCCTATGCCGGCCATCAGTTCGGGCAATTCGTGCCGCAGCTCGGCGACGGCCGCGCCATCCTGCTCGGCGAAGTCATCGACAAGGACGGCGTCCGCCGCGACATCCAGCTCAAGGGCTCGGGACCAACGCCATTCTCGCGCCGGGGCGATGGCCGCGCCGCGCTCGGCCCCGTGCTGCGCGAATACATCGTCAGCGAGGCGATGTTCGCGTTGGGCATTCCAACCACCCGCTCGCTCGCCGCCGTCATCACAGGCGAGAACGTGATGCGCGAGACCATGCTGCCCGGCGCGGTTCTCACGCGCGTCGCCGCCAGCCACATCCGCGTCGGCACCTTCCAGTTTTTTGCTGCCCGCGGCGATACCGACGGCGTGCGGCAGCTCGCTGACCACGCCATTGCGAGGCATTATCCGGACGCCGCGAAGGCCGAGCGCCCCTATCACGCGCTGCTGCAAGGCGTCGTCGCCCGCCAGGCCGATCTGGTCGCGCGCTGGCTTTTGGTCGGCTTCATCCACGGCGTCATGAACACCGACAACTGCTCGATCTCCGGCGAGACCATCGACTACGGCCCGTGCGCGTTCATGGACGACTACAACCCGGCCACCGTGTTCTCCTCGATCGACGAACAGGGCCGCTACGCCTATGCCAACCAGCCCCGGATCGCGCTGTGGAACCTGACGCGGCTGGCCGAATGCCTGCTGCCGCTGTTCTCCGACGACAAGGACAAGGCGATCGAACAGGCGCAATTCATCCTCGGCGAATTCGCGGAGAAATTCACGACCGCCTTCGGCGCGGGCTGGCACCGGAAGCTCGGCCTGTTTACCACGCAGGACGGCGACGATGCGCTGGTGCAGGATCTGCTCGATGCAATGGCGAAAAACGACGCCGACTTTACGCTGACCTTCCGTCGGCTGAGCGATGGCGCGGGCAATGCCGACGACGACAGCGCCAGGGCACAGTTCACCGATCCCGCAGTGTTCGACGAATGGGCCGTGCGCTGGCGCCAGCGCATTGCGGATGAGCCGCAATCCGCCGCTGAACGGCAGGCCGCAATGCGCGCGGTCAATCCGGCCTTCATCCCGCGCAACCATCGCGTCGAGGCCGTGATCCAGGCCGCTGTGAATAACGACGACTACGCGCCGTTCGAGGAATTGCTGACGGTGCTGTCGAAGCCGTTCGAGGATCAGCCGGCGTTTGCGGCGTATGCCGATCCGCCGATGCCGGACGAGCGCGTGCTGCAGACGTTTTGCGGGACGTAGCATCGTCATTGCGAGCCAACGGGTCGCGCGAATGCGCGCCCGATGACAGGCTCCGCGAAGCAATCCATCTCGCCACGCAATGAACGAATGGATTGCTTCGTCGCTTCGCTCCTCGCAATGACGTTGACAGAGCCGCCCCAAACACTGCTGTCATGCCCCGCGAAGGCGGGGCATCCAGTACGCTGCGGCGTCTCGGTTCTATCATCAACGTCTCTCGGATACTGGATCACCCGCATACGCGGGTGATGACGACTGGGGGTAGCGCTGACCTGTCCGCGTCATTGCGAGCGAAGCGAAGCAATCCATCTATCAGCGCAAGCGGAGCAATGGATTGCTTCGCGGAGCCTGTCATCGGGCGCGCATTCGCGCGACCCGTTGGCTCGCAATGACGGCTTGCTACATCCTGCACAACATGAATCCGCATCCTCGCGACGCCACGCGTCCGAGCTTTGATCTCAACTTCCGCCCTCGAAAACAGAGGGCGCAGGGAAAGCCGGGTGCGCGCTGCACCCGCGGTCTCGCGTGCAATTTGCACAAAAGAAAGCGCACACGAGCATACAGGTTCAGCGGAGAACATCCGGCCTTCCCTGCGCAATGGTTTTACGGCTTATAGCGCGCTCTCCCCGGCGACCGGCTCTCTTGCCACCGTCACTTCGCAAATACTTCCGCGAAGCTTGACGCCAGCATCGGGGCGTCAGGACCACACGACTTCGCCGTCCGCATCGGCCGCGCTCGTCAGTCGCAGCTTCCGCGTCCACCGCATCCCACCGCGCGTTTCGTGACGATCGCGAGCCGCCCCTCTTCCTGGGTGAGACGCGCGGAGAAACACCACTGATTTGCCCGACGCGACAAGCGGAATATTTTTTGTAAGGGGGCTGGACAGGATTTACTGATTTGCCCGTCGGGCAGAAATTGTAGGATCGGCTTCGCTGCGCTCTACATGGAGTAGAAATTGTAGGATGGGTAGAGCGCAGCGAAACCCATCAATAGCTCGTGGATGCTGATGGGTTTCGCTGCGCTCTACCCATTCTACGTACTACGCGCTAATCCTCATCGGCTTCCTGCGTTGACTGCCATCGCGCCTCATCGGCCCTCAACCGAGCCATGTCCGGAGTGAACTTGATGTCGAGCTTGTCGAGAATTTTCGGCAGAATTTGATGAATCATTCGCATCCCGGTGATCAATTCATTCATGTACATATCCGGGTGCAGATTGCTGTTGTTGAACCCAAGCGCTTCTGCTTCGGCTTTATGGCCAAGGGAATCGTGTGAGTCATAGACCATGTCCATGATTTCGGCTCGCAACGGCGCTCCGGTGCGGATGGCGCGATTTTTTAGCTTGGTCATCCACCTCTTGTAGTCTTTTTCGGTTTTGCGTTTGAATTCGAGGAAGTTGGGCGCAAAGGCCAGACCAACCTTGATGTCGCGACGTACTTCAACGTCTGGTTGCGCTATTTCAAGTTTGCTGGCCGCAAGCGACAGCAGGCACGGCTCGATGTCGTCGAATCCATCGATAGGATTTCCATCGTCATCTTCCAGAAGCTCATCGACGTATGCCACGTAGAACCCATAGACGTCGGTGTAAGCGCTGTAGATTTTGCCGATCAGGTTAGCGAGGGGGTGTTCATCGAATAACTCGTATGGTTCTTCGTCGGCTAAGGCGTTTTTCAAATCCGTCGGAAATGCTTTTGGTGGCGCTACACCCATATCATTCAACGTAAGCACCGTTTGACCGCAGAGGATGTCCAATGTCATCTCGTCGCCTGCCGCGTCTGACAATGGTGCAGTGTTATATCCGGTCTCGCCACCTTCGTTGGCCATATCTGCCAAATACTTGATGACTTCTCTCCACTGCTTGGCCGCCCTGGGCGAGCCTGCCCATACGACAAGGCTCGGGTCGGCATCGCCGATTTTCGAGAGCTCACGCAGGCGCTTTTCCATTTCCGAAGACATGTGTTCGCCGTTCTTCCACTTGGTGACTTGGGTCGGCGACACGCCAAGCCGTAGCGCCAATTCTTTTTGACTGCACTTCAGAGTAGTGAGCGCAATTTCAACCAATTCTGCCGCGTACATTTTTCTGTCCTCTGCCGTTTTACTAAATTCTGACACAGCGTATGGGTAATTACGTAAATGAGCGGAGCGAAGCCATCCGCAGTGCTGCTAACTGGGACATGGATTGCTTCGTCGCTTCGCTCCTCGCAATGACGCTGATATGGTCGTGGCTTGGCAGCCGCGCGGCACAATGCGCCCGAAGAGGGAGATCCCGCGCCTCTCAAGCCAAGGAAAGCCGTCATGGCTAAGAGACTTGCTCCCATGCATCCCGGTGAAGTGCTGCGGGAAGAATTTTTATTGCCGCTCGGGCTGTCGCCCGGCGCGTTGGCAAAAGCCTGCAGCGTTCCGCGAACGCGCATCGAGCGATTGTCGAATGAAGAAACCGGCGTGACCGCCGATACCGCGCTGCGCCTGTCGAAGGCGTTCGGCACTTCACCCGAGTTCTGGCTGAACCTTCAGACCGATTACGACATTCATGCGAAGCGGCAAATCGCCAAGGACCTCGTGAAAATAGAACCGGTCGGAACGAAGGCGGCCTAGCGCCTGGGATAGGAGGAGCCAACGGGTCTGGCCTTCGGCCGGCCCGATGATAACCTCGCCATCCCCCATGCCCTGACAAAAGCCAAGACTTCTGCTATTGTCGAATGGAAGCGACCCATGTTGGTCAAGAGAGCGCCATGCCCCACGAACGCATCGAATTGAACCCGAACATCATGGACGGCAAACCGGTCGTTCGTGGCACCCGTGTTCCGGTAGAATTGGTTTTGCGCAAACTCGGTGCCGGCATGTCGGTGGAGGCGATCCTTGCCGACCACCCGCGGCTAACACATGACGATATCCTGGCCGCGCAAGCATTTGCGGCCGATTACCTCGCCGACGAAGACATCGTCTACGGCTGAATGTGCGCTGGCTCGCTGACGAATGTGTCGCGGCACCCCTGGTCGCGTTTCTGCGTGCGGCCGGCCACGACGTGCTTTATGTCGCCGAAGCTTCCGGAGGCTTGAGCGATACCGATGTCATCGCGCTCGCGCTGCAAGAGGAACGGCTCCTGCTTACCGAGGACAAGGATTTCGGCGACCTCGTATTTCGCCGGCGACGCGCGGTCCCCGGTGTTGTGTTGATGCGGATCGCCCCCGAAAGTCCGGCACTGAAGACAATGCGATTAGGGGCTGCGATCGAACGGTATGGCGAAGGGCTTTTTGGCTGCTACATGGTGATCGAGGAAGGACGTTTCCGGTCTCGTCGGTTGTGAAGCGAGCAGCTCAGGGTTGATGGGTTTCGCTGCGCTCTAGCCATCCTCAGTACTAGAGTCCTGCCTTGAAGGCGCCGGAAGCGAGTGAATTCGCCAACCGCAGTGACGCTGAAGTTGTTTCATACCGCTGACCGTCCAATTGGATGTCGTAGTGTTCGGGGAGCCAGCTCAATTTATTCTCGATGCCCTTAGTTATCGGCTCACCCGCGATGCCGAAAGAACTCAATGGCCAGATCCCCGCAGGGACGATCTCCAATGTGGCGCGAACCAACTTTGCTTCGGCACCAAAACTCTTCCCTATGTCGAGCGGATCGACTCTCTCTACTGTCATCGGATCGTTCAGGTCGCGAAAGCGAACCAGCAGTGGCAGGCTGGTCAGCGGCAGTTCGCGCTTGCCGGACAGGCGCGAAACCTGCTTCACGCCCTCTTCGACCGGTCTCGGAAGACTGCCCCCGGGAAAATTGAACGCGCGAAGCACGATCCATTCCGGCCCTGACCGGCTATCGGTATCTGCCTTGAGCAGCGCGAACAACGTTCCGCGGGAGCCGAGGTCGAGGGCGACCGCTTCACCTCTGAAATCGACCACGAGTTCGTGCTGCCCAGCAAACTCAGACTGCTTGCTGTAGGTCACCTCGTTAACACTCGATCCCGTCTTGGGCTCGCCATCCACCAACGCCTCGAACGTTAGGCGGTATCGCACCGTTACGCTCGGATAGGCTACCATGTGGAACACAACCGCGGCTGCGATCAAAGCTACGGCGATACCGAGCCGCTTCATTCCAAAAACCCCATTGACGCGGGGGCGACCGACCGCCCTTCCATCGCCATACATGGACCAGCTTTATTGACAATTCGCTTCGCCCAAAGGTTGCAAGCAGCGCGCGGCCGTTAACCCCACTTCTTAAGCCCCCATCCACCATCGCGCTCGCCGCCCCGGCCTTAACCACATCGCTTAACAACCCCTCAATCCAACCCCGACAAATCTAACGGTTTATCGGGGGAGATTGCCGTGGACGCCTTTGCTTTTGAATTCCTGGGACTGGCGATAATCGCGCTCTGTCTCGTCGTGCTTGCCCTGCCCGGAAAGCGGCCGTCGCGGAACATCCGCTACGAGTGATCACGGGCGCGGAACGATCCGCCATTTGGCCGGCCGCTCCCCCCAAGGCCGCGGCCGGCCGCGATGCCTGCGCGGAAAAGCGGTGCCTTGCCTCAAACGCAGGGCCAAAATTCGTCCAAAGACCCTTGACATACCAGCGCTTTCGGCAGAACGCCTGTCGTAAGCGTCATGGACTGTTCATGGATCTGATTACCACCACTTCCGACCTCGCGGCTGCCTGCGACCGCCTCTCCAAGCACCCGGTCATCACCGTCGACACCGAGTTCCTGCGGGAGACGACCTATTACCCCCTGCTCTGCGTCGTGCAGATGGCGAGCGCGGAGGAAGCCGTCGTGGTCGACACGCTGGCGCCGGGCATCGATCTCAAGCCGTTCTTCGAGTTGATGGGCAACGAGGCCGTTCTCAAGGTGTTCCACGCCGCCCGGCAGGACATCGAGATCGTCTGGCACCAGTCCGGCACCATTCCGCACCCGATCTTCGACACCCAAGTGGCGGCCATGGTGCTCGGCTATGGCGACAGCATCGCCTATGACCAGCTGGTCGAGCGCATTGCCGGCCACCGGCCGGACAAGACCCACCGCTTTACCGACTGGTCGCGCCGGCCCTTGAGCGAAGAGCAGGTGCACTACGCCGTCTCCGACGTCACCCATCTGCGCGACGTATTCGCAGCGCTCGACGCCGACCTGAAGAAGCGCGGCCGCAGCGACTGGGTCAGCGAGGAGATGGAAGTCCTGACCTCGCCAAAGACCTATGATTTCCACCCCGAGCGGGCCTGGGAGCGGCTGAAGACGCGGGTGCGCAAGCCGAAGGAGCTGGCGGTGCTGATGGAAGTCGCGGCCTGGCGCGAGCAGGAAGCGCAGAGCCGTGACGTGCCGCGCTCGCGCGTACTGAAGGACGACGCGCTCGGCGATATCGCGACCCACGCCCCGACCAGCCTCGAACGTCTCGCCAATTTGCGCTCGCTGCCGAAAGGCTTTGACCGCTCCAAATGGGGCGCCGATATCGTCGCGGCCGTGCAGCGCGGCATCGCCCGCGATCCCTCGACATTGCCGAAGATCGAAAAGCCGCGCGGCAATTCCAATGGTGCGGCGATCGTCGAGCTGTTGAAGGTGCTGCTGCGGATGACGTCGGAACGTCACGCGGTCGCAAGCAAGGTGATCGCCACCGTCGACGATCTCGAACAGATCGCCAACGACGATCAGGCCGACGTCGCCGCCCTGCACGGCTGGCGGCGCGAATTGTTCGGCGAAGCGGCGCTGTCGCTGAAGCACGGCAGGCTGGCGCTGGCGATCGAAAAAGGCCGCGTGGTCCGGGTCGATCGGGATTAGGTCTTACCTCGCCCCGCTTGCGGGGAGAGGTCGGATCACATCGCAGATGTGATCCGGGTGAGGGGGTACAGGTCTCCCGTCACGTCACAACTCATTGAGGCAGCCCCTCACCCCAACCCTCTCCCCGCAAGCGCGGGGCGAGGGAGAAGTCACCGCCCTACCACTTGAACTCGACGCCCACCACGCCCTGATGCGACTGCAAGGCGGCGCGGAATTTGGCGTCGTAGTTGATGTACAGCCGCGCGGTGTTGGTCAGGCTGAGCGAGGCCGACGCGCCGGCGTCGGCGCCATACTGGCTTTCGCCGATGCCCTGCAGCGTAATGTGCTGGGCGCCGAGGCTGACGGTGATATCGCCAAAGTTCTGCACGAGGTTGTCGACGAACTTGCCGTAGGCCGACAGATCGAGAATCTTCTGATCGAAGATCCAGTAGTGCCCGACTTCGGCACCAACAAGCACGCGCATGCGGTCGACAGTCGCGCCGGTCGCCATGACAGGATCGAGGCCGCCCATCTCCTGGAGCGATCCGGTCCTGGCGTGGACATATTCGAGTCCCGCTTTGGGCACGATGCGGCTCTGGTCCTTGTCGAGATAATAGCTGAGCTCGGTCAGCGCGCCGTCCAGCCTCGCATTGTAGCCTGATGTCGCCAGACCAAAGCCGGTGTCGCGGCTGGAATGGATGTTGCCAAAGCCGTGCACCAGCGCCACGGCCCAGGTCCACGGCCCCTTGTCGACGGACGCGTTGAACCCGAGCTGCGTGAGATTGATCGACGCCGTCTGCAGCGCCAGCGGCACGTCGATGGCGGTGCGGCTCTGGTCGACCGAAAAGCCGACATTGATGCCGGGTGCAACCCGCGCACCGATCCCGGCGACGCCGCCCCAGGTCGTCCGGTTGTCCCCGACGAAGTCGAGGATCGGACCATTGGTCGCCGAAATGCCGTAGCCCTCGAACCAGGTCCGGTAGCGCGGGCCGTCGGCCGCTTCCGAGGCGCCGCCGCCGCCCGGATTGTTGCGCAACATGCGGTTGAAGCCGTTGGTCGACTGATTGCCGAGCCGCTCCAGAAAATTGCTGCCGAGATTGGTCACGGTCGCGCCTGCCGACAGATCGGAATTGATGACATTCGGCGTCGGACTGGGAGAAGGCGATGGGGTCGGCGTGGGAGTTGGCGTCGGGGTTGGCGTTGGGGTTGGCGTGGGTGCGAGCTGCGCATGCGCCGCGGAGGCGACGCCGATCCCGAGCACGAACGCCACCGCGGCCAGCCGCGCCAGCGCGCGACCGGCCCCGATCGTCCCTTTTCGCGAAGGTCGCGATGGGCAGCGCATGCATTCCATTCCCAAGAGGAAGCGCCAGCTCGAAAATGCGCAAATCCCGATCAACTCTAGCCGATTTGCCCTGAGTTCCCCGAGAGCGTCAATCGGTCGGGCCGCTCCGCGGCCGTCGAATACCGGCCGTTGTGCTTCCGCTGCCACAGGTGACCCTCGTCATCCTGAGGTGCGAGCCTTGCGGTGCACTTGCACCGCTGGGCGAGCCTCGAAGGATGGGCTGCACGCACCGTGGCTATCATCCTTCGAGGCTCGCCGAAGAGGCTCGCACCTCAAGGATGACGAGGATAGTGCGGGTTCGCTGTTTCGATTTAGTGAGCTCAGTTCCAATTCGCCTTGGGCGAAATCAGAATATCCTCCGCCCCCCCATTCCCCGATATCCTGCAGAGATCGCCGTCCAGGCGGACCTTGCCGCTGGCCAGCAGCCGCAGCGCCTCAGGATAGATGCGGTGCTCGATCCCGAGAATCCGCTCCGCCAGTGTCTGCGGCGTGTCGTCATCGGCCACCGCGACCGCCCCCTGCATCAGGATCGGGCCGGCGTCGGTTTCCGGGATCACGAAATGCACGGTGGCGCCCGAAATCTTCACGCCCGCCTTGAGCGCCTGGCCGTGCGGGTCGAGGCCCGGAAACGACGGCAGCAGCGAGGGATGGATGTTGAGCATTTTGCCGTACCACGCCTTGACGAATGCGGCGGTGAACAGCCGCATGAACCCGCCGAGGCAAATCAGCTCGACGTTGTTCTCGTTGAGCGTCCGCTGCAAGACCGCCTCGAACCCGGCGCGATCCTTGCCGAACGGCTTGCTTTCGATGACTGATGTCGCGATGCCGTTGGCGGCGGCGGTCGCCAGACCGGGCGCATCGGCGCGGTTGGAAATGACGGCAACGATCTCGGCCGGGAAATCGGCTGATTTGGCGGCCCCGATCAGGGCGGCCATGTTCGATCCGCGTCCGGAAATCAGGATGGCGACGCGGCGTTTCATCTGGAGAGATCGAGGTGACCGTTATAGACCACGCGATGCTCGCCGTCGGCCGCGATCACTTCGCCGAGCACGGCGACGGTTTCGCCGCTTGCGGTGAAGATTTCGGTGACCTGCTCGATGGCGTCTGGCTTCACGATCGCGATCATGCCGATGCCGCAGTTGAACGTGCGCAGCAGTTCGAGTTCGGCGATGCCGCCCTGTTCCGCCAGCCATTTGAACACCGGCAGCACCGGCAGCCGCGCGAGGTCGATGCCGACGCCGAGATGCTTCGGCAGCACGCGCGGAATGTTGTCGGTGAAACCGCCGCCGGTGATATGGGCGAGGCCCTTGACCGCGCCGGTCTCGCGGATCGCGCGCAGGCATGATTTCACATAGAGTTTGGTCGGCGCCAGCAGCGCACCGCCCAGCGTCATGACGGGCGAGAACGGCGCCGGCGCGTCAAAGCCGAGGCCGGATTGCTCGACGATCTTGCGGACCAGCGAAAAGCCGTTGGAATGCACCCCCGACGAGGCGAGGCCGATCACGGCATCGCCGACGGCGATGTCGGAACTCGGCAACAGCGTGCCGCGCTCGGCAGCACCCACCGCAAAGCCCGCGAGGTCGTAGTCGCCATCCCTGTAGAGCCCCGGCATTTCCGCGGTCTCGCCGCCTATCAGGGCGCAGCCGGATTCCCGGCAGCCTTCGGCAACGCCGGCGACGATCGCGGCGGCCGCTTCCGGATCGAGCTTGCCGCAGGCAAAATAGTCGAGGAAGAACAGCGGTTCCGCGCCCTGCACCACGAGGTCGTTGACCGACATCGCCACCAGATCGATGCCGATGCCGCCATGCAGCCCGGTCTCGATCGCGATCTTGACCTTGGTGCCGACGCCGTCGGTCGCCGCCACCAGCACCGGGTCCTTGAAGCCGGCGGCCTTGAGGTCGAACAGCCCGCCGAAGCCGCCGATCTCGGCATCGGCGCCGGCGCGGGCGGTGGCGCGGACCATCGGCTTGATGAGATCGACCAGCCGGTTGCCGGCATCGATATCGACGCCCGAATCCGCGTAGGTGAGCCCGTTTTTGCGGTCGTTCATGCCTAATTCCAGATGATGACGGCTGGTTACGAAGAATTCCGCGATCCTGCAATGGCTCGCAAGCGAAGCGCGAATATACTATGTAGATAACAACCGGCTCACCCCGCAAAGGGCCGGATCCTTTGCGAAATCAGGCCGGTAGCCGGGAAGCGACCGAGTTGAGTATTCCGACCTCTATTCCGAACATGATTACGCTTGGCCGCATCATTCTGGTGCCGGTCATCGTCTGGGCGATCGCCTCCAGCCAGATGGAAATCGCGTTTGCGATCTTCGTCATCGCTGGCGTCAGCGACGCCGTCGACGGCTTTCTGGCCAAACGCTTCAACATGGCGAGCGAACTCGGCGCCCTGCTCGATCCCCTGGCCGACAAGGCACTGCTGGTATCGATCTATATGGCGCTTGGCATCTGGGGCGCGGTGCCACGCTGGATCGTCATCCTCGTGGTCTCGCGCGACATCATGATCGTGACCGCCGTGATTGTGTCATGGTTGTTCGACAAGCCGATCCCGATGAAACCCTTGATGGTGTCGAAGCTCAATACGGTGTTCCAGGTGGCGTTCGCGGCCCTGGTGCTGGCGTCGCTCGGATTTGGTTTTCAGCCAAGGCCTTACGACCTGATCCTGATGGGTTTTGTTACGGTCTTTACTTTGGTTTCGGTCTCCCTCTATCTCGTCGAGTGGGTGCGGCACATGAGCACGATCGAGGCAAGGTAGTGGCAGCCAGCGTTCATCCTCGTCAGCTTGCCTTCGCGCTGCCCCATGCAGAGAGCCTGACCCGCGACAATTTTCTGGAAGGGCCGGCCAATGAAGCCGGCCTCGCGCTGGTCGAGAGCTGGCCCGACTGGCCCAACCGCATCATGCTGCTGGTCGGTCCGGAAGGCTCGGGAAAAAGCCATCTCGCCTCGATCTGGGCCGAACGGTCCGGCGCACGCTCGACCTCCGCGCATGCGCTGACGGCGGCCGCGGTGCCTGGCGCGCTGGCGACCGGCGCGCTGGTGGTCGAGGATCTGAAGCCCGGCGATTTCGACGAACGCGCGATGTTTCACCTGATGAATCTGGCGCGCGAGGACGAAGCCTATGTGCTGATGACGGCGCGCATTGCGCCATCCGCCTTCGAGGTCGAATTGCGTGACCTGCGCTCGCGGCTGCGCGCGGTGCCGTCGGTGTCGCTGCTGCCGCCCGACGACTTGCTGTTCCGCTCCCTGATCGTCAAATTCTGCGCCGACCGCCAGTTGAGCGTCGACGAGACGGTCGTGAGCTATCTCAGTACCCGGATCGAACGCTCCTACGCGGCGGTCCGCCAGGCGGTCGAACTGCTCGACACCGAGGCGCTGCGGCTGGGCCGGCCGGTGACCCGGGCGCTGGCTGCTGAATTACTGCGCAACGCCTGATCCGGCGCGCTTCCCGCCTTGACGCCGGCTGCGGCCGGAACATCAATGTCATTGAAACGTCATTGCCGTAACACATGGTTTGCGCGGCTTCCGTCTAGCTAGACGCACGCGCGGGCCCGGAATGGATTAAAACTTCATGGATTCGGTACAAGCCATTGAAATCAAAGAAAAAGATGTAATCGCCGAGGGCCCGCCCGCAATCGCGACCAGCCCCGAACGCTTCATCAATCGCGAGCTGTCCTGGCTGCATTTCAATCGCCGGGTGCTGGAGGAAGCGGTCAACCCGGGGCATCCCGCGCTGGAGCGGGTGCGGTTCCTGTCGATTTCCGCCAATAACCTTGATGAGTTCTTCATGGTCCGCGTCGCCGGCATCAAGGCGCAGGTCCGCGAAGGCATCGCCGAACGCAGCCCCGACGGGGCGACGCCGTCCGAGCAGCTCGTCCTGATCAACGAGGCCGTATCACAGCTCGCGAGCGATCAGCAGGCGATCTGGAGCGATTTGCGCGCCACGCTGTCCGAAGTGGGCATCGTCCTGGTCGATGGCCGCGACGTCACCAAGGCCGAGCGGAGCTGGATCGAGGATCATTTCCTCCACAACATCTTCCCGCTGCTGACGCCGCTCGCGATCGACCCGGCGCACCCCTTCCCGTTCATTCCGAGTCTCGGCTTCACGATCGCGCTGCAGCTGGCGCGGGTCTCCGACGGCAAGCCGATGAACGCGCTGATCCGCATGCCCGGCAAGATCGACCGCTTCATCCGCATGCCCGCGGGCAAGGACGGCGCGGTGCGGCTGATCACGCTGGAACAGGCCACCGGCCTGTTCATCGGAAAACTGTTCCCAGGCTATACCGTCAAAGGCCAGGGCGCGTTCCGCATCATCCGCGACTCCGAACTCGAAATCGAGGAAGAGGCGGAAGATCTGGTCCGCCTGTTCGAGACCGCGCTGAAGCGGCGGCGGCGCGGATCGGTGATCCGGCTCGAACTCGAAGCCAAGATGCCGGAAGAGCTGCGCGCGTTCGTGCAGCAGGCGCTTTCCACCGCCGACGACGAGATCTTTCTGGTCGACGGCGTGCTGGCGATGAACGAATTGTCGCAGCTGACAAGGCTCGACCGGCCCGATCTGGAATTCACCCCCTACGTTCCGCGCCATCCCGAGCGCGTCCGCGACCACGGCGGCGACATCTTCGCCGCGATCCGGCAGAAGGACCTGATCGTCCATCACCCTTACGAATCCTTCGACGTCGTCGTCCAGTTCCTGCAACAGGCGGCCCGCGACCCCGACGTCGTCGCCATCAAGCAGACGCTCTATCGCACCTCGAACAATTCGCCGATCGTGCGCACGCTGGCGGAAGCGGCCGAGGCCGGCAAATCGGTCACCGCGCTGATCGAGCTGAAGGCGCGGTTCGACGAGGAAGCCAACATCCGCTGGGCGCGCGACCTCGAACGCGCCGGCGTCCAGGTCGTGTACGGCTTCATCGAACTGAAAACCCACGCCAAGCTGTCGATGGTGGTGCGCCGCGAGGGCGGCAATCTGACCACCTATGTGCACACCGGCACCGGGAATTATCATCCCGTCACCGCGCGCATCTATACTGATTTGTCCTACTTCACTTCGGACCCGGTCATCGGCCGCGATGCGGCGCGGGTGTTCAACTACATCACCGGCTATGCCGAGCCCAGCGACATCGAGAAGATGGCCGTGTCGCCGCTGACCTTGCGCAAGCGCATGCTCGAGCACATTCACGGCGAGACCAATTATGCGCGCCACGGCAAGCCGGGCGCGATCTGGCTCAAGATGAACTCGCTGGTCGACCCCGACATCATCGACGCGCTGTACGAGGCGTCGCAGGCCGGCGTGGCGATCGAACTGGTGGTGCGCGGCATCTGCTGCCTGCGGCCGGGTCTGCCCGGACTTTCCGAGAACATCCGCGTCAAATCCATCATCGGGCGTTTCCTGGAGCATGGCCGAATCTACTGCTTCGGGATGGGCCAGGGCCTGCCCTCGACCAAAGCGGCTGTGTATATCTCCTCCGCCGACATGATGCCGAGGAACCTCGACCGTCGCGTCGAGATCCTCTGCCCGCTGCAAAATCCCACGGTACATCAGCAGGTTCTCGAGCAGATCATGGTCGCCAATCTGAAGGATACCGAGCAGAGCTGGCAGTTATTGCCCGACGGGTCGTCAACGCGTATGAAGGCCGCGAAAGGCGAAGAGCCGTTCAATCTGCACAACTACTTCATGACGAATCCGAGTCTGTCAGGCCGTGGAAAGTCTCTCAAGGAATCTTCGCCGCGCCGCCTCACACGCCGGAACGAGCGCCAGCCCTCGTCATAAGGGATCCCCGAAATGAAGCGGCCGCGCAAACGCGCCTCAAGCGTCGCG
Source organism: Bradyrhizobium sp. Ash2021 (assembly GCF_031202265.1). NCBI lineage: Bacteria > Pseudomonadati > Pseudomonadota > Alphaproteobacteria > Hyphomicrobiales > Nitrobacteraceae > Bradyrhizobium > Bradyrhizobium sp. Ash2021. The sequence continues at coordinate 4,285,659 of NZ_CP100604.1, read as the reverse complement.
GTCATCGACATCGGTTCGAACTCGGTTCGTCTCGTGGTCTATGAGGCCATGGCGCGCAGCCTCGTCACCATCTTCAACGAGAAGGCGCTGTGCGGCCTCGGCCGCGAGGTGCAGAGCACCGGCCTGCTGGCGCCCGATGCGGTCGCCAAGGCGCTGACCTCGCTGCGGCGGTTTCGCGCCCTGTGCCGGATCCAGAAGGTCGGCCGCGTCTACGCGATCGCCACCGCCGCCTGCCGCGACGCCTCCAACGGCGCCGATTTCATCGCCAAGGCCGAACGCATCTGCGGCGTTCCGATTGAAATCCTGTCGGGCCCGCGCGAGGCCAAGCTGTCCGCGCTCGGCGTCGTGTCCGGCATCCACAATCCCGACGGCATCGTCGGCGATCTCGGCGGCGGTTCGCTCGAACTGATCGATGTGCACGGCAACCGCGTTCGCAGCGGCGTGACGCTGCCGCTCGGCAGCCTGGCGCTGCAGGATCTGTCGCACAAATCGCTGAAGCGCGCCGGGCGCATCGTCCGCAACGATCTCGTCGACGTCGCCCAGCTCAAGGCAGGCCGCGGCCGCACCTTCTATGCCGTCGGCGGCACCTGGCGCGCGCTGGCGCGCATCCACATCGTGCAGAGCGGCTATCCGCTCCGGGTCATGCACGGCTACTCGATCCCGGCCGCGGACGCACTGGATTTTGCGCGCCGCCTGCGCCGCCTCGTCGCCGCCAACATGCTGGCCAATATCGAAATCGTCGCCGACGCGCGGCGGCCGCTATTGACCTATGCGGCGCTGGTGCTCGAACACATCATCCAGGTCGCCAAGCCCAAAACCATCGTGTTTTCGACCTTCGGCGTGCGCGAGGGCCTGCTCTACGAGATGTTGCCGCAGCCCGAGCGCGCCAGGGATGGATTGATCTGCGCGGCGCAAACGCTGAACGGCCTGTTGTCGCGATCCGCCCGCCATGCCGAAGAGCTGATCGGCTGGACCGATCGCCTGGTCAGGGTCGTCAAACTGCGCGAAACCGACGAAGACCGCCGGCTGCGCCATGCCGCCTGCCTGTTGTCCGACATCGGATGGCGGGTGCATCCCGATCATCGCGGCGAAGAGACGCTGAGCCTCATCACCAACGGCAATTTCGGCTCGATCAGCCACCAGGGCCGCGCCTTTGTCGCGCTGTCGGTGTTCTATCGCTATGCGGGCCTGAGCGAGGAAAACGAACCGCCGGCGCTGGTTCGCGAACTGGTGCTGCCGGCGATGGACGAGCGCGCCCGCGTGCTCGGCGCCGCCTTCCGCGTCGCGCACCTGATCTCGGCGGCGCGAACCGGCGTGCTGCCTGCGACCCACTTCCGCAGCCGCGGCCGCAAGCTGATGCTGGTGTTCGAGCACCAGATGGTCGATCTGGTCGCCGACCGCGTCGGCAGCCGCTTCAAGCAACTGGCGCGGCTAATCGGCCGCTCAGGCTCGATCTTGCGGCGCTGAGACCGACGCCTCACATTGGCGCCGGCTATTTATGCCGGTAGGAGGTGTTGAAGCTTCCGCCTTCGCCAGATCCATCCCACGATCAGCACGACGATCGCGCCCAGCAGCGCGCAGGCGATTTCGCCGCCGTTTACGCCGACGAACAGCGGCGCTACGCCCAGCAGGGTCAGCAGCGCGTCGAACTCGGTGCCGGCCAGACTTTCCCACAGGCTTTGCAGTTTGGGATGGACCGCGGCATCGTTCGCAATGACGTCACCGGCGATCCAGCCGAGCAACGCGGCACCAGCCCAAATCAAAACCGGGAGATAGGTGATGAGGGCCATGATCAGCGCCGCGCCTGCGATAATCAACGGGATGCTGCTCGCCAGTCCGATGATCAGGAGCGGGACACTGCCATTGGCGGCGGCGGCGACCGCGATCACGTTGTCGAGACTCATGATGATGTCCGCAGCCACCACGATCTGCACCGCCGCCCATAGATGCGACGCCGACTCGACCCCCTCCTCGTCCCTGTCCTCCGGCACCAGCAATTTTGCGGCGATGACGATCAGTGCCAGGCCGCCGGCCAGTTTGAGATATGGCAGTTCCATGACGGTGGCGACGATCGCGGTGAAGACGATCCGCAACACGACGGCTGCCCCGGCGCCGAGGATCATGCCCCAAAGCCGCTGGCGCGGCTGCAGTCCGCGACAGGCAAGTGCAACCACCAGCGCGTTGTCGCCGGACAGCAACACGTTGATCCAGATGATCTTGGAAAGCGCTACCCAGAACTGCGGATGATGGAGTTCAGTGCCGAATTGCGTGAAAAATGCACCGATCGCGGAAGCGCCAGGAAATTGCGGGAACCAGTTCAATCCGACCTCCACCAGCGACTGCGAAGCCACTCGCTAGCGCAAAACGGCAGGAGCGTCTGGCGGCTATTTGTCGCAAATCGGGAAGGCGGGTCGCCGACAGCAACGGGCCGTCAAAGGCCCGAAACCGAGGTGGCGTCAGACCCTCACGGGCGCCACGATCTCCTGCAGCTTGCGGCGGCGCCAGATCGATCCGACGACGAGCACGATGGTCACACCCAGCAGGGCGAGCACGAGTTCATCGATCTCGCCGTCGAGCTTGAGATGCTTCACAAACCCGAACATCGACGAGGTGGTGTCGATATTCAGACTGACGTCACCGTCGAGCATTTTGCGAAGTTGCGGCGCAATCGCAGGATCGGTTGCGATCACATCGCCGCCGATCCAGCCCAGCAGCGCCGCGCCCAGCCACACCAGGATCGGCATCCGGTCGAGGATCATCATGATCAACGCGGCGCCCGCGATAATCATGGGAATGCTGACCGCAAGGCCGAGCACCAGCAGCGGAAGCTGGCCATTCGCGGCGGCGGCGACTGCGATGACGTTGTCGAGGCTCATGACGATATCGGCAATCACGACGATGCGGACGGCGTGCCAGAGGCTGGTGCCTTCGGCGATATCGTCGCCGGCACCTTCCGGCACCAGCAGCTTGGTCGCGATGGACAGCAGCGCAAGGCCGCCGATCAGCTTCAGATAGGGCAGAACCATCAATGTAGCGACGATGCCGGTGAACAGGATCAGCAAGACCACCGCGATCCCGGCACCGATCACCATGCCCCACACCCGCTGCCGCGGATGCAGGCCCCGGCACGCCAGCGCAATCACCAGCGCGTTGTCGCCCGACAGCAGGACATTGATCCAGATGATCTTGCCGACCGCCAGCCAGAACGACGGCGTCTGCATGTCGGTTTTGAACTGCGTGAAAAACGCACCGATATTGGCGGGATCAAGTATCTGCCATAGCCAATTCAAAGCCCAATCTCCCCTGGCACAATCGGCCGCCCCCGCGGCTATGACCGGTTAAAATGTCGCGCCATCGGTTGCGTCAATCAACCGACGATTTCATTGCCGGAGAAGAATTGCGCGATTTCGATCGCAGCGGTCTCCGGCGCGTCGGAACCATGCACCGAGTTTTCGCCGATCGACTTCGCGTGGGCCTTGCGGATGGTTCCCTCAGCCGCCTTCGACGGATCGGTGGCGCCCATGACGTCGCGATGCTTCAACACCGCACCCTCGCCTTCGAGCACCTGGACCACGACCGGGCCCGAGATCATGAAGTCGACCAGTTCGCCGAAGAACGGGCGCTCCTTGTGGACCGCGTAGAAGGTTTCGGCGTGCTCGCGGGTCATGCGAACGCGCTTCTGGGCCACGATCCGCAAGCCCGCCTTCTCGATCAGCGCGTTGATCGCGCCGGTCAGATTGCGCGCCGTCGCGTCGGGTTTGATGATCGAGAAAGTGCGTTCAATCGCCATGATTTCGTCCTTGAAAGGCTGGTGGGAGTTGCGGCGCTTATATCGGCGCCAACGGCGCACGGCAAGCGATCGAACGGCGTCGTAACGCCCTGAATTACAACAATTTCACGAAGGTGAACCCTTTCTGTAGCGGCCGTCCCGCTTTCGTTCACCTGGGCCGGCGTAGGCTCTTCGACGATCGGACACCGCGCAGGCTCGCTCGATAGCTGAAAGGGGTGTCACGGGAGATCTCACCGATGGCGCAAAGCCGCGCCGAAACCTTGAGGAGACGATCATGTTACGCAAACTCTCGCTTGTCGCAGTTGCCGCGGTTTCACTGGGTGCGGCCGCATTGGCGCCGACCTCCGCCTCTGCCTGGGGTGGTTGGCACGGCGGTTGGCATCACGGCTGGGGTTGGGGTGGACCGCGCGTCTTTGTCGGCGGACCCGTCTATTACGGCGGCGGCTATGGCTACGGCGGCTGCTATGTGCGGCGCCTGGTCCCGACCCCCTGGGGCCCGCGCTGGCGCCTGATCAACCGCTGCTACTGATCTGACCTGACCTCCCCTGACTTAGCCCCGGCCACCCGCCGGGGCTTTTTTTCGATTCCGGGGGAACCGATCGGAAGGCATTGGTCCTTTTTTTCGGTAATGCGGATGATTGGCCGGCGGCCGGAAACAAATGGCGGCTTTGCGACTTGAATCTGCAGGATTCAGCACACGAATTGGAACTCGCATGAACAGCCGAATCAACAACCAGCACGACGAAATCGATCACAAGACGTGCCGATCGATCTGCGACGCCGTCGGCGAACGGCTGCAGCAGAGAATGCGCCCCGATAATTCTCCCTCCTCCCATCTGCAGCTACTGATAGACGAGTTGCGCCGGCGCGACAGCGAGGACGGACGGAGGTTGTCGAATTAGGGTCTGTTCGGTTCCTGACTGCATCAGAACCGGGATCGAGGGCAGCGTGCCCATAAATCGAGGTCAGAACTTGCTCGATGCGGTCACGCTTGAGAACTCACCATCGAAAGTCGCGGCCGCCGACCAGCCGTTTCATGCATTTCAGCCCGAAGGAGAGCCGCGACCTGCGTTGCTCTATTCAAATGCAGCGGGCCGCCACTGCAACGCTGCCCAAACCTTGCGCTTCTGGTCGGCCATGGCCTTTTGGCTGATCGAGCGGAATTCGGGGTTTTTTGCCTGAAATCCGCAGCCGGATTTACCGAATAAACGGTTGCGTTTGGCGGCGGCTCCGGTGACAAGGCCGCATGCTTTCAATCACTGACATATCGATCCGGATCGCCGGACGGCTACTGATCGACGACAGCTCGGTCCAGATCGTGCCGGGCGCGCGCGTCGGCTTCGTCGGCCGCAACGGCGTCGGCAAATCGACGCTGTTTCACGCGATCCGCGGCGACCTGCCGACCGAGTCCGGCAGCATCACGATCCCGCCGCGCTGGCGCATCGGCAGCCTCGCGCAGGAGGCGCCCGATGGCCCGGAAAGCCTCGTCAATGTCGTGCTGAAGGCCGACCTCGAGCGCGATGCGCTGCTGCACGAGGCCGAGACCGCTGTTGATCCGCACCGGATCGCCGAAATCCAGACAAGGCTGGTCGACATCGACGCCCATTCCGCACCCGCCCGGGCGGCTGCGATCCTGAGCGGCCTCGGATTTTCGACCGCGGATCAGGCGCGGCCCTGCTCGGAATTCTCCGGCGGCTGGCGCATGCGCGTCGCGCTCGCCGCGACATTGTTTTCGGCGCCCGACCTCTTGCTGCTGGACGAGCCCACCAACTATCTCGATCTCGAAGGCACGCTGTGGCTGGAAGACCATCTGGCGAACTATCCGCGCACCGTCATCGTCATCAGCCATGACCGCGATCTGCTCGACACCTCGGTCGACCAGATCCTGCATCTCGATCGCGGCAAGCTGACGCTCTACAAGGGCACCTACTCGTCGTTCGAGGAACAGCGCGCGACGCGTGAAATGCTCGACGCCAAGCACGCCAAGCGCCAGGCCGACGAGCGCAAGCGGCTGCAAGCCTTTGTCGATCGTTTCAAGGCCAAGGCCTCAAAAGCCCGCCAGGCGCAATCCCGCGTCAAAATGCTGGAGCGGATGAAGCCGGTCACAGCACTTGTGACCCAGGACGTGCGCGAGATTTCGTTTCCGGTGCCCGAAAAGATGCTGTCGCCGCCGATCATCGCGGTCGACGACGTCTCGGTCGGCTACGATCCGAAAAGCCCGGTGCTCAACCGCGTCACACTGCGCATCGACACCGACGACCGCATCGCGCTGCTCGGCTCCAACGGCAACGGCAAGTCGACGCTGGTCAAGCTGCTCGCGGGCAAGCTGCCGCCATTCTCCGGTTACGTCACGCGCGCGGAAAAACTCTCGGTCGGCTATTTCGCCCAGCATCAGGTCGACGAGCTCAACCTCGACGGCTCGCCCTACGATCACGTCCGCAAGCTGATGCCGGATACGCCCGAGAGCAAGGTTCGCGCCCGCGTCGGCGCGATCGGTTTCTCCGGCAAGGCCGGCGACACCGTGGTCAAGAGCCTGTCGGGTGGCGAAAAGGCGCGGCTGCTGCTCGGACTGGCCACCTTCTTCGGCCCCAACATGATCATTTTGGACGAGCCGACCAACCATCTGGATATCGACAGCCGCGCGGCGCTGGCGGAAGCCATCAATGATTATCCGGGCGCCGTCATCATGGTCTCGCATGACCGCTATCTGATCGAAGCCTGCGCCGATCAATTATGGGTAGTCGCCGACCGCGCGGTCACGAATTTCGACGGCGACCTCGACGACTACCGGCGCATGGTGTTGTCGGCGCGCGGCATGCGCACCGCGTCGCGCGATCGCGGCAACAATGAGCGCGGCAACGGCCGCGACAAGCCGGAACGCGCCAGACCCGAAAAGCGGACGCCGCTGAAGCAGCGGATCGCGGAGGCCGAAGCCGAGATCGAACGCATCAACGGCATCATCGCCAAGATCGACACCGCGTTAGCACTGCCGGATCTGTTCACGCGCGACCCGAAACAGGCCGCCCAGCTCAGCAAGGCCCGCGCCGGCGCCGCGAGCGCTTTACAGCGGGCCGAGGAAGCCTGGCTGGAGGCCAGTTCGCAATATGACGAGGCCACGGGATAAGGCGTCTTCGCGTTCGGTGGCTTCATCCTTCGAGATGCGGCTTACGCCGCTCCTCATCAGGATGAGGTCTTAGACCCTCATGGTGAGGAGCGCTTCTTCGCGCGTCTCGAACCATGAGGCCAGCGGACGCGTGGCCATCATTCTACCCAAGCGGAATGCAGCTTACGTTGCCGCCGGCTTCTTCTTCGCTTTGGGCTTTGCCACTTTCGGCTGCACCACCGGCTCGGGGCCGCGCTCGATCGAGGTCAGCCGTCCCGCGGTGAAGGTATAGATTCCGGCGCGCTGGCCGTGCGAATAATTGATCACCGCGACCCGGTCGCCGCGGCCGTTGTTCGACAGATTGACGCTGTCGGGCGCGCCGATGCCGCGCACCACGTCGCATTCGGTATGGCCGAGCGCCACGGTCCCCGACGTCGATGGCGCCGGTCCGCCGGCAGCCTGCGCATTGGCATCCGCCGCGCCCGGCGGAGGCGCCATGCCCGGACAGCCGCCGTCGGCGCTGACCAGATCCTCGGCCAGCACCGGCTTGTCGGGCGTGAGCGGCGGCGTTTCAATCGAGACGTTGCGCACGAACACCCGGCCGGTGCGCGAAAACCAGTCCGCATCCTTCGACAGAAGCTCGGATGCGCCGCCCGAGCAGCCCGCCATCACGGGGGCAAGCACAAGCAACGCCAGCAGTGGTTTTCGCTTGGGTGTTCCGTCTCGCACGCTGAACCAGGCTCCTGCCGCTGGAGCCAGTTCGGTTCAAGACCGAGGCTCCCGTCTTCTGTTTTACCGGTATCCACCCCGCATCAGGTTCGGGGCAGGCTTTCGCTCGAAAATGCTTTAACTACTTGTCCGAACATCACTTTGCGGCATGACCGTGGCTGCCCGCAAGGCCGGCGTCAGAAACCACAAATTATCATTAATTGCCAGATATGCTATTGCCGCCGCTGCCAGCGGCCCCGCTCGTCGACCTGCCAATACGTCACCTCGAACCCGCGCGCCTTGCAATCGGTCCAAACGCCGCGCGCCGCGGCCAGCGCCTCGGCGTCGTCGCCGTTGAACACCAGAACCACCCGCTCGTAACTGTCGGAGTCGGCCGGCAACGCCGCATTGTCGATCAGGAACCTGACATTGGCCCGGTTCGGATTGCCCTCCTCAATCGAGAGGATGATGGGCTGATCCTGCGCGTCGCCGGCGCGCCAGGTGGCGTGCGGCAAAAACGAATCGTCGTTGTAGGTCCACAGATGCGCGTCAAGCGCGTCGGTGCGCTCCTGCGACGTCGATTGCACGACAACGCGCCAGCCGCGCTCGATCGACTTTTCGAGCAAGGGCGGCAGCACGCTTTCGAGCGACATGTTCTGCAGATGATAGAACAGGACTTCCGTCATGCGATGGCGGCTACTTCGTGGTTTCGTAATACTCCGTGACCAGCCGCTCCAGCAGGCGAACGCCATAGCCTGAACCCCAGGAGTGGTTGATGTCGGTCTTCGGCGCCCCCATCGCGGTTCCCGCGATGTCGAGATGCGCCCATGGCGTGTCGTCGACGAAACGCTGCAGGAACTGGGCGGCGGTGATCGACCCGCCGTTGCGCGCGCCGGCGTTCTTCACGTCGGCAAACTGCGAGTCGATCATCTTGTCGTATTCCGGGCCGAGCGGCATGCGCCAGACGCGCTCGCCGGTCTCGATCCCGACCTTGGTCAATCGCTCGGCGAGTTCATCGTTGTTGGAAAACAATCCGGCATGCTCGGTGCCGAGCGCCACCATGATCGCGCCAGTGAGGGTTGCGAGATCGACCATGAATTTCGGCTTGAACTTCTTCGCCACGTACCAGAGCACGTCAGCCAGCACCAGGCGGCCTTCGGCGTCGGTGTTGATGATCTCGATGGTCTGCCCCGACATCGAGGTGACGATGTCGCCGGGACGCTGGGCGTTGCCGTCGGGCATATTCTCGACCAGGCCGATGGCGCCGACCGCGTTGACTTTCGCCTTGCGCGCCGCGAGCGCATGCATCAGCCCGACCACGCAGGCCGCGCCTCCCATGTCGCCCTTCATGTCCTCCATGTTGGCGGCGCCCTTGATGGAAATGCCGCCGGTATCGAAGCAAACGCCCTTGCCGACGAAAGCCACCGGCTGTTCGCCTTTCTTGCCGCCGTTCCAGCGCATGATCACGGTGCGGCCCGGCCGCGTCGAGCCCTGAGCGACCCCGAGCAGCGCGCCCATGCCGAGCTTGGTCATCGCCTTGACGTCGAGAATCTCGACGTCGACGCCGACCTTCTTGAGCTGGCTCGCCCGGCGCGCGAACTCTTCCGGATACAGCACGTTCGGCGGCTCGTTGACGAGCTCGCGCGCGATGATCACGCCGTCGACGATGTGCTGTTCCGGCGCGAACGCTTTTTTCGCGGCCGCGACGTCGCCAACCGCAATCGAAACGTCGGCGCGGACCGCGCCGTTCTCGCCGTCCTTCTTCTTGGTCTTGTAGCGATCGAATTTATAGGCGCGCAGCCGGATACCGGACGCGATCGCGGCCGCAGTATCCGGCTGCATCGCGCCGTCGGCGAGTTCCGCGATCACGGTAACGGCATCGCTGCCGGCGTTCAGCTTGCCGGCGATGACGCCGCCGAATTTGAGAAAATCCTTCTCCTTTATATCCGACGGCTTGCCGGTGCCGACCACGATCAGTCGTGGTGCCTTGATCCCCTCCGGCGCCAGAATATCGAGCGTGGATCCGCTCTTGCCCTTGAACGCATTGGTGGCCGCCGCCCGCTTGATGGTGTCGGCCGCTTTTCCCAGCGCTTTCCGGGTCGCCGCGCCCGACTTCAACGTGTCGTCGCAAAACACCACCAGAATGCCGCGGGACGCGGCGGAAAACGGGACAAAGCCGACCTTGACGGCGTCGGACATAGGTAAATCCTCCAGGAATTCAGGGCTGTTTGGCGGGGCCGGATAGCGGCCCCGAGAACGCGACTAGATAGGCGATAAGGTATTCGGAATGCTCTCTTTGGTGGTGGCCCAAATCGATCAGGGCCTCGGGTTTCGCTCACTATGACCTGTCTGCCGCCACGCTGCCAAGGCTGCCGTGGCCGAGAGGTCACATCCGCCGAATTATTAACCATATAGCAAGGGTGCCATGGCCCGGCCATTTTGTTGACGGATCAAAGGGATGCTAGTGAGAGAGTAGACGACTGGATGGTTAGGCGGCGCGACCAAAGGGGACCTCCTAACAGGGATTGGTCGCATCGCATGTCCGGGGCGCAAGGTGGGATCGTGCGGTAGACGATGGGGTCGATCGACAAGTATATCTTCCGCACGACGCTGGCGTCGTTTGCGCTGGTCCTGGTCAGCCTGACGGGCGTGATCTGGATTACGCAGGCGTTGCGCGGCATCGACCTGATGACCAGCCAGGGCCAGACCATCATCACCTTTCTCGGCATCACCAGCCTGGTGATTCCGGCGCTGGTTCTGATCATCGCGCCAATCGCGCTGATGATCGCGATCTCGCACACGTTGAACAAGCTCGCCACCGACTCCGAAATCATCGTGATGAATGCCGCCGGCCTGTCGCCGTTCCGGCTGTTCCGCCCGTTCCTGTACGCCACCTGCGTGGTGGCGCTGATGGTCGCCTTCATCGCCTCCTATCTCGCCCCCGACGGCATGCGCCGGATCAAGCAATGGGATGCCGAAATCACCGCCGACGTGCTGACCAACATCCTGCAGCCCGGACGATTCGCCCAGCTCGACCAGAACCTGACGATCAGGATCCGCGAGCGTCTGCCCGGCGGCGTGCTCGGCGGCATCTTCGTCGACGACCGCCGCGATCCGAAGGAACGCGTCACCATCATCGCCGATCATGGCACGGTGATGAAGAACGGCAACGGCTCGTACCTGATCCTCGAGGACGGCAATCTCGAACGTTTCGAGGCCGGCAAGCGCGACCCGGCGCTGGTGGCGTTCGGCCGCTATGCGTTCGACATGTCGAAATTCTCCAATCAGGGCCGCGACGTCGCGCTCGGGATTCGCGAACGCTACCTCTGGGAATTGATGTCGCCCGAGCCCGACGATCCGATCTATCAGCAATTGTCCGGCCAGTTCCGCGCCGAATTGCATGACCGCTTCATGTCGCCGGTTTATCCCTTCGCCTTCGCCGCGCTGACTTTCGCGTTTCTCGGCACCCCGCGCACCACCCGCCAGAGCCGCAATTTTTCGATCGGCGGCTCGATTCTCGCGGTGTTCGGCCTGCGCATGGCGGGATTCGCCTGCTCGGTCGTGACGGTGAAAACGCCGGCCGCAGCACTGCTGCAATATTCGATGCTGGTCGCCGCGATCGCGATCGGGCTGTGGATGATTCTCGGCGGCGTCGTGGTCGAGCCGCCGGCCGCGCTGATCGAGGCCATCAACAAGTCGAACGCGCGCATCGCGCGATTGTTCGGACGGCCGGCCACAGCATGAGCATGATGACCAACACGCTCGGGCGATATTTCGCCGGCCGCTTCGTGATCTCGGCGGTGGGCGTGTTCGCCAGCATCTTCGTGCTGCTGGTGCTGGTCGATTACATCGAAATGGTGCGCAAGACCTCGGGCCTGGTTTCGGCCTCCGCCATCACGGTGGCCGAGACGTCGCTGTTCCGGGTGCCGCAGTTGCTGGAAAAGCTGATGCCGTTCTGCGTCCTGATCGGCGCGATGACCTGCTATCTCGCGCTGTCGCGGCGGCTCGAACTGGTGGTCGCACGCGCCGCCGGCGTTTCCGCCTGGCAGTTCATTGCGCCGGCGCTGGCAAGCTCGATCATCCTCGGCGTCGCGGCGACCACCGCCTATAACCCGATGTCGGCGAACCTGCGTGAGCTCTCCAAGCGGATGGAGGCCGAACTGTTCGGCTCGGCACCGGGCGGCGGCATCCAGGATGCGTCCGGCTTCTGGCTCAATCAGGTCAACAGCGAGGGCCATTCGATCATCAACGCCGCCCGCAGCGAGCAGCAGGGCGTCCGGCTGACCGGCCTGACCGTGTTCCGATTCGATCCGGATTTCCAGTTCAAGGAACGAATCGAAGCGCGCGAAGCGTCGCTCGAAGAAGGACGCTGGGCGTTCAAATCGGTACGCAGATACTCCCTCGACAAGCCGCCGGTCGACCAGGACGATTACTATCTCGTGACCACCCTGACCCCCGCCCAGGTCCGCAACAGCTTCTCCACCCCGGAGACTGTGTCTTTTTGGCAACTCCCGAGCTATATCCGGTCTTCCGAAAGCTCGGGCTTTGCGACCGCAGGCTACCGGCTGCAGTACCATAAGCTCATCGCACAGCCGTTTTTGCTGGCTGCGATGGTGATGCTGGCCGCTTCCGTCAGCCTTCGCTTCTTCCGGTTCGGCGGCGTGCAAAAGATGGTTTTGAGTGGCGTGGGTGCAGGCTTTCTGCTCTACGTTCTGTCGAAAGTTACTGAGGATTTGAGCAAGGCTGAGTTGATGCATCCCATCGCTGCCGCGTGGTTGCCCGTGTGCGTGGGCGGCCTCACCGGCTTTTTGGCCTTGCTGTACCAGGAGGACGGGTAGTGGCCGTTGTCGCCGCCCTCCAGAGTCTGACGCCTGCGTTCAGGCGGCGCACACGCGTGCGCCGCTATCGGAACCGCTTGGGCGCGGTCAGCGGGCCCATGATCGCCCTGCTCCTCGGGTTCGCGGTCGCGGGCGCGATCGGCGTTGCCGCGACGACGCCTGCCGGCGCGCAAAGCTTCACCTACAACCCGCGACCGCCCAAGCCGACGCCACCGCCAGCCAAGAACGACGGGCAGATGCTCGTGCAGGCCGTCGAGGTGGACTACGACTACAACAATTCGCGCGTGTCGGCGGTCGGCAACGTGCAGATGTTCTACAACGGCACCAGCGTCGAGGCCGACAAAGTCATCTACGACCAGAAGACCAAGCGGCTGCATGCCGAGGGCAACATTCGCATGACCGATGCGGAAGGCAAGGTCACCTACGCCAACATCATAGATCTGAGCGACGACTACCGTGACGGTTTCGTCGATTCGCTCAGGGTCGACACCGCGGACGCGACCCGAATGGCGGCGACGCGCGCCGACCGCACCAGCGGCAATTACACCGTGTTCGAAAACGGCGTCTATACTGCTTGCGCGCCCTGCAAGGACGATCCGAAAAAGCCGCCTTTGTGGCAGGTCAAGGGTGCGCGCATCATCCACGACCAGACCGACAAGATGCTGTACTTCGAGAACGCACAGCTCGAGTTCTTCGGCGTGCCGATGGCGTATCTGCCCTATTTCTCGACGCCCGATCCGACCGTGAAGCGCAAGACCGGGTTCCTGATGCCGGCGATCAGCACGTACACGGCGTTCGGCTACGGTGTCGAAACCCCGTTCTACTGGGCGATCGCGCCGGACTACGACGCCACCTTCAGTCCGCGCTTCACGACCCGGCAGGGTGTGCTGTTCCAGGGCGAGTTCCGCCAGCGTCTTTTGGACGGCGCGTATCAGATCCGCGCCTATGGCATCGATCAGCTCGATAAGAACGCGTTCGTCGGCCAGCCCGGCGACCGCCAGTTCCGCGGCGGCGTCGAAAGCAAGGGCCAGTTCGCGCTGAACGACAAATGGACCTGGGGCTGGGACGGCGTGCTGCTGTCCGACTACTACTTCATGTCCGACTATCGCCTCGCCCAGTACAAGGATCCGCTCGGATCGTTCCTGAGCCTGCCGACGGAAGCGATCTCGCAGCTTTATCTGACCGGGGTCGGCAATCGCAGTTTCTTCGACGCGCGCACGATCTACTATTTGAGCTTCTCCGGTAACCAGCAAAACGTTCCGGTGATCCATCCGGTCATCGACTACTCCAACGTGATCAACAGCCCGATCTTCGGCGGCGAGTTCAGCTACAAGACCAATTTCACCAGCCTGACCCGCGAAACCGCGGTGTTCGACCCGATCACGACATTGGCCAACACCGCCAGCCTGTGCACGACGACGTCCGCCGATCCACTGGCACGGACGCCATCGCAATGTCTGTTGCGCGGCTTCCCCGGTACCTACACGCGCCTCTCTGCCGAGGCACAATGGCGGAAGTCGTTCACCGATCCCTTCGGCGAGATCTGGACGCCGTTTGCGATCGTGCGCGCCGACGCCATCGATTCCTCGGTTTCGAATCAGCCGGGTGTTTCGAATTTCCTCCCCGTCGGCGACACCCAGGCGCTGCGCGTGATGCCGACGGTGGGCCTCGAATACCGTTATCCCTTCATCAATGTTCAGCCCTGGGGCACCACCACGATCGAGCCGATCGCACAGGTCATCATTCGTCCCAACGAAACCTATGCCGGCAAGCTTCCGAACGAGGACGCGCAGAGCCTGGTGTTCGACGCCAGCAACCTGTTCTCGGTCGACAAATTCTCCGGCTATGACCGCGTCGAAGGCGGCGGCCGCGCCAATGTCGGCGTGCAGGCGACCACGCAGTTCGATCGCGGCGGCAGCGTCAACGTGCTGTTCGGACAATCCTACCAGCTGTTCGGCCTGAATTCGTTCGCGGTCGCCGACGTCACCAATACCGGCGTCGATTCCGGCCTGCAGAACTCGCAGTCCGACTATGTCGCCCGCGTCAATTATTCGCCCAACCGCACCTATACGTTCAGCGTGCGCGCCCGCATGGATGAGGCGACCTGGCAGGTCAACCGCTTCGAAGCCGAGGGCCGCGCTTCATTCGACCGCTGGTCGGTCAGCATGATCTACGGCGATTATGCCGCGCAGCCGCAACTCGGCTACCTGACCCGCCGCGAAGGCATCCTTAGCAGCGCCTCGGTCAAGGTGGCGTCGAACTGGGTGGTGTCGGGCTCGGCGCGCTGGGATCTTGAAGCCAACAAGATCAACCAATACGTCGTCGGAGCGGGCTATGTGGACGACTGTTTCGTGCTGGCCGCCAACTATGTCACCTCCTACAGCTACTCCGCCGGCTCCACGCCGCCGGTGCTCAGTCACGCGTTCATGCTGCAGATCGGCCTGCGGACCATTGCCACTTCGTCCTCAACGGCCGGCAGCACCGGCATTCAGTAACGCGCGTTGACCTTGCTGGAAAATACCCGCGGCATCGCGGATGGAATGGGTTGATCGGCTGACATGACCATGACGACCTCCAAGCTCCGACCTCATCGCCTTCGGTCCCTGATCGCCGGCTGCGCGACCGCGCTTGCCGTTCTGACCTGCGGCGGCTCGCCCCTGCGGGCGCAGTCGGTCGCCGTCATGGTCAACGGCGACCCCATCACCAATTACGATATCGAGCAGCGCACCAAGCTGAACTTCCTGACCACCCACAAGCAGATGCCCCGGGAGGAAGTGGTCAACGAACTGATCGACGAGAAGGTGAAGATCAAGGAAGGCAAGAAATTCGGCGTCGATCCCACCGCCACCGACATCGACCAATCCTACGGCCAGATGGCTTCTCGGATGCGGATTGCGCCCGACCAGCTCACAAAATCGCTCGAGAGCCAGGGCATCCGCCCGGACACCCTCAAGGCCCGCATCAAGGCCGAGATGGTCTGGACCAGCCTGGTGCGCGGCCGTTTCAAGGAAAGTCTCCAGGTCGGCGAGAAGGACGTCGCCGCCGCGGCCCAGGAGGGCGGCGACGGCGCCCAGGTCGAGGCTTTCGAATACAAGATGCAGCCGATCGTCCTGATTGTGCCGCACGGGTCCGCGCCCGCCGTCATCGAATCGCGCCGCAAGGAAGCCGATGCGCTGCGCGAACGCGTGCAGACCTGTGACGAGGCCAATTCCTACTTCAAGTCGATGCAGAACGCCGCGATCAGGGAAACCGTAACGCGGACCTCGGCGGATATTCCGGGCCCGCTTCGCGAGGTGCTCGACAAGACGCCGATCGGTCATCTGACCGCGCCCGAGATCACCAAGCAGGGCGTCGAGATGGTCGCGCTGTGCGGACGCAAGCCGACCACGATCGATTCGCCGAAGAAGAAGGAAATCCGGGAGAAGATGTACGCCCAGAAATATGAGGCGAAGTCGAAAGCCTATCTGCAGGAAGTCCGCAAAGCCGCGATGATCGAACATCGTTGATGCATGGCAAAGCCCCTCGCGCTGACATCCGGCGAGCCCGCGGGCATCGGCCCCGACATCGCCATCGCAGCGTGGCTGCGGCGCAATGAACTGGGGCTTCCGCCGTTCTACCTGCGCGGCGATCGCGATTTTCTCGCCGAACGGGCAAAAATTCTCGGACTGAAAGTCGAACTCGCCGACAGCAGCCCCGAGGATTCGCTCGCGGCGTTTTCGAGCGCATTGCCGGTGGTCGCGACCGGTGAGCCCGCGACCGCCCGCCCGGGCCAGCCCGACGCCACCAGCGCGAACGCCGCTCTCGCCTCCATTCGCCAGGCCGTCGGCGACGTCATGGCCGGCCGAGCCGGCGCGGTCGTCACCAATCCGATTGCCAAAAGCGTGCTCTACCGCGCCGGATTCCTTCATCCCGGCCACACCGAATTTCTGGCCGAGCTTGCGGCCAATGGCGGCCGGGCGCCGCAGCCGGTGATGATGTTGTGGTCGCCGGCGCTTGCCGTCGTACCGGTGACGATCCATGTTTCGCTGCATGAGGCGCTCGCACAGCTCTCGAGCGATCTGATCGTCAGAACGGCGCGCATCGCGGTCACCGATCTGAAGGCCCGCTTCGGCCTTTTCCGTCCGCGTCTGGCCATCTCGGGACTGAACCCGCATGCCGGCGAAGACGGCTCGCTCGGCACCGAAGACATCGAGATCGTCGCGCCGGCCGTCGAAATCCTGTGCGGCGAAGGCATCGACGCCAGGGGGCCGCTGCCGGCCGACACCATGTTCCACGCCGCGGCGCGCCAAAGCTACGACTGCGCGATCTGCATGTACCACGATCAGGCGCTGATCCCGATCAAGACGATCGCCTTCGAGGATGCCGTCAACGTCACGCTCGGATTGCCGTTCATCCGCACCTCGCCGGATCACGGCACGGCCTTCGACATTGCCGGCACCGGCAAGGCCAATCCGTCGAGCCTCGCCGCGGCGCTGCGGCTTGCTGCGCGCATGGCGGCGGCGCGACCGGCATGACCGCGATCGACGATCTGCCGCCGCTTCGCGATGTCATTCGCGAGCACGGATTGTCGGCGCGCAAATCGCTGGGTCAGAATTTTCTGCTTGATCTCAATCTCACGGCGCGGATCGCCCGCAGCGCGGGCCCGCTCGAGGACGCCACCATCATCGAGGTCGGACCAGGCCCGGGCGGCCTGACGCGCGCGTTGCTGGCGCTCGGTGCGCGGCGCGTCATCGCGGTCGAGCGCGACGAGCGCGCGTTGGGGCCGCTGCAGGCGATCGCGAGGCGATATCCGGGCCGGCTGGAAATCGTCCTCGCCGATGCGCAGCGGTTCGATCCCCGTCCCATGCTCGGCGGCGAACGGGCCAAGATCGTCGCCAACCTGCCCTACAACATCGCCACCGCATTGCTGGTCGACTGGCTGTCGATCGAACCGTGGCCGCCCTGGTACGACATGATGGTGCTGATGTTTCAGCGCGAGGTGGCCGAGCGGATCGTCGCCCGGGAGAACGACGAGGCCTACGGACGCCTCGCGGTGCTCGCCAACTGGCGCGCCGAGACCAAAATCTTGTTCGACATTTCGCCCGCCGCTTTCGTGCCGCAGCCAAAAGTCACCTCTTCGGTCGTGCGATTGACACCGCGCAGCGCGCCCGAACCGTGCGAGCGCCGGGCGCTGGAACAGGTGGCCGCCGCGGCATTCGGTCAGCGCCGGAAGATGCTGCGGCAAAGCCTCAAATCGCTGTCGATCGACCCGGCGCGGCTCGCCGCCGCCGCGGCTGTCGATGCCACCCGGCGCGCCGAGACCATTCCGGTCTCCGGCTTTGTTGCCATGGCCCGTGAATTGACCGATATACGAAGCACAAAATTGAACGGGTCCCGGGGAGAAATGTGAGCCGAGGTCAAAATGGTGACAATCCAGCGGCAAACTCGCGTCGTAATGATCGCAGCGGCTGCTGTCTGCGCGGTCTATTTTCCAACCGCATCGATCGTCGGAAGATCTTACGCGCCCCGCCCGGTCCCACCGGGCGCGGTGAAGGGAATTTTCGGATTCGAAAGATTGTCGGCCAACGGTTTTGCATATCTGTGCCGACAGCCGAATTTCAGCCTGCTTCCCGAGGTCGTCATTTATGAGAACGACAAGCCGCTGCCGGGACCGGGTAACGCCACGATGCGCGACATCGACGGCATCGGCCTCGGAAGATATTCGCAGGAGAACGGCAAGGGTTTCGTGATCTCGGCCAGCGACAACAGCAATCCCCGCGGCAATGGCAACGACTATTGGATTGTGATCCCGCCACAGCGTCGCTAGACCGCGATGCTGCGACCGCCCGAAGTGAGGTTCGAATTGAGAGAGCGCCCGCTGAACGAGTGATGAACTGCCCTAATCAAGTGCCCATAATCAAAGGAAGCCGTTTCCATGCCGCTGATGCGCCGCCAGTCCCTGGTCAAATTCGATGCGCCGTTGTGCGAAACCATCGTCGACACGCCGAAGCCGCACGGCAGAGAAGTGCTCGTCCGCATCGAGCGTTGCGGGCTGTGCCATTCCGACCTGCATATCCAGGACGGCTATGCCGATCTCGGCGGCGGCAAGCGGCTCGACACCACGCGCGGCATGACGCTGCCGTTCACGCTCGGCCATGAGATCGCAGGCATCGTCGAGGAAGTCGGCGCGGACGCCCCGAAGGAGCTGATCGGAAAAAAGCAGGCGGTGTTCCCGTGGATCGGCTGTGGCCAGTGCCGCGATTGCCAGAACGGCGACGAGAACCTCTGCGTCAAGCAGCGCTTTCTCGGTGTCTCGATCGACGGCGGCTTTGCCAGCCACGTGCTGGTGCCCGACGCGAAATATCTCCTGGATTACGATCCGCTGCCGGTCAATCAGGCCGCAACCCTGATGTGCTCGGGCGTCACCGCCTATGGTGCACTGAAGCGGCTGGTCGAACGTCCGCGGCAGCGCAACCTGCTGCTGATCGGGCTTGGCGGCGTCGGCATGATGGGGCTTTCGTTCGCGCAGGCGATGTTCAAGCAGAACATCGCGGTGGCGGATCTGAGCCCCGCCGCGCGCGAAAGCGCCCTGAAAAACGGCGCGGCGGTGGCCTACGATCCCAGCGAACCCGACGTGGTCAAGCGCATGATCAAGGAGACCGAAGGCGGTTTCGATGGCGTGGTCGATTTTGCCGGCAACGAAAAATCCATGGCCTTTGCGGTTTCTGCGGTGGCGCGCGGCGGCAAGATCGTGGTCTCCGGCCTGATGGGCGGCAATTTCAGCCTGCCCATGGTACAGTGGGTCTACAAGCGGATGACCATCGAAGGTTTTATGGTGGGAACGCTGGCGGAGGCCAAGGAATTGATGGCGCTGGCACGCACCGGCAAGATCAAGCCGACGCCGATGAAGGAAGAGCCGATGGCCGACGTCCAGAAATGGATCGAGGAATTGCGGGCCGGAAAAGTCGTGGGACGTATCGTACTGAAAAACTGAGGCTGAGCATCTTATAAGCCTCGCCAACAGGGGCAGTGCCATCCTCGCTTAACAGGAAGGACACTTATGGCCTGGAGAAAGAGCTCAACATTGGTCGCCTTGGCGACGGTGGCATTTGCCGTTGCCACCTCGCCTGCCATCGCGCAGAAAAAATATGGTCCGGGCGTTACCGACACCGAAATAAGAATCGGCACCACGACCCCCTATAGCGGCCCGGCGTCGGCCTACTCGGCCGGCGCCGTGTCCGCGACCGCCTATTTTGCGATGATGAACGAACAGGGCGGCGTGAACGGCCGCAAGATCAATTTCATCAGCCTCGATGACGCCTACAGTCCGCCGAAGACCGTCGAGCAGATCCGGCGCCTGATCGAGAGCGACGAAGTATCGTTTCTGGTGAACCCGGTCGGCACCGCGACCAACATGGCGGTGTTCAAATACATCAACCAGAAAGGGGTGCCGCATCTTTTCATCGGCACCGGCGCCACGGTTTTCAACGACCCCGAGCACTATCCCTGGACGATGAGCTGGACGCCGCATTACGCCTCCGAAGGCGAGATCTACGCCCGCTACATTCTGTCGGCCAAACCCGACGCCAAGATCGGCATCCTGGCGCAGAACGACGACCTCGGCCGCGACTATCTGATGGGCTTCAAGCGCGGACTTGGCGACAGGGCCGCTGCGATGATCGTGTCGACGCAGGCCTACAACACCACCGATCCGACCGTCGACTCCCAGGTGGTTTCGCTGAAGTCTTCGGGCGCCGACGTCTTCGTCATCATCACGATCCCCAAATTCTCCGCCCAGGCGATCCGCAAAGCCTACGACATCGACTGGCACCCGCAGGAATTCGTCGTCAGCGTCGGTTCGTCGATTGCCGGTGCGATCAGGCCGGCCGGTTTTGAAGCGGCAAAGGGCATCATCTCGGCGGCCTATCAAAAGGACCCTGCCGATCCGCAGTGGCAGGACGATCCGGTTATGAAGGCCTGGAATGTGTGGATGGACAAGTACAACCCGCGCATCAACAGGAGCGACTACTACGCGCCCTATGGCTACAATATCGGCTACGCGGTCGTGCAGCTGCTCAAGCAGTGCGGCGACGATTTGACGCGCGAGAACATCATGAAGCAGGCCTCCCATCTCGACATGGAGTTGCCGCTGCTGCTGCCGGGCATCCGCCTGAGGACCACCCCGGCCGATCTGCGCCCGATCAAGCAGATGCGGCTGGTCCGCTTCAATGGCGAGCGCTACGTGCTGTTTAGCGACGTGATCGAGAGCAACTAGGCGGGGCGACGCGGCGCACTTTGCCAGACGTCGCGCATATGCCTGTTTTCTAGGCTGCCGGCCGCCCAATGTGAGGCGGCCGCCGAGCCCGAATTAAGCCCCATCCTCTCCGGAATTGCGGCCCATTGCGACCCAAGTCTTTAACGAGATTTAGGGTTTGAAGCGTCGCGTATCAGCACTGGGGAAAGCCATGTCAAACCGTACAGCGAAATTCGTCTCGGCAATATTCGCCAGCGTTTTGGCAGGCGCCAACTTCGCCGCCGTTGCGGAGAATGCGGCAAAGCCGGCGGACAGCTGCCTGTCCGGACCGAAAGGTGCGGTGCCCGCGGGCAGCCATTGGTATTACCGCGTCGATCGCGCCACCAAGCGTCACTGCTGGTACGTCGGCGAAGAGAAAGACAAGACGGCGGCGGCCGCCCCGCAGGATGCCGCGGCATCCGCCGCAGCCCCGGCGGCGGCTCCGGCTCCGCCAACAGATCTCGTTCCACCGCAGGCGAAGGCAGGCGTGCGCAAATCTGTCGCCGACGCTCGCGCCGAACTGCCCTCCCCGCAGGCGCGTGCCGACCAGGATGCCGGTGTCAACGTTCAACCAGGGAACAGCGCCGCTGCGGCGGTGCCGGCAATCCAGAATAGCCAGGACGCCGTCGCGCCGGATGCCGGCGCACCGCCATCGATCGTGACGTCGCGCTGGCCCGATTCTTCGGGCGTAAGTTCGTTGAACAATCCTCAGGTTGCCGCGGCGGATCCGCCGGCAAGCGCGCCGGCGAATGCCAGGCCGGCGCCGCAGCCCGCAGCTTCCCCGATCGCCCTGGCGGCTGCGGATTCCACTTTGCAAAAACAATCCGGCTCGACGCAGATGCTGTTGATGGTCATGGCCGGCGCGCTCGCGCTGGCGGGCATCACGGCCAGCCTGGTTTTCAGGTTCGCGCGCAGACGGGTCGTTGAGCCCGAAGTCTGGAGCGACCGGCGCGCGATCTGGGATTCGGTCGATACCGGCCGCTCGTCGCCATCGCTGTTCCCGAACGAGACCGTGCCGAGATGGCGCGACAACGTTACACGCGATCCGCGCGCGCCCGACGATCCGGAGCGGCGCGTCCAGGAAATGCTGGCGCGGTTGGCAAGGAGTGCGGCTAACTGACGTTGAGTGCGGCGAGCTGACGTTATTTTTCCAGCTGGCGCTGCAAGCCGCGAACGAACTCGGTCAGCCCCGTGCGGCGTTCGCGCTTGAGCCGTTCGGCTTTTAGGACCGACTGCACTTCGGCAAACGCGTCATCGACGTTCTGGTTGACGACGATGTAGTCGTATTCCGCCCAATGGCTGAGTTCATGGGTCGCGCGGCTCATTCGCCCGCGAATGACCTCATCCGAATCCTGGGCGCGGGTGTGCAGCCGTTTTTCGAGGTCGCCGGCCGACGGCGGCAGGATGAACACGCTGACCACATCGGCGCGGGCCTTTTCCCGCAATTGCTGGGTCCCCTGCCAGTCGATGTCGAACAGCACATCCTGCCCGGCCGACAGCGCGGTTTCGACCGGCGCCCGCGGCGTGCCATAGCGGTTGTCGAACACGGTGGCCCATTCGAGCAGTTCGCCCTGAGTAGCCATGGCTTCGAAGCGGCTTTTGTCGACGAAGAAATAGTCGCGGCCGTCGACCTCGCCGGGCCGCATCGGCCGCGTGGTGGCGGACACCGACATCTTCAGACCCGGCGTCCGTTCAATCAGCATGCGCGACAGCGTGGTCTTGCCCGCGCCCGACGGCGACGACAGCACGAACATCAGCCCGCGCCGCTCAACTCCGTCGAAACCGCCAATCGCCATTCGATCACTCCAGATTCTGGACCTGCTCGCGGAACTGCTCGACCACGTTCTTCATCTCGAGCCCGGTATTGGTCAATTCGAGATCGTTCGACTTCGAACAGCAGGTGTTGACCTCGCGGTTGAATTCCTGCGCCAGGAAATCGAGCCGCCGTCCGACCGGGCCGCCCTTGCCGATCATCTCGCGGGCCTGCGCTACGTGCGAGGCGATCCGGTCGAGCTCCTCGCGGATATCGGCCTTGGCCGCGATCAGGAGCGCTTCCTGGTTGAGGCGATCGGGGTCGAAACGATCAGAGGTATCAAGTAACGCCGCGACCTGTTCGGCCAACCGAGCCTTGATCGCCTCGGGCTTGCGGCCGGGCGCGGCCTCGGCCCTCTTCGCCAGTTTTTCGATTTCATCCATCCGCTGGGAGAGGATCTGTCCGAGCGTGACGCCCTCGCGGCGGCGCATCTCGACCAGATGGCCGAGCGCCTGCTCGAACGCCGCAGCCGCAGCGTCCCGCGCAGCCTTGTCTTCCTCGTCGTTGCTTTCGGGCTCGACGACTTCGATCACGCCCTTGATGCTCAGCAGCCCGTCGATGCTCGGCGCCACCGCATCGATCTTGCCGGCGAGGACGCCTGCGACCTTCACGATCGACGACAGCACGTCCTCATTGATGCGGATGGTCGAGACCGCGTTGGCGCGCTTGACGTTGAGATTGGCGTACACGGTTCCCCGCGACAGCACTTCGCCGGCGCGCTTCTTGGCAAAGGCCTCGAGCTCATCCCATCCGGGCGGCAGCCGCAGCCGCAGGTCAAAGCCCTTGGCATTGACCGATTTCAATTCCCATTCGAACGTATACGGGCCGCTGGCGCCGTGGCTCCGGGCAAAACCGGTCATGCTCGATAGCGCCATCGCGTAAAACTCTCTGACAGGGGGATGTGAGACTCGCAAGCGAACTGCGCGACCTTAAAACGAATTCCGTGAAAGTGGAATCACGTTCCGGGCTTCAGCGCTGAACCACCGGCGGCGTGGTGGTGGATTGCGCCGCGCCCTGGCGGGCACCGGCGGGGGCTGCAGGACGCGCAGGCTTTTTCGGCGCCGCAGGCTTTGTCGTCGCGGTCGGATTGGTGTCGGCCGGTGCGGCGGCGGCCGGCGGCGGCGCGTCGTCGGCCGGCTCAACCGTGTCGTTCTGGATCTGCTTTTCCATCGAGCGCAGCTTGGCGACGTTCTTCTGATGCTGGTCGTAGGTTTCGGTAAAGGCGTGGCCGCCGGTACCGTCGGCGACGAAGAACAGGTCGCGGGTGCGCGCCGGATTGGCGGCCGCCTCCAGCGAAGCGCGCCCGGGATTGGCGATCGGCCCCGGCGGCAGGCCATCGATCACATAGGTGTTGTAAGGCGACGGCTGCTGAATCTCGGAGCGCTTGATCGGCCGGCCGAGCGTCCCCTTGCCGCCGACCAGCCCGTAGATGATGGTCGGGTCGGACTGCAGCTTGATCTTCTGCCGCAGCCGATTGACGAACACCGCAGCGACCCGGCTGCGCTCGTCGGCCTTGCCGGTTTCCTTCTCGACGATCGAGGCCAGCACGACGAGCTGCTCGGGCGACTTGATCGGAACGTCCGGATTGCGGCGTTCCCAGATTTCCGCAAGCACGCGCTTCTGGGCCTGCTGCATGCGCTGGATCACCTGGTCGCGCGTGGTGCCGCGCGGGAATTTGTAGGTCTCCGGCAGCAGCGTGCCTTCGCGCGGCATTTCCCGCACCGAGCCCGCGAAAATGTCGTTGTCGGTGAGCCGCGCCACGATCTGCTCGGAGGTCAGGCCTTCGGGAATGGTGACGGCGTGCTGCACCACCTTGCCTTCGACGATGGTGCCGATGACGTCGCGCAGGCTGGCATTCTTCTGAAAAGCGTATTCGCCGGGCTTGAGCTCCGAGCGCGCCTTCAGGGCGAACACCGCGCCGATGAACGCCCAGCGATTATTGTCGATCACGCCTTCACGCTGCAGGATATCGGAAATGTCGGTCATTCCCGCCCGCGCCGGAATATTGACGATCTTGTCTTCCGTCAGCGGACCGGGCGCCTCCAGCTTCTGCCTGCCGTAGTAATATCCGCCCCCCGCGCCGATCATCAACACGATGAGAATGGTGATGATCGCATTGCCGACCACGACGAACGGATTGCGGGCGCGCTCCGACCGCTTCGGCGGCGGCGGGACCTGCTCCGGCTCCAGCGCGGCGCGCGGACTGCGTGGTGAAATGGGCGGCCTCTCACTCATCGATGCAACCTGAATCCTGCCGGTTCAATCGTGGCCTGACAAACCCCTGCCCGGCCAATAGCATACGCCCACGCTTCGCGCATGATCCGCCAAAGTGTTGGCGGTTTGGCGACAAGATCATGCGCCTCTTATAGTTCGGAGCGCGATCGGACGCAAAACCGGTTCCCACTTTTGCTGATCGCGCTCCGGAGTCATCGCCGAATACGGCAAAACGGTGGAGACGCTCTTAACACCCGCTAACCAGTCACGCGCTGAACGATCACGGAAGCGTTGGTGCCCCCGAAACCGAAGGAATTCGACAGCGCGATATTGATCTCGCGTTTACGCGCCGATTGCGGCACCAGATCGATCGTCGTTTCCACCGACGGATTTTCGAGATTGATGGTCGGTGGCGCGATGTTATCGCGAATCGCAAGAATGCTGAAAATCGCCTCGATCGCGCCGGCCGCGCCCAGCAGATGCCCGGTCGACGATTTGGTCGACGACATCGACACCTTCGAGGTTGCGTTGCCGAGCAGCCGCTCTACCGCACCGAGCTCGATCTCGTCGCCGATCTGCGTCGAGGTGCCGTGCGCATTGATGTAGTCGATATCGGAAGCCGTGATTCCGGCGCGCTTCAGCGCCGCACTCATGCTGCGGAAACCGCCGTCGCCGTCCGGCGCCGGCGAGGTGATGTGATAGGCGTCGCCGGACAGTCCGTAGCCGGTCACCTCGGCGTAAATCTTCGCACCGCGCTTCTTGGCGTGCTCGTATTCCTCGAGCACCACGATGCCGGCGCCCTCGCCCATGACAAAGCCGTCGCGATCCTTGTCGTAGGGACGCGAGGCCCTTTGCGGCGTTTCGTTGAAACCGGTCGACAGCGCCCGCGCCGCGCAAAATCCCGCCATCGCCAGCCGGCAAATCGGCGATTCCGTTCCGCCCGCCACCATCACCTCGGCATCGCCGAGCGAAATCAGCCGGCTCGCGTCGCCGATCGCGTGCGCCCCGGTCGAACACGCGGTCACCACCGAATGATTGGGGCCCTTGAGGCCGTGCTCGATCGAAACATAGCCGGAAGCCAGATTGATCAGACGCCCCGGAATGAAGAACGGCGAGACCTTGCGCGGTCCACGCTCCTTGAGCAGCAGGGCGGTATCGGCAATGCCGGACAGGCCGCCGATCCCCGAGCCGATCAGGGTGCCGGTCGCGCACTTGTCCTCTTCGGTGGAGGGATGCCAATCGGCATCATCGAGCGCCTGGCGCGCAGCGCACATCGCGAAGATGATGAAATCGTCGACCTTGCGCTGGTCCTTCGGCTCCATCCACTGGTCGGGATTGAAGCTGCCGTCAGAGCCGTCGCCACGCGGAATCACGCAGGCAATCCGGCTGGAGAGATCGGCGACCTCGAAAGTCTCGATCTTCCTGGCGCCGCTCTGGCCGTTCAGGATACGCTTCCAGGTTGCGTCGACGCCGCAGCCGAGAGGCGTAACCATGCCCAGCCCAGTGACGACGACCCGCCTCATATCAAAAACTCCAGCCCGCAAAAGGCCGCCCATAACAAGAAACCGGGGGACCGTTCGACCACGGCCCGTCCGGCTTCAATGCGCACCGCGCGGGGCGTCAGCTTTTTGCGTTCTTTTCGAGAAACTTCGTCGCGTCGCCGACGGTCAAAATCGTCTCTGCGGCGTCGTCGGGAATTTCGCAACCGAACTCTTCTTCAAATGCCATTACAAGCTCGACGGTGTCGAGACTGTCGGCGCCGAGGTCGTCGATGAAACTTGCAGCGTCAACCACCTTGTCTGGTTCGACACCGAGGTGCTCGACCACAATCTTCTTAACCCGCTCGCCAATCTCACTCATCGTTCAACCTCGTGCTTGTTCCATTGGACCCGACCCCAAGACGCCACTAGAGACGATACGAGCCATCGTGGTCGTTAAACTTCCTTCGCAATCGCGCATAGACTTGATTCGGCCCGGTGGTAGCCGACAAAGGCCCGGCGAACGGCAGGTGTCGCCACGCCAATATACAGGGATTCAAATTCCTGCAATGGCCTTGTTTGCCCATCCGCTGATGGTTCGGTTATCATACTTCCCTGACCTTGACTACACGCCTCGCTCGGTTGCCCGAAACGGCCGTTCGACGGATCGAAGCGGCCGGTAACCGGCTCAAAACATGGCCATTCCGCCATTGACGTGGATCGTCTGCCCGGTCACGTAGGCTGCCTCATTGGAGGCGAGATAGACCGCCGCCGCGGCGATATCCTCCGGCGTCCCCAGCCGCGCTGCAGGAACCTTCGAGAGGATGGTTTCGCGCTGCTTGTCGTTGAGCGCGTCCGTCATCGGCGTCTTGATGAATCCCGGCGCAATGCAATTGGCGGTGACGTTGCGCTTGGCGTATTCGGCGCCCAGCGTCTTGATCAGGCCGATGATGCCGGCCTTGGAGGCGGTGTAATTGGCCTGCCCCGGATTGCCGGTCACGCCAACGATCGAGGTGATCGCGATGATGCGGCCGAACCGCTTGCGCATCATCAATTTGGTCGCCGCGCGAGCGAGGCGAAAGGTCGCGGTCAGATTGACCCTGATGACGTCGTCCCAATCCTCATCGCGCAACTGCACGAACAGATTGTCTTTGGTGATTCCGGCATTGGCGACGAGAATATCGACCTGCCCCATCGCCGCTTCGGCTGCGGGCACCAGGGCCTCGACCTCGGCACTGTCGGAGAGATTGCACGGCAGCACGTGGACGCGCTCGCCAAGCTTGCCGGCGAACGTATCCAGCACCTCGCGGCGCGTGCCCGAGATCGCCACCGTCGCGCCCTGCGCATGCAACGATTGCGCGATGGCGCCGCCGATGCCGCCGGTCGCGCCCGTCACCAGCGCCGTCCTGCCCGTCAAATCGAACATCAATGTCTCCTTATGCGGAATGCGCCGCCGCCAGCGCATCCTTTGCCGCGGCAATATCGTTCGGGCCGCCGACCGACACGCCCACCGCGCCGTCGGCGATGCGCTTGACCAGCCCGCTCAGCACCTTGCCGGCACCGATTTCCAGGAATCGCGTGACGCCGTGGGCGGCCATATAGGCAACCGACTCGCGCCAGCGCACCGTGCCCGTGACCTGCTCGACCAGGCGGCGGCGAATCTCGTCGGGATCGGTGATCGCTGAAGCCAGCACGTTCGACACCAGCGGGGCTGCCGGCGGCTTGATCGTCACATCCGCCAGCGCCTTCGCCATCGCATCGGCGGCGGGCTGCATCAGCCTGCAATGGAATGGCGCCGACACCGGCAGCAGCATCGCGCGCTTGGCGCCCTTGGTCTTGGCAATCTCGAGCGCGCGTTCGACGGCTGCCTTGTCGCCGGACACTACGACCTGCCCGCCGCCATTGTCGTTGGCGGCCTGGCAGACCTGCCCCTGGGCCGCTTCGTCAGCGACCGCCACCGCCGCCTCATAATCGAGCCCGAGAAGGGCGGCCATGGCTCCGGCGCCGACCGGCACCGCTTTCTGCATGGCCAGCCCGCGGATACGCAGCAGCCGCGCGGTATCGCTGACGCTGAGGCTGCCGGCCGCGGCCAATGCGGAATATTCGCCGAGCGAATGCCCGGCGACGTAGGCGGCATCGCGCCCGACCGAAAAACCGGCCTCCGTCTCCAGCACGCGCAGGGTCGCGATCGAGACCGCCATCAGGGCCGGCTGGGCGTTTTCGGTGAGCTGCAGGGTCTCGGCCGGGCCATCCCAGATGATCGCCGTCAGCTTCTCGCCCAGTGCCGCATCGACCTCGTCGAACACGGCCCGCGCGGCCGGATAGGCCTCCGCCAGAGCCTTGCCCATGCCGACGGCCTGCGACCCCTGGCCCGGAAAAGTAAATGCTGCCGTCATTTTTGCTGAAAACTCCCTCAAGTGCAGCCGTAAGACACCGGCTTTCGCCGCGCTGTCAAGCCGGACGGACGGTGCAATCGCACAAGCAATCGCCTTGCAGGCAGAATGTTTACGCTGTCCGGAACTTCGCCGTTGCGCTTAAGCGGTCTTAAATACCGGATGCCGAAACTGGGACAATGGCGTCTGTAGTCCCACCGACATCGACAGCTTCCGTTCCTGCCGCGCAACCGCAGCGGCTTTGGTTTCAATTGCAAGGCTGCGTCGACTGGTTGCTCGCCGGCCCGCTTCCGCTGCCCGACGATATCCGCAACGAGTTGCTCCAACAAAGGACGAACAAGACCAGGACGTTCGTGCTGGCCGTGCTGGCATCCTTGCTGATCGCATCGATTGCCGCCGCATTGACCGGCGCCGCATGGGCCTATGCCTGGATGCTGGCGGAGCTCGTTCTGGGCAGCACCCGAATCTACCTGATGATGAAAGCCCTCGCGCAGGCGAAAGCCGACCGGCGGATCGCGCCGAACATCACGCCGATCTGGGCCGGGCTGACATCGGTCATCCTGATTTCCGCCGGCTGTTATCAATGTGTCGGATCGGGGATCTTGCCGCTGGCCTTGATGGCAGGCATCGGACTTGCGAATTTGGTCGGCGGAATTGCCTCGCGCAACGCCGGAACGCCGCGCTACGGAATTCTCCTGATTTGCATCCTGACACTTCCCTTTGCCATGGCCACGATCCTGTCGCCGGTCCCGTTCCTGTTTCTCATCGGCTTGCAAACTCCGGTCTACACCGCGGGGATGATTTTCCTGCTGCTGGAAAATCACAAGATCCTGCTCGACCTCCACCACTCCGAGCGGAGCATCGGCCTCGCGTCTGCGCCACGTGACGGGATTACCGCCGACGAATTGCTGAGCGCCGCCGACCGCGCGATGTACGAGGCCAAACGCCGCGGCAAGGGCGGTTTCGTGATCCACACTTCCGGCGTCGAATTGGTGACTCTTGCCCCCATGGCGAAGGCTCCGGCGCTGGCTTGCTAGAATCCGCCCGCCTTTTGATCCCCGCCAACCTCGGCGCCGGCGCGTGCGCGGCGCACGCTGCTAGCCAATTCTCCCGGCCGATCCTCGTGGTCGGGCTTGGCGGTCGCCAGCCGCAGCACGGCAGCGTAGTTGGGCTGCACCTCCATCCGGTCCGCGTACCGGCTTTCGCTGAGAATCCGGTGGACGCGCGGCAGGTTGTAGCAGGGCACATAGAACAGCAGATGATGCTCAAGGTGATAATTGACGTAATACGGCGCGATGAACAGCCGCTCCAGGAAATTCGCGTGCGTGGTGCGCGTATTGCGTAAGGGATCGGCCGAGTCTGGAACGACGGCATGTTCGGCGATGTTGCGGATGCGGGTGATGACCATCTGCCAGGTAAGCAGCGGCAAAAGCCATAACAGCGGATAGGCCCACCACACGCCGGCGGCCGCGAGGCCTGCGAAGAGCACGGCGTTGACGGCAAACTGCGGACCAAGCTTCTCGCGGAAATGCGCGGCGCGCTGCGTGATCGGCCATTCCTTCGGCCCGAGCGCATTCAACAACTGCGCCTTGCGCTGCTGGTAGCCGGTCTGCCCGGTGATATCGCGGACGAACTTGCGGCGATAGCTCATCCCGGTGATCGGAAACGGCGCCGACAGTACGAGATCCGGATCGTCATCCTGCTGCGTGCGCGCATGGTGCTGCAGGTGATAGCGGCGATAGGCGCGGGTCTCGGCAAAGATCGGATAGGCGCAGAACCATTGGCTCAGCGTCAGGTTGACCTTCTCGTCCGCCGACAGACAGCCATGCGCGCCGTCATGCATCAGGATCGCGAGCCCGAGCTGGCGCGAGCCAATGATGCCCACCGCCAGCAGAAAGGTCAGCGGATTGGGCCACCACGCCACCAGCGCGATCGAGCCCAATATCAACGCCCACGCATGCGCGATCAGGGCTGCGCCCTTCCACGTCACGCGCCGGCGGACGGCGATCAATTGATCCTCGTTCAGAAAGTCGCGGGCCCGCATGCGAAGCGCGGTCATGATGATCTCTCCCCGTCGGGTGAATCTGAATCGGTCCAAACCGGCTACATAGGTAACACAATAGACCGGCGACATGGGTAACAGGTCAAGTGATCGGCAGGGAGGGCCTTGCCGATGGTTTGGATGGAGACCTGTGCGGTGGACGAGCGGATGCGCTTTGTGATTGCGGCGGAGGAGCACGAGGAGTCGTTTGCGGCGGTATGCCGGCGGTTCGGCGTGAGCCGAAGGGTCGGATACAAGTGGCTTGAGCGTTATCAGGAAGCCGGTGTTGAGGGTCTGTGGGACCGCCCACGTGCGCCGCTGCATCATCCCCAGGCGATTGGCGAGGAGATCGCCGAACGCTGCCTTGCGGTGCGGCGGGCGCATCCGAGTTGGGGACCCCGGAAGGTTCTGGCTTTTCTGGAACGTCGGGCGCCGGCGCTCGAATGGCCTGCGGCGAGCACGATCGGAGCCTTGTTCGACCGCCAGGGATTGACGGTAAAGCGGAAGCTGCGCCGCCGCAGCCCGCCCTCGAGCGCACCGTTTGCGGAATGCACGGCAGCCAACGAGGTGTGGTGCATCGACTTCAAGGGCTGGTTCATGACGGGGGACGGCAAATGCTGCGAACCGCTGACGCTGACCGATGCCCATAGCCGGTATCTGCTGCGCTGCCAGGCGATGACGCGTACCGATACCGCGCACGTCTGGCCGGTCGTGGAGGCCGCCTTCCGCGAGTTCGGCCTGCCGCATCGGCTGCGTTCCGACAACGGTCCGCCCTTTGCGTCGCGCGGTGCCGGCGGGCTTTCGCAACTGTCGGTCAAGGTGATCAAGGCGGGCGTGCTGCCGGAGCGGATTGCGCCCGGCAAACCGCAGCAGAATGGCCGCCACGAGCGGATGCATCTGACGCTGTTGCAGGACACCGCCAGTCCACCGGCGCACAGCCTGCGCGAGCAGCTCAAGCGCTTGCGGAACTTCCAGCGCATCTACAACGAACAGCGTCCGCACGAGTCGCTCGACGATGACACGCCGGCCGATCACTATACCTCCTCGCCGCGCCGCTTCGACGGCGTCTTGCGCGAGCCGGAATACGGTGACTGCGAAGTGCGGCGGGTGCGTCATAACGGCGAGATCAAATGGCAGGGCCAAACGATCTACATCAGCGGGGCCTTGATCGGCGAGCCGGTCGGCCTCTGCGAACACGATGCCGCTGGATGGACGGTCTGCTACGGCCCGATCGTGCTCGGCACGATCGCCCACCGCGACGACCGCCTGCGAAAACCCAAACAGGCCTGTGGACTTGTGGACGATGCAAGAGCATCGCCCACAGGGTCCACAGCCACAAAAACAGCAGACCTGAACGAAACGAGAATTGTGTTACCTATGTCGTCGGGCTGAACTGTTACCTATGTCGTCGGTTGCAGAAATCGGAGGCGTCGCGGTCGCCAACGAGGCGCAGCCCGGCCGCCTCGCTTGCGGGTTTTGCCGTCGCCTGATCGCCCAGCACGCGCAGCATCTCGCCGCACATTTCCTCGGCCGAACGGCCCATCGCATGGCCCTCGACCATCACGCCGATCGCGACCGCCCAGAACCGCCGCGAACTTGCGTCGGGGTCGCGCAAGCTTTTCCAGCCGTGCCGCTCGATCTGGCCGGCATAGGCGCGCATCCCCTCGCCGTGCAGCCGCTCGATGGTGCGCTCCACCAGCGGCGCGAGATCCTGGCGGCGCCGGGTCAGCGTCAGCGCCTCGGTAAAGAAGGCAACCGAATCCGTCCCCGTGACGGTCTCAACCAGCGCACGCGTGTAATCCCGCGGCGTGAGGGCCTGCGATGCTGCCTGCTCGGCCGCGCGCGCCACGTACAGCATCTCGCGGCAGGCGGCCTCGACGAACAGCGCTTCCTTGGTCCGGAAGTAATAGGTGATCTGGCTCGGAAACGCGTCGGCCGCCGCCGCGATATCCGAGATCGAGGTTCCGGCCAGGCCACGCTCCCTGAACAGGCGGCTGGCGCCGTCGAGCAGGCGCGAGCGCATCTGGCGCCCGGCGGTCCGGGTCGCGCGGGTGGCGTGTCTGGGATCGTCGGCCGGCATTTCCGGAGCGGATTGGACGGACTTGGGAGCCATTTTACCCCTCTCGTCCATTATTTGTATGACATACAAACAAATAAATCAAGATCGGAGATTCGAAACCCTCTCCGTCCTTGCCATGGCGCTCAAAATCCTTATAAACCGCGCCATCCGTGGATCCCGGCCGGGAGCTGAACGGACGGTCTCAGCAATTTCACCTTTTCGGTGATGTTGATGTGGCAGGGCCAGTCGGCCCGTCGTCCCGTGCTTCCGCCTTCTGAGCATTATCGAGTCCTTTCCGGAGGTCTCGAAGGGCTTGCCGCCGGGAACCGCGCCAACACAGGAAAGGACACCCATGCCTCTTTATGAGCATGTTTTTCTCGCGCGTCAGGATGCGAGCACCCAGCAGGTTGAAGAACTGACCACCCAGATGACCGGCATCGTCGAAGGTCTCGGCGGCAAGGTCGTGAAGATGGAAAACTGGGGCGTACGCTCGCTCACCTATCGCATGAACAAGAATCGCAAGGCGCATTTCGTGCTGCTGAACATCGACGCGCCGTCGGCTGCGGTCACGGAGATCGAGCGCCAGGAGCGGATCAGCGAAGACGTGATTCGCTATCTCACCGTTCGCGTCGAAGAGCACGAGGAAGGTCCCTCGGCCATGATGCGCAAGGCCGATCGTGACCGCGAGCGCGACGATCGCGGCGGTGGTTTCCGCGGCGACCGCGATGGCGGTTTCCGGGGCGACCGCGAAGGTGGTGGTTTCCGTGGCGGCGACGGCGGCGGCTTCCGCGGCGACCGTGGCCCGCGTCGGCCACGTGACGACGAAGCAACCGCAGCGGTTGAGGAGTAAGAATCATGGCTGAAGCTGGTGCACGCCGTCCGTTTTTCCGCCGCCGCAAGACCTGCCCGTTCACGGGTCCGAATGCGCCGAAGATCGACTACAAGGATTCCAAGCTGTTGATGCGTTACGTGTCCGAGCGCGGCAAGATCGTGCCGAGCCGGATCACCGCCGTGTCCGCCAAGAAGCAGCGCGAACTCGCGCGCGCCATCAAGCGCTCGCGTTTCCTCGGTTTGCTGCCTTACGTCATTCGCTAACGAATACCCTGGTCCGCGGCGTACGCGCCGCGGACCAGATTCTTCATAAGGCTTCCGGGTCGTCCGGTCGCCGATGGTTGGGGTTTTAAGAACCTCTAACCGCTCGAAAGGAGCGGGACAGCTGATGATCGCGATTCTTGTCATTGCGCTTGCGGCCGGCTCTGCGTCGGCGCTGATGTTCGCCTCGATCATCTCGGGCGCGCTGATCTCAGTCCTGCTGTTCTATCTGGCGCCGCTGCCCTTGATGGTGGCGGCGATCGGCTGGGGACCGCTGTGCGCGACCATCGGCGGCATTGCCGCGGCATCCGGCCTCGGCGCGATCTTCGGCCTGCCCTATTGCATGGCCTTCGTCGTCATGGTGGCGCTGCCCGCCTGGTGGCTCGGGCACCTCGCTTTGCTGGGACGACCTGCGCCCAGTGACGGATCGGGCAACGACGCCGCGCCGGTCGCACCGGTTCTGGAATGGTACCCGGTCGGCCGCATCCTGCTGTGGATCGCCGGGTTTGCTACGGTAACCACGATGGCGGCCCTGTTCACGCTCGGCAGCGACGCGGATGCGATCAGCGGCGCGCTGCAACGGGGCCTGCTGCGGATTCTAGCTCCGCGGGACGAGGCATCGTCAGGCGATATCCAACGATGGGTTGACGCTGTGGTGATCATCGCGCCGGCGGCGGCGGCCGTCGTCGCCATGATGACGCTGACGCTCAATCTCTGGCTCGCTGCCAAGATCACGGCGACCTCCGGACGGCTGCACCGGCCCTGGCCGGACCTGAAGAGCACAGCGCTGCCGCCGATGACGCTGGTTGCACTGTTGGTCGCCATCGCATTCAGTTTTGCCGGTGGATTGCCGGCGATGCTGGCGCAAATCGTCACCACGGCCCTGATGATGGCCTATGCGCTCACCGGCTTCGCGGTCCTGCACACGCTGACGCTGGCGCTGAAGAGCCGCACGTTCCTGCTGAGCTGCACCTACGTCATGGTCGTGATGTTCACCTGGCCCGTTCTGGCGATGGTCGCGCTTGGCCTCGCGGATGCGGCTTTCGGATTACGCCAACGCTACTTGCGCAGGAGGCCGCCGCCCATTCCTGCGTCGTGATTCTACCCATCCACTCAAACTTGCACACAAACCGAATACCACCACTTCAAAAGGAGAACGAATATGGAAGTCATTTTGCTGGAACGCGTTGCCAAGCTCGGTCAGATGGGTGAAGTCGTCCGCGTCAAGGACGGATTTGCCCGCAACTTTCTCTTGAAGCGCGGCAAGGCGCTGCGCGCGACCGCGGACAATCGCGCCAAGTTCGACGGCATGAAGGCCGAGCTCGAAGCTAACAACATCAAGGCCAAGGGCGAGGCAACCAAGGTCGCCGAGAAGATCGACGGCCGCAATGTCGTCCTGCTGCGTCAGGCCTCGGAATCCGGCCAGTTGTTCGGGTCGGTGAATGTGCGCGACATCATCGCCTCGTTCGAGGCCGACAAGGTCACCATCAGCCGCAGCCAGGTCATGCTGGACGCGCCAATCAAGACCATCGGCAAGCACAAAATCGCCATTGCCGTGCATCCGGAAGTCGAAGTCAGCGTCAGCGTCACCGTGGCGCGCAGCGCCGACGAGGCCGAGCGCATCAACCGCGGCGAGGACATCTCGACCCGTCAGGAAGACCAGGATGCCGCCGCCGAGGCGCTCAAGGCCGCCGGCGAATTCTTCGATCCGGAAGCCCGCCACGACGACGAGGAGCCGGCTGCCGCGGCCGACGAAAAGTAAGCCTTCTCGTTACGTCTGATAGCTCAAAGCCCGGCCGGGAGTTCTGGTTCTGAAGCAGAACCAGAGCTCCCGATTCTTTTTTGACGCGTTTTCTTTACGCGAACCGGTACCCACTTCGCTTGAAAACGCTTTGTCAGGCCGGGCTTTGGATTCGTGCTGCAGCTTTGTCGTCGAGCATTGCGATCGAAGCCAATGCCGTTGCGGTGTGTTTCTCGACCCCGTCGATCACGCAAAACACGTCCGCGGCGACGACCGCGACCTGACGTCCGGGCTTGATCACGCGCGCCCGGCAGATCAAGCGTTCGCCGGCCGCCGGCGACAGCAGGTTCAATTTGTATTCCGCCGTCAATGCCGGCTGGCCGCGCGACGTCGCCGCCGCGATCGTGGTCGCATTGTCGACCAGAAACGCCGTCACGCCGCCGTGGAACAGGCCGTGCTGTTGCAACAGCTCCGGCCGCCGGTCGACCGCGAGCGTACAGGTGCCACGCGCCAGTTCGGAGAGCTCGGCGCCGACATGAGTCATGAATCCCTGGCGGCCGACATTGTCGCGGATGCGGGTTGCGATCGGTGCGAAGTCGGGGTCGGTATCAGCCATCATGTCGTTTCTCCAGTTATGCCGGGCGCATCGGTTGCCACCACCGCGCGGATCGCGCATGCGATCAAAATTTCGGTCTGCTCTCTCGGATCGGCGCGGTCGCGGCCCGCGAGATAGGCGCGACAGAAAATCTGCGCCGGTCCGATGATCTGGCTGAAGAACAGCGCCGGCGACATCGGCAGCAATTCGCCGCGCGCGATCAGCGGCGCGCGCCATCCTTCGACGCCATCTGCAAGGCGCGAATTCTGCGCGCGTTGCGCGACGCGGATCTCTTCGCTCCATTCGCTGCGGGAAATCTCGAACAAATAGCGCGCCTCGCGCCGGTTGTTGACCACCCAGTCCAGATGCGCCTGGATCAACCGCGCGACCCCTTCCCTCGCGCCGAGGTTTTCCCCGATCGCCGCGAGGACGGCGCCGTGGTAGCGCTGCAGAATTTCCAGAAACAAGGTGCCGGCCAGCTCCTTCTTCGATCCGAAGAAATGGAAAAAGCTGCCGTTGGACGCCCGCGCCCGGGTTCGAATGGCGGCAACGGTCGCGCCCTCAAAGCCGTCGCGGTCGAACACCGCCAATCCCGCCGCCAGCAAATCCTCGCGCGCCGTGGTAGCCATCCATGCCCTCGCCGACTAGATCAATACTCTAGAGTGTTACTCTAGAGATGGTCAAGCCCGGGCGGGCGCCGCGATGGCGATCGCGAAATCTACTGGGAGATCGGAGGTACTGGCGGTCCCGCCGGGACGACCGGCGGCAGCGGCGGCGCCGAGGCCGTTACTGCCGGGGGCGTGGGTGGGGCTGCCGCCGGCATCGGCGAAGCAGCAGCAGCTGGCGATGGGCTGGCGGCCGGCTCGGTAGTACCGGTGCCGGTGGCCGTCGCCGCTGGGGGCGCCGGTGTGACCGGCGGAACCGGATCGGGGCGTAGCGCGGGAGGCTCGCCGCCAACGCTCTCTTTGGGCGCCTCGACCTTGGCGGTCTCGGACTTGGCGCTCTCGGACTTGGCGCTCTCGGACTTGGCTTCGTCGGCCGGCTTGGCGGCCTCGGGCTTGTCGCCCTCACCCTTGGCGGTATCGCCCTTCGCGGATGCGTCGTCCTTCGCGGCCTCGCCCTTGGCCGGCTCTTCCATCTTCGGCGGCTCTTCGGCGCCCGGCTTGCTACGCTTGCTCAGCCTCTGCCTGGCGCCCATTTTGGGCTCGGTCGCAGCGGGGGTCTGGCCTTCCGCGGGCTCGCTCGGCCGGGCCAGCCGCTTGCGGCCGGGACGGCCGGGTTCGGCTGGCGGCGAAATTCCATCGGTGTCCGGCTTGGCAACCTCCTGCGCCGGTGCGGCCGGATGTTGCCGGCGGCCAAACCGATCGAGCTGGTCCGGCGGACCGGCGGGCCTAGCCTCCTGCGTAGGCTTGGCCTCCTGCTTGCCGTCCTTGCCCTGTTTCGGCTGATCCTTCGCCTGGTAGCGGGTGTCGGTCGCGCCATTCGACACCAGGAACGAGGCCAGCACCGAGGCCATGTCGCCGCTGGTGGTATAGTGCTGACGCAAAAAGCCCGGTAGCGACGAGGCCGGTATGGTCTTCAAGAGGCCACGGGGGCTCTTGTGGCAGGCGGTACAGGTG
Organism: Bradyrhizobium sp. Ash2021; assembly: GCF_031202265.1. Taxonomy (NCBI): domain Bacteria; kingdom Pseudomonadati; phylum Pseudomonadota; class Alphaproteobacteria; order Hyphomicrobiales; family Nitrobacteraceae; genus Bradyrhizobium; species Bradyrhizobium sp. Ash2021. The sequence goes on along the minus strand of NZ_CP100604.1, from coordinate 4,247,903 downwards.
CCCGAGAAAATCTGGGAAGGGCTTTTGCCGGCTTCGAGATTTGTCGCCTGGGCATGCACCTCGCCCACCGCCAGACAGCCGATCAGAAGCATCACCGTCGCTAAACTGAGCGCTCGGCTCAACATCTAAAATTCTCCAGATTCGGAAATCGCTGCCCGGCGTCGCAGGGTTGCGGCGGTCACCTTTTAGCCGATTATCGCGCGAATGGAAGCACGCTTGTGACGCAACTGCGTGATTGTCACATTTTGGAATATCCGCTTTGAGTACAACGCCGTAGCGCGCAGACATCGCCACTCCTATGATCTTTTGGACGTATTGGAACCATCGGTTCCGCCGTGCGTCAGATGTAACGGCTGGTCCGCTCCATTGGTGCTTCGATGGATGGTTTGTTGCGTTATTTCCTAGGGCAATTCGTTCGTCGCGGTTCGATGACCTTCACGACCGCGAACGGGACGACATTTACCTGCGGAGATGGGACCGGCCGGCCGGTGTCGGTGCGGTTCATGACCGCCCGTACGGAACGGCGGATTCTCCTCAATCCCGAACTGGCGCTCGGCGAAGCCTTCATGGACGGCACGTTCGTGGTCGAGGACGGCTCGATCGCCGACACGCTGGCGATCCTGTTCGATCAGCCCGAGATGGTGCCGCGCTGGGCGCGGCTGCAATGGTGGCTGCGCTATTTCGCGCGGCACATCAGGCAGTTCAATTGGCGCGGCCGCGCGCGGGACAATGTCGCCCATCATTACGATCTGGACGGGCGGCTCTATTCCCTGTTTCTCGACGCCGACAAGCAATATAGCTGCGCCTATTTCGAAACCCCGGATATGAGCCTTGACGACGCCCAGCTCGCCAAGAAGCGGCACCTCGCCGCCAAGCTCCTGATCGGTCGCGGTGCCCGCGTGCTCGACATCGGCTCGGGCTGGGGCGGGCTTGGCCTCTATCTGGCTGAAATGACCGGCGCCGATGTTACCGGCATCACGCTGTCGACCGAGCAGCTGGGGGTCGCGAACGCGCGCGCGGCCGAGAAAAACCTGACGCGATCGGCCAAGTTCCTGCTTGAGGATTACCGCGACATTCCAGGCTCCTTCGACCGCATCGTGTCGGTCGGCATGTTCGAGCACGTCGGCGTCGGCTTCTACGAGACCTATTTCAGGCGATGCGCCGAGCTTCTCAGCGATGACGGCGTTATGGTGCTGCACTCGATCGGCCGTTCGACCGGCCCCGATGTGACCAGCCCCTGGGTCACCAAATACATCTTCCCCGGCGGCTACATCCCGGCCGTCTCCGAAGTCATTCCGGCGATCGAAAAAGCCGGGCTTCTGGTCTGCGACATCGAGATTCTAAGGCTGCATTATGCGGAAACGCTGCAGGCCTGGCGCGAGCGCTTCATGGCGCGGCGGGAAGAAGCCGTGCGGCTCTACGACGAGCGCTTTGCACGCATGTGGGAATTCTATCTGGCGGCGTCGGAAATGTCGTTCCGCAAGCAGAACCTGATGAATTTCCAGATCCAGCTCACCAAACGCCAGGGCGTGGTGCCGAATACCCGCGATTACATCGCGCAGGAGGAAGCAAGGCTGCGCGGGGTCGAGCAGCGACAACAGCCGCGGCTGCAGTTGGCGGGCGAATAGCGAAGATTCTCAGTTTCGCAGGCTGTAAGCGGAGCCGTAATAGCCAAAGCCGGAGGCCGGACGGGCAAGCTGCTCGCGCAGCGCGGCGAGCACGATGGGATCGCAGGGCACCGCGCGCAGTTCCGGGCGGGAAACCTCCTCCATGGCGTCGATCAACGCCGACAGCCAAAGGGTCTGCTCGGCTCCCGTTCGCCACGTCCTGAGTTGCTGCTGACCCATCGTCGTTTCCTTGCCAGACCAATTCCAACCCGGAAGTGGCCCGCCTGTTCCCATCCACCATGCCGCGAAGAAAAAATTCGGCGGATGTGATCTGCTTCACATTGGCCAACCGCGGCTTGTCGTAGACCTCCGCCATGGCCGAGAAAACTTACCCAGCTTCGTTCGATCCGCAGCGCGACATCGGGACCGATTACGCCTTGATCGCCACCGGCGTGGCCGCCGCACTGATAGCGTTGATCTATCTGATCCTGATTTGATCAATCGCTAACATCGGGCCCGAAACGCCGACAGCGCTTGGATTAGGTATGTCCAAGTGGCGACAAGGTTCAGGCCGTCCTAAAATATTGCCCGACATTTTTATGATGCTCCGCGGTACTCCGGCCCGCCGGTCGCCCGGTTTTGGCCAAAACCCGTCAAGGAGAATGCGCGGCCCGATCCGGGATTCACACTTCACGTTGTGTGAATCGTGCATAAGGCATGTCAGCACTTCCGCCGGGCTCGGGGGTGGCGCTTTATCGCCGCCCCGCTTGTCGGGATTCCCAACAACCGACCCGAAGCATAAAATTGTCCATGGCCCTGACTGATTCGAACGTCCTCAAGCTTGCGCCCGATCCGGGAACTCCAGCCTATCGGAGCGCACCGCACAACATCGAGGCGGAACAAAGCCTGCTGGGCGCGATCCTGGTCAATAACGACGCGTTCTATCGGGTTTCGGACTTTCTGGAGCCGAAGCACTTCTTCGAACCGATCCACCAGACCATCTACGAGACCGCCGGCAGCCTGATCCGGATGGGCAAGGTCGCGACCCCGGTCACGCTGAAGACCTTCCTGCCGGCCGATACCGATATCGGCGGCATGACGGTCGGCCAGTACCTCGCCCGCGTCGCGGCCGAAGCGACCACGATCATCAACGCACAGGATTACGGCCGCACGATCTACGACATGGCGCTGCGCCGCGACCTGATCCGGATCGGCGAGGACATGGTCAATGTCGCCTTCGACGCGCCGGTGGATTTTGCGCCGCGCGCGCAAATCGAGGATGCCGAACGTCAGCTCTACGAACTGGCGGAGTCGGGGCGTTACGACGGCGGTTTCCAGCGCTTTTCGCAGGCGCTTACGGTGGCCGTCGACATGGCGGCAAAGGCCTTCCAGCGCGACGGAAGATTGTCCGGCGTCGCTACCGGCCTGCGCGATCTCGATACCAAGATGGGCGGCCTGCAGGCGTCCGACTTGATCATCGTCGCCGGCCGTCCCGGCATGGGCAAGACCGCGCTTGCGACCAACATCGCCTACAACATCGCCAAAGCGCATCGCGCCGAGGTTCAGCCCGACGGCACCATGAAATCCGTCAACGGCGGCATTGTCGGCTTCTTCTCCTGCGAAATGTCCGCCGAACAGCTCGCCACGCGTATTCTCGCCGAGCAGACCAGCATCGCCTCCAGCATGATCCGCCGCGGCGGCATCACCGAAACCGACTTCGAGAAAATCCGCGACTATTCGATCGAGCTGCAGTCGCTGCCGCTCTATGTCGACGAAACCGGCGGCCTGTCGATTTCGCAGCTCACCGCGCGGGCACGCCGGCTGAAGCGGCAGAAGGGCCTCGATCTCATCGTGATCGACTACATCCAGCTGTTGCAGGGCTCGGGAAAGAAGGGCAACGACAACCGCGTGCAGGAAGTGACGGAGATCACCACCAACCTGAAGGCGCTGGCGAAGGAGCTCAACGTTCCGATCATTGCGCTGTCGCAGCTCTCGCGTCAGGTCGAGAACCGCGACGACAAGCGCCCGCAACTGTCCGACTTGCGCGAATCCGGATCGATCGAACAGGACGCCGACGTCGTGATCTTCGTGTATCGCGAGGAATATTACCTCGCCAACAAGGAGCCGCGCATCGGCACGCCCGAATATGAAAAATGGCAGCTCGACATGTCGCTGGTGCACGGCAAGGCCGAAATCATCATCGGCAAGCAGCGCCACGGCCCGACCGGAACGGTGGAAGTGCAGTTCGAGGGCCAGTTCACGCGGTTTAGCGATCTGGCGCCGGACGGCCATTTGCCCGACCGGATCTGAACGCGCCCGGGTTGAACCGCCCTGGCGCGGGGCGTAAAAAGCGGTATGAACATCGCCCCAGACCCGAAATCGATCCCGGAAAGCACCCTGCTCTCGCCCGAGGCGAACCGGGCCGCCGCGCTTGCCAGCGCCGTCGGCGTGCTGACCGTCGATCTCGACGCCATCGTCGCCAACTGGCGCAAGCTCGAGAAAACCGCCGTACCGGCCGAATGCGCCGGCGTGGTCAAGGCGAACGCCTATGGTTGCGGCGCCGAACAGGTCGCGCGCGCACTGGCCTGGGCCGGCTGCAAGACGTTTTTCGTCGCCACGATCGAGGAAGCGCGCGTGGTCCGCGCCGCGGCGCCGAATGCTGCGATCTATGCGCTCAGCGGCTTCTTCCAGAATACCGGCGAGGAATACGCCAAGATCGATTGCAAGCCCGTGATCGGCGACCTCAACGAACTCGCCGAATGGGACGTGTTCTGCCGCCGCTCCGGCTGGTCGGGCGGCGCGGGCATTCATATCGACACCGGCATGAACCGGCTGGGGCTGACGATATCGGAAGCGCAAGGCATCATCCCGCGCATCAATGCCGGCGATCACGGCATCACGCTGGTCATGAGCCATCTGGCCTCCGCCGAACAGCTCAACAATCCGCTCAACGCCAGGCAGCTCACGAGCTTCCGCGAGATCGCCAGCCTGTTCGCCGGAGTGCCGGCCTCGCTGTCGAATTCTTCGGGCATTTACCTGGGCGCCCAGTTCCAGTTCGACCTGGTACGGCCGGGCGCGGCCCTCTACGGCATCAATCCCACGCCCGAGGCCGACAATCCGATGCAGCCGGTGGTCGAATTGAAGGCGCGCATCGTGCAAACCCGCAATGTCGAGAAGGGCGAGACCGTGGGTTACGGCGGCACCTGGACCGCGCGGCGGCCGACCAGGATCGCGATCGTCTCCGCCGGCTACGCCGACGGCTATTTCCGCGCCGCCAGCGCCAATGACGGTACCCGCGGCGCGGAAGTGGTGGTCGCGGGCAAGCGCTGCCCGATCGCGGGCCGCGTTTCGATGGACCTGATCGCGGTCGACGTCACCGATATCGAGAAGAACGCCGCGCGGCGCGGTCATTTGGTGACGTTGATCGGCGACGGCATCACCGTCGACGAGCTCGCCCATCATTTCGGCACCATCGGCTATGAAGTGCTGACCAGCCTCGGCCGGCGCTTTGCGCGGATGTACAAGGGCGGCAATCCGACGGCGGAGCCGGTTGCGCCGCCGCCCGCTGCGGCCGAACCCTCGACTCCCGCACCCGCGACGCCGTCCTGACGCTTTTCGTCAGGTCATGAAGATCGCCACCTTCAACATCAACAATGTCAACCGTCGGCTGCCGAACCTGTTGCGCTGGCTGCGCGCGGCGAAACCTGACGTCGTGGCCTTGCAGGAACTGAAATCGACCGACGCCGAATTTCCGATTGCTGCGATCGACAAGGCCGGCTACGGCGCGGTGTGGCGCGGCCAGAAGACCTGGAACGGCGTCGCCATTCTGGCGCGCAACGCCGAGCCGGTGTTGACGCGGACGGCGCTACCCGGCGACGCTGACGACCGTGAGGCGCGCTATATCGAAGCCGCCGTCCGCGGCATCATCGTCACCAGCCTTTATCTGCCGAACGGCAATCCGCAGCCCGGGCCGAAATTCGACCACAAGCTCGCCTGGTTCAAGCGGCTTCGCGCGCACACGGCAAAATTCATCAAGCAGGACATTCCCGTCGTGCTGGCCGGCGACTACAACGTCGCTCCAACTGAACTGGATATCTATCCGACAAAATCGTGGGACAAGGACGCGCTGATCCAGCCGAAGAGCCGCGCCGCGTTCAAGGCGCTGATGGCGCAAGGCTGGACCGATTCCATCCGCACGCTGCATCCGTCACAGCCGATCTACACGTTCTGGGACTACAAGCGAAACCGCTGGCCGCGCGATGCGGGCCTTCGGCTCGATCATCTGCTGCTCAGCCCCGCGCTGGCGCCGCGCCTGACCAAGGCCGGCGTCGACCGCAAACTCCGCGGCGAGGAAGGCGCCAGCGATCATGCGCCGGCGTGGATCGTGCTGAAGTAAGCTTCACCACAAATTCTTGCCGTCGATCACGGTCACCGGCACCGCATCGAGATCGAAATCGTCGAACAGCCGCGCATTGACGCCGACCTTGGGATTTTCGAAGTCCGGCTTGCCGGTCGACCAGTCCGGCGATTCCGAATAGGTGCCGCAGCCGCAATTGGCGCAGAAATGATGCTTGACGGTGCGGCTGCCCCAGCGATAGGTCGCGACATTATCGGGCGGCGAGGTCAGGCGGAATTGCGCCGGCGTATAATAGGCCCACAGCGCGCCACGCTTCGAACAAAGTGAACAGGTGCAGCGGGTCACGCCGGCCGGCGCCTCGCTGACCTCGAATTGCGTGTTGCCGCAATGGCAGCCTCCCTTGATGCTCACGATCCGCTCCCTTTCGAATGATCCGCTATCGCCGGACGTCGTAACCCGAGCCTGCTGCCAGCATGGTGTCAGCAGCCGCTCGGCATGCGGCTGCAATCCAATCAATGGCCATTGGGTCCGGGACTCGGATAACCTCCGCCTGAAAAAAGAAGCGGAGGAATGCGCGCCGGTCGGTGCCGGATCGCAGAGCCAATCCTTGACGCTGAAAGGGCCGTCGTGGGTTTTCTGTTCGTCCTCGTCGTCGGCCTGATCGCCGGCACCATCTCGGGCATCGTCGGCACCGGATCGTCGATCATGCTGATGCCGGTGCTGGTGTATGAGTACGGACCGAAGCAGGCGGTGCCGATCATGGCGGTTGCCTCGGTGATGGCGAATTTTTCACGCATTCTCGCCTGGTGGCGCGAAGTCGACTGGCGCGCCTGCGCGGCCTATTCCGTCACCGGCATTCCGGCCGCGGCGCTTGGCGCGCGCACGCTGCTGGCGCTGCCCTCGCATGCCGTCGACATCGCGATCGGCCTGTTCTTGATCGCCATGGTGCCGGTGCGGCACTGGCTTGCCCGGCATCAACTCAAAGCAAAACTCTGGCATCTGGCGATCGGGGGTGCAGCGATCGGCTATCTCACCGGCATCGTGGTGTCGACCGGCCCGCTCAACGTGCCGCTGTTCCTGTTCTACGGGCTGACCAAGGGCGCGTTTCTTGCCACCGAAGCTGCGAGTTCGCTCGGGCTTTACCTCAGCAAATCGGTGACGTTCGAACGCTTCGGCGCGCTGACGTCGGACGTGTTCCTGAAAGGCCTGATCGCCGGCTCCTCGCTGATGGCCGGCGCCTTCATCGCCAAGCGTTTTGTGCTGCATCTCGAGCCCAATGTGTTCCGGCTGTTGATGGACGCCATGATGCTCGCGGCCGGCGCTTCGCTGCTGTGGTCGGCGGCATTTTCATAAAACTTTGCCGTTACCGGCTTGCCGGCCTGAACCAACCGCAGCGATTGGCCGACCAAGGGACGCAAGTCACATCGAATTCGTAACGGGCCATGAATGATCGTCCGGCTTTTAGGCCGCATTCAAAACCGCCCAGGAGGAACACATGCCAAGGGGAATTATCGCCGCGGCCATCATTGGCCTGGTCGCGCTCGCCGCCATTTTGGGAAGCTGGTACACGGTCGATCAGACCGAGCGCGGCGTGTTGCTGCGCAACGGCGCCGTCGTCGGCACCGCGCAGCCGGGCCTCGGCTTCAAGATCCCGGTGATCGACAGCGTCGAGAAGATCAGCGTCAGGACCACGACCTATACGTGGGACAAGATGAACTCCTATTCCTACGATCAGCAGCCCGCCGACCTGAAGATCAGCGTCACCCTGCGCGCGTCGCCCGACAAGGTAGCTGACCTCTACGCCAAGTTCGGCCGGCTCGACACGGCCGTCAATCAGGTCGTCAACCCCGTGGTGAACCAGCAGGTCAAGGTCGTGTTCGGCCGCTATACGGCGGTGAAAGCCATTCAGGAGCGCGGCGCGCTCAATAGCGCGATCAAGGACGCCATCACCGAGACGCTGAAATACGATTCGATGATCATCATCGAGAGCGTCCAGCTCGAAAACATCGATTTCAGCGCCAACTATCTGCATTCGATCGAGCAGCGCATGCTGGCCGAGGTCGAGGTGCAGAAGCTGCAGCAGAACGCCGAACGCGAAAAGGTGCAGGCGCAGATCACCGTGACCCAGGCCAATGCGAAAGCCAACGCCGTCCGCGCCGAAGCGCAGGCCAACGCCGACGCCACCCGGCTGAACGGCGAGGCCAAGGCCTCCAACATCAAGATCACCGGCGAAGCCGAAGCCGCCGCGATCGAAGCCCGCGCCAAGGCGCTCGGCACCAATCCGAATCTGGTCACGCTGGTGCAGGCCGAACGCTGGAACGGGGTGCTGCCGACCACGATGGTGCCGGGTTCGGCGGTGCCGTTCGTTTCGGTGAAGTGAGGTCGAATGCGCAAGCGATAATGCCGGAGGTCGTGATCTCCGGCATTGTCAGTCGAGGCGCCCCTGTCTCGATACAATAGGGAGCGTTGACTCGCACGGCGTCGGCGGCATACGGCATCGGACAATTGATTGTCTCGCAGCCGGATGAGGGACCCGTTGATGCCCCAATCCAGACGAAAGCCGGAAGCATCCTTCTACGTCGAGCCCCGAAGCGGCGACCGCTATCCGCTGGATATTCCGCGCTGGTGCGCCGACCGGCAAATGCCGCTGCTGATCAGTCCGCAGCCCGGCATCGCGCGCGATGAAATCGACCGCCGCGTGCGATCGCTCTGGCGATATCAGGCATCGCTGCCCGTGGAAATCTCCAAACCGATTTCGCTGGGCGAAGGCTGCACCCCGCTGGTGCAGAAGGAATGGGACGATTTCCGGCCGTTCTTCAAGCTGGAATGGTTCAACCCGACTTGCAGCTTCAAGGATCGCGGCACCACCGTGATGCTGTCGTATCTCCGGCAGCTTGGCGTCGATGCGGTGCTGGAGGATAGCTCCGGAAATGGCGGCGCATCCGTTGCGGCGTATGGTGCGGCCGGCGGAATGCGCGTCAAAATACTGGCGCCGGCCTATACCTCTCCTGCAAAGATCGCTCAGGTTCGTGCTTACGGTGCCGAGGTGCAACTCGTCGAGGGACCGCGCGAGGAGTCCGAGAAAGAGGCGATACGCCAGTCCGGTCAGATCTTCTACTCCAGCCACAACTGGCAGCCCTTCTTTCTGCAGGGGACAAAGTCGATGGCATATGAGCTTTGGGAAGATTTCAATTTCGAGGTGCCCGACAACATCATCATTCCGGTTGGCGCAGGCAGCAATCTTCTCGGTTGCCGCATCGGTTTCTCGGAATTGCTCGCCGCCGGTCAGATACGGAAGCTTCCGCGGCTGTTCGCAGCCCAGCCGTTCAACTGTTCACCCGCTCGACGCGAGCTTCAAGGCCGGCGTCGACACGCCGGTACAACGCGCCGTCCACAAGACCATCGCCGAGGGTACCGCAATCGCGCATCCCCTGCGGCTTCGGGAAATGATCCAGGCCCTGAAAGAGACCGGTGGAGAAACGGTTGCGGTCTCCGAGGACGAGATCGTGACGGCCTTGAAGCGCCTCGCCCGGCTCGGACTGTTCGTGGAGCCCACCTCGGCTGGCGCCGCGGCTGCGCTGGCAAAGCTCATCGAGCGGAATGTCATCACCGCCCGCGAGCGCACCGTCGTGTTGATTTCGGGCACCGGCATCAAAACGGCGTCCGCCATCGCCGAGCTTCTGGATCAAGGCCATCAATGACCGTTTCATCGTGAGATGCGCCAACTATTTAAAGTAATCGCAGCCTACGTTCGTCATCTCGCCGGCGCCGCCGACGCTGACCACGCCGCCAAGGCGGATGATCAGGAAGTAGGTTCTTAGCAAGCGGCAGTGCTCCCGATGCAGCGGAAATGGCTGGGCGCTCTCCGCCAAGTCATTGTCCGTATTGCAAATTAGTGGACCGCAACTGTCCGGCAGAATAAACTAGCCAAGATTTCTGACAGCTTTCCTTTCCCATCAAAGAAGTTCAAGTCATTTGAGATGAATCAAGTCCGTTCGCTGTGGCTCCCCTAGTTAAATGTAAGAGAGCATCAGGGCATACTGCTTCAGAGGAGGCAGGCTATGGCGCAACGATCTTTCGGTGGGAGTGCCAAGGACAACGGCGGCGAGGATGAGGACCCCGGTAGGAGCGAGGCCCGGTCTACCTTCGATCGCCTGTTGCGAGAGTATTTCGAACTGTTCGACGGAGAATTCCCAGCGACGAGCGAAGAAACCCGATCGTCCGATCCTCCTTCTGACGCACGCAACAAAGAGCCCGTCTCGACGAGGGACGCCGAAGGAAAGTCTCGATGCGTTTCGCGCCGCAGCACGGCTGGCTTGGTCTGCTAAGCAGTTGAATGTGCTCGAATGGGGGCCGACCTGAACCTTTGGGCCGTCGAGATGTCTAAATCTGTAAGCGGTGCACTCCACTGCTGCCGCACATGCTCAAATTGATCTGAAACAGCGTCGAATTTGGATTGCCAAGTCTCCCTAGGTTGAAACATTTGTGCTGGAGATTCACATGTTTCTCACTGCATCACGCGCCCTCATTCTCGCTGTTGCCGCTTTCGCGATAACGGGATCGGCATCTGCCCGGACAACGCCTCCCCCTCACGTCCCACCGCAGAAAACCATTGGCGCCGCGAAGCCCGAAGTGGTGCCATCGCTTTTCGTACTCAACTCAAGGGGCGCGGCGCTGCAGGGTGGCAAGCTGTTAGTGACCGGAGTCTCGCCGAATGCCATCGTCTTTTCCGACCGTCCCGTGCGGGCGGCGGGCCATGATCTCACCAGCCGTATCGTCGAGGATTGGGGATCGGGCAGCGACAATTTCTCAAAGGATCCACGCAACGCCACCGTCTCCTTATTCCAAAGAGAGGGCAACGGGGTGCGCGATGCGGTGGTCGCCTTGAAGAATCCGGAGCTGGAAGGTGAAAATCTCGCTTTTGACGTAGATGTACTCGAGGGTGACATCAAGGGAGAGGACGGTGCAGCGTCGCTCTTCATCGATATCATCGGACGTCCGTTCACGCCGATGTCCTTTGCCGGCGTAGCGCAACGCACGGCATGGCGGGGTGCTACTACGCAGGAGGCGCAGCAGCAGTTGGAGCCGCCGCCTACGGCGCATACGCTTATGGTGCACCTCGCTGCGGCTACTATCCGTATCCGCCTTGTTACTGAACGCTAGTTGCTATTGTGACTGAGCAACGAGCCAGCCGCGCAATCGTCCGGCGTCGTCGGCCATCGAAGGAGGTCCGTCTCATGAGGATGACGTGCTTAGTTGCTGTACTTTGTGCCCTTGAGGTGGCCGTGGCAACGGCCGCCTTTGCGAAGACGTCGCGCACAAAAGTCGTGACGGCCTCAAACGTTCGCCAGGCCGCACCTCTGGTGGATAGTTGCCGGGGCGGCTTTGTCTGCAGGCAAGACTTATTTGATCGCAACAACAGGAACAACCTGCGATCCGACTGGCCTGGTCCTCCGGCTCAACCAGGCCAGTTCTGACGCAGTTGGCTTTCGTGGCATTTCAGCGCGGTTCAATTCGTAGGGCTTGAAGGAGGTCAAGATGAAGATAGCGATGCAGAGTGGGTGAAGTCGCGGTCAACTGCGACGCGGTTGAGGGGAGCAAGCAAGAGTCGAAATTCACAGTGATCCGGCTCTCGTTTCGAGAGCGCGGCTCACTTTACGGGCAGCCCATTTGTTAGGGCCTCCCTGACTATCTGGACGAAGGAGTGACATGTATGAAACGCTTGCCGCTTGTTATGGCCGTGCTGACGACAGCACTTGCGCCAACTCTTGTGTCGGCCCAATCGGTTAATCTCACCGGCATCTACAAATGCGTTCAGATGTGCCGGGGAAACCTGCCAGCTCACATTACCCAAAACGGGACTGAACTTAATCTCCTGACGGAGGCTGGTCAGCCGTCCCGCGCGTGGCCGGACTGGTACTGGCCGGCAAGCCGGATTTGGATCGACGCATTTAACCAGAGTGCGGTCTATTCGCCGGATGGCATGCTCATTCAGTTCGATAATGGCACGATCTGGCAGCGCGACATTCCGGCGGTTCCGCCGCTCCTGCGCCGGCGACGATAGGATATTGGCGAACCGGGGACGGAAGATCCATCGACGAAGCCTCGATGAATCGGGTTGGCTTGTTACGTCACGAATACGAGCGTTTGGCGCAAAGTGGGCCTCAGGCCAAAGCGCGAGTTCAGCTAAGGGTCCAAAAGCGGAATTGTAGGGAACAACCGCTTATTGCTCGAAGCGGAAATTCGATGAAGAGGGATTTCGATCAATTGCGTTACGCATGGCCTAAAGGAGACCGTCTATTAGGGCGGCCTCGCGCCGCATTCCGTGCTATGGGGAGGGATTCGAACCCACCACCGATTACCCCTCCATGGCCAAATCCACCCTCTCCTTTGTCTGCCAGAACTGCGGCGCGGCGTATAATCGCTGGCAGGGCAAGTGCGAGTCCTGCGGCGAGTGGAATACGCTGGCCGAGGAGGACACCACCGGCGCCACCTCGATGCCGGTCTCGATCCGCTCCAAACGCAGAGGGCGAACGTTCAAGCTGGAATCCCTGACCGGCAAGAGCCAGGACGCTCCTCGCCTGTCCTCCGGCATGGTCGAACTCGACCGCGTCACCGGCGGCGGCTTTGTGCGCGGCTCGGTGCTTTTGGTCGGCGGCGATCCCGGCATCGGCAAATCGACATTGTTGACGCAAGCCACCAGCCTGATGGCCCGCGCCGGCCATCGCGTGGTCTACATATCAGGCGAAGAGGCAGTGGCGCAGGTGCGGCTGCGCGCCGAGCGGCTCGGACTTGCCGATGCGCCGGTGCAGCTCGCCGCCGAAACTTCGGTCGAGGATATCGTCTCGACGCTGTCCGAAGGCACCGTGCCGCGGCTGATCGTGATCGATTCGATCCAGACCATGTGGACCGACACGGTGGAATCAGCCCCCGGCACCGTGACGCAGGTCCGCGCCTCGGCGCAGGCGCTGATCAGATTTGCCAAGAAATCGGGAGCGGCGATCATCCTGGTCGGCCACGTCACCAAGGACGGCCAGATCGCGGGTCCTCGCGTGGTCGAGCACATGGTCGACGCGGTGCTGTCGTTCGAGGGCGAAGGCTCGCAGCAATTCCGGATCCTGCGCGCGGTTAAGAACCGATTCGGCCCGACCGACGAGATCGGCGTGTTCGAGATGACGGGGCTGGGGCTGCGCGAGGTCTCCAACCCCTCCGAATTGTTCCTGTCGGAACGCGATCTCGGCAGTCCGGGCACGGCGGTATTCGCGGGCATCGAGGGCACCCGCCCGGTGCTGGTGGAATTGCAGGCCCTGGTGGCGCCGACCACGCTCGGCACGCCGCGCCGCGCGGTGGTGGGCTGGGATCCGAGCCGGCTGTCGATGGTGCTGGCGGTGCTGGAGGCCCATTGCGGCGTAAAACTGTCCGGATACGACGTCTATCTGAACGTGGCGGGCGGCCTGCGGATTCAGGAGCCCGCGGCCGACCTCGCCGCGGCCGCAGCGCTGGTGTCGTCGCTGGTCAATGCGCCGCTACCGACGGATGCGGTCTATTTCGGCGAAATCTCCCTGTCCGGCGCGGTGCGGCCGGTAGCGCAGACCTCGGCGCGGCTGAAGGAAGCCGCAAAACTCGGCTTCGGCCGTGCCGTGCTGCCCGAATCGGCCCGCGGAGAGGTCGGCGGCGACGCCGGTCTCGCCCTCAATACCGTGGGCGGATTGACCAGCCTGGTCGCGGATATCGCCGCTCGCGGCAGCCCGAAAGGCGCCAAAGAGGGCTCGCGGGAGGGCGCGGCTGAGAAAAATGCCACACCGGCCCGATTCCGTCGCGAGAACGGTTAAAGCGGCGTGACGGGACCTGCCCCCGCCGCTATACATCCGGCGCGCGGGACAGCGTCATTCCGGTCTTGCCGGATGCGCCATATGACCGTCACCTAGGACGGCACCGACACGCCGATTCGCAAGGTTTTGAGAACGTACGAGCGGACCTGACCAGCCGATGCCGATAACAATACTCGACCTTGTCCTGCTCGGAGTGATGCTGATTTCGGGGCTGCTCGCGATGGTGCGCGGCTTCATGCGCGAGATTCTGTCGATCGCGGCCTGGGGCGCGGCGGCTTTGGTCACGCTATATGCCTTCTCGAAGCTCTTGCCGACCGCCAAGACTTATTTCAATAACGACACGGTCGCGTCCGTGGTCGTCGTGGCCGGCGTGTTCATCGGTACCTTGATCGTGGTGTCCATCATCACGGTGCGGATTTCCGACATGATCCTGGATTCCCGAATTGGCGCGCTCGACCGCACGCTCGGGTTCCTGTTCGGCCTCGCGCGCGGGCTGTTGATCGTCGTCGTCGCTTACCAGTTCTTCGTCTGGTTGGTTCCGGACAAATCTCGGCCCGATTGGGTCACCGGGGCGAAGTCCCGGATGGTGCTGCAGGGAACCGGGGAATGGTTAATGGCGCTCTTGCCTGACGACCCCGAGAACACCATCTTAAAGAAATTCAAGAAGAATAAACCCGAAGACGATCAAACTGACACCGAGCAGGCAGCCCCTGCATCCGGTGATGGCTACAGCAAGCCTGCGCGCGACAGCCTCAAAAAGCTGATCGAGAAACCCGCAGGCAAGTAACTCAAGGCCAAACGAGAGGCGATGGACGAGATGCAAAACCCTTCCGATCCCGCCGAGCAACTTGACCGAAACTCCGGTCCGATCGAATTGCAGGACGATCTCGAAGGCGACACGTTACGCGAGGAATGCGGCGTGTTCGGCATTTTCGGCCACCCCGAGGCCGCCGCCATCACCGCACTCGGATTGCACGCCCTTCAGCATCGCGGCCAGGAAGCCGCCGGCATCGTCTCCTTCGACGGCAGCCGCTTCCACTCGGAGCGCCGGCTCGGCCTCGTCGGCGACACCTTCTCCCGCCGCGAAGTGATCGAGCGCCTGCCCGGCAACGCCGCGGTTGGCCATGTCCGCTATTCCACCACCGGCGCCACCATCCTGCGCAACGTGCAGCCGCTGTTCGCCGAACTCAATGCCGGCGGCTTCGCGGTCGGCCACAACGGCAACCTCACCAATGGTCTGACGCTGCGCCGCGAGCTCGTCCTCCACGGCGCCATGATGCAGTCGACCACCGACACCGAAGTGATCCTGCATCTGGTCGCGCAGTCCAAGCGCAGCCGCTTCATCGACCGCTTCATCGAGGCGCTGCGCACCATCGAGGGCGCCTATTCGCTGGTGTCGCTGACCAACAAGAAACTGATCGGCGCGCGCGATCCGCTCGGCATCCGTCCTTTGGTGCTCGGCGATCTCGACGGCCACCCGATCCTGGCGTCGGAAACCTGCGCGCTCGACATGATCGGCGCGAAATATGTCCGCGACGTAGAGCCTGGCGAGATATTGGTGTTCGACGAACAGGGAGCGCACAGCCACAAGCCGTTCCCGCCCAAGCCGCCGCGGCCCTGCATCTTCGAATACATCTATTTCTCGCGGCCGGATTCCATCGTCGGCGGCCGCTCGGTCTATGAAGTCCGAAAGGCCTTCGGCGCCCAGCTCGCACGTGAAAGCCATGTCGAGGTCGATGTGGTGGTACCGGTGCCGGATTCCGGCGTGCCTGCCGCGCTCGGTTACAGCCAGCATTCCGGCGTGCCGTTCGAACTCGGTATCATCCGCAATCACTATGTCGGCCGCACCTTCATTCAGCCGACCCAGAGCGTGCGCGAACTCGGCGTGCGCATGAAGCATTCGGCCAACCGCGCTGCGATCGAGGGCAAGCGGATTATCCTGATCGACGATTCGCTGGTGCGCGGCACCACCTCGAAGAAGATCGTGCGCATGATGCGCGACGCCGGCGCCCGCGAAGTCCATTTCCGCCTCGCCTCGCCGCCGATCCTGTACCCGGATTATTACGGCATCGACCTGCCCGACCGCGGCGGCCTGTTGGCCGCGACCCACAGCCTCGAAGAAATGCGCGAGATCATCGGCGCGGATTCGCTGGCATTCCTGTCGATCGACGGCATGTACCGCGCCATGGGCGAGCCCGGCCGCGATCCCGCCAATCCGAAATTCGCCGACCACTGCTTTACCGGCGCCTATCCGACCCACCTCACCGACCAGACCCAGGTCGAACCGTCACCCCGGCAGTTGTCGCTGCTGGCGGAGGCGAGCTAACTGTCGTCCCCGCCTAGGGCGCAATTGCGCTCCGGCGCGGGGACCCATAACCCCGGGCGTCAGTTGTTCGCGCGAAATTAGACATAGACACCTTCCCCGATTACAGCCGTCACGGCGTATGGGTCCCGGCTTTCGCCGGGACGACGTCGAAGAGAATTACCTGAATGCCCCTTCCCCTCGCCTCCCGTATCGCCCTCGTCACCGGCGCCTCGCGCGGCATCGGCTATGCCACGGCGCGCGCGCTCGCCAAGGCCGGCGCGCATGTCGTTGCCGTCGCACGGACGCAAGGCGGGCTTGAAGAGCTCGATGACGAGATCAGGAAGGACGGCGGCGGCAGCGCCACGCTGGTGCCGCTCAACCTTACCGATTTCGACGGCATCGCCCGCCTCGGCGCCGCGCTGCATGAACGCCACGGCAAGCTCGACATCCTCGTCGGCAATGCCGGTGTGGCCGGCCCGTCCTCGCCGCTCGGGCATATCGAATTAAAACCCTGGAACGACGTGATGGCGATCAACGTCACCGCGAACTTCCAGCTGATCCGCTGCATGGAGCCGCTGCTCAAGCAGTCTGACGCCGGACGCGCCGTGTTCGTGACCTCGGGCGCCGCCAACAAGGCGGCCGCCTATGTCGGCCCTTATGGCGCATCGAAAGCAGCACTCGAGACGCTGGTGCGGACCTGGGCCAATGAGACCGCGTCGACGCCGATCCGCGTCAATCTGTTTAACCCCGGCCCGATCCGCACGCGCATGCGCGCCACCGTATTTCCGGGCGAAGACCCGATGACGCTGGATACGCCGGAACAGGCCGCCGAGTTCATCGTGCCGATGTGTTCGCCGGCGTGGGCTGAGACCGGCAGATTTTACGATTACAAGACGCGCACACTGATGAGCTTTCGGGCGCCGGCGTAAGCTCATTCCACGTCATTGCGAGCCAACGGGTCGCGCGAATGCGCGCCCGATGACAGGCTCCGCGAAGCAATCCATTCTATCTTTATGCGGCGCGATGGATTGCTTCGCTTGCGCTCGCAATGACGGTGTCAAACCGTTGACTCCCCGGCCTCCCCACGATTGACTGCTCCCCCAAGCGGGAAAACCCGCCAATAAAATCAAGGGAGGAAGCCAAGATGCGGATGTTCAATCGCGCGCGCCCGATACCTGCCGTCACACGTCTCACCAAAACGCTTTACGCCTGCATCGCTGCCGCCGGGCTGGTCGGCGCGCCCCAGCTTTCGCACACCGCGCAGGCCGGCGAGATCCCGACCTTTGCGGTCGACGCGGCGTGGCCAAAGCCGCTGCCGAACAACTGGATCCTCGGCCAGGTCGGCGGCATCACCGTCGACTGGCAGGGCCACATCTGGGTGATCCATCGCCCGCGTTCACTGACCGACGACGAGAAGGGTGCGACGCTCAATCCGCCGCGTTCGAAATGCTGCGTGTCGGCGCCGCCGGTGCTGGAGTTCGATGTCGACGGCAATCTGCTGCGCTCGTGGGGCGGCCCCGGCGAAGGCTATGAATGGGTCGGCCGCGAGCACGGCATCGAAGTCGACGAACGCGGCTTCGTCTGGATCGGCGGCAATGCCGACAACGACAACGCGATCCTGAAATTCACCCTCGACGGCAAGTTCGTGTCGCAGATCGGCAAGATCGCACCGAGCAAGGGAAGCAACGACACCACCCAGCTCGGCAAACCCGCCGAGGCCGCGATCGACAAGGACGCGAACGAAATCTACGTCGCCGATGGACGCCAAGGGCAACGTTTATACCGCCGAAGTCGATACCGGCAAGCGGATCCAGAAGTTCAAACTGACCTCGGACGCGCTACGATAGGCGGATTGCCGGGAAACCCCGGACCAACTAACACACGCGCCCGATGAATAAACTCAGCGTGCACACCACCTCTCGTGCAGTGAGAACGGTGGGCACGGCGCAAGTGCGCCTTTGCCCACCCTACAATTTCCTACGATCTCTTGCCCGCCAGCGTCCGCAGCGCGATCACCAGCGCCAGCAGCAGCAGCGCCGATGCGAGATAGAACGGCGCGCCTGGTAGTTTGAACGGCGCGTTCGCGCCGATGAACCAGGCAAATATCAGCGTGAACAGAAACGGCCCGATCAGCTGCGAGACGCTCTGCACGCTGTTGGTGGCGCCCTGCAACTGGCCCTGCTGATCGGGCGCCACCAGTTGCGTCGTCAGCGCCTGGGTCGCAGCACCCGCAATGCCCCACAATGCCATTACGGGAATGCCGGCCCAGAACAGCGGCCCGCTCGGCGCCGCACCGAAGATGAAGAAGCCGACGGCGCCGCAGGCCAGGCCGAACATCAGGGCGCGCCGTTCGCCGAACCGCCTGACGATTGGGCCGATGGTCGTGCCCTGCACCACCATCGCGCAGATGCCGACCAGCGCCAGCGTGGCGCCGACCGTGGTCGTATTCCAGCCGTAGCGATAGGTCGCGTACAGCACGAAGGTCGAGGGCAGCACCACATGCGCGAGCTGGGCAAAGAAATTCGCCAGCGACAGGCCGGCAAGCACCCGGCTCGAACGCAGCAAATGCAGCGCGCCAATCGGGTTCGCGCTTTTCCAGCGGAACGGCGAGCGGCGCGCCGGGGGCAGCGATTCCGGCAGGATCAGCAGGCCGTACATCGCATTGGCAAAGCTCAATCCCGCCGCGACCCAGAATGGCAGCCGCGGATCGAAGCCCCCGAGCAGCCCGCCGAGCGCAGGCCCCAGAATGAATCCGGCGCCGAAGGCGACGCCGATCTTGCCGAATACGGTCGCGCGTTTTTCCGGCGGCGTGACGTCGGTGATGTAGGCAAACGCCGTCGAGATGCTGGCCGAGGTGATGCCCGAAATCACCCGGCCGACAAACAGCCAGATCAGCGACGGCGCCAGCGCCATCAGCACGTAATCCGCCCCGAGGCCGAAATTCGACAATAGCACCACCGGCCGCCGGCCGAACCGGTCCGACAGCCCACCCAGGATCGGCGAGAATAGGAACTGCATCAGCGCCCAGGCGGTGCCGAACAGGCCGAAGATGCGCGCGGCGTTGGCGGTATCGTTGTTGACGAAGCTTTCGATCAGTTTGGGCAGGATCGGAATGATGACGCCGAGCGCCAGCGTATCGAGCAAAATGGTGACGAAGATAAAAATCACCGCCGCGCCGCGCGCCGGAGGGGTTTCAACCACACCGTTCGCGGCCTGCTCGCTCATGACGGCCGTTTGCGCTTGTGGGCGAACGGATTTTCCTTCTCGCGCAGCGAGATCCGCACCGGCGTGCCCGGCAATTCGAAGAATTCGCGCAGGGTATTGACCAGATAGCGCAGATAGGATTTCGGCACGGCGTCGGCGCGCGAGCAGAACAGGATGAAGCTCGGCGGCCGCGCCTTGGCCTGGGTGATGTAGTTCAGCTTCAGGCGGCGGCCCGACACCGCCGGCGGCGGGTTGGCGTCAACGGCCTGCTCGAACCAGCGATTGAGCGCCGCCGTCGGCACGCGCCGGTTCCACACCGCATAGGCTTCCTGGATCGCGGTCATCAGGCGGTCGATGCCCTCGCCCATCAGGCCGGACACCGCGACAACCGGCGCGCCCTTGACCTGCGGCAACAGATGATCGACGTCAGTGCGCAGCGTCGAAATCAGACTGCCCTTCTGCTCCATCAAATCCCATTTGTTGACGGCGATCACCAGCGCCCGGCCCTCGCGCTCGATCAAATCGGCGATGCGCAGATCCTGTTCCTCGAACCGGTTCTGCGAATCCATCATCAGCACGACGACTTCGGCAAAGCGTATCGCGCGCAGCGCGTCCGCCACCGAGAGTTTTTCCAGCTTTTCCTCGATCCGCGAGCGCCGCCGCAATCCGGCGGTATCGAACACCCGGAAATCGCGCCCCTGCCAATTGATCTCGACGGAAATGGAATCGCGCGTGGTGCCGGCTTCGGGGCTGGTCAGGAGCCGCTCCTCACCGAGCAGATGGTTGATCAGCGTGGATTTGCCGGCATTGGGACGGCCGACGATGGCGACGCGAATCGGACGCGTGGCGAGATCCTCGTCGGATTCGATGACATCGTCATCGTCGAATTCCTCGCTCTCTTCGACCGGCTCCGGCATCAGCACGCGCAATGCGTCGTAGAGATCGCTCAAGCCCTCGCCATGCTCGGCCGATATCTGCACGGGATCGCCGAGCCCCAGCGCATAGGATTCCATCGCGCCGACTTCACCATGCCGGCCCTCGCTCTTGTTGGCGACCAGCACCACCGGCTTGTTGGCGCGGCGCGCGAAATCGGCAAAGGCGCGATCGTTCGGCGTCAGACCCGCGCGGGCGTCGATCACGAACATCAGCGCGTCGGCGAGCGCAATCGCGGTTTCGGTCTGCTCCTGCATCCGCGCCGTCAGCGACCCCTTGGCGCCCTCGTCGAGGCCGGCGGTGTCGATGATGGTGAATTCGAGATCGCCGAGACGGCCCGCACCCTCGCGGCGGTCGCGGGTGACGCCGGGCTCGTCATCGACCAGCGCGAGCTTCTGCCCAACCAGCCGATTGAACAGCGTCGATTTTCCGACATTGGGCCGGCCGATGATGGCGAATGTGAAAGACATAAGAAATCCGTTCGCCCGTCAGGACGCGGGTGTCAATGAGCTGAAAACAAAACCTAGCGCGTGAAGGTGCCGCTCGGCATCGGTGCCGGGAACGGCGCGGCGGATTGTTGCGACGGTTGCGCCGGGTTGGCCGGTTGTGCGGCCGGCTGGGCGGTCTGATCAGGCGGCGGCGCGGTGGTGCGCTTGCGCGCGATCTTTTTGGGCTTGGGTGCCGGCGGTGCGGCGGCGGTTCCGGCTTCTTCCTCCGGCACGGCGTCGGCAGCGGCCGCGGTGGCGGCGGGCGCAGCCGCAGGCTCGGTGCCGGCCGTCGCGGGCGGCTTGCCCTTGCCCTTCGATCGCTTGCCCTTCGGCGCCGGCGCCGGCTCGGGCGGCGGGGCCTCGGCAGCCGCCGCCGCGGCGGCGTTCTGCTGGTCGATCTGCTCCTGCCGGGAGCCCTTGTACAATTCCTTCGGCACGCCCTGCTCGAGGCCCGGCACGCCATCCGGGAATACCGGCTTGCGCTCACCGGGCAGCTTTTTCTTGGTGTCGAGGAAGTCGAGCAGATCGGACGGATCGAAATTGCTCAGGCTGCTCGAACAGCCCGCCAGCACGCCGGACAGCGCGATGACGACGGCGGCTGCGATCAAACGTTGTGAGCGGCGCATGGTCGATCTCTCACTCAACTCGTTTGCGATCAGCTCTTGGCGACGGGCGGAAGCAGGGCCTGCAGCGCCTCGGCACGCGAGCGCAGGCTCGGCGGCGTCTCGCCGTCATTGGCAATCTGATCCAGCCATTGCCGCGCCGCGGTCATGTCATTGGCGCGCCAGGCCGACAGCGCCAGCAATTCGCGCGCGGTATGACGAAAGGTCGCGCCCGGGGCAGCCGCGGCCTCGAGCCGCTGCAACAGGTTGGGATAGGTTGAGGTTTCCAGCAGCAATTGGGCGGCGCGGACCCGCGCCAGATCCTGCTCCGGCGTGCCGACACTGCGATCGGCGGCGATATCGTCGAACATCTTCGCCGCGGCCTGCGGATCGCGGCTGGCGACTTCCGCCGCCACGCGCAGCCGTGCCAGCACGCGGTAACCCGACGGCGCCTTGGCGGCCAGATCGGCAAACGCCGCCTCAGCCTCGGTATGCTTATTCTGCTCGGAGAGTTCGACGGCCTTGTCGAAGGCCGCACCGGCCTCGGCCGCCTTCTTGGCCTCCAGATACTCATAGCCGCGCCAGCCGCCGACCGAGGCGATGATCAGCAGCGCGCCGGCGACGATATAGATCGAATACTGGTCCCACAGCTTCTTGAGCTGGTCGCGACGGACATCCTCGTCAACTTCGTCAAATAATTCAGACACTTAAAGCTATCCCATCCCCTGGGGGCCGCACCTTTCGGCGGCAGCGCCATGCGCCTGATCCCCCCGCACAGCGGCGGCGTTACCCTAACGATATGGCGCTGGCAAGGCAAAGCCACCCGGATCAAAGCGTTAACGGGGTCGCGGCGGGCGGCCGGGTGGCCACAGCGGAATCAGGCCTGCTCCCGGGCCTGAGCCGCGACAAACGCCTCCCGGAGCTGCCGCTTGATCACCTTGCCGTTGGCGTTGCGCGGCAACGGCTCTGACGTCAGCGCCATCGTCTCCGGAACCTTGTAATCCGACAGCCGCTCGGCGCACCAGGCGCGCAGCGCTTCGCCGCTGACCGCGTTGCGGGTCACGATCACGGCATGGACGCGTTCGCCCAGCACCGGGCACGGTTTGGCGATGATCGCGCTTTCGATCACGGCGGGGTGGCTGGCCAGCACCGACTCGACCTCGGCGGAATAGATCTTCAGCCCGCCGCGGTTGATCATGTCTTTCTGGCGGTCGAACACGCGGACGAAATTCTGCGCGTCGATCGAGCCGAGATCGCCGGAATGCCAGAAGCCGGCGGTAAAACTTTCGGCTGTCGCCTTTGGATTATTCCAATAGCCTTTGATGACCGAGGCGCCATGGATCCAGATTTCGCCGATCTCGCCGCGCGGCAGCTCATGACCGTCGGCATCCACGACGATGATCTCGGCGCCCGGGCACGGCAATCCGACGCTGTCGATATGACTGGCGGTCAATTCGCCGGGCATGATGGTCGACGGCGACGTGGTTTCGGTCGAGCCGTAGCAGTTGATCAGCTTCAGGCCTGGAATCTCGGCATCCAGCTTCTCGATCGTGGCGACCGGCATCGGCGCGCCGCCAAAACCACCGATGCGCCAGCTCGACAAATCGTGGCTGTCGAAATCGGGCTGCAACAGGCAGAGATTGTACATCGCCGGCACCATTACCGTGTAGGTGACGCGCTCACGCGCCGCGACCTTCAGATATTCGGCGGCCTTGAACTCGGCCATGATGATCAACGTGCCGGCGCAGCGGACCATGGTCATGATGTTGGCGATGACGCCGGTGACATGGGCGAGCGGCACGGCGGCGATCGAGCGGTCCGCCGCCGTCAGCTGCAGGCAGGACGCGAACACCATCGCCGAATGGATGACGTTGCAATGCGCGAGCATCGCGCCCTTCGGCCGGCCCGTCGTGCCCGACGTGTACAGGATCATCGCGGTATCTTCTTCGCCGACCTCGGCCGGCGCGTGCGACGGGGCGCTGTCGCGTAATTTGGCGAATGGCGACGCGCCCTCGTCGCTGACGGAGATCCGGTGCTTCAGATCAGGGACATCGGCCGCATCCGGCAGGCGATCGGCGAGCGTCGCCTCGTGGATCAGCAGCTTTGCGCCGCAGTCGGTCAGGACGTAGGCGATCTCGGGCTTTTGCTGGCGGGTCGAGAGCAGCACCGTCACCAGGCCGGCATGGGCCGCGGCAAACAGCGTCAGCACGAATTCGATGCGGTTGCCGAGCAGCACCGCGACGCGGTCGCCGCGCTGCAATCCCAGTTTTTGCAATCCCACCGCGATTTGTGCGGATTGCTCGGCAACCTCGCGCCATTTCATGCGCCGCTCGCCGCACACCAGCGCTTCGGCGTCGGGATTTCTGGCCACCGCATCCGCGACCGTCGCCCAGATGCTTTTGGGCCGCGCGCAAAATGCCGGCACGATCCGGTCGCCGAAGCGTGACTCGAGCCGCATCGCGGGAATGGGATGTTTCGACCAATCCATCGTTCGCCCCGTCAGCTCTTGGCTTTCGGATCTTTGGTTTTCATATCGTAGACATGTTCGGGCCCGGGGAATGCGCGCGAGCGGACATCGGTGGCGTAGCCCTCGATGGCGGCCTCGATCGCAGGCCCGAGATTGCCGTAGCGGCGAACGAATTTCGGCGTCCGCGGCGACAGGCCGAGCATGTCCTCCAATACCAGTACCTGGCCGTCACAGGCCGCACTGGCGCCGATGCCGATGGTGGGAATCGCAATCGCCGCGGTGATCTTCCTCGCCAGCGGCTCGGCGACCGCCTCGATCACGACCGAAAACGCGCCGGCGTCCGAAATCGCCACGGCGTCGTTCTCGATCGGCTCCCAGCTGCCCTGCTCGCGGCCCTGCGCGCGAAACGAGCCGAGCGTGTTGATCGATTGCGGCGTCAATCCGATATGGCCCATCACGGGAATGCCGCGGTCGACCAGAAACGCGACCGTCTCCGCCATCCGCACGCCGCCTTCGAGCTTCACCGCGCCGCACTGCGTCTCCTTCAATATCCGCACCGCGGAATGAAACGCCTGCTCCTTGGAAGCCTCATAGGAGCCGAAGGGCATGTCGACTACGACCAGCGCGTGGCTCGAGCCGCGCATCACCGCCCGCCCCTGCAGGATCATCATATCGAGGGTCACCGGCACGGTGGTCTCGAACCCATGCATGACATTGCCGAGGGAATCGCCGACCAGGATGGCGTCGCAATAGCGATCGACCAGCGCCGCGGTATGCGCGTGATACGACGTCAGCATCACGATCGGCTCGCCGTTCTTGCGGGCGCGAATGTCCGGCGCCGTCTTGCGCCGGATGGCAGATTGAACCGACATGACTTAAGCTCCGACCACGGGAACGCCGATCACGACCGGGTGGAACGCGAAGGCCAGCGCGAGATAGGCGACGATCCCGACCGCGATCGCGATCAGATCGTTGCCGGGACCGCCGACGGGGATCGGCGGTGCGCCGGCGTCGGGACGATGTTTCAGCGAAATGCGGTCGAACACCGCCCATCCCAGAAACGAGCCGAACAGGATGATCGAGCCGATATCGCCATTGGCGAGCAGATGCGCCGCCGCCCACAGCTTGATGCCGGCCAGCATCGGATGTTTCAGCGCCGCGTAGATCCGGCCGCGGATATAGGACGCCACCACCAGGATGACGGCGGGAAGCATCAGCGCCACGGTGATATGCTTGAACGCGGTCGGCGGCGACCAGACATCCCACATGCCGGCCGCGCGATAATCGGCAAAACCCCGGACGATCAGGGCCAGGCCGGCGATCGAGGCCAGCGCATAGCCGATCTTGTAACCACCCTCGCCCATCGAGACGACGAACCGCGCGCGCAAATCGCGCTGGGTGGTGAGCGTATGGACACCGACGAACAGGATGAGGCCCAGGATCATCACCAGCAGTCCCATGACGTCCTCTCCCTGTGTGGCCGGCTTTTCCGGATATCGCCTATCACTTTAGAGGCCAGGGCCGCAATGCGCCAAAATGCAAGAGCCGTCATTCCGGGATGGTCCGAAGGACCAGACCTCACGTCAGATGCGCAATTGGGCATCGGGGAATCTCGAGATTCCGGGTTCGCGCTTTCGTGCGCCCCGGAATGACGTGGTAGCTCACGGCTTCTGCGCCTGCGTCCCCAGATCGCGGTTGTCGACATAGCGGATCGCGATCGGCCGCCCGGCCAGCGAGCCACCGAGGCCAGCGGTGAATTTCAGCGGCAGGCAGGCATAGAGCGACGCGTTGATGGCTTTCAGGTAGGTGGCGCGGGTGTCCGCCGCGGCGCCTGACGTGGAAAAGGTCATGCGCGGCGGGGCGATCATCTCGCCGCTGCGCTTGAAGCTGAAGCGCACCGACATCTGCATGCCCGCGCGCGCGGCCTCCGCCGGCGGCGGCGACCAGCAGGATCGCAGCGCCGCGAACAAGTCGCCGATGGTATCGAGGTCGTGATCGGGCTTTTGATATTTGGCAGCCTGATCCTGCGGCGGCACGGTTTCGATCGTGAGTTGCAAGTCCTCGCCGTAGGGGTAATCGATTTCGGGGATGCAGGGACCGTGATTGAACACGCTGCAGAAATACGGCGTACAGGGCCGGCCATCGAGCACGCTGCACGGCGCATGCGCAAACGGCGTGGCGTCGATATGGCGCCGCTGCCCGGCGTCGGCGCTCCCCGAGACACTGATGGCCACGAATGTAACGAACAGGCAAATGACGATGCGCCGGAACATCAAGCAAAACCTCCAGTCCGGCCAACATGATGCGCGCATCAGCCGGGTTCAAGCCTGACCGCAATCACATCCCCGCGTTCATGGCCGACAGTTCCGCGATCAGCGCCTTCTCGCTGGGCTGGTCGAGCACGCCGGTGGCATGGAGGGAAAGTGAAAACAGGTTTTGGTTGCCGCGCGACGGCGCCCAGGTGCTTTGCACGCGGCGGCGACGCGCCCACGGCTGTCATCGCCCGGCTTGACCGCGCGACCCAGTATCCCAGAGGCGTTAGCGATCAATCGACAGGGCGCGGCGTACTGGGCCCCCCGGTCAAGCCGGGGGACGACGAGGTAGTAAGCGCGGCTAAGAGTGCCCCCACCCTTACGCCTTCTTCTTCACGTCCTTGACGCTGTTAAAGTTGATGCCCTCGGCACGCTCTTTGGTGTAGCCGAGGTAAAATTCATTCTTGGCCAAAAACACCGGATCGCCATCGACGTCGTCGGCAACGCCGGAACCATTGGCAGCGATGAAAGCTTCCAGCTTCTTGCGGTCGTCGGACGAAATCCAGCGCGCCAGCTGGAATTCCGAGACTTCGAATTCCACTGGCAGCGAATATTCCGCGTCGAGCCGCGCCTTCAGCACGTCGAGCTGCAGCGGCCCGACCACGCCGACCAGCGCCGGCGCACCGTCGCGCGGCCGGAACACCTGCACCACGCCCTCCTCCGACATCTGCTGCAGGGCCTCTTTCAGCTTCTTGGCCTTCATCGCATCCGTCAGCCGCACGCGGCGAACGATCTCCGGCGCAAAACTCGGCACACCGACGAAGGTGATATCCTCGCCTTCGGTCAAGGTGTCGCCGATCCGCAACGTGCCGTGATTGGGAATGCCGACGACGTCGCCGGCAAAAGCCTCGTCCGCCACCGAACGATCCTGGGCGAAGAAGAACTGCGGGCTCGACAGCGACATGTTCTTGCCGGTGCGCACCAGTTTTGCCTTCATGCCGCGGCTGAGTTTTCCCGAGCACAGCCGCGCGAACGCGATGCGGTCGCGGTGGTTTGGATCCATATTGGCCTGGATCTTGAACACGAAGGCGCTCATGCGCGGCTCCGCCGCCTCGACCTTGCGCAGATTGGAATCCTGGGCGCGCGGCGGCGGCGCAAACTTTCCAAGGCCCTCCAGCAAATCGCCGACGCCGAAATTGCGCAGTGCGCTGCCGAAATAGACCGGCGTCAGATGGCCCTCGCGAAACGCGTCCAGCTCGAACGGCTTGCAGGCTTCCGACACCAGCGCGAGTTCGTCCTTGATCTCGCCGACGTCGAGATTGGCGTTGCGGCCAGCGAGCTCGGCGATGTCGATCTGTTGCGTCGCCCCGGTCTTGGCGCCGCCGCCTTCGAGCAGGCGGACGCCGCCATTGATGACGTCGTAGGTGCCGAGAAAATCGCGACCGCGGCCGACCGGCCAGGTCATCGGCGTGGTATCGAGCGCCAGCGTCTTTTCGATCTCGTCCAAGAGATCAAAGGTATCGCGGCTCTCGCGGTCCATCTTGTTGATGAAGGTGATGATCGGGATATCGCGGAGGCGGCACACCTCGAACAGCTTTCGGGTGCGCGCCTCGATGCCCTTGGCGGCGTCGATCACCATCACCGCGGAGTCGACGGCGGTCAGCGTCCGATAGGTGTCCTCGGAAAAGTCCTCGTGGCCCGGGGTGTCCAAAAGGTTGAACACCAGGCCTTCGAACTCGAAGGTCATCACCGACGTGACGACCGAAATGCCGCGCTCGCGCTCGATCTTCATCCAGTCGGAACGGGTATTCCGCCGTTCGCCCTTGGCCTTGACCTGCCCCGCGAGGTTGATCGCGCCGCCGAACAGCAGCAACTTTTCGGTCAGCGTGGTCTTGCCGGCGTCGGGGTGGGAAATGATGGCAAAGGTCCGCCGCCGCGCCACTTCATCTGATAGCGGCGACCGGGCTGGCGATTCGGCTGTAACGGCAATGTCGGACATGGGGTTGAGCGTTTGGCAGGGAAAGCGGGCCGGATCAAGGAGCAAAAAAGCACCCTGGATATAGGGACTTACCGGCCCGGCTCCAACCGGCCGATCGGATTATCGCAGCAGCACCACCGCCCAATAGGCCAGCGCCGCCACGATGGCTGAGGCCGGAATGGTAATCACCCAGGCATAGACGATCGAACTCGCCACGTTCCAGCGCACCGCCGAGGCCCGCCGCGCCGCGCCGACACCGACAATGGCGCCGGTAATGGTGTGCGTGGTGGAAACCGGAACCCCAAGAAAGGTCGCCAGGAACAGAGTGATCGCGCCCCCGGTTTCGGCGCAAAACCCCTGCATCGGCGTCAGCCGCGTGATCCGCAGTCCCATGGTGCGGACGATCCGCCAGCCGCCCATCAGCGTACCCAGCGCCATCGCGGCCTGGCACGCCAGGACCACCCAGAACGGGATCTCAAAGTGGTTGCCGAGGTGGCCTTGCGAGTAGAGCAGCACCGCGATGATGCCCATGGTCTTCTGCGCGTCGTTGCCGCCATGGCCGAGCGAATACAATGAGGCCGAGACGAATTGCAGGATGCGGAAGGCGCGGTCGACCGCGAACGGCGTCGAGCGTACCGACAGCCACGACACGATCGCGACCAGCACCAGCGCCAGCAAAAATCCGACCAGCGGCGACAGCACGATCGCGAGCAGCGTCTTGCTGAGGCCGCTCCAAACCGCGGCGGACAATCCCGCCTTGGCCATACCGCCACCCACCAGCCCGCCGATCAGCGCATGCGAACTGGACGACGGTATCCCCAGCGCCCAGGTGATCAGGTTCCAGACGATGGCGCCGACCAGGGCCGCGAAGATCACGGTGGCGTCGACCACGCTCGGTTCGATGATGCCGGTGCCGATGGTATTGGCGACGTTAAGCCCGAACACCGCGAACGCCACGAAGTTGAAGAAGGCCGCCCAGATCACGGCGTATTGCGGACGCAGCACCCGGGTCGACACGATCGTGGCGATCGAATTGGCGGCGTCGTGCAGCCCGTTGAGGAAATCGAACAGCAGCGCGACCGCGATCAATGCGACCAGAACGGGAAGACCAAGCGCGGCGTCCACTCGTCCCTGCCCTATACCTGTTCGATCACGATCGAATTGATCTCGTTGGCAACGTCGTCGAAGCGGTCGGCGACTTTCTCCAGATGGTCGTAGATCTCGGCGCCGACGATGAAATCCATCGTGTTGGCGTTGCGATGCTTGAGGAACAGTTCCTTCAGTCCGATGTCGTGGAGGTCATCGACCCGGCCTTCGAGCTTGGTCAGTTCCTCGGTGATCGCCGTCAGCATCGCGACGTTGTCGCCGATCGCCGATAACAGCGGCAGCGCGCGCCCGACCAGATTGGCGCACTCGACCAGCAGCGTCCCCATTTCGCGCATCGGCGGCTCGAACGTGCGCACCTCGAACAGCACCACCGCTTTCGCGGTCTGCTGCATCTGGTCGATGGCGTCATCCATCGCCGTGATCAGGTTCTTGATGTCGCCGCGATCGAACGGGGTGATGAAGGTGCGGCGGACCGCGGTCAGCACTTCGCGGGTGATGTTGTCGGCGTCGTTTTCGAACTGATTGACGCGCTGGCAGAACACCGGCGTTTCGTCGCCGCCGCGCAGCATCTCCTGCAACGCCTGCGCGCCCTGCACGCATGTCTGGGCATGCCGGGCAAACAGGTCGAAAAAGCGTTCCTCTTTGGGCAAAAAGGCACGAAACCAGCGCAGCATGGGCTTGTCCATCGTTCCGTAATGGCCGCATCCGACGACCCGTCACAAAACTGTCATAGACCATTCGCAGGGAAAGCGCGCCACGGCAGGCCCCCTGAAACCGGTCATCCACCGCTTTGTGGGGCCGTAAAACGGTTCCGGAAATCGGCCGCTTTAGAGCGACCGCCGGAAATAATGCGCGATTTCGCCGATCACGCCGCGGCGGAACGTCAGCACGCAGGCGACGAAAATACAGCCCTGGATCACCGTCACCCACTGGCCGAAGCCGGCCAGATATTGCTGCATGGCGATGATCACGAAGGCGCCGACCACCGGACCGAATACGGTTCCGAGACCACCCACCAGCGTCATCAGCACGATCTGCCCGGACATCGCCACTTCAACGTCGGTCAACGACGCGTTTTGCGCCACAAACACCTTCAGCGAGCCGGCCAATCCCGCCAGCGTTCCCGACAGGATATAGGCGAGCAGCTTGTACTGTTCGGTCTTGTAGCCCAGCGATATCGCGCGCGGCTCGTTCTCACGAACCGCCTTCAGCACTTCGCCGAACGGCGAGTTGATGGTGCGGAAAATCACCAGAAATCCAAACAGGAATCCGGCTAGGACGACGTAATAGAGGATCGTCGAGTTGGCGAGGTTGAAAATTCCGAACAGGTAGCCCTGCGGAACGCCCTGGATGCCGTCCTCGCCATGGGTGAACGGCGTCTGCACGTACACGAAAAACAACAGCTGCGACAACGCCAGCGTGATCATCGCGAAGTAGATCCCCTGCCGGCGAATAGCGACAAGGCCGGTGATCACGGCGAGCGCGGCCGCGGCGCCGGTACCGGCGAGAATACCGATCTCGGGCGGCACCGCCCAGACTTTCAGGGCATGGGCCGTGACGTAGCCCGCCGTCCCCAAGAACATCGCGTGGCCGAACGACAACAGTCCGCCATAGCCGATCAGGAGATTGAAGGCGCAGGCCAATAGCGCAAAGCACAGCGCCTGCATCACAAAGAACGGATAGATTCCGGTCAAAGGCACGATCGCCAGCAGCCCCGCCATCGCGCAGAACGCGATGATCTCGTCGCGCATCGCACGCGGAGGAACCCGAATCGTATCGTCGGTCATCGCTGTCATGTCAGGCCGCCCGTCCGGTCAGTCCCGTTGGCTTCACCAGCAACACCAGGACCATGAACACGAAGACCACGGTGTTGGAAGCCTCGGGATAGAAATATTTCGTCAGTCCCTCGATCACGCCGAGCGCAAAGCCGGTCACGATCGATCCCATGATCGAGCCCATCCCGCCGATCACCACCACCGCGAACACCACGATGATCAAATTTTCGCCCATCAGCGGCCGGACCTGGTTGATCGGCGCCGACAACACGCCGGCGAGCGCGGCGAGCCCGACGCCGAGCCCGTAGGTCAGCGTGATCATCCGGGGCACGTTGATGCCGAAGGCGCGCACCAGCGTCGGGTTTTCGGTGGCGGCGCGCAGATAGGCGCCGAGCCGGGTGCGCTCGATCAGGTACCAGGTCCCGATGCAGACCACGAGCGAGAAGATCACCACCCAGCCGCGATAGATCGGCAGGAACATGAAGCCGAGATTCATGCCGCCCTGCAATCCGTGAAATCCTCCGATCGTTGGATAGTCGGGGATCGCATAGGGCAGACCGGATGAGCCGAAATAATTCTGGAACACGCCCTGAATGATCAGCGCCAGCCCGAATGTCAGCAGCAAGCCGTAGAGATGATCGAGGCCGGCCAGCCATTGCAGCATGGTTCGCTCGAGGATCATCCCGAAGATACCCACGACGATCGGCGCGATAATCAGCGCCGGCCAGTAGCCGATGCTGAGGTACGCATTGTTGAGCAGGAAATACGCGACGAAAGCGCCCATCATGTAGACCGCACCATGGGCGAAATTGATGATGTTGAGCATGCCGAAGATCACGGCAAGCCCAAGACTGAGCAGCGCGTAGAACGAGCCGTTGATCAGTCCCACCAGAAGCTGTGCGTACAGAGCCTGCATCGATTTGGCTTTCGCTACCTAAAGTGAAGCCCGCCGGCGGCTTGATCGCCGGCGGACCATGATAGTTATTTCTTCAGCAACGCGCACTTGCTTTCCGAGAGCGGCGTGAACGCCTGGTCGCCCGGAACGGTGCCGACCAGCTTGTAGAAATCCCAGGGGCCCTTGGACTCCGAGGGCTTCTTCACCTCGAACAGATAGGCCGAATGGATGGTGCGGCCGTTCGGTTGAATTTCGCCCTTGCCGAACAGCGGATCGTCGGTCGGCATCGACTTCATCTTTTCCACGACCTTGACGCCGTCATGCGGATTGCCGCCGAGCGCGTCCAGCGCCTTGAAATAGTGGATGAGGCCCGAATAGACGCCGGCCTGCACCATGGTCGGCGGCGCGCCGTTCTTCATCCGCGCGGCGAATTTCTTGGAGAACGCCCGGGTCTGGTCGTTCAGGTCCCAATAGAAGGTCTCGGTGAAGTTGAGGCCCTGCGCGGTCTCCAGGCCGATCGCCTTGATGTCGGTGAGGAACAGCAACAATGCTGCGAGCTTCTGGCCGCCCTTGACGATGCCGAATTCGGCCGCCTGCTTGATCGAGTTGGTGGTGTCGCCGCCGGCATTGGCAAGGCCGATGATCTTGGCCTTCGACGACTGCGCCTGCAGCAGGAACGAGGAGAAGTCCGAGGTGTTGAGCGGATGCTTGACACCGCCGACGACCTTGCCGCCATTGGCGTTGATGACGGCGGTGGTGTCACGCTCCAGCGCTGCGCCGAAGGCGTAGTCCGCGGTCAGGAAGAACCAGCTGTCGCCGCCGGCCTTCACCAGCGCCTGACCCGTGGTATGGGCCAGCATGTAGGTATCGTAGGTCCAGTGCACGGTGTTGGGCGTGCACTGCGCGTTGGAGAGGTCCGAGGTCGCCGCACCCGAATTGATGTAGACGCCGTTCTTTTCCTTCACCACGTTGTTGACCGCGAGCGCGACACCGGAATTCGGCACGTCGACGATGACGTCGACCTTGTCGACGTCGAACCACTGCCGGGCAATCGCGGTGCCGATGTCGGGCTTGTTCTGGTGATCGCCGGAAATGATGTCGATCTTCCAGCCCTTGGCCGCGAGGCCGGAATCCTCGGCCGCCATCTGCGCCGCCAAAGTCGAGCCCGGCCCGCCGAGATCGGCGTAGAGCCCGGACTGATCGGAGAGCGCGCCGATCTTGACGGTCTTGTCCTGCGCGAATGCGAAACCGGCCGACGCCAGCGTCAGCGCGGTGCCGAGCAGAAGCGTCGAAATCGAATTCTTCATGCTGTGATCCTTTTTGGTTTTCTGGTCCGGCGGTTTCAGACGCCGAGATAGGTGTGGAGCTTGTCCATATTGGCCGACAGCTCCGAATTGGCGAAGCCGTCAATCACCTTGCCGTGCTCGACGATGTAGTAGCGATCGGCGACCGTCGAGGCGAAGCGAAAATTCTGCTCGACCAGAAGAATGGTGAATCCCTCCTTCTTGAGCCGCGCGATGGTGTGGCCGATCTGCTGGATGATCACCGGCGCCAGACCTTCGGTCGGCTCGTCCAGCATCAGGAAGCGGGCGCCGGTGCGCAGGATTCGCGCGATCGCCAGCATCTGCTGCTCGCCGCCCGAAAGCTTGGTGCCCTGGCTGTTGAGGCGCTCTTTCAAATTCGGGAACAGATCGAAAATCTGATCCAGCGACAGCCCGCCTGCGCGCACGATCGGCGGCAGCAGCAGGTTCTCGCGCACGTCGAGGCTGGAGAAAATCCCGCGCTCCTCGGGACAGAACGCGATCCCCATCCGCGCGATCTTGTCGGACGAGGTGCGCGTGATTTCCTTGCCGTCGAAGCGGATCGAGCCGGTGCGCTTGCCGATGATCCCCATCACCGATTTCAGCGTGGTGGTCTTGCCGGCGCCATTGCGGCCGAGCAGCGTCACCACCTCGCCGGCATTCACATTGAAGTTGATGCCGTGAAGGATGTGGGATTCGCCGTACCAGGCCTGCAGATCGTTGACCGACAACACTTGCGTGTCCGCCGGTTTCGCGGCGGCTTCGGCCATTTTCAGTTCAGGCATGACCGGCCCCCAGATAGGCTTCCTTGACGCGCTCGTCCTTCGACAGGTCGGCATAGTTGCCTTCCGCCAGGACCTGACCGCGCGTCAGCACGGTGATGATGTCGGACAAATTGGCCACCACGGACAGATTATGTTCGACCATCAGGATGGTGTACTTCGCCGAAATGCGCTTGATCAGCGCCGCGATCTTGTCGATGTCCTCATGGCCCATGCCGGCCATCGGCTCGTCGAGCAGCATCATCTCCGGGTCGAGCGCCAGCGTCGTTGCTATTTCAAGTGCGCGTTTGCGCCCGTAGGGCATCTCGACGGCCGGCGTGTTGGCAAATTCGCTCAGGCCGACATCGTTCAGCAGTTCATGGGCGCGGTCGTTGAAGCGGTCGAGCACGCTCTTGGAGCGCCAGAAGTCGAAGGAACTGCCGTGCTGGCGCTGCAGCGCGACACGGACATTTTCGAGCGCGGTCAGATGCGGAAATACCGCCGAAATCTGGAACGAACGCACCAGCCCGAGGCGCGCCACATCGGCCGGCGCCATCGCGGTGATGTCCTGCCCCTTATAGAGAATCTGCCCCGCCGAAGGCTTCAGGAATTTGGTCAGCAGGTTGAAGCACGTGGTCTTGCCGGCGCCATTCGGCCCGATCAACGCATGAATGCTGCCGCGGCGCACCTTGAGGGCGACGTCGCGAACGGCAAAGAAACCCGCGAATTCCTTGGTCAATCCATGGGTTTGGAGAATGAACTCATCGGCCAAACAAATTTCCCCCATCAGCCATCGCCGCGAAGTCCCCTCGCGTGTGGCCAATTTTTTCCTAACCAGCCAGGTTCTCCCGGACGCCTTGGAACGCCCGGACCTGCCGCCTCCGGGCCGGAATATGCCGTTAACGGCGGGGATTAGGCAAGGTGGAAAGCTCGGCTTGTGCAAAGCATTAGGACCGGTTCCGAATCCGCCCTTAGTCGAATTGCCGGTGGACAGGATCATCCGGGTTTGCCAGCCGTTTTCCGCCGCCTCCCGCAAACCGGAAAGCGAGCGTTAACGGTGTTTTGCTGCAATCACGCGTTTTCATAGAATATTTCCGCCTCGGGCCCATCATGGCGTGATTTACATATTTAGGGATCGCGGCTTTGCATTTCGAAAGCGCCAACCCATCGGTCGTCAAATCGATCAAGCAGCGCGACCTGCTCAACAATTGGCTGCGGCTTTACGTCCGCGACCATTCGCTGCCACGCATTGACGAATATCAGCCGGCGCGGATCGAGGATGAACTCCCGGACCTGGTGTTTTGCACCGTCGATACGACGTCTGAGCCGCCGCGGCTGACGATCCAGAGCGACGGCACGCGGATGTCGAGCGCCTATGGCAGCACCGGCAAGGGCCGCTATCTCGACGAATATCTGGGCACGAGGCTCGCGCCGATCGTGATGCCGGTCTATTACGAATGCATCGTCCGCCGCCTTCCCGCCTATACCATCGCCAATATCGATGACATCTACGGGCGAATCGTTGCCTATGAGCGGCTGCTGCTGCCGTTCTCGAGCGGCGGCAACGTCACCCACATCATCGCGTCGCTGAAGACCATCAGCGAGGACGGTGGCTTCGAGATCAAGAATCTGATGCGTGGAAACGACAAGCTGCCGGTGCCGAAGCTTCGCACCATTATCGATCGCGATCTTTTCCATTGCGCACCCGGCCGCATTCCGCCCGGCGACGTCCTCGAATTCGGCTAGCTCCATGGAATTCGAAAGTTCCGATCCCTCGGTGATCAGGTCGATCAAGCAGCGTGAGCTCCTGAACACTTGGCTGCGCGCCGCCGCCAGGCACCGGCCCCTCCCCCTCATCGGCAACTTCCAGCCGAACCGCTTCGGCGAAGAACTGGCCGACATGATGGGATTTGATGTCAGGGGCGTTGGCGACAGCGCGCGCTTCCTGATTACCCAGGAGGGCGTTCGTCTGACCGCCACCTATGGCAACGAGCATATCGATCCGGACCAGCGAACCAACCGCTACCTCGACGACGCGATCGGGCCAGTACGTTACGCCAACGTGATTGAGCTATATCGCGCTTGCGTGACGCACAGGCGGCCGGCCTATTCGATTTCAACGGTGCAGGACGCCGACGGCAAGGACGTTTCCTATGAGCGGCTGCTGCTGCCGTTCGGCAGCAGCTCTAACGTCGAGCAGATCGTCGGTTCCTACAAGAGCATCAGCATCGAGGGCGGCTTCAAGATCAATAATCTGATGGGTCTGAAGCCGAAAGCCCTGCCCGTGATCCTGATCAGGGCCATCATCGATCGCGAATTCGTTCCGAGCCGCGCAGACCGGCGTCTGTCCGACGACGATGTGATCGAGCTGGATTAGCCCTTCCGCCCGCGCGGCTTCGACGCCACTTCGCTGGCGTAGATGTCGGGCTTGAAGCCAACAAGCAATTTGCCGCCGAGGTCGAGCACGGGCCGCTTGATCATCGAGGGCTGGGCCAGCATCAGCGCCAGCGCCTTGCGCTCGTTGAGGCCTTCCTTGTCAGCATCGGGCAATTTCTTGAACGTGGTGCCGGCGCGGTTGAGCAGCGTCTCCCAGCCGACTTCGTCCGACCATCGCTTGAGCTTGTCCTTCGCAATGCCCGCGGTCTTGTAGTCGTGGAAGTCGTAGGCCACGCCATGGCCGTCGAGCCAGGTCCGCGCCTTCTTCATGGTGTCGCAGTTCTTGATGCCGTAGATGGTGATGCTCATCGCATGTGTCTTTCCTAAGTTGCGCCGGGCTCGAGCGCCTCGCCGAGTTCGATCGGATGCGCCATCGCCTCGTGCAGCCTGTCCTTGTCGAGTTCGCCTTCCGAGCGGCTGATGACGATGCAGGCAACGCCATTGCCGATCAGGTTGGTCAGCGCGCGGCACTCGCTCATGAACTTGTCGATGCCGACAAGGATGGCGATCGACTGGATCGGTATGTCCGGCACGATGGAAAGGGTCGCGGCGAGCGTGATGAAGCCCGCCCCCGTCACGCCGGAGGCGCCCTTCGAGGTGATGATGGCGATGCCGAGAATGGCGAGTTCGTGCCAGATCGTCAGGTGGGTGTTGGTCGCCTGGGCCAGGAACAACGTCGCCAGCGTCATGTAGATATTGGTGCCGTCGAGATTGAAGCTGTAGCCCGTGGGAATGACGAGCCCGACCACCGGCCGCGACGCGCCGAGGTGCTCCATCTTCTGGATCATCTGCGGCAGCACCGTCTCCGACGACGACGTCCCGAGCACGATCAGCAGTTCGTCCTTGATATAGGCAATGAAGCGGATGATCGAGAAACCCGAGAGACGTGCAATCGCGCCGAGCACGATCAATACGAACAGCACGCTGGTCAGATAGAAGGTGGCGATCAGCGCAATCAGGTTCCATAGCGAATTGAGCCCGTACGCGCCGACCGTGAACGCCATCGCCCCGAAGGCGCCGATCGGCGCGACGCGGACGATGATCG
Organism: Bradyrhizobium sp. Ash2021; assembly: GCF_031202265.1. Classification (NCBI taxonomy): domain Bacteria; kingdom Pseudomonadati; phylum Pseudomonadota; class Alphaproteobacteria; order Hyphomicrobiales; family Nitrobacteraceae; genus Bradyrhizobium; species Bradyrhizobium sp. Ash2021. The sequence goes on along the minus strand of NZ_CP100604.1, from coordinate 4,210,558 downwards.
CGATCACCCTGAAGAACATTTTGGCGGCCTGATCGATCGCATACGCGATCGGCTCGCCGGCCTTGCCGAGAAAGGCGACGGCAAAGCCGGAAAGGATCGAGATCAGCAAGACCTGCAGCAGGTCGCCGCGGGCGAGCGCCCCGAAATAGCTGTCGGGAATGATCCCGAGCAGATGCGCGACGATGCCTTCCTCCTTCGCCTTGCTGACATAGGAGGCGACGGATTTGGGATCGATCGTAGCCGGATCGATGTTGAAGCCGTGCCCGGGCTGAAGCACTTCGCCGACAATCAGGCCGACGGCCAGCGCCACGGTGGACACGACCTCAAAATAGATCAGCGCCTTCAGGCCGACCCGTCCGACGCGCTTCAGATCACCCATCGAGGAAATGCCGTGCACGACGGTGCAGAAGATCACCGGCGCAATCATCATCTTGATCAGTGCAATGAAACCGTCGCCGAGCGGCTTCAGCTCCTTGCCGAGATCCGGATAGAAATAACCGATCAGGACACCGAGCGCGATCGCAATCAGAACCTGAAGATACAGGATCTTGTACCAGGGCTGATGATGGCTGGCAGGGCGGATTGCTGCTGTGGTCATGGCGCGCTCGGAACGGGAACGAGGAAGCTCGTGGGCCATCATGGGATAGAGCTGCGCGGCGGACAATGAAAAATCATCTCGCGGCGCATCAAGGTAATGTCATGACCCACGGCAAGGACCGCCTGCGTTCGTCGTCCACCGCGTGGCTGATGGGCCCGTTTTTATTCAAAGCGGATCGGCGAATCAGCCATAAACTGCCGTCGCATTCGCTGCCGGGGGCCGATGATGGAATTCACCGCACTGCTTCTCGCCATTACCATCGTCATGCTGGTCGCCTGGCGCGGCCCGCGTCCGCTCGCGCTCGGTCTGTTCGCCGCCGTCATGATCGCCTGCGTCGCGACCTATCTGCACCACGCCACCGATACGCTGAAACTGTCGTTCTGAGATATGCGATGACCCAAACCCGCGCCATCACCCTGAGTGCGCTTGGCCTCTATGCCGTAGCGCTGGTGCTGGCGGCCGCGTTTGCCGCGCAATTCGTGCTGCACGAATTGCCCTGCCCGCTGTGCCTGCTGCAGCGCATCCTGTTCGCGACGCTGGCCATCGGCCCCATTCTGAACATCCGGTTCGGACCGCGTCCCAGCCATTACGCGATGTCGCTGTTCGAAGCCGTTGCCGGCGCGGTCGTTTCGACGCGACAGGTACTGCTGCATATCATGCCGGGAGACGCCGGCTACGGCTCGGCGCTGCTCGGCTTTCATTATTATACCTGGGCGCTGATCGGCTTCGTCGCAGCCATTGTGCTGCTCGCTTCCATCCTGCTGTTCGACCGCCAGTTCGACGACACCGCACCGCAACCGATCTCCCGCGGCGCTTTCGCGCAAGCCGCGGTGTGGCTCGTGATCGGCCTGACGGCGCTGAATGTGGTCTCGACGCTGCTGGAATGCGGTTTTGGCGCCTGCGCCGACAACCCCACGGTCTACGAACTGCTCAAGCACGCCGCTTAAGGCCGTTTCGGAATGTTCAGGCCACGCTCCACGGCAGGACGCGCCAGGCCGCGCTCCAGCCAGGCGGGCACGTGTGTGAGCGTATCGAACGCAACGATCTCACGCGCACCGTAAAAGCCGACCAAATTGCGCACCCAGCCGAGCATGGAAATGTCGGCGATCGTATAGTCGTCGTCCATGATCCACTGCCGCCCCGCAAGGTGCGTCTCTATCACCCACAGCAGGCGCTTTGACTCCGCGACATAGCGCTCGAGCGGCCGTTTATCCGGAAAATCCTTGCCGGCGAATTTGTGGAAGAAGCCGACCTGGCCGAACATCGGCCCGATCGCGCCCATCTGGAAGTGCAGCCATTGGATGGTCTGGTAGCGGCGCGCCGCGTCCGGGGGCAGCAGTTTTCCGGTTTTCTCGGCGAGATATTGCAGGATCGCGCCGGACTCGAACAGGGGAAGCGGCCTGCCGCCGGGGCCATCCGGATCGAGGATCGCCGGGATCTTGCCGTTCGGGTTCAGCGACAGGAATTCGGGCGTCTTCTGGTCGTCTTTGCTGAAGTCGACGAGATGCACTTCGTAGGGCAAGCCGATCTCTTCCAGCATGATCGAGACCTTGACGCCGTTTGGCGTCGGTAGCGAATAGAGCTGAAGGCGGTCGGGATGTTTGGCTGGCCAGCGTGCGGTAATCGGAAAGTCGGAAAGACCGGACATCAAAACTCGTTCTTTGCTTGGTTCTTGTTGGATGGCTAATGTACGGGCCTATCCGCACCTGGCAAGGGCCGGCGTTACGCATGAACGATCATCAGACAACCGAGAAGATTGGCCTGACCGACGCGGAGCTTGCGATTCATCCGACCGTGTTCGCGGCCGACCTGCTCAGAGATCAGGTCGTCCTCGTCTCCGGCGGTACCGGCGGCATCGGCCGCGCGATCGTCTGGCTGTTTGCCCGGCTCGGCGCGCATGTCGCCGTCGTCGGCCGCAATCAGGACAAGCTCGACGCCCTCGTCGCCGAATTGGCCGGCCGAAACCTCAGGGCATCCGCCTGCGTTGCCGACATCCGGGAGCCGGATGCGATCAACGCCCTGTTCGAAACGATCTGGGCGGCGCATGGCCGCGTCGACCATCTCATCAACAGCGCCGGCGGCCAGTTTCCGCAACCCGCAATCGACTTTTCGGTGAAAGGCTGGAACGCGGTCATCAACACCAATCTGAACGGCACCTGGTACATGATGCAGGCGGCCGCCCAGCGCTGGCGCGACCACAAGCATCCCGGCAGCATCGTCAATATCGTGGTGGTGACAACGCACGGGCTTTATGGCATCGCGCACACGATCGCGGCGCGGTCCGGCGTCATCGGATTGTCGCGCGCCGTCGCCGTCGAATGGGCGCCGCTGAACATCCGGGTGAACTGCGTGGCGCCCGGTGCGATCGAGACCGAGGGCTGGAACGTCTACACGCCGCAAGCCCGCGCCGCCTACCCGCGCTCCAACCCGATGATGCGCGCGGGCTCGCCCTGGGACATCGCGGAGGCCAGCGTGTATCTCGCGGCGCCTTCAGGAAGGTTCGTCACCGGCGAGACGCTGACGGTCGATGGCGGCGGCCAGTTGTGGGGCGAGACGTGGACCACGGGCAAGCCGGCGTATTTTGGCGACTAAGGCCATCGTTCGACTGCCGCCGCCCGTCACGCCGTCCTGCCCCGCAAGCTGTCCGCGAACGCGGAAAGCATATCGGCAACTTTTCTCGCGGTTTCCGGTGCCGGCAGCGGCATTTTGAGGTTTTGCGCGCCGGTGTTTGGATCGCGCTCAATCCACGGATGCGCGGCGGCGTCCGGATTGCTGGCAGCAGCCAGCGCGGCAATAAACTGAGCGCCAACCTGCGCCAGGGCTTGCCACGGGTCGGAACTCGTATCGCGCGGTGGTGCTGCGGACCCATCGGCCCGAGCCACCGCCGTCGATCGAGCGTCAACGCTTTGATCCGCACCGGCCGCTTCCACTGATCCCGCGCCATCGGCGGTGACTATATTCGTCACTTCCTCTGCCGGCGTCACGGCCTCGCCCTCACCCATATTTCCGGTGACGCTCTCCACCTCCTTCATGAAGCGGCTGAGACGCGAACCGCCAAGCGAAATCTCGCCACTGCCGCCGTCGAGAATTCCGGCCGACAGCGAGCGCTTGAAGGCCAGCACCGAGAGCATGCCCTCTTCGATGGTGCCCTTTGCCACGAAATTGATGACCCGCACCGGTCGCGCCTGGCCCATGCGATGGATGCGAGCGATACGTTGTTCGAGGACCGCCGGATTCCACGGCAAATCCATGTTCATCAGGGTCGAAGCATGCTGCAGATTGAGACCGGTGCTCCCGGCATCGGTCGACAGAAACACGCGGCAGGCGGGGTCGTCGCGAAACCGCTCGATCAGTGCCGGGCGCTTGTCCGACGGCACACCGCCATGGAAACTGACGTAGCCAACCCCCCGCGCTTCGAGGCGGCGGATGACGATGTCATGGGTCCGCGTCCATTGCGAAAACACCACCACCTTGGCCTCGGGATCGGCGAACAAATCATCCAGCAGTGCCGCGAGTTCGTCGGCCTTGACGCCATGATCGGTTTCCTGGTCCAGCAGATAGGTGCTGTTGCACGACATGCGCATGTTCTGCAGGGCAATCATCAGCCGCCGCTGGTCCATGTCCGACAGAAATTTGGTCTTGCGCCAGCGCCGGACGATTTTCGCCACCTCATCGGCGTTTTCCTTATGATGATCCATTTGCATTTCCGTCATCGGCACCAGCAGGTTCTGGTCGGTCCGGCTCGGCAGTTGCCGCAGTACCTCGGCTTTGCGGCGGCGAATCATGATCGGCGCCAGCGTTTGGCCGATCTTCTCCAGCCCGGTATAGCCGGTGACTCGACCGGCTTCGTCCTTGACCTGATGCTCGTGCAGCAGCTTCCAGGTTGGCCCCAGCCGATGCTGATCGACGAACTGAACGATGGAGATCAATTCCTCCAACTTGTTTTCCAGCGGCGTGCCGGTCAGCACGATCGCATAGGAGCTATCAATCCGCTTCAAGGCGCGCGCCGCAATGGTGTTCCAGTTTTTCACCCGTTGGGCTTCATCGACGATGACCAGTTCGGGCGCCCATGCGGCAATCAGGTCTAGATCGGGTTGCAGTTTCTCGTAGTTCGTGATCTTGCAGAAGTCGTCCAGGGCGTAGTCCTTCTGCCGCTGCGCTCGACCGCCGTTGATGACGCGTGCGGCATCTTCACCTTCCCGCCCCGAGAAACGCGCAATCTCGCTTTGCCATTGATATTTAAGGGAGGTTGGGCAGACCACCAGAACTTTCGAGACGCCAAAATCCCGCGCCAATATCTCTGTCGCGGCGATCGCCTGTATCGTCTTGCCGAGCCCCATATCGTCGCCGATGAGGGCCCGGCCAATCCGCACTGCGAACAGCGCGCCGTCGGCCTGGTAGGGATAGAGTGGCACCTTCAAAAGAGACCGCAGCTTTGGATCGGTGGCGCCGCGCGGGAACAACTGCTCGAGCTTCGAAGCCCGACGGTCCGCGTCCCGTCTCCCGGCGACGAAATCGAGCGCATCGTCGTACGCGCGCAACTCATGACCGCTCTTCGACACCATGGTCATGAAGCGGTCCAGTTCGCCAAGGCGATCGTCCGGCAACATTCCATCGTGCCCGGCGTCGAACAAGTCGGCGGCGGCCTCGCTCACCTCCGGCGGGCAATCCTTTCCGGCGCGAAAATGCACGCGGCGTTTGCCTTCATTGCGTAGATACAACTCGGAAAACGCCGGCTGGTAGCCGCGCGCGAACGCTGTCCTGGCGCCGCGCTTTTTTTCCAATCGCCCAAGCGTGAATTCCAGGTGCTTGCAGGTTCCCAACTCGCTGGTGGCATAATCAGGGCATGAACAGAAATTGCCCCCCGGTCCCAAGCCTCGAATCGCCACGCGATAGCTGGACTTCGAAACGGGATTGCTGACCCGAAATTCGGAGAAAAACGGTTCGCTGCCGAGGTTTTCAAGCCCGAACACTTGCTCGCGGCCGAACTGGCGGCGCAAGCCGCGTTGCCAGGCCAGCGGCGATAGATCGGCGGGCGCATGGGTGCGGGAGAGCTTCGGTTCCTTCTTCGGCTTGGCAGTGAAATTCAGGTTTCGGCGCGTGGATTTCATGGCAGGACGTCCGTTCGGAAGAGGTTTCGCGGCCAACGAAGATTCGAACAAGCCGAGTTCGCGGCCCAACGGCTTCATCCTAGAACAATTCGCGCAAGGGTTCGACCGGCCTCATGCTCATATTTGGGGACGTTTAATAGCCATCGGTCGAGATAGCCTTGATCGCTCCTGCTCAATCATTGCTGGCGAAACATCAAATCCGTTTCTGCAACACCGTCACATGCAGGCGACGGCGGATTTCCATTCCCTGCCCGATGGCGGACGTGTTGTTGGAAAATACATGCAGGAAGGGAATCTCTCCCCGCGACACGATCTGGCGGGCAACCGCGCCAAGCAGCATTTGCGCGTAGCCGCGGCCGCGATGATCGGGATGCACGCAGACGGCCGTCATCTCGGTGTAATGGCCGGGCTTCATGCGCTCGCCCGTCATCGCGACGAGCTGACCATCGATGCGGATGCCGAGAAAAGTACCCAGCTCATGGGTGCGCGCGCTGAAGGGCCCTGGTTTTGTGAGCTCGGTCAACGCCATCATCTCTGGAACATCGTTGACGCCGAGTGTGACGGTCTCAATCCCAGGAAGCGAGCTTTCCGCGGGCGTTCCAATCATCTGCTCTCCTGTTTCGGCCAGCAGAATCTTGAACTCATCGGGCGCAGTCACGGCGTCCGGCGTGAACAACACGGCGATTTCGGATCCGGACAGGATCGCGCCGAGCGCAGCGAAACTCTGTGGCGACATATCCACCATGTCCGCGAACGGCGCGATCGCAGGCGGATAACGCCGCGCCAGGGCACCGCCTTCCGCCAGCGACTGTTGCCGGGTCGTCAGCGCGCCCCAGATCGGACGATCAAGCGGATGCACCGGAACCGGACGGCTTTCACTTGCCACGAGCATGCTGATCGAACGCGCTGAGCACGGCGAGCGTCATGGCCGTAACGCCGGTTTCAATGGTCGGCTTCGGCACCGGCGCGAACAGCGGCGAATGATTGGACGGCAGTTCAGGCCCGGTGCCGTTGTTTGCCGCGACGAAGCGTTCAAGTTCGTAGACGCCGATGTTGAAAAACATCGACGGCACCCCGGCATTGACGAATTCGGAATAATCCTCGCTCGGCGTGCCCGGCGGCGAGGTCCTGAACTTGTCGCCGAACGCGGCCTTCAGCACCTTTTCGGCGGTCGCCACCACCTGGGGATCGTTCATCACGGCCTTGGCGCCCTCGGTGATCTTGATCTCGGGCGCGGGCGCATCCGACATCGCGGCGACGGCCTTCGCCGTCCGCTCGATCCCCGCCAGCATCTTGGCGCGGACCTCGGGCTTGAAGGTACGGATGGTCCCACGCAGCAGGACGTCGTCGGGAATGATGTTTTCGGCCGTCCCGCCCTGAATGGCGCCAATGCTGACCACGCCGAATTCGGTCGGGTCCTTTTCGCGGCTGATCACGCTTTGCACGTCGACAACGAAGCGTGCGGCCATCATCACGGGATCGATGGTTCGCTGCGGCGCCGCGCCGTGACCACCGCGGCCGTGGAACGTAATTTCGAGGCTGTCGGAATTCGACGAGCCGATGCCGACGCGATAGCTGATGTAGCCGTAGGGGAAGGGCCCGTCGTGCAGGGCAAAGCCGAAATCGGGTTTCTTGAATCGCGTGAACAGGCCTTCATTCAGCATCGCCTTGGCGCCCGACACCGTTTCTTCGGCGGGCTGGGCGATGAACATCAGGGTGCCTTGCCACTGGTCTTTCAGGCCGACCAGCGTCTTTGCCGTCCCTACCCAGCTCGCCATGTGGATGTCGTGACCGCAGCTGTGCGCCACAAACGTCTCCCGGCCGTTCCAAACGGTCTTGTCGTGGCTTGCATAGGCAAGACCGGTTTTCTCCTCCATCGGCAGCGCGTCGAGCTCGGTGCGCACCATGATGGTGGGACCGTCGCCGTTTTTGTAGATCGCGACCAGCCCGGTCTTGCCGACCTTCTCGGTAACCTCAAAGCCGAGCGCGCGCATTTCGGCAGCGAGTTTTGCGGCCGTCTTGACCTCCTCGAAGGCGATCTCCGGATGGGCGTGGATATCCTTGTAGAGGGCGTCGAGCTTTGGATAGTCGGATTCGACCGATTTCTCGATCGTGGCCTTGAGGCGCGCAACGTCCATCTCCGCGTGCGCGGGCAAGAACGTCGCCGCCCACAGCGCGGCCGACATCAGGAAAGGCTTGGCAAAATGTTTCATGGCACTGACGCTCCCTGTGTGCCCAAATCCGGATTTCACGATCGAACGCGAATTGCACGAGACGGACAACTTGAACCTCCGATAGATGGGTGTCCAGAGCATCGGTTCTGATCGAATCAGAACCAGTGCACTAGCTTCTTGTGTTGACGCGTTTTCTTCACGCGAACCGGCATCCACTTCGCTCGAAAACGCTCTAGCCTGCCGCGCCGTCATCGAGACTCACGATCACGGCGGCATTGGCGATGAGGATGGAATCACTGCCCTGCTCGGCAGGAACTTCCAGCCCGCCCTTGACCGCCGTGACGGTCACCATGCCGTAAGGCAGCTCTTTCGCGACCGCAGCGGTGTCGACCGAGCTCGGGTCCGGCACGCCGATCGTAACATCGACGAACATGTCCTTTGCGGTCTTGCCCAGCATCCTGAAGAACCCGAGACTGGAATGGCGGATCGCGTCCGAGACCGCCCGCTTGGCCGCCTTCGTCGCATCGCGTCCGTGAACGTCAACGCCCATGCCCATTTCGGTGATACAGCGCACACGTGCCATCGGTTTTTTTGCTTTCGTTAGGGTGCGAGGGATATCAATCTTGAGCGAGAGTTTCGCGCCAAGGCGTTCGGAACGCAAGCGGCTCGCAAGTTCGAGTCAATCTCAGAGAGCTGAGGGAGAAACGAAAACGATCCCGCGGCCCGATGCGCCCGAGCGGTGCCAGAGCCTTTCCCCCGTGATAACAGAGGGCGCAGGAAATGCCGGGTGCCCGATGCACCCGCAGCCTCGTGTGCAATATTCCGAATGCTGCGATCTCAGGAGGTCGTGTCCGGCGACGGCGTCGAGGCGCGGCCCCTTCGTCGTCTGGAGATCAGCTTCAGCCAGGGCCCCAAATGGAAGGCACTCATCAGCAGGTACATCGGCGCCATTCCGCTCAGCGGCGACGCGGCCGAGCAGAGCATCTCCGGCGGGCCGCTGGCGGGAACACCCGTAAGCAACGCCATGATGGCGAAGGTCGGCGCGGCCGCGAGGCATAGCCAGTCGGCTGCGCGGAGCGCGGCGGTGCGGCCGCTTTCGTGACGGATCACGCCGCTCGCGCGTTCGCCGGCGTAAGCCTCACCCATGATCTCTCTCCGGTAACGTCCCGCGGTTGCGCCGACGACACCCATGATCCACCTCATTGCCTGTCGTACTGATCATGGTGGCGCCACCAGAGGCCGGTCTCGTTGCGCCCCCTCGGGGCACGGTCGAGCCACTGGTACATGCCCCACAGGCCATCCAGTCCGCGCGCATAGGTGGAATAGGTGTGGTAGACGACGCCGTCCTCATGCGTGAACGCGCTCATGCCCGGCCGCTGGCGCATGAACCCGGCGGTGTCGGTTCCGGCCATGGCAGCGAAGGCGATAGGCCCCTCGGCGGCGGCTTCCGGCTTGGCGTCCAGCACATGGCCGCTGCGCTTGTAGTTGTAGTCGATTCCCCCGGCGCGCTGTTGCTGCTCGGTGATCGACACGTTGAAGTCGAAGTTGAACTCGCCGCCCTGCGAGGACGCCCAGGGGAACGTCCACCCCATCCGCCGCTTGAACGCCTGCAATTTTGCCAGCGGCGCCAGCGACACCGCGGAAAGCATGACGTCATGGTTCGCCAAATGGACGGCGAAGCCGTTGAAGCCATCCGCGATCGCCGAGCAGGACGGACACCCCGCCGCATATTCGGGCCCGAACATGAAGTGGTAGACGAGGAGCTGCGAGCGCCCTCTGAACAGGTCCACCAGCGAGGCGATCCCTTCCTCGGTCTCGAATCGGTACGCCTTGTCGACGCGCACCCACGGCAGCGCCTGACGCCGCCGTGCCAGTTCGTCGCTGCGCCGCGTCAGGTCCTTCTCCGCCTCGAGCAGTTCGAGCCGCGCCGTCAGCCATTGTTCACGCGTTCCGGTCGTGTGTATCGTCATTGTTTTCTCCTGTCGTTTGTCGCCCGCAGCGTTCGCGATACGGCTTGCTGGTTGGTGGTCGTGAGATAGATTAGGGCCCGATATCGGAGGGGTGGGAGTGACAAGTGTGTCGGGATTTAGATGGACTCGCTGATTACGGCCGCGGCGCGCGCGCTTGCGGCGGGTGATCCCCTCGGCGCACTGAACCGGGTCGCCCTGCGCGACGATGCGCCGGCGCTCGCGCTCCGGGGCATCGCAATGGCGCAGCTCGGCGATTTCGGTCGAGCGAAAATGCTGCTGCACAGTGCGGCGCGCGCCTTCGGTCCGAGAGAGGCCGTGGCCCGCGCCAGGTGTGTGGTCGCAGAAGCCGAGATCGCGCTGGTCTCGCGCGATTTGGGTTGGCCTGCGAAAAAGCTCGACGCCGCGCGGGCGACGCTCGAAGCGCATGGCGACCGGGTGAATGCCGCGCATGCGCGCTATCTCGAGGTCCGGCGCCTGCTCCTGATCGGGCGCCTCGACGCCGCCGAGCAGGCGCTTGCCGGGCTCGATCCCGCCCCCTTCCCGCCCGCATCGCGGGCCGCCCACGAGCTGGTGGTTGCGGGGATCGCGATGCGACGCCTCCACGCCAGGGCCGCGCGCGCAGCCCTCGCCCGGGCCGAACGCGCGGCGCGCCATGCCGGCATCCCTGCGCTGACCGCGGAGATCGAAAGCGCCTCTCTCATGCTGAACACACCGGCGGCACGCCTGATCGCGCGTGGCGAGGAGCGCCCTCTTTTGCTTGAGGAGGTCGAAACGTTGCAGGCGTCGAAAGCGCTGGTCGTGGACGCCCTTCATCATGTCGTGCGTGACCCGCGCGCGGCGGTCTCGCTGGCCAGGCGTCCGGTGTTGTTTGCGCTCGCCCGCGCACTGGCCGAGGCGTGGCCGAAAGACGTACCGCGGGACGTGCTCGTGGCCCGGGCCTTCGGCGGCAAGCACGCCGATGAATCGCATCGCGCCCGGTTGCGGGTCGAGATCGGGCGGCTGCGCACATTGCTGCGGACGCTGGCCGGCGTGAGCGCGACCAGCCAGGGCTTTGCGCTGACGCCGCGCCGCGCCCGCGAGGTCGTCGTGCTGGCGCGGCCGATCGACGAGCGGCATGCGGCGGTGCTCGCCTTCCTCGCCGATGGCGAGTCGTGGTCGAGCTCGGCACTGGCACTGGCGCTCGGCGCCAACCAGCGCACCGTGCAGCGGGCGCTCGACGGGCTTGCGGCCGCCAGCAAGGTGCAATCGTTTGGCCGTGGCCGCGCGCGTCGCTGGATGACCCCGTCGGTGCCGGGACTCGCGACGACCTTGTTACTCCCCGCGCCGCTGCCGAGCGACTAGGATGCGGGCATGACCAGGAAAGAACCATGAAAAAATCAGCCGCCGAGATCATTCGTGAGTATGGACCCCTGCCGGGCATCGACCGCATCGGCGGGGTTACGTTTGACGGCCAGCACGTCTGGCTTGCGTGCGGAGACAAGTTGAACGCGCTCGATCCCGCGAGCGGCAAGACGGTGCGCGCGATCGATGTCCCAGCCCATGCGGGAACGGCCTTCGACGGCCGGCATCTGTTCCAGATCGCCGAGGATCGCATCCAGAAGATCGACCCGGACACCGGCCGTGTGCTCTCGACGATCCCGGCGCCCGGCGGCGGCGGCGACTCCGGGCTCGCCTGGGCCGAAGGCACGCTCTGGGTCGGGCAGCATCGGGAGCGCAAGATCCATCAAATTGATCCGCAAACCGGCGCGATCCTTCGCACCATCGAATCCAACCGCTTCGTCACCGGGGTCACCTGGGTCGATGGCGAACTCTGGCATGGCACCTGGGAAGGCGACGAGAGCGATGTGAGGCGGATCGATCCCGAAACCGGAGAGGTTTTGGAGCGGCTCGAGATGCCGCCCGGCGTCGCCGTGTCTGGCCTCGAGTCCGATGGCGGCGATCAATTCTTCTGCGGCGGCGGGGGAAGCGGAAAGCTGCGAGCCGTCCGCCGGCCGAAGCGAGGCTGAGCGGCCTGCCGGCTCAACTATCCACCGGCTTGTCCGAATCCCCCGAGAGCAGGCAAGGATACAGCGGCTTGAACGCAAACTTGTCGTCGCCCTTGGCACGGTCGAAGCGGAGCACGACGTCATAGCGATCGCCATCCCATTTGGTCGGCAGCTTGCCTTTGCTGACCGGAATCCGCGGCAGGATATCGGAGATGATCGCCTTGTGCTCCCAGCACACCAGCGCGACGCCTTTCAGCGGCAGCAGCGCGTTCACCAGGTGTTTTTCGTCGCCCTTGCCGAAGCCTTCCTTGGGCGTCAGCTTGAGTCGGGCCGCCAGCGCCGAAATGGTTTCGGCGGGACGACGGCTCGGCCCCTTGTTCGGGTCGTTGTCCGCTCCGGGCGTGGCGGCGTAGATCACCTGCGGGGCAGGATAGTCCTTGTCGGAAAGCCCGGCGCCAAACAAGGCTGCCCAGGCGCCGGAGCGTTGCCATCCCCGGATCACCAGCGACTCCGTGTCCGAAACGCCATTATCCATAAAGCCCGGCCCCGGCCAGGTCTCACCGGGCTTTTCACCGTGACGAATGATAAAAATCGTGAGTGCGTCCATCTCTGGCCTCATGGAAGTTGTCGTTCTGAAACTTTACCGAAGGATATTCGGTATCGCAACTATAGCGGCGCATGTCACGGTATCTCTACTAAAGAATGTTTGTGCGGTTCTGCCCATTCTCAAGGCTAACGATCACGACGGTGTGACGGCTTTGGTGGGAACATTCAGACAGCGATGGATGCAAGTCCGCATGCGCGCGGCGCGATGCGCCCTCACCCATCCTCAGTTTTTAATCCTCCGGCAGCGTGAAGACCGCACAAGGCGTGGCGATGCCGCGCAAATCGTGCTCGCCTAGCGAGATCAGCTTCATGTTCGTCTCGGCTGCGATCGCGCCCGAGATCAGCACGCTGCGGCCAAGCGGCCGGCATAGTCCTTCGAGTCGGCTGACAAGATTGACGGCCGGGCCGATCGCGGTGAAATCCAGCCGGTCGGCGGTGCCGATGTTGCCCCACAGCATCTCGCCGAGGTGCAACGCTGCGCCGAAGGGCAGCGGCGGCAGTCCTTGCTTTTGGCGTGCCTTGTCGAGATGGGTCATGCCGGCCCGGGCCGCACCGACGGCGCTGAGCGCAGCGTCGCAGGCGGCGGCAGGCGATCGCTCGCCGATCGGAAAAATCGCAAGCACCCCGTCTCCGATGAATTTCAGCACCTCGCCACCGAACGCGTGAACGGCGCCGGCGATGCGGTCGAACCAGGCGTCAAGCGCTGTGACCACCGCCTCCGGCGCCATCGTCTCGGACAGAGCCGTGAAATCGCGCAGATCACCAAACAGCAGCACCGCGCGGATGGTCTCGCCGGTTTGGCGCCGCAGCCGTCCCGCCAGCACCTGCGCCGCGCTGCGCCGGCCGAGATAAGCCTCGAGCAGCGCGGCGAGCGTCGACCGCGTTGCCAGGACGGCGAGCGGTGCCGCGGCGAAACGCGCCGCCTGGTGCAACAACGCAGATTCCTGCCCGGTGAGCGGCCGCAGGATCGACCAACCAAGCTCCGCTCCGTCCGGCGCGGAACCAGCGACATCCTGTTGCACCACCGCGCCGCCAAGCCGCGTCAGCCAATCGCGGCCGACATCGTCCTGACCGGACCCGGCCGAGCCCAAAGCCTCGAAGCCCAGCGCCTCGATCACCACGCCGGTCTCCGCCCGCCATAGCCAGGTGCGGCGCGCGATCATTGGATGCGGCGCCGCCAGCGTCAATGCACCGCCGGCGAGCGGCAAATCATCGGCGATCAGCCGTGCGCCGAGCGCTGCCAGGAAATGGTCAGCGCTATCAGCGGCGCTGGCCTCGTCGAGCAGCCACGCAAGGGTGATGGGCAACTTCATGCGGGAACAATGCGGCCGCGGCGGAGACCTGTCACCATGGCATCGTTACCAAACTGGGCTCGCAGGCAGGAATGTGCTTTTATCCAGCACGGAGCAACGGAGGCTTCCGATGATCGAACCGCTCATCGTCCGGCGCGAGGTCCACATAGCGGCACCGCCAGCGACCGTGTTCGCTTTCCTCACCGATCCCCAGAAAATCCTGCGATGGATGGGCACGGAGGCGACGATGGAACCGCATCCCGGCGGCCTTTACCTCGTCAACGTTACCGGCAAGGACGTCGCCCGCGGCAGGTTCACCGAGGTTATTCCGGTCCACCGCCTCGCCTATAGCTTCGGCTGGGACGAGCGCGACAAAAATGTACCGCCGGGCTCGAGCCTGATCGAGATCGACCTGATCGATCATGAGGCGAACGGGACGCTGTTGCGCATGACCCATAGCGGCCTGCCGGACGCTGCGAGCTGCGCCAACCATGACAAGGGCTGGACCCACTATTTCGCAAGGCTGGCTCAAGCCGCCTCCGGCGGCGATCCCGGTCCCGACCCCAACCGCAAGGTAGCCTGACGCATTTTAGTGTTCCGGCTCGCTCGCGAGGCCGACGATGGCCTCCTTGTCGACTTTGTCTGTCGCTCATTCCTCCTCCGCCGTCGCCTTGATCAGAGTGTCGCGGAGTGTAACGATGCTTTTCTGCAGCCGCGCGAATTCGTCCGGCTTGAGCCCGCTCGACTTCACCAGCTTCGTGTGCATGCCCATCTCGCGCAGCCTTCGGCCGGCGTCGGTGAGGCTGACGCGCACCTGCCGCTCGTCTGCGGGATCGCGCTGCCGGCGCAGATACCCCATCGCTTCAAGCTTTTTCAGGACCGGCGTTAGGGTGTTGGATTCGAGGAACATCTTGTCGCCGAGATCGCTCACGGTCTGGCCGTCCTCCTCCCCCAACGCCACGATCGCGATCCATTGCGGGTAGGTAAGCCCGAGTTCATCGAGGCCCTGCTTGTAGGCCCGCCCGTAGGCGAGGTTGGCCGAATAGATCGCAAAGCACAGGAAATCGGATAGGCGCCGGTCGCCCGCGGCCGGTTTCTGCTTCGCTTTTGAATGGTCTTTGGAATTGGCCTTGGGATTGTCCATGGGATTATCCTTGGGATTGGCCTTGGAACCGTCTTTCAGCGTCATGGGGCACCCTTCCGACACGAACATGTGAAGCCTCGCACCTATATATATCGCATCCGATTAAATCGGAAGGGTTGACATCGGACACGGCTTAACTTTTATATCACGCATCCGATTAACTCGTACACGATATAAATCGAAGGAGCACATTATGACGTCACTCAAGACAATCGCGGCAGCCGCGGTGCTGTCGGCCCTCACGGCAACACCGGTATTCGCTCAGGCCGCCATTCAGGAGCCGGGTGCGTTCGCGTTCTATCATCCCGATCTGGATGTTCTGAACGGTGGCGCACCTACCCCGGCGGCGAGGCTGGCCGCGGAGTTGCCGACGGCTGCAACGGGCAATATCTCAAGCTTCGCGCGGATGTCAGGGCATAACAGGCATCGGAACGACTGAACTCCCGCTCGTTTCAGCCAATGCGGCGCACGCTGCGTGCGTCGTCCCCCCAGGCATCAAGGAGAGAACGATGACCAATGCAACCAAGGCCCCTAAAGCACCGACGGTCGACCTGAAGTTCGAGATCGCCGTCATCCCGGTTTCCGACGTCGATCGCGCCAAGGCGTTCTACACCCGCCTCGGCTGGCGGCTCGACGCCGACTTCGCCGCCGGCGACGATTGGCGCGTGATCCAGTTCACGCCGCCGGGCTCGCCGGCCTCCGTCATCTTCGGCAAGAACGTCACTGCGGCAGCCCCCGGCTCTGCCCAGGGACTCTATCTGATCGTCTCCGACATCGAGGCCGCCCGCAACCAACTGCGCAGCAGCGGTGCTGACGTCGGTGAAATCTTCCACCCCGTCGGCGACAAACACACCGGCACCGACGAGCCCTATCTGTCGGGGCGACACCGGGTCAGCGGCCTGGATCCTCACCGTGGCAGCTACCGCTCCTACGCCTCGTTCAGGGATCCCGACGGCAATGGCTGGCTGCTCCAGGAAATCACTACGCGATTGCCCGGACGCGTCGATGCGCACGGCGCGAGTTTCGCCTCGTCGGCTGATCTTGCCGCCGCGCTCCGGCGTGCGGCGGCGGCGCATGGCGAGCACGAGAAGCGGAACGGCGGCCAGCACGATGCGAACTGGCCGGACTGGTACGCCGACTACATCGCCCGCGAGCAGGCCGGCGAGCCGCTGCCAGTTTGAGCAGCGGCTGGTTCGTCGCGAATTCACGGACGCATATCTGAAAGACAACAGGAGGTTCACATGAGGACGATTCGAAGCATGGCTTTGGCGGCGATGATTGTCGCAAGCGGTCTGACGCTGCCCCCGGCGCAGGCGCAGCAGCCGGGCGTCAAGCGTACCGACCTACAGCGGCACGATCTCAGTGCCCCCGGACGCGAGGCCGTCCAGGTGCGCGTCGATCTTGCGTCCGGCGTGGCGTTCGGCAAGCATACGCATCCGGGCGAAGAGATCATCTATGTCCTCGAAGGCACGCTTGAGTATCAGATCGAGGACAAGCCGCCGGTGACGCTGAAGCCCGGCGACGTCCTCTTCATTCCCGCCGGAACGGTCCACTCGGCGAAGAACGTCAGCAGCGGCACCGGCAGTGAGCTGGCGACCTACATCGTCGAGAAAGGCAAGCCGCTGCTCACACTGGTGAAGTGACGGCTGCTTCAGGAAGTAACAGGGGTCCAGGATGATGACAACGCGAAAGCTCCTCATATTGGGTGTGCTGTTGATCGTCGTGCTTCTTGCCATAGCGCAATTCAGCCCATCGCTGCTGTTTTGATGAAAAACAACGCCGTGGCCAATTCGGCTCTCGACAAGTTGAAGATGTGATTATTGTCATTCCATTGATCGGCGCGGCGTAGCGACTAGCTCGGTAGCAGTTCCTGTTAAGGAGAAGTCCAATGACCAAGCCAACCGAAAAGTCCGGATACCATCGCTATGAACTCGTGCACGGCGACGATGCCGACTTCGTCGCCTATCAGCGCCACCTCGGCGATGGCGTCTGGCAGACGTTTTCGACCTGGATGATCCCGCACGCGGCCTGTGACTGACCCATCCGATCAACGCGCAGCCGTCCAGCGTGAACTTCACGCCGGCACCGGCTCGGGCTCGGCTTTCGCCGCCGGGAACGGCCTGAAGGTCAATGCGATCACGAAGGCGCCGAGGCCGAACGCCCAGGAGCCGATATAGAGCCAAGCATAGCTGGCAAAGGTGTCGTAGATCAAACCTCCGGCCAGCGGTCCCGTCGCCATGCCGAGGCTGCCGGCCATGGCGGTGCCGCCGATCACCGTACCCATCATTCGCAGCGGAAAATTTTCGCGCGCCAGCACCGAATAGAGCGGCATGGTGCCGGCGTAGATGAAGCCAAAGATCGCAGCGACGGCGTAGAACGCGGCAAGCTCGCGCACGAAGACGTAGCCGAGCGCGCCGAACGCCTGGGCGAGCAGTCCAAGAACAAGCACGCGTTTGGCGCCAAAGCGGTCGCCGAGCAGGCCGAACGCGATACGGCCGCCCATCCCCGCCAATCCCTCCACGCTGTAGATCGTAACGGCTGAAATCAGGGGGATGCCGCAGCTGACCGCATAGCTCACGGTATGGATGATCGGGCCCGAATGCGTGGCGCAACAGAAGAAGTTCGTCAGCAGCAACACGATGAACTGCGGCGAGCGCAACGCTTGCCCAAGCGACATCTCGGATTGCGACGCGCTAGCGCCGGCCGGGGCGGAATGCGCCGCTTCCAGCGCCGGCGCGCGGCGAACCAAGAGCGAGACCGGGATCATGATGCAGGCAACGACCGCGGCCACGATCTGCATCGAGGTTCGCCAGTCGTGGTTCGAGACCAGCCAGGCCGCCAGCGGCGACATCGTCATCGGCGCCATGCCCATGCCGGCCGACACCAGCGAGACCGCGAGGCTGCGATGGGTGTCGAACCAGCCGGTGACCGTTGCCATCATCGGGGCGAAGATCGCGGAGATCGAGCCGCCGACCATCAGTCCGAACATGATTTGGAACGACAGGAGCGAGGTCGCCCGGCTGGCCAGCGCCAGGCTTGCCGCCAGCACGATCGACCCGGTCAGCACCACCGGCAGCGGCCCCACCCGGTCGGACAAGGTGCCCCAGGCCATGCTGGTGCAGGCCATCGCGAGAAAGCCGATCGTCATCGCGCTGGACACGCCGGTGACCGACCAGCCGGTATCCCGCGCGATCGGTTGCAGGAAAACCGGCAGCGAAAACATGCCGCCGATCGCGACACAGCCGAGCAAGCCCCCGGCCGCAACAATCACCCAGCGATAGCGAGAATTGGTCATTCGTGGTCTCCAGTGCAGCTCCCTCTGGATGGTAGACGAACGAGACCGGCCGGAACCGACAGGCTGACGGGGGTGCGGTCGATTTTTTTTGCGAGGCGACGGCTCCGGCACTTAGCGACCAGCCAGTTTGCATCCCGGCTGCGGCGCAATCTCTTCCAGCGCGCGGACGGTGACAAGATCGCGGCCTTTGGTCCTGGCGATGAACATTATCGTCGCGCGGTAGTCCACGAGCAAGTGACCGGGCCCAGGCGGTGATCGCGAGGGTCATTTCTTGCCTTGTGGGTAGATCGTCTCGCCGCGCTTGAGCATCGCGACAAAGGCCTCGATCTTCTTCTTCCGGCCGGCTTCGGTCTTCATGTTATGGGTGCGAAAGGCCAGCGCGAAGCGGTTCTGCGCACTGAGTTTCGCCAGCATTGCCTTTGCCTTGGGCTCGGCATCAATCGCGGCTTGCAGATCATCCGGGATTTTCATGTCCTTGCCGCTCTTATAGGCGCGCGCCCAGCGCCCGTCGGACTTGGCCTGATCGACCTCCTTTAACCCGTGTTCAGTCATCCGGCCTTCCTTGATTAGCCGGGCGACGTTATCGACGTTGATCTGGCTCCAGATGCTTTTGCTGGTGCGCGGCGTGTAGCGCTGGAGAAAGCTCTTGTCGTCGAAGCCCTTGCGGAGGCCATCGATCCATCCCCAGCAAAGTATGACGTCGATGGCTTGTTTCGGAGTAATCGATTTGATCCCCGAATCCACCTTGTAGATCTTGATCCAGATCTCACCTTCCCTGTCGTGGTGCTTGCCGAGCCACTTATGGAAGCTCCCTGCGTCGCTGAACGTGCGGATATTGTCGGGATTGATTTTGACGGGTGCCATCAACAGTCCTGCCCAGTGCGTGTAGCGCTCTGCGGTTAGCGATCAGCCAGTTTGCATCCCGGCTGCGGCGCAATCTCTCCCAGCGCGCGAACGGTGACAAGGTCGCTGCCTTTCGTTTTGGCGATGAACATGTTCATGGTCGCGTGGTGGTCGTGGCCGATGGTCACGGGCCCTGTCGGCGACGGAACGACGAGACCTACCATGGCGTCGACGATGGCCTCCTTGTCGACCTTGCCGGCCTTCTCGATCGCCGCCTTGAGCGCAATCAGCGTGTTGTAGTGCGTCATAACATAGTTCGACACCGCGACGTCGGCGCCGGCCTCGGCGCGGGCCTTGGCGACGAACGCCTTGACGGAAGGCTCGTCGCTGGTCGCCACCGACGGCACCACCGTGACCATGTTCTGGCCTTTGCCGCGGAAAATGCCGAGATCAACCTCCGACAATCCCAGGAATGCGATCGTCGTGTCCTTCAGCAATCCCCGGTCATCCGCCTGCCGGATGAAATCCATGCCGTCGCCCTTCAGCGCGAACAGCAGCACTTTTGCCTTGGACGCCGCGACCTGCGCGATCAGCGGCGTGAAATCGGTCTCGGTCCCCAGGGTATATTCGATACCGACGACCTTGCCGCCAAGCTTCTCGATCAGCGGCTGCGCCAGATCGAACATCTGGTGCGGCCAGACCCGGTCGGCGCCCAGCAGGAAATAGCTGTTGCCGATGGTCTTGTTGACGTAGGGCAGCAATTGGCCCAGTTCCTGGTTCGGAACCGTGCCGAACGCGAAAACATATCGGCTGCATTTGCCGCTTTCATAGTTGGTGGCGTAGAGCAGCGGCGTTTTCAGGTTTTCCGCGACCGGCACGATCGCATTGAGGTTACGGGAGGTGATGGGGCCGACGACCGCGACAACGCCGTCGCGTTCGATCAACGCATGCATGGCGGCCACAGCGGAGGCCGGCCTGGTCTTGTCGTCGGCATAGATCACCTCGACCGGCCTGCCGAGGATCCCGCCCGCCGCGTTGATGTCCTTGACCGCGAGGTCAAGCCCGAGCTTGGCCTGCTGACCATAGAGCTCGACGCCACCGGAAAACGGCAGCACCGCGCCGACGCGGATCGGCTCGGCGGCACCGGCGCCGGTTGAAGGGCTGAACCCTGCGCCGCAGACCAGAGCCGCGAAGGTGATGCATTTGATCGACCGCAACTTCATGCGCGCTTTCCCCTCCCCGACTCAGATCCGCCGTGGGTGAGCCTACCGCAGCATCATGGAGATTAGCCGTCGCGTTTGCGAAAGGCAGCCTCGCCGGCGTCCGACACCTTCACCCATTTCGGGTCGGGCGCGGCGTTGGGGACGTAACTGTCGTTCCAGTTCCACCATTTGTACGGCCGGGTCTGGGGGTAACCCTCGGGCGAGTCCTCCCACTCCTCCTGACGCCCGAGCGCCGTCATGTCGAGGTAGCTCCAGACGGTACCCATCGCCTCGTCGCCGCGGCTGTTGATGAAGTAGGTGCGGAAGACGCGATCGCCGTCGCGGATGAACGCGTTGTGGCCGTGCCATTCATCCACGCCGAAGTCGGCATCGAAGCTGTCGGTGATGGTAACCCACGGAATCTCCCAACCCATCCGCGCTTTCAGGCGCGCGATGTCGGCCTGCGGTGCGCGCGAGGCATACACAAGCGTCGTGTCGCGCGCGTTGAGGTGCGCGAGATGGGAGACCTGGTCGGCCCCGAGCGAACAGCCGATGCAGGCATGCTCCGGCCAGCCGTGCACGCCGGGCTCGAAGAAGGCGCGGTAGACGATCAGTTGGCGGCGACCCTGGAACAGGTCAAGCAGGCTCGCCTCGCCCCCGGGCCCGTCGAACGCATAGGCCTTTTCCACGGCAACCCACGGCATCCGCCGCCGCTCCGCAGCCAGCGCGTCCCGGGCGCGGATCATGGCCTTCTCCTTGACGAGAAGCTGCTCGCGCGCCGCCTCCCACGCCTCCGGCGACACAATCGGTGGCGTGTTCATGGCGGGCTGTCCCTGTTTCCGGTTTTTCTCGGGTGAAGTAATCGTCGTCATCGCAACCTCCTCATTAGAGCGGTCTCGCGTGTCTTCGGACTGGAACGCGCCAATGTTCACGGCCGATCGCTCGCTGTTGGTCGAGTTAGTATCGCCGCCAGACCTCGAACGGCGGGAGTGACAAATGTGACGCGATTCATGTTTGGCCGCGCTGCCGGGGGAACTCAGCCGGACCGACCCCAGTTCCTCGCCTTGGTTCTTTTATGCGCACGATCAGACGGTCGAGCAATCTAGGCTGCCGCCAAATCGTCGGCGATGGCCCGAGCCGCCTTGAGCTGAGGACGCACCAGAAAATAGAATGCGACGATGTGCGTGATCATCAGCAGCGGTACGTAGATGATCGGGATCGCGTAGGTGGCGCCCAACTCCCCGGCCTTCGCAGGGAGGTCGACCTGGACCGCGTGGTAATAGTCGAGGATCAGATCGACAAACCCCACCAGATTGAAGGCGACGACGAACAGCCAAAACAGCGGACGGATTCTGGCCGTGAGCAGCGCCAGCATGGCCAGCACGCCGGTTGCAAAATCCCAGTAGGCGGCGAACACGGCGAAGCTGGCCGGCAGATCGGGGCTGACCACGCCCGGAAGGATGAAGACGAGCCCGAAGAAGCGGAAGCTGTGCAGCGTAGCGATCGCACGTTGCGCTTCGAAATGGTCCATCGCTTTGAGCCGGGGCCAGATGTACACGCCAAAGCAAAGCAGCCACGCGACATACCCGAGGACGAGATGGGTCTGGAACAGGATTTCCGTAGGCATTTTGGCCTCCTATCAGCAGTCGATTGACGCGGCCTCGAACACGGCGGTCAAAATGCCGAGCCGGCCTTCCATGAGATTTCGCCCGAGGTTGGCGGAAAGCTGTGCGAAGTCCGGCCCCATCACCACGCCGAGATTTGGCGAAGGCGGCGGCCCCGATGCGCGCAGCTGGGCGATCCAGGCCTTGGCCGCCTCAGAGTCGTCTTGCCAGACGAGCGCGCGGAAACCGGCCGGTTCGATCGTCTCGCGCGTCGTAGCGGCTGTCAGAAGGAAGCTCGTTGCGGGCGTCCGCGCCCACGGCACGGGATAATGCGGCTCACCGCCGTTCGAGACGACGTCGTAAGTCGCGAACCTGCCACCGGTCTTCAGCACGCGACGGATCTCGCGGTAGAGCCGCGCCCGGTCGGAGATGTTCATCGCCACATGCTGCAGCAACACGGCATCGAAGTGGCCGTCGTCAAACGGAAGCTCCAGCGCGCTGGCGGTCTGGAACGACACCTGCCCGCTCTGTCCGGTGCGCTCGGTCAGATAGCGCGCGGCATCCACGAATGGCTCAGAGAGGTCGACGCCCGTCACCCGGCAGCCATAGGTCGCAGCCAGAAAGCGCGCCGGTCCGCCGACGCCCGAGCCGACATCCAGAACCGACATGTCGGCGGTGATCCCGGCCAATTTGGCAAGCTCGGTGGTCGCCGCGAGCCCACGGGTGTGAAACTGGTCGAGGGCGCCCAGTTGCCCGGGCGTGAGCCGCCGATCCTCCGGCCCGAGCGCCATCAGCGCCGTCTTCAGCCGTTCGGTCAGGCCGGGGCTGCGATAGTGGTCGCGCACGCCATCAAGTACATCGGTCATTGCAAGGTTCCTCCTGGCGTCGGATCAATTGGCGCAGCGACAGCGCGTGCAGCACCCATGGACGATCAGGGGCGCTCAGGGATTGGCCATGAGCAAGCGGAGCGGCCAAAGCGGACCGACTGCGATGTACTCGTGGTCCATCAGATCCTGCTTGCCCAATGGCAGCCCATCCATGATCGTGTGCGCCTCGCCGACATCCCTGGTGTCCAGCAGGAGGATGACTCCGCGACCATCGCCGCGCGAATACCACTCGCGAATCTTGCCACCGAGATAGAGCTGCACCGTCTGCCGGATTTCAGCGGGCATGACGGTCATGACTTGTTCGCGGGTGACGCCGGCTTTCACGGTAAGGATGACCATCACCCCGGTGGTGGTGGGCGAGGTCGCTTGTGCCTGGGCAATCGATGGTTGGGTCATGGAAGTAACACCTGTCAGAGTTAGGGTGAGCGCCAGGACGACGTTACGGATTGCTTTCATCGGTCTCGTCTCCGGGATCACGGTCGTCACCTTGGTTGGTTGAGATCGCCGTGGTGTCGCGAATGTTGGGGCTCGACATCAGCGGCGCTCCTGATTTGCAACTCCGATGTACGACCGCTTCCCGCGAGCGACTATCCGCGATAATGTCGTTGGGCCATGAAGCAGAACTTCACAGTCAGGCAGGGCGCGCTCGATGGCGTGGAAGCGTTCCTCAGCGTTGCCCAGCACCGCAATTTTCGCAAAGCGGCGGCAGAGCTTGCGGTGACGCCTTCTGCGATCAGCCAGGCCGTACGTACGCTTGAGGCGCGGGTCGGCGCAGCGCTCTTCATACGCACGACGCGCAGTGTCGGGTTGACCGAAGCCGGCGAACGATTTCTGTTACGCGCCAAGCCTGCTTTTGAGGAACTCGTCGCCGCAAGCGAGGTTGCGCGTGACCTTGGGCAGCGGCCTGCCGGACTGTTGCGCCTCACGGTGCCGCGGGCGGTGGTGCCGATCCTGCTGGAGCGGCTGATCGCGTCGTTCTGCCAAGCCTATCCCGAGGTCGAGGTGGAGGTCGCCGCAAGCGCGGAGCTGGTAGATATCGCTGCCGGAGGATTTGACGCCGGCATCCGGCAAGGCCAGTTCATCGAGGCCGATATGATCGCGGTGCGTCTGACGCCGTCGCACCCGCTGACTGTGGTCGGTAGCCCCGACTATCTGCGGCGGCGGGGGCGGCCGGAATGCATCGACGATCTGCGCCGGCACGCCTGCCTGCGCATGCGCCGCTCAAACGGGTCGATCGCGCCCTGGTCCTTTGTCAGCGGCAACGAGGCCGTCGAAGTCGTCGTTTCCGGACCTTTGATCGCCAACGACATGCCCACAATGCTTGGCGCGGCCGTCGAAGGATTGGGCCTTGCGCAGGTGCCCGAGCCGATCGCTGCCGGCGCGGTCAAGGCAGGAAAACTCGTGCAGGTTCTGCAGCCGTTCGCGCCGATGGCGCCGGGTGTGTTTCTCTACTATCCCAGCCGCCATCAAATGACGCCGAAACTGCGAGCCTTCATCGATCACGTGAAGAGCCGCTCGGGCGCTACCAACAAAGCCCGAAGTCACATTGATGACAAGCGAACTCGCGGGACGAAAATGCGCTGACGCGGGAGGCGCGGACTGGAATAGCTTGAAGTCACTATCTGAAGCATACCAGTGCCGAGACCCGCGGCTGACAAGGTTCGCGCACGCTTGGCGCGCGGTTAGCTTGAAGGAATAGATTGTTTGCTCTACTCCGAGCACGCGGTTGAGCCCTACGACTGCGCCGGACCCGCAGTCCACGATGTGACGATGTTTGGCTCACTAAGTCGTCCCGGCGAACCGCGCCGCATTCCTGATTTAGATTTCAAACAGCGTGAGGTATGGGTCCGCATTCTCGCGGCATGAGATGCCCGAGGCTTGGCAATTTTTTCACCCTCTCACCACGTAGAGGGCGCAGGGAAAGCCGGGTGCGCGCTGCACCCGCGGTCTCGCGTGCATATGTGCATCAAGAATGCGCACACGAGCATACAGGTTCAGCGGAGAGCATCCGGCCTTCCCTGCGCAATGGTTTTACGGCTTACTTCGTGCTCTCCCCGGTGAACGGCTTTCTTGCCACCGTCGCCTGCGATTACTACCGCAAGCTTGACGCCAGCACCGCGGCGTCAGAACCACACGACTTCGCCGTACGCGTCAGCTGCGTTCGTCTTGCGCAACTCCCGCGTCCACCGCATCCCACCGCAACGTCCGTGACGATCGCGACCCGCCCCTCTCTTGGGTGAGACGCGCGGAGTTATGCCCTTGATTTGCCCGTCGGGGTGAAGCGAAATATTTTTGCAAAAGGGGCTGGACAAAGGATTTTGACCATCGGCAAGTGATTTGCCCGTCGGGCAATCGCCGGGTTTCAAATCAGCAGAGGCGTCTCCTCTGCTGACCAAGCGTCAGTGAACTCTACTTTACGGTCATCAATCGACACGCGAGTTCCTGACCGCCCCATCGGGTCGCGAAAGTGTCGGAAACCTCGAACCAGGTGCCATCATTTCCCGCCCCATGATAGAGACCCATGCAGGAACATTGACACTCATACCCCATCGCATTCTGACAAGCCGGCGAGCATTTTTCCTGTTCGCGATACGGCTGTATAATGTAAACTTGGCTGTATTTCACCAATGCACGCTCTACGAAATCATTGAACCATGTCTTGGGAAACTCCCAGTATTTTTTGACGTCGATCCACGCAGGTGAGACGCGCCTTCCATTCTGAAGCCACTGGCGATTGGTGTCTGCATAAGGCAGGCGCGCTCTCAAACGCTGGCCCTTCCCGGTCCGCCGTAGGACGACCGGGACCCGCTCTTGCTCCCAGACATACTTGAGAGTTAGCTTGTGCGTGTTGGGCACAGCTTCAATCCTCAAAGCGCTCCTCAGCCTTCTGCAAAACCGCATTGGCCTGTCGAAGCTCTAGAGACAGTATGTTCATGTCAGGCTGAATTGAGAACGTCTTCGACTGATCATACCATCGCCATTGAAACCGGAGCATAGTGTCACTCTCGCTTCTTTCCCAGACGTGAATCTGAGACGGCTTTCCGTCACCCAGTTCGCGCAATCCGTGCCGCTCGGCTTCGGCAGACGCCATGCTTGCCGAACATTCCTTTGCCGCACGCACCATTGCGCTCGCAATCGCTTCGAATGCGTCTTCAAATTCTGTCGGCATAACCCCTCCTACGGTTCACTGCCTCAAATGGCACACCGGGATATGCGTGCATTCCACAACTAATACTATCGAGAAATTCCCTGCACTACTCTATGCTTCGTGAGTCTCGGGGGGCTCAATGTATCTCAAAAATATTAAACTCAATAGGTTTCGGTCATTCGCTAACGCGACAATCGAACTGCAAAAAGACCTTACCGTCTTCGTTGGCGAAAACAACGGTGGCAAAAGCAATGCCATTGACGCGATGCGTCTCCTTACATCTCCGCTTGGGGGAAGGCGAGAGATTTACTGCGAGTCCACCGACGTTCGTTTCCAGAGCACCATAAACTCATTCGAGATAGAGGGTCGTTTTGCCGAACTCTCGATTGGGCAGCAGGGACGCTTTATTTCGGCCGCTGTGGATTCCTCTCTAACTCAAGCATGCTTCGGCTTACGCTTCGATGCTGCACGGCCGGGCTCGAGGCCGATCGTTTGGGCCGGAAAAGACGGCAACGCTCCCGAGCCCGGCTGTCACGATATGGTTCGGCACGTTTACCTGCCGCCGCTACGAGATGCGAAACACTCCTTGGCGTCCGGGAATCCGACACGAATTCTGGCGCTTTTGAACCACTTCTTGGACGACACGACGCCAGAGCAGCTCGCCAAAGAACTCGCCAGGACCAACTCGCACGACGTCCTGGCCAAGGTAGACGGCGCAGTCGCAAAGAGCCTGACGGCGCTCACCTCGGGGGTGCGCCGTCAGACCGCCTCGTTGGGGTTCACCCCCGATGAAGCCCTGATCGATATTGCTCGTGACCTCAAGTTTAAGCTCGCCGACCACGGCGTCGATCCTGAAGATCTCCGATACTCAGGTCACGGCTACGCCAATCTTCTATTCATGGCCATCATCGCGGTCGAGCTTGAAAAAGTTCGCACTGCTGACCTGACCCTATTTCTTGTCGAAGAGCCGG
Source organism: Bradyrhizobium sp. Ash2021 (assembly GCF_031202265.1). Lineage (NCBI taxonomy): Bacteria > Pseudomonadati > Pseudomonadota > Alphaproteobacteria > Hyphomicrobiales > Nitrobacteraceae > Bradyrhizobium > Bradyrhizobium sp. Ash2021. Next base: position 4,183,728 of record NZ_CP100604.1, on the reverse strand, counting down.
AGGCTCACCTCCATCCTCAGCTCCAAGCCGCAGTCCTGGCGTTTCTTCGGGACCAGGCCGAGCAGTCGCGCAATGAAGAGCCGGCTGACCACTCCCCGTCGGGTGAGCTGCAAGTAATCGTGGCAACGCACTCCCCCAACCTCTCGGCGTGGGTCAGCAGCGACCGACTTGTCGTCTTCAAATCGATCGTCACAACCGCGCCGCGACCACCTGAAGAGACCCCTATCGACCCAATCGCAGCCGACGCCGCAGTCATCGAAAGCAGTCTTGCCGTCGATCAAATTCACACCAACGACGCAAACACCAATGTCCTCACGGCCACGATGACAGCAGCAGCCGTGCGTAGGTCGACGCTCTGTATTCCTCTGTCCCAAATTCCGCTTGATGAGGTCGAGCGTCGTAAGGTCGACCGCTATCTCGACGTGACAAAAGCAGCGTTGCTGTTCGGTGGACGAGTCTTGCTCGTTGAGGGTATTGCAGAGGCGCTTCTTCTGCCCGCGATTGCAAAATATCACACGCTCAAGGATCATCCGGACAAACTTCGGCTATTCATGTCTACGGTCTTCGTCCCCATCGACGGGGTCGATTTCACTCCATACGCAACGTTATTGCTTACCTCCGTAAACGGGGCGCGTATCGCCGATCGTATCGTCATCATCACGGACGGTGACAAGGGAACGGGCGACGACCAAGATGAGGACGACGAGGAAACGACCGAAAAGGAGGCTACTGAAGCGAACGAGGTGTCAGCGACCTCGGATTATGAACAAGCAGAAGCGCCCCCCGCGGCCTCGGACGGCGCAGCCGACGCTGGAGAACCGCCAATCCCAGGCGAATTGCGCAAGGCTAAGCTGGAAACGTTGGCAAAGACCCTCGGCGCAACCGATCATCTTGCAGCGATCACGAGCGTCTACTCTTTGGAATCCGAACTCCTCGGGGCCGGCAATAGCGCCATGCTGCGTAAAGCCTACCTCATGCTTCATCCCAAATCGAAGAAGAAGTGGGATAACGCTGTCGCGCTTAGCGGCGACGGGCGAGCGAAGAAAATCCACGAGATATTCAAGAAGACCCGAAAGGGTGATTTCGCCCAGATTCTCGCGCGACTGATCGAGGACGGCGAAGAGCCCTTTCAGGTCCCCGAGTATATTGCGCGAGCAATCGAGGAGGTAGTCGCGCTGTGACTATGCCTTCGTACGCTCCTACCAAACAGCAGCAGGAAATCATCGATCACGCCGGCGCTGCTTTCGTGACGGCTTGCCCCGGCGCCGGCAAGACCAGGACAATGGTCGAGCGTGCTCGGCAGTTGCTGAGCAAGCCCACAGATCGTCGCGGCGTCGCATTTCTCTCCTTCACCAACGCCGCAGTGGATGAATTGGAAGCACGCCTAAGAGCGTTCGGCATTCTCCCTTCGCCACTTTTCCCAAGCTTTATCGGAACTTTCGACCGCTTCCTGTGGCAGTTCTTAATAACGCCTTTCGGTATCCCTGGTTGCGATCGCGTGCCAAAGCTCATTCCCGACAAGAGCAATTGGGAGGTGAAGCCGCCATACGACGGCGCCCAGCCACTTTCCCTACGTTGCTTCGACAGAGCTACCGGTAAGGTCGACCCCGCGCTTGCGAAAGATGAGGGTTTCGACGTCACGACACGAAAAATCAGCGCACATGAGACGCAGGCAATTGCGATCATCAAGAATGCAAGGAGCCAAGGGCAAGTCGATTTTGATGACGTGCGCGTCAGCGTTCAAGAACGTTTGGGAGACGCAGCTTTCGCGAAACGTGTCGGCGAAGCCCTTTCAGCCAGGTTTTGCGAGATCGTCGTAGATGAGGCCCAGGACTGCAATCCCGCCGATCTGGCTATTGTCAACTGGTTGCGGAGATCCGAGATCACCGTGAAGGTTATTTGCGATCCTCACCAGTCAATCTACGAATTTCGGGGCGGAGTGACGAACGAGCTTTATAAGTTCGCAGCCACCTTTGACCCAAACGATCAGCTGCCGATGAGCGGGAATTTTCGCTCTACGCCCGCCATCTGTGCTGCGATCGTGGCGCTTCGGCCACCTTCCTCACGGTCTAATCCTGACAATTCCGTAGGCCCGTATAGAAATGATACGACACCCGTTCATATCATTTCTTATAGCGGCGGTGCGGTATCTCCCGCGATTGGTTCAACGTTTCAGAGTGTCGTCGAAGAACTCGGCATTCCGCTGCAGAGCGCGCCGGTGCTGGCGTCCACGCGCAATAGCGCCTGTAAAGCGATTGGTCAGCCCACTATCAAGCCGACCAGCCACATGACCATTGTTCTGGCTGAAGCGGCTATGAACTATCATTTCGCGTTTGCTGTCGGAAACCGGCGAGATGCCTTGGTTAACCTACACCGCGTCATCCTTTTGGTTCAGGGACGCATCAGCTCACTCGGTGGCTACCACACCTATTTGGCAAGTGAGGGGCTTGAAGATGGCGGTTGGCGCCCAGAGGTCATTGCTCTCGCCCACGGCCTTCGATTCAACCCAACGGACAAAGCCGACCAGTGGTTGGAGAGAGCCCGCGAGCTTCTTGCAAAGGGGCTCATTGCGGCGTCGAGCATCAAACAGCGCCTGAGAGCACACGGAGATCTGGCCACCGCATTAGACTGCGCACCCGCCAATTCTCCACCAGCGCGCACTATCCATTCTGCCAAGGGTCTGGAGTTCCCTGCCGTCTGCGTGGTGATGACCACCAAGACCGCAGCCGGGATTCTCGACCTGCTAGAGGGCAACGCGTCTGACGGTCAGGATGAGGAGGCGCGCAAAATCTACGTTGGAGCGTCGCGCGCGGAGCGCCTCCTGGTAATTGCAATTCCAAAAAGCCGGGCTTCGCGCCTCCAAGCCCTCCTTGGGAAGGTTTGCTGCCCCGTAAAGCTCCATCAAATCTAGAGCAGAAACATGATGTGGTCGCGGTAGTACGCAAAACCACGCTTCTATGCGAAAACCATGCTAGAAAGACCGACCTCCATCGTTTTTCCTACTCCCACTCAATCGTCCCCGGCGGCTTAGACGTCACGTCATACACCACCCGGTTCACCCCCTTCACCTCGTTGATGATCCGCGTCGCGGTCTCGCCGAGAAACTTCATGTCGAAGGGATAGAAGTCGGCGGTCATGCCGTCGGTCGAAGTGACCGCGCGCAGGCCGACGACGAAATCATAGGTGCGGCCGTCGCCCATCACGCCGACGGTCTTGACCGGCAGCAGCACGGCAAAGGCCTGCCAGATGGTGTCGTAGAGGCCGGCTTTGCGGATCTGATCGATATAGACGGCGTCGGCCTTGCGCAGGATGTCGAGCTTTTCCTTCGTGATCTCGCCGGGGCAGCGGATTGCAAGGCCCGGGCCTGGGAACGGATGGCGGCCGACGAAGATTTCGGGGAGACCGAGTTCGCGGCCCAACACGCGGACCTCGTCCTTGAACAATTCGCGCAAGGGCTCGACCAGCTTCATGTTCATGCGCGCCGGCAGGCCGCCGACATTGTGGTGCGACTTGATGGTTACCGACGGGCCGCCGGTGAAGGAGACGCTCTCGATCACGTCGGGGTAGAGCGTGCCCTGCGCCAGAAAGTCCGCGCCGCCGATCTTTTTTGCCTCGACATCGAACACGTCGATGAACAGGCGGCCGATGGTCTTGCGCTTGATCTCGGGGTCGGTGACGCCAGCGAGTTCGCCCAAGAATTGCTTCGACGCATCAACGTGGACCAGCGGGATGTTGTAGTGGTGCCGGAACAGGTCGACGACGGTCCTGGCCTCATCCAGCCGCAGCATGCCGTGATCGACGAACACGCAGGTGAGCTGGTCGCCGATCGCCTCGTGGATCAGCACCGCGGCCACGGCGGAGTCGACGCCGCCGGAAAGGCCGCAGATCACCCTGCCCTTGCCGACCTGCGCCCGGATCTTCTCGATCGCCTCCTCGCGGAAGGCGCGCATGGTCCAGTCGCCGGTGAGGCCTGCGACCTTGCGGACGAAATTGCGCAGCAGCTTGGCGCCGTCGGGCGTGTGCACCACTTCGGGGTGGAACATCAGGCCGTAATATTTGCGCTTCTCGTCCTGGATCACGGCGAACGGGGCGTTCGGCGACACGCCGGCAACGATAAAGCCCGGCGGCATTTTGGTGATGCGGTCGCCATGGCTCATCCAGACCTGATGGCGTTCGCCCATGCCCCAGGCGGACTCGAACAGCTTGCTTTGGGCTTTGACCTCGACATCGGCGCGGCCGAATTCGCGGTGATGCCCGCCCTCGACCTCGCCGCCGAGCTGGGCGGCCATGGTCATCTGGCCGTAGCAGATGCCGAGCACGGGAACGCCGGAATCGAAGATGGCTTGCGGCGCGCGCGGCGAGCCTGCCTCATGCACCGACTCAGGCCCGCCGGAGAGGATCACCGCTTTCGGCTTCATTTCCTTGAAGGCCGCTTCGGCCTTCTGGAACGGCACGATCTCGGAATAGACGCCCTCCTCGCGCACCCTTCGCGCGATCAGTTGCGTCACCTGACTGCCGAAATCGACGATCAGAATCTTGTCATGCGCCGAGGCCACTGTTGGCGTCGACTCGCGGGCGGGCGTGGCTGCTGTCATGGCAAGCAGATACGCGACGGGGGGCTGGCTCGCAACCGCGGCAAAGCACTGGCCCACATGCTTCTGCGGGCATGGACATGACCTATTTAGGTCAGTATCATTGACCTAATTTGTCCAACCATAAACTCAACAGGAATTTTGGGAGGAAAACATGCCGACGGCTCACGACGCCACGCAGCTCGCAGCGCTTGGGCGCGAATGGATCGCCGCCTGGAATTCACGCGACCTCGAGCGGGTGCTGGCCCTCTATGCCGAGGACGCCGAAATGACCTCGGACAAGATCCAGGCCCTCGGCTTCGACTCCGCCGGAACATTAGCAGGCAAGGCCAAGATCCGGATCTATTGGGGAAAAGCGCTGACGCTGCTGCCCGATTTGCACTTCACCCTGATCGATCTGTTCATCAGCCCTGACAGCCTCATCGTGTTCTACGCGAACGAGCGCGGCGCGAGGATTTGCGAATATCTGCGGCTGGATGCGCAGGGCAAGATCGTGCAGGGCTCGGCCAATCATCTGGCGCATTAGATGGTCGTCATTGCGAGCCACCGGGTCGCTCGAACGCGCGCCCGATGACAGGCTCCGCGAAGCAATCCACCTCGCAGCGTAAAGAAAGAATGGATTGCTTCGTCGCTTCGCTCCTCGCAATGACGTTGATGGAGTCGGATTCTCGAGCCCGGCTATCTCGCCGACCACTGCTGCGACCGCGGCCACGTGCTTTACGTCGTCGAGGGCGAACTCGACACCGAATTGCGCGACGGCCGCGCCTTCAAGCTGTTGCCGGGCATGAGCTACCAGGTCTCGGACCATGGAGACGCCGCGCATCGTTCGTCGACCAAAACCGGTGCGAAGATTTTTATTGTGGATTGACGAGCGCGCAGTCCATCCCCGTCATTGCGAGCGCAGCGAAGCAATCCATCTTGCAGCGTAAAGGAAGAATGGATTGCTTCGTCGCTTCGCTCCTCGCAATGACGGGGATGGAGTCGGCGTGTCGTCAGGAAGCCGCCTTCTTCAGCACCGAGACAAAAAACCCATCCGTCCCGGTGCGCCGCGGGGTCATCAGCCAGCCTTCCGGCGACTGCAGCGCCGCCTTGGCAAAATCCTCGGCCTTGTCCCACAGCACGCTTGCGGTCTGCTCCGGCGGCACCATCGAAAATTCCGGATGGCGCGCGAGAAAGTTTTTGATCTGGTCGCCGTTTTCGGCTGATAGCACCGAGCAGGTGATATAGGCGATCCGCCCGCCCGGCTTGACCAGGGCGCTCGCGCGATCGAGCACCGCGATCTGGTCCTTCAGCCGCACTTCGAGTGCGCCCGGGCGCATCCGCCATTTGGCGTCGGGGTTGCGCCGCCACGTGCCCGTCCCGGTGCAGGGCGCGTCGATCAGCACCAGATCGGCGGAGGCGTGGATGTCGGTCAGCGTATCGTTCGCCCCCTTCGGCGTGCGGACATCGGCGTTGTGGACGCCGGCGCGCGACAGCCGTTCATAGATCGGCGCGAGCTGCCGCTTGTCGTGGTCGGTCGCGATCAGCCGGCCCTTGCCCTGCATCATCGCCGCCAATGCCAGCGTCTTGCCGCCGGCGCCGGCGCAGAGATCGATCACCTGCTCGCCGGGCTTTGCCGCCGACAACAGGGCGGCGAGCTGCGAGCCCTCGTCCTGCACTTCGATGGCGCCCTTGATGAAATCCTCCTCGGCATGGACGCCGGGATTGCGCGCGTCGGCGCCGAGTTCGATGCGCAGCCCGATCGGCGACCACGGCGTCTCGCTGGCGCCGAGATGCTTGAGCCGCGGCAGCAGTTTTTCGCGCGTAGCCTTCAGCGTGTTGACGCGCAGATCGAGCGGCGCCCGGCTCGCCATCGCGGTCGCCTCGGCGACGCGATCGTCGCCGAACACCTGCGCCAGATAGGGATCGAGCCATTCCGGATAATCGCCGGCGATGTGGGCCGGCGCGCCCTCGAGCGACCGCGAGGTCAGCGCCGCGCGCTCGGCCTCGCTCAGCGGCTCCGGCGCAAAGCGTCCGCCGTCGCAGAGCGCTGCGATGGCATCGACGTCCATGCCGCGCTCGAGCTTGAGCATGCCGAGCGCCCGGGCGCGCGGCGTGTCGGCGTCCATCAGCCACGCGCTCGAGGCGCGCCGGCGCAGCACGTCCCAGAGCAGGCCGGAGATCGCGGCGCGGTCGCCGGAGCCGGCATAGCGGTGCGCGGTGCCCCACTCCTTCAGCGCTTTCGCCGCGGGAACGCGCTGGGCGTCGATGGTTTCGATCAGTTCAATGGCTGCGGACAGCCGGGCAGCGGGAGTCATCTAGGGCTTTCGGTTGGACTTCTTGTTTGAGCATAATCTCTTCGGAAAACCGGTACCCACTTTTCCGGATCATGCTCGTGCGCGTTCAGATCAACAGCAAAATCTTCAGCGCGAAATAGATCCACATCGCCAGCAGCACCAGCACGCCGGCGAACCAGGCGAGTGAACGCGTCCGGACGTCGTTCGAGGTCACGAAGATGCCGGCGTGGGCAAAGCGCGTCACCACGAATACCCACGACATCAGCACGATGAAGAGATCGGCGTGGCGCAGCGGCAGCGCCAGCGCGATCAGGGCATAGAACAGCAAGGGAATCTCGAACTGGTTCCTGAAGCAATTGGCGATCTGGGTGGCGCGTTCCGGCCAGTTCGGCTGGCCGAGCGCAATGTCCTTGAGGCTGATTTCCCGGCCCGTGATCGCACGGGAGCGCGCCGAGGCCATCCAAAGCAGCAGGGCGAAGGTGAGACCGACCAGCACGAAGACCGGCAGCAAAACCATTTGAACCGACATCAGAATCTCCCCCAGGGCAAGCGAGGTTTAAGCAATAGCGGCCGCGCACCCCCCTGACAATGAACCCGGTCCGGCCGGCTTGAACCACAACCCGCGCTCCGGTGACCAACTATCCAGAGTTCCAGTGATTTGAGCTTTGGCTTTGACGCGGCCCCGCGGGATGGCGCGATGAACATCACCTCCCCGATGCTGGCTGGCGCGGCCCATATCGCCGAATTGCCCGGCGATTCCGTGACCGCGCAGGCCGAGGCCAACGACGCCTTTGCGATCCGCTATCGCCTGCTCTGAACGTCGACGCGCCGGCTGCGGCTTCTCGATTCGAACAATTTTTCAGACAACCCTTCAAACAACCTTCACTGCAATCCCGATCGCGCCGACAATGACGGCTGGAATTTCATCAATCCGTCGCCGACAAATATATAATCGGCGCCGGAAGGAATAACGCATGCCCGAATTCCGCCTGACCCAGATTTCCGATACCCATCTCGCCCGCCGCCTGACAACCCTGACCGAAAATTTCCATCGCGTCAGCGAACATATCGAGGCGACGCGCCCCGATCTCGTCGTCAACACCGGCGATCTCGCGTTCGACGCCCCGACCCATCCCGACGATCTTGAATTCGCCAGGACGCTGCACGCAGCACTGCCCGTGCCCTGCCGCCATTTGCCGGGCAATCACGACATCGGCGACAACCCGACGGCGGTGGGGCCTGTTCCCACCCATCCGACGACGGAACAACGCCTGAAGACTTTTCGTTCGGTCATCGGCGAAGATCGCTGGCGCTTTGAGGAAGCCGGCTGGTGCTTTATCGGGCTGAATTCGCTGGTCATGAACACCGGGCTCGATAGCGAGGCCGAGCAGTTCGACTGGCTGGCCTCGCGGCTCGCGCACGTCAACGGCAAGCCGGTGGCGCTGTTCGTGCACAAGCCGCTTTTTCTCAACACGCCCGGCGATCCCGAACTTGCCGAGTCGGCAATACGCTACGTGCCGGAGCCCGCACGCCGCCGGCTGATCGACATGCTGGGCAAGGTCGATCTGCGGCTGGTCGCCTCGGGCCACGTCCATCAGCGCCGCGATTTCACTTTTCGCCGTGTCCGCCACGTCTGGGCGCCGTCCGCCGGCTTTGTCATCTCAGATGCGCAACAGGAACTGATCGGCATCAAGCAAACCGGGCTGGTGGAATACCGCTTTGCGCCCGACAGCTTTGAGGTGCGTTACGTCACCGCAAAGGGCCAGGTCGATATCGATCTGGACTCCTTGTTGAAGCGATAGCCCGGCGGCGCAGGTGCCGCCGGTTCGACACTGGCGCGGCCGGAGGGGGCCGGCCTCATTTCCGGCGTTCGGTGACGTGATTGATTCATTCCGGCGGATGAGGTCGAATACGGTTGGCAATGCCGTATTGGCACGAAAATGCCCGGGCGCCGTTGCCGGTGATAAGGGGATAAAGATGGCAAAGTCGAACGCGGTTCGCTGGATCGTCGGACTGGTGGTCCTGGGAGCGTTCGGCGTCGCCGTCTGGCTGGCGACGCGCCCGCCGCCACTGACCATTCAGGGCGAAGTTTCGGCCGATCGCGTCGACATCAGCCCGCGCGTCGGGGGCCGCATCGGCAAGCTCGGGGCCAATGTCGGCGACATGGTCGAGCGCGGAACGACGATCGCGGAACTCGACAGCCCGCAACTTGTGGCCGCCCTGGTTGCCGCCCGCGCCGCGCTCAGCGTCGCCAATGCCGACCTCGCCCGCATCAACAGCACGCGGCCCGAAACGATCGCCGCCCGCCGTGCCGATTCCGCCGCCGCGCAAGCCGACGTAATCCTCGCCAAGGAAACCTTCGACCGGCAGAACCAGCTGGCAAGTACCGGCAATGCGCCGCAGGCGCGGGTCGACGAAGCCACCCGCAATCTCGAAATGGCGGCGCGGAAGAAAGACGCGGCCGACGCGGCGCTGCAGCTCGCGGTCGCCGGTGCCAGCCCCGAGGAGCGCGCGCTTGCCGCGGCTCAGGTCAAGCAGGCCGAGGCAGCCCTGAGCCAGCGCGAAGTCGACATCGCAGAACTCGTCATTCGCTCCCCGATCGCGGGCCAGGTCACGACCCGGATTGCCGAACTCGGCGAAAATTTCAGCGCCGGCGCGCCGCTGTTTTCGATGGTCGACATCCGCAACGTCTGGTTCACGTTCAATCTGCGCGAGGATCTGCTTGGCGGCCTCAAGGTCGGCGACACCTTCGAGGTGACGGTTCCGGCGCTGCGGTCGGAGCGCATTCCGGTACGCGTCACCGTGATCAACGTGCAGGGACAATATGCGACCTGGCGGGCGACGCGCGCCACCGGCGAATTCGACCTGCGCACCTTCGAGGTCCGCGCCGCGCCGGTCCAGCCAAGAGAGGGATTGCGGCCGGGCATGAGCGCGATTGCGTCCTGGGCCGAACGAGGACGCTGAAATGCGATCGCGCGCCGGCCTTCGGTTTGGCTTCCGCCTGGTGTTCTGGCGGGAGCTGCGCTGGCTTCGCCGGCGTTATTTCCTGCTCGCCCTGACGACGCTGGTGCCGCTCGGTCTGATGGCGTTGCTGATCGCGATTTTCAGCGCGGGACTGGCGACCCGGCTGCCGATCGGCGTCCTCGATCTGGATAATTCCGACCTGTCGCGCACCGTCGTCCGGATGGTCGACGCGACGCCGGATGCCGCCGTCGAGGTCCATGTCGGCGAACTCGCGGCGGGGCGGCAGCTGATTCAGTCGGGCCAGATCTACGGCCTGCTGATGCTGCCGAAAGACCTGCAGCGCGACGTCTTCGCCGGCCGCCGGCCGGAGGTGGTGTTCTTCTACAACACCCAGAAGATGACCTCCGGAAACATCGTTCTGCGCGGCGTCAGCAATGCGGTGCCGACGGCAGCCGCCGGCATTCGCCTGTCGCTGCGGACCGAACAGGGCCAGCCCGCCGATGTTGCGCAGGCCGACCTCACGCCGATTCCGGTGCAAACCAACGCGCTGTTCAATCCGACGCTGAACTACGTGCATTTTCTGCTCGCCGCGCTGCTGCCCAGCCTGCTGCAGATCGTGATCGTGACGACATCGTCCTATTCGGCCGGAATGGATATCGAGACCAATCACCGGCTGCGGATATTGCGACGCCTGGGCGGCGGGCTGTGGCCCGCGGTCGCAGGCAAGCTTTTGCCCTACACCATCCTCTATCTGGCGATCCTGCTGGTTTCGGACAGCATTCTTTTTCACTTCTTCGATTTGCCGCTACGCGGCAGCGGAACGCTGCTGCTGTTCGCGGGCATTCTCTTCATCCTCGCCTGCCAGCTCATCGGCACCGTGCTGGCCCTCGTCCTCAAGCCGATGGCCAGCGCCGTCAGCATCGGATCGCTGCTGACGGCGCCGGCCTTCGGCTACATGGGCGTGAGTTTTCCGCGGCATGGCATGAACGCCTTCGCCTATGGGTGGGGCGAGATCCTGCCCGGCACCTGGTACTTGATGGCGCGGATCGACCAGACCATCCGGGGAACACCACTCGACCTGTCCTGGAAACCGGTGTTCGTTCTCTGCGCCTTTGTGACCGGCCTTGGCGCCCTGCTCGGCCTGTTGCTCGAGACGCGGCGCAAGCAGACCGACTCCGGCAAGCGCCCTGCATTGGATACCGCCCGGGAGGCTGTGCCATGAAAGCGACGCTCGCCGTGCTGCGAAACGAACTGCATCGGATCCTCACGCTGCGGCCGGCCTTTTCCGTGCTCGTCGTTGCCACCATCCTCTATGCCGCGTTTTACCCTCAACCCTATGTCAACGAGGCCCTGCGCGACCTCCCGATCGCCATCGTCGACCGCGACAACACGCTCGGCAGCCGCGAACTGGCGCGCCGCGTCGATGCCACGCCCGATGTCGCGATCACCATGGCGCTGCCGGACCTTGCGACCGCCGAGCGTGAAGTCTTTGCGCGGCGAATCTCCGGCATCCTGCTGATCCCCCAGTACTTCGAGCGCGACCTCCTGCACGGCCGGCCCTCGCCGGTCGCGCTCTACGCCGACGCCAGTTACTTCCTCACCTATCAGCGCATATCGGGCGGCGTCAGCGCGGCTGCGCGAACGCTGGGGACCGAGGTCGAAACCGCACGGCTGATCGCGGCCGGCGTCGAACCCGCGTTCGCCAGCGCCGCGGCCGACCCCATGCCGTTGACCGCTGTCGCACTGTTCAACCCGCAAGCCGGCTATGCGACATATCTGCTGCCGGCCGCGTTCGTGTTGCTGCTGCAGCAGACGCTGCTGATCGGCGTGGGGCTGCTCGGCACGCTGCCCGGCGGCCGGTTCGGCTCGCGCGACGGCGCCGCAGCCAATGCCGGGCCTCTCGCGAGCGTCGCCGGAAAGCTTCTGGCCTACCTCGTGCTCGAAGCAGTGGTGCTGCCATTTTATCTGATCGTCCTGCCGTATCTCTACGGCCTGCCGCGGCTCGGGTCGGCGGTCGAGATTCTGATCCTCGCGCTTCCCTTTGTGCTCGCCGTCAGCGGGCTCGGCATGGTGATCGCCGCGATCTTCCGCTCGCCGCTGGCGGTCCAGCTTGCTTTTGCGGCGATCGGCTTGCCGTTCTTCTTCCTGGCCGGCTTCGCCTGGCCCCCGGAAGCCATTCCTCACGCCATCAGGATCGCATCAATTCTGGTGCCGAGCAGTGCCGCGATCGACGGCTTCGTCAAACTCAGCCAGCTCGGCGCGCCGCTGTTCGACGCGCGAAGCGAATCCCTGACGCTGTGGGCGCTTGCGATCCTCTACGGCGGCACAGCGCTGGCGCTTGAGATCAGAGATCGCCGCGCATCGCGTCTCGCGCCTGCCTGACCAAGCAGGCAAGATCGGTGTCATTTCAGGGTCCGCCGCCCGGCGCGGCGGACCGGTGCCGATGATCCGGACGCCCGCTTGAACAGCGAAGCGCCACGAGAGCCCGTCAGTATCCCTGCACGGAATAGGCCGGGGAAGCTAGCAAGGCGGTGCCGTATCCCACGGGGCCGTTGCGAACGCGCCCACGCGCGGCCCCGGATTGCAGGACTGCCCCCTGAGATAGACCGGGGGAGGCGCGGTGCCGACGTTGGAGTCCACCGCATAATGCCGCGTCACGTGATGCTCACGAGCCGCGACAGGCGTTGCCAGCATGGCGGCCGCGATCAAGCCGGCCGATAGAACGGTAAGGTTGGTCATTGATCTTCTCCAGGAATGAGAGAGGCCAACGATGAACGGCCTCCCAATGCGACACATGGGAAGTCAACGGCCCGCTTGACTGCCAAATCCTCTCACATTGCTTCAAGGTGGCGTGAGGCGGCCGCGCGACAACATCACGAATTGCGGCTTCGCGGTTGATCCACGATGCGGCGGTTACGCTCGGTCGGGCCCGACGCGCACGAGCTGCTTGCCGAAATTGGCGCCCTTCAGCAGGCCCATGAAGGCGGCGGGCGCGCTGTCGAGGCCTTCGGTGACGAACTCCTTGTGCTTGACCTTGCCCTCGCGCACCCAGGTCGACATGTCGCGCAGGAAATCGCCGTAACGCGCGGCAAAATCACTGACGATGAAGCCGCGGATGGTGAGGCGCTTGGTCAGCACGTTGCGCATCATCGCCGACGCCCATTTCGGCGCTGATGCCTCGGTGTCGTTGTAATGCGCGATCAGGCCGCACACCGGCACACGGGCGAACGCGTTGAGCAGCGGGAATACCGCCTCGAACACCGCGCCGCCGACATTCTCGAAGTAAACGTCGATGCCTTTCGGGCAGGCCTCTTTCAGCTTCGCCGCAAGATTGACATCGCGGTGATCGAGGCAATCGTCAAAACCGAGCTCCTTTTTGACGTAGTCGCACTTGTCCTTGCCGCCGGCGATGCCAACCGCGCGTGCGCCTTTGATCCGCGCGATCTGTCCGACCGCCGAGCCGACCGCGCCGGAGGCGGCCGCAACCACCACGGTCTCGCCGGCCTGCGGCTTGCCGATATCGAGCAGGCCGGTATAGGCGGTCATGCCGGGCATGCCGAGCACGCCAACCGCGGTCGAGATCGGTGCGATTTTTGGATCAATTTTTGCCAATCCCTTGCCGTCGGAGATGGCATGGGTCTGCCAACCGGCGCGCGACAGCACGATGTCGCCCTTGGCAAAACCGGGATTGTTGGAAGCTGCGACCTCGCTGACCGTGCCGCCCTCCATCACGCCGCCGATCGGTACCGGCGCCGCATAGGACGGCCCTTCGCTCATGCGCCCGCGCATATAGGGATCGAGCGACAGCCAGATGGTGCGCAACAGCACCTCGCCCGGACCGGGCGTCGGTGCCGTGTAATCTTCAATGCGGAAATCAGATGTCTTGGGCTCGCCGACGGGACGAGCGACGAGAACGACGCGTTTTGCTGGCTGCGACATGATTGTTTCCTCCGGTTTATTGTTATTTCGTCATTGCGAGGAGCAAAGCGACGAAGCAATCCACACTTGCTTTGTGGCCCTATGGATTGCTTCGCTGCGCTCGCAATGACGCTCTCTAATTTCCATTAGAGCATATTTTGTAAGATATCAGGCCGCGATTTTGGCGAGTGCCGCTTCGAACGCGGCAGCGGCGCTCGGCAGATCCGTGAAGGCAAGCCCGCTATCCGCGGTCTGCTTCTGCGCTTCGGTCGCGGTGGGACGAATTTCCGCGATCGGCTTTCCGCTGTCGAGCAGGGCTAGCGGCGCGATCACGTGAAACTCGTGGGCTTCGACCGGCTGGTCCTTCAAGAGAAAGACGCCGAGCGAGACGATATCCTTGCCGCGCCGGTATGAAATATAGCGGTCGACCGCAACCGAGCCGTCGCGCTGCATGCCGCCCAGTTTCGCGTAGCCTTTGGAATCCAGCAGTTTGTGGGCCTTGAAGCCCTTGACGCCCGCAGACCTTGCTTTCGCGGTCTCCTCCGACAGATCGTATTTAGCGGCCATCGCCTTGCCGATTTCGGCGAGTTGCTCCGACATGGCGTGCTCGAGTTCTTTCACCTCGGTACGCGGCTTCGACGGGTTGCGCGGCCTGGACGTATCGCGCTTCTCCATCTCGGCCTTGCATCGCGCGACGATCTCGGCGGCGGATTTCCGCTCGGCATTGGCGAGCAGGTTCTTCAAATCCTGTTTTGAAAGCGCGGCGATTCGTTCGTCCGACCAATCGATCATTCAACTAGACCCCGCCCGGGTAATTCGGGCTCTCGCGCGTGATGGTGACGTCGTGGACGTGGCTCTCGCGCAAGCCGGCGCCGGTGATGCGCACGAACTGCGCCTTGTCGTGGAATTCGGCGAGGTTTCGCGCCCCGACATAGCCCATCGCGGCGCGCAGGCCGCCGGCGAGCTGATGCATGACATTGCCGACCGGGCCCTTGTACGGCACCTGGCCCTCGATGCCCTCCGGCACCAGTTTCAGCGTATCCTTGATGTCCTGCTGGAAATAGCGGTCGGCCGAGCCGCGCGCCATCGCGCCGACCGAGCCCATGCCGCGATAGGCCTTGTAGGAGCGGCCCTGCCAGAGAAACACTTCGCCCGGCGTCTCGTCGGTGCCGGCCAGCAGCGAGCCGACCATCGCGATATCGGCGCCGGCGGCGAGCGCCTTGGCCAGATCGCCGGAATATTTGATGCCGCCGTCGGCGATCACGGGGATATCAGCCCTCTTCGCGGCTTCCACCGCGTCCATGATCGCGGTGAGCTGCGGCACGCCGACGCCGGCGACGATGCGCGTGGTGCAGATCGAGCCCGGCCCAATGCCGACCTTGATCGAATCCGCGCCGGCATCGATCAGCGCCTGCGCGCCCTCTTTCGTCGCGATATTGCCGGCGATGACCTGCACCGCGTTGGAGAGCCGCTTGATGCGGTTGACGGCCTCCAGAACCCGCGAGGAATGGCCATGGGCGGTGTCGACCACGATCAGGTCGACGCCGGCATCGATCAGCCGCTCGGTACGCTCGTAGCCGCCCTCACCGACGGTGGTCGCCGCGGCCACGCGCAAGCGGCCTTGCGCGTCCTTGCAGGCCAGCGGATGCGCGACCGCCTTTTCCATGTCCTTGACGGTGATCAGGCCGACGCAGCGATATTGATCGTCGACCACGAGCAGTTTTTCGATGCGGTGCTTGTGCAGCATCCGCTTGGCCTCGTCCTGGCTGACGCCTTCGCGCACCGTGACCAGGTTTTCGTGCGTCATCAGTTCGGAAATCTTCTGGCGCGGATCGGTCGCAAAGCGCACATCGCGGTTGGTGAGAATGCCGACCAGTTTTCCGGGCACACCCTTGGTCGCGCCCGTCACCACGGGAATGCCGGAGAATCCGTGGTCGTTCATCAGCGCCATCGCGTCCGACAGCATCGCGTCGGGACCGATCGTCAGCGGATTGACCACCATGCCGGATTCGTACTTCTTGACCTGCCGCACCTGGGCGGCCTGGCCCTCGACATCGAAATTGCGATGGATGACGCCGACGCCGCCGGCCTGCGCCATCGCGATCGCCATGCGTGCTTCGGTCACCGTGTCCATCGCGGAGGCGATGATCGGAATATTGAGCGGGATCGCGCGGGTGACGTGGGAGCGGATATCGGCCTCGGAGGGCAGGATGTCCGAGAGACCGGGTTTTAGAAGCACATCGTCGAACGTATAGGCTTCGCGGATTGCCTGAAGTCCCTGCGCCATTGCCAACTCCTTTTGGCGGCCATCCGCCGCGATATGATTTACGGATGAACGTCGCCTTCGGCGATGCTACCGGCATCGCCGTCGAATCGAAGCCCATCGGTGGGGTTGACGGCGGTCGATAGCATGGCGGGACGCCGAATCAAAGCGTTTGCCAGCCATGCACAGGCTTTTTGCGAAGCCGGCCGCGTTGGAGGCTAGCGAGGATAACCCGGTTTTCGCAGCGCTAGCGAGAATAACCCCGCGGCTGGCCGTGCCGGCGGATCGCCTCCACCACCTCCCGGTGCCGGCGGTCTCCCCGCTTCATGTGGACCGCGATCACCGCGTGCGCCGAGGGCACCAGCAGCAGGACGTGGAAAACCAGCCCGAAAAGCGCGCAAAACACCATCAGGACCAGGTTGAAGATCGCCGAAAACGGCTGCCCGTTCAGCAGCAGGCCGAGCGGCGGCAGCAAAGCGGCCAGCACGTAGATCATCGCAAGCCTCTCATTATCGCAAGATTCGGGCACCTGGCTCGGTGCATACCAGCGTCACGCAGGATTTAGGTGGTTTGGCCGGTTCCGCAATAGCGTGGGTGACGGGGGGATGATACAGCCCCCTCGCCTGCCTCATTTCGGCCTTCCGATTTCGATGAACAAACAACGCCTGATCCCGCTCATCGTGGCCACCGCCCTGTTCATGGAAAACATGGACTCGACGGTGATCGCGACCTCGCTGCCGGCGATCGCGGCCGATATCGGCACCAGCCCGCTGACGCTGAAGCTTGCGATCACGTCCTATCTGCTGTCGCTGGCGGTGTTCATTCCGGCCAGCGGCTGGACCGCCGATCGCTTCGGCGCGCGGATGGTGTTCTCGATCGCCATCGGCGTCTTCATGCTGGGATCGATCGGCTGCGCGCTGTCGACTTCGGTCACGGACTTCGTGATCGCACGCATCCTGCAGGGCCTCGGCGGTGCGATGATGACGCCGGTCGGGCGGCTGGTGCTGCTGCGCTCGATCGACAAGAGCGCGCTGGTCAATGCGATGGCGTGGGTGACGGTGCCGGCGCTGATCGGCCCGGTGATCGGTCCGCCGCTCGGCGGCTTCATCACCACCTATTTCTCCTGGCACTGGATCTTCCTGATCAACATCCCGATCGGGCTGCTCGGCATCTACATGGCAATGAAATACATCGACCCGATCCGCAGCGAGGATCCCGAGCGCTTCGACCTCAAAGGGCTGCTGCTGGCCGGCATCGGGCTGGCCGGCATTGCCTTCGGCCTCTCGGTCGCCGGCCTCAACCTCTTGCCATGGACGATCGTCGCCGGCCTCGTTGCCATCGGCTCGATCTCGATGACGCTTTACGTCGTGCATGCGCGGAAGACGAGATCGCCGGTGCTGGACTTTGCGATGCTGCGGCTGCCGACGCTGCGCGCCGCGATCATCGGCGGCTTCCTGTTCCGGCTCGGCATCGGCGCGCTGCCGTTTTTGCTGCCGCTGTTGATGCAGGTCGGCTTCGGCCTTTCCCCGTTCCAGTCCGGCCTCGTGACCTTCTCCTCCGCGGTCGGCGCCATGGGCATGAAGACGCTGGCGGCGCGCATTATCCGCACCTTCGGCTTTCGCAACATGATGACGATCAATGCCGTCGTCAGTTCGGTCTTTCTGGCGGCCTGCGCGCTGTTCACGGTGACGACGCCGCTAATGTTGATCTTCATCATCCTCGTGGTCGGCGGCTTCTTCCGCTCGTTGCAATTCACGGCGATCAACACCGTCGCCTATGCCGAGGTCGAACCGGCGCAGATGAGCCGCGCCACCACGCTGGTCAGCGTCAACCAGCAATTGGCGGTTTCCGCCGGCGTCGCCGTCGGCGCGTTCTCGGTGGAAACCAACCTCGCCCTGCATCGCGCCACCGAACTGACGGCCGGCGTATTCGCGCCGGCCTTCATCGTTGTCGCGATCATTTCGGCGGTGTCGTCGTATTTCTTCTGGCAGATGCCCGACGATGCCGGCCACGAGATTTCGGGGCGCCAGGCGGTCGAGATTTCCAGCCGCAAGGGCGCGGCAAGCGCCGCGGTGAAGGCTGCCACCGAAGATAGCCAGGACGCACGGGACCAGCGATTGGGGTAGAATGATCGCCAGCGTCGTACCCGGAAGACGTTCGCGCAAAAATGCCGAAAGAGACGATGACCCCCCCTTTCATTCCCCAAATCTCGCTTTACCGCCGTTGGCTCGCCGATCAACGCGGCCTCAATTTCTCCAATTACGAAGAGATGCGGCGATGGTCGGTCACCGACCTCGATGCTTTCTGGCAAAGCATCTGGGACTATTTTGACCTGCAATCGCCGACGCCGCACCGCGCGGTGCTGGCGCAGCGCAAGATGCCGGGCGCGGTCTGGTTTCCGGGGGCGCAGGTCAATTACGCGCGCCAGGTCATGCGGCATGTCGCGGCCGCGGATGCCGCGGGGCAGCCTGCGATCGTCAGTAGCGGCGAAGACGGCGTGCTGACGGAGACAAGCTGGCCCGAATTGCGCCGCAAGGTCGCAGCGCTCGCCCTTCATCTGAAGGCACAAGGCGTCGACGCCGGCGATCGGGTCGCCGCCTACCTTCCGAACATCCCCGAGACCATCATCGCCTTCCTCGCCACCGCGAGCATCGGCGCGATCTGGAGCGTCTGTGCGCCCGACATGGGCGCTCCCGCGGTGATTGATCGCTTCAAGCAGATCGAGCCGAAGGTGCTGATTGCCACCGACAGCGTCATTTATGCCGGACGCCGGCATGACCGGCGTCCGGTCGTCGAGGAATTGCGCCGGTCGCTTCCGACCGTTAAGCATTTCATTTTGCACGGCGACGCCGCCGACGCGCCGGCTTCCGGGCCTCTGCTGTCAAATATCCTCACAGGCAAAGGCCGCGAGATCGACGCCTTCGAACCGGTGTGGCTGCCGTTCGATCATCCGCTCTGGATCGTTTACTCCAGCGGCACCACCGGGCTTCCGAAACCGATCGTTCACGGCCACGGCGGCGTCATGGTCGTTGTGCTGCCGCTCAACGTGCTGCACAACGATATCGGTTGCAGCTACCAGCCGAATTCGCTCAGTGAACGCTTCCACTGGTACAGCTCGACCGGCTGGATCATGTGGAACTGCCAGGTCAACGCCCTGCTCGCCGGCACGACGTGCTGCATCTTCGACGGCAGCCCCGGCGGATCGAAGGAAAAGCCGGACTGGACCACGCTGTGGCGTTTCGTGTCCGACACCAAGACGACGTTCTTTGGCGCCGGCGCGGCCTTCTTCGCCAGTTGCGCCAAAGCCGAGATCGACCTCGCCGCCGTCGGCGATCTCTCACGATTGCGCGCGCTGGGATCGACCGGCTCGCCGCTCGCCAGGGATACCCAGGATTGGTTCAGTGAACGCTTCGCCGCGCTGTCGTCCATCAACGGCAACCTGGCGCAGGCCGAAATGCGCTGGGCGAACATGTCGGGCGGTACCGACTTCGCCGGCGCCTTCATCGGCGCCAATCCCGAATTGCCGCAGGCCGCCGGCACCATGCAGTGCCGGCTGCTGGGGTGCGCCGTCGAAGCCTTCGACGAACAGGGCCGCGCCGTCATCGACGAGGTCGGCGAACTCGTCTGCACCGAACCGTTGCCCTCGATGCCGCTGCGCTTCTGGAACGACGACGGCGACGCCCGCTATCACGGCAGCTATTTCGAGACCTATCCCGACAATTTCGACGGCACCGGCCGAGGCGCGGTCTGGCGTCATGGCGACTGGCTCAAGATCGGCGCCGACGGCACCTGCACGATCTACGGCCGCAGCGACGCGACCATCAACCGGCACGGCCTGCGGATGGGAACGAGCGAACTCTATTCCGCGATCGAAGCCCTGCCGGAAGTGCTGGATTCGATGGTCGTGGACCTCGAATATCTCGGCCGCGAAAGCTACATGCCGCTGTTCGTGGTGTTGCGCGACGGCGTGACGCTGGACCGAGCGATGCAGGCGCGGATCAATGCTGCGATCGAGGCGAGCCTGTCGCGCCGCTTCCTTCCCAACGAAATCATCGCTGTTCCCGAGATTCCACGAACGCTGTCGGGAAAGAAGCAGGAATTGCCGATCAAGAAATTGCTGCTCGGCCAGCCGCTGGAGAAGGTCATCAACAAGGACGCAATGGCCAATCCAGGATGCCTGGATTGGTATCTGGCGTTTGCGCGGGATCGCTTACAGCAAGCGTGACAGCGATCAGAGGTAGCCAAAGACTTAACTCGCCCCTCTTCACCGAGCGGCCGATTGCGGTGCGCTAATCGACTCGACGAGCTGTCGGTCTGATATTCATTAATCGACAAGCAATTTGCTGGCCTCCCCAACGGGTGGCGAAAGTTTCCGACACTTCAAACCAGCTACCATCGTTGCCGGCGCCATGATTGGCCCCCATGCATGAACATTGGCACTCGTGACCAATCGCATGCTGGCATGCAGGGGCGCACTTTTCCTGTTCGCGGTAGGGCTGAATAATATGTAATCTTCCATACTTCCGCAGCGCCCTCTCAACAAAGTCGTTGAACCAGGCACTAGGAATCTCCCACTACTTTCGTTCAACGAACCATTCAGGTGATGCCCGTCGTCCATTCCGCAACCAACCTCGATTTTCGTGCGAGAACGGGACTCTGATTCTAAGACGCTTGCCTTTTTTCCTGCCGCCTTGCTTTCGCTTTCACGAACCAAAATTGAGAATTTTCTCTGCCGTCCGGCCCAGAATATCCGCCTTGTCGTCGTCGCTCAGCGATGTTGATGCAAAAATGTGGTCGACCGGCTGCAACTGCCAGGGGAACGGATAGTCGCTGCCGAGCACAACCTGGCTGACGCCGACCTGGGCCACCAGATGACGCAGCGCCTCGGGCGTGAAGACCAGCGAGTCGAAATAGATCTGCTTGAGGTATTCGGTCGGCTGCTTCTTCAGCTTGATATCGGGATTGCATCCGCCGGGATTGACCAGGCAGGCATGATCCGAACGATCGGCGTAGGACGGCAAGAAACCGCCGCCGTGCGCAGCGATCACCTTCAGTCCGGGGAATTTGTCGAACGTCCCCTCGAAAATCAGGTGCGACAGCGCGATCGTCGTCTCCACAGGGTAGGCTATCGCGTTGCTCAGCCAGCCGTTGCCGGCCACTTGCTTGTTGAGCTCGGGCACGCCCTGCGGATGAATGAACAGGGACGCGCCGAGTTCTTCGGCCTTGGCCCAGACCGGATGGAATTTGGGATCGGAGAACGCCTCGCCGGCGACATTGCCGCCGATCGCAGCGCCCTTCAGCCCCTGCTTCTTGACCGCGGTTTCGAGTTCCTGCACCGCCAAGTCAGGCGCCTGCAGCGTCAGCGAGGCAAAGGCTGCGAACCGGTCGGGCTTTGAGGCGCAGAGCTCGGCCAGTTTCTCGTTCTGGACCTTGACGACCTGCCCGGCCAGTTCGCGATCCCGGCTGTACCAGTTCGGATTGACCGAGAGTACCTCCATGTCGACCGCCTGCGCGTCCATCGCCGCGAGCCGCTTGTTGATGTCGATGACCACCTCATCGGCGCCCCTGACCGGAGAAGGCGACGCGGGACCCAGCAGCTTGCTGGCTTCCGGGATGACGCAATGCGCGTGGACGTCGATGGTCCTGACCCGCTTGCCGCCCAACGACACCGGCAGCTTTTCCCGCGAAGTCTGTTGCCCGTGGGCGCTTTGCAGCAGACCGCAACTGCAAAACACGATCCCGGTAGCGGCAGCGGCGCTGCCGCGCAGAAAGTCACGGCGTGTGGTCATGACGGTTGCCTCCCTTGGCTTGTTTTCCGGCTTATTTTTTTCTGGCGTGGTGTGCCGGCACCACGCCAGATTGTAGCGAAGCGTAAGGCATGTCTGTGGGAACGACCAGTCCGTCACGGAAATATGAGCACAGCGTCTCAGGCAGGGCGGGCTTAGCCCGACGGACCTACTTGGCCCACGGGAATTGGGATAGGTTTGGTGCCGCAAGGGGACCTAGTATGAAACTTCACCGTCGTAAATTCCTTGAACTCGCAGGCGCCGTTGCCGCTGCGCCGGCCTTTGCGCAGTTCGCCTCGGCGGATGATTATCCGGCGCGGCCGGTGCGCATCGTCGCCGGTTTTGCCGCCGGCGGCGGGGTCGACATCACCGCACGCCTGATCGGCCAGTGGTTGACCGAGCATCTCGGCCAATCCTTTGTCACGGAGAACAGGGCGGGCGCCGGCGGCAATATCGGCACCGAGGCCGTCGTGACCGCGGCGCCCGACGGATATACGCTGCTGCTGGCGACCGTCCCGAACGCGGTCAACGCCTCGCTGTACGAAAAACTCAACTTCAATTTCATCAGCGATATCGCGCCGGTCGCCGGCATCATCCGCGTGCCGATGGTCATCCTGTTAAATCCATCGGTGCCGGCCACCACTGTCCCCGAGTTCATCAGCTATGCAAAAGCCAATCCGGGCAAGGTGAACATGGCTTCGGCCGGCAATGGCAGCGCGCCGCACATGGCCGGCGAACTGTTCAAGATGATGGCGGGCGTCGATTTGGTGCACGTCCCCTATCGCGGCCAGGGGCCGGCGCTGACCGATCTGCTCGGCGGCGAGGTGCAGGTGCTGTTCGCGACCGCGCCCGGCACCACCGATTACGTCAGGACCGGCAAGCTGCGGGCGCTGGCGGTGACATCGGCCGCGCGTGCGGAAGTGTTGCCGGAATTGCCGCCGGTCGGGGATTTCGTGCCGGGCTACGAAACCAGCCAATGGTACGGCATGTGCGCGCCGAAAAAGACGCCGCAGGACATCGTCGACAAGCTCAACAAGGAAATCAACACCGCGATCGCCGAGCCCGCGATGACGACACGGTTGGCCGCACTCGGCGGCGAGCCGCTGCCCGGCTCGCCCGCCGAGTTCGGCAAACTGATCGCGGAGGAAACCGAAAAATGGGCCAAGGTGGTCCGCGCCGCCGGCATCAAGCCGGAGTAAGACGGAAGACCTACACCCACCGGGCGGCCCGGTGCCGCGATCACCGCACGATCCGGCCCGGGATACGCGCGGCGCGGTCGATCTCCTTTTCGTTCCACGCGGCGAAACCGAGAAACAACCCCTGCTCCCTGGATTTGTGGAGCAGCAGGCTCGACAACGGACGGCCCGCGACGCCTGCATCGAAAAGCCGCGCCAACAGAGGCCGGTCGTTCGACGTGACGGCCCGCCGCCAAACATCCGGCGATAAAAAATCCACCTGAGAGTCAGAAACCGAACGGAAGCGCCAGCGCTGGTAGGCCATACCTTTGGCAGGCCGGGCGCGCGAGGGAACGCACCGGCCCATCGTCGAAATAGGGGATCGTTCCCGGCTCCGTCCCAGGCCACCAGGTGCCTCGGAACGGTTCGGAATGCAAATCGGACTGCCGTGCTTTGATTCAGTTTCGTTTGAAAGGATGAAAACCCGTGAATGACGCCAATACGAAAGTCGAAGTGAAAGCCGATCCGTCGAACTCGAAACCCGGCTTTCAGCCGCCGCTTTTCCCGATGCCCGGGATCTTCGGTGGGATCGCCCAGCAGAACGCGGAGCGGGCCAAGGAACACTATGAGAAGATGAAGGCTGCCTCGGGAGAGATCGCCGACATTCTCCGGGAAGCCTATTCGACCAACGCCAAGGGAGCTGCGGATTACGGTGCCAAGGTCATCGAGATCTCGTCCGTCAACGCCACCTCCGCTTTCGATTTCCTGACCCACCTTATGGGCACCAAGTCGCTGTCGGAAATCGTCCAGCTATCAGCCACGCACAGCCGCAAGAACTACGAAACCACGTCCGCGCAGAGCAAGGAGCTTTGGGAACTCGCCCGAAAAGTCGCGACCGAGACCGCCGAGCCGATCAAGAAGAGCCTTACCAGGGTCCTGCAGAAAACCTCGTAATCGTACTTTTGCAGGCCTCCGGGATCGGCTGGACCAAGCACCTCCCGCGAGAAGAGGTGCAATCCAGCCGATGGCGACCGGACATGGGACGGAAACAAGCCGGGAGGAGTCCAAGGTGGGTATCGTCATGATCAAATGTCCGCAAACGGGACGCGCAATTCCGACGGGCATGAAAGCGGACCGCGAGAAGTTTCGATGCAGCACGGTGTTCTTCGCGCGCACCTATTGTTCGATCTGCCAGGCCAATCACGAATGGTTCGCCAGGGAGGCCTGGGTTTACGAGCCGGTCAAGGTCGCGCAAAGGCGCATGCTGCTGACAGGTTAAACGAGCGTCCGGCGATCCACCGGGGGCATTGAGCCCGTGCGGCATTTCATCAGTGGCCCCTTGGCCGTTCGCCGGTCACCCCGTGCGGCCGCGTGCCCCGCGGCGCTTCACCCGCCTTGGCCAACAGGGGATCGCGGATAAGGGGAGTTTTGGGCACCGGCGCGCCGTGAACGGGAGGCTTCATTTCTTCTGGTGAAACAATACGCTCGATTCTGCGCCGCATGACCTCGTAGCACTCGCATGCCACGGCCTCGAGCCGCGGCCGGTCGATCTCGATCAAGCCC
Organism: Bradyrhizobium sp. Ash2021; assembly: GCF_031202265.1. NCBI lineage: Bacteria > Pseudomonadati > Pseudomonadota > Alphaproteobacteria > Hyphomicrobiales > Nitrobacteraceae > Bradyrhizobium > Bradyrhizobium sp. Ash2021. Next base: position 4,159,191 of record NZ_CP100604.1, on the reverse strand, counting down.
CGCCCACTGGATCGGATAGCACCCAAAGTCCGGAGCTTGTGCACGACATGCGTCACCGTCGTTCGTCGCACGCCAAGCAATTCGGAAAGCGCCTCCTGGGTCAACGGCAGGAAGTTGCCGTCGGTTTGATCGTGGATGTGGAGCAACCACCGGGCCATGCGGGCCTCGACCGAGTGCAGCGCATTGCAGGCGGCAACGTGCTGGAATTGTGCCAACAGCGCCCAGGCGTGGGTCTGAACCGCGTTTTTGAGGGCGCTACTGCGGCTGAGCGCCGCCCGAAATCGCGTCGGAGAAATATGCAATGCGGTCCCGGCTATGCGTACGACCGCCGTCATCGGAGAGAGAGAGGAATCCAGCGCTGACAGCATGCCGACGGCTCCCTCATTCCCGACGACCGCGGTTGCAACCGTTTGTCCGTTCGGCATGTCCGTGATGAACGCGATCGTCCCGCTGCGGGGGAAATAGATCTGTTCGATCGGATCTCCCGATCGCACCAGCACGGCGTCGCGTTCAAGCGGTACTTTCAGCAAATGAGGCGCAAGCAAATCGAAATCTGCCGGCGGCAACGCAGCTAACAGTCGATTGCCAACCCTGCGCCTCTGCTCCATCACGGGAATCTCCTTCCCTGGACGGACGCGCGGCTCCACTATCCCTGCCTAGCGCCAGGCCATGCGGATATGACGGACCGCGCCTGAGGTTTGAAATGCGCCGCGCGGCACAAAGTTCCAATGGAAAGATTGCGGCTCGCCAGCCGACCGTTTTCGCCCGCCGGACGACCCCGACGGCCAGGCGCCGGCGAAACTGGCGCTCAGGCTCGATTGGCCTGCCCGCGAAATCCCATCGCCAGCACGTAGCGCTCGGATGAGTCCTGCCGGCTCGATGCTGGTTTGACATGCTTGACGGTGGCAAAATCGCGCTTGAGCTCGGTCATCAGCGTCGCATCGGCGCCGCTCTGAAATACTTTGGCCAGGAACGTGCCGCCGGGGTTGAGCACGTCGGCGGCAAAGGCGGCCGCGCCTTCGACGAGGCCGATGATGCGAAGCTGATCGGTCTTGCGATGCCCGGTGGTGTTGCCGGCCATGTCGGACATCACGACGTCGGCGCGGCCGCCCATCATCGCCAGCAATTTCGCGGGCGCATCGTCGGCCAGGAAATCGAGCTGCGCAAAGCTGACGCCGGGGATTTCGGGCATCTCCAAGAGATCGATCGCGACCACCTTGCCCTTGCCATTGGCCGCGCCGACGCGCTTGGCCGCGATCTGGCTCCAGCCGCCGGGCGCGGCGCCGAGGTCGACCACCGCGATGCCCTGCTTGAGAAAGTGGTATTTGTCGTCGATCTCGATCAGCTTGTAGGCCGCGCGCGAGCGCAGGCCGTCACGCTTGGCCTGCGCCACATAGGGATCGTTGAGCTGCCGCTCCAGCCAGAGTTTTGACGACAGCTTGCGCTTGCCACCGCTCTTGACCGTGACGTGCAACCGGCCGGTGGTATCTTTCGCCATATCGGTTCTTGCTTGACCAGATGATGTTGTCACGAACGGGGCCTCATGGTTCGAGACGCACGGCTTCGCCGCGCTCCTCACCATGAGGGTCTGGGAGACCTCATCCTGAGGAGCGGCGTAAGCCGCGTCTCGAAGGATGAAGCCACCGAACTTGAAGACGCTCTAGCACGCCCTGAGCGCGCCGTCCTCGCGCATCATCTCGACCAGCATGCCCTCGCGCAGGCCGCGGTCGGCGACGCGCAGGCGCGGCATCGGGAAGGCATCGCGGATCGCGTCGAGAATGGCGCAGCCGGCCAGCACCAGATCGGCGCGCTCGACGCTGATGCAATTGTTGTTGGCGCGTTCCCGGTAGCTCATGGCGAGCAGCCGCGCGATGACCGCGGTCACGTCGGCATCGTTCATCCAGATGCCGTCGATGCGGCGGCGGTCGTAGCGCATCAGGTTCAGATGGACGCCCGCCAGCGTCGTGACCGTGCCGGACGTGCCCAGCATGTGCATGTCGCGCAGATCGGCGCCGTGTTCGGCCGCGAACGGCCCCACATATTGCGCGACCTCCTCGACCATGCACGCATAGGATTCCGGCGTCACGTCCTTGCCGCCGAAATGCTCGGCCAGCGTGACGACGCCGTGCGGGATCGACATCCACGCCTTGATGCACGGCGCCGCGTCGTGCGCGTCCGGATCGCGCTCGATCCGGGCCAGTTCGGTCGACCCGCCGCCGATATCGAACAGGATGGCGCCGCGGCCTTTTTGGTCGAGCAGCGGCGAGCAGCCGATCACGGCCAGCGTCGCTTCGGTCTCGCGGTCGATCACTTCCAGCTTGATGCCGGTTTCGCTCTCCACCCGCTCCCGAAAATGGTCGGCATTGTCGGCCGCGCGGCAGGCTTCGGTGGCGATCAGCCGCAGCCGGCGCGCCCTGCGGTAGCGGATCTTGTCGCTGCAGATGCTCAAAGCCGCGATCGCGCGTTCGATCGCGGCTTCGCTGATGGAACCGGTCGCGGAAATGCCCTCGCCCAGGCGGATGATCCGCGAGAACGAGTCGACCACGCGGAACCCGTCCCCGGACGGACTGGCGATCAGCAGCCGGCAGTTGTTGGTGCCAAGGTCGAGCGCGGCGTAAACGCCGTTCTCAACCCTCGCCGCAGTCAGCCCTGACGGGCTTTCGCGGGCCGGAAGGCCGTCGCGAAGCCGCGTGTCATCCTTCATCAAAACTGTCTTTCCGCTGGGCTTAAGCCGGCCCGCCGAAGAATTAGTGTTCACGGAAACTTTAGCAGCGCCAAGGACCTAATCAACAACCCATCACATAGGACTATGCCCAATCAGGCGTTGTCGTGGGGGTATCGGTGCGTTATCTGGTCGGAAGCCCACGGAACCCCGCGCAAATCAGGGCATTTCAGGTAATTTTCCATGCAAGATCATACGTCTCCAGCCTCCCTCGAAAACGCTATCGCACTGCAAAAATACGGTGTGGGGCAGCCGGTCCGCCGCAAGGAGGACGACACGCTGGTGCGCGGCAAGGGCAAATATACCGACGATTTCGTAGCTCCCGGACAGGCCTATTGCTGGATGGTGCGCTCCAGCCATGCCCACGGCATCATCAAGGGTATCGACACGACGGCGGCCAAGGCGATGCCGGGCGTGCTCGGCGCCTACACCGGCAAGGACCTTGCGGCGGCCAATTACAACCCCTTCACCTGCGGTCTGCCGCTGAAGAGCCGCGACGGCTCGCCGCTGTTGCAGACCAATCGCTTCGCGCTATCGACCGACAAGGTGCGCTTCGTCGGCGATCCCGTTGCTTTTGTCGTGGCGGAAACCCTGGCGCAGGCGCGCGACGCCGCCGAAGCGGTCGAACTCGACATCGAGCCGCTTCCCGCCGTGACCGATGCCGCGGAAGCCGCAAAGCCCGGCGCGCCACAGCTCTACGATCATATTCCGGGTAACGTCGCGCTCGACTATCACTACGGCGACACCGCCAAGATCGACGCCGCCTTCGCCGGCGCCGCGCATGTCACAAAGCTCGATATCGTCAACACCCGCGTCGCCGTGGTCTCGATGGAACCGCGCGTGGCGTTGGCGGCCTACGACAAGGTAGCCGAGCGCTACACGCTGCAGGTTCCCACCCAGGGCGTCTCCGGCAACAAGGTGACGCTGGCGAAGATTTTGAACGTGCCGAACGACAAGGTCCGCATCCTGACCGCCAATGTCGGCGGCTCCTTCGGCATGAAGAACGTCAACTATCCCGAATATACCTGCATCCTGCATGCGGCGAAGGCGCTGGGCCGTCCGGTGAAATGGACCGACGAGCGCTCGACCAGCTTTCTGTCCGACAGCCAGGGCCGTGCCCAGATCATCCACGCCGAACTGGCGCTGGATGCGGAAGGAAAATTCCTCGCCGTCCGTCTCAACGGCCATGGCAATCTCGGCGCCTACATCACCGGCGTGGCGCCGGGCCCGCTGTCGCTCAACACCGGAAAAAATCTCGCCAGCGTCTACCGCACGCCGCTGCTCGGCGTCGACATCAAGACGGTGTTGACGAACACCACGCTGATGGGCGCCTATCGCGGCGCCGGCCGGCCCGAGGCCAATTACTACATGGAGCGGCTGATCGATCGCGCCGCCGACGAGATGGGCATCAACCGCCTGACCTTGCGCAAGCGCAACTTCATCAAACCGGCGCAGTTTCCGTTCCCGGCGTCGTCGGGCGTCACCTATGACAGCGGCGATTTCGCCGGCGTGTTCAACAAGGCGCTGGAGATTTCCGATCACGCCAACTTTGCCAAACGCAAAAAGGAAAGCCGCAAGAACGGCAAGCTGCGCGGCATTGCGGTCGGTTCCTATCTCGAAGTCACCGCCCCCCCGAGCGGCGAACTCGGCAAGATCAATTTCGAGCCGGATGGTTCGATCAAGCTGACCACCGGCACGCTGGATTACGGCCAGGGTCACGCCACGCCGTTCGCGCAGGTGCTTTCCGCGCAGCTTGGCGTGCCGTTCGAAAAGATCACGATCGAGCAGAACGACAGCGATCTCGTTCGTTTCGGCAACGGCACCGGCGGCTCGCGCTCGATCACCGCGACCGGTCAGGCGATCGTCGAGGCTTCGGCGCTGGTGGTCGCCAAGGGCAAGCAGGCCGCGGCACATCTGCTGGAAGCGTCCGAAGGCGATATCGAATTTTCCGGCGGCCGTTTCACCATCGCCGGCACCGACCGCTCGATCGGCATCATGGAGATGGCGCAGCGCTTACGCGACGGCAACGTGCCGGAGGGCGTGCCTGACACGCTCGACGTCGATCACGCCACCAAAGACACGCCGTCGACGTTCCCCAATGGCTGCCATGTCGCGGAAGTCGAGATCGATCCCGACACCGGCGTGACGCGGATCGTGCGCTACACCGGCGTCAACGACTTCGGCACCATCGTCAATCCGATGATCGTCGCCGGCCAGTTGCATGGCGGCGTCGCCCAGGGCATCGGCCAGGCCTTGATGGAAGAAGTCAGCTACGACGAGAGCGGCCAGCCCATCACAGGCTCGTTCATGGATTACGCGATGCCGCGCGCGGAAGACGTTCCGCTGATGGAAGTCGGCGACCACCCCTCGCCGGCCAAATCAAATCCCTTGGGCACCAAGGGCTGCGGCGAAGCCGGCTGCGCCGGCAGCCTCGTGTGCATCGTCAACGCGGTGCTCGATGCGCTGTCCGAGTACGGCATCACCCATCTCGACATGCCGCTGACGCCGGAACGGGTCTGGCGCGCGATCGAGGATGCGAAAAAGGCGAAGGCGGCGTAGGGGGCGCGCGAGGGCGATTCTTCACCTCGCCCCGCTTGCGGGGAGAGGTCGAAGCCAGAGCGAAGCGAGGGCTTCGGGTGAGGGGGACTCTTCGCGAGCTGAGTCTGCGGAGAGTCCCCTCACCCGGCGCTGCGCGCCGACCTCTCCCCGCAAGCGGGGCGAGGTAAGAAGCTACGCCGCCGCCTGCTCGCGCGGCTGGTAGATCGCAATGTGCTGGCAATGCGCCAGCGGCGTGGTGCCGTTGCCGACCACCAGCGCGTCGAGTTCGACGAAGCGATGGCCCTTCTTGTCGTAATTGCCGGTGACTTTGGCACGCGCCGTGAATTCGTCGCCGATCCCGGCTGCGGAGAGCAGTTGCATCCGCGTTCCCACGTGAATCCAGGGCCCGAGAACGGCGTTTTCGACCAGCACCCTGTTCATGACCCGCGGCAACAGACCGGGATGGCCGAGCCCTTCCCGCGCATAGATGGTGTCGGTCTCGCGAATGTCGGTGAGATATTCCGTTGCAGCGTCACCTGCCCATGTCCGGGGTACCGCCCCCAGCCAGTTGCCCACTTCGTAGGAATTGGCGTCGACCGGTTTGCGCTCCGCGACGGCCGCGACGGCCTCGAAATCCGCCAGCGACATCGATGGCGCGGACGCCGGCAGCGACGCACTGCCGGTAGCGCAGAGCTCGCCGCGGCTGTGCACCTCGATCGACAGCACGCCGTTACTCTCCTCACCGGCGAGCTCGGCGATCTCGCCGTCATAGACCGGCTTGACGAAGCGGGCCTCGATCAGGCCGCGCTCGAGGAAGGCGCGGCCCCATTTTTCGACCGGCAGGTGCATCATATAGGCCATCACATCGACGCCGGGGACCAGCCCGCCGCTGAAACCGAAGCGCCGCGCGACGGTATCGTCGTGGATCTTGTTTTCGGACTGTTTTGAGGTGTTGTAGGCCGAGACGCGGTAGGTTTGCCGGCTGCCCATATGCCTGTTTTCCCTTATTTCGGTGGCTTTTCTGACCACAATGGTACGCGAACAATGAACCGTGGCAAGGCCCTGCGTTTTCCTCGCAATTTTCCGTCCGATGGAGTACACGCGGGCCTCTGAACGAGCCTCCGGAACTGATGACATCAAGCCCACCGATCACCCGCATCTATATCGACGCCGACGCCTGCCCGGTGAAGGACGAAATCTACCGCGTCGCTGAACGGCATGGCCTGCCGGTCAGCGTGGTGGCGGGGAATTTCATTCGCGTGCCGCAGGATCCCTTGATCGAGCGCATCGCGGCCGGTTCCGGCATGGACGCCGCCGATGACTGGATCGCCGAGCGCGCCGGCATGGGCGATATCGTCATTACCTCCGATATCCCGCTCGCGAGCCGCTGCGTCAAAGCCGGCGCCGAAGTGATCGCGCCGAATGGCAAACCGTTCTCGGAGGAATCGATCGGCATGACACTGGCGGTGCGCAACCTGATGACGGACTTGCGTTCATCCGGTGAGGTGACGGGCGGCCCGAAGTCGTTCGCACCGCGCGACCGCTCGACCTTCCTGTCGGCGCTCGACCAGACCATCCGCCGCATCCAGCGCCAGCGGGCGCAAGAGCCCGCGCCGAACCAGAATTGAGTTAAGACCATGGCGCCGCCCCTGATCCAGTTGAAAGATATCAAGCTGACCTTTGGCGGCACGCCGCTGTTGTCCGGCGTCGAATTGTCGGTCTCGTCCGGCGAGCGCGTCTGCCTGATCGGCCGCAACGGCTCCGGCAAGTCGACGCTGCTCAAGATCGCGGCCGGCCTGGTCGAACCCGACAGCGGCAGCCGCTTCGTGCAGCCCGGCGCCACCGTCCGTTATCTGCCGCAGGAGCCGGATTTTTCCAGTTTCGCCACCACGCTGGCCTATGTCGAGGCCGGGCTCAATCCGGGCGACGATCATTATCAGGCGCGATATCTGGTGGAACAGCTTGGGCTCACCGGCAACGAAGACCCCGCGCACATCTCCGGCGGCGAGGCGCGCCGCACCGCGCTAGCGCGGGTGCTGGCGCCCTCGCCCGACATCTTGCTGCTGGACGAGCCAACCAACCATCTCGATCTCACGACCATCGAGTGGCTGGAAGGCGAACTGGAAAGCCGCCGCTGTGCGCTCGTCATCATCAGCCATGACCGCCGCTTCCTCTCGAACCTGTCGCGCTCCACCGCCTGGCTCGATCGCGGCCAGATCAAGCAGATCGACCGCGGCTTCAGCGCCTTCGAATCCTGGCGCGACGAGGTGCTGGCCGAGGAAGAGCGCGACCAGCACAAGCTCGACCGCAAGATCGTCAACGAGGAGCACTGGCTGCGCTATGGCGTCTCCGGCCGCCGCAAGCGCAACGTCAAGCGGCTCGGCAATCTCTATGCGCTGCGCGACCAGCGCCGGGATTATCGCGGCGCGACCGGCAACGCCAATCTTGCGGCGGCCGAGGCCGACAAGTCCGGCAAGCTGGTGATCGAGGCGAAGAACATCAGCAGGTCCTATGGCGATCGCAAGATCGTCGACGGCTTCTCGATCCGCGTCCAGCGCGGCGACCGCATCGGCATCGTCGGTCCCAACGGCGCCGGCAAGACCACGCTGATCGACATGCTGACCGGCGGCAGCCCGCCCGACAGCGGCATGATCCGGCTTGGCGCCAATATCGAGATGGCGACGCTGGATCAGCACCGCGAAAGCCTCGATCCCAAATCGACGCTGGCGGATGCCCTGACCGGTGGCGGCAGCGATCATGTCATGATCGGCGGCAAGCCGAAGCACGTGGTCAGCTACATGAAGGACTTTCTGTTCGCGCAGGAACAGATGCGCACGCCGCTGGAGGTGCTGTCCGGCGGCGAGCGCGGCCGGCTGATGCTGGCGCGGTCGCTGGCAAAGGCTTCCAACCTGCTGGTACTGGACGAGCCGACCAACGATCTCGATCTCGAAACCCTCGACGTGCTCGAGGAAATGCTCGGCGACTACGACGGCACCGTGATCCTGATCAGCCATGACCGCGATTTCCTCGACCGCGTCGTGACCTCGGTGATCGCGCCCGAAGGCGACGGCCGCTGGGTCGAATATGCCGGCGGCTACACCGACATGCTGGCGCAGCGCGGCGCCGATCTGAAGCGCGAGGCGGTGAAAGCCGCCGAAGAAAAAAGGGAATCGAAAGCTGGCCCATCTTCGACCGCATCGAGGCGCCGGCTGAATTTCAACGAAAAGCACGCGCTGGAAACGCTGCCGAAGGCGATCGCGAAATTGCAGGCCGAAATTGCCAAACAGCAGCGCTTTCTCGACGATCCCGATCTCTACAAGAAGGATCGCAAGAAATTCGACCAGGCCTCGGATGCGTTGACGAAGGCGCAGAAGGAGCTGGCCGAGGCCGAAGACAAATGGCTGGAGCTTGAAGTGCTCCGCGAAGAGATTGAACAGGCTTAACCCGCAGGACATTTCTACCGTCATTGCGAGGAGCACTTGCGACGAAGCAATCCATTCTTCCTTTACGTCACAAGATGGATTGCTTCGCTGCGCTCGCAATGACGAGGATGCATAACCGGAGATTTCGATGACCACACCCCTCGCCGCCAAGATCGCCCGGGAATACGGCACCCCCTGCGCCGTGATCGACATGGACCGCGTCGAGGCCAATATCGCGCGTATCCAGGCCGCCTGCGATGCCGCCGGTATCGCCAATCGCCCGCATATCAAGACCCACAAGAGCCCCCTGCTGGCGACCATGCAGATTGCGGCCGGCGCCAAGGGCATCACCTGCCAGAAACTCGGCGAGGCCGAGGTGATGGCCGACGCGGGTATCGACGACATCCTGATCAGCTACAATCTGCTCGGCGACGAGAAGATGGCCCGGCTCGGCGCGCTGCAGGCCAAGGCCAACATGACGGTCGCCGCCGACAATTCGGTCGTGGTCGGATATCTGCCGAAAGCCGCCGCTGCATCGGGGCGCCCGTTGTCGGTCGTGGTTGAATGCGACACCGGCCGCAAACGCGCAGGCGTCGAGACGCCTGCGGAAGCCATCGCGCTGGCGCGCGAAATCGCGGCCTCAAAAGGACTGACTTTCGCGGGCTTCATGCTGTACCCGACCGAAACCGGCTGGGCGGACGCGCAGAAATTCTTCGACGAGGCGCTGGCTGGCGTTCGCGCGCATGGGCTCGATGCCGCGATGGTTTCGACCGGCGGCACGCCGAACCTGAAAAACGTCGGCAAGCTCAAGGGCGCTACCGAGCACCGGCCCGGCACCTACATCTATAACGACCGCATGCAGGTCGCAGCCGGCGTCGCGTCGTGGGACGATTGCGCGCTGAACATCTATTCCACCGTCGTCAGCCGCGCCGGTCCGGATCGCGGCATCCTGGACGCCGGTTCCAAGACGCTGACCTCGGATACCGGCGGCGGGCTCGAGGGCCACGGCCTGATCCTCGAGCATCCCGAAGCGAAGATCGCGCGCTTTGCCGAGGAGCATGGTTTTCTCGATCTCGCGCGCAGCAATACCCGCCCTAACATCGGCGACGTCGTGCGAATCGTGCCCAACCATGTCTGCGTCGTCGTCAACATGATGGACGAGGTGGTGATGGTGCGCGGCGACGAGATCGTCGGCAAGCTGCCGGTGGCGGCGCGGGGCAAGTTGCGGTAGCGGCTTCGCACGTTGTCCCAAGCGTCATTGCGAGGAGCGAAGCGACGAAGCAATCCATCCTTCCCTTGCGCCGACAGGTGGATTGCTTCGCTTCGCTCGCAATGACGAGAAGCCGTCAGCTTTGGTTCAGCCACTTCACTACGCCCCTGCCCGCCGCAGCCCCCGTGGCAAACGACGCCTGCAGCAGATAGCCGCCGGTCGGCGCTTCCCAGTCGAGCATTTCGCCGGCCGCGAAGATGCCGGGCAAGCGGCGGATCATGAAATCGGCGTCAAGCTCATCGAAGGATATGCCGCCAGCGGTGGAGATCGCACGCGCAATGGGTGCGACGCCGTTGAGTTCGATCGGTATGGCGTTGATCAGGCGCGCGAGATCGGCCGGTGACAGCGAGGCGAGCGACAGGCCGGACGATATCGCCGTTTCCTGCAACAGGCCTATGGCGACAGGTGACAGATGCGCGGCCTTGCGCAGGAAATTGGAGAGCGATTGCTTGCCTTTCGGCGCGGAGAGCCGTGCGATCAGGTCGCTTGGCTCGAGATCGGGACGTAGCGCGATATGCAGCGTGGCCCGCCCCGCCTTCAAGATCGTCTCGCGCAACTCGGCCGACAACGCATAGACCGCGCCGCCTTCGATACCGGCGCGGGTGACAATCGCCTCGCCGCGCACGGTGTGCATTCCGAACGTCAGGGCCACGCCCTTGAGCGGCTGGCCCTCAAAGCGGTCGCGAAAAATGTCGGACCAGGCGACGGTGACGCCGGAATTGGCCGGCCGTAGCGGCGATACACGCACACCCTTCGCGGTCAGTATCTCGACCCAGGATCCGTCCGATCCGAGCCGCGGCCAGCTGGCGCCGCCGAGCGCCAGTACGGTCGCGGTGGCATCGATGACGCGCGGTCCATCCGGCGTTTGAAACAGCAGGCGGCCGCTCTCGTCCCAGCCGGTCCAGCGGTGACGCAGCGCGAACTGCACGCCTGCCGAATCCAGCCGCCGCAGCCACGCCCGCAGCAAGGGCGAAGCCTTGAACGCCTTTGGAAACACTCGGCCGCTGGAGCCGACGAAAGTCGGCTGCCCCAGCGCCTCGCTCCAGTCGCGCAAAGCTTGCGGCGGAAACGCCTCGACCGCGGCCTTGAGACGGGGCGTCGCTTCGCGGTACCGCGCGAGAAATTGCGGCAGGGGCTCGCTATGCGTCAGGTTGAGCCCGCCGCGTCCGGCCATCAGGAGTTTGCGGCCGGCCGACGGCATCGCATCATAGACGGTGACGCGCGCGCCGCCTTGCGCCAAGACTTCGGCGGCCATCAGCCCGGCGGGCCCGGCGCCGATGATGGCGACGTGGGTTTTGGAAACGCGCGACATGGGCTGGGTCTACGTCATTCCGGGACACGCGTCTTCGCGTGGACCCGGAATCTCGAGATTCCGGGTTCGATGCTTCGCATCGCCCCGGAATGACGTCATCAGAGCTTGATCCCCGCTCGCGCCGCCGCCTGCCCGACATACTTTTGGGTCTGCTCGAACGCGCCCTGCAGCGCCTTGGCGGTGGACATGTCGCCGATGGCGGCAAAGTTCGCCGCGATCGCGTCGGGGGTCCAGTCGGACTGGGCGAGATTGACGCCCTCGGTCTCGACCACCTTGATCACCGCGAACGAGCCGGCGCCCGCGCCCATGATGGTGCGGGTCGGCGCGTCCTCGCTGAGCAGAAATTCCACCGCCGGCGTGATCGCCTCGGGGCGCATCAGCGCCAGCGCCTGCGGCGGCAGCAGTTCCTCGGTCATGCGGGTCGCAGCCGTCGGCGAGATGGTGTTGACGCGGATGTTGTTCTTGCGGCCTTCCTCGGCCAGCACGTTCATCAGGCCGATCATGCCGGCTTTGGCGGCTCCGTAATTGGCCTGGCCGAAATTGCCGAACAGCCCCGACGACGAGGTCGTCAGCACGATGCGCCCATAGTTGCGCTCGCGCATGCCATCCCACACCGCCTTGCAACAGTAAAACGTGCCGACGAGATGGACATCGAGCACCTTGGCAAAGTCGGCAATGTCCATTTTCGCAAACGACTTGTCGCGGAGAATGCCGGCATTGGCACATAGGAGATCGACGCTGCCCCACTCCTTCGTAGCCCGCTCGACCATCGCCGTGACTTGTCCGAACTTCGAGACGTCGGCGCCGTCGGCCATCGCCGTGCCGCCGGCTTTGCGGATTTCCTCGACCACGGTTTCGGCCGGCGTCAGCGAGCCGCCGGTGCCGTCACGCGCACCGCCGAAATCGTTGACCACGACCTTGGCGCCGCGGCTGGCGAGCCCCAGCGCATGCGCCCGTCCAAGACCATTGCCCGCGCCGGTGACGATGGCGACGCGTCCGTCAAACCTGATTGTCATCTGTCAAATTCCTGGATTTGGGTTCTTTCGTCATGCCCGGCCTTGTGCCGGGCATCCACGTCTTTTTGATTGCGGCATCAAACAAGACGTGGATGGCCGGGACAAGCCCGGCCGGTGTATGTGTTAAGCAAAATAAATCAGCCCGATCCAGTCGGCGACCAAAGCGGGCTTGTCCTCGCCCTCGATCTCGACGGTGACATGGGTGCGCGATTGCAATTCCCTCGGTTTGCGCAACGTAGCTTCCGTCAGCGTAAAGCGGCCGCGGACGCGCGAGCCAGCCCTGACCGGGGAGATGAAGCGCAGCTTGTCGAAACCGTAGTTGACACCCATCGCCGTGCCCTCGATGACCGGCATCACCTCATAGGACATGATGGACATCAGCGACATCGTGAGGAAGCCGTGGGCGATCGTGGTGCCGAACGCGGTTTCTTTCTTCGCCCGCTCGGGATCGACATGGATGAACTGATGGTCCTCGATCACGTCGGCATAGACGTTGATCCGGTTCTGATCGACCAGATGCCACGACGAGACGCCGATCTCCTTGCCGACCATGTTCTGATAGGCCTCAAACGAGACCGGCGGTTTCTTCCAGACTTCATTCATTATTCAACTCTCCGACCCGGCGGTCCGCACTTTCTGCAGCTCCGGGAATTGTTCCTCGCGGAACTCCCGTCCGCGCAACGCATCGCTTCTGACATCGTCATGTTCGAGCCGGCGCAACTGCACGCGGCGGATCTTTCCGGAAATCGTCTTCGGCAGTTCGGTGACGAGTTCGATTTTCCGGATGCGCTTGAACGGCGCCAGCCGCGTGTGCAAATGCTTGAAGATCGACAGCGCCGTTTCCGGCGTCCGCTCGACACCGGCAACCAAAAGCACATAGGCCTTGGGGATAGCAAGCCGGATCGGATCGGGGCTCGGCACAACCGCGGCTTCCGCGACCGATTCATGCTCGAGCAGCACGCTTTCCAGCTCGAACGGGCTGATGCGGTAGTCGGAGGATTTGAAGACGTCGTCGGAGCGGCCGACGAAAGTCAGGTAGCCCTCGTCGTCCGCGAACACGACGTCGCCGCTGCGATAGAGGTCGCCGTCGGCGCCGGATAACCTGCCGTCCTCGCCCTGGTAGCCCTGCATCAGGCCGGCGGGCCTGTCCGCGCCGAGCACCAGCGTGACCTCGCCCTCCTTGGTCACGTGGCCATCATGGTCGGTGATCTGGACGCAATAGCCCGGCAACGGCCGGCCCATCGATCCGACCTTGACTTTCTGTCCCGGCGAATTGCCGGCCAGCGCGGTGGTTTCGGTCTGGCCGTAACCGTCGCGGATGGTCAGGCCCCAGGCGCTACGCACCTGATCGATCACTTCGGGGTTGAGCGGCTCGCCGGCGCCGCAGACTTCGCGAAGAGCAACCTTGAAGTCCGCGAGCTTCTCCTGAATGAACAGCCGCCACACCGTCGGCGGCGCGCACAACGTGGTGACGCCGCAGCGCCCGATGGTCGCAAGCAACGCCTTGGCGTCGAAGCGTGGCTGGTTGACCACGAACACGGTGGCGCCGGCATTCCAGGGCGCGAAGAAGCAGCTCCAGGCATGCTTGGCCCAGCCCGGCGAGGAAATGTTGAGATGCACGTCGCCCGGCTGCAGCCCGAGCCAGAACATCGTCGACAGCCCGCCGACGGGATAACTGCGTTGGCTATGCCGCACCAGTTTCGGTTTTGCCGTGGTGCCCGAGGTGAAATAGAGCAGCATCGGATCTTGGGCCTGGGTCGGACCATCCGGCGTAAAGGTCGCGGAAGCGCTTGCCGCCGCTTCGAACGGCAACCAGCCTTCATGCTTCGACGTTGCGCCGACCACGATACGAACCAGATGGTCGCCGCCGAGGCCGGCGAATTTCGCGACCTGGTCTTGGCTCGCCACCACCACCTTCGCCCGGCCGCGATCGAGCCGGTCGCGTAGTTCGTCCGGCGTCAGCAGCGTGGTGGCGGGGATCACGACGACGCCGAGCTTAATCGCCGCCAGCATGGTCTCCCACAGCGGCACGACATTGCCCAGCAACAGCAGCAGATGATCGCCGCGCTTCAGCCCCCGCGCGCGCAGGAAATTCGCCACCTGATTGGAACGACGCGACAACGCCGAAAACGAGAGTTTTATTTCCTTGTCGTTGCCGGCATCGACGATCCACAGCGCCGGGCGATCCCGGCTGTCCGCGTTGTGCGCCAGCTCGGCATCGAACCAGTCCAGCGCCCAGTTGAACGGCACCGGATCGGGCCAGCGGAATCCCGTTACCGCGGCATCGTAGTCGGCGCGGTGTTTGAGCAGAAAGGCACGCGCTTCCTGGAAAGTCGTCATGTTAAGCCCTGAACGGTCGCACCGCGTTTACAGCCGTCATCCTGAGGAGCCGCGTCTACGCGGCGTCTCGAAGGATGGACCACATACACCCAACCCTGTCATCCTTCGAGGCTCGCAAGCGCTCGCACCTCCAGCGACAACGGCAAAGCCGTTGCGCCGGGATGACACCGGAAAATCACTTTCCGGCGAGGCTCCGAACGTGCTGGATAATTCCGGAAAAGTCGACCCCGCCGTTTCCGGCCGCGTCGAACGCCTTATAGATCTCCTGCGCGTGCTTGCCGAGCGGCGTTGCCGCCCCGACCGCCTTGGCCGCATCCTGCGCCAGCGTCAAGTCCTTCACCATCAGCGCCGAGGCGAAACCGGGCTTGTAGCCGTTGTTGGCGGGCGACGTCGGCACCGGACCGGGAACCGGACAATAAGACGTCAGCGCCCAGCACTGCCCTGACGAGGTCGAGGCGACGTCGAACAGCGCCTGGTGCGACAGGCCGAGCTTCTCCGCGAGCGAAAATGCTTCGCCGACCCCGATCATGGAAATGGCAAGAATCATGTTGTTACAGATTTTCGCCGCCTGACCTGCGCCGGCGGCGCCGCAATGCACGAGTCTCTTGCCCATGTTTTCCAGCACGGGTTTTGCCGCCGCGAAAGCCTTGTCCTCGCCGCCGCACATAAAGGTCAGCGTCGCGCCCTTGGCGCCGCCAGTGCCGCCGGACACCGGGGCGTCGACCGACGCCATGCCGTGCTTGGCGGCGAGCGCATGCGCCGCTTTGGCGCTTTCAACGTCGATGGTCGAGCAATCGATGATCAGCGCCCCCTTCGCCATGGACGGAATGACATCGGTCCAGACCGAAATCACGTGCTTGCCTGCGGGCAGCATCGTGATCACGGTGTCGGCGCCCTTCACGGCCGCCACCGCGCTGTCGGCGATCGCAGCGCCATCGCTCCTGGCCTGATTTTTGGAGGCTTCGACCAGATCGAACGCGGTCACCTTGTGGCCGGCCTTGACCAGATTGGCCGCCATCGGGCCGCCCATATTGCCGAGGCCAATGAATGCGATATTTGCCATCTCGATTTCCTCCCGGACGTTTCTGGTTTGATTTAGCCGAATTTCAGTTCGTCGGCGCCGATCTCGGCGAAGTAAGGCGCCACCATTTCCGGCGTCACATCTTCAATCCGCGGCGGCGACCATTTTGGACTGCGGTCCTTGTCGATCACGGCGGCGCGCACCCCTTCGCGAAAATCGTCGCTGGCAAAAACTTCCAGCGCCGCGCGATATTCCCGCACCAGGCACTCTTCCAGCGACGACGACGCCCGCGCCAACCGCAGCAGTTTGAGTGTCACCACCATGCCGCGCGGCGATTTCTCGTTCAGCGTCTTCAATGTGGATTGCGCCAGCTCGGAGCCGTCGCGCTGAAGTGCGGCGACGATATCTTCCATCTGGTCATGCCCGAACCAGGCATCGATCTTCGCCTGGTTGGCAGCGACAGGACCCGAGGCCGCACCGGTCGCAAAACCGTCGATCAGGGTTTTGACGTCGCTGGAGGTTGTCCCCGGCCGCACTTTGGTGAGCGCCTCGCGCAACGCCGCCAACGTGCCCGACGGCACCACGGCATCGGCGAACCGCGCATAGATCGCGTCGGGGCCATTCATGGTCTGCCCGGTCAAGCCAAAATAAGTGCCGATCTCGCCCGGCGAATGCGACAGTAGCCAGGTTCCGCCGACGTCGGGAAAGAAGCCGAGGCCGACTTCCGGCATCGCCAGTTTTGTCTTCTCGGTCACGACGCGATGGGCGCTATGGGCTGACAGGCCAACGCCGCCGCCCATTACGATGCCGTCCATGAAGGCCACATAGGGCTTTGCAAACCTGGCGATGCGGTCGTTGAGGATGTATTCCTCGCGCCAAAGGATCTTGCCGAGATCGCCCTTCACCTTCGAGCTTTCCCAGAGCGCGCGGATATCGCCGCCGGCGCAGAGGCCGCGTTCGCCGGCGCCTTCCAGCACGATCACGGCCACCTCGGGATCGGCTTCGAAACGATCAAGCGCCTTGTCGATGTCGCGAAACATCTCCAGCGTCACCG
The DNA here is from genome assembly GCF_031202265.1 of Bradyrhizobium sp. Ash2021. Classification (NCBI taxonomy): domain Bacteria; kingdom Pseudomonadati; phylum Pseudomonadota; class Alphaproteobacteria; order Hyphomicrobiales; family Nitrobacteraceae; genus Bradyrhizobium; species Bradyrhizobium sp. Ash2021. The sequence continues at coordinate 4,142,496 of NZ_CP100604.1, read as the reverse complement.
CATTGATCGCCTTGGGCCGGTTGAGGCGGATGATGCCGGCAGTACCTTCGCGGCGCGCGATCAGGTCGCCTTCGGATTCGGTGATGGCAGCGGCGGCCGTCATCGCGTCCCCTCGATCAGTTTTCTCGAGACGATCAGCCGCATGATCTCGTTGGTTCCTTCCAGGATCTGGTGCACGCGCAAATCGCGGACGATCTTTTCGATGCCGTATTCGCTGAGATAGCCATAGCCGCCGTGCAATTGCAGCGCCTGATTGGCGACTTCAAAGCCGACATCGGTACCAAAACGCTTGGCCATCGCGCACAGCATGGTCGCATCCGCGTCCTTGCGGTCGAGCGCGGCAGCCGCGCGCCACACGAAGGTGCGCGCCGCCTCCAGCTCGGTCGCCATGTCGGCCAGGCGAAACTGCAGCGCCTGGAATTCGTCGAGGCGTTTTCCGAACGCCTTGCGCTCTTTCATGTAGGCGAGCGATTTGTCGAGCGCGTTTTGCGCGCCGCCGAGCGAGCACGCCGCGATATTGATGCGGCCGCCGTCGAGGCCGGCCATCGCGATCTTGAAGCCGATGCCCTCCTCGCCGAGTCTGTTTTCAACGGGGACGCGGGCATTCTCAAAAATCACCGCGCGGGTCGGCTGCGCATTCCAGCCCATCTTGCGTTCGTTGGCGCCAAACGAGAGGCCGGGCGTGTCGCCGTCGATCACCAGCGTCGAGATGCCGCCAGGGCCGTCGGCGCCGGTCCGCACCATCACGACATAGACGTCGCCCTTGCCGGCGCCGGAGATGAACTGTTTTTGGCCGTTGAGCACGTAATGATCGCCGTCGCGCACCGCGCGGGTGCGCAGCGCCGCGGCGTCCGAGCCGGAGCCGGGCTCGGTCAGGCAGTAGCTGGCCAACAGCTCCATGGTGCAGAGCTTCGGCAACCACTTTTGGCGCTGGGTGTCATTGCCATAAGCATCGATCATCCACGACGCCATGTTGTGGATCGAGATGAACGCCGACACCGTCGGGCAGCCCTGTGCCAGCGCCTCGAAGATCAGCGCCGCGTCGAACCGCGTCAGCGCCGAGCCGCCGACGTCATCCCTGATATAGACGCCGCCGATGCCGAGCTTGGCGGCTTCGCGCATCACGTCGACCGGAAAATGCTTCTCCTCGTCCCAGCGGATCGCATGCGGCGCGATTTTTTCCGCGGCGAATTCCCGCGCCATATCGCGAACCGCAATCTGGTCCTCGTTGAGAGCGAAATGCATTTCCGTCGTGATTAGTTCATGGTCGGAATCGAGAACTCCGCGCCCTCCTTGACGCCGGACGGCCAGCGCGAGGTGATGGTCTTGGTCTTGGTGTAGAAGCGGATCGAATCCGGACCGTGCTGGTTGAGATCGCCAAAACCGGACTTCTTCCAGCCGCCAAAAGTGTAATAGGCGATCGGCACCGGGATCGGCACGTTGATGCCGACCATGCCGACGTTCACCTTGGCGGCGAAATCGCGCGCGGCGTCGCCGTCGCGGGTGAAGATCGCAACCCCGTTGCCGTAATCATGGTCCGACGGCAGCGCCAGCGCTTCGTTGTAGTCGTGCGCGCGCACCACCGACAACACCGGTCCAAATATCTCTTCCTTGTAGATCCGCATGTCCTTGGTGACGTTGTCGAACAGGCAGCCGCCCATATAGAAGCCGTTTTCATAGCCCTGCATCTTGAAGCCGCGGCCGTCGACCGCCAGTGTGGCGCCTTCCTTGATGCCGATGTCGACGTAATTCCGGACGCGGTTGAGCGCTTCCTTGGTCACCAGCGGGCCGTAATCCGCCGACGGATCGATCGAGGTGCCGATCTTCAGGGATTCGACGCGCGGAATCAGTTTCTCCATCAGGCGGTCGGCAGTGGTCTTGCCGACGGGCACCGCAACCGAGATCGCCATGCAGCGTTCGCCGGCCGAGCCGTAGCCCGCGCCGATCAGGGCGTCGACGGTCTGCTCCATGTCGGCATCCGGCATCACGATGGCGTGATTCTTGGCGCCGCCAAAACACTGCGCGCGTTTGCCGGTGGCGGCGGCGCGCTCATAGATATATTGCGCGATCGGCGAGGAGCCGACGAAGCCGACCGCCCTGATATCGGGATCGTCCAAAATGGCATCGACCGCTTCCTTGTCGCCATTGACGACGTTGAGGATGCCGGGCGGCAGGCCGGCCTCGATCATCAAGGCCGCCAGCATCATCGGCACGCCGGGATCGCGCTCCGACGGTTTCAGGATAAACGCATTGCCGCAGGCGATCGCGGGCGCGAATTTCCACATCGGGATCATCGCCGGGAAGTTGAACGGCGTGATGCCGGCGACGACGCCGAGCGGCTGCCGCATTGAATAGATGTCGATGCCGGGGCCGGCGCCCTCGGTGTATTCGCCCTTCATCAGATGCGGAATTCCACAGGCGAATTCGACCACTTCGAGCCCGCGCTGGATATCGCCCTTGGCATCGGGAACGGTCTTGCCGTGCTCGCGCGCCAGCAAATCGGCGAGCTTGTCGTAATCGCGCTGCGCGAGTTCGAGGAACTTCATCATGACGCGGGCGCGGCGCTGCGGATTGGTATTAGCCCAGTCCACCTGCGCGGCCTTGGCGTTCTCCACCGCGGTACGAACCTCGGCCTTGGATGCCAGCGCCACCTTGGCCTGGACGTCGCCGGTCATTGGCTCAAACACGTCGGCCGTCCGTCCGGACGTGCCCTTGACCTCTTTGCCACCGATGAAATGTCCGATTGAACGCATGAATCTTCTCCCTGAGGCCCTGGCTAGTTCGCTTTAAAGCCTTTTTGACCCGCATTTCTTGGGATACAAGTCCGATATATTGCACCATAGATGTGCGGAAATGCTGGATCAAGGCGGCGGAACGATCGATTGGGACGACTTCCGCTTCGTGCTGGCGATTGTCCGCGGCGGATCGGTTTCGGCTGCCGCAAAACAGCTCGGCGTCGATCATGCCACAGTGATCCGGCGTGTCGACCGGCTGGAACGGCATCTCTCCGCAAAACTGTTTGACCGCCGCAAGACCGGATATTTGCTGACCGAGGCCGGCCAGCGCGTCGCCGACAGCGCGGAGGCGCTGGAATCGACCATCGTCGCCAACCAGGAGGCCGTCGGCGGCTCGCGGGCGCATCTGACCGGCACGGTGCGGATCGGCGCGCCCGACGGCTTTGGCAGCCACTTCCTGGCCTCGCGGCTGGTGCAATTCACCGAGCGTTATCCCGATCTCGATCTGCAGCTCGTCGCCACCGCCCGGCTGTTCAGCCTGTCGAAGCGCGAGGCCGATATCGCGATCAGCCTGTCGATGCCGAAGGAAGGCCGCATCGTCGGCCGCAAGCTGCTGGATTACAGCCTCGGGCTTTATGCCGCGCCAGCCTATCTCGACCGCGCACCTGACATCACCGCCCGCGGCGACCTGCCCAGGCATCGCTTCGTCGGCTACATCGAGGAACTATTGTTCACGCCGGAACTGGATTATCTCCCGCAGGTCTCGCCGAAGATTTCCGCAAAGTTCCGCAGTGCCAATTTGATCGCGCAGCTCAACGCCACCATTGCCGGCTTCGGGATCGCGGTGCTGCCGCATTTCATGGCGACGTCGCACCCCGAACTGCGCGCGGTGTTGCCGAACGAGGTCAGGATCACGCGCACCTTCTGGCTATTGATGCACGCCGACAGCAAGGATCTGGCGCGGATCCGTGCGGTGGCCGATTACATCTACGAGACCGTGGAAGCCGAGCGCGCGCTGTTCAGCGGGCCGTAAACCCACCACGCCGTCCCGGCGAACGTCGGGACAACGCGCATAGGGCCGCCGTCCTTAATTCGCCCGTGGCTTCTTCGCCACCGGCTTTGCCGCTGCGGCACGGCCGAGCACCGCCTCACGACCGGCGCCGAGGACCTCTTCGGAAAACTCACCGCTGCCGGCGATGCGGGCCAGCACCAGCGTCCCCATCATGGTCGCAAGCGCCGCTATCGCCCGCCTGCGCGCGGTCTTCCGCGGAACATCTGATATCTGATCGGCCATCATGTCGATCATCTGTTCCAGCTTGGCGGCAAACGCCCGGCGGGTCTTCGGGCTTTCGCGGGCGATTTCCGCGCCCAGCGACGGCACCGCGCAGCCATTGCCGGGATCGTCGCGATGCACCGGGTTTAGATAGGTTTCGACGATGGTGGCCAGACGTTTGTTCGGCGGCGTCGTTTCGGCGATCTTGCGCCAGCGCTCGGTGGAGCGGTCCATCGCATAGGCAAAGGCCTCGATCACCAGCGCTTCGCGCGAATCGAAATGCGCGTAGAAACCGCCATGGGTCAGGCCGGCCTCCTTCATCAGATCGGCGACGCCGATGCCGTGCGCGCCCTTCTCGCGAAGCCGGACCGAGGCCTTCTTCACGATCCGCGCGTGGGTTTCCTGCTTGTGTTCCCTGGAATATCGCATGGGGGTCTCATTGGATGTTTGCAGTCATATAATAGCAGTTGTGCCCCGGAAAAGCTGCATCAATTTCGCGTTTTCCCCCGCGCCGATCATCGAAAAGGTCGCGGTTGAGTGCACCGCAAGATGACCCGCGCCGTCGCGGACGAAACCCTCGGCGTAGCTGGTCTGGCGACCGAGTTTTACGACTTTTCCTTCGGCCTGAATTGTCCCAGAACGAACCGACAGCGACCGCAAATAAGTCAGTTTCAGGTCGAGGGTGACCGAGGTCTGTCCCGCCGGCAGCATGGTCGAGATCGCGCAGCCCATGGCGGTGTCCAGCAAGGCCGCGGCGGTAGCACCATGCAGCAGGCCGATCGTGTTCTCCAGGCTCTCATGGGGCGCCAATTCCATCACGATCCGCCCCGGCTCGGCCACGGTCATGCGAAAGCCGATCAGCCGCGCCATCGGCGGCGCTGGCAGGATGCCGTCCCGGATCGCACCCATCACCTCCAGCCCGGACATTTTGGCCGCGGCCTTCGCTACCGGCCCCGGCGCCTGCCACTCCACCACGCGCTCCCGGCGGGTGGCGGGCGAAAACAGGTCGGCGGTATCGGTGATCGTCATGACGGCTCCATTGAATGATGAATGTCATATTACAACAGCCGCCGCGCCTTCGCAACGCTGCCGCCTCCCGGTCCCTTGACAAGGCCATGCTTTGTCCGGGAAGTGGCGCGATCCGCCCCCTGTTTGCCGAGACTTTCCATGGACATGCTCAATCCCCATTGCGGCGTCGACCGCGATCCGCGCGGCGTCGTTCGCCTGACCATCTGCAACGCCGGTTCCCTCAATATCCTCGGTTCCGCCGTCACCGACGGCGTGCGCGAGGGATTCGAGAAGCTCGCCGGTGACAAGGACATCCGCGCGGTGATCCTGGCCGGCCAGAGCGAAAAAAGCATGATCGGCGGCGCCGACATCAAGGAGATGGCCAAACTCGAGCAGAAATCCGCGGAAGCCTTCATCACGCGGCTGCGCGACCTCTGCGAAGCCGTGCGAAACTTTCCGGCGCCGGTGATCGCGCGGCTGCCCGGCTGGTGCCTCGGCGGCGGGCTAGAAGTGGCCGCCGCCTGCGATTTCCGGATTGCCGCCCATGATGCCATGTTCGGCATGCCCGAGGTGCGCGTCGGCATCCCCTCGGTGATCCACGCGGCGCTGCTGCCGCGGCTGATCGGCTGGGGCCGCGCCCGCTGGCTGGTGATGACGGCCGAAAACATCGACGCGCCGACCGCGCTCGGCTGGGGCCTCGTCGACGTAGTCGCGCCGCAAAGCGGCCTTGACGCCGCGGTGGAGCACACGGTGAAGGCCTTGCTCGAATGCGGCCCCGAGGCGCTGCGCACGCAAAAGGCCCTACTGCGGCAATGGGAAGAGTTGCCGTTGACGGAATCCGTCAACTTGAGCGTCGGCGTGTTCGGACAATCGTTCCTGACCGGCGAACCGCAGCGGCTGATGCAGGGCTTTCTGGATCGCAAGCGCTAACGGCGTATAAACGCCTCATCGCCCTTTCACCGCACATTCGCCGGCGCGTGCACCGGCCAGAGATCGGCGCGCCAATGCAGCGCGATCGCCATCATCGCGATAAACCCCGCAGATCCATAGAGCGTGCCGGTCGCGGAATAGCCGATCAGATCAATCAAGCTGCCGGCCGCAAGCAACCCGAGGGGCAGGCCGTAGATCACCATCATGCGCACCCCCATTACGCGGCCACGGAGATGTGCGCTGGCGTGGCGCATCAGCATTACGGCGGCCGAAATCATCGACATGCTCTGCGCCATGCCGGCAAGCACAAGGCAGGCCATCGCCACCGGCATTGTCCTGATCTCGACGAACACCAACAGCATCGCGTACCAGGCAAGCGTCGCGCCGATCAAAAGCCGGGCGATGCGCACGCCGCCGGCCAAACTGAGCGTGATCGAACCGATCAGCGAGCCCACCGCGAAGCTCGCCGATAGATAGCCAAGGCCGGTCTGGTCGGTATGAAAGATGTCGCGCGCCACGTAAGGCAGCAATCCGTTTGTCAGGGGAAATGCGGTGAGATTGGCCAGGAACGCGACGCAAAGCGCCGCGCGCATTCCCGGACCACTCCAGGCATAAACGATGCCCTCCTTCAGGTCCCGCAGCAGGGTCGAGCTCGGCGTATCATTCGCCGGGTGATCGACTGCGCCGAGAGATTTTGCCGGACGGGTCAGGCAAAGCATCAAGACGGCGGCCGCGAGATAGAAACAGGCGATCGCCACATACACAAAACCGATGCCGAGAGCGGCGAACAATGCGGCACCGGTCAATGCGCCGGCGATGCGCGCGGTGTCCTGCGTCGTGCGCGCCAGACTGATGGCACCAACCAGTAGCTCGGCGGGCATAATGTCCGCGAGCAGTGCGCCGCGCACACCGAGATCCGAAGGGCGGATCAGGCCCATGATCGAGACGATGATCATGACATTCAGCGGAGCCAAATGCCCGGTCAGCGCCAGCGTCATGATGGTCGCAGAGAGCACGGTATAGGCAAGGCGCATCGCGGCCAGAAGATCCCGATGCCCCATGCGGTCCCCGACCATACCGAGTACCGGCGCAATCAATGTCCCGACATATTGCAACGATGCGAGCACAGTCAGCAGCAGCACCGAACCGGTCTCGACCATGATGTACCAGCCGAGCACCAGCGTCTCGACCTCGAACGCCCAGGAGGTGAGCAGATCGGACGGCCATTGGAAGCGATAGTTGCGGATGTGGAATGGCGCGAGCGCGGAAGTTCGCCCGGCTCCGCTCAAGACGCGATGACGCGTTTCACGGCGTTCCCCTGCCCTTTTCTTGATTCTTTGGGAAAACTTCCCTGTTTGGGCAGCGTAGCGCCGACGATGCCCGTGTCAATCGGCAGTACCGCATGCGGCTATGCTCGAATTCATCCGAACACGACAATTTGTCATGACGGGCTCGGTTGCAATTTTTGCGGCGCATCATATGATGATCGTAATGTTAACGATCTGACATCCCAGGAGACCCGCCATGGCCGCCACCTCCGATCCCGTCGTCATCCTTTCCGCCGCCCGCACCCCGCTCGGCCGCTTTATGGGCGATCTGTCGCCGTTTTCGGCGCACAAGCTCGGTTCGCATGTGATCGGCGCGGCGCTGGAGCGGGCCAAACTGGCCCCCGAGCGGATCGACGAGGTGTTCATGGGAAATGTGCTGCCGGCCGGACAGGGCCAGGCACCGGCCCGGCAGGCCGCGCGCGGCGCCAAACTGCCGGACGCCACCGGCGCCACCACCATCAACAAGGTGTGCGGCTCCGGCATGAAGGCGACCATGCTGGCGCACGACATCATCAATGCCGGTTCCGCCGGGATCGTGCTGTCGGGCGGCATGGAGAGCATGAGCAATGCGCCGTATCTGCTGGCAAAGGCCCGCTCCGGCTATCGCGCCGGACATGACCGGCTGATCGACCACATGATGATGGACGGGCTGGAAGATGCCTATGAGACCGGCCGCTCGATGGGCGATTTCGGCGAAGCCACCGCGGAAGCCTATCAGTTTACCCGCAAGGACCAGGACGCCTACGCCATGGAAACGCTGACCCGCGCCCGCAAGGCGGTCGAAGGCGGCGCGTTCAGGGCCGAGATCGCGCCGATCACCCTGACGGAAAAGGCTGGCCCGCGCATCATCGCCAATGACGAGCATCCGCTTAAAGTGGATCCCGCCAAAATTCCGGGGCTGAAGCCGGCGTTCCGCGCCAACGGCACCATCACGCCGGCCGCCTCCTCCGCCAATGCCGACGGCGCCGCAGCGCTCATCCTCACCAAACGCTCGCTCGCCGATCGCGAAGGCCTCCCCACGCTGGCGGAGATCAAGGGCCACGCCACCCACAGCCAGGAGCCGCAGTGGTTTACCACCGCGCCGATCCCGGCGATCCGCAAGCTGCTCGACAAGGTCGGCTGGAGCGTCGGCGATGTCGATCTGTTCGAGATCAACGAAGCCTTTGCCGTCGTGGCGATGGCCGCCCAGCGCGATCTTGGCATTCCCAGAGACAAACTCAACATCAACGGCGGCGCCTGCGCGCTCGGCCATCCCATCGGCGCCACCGGCGCGCGGCTGATCGTGACGCTGTTGCATGCGCTCGAAGCTCAGAATTTGAAGCGCGGTGTCGCCGCCCTCTGCATCGGCGGCGGCGAAGCCACCGCGATTGCGGTGGAGCGCTTCGTCCACTAAGCGCTTGTGGTGCATGTCCTGAAATGAGGGAAGTACACCATTTCAGTCAAATGGCTTTTACGTCAGGATGCGCAGGTCAAGCAAATCAGACGGAATTTCCAGGAAAACCCCAAGTGAACCTCAAGTGAACCTCCAAGCGACTTCCCGGAAAACCCTGCATAAGACGTCCTGGTAGCGCTCCCAATCAAACCCTCTGAGGCTCAATGATCTCGAACTGGCTGTCGGCCGCCCTCGCTCGCCGCAATATCCATTACGGCTGGGCGATGGTCGGCGTGACCTTCCTCACCGCGCTGATCACCGCCGGCACCGTCGGCGCGCCCGGCGTGTTCATCGTGCCGCTGCAAAAGGAGTTCGGCTGGTCCCCCGCCGAGATTTCCTCGGCGTTGTCGATCCGGTTCATCCTGTTCGGGTTGATGGCGCCATTCGCCGCCGCACTGTTGAACCGCTACGGCCTGCGCAACGTGACGCTGTCGGCCTTGCTGGTGGTGGCCTCCGGTCTTATGGCCTCGCTGGCCATGACAAAGGTCTGGCACCTGGTGCTGCTGTGGGGCGTGGTGATCGGCGTCGGCACCGGCATGACCGCGCTGGTGCTGGGCGCAACCGTTGCCGCGCGCTGGTTTGCGGCGCGGCGCGGGCTGGTGGTCGGCATTCTCACCGCCAGCGTGGCCACGGGCCAGCTCGTCTTCCTGCCGCTGCTGGCAACACTGACCGATCGCTACGGCTGGCGCGTCGCGCTGGGGCTGGTCTGCGTGATGCTGGGCGTCGCGGCGTTTGCCGTGCTGATGATCATGCGCGATCGGCCAGGCGATTTGGGTCTGAGGCCATTTGGCGATGAGGGCACCGAGCCATTGCCGGCGCCGCCTCCCAATAACGCGCCGATCATGGCGGCGGCGCTCGGCACGCTGCGCGACGCCTCGAAATCGCGGGCCTTCTGGATCCTGTTCGCGACCTTCTTCATCTGCGGCGCCTCCACCAACGGCCTGATCCAGGTGCATCTGATTCCGATGTGCCTCGATTTCGGGATTCCGCAGGTTCAGGCCGCGAGCCTGCTCGCTGCCATGGGCATCTTCGACTTCTTCGGCACCATCGTCTCGGGCTGGCTGTCGGACCGCTACGACAACCGGCATCTGCTGTTCTGGTATTACGGGCTGCGCGGCCTGTCGCTGCTGTTCCTGCCCTTCACCAACTTCTCGTTCTACGGGCTGTCGCTGTTTGCGATGTTCTACGGCCTCGACTGGATCGCCACGGTGCCGCCGACCGTGCGTCTCACCGCACAACGGTTCGGGCCGGAACGCGCCAATCTGGTGTTCGGCTGGATCTTTGCCGGCCACCAGCTCGGCGCTGCCTCAGCAGCGTTCGGCGCCGGCCTGTCGCGGACGATATATGCGACCTACCTGCCGGCATTCTTCGTTGCCGGCGCGCTTTGCGTCGTCGCGTCGGTGATCGTGCTGGCGATCTCGCGGCCGGCGCCGAAGGTGGTGGCGGCAGCGGCGGCGGCGGCTGCGTGAGGACCCTCAGCCGTCATTGCGAGCGAAGCGAAGCAATCCATCGTGCGGCAAAGGAAGAATGGATTGCTTCGTCGCTTCGCTCCTCGCAATGACGGGAACTACGGCCTGATCGTCATACTGGTCGCCGGGCCCGGCGTGCGGATCGGTTCGGCGAGGCGCGCGAACTCGCACAGCAACGAGCGAGTCTTGCGGGGATCGATCACTTCCTCGACCCAGAATTTTTCGGCCGAGCGGAACGGCGAGCGCAGCTTGTTGAGACGGTCCTCGATCTCTTTCAGTTTCGCCGCCGGATCGTCCGCCGCGTCGATGTCGGCGCGGTAGGCGGCTTCGATGCCGCCCTCCAACGGCAGCGAGCCCCAATAGGCCGACGGCCAGGCGTAGCGCATTGAGTAGCGGTTGGCCGGCTGATGCACGACGCCGGCGACGCCAAACGCATTGCGCACGATGATGGTGCACCAGGGCACGGTCGACTGGTTGACGGCGGCCATCGCCCGCACGCCGTGGCGGATGGTGGCCGACTTCTCGGCCTCGAGCCCGATCATGAAACCCGGGCAATCCATCAGATAGACCACCGGCAGATGGAAGGTCTCGGCGAAATCGACCCAGCGCACCACCTTCTGGCACGCGTCCGCCGTCCACGACCCGCCATAGTGAAAGGGATCGCTGGCCAGCAAAAACACCGCGCGGCCTTCGAGCCGCGCGAGCCCGGTGATGACCGGGCGGCCGAAATTCGCAGCCACCTCGAAGAACGAGCCCTTGTCGACGACGGCATCGATGATCGGGCGCATCTTGTAGACCTGACGGCGATTGCGCGGCACCGCCTTCATCAGGGATTCCTCGGCGCGCTCCGGATCGTCGGTGCAAGGCGTCGTCGGCGGCAGGCTATAAACCGACGACGGCAGATAGGACAGGAAGCGCCGGGCGCATTCAAAGGCTTCTTCCTCGGTATCGACGGCATGGTCGATGCCGCCGGCCCGGGTCTGGATCTCGGCGCCGCCGAGCTCCTGTTTGGTCAAATCCTGACCGAGGCGCTTCACCACCGGCGGCC